>CP070713.1:0-4391 GCA_020351445.1 Myxococcales bacterium
AAGGAATCGCCGTCGCCCTCGGCGCAGCCGGCGCAACGGTCTACGTGACCGGCCGAAGCAGTGAAGGCGGCAAAGACCATCCTCTTGGTGGAACGGTGCAAGAAACCGCAGAGGCGGTCACGGCGGCCGGCGGCAAGGGCATTGCCGTCGCGTGCGATCACTCCGACGACGAGCAGGTTCGCCAGCTGTTCGAGCGTGTCGACGCCGAACAGCGACGCCTCGACATCTTGGTCAACAATGCGACCACCATCCCCCGAGAGCTCGCAAAGCCTGGCGCCTTTTGGGAGAAATCCCTAGACCTACTTCGCATTCTCGACGTCGGTCAGCGATCGCACTACGTCGCGAGCTACTTCGCGGCTCCCCTGCTAGTGCGCACGGGCGGCGGCCTCATCGTGTGCACGTCGAGCTACGGCGCGCGTTGCTACATGCACGGCCCGGCCTATGGCGCAGGCAAAGCCGGAGTCGACAAAATGGCGATGGACATGGCGGTGGACCTTCGGGAGCACGACGTCGCAGCGATGAGTCTCTGGCTCGGCTTCGTTCGCACCGAACGAAATGAGCCCCTCTTTCAGCACCCCGACGCCATGAAGGGGCCTTACGGAAAGTTCCTCGCCAACGCCGAGAGCCCGGAGCTCATCGGCCGCGTCGTCGAAGCGCTCCATCGCGACCCCAAGCGCATGGAGCGCTCTGGCCACGTGCTGATCGTCGCGGAGCTTGCCAAGGAATTCGGCATTCGGGAGGCCGACGGAAGGCAGCCAAAGTCGAATCGAGACATCCTCGGCGCTCCGCCCGAGCCCAGCCCGGTCGTCGTCCGCTAGGCGATCCGCGAGAACAGATACAGCATCTCGGTTGCGATCTGCAGGCATCGTTCGTCGTAGGCTGCCGTTTCGTCGGATGTCCCGTCAGCAACCTTCGGGTCTTCGTACCGAATCGGCACGCGGAGTGCCGCGCCAGCAACGATCGGACACGCCGCGTCTGCCTCGGAGCAAGTCATGATGGCCGCAAACCCCTCGGCAGGATTGAAGGGATCGTCGTACGTCTTGGAAAAGCACTCCTGGACCGGCCCCCCCTCCACAAACGTCACGAGGTAGTGGGGGTTGTCACCATCTGGATTCTCGATGACGAAACCGGCTCTCTCCAACGCAGCCACAGCGCGCGGGTTGAACACGGTCGCCTCGGTGCCACCCGAATGCGTGTGCACTTCGTCGATGCCGAAGTGCGCAGCAGCGGCCGCCGCCCAAAGCTGCCCCATCTGACTCCGCCGGGAATTGTGTGTACAAATGAAGGTCAGGTCGGTCGCTTCCCCTGCGCTGCGCTTCGACGAGACGAATGCCGCGACCTCCTCGAGCGCAAGCTTTCGGCGTCGGGGAATCTCATCGATATGCCGGAGAGCACTGTCGATGTACTGCGCGAGATCGGGGTGCATTTGCGTCTTCCGTACTCCCATCAACGCCGGTGAGCCATGGTTTTGTGGCTGCACGTGTTGCCGTAAAGGGCCCATCCCGGATATCGTCGAGCGTCCCTACCCCAGGAGGTGCCATGTATCTCGTGACCGGAGCCAGCGGCTTCATCGGCAAGCATTTGATCGACGCGCTCGTCCAGCGAGGCAAGACGATCTACTGCCTCATCTATCCGCCCGGCGTCGCGGATTTTCGCGAATTGATCGAGGACCGCTGGCCTTCGGCGCAGAAGCAATTCGTCGTGCTCCCAGGCGACATCAGTAGGCCCCTCTGCGGCTTGCCCACCGACAAGGTCGACGAGCTTCGCGACGAAGTGGTGCACGTGTTCCACCTCGCAGCGCTCTACGACATGACCGCTGGAATGGAAGAGAGCCAGCGAGCCAACGTCCTCGGCACGCGAAACGCGTGCCGGCTGGCCGAAGCGCTCGATGCGACGCTCCACTACACCAGCTCGACGGCCGTGGCTGGCGATTACATCGGCTTCTTCCGGGAAGACATGTTTGACGAGGGTCAGAAGCACAAGAATCCGTACTTCAAGACCAAGTTCCTCGCGGAGAAACTCGTTCGGGACGAATGCCAGACGCGCTACAAGATCTACCGCCCTGGCGCAGTCGTCGGCTCCTCGGTCGACGGCGAGGCCGACAAGATCGACGGCATCTACTACGCGTTCAAATTGATCCAGCGGATGCGCCGAGTGCTTCCCAGCTGGTTCCCCCTGGTCGGTTTCGAAGGATCGGAGCTTCACGTCGTGCCGGTCGACTATGTGGCCCGGGCCATCGACGCCATCGCGCACAACGAGGATACGACGAGCAATACGTTTCACCTCACCGACCCAAAGCCAAAGAGCTTTGGTGACGCGCTCAACCTCATCTGTGAGGCCGCGCATGCGCCACGGTTCGATGCGCGCATCGACCCGCGTGTCCTCAAGCTGATTCCCCCCGGCCTCGTCGGCTTGCTCGGTGCCATGCCCTCGGTGAAGACTGCGCGTCGGGAAATCCTCGCGGACATTGGCATTCCGGAGTCGGTTCTCCCCTATGTCAATTGGCGCTCCTCCTTTGACACCCGTGAAACCGAAAAGGCCCTCGCCCGAACCGACATCGAGTGCCCACCTCTGGAGCAGTACGCCTGGAAGATCTGGGATTACTGGGAGCGCCACATGGACCCCGACCTCTTCCAGGATCGCACCCTGCATGGCCGAATCGGTGGGAAAATCGCCATGGTCACGGGCGCGTCGAGCGGGATTGGCGAGGCCCTGTCGATCCGCCTCGCCGAGGCAGGCGCCAAAGTCCTGCTGGTGGCACGCTCGCGGGAGAAGCTCGAAGCCGTCCAGCAGGAGATCGACTTTCGCGGAGGCGAGTCTCTCATCTACACCTGCGACCTGTCCGACCCGGAGGACGCGGAGCGGCTCGTACGCGAAGTGCTCGATGAGTACGGCCACGTCGATCTACTGGTGAACAATGCAGGGCGCTCGATCCGTCGAGGCGTGTCGCACTCGTACGATCGCTATCACGACTTCGAGCGCACCATGCAGCTCAACTACTTCGGCTCGCTCAAGCTGATTCTAGGGCTCCTTCCGGCCATGCGTGAGCGCAGGGATGGACAGATCATCAACGTGTCGAGCATCGGTGTTCAAACCAACGCGCCGCGGTTCAGCGCGTACGTGGCCAGCAAGGCCGCCCTCGATGCATTCAGCCGCTCGATCGCAAGCGAGGTCGTCACAGACGGTATCAGCGTCACGACCGTCTACATGCCGTTGGTGCGCACCCCAATGACCGCGCCGACGAAGATCTACGAGGCGTTCCCCCTTCGATCAACGGACGACGCGGTCGACATGATTGTCGATGGCATCATCCACCGAAAGAAGCGCGTCGCAACACGCCTTGGCATCTTCGGCGAGGTGAGTTACTCGATCGCGCCCAGGCTCGTCGACCGCATCCTCAACACCGGGTTCCGCCTGTTCCCCGATTCGCCGCGGAGCAAAGGGGAGAAGCATGTAGAGGCCGGCCCCGAGGCTGTAGCGTTCGCGCACATCATGCACGGCATTCACTGGTAGCAAGCTCCAGCTCGGCGCCACCGGAGCGCTTGACAGGACGGACCCTTTTGCATATTCAAATATTAGCTTGAATATGTGAAAGGGCTTTTCTTGTGAAACCTCGTGTGTTTAAGGACGCGATCTACGAGCAGATCGCGCGGATCGGGAAGTCGTTGGGCAGTGGGCCCCGTCTCGAGATCTTGGATCTGCTCTGCCAGGGGCCGCGTACGGTTGAGGTGCTCGCCGGCCAGATGGGGCAGTCCGTCGCGAATACCTCACGCCATCTTCAGGTGCTTCGTGGCGCGCGGCTCGTCGAGGCGGAACGAGAGGGGGTCTATGTCCGATATCGTCTCGCTGACTCCGAGGTGTGCGCGTTCTTTCTGACGTTGCGGAAGTTGGCGGAGTCGCGCCTTCTCGAGGTCGACGAGATCACCCGGGAGTTTCTCGAAGCGCGCAACACGATGGAACCGGTGGACCGGGACCTCCTCGTGGAGAGAGTACGAAGTGGCAAAGTCACGGTCCTCGATGTGCGGCCTGCCGAGGAGTATCTCGCGGGGCACATCCCCGGTGCGGTCTCGATTCCACTCGAGCAGCTCGAAGAGCGGCTCGCCGAGCTTCCAAGCGACCGCGAGATCGTTGCGTACTGTCGCGGCCCATATTGCGTGATGGCGCTAGACGCGACGGACACCCTCCAAAGCAACGGCTTTGAAGCGACCCGTTTCGAAGAGGGCATCGCGGATTGGCGCGCCCGCGGCTTGCATGTCGCTGTGGGGAGCGAGGGATGATGTACTTCGCGGCACTCACTGGGCTGCTCGTCGGCGCTGGCTACGGATACATCTCTCAGCGCGGAGCCTTTTGTATGAACTCTGGGTTTCGCATGGCGGTCACGGAGCGAAACA
>CP070713.1:4491-15028 GCA_020351445.1 Myxococcales bacterium
GAGTCGAGGAGATGGCGCAAAAGCTCGCGAAGATTCCGCTCACCCAGCTGATTTCGATGAAGCTGATCGTCAATCAGGCGTACGACAACATGGGATTACAGGGCACGCAGATTCTCGGCCCGATCCTCGACGGCGCGATGCGCAACACCCGGGAAGGCCGAGAGTTCGTTCATCTCGCGATGGAACAGGGGGTCAAGGCCGCCGTCACGAAGCGGGATGGACCGTTTGGCGACTACAGCCAAGGCCCGCCCGAGGACCAACCTCGAAAACGAAGCGATCTGAAAACCGGCTGACTCGGGCCTGGGAAGAGGGTTTCGGAGCCGTTCTTATCCCCTATCCGCCGATACAGGCTGCACGTCTTGCTGAACCCCGGTTGGAGGTGCGGGCGCTCTCCAGGGTAGGAGGCGAGGCACTGTTCGTTGGTAGCGGCGGTAGCGATCCCCGAACTGGCGTACGAGGTCACGTTCTTCGAAGTAGAGTCCGACCAGAATGTAGACCGTCATCAAGCTGGCGAACATGAAGTGGCTGGTCGACATGGTGGGGGCAGCCCACATGCCGATGAAGACGCCGGTTTGAATGGGGTGGCGCACGAACCGATAGATGCGCTTGGTTTGGAAATGGTGCTCAGGCATGGGTTTGCCCTTCATGGCGTAGAAGGGCTGTTTGAGTCCGAATAGCTCGTAATGGTCAATCTCGTGGCTGGCCGCGAGCAGCAGTATCCAGCCGGCCGCCTGTAGGCCGATGATCGCGTTGCGAACGAGCGCGGAGTCGACTTCCCACACAGCGCCTGCCGTAGGCGTCCAGCCGAGCATCACGACCATGAGGGCCACGACCGAAGCTAGGCAGAAGGTAGCTCGCTCGGTGTGGGCCGGCACGATGCGCGTCCAGCGCTCTTTGAAGCTCTTGCGCGCCATCACCGAGTGCTGCAGGCCCCACAAGACGACGAGACCAAGGTTGAGGGCGAGGGCGATGGGTAGGGAACGCGCAACACCGTCATCGATGCCTTTCGGCACGACCACGCCGTTGAGGAACAGGATGAAATAGACGAATGTTGCCTGAAATGCGGCGTAGCAAAACATCGCGTAGGCGAAGCCCGCTGCGGTGCCCTTGGGCGTCCCTCGCTGCGGTAGGTTTATGTTTGGCCTCATGTTCTGTCTCCTTTCTATCGGTCTTCGCGTGCCGGCCTTCCCAAGGCGGGCTCGCGCGAACTGAATCTGATACATTTCGCGCGGATCCCCTGAATGCAAGCTTCCAATACCATACAAGTCAACTACGAGATGCAGATTCGTGCATCCGTGGATGCGGTCTTCCCGCTCGCCTGTCCAGTCGAAGAGTACAAGTGGATTCCTGGTTGGAAGTGCGATCTCGTGCACTGCCCGAATGAACGGGTGGAGCAGGGCACGGTGTTCGACGAGTATTCCTCGGCACCTTTTCTCATCGGCAAGGCCTGGGGGAAGACAACCTGGACTGCGGTACTCCACGAGCCCGAGCAACACCGGGTCCACTATGCGCTCAAAAACGTGGCCTCCGACTCCTTGTACAAGATCGAGCTGATCGACGATGGGTCCAATGGGACATTAGCTCAACTCGACTTCCGATATTCGGCAATCAGTCCCCTGGGTATGAAGGTCATTCGCAATCGCGGCGAAGCCAAGATCGAGCTGATGCTGGAGATCCTGATGATGATGCTGCGGCACTACTGCGAACGAGGTGAACTAGCTTCCTCCGGTCGTATTGCACGGCTGATCGCGACCAGCGATGCGCTGGACACGGCCGACCGGATCAGATTGTTTGTGAACAAGGTCGCGATGGCGGGCAAACGGGACTCGCTCAGGGAACGCTATCTAACCGAACTAGCAGCAGGACTGCGATGATCGGCACCGCGGGATCGAGGCTGCCTTTGCGTTGCGGATTACCGCCGAAATCCGACCGAGAGCGACCCCGAGGCGTAACGAATTCTTCTTTTCGGCGGTACAAGGGCTAACGTTACGCGTATTTTGAATTGGAGGATCCGATGAGCGCACTCGAATGGCTTGCAGCCACCGCACTAATGACGGCCGTGTTCTGGGTTCCGTACGTCCTAGAACGAATGGTCGCATTGGGCGTGCTCGGCGCACTAAAACCGGTCGACCCCGAGGACGAGGCAAAGCAGTCCTTGTGGGCACGTCGCGCCAAGCGAGCTCACTATAACGGCGTCGAGAATCTCGTGGTCTTCGCAACGCTGGTCCTCGTGGCTTTTGCGATGGGGAAGGGCGACGAGCCCGGCATCCTCGCAGCATCCCAGGTGTATTTCTGGGCACGCCTCGTTCACTTCCCGGCAGGAGCTTTTGGTCTTCCGGGAATTCGAACTCTGGCGTTCCTAGCGGGCTTCGGCGCACAGATCGCCGTCGCGCTGCGCATCTTTTCCTAACCAGGAATGTGTTCTCTGCGGTCCCAGGTGACATAGTGGGGGAAGGTGCTCGTCGACGAATTCCTTCCCGCCTATGACGTTTCAGATGCCGTCGCAACAGTCGTCCAAGCAGACGTCGCGACGACTTGGGACGCTCTGATGCAGGTGGACTTGATCGAGGTAGGTCGAACGCGACCCATGGTCGGCTTTTTGGGCGCACTCCGCGCCTTGCCCGAGCTCGGCAGCCACCTTTTGCATGGCGAATCGCCCCAGCAACCTCCCAAGCAACTGCGATTGCACGACACGACAAAGGTTCCTCTTGGCGAGGGCGGCTGGGTGCTGCTCGGCGAGCGGCCTCGTGATGAGATCGCGCTAGGCCTGGTTGGAAAATTCTGGCGACCGATCATCGACTATGCGCAAGTCGCGCCTGAAAGCTTCCACGACTTTGCTGAGCCCGGCTACGCAAAGACCGTGTACTCCTTGTCGGTTCGTGCTCTCGACGAGCAGCGAACGCTCTTGTCGGGTGTCATGCGCACCGCAACGACGGACGAACAAGCCCGTAAGTGGTTTAGGCGCTACTGGACGCTCGGCGTCGGATCGGGCGCGCACATCGTGGTCAGCGGGGTCCTCGATCTCACCCGCGAAATGGCTGAAGGCTAGGCCGCGGTCCCTGACTTCAATCCTCTTTGCGCCGGATTACGTAAACGGGATGATCCGCTGAGACTAACGTATTTCCGGTCATGCGACACCAGGCGGGTAGGTCGGCAGGAGCACCAGGGCTGTGCGCGATCACCTCGAGCGTGTCTCCGGGCTTCATTTCATTCATGCGGCGACGGAGCTCGAAGACCAGCTGTCCGCACCCCATTTCACCGGCATCCCATCGCTCTTGCACGCGGTCATTCCATCAACGGAGCTCTCCTGAGTCAAGGCCGAAGGGATGACCCTTCGGCGTTGGTCGTGCTGCAGTCACTGTAGACTCTGAAGCAGCTCGTAAGTATCATCCCGACCCTTCGGAATAGCGGAGGTCACTCATGGAAGAAACGAAGAAGCTGGTAGTCCTGATCACGCGCGGGCTCGATGATGAGCGCTCGTCTGTCGCCTGGAGCATCGCCAATGCTGGCATTGCCTCCGATCTCGAGGTCACGGTGTTTCTCGCCGCATCAGGAGTCGACTGGGTGCGCAAGGGCGCGGCGGACGTAGCCCACCTGAACCCGCTCGATCCCACGTTGAAGGACATGATCGGGAACCTGATGTCGAATGGCGGCAACGTCCTGGTGTGTCCCCCATGTGCGAAGGTTCGAGGCTACTCCGAGGATGATCTCATCGAGGGAGTGACCGTCGCCGGAGCCCCTGCGATGCTCGAAGTGGTCAAGCAGGGCGCTGCGACGCTGAGCTTCTGACCGGCTGCCCAGGCCCGTGGGGACTCGATGGATAGGATCTCGCGCTTGCTGTACGTCTATTGGCCCGTCCTCTTGTTTGCCGCCACGGCGGTCACCGGGTGGCTCTATGACCCTGCTCTGATCGACTCGGCGTTTCCATTTTCGTGGGACTCGTCACGCCTTGTCGCGAGCCTGAGCTCTGCGGTGTTTTGGACATTTTTTGTTCTCAGCGTGGCGGGAATCATGATCGCGCGGCGCACGTGGCAAACCCAGTCTGGGTTCAGCGCGACCGACAAGATGGCCACGCTTTGGTTCCTTCTGAACGCCACCTGGTTTCACACCGGATGTGACATCATGTCCGGGCTCTTCCAGGTGATGCCGAACCTCACCGAGGCGTATGCGGCGCTCAACGATGTGCACAAGATGCCGATGCATCATCCCGACCGCGTCGTCCTCGACACCATCTACTGGTTCGAGCTTCTCGTCGAGGCCCCGCTCGCACTGCTCGTGGCCGTGCTCTACCTTCGGCAGGCGAAGATTCGTCCCATCTTCGAAGCATTCCTGAACGGCCTCTACATTGCAGGCACCGTGGCCTACTACATGCCCAACATCATTCTCGGCCATAGCCCACACATCCTCATGTCGAATCTCGATCGAGCGATCGCTTCGGTTTGGATTTGGGTTTCTATCGGTCTTACGATTCGTTCGATTCGGCAGCTCAAGAAAGGTCAGGATCTGGATCTGCCAGGGCGCTGAGAACAACTAGTCAGCCGTGTGCTAGTGGTGGGTGCCGTCGTCGTGTGGATGATCGTGGCAGACTTCGTTTTTGCCGTTGCCTTTGATGTGGCAATGCTCGTGACGATGCTTACCGCTAGCGTCTTGCTTCGGCTTTTTGCCTTGCGTCCCCGACGGATCGACCTGCGCTACCGTCCTCGTCGTCGTCGTCGTTCTCGTCGTCGTCGTCGTCGTGCAGCCGGCCGTCGCGCCAAGAAAAACCAAGCTAACGCCTACGAGCCACGCTGCAGGCCGCGACCCCGCGGTTCGATTGTTCTGGTTACCCATGAGACCCCCCATGGGTTCCAAGTTAGCGAGACGCGGATGTCGGGCGCCACCCTACACGCGAAACCGGCTCCGTCCCACGCCGGATCGGTCAGAACAGAACCTTAGCGCCTTTCTAGCTGCGCTCATCTTCTGGCCGGTCTGGATGAATGAAGAGGCCCATGCCCAGCTTCCGGTGACGGGGTCGACCTAGATCGCCAACTCCTTATGCTCGGATCTTCTCGTAGCCCTTTCCACGCAGGAGGCGTTCGTCGGCTGTGATGAGGGCTAGTTGATAGACGCTTGCGGTGGCTGCGATGAAGCGGTCTGCTGGGTCGTCGTGCCCCACCGTGAGCTCGCGCGACTGCAGTGCAACTTCGTGGTTGAGCGGAGCTTCGCCAACGCCGCTCGACGCAATCGCGTCTTGAATCCAGGCGCGCGCGTCGGTGTCGAGCTCGAGGCGCCCGCGCTCGACGAGCAGGCTCGTCTCCCAGACCGAAATCGGGGAAAGCCAAAGGGTCGAGCTCGCCGAGGCGAGCAGATCGCGGGTCTTCTTTCGAAGCCGGCTGGGGTCGACCAAGCCCCATAGCCAAACGTGCGTGTCGAGCAGATACTCGCCGTTCACCGAAGGGCCTCCCAGTCCTCAGCCGCGATCGGTTCCACAAGGTCGCCGGTGATTCGCCCCCGCCCCTCGAAAGACCCGAGCCAGTCGGCGTCGGGCTCGACGGGCGACGGCGGATGAATTTCGGCGACGCGCTCACCCCTTCGCGTGACCACGACGGGACGACCTGTCTTCTGGACACGCCGCAAGATCCCCAGGCACTTGGCCTTGAACTCGGAAATCACAATGGTTTCGGGGGCGTCCTTCATCGTCCCCCTATAGCACCAACATTGACTATAGTCAATGACTATGGTCTGACTGACCCAATTTTACGGGCCAAACGCGGATCGTCGTGTGAGCGATCTCTCGACCTCCATTCTGCTAGTTTCAGGCGAAGAAATGCACTGGGACTATCGACGGGGAATCTACAGCGCGAGGTTGATGACCCAGCGGGCCGCGGAACACGGCGTGCCGCTCGAGGTGTGTCTGAAGGGAACCGGCATCGACCGCGAATCACTCGACGACCCCGGCGCCGAGATCACCGGCCGACAGGAGCTCGACCTCGTCACCAACATCGTCAAAGCCTTGCCCGACATGCCCGAGATCGGTCTCGAGTCCGGCAGCCGATACCATGTGACGGCATATGGGATTTGGGGATACGCGGTGATGAGCAGCCCGACAGTACGTGACGCGGTCGAGCTCGGTCTTCGCTACCTCAATCTCACGTACGCGTTCTCGCGGTTTGCGCTCGAGCAAGCCGGAGGACGGATGTTTCTGGTTTTGGACGATGAGGGAATCCCCGACCCGGCACGGCGCGCGTTGGTCGAACGGGACCTCTCGGCGGTCCACCACATGTGGGGCCAACTACTCGGGGAGGCTCCTCCCCTCATCGGAGTACAGCTTCGCTTCGAGGAACCGAGCTACGTTGAGCGCTACGAAGAGCTACTCGGCGTGCGGCCCGTGTTCAACGCGAAGCGCACCGCGATGGAGTATGATGTTTCGCTTCTCGACCGGCCTATGCCGCAAGCCAGCATCCACACGGCAAAGCTCTCCGAGGCGCAATGCGAGGAGCTCCTCGCCGCACGTCAGGCCCGAGAAGGCACCGCCGGTCGCGTGCGGCACCTGTTGCTAAACGAGTCGGGTTGCGCGCCCAACATGGAGCGGATCGCGAAGGAGCTCGCGACCACGTCCCGTAGTTTACGCCGCCGGCTCAAGGAGGAGGGAACGTCGTTTCGCGTGCTCGTCGATGAGGTCCGCGAAACGCTGGCAGAGCAGTTGCTTGCGACGGCGGGACTGAGCGTTGACGCTGTCGCGGAACGTTTGGGTTTTGCCAACACCGCCGGATTCATCAGCGCGTTCAAGCGGTGGAAAGGCGCACCTCCGGGCACTTGGCGCTCCCAGCAAACACACGGCTAACGCCCTCGTGGGCCGCTAGCGCATGGCGAATTTCGCGAAGCGTCTCGATACGTCTTGATATCGAGACGGCAGCAGGCGAACCATCCAAACGTAATCGTACGCGTCCGGGCCGACCAGGACGCGGCGCTGCTTCTTCTCGACCGCGCGAAGGATTGAGCGCGCCGCCTTCTCCGGACTGGTGATGAACGCCTTTTCGAACTTCTCGTTGCTCGATTGGGTATCCATTCCGAGATCCCCGATGTTGCTGTTCATGCGAGCCGAGCGTGCAATCGAGGTCTTGACGCCGCCTGGATGGACGCTCGTGGCGCTGACACCGCAGCGGGTCATGTCGAGCTCTTGGCGCAGACACTCGGTGAATCCGCGTACCGCGAACTTGGCTGCATTGTACGCGCCCTGAGTCGGAACGCCCGCTAGGCCAAAGATGCTCGACACGTTGATGATGTGTCCGTCGCCGCTGTCTTTCAGATGGGGCAGGAATGCCTTGGTCCCGTAGACCACTCCCCACAGGTTGGTGTTCAGCAGCCATTCGAAATCTTCGTAGCTCATCCCTTCGATCGTGCTGCCCATGGCCACGCCGGCGTTGTTGAAGATGAAGTTGACAGTGCCGTGGTCCACGACGACCTGGTCTGCCCAATCGTGCACCGCGTGCCGGTCGGCCACATCGACTTTGTGCGTGGTGACGCGAACGCCACGCCCTGTGGCCTCTGCAGCGGTTTCCTTGAGCCCCTCTTCGTCGATGTCACAGAGCGCCAGCTGGCAACTGCGGCTTGCGAGATCGAGCGCAAGCGCACGCCCGATACCGGAACCCGCGCCTGTGATCGCCGCGACTTTGTTTGCGAATTTGCTCATGCCTGAATCCGGCCCTCGCCCAGTTGGGCGTTTCTCACCATTGTGGCCTTTCCGATGGGCGTCCCGGCATTCAATCGCGATTGAAACCGGTGCGTGTCCAGTACGATCGCCGGGCGAGCCCCATCGAGGCCCAGGTCGCGGAGGTTACGAGCCATGCGATGGGTCGAGTCACCCACGCGGAGTTGGAGACTTCGGCCTGGACGCAGATTCATCCGCCCGCGGGCGTTCACCGTGGCCCGAACGAGGTTTCCTTGGTGGTGGGAGTAGAGCACCAAGCTCATCGGAGGCGCGGGAAGCGAGGGCAGAAGGCGGCCCGACAGAGAGAAGATTTCTCCATCGCCATCTGGGTCCGTCACCGCGCTTGAAAAGCTCTTCCGATCGAGGTGAAACGGAATCGGCGTCACGAACTTGGGATAGCCCCAGAGCTCACGTCCGCCGGCGTTCGCGAGCGGCGTCGTCACCGGCAGGTCGAGAACGTGAAAGCCCAAATGCCGCTCATCGACCGAGCCATAGAACGCCTGGATGAGGTTGCGCGGTGTGGGTGCGTCTTCAGGAAGCACGGGAAGGGCGAGCCCGACCTCGTTGTACGAACCGACGCCGGTCTGCCGATACTCGTAGTGCGCGATCGCCACGAGCGCGCGCCCCCCGAACGTCAGCGCGGGGCGAAGACCGGTTCCGTCGAGCTTCGCCTCTGCCGCGTCACGGTTTGTGACGAAGAACGCGAGCAGCGTACTGACATCGAAGTAGAAGATGGGCAGATCGATCGGGCCCTGCGTCGTGGTGTGAGTGGTCTGTGGAACCTGGAAGAATGGATCTGAGTGGTTGGACATGGACATACCCTCCGCTAGTTGCGCTCGATGCGAGCGAGAAATTGCTCCTGTTGGTCTTCGATGACCGCGAGGCGGTTGATCTGATTGGTGCCTTCGAAGATTTGGGTGAGCCGGGCGTCGCGGTAGATCTTCTCCACACCTGAATTGTGCAGTGTTCCGTGGTTACCCATGAGCTCTAGCGCCATTTCCACGACCCGCACCCCTTGGTCGGTGCAGTGGAACTTGCACATCGACGAGCGGTCCTGCCTTGCCACATCGGCTTTGCGCGCCGCTTGCCAGACCATGCCGCGGATGGCCGTAGTCTCGGTCATCATGTCAGCGATTTGGAGCTGGACTTCCTGGAAATCCATGAGCGGTTTGCCCGCCAATCCGGTGGTGCAGGCGAAATCGATTGCAGCCTCGGTGGCCGCTTGGGCTAGGCCGACGGCCATTCCCGCCACGGCGTAACGAGATGCATTGAGCGTGGCCCGATTGATCGCCCACCCCTGCCTGGGTTTCCCAATGACGTGATCATCTGGGACGAACACATCGTGGAACGCGAGCTCCGCCGCCGCCGACGCGCGCATGCCCATCTTGAGCTCGTTGCGGACGACTTCGAAGCCGGGCATGTCGTTGGTGACCAAGAAGCATGTCCAGGACTCGATCCCTTCGTCTTCGAGGGCAGCAAAGACGGTGATGCTCTTGGCGATGTCCCCGCCGCTGATGAAGTTCTTCCGGCCCGTAAGCGACCATCCTCCATTCACCCGCCGCGCGACGGCACCGGGGCGGCTGACGCTCGCGCCGTGCCCTTCTTCGGCGTCCGATCCGGCCGAGGGCTCGGTGATCGCGTACGCGAACATGTGCGGGTCACCGGCGATGGTCTGGCGGTACGCCGGCAAGACGAATCGACGTATTGCGCTCAGGTCGCCCGCGAAAACGATGGGCAGCACTCCCAGACTATGCGCACTCAGGAATAGCATTTGCCCAGCACAGACGCGGGACATCTCCTCGGTCCGCAGGGCTTGCGCCCAAACCAGCGGATAGCGATAGCTTCCAAGCGAAGCCGATCCGAAAGGACGGGGCAGAAGGTCTGTCAGCATTCCTTGACGGCCCGCGGTCTTCAGCAGATCTGCAAGAGACGGGAGGACCTCGCCCGGAGTCGGATGCGGGGCCAAGTCAACGTCATTGGCGCGATGACCGAGCTCGCCTTCGGCGAAGCTTCGGTAGCAGCGGCGAGCTTCTGCCAGCGGCCGGGGCAAAGTTGCGGTGTCTTGTTCCCAGATAGTCGCGAGCTTTGGAGTCACGATGGGGCGAATGGCTGCTGGAAGGTCCGCGAAAAGCCCCCGCGGCGACAGCGGATGCTCGGCCGGAAGATAGCCGTCCAGATGTGGTTGGGTATTCATCGTACACGCTCCCATTCCGCGACAAACCTCGCGAGGTCTCCGGGCGTTCCGCCCATCAGTCGAAGTTGCTGACTATCGCGCAGGGCCTTTTCCATCCCCACGTCCTGCATGTACCCGCTGCCGCCGAACACCTGCAGCGCGTCGGTCGCGCCTCGGCACAGCAGGGGGTGAGCCTCCGCCCGGACGGCCAACACATCGCCAATGCGGTTGCCACGAAGCGGTCCGTCCGCCATGCGGTCGAGCAGTGCGTCGACCACCGTGACCGCCGAGTCGGCCGAGCCGACGAGCGACTGAACCGCCGGGTGGTGTGCGATGCTCTGGCCGCCTTGCTTGCGAGCTATCGCTTGTTCGCGAGCAAGGTCGCGCGCGTGGCGTAGGCAGCCGAGGCCGACCGCGACCAAGGCCAGCGACTCGATGATGAGCGCCTCGGCAAAGATGTTCCGCGCCTCTTCCGGATCATCCGGCCCAAGTGGGGTACCGGCATCGCTCCAAGCAAGGGCAACCGCGTCGACTTCATCGAGACCGAGCGTCGGTCCGACGGGGAGTGGGTCGAGGGCACCGATCGGTTGCCGCATCCAACGGACCGCCTCGCCGTCGAAGTAAGGGGACAGCACTTCACCGAAACCAGCCGGCGCATGAACGATTCTCCGAGC
>CP070713.1:15128-19260 GCA_020351445.1 Myxococcales bacterium
CATCGAGGACTGTGAATCGACGCTCACGATCGTGGACAACCTGCCGCCGGAGGAAAACGGCGAGACGATCGAGCTGTGGCCGCCGAACCACAAGTTCCACACCATTTCCGGTGAAGACTGCGTCCAGGATGCGTGCGACCAGGACCTCACGGTCACCTTCCACTCGGCGTCCAGCGATGAGCCGGTCAATGCCAAGGGCGACGGAAACACCGAGCCTGACATCATCCTCGAGTGTGACCGCGTGGAGCTCCGCTCGGAACGGCAAGGGGGCAGCAACGGCCGCACCTACAGGCTTGCCTGGACCGCGGTCGATGATTCGGGAAAGTCGACCGATGGCGAGTGCGTCGTTCGGGTCCCGCACGACCAAAGCGGCAAAGACGTCGAGGACGATGACGAAGTCTATTACACCGTGGAGCACGACGATCCGAACGAGTGCGACGACGGCACCGGCGGTGCAGGTGGCGCTGGCGGCGACGGCGGCGCGGGCGGCGCTGGCGGCGAAGACGGCGCTGGCGGCGAGGACGGCGCTGGCGGCGAAGGCGGCGAAGACGGCGCTGGCGGTACTGGCGGTACTGGCGGCAGCGTCGTAGTCCTCTAACGTCCAAGCGAAGACCCGGTGCGGCGACGACGGCGCTCTCAGGGGATCAGGGATAGTAAAGACGAAGGCTCTGTTACCGCAGGCTGGCAACTAGAAGACCCCAAACCGCTGCCTACCTAACCTTCGCGGACCGCAAGACGTGAACTTCCCTAACAACATCGAGCTCGAGTGGCGCAGCAGTCTGGTCTACACGCAAATGGGCCTCACGAACGACTATCAGCTCGTCGTCGGGGTGTTGGTCCGGATCAACGAGTAGGCGCGTCCGTATCCTGTGTGGGTGGCTGCAGACAGTTCCGGCCTCCCTGGAGCTTCACGGCACCCCATTCATAGTCGACCTTGTCGGACTTGATTTCGCCGACGGTGTGCAGCACTGCGCGCCCTATCAGGCTACTGACCCCTATCGAAGTGGCGGTGAGTCGGACTGGCTGCCTACGCGCCGGAACGATGGCGCGTATGCGGAGCTCACTGATCCCAAGGCAGGTACGCGCGACCATCTCGACGAGCGGACGGCCCTTGAGCCGCACGAGGCCTTTGGCATACGCGATCCGAATCGGCCTCGGCAGCGGACGTGGCTTGAGGAGCGCGCCTTCGATCTGGTCGAAGTAGATCACGGGCCCAGCATCGGCCGGCCCGCGTCGGACGCGCAGCGTGCCCCGGTCGACTCGAAACTGGACGGGGTTGGCCGTGAAGCCAAGCGTGAGGATCACGTCCTTCAGCGTGATGGGACCTGCCTCGATGAGCCATTCGCCACTGTCGGGCTGTTCTTCGGGCGGCACCGCGGGCTGAGCGGCTCGGAGGGCGTTGGCGATTGAGATCTTGCCGGTCTTGTCGCGATACAGAGTGATGTCGACGCCCTCGACGCGTCCGTTGGGAACGCGAATGGCGCCCCGCTGCATGGCGCGCAACCTGATGGAGGCGCGGACATGCCTGACGCGCAATACGTTTCGCTTTTGCTTGTCGTCGATCGAGAGCTTGTTTGCCGACAAGCGCGCGACTCCATCCAGCCCAAGCGATGGACGTGTGGCATCATCCTCCTTCGCCAGGCCTCCGTCTGGAGCGCCCGCATCCTCGAGGCCCGCGTCCTGAACGCCGGCGTCCTGAACGCCGGCGTCCTCGAGGCCCGCGTCCGCGAACGGCCATCGTTCGAGGGCCCCTGCTTCAAGCGCCGCGGCTTGCTCGTCGAGCGCTTCTGGGGAGTCGAAGATGCCTTCGCGAAAGGCCAGCCAGCCCAATACGATGACCGTGAACAGGAGAGATAACACTACGGATTTGGCAAGGCTCATACGTTGCGACGCCACGGCGCTCCTAGTGCTCTCCTCTTTCGCGATCGTACATCTCCTTCACCTCGAGATCTCGTCCTCCCCGGTCGTAGATACCATCGAGCGTGATTTGAGCGATGCGGGGACCGTCTTCCGTCATGGTCACCCAGAGGATGTGATCTACGTTGCCCGGGCCGTCTTTGTGAAAGGAGGCGCCTGCGGGACCCATGGTGATGTAGTCGCGATCAAAGCGCTCCTCGATATCATAGTAGTGCAGGTGGCCTGCAAGAAACGTATAGCTCCTGCCCTGGAGCAGTTGCTCAATCGCAAGGAAATTCTCCGATGGGTTCTTCCAGGCGGGCTCATGCAAGAAGACAAAAGTCCAACGTACGTCGGGGTTCTGCGCGAGCGTCTTCTCTGCATAGGCAACCTGCTGGTCGCTGAAGTTGGCGGGCTTCCCCAAATAGCTCGCCACAGTGGCCATGAACTCGTCCAGCATCGCCTTGGCTTTTTCGGGATCCTCTACCTGGAGCCGGTTGTAGAGCTCGATGTCTTCTTCAATTCCTTCGGGCGCGGCCCGGGGAGGGTCTTCGCTATTGAGGACCAGGAACAGTACGTCCCCATAGACGAAGTGATAGTAGGTACGGCCGTGCCTCTCGAGCCAGACCTGCTCCATGGTGTCGTTGCCCAGATCGTGATTGCCAACCGTGCGGAAGAACGGCATCTCCAGCTTGGATAACATGCTGTCTATTTGATCCCATTCCGCAGTCAGCTTTGCCTCGTCTTTGCTGTAGCCTTCAATGAGATCGCCGACGTTGATCACGAAATCCGGCTGCAGCAGATTGAGTTGATCCATCGCTCGCTCAAAGATGCCTCTGCGATCAGCGCCCCCGGCGCGATCACCAATGACCGCAAACTGGAAGTTGTCTGGATTGTTGTTGAAGTCCTCTGATGTCCAGGGCTTTGCTTCAGACAGGGTTGCCTGATCGAAAGAGAACACGGGCGTCGTTTGTGTTTGCTGTTGATGACAACCACCCAACAGCGACAGCCCGAGGAGGAGGACGAGCCCCTGCTGAGCACATGATTTCATTGCGTTGGGCCTCATTCGCCGGAGTATGGCACGACTCGCGAATCGTCGGTCGTAGAGATGAACCAGCTTCGGAAGGCGGCGAGGGCGGTGGTGTTGCAGGTCGCTGACGATGCGGAGGTTCCGATGGAGGCGCTATCGAAGAGCCCGAAACCAGCTAGAAGGAGACGGGTCGTGATTTGGGTGGGCGAATGACGAGCTTACAGGCCGCTCGCGCTCGGCTACCTGCATTTGGGCCACTGCCCGAGACGCCTTGCCGCCGCGAGAATGACCTTGAGGGCATCGGTGGCGCCGTCCGCTTCCCCTTTTTCGAAGTCGCCAGCCTGCCCCATCTGGTTGGTCACATGGGCAAAACAGACGACAGGTTTCTGGCGGGCTTCGGCGAAAGCATAGAGCGCGGCCGCCTCCATCTCGACCGCCAGAAGGCCTTTGCGGGTGCGCCGTTCTATAGCGGCTTCTGTCTCCCTGTACGGCGCGTCAGTCGTCCAGACCGCGCCACGCACAACGGTTGTCCGGACCTCGTCGAAAGCGCCCGATAGCTGGTCGAGCAGGCTCTTGTCCGCGTTCGCGAACGGCGTCGGCGGCAGATAGTGGTAACTCGTTCCCTCGTCCCGAAGCGCGCGCTCGATCAGAACGAAGTATGGCGGCGGCCGGACAGGCTTCAGTCGCCCCGCCGAGGTCATGCTGATGAGGAGCTTGCATCCCGAAGCGAAGAGCTGTTCAGCAAGCAAGACGGCGAAGGGCGCGCCGACGGCGAAGCCGATGATGCCGCACTCGAGACCCTGAATGCCTAGTCGCTCAGCGCTCGAAGAGTCTTCGTGTCGCAAGAGCTTGACACGCGGCTCAACCGTGGAGTCAGGATGTTGGTTCCGATACTGCACCGAGGCGACCGGGAACCGGGCGACACGGAAAAGTCGTTGCGCCGACATCAGCAACGTCTGAAGTTACCGCCGCCTAGTCACCGTCCGCGGCGCCCGTCCGGGGCATGTTTTGCGCTGTCAGGATCAGCCGAGTACCTTGAGGAACTCCTCATCGTCGATGACGACCGACGTCTCGATGGTGAGCAAGTCCGACCACTGGTGCGACCACTTGCCCATGGCGACTGCATCGTCCGCCTCGAAGAGCGAGTAGCCGGTGCGGTTGCTCGCGTTGTGCCACCGGCCGATCATTTTGACGCCGTCGGGCGGC
>CP070713.1:19360-21870 GCA_020351445.1 Myxococcales bacterium
CGAATGGCGACCGGCATTCCGGTCGGCTGCTCCTTTTTGAGCGACACGATGAGCTGCTCGATTTGAAAGGGCAGCCGATTGGCTTGCCGGTAGGGGCGCCGGGAGCGGTCGGTCAGCCCCTCCAGGCCCATGTCCTTGTACCGCTGAAAGATTTTGTAACCCGTCTTTCGGGATATCCCGAACGACCGGCACAAGGGCGCCATCTTCTCGCCTTCGAGTAGCCTGGCCACGAAACGAACGCGCTCATCCATCTTGTTACACTCTTTCCACGGCATCTCGGGGCCTCCCCAACATGCCGAATTGTGTAACCCATGTGTCCGGTATGAAGTGCTACCTATGGCTCAGGAAGCACCTTGGGCACTTAGTGATCACGCTAGGTGCCTTTCTTTTTGCTCGTTGACCTGACGTTGACATGAGGAAAGGCCCCGTGTCGTCGGGATGTAGCTCGTCCGGTGAACCGTCTATGTCACGCGTCGGGTGCTGTTCAATTTCATCGCTACATGCCAGGATCTCCTCGCCCTGGCAGGGGAGCTCTTTGGGGTGGTGAGCTCCGGCGCCGTCAGAGTCCACGTCGACCAACGCTATGCGCTGAAAGATGCGGCGCAACCGCACATCGATCTGGAGAACAGGAAAACGACGGGTTCGACGATTCTGCTTCCGTAGTCACAAGCGTCCGATCGGTCACCTGCGTCTTATCGGCCCGACGTCGCAACCTGTGGACCGGGAATCATGTAGGCTAGGAGCATGGTGCTCAACCTTGGGATGGTCGAGATCGTCGTTTTGTTCCTCTTTTTCGCATGGTGCGCGGGCGTGTTCGTATTTCTCCGCTTCCTCTCTGCACGCGCAAAAAAGTCTGCCGCCGAGCCTGAGCCCGGGAGGGAAGACCTCGACGAGCTAATTGCTAAGGTTGAGAGAGACTACTCCAAGCGGGACTCCGAATCGTAGGCGGATACGACTTCGGTCCATCCACTTCTTATGTCGAAACCGCAGAACCGCGAATCAGAGCAGCGTCGATCTATCCTTGTGGCCAGACCATTTCGGCCGCCCATCGTCGACGTCCATCACCCGCATGCCGTAAAAGATGTGACAGGTCGGCCTGAACGCTTCCGGCACCTGTGGTGGCGCGCCGAAATCGAAGAGCGTGGGAAAGGCGAGCCACATAAGTCTCCCTTCGTCGGCGATCAGGGTGCCGCATCGTGCGCAGGACACTTTGCACGGCAGAAGCCTTTCTGGGCGGTCGAGCGCACTGTTGTAGAAACGCAAATGCTCAACGCCAGCGATGAACCTGACATCGCGCTTGTGGAAAATCGCAGCCCACTGCATGGGCGCGCCGTGCAGCACTTGGCAGACGGTGCAGTGACAGATCTTGGCATCGACGGGGTCGGCGCGGACTTCGTACTGCACCGCTTCGCAGTGGCAGCGAGCGCCGTGCTTCGCGATGAAGCTCTGGTCCTCGGGTGACCCATAGCCTAAGCCGAATTTGGGGGACACGCTCTGCCTTTTGAATCGATCTGTTTCCCGACACGTGTATACCACACCGCGAAAGCCAATCGTCGACCGACGCGAGACGCAGCACTCGCGCGCCTAGCGTCGCCGCGAATCTCGACGCGCTGCCCTACATCCCAACGAGCTTGATCGACGCGCCGAACGTCTCGTTTGGATCGAGATCCTCGTCATTGCCGCTTGGCCGAAGGAGCTCGAGCCGGTACGGCCCCGTGGGCATTTCCTCTTGACGGGACCTTTCGACTGTCACGCTGCCCAGAGGAGCAGACTCGTCCGTCGTTGCCCCCGGCTCAGCTCGAAGAACCCGTCCGAGTGCGCGCTCGAATGCCGCCTTGGCCTCGTGTGAAAGAACCAGCCGACGGATGCCCATGACCCCATTGGGGTGCGTTGAGAGATCGAGAACCGGAACGCGAATTTCCACGGGCGTTAGATCTTCGATCAAGAACGGCAGACGCACGTCTCGCGGCCCCGCCAGCAACCACCGGGCCACTTTACCATCCGGGCGCTCTCGGTCGAATTCCGTTTCGTCGAGCATTTCTACGCCAGCATCGCGAAGTCGACAGACGGCATCGCGAATGTCGTCGACGCGGATGCACCAGTCGATCGCGCCTTGCCGCGCTCCGATCCATGGGAGGAATCGGTGCAGCATGTCCTTCCTCTTTGCCGCCACGTTGCCCATCAAGCCGACGGCGTTGAGCGCGCGGTAGACGGGACGCGCAACCGAAAAGCGGTTCGTGCTGAGCTCGATGTACGTTCCGTCGCTGAAGAGGATCAGCGCGTTGTGGACCGGCCCGGTACGTCCACCCAAAACGACGCGGAACCCCAGTCGCTCGAAGCTCCGCACCGCTCGCCTCAAGCTCGGAACGATCACGACGGCGTGGTCAAATCTTGCGGGCATCTATTCTGGGCTTTTGCCACTTCGTAGCGCGGCTTCTTCGATGGACTTCGAGAGATGGACCGTGCCTATAAGCTCTTTCACCCGCACCCTCGGTTGCGCGAGGGTAGGA
>CP070713.1:21970-24930 GCA_020351445.1 Myxococcales bacterium
CTTGTCTCCGATATTGGCTTCGAGCGTCAACTTCCTCGTGCCGTCAGACTGGTCGACGGCCACACAACGCGCGATGATCTGATCGCCGTCGCACACCGCTTGCCCGTGCTCACCCACGATCTCGCGTTGGCCGCCATTGCCGATGCACGTTTCCTGGGCCCAGGATCCGCAACCCACTCCGCTCGACGGGCAGCTCAGATTCCATTGCGCATCCACGACCACCGGGCCCCCGCTGTCCGCGCACGACAGCGCGAGCAACGGCAGCAGCGCACACAAAAAACGGCTCATCTTCATCCCCAACCCCACGCGATCAGGTTAGCGAGACGGCCAAAAGCCCGCAACTATGGGGTAAGAAGGGCCTGCGCGAGGTCTTGCTGGAGGTCTTCGATCGCTTCGAGGCCGACGGAAACCCGGATGAGCCCATCCCGAATCCCCTGAGCTTCGCGGACCTCCTTGGGCATCGAGGCATGGCTCATCAGGGCCGGCTGGCCGATGAGAGACTCGACGCCACCGAGGCTTTCCGCCAGCGAAAACAGCCGGACTCGCCCAAGGACCGCCCTTGCGCGCTCGAGGCCGCCCGCGACTTCGAACGCCACCATCCCACCAAAGGCGCCCCTCTGACGGGCCGCGAGCTCATGCTCCGGATGTTGTTCGAGCCCGGGGTAGTGCACCGCGACCACACCGTCCTGCTCGCCTAGCCACTCCGCAAGCGTCTGAGCATTCTCACAGTGTCGGGTCATCCGAAGCGGGAGGGTTTTGATTCCCCTCGCCACCAGGTAGCAATCGAACGGCGATGGCACGGCGCCGCCGGCCCGCTGAATGAAGCGCAAGCGATCGGAGACCTCGTCCGCGTTGGCGATGATTGCGCCTGCAACGACGTCGCTGTGGCCGTTGAGGTACTTCGACATCGAGTGCACGACCACGTCTGCACCCAGCTCCAGTGGCCTTTGCAAGAGCGGGGTCGCGAAGGTGTTGTCGACGACGCACAACGCCCCCTGCGACTGAGCAAGCGTGGACAACGCCTCGATGTCGAAGACCCGAAGGAGCGGGTTGGTCGGTGTTTCGATCCAAAGCATCTTCGTCCGACCGGTCATAGCGGCCTCGACCGCGGCCACGTCGCACATGTCGACCCAAGCGACTTCGACCCCCATGGGCCGCACCAGCTGCTCGATGAGCCGATAGGTACCACCGTAGATATCTCCGCAGGCGACCAGCTGGTCACCGGGGCCGAGGAGCTGGAGCGCAGCGTGCATGGCTGCGCATCCCGAGGAGAACACCGCCGCGCTCGAGCCGCTCTCGAGTGTGGCAAGGGTCCGTTCGAGCGCGTCCCGCGTCGGGTTTCCCACCCGACTGTACGCGTGTTCGTCGTATTCCCCTGGCGCGCCCTGGACGAACGTCGTGGAAAGCGAAATCGGTGAGGCCACCGGCTGGCCGGGCTGGTCACTCACTCGTCCGGCGTGCGCGGCGATGGTCGCAATTCGATATCCCATGACTGCGGAGGTACCTCGACGGCTTCCCGCTGCCAAGAGGGGTTTGCAGCGAGCGGGTGAGTCACGCTAAGAAAAGCCGCCGAGATGCTCGAGCTTCTTTCCAACCCCGATGCGTGGATCGCCCTGTTCACGCTGACGCTCCTCGAGATCGTCCTCGGCATCGATAACATCGTCTTCATCGCGATCCTGGCCTCGCGCTTGCCGGTGGAGAAGCAAGAACTGGCCTATCGGCTCGGTCTGCTCGGGGCGATGGTCACGCGAGTTGCCCTCTTGTTGATGATCAACTGGGTGATGCAACTGACCCAACCGTTGTTCGCGGTCATGGGGCATTCCTTTTCGGGCCGTGACCTCATCCTGCTCGGAGGCGGGCTGTTCTTGATCGCGAAGAGCGCTCAGGAGATCTACGAGAAGGTCGAGGGCGAGGTTCAGGAGGACATCCAGGGTTGGTTCAGCGGTCTGCCGGGTGTGGTCGGCCAGATCATGATCCTCGACATCATCTTCTCGCTCGACTCGGTGATCACCGCGGTCGGGATGGCGGAGCACATCGAGGTGATGGTAACCGCCGTGGTCATCGCAATCGGGGTCATGCTGATATTCGCAAAACAGATCGGCGACTTCGTCAACAAGTATCCTTCGATGAAGATCCTCGCCCTATCCTTCCTCCTGCTCATCGGGGTGCTGCTGACGGCGGAGGGCCTCGGACAGCACATCAACAAGGGCTACATCTACTTTGCGATGGCCTTTGCGCTGATGGTCGAGCTGCTCAACATTCGCTTCCGATCGAAACAAGAGGCCACGTAGGCCAGATTTTTGCTGCGGCTGCTCCTGGCATGGGCCAGAATCGGCCGCGATGCGGTTGGCCCCTCTGATAGGACCGGACCTTCAGGATGCGATCGCGATCGGTCCTGAGGCCGTTCGCGAGGCGGTCTCGGAGTTTCACCCGGAAGACATCGCCGAGCTTCTCGAGGATTTGTCGGCGAAAGAAGCGGTCGCGCTGGTGCGTGCGTTACCGACCGAAACCGCCGCCGACGTCGTGGAACGCTTGAGCCCGCATCGTCAGGTCCTCGTGTTCAACGCCATCGATACCGGCCGAGCGGTCGAGCTCCTCGGCGAAATGGACCCCGACGATCGCGTCGACCTTCTCCAAGAGCTCGAGGAGGAAGACGCAACCGCTCTGCTCGCGGCGCTCGAGCGGCGTGAGCCCGAGGCTGCCGAGGAAGTTCGCGAGCTGGTTCAGTACGAGCCCGAGACCGCTGGCGGGCTGATGACGACCGAGTTCGCGTCCCTGCCTCCGGAGACGAAGGTTTGGGAAGCCATGGAAGCGGCACGGCGCTTCGGCCGCGAGGACATGGCCGAGATGCTGTACTACATCTACGTCTGCAGACCGACCGGAGAGCTGCTCGGCGTCGTGTCCCTTCGGGATCTGATCTTGAGCGATCCGGGCCAAGCGCTCTCCGAGATCATGCAAGA
>CP070713.1:25030-28050 GCA_020351445.1 Myxococcales bacterium
CCCCTGAAACGCTCCCTCTGCTCTGCGTCGGCCACTGCAGTGATCGCCGCATTGCCGAGACCCTGACGCGGAATGGAAAGCGCCAAACCGACGTCGCCCCAACACAGCTCGGTCATCCCTAGACACGTGGACATGTTGGCCCCGTTGCGAACACCTTGATCAGCACCCTCGTCTCGCTGAAGCGCATCGATGCCGGCACCCTTTTGCCCACCACCCGCGCTCAGCCCGTCCATGAGAGCGGCAAGCATGTCGAGCTCTTTCGGATAGTCATGCTCGGCACGGTCGTACTTACGCGAGATCGGGCGGAACACGTGTTTGGCAACCTGGTGTGCCTGGTTGATGATGAGCTCGAGGTTCTTGGGGACTTCCAAACAGATCACACGAACCCCCCTACAGCAGCAGATTGCCGTCCATGACGGCGATGGAACGAAGCTGCCGATACCAAATCTCCATCGGGTGGTCTTTGATGAAGCCAGCGCCCCCCAGAAGCTGGACGCCATCGGTGCCGATCTGCATCGCCTTCTCGGAACAAAGCGTGCGCGCCAGATACGCCTCACGCTGGCATTTCAGGCCGGCGTCGATGCGACCCACCGCTCGGTAGACCAGCATGCGCATCGACTCGAGCTCGATGCCGATGTCGGCGATCATGAAGGCCACGGCCTGCCGATGCGAGATCGGCTCTCCGAACGCCATCCGATCGTTGCAATACGGAATCACGTAATCCAACAAAGCTTGCGACGTTCCGAGCGCCATGGCGCCCCAGGCGATGCGCGCCCGGTTCGTCGCGTCGTCATAGGCCGCCCCGCCGTCGGCCTTGAGGGCCGTTTCGCCCCCGAGAACCGACTCACGAGTCACGCGGACTTTGTCGAGCCTCAAGCGACCGAGGCCGGCGGACTGCAACCCCATGGCGGACTCCTCAGTCACTTCGACGCCGGCTGAATCGCGTTCCACAAGAAAGAAACGAGGGCCTGCTTTGGGGATCTCGGCCGCGACCAAGAACCATTCTGCCCGATCCGCCAGTGCCACCATCGACTTCTCCCCGCTGAGAACGTAGTCCGAGCCACGCTTCGTGGCGGTCGTTCGCAACGAACTCGGATCGAAAAGTGGTTGGGGCTCTACGACGGCAACCGAGGCCGCTAGCGACTCCCCTTCGACGAAAGACGGGAGCAGGCTCGCCCGCTGGTGATCGTCCCCCCAATGGACGAGCGCGTTGACGAAAGACAGTGGCGAGAGTGCGGCATACGCGAGGCCCATGTCGCCCCGCGCCAGGTCCTCGGCGATCAGCATTTGAGACGCCGCCGACACTCGCTCGGCCGCACCGCCCATCGCCTCCGGTACCGCCATCGCCATCGCGCCGAGGCCGGTGAACGCCTCGAGGAAATCGTGGGGTGGCGCGCAGCGATCGTCTGCGTCCCGGGCAGCGGGCTGCATCACGCCATCGGCAAATCGCCGAAGCGTGTCCCGCATGAGTTGTTGCTCCTCGCTCAAGCTCAAATCGAACTTCATCGAGGGGCGTGCGCGATCGCCGGAACGCTTCGGTCCGAACCGCTTAGCGGCTTTGGCGGCAGTCTCGGCTGCTCGTTTCGCCCCCTCGTACACGAGCCTCTGAGCGCGATCTTCCAATCCGAGGCGCTCGACGAGCGGCGAATCCGCGATCCGATTGAGGACTCGAAGGCCACCGCCCATCACCTCATCAATGATCTTCTGGTTGTCCACCGAACGATGCTGGGCCGGGGCTCAATGGAGGTCAACAGGGCGTCCACAGGCGTGCAGCGGGCCCCTGCACAGCTACGGGAGGTCAGCGGCAGTGTCAGTGCCAGCGCCGGCGGCAGTGCCAACGGCAGTGTCAGTGCCAGCGGCAGTGTCAGCGGCGGGGCCGGTGCCGGCGTCCGTGCCTGCGTCCAACCCACCGTCCGCGAGGAGATCCGCCTCGACCGCATCGCGTCCTTTCATGATGACGCTGTCCGGACGGACATTCCAGTTTTGCCCTGATTCCCGGTACCCTTCGCCCCACGGCTTGAAGCCGGGCCCTGGTCCTGCAGAATTCAGTCTGTGGGGTTAAGAATCTTTCTAGCTTGTGCGGTCTTGCTGGCAGCATGTGGAGAATCAACAACGAGCGGCGTCAGAGGCGCTGGCGGTGGGGTGGGATCCGGCGGCACGGCTGGATCCGGCGGCAGTGGTGGTAGTGCTGGCGGAGATGTCGTCTCCGATCTCGATGTGACCCCTTGGATCTCCGGCCTCGACAAGCCGTGGGATATCGCCTGGCTTCCCAACGGAACCGTACTCGTGACCGAAAGATCAGGCCCACTCAACGTGTACGTGGACGGCGTCGAGACCCAGCCCTTCATCTACATGCCACCGGATTTGGTCGCAAGCGGCGAAGGGGGGATGTTGGGCCTCGAGGTCGATCCAAACTTCTCAACCAACGGCTACGTCTACGTTTGCATGTGCTCCAATGCGGGTGCGAGCACCGATGTCCGCTTGGCGCGGCTCACTCTCAGCACGCCGGACGGCGACAGCGTGCTTGACCGAACCGACATCGTGACCGGCATGCCGTACAGCACGGGACGCCACAGCGGATGCCGGCCGCGCTTTGGACCCGATGGCTACCTGTGGGTGGGCACCGGTGATGCCGCGATCGGCACCACACCCCAGGACGACAATTCGCTTGGCGGCAAAGTGCTGCGCATCGATCGAGCCGGCGCGGCCGCACCCGGCAATCCCGGGGGGCATCGCTGGTTTTCAAAGGGTCATCGCAACATTCAGGGCATGGCGTTCCGCGCTAGCGACGATCTCGGCGTGTCGGCCGAGCACGGCCCGTCGGTTGACGATGAAGTCAATCTGCTGGAACCCGGCAACTTCGGCTGGGATCCGGTACCCGGCTACGACGAATCGGTTCCGATGACCGACCTGGAGAAGTTTCCCAACGCCGTGGAGGCGATCTGGTCGAGCGGCTCACCGACCCTCGCACTATCGGGCGCGACCTTCATGGAAGGAAACGCATTGGGCGAGTGGGACGG
>CP070713.1:28150-30720 GCA_020351445.1 Myxococcales bacterium
CCTATTGGCTTCGACTGGCAAATCGGGGTTGGGATCATCGGGGCGTTCGCCGCACGAGAGGTGTTCATCTCGACGCTTGGGGTGGTTTTCGGCATTGGGGAAGCGGAGGAGGAAAACAAGCCGCTCCGGCAAGCCCTGCGGGATGCTCGCCACGCCGACGGAACCCCGGTGATGACGCCGCTCAGCGGCATTTCGCTGATGGTCTTCTTCCTGCTGGCCTGCCAATGCATGAGCACAATCGCCGTAGTGCGAAGGGAATCGGGGTCATGGAAGTGGCCGGTGTTCCTCTTCTCCTATATGACGGTGCTTGCGTACGTGGCCTCCTTGGCGGTTTATCAGGGGGGCCAGCTGCTGGGTCTCGGATAGGTTTGGGTATGCCGTGGCAGCAAATCATGGCAGGGTTGATCGTCGCCGCCGCTGGCGGCTATGTCATCTGGCGGTTCCGGCGTAGAAAGAATCAACGCCGCTCGGAGGGCCCGGATGTTCCGGTCTCGAGATTGACGCGAAAGCGCCCGCCGCCAGGTTCGTGCGGGCATTGAGCCAAATGATTAGATTGATGTAGACATGGGCAGATCCGCCACCATCGAAGGGCTCCGGAAGTTTCGAAAGACGCTTCTGCGTGAGCGAGACCCCTGGCATGATACCTCGCGCCGGTTTCGCATCCGTCGGTTTGCAGGTCCTGAGTGTTTTCTCGAGCATCTCGAAGGGATTCGGGTCGCGCACTTGACCGACCTGCATGTGGGTCGCGTGACCCCGATGGCCGTCCAATACGATGCCGTCTCGATGACCAATGCGGCCAAGCCCGACCTCGTAGTCATCAGCGGGGACTTCGTCTGCCATAGCCAGGTCTACCTCGACGACCTCACCGACGTGATCAGCAAGATCGATGCGCCCGTCTTCGCGGTGCTCGGCAATCACGATCACTGGGCGGGAGCGGAACCGGTGCGCAAGGCCCTCAAGCGCGGCGGAGCCGAAGTGCTCGACAACGCAAACACTACCGTGAGCGTTGGCCATCAGCGGCTACAACTCGTCGGCCTTGACGACGCGTACACCGGGCACGCGGATAGGAGCCAGGCATTGAAAGGCCTCCGGAGCGACCTGCCGGTCATCGGCCTTTCGCACATCGCAGAAGAAGCTGATGCGCTCTGGGAGGAGGGGGTTCCGCTGGTTTTTTCGGGGCACACCCACGCCGGCCAGGTCACGGTCGCCCGGCTTCACGAACTTTCCGTGGGCAAGCTCGCGGGCCATAAGTACATTCACGGGCTTTACGGCTCCCGCGGTGCGCAGGACCCAAAGGGCGCGGTCTACGTGGGCGCGGGGGTTGGGGCCGCGGTTGTTCCATTGCGCCTGGGCGAGCGGGCCAAACGAGAGGTCGCGTTCTTCGAGCTCGGGGAGCAGCCCGGCGCCTTCGACGAGCACCACCAGGAGCAACCCCCGCACCAGGGGCGCGTGCCTTCGCTCAAGACCAAGGAGCGCCGCGCGCAGGCCGTGCTGCGCAAGAAGCACAAGCGGGAACGCAGGAACGGCAATGGCGCCGGCACGGGCGCCGGGCTGGACTCTTAATCCATAGGCTCCAGGTTCGAGTCCCGGATGGCCCACCAGAAACGGTACCTCGCTTCCGATTCGCCGCTTGGTGCGCATGCTATGGTAGTGCTACAAGCACGTGACTCGAATGAGAGGGTTTGCGGTGATGGGGCAGGGGACGACCTCGGTCGAGCGCGGAATACGCGTGCGCGAGGCAAGGCCTGAGGACAATCGATTCTTGATCGACCTCAGTGAGCGGTGTCCCATGCAGGCCGACACCTCCCTGCTGATCGAGCGTTCGCCAGACTTCTTTGCGCTCTCGAATGCGAGAGGAGGCTCTTGGACTGCCGTTGTTGAATCGGAAGGACGCCTGGTGGCGTGTGCCAGTGTTTCGCGGCGCCCTGCGTGGGTCTCCGGCAAGCCAATGGAAATGGGGGTCATCGCTGACGTGAAGGTCTCCCCCGACCACCGAGGCCGAGGAGTCGCAGGGCGGTTGCTGACGCACGTCGTGCAGGCGGAGCATGCGCGTGCGCCGGCCGTCTTCGTAGGCCTGACCGCAGCAGGCAACCAGTCGATCGATGGTATGTTGCGCAGCTTCGGGGAAACGCTTCCGCTCAACCGCCTCGCGACCTTCACGTCGTATGAGCTGCTGCCCTTGATTCCCCTCAGGGTCAGGAAGGGCCTTGTGATCCGGCCCGCGACCGAATCGGACCGGCAGGTTCTGGTGGCGCTCCTCTCGGAATTTCACCGCAAGTACTGCTTCGGCCCTGTGTTTGAGGACGGCGGTTTCGAGGCGCAACTCGCGCGTAGCCCGGGGATGGACATTTCGTCGTACTGGCTGGCTTTTCGCGGAAACGTGCTCGAGGCGGCGCTTGGGACTTGGGACCAAAGCGCGTTCAAGCGCATTCGCGTTCTGAGCATGCCGACTAGCATGCGCTTGGCTGTGCAGTCGCTCCGGAAGGTGTCGGCGTTCGCACCGCTTCCCAAGCTGCCCACGGTTGGGGACGTCTTGCGTCTTCGCTACCTCCGCCACGCCGCCCACCGGC
>CP070713.1:30820-33343 GCA_020351445.1 Myxococcales bacterium
CGAAGGCGAGCGCCTCTTGGTACGCTGGAACGGGCTCACCCATGCATTGGCCGGGGCTCTGGTGCTCGCGTTCTCACCCATTCCGGACAGCATGAGCCGAACGGACCGCGTGTCAGGTTATGTCGTCGGAGGGCTTTTCTTTGCGGTCGGCATCGGCACCTTTGCCGCCTCGTTCCGCGATACCCCCAGCGAGAAAGCTTGGAACGACTACAACAAGGGGAAGATGACGATGCCGGAGCACGAGTTCACCTGGAGGATCGCCCCTTCGATTTCCAGGCGAGGCGCCGGCCTGTCGTTTGGGGCCACCTTCTAACCGCGACCGGCTTGCATGGGAGCCGCCTCACCGAGTAGGAAGCCTGCCTATGGAGCTCGACCAACTCAAAGTCATCATCACCGGCGGCGCCTCCGGGCTCGGAGAGCACTTCGCCAAACAGCTTCTCGCCGCTGGCGCCCAGGTCGCCGTCGGCGACGTCAACGAGGAAGGCCTTGCCGCCCTCCCCGACGGCATCCACCGCCGAACGCTCAACGTCGCCGACCAGGACGACATCGCGAGCTTCGTTCCGTGGGCCGCCGAGCAGATGGGCGGACTCAATAGTCTGATCAACAACGCCGGTGTCATCCGCGACGGCCTGTGGGTCGGCAAGAGCCGTAAGACCGGCGAGATTCGACGCATGTCCCGGCAGGACTGGGACACGGTCATCGCGGTCAATCTCACCGGCGCGTGCCTGATGGTGCAGGAGGTCGTTGCTCACATGATCGAGCGAGGGGAGCCCGGCGTCATCGTGAACATCTCGTCGGTCGCGCGGCACGGCAATCGCGGTCAGACCAACTACGTGGCCGCCAAGGCGGCCCTCGCTGCCAATACCCGCACCTGGATGAAGGAGTTCTCGCCGTATGGCATTCGCGTCGCCTCGGTTGCTCCTGGCGCTACCGAAACGGCGATGACCGCCGGCATGAACCAAAAGGCGCTCGACATGATTCGCGCTTCGATTCCGCTTGGGCGCATGGGAAAGCCCGAAGACATTTGGCGCGCCGTGAAGTTCATCTTCGATTGCGACTACTTCACCGGCGAGACAATCGATGTCCACGGGGGCGCTGCCCTGTAGGGCGGCGCGGCCTCTGATCAGCCGAGCGCCCGCATGATGGCGCGGTGCACGAGATAGCCAACCGGCAACAAGGCACATCCCAACGCATACGCGCCCCAAAACGAAAAGCGGTCGCGCATCAGAAACGGGACGAAGAACAGGAGCGTGATCGGGAGCGCCACCAAAATGCTGCGCGCCATCTGAAACACGCTACCCGGGTCCTTATGCTGCAGGTAAGCCAGGGGAAGCACCAGCATCGTCGCCAGCGGCAGCGCGATCAAGAAGCCCATGCTGACGGGATAGCGCCGTGAGAGCCACGCTGCGACGCCGATGACGAGCGCCGACACGAGCGTGTTCAGGACGACGAGCATGGCTCCATGCCAGTAATGGTCACTCGACGAGTTCGCTAAAGTAGTACTCGATCTGATCGAGGTACCGCTGTGATCGGCGCCGCGCGATCGCGTTCGACAGTCGAGCCTCCGGGAGCACGTCGCCAGCGTCGAGCACCTCCTGCAACAGCTCCGTGAAGAGCTTGTGGTCGCCTACGTTCACTGCGTAGTAGCGCGCCATGCTCATCTGAACCATCAAGTTGCGGCGTTCCGTCTTCTCCAGCACCTCGTCGAAGAGCACCTTCGCCCGGTCCATGTCGGGAGGGAACTCCGAGGCTGCAAGCGTGGCCATGGTCATCTTGCCGATCATGAACATGAAGTCGGGATCGAGCTCGACCGACCGGTTGAGAATCACCTTGGCGAGCGGGAGGTCCGCCACGGTGTCCATGTCCTCCATGCCCATGTTGATCTGGGCACCGAGCGACGCGCCGGCCCACAGCAGGATGGCCGCATCTTCCTTTTCAGTAAACGCCACGTTGAGCCAAGCCTCGAGGCTGTCGACGCCACCTGCGATTGCGTCATCCAGGCCAGGGTCTCGAAGGCGCATGAAGTGCTTCGCGAGATCCCAGGACCGCGTGTACATGACCAGGGCCCTGCGCCGAAGGTGATCGGCCTCCTCCCATTCGTCTTCAAAATCGGCGACCTCGACGCGGTCTTCGATCCATCCGGTGCCATACCCGACATACGCACCGATGAGCGCCATGCCGAGCACCTCGTTGTCCGGAGAGATCCTCAACATCCCTTCGAGCTGAATGATGCTAGCCGGAAAAGACTTCCCAACGAGGTCGTAATCCCAGTGCTGCTCCACGCCGGGGGCCGCCCGCTGGAAGAGCCCAGCCGTCGAATCCGCCGCGATCTTCGCTGTGTCACAGGCGGTGAGCGCCAAAAGCCCAACCGCGCACACACCGACACCGAAACCTCTCCGCCGAGACATCGCGCGAAAGTGAACCGGAAACCGCCCCACAACACAAGCCAAAAAGGGGACAGTCCCCTTTTTGAAAGGGCTAATTCGCCGGCCCAGCCGCTGAGGCCAACGCTGACACTGGCAC
>CP070713.1:33443-36578 GCA_020351445.1 Myxococcales bacterium
GACGAGCCTGGCGGGATGACCTTCCCGCTTCCGGCCATCGACGTGCTCAGTGGGGTCAAGGGCGCTGGCGGAAGCTGGGACCGCTACCGAACCCGGGTCAGCAAGCGACCAGAGTTTGCGGGGGAATTCCCGGTGTCCGTCTTGGCCGAGGAGATCATGATGCCGGGCGAGGGCCAGATTCGGGGGCTGATGACTATGGCGGGCAACGGCGCGCTGTCGATGCCGAACGGCAAGCTCTTCGAGGAGGCGCTCGATGAGCTCGAGTTCATGGTATCCGTCGATTTCTACATCAACGAAACCACGCGTCACGCGGACATCATCCTGCCGCCCGTCGGGCCCTTCGAGAAGAGCCACTACGATCTTTTCTATCACACGTACGACACCATCAACTGGACCGCATACAACCCAGCGCTCTTCGAACCGGAAATGCCGGGCTATACCGACTTCGAGATCATCTGCGAGTTGCTGACGCGTCTCGTCATCAAGCGCACGCGCAATCCGTTCAAGAAGCTGTTCGCAACGATGGTTGGCGCGATCGTCCGAAGATGGGTGACTCCGGAGCTACTGCTCGACCTGGGCTTGCGTCTGGGTCCCTACGGTGCGGGGCTGAATCCTTTCGATAGAGAGGGGCTGAGCTTGAAGAAGCTGAGGCAGCATCCTCACGGCATTTTTCTCGGCGAGCATGAGCGATGCCTTCCAGAGCGTCTCTTCACCAAGGACATGAAGATCGACCTCGCGCCTGAGGTGATCATCGCCGACATCCCAAGGCTCAAGAAGCGCTGGCTCAGCGGCGACCCGAGCACCCCCGCCGAGTTCGACATGGTCATCGTCGGCCGGCTCCAGAATCGAACCCTTGGCTGGATGCACAACAGTCATCGTCTAGTGAAGGGTCGCGACACCTGCACGCTCTTCATTCACCCCGAGGACGCGGCGGCTCGCGAAATCGTCGATGGCAGCGTCGTCGCGGTGAGCTCCGACGTGGGGTCCATCCAGCTGCCGGCAAAGATCACGGATACCGTGATGGCCGGGGTGGTGTGCATGCCTCCCTTGTGGGGACACAACCGCCCGGGGACGCGCCGAGCAGTAGCCAACGCTCACCCCGGAGCGAGCATGAACGACATCACAAACCAGGAAGTGATGGATGAGCTTACCGGCAACGCAGTCGTGCACGGCGTGCCAGTCAAGGTCGAGCCGGTCTCGCCCGATCAGTAACCCCCGGCCTCTTCATCCCCGTCGGCTGCGTCTCTCTCCATTTCGGGCCATTCCACGATCGTCGCGGAGCAAGGGTCGACCAAGAACACGCCATCGGGTCCGGGCTTGATGTGCTCGGTTCCGAGCCAGATGTTGAGGTACTGCTCCCTCATTGGAAACTCCAGGAACCGTACGCCAATCGCACCATCTTCAACCCCGATGACGCGAACGGGAATTCTGAGATTCGCGGCCTTCTCGGGCATGCCGTTCCAACTCAAGATCATGAGCGCGGGCCTGTCGATGAAATCTTCGTACTTCAGCGACTCCTCGACGGGCTTGCAACCGGGGGTGATCCGGCGCCCCTTGGCGCCTCCATCGGGTTGCTCTGCGGGGATAACGCTAAGTGGCGTGTCCGTTTCGGCCGCTGCAGAGGTGTCGGAATCGCTGGCATCACTGTCACCAGCGCCTTCCGGACCCCCTCGCGGCCACACCGCAGCGAGAACGAGGCCGAACGTCACCAGAAAACCGATCAGGATCCAACGTCGACTGTTTGAGCCTGCCATGGCCGCGATAGTGAAATACCGGACAATCGCTGGCAAGGGCGAACGCCGTTGGCGGACTCACCGCGAGCGGCTGTCTTCGTAGAAGTGCACGTCCGTCGGCATGCCGCGCTCGCCGGGGTGGAGCGACAGCTCGGTGACGAAGTCAGGCTCGAAGCCTTCGGGAATCGTCACCTCAACCCGTTGAACCAGCGTCGCGAGGATCATCCGCATCTCCATCATTGCGAACTGCTTGCCGAGGCACACGCGCGGGCCTCCGGCAAATGGGGTGTAGGCGCCGCGCGGTAGAGCTCGCTCGAATTCACGCGTCCAGCGCTCCGGTCGAAACTCCTCAGGGTTGTCGTAGTACTTCGGGTTTCGGCCCATCGCGATGTGGCCGATCGTGACCGTCTGCCCCTTCTTGATCTCGTAGCCCTCGATCACGAGGTCCCGTTGCGCCTGGCGAGCGTACGCCCATACCGAAGGCAGCAAGCGAAGCGACTCCTTCACGACCATTTCGAGGTAAGGCAGGTTCGAAAGGTCCTCAACCTCGATTCGCCGACCTTGCAGCACGCGGTCGAGCTCTTCGCGCATCTTGGTAGCCTTGTCGGGGTTCTTGGCAAGCAAGTACCAAGTCCAGGTGAGCGCGTGCGCCGTGGTTTCGTGGCCTGCGAAGATCAACGTCATCGCCTCGTCACGAAGCTGCTTGTCGGACATGCGACCTTGCTCGTCTTCGACGAAGACCATATGCGAGAAGAGGTCGCCCCGGTCCTTCTCGTTCGTCAGCCGCTCCTGGTGCACGCGCCCGATGATCTCTTCGATCTTTGCAATGGCCCGCTTCTTCCGCCGGTTCTCGGCCGAGGGCCACCAATCGGGCCGCGGAATCATCTTGTCGACGTCTGTAACCAAGATCTCGCTGATGTCGCTCAGCGCATCGCGGATGGTGTCGGAATCACCCTTTCCGATGTCGATGTCGAACAGGGTGTCGGCGACGACCTCGAGAGCGAGCGCGTTGAGCTCGACTCGCATGTCTTTGCGCTCGCCTTCTTTCCACCGATCGAGCATCCGCTCGGTGAAGTCGACCATCGTCGCGGCGTAGGCATCTACACGCTTCTTGTGAAACCCGGGCCGGATGAGCTTGTGCTGTCGCTTCCAAGACTCACCATAGTTGGGGACGAGGCCGTTTCCGAGGAACGGCTTCCTCATCATCTTGATGTAGTCGGGCTTGTAGAAGTCCGCCCAGTGGGTGACGTTGATCCCGTAGACGACGGCTGGGTCTCGCACGAACATCAAGTCGCGGACCAGCGCGCGGGAGACGAACACGTCGCCGTATTCTTCGTGCTTGTCGATCAGGAACCCAGAACGGTCGCGGATCATCTCCATCAAGCAGCCCCAGAACCAATGC
>CP070713.1:36678-39584 GCA_020351445.1 Myxococcales bacterium
CGGGGCAGCCCCATGACCTTCTCGCCCGTCTCTTCGACGCCCGAGGCTTCGATCCAGGCGCGGATCTTCTCGGGAAGGCCTTCCTTGAGGCGGATACGCACGGCCTTCCCGTTCTTCTTGCTCTGGAAAAGGCCTCCGATCGGCTCTCCCGAGCGAAAGGAGAGGTTCCGCTTCCCCACGGTACAGCCCGAACCCAGCTGGACGCCGTCGAGGAAGCACGACCTCGGGGTCTGAAGCGGGCAGGTCGTCTTGACCGTGAGATCGAAGTACCCCGGGCTCTCCAGGATCTCCCGCGCCAGCTCCCCCGCCCGGAATCCCAGGACGACGTAGGGGCCGACGTGCCCGTGGAATTCTCTGAGCCGCTGCAGTGCCGGCGTCGTTACGTGAACCGATCCCCCCAGCTCGTGCTGGAATGCCTGAACGACAATGTTTACGGTGACGCACCGATTGAAATCGTCAACTTCACCAAGCGCGCGCCGTAAAAGTTCACTCTAGCCCCGCTTCATGCACGTGAATCCAAACGAGGGTCGGAAAGGGCAGTGTCTTACCGCTCCCGGTCCGCGGCACGACCCTGCGCCGGGTCGGAAAGACTCCTTTGCCAAATTTGCGGTGATCGTCGCAATAGTGTGACGCAACCGCGTACGGACCGATGACTTCGGCGTGGTAGTCGTGGCGGCGAAGATCGGCTCGCCGGTCGAAGTAGAATGCCTGCTTTGCGTTGTGGGTTGGAAAGGCCTCCGGAAAGGAGGCCGTGAGGCCCCGCCACGTCTTGCCTTTGTCATGGCATGTTGCGCCTTCTTGCACTGTCACATCACTTCGGCACAGCAAGTAGGGCGCCGTGATGTAGTTCCAGACGGCGTATCCCGCGAAGTACACCGAATCGAGGTGATCCCAATGCAGCTGCTTTCCAATCCCGCGGAAGGACGCCCGCGGATTGACGCGCTCGGCTACTATCTTTCCGTCCCGGCCTTCGATCCATGTCCGGCCTGGTTCGAAGAAGCCGGTACATCCACCGCGCGGAAAATCCTTGAGCTCCGTGCGGGGCGAGCGTAGGTGGACCACGACCTCCGTGCGGCGAAATGCATCCCGCGTCGTTCGCATGACGAAAAGAAGGCCGCCGGTCGACATCACGGCGCGTACCGTCTTGGCTTCGTGCCACGCCGCGAAGCCGCCATGTGCATCCATGACTTCGTGCAGCAACCCGCCGCGAGGTTCGAGGTAGTTCCCTTCGACCATCAAAGCGTTGTGTGTACTAGTAGTCGGCGAAATCGACAACCTCGACGAACTGAATGTCCGGTGGTCCGGCGACGCCTGCGCGTTCCATCGTTTCTTTGAGCTCGGCCGAGTCGATGAAGGCGCGTAGGGCGCTCATGTCATCGGCTTGGTGGTAGACGATGACTTGGTTCGGTTTGCCGAGCTCCTGATTGACGGCATGCCCGACGATACCGTTCTGCTTCCGAACATCGTCGAAGTCGTCGTAGGCCGCCCGCCACGCGTCGTAATCCTCGACCGCGTGGGTGACGATGACGCCCGGGAGCTTCTGGTCGGGAATGAAGTCCGCGTGTTGCGGCGTCATAAATTTGATCGTGGGCGGCCCTTCCACACCCGCATCTCTCATGATCTGCGCCAACTCTGGGCTGTCCATGAACGCCTTGGCTTTGTCCGTGTCGGTGGCTGGGCAGTAGATGTAAACCATGTTGGGATCGTCGGCACCGCGGTTGATGTGGTGCCCGAGGCAGCTCGCATTCACGCGAGCTGACTTGTGTTCGTCGAACGCCTTCTTCCACGTGCCGTAGTCGGCAACGCGGTGCGAGATGAGGACGGCGACAGGCGGAAGGTCATTACTCATCGTTCTGCTCCTTTCGGGCCCGTGGGTTGGGGAAGCCTGGCCCGAGTGGCTCAGTGACTAGTAGGCGGCCTGGCCGGCCAAGTTAGCCGTCCCCGGGCAATAGATTCTGGTGGCCCTCGACGCCTGGTGATAATAACGGCTTTCGGAGGTCTCATGGCGTGGCGAGTGGTTCAGTGGGCGACCGGAAACGTGGGTCGGGCGGCAGTCGAAGGCATCGTCTCGCATCCGGAGCTCGAGCTCGCCGGAGCTTGGGTTCACAGCAAAGACAAGACCGGCCGCGACGTTGGAGAGCTCTGCGGCCTCGGGCCGCTGGGCGTCAACGCAACCAACGACATCGATGAGGTCCTCCGGCTGCGCCCGGACTGCGTGCTCTACGCGCCTCTCCTTCCAAATCGGCAGGAGGTCGTCCGGATTTTGGAGTCGGGCATCAACGTCGTGACTCCACTGAATTGGTTTTACCCGGGAAAGCGAGATGTCGCCGATCTTCGGGCTGCTTGCGAAAAAGGGAGGGTGACTCTCCACGGTACGGGGATCCATCCCGGCGGTGTCACGGAGCGTCTGCCGCTCACGGTCGCGGCTTTCACTCGGGCGATCACCCACGTTCGCGCCGAGGAGTTCTCGGACATTCGTAGCTATGCCGCTACGGACGTGATCAGTAACATCATGTTGTTCGGAAAGACGCCCGAACAGGCGAAGACGAGCCCGATGTTGATGCTGCTCACGGAAGGGTTCTCGCAGTCGATCGAGATGATCGCCGCCGCCCTGGGGTTCGACTTGGACACAGAGATTCGAAGCACCCACGAGGTGTCGGTGGCCACCGCTCCAATCGAGTCGCCGATCGGCACGATCGACCCGGGTCACGTAGCTGCGCAGCGCTTCACCTGGGAAGGACTGGTGCGCGGGGAGCCGGTGGTGACAGCGCGGACCAACTGGTTCATGGGAGAGGCAAACCTCGACCCGCCGTGGAGCTTTGGCGCCGAGGGAGAACGCTTTGAAGTCGAAGTGACGGGCGACCCCACGATCAAGACGACCTTTCACGGTTGGCATCCGGAATCGA
>CP070713.1:39684-44531 GCA_020351445.1 Myxococcales bacterium
CGGACTCGGCCTCGTGCGCGCGCAGTGCGCGGGCAGCCTGATAGCCATCCATGTTCGGCATCTGTCCATCCATGATGACTGCGGCGTAGCGATGGCCCTCCTTCAGGGCCTCGAGCACGGCAACACCGTCGTTTACGGTGTCGACCTCGTACCCGAGCGCTTGAAGGTGTGCTTGCACGACCCTCTGATTGATCGCGTTGTCTTCCGCGACGAGGATCTTCATGCCGTTTGACAGCAACTTCTTTGGCGGCGGGGCGGGTAGGGAAGGATGCTCGATCTCGTCCTGACCGCGCTGCGGAGAGCTCCCTCGGTTGAGGGTCTCTAGCAGAGCTGCGATGATCTTTGCCCGCCGAATCGGCTTTTGTGCATGCACGCGAATTCCGGCCTCTGCCAACTCGCTGATTTCATGTTTGTGAGAGCAGATTGCGACGACCGAGACGCCGTGTTTCGCCGCGGCCTCGTTGAGCTCGCAGGCGCGGCTTCGCCAGTCTTTGCCGAGGCTGCGGAGGTCGACCAGCGCCACGTTTGGGCGCGGAGATGCCCGAAACGTCCGGAGCGCACCATCGAATGTAGTCGTCGCCCAGGCCTCCATGCCCCATGCCTCCAGCTGTGCACAGAGCGTTTGACGCGCGCGATTGTTGCTCTCGAGCGCGAGAACCTTCATCCCCGCAAGTGCCTCGGTGACGGCCATGAGCTCCTCGCTGAGCTTTTCTTCGAGCTCGAAGCGCGCCTCGAAGAAGAATGTGCTTCCTTTGCCGACGGTGCTCTTCAGTTGAAGGTTGCCTCCCATCAGCTCCACCAGCTGGCGACAGATCGGGAGCCCGAGGCCGGTGCCACCGTATTCGCGAGTCGTGGACGCGTCCGCCTGCGAGAACGGTCGGAAGATGCTCTCCGTTCGATCCTCGGAAACGCCGACACCGGTGTCGGAGACCCGGATTTCGAGGTCGACGTGTGACGGGCCCCGATCACGTACCCGGATCCCGATGACGACCTCACCCTCCTTGGTGAACTTCAGCGCGTTGTTGACCAGGTTGGAAATCACCTGCCGAAGCCGAAGCGGGTCGCCGCACACCTCCGATGGCACGTCCGGGGCAATCTGGGTGATCAGCTCGATACCTTTGACGTGGGCCGCGGATGCATAATTGATGGCGATCTCCTCGGTCATCGAGATGACATCGAAGGCGACCGATTCCAGTCGCATTTCGCCGGCCTCGATCTTCGAAAGGTCGAGCAGATCGTTGACGATCGCGAGGAGGGATCGACCCGACTTGTGGACCTCGCGCAGGTAGTCATTTTGCGGCTTTGGGAGCGCCGACGGGTCTATCAATTGAAGTAGACCGAGGATTCCATTGAGGGGCGTGCGGACTTCGTGGCTGACGTTCGCGAGGAACTGCCCCTTTGCTTGGGCGGAGGCCAAGGCCGCGTCGCGCGCACGCGCCAAGGTTCGCGCCTGATCGGTCGCGAGGCGGCGCATGGCGTCAGCCTCCTTGGCCTCCTCATGGAGTCCGAACATGAGCTGCCGGCGTGACCACAGAACCAAGCCGCCAACGACCGTCGCCGCCCAGAGGTGAAATAGCCCGAGGCTGTATCCACCTCGCGCTTCACCGTGTGCGAGTTGAAGCCAGCCGACGAATACCACGCAGACCATCACCGCGAACATCGAAAAGCGATAGAGCAGGGCGCCCGCGGCCACGATCGCGATTGCAAGGGTGGTCGTGTTGCTGAGCGCACCGCTGACGGCAAACATCGTGAGCCCCATGCCCGCTGCAATGGCGATGGTGGCTATCGAGATCGGCGTATCAAAACGTGGGTCGTCGACCCTCATGCCGGCCCACACCAAGAGCACAAGCGCCGAGGAGATTGCGCAGATGAAAACGTGCGGGGTGTTCGGCGTGAACGGCGGCGACACCAAAAAGAGAACGGCAGCCGCGGCGTAGATGAGCGATAGGACCGGCAACATGTGCGACAGCGCGCCGAGCGACCGAAGGCGCGTCTGCTCGTCGCGCTCGCGTCGGTGCCGAGCCTCCGATTCCTCCCCGCGGCCCTCGGGACGCTGCCCTTCCTCGTCCATCCCCAACTAAACAAAGTGCCCCAGCGGCGCAGCATTGTCACAACATCACCCCAAAAGACGACAATTAACCCTTTCAAAAAGGGGACAGTCCCCTTTTTGAAAGGGTTAATTCTGGCAAGGTTTGGGGGATGGGTGGTCGGGCGCGGGCGGAAGTAGAGCTGGAGCAGCTCAGCAAGCAGATTCGGTATCACGAGGCCGCGTATCGGGCGGGCGTGCCCGAGATCACCGATGCGGCGTTCGATGAGATGGTCGAGCGGTACCAGGAGCTGGCGGACTTGCTCGGCATCGATCCGGCGGAGCGACTGGATGCGCAACCGGGTGCGGACCATACGGCCGGGTTCGAGACGGCGGAGCATCGTGTGCCGATGTTGTCGCTCGAGAAGCTCTCACCCAATCGGCGCGATAGCAGTGGTGAGCCGATGCCGTTTTCCGATCAACTGTCTGCGTGGTTCCGCCGGCGAAAGAAGGAGCTCGAGATCGATGAGCTCCCGGTCATTGTCGAGCCGAAGGTCGACGGGATCTCGGTGTCGCTTCTCTATACCAACGGTCGGTTGCGCCGCGCGGTGACGCGGGGTGATGGGCGTAAAGGCGACGTGATCACCAAGCAGGTGGCCCAGCTCGGCACCGTGCCAACGAAGCTCGCGGGGACCATCAAGGGCGATCTCGAAATCCGCGGCGAGCTCTACTGGCCGCTCACCGAGTTCGCGCGCTTCAACGCGACGCTCGAAAAGCCGTTGATCAATCCGCGCAATGGGTGCGCCGGCATGATGAAGCGCAAGAAGCCGGCCGGGCTCGAAGAGACCGGGATTCGGGCCTTTTTCTATCAGATCGCGTGGGACGACGGCGTGGAGCTGCCGGCGACACAGAACGAGGCGCTGCAGTGGCTGGCCGACCGTGGCGCCGACGTGTACCTGAGCGAAGTCTTCCAAACCATCTCGGAAGAGGACGCGCTTCGGTATTGCGAAGACTACGACGCGCGCCGAGGGACGCTGGACTACGACATCGACGGGATGGTCATCAAGATCGACGACCTCGCCATGTATTCGCGCCTCGGTGCGACCGGACACCACCCACACTGGGGCATCGCCTACAAGTTCCCGCCGGAACGCAAACCCACGAAGCTCCTCGCGATCGAGGTATCGGTCGGAAAGTCTGGAAAGCTGACCCCGGTTGCGATTCTAGAGCCGGTGTTCGTCTCGGGGACGACGGTGAGCCGCGCGTCTCTGCACAACTTCGTCGAGCTCGAGCGCAAAGACGTGCGCGTTGGCGACACGGTGCTGGTGGAAAAAGCAGGCGAGATCATTCCGCAGGTCGTCGAGGTGGACAAAACCAAGCGCAAGCGCGGTGCCAGGCGCTTCGTCCCCCCGAAGGCGTGCCCGACCTGCGGCACCGAGGCCGTCAGCGAAGAGATCTTCGTCTACTGCCCCAACCCCGCGTGCCCGGACCAGGTGCGAGAGCGATTGCGTCACTTCGCAAGCCGGCAAGCGATGGATATCGACGGGATGGGCGAGGTGCTCGTCGACCAAGTGGTCGACAAGTTAGGCGTGCGCGCGCCCGATGATCTGTTTCGCCTCGAGGTAGACCAGCTCGCAGCGCTCGATCGGATGGGCAAAAAGAGCGCCGAGAATGTGAAAGCCGGCCTGGAAGAAGCCAAGGAGCGTGGCCTCGGGCGCGTACTCAATGGGCTAGCGATCCGGCACGTCGGTGAGACGATGGCCGAAGATCTCGCCGCCTATTTCAAGACCGCCGATGCGCTGCTGGAATTCGCGTCGCGGTACGTGGCCGACGATGAGGAGGTGGTGCAGACCGTCGCTCCTGCAAAGTCGACCGAGCGCGGCGCGATCGAGGGGCTCGCGCGCAAGAGCGCGGACAGCATTTTCCACGAGCTCGATTCGCCGGCCGTGCGAAAGGTGTTTGCAGGCTTGGCCGATGTCGGCGTGAGCCTCAGCGTGAAAGCGGCCGACATACGGGAGTTGGCGGCCATTGCGGGCAAGACGTTCGTGCTGACGGGAACCTTGCCGACGCTGAAGCGCACCGAAGCAACGAAGCGCATCAAGGCAGCTGGGGGCAAGGTGTCGGGGTCGGTCTCGAAGAAGACCGACTATGTCGTTGCGGGTGACGATCCAGGAAGCAAGTTCGACAAGGCACAATCGCTCGGCGTCGAAATCATCGACGAAGCGGCATTGCTCGCCCTGCTTGGCGAGGCGGAGTAATCGTCAGAGCTTGGGGAGCGCGCGTGCCAAACGACGGAGTCCCTCTTCGATCTGCTCCCGCGCCGTTGCGAAGCTGAAGCGGACGAAGCCCTCGGCGGCCTCTCCGAAATCGCGGCCGGGGCCAAGCGCGACGTGCGCCGTGTCGAGAATGTCGAAGGACAGGGTCAGCGAGTCTCGCCCGAAGTGACGCATGTCGACCAACACGTAGAAGGCGCCGGGCGGGTCGATGGGGATCGAAAGCCCCATATCCCGAAGGCCGTCGACCAGGATCCGCCTTCGAATAGCGTACTGTCGGCGCATGTGCTCGACGTGCGCCGCGCCATGGGCCAACGCCGAGACTCCCGCTTGCTGCACGAACTGAGAAGTCGAGATGAAGAAGCTCTGCATCAAGCTTTGCAAGGGCCGCATCGCGATCTTGGGGGCGATGAGATAGCCCAGACGGAACCCAGTCATCGCGTACCGCTTCGAAAACCCATCGAGGACGTAGCACTGGTCCGTAAGGCCCAAGGGGGAGGTCACCCGTGCGCCGTCATAGGTGAGCCCGTCATAGATCTCGTCCGACA
>CP070713.1:44631-48560 GCA_020351445.1 Myxococcales bacterium
GTCGGGGGTTCGAATCCCTCCGCGTCCGCAATGATTTCAACTCGTTAGCAGTTTCGCGACGAAGCACGACGCCGGAACTGGTCCCAACTTTGGTCCCGAATCGCTGGCAAAGTAGGGTTGGGATCCGGGTAGAGTTCTGCCCCCGGGGCAGACGTCCACGTGGGATCTTCTGCCCGCTCGCGCGATGCGTTGAGCGGACAAGCACGGCCAGCTCTCGAGTGCCACGCACGAGGCACCGGCACGACCGTCAGGTGTACAACCCGAGGGTCGTGAAGCGTCGGACGCTGCGCGTTCTGCGCTCGTACGGGCTCTTGTTCCCGACACTTGGTAGGCTCGCCTAGTCTGAGGGCATGGGGATTCATTGCGCTGGCCTGGAGTTCGCTTCGGTATTCGACTAGCGATGACCGGGAAGTCCGCTGCACGATTTGAGGAATTGCTCGCCGTCTGGAAGCAGGACCCCACGCTCAACAAGGTGACGTCGTACGCGAGATTACCCAGCTAGTCCACGCAGGCACGCTCGGCGTTTCGATGAACGAATACCGACCGTACGAAGCGGATCCTCGTTCTCGGGGATGAGCCTACTGGCGCTATTCGCTTCGAAGGGATGCGTGCCAGTCGCGCGAGCTCTCCTCGAGGCGGGAGCGGATCCCAGCCTGGCGACAGTCGATCCGTCGGATCCCAGAACGTATGCGCCAATCGCTCACGCCGCCCAACAACAGAAGTGAGTCGTGATGCGGAGATCAGGACTTGTGGCGGCGTTGGCGGTACTTGTGATAGGACTTGCTGAGCGAGTCGTAGAACCGCTCCGGGGCTAATCGTTTGAGGCGCCATGCCTTCAGCCCCTCGCGCATTGGTTGCACATAGAGTTTGCCGTCGCGCACCGCATCGATCGCGGCTTTGGCGACGCCGGGCGCCTGCACTTTGGAGCGTTCCATCCACCGGATGACCCGTGCGCGCTCCTTAGCTGTAGTGGTGCCTCGAGTGCGTTCGATAATGTTCGTCCTGAAGAACCACGGGCACACCACCGCGACGCGAATCCCTTCGAGCTTGTATTCAGCATGCAGGGTTTCACTCAAAGACACGACGCCCGTCTTGGTGACGTTGTAGGCGGATGTGCCTGGCAGGGACAAGAGGCCCGCGGCCGACGCAACGTTGATGATGTAGCCGTACCCTTGAGCGCGCATTTTCGGAACCGCCGCCTGGCAGCCGTAGATCACACCCCAAAGATTGATGTCGACCACCCAGCGCCAGTCCTCGATCGAGAGCTCATCGAAGGGTCCGGCGACTGCGACGCCCGCGTTATTGGCAATGAGGTCGATGCCACCGAGCCGCTTCTCGGTTTCGTCGACGAGGGCAAACACGGCGTCCCGGTCGGTTACGTCGCACGGGATAACTTCAGCCTCCGCCTTCTGTTGGCGAACCAGCTGAGCGGTCTCTTCTGCGGAAGACCGATCGATGTCGGAGACGATCAACGAGGCGCCGCGATTGGCAAGGTCGAGGCTCAACGCGCGGCCCAAACCGCTGCCGGCTCCCGTGACGACGGCTCGGAGCGGTTGGGGGAAAGACATAGTGGGAGGAAAGCCCCCAATCGGGGTACCCGTCAAGGCGCTTGCAGGAAGGTGTCGCACGGAAGGGCCATCGGTCAGCATTGGCGGCGTCCTTTGGGGCACCACGACCGACCTGCTTGATCAGTCGTCGTCGGGCGTGTGCGGCGCTCACCGAGTGGCACCGGCGCCTCGACGATAAGCTTGGCTTTCAGCCGATGCAGATCTGAGCGGTACGCAAAGTCGCCTGTGACAGCACCCACCAAGAGGCTATGCTCGAAGCGAAAGTGGCGGGATGCCGCAGCCAGAACGAGGAGCGAATCATGAATCTGGGACGTTACCGCCTCTTGGACGCGGTCCTTTTGGCTTGCGTTTTCGCAGCGCCACTGAGCGCGTCGGCGGCCAGCGAGAAGGCCGACAAGCCGAACATCGTGCTCGTGGTCATGGACAACTTGGGGTGGGGCGAGGTCGGCGCATACGGTGGCGGGATCATCCGTGGCGCCCGGACTCCCCGTATCGATTCACTCGCCGAAGACGGTATGAAGCTCCTCAACTTCAACGTTGAGGCGCAATGCACCCCCAGTCGCGCCGCCATCATGACGGGTCGGTATGCGGTTCGAACCGGTAACGGGTCGGTTCCCGTGGGGGCGGGGGTCTACGGCCTCACGCAGTGGGAATACACGGTTGCGGAGATGTTGTCGGACGCGGGTTACGAGACGGCCATATTTGGCAAGTGGCACCTCGGCGATTCGAAGGGTCGCTATCCGACCGACCAGGGCTTCGATGAGTGGTACGGTATCCCGAACTCGTCCGACGAGGCGTTTTGGCCCGACAGCGAGCTGTATCGCGAAGGCGTGCATCCTCAGGTGAAGCTCGAGCACGTCATGGAGAGCCGTCGCGGCAGCGACCCGAAAGAGCTCGCCGTCTACAACCTCGAGAAGCGCCGGGCGATCGACGGGGAAGTCACGAACAAGGCTGTCGACTACATACGGCGCAAGGCAAAAGGGGAAAAGCCCTTCTTCCTCTTCATCCCCTATACACAGACACACATGCCAGTGGAGCCCTCACCTGCTTTCCAGGGCAAGACGGGCAACGGCCGGTGGGCCGACGTGTTGGCCCAGACCGACCACTACATCGGGCAGCTCCTGGACGTCATCGACGAAATGGGGATCCGGGAGAACACGATCTTCATATTCACGGCTGATAACGGTGCGGAAGCAATGGTCCCCCACCAAGGCTTCAGCGGACCTTGGCGTGGCAGCTACTTCACGGGCCTCGAGGGGTCCCTGCGAGTTTCGTTTCTGGTCCGCTGGCCGGGGAGCATCCCCGAGCGTTCGGTCTCGAACGAGATCGTCCACGAGATGGATCTGCTGCCGACGTTTGCGCGCTTCGCCAAAGCGAAAGTCCCTCGGGATCGCGTCATAGATGGCGTCGATCAGAGCGACTTCTTGCTCGGCCGGCAGCAGAAATCGAACCGTGAGTCCGTGATCATCTACGTCGGAAACGACATCTACGGCGTCAAATGGCGCAACTGGAAGCTCGTCACCCGAGAGCTCGACGCTGGCTTTGGGGTTCCCACGAAGACCTACTCGATACCGGTGTTCTACAATCTGCATGTGGATCCAAAGGAACAATTCCCAATGCAGGAAGCCGAAAAGAACTTGTGGGTACGATACCCGGCAAGCCAGGCCCTGATGGACCATCTTGCGACATTCCAGAAAGAGCCAGCCATCAAGCCGGGCACTCCAGACCCTTACCGGCCTCCCAAACAAGGCAAGAAGAAGAGAAGGCGTAGGTGAAGAGGCGTCTTCTCCTCGCGAGTCGACCCTTGCTTGGAGCTGTCGCCCATTCCAGCGTCGAACCCAAACACTCACTTTCGGATTCGTTCGATTCGGCAGCTCAAGCAAGCACCGGAGACCCGCGCTGCTCCCCAAGGCCGCGCACTCGAGCCAACCGTAGGTTGAGCGGCAGGTGAGGCCCGACTCGTTGACCTGACGTTGACGTGGCGATGTGAAATCAGATGATATGAATTGACGAACCGTGAACACGACGATGCGGGGAAGTCCCTGTCACGTTTGAGGTTTACGAGTGATTTCGGTTTGTTGTGATGTCATGCGAAAGCGTGGGTTTTTCACCTCATAACCCGAAGGTCGTCGGTTCAAATCCGGCCCCCGCAACCAACGAAGTTGGGCACTTAGCGAAATCGCTAGGTGCCTTTCTTTTTGCTCGGTGCCGTGAGGGTGCCGTGGGGCGGCGCAGAGGGCTCCAGCGACTCGACCAAACGTAGCTGCGCCTGCGAGCCGAGGTGCGCGTGAATGTGCGTGCTCTGCTCGGAGGGGTGGCCGAGCTGCGCCTGCACGGCCTTGATGGAGTGCCCGCTCGTCA
>CP070713.1:48660-58137 GCA_020351445.1 Myxococcales bacterium
TGGCTAGATTACTCGGACGATGCGTTCGTGGTCGCCGGCCAGAAGGTCGTCCACCCGCAGATGACCGGACACCTCATGTTGAACATCGGTCTCGCAGACCACCTCGTGCTCTATGTCGACATGCCTTACCACTTCATCATCAAGGAAGGCGATGGGGTCACCCTCACGCCGCCCGAGGGGATGAAGCATTCGAACCTGGGTGACCTTTACGTCGGCGCACGATTCAATTTCTTCGGCACGCGCGAAGACATCTTCCAAATCGGTGCTCAGGCCACGATGACGATCAATACGGCCTCGTTGGCAAGCAGCCGGCAGACCTTCGCAGGTCAAGCCGACCAGAAGCCCTACCTGGGTGGCTGGTTCGAGCTGCTTCTGAACTTCAATGCCGGCGATGTCGTTCGTATCCCCATCCAAGCCGGCTACAAACTCGGTCCGGAGCGGTTTGCGGGTCCGTACTTCGTCGGAAACGAGTTCACGTACGGCGGCGGCGTTTTGATCATGCTCGGCGACGACCAGTTCATGATCTCGGGTGAAGTCTTCGGCAGAACCGCAGCCAATAGCACCCGGAATTTCTGGACCAAGAACGAGACGCCGGTCGAAGTGCTCGGCGGCTTCAAGTATCTTCCGGACTTTGGCTTCACCCTCGGTGTGGGCGGCAGCGCGGGCGTCACCGCCGGATACGGCGCTCCGGACTGGCGTGTGTTCGCGATGCTGGGCTACACAATGCCGGCCGAAGAAGAAGCGCCGGACGCGGACGGGGATGGGATTCCCGACGACGTGGACCACTGCCCGAACGAGGCCGAGGACTTCGACGACTTCCAGGATGAAGATGGGTGCCCCGATCTGGACAACGACGGGGACGGCATTCCCGACGTCGACGACAAGTGTCCAAACGATCCCGAAGACATGGATGGGTTCGAGGACGAGGATGGTTGTCCGGATCCCGACAACGATCAGGATGGAATCCTGGACGTCGACGACCAGTGCCCGAACGATCCCGGCCCGCCGGAAAACAACGGCTGTCCTGATCCGGATCGCGACGGGGACGGCGTGCCCGACCGAATCGACAACTGCCCGGATGAGCCTGGTACTGTGGAACACCAGGGTTGTCAGGAAAAGCAACTGGTCGTTATCGGCGTGGGCCAACTCGAGATCCTCGAGAAGGTCTACTTCAAGACTGGCAGCGCGAAGCTTCAGAAGCGCTCCTGGGCGCTGCTCGACAACGTCGCAGCGGTGCTGATCGCCCACCCGGAGATCGAGAAGATCCGGGTCGAGGGTCACAGCGACAAGACGGGCAGCCTCAAGTACAACATGATCCTGTCGAAGAAGCGTGCCAACACCGTGGTCCGCTACCTCGTTGGCAGGGGTCAAGTCAGCAGGTCGCGGCTGGTCGCGAAGGGCTTTGGCCCGAAGAAGCCGCTGGTGCCGGACGCCAAGACAAAGGAAGAGCAGGCGATGAACCGACGCGTCGAGTTCCACATCGTCAGCAAGGCCGAGCCGAAGGAGTAAACCTTCCCGGCATCAACACGGCGGGCTCCGAGCATTTGCTCGGGGCCCGTCTCGTTTAAGCGCCGCCGTTAGGCGCCGAGCAAGGAAAATGAATCCGCGAACTTGCGCAAGTGCTCGAGCGCCTGATCCATGTCCTGATAGGTATGCCCGCGCGTGACGTTGAGACGGAGGCGTTCTTCGCCCTCTTTGACCGCGGGGTACATGATCGGAACCATCAAGGTACCGTTTTCGAGGAGGGCGACGTGGGTGAACATCGCCTTTGTCTCGTCGCGGATCATGATCGGCATGATGTGGGTATTGCTGTCCCCGAGGTCGAACCCGATCTCGGTCAGGCCCTTGCGCATGTAGGCCGACTTCTCGTGAAGCTCGCTGACCAGCGCCTCGCCGTCGGCCTCGAGCATGTCGAGGATCGCACCGGCTGCCGCCACGATGGGCACCGGCAACGATGCGCTGAACAAGAACGACCTCGCATTGTGCTTGACGTAGTCGACGACGTCGGCGTCGCCGAGAAGAATCCCACCGATGCCTCCGAAGGTCTTCGAGAACGTGCTGACGACGACCGGGATCTTCCCCTCGAGGCCGTACTTCTCGATGATGCCTCGACCGGTGGCCCCCAAGGTGCCTGTGCCGTGGGCGTCATCGCACACCATAGCGACGTTGTCGTGTTGGGCGCAGACTTCGACGAACTCTTCGATATTGGCTTCGTCGCCGTCGAGCGAGTAGATGCCCTCGATCATCACCAACGCGTTCTTCCGATCGCGCTTCCTCAACACTCGATCGAGTGCCTTCGCGCTGTTGTGATTGAAAAAGCGAACCTCGGGAGCGCGCATCGGTGTGCCAGCGGCCAAGAATGTCCCGTCGAGAATGCAGGCATGGCTCAAGTTGTCGAGGACGACCGTGGTGTCTTTGTCGGCCAGCGCCATGATTGTGCCGACCATCGCCTGATAGCCGGTCGTGAAGATCAGAGCCTTGTCGAACCCGTACCAGGCCGCCAGCCGCTCTTCGAGCTCGACGTGAAGGGTCGCGGTCGCCTGAACGCGTGACGAGCTCAACCCGCAGGAGAACTGATCGACGGCCGCTTTGGCCGCCTCTTTGACTTTGGGATGGTTGGTCAGCCCGAGATAGTCGTTCGAGCTGAAGTTGACGACCGGCTTGCCAGCGATAGTCGTGTGCAGCCCGCCTGACTCGAACGGGCGAAAATACGGGTAGATCTGCTTGGCCTGGGCGTCACGCACGCGCTGCAGCTCTTCGTGCGCCTTTTTGGAAATCCAGCTCATAGGCTCTGGCGGCCCTAAGGTACCGTAATTTCGCGCCTCGACCACTTTCGAAACAGGCCAGCCGGCCAGTTTTCAAACCCTTGACGCTGATCGCGAACCCAAGCATATACGGGCGGCATGTCGGATACCCTGAAAGACGAGTTGAGGCAGATCATCACCGAAGTGACGGAAGTCGAGGATATCCCCGAAGATACGCCATTCGCGGACTTGGGGATCGACAGCATGATGGCGATTGAGATCGTCGCAGACGTCGAGAAGAACTACGACGTCACCATCTCCGAGGATGAGCTCGCCGAACTGATCAACCTCAAGGCTGTTCACGACAAGGTCAAAGAGAAGCTCGGCGAAGCGGGCTGACGAGCTGGTCGCTACTTCGCGCGGCCAAAGATCTTCGAGCCGGACGGCACGGACTTGGTGAGCCAAACGTTGCCCCCGATGACCGAGCCTTTGCCGATGATCGTATCGCCGCCGTGAATCGACGCACCGGCGTAGATAGTCACGTCGTCCTCGATGGTGGGATGCCGCTTCGCCCCGCGGCGCCCATCGATCTGGTCGCGTGAGATGCTCAGGGCACCCAAGGTAACGCCTTGATATAGCTTGACGTTGCGGCCGATGACGGCGGTTGCGCCGATGACCACTCCCGTGCCGTGGTCGATGAAGAAGCTCTCGCCAATCTCTGCGCCGGGGTTGATGTCGATGCCGGATTTGCTGTGGGCGTGCTCGGTGATGATGCGCGGAATCATGGGGACGTCATCCAGGTAGAGCTCGTGCGCGACTCGATATGCCGTGATGGCCTGCACGCTCGGGTAGCTGAAGACGACCTCTTCGATGCTCGAGGCAGCCGGGTCTCCATCGTACGCGGCACGGACGTCGGTGTTGAGCACTTGCCGAAGCTCGGGAATCTTTTCGAGTAGACGCAGCACGACTTCTTCGCTCCAACCCTCGGGCTTCTTCTCGGCCAGCCGGCCCATGCGCTCTTGGTAGCGAACGGCACGATCGATCTGCTCGACCAAGATATCCTGCGCGGGATATAGGTGCTCGCTGATCGCGTAGCGAAGGTTGGTCCGGTTGAGGGCACGAGTGCTGTAAAAGCCCATATAGAGCACGGGCATGATGTGATTGAACGCAGTGATGACCGCACGCTTGTTCGGAAGGTCCGCGCTGTCGAGGTTGTTGATCTCATCGTCGCTGTCATAGGAGGCCGCGATGACGTCGATCACGTTCTCGAGATCTTGGTGACGCTTGGGTTCTCTTCCGCTCATGGGTGCTTTATGTGTAGCATGGAGAACACGTCAACCGCGAAAACGCGGGTCAAGCGTCGAGCCAGCCGCGCTCCCGATACCATGCTATCGCGTCGGTGAGCGACTCGCGGAGCGGGCGGATCGAGTAGCCAAGCTCACGGTGCGCTTTGTCGTGCGAGACCACCTCGTTCGACACGCTGGCGCGCAGCGTGTCGGGCGTGATGAAGGGGTCCCTCTTGGTGACCGCGCTGCCGGCGAGCGCAAAAGGAAGAATTACCCAGCCGACCCACAACGGAAGGGCGCGCGTCGGCATCTTCGCGCCAGTCAGCTCCCCGTAAAGAGACACCATCTCCATGACGGGAACTACGTCGCCCGTGAGCAAATAGCGCTCGCCACGCCGGCCTTTGTCGGCTGCCGCAATCATACCGTCCGCCACATCCCTGACGTCGACGTAGTCGCTCAACATATGCAGCAGAATGGGGACACGCCCGAAGTACATGTCGATCAGCACCGCGCCGATGATCGAGGGCTCGTAGTCGTAGGGGCCGATCATCGAGCCTGGGTTCACGATGACTGCATCCAATCCCCGCTCGCATGCGTCGAGCACGATCGTCTCGCCGATGGCTTTCGAGCGATGGTACTCACACTTCTCATCAAGCGCGAGCGGCTTGTCTTCGGTCAGTGGCTCGTCGAGGGGCTCGCGCACCAGCGCATGATGCGAGCTCGTATGCACCAATCGAAGACCGCGCGCCAAGCACGCATCGACGACCCTGCGGGTCCCATCGACATTGATGGGGTACATCATCGGATCTTTTTTGGGGCGCAGGTCGATCTTGGCCGCGAGATGATAGACGACATCCACACCCTCCACGGCGCGCGCAACGTCATCTTCTTCCAAAACCGACCCCGAGATGAACTCGATGTCGAGGCCTTCGAGGGATTCGGGTCGGCTCCCGGGCTCGAGAACGCGCACTTGGTGACCGTCCTCAAGGAGCCGTCGAACGAGAACATTGCCCAGACGACCACCCCCGCCTGTTACGAGCGCTAACACGCGGCGGAGTGAAACACGATTGGACTATAGCCTCAAGGCGTCGAAGCCTCGTCGAAAACGCGTCCGATCAAGGCCTTGGCTTCACTTTGAATCAGCGCCAAGTGCTCTCGGCCGATGAAGCTTTCGGCATAAATCTTGTACACCTCTTCGGTGCCTGATGGGCGAGCGGCGAACCAGCCGTTCTCCGTCGTGACCTTCAATCCACCAATTGCAGCATCGTTGTCGGGCGCTTTGGTGAGGACCTGCTGGATGGGCTCTCCTGCGAGATCCGTAGCATCGAGGTCCGACTCGCTCATCCTCTTCAGGGCGGCCTTCTGCTCGGCCGTCGCTGGTGCGTCAATTCGCTCGTAGACCGGCGCACCGAATTGCGTCGTGAGACTTTGGTAGCACTCACCCGGATCTCTGCCCGTCGTCGCGGTGATCTCGGCCGCGAGCAGGTTGAGAAGGATTCCGTCCTTGTCGGTCGTCCAAACGCTTCCGTCTTTGCGCAGAAACGAAGCGCCTGCGCTTTCCTCACCGCCAAACCCGTAGGAGCCATCGAGCAGCCCCTGCACGAACCACTTGAACCCGACCGGAACCTCGGCCAGCCGCCGACGAAGATCCTTGGCTACTCGGTCGATCATGGCACTGCTCACGAGCGTCTTGCCTACGGCCGCTCGCTGGTGCCAATCGCGCTCGGTAAATAGATAACTGATCGCGACGCTCAGGTAATGATTCGGGTTGAGAAGCCCCCAGCTGCTGGTGACGATGCCGTGCCGGTCGAAGTCGGTATCGTTGCCAAAGGCAATGTCATACTGGTTTCGGAGGTCGACGAGGCGCGCCATCGCATACGGCGAGGAGCAATCCATGCGAATTTTGCCGTCATGATCGAGCGTCATGAACGAAAACGTCGGGTCGACGGTCGGGTTGACGATCTCGAGTCGAAGGTCATAGCGCTCGGCGATTCTGGGCCAGTACTCGATCCCCGAGCCTCCCATCGGATCGACGCCGATTCGAAGGCCGGCCCCCGAAATCATCTTCATGTCGAGGACCGTCTCGAGCGCCTCGACGTACGGCGTGATGAAGTCATGGATGTGAGTCGTGTCGGCGCTGAGGGCTGCTTCGTAGCTGACGCGCTTGACGTCGGTGAGACCGGCCGCCAGCAACTGATTGGCGCGTCGCTCGATCCACGATGTCACTTCGGTGTCCGCAGGCCCCCCGTGAGGCGGGTTGTACTTGAAGCCACCGTCCTCGGGCGGGTTGTGGGAAGGCGTCACCACGATGCCGTCGGCTTCGAGGGGGCTGTTGCGGTTGTGCTCCAAAATGGCGAACGACACGGCTGGGGTCGGCGTGAACCGCCCCACCGGCGCGATGCGGGTCTCGACGCCGTTGGCGGCTAGCACCTCGAGTGCAGTCTTGGCGGCAGGCTCGGACAGCGCGTGGGTATCGATGCCCACATGAAGTGGACCGTCGATCCCTTCCGCGATCCGGTAGTCGCAGATCGCTTGGGTCGTCGCGAGAATGTGGTCTTCGTTGAAGCTGAGTCGAAACGATGATCCTCGGTGACCGGAAGTCCCAAAGCTCACGCGGTGGCTCGGCTCGTTTGGATCGGGTTTGCGGTCGTAGTAGGCACCGATGAGCTTGGCGACATCGACGAGGGCGTCGGGTGGCGCGGACTGACCAGCAAGCGGGTGCGCGTTCATCGCCGGGCCTTGTAGCAGCCTAGTTTCCGCCGCTCATCTGCTCGGCGAGATACCGTTCCTTGCCGATCGTCTCCACGAGGTGGAGCTGTGCTTCGAGCCAGTCGATGCCCTCTTCTTCCTGCTGGAGGATCATCTCGAGAAGCTCGCGGGAGCCGTTGTCTCCGTTGTCGCGGCACAGGGTGATCCCGCCGTTCAGACGTTTGACGGCATCGTACTCGACCTCGAGGTCGAGGCGGTGTTGCTCGACTGCGTCTTCGCCGACCTTGACCGGGAAGTAGCGCTGCATATTGGGCACACCCTCCAAGAACAGAATACGCGCGATGACCAGATCGGCGTGTTTCATCTCCTCCATCGCCTCCTGCTTCTTCTTCGCGGCGAGTTTGTGGAAACCCCAGTCCTCACACATCTTCGAATGAATGAAGTACTGGTTGATGGCGGTGAGCTCCGAGGTGAGCACCTCGTTGAGCACGTTGATGACTTCGTCGTTGCCCTTCATGAACTTTCCTTCGTGCGAGCATAGAGACCGCAAACCTCCATGGCAATCCATGGAGTTTGAAGTTGAAACGCGTTATCAGATGCGTCCTTCAGCCCTGTGTGCCGGTTGCCTGAATCGCGTTCTGAGCGTCGTGGTGCAACTCGATCAGCCGATCGATCGCCGGCCGGCAACCGCCGCAAGTGCCACCTGCGCCGCAAGCCTCGCGCACATCCGTCCCGCTCCGTGCGCCGTCGTTGACGCATCTGCGAATCGTGCGGTCGTTGACCGCGTGGCAGTGGCAAACCAGCATGCCTCTCTTTATAGCCGCCAGAAGTTGCAAATCAAATTCAATAAACGCTGCCCCTAAAAACCCAATAATTTCGGGCCTGCGATCTACTCTGCAGCGTCTGAAGCGGTCGCGGAAGGTTCCGGGGGAGACAGGTGGCCGTGGTCGGCCTCGTCCGGCTCGAGCGGCGAGAGCCCTGCGTCACGCAGCAGTTCGAGGTCCGCATCGTGGTCTGGATTCCCGGTCGTGAGGAGCTTGTCGCCGAAGAAGATGCTGTTTGCGCCCGCCATGAAGCAAAGGAGTTGCGCCTCGCGACTGAGCGAAGCGCGTCCGGCCGAAAGCCTCACGCGGGCACGGGGCATCATGATGCGTGCAGTGGCACACATACGAACCAGCTCGAGCGAGTCGACGGGCTTCTGCTCGCTCAGGGGGGTGCCGGGCACCGCCACCAACGCGTTCACCGGCACGCTCTCGGGCTGAGGGGACAGGTTGGCGAGCGTGACGAGCATGCCCACCCGGTCGTCGATGCTCTCCCCCATCCCGATGATGCCGCCTGCGCAGACAGAAATACCCGCCGCCGACACGCGCGCGATCGTGTCGAGGCGGTCTTTGTAGGTGCGAGTCGTGATGATCTCGCCGTAGTACTCTTCGGAGGTGTCGAGGTTGTGGTTGTACGCGGTCAGCCCCGCGTCCTTGAGCTCTTGCGTTTGCTCGTCGTCGAGCATCCCGAGCGTTGCGCACGCTTCGAGGCCGAGCCCGCGAACCCCGCGCACCATCTCGAGCACCTGTTGAAACTGCCGACTCCCCTTCTTCGGGCTTCGCCACGCCGCTCCCATGCAAAAGCGGCTGGCGCCGGCTTCTTTTGCCTGTTGCGCCTTTTCGAGCACGTCGTCGACGTCCATCAGCCGCTCGGCTTCGACGCCTGTGTCGTACTTCGAGCTTTGCGGACAGTAGCCGCAGTCTTCTTGACAGGCGCCGGTCTTGATCGACAAGAGCGAGCAGAGCTGTACGGCGTCGCGCGGTTGCGTGGCGCGATGCACTTCCTGGGCCCGAAACAACAGATCGGTCAGGGGGAGATCGTGAAGTGCCCGTGCCTCATCCTTGGTCCAGTCGTTGCGGACGTCGGTCATCTGGGACGTATTAGCAGAGTGCCTTGAATACGCTAGATTGCCCGCGTAGGGTGCGACCACCTTGACCGAGGGCATCGATTCATCCCTAGCCTCAGTGGCCGCGGTCACGACCGTGGAAGACGAACGTTCCCCTTACTTCGCAGCAACCCCCCCCTTGGCATGGATGGCGGGGATCGCGGCCTTGGCAGACCTCGTCATCAACCGCGTGTTGATTCTCTTGGGGACCGAGGCATGGTCGCATGACGCGCTGGCTCGACTCGACAGCTGGGGTGGCTTCGCGCGCAACTTGAGTGTCGTCAGCGCGTTGGTTGCGTTGTCATTTTGTCTGTGGTCGTTTTCGTCTCGCAAGAGCGCTCTTCCGCTTTCCGCTCGCGCGGGCATCGCGAGCTTCGGTTGGATCTTGGTTCCAATCGTCACTCTAATGACATTGCTTCCGCGCGCGTGGACCAGGGTGGAGCTGGTCCTCCTCGTGGCTGGAATCGCACACGCGTTGATCGTGCTGTTGATCCTCGGCGGCATTCATCGGCGCTCCACCCGTCCGACCTCGACAGCGCTCGTGTTGATGCTGGTCGCCGCGTTCAGTAGCATCGTGTCGATGATCGTGAACCTCGTCGGGGAGCGGATGCACTGGGAGCACACCGAGCGTCTCTCCAATGCGTTTCGATGGTCCGGCGAGCTCGCGTATCTTGCGGCGCCGATTGCGGTCGGTTTTGCGATCGCGATTCCGTGGCGAAAGACGAGCGGCAAGGCAGCGCTGGTGTTGTCTGCGTTGGCCGCCGGCTCGATCGGAGCGGGGATGGTCGTCTGGAAGCACGCGGTTGGACAA
>CP070713.1:58237-63608 GCA_020351445.1 Myxococcales bacterium
GAAGAGCGGAGGGTTGTACGCAGTCCAGTTGATGGTGTCGTAGGTATGATAGAAAAGGTCGTAGTGGCTCTTCTCGAAAGGCCCGACCGGGGGCAGGATGATGTCGGCGTGGCGCGTGGTTTCGTTGATGTAGAAGTCGACCGACACCATGAACTCGAGCTGGTCGAACGCTTCTTCGAGGAGCTTGCCATTCGGTAGCGAAAGCGCGCTGTTGCCGGCGATGGTGAGCAAGCCTCGAATTCGGCCCTCGCCCGGCGTCATGATCTCTTCAGCCAAGACCGACACGGGGAGCTCGCGGGCGAACTCCGGGCGGCCACTCACTCGACTTCGAAACGTGTCGTAACTGCCTTCGGCGCCTTCGGCCATGCCAAGCGCATCGATGGCCGGAAGCGGGAAGGTCATCCCGCCAGGCTCATCCATGTTCCCGGTGATGATGTTGATCACCATCATGAGCCAGTTGCACAGCCCCCCGAATTCCTGCATCGAAAGGCCGGTTCGGCCGTAGCAAATGGCGGATTTTGCCGACGCCAGCTCCACGGCAATGCGCTCGATATCTGCGGCGGGGATTCCGGTCACCTCGGCGATTTGCCCGAGGTCGAACTCGCGGGCGATGGGCTCGACCTCGTCCCAGCCGACGATGTGCTCGGCGAGCCGGCCCGGCGTGGCGAGCCCCTTTTCGAAGATGACCTTCACGAGTCCCATCAAGAACAGCGCATCGGTCGTCGGTCGGATGAAGTGATGCTGGGTGCAGTGTTCGGCCGTCTCCGTGCGGCGCGGGTCGATCAGAACGACTTTGCCGCCACGCGCGCGAATCGCATCGAGCTTCTTGTACGGGTTGGCGCCGGTCGCCATCTGGGCACCGTTGGAGATCTTCGGGTTCGTCCCGAGCATCAAGTAGTAGTCGGTACGATCGAGGTTCGGAACCGTCGCCATGAGCTGATGGCCGAACATGAAGTACCAAGCGAAGTTGTGCGGCTGCTGGTCAACCGTCGAGGTCGTGTAGACGTTCTTCGTCTTCATGAACATCCGTGTGGGCATCACACTGAGAAGCGCCCCGATGTTGTGAGCGATGCTTCGCCCCGCATGACTCGCGATCGCGTCCAAGCCGTGGCGGGCTTGTATGTCCGCCAGGCGCGTGGCGACCTCCTCGAACGCCTCGTCCCAGCCGATCTCCTGCCATTGTCCATCGACCTTCTTGACCGGCTTGCGGAGGCGATCTGGATCGGTGTGCACGTCCTGCAGACCGGTCGACTTCGGACATATGTTGCCCTTGCTCAGGACGTGGTCCTTATCGCCCCGGATCGAAAGGATTTCGTCCCCGCGATACTCGACCGCGATACCGCACATGGTTTCGCAGAGGTGGCAGGTCCGAAAATGGGTCTTGATCCCCAACGTAGACTGACTCACGGCCACACCCGAAGTATTACTGAACACCGTGCAAAAATTATGCTACCATCGGTGAGCCGTCAAGCCGAGATTTCAGCCCCAAACATGTGCGCATGACCACGAGAGCCGCCGCCAGCAAGAAGAAAGCCTCCGAGGAACCCGCGAAGCGCGGGCCCGGGCGACCCCCGAAGATTTCACGAGAACGGGTCCTCGAAGTCGCGCTCGAGCGCCTTTATGAGGACACGTATCGGGGCTTCTCGCTTCGCAAGCTCGCCGCCTGGCTCGGGGTGGCGCCGGGCGCAATTTACACCTACTTCGCCGACAAAGACGAGCTGTTGGCGGCGCTTGCCGATCAGATCCTCCCGGACCTGTGGGTCGAGCTCGACGACGGCCTCGATTGGAAAGCAAGCCTCGTGAAATGGATGTACGAGTTTCGGGCAGCCCTCCTCGGTGCAGCAGGGCTCAAGGACTTGATCGCCCTTCGCATCAACTCCCCCGCCCTGCTCTCCGGATTCCTGAGCCTCGCCCGACTCTTGGAGAGCGCCGGGCTGCCCGAACGCGAAGCCGCACACGGCGCCCAGCATTTGATCATGACGGTCTGCGGCTTCGTCTTTCTCGAGCTCGATGCACTCCAACCCGATCTGAGGGACGCCCTCGCAGCCACGAAGCTTCAGCCCGGGTTCGAGCGGCTCACTCAGCACGTGACCGTCGATGATTACGATCCGCTCTACGACATTACGGTTCGCAATACGCTCGCCGGGATCGAGCTCGCGGCGAAAGGCGCAGAGCGCAGGTAATCAACCTGCGACGATCGGATCGAGCCTGCCGTCTAGGCGCCGGCCTGCAAATTCGACGACCTCACTCTAGGTTCGCTGGCCCTTGGCGGTCGGCTCGACGGGCCGCCAGATGCCGAGCTCTTCCATCATCGGGCGAAGTGGTCCTGTGATCTCATCGATGTCGATGCCGAAGGTCTCTGGATCGTGGGGCGCCTTCGGTTCACGATCCGCCGCCCGCTGACAGGCCTCGTGCAACTTCGCGCCGAACTCGTCCGAAAGCGGAAGACCAACTTCTTCGTAGACGCGGCGAACCGTCGCCTCCGGCGCTCGCACCAGGTCTTCGTAGAGCACGATCGAGTAGCGCTCTTTCGGGAGCTCTTTGAGCACCTGATACGCGTGCTGGTAGTCGCGCACGAAGGACTGAACGATCGCCGGCGTGTGCCCGAGGATGTCGTCTTCGTCGACGCCGAGACCCCGCCAGGCGGTTTGGAGCAGGTTCACCACGCTTGGAATGGTTTCCAGGGGATCCCGCAGCAGGTAGATGATCTTCGCGTCGGGGAACTCCTCAGAAACACTGCGGAGCTTGCCGACGAAGGCGGGGTTCTTGCTCAGGAGTGTTCGGTCCGCGCCATGCACGTAGAGCTGCGCCTCGACGCATTCACGGTAGAACTTCATCAGGCGCTCGCGCTCGGTTTCGGGCTGCTCGTCGAGCATCACCAGGTACTGAAGCTCGTCGAGACACGGAAAGAGCACGGTAATCGTCGCCGAGGCGAAGGGCATGAGGAAGAGGAACTCGTCCTCTTCCGGTATGTTGAAGCCGAACTTGTGAAGCTGCTGCACCGAGTTGAACTGTCGCTGCTCCCAATCTTCAATCGCCTTGGTGACCCCCGGCGCGACGCGATTCAATAGCTCGGCGGCTCGGCGCGCGAATTTCTTCTGCGCAATCGACGGAAGCGCGATCTCCCAAAACCGAAAGTGCTCGAAGTGCTCGTCGTCGAGGCAGAGAAGCCGGTGGAAAAACGTGGTGCCGCTCCGCGCGGCGCCCGTGATGAATACCGGCTGCGGAATTTCGGTCTTTGCCGCATCTGGATAGAGCACGCGATCGAGCTGTTGAAAGGCGCTATTCACGAAGGACCAGCCCGCAAGCACTTGCAGAGTCGTCAAGCGAATCGTGAAGAGCTTGCGGTTGGGGCGCCCACTGACCGCGAGGCGCATGATTTTCAGGTAGTTCCCAACGTTGAAGTTCATCACCGTTCCGCTAGCTACTCTGTGCCTCGTCCATCGCCTCGAGCGCTTCTTCGGAGCGACGAACGGCGTGGTTGTAGATGCCGCGAGCCATGAGCGCGATCTCGTCTTCGGCCCGCGCTTCGAATACCTCGATCGCGCACTCATGGCCTTCCCGCGAGTCAGGCGCGCCAAGGGCGGCCCATTCCGCCAGATGGCAGGCAAGCGCGGGATCGCTGTCTTTGAGCTCACGCGCACGGGCGGCCAACGCCTCGACCCCGCCGGCTAGCTTCACGATTTCTGCGGCTCGCTGATGCATTGGCGCCGGCATCAGCTCCGCCGACCAGCCGTTCCACCAGCCGCCGTACTTCCGAATGATGTTTCGCGCGATGAACTCGGGGCGATCGTAGAGCGGATCGATGTACCAGTTCTTGGCCAGGTCCGCCGGAACCTCGATTGTCGCGAGGATTTCCTCGTGGTTCTTGCCCGCATTGAGACCGGCCAGGGTCTGCTCGACGATCGCGCGCAGCGCGGCAGCGGTCACCAAACACCGCTCACGAATCACATCGGCACCCTGGACGAGCTTGCCATGCCCCGGTAACAAGAGATCGGCACCGACCGAGGCGATCGCTTCGAGCGCATCGGCCCAGTCCTCGGGATAGCGCTGCACCTTCTGTGGATTTCCGCAGTTCGGGAGGATGCCCATGAGAAGATCGCCGCCGCTGACGATGTTTCGGTCGGCGGCCCAGACCCAGGTTGCATCGTCGGTTTCGCCCTTGGCGTGGTAGAGCTCGAAGCGCTCGCCGCCTAGGTTCAACGTGAGCCGGTCCTGGTAGACGGTGTCCGGCCAGGCAAACTCGTCGACCTTGTGCGGCCAGCTGATGTTCTCGTCGATCCCAAATTGCACGCTGTTGATGTGCGAGTTGAGCGGCGCGGTTCGCATGTACGTTCGAAAGCGCCGCACCACGTTCTCGTGGGCGATGACGCGCGGCCGCTCTCCTGCCTCGAGCCAGGGCTTGAGGCCAAAGGCATGGTCGAGGTGACCGTGGGTGAACACGACCGTGTGCAAGGGCGCGTCGGTCTCCTTGCGAATGAGCTCGCGCACGGTTTCCGCAGACTCGGCGGTCCCTGTGTCCACCAAGAGCAGACCCGCGTCTGTCTCGTACGCGGCAAGGTTCACGTAATCGGCCGTGATGAACCAAGTGCGCGGGGCTGCCTTGACCGCCTTGTGCTCGCCGGTGAAGTAACGGTCGAAGAGGTCGCCACCAACCGATTCGTCGATGTCGTCCGTGCTATGCGGGCCTTCTCTCATCTTCTCTCCTTCCGAATTGCGGACTGACACATGACACAGAACTCGTCTGTTGTCTCGTCACGGCAGAACGGACCCCTATTTTCGGGCGAATTTCACGTCCGTCGGCATGCCGCGCTCGCCCGGATGCATCGACAGCTCGGTGACGAAGTCAGGCTCGAAGCCTTCGGGAATCGTCACCTCGACCCGTTGAACCAGAGTCGCGAGGATCATCCGCATCTCCATCATCGCGAACTGCTTGCCGAGGCACACGCGCGGGCCTCCGGCAAATGGGGTGTAGGCGCCGCGCGGTAAAGCTCGCTCGAATTCACGCGTCCAGCGCTCCGGTCGGAACTCTTCGGGGCTGTCGTAGTACTTCGAGTTTCGGCCCATGGCGATGTGGCTGATCGTGATCGTTTGGCCATTCTTGATCTCATACCCTTCGATCACGAGGTCTCGCTGGGCTTGCCGGGCGTAGGCCCATACCGAAGGCAGCAAGCGAAGCGACTCCTTCACGACCATTTCGAGGTAAGGCAGGTTCGAAAGGTCCTCAACCTCGATTCGCCGACCTTGCAGGACGCGGTCGAGCTCCTCGCGCATCTTGGCAACCTTGTCGGGGTTCTTGGCAAGCAAGTACCAAGTCCAGGTGAGCGCGTGCGCCGTGGTTTCGTGGCCTGCGAAGATCAACGTCATCGCC
>CP070713.1:63708-67326 GCA_020351445.1 Myxococcales bacterium
ATATCCGCGTATGGAGTCGGCCGAGCGGGACCCGATCGCGAGCACGGGCGTCGCGAGCCGTTCACCGGTGATGCAGTTGGGATCGATCGGGATGGGCAGCACAGCGATTGGGCGGGAGGCTAGACGTGTGGCGCCTTAGGGAGACGGCCGAGCGGGCCCCGATCGCGAGCACGCCTGTCGCGAGCCGTTCTCCGGTGGTGCAGTTGGGGTTCGCCTTATTTCGGCAGCTCCGGTTGCTCCAGCTTCCCGCCACACTCGAGGGCCCCGAGGAAGGCGACGAGCGCTCCGAGCTCGCCCTCGCTGAGCCTCCGATCGGCTAGCAGCGCGGTCTTGTTCTTGTTGTCGATGCCGCCGGTGGCCATGATCTTCACCGCTTCGGCCAAGGTCGCCACCGATCCATCGTGGAAGTACGGGGCGCTCTTGGAGACGTTGCGAAGCGAAGGAACCTTGAACGCCGCCCAGTCAGCGTCTTGCTCGCTGATCTTGGAGCGGCCGACATCGACTTGGTCCTCGGCCTTCCCCGCCGTGCCGATGCCGGCGTTGTAGTAGAGCCCACCGGGAACTCCCATAGCGCTCGAGAACAACGGCGGGGCGTGGCAAGCCGCACACTGACCCTTGCCCATGAACAGCGCCCAGCCTTGCTTTTGTTGATCGGTGAGCGCGCTGTCATCGCCCTTCGCGTACCGGTCGTACGCGGTGTCGTTGCAGACGAGCGTCCGTTCGTACGCAGAAATCGCTTTGGCAATCGTGTCGGGCGTCACGCCCTCGTCCGGGAACACCTTCTTGAACTGTTTCTTGTAGCCCTTGATCTTCGCGAGCTCGGCAGCTTTGGCGGCGAGGTTCTCTTTGCCCACGCCCATGTTGCCCCCGCCCCATGCGCCCTTGGCTTGTGCCTCGAGACTCCCGGCCCTGCCGTCCCAGTAGAACGCCCCGAAGTAGGCCGTGTTCCAAATCACGGGACTATGCCGCGTGAGCTGCTTTTCCTTTGCGCCCACGGCAAGCGGCGTCTCCCCGCCGTTGCCATGTTCGTTCTGGTGGCAGGAGTAGCAAGAGCGCGATCCATCGACGCTCAAGCGCGCGTCGAAGAAGAGCTGGTGACCCAACGCGATTTTGTCCGCAGTCTGCGGATTGTCCTCCGGAATCCTCATCTGCGGAAACTCTGCGGGAGCGGGCGGGAGCTCGACCTTTTCGACAGGCGGCTCTGCGGGCGGGGCGACTTGCTCCTCGGTGGGCTTGCTCTTGCAAGACGCGAGACCAACCGCAAAAACGATGACAAGACTGGCTGCGAAGGCGCGCCACGTGCTGGATGTGCTCGGCATGCGGCGATTATCGGGACTCCGGCGATGACTGGCAAGGCGTGATTTATGAACGAGAGCGAAGCATGTCGGCCAGCCCGCGCGCCTCGACGATGTTGTCTTCGATCGAGCAATACGTCCATGAGCCGTAGCGGCCGATCGAATGGACATCGTGGGCGGCCAACAGCTTCTTCTTGGCCGCTGCTTCGGCGTTCGACTTCATCGTAATGTGAACGTACGCGGGGTCGAGGAGCACGTCGTGTGAGGCAACGAGGGTCTGGTTCGTCAGGACACCGCAGGTTTGGAGGTCCGCCAGCACCCTCGCCTTCATCGCGCCGCGTGTATCCTCGGAGAGCTCCGCATCGCTCGGCAACCCGACCTCGACGTAGAGGCTCATGCGGTCGGAGCCGAAGATGTTGTCGTAGAAACCGACCCGGTAGAACGACAACTCGCGCTGAGGGTAGTAGATCCAGTGCACATCCGGCGGGCCTTTGCTGTCGAAGCCCAGGTTGAAGACCTGCACCTTGTTGTGACTGAAGACATTTGGATCCCAGCCAACGCCGCACAAGTCGAGCAGAGCGACCAACGGGGCGCTGCTGATGAGAGCGTCGTAGCCAATTTTGCGCTTGGTCGTAGTCGCGACCTTCTCGTCCAGATCGATGCCGACGACTCGCTCGTTGAGGGCGATTTGGTCGCTCCGCACCCCCTTGGCGAGCGCGTCGATGTATTGAATCGCTCCGCGCTCGGGATACGTGAACGTCGCGTTATAGCTTTCGCTCTTGGGTGCGTCCGTCTTTCCGAGGATCTCTTCTGCGCTGGCGTGCGGAAAGAAGCGGCCCATGGCGTCGGCATCGAGCCGGGCCAAATTGATCGAGTAGAGCTTTTCGTTGTAGGGGATCAGAAACTTCTCGGCGATCCCTCGGCCGTATCGTGCGTAGAGCATGTCCTTGAAGCTGCCCCTCTGTTCGTCGGGGCGTTCGTGAAGCCCACGCACACACTCCTGGAACTCCGCCTCCGGAAGCTGATGGATGTTCCTTTGAAATGGGAAGTCGATGAACCGCTCGGCGTACCAAATCCGACTGTCACGTTCGAGACGAAGCACACGTTGCGCGCTCATGCGATCGACGAGGTATCGCTCGATCTCGGGGATTCGGAAATGGAAGAAGTGTCCCGAGTAGTCCCAGACGAATCCATCGCGCTCGACGGTGCGACAGTAGCCGCCGATCTCGTAGTCCGCTTCGGCGACCAAATAGTCATCGTCCTGCAGCCAATCGGCAAACGCGAGGCCGCTGACGCCGGCTCCAACAATCAGGTAGCGCGTGCGCTCCACATCACCGACTTACCACATCGGAGGCGGCGGCCGCGAAGCCCCGGACGACGCGAAGCCCATCGTCGACTCGGCGTCCCAAGGCAACCGGCTCGCCATCGGGGGCAAAGAGCGCGAGCGACTCGTCCGGCGAAGCTTTGCGCCAGGCATCGCCGACCACGGCTTCGGGGCTGATCGGCCGGCCGTGGCGCGCGTGAGCAACGCCTTCGTCGGTCAGGTCCACCCGCGTGAGCACGCCGCAAGCGTCCTTCAATGGAATCAGGCGCTCTGCGATCGCGTCGGCAGTCATGTCGTCGCCACGAAGCGCATCTTTGATCGAAAACGCACCGCTCGCCATACGCCGCAGAGCCTTGACGTGCCCCACGGTCCCGAGCGCGCGAGTGAGGTCACGCGCCAAGGACCGCACATAGAACCCCTTGCCGCAGTGCAGGCTCAGGCGGAGCACGTCTTGACTGACCTCATCGACCGTTGCTTCGTAGAGCTCGACTTCGCGCACCGGGGCCTCCACATCCTCGCCGCGGCGCGCACGACGATGCAGCGGCGCGCCACCGACCTTGATCGCGCTCAGCTTCGGCGCCTCCTGTGGATGACGTCCGATGAACCGCCGCAGCGCTTGCTCCACTTCAGCCTCGTCGAGTCGGGGCACACCTGCGATCGCGGTCACCTCCCCGTCCGCGTCGAGCGAATCGGTCTCGGTCCCCAGCGCAATGGTTACCTCGTACCGCTTGTCATCGGACTGAAGGTGCGAGACGAGCTTTGTGCCCTCCCCGACCGCGACCACCAGAACCCCGGTTGCGAGCGGGTCGAGTGTCCCCGCATGTCCGACGGACCTCTGCTGCAGTGCTTTTCGGACACGCTGCACGACATCGTGTGATGTGCACCCTGACGGCTTGTCGACGATCAGAACGCCGTTCCCCGTAAAACCGATGCTACTCATCGCCCACGGGGCTTGGGCATCCGAAGTACTTGGTGAGCTCCGCCCGCAGCCGCTCGTCC
>CP070713.1:67426-70123 GCA_020351445.1 Myxococcales bacterium
ACCTGTGAGCACGTGCGTCGAGTGCCGTTCTCCGGTGGCGTAGTGCGAGTGCTAGCGTCAGTGCCGGTGTGGTACCCTTCGGGCATGTCACGTCTGGGGGAAGCCCTCCGCCGGTTCGACGAGTCCAATGCCGAAGATCCGAACACCGAGATGGTGAATGGCCAGCCTTTGCCCAAGGAGCTCGTCTACGGCCAACGCATGTCCGCCCGTCTTGCGGTATTTGCTGCCGATGCCCCGGAAACCGTGAAGCTTGCTGCTCGCGCCCAGCACATCCGCCGATGGGAAGTGCCGCGTGACAGTTATCCTGAGGGCCGGGCGGGGTACCTCAAGTGGCGCACCGATCTTTACAAGCGGCACGGAGACATTGCCGGCGCGATCATGAAGGAAGTCGGCTACGACGACGACACCGTCGATCGCGTGAAAACGCTGCTCCGGAAGCGCGGCCTGAAGACCGACCCCGACGTGCAGCTCATGGAAGACGTCATTTGCCTCGTGTTCCTCGAGCACTACTTCCACGACTTCGCGCAGAAGCACGACGAGGAAAAGCTCATTCCGATCGTTCAGAAGACCTGGAACAAGATGACGAAAAAGGCACACGAGGCTGCGCTTGCGCTCGACTACGCGCCCGAAGACCTCACGGTCATTCAAAAGGCGTTGCAGAGCGCGGGCATCAGAGCTTGAGGCGCCCTTCCTTGACGTCCGTCCACTTCTCCTCGGTGAGGAGCTCGTAGCCACCACTCGTGCGAATGTAGAGGGGGTCGTCGACTGTCGCCGGGTCGACGCCTTCTTTTTTCAGAGCGGTTTTCTGGATTTTGAACGTGCCGGTGGTTGCGAGGCTGCCCATCACGCGGACGAAACGCGGCTGGGCATATGCAGGAAGATCGGAAACGGCACGCCAGAAGCGCTCCGGGTCGAACTCGCCGGAGGGGACCACGGCGGCAAGCCCCGCCTGGCCTTCCATGTTGGGCACCGGCACGCCGATAACCGTGGCCTCCTCGATGCCGTCGCCGTGCGTGATGACGTCCGCAACCTCCGCCGTCGACACATTCTCGCCCTTCCACCGAAACGTGTCCCCGATGCGGTCGACGAAGTAGTAGAAACCGTCTCGGTCGCGTCTAAGCAAATCCCCGGTGCGGAAGTACTGGTCCCCTTTTTTGAACACATCTCGAAGGATTTTCTTCTGCGTTGCGGACTGGTCGGTGTAGCCACGGTACTCGAGGCCGCCGCTCGAGAGCTTCGACACCCGGATGAGCAACTCGCCCGCCTCGTCGTCTTTGCACGGGATGCAAAACCCCCGTTCGTCACGAAGGTGCTGGTCGAGGTCGACATCGTATTTGACGAGGCGCAACCATCCCGCCAGCCCGCCGAGTGGGACACGCCCGACAGACCCCTCGCGCCCACTGATATTTGCGATGAAGCCTGGCGCCTCGGTCGCGCCATAGAACTCGCGGACGTTTTCGATGCCAAACCGCGCCTTGAACCTCGGCCAAATGTCGGGACGAAGCCCGTTGCCCACGGCCACGCGTACCGGATTCGGCATTTCCTTCGCGTGGGGCGGGGAGTTCACCAGGTAACGACAGAGCTCGCCAATGTAGAGAATCGCCGTCGCATTGTATCGATGAACATCGTCCCAAAACGCGCTCACGCTGAACGAGCGGCGCATCGCCATCGGGATGCGCGCGACGATCGACGAAGACGCGCCCAAGAGCAGCGCGTTTGCGTGGTAGAGCGGGAGCACGCAATAGAGCTTGTCCCCAGGTTGAAAGTCGTACATCACCGGGCCGAATGAAGCCCCTGCCAGAATCGCGCGTACGTGGGAGACGCGGCATGGCTTTGGGAGCCCGGTCGTGCCGGACGTGTAGATGTAGATGAAGTCGTCGTCGGACTGCACAGGGGCCGGGGGGTAAGGTGCCGTCGACGTTTCGGCTAGGAGCCCTGCATAGGGGTCGTCGTCGAAGACCAGAATTCGGTCGAGCGATTGGCACAGCTCTTCACACTCTCGAAGCCCGGGTTCGAGGGTGTGGCTGACGAGGACGACTCGAGCCTTCGAGACTTCGACTGCATGCGAAAGCGGACGGCCGCGCAAGTTGGTGTTGACCAAGGCCGCCGTGGCGCCAACGCGAGAAATGCCCAGCACCGCGGCAATGTAGAACGGCGAGTTCTCCGCGAGAAGCACGACCACATCACCGCGACTCACACCCGCGGCAGCAAGCACGTGGGCAACCCGCGAGGTCGTGCTCTCCAGCTCCGACCAGGTGAGGTGTTCATCCCCCATTTCGAAAGCCAGGTCGTGCGGGGCGGCCTCGGCATTCTCGACAACCACTTGGAGAAGACTGTCGATTTGCTTGAGCCCAGTGCGCAAGAGCCAAGGCACCGTTCGACGCAACGCGCGTGGGCCCACACGCAATTCTGCGGCAATGGAGGACCACAACCACGGCGAAGTGAGGCGCTCGAGCATGTCGGGAAGTGTACGCGTTACAAACTCGGTTTCGAGCGCTTTTTTCGGGCCTGCATGGTACAACTGACCACCCGTGCCGTCGTGGACTGATATCAAGGACCACGCGAGGTCCAGTTACAAGCTCGCCGAGGAACACGACCATAGCTTCAAGGTGGTGTTCGAGTATCCCGGCGGTCGCTTGCAAGCCGTGATCGCGTCTCACTATGAGGCGATGGGGCGTTCGTGGGTCGACTTCTCGT
>CP070713.1:70223-73209 GCA_020351445.1 Myxococcales bacterium
AAGGAGCCAATCTCGACCGGATGCAGATCGTGAAGGGCTGGGTCGACGCTGACGGTCAGGCCCACGAGAAGGTCTACGACGTGGCTCTGGCGGGCGTTCACCAATACGACGAGCAAGGTCATGCGAAACCGATTGCACGCACGGTCGACCTCGAAACCGGGACGTACCTGAACAGCTTTGGTGCGCCCTCGCTGTCGGCCTACTGGGAAGACCCGGAGTTCGATCGAACGCAGCGAGCGTTTTACTACCTTCGCGTCATTCAGATCCCGACGCCCCGGCACACCCTGTCAGATGCGATCGCCCTCGGCATGGACCCGAACGACACGGGTCGCCCCTCGGTGATTCAAGAACGGGCATACAGCTCGCCGATTTGGTACACGCCCTAGGCGTACACTGCCTAGCTTGACAGTCCTTTTGGTGCGGACAGCGTCGATGCTTCTAGGGTACAGTTCGCCACATGCGTGGCCTCGCCGTCAAGGCATTGTGGGTTGGTTTGCTTGCCGCACTTTTTGCGCCTGTCCTTTGTCCACAAACCGCCAACGCTCAAGCTGACAGCACGCACTACCAAACCCTTCAGCTCGGCGAACGCTCTCGCGGCATGGCGGGGGCGTACACCGCCTATGCCGCCGATGGCGCTGCCATTTGGTTTAACCCGGCCGGCCTCCCGTTGCTCGAGCCCAGGCTCCTTCAGGGCAGCTTGTCCCTGATCCAGCGCCGCGTTGTAGACATCGAGGGCGCCATCGTCAGCGACGGGCCCGACGGAGTCGGCGGGGAGGACCAAGTCTCGGACTTCCAGTTGAAATCGAGCCCGAACCTTCCCGGATTCGCGGTCGCCAGCTTTGCGGTGGGCAAGCGTCAGGAGGAGCTCGACAACCGAAAGCCAGTGCAGATCGCGATCTCGGCGTTTGTGCTTTACGCCGCCACGGTGGGCGGCGACGTCAACTTTCAAGACCAGTTCGGCCGCACCAACAGCATCCAGTTCTACCAAGATGATCGCGCCAGCTACTTTGCGGCGGGTGTCGGTCATCGGCCTAATCGTCATTTTTCGTGGGGCGTCACCCTGCTGGCCCGCAACCGCACGATCCAGCACGTGGAAACGGCCTCGCTCGCGCAAGGGGGAACGCAAGATGAGAGTCAAGGCAGCCCATGTCCGACGAGCCCTACGATCCCATTCTGCATACTCGATACGAGACAGCTAAGCCGCAATACAGTCTTCAGGATGAACGCCTGGGACCTCACCCTTCGGGTCGGCATTCTCAACATCATGAGCAAGCGATGGCGCATCGGCGTCATGTTTCAGCCACCCGGCCTCAAGGTCGGCGGCAAGTCCAACTTGAGGTTCGAGCTGAGCGACGTGAGGTCGAGCACCGATCCGGAAAACCCGGACCTCTCCGACTCGGTCTTCGCCGACATCGAACGCGACGCTCGTTCGCCGATTCCCTGGGAGCTGCGTTTTGGCGTCTCTTACGTAATTTCCAGCAAGGTGGCCGTCGCAGCGGACCTTCAGCTCGTCGGTCCGGTTGCGGACGGCTCGATCGCCCCCGGAATTCCCCAGCTAGAGGGCCGCGCCAATAGCTCCGGTATTTTGCTGGCAGACTCGACCAAACGAGACTTCACCTGGAACATCTCGTTGGGCTCGGAGATCCAGATGACCAAGTTCCTATTCACCCGGTTTGGCTTTCTCACCGACAACAGCAGCGCGCCCGACGCCTCGGGCTCTGGAAACTTCATTCGACCCTCCAAGATCGATCGATACGGCTTTAGCGCCTCCGTCGGCGGGGCCAAGAACGGCAAGGGCCTGTCGGCAGGTGTGTCGGTTCTGTTTGGCAAGGGGACAGGTAATGGCCTCGACTTCCGCGGCGAGGCCTTCGCGAACGACACCAATTTCCTCCGCGTGCCGGTCAAAGAGCGCATCCTCATCATTTCGGTCGGCGGTGACATCGGTCAAACCGCGGACGTGGTAAAGACCCGCGTCAAGGAAAAGAAGACCGAGCAACAGATCGAAGCGGAGAAGGAGCGTGACCGCCAGGCTCGACGAAAGGAAATGGAAGAGGAGACGGATCCCGAGATCAAAGCCGCCGAACAAAAGGCCATTGAAGCGCGTGAAGAGCTCGATGAAGCGGAAGAGCGCGTCAAAGAAGCCGACGGAGAGGTCGAAAGACTGAAGTCGATAAGGCAGGAGAACCTCGATGCACAGGACCAGGGCGCCATCCAGGGCGCAACACAGTCAGGCATCGAGACCGCTCGTTAGTGAGCCGTTTATGTTTCGCGGCTAGTATTAATCGCTTGCGATGGTCCGACTTGTGTCTACTAATCGCGGGGTGATCGGGCCTTTAGGCGTCATCGCAGGCTTGGCTCTCTTGTTCGCTGCCAGCGGGGCGAGTGCAGACGATACCCACTATCGGGGCGTACCGATCGGGGCGCATGCCATCGGGCTCGGCGGAGCGTTTGCGGGCGTCGCCAACGATGCCTCGGCAGCCTTTTTCAACCCCGGGGGCCTGGCGCTTGGGGGCACGCACGGCCTTGCGGCTGGTCTCTCGATCAACGCGTGGGACCGCCTCGATCTCGAGCGCGCCCTGGAGCAACCGGATGGGACCGCGACCGCCACCACGAAAACCGGGCGTACGGTGCCGATCTTCATCGGTGCGGTGCTCAAGTTCGGGCCGAAAGACGCATGGGAGCAGAAGAGATTCGCCTTGGCTCTCAGCGTGGTCGAGCCGATTTTCGGCACCGGGGGCGTCTTTCTCAAGTTCAGAGCGGTGCCCGTGGAGCTAACGGACACCTACAAGGTCAATCAGACTGATCGGGGAACGTGGTACGGCATCTCGTTTGCCAGCCGCCTTGATTTGAAGCAATCGATCGGTGCCTCGCTCTACCTGAGCGTGCGCAAGCTGAACCATTCGGAAACCGGGCTCACACTGGGCGGAGGCATGCCCCTTCCAGATGGCTCCGGTGAGTTCGTCGGAACGAGCACAGCAGCAAACAC
>CP070713.1:73309-76018 GCA_020351445.1 Myxococcales bacterium
GCCATCCGAGACGTCGCGGTAGATCACCTTGTAAGACATCAGCTTCCCAATCGGAGTCGCTGAGTTGGACACACCACTAACCGCTTGATTTCCGTGGTTCTGTGACCACCGGTTTCAACGCGTTAAATCACCCAAAAGTAACCCACTGAGTCCTTTGGGCTTTCTGAGTATGCTCAGTTTTAGCCTCAATTAACTGCGCTTATTCATATTCTGCTTTGCAGGTTTCTTGATACGCGGACACAGTGTCTGCTATATGTGACACTGTGTCACATTCACGAGCTACAAAACGTCTGGTCGCTGAGCCAGAGCCGGTACCCAGGATCGGCCGGTCAGAGCGCACGCGTGCCGAAATACTGGATGCGGCGTTCGAGTTTCTGTGGTCCCGCCCGTTTCGGGATATGACAGTTAACTCCCTGATGGCGACGACGTCGATCAGCCGTTCCGCCTTCTATCGCTATTTCGACGACATCCACGGACTGATGCAGGCCCTGCTGGCGAGACTGGAGTCCGAGATTCTTGAAGGGGCGAGCCCCTGGCTCTCTGAGAATGGCGATCCGGTGGCCTTGTTGTACGAGAGCCTCGCGGCCGAAGTGCATATCTGCTATCGGCATGGTCCCTTCATCAAGGCAATTAGTGACGCCGCAGGAACCAATGCACAGCTCGAAGACGAGTGGAACTGGTTCCTGGATCGATTCGACGATGCCGTGAGCGAGCGTATTGTCGCTGACCAGGAACTCGGCCTGATCGAAGCTTTCGATCCCCGGCCAGTCGCAACTGCGCTGAACCGGGTCGACGCCGCTATGTATGTTCGGTCATTCGGTAGCAGGCCGCGCAGCCGGCCGGAACCGGTTCAGGATGCGATCACGCGTGTCTGGATTTCAACGCTGTACGGCCAACAGTGGGCGACGGGTCGCACATCCACATTGTATCGAAAGCAGGTCCCCGATTCGCAGTAGCCGCGGCGATCGAAATGGCTGCAGCGCGGGCAAGCCTCTGCGTCATCACAGAACAAGACATCGACAAGGGAAAGGAGCGAACAATGACGGGAATGATCTGCAGGGCAGTAACGATCCCGGCCATCCTGTGGCTGGCGACGTCCGTAGCCACCACGGGCGTAGCCTTCGCGCAGACCCATGCCGGTCAGCCCGAGAGTGTGGTGGACCCGGTAAAGATCTACTCGCCGTACGTCGAGCGCACGGCCTTGGATTCGAATCTCGCCGAGGGCGTCTACTGGGGCGACACGCATCTGCACACGTCGTACTCAACCGACGCCGGCATGATGGGCAACAAGCTGGGTCCGGAAGAGGCCTATCGCTTCGCCCGCGGCGAGGAGGTCCTGACGTCACATGGCGAACGAGTTCGCCTGATCCGTCCACTGGATTTCCTCGTGGTCGCCGACCACGCCGAGAACCTGGGCCTGGCGCCTTTTATTGCGGAGTCGCACCCCGAGCTGCTAAAGAGCGAATGGGGCAAGGCGGTTCACGACATGGTCAAGGCCGGCGACTCCCGAGGCGCCTTCCAGAAATGGCTCAGCGACGCGGTCACCCCCGGCACGGACCCGATCAACAACCCGAAGATGGCCCGGACGGTATGGGACCGCGAGATCGAATTCGCTGACAAGTACAATGAACCTGGCCGCTTCACCGCGCTGATCGGGTTCGAGTGGACGTCCATCTCGACCCGCGAAAACCCGGGCAACCTGCACCGCGTTGTGATCTTCAAGGATGGCCGCGACAAGGCCTCGCAAGTAGTGCCGTTCTCCACGTTCGATTCCTATGACCCGGAGAAACTGTGGGACTACATGGCGGACTACGAGGAGAAGACCGGCGGCAGCATCCTGGCGATTGCGCACAACGGCAACGTGTCCAACGGACAGATGTTTGCCACCGAACGCCTGAATGGCCGACCGATCAAGCGGGAGTACGCGGAAATGCGCGCCCGCTTCGAGCCGCTTTACGAGGTAACGCAGATCAAGGGCGACGGTGAGGCGCACCCGTTCCTGTCACCCAACGATGAATTCGCCGACTACGGTACCTGGGACAAGTCCGACATCGTTGGTTTGAATCCCAAGGAAGACTGGATGCTGAAGCACGAATATGCCCGGTCGGCGTTGCAGATCGGCATGCAACTCGAAGAGAAACTGGGCGTGAATCCCTACAAATTCGGCATGATCGGCAGCACCGACGCCCACACGTCGCTGGCGACGACCCGCGAGGAAAATTTCTACGGCAAAGCAGCGCACCTCGAGCCCGAGGCTGATCGCTGGGAACACACGATAATCGCGTCGCTGGCCGGTAACCCGGAATTTTCCAGCTATTCCTACGAATCGATTGGCGCCGGTCTCGCGGCGGTCTGGGCGCGTGAGAACACGCGTGAAGGCATCTTCAATGCAATGATCAGGAAGGAGACCTACGCCACGACGGGTACGCGCATCGTCGTTCGATTCTTCGGTGGCTGGGACTACCAGCAAGACGAGGTATACCGGCCCGACGTGATCTCCATCGGCTATCGCAAGGGGGTCCCGATGGGCGGCGACCTGGCGGTAAGACCTGCCGGCAAGACGGGCCCGACATTCATGGTGGGGGCACTGAAAGACCCGTGGTCCGGCAATCTCGATCGCATCCAGATCATCAAGGGCTGGATCGACAGCGACGGCGAGCGCCAGGAGCGCGTATACGACGTGGCTGTATCCGATGGTCGGACCATTGA
>CP070713.1:76118-82755 GCA_020351445.1 Myxococcales bacterium
ATCACAGCGCGCTTGCCCAAGACCTTCGGCGCCAGATTCAGTTCGAAGAAGACGAAGCACGGCGGGACGAGCTCTTCCCTAGGCTTGCCGATCTTCTCGAAGGCAAGCTGCACGATCCCGACGGCGCGATCGAGGTACATCGGGAGCGCTTGGAGCTCGATCCCACCAATGCCGATGCGCTCTCTTCCCTCGAGCGCCTCTACGAGCAACGAGGACGTTGGGCGCAGCTTGTCGAAGTGCTCGAAAGGCGTGCAGAGCTTTCAGACGACGAGCAAGAGCAGTTGGCGCTTTGTCGGCGCGCAGGCGAAATCTGCGAGAGCAGGCTCGGGAGCACCGAGAGCGCGATCTCCGCATACCGCGAGGTCGTTTCGCGTTTCGGCTCTGACGAAGCCACCTTGGCCGCGCTCACGCGTCTCTATCAGCAGACCGAGCGTTGGCACGAGCTACTCGACATCACCGAGATGCGTGCCGAAGACGCCGAGGATTCGGATGCGCGCGTTGCGTTGCAATTCCAGGCCGCCGAGCTGATGCGGAATCAAACCGGGGAGTTGGAGCGCGCCTTCGAGGCGTACAAAGAGCTCCTCGCGGCGGTACCTGGACACGAGCCGACGTTGGCCGCGCTCGAAGAGTTGGCGGCAGGCTCCGATGCGCATTTGCGCGTGGCGGCCGCAAACCGGCTCCTCGAACAGTATCAGGACGACGGTCGATACGCGGATCAGGTTCGCATGCTCGAGATCATCGCTGCAGGGGACGACCCGAGCGAGCGGGTCCGTTCGCTTCTACGAGCCGCCGAGATCAGCGAAGTTGGGACCAACGACTTCGATGCCGCGTTTGCGTTTGCTGGACGGGCCCTTGTCGAGGGCGTCGCTCTGGACGAATTCGACCGAGTGCTCGCTGACTATGAGCGCTACGCGGAAGCCACGGAACGCTACGCGGAGCAGGTCGCCACACTTGCGGCGATCGCGCCGGAGCTTCTCGACGCCGACCTGCGGACTCAGGTGCGCATGCGGGCGGCGAGCATCGCTCAGGAGCGCCTCGGGGACACGGACTTTGCGAGGGCGCAGTACCAGCATTTGCTCGAGGAGCAGCCGGACCATCGCGCGGCGCTCGATGCGTTGTTGGTCCTCGTCGAGAGTGCAGGCGCGACCCGCGAGCTCGTCGAGCTGCTCAGGCGAAAAGGCGAGCTCTGCGATGATCGCGAGGAACGTGCAGCGCTGCTGGTGCGCCAGGCTCACCTCTACCAAAGCGAGCTGGACGATCCCGAGTCCGCGATCGAGGCGCTCGATCGCGCGCTCGGCGAAAGCGACCACCCGTTGGCCTACGAAGGCCTCGAACGCCTCTATCGCCGAACCCGGCGATGGGAAGACCTGGCCACGTTGTACGAGCGAGAGATCGATCAGCGCATCGGGGATCCCGCCGCGGTTCGATACGAGCTCGGTGAGCTTTGTTTACGACGGCTCAACGAGCCGTGGCGCGCGCTCGATCAGTTCCGCGAGGCCTTGAGCCAAGCCCCGGAGCACGAGCCCACCGTGCGGGTATTGGAGACGCTGATCGAGCAATCCGAATACAGGAGCGCGGCCGCCGAGCTGCTCGAGCCCTTGTACCTGCGCCGGATGGAATGGGCCAAGGTCACCCAGATTCTCGAAGCCCGGCTCGATGGCGAAGACGACCCCACGCAGCGGCTCGAGCTATTGCGCCATCTCGGCGACGTGCAGGAGTCGCACCTCGAAGACCTCGATGGGGCGCTAGAGACCTACGGCCGGCTCTTCGCCGAAGACCCGCACGAGCCGCAGAGCCAAGAGACCCTGACCCGCCTCGCGCGTTCGCTTGGGCGCTGGGACCGGCTGGCGGCGATTTTCGATAAGACCCTCCGGGCTGTCGAGGTAGACGACGGCGACACGGCCGCCCTGGCGCTGACCACCGCCAAGCTTTACGACGAGCGATTGGAGGACCTCGACCGAGCCGGGTACTTCTACCAGCGCGCGCTAACGTACGACCCCAGCAATAAGGAGGCCGGTCAAGCCTTGGCCTCGGTGTACTCCCGAGGCCGCAAATGGGAGGCGCTCCTCGAGCTCGACCGCGAGCGCGAGAGCTTCGCTGATGCGGACGACGAGCGGGTCGCGATCTTGCACGAGATCGCGCGAACCGAAGTCGACGAACTAGACGCCCCGCAGGGCGGCATCGTCACGTATCGCCGCATCCTCGAGATCGACGCAGCGAACACCGAAGCGGTGCGTCGGCTCGACCAGCTTCTCGAGGGCGCCGAACGGTGGGAAGAGCTCGCGGCGCACATCGAGTTTCAAATCGACAATGCGTCCGATGCGCGGGCCGCTTTGGAGCTTCGCCAGCGGCTGGGCTTGCTGACCGAGACAAAGCTCCAGAACCCGGTGCGGGCGCTCGACATCTTCGAGGACGTGCTGGCCGATCGACACGACTACGCTCCGGCCCTGCTAGCGGTCTCCCATCTGATCGAGGACGCGGATCATGGGCCGCGCGCAGTTCAGATCCTCGAACCGATCCACCGACAGAGCGGCGACTGGGAGGCTTTGATCACCGTCCTAGATGCCAAAGCGAGGCAGGCGGTGGACGCTTTCGACCAGGCCGAAACGTGGCGGGAGGTTGGCCGTCTGCACGAGGAGCGGGGCGGCAACGCGGAGAAGGCCTCGCAGGCCTGGGGCCGGGCCCTGATCGCCGAACCCGCGGACGAGGCGACACGGGTCGAGGTCGATCGCTTGGCTCGGGCCCTCGGCAGCTGGGAGGCCTACATCGAGATCTGTGAGCAGGCCGCCGGAGCTACCGACGAGCCGCCGCTTCGGGGCTCATTCCTGAGGAGCATCGCCGAAACCCAAGACCAAGAGCTAGGGGATCCGCGAGCGGCCATCGAGACCTACGGCCGCGTTCTCGAAGCTGACCCGGACGCCGAAGGGACCCTCGACGACCTCGAAGGCCTCCAGGTGATGGTCGGTGATTGGGAAGGACTTGCAAGGGTTTACGAGCAAAAGCTCGATCGTTCCCACGATCCCGAGGTCCGCGCGCAGCTCCTCGGCCGGCTCGGAGCGCTCTGGGAAGAGCAGCTCTCGAACCCCGAGCGGGCGGTTTCGTACTACCAGCAGGCCGCCGGTGAGAAGCCCGACGACGTGTCTGCGTACGTGGCCCTCGACCGGCTCTTCGCTTCGGCCAATGACTCCGAGCGGCTCGCCGACGTGCTCGAACGCCGGATGGAGCTCGAGGAGGAACCCGAGGTGCGGGTCGAAGTCGGGTTGCGGCTCGCCGAGCTCTACGAGGCCCAGCTGGGCCGACCCGAGGCGGCCTGCGATGCGCTGCGCGCGGTTGCAGAAGCGGATCCCGCGCATCGGGGCGCGCTTCAGGGGCTGAGCCGGCTCTATGAGCGGCAAGGCCAGTGGCCGGAGCTCGTCGAGGTGTTACAGCGCCGCACCGACGCGGCGGCGCACGAGTCCGAGCGTGTGGAGCTCACCCATCAACTCGGCAATATCATGGAGCGAGAGCTCGACGACGAGCTCAGTGCCATCGCGGTGTACGGCCAGGTTCTGCGAATCGACCCTGGGCACGAGCCCTCGGTGCAGGCGCTACTTCGGATCACGAAGCTGGCCGACTACCGCGAGGACGCAGCCGCCGTCCTCGAGCCGTACCTCCGAACGCAGGAACGCTGGACCGACCTCGCGGTGCTGCTTCGATTGCGCGCCGATGCGATGACCGACCCGCATGAGAAGGCCGAGCAGCTAGTGGCCTTGGCCGAGGTGCACGAGCACGGACGCAGGGACCCGAACGCGGCGCTCGATGCGCTGCTGCAATCGATCGGCGAACGGCCCGACGACGACGAGATTCTCGATCGTGCAGAGATCCTTGCTGGGAGCCTTCAGCGGTGGCCGGAGCTCGTCGAGGTGGTGTTCGCCGAAGCCGGTGCGAGCTTGGATGCGGATCGAGGCGCAGCCTTGTATGAACGCGTGGCACGGATCTGCGAGGAAGATCTCAAGGACCTCAGCAAAGCGATCGACGCGCACCAACGCGCGCTATCGCTGCTGGGAGACGAGCCGTCGATCCTCGAAGCGTTGGATCGGCTTCTTCAGGAGACCGAGCAATGGGACCGGCTTCACGAGGTCATCTCGCGCCGCTTGGAATCGCGCGACGCGGACCGGCCGACGCTCCTGCTCAGGCAGGGGCGGCTCCGCGCAAGCTACCTTGGAGACCTCGAGGGTGCGCTTGGCGCATACGAGAAGGCGATGGAGCAGGATCCGGGGCGCGACGACACGCTGCAGGCGGTGCGAAAGCTGGCCGACAAGCCACAGGTCGCCAGCAGCGCGCTCGACTTGCTCGAGGAGTACTACCGCGGCGCCGGCAACCTCGAAGAGGTGGTGCGGCTCTACGAGCAGCGGGTCGAGTTGGCTCCGACCGATGTCGACCGGGTGGCGTTGCTCACCGAGGCCGCCTCGATCTGGGAAAACGACATCGGCCGTCCGGAAGAGGCGCTCGCTGCCATGCGGGACGCGGTGCGCACCGATCCACGCGACCGGACGCTGATCGACTCCCTCGAACGCATCGCCGACGTGTCGGGACGTTGGGCCGACCTCGATGGCTTGGTCGACGACATCGCGGCACATGGAGACCTCGACCGCCGCGAGCTGTACGAGCTACGCCTGCGATCTGCCGGTTGGTACCGAGACCACCTTGGCGACATGACGCGTGCCGAGCGGGCGCTCACCGAGGCGCTGCAACTCGATCCGGAACCGCTCGAGGCGCACGCGCAGCGCGTCGCTCTGATTCGAGAGCAGGGACGGATGGCAGACTTGGTGAGCGGGCTCCGCGCTTGGGCGGATGTCGAGCCGAACGCCGATCAGCGCGTCGCGCTTCTGCGGGAGGCGGCCGAGCTGGCGCACCGAGAGCTTGCGGAATCCGAGCTAGCCGCGGATTGCTACCAGGAGCTGATCACGATCGACCGGAAGGACGTGGACGCCCTCCGGGCCATGTGCGAGATCCGTCGTTCGCAGTCCCGATGGAACGAGGTCGTGGGATTGCTCGAGCGTCAGTTGGAAGTTGTCACTGCCGATGAGCGCGCGCCCGTGGCCCGAGCGGTTGGCGAGGTCTATCGGGACTACCTCAACGACCCGCGTGCTGCGATTCGCGCCTACGAAACCGCCCTCCAGCTCGACGAACGCGACCCGGTCACGATGGATGCGCTCGAAGCGCTCTATCAAGACAACGACCGGCTCGAAGCGCTTCGCGCGCTGCTCGAGCGCCGCACGGACTCGGCCGCCGATGAAGAACGCATCACGCTTCAGGCCCGGCTCGCACAACTCTACGAGCATTCATTTCGCGACCAGGCTGCCGCCATCGATATGTACCGACAGGTGCTCATCGCAGACCCCGACAACGAGAGCGCACATGCCAACCTCGAGAGGCTGTTCGAGGCCACCGGCGCGTGGGATGATCTCATCGCATTGCTGTTGTCGAAGGTGGGGCACGCGTCGGACGAGGCACAGCGGGAGTTGCTCGAGCGCGTTGCGGAGCTGCACGACGCCAAGCGTGGGGATTCCGATGCCGCGATTCGGATCTACGAGCGGATCAACTCGGACCTCGGCGCCGACGAGCGTTCGCTTCGCGCGCTGGCTAGCCTCTACGAGCGCAACGAGAGCTGGACGAAGGTGGCGGATACCCTCGAACGACTTGCGGGCCGCCTCGACGGCCAGGCGGCCATCGATCTTTCCCATCGCGTGGCTGACCTTTGGGAGCAGCAAGTCGGGGATGGTGAGCAGGCCGGCAGAGCGCTCCGCGGGGCCTACGAGCGATTCCCGAAAGATGATGCGATGCGTGCCCGGCTCAAGGCGTACTACGAGGCCGGCGGGGACTACCGTGCGCTGGCAGAGGTCTTGGACGCGGAGCTACAGACCGCGGCTTCAGACGCCGATCGTGTCGCACTCCTGCGTACGATTTCGGACGTCTACCGCGACAGGCTCGATGATCCGGGAACGGCCGCAAGCTACCTCGAACGAGCCGTCGAGCTCGACAGCGGAGACCGCGGTGCGCTGGTTCCGCTTTGCGACCTCTACATGGCCGCGGGCCGGCAGGAGGATGCGGTGCCGATCCTGCGACGCATCATCGAGAGCTTCGGCCGGCAGCGCAGTAAGGAGCTCGCGACACATCACCACCGTCTGGGCCAGGCGTTGGCCGCCATGGGCGATGCCGAGGGCGCGCTTGCGGCCTACGATGCGGCCTTCAAGATCGACCTCACCAACGTCGCGATCCTTCGGGACCTCGGCAAGCTCACCCACGCGAGCGGCGACCTCGACCGCGCACAGAAGAGCTTCCGGGCGCTGCTGCTGCAAAAGCTGGATCCGGATTGCGGCATCCAGAAAGCCGATGTCTACTATTACCTCGGCGACATCGCCGCGAAGCAGGATGACACGCGAAAAGCGATCACGATGCTGGAGAGGGCGCTTGCGGAAGATGCCAGCCACGAGCAGGCTTCGGAGCTCCTCGCTCAGCTGAAGGGTTGAAAGATGGCGTCAGGAAAGGTGTCTATCGACGGTCATGTCGTCGATAGCGCCGAAGCACGTGTGTCGGTCTTCGACCGAGGCTTCCTCTATGGGGACAGCGTGTTCGAGGTGTTTCGCACGTACGG
>CP070713.1:82855-87578 GCA_020351445.1 Myxococcales bacterium
CGTGCTCTCGTACTCCCCGCCCCACTCGACGTGGTAGCCAGGTGGAAACGGCAGGGCCTCGACTTGAGGCGCTAGGCGACCCCAGAGGGTCGGCGCGGAATCGTTTGTGGGATCCGTCACGACCGTCAGCGTGCGTTTGCGATTGCGACGCTCGACGACTTGGTCGCTCCACATGGTTTCGAGACCGGTCACCACGTTGGCCAATGGGATGTAGCGCTGGGCGACGGGGCTCCAGATCGGAATTTGCCGAAGATTGGCGACGTCGAGTCGCGTCGGAGCGGGCTGCCGGAACAGCACTGGGATGACCTCGTCGCGTTCGCGATAGACACCCACTCCCGCGCCTTCAAACGTTCCTTGGATCGCCTGGGCAACCCCGCGCGTGGTAATGCCGTGTGCATCGGCCTGTTCTTCCGAAAGCCTCGGCCGTATGACCTTGACGCGCTCATACCAGCGCCCGCGCGAGCCCTTGGCATCAGCGTCGGCTTTGAAGATCTTCAAGGTCTGCTGCTCGAGGTCACGTAGCACGTTGGCGTCCGGGCCAACGAGGCGTGCTTCGATCTTGCCGGGCTTGCTCGGCCCGAGGTCGAAAGTGCGTCCAAAGGCAATGGCGTCCGGAGCGACGCTGTGAATGTATTCCTCGGCCCTCTCGATGTCCCTTCTGAGGGTGCTGTAGTCCTCGATGTCGACCAAGAATTGCGCGAAGCCGCCATGCTCTTTTTCCGGGGTGAAGGTCAAGATGAAGCGTAGCGGCCCTTGCCCGATCGCGGACGCCACGTGGGTCACGCCTTCGAGCTCGGCCAAGCCCTTCTCGAGGACCGCCACCTTCTTTTCGGTTTCGTCGATGTGCTGATCGATCGGCCAGAACACGTCGACGCGGAACTTCGGAGTCGTGGACGACGGAAAGAACGACTTGTCGGTGAACTGGAAGCCATAGACCGCGACACCGAACAAGACGAAGACGACGGCGACAGTCACCCAGCGAAACCGGATGCACGCAGCCAGAAACGCCTTGTAGCCGCGGTAGAAAGCGTTGCCGTAGGGGTCCTTCTGTTCCTTCTTTGCGGAGGGCTTGGGCGGCTTGAGAAACCAGATGCCGAGCAGCGGCGTGATGGTCATGGCCGTCACCCAGCTGAGCGAAAGCGAGATCCCGATCACGGTGAACAAGGAGTTGCAGAACTCACCGGTACTGTCGGGCGACAAGCCAATCGCCGCAAAGGCGATGATCGCCACCGCTGTGGCGCCAAGAAGCGGCATCGAGGTTTGGCCGGCAACCTCTTTGGCGGCTGCCTCCGGATCCATCCCACCGTTGATTCGCACCAACATCCCATCAATGATCACGATCGCGTTATCGACGAGCATGCCCAACGCGATGATCAGCGCGCCGAGCGAAATGCGCTCGAGGGCCACCTCGGCCGGCCCCATGAAGATGAACGTCGCCGCAATCGTCAGCACCAGGACGAATCCGATGATGAGACCGCTCTTGAGGCCCATGAAGAGCAGCAAAACCACGATCACGATCGCGACAGCCTCGGCGAGATTGACCAAGAAGCCGTTGATCGCAGTGATGACCATGTCCGATTGCATGTAGATGACCTCGATCTCCATGCCGAGAGGGATCCGCTCTTCGAGCTCCGCGAGGCGCTTCTTGATGCCTTCACCCATGGTGACGACGTTGCCGCCCTTTTCAGTGGACACGCCGATGCCGATCGCGTTGTGGCCGTCGATGTGCAGCTTGTTTCGGGCCGGCTCTTTGTATCCCCGCTCGATGTTCGCGATGTCGTGAAGCCGCACCTGGGACTGGTCGCCCTTGCTGATCAGGATGTCGCCGAGGTCTTGGGATGTGTGAATCAGCGAATCGGGCTGGATCGTTAGGTATTCCTCCCCCGCGTCGACCCTGCCCGCATCGACGACGATGCCCTCCGCGACGAGCTGCTCTGAGATGGCCTCCGGAGAGATCCCGATCTGTGCAAGCCGCTCTCGGTCGAACTCGACGTAAACGACTTCGGGAACGACTCCGAAGAGCTCCACCTTCGCGACGTCCTTGACGAGAACGAGCTCTTTCCGAAGCAGCTTGGCGACGTCATAGAGCTCTCGATAACTGTATTCGTCGCCGTAAACCGCGAAGAAGACACCAAAGACATCGGAGTAGTCGTCGTTCACGAGCGAGGGTCCCGCGCCCGGAGGCAAGTTCGCCTGCGCGTCGCCCACCTTACGGCGAAGCTCATCCCAGACCTGCGGAAGCTCTTCGCTCTTCACGGTGGAACGCATCTCCACCGTGATGGTCGATTGGCCCGTGATGTTGCGTGATTCGATTCTCTTGATCTTGCCGAGCTTCTGGATGGCGAGCTCGAGCTCGTCGCTCACCTCTTCCTCGACCTCATACGGCGTGGCGCCCGGATAAGGCGTGATGACCAACGCTTCCTTGATGGTAAATTCCGGATCTTCGAGCCGGGGGAGACTATTGAATGACTGAAACCCTGCGTAGAGCCCCCCGAGCGTGAGGACGATGACGAGCGTGCGATTGCGAAGCGCGAAGTCGGTGAGATTCATTTGCGGGTCTCGTCCGATTCCTTCAGCTCGGTGATCTCCCTACCCTCGGTGAGAAGGTGCACCCCCGACATCGCGATGGCCTGCCCGCCTTCGAGCCCCTCTTTGATGACGATGCGATCCCCGGTGATGGGGCCGGCTTCAACGGGCTGCTTCGACACGGTCATCGACTCTTCGTCAACCAGCCAGACGTACGGCTTGGCCTCGCTGTCCGCGACGACAGCGCCCACGGGAAGCAGGAAGTCGTCCGGTGCCGTAGTGAGGAGCCCCGTCATCACCAGCTTCGCGGTCATGCCGGCGAGAACGGCCACACCTTCGGGCTTCTGCATGCTGAAGGTTGCGCGGAAGGTCCGAGTGTTTGGATCGGCGGCCGTTGCAAGCTCGGTGAGTTTCACTGGAAACTGAAGCCCGGGCAGCGCAGAGAGCTCAACCATCGGTTTCGCCTTCTTGTTCCATTTTGCCAGATCCATATCGCGACGTTCGCCGGCAAGGTCTCGCTCGGGGACGTCGACCACGACTTCCATTACGGACTCGTCTTGCAGAAGAAGCACGGGCTCGCGAGCGGCCACGTTCCGGTAATCGGTCACTAGCTTGCGCGCGATGACGCCGTCGAAAATCGCGCGGAGCCTGGTGTCTTCCAGCGCCTTTTGCGCGATTCGAAGCTCCGCCCGGCTCACGTCGCGCGAGCGGGTGGCCACGTCGAGGTCGCGCTGTGTGCCCGAGCCCGATGCAAAGAGCTTGCTCTCCCGGCGGTACTCCGCCTCGGCGAGACGAAGGCGGGCAAGCGCCGCTTCGACGTCAGCTTGGTAGTCGCGCGGATCGAGCCGGGAAAGGATCTGATCTTTCTTGACCTGCTGCCCTTCTTCGACATTCCAGTCGGTGATGCGGCCCTCGACTTCGAAGGCGAGCTCGACCACTTTGACGGCCTTGATGCGCCCTGGATAGTCGGGCCGGGTATCGCCGAGGTCGCCCGCGAGACGGAAGATTTTGATGGGCCTCGGGGGCGGCTCGGCTTCGACGACTTCCTCCTTCTTGCAGGAGGTGAGCGCCGCCGTCGCGAGCAACACGGGCACTAGCAACAGTCCGGCAACCATTCTTGGGGGCATGGAGGGCTCCATCTTAAAGCAGTTCACGCGGTCTCAGGGGACGGGGCAGCATAGAAAGGACGGTGCCCATTGCCAAGAGCCGATACCGTCAATTATCCCGAGCACGGCCTAGGGAATCCCGCTCGGGTCGACTATGCTTCGCTCGCTATGCGGCTGCTGTGCCTCTTTCTGTTTGCCTTGCTGGTCGTACCCGCGTCACTTGATGCCCAGGCCGAAAAACCGGTCGTTCGAGTCACCGCCGTTCTCGACGGTCCCTCCCCGGTGTTCGACCAGGCCATCGACAACTTGAGCCGCGAAATCAGGAGTCAGCTCTCGGATAGGTACACCGTCGAGTTGGTCGAGCTAACCGTCCCTGGCGACTGGACGCCCCAGGGGGTCGAACGACAGCTCGATGCGGCCTACTCCGACGCTGACATCTCGGTGGTGTTCGGGTTCGGACATCTCACCGTGTGGGCCGTCGCGAAGCGAAAGAATCTTCCGAAGCCCACGATTCTGCCCTACGTGCTCGAGGCGCGAAGCCAGGGTCTCCCCAAGCGCGGCGACGTGAGCGGCCGGAAGAACCTCAGCTACATCACCGAAGATTTCGACATCACCGACGAGGCAGACATGCTTCGCAAGGTCGCGGGCAGCAAGCGCGTCGTTCTCCTCGCCGAGCAATCGCAAGAGGCCGTCTTGTCCTCGGTCATTCAAAAGGAAGGGCTCGAGGTCGTCGTCGCGGAGCCCAGCGTCGAAGCGCTCATCGCAGCGATTCCGCCGACCGCCGACGGTGTCGTCATGACCAGCAAGTTCTTCCCCGTCGACACGACCTGGAACGTGAGGCACTACTCGGGTGGGGGTGTGGCCGAACTGCGTAGTGACGTCGACGACAGCTTCAAGATCCTTGAAGACTCCATCTACCCAGACGACTCGGGCCTCATCATCCTCGGCCCCATGTTCGCCGTCACGCCCGAAGGCGGTTTCGCCTGCAAGTACGTCAACGACACGGGCGCCGACAGCGTCAAGGGCACGGTCGTCGAGGTGAGTACGGCCGTCGACAATGCCGTCTCCGTCGAAGAGGCGGACAGCGACGA
>CP070713.1:87678-98188 GCA_020351445.1 Myxococcales bacterium
CGTGTTGGTATGACCGCCCAGCCGATCGCGGGCTTCGAACACCGTGACGTCATGCTCTCGTTGGAGGAGCCAAGCCGCGACCATGCCGCTGATGCCGGTACCAACGATGGCGATTTTCATTGCATCCTTCGCTTTTGCAGTAGGTAATGACTGACGCCCCACTCGCGCCCCCCGCGATAAGCGAAGAGCTCCGCGCAGGCCATGAAAAACACACGCCAGCGGTGAAAAGCGACTCTTGGATCATTGCCGCCCCGGCGAAGCGCCCGGATGGCTTCACGCCGGTTCCGATCAAGGTTGTCGAGCCAGGCGTTGGCGGTCTTCTCGTAGTGCTCTCCGTCGAGTCTCCAACGGTCTTCGACGGCCAGGTCTTGGTCGAAGTGGAGCAGAAGGTCGTCGGACGGCATCTGACCCCCCGTGAAGAAGTGCCGCGCCATCCAGTCTGACGGGCCCCTGTCCTCGTAGAGGTAAGCATGCCTGCGGTGCGCGAAGATGTGGACGAACAGCTTCCCGTCGTCAGCGAGCCATCCGGCGATGCGCGACAGAAGCAATTCCCAGTTACGCATGTGCTCGAACATCTCAATCGACACGACGCGATCGAAGGGCCCATCGAGCGCCAGCTCATTGACGTCGGCAGTGATGACCTGGACGTTGTTGAGACCGCGCTCGCGTGCGCGCTGCTCGATGAACATTCGTTGTCCGTGGCTGTTGCTGACAGCCGTGATACGCGCGCCGGGAAGCCATTCAGCCATCCAGAGCGTAAGTGATCCCCACCCGCAACCGAGCTCCAGAATCCGTTGACCGTCTGCAAGCTGGGCTCGTTCCTGCACCTGGCGAAGGGACGCGACCTCCGCGGCGGCAAGGGAGGTGACCTGCGAGTCCCAAGTGCAGCAGCTGTACTTCAGCCGAGGCCCGAGCACCGCGACGAAGAAGTCTGCGGGGACCTCGTAGTGCTGGCTGTTCGCGGCGTTTGGATGCGCTGCCACGTCGCTGCGCCGGAGTACCTCGAGGTGCCGGGCCAGCCCTCGGTCGCCCGCGCCTCGCCTCTCCTCCAACCGGCGTTGGCAGATGCGGCGAATGCCGAATCGCAGAAGAGGGTCCGGAACCAATCCACGGTCGAGAATTTCCATGGTCACCCAGGTCTGTACAGATTTCGTCTAGGTCGTCAAGGCCTGGACCTGGACAAAATATGGGCAGTGGCGCCTAGCGTTTCCAACCCTTGCGGTTGGCCGCCAGTCGGGCTTCCCACTTCGTCATCTACTCGGCCAGGTGCGCAACCACATCCGGATACTTGCGGCTTAGGTCGTACGACTCCGAGTGGGCTAGGCAGCTGCCGCCAGCGTATCGATCAACTCAGACTCCGACTGGATGATGCCGTCGACGAGTGCCTGAGTGGCCGCTACATCGAAGGACTCTGGCGACTTCGCCAGCTCACCCAAGGCCTTCGAGAGATCGGTCCACCGTTCCGCTGCATTGGTGGCGATCTGGTGAGTGCTCGCGCCCACCAGGTGCGGCACTTGCTGGTGGGCGGAACGCAGGAACCCTGCGTACAGGTTCCGGAAGTTCCCTCCCCCTGTTCCAAACGCCTCGATGCATTTGGCAGCGTAGCCCGCTGATTGCGGTGCATGCTCACTCACCGCCCAATCCGCGATCATGTCGCGCAGGCGCTCTAGGCCAGCCAGGCCCGTGGCAAGCTCGAACGGCTTGCCGCGAGCCACAAGCTCGAAGATCTGAGTGTGCTCCGTGGATTCGCCGCGCATGCGCGAGACCGTCTTGCCAATGGCGTGCTCGAAGGCCTCCGGAATGCTTCGCCCTACTTCGGTCCCGTAGAACTTACCCCACGTATTGAAGGTGGACATGAAGTCCGGAGGATTCCGACTCTTGCGCAATCCCTCGTACGAGCATGCCTGCGGCCCCGGATCCCGCCGGTCCGCAATCCAGGCGGTTTCCGTGTCATCCTCGAAACCCACTAACACGTAGCGATGCGCCGGAAAGTGCACGTTGGATTTTCGGTAGTCGAGATAGAAAATGTCGCCCGAGAGCATCGTGGGATGGCCGGCGAGGACCTCCTCCTTCACAACCTTCCAGGCACGCTCGTCGTCCAGCTCGATTTGTTCTTGATAGTTGACCGCCAACGCGTCCGTGGCGTCGACCTCCATGGTCGGACCGCGGCCGAACATCAAGATTCCTGGTGAAAAGAGCTCGGTCTCCATAACGAGGAAATCCAGCCCCGAACCGAGGCCGAAGACCTCTTCCTCGGTCAACTCCAACCCACAGTAGTGTTGCAGCAGATTGCGCATCGCCGTGGAGCCACAGTGTTCTCCCGGCACGTTGCGATAACCTTCGATCAGGTGCGAGCTCATGCGGGGTCCATATCAGCCTCAACCTTCGGAGGCCAGCCTTGGAAAAGCCGTGTGGCTGGTCGTCGTCCAATTCCCGCTACCCTTTCCCCCATTCGGTCCAGAAACGTGTGATAGTGTTCACGGCGCATCGCGTCGTTCGCCGAAGGAGGAAGGATCCATGGACGTTGGCACGCTTCAGTCAGTGCTGGGATGGGCGTCGCTACTCAACATGGGGCTGCTGCTCCTGTGGTTCGCGATGTTCATGATTGCCCACGATTGGATTCAGAGTGTGCACAGCAAGTGGTTCAACATCCCGGCGCACCGCTTCGATGCCATCCACTACACGCTGATGGGGTTCTACGAGCTGACGATTTTCGTCGTGCTGCTCGGGCCATACCTCGCCCTACGCATCGTCGGCCCTTGACGCGCCCGCAACGAAGCATTCGTCTGGCACGAGGCTGCGATGACCGCGGGGTCGCTCAGCGGATCAAGCTCTGTTCTCTGAGCTTTGCCGCGACCGCCTGGGTCAAGGAGTCGATGCCCTCCTCAACCGAGTCGGGATCGACCGTTGCGGAATGACCGGACCAGACGAGGCCTTTGTCGCTCACCGCATAAAGGTTCGTTTCGAGTCGGTAGGTGGTCCTTCTCTCGTAGTAACCAGGCTCGTGAACGGTCTTGTAGCTGCCTTGGTAATATCCCTGCAGTAGTGGTGGGCGCTGGACTCGGTACGTTTGCCCTTCGACATACTCCTCGTCCTCGTCCACGCTGACCAAGCGCGTGACCAACACGCCATCGAATTCATCCACGCCTATCGCAGTCTCGATCTCTTGCTCGGTGAGCAGCCTGCTTTGAGGCAAGCGCTCCCAACTCGGCTGCGCCGACGTGCTGTCGCTGGCAAGCACCTTGACGAATGCATCCTCGAAAAGCCGTCTCTTTGCCTCGTCCTCGCCGACGCCAATCACGAACAAGCGCTTGAAAACCACCCCGTCGTAACCTGGCATGCGGTTGTACTGCGGGATGGTGGTCTTCGAGCCCGCCGACTTCGAACAGGCCGCAATCGAGACGATAGCGAAAAGAGCACCGATCAGGGCCCAACGCCGGGCTAATGTCCTAGGCATGCCAAGAGGCTAAATCGGAAACCAAAGACACGGCAAGCACAACAGGCCGCGCCGCACCTCATTCGACGATGCGGATGAGGTGCGTCGAGGCCGTCGTGAGATGGGTGTCGTCGATCGCGTCCAGAGCGGCTCTCACGTCGCCTTCGTGAGCATGGTGGGTCAGCATGGCAATCGTCGCGGTGCCCCCGTCGCCATCGTCTACGTCCTGAACCATCAGCTCGATCGAGATGCCGGAGTCACCCAGCGCGCCGGATAGCGCAGCGAGCACCCCGGACTCGTCCTGGACCGAAAAGCGTAGGTAGTAGCGCGACGACAGGTCAGCGATCGCCTGAATCTCTTGAGCGCCCTCGGTCGGGAGGTACCACCTCCTCATGGGCGCACCGGCAAGTGAGTTCCTCGCGATGTCGATGATGTCACCCGCGACACTGGTCGCCGTCGGAGCCGCGCCGGCACCGAGGCCCGAAAGGAAACTCGGTCCCACCATCGCGCCCTGAATCGCAACCGCGTTGAGCGCACCGTCGACGTGCGCAAGGGGATCGCTTTGGGGCACCAGCGCGGGATGGACCCGCAAGTCCAGAGCACCGTCCTGCAGGCGTTCGGCAACGGCAAGCGGCCGGATCGCATAGCCGAAGTTGCGCGCATATTGAATGTCGCGCGGATCGACCTGTTCGATGCCCTCGGTCGGAATCTCGCTCGGCAGCACGCGCGCCCCGAATGCAAGGCCGGCGATGAGCGCCAATTTATGACTGGCATCGCCGCCAGTGATGTCGAGCGTCGGGTCCGCCTCGGCAAACCCCGCCTCCTGCGCCGCCTTCAGCGCATCCCCGAAGGCAGCTCCGTCATTGGCCATGCTGGACAAGATATAGTTGCTGGTTCCGTTGATGATGCCTCTGACGGAACGAATGTGATCGGAAGCAAGCGACTCCCGAATCACGCGGATCACCGGGATTGCGCCGGCCACCGCGGCCTCGAAATAGAGATCGCAGCCATTGGCCTCCGCAAGCTCGAACAACGCCGCGCCTCGCTCAGCGAGAAGTGCCTTGTTCGCCGTGACGACGTGCTTCTTTGCGTCCAATGCTGCTCGCACCAAGCGATCGGCCACCTCGACCCCGCCGATGAGCTCGACGACGATGTCGACGTCGTCCCGCTTGGGGATTTCGAACGCGTCATCGAGCAAGGCAATGCTCGGATCTTGTGCGCGAACGATGTCGAGCCGGGCCGGGTCCTTGTCGGCCACCGCGGCAAGCCTGATAGGCGCACCCGCTCGCGCGCTGATGACGTCAGCGTGCTGCTGCAAGGCGGTCACCAGGCCTTCACCGATCACGCCGCAACCACACAGCCCAACCCGAATTTCGCGTTTCAATCTACTACCTCCGAGAACCGCTCACGGTAGCAGACTCCGCCGCGCTGTCATTTACGAGGCAGGCGGCGGCGGGTTAAATCGAGGGCGAGCATCATGGTGGAGCCGACGAGCGATGTGAAGCACATGGGGAGACCCTCGAATGCTGGGCAGGTGACGGTGCCGCGAACCTGACAGCTGGAGAGCCAAACCGCGATGACCATCGCTGTGCCAGCTCCTAGGTAGAAGAGCACGGTGGCTGCTCGAGATCCGGGGAACAAGGCCGCACCCGTCGCGGTCACGTATGCGCCGAGAACTGCGAAGCACGCTGGGATGCCCAAGAGATCAGGGCACACCCCTCCAAGGAAGAGCTTAGAGACAACGAGCCATAGAACCAAGACGGCCGACACGAAGCCTATACCGACGATCATTCCAGTGAGGCGTTCGGGTGTCACGCTGGCATCATCTCGCCGCCGAGGCGTGTTGGCAATGACCTTGCTCAGGCCCGAGAACAAGGCGATTGTCGGTGTGCCCGGATCATGATTCTATCGGCTCTCGCCGATGATCGAGCCCACCGTCAGCCTGTCGCTCACTCTCGAAGCGAACCCCGGAACGTACGCCTGTCTCCTCGGCTCGGGCGTGTCGGCTACCTCTGGGATCCCTACGGGGTGGGGCATCATCGTCGATCTGGTGGGGCGGGTGGCGAAAAGCCTCGGCGAGGACCCCGGCGACGATCCCGCGGCATGGTACCAAGCGCGTTATGGCGAGGAGCCAGACTACAGCAAGCTGCTCGATGAGGTGGCGCGTACCCCGACCGAGCGTGCGCGGCTCTTGCGGTCGTATTTCGAGCCCACCGAGGACGAGCGCACCAAAGGACTGAAGGCGCCCACGCCTGCGCATCGCGCCCTTGCGTCGCTTGCCAAGCGAGGGGTTCTTCGGGTGTTCGTGACGACGTACTTCGACCGGTTGCTTGAGCAGGCGCTTCACGACGAAAACATCGTGCCGACGGTGATCACGAACGCGAGCGATATCGAGGGCGCTTCGCCACTCTCCGCTGGTGACGTGACGATCGCCAAGGTCAACGGCGACTACCTCGACACGCGAATCAAAAACACACCAGAGGAGTTGGCGCACTACGAGCCGGCCATCGACGCGTTCCTCGATCGCGTTCTCGACGAGTTCGGCCTGATCGTTTCGGGATGGTCAGGCCAATGGGACACCGCCCTGATCAAAGCCTTGCAGCGGTGCCCGAGCCACCGATTTTCGACCTACTGGACAGGCCGGAGCGCGCCGAAGGGCGGCGCAGCCCGGATCATGGCGCAGCGTCGTGGGCACTTCATCCAAGTCCGCGGCGCAGACCAGTTCTTCACCGACCTCGCCCGGCGTTTGGGTTCGTTCGACAGAGCCGAGCGCGACCAACCGGCTGCCGCCACGCCTGGGACCAACCTTCCCAATGCGGTCAGCACCTTCGTTGGCCGGCGCCAAGAGCTCGACGAGCTCGACGAGCTCGTCGGTCAGACCCGGCTGCTCACGCTTCACGGAATTGGCGGTGCGGGCAAAACGCGTACCGCGCTCGAGCTCGGGCACCGAAGGCTCGGTCGCCACGGCGATGGCGTATGGCTCGTGGAGCTTGCACCGGTCGGTCCGGACAGAGTGGAAGCCGAGATCGCCCAGGCGCTGGGCGTCGCTCCCGAACGAATCAACACCGCGCTCAGCGAATTCGATGCGTTGGTCCTGGTCGACAACTGTGAGCACGTCCAAGAGCGAGCTGCACGTGCGATCGAGCGACTGCTTCGGTTCGCGCCCAAGCTCCGGGTGGTCGCGACGAGCCGGACACGACTCGGGCTGAGCGGGGAAACCGTGTATGCCCTCGAGCCTCTCGGCCTGCCCGCGTCGGACCGAGTCGGCGCCGAGGAGCTCTGCAAAAGCGAGGCGGCGCAGCTCTTCATCGACCGCGCACACGATGTCGATACGCGATTCGTTTTGACCGAGGCCAACGCGAAGCCGATCGCGCGGATCGTACGGCGGCTCGATGGGATTCCGATGGCGCTCGAGCTCGCGGCGGCACGCACACGGACCATGCCGCTCGGGACGATCGCGGATCGCCTGGACGACGTGTTCAAGATCCTTCGAAAAGGTCAACCAGGCGCGCTTCCGCATCAGACGACGCTACGGGCCGTCGGAGACTGGAGCTGGGAGCTGCTCAGCGAGGAGGAGCGTCGCCTGTTCGAGCGCCTTTCGGTGTTTCGAGGAGGCTTTTCACTTTCCGCAGCTGAAGCGGTGGCCGCTGACGAAGCGCTCGACCGGGACGACATCCTCGACGTGCTCGCCGAGCTGATCGACAAGGCGCTCGTGTCCTATGAGGCGGGGGCCGGCGGCCGCTACAAGCTTCTCGAGCCCGCGCGGCAGTACGCGGCGTTGAAACTCGAGGAACGCGGCGACACGCGTCATTTCGAAGATGCACACGTGCAGTGGTTCCTGCAAGCGATTCGGGAGGCACAGCCGCATCTTCGGGGTGACGATACGATGGCGTGGATCGATCGCCTCGTGCCCAACATGGACAACTTTCGCATTGCTGCCGAACGACTGCTCGAGCACGGAGATCCGTTCGAGGCCATCGAGTTTGCCTCGATGGGCGCCTGGCTCTGGTGGTATCGACGGATTTCCGCCGACGCGGTTTCGTGGATCGAGCGCGGCCGAGACAAAGCCGGCGAGCTCCCACCGATGCTCGATGCGATTTCGCTGTTCGCTGCCGGGTTTCTGGGTGCCTCGGCGAACGGGGAACAGGCAATCTCTCGACTCGATCAAGCCACCGAAATCTTCGCGAAGCTTGGGATGGAGGATCTCTCTGCGGAGGCCAAGGCGTTTCGGACGATTGCCTACGTCACAGATGGGCGGCTTGCGGAGCTCGAGAGCTTGCTCGAAGAAACCATGGAGTGGTTCGAAGCCAGGCCCGGAAGCTGGGTCTATCGATTGCTCCGGGTCTGGCAGATGGTGTCGGCCATGAACAGGCTCGACCTGCAGGCGGCGCTCGCCGAAGCGAAAGAGGGGCTTCGACGCACGGAGGGAACGCGCGATCCCAACATCGTGTTCATGAATCTGATCCACAGCGCTAGCGTTCATCGCGCCGCGGGCCATGATGCACTTGCCTACGAGCTCACACGCCAGGCGGTCGACGTATGGCAGAGCTCAGACGTGGGCGGCGCGGCAGGGGGGCTTCACCACCTCGCCGCCGACGAGTGGCTCCGCGGTAACCGTCGTAAGGCACTAGACTACGCCATGCGCGCCCGCGATCACTACGCAGCGCTGAGCCCGCCGGACTTGGTGTGGGTGGTTGCCCTCGTTCGCGGCTCCCAGGGCATCCCCATCGAACGGGAGCGCGTCTTGGCCGAATACGAGGCCCTGTTTCAACTCCCGCCCAAGATTGGGGCGCTGCAAATGATCCTCAACCGACTCGAACAAACGGCCCGCGTCACAGCGGCGCTAGGCAACGAAGATTTCGCTACCCGGCTGCGCGAGGCCGCGGAAACGGCCAGGGCCGAGTTGAAAGAACGCACCCTTTGAGTCCTAGCTGGCGACACGAGCTTGCCTGGGGTAACTCAATTAACCAACCTTCCCACGTTCGAATTTGAGGAAACCAAACGCAGGGGCGGCCGACACAAGGGCATGACCTTTCCGCGACGCGTGCTTCCTGGTCGAACCTACCTGGTCACCCGCCGGTGCATTGGCCGCCGCTTTCTGTTGCGGCCTGACGATTCGCTAAACAACGCCTTCCTCTACTGCCTTGCTCTGGCCGCAAACAAACACAGCATCGCCGTCCATGCACTGTGTGCGATGAGCAATCACTACCACCTCGTCGTCACGGATACCGAGGCGGTGCTTCCGGATTTCATGGCATGGCTCAATCGACAGCTTGCCATGTGCGTCAAGCGGCTGCGCCGCTGGGACGAAGTAGTCTGGGAGCCCAACGTGGCCTACAGCGCTGTTGAGCTTGGCGGGCCTTCCGAGGTGCTCGATAAGGTGGCCTATGTGGTTCTCAATCCAGTCAGTGCCGCGTTGGTGCGTTCCCCGGACCGATGGCCAGGAGCGCTGAGCACGCTCGGGACACTGCAACGGGGCGCGTTGGATGCCACGCGTCCCGCGGTGTGGTTCAACGACAAGGCGCCGGAGACCGCGAGTGTTGAGCTAAGCGTCCCGCCATGTTTTTCGGAGCAAGCGGGGTATGTCCACGCGCTCGAAGCGCTTCTGACCGACCGCCTTTCACAGCTGCGAACCGAGCTCCGTGGCCAAGGACGGGGCTATCTTGGGCGCATCCGCGTACATAGGACCGCCGTGACCGACCAACCCAAGACCAAGAAGCAACGATTTGGCCGAAGCCCCACCTTCTCCGCGCTGACCCGCCAAGCATGGCGCGCGGCCGTCCAGGGCCTTCGCGCGTTCCGTCTTGCCTACCGCGCAGCGTATCGAGCTTGGCGAAGTGGGGAGCGGAGCGTCGAGTTCCCGGCAGGCACTTGGTGGGTCGTTCGGTGTGCTGGCGCAACGGCGGCGACGTAGCGAACAGATCCCAACAAACCTAGCCTTGAGCGTCGGCTGCTGGAACGAGCCAGCGGCACGGGTGCGACTGGGCCTCCGTCATCCGTGCCGCCAGCGCGCTACCGTGCACTCTCGGGGAGCAAAAGGGACCCAACGCGCACGGGCGCGGTGCACTCAGGTGCGACCTCGTGTGCGACAGACGCGATCCTCGGGCCCCAAACGTGGGAAGGTTTGGTTGGTCGTGGGGGTGAGGTGTGGCATGGGAATTCCACGGCCCACTCGACATGGCCGGCGGTGTCTATCATGACTTGGATTCTGACTGAGCCGAATCGATGAACACCAAAATCAATACCAGCGACAACCTACGCGATGTTCGCTACGAGATACGCGGGCAGCTGGCGCAGCGCGCGCACGAGATGGAGCGTCAGGGTTACGAGATCGTCTCGATGAACATCGGAAACCCTGGCCTGTTCGGCTTCCGTACGCCGGAAACCATGCGCATGGCCATGATCGAGAACCTTCCCAGCAGCGAGGCGTACTGCCACCAAAAGGGCATCTTCCCAGCACGCGAAGCGGTGGTGATGCAGCAGCAGGAACGCGGAGTCATGAACGTGACTGCCGAGCATGTGTTCATCGGCAACGGTGTCAGCGAGCTGATCGACCTGACATTGCGCGCACTGCTCAACGACGGCGACGAAGTGCTGATACCGAGCCCCGACTATCCGCTTTGGACCGCCTCGGTCAGGCTGAACGGCGGTCGGGCGGTGCACTACCCGTGTCCGCCGGACAAGCAGTTTCAGCCCGACCTCGATACGCTGCAGAGGCTGATCACAGACCGAACCCGAGCGATCGTCATCGTCAACCCGAACAACCCCACGGGCGCCGTGTACAACCGGGAGGTGCTCGAGGCGATGGTCGCGCTCGCCGAACAGCACAACCTCGTCGTCTTCAGCGACGAAATCTACGACGGCATGGTGTATGACGGCGCCGAGTTCATCCCGATTGCGCCGCTGGTGAAAAATACCCTGTGCGGTACGTTCAGCGGGTTGTCGAAGGTCTATCGCGCCTGTGGTTTCCGCGTTGGCTGGGTGGCATTCAGCGGCACCAATGAGCTTGCGAAGGATTACCTGCACGGCCTCGACCTCCTGGCGTCGCTGCGACTCTGCAGCAATGTGCCCGGC
>CP070713.1:98288-102108 GCA_020351445.1 Myxococcales bacterium
GTGCCTGGGGAACCGAGCTTCAGCGGCGCGGTCTCGAGCCGGGCGAGATGCCCGACGCCTGGAACCTCCTTCACCCCGATCGCGTGGAGGCCGTGGCCCGCGCCTACGTCGAGGCGGGTAGCCGGATCATCCTGAGCAACACCTTCCGTGCCAACCGCATCGCGTTCGCCACGCGCTCGGATGTGGAGCGCATCGCCGAGATCAACCGCGTGGGTGTGCAGATCTCGAAGCGCGCGGCCGGCGACAGCGCGCTGGTCTTCGCTTCCATCGGGCCCAGCGGTAAGCAGCTCGTCACACGCGAGGTGAGCGAGGAGCAGCTCGCCGAGGCTTTCAGCGAGCAGGCCAGCGCCCAGGCCGAGGGCGGTGCCGACGCCCTGGTGGTAGAGACCATGGCTGACCTCACTGAGGCGCGCCTCGCCGTCGAGGCCGCCAAGGCCACGGGGCTGCCGGTGGTTGGCTGCATGGTCTTCGACTCGGGCCGTCAGAAGGACCGCACCATGATGGGCGTCACCCCGGAGCTGGCCGCGAAGGAGCTGACCGCCTTCGGGGTCGACGTCGTCGGCGCCAATTGCGGCAACGGCGTCGCGCAGTATGTGCCGATCTGCTCGCGCCTGGCGGCCTCGACGGCGCTGCCCATCTGGATCAAGCCCAACGCGGGGATCCCCAAGCTGGTCAAGGGCGAGGTAGTCTACGAGACTTCGGCGGAGGAGTTCGCCGGATTCCTGCCGAAGCTCGTCGAGGCTGGGGCGAGCTTCATAGGCGGTTGCTGTGGAACCGACCCACGCTTCATTGCTGCTCTCCGCCAGCAGCTGGCAGACTGCTAGCGCGGCACGAGAGCGAGGGAAGGTGAGCCGATGGCGAACGAGGTTCTCGAGAAGCTGAAGCATTCGATGCTGGAGTTGGACAAGGACACCACCTTGGAGGCCGAGCTGCACGCCTGGCTGGAGGATGCGCTGGCGCCCCAGCCGGCTCCGCCGGGTGCCACGAGCCGCGACATCGTGCGCCAGGCAATCCGCTGCGAGAGCCCTCCGCGTATTCCCTACAGCTTCGTCGATCCCATACGCAGCGACTTCTTCGAGCTGGCCGAGCTGGAGCGTTTACTGGATCGCGTCGAGACGGGCTCCCAGCGCTCGCCGGGCGAGATCTACACCGACAGCTGGGGCGTGCGCCAGGCGGTGGTGCCGGGCCTGTTCGACCGGGTACTCGACCATCCGCTTGCCGACCTCGGCAAGTTGGACAGCTACCCCTTCCCCGACGTGGCTGCACCGCAGTGTCTCGCGCGCATCGCACCCCTGGTGGAGCGGGCGAACCGGGTGGGAAAGTACGTGGTGGCCGGCGATCCCGTCGGCCTCTTCGAACGAGCACGGGCGCTGCTGGGCTTCGAGATGCTGATGCTCGCGCCCTTGGCGCAACGCCCTCGACTGGAGGCACTGCTGGATCGCCTGACGCAGCTCACCGTCGAGGCCATCGAGGGCTTGGCAGAGCTCGGCGGGGTGGACGCCTTCATGACCTGGCAGGACTTTGGCACGCAGACGCAGCTGGCCGTCTCACTGGATACGTTTCGCGAGCTCTACGCGCCGCGGCTGGCGCGCATGGTTCGCGCCGCACACGAAGCTGGCCTGCACTTCGTCTGGCACTGCTGCGGCCAGATCTTCGACCTGATCCCCGAGATGATTGCGATCGGCGTCGACGTCGTGCAGCTCGACCAGCCCCGACTCATCGGCCATGCGCGGCTGGCCGAGGCGTTCGGGGGACGCATCTGCTTCTGGAACACCGTGGATACCCAGTGGGCCACCAGCGAGGACCCGTCCGACGCCGACCTGCGGGCCGAGGTGGCCGCCATGACAACACCCTTCCGGCGCTTCCGAGGCGGTTTCATGGCCCGTCACTATCCCCGGCCCCACGACATCGGCCTGTCGCGCCACTTTCACGACGTCACCGCCAGAGCGTTTCTGGGTGCGCGGGCCGCAGGCGGAAACCCGTGACGATCTTCAATCCGGGAAGCGCGTCTCGCCGACGAAGATCTCCTGGAAGCTCGGATCCGACGCCAGTGAGAGATGCTCGACGCGCCGGAGCACGTCCGGATACTCGCACGCCGCCGCGTCCTTCGCGAACAGGGCAAGCTTCGCCCCGAGCAGCGCCGTGTTGCCAATGGGATCGACACTCTCCTCCGGAAAGTCGATCAGACCGATCCGTCGTGCGCTCTCGCGGCTGACGTAGTTACCGAAGGCCCCGGCCAGCTTCACACGCGGCACCTGCTCCGCGCCCGCTCCCCAACGCTTCATTAGAATACGGATGCCGGCGGAGATCGCTGCTTTCGCAAGCTGCAACTGCCGGACGTCACCCTGGGTGAGGTGTACGGGGCTGCAGAGATCGAGGATCGTGCGGCCGCGTTCCATTCGACCGCTGGGCTCGATCCAGCCGAGTTCCAGGCCGGCCGCCACGGCATCCACCAGGCCACTGCCGCAGATGCCGCGCGGCGCTGCATCTCCGATCGTGTGGCAGCGCAGGCCGCCGCCTACCACACTGACTTGGTCGATAGCGCCCGTGGTCGCCCGCATACCCATCGCGATGCCACCGGCTTCGAAGGCCGGTCCCGCCGCAGTGGATGCGCACAGCATGCGCTCGGCGTTCCCGACGACGATCTCTCCGTTGGTCCCCAGGTCCACGAGCACCACCAGCGCCGCGCTCTCGTGCATGCGGGTGGCGAGGATGCCCGCCAGCAAGTCGCTCCCTACGAATCCCCCCAGGCAGGGGAGGAAGCGCACTACCGGATTCCCGGCCACCTCCCAATGCAGATCCGACGATGAGAACTCGTAGAGTCCATCGGCGTCGGACTCGAAGGGAACGGCCGCGAGCGGCTTCATGTCGAGGCCACAGAAGAGATGATGCATCACGGTGTTTCCTACCACGACGACTCTGTCCACAACGTCGCCGTCGAGACCGGCGGTGGCGATCACGCGCCCCACCAGCGTGCCGATGCCCTGGCGAACGACTGCCGTCAGCTTGCGCCGCCCCTCGTATTCGCAGCCGAGCTGCGTGCGGCTCATGATGTCACTGCCGTAGGCGGCTTGCGGATTTAGCGCCGTGTCGCACGCCATCACTCGCCCCGACGACAGGTTGACGAGCTGCGCGACTACGGTGGTAGTGCCCAGATCCACTGCCACGCCGAAGCCGGGTCGCGGCTCGAAGTCGAAGATGGAGTCGTCGGCCAGGATGGGAAGCTGGAACTGCTCCACCTGGAGGGTGACCCGCTCTTCCGCAAGCGAGCGGCAGGCCAGACGCCAGCCCTGCGCCCGCTCGGCCGGTGTGAGGATCGCCTCCTCCTCGGGAGTGACCGCGAGTTCGCCCTCCACCACCCGGATCCGGCAACGCTTGCAACGCCCTCGACCCCCGCACGGAAACTCGACGCCGTAGGCGTAGAGGACGTCGCGCAAGGGCGTGCCACGCTCCACCTCGATAGTGCGGCCGTCGGGACGTAACTCGATCCGCACGGGAGCCCTCATGGCGCCCCGCTGACCGCGCGGAGGAGCTTCCCACCCATGACGAATCCTGAGAGCATCCGATCCCAGAGCATACACTCATTCAGCTCCGGAATTGCGCAGAACACTCGGGTTCACCGTCTCAATCCCCTAGGACGACGGCTGCTGCTTTTGCGTTTACTATCGGCCGGTGCTGTCTGGCGGCGAGAGAACTCGAGTGTACCAGCGACTGGCCATGGCATTCATCGTGGCCGGCGCGCTGACCCCCGCTGTCGCGAACGCCAACCCGGAGCCCGCCGCGTACGACACGAGGAGCATCTCCATGGGTCTTACCGGCA
>CP070713.1:102208-107038 GCA_020351445.1 Myxococcales bacterium
GTAGCGGAACGACGTAAGGATTTCGTCGTGTACGCTCAGGTTCAGGAGCGTCAGTACGATCACCGCGACGGCCACGATGGCGACGTATGACCGGAACTCGATGTTTCGCACGAGCGTTCCCCAGCTTCCGGTCCGAAGCAGACCGTAGTACAGGCCGTAGTTCACGCTTCCGATCAGCATGAAACAAGCGATCACGTATTCGACGGCGGCGCTATCGAATCCTCCTATCGAGCTGTCGAGCGTCGAAAATCCGCCGGTCGACATGGTCGTGAACGCGTGGCACACCGCATCGAAGAGGTCTAGGCCGAGAATTTTGAGCAACGCGATCTCGATGAGCGTGAAGGCGCCGTAAAGCTTCCATAGGGTGAACGAAGTCTCGGCGATTCGAGGCCGTAACCCTTCGGCCGTCGTTCCAGGCACCTCTCCCCGGAACAGGTGCTTGCCACCGGCGCCCAAGTTCGGGAAGACGGCGACGAACAACACGACGATGCCCATGCCGCCTAGCCACTGAATCAGTGAGCGCCAAAGCAGCAAGGGTCGCGACAACCGGCCCTCGATGTCGGCGACCACCGTCGCACCCGTGGTGGTCAAGCCGCTGACGGACTCGAAGAAAGCATCGGCAACGGACATACCGGCCCCGAGGATGAAGGGAATCGCTCCACACGCACCTGCAGCGATCCAGATCAAGCTCACCGCCAGTAGTGCCTCGCGGCGCGAGATCCGTTCCGAGACAAACCGATTCCCATAGAGAAAGGCCGCCAAGCCGATGGTCGACACGATGATGGCGGACAACGCGAGCTCCGCAGCCCCGCCCTGGGGCCGAGTGGGATCGGGGGCGAGCTCGTCCCAGAGCATGCCGACCCCCGAGCACAACGCGATCATCACGCCGATCCCGAGCACGACGGCCCCGACCGGCCGAATCACGCCGCGGAAGTCTCTCGATTGTGTGCTCACTCACCCCTCGGTCGAAAGAGCCGCTCGACAGTTGCCCGAGCGTCTTTGGTCGTCATCAGGATGACCCGGTCGCCTGGATGTACGATGTCCTTGCCGTGTGGAATGATCACATCGTCGCCGTGCACGATGGCTGCGAGAAGCGAACCGCGCGGTAGGTTCATGCGGTGCAGAGGTTTGTTCACGGCGCGACATTTTGGGCTGGCGGTGAGCTCGACGACCTCCGCCTGGCCGTCTTCGAGCACGGTCAGTCCGTGGAGGCCTCCTCCTCGGGAGAACCGGAGGATCTGGTCCGATGCAACGGTGCGCGGCGAAAGAACGATGTCGATTCCGAGTTGGCGGTAGATGGACGTGTAGTCCGCGCGTTGCACGATCGTTGCGGTTCGCTTGCATCCGGCGCGCTGCGCGAGGAGGGCTGCCATGAGGTTGATCTCGTCTTGCCTCGTCACCGCGGCGAAGAAATCATAGGTTCCGACCTCTTCCTCTTCGAGGAGCGCCCCGTCGGTGCCGTCGCCATGCACGACCTCTATGCCTTGGAACTCGGAGCTGACTTCTTCGGCCGTGCTCAAGTCGCTTTCGATCATCATGACGGTTGCTTGTTGCTGGAGCAGCTCGCGCGCGAGCGCTTTGCCGACGACACCGCCGCCGACGATGCAGACTCTGCGAGCCTCGCGCTCCTTGCTGAAGAGGCGCTCTGCGGCGAGCACACCCTCTGGGCGCCCGATCAAATAAACGCGATCGCCTTTGACCAAGACATCGGCGCCGCCGGGAACGAAAAGCTCTCCGTCACGAACGACGGCGCTCACCAACGTGTGCGGCGGGAGCTCGACAGCGGAGAGCGGCTTGTTGAGCACGCGGGACTCCTCGAGATCGATCTGCACCAACTCGACCCGGTCCTGCGCGAGGTCCACCACGTCCGAGGCGCCGTAAGACCGGGCAATGCGGCTGAGCTCTTGAGCGACGAGCACGCGCGGGTTGATCACGACGTCGACGCCGAGCAACCCATAGCGAATGCCTTCGGTCCACTCGGACCACGCGGTGCCTTGAACTCGAGCGACCACGTGCTTTGCTCCCAGCTGCTTCGCTCCAAGCGCGGCGATCAGGTTCATCTCGTCGTGGTTGGTGACGGCGACCACCAGGTCGGCCCTAGCCACACCGGCGATTTTGAGCAGGGTTTCGCTCGCGCCGTATCCGACGATCGATGCGACATCATAATGCTCCTCGGCGTATTGCACGGCCTTGGCGTTCGCGTCGACGGCGACGATGTCATGTCCTTCTTTGTCGAGAACGCTCAACAAGTGGCGCCCAACTTCCCCCAGACCTATGACGACTATGTTCATCTGGTGCTTACCTCGATCGATGTTCGGGAATCGGAAGCCTTGAGCTCGCGTTGGAGCTCGCCCTCGTCGACCAGCAAGCCACGCAGCAATCGCGGTGCGATCAGGTCGTTCAAGATGATGGAACCAAGCACTACGGAGTATGCGATCTTCGCTGCCTCTCCGTCGTAGACGAGGCGGAATGAGACTGCCATCGCCAGCGTGACGTCGCCATGCGCCAAGAGCCCTCGGAACAAGTCCTTTCGTACGCTCGTGCCCCAACCCGCAATCACGCTCGCGAGCCCCTTGGCGCCGGTGCGTGCGATGAGAAACCCGCCTAGTGCCAGCAGAGTAGGCACCAGTGGGGTGGGCTGCCAAAGCGCGCCGGCAAAGATCAGGAGCACGATCGCCATGGGGCGCTCGGTCGATTCGAGCGTCGTGTGCAAGAGCTGACCGCCTCTCGCGAAGTTCACCAGGACAAACCCCATCGAGAGGTTCACCGCCAGGGGCGAGAGCTCGAGGAAGTATGCACCGCCCGATGCGAACGCGATGATCCCGACCAGCGCCAAGAACCGGGAGTTGTCCGACTCGTCGCCGGCCAAGAAAAGCGAAAACAGGAAGCCTAACGCGGCGCCAAGCAACACCGTGACCCACGCCCACAAGGCCGGGGAGTAGTCCTGCGCTTCCGGAGCGTTCTCGTGAAATACACAGAAGATCAGGCCAAACGCCAAAATGACCACGATGTCCCCGAGACGTGTTCCGTTGCGCAACAACGGAGCAAGCCGACCGGTGATCTCGTAGCGCCTCGCGAGCAGGTCGAACGGCTCCGCGGAATCCGCAGCCGCGAAGCAAGCAAGCGCGGAGGCGCTCAACGCTGCACCACGAAGCGTGGTATCGACCCACCCCAACTGGGTGAAGAAGTAATAGGCGCCTACGCCGACCGCCGCGCCCGGTAGAAGGTGATGCAGGAATACGATCCGCCAAGTCGCGGGATCGAGCTTTTGGAGACTCGCGAAATCGAAGTCCGTCCCTCGCAACAGGCCCACCCATCCGGCAGCAAGCGCGATGATCGGCAGCAACCCGGTGACGTTTTCCAACGCATTAATCGCCGGGAAGGCCGGACCCAGCAAGAACCCCAACAACAGGTACTCGGCCCCGCTCACGACCAGGAAGCGACGCTGCAACCGCTCCACGACGTTGTGTGCGAGCACATACGCGACGCCGATCACGAGCACGAGCAGGACGACCGTGCCGAGCTCACCCGCGTCACCGTTTTGACCCGAGCCGTTCGCCGCGTGCGCGACGCCCGGTAGCGCCGCCCAAACGAACGGCACCGCGGTGAACATCAGCCTCCCCGCCATATCCAGGTAATTGTGAAGAAGAAGCTGCCCGAGCGGTAGTTTCCAGCTGGACAGATGTTTAGGGCGCGCCAGAGAGAGATCAGAAGGCTAGTTTCGGAGCCCCTCGAGCACAATCGAGATGAGCCTCTTCGTGGTTTCGATGGGATCCATGTCCACCTGGTTGCGCACCGAAGCCAGCGCCAGCGCCTCCACCGCGCCGAGGACCGCAAGGGCACTCACGCGGGGATCGGAAATCGTGACGAGGTTGCGATCGACCGCGACCTGACTGAGGGTCATCGCGCGATTGTCGAGCTCGGTCGCCAGATCGGAGATCGCCTGGCGTGCCGTCGTTGCCGGGGCGCGGCGCTCCTGCAAATAGAGGCACATGGCGTCGGGATACATCGCGAGGGCGCCGATGAGTCTATTGCCCAGCTGCCCATATGCGGCGACCGCGTCGCCACGACCGTTCGCTTGGCGAAGCATCTCATCGCACTCCTGGATCGCCTCGCGTGTCGTGTGGGCCACCGGCTCGATAACCGCCTCGACCAGGTCCGCTTTGTCGCGGAAATACCGATAGAAATTGCCCTTTGCCATGCCGGCTTCGCGGGCGACCTCGTCGATCGTCACCGCCTCGATACCACGCTCCAGGAAGAGCGAAAGGCCGGCATCGACCAGGTCTTGGACGCGCTTGCGTCGGTTGAGATCTCGCTTGCCCCCAAAGGCGCCTGGCCTCTCCGCGGGGCCAGCGCGCCTAGGCCGTCTTTCGTCGTCCATCGAGTTGCTCCTCACGGGTCATGAGCCTCTGCGACGCTCCATTATGGGGCAGGCGCGCCCCAGGTAAAGAGGGTCTCGCGAAAATATTGCGCCTAACCGGGCGGGTTTTCAAAACATTGCGCGAAACCTAAGAAACCGTCACAATTCGTAGTGTTAGACGCGATTGACAGGGGGGACACCGCCCCCTAAGAGCTTGGCTTAGACCCATTGGAGCGTTGGATGACCTTGCCAGCTCGCAAACCTGATTGGCTTCGCGTGCGGCTCCCCGCGGGGCCGCAACACGCGGAATTCCAGGGCTTGAAGTCCCGCTTCCGCGATCGGGGCCTGCATACGGTGTGCGAAGAGGCCCGGTGCCCAAACATCTTTGAGTGTTGGGGGCAGGGGACCGCGACCGTCATGATCCTCGGGGAGACCTGCACCCGAGGGTGCCGGTTTTGCTCGGTGAACAC
>CP070713.1:107138-111275 GCA_020351445.1 Myxococcales bacterium
CGCTGGGCATCGTGAGAGACAACCCGCAGGCGATTTGCAGCCGGTCGTTCATCGACGGTGGAACGCACGAGTTCGAGACCGATGGCATCTGTTACATGGAGCGCGACCTGCTCCCAGGCTACGCCGCGATCTTCCGGCACCCGAACGACGAGCTCAACTACTGTGCCTATATCATCCCCGGCGGCAAGGCGGTGCCGTCAGACCTGAAGGCGGTACACCACGTCCTGCTCGACAACAACCCGATCCTGCGTCGGCACCTCGGCAGCAACTACACCATCGAGCCCATGAAGGGTGCATGGCTGCGGCTCGGCGGCATTCCGAAGAGTTACGGGGACAACCTCCTAATCATCGGCGACGCGGCGGGCCACATCGACCCGCTCACCGGCGAGGGCATTCAGTTTGCGATGGAAGGCGCGGAGAAGGCCGCGGAGACCTTGATCGAAGCCTTCCGTATTGGTCGCTTCGACGAGCGGTTTCTCTCCACGTACCAAGACAAGTGGCACAGGGAGTTTGGCCACAAGTTCGGTCTGGCCGAAAAGGCATCTCAGTTGATGGCCCGCTACCCGGAGCTGGTCGACTCCATGGCGAGGGTCGCCAACGAACGCGACGATGAGTTCTTTTTCGCCTGGGCCGATATCATGATGGGCGAGGCGCCTTGGAGTGCGTTCCTCAAGCCCAAGCTTGCGATTCCCATGGCTGCAGCCGCCATTCGCGAGCTTTGGAGCCAACGACTGTCGCCCCGGTTGCGTCAGGCCCCAAAAAGGCCGTATGACTCGTCCCTATGACGACGATGCGAAAGCTGGGAATCGGGTTAGCGGTGTTGGCGGCGTTGCTCTTCGCCGGGACGCTTTACTACTTCATGCCTCGGGCGACGAAGGTCTTGATCACTGGCACCGAAGTCAAGCGGATGGACCAGAAAGACCCGGCAACCGGAAAGCACAAGAGCCGCGACGTGCGGTTCATTTACGCGACCGATTTGGAGACCAAGAAAGCGCTCGTATTTCGCAATGAGGACAACGGGTGGTACTTCAAGTTCGATTCGGGCGACATCGCGGCCGAAGCATCGAAGCTCGCCAAGAATGACATCGAGGAGACGGCGTTGCTCAAGTACTACGGGCTGCGGATCGCAATTCTCGACTCTTACCCCAACGCCCTCTCGCTGAAGGAAGTCGATCCGGAGTACGTGTACGTGCCGTGGGTCAACATGGTGGTGCTGGTCTTGCTGCTGGTCTTTTTTGTCTGGGCGGGAGTGAAGACCCGTCGCTTGTTCGAAAAGGCCAAAGACAAAGTCACGAACAGACCCGCGGCATCATAAGTAGCTCGGCCCTTTCGTTCTCGCCAGATTAGAGGACGGCGTGGAGGGCGTCGAGCAGCTCTTGGCGATCGCCGTCGTCTTCGTAGGGCAGCGCCGCGACGAACTGCGCCGCATCGAACTCCGGCTTTGCCTGGCGAAGGCTCGTCACGCTCTGTGCGATCAGCCCCGAATCGCCAAGCGCGCTGCTCGCAGCAACTCGGTAAGCCCGTTCGCGCACACGCGGCGCACGGATGTTTTGCAGGGCGTCTAGTGCTTCGTGGTGGCGCCCCAAGTGAAACAGCGCGCGCGCGAGGTGAGACCAATAGCGCGGTGGATGATAGGGGTTCAGCAGCATGGCCTTCCGAATCCAGCCCACGGCCTCCTCGCATCGCCCCGAAAACGAAAGGAACTCGCCCATTGCACACACCGAACGATCGTCGTTGGGATTGAGAAACAGCCCGTGCTCTTGATGCCGGATCGCGAGCGCGAGGTTTCGCCGAAGCATTGCGATCTGTGCGAGGATGCGAAGGCACTCGGTATCTGATTCATCGAGCTCGAGACCGCGCTGCGCGGCGACCTGGGCTTGATCGAGGAGCTTGTCGAACTCATCGGGGCGGTAGGCCATCGCCTGACCGAGCCCACATGCAAGCCATGCGTGTGCCACGGCGTATTCCGGATCACTCTCGACTGCGTGCTCGAACATCTCGATGGCTTGTCGACAATCTTCGGGAGTGTAGCGGTGGTGATGCTCCTTGCCGCGCAGAACGTAATCGTACGAGGTCAGGCGCTCGGGAGGCGCTCGTCGGGCTTTCGCAAGCCGCGCGGCCTCGACCCGCCCCGCAAGAGTCGACACGATGGTCGAGGAAAGCTCGTCTTGCACCACGAAGACATCCTCGATTTCGCGATCGAAACGGTGCGCCCACAGGGTAGAGCCGGCATGGGCGTCGAGGAGCTGGACGCTGATGCGAACGCGGTCGCCTGCACGCCGGACGCTCCCACGCACGAGAAATTGCGCGCCCAGCTCGGTGGCAACGTCACGATCGGACACCTGGCGGCCCCGGTATGCGAACGTCGAGCCTCGCGAAATGACCATCAACGAGCTGAAGTGCGAAAGGGCGGTGATGATGTCTTCGGCGATGCCGTCGACGAAGTAGTTGTCCTCGGGCCCGGACAGATTATCGAAGGGCAGAACGGCAACGGTGGGCACCTCGTACTCCGAAGGGACTGTCGCGGCCGCTGGCGGGCTGGATGTCCGATGCGGGCTACGACCGCCTCCACTGCGAATCCGCTCGTAGACCGCCATAGTCTCCGGGCTCGGCTCCGTACCCAGCTCCCTCGAAAGCGCGTCGGTCAGAAACTGATACTGCCGAAGCGCGTCCGAGCGGCGGCCGATCCGTTCGAACAGCTCCATGAGATGTCGGTGCGCGGGCTCACAAGCGGGGTCCATGGCGATCCGGCGGTTGAGCGCGTCGACCGCCTCGTCGGCGCGGTCAAGATCGGCGAGCGCGAACGCAAGCCGCTCGATGACATCACACGCTGTCCTACGAAACCGGTGCTGGGCACCGAGGAGCCATTCATCGAAGAGCGCCTCGCGAAGCACGAGGCCGTCGAGAAGATCATCACGGTAGAGCACCAGGCAGCGTTGGAGGTCGGCGACATCCTCGCTTCGAGCAAGCCTAGCAAAATCACGGGCATCGACCGAGCAGAGCTCCAGGTCTAAACCCAACGCGTCGCCAGTCGAAAGGATCAGTGGCCCGTAGGAGCGTCGTATCTTCGACAACGCTTGCCGGAGGTTGTGGCGGGCCCGCTCGTCGCCCGTCTCGCTCCATAGGAGGGCCGCCAGCTGCTCGCGGCTGTGGGGCCTCGCGCTTTCGACGGCCAAATATCCAAGTAATCCTTGAATTTTCTTGCCTGTGACCTCGAGCGGGGTCCCGTCGGACCACTGAGCTTGGAACGGCCCAAGCACGTTGAGGCGAAGCGTCTTGGCCATCGTGGACGGATTATAGACGAAGAATAGACGCCTCAAAGCCTTTGCTCTGACGCGCGATAAACGGCGGCCAACCAAGATGGAGATGTCCCCAACGGGACCCACCACCAAAGGAGACCGCCATGACCATCGAACCGCAGACACAATCGCAGCAGCCCGCCGTCCTGCCGACCAACACCCAGGCCGCCCGCACCTGGGGCGCCGGAGGCCACAAGTACGACCAGGTCAGTCGAGGGATCGCAGACGCGATCGAGCACGCGGTCGACGCACTCGACCCGCAGCCAGGCGAACGCATTTTTGACGTCGCGACCGTAACCGGCTGGGCAGCCCGTCGTATCGCCGCACGCGGCGCCATCGTAACCGGCGTCGATCTGGGCGCCGAGGTGATCGAGGCCGCACGAGCGCTGAGCTCCGGGATTGACTTTCGCGTTGGGGACGCTGAGGCCCTGCCCTTTCCCGACAATCACTTCGATGCGGTCATCTCGACCTTCGGCGTGATGTTCGCACGAGACCCCGAAGCCGTCGCGAGGGAGCTCGCTCGCGTGGTGCGTCCGGGGGGCCGCGTGTCGCTCGCGAACTGGGCGATCGGCGGAAGCGTGCACAACATGTTCCAACTCATTCGCTCGTACAAGCCGGCAGAGCAGAACCCACCACCGTCGCCCTTCGAATGGGGGAGCTCCGCTCGGGTCGTCGAGCTCCTCGGTGATCACTTCGAGCTGGACTTCGAGAGCGGAACCTCATTCTTCCAGCCCGAGAGTGGCGTAAAGGCGTGGGCGACCTTCTCCACCGGGTTCGGTCCTGTGGTCACCTTGCTCGAGACGCTGAGTGATGAGAAGGCCGAAGCCCTCGAGACGGA
>CP070713.1:111375-114608 GCA_020351445.1 Myxococcales bacterium
CGCTCGCTCTGATAAGCTCCGCCCATGGCGGGCACGATCTTCAGCAAGATTCTCCGCGGGGACATTCCCTGTCACAAGGTGTACGAGGACGACTTCGTGCTTGCGTTCCTCGATATCGGCCCCCTGAGCTTCGGGCACACGCTGGTGATACCCAAGGAAGAGGTCGCAACCCTCGATCAGCTCTCAGACGAAACGTCGGCGGCGATAGGACGAGTGCTTCCGCGCCTCTGCCGGGCGATCAAGGCTGTCACAGGGGCCGAGCAGTTCAACATTCTTCAAAACAATGGGCCGATGGCGCATCAGGCCGTCTTCCACGTCCACTTTCACATCATCCCCAAGCCCAGCGTCGATCGGGGGCTCGTGATGGAATGGCCGTCCACGCGGCTCGACCCGGAGGAGGGCGCGAAGTTGGCGGCTGCATTGAGCAAGGAGATTGGGGGGTAGCATGGGGGGACCACGCTTCGACGAGTCGATTCCATTCAAGGGACTGCGCATCGCCGTGATGACAGTTTCCGACACGCGCACCGAAGAAACCGACAAGTCGGGCGCTTACCTGGTCGAGAGCGCACAGGAGGCCGGCCACCATGTCATGGACAAGGTCATCGTTCCCGACGATCGCAAGCGCATCGAGGTGCAGCTCCGCCGCTGGATCAACGAACCCAACGTCGAGGTCGTGCTCGCAACGGGCGGCACCGGCGTTACGGGCCGGGATGTCACGCCAGAGGCCTTCGAAGCGGTGTGGGAGAAACCGATCCCCGGCTTCGGCGAGCTCTTTCGCACGCTGAGCTACGAGCAGATCGGCACCTCCACGATTCAGTCGCGCGCCTGTGCTGGCGTCGCACGCGGGACGTATCTGTTCGCGCTGCCTGGGTCGACCGGGGCTTGCAAGGATGGGTGGAACGGCATCCTCAGGTACCAGTTGGACATTCGGTACCGGCCTTGCAACTTCGCGGAGTTGATTCCCCGGCTAAGTGAAGGCTAGGCGCTCGCGTGAGGGGGCGGGGTGGGGATGATGGGTCTGCATCCCGACGTATCCCTTTCACTTACTCGCCGTAAGAACGTCGACCGGGGCAGGCATAATGTTCCACGTCATCCTCGACATCGGAATGTCTCGTTTGAGGATCACCTCGCGCTTGGCGCGGCCCCGCACCCAGACGTACCGGCGTAGCTCGCCCTGCACGTCGGCTGCCACGTAGAGCTCGTCGGTGCCGTCTCCATCTAGGTCCGTGAGCAGTGCCGCGTGCTCGAAGCCGCCCGAGTCTCGGTCGATACTTTCGACGCCCCACTCGGACCTCGGGTCCTTGCCAGGGCGTAGCATCCACAACCCCTTGCTGAACGAAGCGGCAACCATTTCCCTCTTTCCGTCTCCGTCGACATCGCCCACCGTGAGGAAGCGGCAGAGTCGATCGGGGATCGTTGCGATGATCACCTTGGCATCGGGTGCCGTGTTTGCGTCGTAGCGCCGGATCTCTACCGGTTCGAGGATCTCGAGGCTCGCGCCGCGCCCCTTCGTGAGCGCTTCGACCGCGACGTACAGCTCGTCGGTCCCGTCTCCGTCCACATCGCCGACGTAGATCTCCTTGGCGTGCCGCTTGCCGAGGTCCGCGACGATGGTTGGACCTTCGCCCTTCTTCGGCACGTACCGTACCACCTCGCCGTGCTGCGCTTCGGCATCGAGCTTGTTGGGCTCGCTCGGTGTGGCGTAGACCTCCAGCGTACCATCTTTGTCCAGGTCGCCGATTTCGATCTCGTGAACGAACGTGTCCTTCTTCTTATCGATTCGCTCGACCTTCCATTTGTTCACGCGCTGGCGCAGGACGGCGACTACGCCCTGGTCATGCGTTGCGACCGCGATCGCAGGTGTACCGTCACCATAGAGATCCGCGATTTCCGCATCTCGCATACGGTTGAACTTTCCGCCGAACTCCGCGTGCCAGAGGGTGCTCGCTTGTAGCTTGCCTTTCGCGCGCCGCCAAAGCTTCACGTAGGCGCCTGATCCGCCGAGCGTCAGAATGCCAGGCGCCTGCCCACGCGGGGTCAACACCAGGGCTTTGTGGAGCACGTTGCTCTGGGCATCCTCCACGATCTCTGTTTTCCACTCCCCGCCTTCACGCGTGAGGATGTCGAATCGCGCGGGGCCGGGTTTGGCCGTGGCCTTTCCGTCGACGACCTGGAACTGCGAGTAGGCGAGGAGCAACCCGTTCGGGAGCGAGTCGGCCAGCCCGGCTGCCGCCTTCTTCTGGGGAGCTTCCTCGGGCTTCTCGCCTTGTTCGGCGCGCGTCTCCTGCGCGGAGGCCGCCGGTGCCTCCGTGGGGGCCGTCTTGTCACCCCCCTGACACGCCAGCACGAAAAACAAGGCCCAGATCCCAAATCGAGTCACCACTTGATGTCGCATGTGGCGTCGCTACCAATCCAAGCGGGTCGGCGCAACCAATCGCGGGGCAGCGGCTCTCGGGCGGGCAATTTGACCCTTTAGCGTGTACCGGTTACCTGAGCCCGCAGGAGACGTGAGCGCAAATCCAAAACGAGTCGCCCTCTTCGCTCTGAAGCTGGTGTTCTCCGTCGGCATGCTGGCGTTCATCTTCCGAAAGGTGCTCCGCCGGGATGGCGCGGAGGAACTGCTCGGACGGCTGAGCGACCTGCACTGGGGCTGGGTGGTTGCCGCGGTGCTCATGCAGCTGATCGCGATCGGCTTCAGCACCGTGCGCTGGCAGCGCCTGCTCGTTGGCCAGGGGATCTTTGCCAAGTGGCGATTTCTGGGCGGCTCGATCATGATCGCGCGCTTCTGGGGAGCATTCACCCCCGGGGGCTTCACGGGCTTCGGCGGATGGCGCATCTATGACGTCGCTAAGCACACGGGCAAGACCGCTCGAGCAACGGCGACGATCGGCGTCGAGATGATCCTCGGCCAGCTCGCCTTTGGCGTGGTCGTCATGCTGGGCAGCATCTTCGGCATGCGGTTCATCGACACCGACGGCGTGCTCTTGGTGAACGCGGTCTTCCTGTCGATCATCGTCGTCGGCCTGGCGTTTCTCGCGCAGCCGCAGTTGTTCCTTTTTTTCACGCGTTTCGTCCCCGAAGGGATCCGCGCGCGCGTGCAAACCCTGATCGACGCCGTCGGGGCCTACCGTGGCAAGGCGGGCCTCCTCATTCAAGCCGCAGCCCTCGGTGTGGGCACCCATGCGTTCAACAACTTGATCTACGTGTGCGCCGCGCGTGCGCTTGGGGTTGAG
>CP070713.1:114708-117403 GCA_020351445.1 Myxococcales bacterium
CGTTTGGCATCGTAAGGCCAGGGCAACACGGCAAGAGAAACTTGCGCCGGCTCTGTGACTACGATTTGAAGCGTGAGATAGCGGCACTTCTCGTAGCGTTCAACGGTACCCCGGACTGCCACAGGCTCCCGTGTGTACGGCGCGATCCCACTCTCGCGAAACGCGTCCTCGTCGAAGAAGATGACCGGAAAGTCGCTCCTCTGGTGACTTGCCAGCGAGACCCGCACGAGCCCCTTGAAGTGCTGGATCTTCTCGATCGTCGACAGGACGGTGACCTCTTGACCGAGCTTCTCCTCTAATTCTGCCAGAGCGTCCCAGTGCGTCAGCTGGATGTAATCGTCTCGACGATTCGCCTCGTGCTCGAACGCTCGAATGAAGTCGGCGCGCGCGTTCCACCACGCTTTGCGTTCGTCGTAGTCGCCGTAGCCTTGTGCGTCGGGGTTCCAAATGCCGCGCTTCGCCTGGCGCGCCTCCGCTTCGGCGTGGGCGAGCTGGTTGTTGAAGCGATGCGAGTATCCATACTTCGTGAAGTAGGGGCTCATCCCCGCGCGCACGCACTCCACATTGTAGCTCGTCCAACGTCCGTTCTTCTTGACGAACGCGTATGCGAGGAGGCGTCCGTAGTGACCCCGTATTTCTTTCGGGTCATCGCGCTCCAACCGGACCATGTCCGCGCCCTCGAAGAACGCCTTGGCAAACGCGGTGGCTTCTTCGCCCATCGGCGTTCCCGCTTTTTGCGGTCGGGCCGCGTTGCCGCGCTTGCCCTTCAAGTACCGCTCGAAGTCTTTTGCTGCGGCCGCTCGGTCGGCTCGGCCGCGCAGTTTCTCTTCGGTATCGATCGATAGCAATCGAATGGAGCCCTCGATACCCTCGACCCGAATCGTATCCCCATCGACCACGGGGTCATCGGCCAGGCGGTACTCGCCGATGAGCAGCCCCTCCTGCTCGATCTCTTTGCGCGGCTTGGTGGCGGCCTCGGGGCCCTCGGCGGCTCCGGTGGACGCCTCTGCAGAGTCGACCTGGTGAACCGGTGCTTCGGCTGTCGCGCCTCGGTCGCACCCCGCAATCGCCACGAAGACCCAGGCGCCTGCCGCCCAGATGCCCCCCCAAATTCGCATCCACCCTAACGTATTCAATTTGACCCTCGACCGCTAGCGCTTACACGGCAATCATCGTGGCAAGCCAAGAACCGCCCCGGGTCGATGCCTACGCCCGCTATTCGTCGTCCGCTCGGTCAACGCCGGCAAGCCGCCGCGCGAGGCCCTTCTTGAAGCCGAGCTCCATCTGCCGGCCGATTTGAATGCGTTGCGCCTGCGGTGACCCCGCGCCGTGTAGGGATTCGGTCAGATAGCCCACTGCGTTGCGGCCCATCGTCATGTTCTCGATCAAGCGCAGGATGCGGATACGCGCTTCGGTGGGCACGTCGGCTCGACCTTTGAGGTACTTGTCGAGAAGTGCGCCGAGCTCGGGGTGTTTGAGCTCCTTTTCCGAGGGAGCCGTGCTCACGAGCCCGCCCGCCAGGTCCTGTGCGATCCGCCCCATGTCGAACGGCATCTTGGTGACGTGGTGCTTGCACACGTTTGCGAGCATGTCGTCGTTCAAATAGCAGCCCGACTTCGTGGGGCGCGCCTGGTGTGAAGACGCGATGCCCGCCGCGTACATCGTCTCGTTCAGATGGGTCATCTGCACGAGCTTGTCTTTGATGTGCGAGGCTCCGTCGACGCCGTTGTACTCGGCCGCTTGCGCCGCTGCGCCGATCAGCACGTCCCCAACGCCCGTTTTGCAAACGTAGCTCCGCCGGTGGTAGCAAGTGAATCGTTCGACTAGCATCGACGCAAACTGGTACTCGCCATCCATGAACACGTGAGTCCAGGGCACGAAGACGTCCTCCAGTACGACCATGGCTTCTTGGCCGGAGAAATCGGCATTGCCGACGTCGATCGAGCCACCCTCCATGCTGCGGGTGTCACATGACTGCCGCCCGTAGATGTAGGTGATGCCCGGCGCATCGACGGGGAATGCGGCAACGACCGCGTAGTCCCTGTCGGCCGGCCCGAGCCGCATCGTCGGCATTGCGATGATCCAATGCGAGTTGATGCAGCCGGTTTGGTGCGCCTTCGCGCCTTTGAGCCAAATCCCTTTGTCGTCTCTCCTCGTAATGTGCACGAAAAGATCGGGATCGTCTTGCTCGTGCGGAGCCTTGCTCCGATCGCCTTTGACGTCGGTCATCGCACCTCCGACGACGTAGTTGTGCTCCTGCATCGTCGTGAGGAATGCCTTCAGCCGCTCGTGGTACGGCGTCCCGTGCTTCTCGTCGATTTCGTAGGTGACCGAGTATAGGGAGTTGAAGGCGTCCATGCCGACGCAGCGCTGAAAGCACGTGCCCGTGTTCTGGCCGAGCTTTCGTTGCATCATGTTTTGCGCCACCAGGTCGTCCGCGCTTTGCGCGATGTGCAGGAACCGGTTGACGCGCTTTTTGGTCAGGGACGACTCGGCGGTGGCGACCTCGGGCTCCCGAATTGCGAGGTCGTATGTCTCGGCGACGGCGTTGATCGAAGGCCGGATCATCGGATGGTCCACCGGCTCGTCGACCAGCTCACCGAACAAGAAGACCTTCAGGTTTCGGTCGCGAAGGCTTTCGATGTAGTTGTCGCCGGTTTCGATGCGTGTGGGTGTGTCGCCGTTGCCAAGAGGC
>CP070713.1:117503-128211 GCA_020351445.1 Myxococcales bacterium
CCGGGTCGGCGGTACCGACCGACGCGCTCCCGCAGGTCGTCCGGACACCCATCGCCAAGCATCGAAAGCATTCGGAACGGGTCCGCGTTGACGATCACCGCACGCGCACGGTGAAGCTCCCCCTCTTCGGTCAAGACGCCAGTCGCAATGCTTCCGCGCGTCTCGATGCTCGCCACTGCCGTGCCAAGGATGATCTCCGCGCCAGCGCGCTTGGCGGCCGCGGCGAGCACCCGTGTAACGGTGCCCATGCCACCCCTGACGGCCATCCAAGTAGCATCGCTGCCCGGTAGCCGACACATGTTGTGCACGAGGAAGTTCATTCCGCTCCCCGGGGTATCCCAATCTCCGTAGAGGCCAGTGAAGCCGTCGGTCACCGCGTACATCGCTTCGAGAAGCTCGCTTTGGAAACCAAACCGTCGGAGATAGGCGCCTACCGATCCGCGGCAGAGAGCGACGAACGCATCGCGGAGCGCGGGCCTCACGTAACGCTCCGCGGTCTCTTCGATCGACACCGGGGTCTGCAGCCAGGTTGGCGCGATGTCCTGACGCAACATCGAAAGCTCGTTTTGCAGTGCTCGGTCGGCGTCGACGTCGCGCCGCGAAAAGAACTGCTCGAGCTGCGCCTCGGTCGCTGCCCAGTCCGCGCCCATCAGTAAGTATCGGTCCTCGGTGGTTGGTAGGAAGTAGTGAGGATCGCGTCGGATCAAGGGAAACGACACGCCGAGCTCCTGCATGAGCTCGGGCGGCATCAAGCCGAGCAGATACGCACCCGTCGACTGCCCAACCTCTGGAGCGCGGGCAAACGGATACTCGGTTCGGCAAGCGCCACCCACAACTGCGGCGGATTCCAGCAGCCGGACCCGCAAGCCGGCCCTGGCCAACATCAGCGCGGCCACCAAGCCGTTGTGCCCGGCGCCGACGATCAAGACGTCTACCGGCGCCATCGCCCTACTTCACGAAGAAGCTGAATCCGGCTTCGACGGTCCATGCGTGGTTTGGAGCGCCGGACGGCATGTTGAAGTACCGCATCCATCGGCCACGCGCTTCGAAGCCCATCCACGAGAGGAAACCATACCCAAGGCCTGCGAACGCGCCAATCGTTCCCGCGCCCTGTACCCGGTCCGGCAAGGGAACACCGAGGTACCCTCCGGTAAACGCGCCGGAGACGCGAAGGTTCTTGACGTTCCAGCGAAGCGCGATCAGCCCCCCACCGCCGAAACCCGGGTCGTCGAGCGGAAAGCTCTTGCCGATCCATTGGAAGTAGGCACCGAGATGCAGGGGACCTGCTGCGCCCCAGGTGGCATCCAGCCAAAGGGACGGCTGCCACTTCCGTACGCCCGCGAACTTGGAGATCGTGCCCCCGAACGTCGCATCGAAGACGGCCAGGTCTCGATTGCCCTTATCGGCGGAGGCCCCCGCGGCGGGGCTCAACACCGCCAGCGCAGACAGCACGACTAGCACGGGCGCGAATCGCTTCACGCCCATGCCTGTTACCACAAGTCCTGTAGGGGCCCGCAAAAGCTGCGGCGCTCGGCAATCGCTTAGCCGGTGGTCGCCTGAACGATCGCGTCCGCCACGTCGAATTGCTGGAGGAAGGCCGCCCGGGCTTCCTTCATGTGGTGAACCCACTGCTCGTAGTCGCTGTGCCGCCCGCGGGCGTCGTAGAAGCGGCGCGGCTCGAGGATCTCGGCCGGCACCTTTGCAAGGAGGTCAGCGTTCTCGGAGGCATCGACATCGACGATCTCGTAGCCGAAGTCTGGATCTTTCTTCCACTTGATCTTTTCGCCCAAGAGCGCCTCGAGCATCGCGCTCGAATGCCGGATCTTGATGTTGAGCGCCTTGCCCTCTTTGACGTCGTTGGCTTCGCCGCCGACGTACCCGGTATTCATCAGCCACATCGTGACCCCCGGCATGGTCGCTGCGAGCTCGGCAAAGCGCTTGGCCTGAAGCCCGTGCTTCGCTGGGAAGAATGGCTGCGTGAACGGCGAACGCGTCTTGCCACGCTCCTTGCCCGCCGCGCTGGTCTTCGAAGTCTCGCCGAGCATGAAGTAGCCAGCGGCCTGCTCGGGCGAGGTGAACCGGACGATGCCGGGCGTTGCCGCGTCGTAACCTTCGTCGCGGTTGAGAATGCCCATCGACTTCACCTGCGGGATGTTGTGCAGATCCGCGGCGTCAGGGATCGAGCTCAACGGCACGATCGAGCGGCCGTTCTGGGTCCACATGACGAAATCCCAACCATCGGCGGGAATGCCATGGCTGTCGACCACGTCGTCGACTTTCACCTCGCCAGCGATATACTTGTCGACATTGGGCTCGTTCGCACCGGTCGCAATCAAAATATCCCGCAGCCTTTCGACGTCCTCGACCGAGAGCGCGCCCTTGGTGAAGTGGAACGTGCCATCGGCCTCGAGGAACACGTTCTCGACCCATGCATCGGGGCCGATGGTCGCCTCGTAGAGAACCGGCTCGGTCTCGAGCGACAGGCCGTCGGTCTTGGCGAAGCAGCCGTTTTCGGTGATCGACAGAGCGCCGTGCGGCCACAACGACACCATGTCGTCTTGAATTGGCTCGGTCAGGTCACCCTGCTTCGAGAACGTCGTCGTCGTCTTGCCGGTGCCCGACAGGCCCATGATCGTCATGGTGACCTTGTCGCCGTTCGTCGCGGTGACCGCCTTGGCGCCCGCATGCAGCACCAGACCGCCCTTCTGGTAGACGAAATGATTGAGCATGCGAAGGACACCCTTTTTCGACTCACCGAAGTAGTCGGCGCCCATCACGTGCGTCGTCAAGTTCTCCATGTCGACGATGATCGCCTGACGGCCGGGCATGTCGTCGAGCATCAGGTCGGGCGTGTAAAAGAGACGGAAGGTCGGCTCGAAGGGCTGCGCCAACTGCTCGTCGCTCTCGACGGCCGAACGTGGGAACGCGAGGATCTGCTGCATGCCAGCGATGTTCGCGCCCTCGAGCGTGTAGAGCCAAGTCGTGCCGAACGCGCCACTACCGAGACCCGAATAGCCATCGATGGCGACGAGCTTGCCCTTGTCGGCAATGTACTGCGCCTGGCGCTCGATCAGCTCACGACCCTTGGCGGGGTCGATGATCTGGTGGCTCCATCGATCTTGGGTATCGATGATGTAGGTGTACTTGGCCATGCGCGCCTTGTTGCGCGTGACTTTATTGATGCTGCCGACTGCGGTTCGCTGAACGCACGGGGTGTGTTTCATGGCGAGCTCGCGAAGCTCGGACTGACTTGGGTTCTCGATGTACTCGACGTCGAAGGGGCGGGGGTCTGCGGTCGCCATGATCTCTCCGTTTCCGTCTCGGGCAGTGGGAGCAAAACGCCCTTTTGGCAAGCTCCGAAAGTGGCATATGACAATGTTTTCGGCGGGTGTCCAGGAGCAACGGGAGTTGCCGCCGGGTGGACTCGAAGTAAGCTGCACGACGTGCGCGCGCTACCTCTAAATTTTCGCGAAGCCTCGGGTTTCGACGATTCCAGCTGGAGCGATTGGCGCTGGCAGGCGCAGCATGCGGTCACGGATTTACCAGGTCTCGAGAGGGCCCTCTCCCTGACGGATTCAGAGCGAATTGGCGCCACCCGTGCGATGGCCGCGGGGCTGCCGATCTCCATCACCCCGTACTACCTGGCGCTCTGTGACCCCAACGACCCGGACTGCCCGATTCGCCGCCAGTGCATCCCGCGAGCCGAGGAAGCGATCGCCGCCCAAGGGGACCTGCGCGACCCGCTCGGTGAAGAGGCTCACGAAGTCGCGCCTCACCTGGTTCAGCGCTACCCCGATCGCGTTCTTTTGGTCGCGACGGATCGTTGTGGGGTCTATTGCCGCTTCTGCACCCGATCCCGGCTCGTTGGAGGTGGCGGGGGCGCTCGCTCGCTGGCCGCGCTCGACCCCGCATTCGCCTGGATCGAGGCGCACCCCGAAGTCCACGAGGTTATCATCTCTGGCGGGGATCCGTGCGTCATGTCCACCGGACGGCTCGCTCGCTTGCTTGGCCGAATTCGTCGGATCGACCACGTGCAATACGTGCGCTTGGCGACGCGAGCACCGGTCACCCTCCCGCAGCGGATCACCAAAGAGCTCTGCGTCGCCATCCGAGAAGCCCACGAAACAACTTGGGTGATGACCCATTTCAACCATTCCAAGGAGCTCACCGACGAGGCTCGCGCGGCTTGCGCGCGGCTGGCGGACGCCGGCCTCCCGGTCATGAACCAAACCGTCCTGCTGCGGGGTGTCAACGACGACCCGGCCACGCTCGAGGCGCTGTTTCGAGGTCTGGTCCGATCGCGCGTTCGGCCCTATTACCTCCTACAAATGGACCCAGTTGGCGGAACTGGGCATCTGCGGACGCCTCTTCGGCGCGGGGTCGAGCTGATGGCAGCCCTTCAGGGGCGTGTCAGTGGGATCGCGCTTCCCAAGCTGATCGTCGACACGCCGGGCGGCCTCGGCAAAGTGCCAATCGGGCCGAATTACCTGGTGAGCGCGGAAGGCGGCGTCACGGTGCTCGAGACATTCCGCGGCGATTTCGTGGAGTACTACGACCCCCCCGAGTCTTGAAACGTCTGCTTTTTCCACCCGCCGGTGGCAAGCGCCAGCCGGTGGATGTAAGAATCGGCCGCCGAGCGCACCGGATACTGAGGAGAACCCATGCAACGATCCCTCACGCTGCATCAAACGACCATCGGGAAAAAGGTAATCATGGCCCTGTCCGGCGTCATCATCGTCGGCTTCACGATCGGCCACTTTCTGGGCAACCTGAACCTCTACCTCGGACCCGAAGCGATGGACGGCTATGCGGAGAAGCTGCAGAGCTTGCCCCCTCTCGTATGGGGGACGCGTTTGGTTCTGCTCTTCGCGTTCGGAGTGCACATCGGCTCCGCGTTCTCGCTATGGGCACGCAACATGCGGGCTCGGGGGTCGCGCTACAAGCAGCACAAGGACCTCGCGACCGATTACGCAGCGCGAACGATGTACTGGTCGGGCCCGATTCTTCTGCTGTTCGTGGTCTACCACTTGTTGCACTTCACGATTCTTCCGGCTCACCCGGGGGAGGTGTATCGGAACGTCGTCGAAGGCTTTCAGAACCCCGTGATCGCCGGGGTATACATTGCAGGGAACCTCGCCCTCGGCTTTCATATCTTCCACGGCATCTACAGCGCCTTTCAGACGCTGGGCGCCAATCATCCTCGCTACAACTCCTATCGCCGCGATCTAGCGATCGCGATTTCTGCCGCGATCACGATCGGAAACCTGTCGTTCCCGATCTCGGTGCTCGCCGGTCTCGTCACACTGTAAGGGTCGTCATGCAACTTCGATCGAACGAACCGACCGGTCCCATCGGAAAGCGCTGGGAGAAGCACAAAGAGGCGAACAAGCTCGTCGCGCCGGCCAACCGCCGAAGGTACACCGTGATCGTCGTTGGGAGCGGGCTTGCGGGCGGCGCTGCGGCCGCCTCGCTCGGCGAGATGGGCTACAACGTCAAATGCTTCTGTTACCAGGACAGCCCACGGCGGGCGCACAGCATCGCCGCACAGGGCGGGATCAACGCCGCCAAGAACTACCAAAACGACGGCGATAGCGTGTACCGGCTGTTTTACGACACCGTGAAGGGCGGCGACTTCCGCTCCCGCGAGTCGAATGTCTACCGTCTTGCCGAGCTCAGCGTGCAGATCATCGACCAGGCGGTCTCGCAGGGCGTGCCCTTTGCGCGTGAGTACGGCGGCCTCCTGGCGAACCGCTCCTTTGGCGGCGCTCAGGTCTCGCGCACGTTCTATGCGCGTGGGCAGACCGGTCAGCAGTTGCTCCTCGGGGCGTACCAGGCGCTCTGCCGCCAGATCGAGGAGGGTACGGTCGAGATGTTCCCGCGGACGGAGATGCTCGACCTCATCATCCACGACGGCCGCGCGCGGGGCATCGTCACCCGGTGCCTGCAGACCGGCAAGGTCAGCCCGCACATCGCCGACATGGTGATTCTTTGCACTGGCGGTTACGGCAATGTCTTTTATCTGTCGACCAACGCCAAGGGCTGCAACTGCACGGCGGCTTGGCGAGCGCACCGGCACGGGGCGGCGTTTGCGAATCCCTGCTACACGCAGATCCATCCGACCTGCATCCCGCAAGCGGGGACCTATCAATCGAAGCTGACGCTGATGAGCGAGTCGCTTCGTAACGACGGGCGCGTTTGGGTTCCACGCAAGAAGGAAGACGTCACGAAACGCCCGGAGGACATCCCCGAGGCGGATCGCTACTACTACCTCGAGGAGCGGTACCCCGCGTTCGGCAACCTGGTTCCTCGCGACGTCGCCTCACGCAACGCGCTCTACGTGACCAACGAGGGCCTCGGCGTGGGGCCGGAGGTCGATGGCGAGCGGCGCGGCGTGTATCTCGACTTCGGCGATGCGATCAACCGCCTTGGCGAGCAGACGATTCGAGAGCGGTACGGCAACCTCTTCGAGATGTACGAGCGCATCACCGGCGACAGCCCGTACAAGACACCAATGCGCATCTACCCGGCCACGCACTACACGATGGGAGGCCTGTGGGTGGACTACAACCTACAAACGACGATTCCGGGGCTCTTCGCCGGTGGCGAAGCGAACTTCTCCGACCACGGCGCGAACCGGCTCGGCGCGTCGGCGCTGATGCAAGGCTTGGCTGACGGTTACTTCGTGCTGCCATTCACAGTGGGAAACTACCTCGGCGACGTGCGCGAGCTGCCGTCAATTGCCGAAGACCATCCGGACGTTCGGCAGGCGGTCGCAGCCGTCGAGGAGCGCGTCCAAAAGCTGATGAACGCGCCCGACCCCAAGCACGCGCCAGAGTACTTCCATCGCAAGCTTGGCAGGATCATCTGGACCAAGTGCGGGATGTCGCGCAACAAGGAGGGGCTCCAAGAAGCGCTTCGCGAAATTCCGAAGCTGCGTGACCAGTTCTGGCGTGAGGTGAAGATTACGGGCGCGGGCGCCGAGCTCAACCAGACCCTCGAGCGCGCGGGCCGTGTCGCCGACTTCTTCGAGCTCGGCGAGCTGATGTGCCTGGACGCGCTGCAACGCGAGGAAAGCTGCGGTGGTCACTTCCGCGAAGAGCACGAAGAAAAGGGAGAAGCTCTCCGAGACGATGAGCACTTCAGCTACGTGGCAGCGTGGGAGTGGACCGGGAAACCAGGCGAGCCTCGACTCAACAAGGAGCCGCTGACCTTCGAGTACGTCAAGCCCACCAAGCGGAGCTACAAGTAAGGGGCCTATCGATGAGCGAAGAACTATTGAACCTGACCCTCCACGTGTGGCGCCAAGATGGCCCGGAAGGTTCCGGCCGCTTCGAGACGTACCAGGCCAAGGACATCACGACGCACATGTCGTTCCTCGAAATGCTCGACGTCGTCAACGAAGAGCTGATCGAAAAAGGCGGCTCGCCGATCGCATTCGACCACGACTGCCGCGAGGGCATCTGCGGCACCTGCGGGATGGTGATCAACGGCGTGGCGCACGGCCCGCAGAAGCTGACCACCACGTGCCAACTCCACATGCGGCAGTTCAACGACGGGGACGAGATTTGGCTCGAGCCATGGCGCGCCAGCGGCTTCCCGGTGATCAAGGACCTCGTCGTCGACCGAACGGCGCTCGACCGCATCATCCAGGCCGGGGGCTACATCTCGATTCGTACGGGAAGCGCACCCGAGGCTAACGAGCTGCCGGTCGCCAAGGGGACCGCCGACAAGGCAATGGATGCGGCGGAATGTATCGGTTGCGGTGCATGCGTCGCGGCTTGCCCGAATGCGTCGGCCAGTCTCTTCACCGCAGCGAAGATCTCGCACCTGTCGCTTCTGCCCCAGGGGCAACCCGAACGACAGGACCGCGCCCGCAAGATGGTGGCGCAGATGGACGCCGAGGGTTTCGGCGGCTGCACCAACCACGGCGAGTGTGAAGCCGTGTGTCCAAAGGGTGTGAGCCTCGCCTGGATCGCGCGGATGAATCGCGAGCTCGTGCGGGCGATGGTCAAGGCAGACACTCCGATCGAGCGGCGTGACCGCTAGGAGCGTCGGGTGTCGTACACGAAACGCGCGACGATCCCGGCCACCGCAACCACGATGAGGAACAACGTCGCTGCGGCGTAGCGCTCGGCGAGATCGCGCAGTACTTCCCAGTTGTTGCCGACCGCGTAACCGATGCTCATCAGGAGCGCGTTCCACAGTGCCGCGGAGATCCCCCCGAAGACGATCACCGGGCCGGCGTTCATTCGAGACAGGCCGGCGCCGACGAAGAAGAAGGCGCGAAGGGCCGGGAGGAATCGGTTGACGGCAAGATACATCGCGCCGTGTTGATCGTAGCCACGACGCACTGCGTCGAGAGCACGCATCGCGGTTGGGGTTTTCAAAAACGCAGGCCAGCTGTCCTCGTGGTTCGCGAGCCAAACGCCGAAGCCCCACGCAGCGAGGCCTCCCAAGAGCGCGCCGAGCGTCATCGCAACGTACACGAATACCCAGTGCAATTGCGCGCGGACGGCCAGCGCAACGGCAAACAGCGCGACCGTATCCCCCGGAAGCGGAGGGAAAATGTATTCGACGCCCGCGGAGGCAGCGACGAGCGCGTAGGCCCAATACTGAGGACCATGCTCCAATGTGTGCAGAAATTCGTCAAGCATAGGAACAACACATAGGCTTGTGATCGAAGCCGGTGTAGCACAGTGCTCGGCTCGACATCAGCGCTCGATGAGTCAACCTACTTCAACGCAAGGCTAAAATCGTGGCGAGCGGAGATCCCTTGGTGTCGGTGCTGCAACGTCCCAACGTACGGGTCGAGGACGTCGCCATCCTCATTGCAAAGGAAGCCAACCCTCTGATCGATGAGCATGCCATGCGGCGCGGACTCGACGGCCTCGGCGCCGAAGCATTGATCCGGCGCGGCCTTCGTTCGACGCCGGAACGCGACGGACGAATCCTTGCAGAGTTGCTCTTCGACGAGCTCGGATTCGAGGGCGAGCGCGACGACTACTACAACCCCTACAACAGCTACCTCGACAAAGTGATGATCCGCCGGAAGGGAATTCCGATTTCACTTTCGGTGCTCACGATGGCGGTTGGTGAACGCGCAGGCATGGAAGTCGAAGGCGTGGGGTTCCCCGGTCACTTCTTGGTCCGTGTCGGCGGACCGGAGGGCGTCTACCAAGATCCCTTCCACGGCGGGGAGCTGCTCGATGGTCACGGCTTGCGGAAGCTTGCCGCGCAGTTCCTCGGAGCAGAGATGGCGATGCACCCGAGTTATCTCGAGCCAGTCGACTGTCACACGATCACGATTCGCATGTTGGCGAATCTGAAGAACGCGCATCGTAGGCAAGGCGACTATGCGCGGGCGATGCTCGCTTGCGACCATTTGGTCGAGCTGACTCAGGCGCCGGAGCACCGCCGCGACCGGGGTCTGCTGGCCCATGCCTTGCGCACCTATGGGGCAGCCTCGGAGGACCTGGCTGCCTATTTGGAGGCCCGCCCGGACGCCAAGGATGCCCGCGTGATCAGCCTCGCCCTGGAAGAGGCTCGACAGCAGGCCGACCAGCTTTTGCACTGATCGCACTGATTCTGGGCGGCCGCTTTACACCGGCCCGCGGCGTGCCATGACTTCGCCCGACCGGTGAGTCCGCATGTCGATCAAATCCCTCAAAGCGCTGTTTCGGCCCGAGCTTGATGAGCTATCTGCCTACCGGGTGCCCCCTGCGCCGCCGGCGGTGAAGCTCGACGCAAACGAAAGCCCTTTTCCGTTGCCTGCGGAGGCGCGCGCCCGGATCGCAGCCGTACTGCACTCAACCGAGCTGCATCGCTACCCCGACGGGCGGGCGATCAAGCTGCGCGAAGCCCTTGCGCGCGGCCTCGGCGGAAGCGCAGACGAGTACGTGATCGGCGCTGGGTCAGATGAGCTCATCGCGTTGATGGCGAGCGCAATGTGGCAACCGCGGGCGGGCGCTGAGCGCCCGGCGGTCGTGTTTCCGGAGCCCACCTTCGTGATGTACCGCATCACCAGTCGTGCGCACGGGTGGGACCCGGTGGGCGTTCCCCTGGACGACGCGTGGGACCTCGACGCCGACGCGATGGCCGCCACGCTCGAGCGCACGCAGCCCAACGTCGTTTACTACGCCAGCCCGAACAATCCGACGGGCAACTGTTTTTCGCGCAACAAGATCGAACGGCTGGTCGAATCGTTCCCCGATACCTTGCACGTCATCGACGAAGCGTACGGTGCGTACTCCGAGCAGTCGTTTGCGACGTTTGCCGAGCGACATCCGCAGTGCGCTTTGATGGGAACGCTGTCGAAGGTCGGCTTTGCGGGCATTCGAGTCGGTTGGGTGCGCATCGATGAGGCCCTCTCTCGGGAGCTCGAAAAGGTGCGGCAACCGTTCAACCTCAACACGGGCTCGCAGGAGATCGCGACGCTCGCGCTGACCGACCTCGCCCCGGTGCTCGAAGAGCACATCACCGTCATCGTCGCCGAGCGCGAACGACTGGCGGCCGAGCTCGACCGTCACCAGACGCTCCGCTGCTTTCCGAGCGACGCCAACTTCCTGCTGGTGCGGTACGAAGGTGACGTCACGGGGTTGTGCAGCGCTCTATTGGACCGGGAAATCGCAGTGCGTCAATTCTCGAACGTTAACGCCCGGCTCCAGACTTGCATTCGGATCACCATTGGCACACCTGAAGAGAATCAGCG
>CP070713.1:128311-133658 GCA_020351445.1 Myxococcales bacterium
CCGGCCGGGCGTGAGATGCCCCACGGGCGAGGCCCGCATCACGCCTGGGTTCCAGCTTCGCGCCCGGCACGTCATTCACACGGTTGGCCCGGTCTACGCTGGGCACTCCCGGGACGCCGAGCTGCTCGCCTCCGCGTTTCGCTCGTCGCTCGAGCTCGCGGTGAGCCACGCGCTCCGGTCGATCGCATTCCCGGCCATCTCTTGCGGCGTCTATGGCTACCCCCTCGACGCCGCCGCCGCCATCTCCGCGCGAGTCGTTCAAGAGCGAGCTTGGAGCCTCGATGAAATTCGTTTCGTGTTGTTCTCCGATGATGTCTTGGCGGCGTGGACCCGTGCCTTCGCCTGAGGCTCAGAAGTCCACGACCGAAAGCCTCTGACGCTCCTTGTCTTCCGCTCGTTCCCAGGTGTTCTCGAGCTTGAGCACGCCGCGTGGGCACATGTGCGCGCACATTCCGCACCCGACGCACGACGCCCGCGTGAAGCTCTGATCGGCCTGCGCATACGAACGAACGTCGATGCCCATCTCGCAATACGTGCTGCAGTTACCGCACGAGATACACATGCCGGGTTTTACCTTGATGCGATAGCGCCCCACCTTCTGCACCCAGCCGAGGATGGCAGCCATCGGACAGAAGTTGCGGCACCACACGCGAGGACCAAACAACGGATAGAGGCCCACTCCGACCACCCCCGCCAAGACCGCTCCGACCGCTAACACGTAGAAGCTCTTGATCGACCAATACTGCCAGTGGTCGCCGGCCACGATTCGATGAAAGGCCGGATGGTCTTCGCCGATCAGCCAGTCCAAACCGATGAGGAACGTGGTCGAGATTGCGACGAACAGCACCAGGTGAATGCTCGCCTGCTCGAAGCGCCATGACTTGGTCGACTTGCTCGTCAAATGGCGCCACGGGTCACCAAACGTGTTGGCCAAGCCGCCGCACCCGCAGACCCACGAGCAGTACCAGCGCTTCCCGTAGAGGACGGCAAGGACGGGCGCGGCCAAGAGTGAGCCCACGACGGTATACAGCGCGAAATAGAGCGGAAGGTCTGCGAGTGTCTGCGGATATAGATAGTCGTATTTGAGTGGCCAAAAATAGGAGAAGTAGACCTCTTGGCCGCCAAAGAGCGGCATGATGAACGGAAGCGAGAACCCGAGCGCGACTTGAATCGCGACGTTCACCGTGATTCGAAACCGGTTGTAGCGGCTATTGCCGTGGCGCCGTAAGTAGTAGACGGCGCCACCAATGATCGCGAGCGAATAGAGGAACCCATAGAGGTACCAGCGATTGCGCAAACCGGCGGCCTCGGAAATCGCCGTGAGCGGCGCGATGCCGAAGTGCTGCTGCACCTTGTGTTCCCAGTAGAGGACGACATAGAAGAGGATCAGCAACGCGGAGACCACGATGCCGGCCGCGCTGCGGTTGCGCCAACCTTCGCGGTAGGTCGAGAGCAGCCCGTTTTGTCCCTGTTGGTCCACGCTATGCCCTCGTCACCCGAAGCGGCGGCACGAGCTCCGTGTCGAACGCCGCCTCGTTCAAATGCCCGAGGACCCAATCGAGGCTTCGCCGCTCTTCGATCCACCGGATGAGAACCGTGTGATCCCATCGCCGCCCGAGCATGTTGAACCCCACCACGTGCCCATCTTGGACGACGACCCGCGTGGTGCTGCGCACCCTGCCCTGCTCCTCGAAATACCAGTTCTGCTCGCGCTCGAGGTTCCAGTTCACCAACCCGGCGGTCGTGTATTCGATGTCCATGAGCTTGGCCGAGTTGTACCAAGTGCCTCGGTCGTATCGCGGCGTATCGCCCAGCAACCGCAAGCCCGCCACACGCCCTTGGTCGCGCGCCGTGTACCAGAGTTGCTCGGGCCTTCGGGTCCCATCGAACCAGCGCACCGAGGCACAGTCTCCGGCCGCAAAGACACCGGGCGCGCTCGTCTGCAGCTCCTCGTCGACCGCGATGCCTCCGCGCTCGTCGAGCTCGATCGCCGAGCCGGCCAGCCATCCGGTGTTGGGCATCACGCCGATCGCGATCACCACGCAGTCGCTTGGGTAGCGCCCTTGATTGGTTCGTACGCCCGACACGTTTCCGCCCGAATCGGTTTCGAGCGCTTCGATCTCATGCTCGAGGTGCACCTCGACTCCGTGCTGTCCCATTTGGTCGCTGATCCACCGCGATTCGCGCGGATCGAGCGCGATCGGCCAGAACCACTCTTCGCGGATGAAGAAGTACGGACGCAGGCCTGCTGCGACAGCGACCTCCACGGCTTCGATCCCGACGAGGCCCCCGCCGATCACCGAGGGCTGGCGCGCCAACCGCCCGTGCCGCTCCGCCGCCACCTCGCGGAACCGATAGGGCGAGTCGTCGGCGGTGGCGCGCACATGCGCGTCCGCCCGCGGGGGAGCGCCGCCACGCGATGCGCCGCCATGGACCTCGCGCTCGTACCAATCGAGGTCCTGCAACGTGACGAAGTGGCCGACGCCGCGCGCATCGCTTCCAGGCCATGGCCCGGGCCGTGGTCGCGAGCCCGCCGCAATCAACAACCGGTCGTACGGAACCGGCTCTGCGCCGCCGGCCAACGAGACCTGCCGGCCGACCGTATCGATGCCGGTGGCTCGGGCCCGCACACGCCGAAAGCCAAGCCGCTCGTACGCATCCCGCTCGAGGGGCTCGATGTCGCGATGGCTCATCTGCCCGCTGAACACCCACATGAGCGCCGTTCGGGAGAAGAAGTGGTCGCTCTCCTCCGAAATGAGCGTCACTTCCCAGGTTGGCTCCCGCCTCCGAACCGTGAGGGCCGCTTCCATCCCCGCGACCCCGTTCCCGACGATGACGATCCGCATACCCGCGCACGATACGATGCCTGGGGCCCCGAGTTACAGCCTCGTCGAACTCCCGAATCGCCCTTTTCAGGCTATGGCATCACTGGATTTAATAATCTAGGCTGTAAAACATGCAAGAGACTGCAACCAATGCCTTCGTGGCGGGGGTGCTGGTGGGGAAGCCTATCTTTCGCGCACCTGGCATCGTCGTGCACGGGGGACTGGACGGCGAGGACCGCGAAGTCGCGGTCATCGTCTTACAGGCGGTCACGACCGATGGGCAGAAGCTCAACTTCGAAAACATCGTTCGCTACGCCGAAACCTCGGGCATCGAGATCATCAAAGAAGAGCCGCATGTCATTCTGGCGGCCCCTGAGCCGAAGGGGATCTTCCGCGACTTGCCTTGGAGCTCATGGCGGCTCGAGCAACGCCTCCGACACTTCCGGGACGTTGCAGAGATCATCAAGCGCTTCCACGCGATCGAGGTGCCGGTGGGCACTCTGTCGCCGAAGTACATCGCGGTCGACGACGAGCTGAAGCCATTCTTCTTGGGGCCGCGCATCGCGCCACGGAGCGGCGCGTATGTTCCGCCCGAAACGGCGAGCGAGCGGCGCATCGACCTGCGTTCGGACCTCTATGCGCTCGGAAGACTTCTCTACTTCGTGGTAGCGGGTGAGGATCCACCGCGTGAAGCGCGCGACATCCCGATGCTCGAAGAGCTGGGCAGTTACCCAGCCGGCATCGTCCGGATCATTCGAAAGGCGACGTGCCGAAACCCGGATGACCGGTATCAGTTCATCGAAGACTTCCTCGCTGACCTCGATCGATATCGGGAGCACACCGGCGTCGGCATGGTGCATCCGGATATCGACGACAGAAATACCGGGATCCTGAGCATGGTGCCCGATGCTCCAGAAGAGGCCCAGCCCGACAGCGCAAAGGCCGCAGACCCTTCGGAAAAGCCGCGCGAACAAGTAGCCCCCGTCGTCGTGTGGAGCCCTCTCAAGATCAAAAGGGCATTCCATGGGTTTGGTTTGGCACTGGCGTTCGCCGGGATCGCGTTCCTCGTTTCCGACTATCTCGACGCCCATCGCGCGCTGCGGGCGCTTACGCCACACGAATCAGGCGATCTCTCGAGCTTCATCAGTCAGGCCTCGGTGACCCAAAGCCAACCCCCGGTATTATTCGCGCACGTCGACGATTCGTGGGAGCTCCTGTCTGAAGAGCGTCGACTGGAAGAGGCCGAAACGATGTTCCGCGCGGCCAAGGCGCGTTGGGGAACTCGGGACGGCTTCATCCATCGTGGAAACGCCCTGGTCGCCCAGTACTGGGGCGAAGAGGTGATCGTATTCGGCAGCCTTCACGGAGATACGGAATGATGATCAAAGCGCACGCATCGAAAAAAAGCCGGCGCCAGGCGGGCTTCACGCTCATGGATGTGATGGTGGTCACACTCATCATCGGCGTCCTCGGAAGCGTCGCGGTCAATGGGTACCAAAAGTATGTCGCCCGGGCGCGGCGGCCCGAGACCGTCATGACCTTTCGGGCAATTGCTGCCGCTCAGCGCGAGCACCTGCTGGAACACGGCTACTACGCGGCAACCTTCGGGCAGCTTGGATTCAACATCGAGGGTGGTGTGGAGATCTCACCCACGGAAATCCAGGGGTACAAGTACAACTACCGCATCATGCAGGACGACGGACCGCGCTCCTGGTACGTGGTCGCTAGCGGTAACATCGATGGCGACGAGTTCATCGACATCGTCTCGGCGAGCAATCCGCGATAAACTGAACAGACGGTAATATACCCCACTTGAGGACTGTAATTTTATCCATATACTGAAATTTGAAAGGGGTATCTGAAATGAAAGCAAAGCGTTGGACTTTAGGGGTCGTGCTTGCGGCGGCTGTAAGCCTTTTCGGGCTGATCCAGGCCGACGCGAGCCCATTTTCCTCGTACGTCCTCTCCGATGACCTGTCGAACACCGTGAACGGGAAAGCGCCGAGGGATCCCGCGCTTTTTGACGACCAAGGTCATGGCAACAATGAGGATGGTGTCGATTCGAGCAACTCAGGAGCGGCGAGCGCCGACGCCTTGGGCGGCGATGACTCGTGCCCGGATCCCGACAACTGCGTCGATGACGAGAGCAGCGGAGGCGGTGCTGCCCCAGCCGGTGGCGGGGGAGGGCCACCTTCGAGGTAGTAGCCGAAGGCTGAGCACAGAAAAGGGCGTCCTCCGGGGCGCCCTTTTTGTTTCAGCGACCGTTCGGCTGGCGGCGCCCGCCCTTGATCAGGTTCGGATCAGTACGCCGGGATTCATGATGCTGCCCGGATCGAGCGCGCCCTTGACGGCTTGCAGGGCGTCTCCAAACAGCGCGGGCCGCTGCTTCTCGTACCAGGGGCGATGGACGCGGCCGACCGCATGGTGGTGGGTGATCGTGCCGCCGTGGGCGATCACCGCGTCCGAAGCGGCTTTCTTGATCACCATCCATTGCTCGGCTTCCGCACCGTATCTCCCCGGAG
>CP070713.1:133758-137297 GCA_020351445.1 Myxococcales bacterium
GATGTACAGCCGGACCGTCGGGTCGTCAGGGCGTTCGCTCAGCATCGCTCCCAAGAAGGCCACGTGGCTTGCGTATGCGCGGCTTGCGAGGTGGGTATCGATCACGGCGACCAACAGGATTGCGGCGCCGGCGATTTTCAGGAACTGGCCATGCGATTTGAGGCGTAACACGAGCTCGCGCACATAGGGCTCCGCCGCGACGAGGAGCAGGATCAGCGGCATGTAGAGATACCGGTCGAATCCGAACCAGATCGACTGGGCGACGAAGAGGGTTGGCGCAAGGGTCAGCAACGCCCCTCCGGCATAGATGAGTCCGCCCCAGTCACGCCGCCAAAAGAGCCCTGCTGCGGAAGCAAGCATCACCATTACGCCGGATCTTTCCCCCCAAGTCCAAGGTCGAATGGCGTTCCACGCCATCGATTGCATCGAGTCCGCGCCGAGGCTGAGTAGGGCGTAGGCGGCTCCGGCGGCGACTTTCGGCGCAGGCGCCCATAAGGAGGTCGCGCCATATCCTGTGCTGGCGGAGACATAGTCAGCGAGCGGGCTGTAGAGCATCCGTAGGGCGACGAAAAGCGCGATCCCACACGAGAGCGCCACGGGTAGGACCAGCTGCGAAGCGTTTCGTCCTTCTCGCTCTTGTCGCAGCCAGGCGCCTGCCCAAAGACAAAGGGCCGCCAGAGCGAACGGGAGCTTGGCAGCCGTTCCTAGGAACCCGATTGCGAGATAGGAAAACGTCGTGAGGACCGAGACCGGTATCCGACCTGGCCGCATCACGACGAGCAGCGTCAAGAACAGCCCCGCCATCAGATCGGAGCGGCCGTTGATCCAAACATAACTCTCGACGCAGACCGGATGAAAAAGAAACAGCGCAGCTAGCCACGCGGCGACCGGGTCGATACGCCACGACCAAGGCCGTCTCGCGAGACCCAAGTAGAGAAGCCCCCCGACGAGAAGATGCAAGATCCATCCAACGATGTGGTGAACCCACGGTTTGGGCGCGAGCGCGTGGGTTCCCACGAGCGTCAACATAGTGATGGGCCGGTACGTCGTAGTTGCGTTTCGATCGAGCTTGCCCCGGCCGATGTAGTCGGCCGAGTTGTAGGAGAACACGTTGAGCGCGTCGGATACGTCGTCGTAGAGCGGATTGCCGACCATGGTCTGGTCGTCATAAACCCACATTCCGAGGAGCCCCGGCGCGCAAGCGAGCGCGGAAATCAAGACGGCTGCGAAGGCCGCCGTGATTGTGATCCACCGGTGGACGGTCGTCCGGTCCACATTCCCGACTTTGGAAGCCGTCACGAGGTTGAGATTGTAGGGCGAGCAAGTGCCGTCGCCAAAGAAACTTGGGCCGGTGGCGAACGCAGATAGAATCATCTGATGACAGAGACGAACCGCGCGGTTCCGATCCTCATCGGGGTCCTGGTCGCGACCTGCGTCGTGATGTTTCCCGTCTTCCAAAACGGGTTCGTCTACGACGACCTCTTTGTCTTCATCATCCACGACAGGATCTACGACCTGTCGAACATCCCGGCCTTCTTCACGCATTCCACTATGTACGCGGTGGACCGGGTCGACCCGATGGTCATCGACACCTATCGGCCGCTGACCCTCACGACCTTCGCGCTCGACGCCGCACTGACGGGCCGCGTCCCGTTCGGGTATCACGTCACGAACCTCATCCTGCACCTGCTCTGCATCTCTCTGGTGTTCGGAGTCGCGCGCGTCGCGATGTCGAAAGAGAACCGGCACCTCGCCTGGCTCCCCGCGGCTTGGTTCGCATTCTCGCCCTGGATCGGCGAGGGCCACATCTGGATCAACGGCCGCTCTGACCCGCTCTGCACCGCAATGGTGCTCGCGAGCATTCTGGTCTGGGACCGCGCCCTCGTCTCGCGCCGCGCCTCGCTCTACGCACTGAGCGGACTGTTCCTGTTTGCCGCGCTTCTTTCGAAAGAGGTCGCCCTGGGCGTGCTCCCGGCGCTCGTGATCTGGCCACGCCTAGAAGAGGTCCGTCCAAAATGGCGTGAGCGGTTGTTCGCACTCGCCCCCCTTGCGGCTAGCGCCGGCCTCTACCTGCTCGTTCGGATCCGAGTCCTCGGCGGGATGCGCTCGTACGGCGACAGCTCACAGCTCTGGAGCGCGCTCAGCGGGTTTGGCTTGCTCTTTTTCGACGGCCTCCGAACCGTCATCGCCCCAAGCGCTCCGTACATCCGAATGATGCTCGACTCGTACTCGGGCTTCGGCCTGGCCGCGCGCGTGACATTGGGCCTCCTGGCGCTGCTGCTCATCGCCGTGGCCTTTGTCTTTCGCCGTCGCCAGGCCGCTTTTGCGTGGTCGCTCGTGTTCTTCGCCGGCACGCTCGGCCCAGTGGTGCTGATCACCACGGTGACCTGGCCGGGCTTCGGGCGCTATTTGTACCTTCCCTTGGCAGGTCTGAGCGTCGGCGTGGTGGACCTCGCTGTCAACGGCCTGCGCCGCCTCGGCGTTTTCGATTCCAGTCGATTGCGAGTCGCCTTCGGCGTGGCGGTCGTAGCCTATCTCGGCCTCTCGGCGTTCCTGCTTCGCGGCTTCGTTCGTGACTTCGAATCCGACGGCACCCTCTACGGCGCGGTCATCGAGACCGATCCGACCGCCCCGCACGGTTACGGCTACCTCGGCATGAGCCTGGTCAACATCCACCAGCCCGAGGCTTCGCTCGAGTACCTCGAAAAAGCGCTCTTAATGAGACCGAACGAAGTGAAATACCGCGTTAGCCTCGCCCAGGCCCTCCTCGACCTCGACCGAAGCGAGGAGGCGGCCGCTCTGCTCGGGCGATGGGCGAGCGAGGCCAGCCCCGCTAGCGCTCCGATGTACCTCCACCGCATGAGCTACGCCCTACAGGAAACCGATCCGCCCCGCGCGGTCGGCGCGCTTCTCGCGTGTCTCCGAATCAACAGCGCATGGGGAAGCTGCCTCGACCGGCTGGCCGTACTCTGCCGCGACGACGCACTCGGCCCGAGCTGCCGCGCCGCTCTAAGTCGGCAGCTTCAGAACCGGACGAACGCCGCCATTGCCCCAACGGTCCGCGCCGCCGTCTTGCTCGACGCCGCAGAGTAGGTCACGCGATGTGTTTTCCGAATGGCAGCCCGACAGAAGAATGTTCTAGACACAGCCGGACCACAACCGAAGTCTCTCCGCGCTATCCGCCGGCGGGGAATAGTCGCGAATCAAACAGGAACGGCTCCTGTTTCTCTAAGGTGACTTTCGCAGAGTCAGGATGGAGCGGATTGAGTAGAATGTTGTACTCGGAAGGGACCACCGCAGAAGGAACGGCGAGACCGAGGCTCCGGGCCTCGGCCGCCCAGCGCGCTCCAAGCTCCTGACACGCGGCAGGCGCCACCGGCGCGTTCCAGTCGGCGGGAAGCGTATTGGCGGCCACGCGCTCGACGGCGTCGTCGGGTACACGAATCGTAAGAGCGACGTAATCAAGGGGTGCGGTATCGATCGCGAAGTGAACCAGCGCCTCTAACGCAGCAAGCGACAAGGTCGAAGCCGTATGGACC
>CP070713.1:137397-140207 GCA_020351445.1 Myxococcales bacterium
CGGCTGAGCCTGCGCCAGCTGCGCCGACCCAGGAGCCGTCGGCGGAGCAGCCGCCCGCTGTCGAGCCTCCTTTGGCATTCGAGCCCGCCGAAGAGCTCGAGGAGCAGGGCCGCTTCGCGCATGACCCGTTGCCGCCGGGCGTCATGCGTCGCGGGAAGGCCAAGGCACCGAGCGCCACGCCGCTTTCCGAAGGCGCGCGTCGTCGCATCGTCGCCGAGCATGCCGCACAGCGGGAACAGCTCGCGCCACGGCGGCGCGAGATTCGGGGCCGCTCGTCGATCGGGCCGACCGGCCGCCCACAGGGGCGCCCCGGCAAAAAGCGTTTGCAGCCAGGCAAGAAGCCCAAGCAAACCGAAATCACGGTGCCGAGCGCGCAGAAGCGCGTGATTCGCATCGAGGACGACATTCAGCTTCAGGCCCTAGCGCAGCGAATGAGCCTCAAGGCGACGGACGTCTTGATGAAGCTGATGGAGCTCGGTGTGTCTGGCGTCCACATCAACAGCACTCTCGATGCGGATACCGCCTCGGTGTTGGCCAGCGAATTCAACTACGAAGTCGAGAACGTCGCGCGGAGTGAGGATGAGATCGTTGGCGATGCGCGTGGCGAGTTCGAGGACAAGGCCGTCGACCGACAGCATCGGCCACCAGTCGTTACGGTCATGGGCCACGTCGACCACGGCAAGACCTCACTTCTCGACAAGATTCGCGAGAGCGACGTCGTCGCGGGCGAGGCGGGCGGGATCACCCAGCATATCGGCGCGTACCGCGTCGATACCAAGCAGGGCACGGTCGTCTTCCTGGACACGCCGGGCCACGAGGCCTTCACCGCCATGCGCGCCCGCGGCGCCCAGGCGACCGACATCGTGATCCTGGTGGTGGCGGCCGACGACGGTGTCATGCCCCAGACCAAAGAGGCCGTGAACCACGCCCAGGCTGCGAACGTGCCCATCGTCGTGGCGGTCAACAAGATCGACAAGCCCGAGGCGAACCCGGACACGGTGAAGAACGAGCTCGCCGCGTTGGGTCTCCAGCCGGAGGATTGGGGCGGGGAAACGATCTTTATCCCGTGCTCGGCCATCACCGGCCAGGGCATCGACGCCCTCCTCGAGAACGTGCTTCTGCAGGCGGAGATGCTCGAGCTCAGCGCCAATGCGAGCATCCCCGCTGAGGGCGTCGTGCTCGAAGCTTATCTCGACCGCGGACGAGGTCCGGTCGCTAACGTGTTGATTCGAGACGGGTCTTTGGACACCGGTGACTACGTCGTCGCCGGCGGTGCATGGGGCCGCGTTCGCGCGATGACCGACGACCGCGGCAAGCAACTTGCCGCTGCAGGTCCGGCCACTCCGGTCGAGGTGCTCGGTCTGGCGGAGCTTCCGGCAGCCGGCGACCTCTTCTATGAGGTGACCGACCAACGCAAGGCGCAGGAGGTCGCCGGGGCGCGCAAGAAGCCCGGTATGGCCACCGCGGCACCCCTCGGCGGTCTGCGAGGTCTCGACCAGCTCCAGGCCCTCATGCAAAGCGGCGATGTCCAGGAGCTTCGGCTCGTGGTCAAGGCCGACGTGCAGGGCTCGGTGGAGGCGCTTCAGGGCTCGCTCACCGACCTAGCGACCGAGAAGGTCAAGGTCAACGTCATCCACACCGGCGTCGGTGGCATCACCGAGAACGACGTGATGCTCGCGAGCGCATCGGAGGCCATCGTGCTCGGCTTCAACGTGCGACCGCAAGGAAAGGCTTCATCGACGGCGAAGAAAGAGGGCGTCGAAATTCGAACCTACAACGTCATCTACGAGGCTATCGATGACGTGAAGGCCGCGATGAAAGGCCTGCTGGCTCCCAAGGTGGTCCAGGCGGAGCTCGGCAAGGCGGAGGTTCGGCAGACGTTTGGGATCCCGAAGGTCGGTACCATTGCGGGCTGCATGGTCCTCGAAGGCAAGATCAACCGCGGTGCGCGCGCGCGTCTGGTGCGTGACGGCGTGGTCGTGTGGGAGGGACCGATGGGCTCGCTCCGCCGCTTCAAGGAAGACGTCAAAGAGGTGCAGGCCGGTATGGAGTGTGGCATCGGGCTACAGGGCTTCAACGACGTCAAAGAGCAAGACGTCATCGAGTGCTACGAAGAGAAGCAGGTCGAGGCGACACTCGAATGAGCTGAGCGCCGAGAGGTCCAAACATGGTCGTTGGCGTTTGCCAGATTTCGCTTTCATTGCCGGGTGTGACCTCGCTGAAGGCCAAGCGGTCGATCGTGCGCAAGGTGCTCGACCGGACTGCCAACCGCTTCAACGTGTCGGTGGCCGAGGTCGGTCAGCAAGACGCCCATCGGCGAGCCGTGCTCGGTTTTGCCGTCGTATCGGGCGACCGGCGTCATGCAAACTCGATGCTCGACTCGATCGCTTCGTTCGTCGAAGGATCGGCCGATGCGGTCGTCTTGGATCGCGCGACGGAGCTCGTGTCGTTGGGCGAGCTCGGGGATTGGATGGGCTGATGGCTCAAAAGGGCTTTCGAAGGGCAGATCGTGTTGCCGAGCGCATCCGCAGCGAGCTCATGGATCTGTTGCTCCGCGGGAGCGTACGCGACCCTGCTGCCAAGGACGTCGTGGTATCAGCCGTACGCGTGACCGACGACTTGAGCATTGCGCGGGTGTACGTACGCGTGCTCGAGGAGATTGGCTCCGACCGCCAAGACGACGTGGTTGATGCGCTCGGACGTGCGACCGGGTTCCTTCGGCGCGAGCTCGGGCACCGGCTGCAGCTCCGGCACGTGCCGTCGCTCGAGTTCTACTGGGACGACGTCGTCGATTCTGCCCTTCGGATCGA
>CP070713.1:140307-166151 GCA_020351445.1 Myxococcales bacterium
CTCGGGATAGTCGACCGCGGTCAGATCGATGAAGTGGTCCATCTGCAGCTCGCTATCGTCGTGCATGAACTGCGCGACCTCGACCCAGTCGTTGACGGCAACCATCACTTCGTGGTCGCCGAACGCGTCGCTCCATTCGAGGATGCGCTTACGAAACTGCGCGTCGAGCCGGTCGACGGCCGCCTGGCTCATGAGTGGCCCTCCCCCGTCCTGCCGGGTGCGCGTTCGGGTACGAGCTGCGGGGGCACGACGATGGGCTTTCGGTCGTTGGCCTGAATCTTTTCCTGAAGGAGCATCAGCGCGTCGAGAACGGCTTCGGGACGAGGCGGGCAACCCGGAATGTACACATCGACGGGGATCACTTTGTCGACGCCCGGAATCGTCGTGTAGTTGTCGTAAAAGCCGCCGCACGAGGCGCAAGTGCCGAACGCGATGACCCACTTCGGATCCGCCATCTGCTCCCAGATGCGACGGACCGCCGGGCCCTGCCGCTGGCTGATCGTGCCGACGACCCAGAGCACGTCCGATTGCCGGGGGCTGAAGCGCGGCGCCTCAGCGCCAAAGCGCGCGATGTCGTACCGCGGCGCGGCCGTCGCCATGAACTCCATGCCGCAACACGCCGTGACGAACGGGTACTGAAACAGAGACCACTTTCGGGCCCACTGAAGGAGGTCGCTGAGGCGCGTCGTGACCGCCACCTCGCCGCCTCCGCCGATGACCTTCAGCTCTCCCATTCGAGCGCACCCTTTCTCCAGGCGTAGACCAAGGTCACCCCGAGAACGACGAGGAACGCCATCATTTCGATGAAGCCGAGCCAGCCGAGCTCCGTGAAGAGGCTCGCCCATGGATAGAGGAACACCGCCTCGATATCGAAGACCACAAAAAGAATCGCGGTCAGGTAGAACTTGATGCTCAACCGGATGTGCCGTGCGCCCGTGGTCTCCGAACCCGACTCGTACGGAATGGCCTTCTCGGCCGTCATGTTCTTGGGCCCGAGGGCGGTGGTGAGGGCGAAAACGCCGACGGCGACGAGCGCGGCGACGCCGAGCATCAGGAACACCGGTAAATAGGCCGAGAACATAGAGGGGCGGACTCCGCGACGGGGCTGATCGAGCCGGTCGAGGGATGCTTAGTATCAGCCTCATGGGGTGTCAATGAAGGTCACCGTAAGCGCGGTGGGGTGTCGAATGCCGGACTGCTCGCTGCCCTCGGGACCGTACGCTCTTCTGGAGAGAATCTCGGTGTTGTGCCATGGTTCGCCTCGGGGAATGGGGAGACGCGCCAGCACGATTGCCGTCTTATGGGCGACTTTGTGGCCAGCCGCCGCTTTTGCCCAAGCCGAGGAGCCCGGCGAGGCAGCCATCGGCACCTTCCTGAGATCGCTCGATCAAGGCTTTGGAGCCAACGTCGTGGGCCCGATCGCCCAGGTTCTGTTCTTCGACCTGGTCTTTTGGGACAACGGTACCGACCACGACCTCAAGCTCCCGTTCATCGTTTTCTGGCTGATCGCGGGCGCGACCTTCTTCACGTTGCGTTTCGGCTTCATCAACATTCGCGCGTTCCGACATGCCTGGGTCGTCACGACGGGTCACTACGACGACCCCGACGACCCCGGCGAGGTCACCCATTTTCAAGCACTGTCCTCTGCGCTGTCGGCGACGGTGGGGCTCGGAAACATCGCAGGCGTTGCGGTGGCGGTCGCGATGGGTGGGCCGGGCGCAGTCTTCTGGATGATCGTCGCGGGCTTCCTCGGGATGTCGTCGAAGTTCACCGAATGCACGCTCGGCCAGATGTATCGCGAGGTCGGCAAAGACGGACATATCTTGGGTGGTCCGATGCGATACCTCGACCGGGGTCTCGGCCAGCTCGGCTTGCCGCGCCTGGGGCGATTCCTCGCGATCCTATTCGCCTTGATGTGCATCGGCGGAAGCTTCGGCGGCGGAAACATGTTTCAAGCCAATCAGAGCTACGCACAGGTCGCCAACGTTCTGCCGTTTTTCTCGGGGGGCTGGGGCGCATTGGCGTACGGCTTCATCTTGGCCTTCCTGGTCGGAATCGTGATCATCGGGGGCATCCGACGAATCGGACAGGTGGCTGGCTTCATCGTTCCGGTGATGTGCGGCATCTACTTGGTGGCCGGACTCTTCATCATCATCACCAGCTTCGATCAGATCGGGGCCGCATTCGGCAAGATCGTCGGCGAAGCGTTCACGCCGCAAGCGGGGTTTGGCGGCCTGCTCGGTGTGCTGGTCACCGGCTTCCGGCGCGCGGCGTTTTCGAACGAAGCCGGCGTCGGCTCGGCGTCCATTGCACACTCCGCAGCGGCGACCGACGAACCGGTCCGGGAAGGTATCGTCGCCCTTCTCGAGCCGTTCATCGATACGATCCTCGTGTGCACGATGACGGGATTGGTCGTGGTGATCACCGGCGCCTACGAGAGCGGCGGCGAGGAAGGGGTGCTCATGACGTCGAAGGCGTTTGCGACCGTTCTTCCATGGTTCCCCAAAGTGCTGAGCTTGGCGGTCTTCCTCTTTGCGTTCTCGACGATGATCTCGTGGAGCTACTACGGTGAACGCTGCTGGACCTTCCTCTTCGGGGCGCAGTTTTCGATCGTCTACAAGGTACTGTTCCTCGCGTTCGTGGTGTTCGGCTCGGTCCTGAAGCTCGGCAACGTGATCGATTTCTCCGACCTGATGATCCTGGGCATGTCTTTCCCCAACATCCTCGGCGCAGTCCTGTTGAGCGGCAAAGTCAGCGATGCGCTCAAGAGCTACTGGAGTCGCTACAAGAGCGGCCAGATGCAGCCCACGAGTTAACTCTGCTAGGCTCGATCCATGTCGGAGTTCGCAGCACGCCGTAAGCAGCTTCTCGACGCGATCGGAGACGGTGTCGCTGTGTTTCCATCAGCGCCCCTGGCGTTGCGCAATCACGACGTCGAGCACCCCTACCGACAGGATAGCGACCTCTACTATTTGACCGGCTTAGACGAGCCCGAGAGCGTCCTCGTGTTGACCAATCAGCACGAAGAGCATCGGGTAGTTCTCTTCGTTCGCCCGAAGAAACGGGAGCGCGAGATCTGGGATGGGCCGCGGGCGGGCATCGAGGGTGCGGTGGAGGAGTTCGGGGCCGACGTCGCGTTTCCCATCGACGAGCTTCCCAAGAAGCTGCCGGACTACATCGGCAACGTCGAGCGTCTCCATTACCGGCTCGCGCAAAATGACGAGACCGACGCCAAGCTCTTCGACTGCCTCAACCACCTTCGCCGCGGCGCCCGGCGCGGGGTCATGGCGCCCGAAGCGATCATCGATTCGTCGGTGCACCTACACGAAATGAGGTTGCGCAAGAGCCGAGGCGAGCTGACCACGATGCAACGGGCCGCCGAGATCACCAAGGAAGCGCACCTTCGTGCGATGCAACTCGCCCGCCCCGGCATGCACGAATACGAAATCGATGCCGAGCTCTTGCATGTCTTTCGCAAGCACGGAAGCGAGCGCCCCGCCTACGAGAGTATCGTCGGCTCCGGGCCGAACGCGACGATCCTACACTACCGGGCGGGCAGGCGTATCTTGAATGACGGCGAGCTGGTGCTGATCGATGCGGGGTGCGAGTATGGCTACTACGCGAGCGATGTCACCCGGACGTTTCCAGTCAACGGGAAGTTTTCCGACGAGCAGCGCGCGGTCTACGAGGTGGTGCTCCAGGCCCAAAAGGGGGGCGTCGAGGCCGCGAAGCCGGGCGCCACGCTCAAGGACATCCACGACGGCGCGGTTCGCTCGATCACCGAGGGGCTGGTCGACCTCGGCTTGCTCGAAGGCGACGTGGACTCGCTCGTCGAAGAAAAGAAGTATGAGCCGTTCTACATGCATCGCACCTCGCACTGGTTGGGAATGGATGTGCACGACGTGGGCCGGTACTACGTAGAGGGCGAACATCGGCCCCTCGAAGCGGGGTTCGTGCTGACGGTCGAGCCGGGCATCTACATCGGGATCGACGCCAAGGACGTGGACGAGCGATGGAGAGGCATCGGCGTTCGCATCGAGGACGACGTCACTGTCACCAAAGACGGGTGCAAAGTGCTGAGCGACGGCATTCCCAAAGAGGTCGACGACGTCGAGGCCGCCTGCGCGTAACTCCCCTCGCGGCGTGTCGCCAGCGGACGTTGTGTGGTATGCCGCGCGGCATGTCAGTCGAGCATACGATCGCCTTCGTCGGCGCCGGTAACATGGCGGGCGCACTGATCCGCGGCCTCATCGGCACCGCGACGGTCCCGGCCGCACACATCATCGCCGCCGACCCCGACCAGCCTCGGTTGAGGCGTTTGGAAGCGGAGCTTGGAATACGCGTCACGAGCGACAATGCCGAAGCCGTGCGAGAAGCGACCGTCGTCATCTTGGCAACCAAACCACAGGTGTTTGCCCAGTTGCTTCCGGGCGTAGCAAGCGCGCTGAACGAGGACACGCTCTTGGTGTCGATTGCGGCCGGCATCTCGACCCCAATGATCGAAGACGCCTTTCCGGCAGGCTCGCGGGTGGTGCGCACCATGCCGAACACGCCCGCGCTCGTCGGCGCAGGGGCAACCGCGATTGCAGGAGGCAGCCATGCAACCGACGCGGACCTCGACCTCGCCGAAACCCTCTTTCGGAGCGTCGGCATCTGTGTCCGAGTCCCCGAGGAACAGATCGACGCGGTCACGGGCCTCAGCGGCTCCGGACCGGCGTACGTGTTTGCGATGATCGAAGCGCTCCGCGACGCCGGCGCACGCGAAGGCTTGCCCGAGGAAACGGCCCTGCAGCTGGCCGCGCAGACCGTCTTCGGTGCGGCGCGGCTACTGCTCGAAGAACGAGAGGCGCCCGAGGTATTGCGGGAACGCGTGACGAGCCCCGGTGGCACCACGCGCGCCGGGCTGGACGCGCTGACCGCGGCAGGCTTCGCCGATGCGATCCTCGGCGCCGTCCGCGCTGCGACCCGTCGATCCGTCGAGCTCGGCAAGATCGCCGAAGGGGCAGCGACCTAGGGCTCGGGGCGCGGTCCAAAAATCGCCGTCCCGATCCGAAGCATCGTCGCGCCTTCCTCGACCGCTTGCTCCAAGTCGTGGGTCATCCCCATCGAAAGCTCCGGCAGTTGGTGCGCCTCGGCCAGCTGGCGGAGCTCGGCGAAAAACGGCCGCGTCGCTTCGGCGTCGTCCAGGTGCGGAGCCACGGTCATGAGCCCACGCAACTCGAGGTTCGGCAACGCGCGCACCGCTTCGACGAGCCGCGGGACCTCTTCGGGCGCGCAGCCGGACTTCTGGGCCTCGTCACCGACGTTGACCTGAAGCAGCACCTCGAGGTCCATCGCCTTGGCCGCCGCTCGCGCCGAAAGCGCCTCCGCCAGGCGCGCGGAATCGACGGTGTCCACAGTGGCCCGGGCGCGCTCGATGAGCTTGATCTTGTTGCGCTGCAAATGACCGATGAACCGCCACCTAAGGTCGGCCAAGTCGCTCAGCGCGGAAGCTTTGGCCGCGAGCTCCTGGGCATAGTTCTCACCAAACACCCGCACCCCGACATCGTACGCGGCTCGAATCGCCTCCTCGGGATGCCCCTTGGTGACTGCGACGACCTGCACCGCGCTCGGATCGCGACCTGCGCGTTCACATGCGCGCTCGATGCGTTCGCGGAGGCGTTCGAGGGCACCGGCGATATCGCGACTCAGGGCCATCGATCCAACGCCCCGTGATCGACGAGCAACTCAACGACCTCGGCAGCAGGTAGACCCACCACGTTGGTGTACGATCCCTCGAGCCGCGTCACCAAGCCACTTGCAAGCCCTTGGACCCCGTACGCACCTGCCTTGTCCTGGCTCTCCCCGGCCGCGACGTAGCGTTCCAGCTCCTCGCGGGACGCCGACCTGAACCACACCCGCGTCTCGACGACGCGGCATTCGAGCACCCCCTCCCCGACCCGGCCGAGGGCCACGGCGGTTCGAACCACGTGGTCACGTCCCGCCAAAAGCTCGAGCATGCGTAGAGCGTCGGCGTCGTCCGCGGGCTTGCCCAATCTCTGGCCGTCCACGCACACGATGGTGTCCGCCGCCAGAACATACGCTCCCGTCCCTGCAGCGGACCGCAGCGCGCTCTGCAGCTTGGCGAGCGCCGCCGCACGCACGAACTCGAGGTGATCTTCGATAGACAGCCCCTGTTCATCCGCGCCGCTCGGCTGCACCTCGAAAGCCACCCCCAACGACGCCAAGATGTCTCGGCGTCGCGGTGACGCCGACGCGAGAACGATCGGAGCCAGCGGCGTGCTCACGTACTCTCCCCTTCGCCTTCCATGCGCGCCCTGTACCGCCGAATGTAGCTCTGGCTCACCTGTTCGGGGTCGAGCCTCAGGCACTTGGCAAACTCGGTGACGAAGCCGCGCACGTAGACGGCCGCCGGCAACTTCTGGAACTCGTCTTCTTCGATGCATCGGAGATAGTTCGTGCCGACTTTCGTTCGCTCGCTGATCTGATCGAGGCTGGTGCCCTGTGACTCCCGGACCGCACGCAGAAGCGCTCCGCTGAACTCGGTGTCCGGCGTGATGCTCGGCGCGGGGGGAAGCTCGCCGCTCGGCACCTGCTCTTGCTCGGCTTCGGCCTTCGTTTCCGGGGCTTCGGGAAAGACGGAGATCTCGTATGGGCGGCGGCGAGCCGGGTCCAAAAGCACGTCATACGCCTCGTCGATGCGGGCGCGAGCGGCTTCGAGCCCTTCCTCGTCAAACAGGCCGAACGTCACAGGATTTTCGGGATCAAACACGGCGCACATGCGTTTGTACGCCCGCCGGATCTCCTCGTCCGTCGCACCCCGCTCGACTTCGAGCACGTCATGATGCGAGCTGGGGGGAACCTCGCGCCAGGGCGCGCGGTCCCTCCGAGAGTCCTGATGCGCAAAGAGCCGCCGTGCGATCTTCTCGATGTTGCGGCTCGCTCTGCAGCCCGGGCTCTCGAGAAGAAGCGGCCGCCGCTTTCGCGAGCACGTTCGAACCGCATCGTCGTGCTCGACATAACCGAGGTACTTCAAATGAACACCGTACCGCCGTCTCACCGCTACCGTGGCCTGATCACCGAGCTCGAGGTCCGCCCGAAGCCGTGCCTGGTTGACGATGAATGGAAACTGCAGCTCGCTCATGCAGTCTTCCAACGCGTGCCCGAGCTCCGGCCACTCACGCTGTACCAACGCAGCGATGTCCGAGGGGGCCGGAAATTGGCCAGCTTTGGCAAACGCGGCATGAAGTGCGCTCTGCTGCCGTTCGTCGGAGACATGTTCGAGCGCCATCGCCGCAAACGCTTTGCGAACCAGCCGGTACAACCCACTCAGCGCGTTCGGCTCGGGCATCGTGAGCGCGAGCCGATGGGTGGCCCTGCACCAGAACCGAATCGCCGCATCGGTGGCCGCGGAACCGAGGTCGACGACGGCAAAGTCGACGTCTTGCTTCCCGAGGCGGCTCTGCAACTCTCGCAACGAGCTCCGACGTGCGCTCCCGCGGTGAGGTTCGCTCAAACCTCCATCCATCAACCGCAGGCCCGGAATCGGTCCGTCGACCGGCTCACGCAGAGGTAGGGTGTTGACCGCTTCGTGGTCGAGCACAGCGGCCAACCTCGCCAGGCTTGCCTCGGCGCCGAATGCAGGGGTCGGCGCGGCGTACGGGGCGACGCGCGGGCCGATGCCGAGCATGGCGTGAAGGTCGGCGCCGGACGGGTCGGCGTCCACCGCGAGCACCCGCTTTCCAATGGTGGCCAGATAGATCGCCAGGTTCGCACTGAAGAGCGAGGTTCCAACGCCCCCCTTGGCCCCGAGGATGGCGATCGTAGTGAGGGGCATCGAGCGCTCTTACCAATCGCTCGTTTCCGGCGCAACGAACCAGTGGTCGTGCTCAGTCTTCGCTGTCGTCGGTCGCGCGCAGCGGGAATGGGTAGAAGCGTGGGCGCCCGTCCGTATCGCCCGCCTCCTCGGCTTCGGTCACCTCGGCGTCCATCGGGGGGTCAGCAGGCTTCCACCGGCCGGCTCCAGAGGCGCTTCGTTTTCCGCCCTCCCCGCTTCGGATCCTCACTCTTCCGATCGGTGCGCTAATCCGTGGCTGAGTAGTCATCCCCCTCCGATCCAACCGCTGATGAATTTAACACTAACGGATGTTTGCGAGGAAAGCACAACAGCAGAGCGTTTGGAACCCAAGACTGGTAGATTGCCCGGAAATCGTGGGGGCGCAGGAGTCAGACGAGGTCCTCGAAGGCGTGGTCGAGGACGTGCTTTTCCGTAGTGATGACGGAAGGTTTGCAGTGATCCGCCTCGCCTCGGATGTCGATGCTGAGCTCTCCCCCACGCACACCGCTGTCGGCGACCTCGGGCAGATCGCGCCGGGGGAAAATGTACGGCTGGTTGGGCGATGGAGCCAACATCCGGCGTACGGCGCCCGATTCCGAGTGACCTCCTTCACCCCGACGATCCCGTCGACAGAGCAAGGGATGGTCCGCTATCTCGGCTCGGGGTTGATTCCCGGCATCGGTCCCGCGCTGGCAGCTCGGCTCGTGGAGCGCTTCGGTCCGGACACCCTAGACGTGATCGCGACCCAGTCCGCACGGCTCCGCGAGGTGTCCGGCATCGGCAAGCAGCGGGCGGAATCGATCGCCCAGGCCGTGCGCCAACGTCGCGCCGAAGCGGAGACGATGAGCTTTCTTCACGCCCTCGGGATGGGTCCGGCAACTGCGCGCGAAATCGTTCGCAAGTACGGCGCAGACGCGCCGCGCGTCGTGCGGGACGACCCCTACGTCGTCGCCGAGCAAATCCGCGGCATCGGTTTTCGCACTGCGGACCGAATCGCCGAAGCGCTCGGGATCGCGGGCGATGATCTACGGCGCGTCCAAGGCGGCGTGCTCCATCTCGTCGGGAAAGCGGTTGACGACGGCCACGTCTTTGCAACGCGCACCCAGCTCCACGACGGTCTCGAGCAGCTCGAAGTTCCCTCCGATGCCCTAGACGAAGCTCTGCAACAGCTGCGTACGCGCGAGCTCGTCACGATCGAAGACGATGCGGTCTACCCGCCGCCGCTGTATCGCGCTGAGATCCTCGTCGCCGAGGCGCTGAGCGCGCTCGCAAACCGCCCCAAGGTGAAGCAACCGGTCAAGACCCATGACCACACGCTCAGCGACACACAGCGAAGCGCTGTGGAAGCATCACTTGGCACACATCTTCTCGTCCTCACCGGCGGCCCGGGCACCGGCAAGACCACGACCGTGCGTGCCATCGTACGGGCCCACGCTGTGCTCGATCGACGGGTGGCCCTATGCGCGCCCACGGGGCGCGCCGCGAAGCGGCTCTCGGAGGCAGCCGGCGTCGAGGCCAAGACGATCCATCGCCTTCTGGAGTGGAACCCCGCCACCGGTCACTTCAATCGGAATCAACGCTCGCCGCTCGAGGCAGACCTCGTCCTCGTCGACGAAGCTTCGATGCTCGACATCCGGCTCGCGTCGCAGCTGCTGGCCGCGATTCCCCAGAGCGCCACGCTGGTCCTGGTCGGAGACATCGATCAGCTGCCGCCCGTCGGACCAGGCCAACCCTTGCGCGACCTGATCGCATCGCGGATCTGTAAGACCGTTGTCCTTCACGAAGTGTTTCGCCAAGCGCAACAGAGCGCCATCGTCCGCGGCGCCCATGCGGTGCTCGAAGGAGGCATGCCGGAGCCCACGCCGACCGGCACCAAAGGTGATGGGGATTTGTTCCTGATCGCGGCAACCGATCCCGAGACGATCACCGAGCGTTTGGTGCAAGCGCTTCGGCGCATGTCGGTGGCGTACGGGTTCGACCCGCTCGCGGACGTCCAAGTCATGACCCCGATGCGGCGTGGCCCGCTCGGCACGGCCAAGCTCAACGAAGTCCTTCAAGAGACGTTCAACCCGAGCACAGAGCACGCTGCCGCGCCGACCTCGTTTCGACGAGGGGACAAAGTGATGCAGCTGCGCAACGACTACGACAAAGAGGTTTACAACGGCGACCTCGGCGAGGTGCATCGGATCGAGGGCGGTGTGACCTACGTGCGCTTCGACGGGCGCGAGGTTCAGTACAAGGCCGACGAGCTCGACGCGATTGGGCTGGCCTACGCGTGCACGGTACACAAAGTGCAAGGGAGCGAGTTCCCGGCCGCGGTCATCGTCATGCACAACGCCCACTTCATGTTGCTCAACCGTGCGCTTCTCTACACGGCGCTCACGCGCGCCAAGAAGCTCGTCGTGTTGGTGGGCGACCCGCGAGCGATGGCCCGCGCTTCGCGCAACGCGCTTTCCTACGAAACCAACTCGAAGCTGCTGGACCGCTTGCGGTCGCTCGCTGGCTAACGGCCGTCGAAGGCGCCGATCACGGCATCGTGAAAGACGGGGCGATACGCACGGATGGCGGCGTTGTCATCGGACACCGCAACGCGATTGGTCAGCAGCACGACGACGAGCTGCCGGCGAGGGTCGCACCAAAGGGAAGTGCCGGTGAACCCTAGATGGCCAAATGCCTCCGCGTCGATCAACGAGCCCGCGGCGCTTTGTTCCTCGGCCTTGCCGTCCCACCCGAGCCGGTGCGTGCCGCCGGGCCGGACGGCCGTCGCGTGTCGGATTAGATCCTCCTCGGATGGGCCTCGCCTGCCGTGCCACGCGCCCACGCAGGCGGCCCCGAACCTAGCGACGCTGTTGGCGAGCCCAAACATGCCCGCATGGCCTGCCACTCCGCCAAGCGCGGAGCAGTTGTCGTCGTGGACCTCTCCCACGAGGATGCGCTCGCGCCAAGGCGACCAGCCCGTCGGTGCGCACCGTGCCTTCCAGCCGTCGTCCCGCCGGCTCGCGCCGAAGAACACCGTCTCGTCGACACCGATCGGCAACGCGACTCGTTCCGTCACGATCTCGTTCAGCGGCATGCCCGAGGCGCGACTCAATGCGACCCCCGCTAGGATGTACCCGAGGTCGCTGTAGACCGACGTGCCCACCTTGCTCCCGTCCCAATGCGGAAGCAGCTCGGCGAGGATCCACGCGCGCGCCGCATCGGAGCCGGGCTCTTCGGGAAGCGTCTCGTAGAAGGGCACCCAGGCCTCCAAGCCCGACCGGTGGCTCAATACCTCCTCCCAGGTGCGCGCTCCCACCGGAAGCCCGGTCGCTTCCGGGATGAGCGCGTCGACGCGCACGCCGAGCTCGAATAGGCCTGCCTGATGGAGCCGAAGTGCGGCGATGGCGACCCACGGTTTAGTGAGCGAAGCCAGGTCGTAGACGGTGTCGGAAGCCACCGGCTCGGAGCCCTGTGCCCGGACCCCGGCCGATGCGTCGATGTACGACCACGCACCCCCCTGCCACGTCGCGACACAGGCGCTTGCCCCGGGAAACACTCTGTCCTCGCATCCGGCATCGAGGTGCTGCTGCAAAGTACGCTCGATCCGCGTCAACACGTCGGCGGTCACGACTGGTGTCTACCCAATCGCGCGGCGATGGTCTACAGGAAGCGCCGGGCCATGACGCTTCCCTATCTCACGCCGTCGATCGAGCCGATCGAAGCCGAGTTCCGATCGACCCCCGAGGACTTCGAGGTCGAAGAGGTGCCGGTGTACGCGCCGAGCGGAACCGGCGAGCATGTCTTTGCATTGATCGAGAAACGCGAGCGAACGACCAAGGACGCGGTGCGGGCGCTTTGCGAAACAGTGGGCGCCGACCCCAAAGCGGCTGGTTGGGCAGGGCTCAAGGATCGACACGCGGTCACTCGGCAGTGGATCAGCATCTGGGGTGCACCGCTCGGCGCGGTGATGCAGGCCGACGTCGACGGCGTCCGGGTCCTGCAAGCCGCGCTTCACCCGCACAAGCTGCGGACCGGTCATCTCCGGGCGAACCGATTCCACATACGGCTGCGGCAAATCGACGTCTCGAGAATGGACGACCTCCGCTGCGTGTTGTCGGAGATCGAAACCCAGGGGCTGCCGAACTACTACGGAGAGCAGCGTTTTGGACGAGAAGGCGACAACGCGGAACGCGCTCTGCGGTGGGTGATCGGCGAGGCCCGTGCGCCCCGAGCGGGGTTCCAACGAAAGCTCCAAATGTCCGCGCTCCAGTCCGACCTCTTCAACCGCTGCGTGGCAGAGCGAGTGCAAAGCTCGACGCTCGGACAGGTTTTCGTCGCGGACGTGATGAAGAAACACGACTCCGGTGGATTGTTCGTCGCAACCGACGTCGAGGGCACCCAGAGACGGGCCGATGCTTGGGAGATCAGTCCCACGGGGCCGATCTTCGGAGCGAAGATGCGCTGGCCCGAGGGCGAGGCCCGAGCTCGCGAAGAAGGGCTCCTCCGGCAGGTGGGGTTAACCCGCGATCACCTGGCGAAATGGAAGCGTGTGGCCCCCGGAGCCCGGCGTTTCGTGCGGGTTCCTGTGCCAAAAGTGGACGTGAGTGTGAGTGACCATACGGTAGAGCTCGATTTCACCCTACCCGCCGGCTCGTACGCGACCATATTGATGCGGGAGATTCTCAAGCGGGATGCACCACCCCCCAAGACCGGCTAAAAGCGCGCTTCTACCCGAGGAAAAGTATGTTCGACATTCAAGAGAGACTCACCGCCTTTGCCATGCTCGGCGCGACGTGGGTCATGTGGCTTCTGGTTCTCCTGTCCATCATCGGGGTCGCGATCATTTTCGAGCGGGTCTACTACTTCTTCGTCTCCCGCGATGACGTCCGGAAGCTCCAAGAGGATCTGCGGCTTCTCCTGGCGAAGAACGACGTTTCGGGCGTCCGCGACCGCCTGTCGCAGTCCAAGTCGTTCCAGGCCAAGATCGTCTATTCCGGTGTCGATGTGGTCGACGAGGGGCCCGAGGCGGTCGAGGAACGCCTCGCCGGCGAGACTTCGATCGCCCGCACCCAGATGGAACGAAACCTCGGCTTCCTCGGCACGGTCGGCAACAACGCGCCGTTCGTCGGCCTTCTCGGAACGGTCATCGGCGTCATCAAGGCGTTCCACGTGCTCGATGAGAGCGCGGGCAAGGTCACGAGCGGCTTGATGACCGAAGTTGGTGAAGCGTTGGTCGCCACCGCGATCGGCATTCTCGTCGCCCTCCCAGCGGTCGCGTTCTTCAACTACTTCCAGCGTCTGATCCGCTACCGCCTCACCTGGGCCGACGCGCTCGGCCGCGACCTGCTCGCCTACTTGAAGGGCAAAGAGCGCAAGGAGAACGGCTAGTCATGGCTGGCGGCGCTCGCTCCGGTGACGACGACAGTCTGATCACCGATATCAACGTCACGCCGTTGGTCGACGTCGTGCTCGTCCTTCTGATCATCTTGATGGTCACTGCAACCGCGATTGTCTCGAAGACGATTCCCATGGAGCTCCCCAAGGCCGCGACCGGAGAGCAAACACCGTCCACTCTTGCCGTGTCGATCGACCACAACGGCCAGGTATTCCTCGACACGATCCCGGTTACCGCCGAAGAGCTGCGGACGCGCGTCCGCGCTGCGCGTGAGACCGACGAAGATCTCCGCGCCGTGATCGCGGCCGACGGCCGCATCGCCCACGCGAAGGTCGTCCAGGTGATCGACATTCTGCGCCAAGAGCGCATCACGAAGTTTGCGATCAACGTGCGTCCCGAGGAGATCGGTCGCTGACCCACTACGTTGCCGAACCGATGTCCAATCCTCTCGAGAACCTGCCCCCATGGGCACTCGAAACAGGATGGGTCGTTTTGGCGATCGCAACGCACGCTGCCTTTCTCGGCTTGATGCCCCATGGTTCGTTCGGATCCGGAATGGAAGACCCGCAGGACGCGGTTGCAGTCGCGATCATCGACGAGGAACCGGTCGCCGCAGGGCCGGAAGCTCCGCCCGAGGAGCAAGCGCGGGAGCCGGAGGAACCCGCTGAGCCCGAGCCGGTGAAGCCACCCCCGAAGCCCAAAACCTTCAAAGCCCCGAAGGAGCCGCCCAAGGCGCCCGAAGAGCGGCCGGCTGCCGCACCGGAAACCCCGGTGGCGTTCGACAACATCGTCCTCACCAACGAGGGAGACGAGCCCTCATCCTGGGCGGTGGACCCAGGCTCGGGCGAGAGCCGCGAGGGACCGATCGGGCGGCCCGACGCGGTCGTCACGGGGAGGAGCCGCGACGGCATCGTCGGCGGGATCATTGGAGGCACTGGAATCGGAGTTGTCGTCGACGTGGGCGATCTCTCGAAGCAACCAATTCCACCTGCTTTGAAGCGAAAGCTAGAAAAACTCTACCCCAAGAAGGCCCGTCAAGAGGGGGTCGAGGGCGAAGCGGTCATCCGACTCCAAGTCGGCCCCGACGGCCTCCCGGCCAAGATCCGAATCATCTCGGAAGACCCTGGGGGCTACGAGCTCGGCAGAGCCTGCGTGAAGACCCTCCAAGGCGAGAAATGGGATCCCCCGCTCAACAAAGAGGGCAAACCCGTCACCACCCGAGTCACCTACCGCTGCGGCTTCGAAATCCGCTATTAACCCTTTTCAAAAGGGGACAGTCCCCTTTTGAAAAGGGTTAATTTTCGGGCGCCCGGTCGAAAGCACTTTCTTTGACCCGTCGACGGCCGCGGCAGTACCTGTAGCCCATGCGGTGGACCCTATTCGTCCTGCTGTTGCTCCTGTGGGGCTGCTGGGATCAGGGAGAGGAGCCTCCTGGCGAGCCCGTCGGCTCGTTCGAGGCGGTCGGGCTCATGGTCGAGCAGAGTTGCGGCGCCGCAATTCCCGCTCCCGATCCGTTGGACCTTAGGTTCGAGCTTCGAAGCGAAGCGAACGGACGCGCCTACTGGCGCCAGTACGGCGGCTCCATGTTTGCGGGCGTCGAAAAAGACGGCGAGTACGTATTCCAGACGAGTCAGAGTTGGATGGTGATCGAACCCGATCGCTTCCGCGGCTACGTCGGCTGCTCGGTGACACAGCGCGATGTCTTCACCTTTGTGGTCGATCCACTCGAGGTCGGGACCGAAATTGACGCCGGAGTCGAAGAGGAGCTCGATGCCGGTGTCGGTGTCGATCCGGCTTTGATCACGCTCACCGGCTCCCAGACCACCGAGATCGTGCCGCTAACCGGGTCGGACTGCACCCCTGCGGTGGCAGCCCTGGGCGGGCCGTTTCTGTCCCTGCCTTGTCGGGTCGAGTACGTGCTTACGGGCACCGGCGTGGAGATCGAGTGACGCGCAGGCACCGGCACTCGCACTGGCAGAATTAACCCTTTCAAAAAGGGGACTGTCCCCTTTTTCGTGCTTGGGCTGTGCCTGGCTATCGCGCTGGATTGTCGGTTGCATTGGCCTGGAGTCACCCGCCGGTTAGAGTCGTTCCAGGCAAAGGGGTCGACGATGCAGAAGCTGACGGAAGCCGAGGTCGCTGAGCACATGAAGAGCCTCCCGGACTGGGAGCTCGGTCAGGATCGTATCCTGCGCAAGTTTCGGTTCAAGAGCTTCGTCGAAGCGTTCGGTTGGATGAGCAGTGTCGCGCTCGTAGCCGAGAAGATGAATCACCACCCCGAGTGGCGGAACGTGTGGGCGACCGTCGAAGTCGAGCTTACCACCCACGATGCTGGCGGCCTCACCGAGCGCGACATGAAGTTGGCCTCCAAGATGGACGAGCTCAGTCGGCTCGGTTGACTGCGCGACTACGGCAGGTCCTCTGGCGGGAACTCGCTCAACGCGCCCTTGGGAATCGGCGGTGGAGGCGGTGTGTCTGCGTCGGCGGAGAATGGGCCCGGCACCCGCTCCGCTCGAACGATCATCTTCGGTGAGTGAACGCCGAAGAAGATCCCGAGCGTCGCCTCGCGTCCGCTGATCTCGTCGACCCGGAAGCCGTTGCGCTCGAGCAGCGCGCGGATCTCGTGAAGTGCATAGAGCCGAATCGAGTAGCGGCGATCGTTCTGCTGGCCGCTGTGGCTCGCTACGCGGCGCTTCACGCGAAGGCGTGACGTCTCGTAGTCGAAGTCTGTCTCTTCCATGCACACCGCCCCGTCGACCTCGAACCAAACTTGGTTAGGTTGTGAGCCGATCATGAAGTCGCGGTTGACCACCTCGAGCAAAAGCGTGCCATTCGGTTTGAGCGCTTGATGGAACTGCCGGATTGCAACCTCGTTCTCCTCTTCGCTGAAGTAGCCAAACGTGGTCCCCCAACAGAGCAACGCGTCAAACGGCTCTTCAAAGGTCACGTCGCGCATGTCGCCGCGCACGAAGTCGATTTGCAGTCCTCGATCTTCGGCCTCATCGTAGGCCCGCGACACCATCGTGGCCGAGATGTCGAGGCCAACGAGGTGGTAGCCCCGGGATGCGAGCTCGACCGTCTGCGCCCCGAGCCCACAGCCGGCATCGAGAACACGTGAGCCGACTGGGATGCGCAGCGCACGCTCGATGAAGTCGCACTCGACGGCCACTTCCTTTGGCGTCGCCGTTCGGACGGTGCGCAAGTAGGCCTCGCCAAAAAAGTGCTCGTGCCAAGGCCCATCATCGTCCGCCTCGACCTCAGGAGGCCCGGCTCCGGCGGAGTCGGTCGGGGGCGGCGGCGGCTTGGGAATCGGAATCATCATCTCCGCCGCTTTGTCGGGCGGGGGAGCGATGTCGCTTCGAGAAAGCACCTCGGCGTCCTCCAGGAAAAGCTCTTCGGGAGGCTCGCTGTAGCGTCCCTCCGGCTGCGGCGCGTTGGACGGCCTCTGCTCGGGCGGGTCGCTGAAGTGCACGTCGATTGAAGGGTCCGACAGATCGGCCTCATCCACTCCTTCTTCGGGCCCCTCCTCCCCGAGCGGATCGGGCTCGGTCCTGAGGGAAGGCTCGGTGGGATCTCGGTCCTCGGCGGAGTCGACCGCCGGCATCACTCCGCTCGGAGGTTCGAGCTCGACGACGTTCGACACCGAGTGCGCGACACCGTTGCCATTGCCTTGGGACTCTATCGATTCGTCGAGAACGCTCGCGCGCGGGATGTCGGCGATCGGCACACGAAGAGCGCGGCGACGCCGCGAAGCATGCGACTGAAGGCCCTCGGGCTTGTCCGCGGGCTCACCGCTCATCGACGCCCCCCTTGGCCATGACTTCACCCATTCGAATCGATGCGCCCGCCTGGGCGACGATTTCCAGTGGACACTCGGGCGGCGTCATCACGATCGCGGTCGAGCCCATGTGGAAGACCCCGAGCTCGTCGCCGCGATCGAGTTGAACCGGCGAATCGGCGTAACTGCGCAGCCCGGGAGTATCCCCCCGGTTCGTCTGCACATCATCAAAGCTCAAGCCGATGCGTCCCACACCGATCGCCCCCACCATAATCGTCGTCACAATTCCGTGAACCACGCCCTCTTGCACAATAGCAAGACGTTCGTTCCTTGCGAAAAGCTGAGGGATGAACTCGGTCCCGATACGGTTCACAGGGAACAACGTGCCCGGGACATACCGCACGCACTGCACGCTTCCGCAGGTCGGCGCGTGTACGCGATGGTAATCACGCGGCGAGAGGTAGACGATGAAGTAGTGGCCTCCCTCGTAAGCCGCCGCGGCCTCCGCATCGCCAAGGAGCGCGGCAGTCGTATAGGGCTGCCCTTTCACGATCAGCTCACCGCCGACCGTGATCTGGCCGAGGTCCTCGATCCGGCCGTCCGCCGGCGATACCAGCGCCTTCGGATCAGGGTCGATCATCCTGGCCCCCTCGAGGAGCCTTCGGGTGAAAAAGTCGTCAAACGTGCGGAATCCGCCGGGTGGCATGTCCACCTCGCTCAGATCCACGTCGTAGGCACGCACGTAGGCCGCGACCGCCGCGTCGATCATCGACTGAGGGGCTCGCGATGCCGCAAGTCTGCCGAGCGCCCTGCTCAGCCGCTTACGCGGCAGAACACGAACCGTCTGCGCGGCCAATCGTGAAGCACTCATCCCCATGAACCGGTGCTGCCCAGAAATGGTATCTGACCGCACAACACCCCGTCAAACCTAGGCGATAGCGCGGGGGCGGCACCCGCACCAATGGGCCGCCGGGCCCGCCGGGATCACGAAAGTGGTCACCGCGGCCTGAGCCACAGACACGAGCGCCCCGCCGGCCGCCACCGACGAGGCGTCTACAATCCCCGCTGCAGCTCTAAACCGCTGCTTCGCCGCGCTCACCGGTACGGATCCGCACGGACTCTTCGATGGGGGAGACGAAGATCTTGCCATCGCCGATGCGGCCGGTCTTGGCTGCATTCTCGACCGCTTCGATCACCGAAACGACGAGGGAATCGGGAACGACGATCTCCACCTTCACCTTAGGGACGAAGTCGACCACGTACGCGGACCCCCGATAAACCTCTCGCTTGCCACCGGTGCGGCCAAACCCTTTGACCTCCGTCACGGTCATGCCTTTGATGCCTACCTCGTTGAGGGCATCCTTCACCTCATCGAGCTTGAAAGGCTTAATAATGGCTTCCACCTTCTTCATGGGACCTCCGAACTTCAAGCAGCCCAACGAGAACCGCCGATGCGAGACGGTGTACCCCCCGATTATTTCCGAATTGTTTCGTGGCCGTAAATACGAAAGCGGTGGGGGAAACGTGGTGTCGAATCCACCGGCTCAGAGCTGCTCGCGGCGTTTGGCGCTCGGATCGGTCTGCGGTGGACGCCTATACAGCCCTGTCGCCTTGACCATCAGGGTATGGGCCTTGCAGGCGGCGGCTGGCTTGTCGTTGAGATAGAGGACCGGGCAGCGCCCGATTTCCACGACTTGCATGCCGAGCTCGCGCGCGCGCGTCACGGCCTTGGGGTGCCCGGTTCCAAAGGAGAACCACACCCGCTTGCAGCCCGCCTCGTGGGCGAGATCCACCGCACTCGGCGCGGTTCTTGGATGAACCCAAATCACCGCGAGGTCACCGCGGTCCTCGGGCAGCTCGGCGACGGAGTGATAGACCTTGCCGCCCTTGGTCGGCCCCCGCGAGACGGGCAGCCCACCCATGTCTAGGCAGTAGAACTTCTTTCCGATCTTCGTGTAGGCGTCGTACGAATACCCGGGGAAGCGATCCTCCGAGGAGTTGCCGATCAGCACCAGTGGCTCCGGGCTGTTGATGACTGTTTCGAGTGGATGCATGGGAACCTCGTCCCGGAAGTTATATCTGGTGGATTGTCGGTGCGAAAGTGCCAGCGCTCTCGCCGCCGATCGTGCCCTTGTTGAAGTCCGCACCGATCGGCGGTCATCCCCATGCTAGGCTGCCGCGCCCATGCCTTCGCTCCTGACCACGGTTCGTGACCTCGAACGGCTTCGGCAGATCGCAGGCGTGCTTGCCGTCCATGGGTTTGGCGAGGTAGTCGACCGGACGGGACTCAGCACGCTGATTCCCGGCCGCAAGCGCGAGGACGGAGGCAGGATGCCAGCAGGCATTCGGCTTCGAAAGGTGTTGGAAGACCTCGGACCATCGTTTGTGAAACTGGGCCAGATCATGTCGACGCGGCCGGACCTGATTCCCGAGGACATTCTCGTCGAGCTCAAAAAGCTCCAGGACGAAGTGCCGCCTGAGCCTTTCGACGCGATTCGGGAACAGGTCGAGCGCGAGCTCGGGTGTGCACTGTCCGACGTCTACGAGTCATTCGAACAAACCCCGCTCGCGTCGGCTTCGATCGCCCAGGTACATCGGGCGCGGCTTCGTAACGACGGCGAAGCGGCCGACGTAGTCGTCAAAGTGCAACGCCCACGGGTGCAAGCCCTAATGGCGCGGGACGTGGATCTTCTCTATTGGCTTGCGCAGGCCATCGTGCGCTCGATGCCGGAGTCTCACTTGTACCGGCCGGTGAGCCTCGTTGAAGAATTCGACCGCTCCGTTGCTGCCGAGCTCGACTTCTCATTGGAGGCCGACAACCACGAGCGCTTTACTGCGAACTTCGAACACAACCCGCACGCCAAATTTCCGAAGGTGTATCGGCGTGCGAGCGCAAAGCGGGTGCTGACGCTCGAGTATCTCGAAGGCCGAAAGGTGTACGCAGCGCAGCGCGCCGGAGTCAGCGGCGAGCTGATGGCAAAGCGCTCCGTTGAAATCATCATCCAGCAGATCTTCGAGGACGGGTTCTTTCACGCCGACCCGCACCCGGGAAACATCATCATCATGGGGGCCGACGACGACCCGGTCATCGGCATGATCGACGTCGGCATGGTCGGCAGGCTCACGCCGAAGATGCGCGACCGGACCATCGATTTGATGGTGGCGGCCGTGCGCGAAGACTACAGCGGGATCGCGGACGCGCTCTATGCCATCGGCCGCCCCACACACAAAATCAACCGCGATGCCTACGAAGCCGAGGTCGCGGCGTTGGCGCAGCGCTACCTCGGCAAGCGACTCAAGGAAATCGAGCTTGGGCCGTTGATCCGTGACCTCGTCATGGGCTCTCGGAAGTTCGGCGTCGAGATTCCTTCCGAGTTCTTGATGCTGGGCAAGAGCCTGATGACGGTTGAAGGGGTGGGCAAGGAGATCTATCCCGAGCTCGATCTCCTCGAAGAGGTGCGGCCCTACTTCACGGAGCTCTTCCAGCAGCGCTACTCGCCCGAGCGCATGACCGAGGACGCTCTTCGCGGCTTGCGTCGACTCGGCGCGGCGACGTCGGAAATGCCGCTGCAGCTCGAGGAGATTCTCGAAGACCTCCGCAAAGGGGCCTTCAGCGTCCGGACTCAGCAGACACAGCTCGAGTCCGCTGCCGACCGGCTCGGTCGGCGCGCGTTCAGCGGGCTCGTGGTGGGCTCGCTGATCATCGCCGGCGCCATCTTGCTTTCACAGGAAAGCTATTGGCTCGGTGGTTTGACCGTCGCTTGCAGCGGGCTCTACGCACTCGCGCACAGTGCACGCGTCTGGCTGCTCGGCAAACCGGAACCCTGACTAGCCTCGAATCGCGCGTCCGACGATCAAACCGAGCGCGCCCGCGACCAAACAGACCACGACCATCCCGCCCATGTAGAGCGCGGCGCGACCCCACGCCTCGCTTTGCATGAGCCCGATGCTTTCGAGGTTGAACGCCGAATACGTCGTGAAGCCGCCCATGACGCCGGTGCCGAGTAGCAAGCGCAGGTCCGCACCAAACCACGAACGGTCCTCCGCCAGCACGAAGACCAACCCGAGGCCAAGCGAGCCGAGCACGTTCGCCGCAAACGTCGCCCACGGAAAACCGTGCCCTACGGTGATCGGCCCGAGCATCAACGACACCCAGTACCGAAGGCACGAACCTGCGGCGCCCCCGATTGCAACCCAAACGAAGCTCACGCTCGCGTTGTAGACGACAACTTTACGCAGGCGCAAGAGTTGGGCGGTGCTAGAGTCCGCGCCGTGATCAGCGACGACTTCGCCTTCTTTGGCTTTGACGACAGGTCGTGGGACCGGCTCGTGTCGCTGTTCTTGGGGGAGAACGGCCGCGAGTCGCGCGGGGTGCTCGTCCTGGTGATCGACGCCGAGCGTATGCCCATCGCGAGCTTTCATACGGCCACCGGGTCACTCGACCCCGCTACGCTTTCCGACGCGCCCAACCTCGAAGCCCTCTGCGACGCCACCGACGCCGGCGCCTGCATCGTGATGCGCGAGCGTGCGATGGCTGACCTCGAGGACTACCTCGCGGAACCGCTCGACCCCAGCCAAGACTTCGCCACGCGGGTCATGCGCTTCGCCCATGTCTTGAGAGAGCTGGGGAACGGCAACTGGCTGCGCGTCTGGCCGAACCCCCTCCCGGATCTACTGCTGTCGGCGGCACCGGCAGCCAAACCGGCGATCGACTTCCTCCTGCCCGACGGGCATAGCGTGGTGCTCGGAGTGTTTGAAGAGGGAGAGCTGTGGACCGGGGCGGCGCTGCGGCGGAACGCGGGCAGCATCGACGTCTTCGCGGGCCCTGAAGCGATTTCGCAGTGGGCCGGTCCGCTCGGGGGTGCGTGGCGTCGCGACCATCGCGTGCTGACCCGTGCCATCGAGCGCGAGCTCGGCCCAGTTCACATCGGCCTCTTCATGGAGCTCCCTACCGCCCAAACCCTACTTGCACACCGGCGAGCGGGTGAGTGGGCGATGGCCTACGCCACCCGGGAGCTGGTGCTTCATCCGCTTCCCGGATACGCCGCCGCCGGGCTTGGCGCAGACATGCTGAGCGGCGCCGCGCAGTATGCACTTCAGGTATTCGAGCAGATGGAGTCCGAGGAGCTCATCGGCATCGCTCAAGGGTTCTGGCGCGGCCTGACCGACGGCAAGGGACTCGAAGGTCTACTCGGCTTCTCACCGAGCGAAGCGATCTCGGGAGCCCTGGAGAAGGCGCTCAGCGAGCGTCCCCCGGCTGACGGCGGGAGGGGACCGGCCGACCCCGCCGACCCAACCCGGGAAGATGAGCCCGCCTGACCCCGCCGACCCAACCCGGGAAGATGAGCCCGCCTCAGCGACGGATGGCTCGGACTCTGGCCCGCTCACCTGAGCACCGCTGCACAGATCGTCGGTTCTTTGACAAGATTGGCGACAATATGTACCTTTATCCCACCTGCTCAACATTGCAGGGGACATTTGTGCAGGATTTCGATACTATCAGCAAGGGCGGTGAGAGATGCGAGCGGGGGAGAGCATGCAGAAGCTAACGGCGCGCCAAAAGGCGGTGCTTGAGTACATTTCGGACTCGATTCATGCGCGGGGGTACCCACCCACCCTTCGTGAAATCGGCAACCATCTAGGCATTCGCAGCACCAATGGGGTCAACGACCACCTGCGGGCGCTCGAGCGGAAGGGCTACCTGACCCGGGAGGACATGAAGTCTCGGACCTTGCGTCTGATGAAGACCCCGGATGGCAAGCCCAGCAGCCGCCCGCCTGCGGCTAACGACAACCTCATCGAGATTCCCATCGTCGGCCGCGTCGCTGCCGGCGCGCTGAGCGAGGCGATCGAGCACCCCGACGATACGGTGCATATCGACCGGATGCTCATCGGGGGCCAGCGCGATGTCTTCGGCCTCCGGGTCACCGGCGAATCGATGATCGAAGCGGGGATTTTCGACGGCGACTTCGTGTTCGTGCGCAAGCAGCTCACCGCCAACCGCGGCGAAGTCATCATCGCCCTCGTCGGCGACGAAGCCACCTGCAAGTACTACTACCCCGAGCGCGAGCACGTTCGGCTCCAGCCGGCCAACAAAGACATGGCGCCGATTCTGATTCCCAAGAACGACTGGCGCAGCACCCAGGTGCTCGGGGTCGTGGTGGGGGTCTACCGACGGCTGCACTAGGAGGCACCACCGCCTCCGTTAACCCTTTGAAAAAGGGGACTGTCCCCTTTTTCGAGGGGGTTTTTCTTGTATGGTGGCCCGGTGAGCTCGACCGAACGGGTGTTGATGGGGCCGGGGCCGTCCGATGTTCCGCCGCGCGTGCTGGAGGCGCTCTCCCGGCCGACGATTGGACATCTCGATCCGGTGTTTCTCGAAGTGCTGGACGAGGCGCAGGCCATGCTCCGGCAGGTGTTCGGAACGAAGAACGCGCTTACGCTTCCGATGTCGGCGACCGGCTCGGCGGGGATGGAAACCTGCTTCGTGAACCTCTTGGAATCCGGCGAGCGCGCGCTGATCTGCCGCAATGGGGTCTTTGGCGGACGCATGGCCGAAGTCGCGCGACGCTGCGGCGCCGAGGTGACGCTCGTCGACGCGCCGTGGGGCAAGGCGATCGATCCGGATGACGTGGCGAAGGCCGCGACAGAGGGGTCCTTCAAGGTGCTCGGGATCGTCCACGCCGAGACCTCGACCGGCGTACTGCAGGACCTGTCCCCGTTTCGTGCCATCGCCGATTCGTGCGGCGCACTGCTCTTGGTCGATGCGGTGACCTCGCTCGGTGGTGTCGCGGTCGACCTCGACCGCATGGGCATCGACGCGGTCTACTCCGGCACCCAGAAGTGCCTTTCGTGCCCACCAGGCCTTTCGCCCGTTTCGTTCTCCGAGCGCGCCCGCCAAGTGCTGTCCACCCGAAAGACACCTGTCCAGAGCTGGTACTTCGATTTGAATCTCATCGGCCGGTACTTCGGGGACGAGCGCGTCTATCACCACACCGCACCGGTCAACATGATCTTCGCCCTACACGAAGCGCTCCGCCTCGTTCTCGAGGAAGGCCTGCAGGCCCGCTACGCGCGTCATCGAGAGCAAGCGGCCGCGCTCCAACGAGGCCTCCAAGCCCTCGGCCTCGAGCTCCCGGTCGAAGAGTCGGTGCGCCTTCCTCCCCTCACCCTGGTTCGGATCCCCGACGGCATCGACGACCGCGCAGTCCGCGCGAAGCTCCTCGCCGACCACGGCCTCGAAATCGGCGGAGGCCTCGGCGACTTCAAGGGCAAGGCCTGGCGAATCGGCCTCATGGGCGCCTCGGCCACGCCGCAGCACGTGAAGCTCTGCCTCGGCGCTCTCGAAGAAGCCCTGCGCTGAGGTCGGCCAGCGTGCGCGGTCCTGTGATACCGTGGCCCCTTCATGGCCCGCGGCACCCCTGAGCGTTTTGGCGACTATGAGCTCGTCGAGCGGCTCGGAACAGAGCGACATCCATTCATCGAGCAGGCTGCGATCGGCGGTTTCCGCACACCATCACAACAAACCGGAATCACATAGAGACCTCAAACAAGATAGCGGGCTTGTTCGGATGGTCGTGTTCACGGTTCGTCACTTCAGATCATCTGATTCTACATCGCCACGGTACCATCAGGTCAATGAGCGCGTCGTTCGGCGCATTGTTCTAGAGACGAGTGGCGCGGAGGGAGCCCGACCCAACGCAATCCGAAATCCCACCCCCGTACCAAATATAGGTGTGGGAACCCTGCATGGCATTGCCGTCCGCGGAGACAGCGAGAGTGACCTGTAGGGTCAGAACACCCTCATCGATGTCTCTAAGGACGCCGCTCATCTGTATCCGGCTCCCAAAGATCGTGCCACGGAGATCGCCGTTCTCACTCGCGGCGATCAGAGTGTTGGCCTCTTGTGTGATCGCGAACAAGAATGTGTATGACCCTGTGCCGCCACAGCTGTCGGATCCGATCGTTGCAATCATGTTCCATGTGCCAGCGACGTCGACCGCTTCAGGGACTTCACCTCCCCCGTCGGTCGTCCGCACGATGACGCCCCAGGCCCCCACGGCCGACGCGGTGTTCACATCGATGAGCGACACGCCGCTGAGGAAGGCGGTAGTGCTGCTGTCCTGCGTCAACCAGTTGGCACCCGCATCTGTCGTCCGCACGACGATGCCGTTTTCGCCAACGGCCACACCGTTGTTCGCATCGATGAACGACACGTCGTGGAGATGAAGCAATACGCGGCTCTCTTGTGAAGACCACGTCGCCCCACCGTCTGTAGTCCGCAGGATGGTCCCGTCATTGCCCACGGCCGTCCCGGTGTTCGCGTCGCTAAACGACACACCCCAAAGATCGTTCGAGGTGCCGCTGTCCTGCTGTACCCACGTCGTTCCGCCGTCCATCGTTCGAAGGATCGTCCCGGATTCACCAACGACGGTTCCGGTGTTTGCATCGGTAATCGAGACGTCAGCGAGTCCGTTGCTCGTATCACTCTCTTGCTGCACCCACATGGCGCCCCCATTCGTCGTTCGAAGAATCATCCCTTCTGGGCCGACGGCCGTCCCCGTATTCGCATCGACGAACGAAACCCCTGAGAGGCTATTGCCAGGGCCGCCCTCCTGCGCTTCCCACGTGGCACCCCCATCTGTCGTTCGAAGGATGGTGCTGGTCGGCCACCCGTCGCCCACGGCCGTTCCGACATTGGCATCGACAAACGAAATTCCATAAAGGTAGTCGTGAGCGCCGGTTTCCTGCGGCACCCACCTCGCTCCCCCGTCTGTCGTTCGCAGAACGGTCGCCCTCGCGCCGACGGCCGTCCCAACCTCCGCATCTGCGAAGGACACATCAAAAAGGCTCCA
>CP070713.1:166251-187049 GCA_020351445.1 Myxococcales bacterium
CAGTGTCAGTGTCAGTGCCAGTGTCAGTGTCAGTGTCAGTGTCAGTGTCAGTGCCAGTGCAGGTGTCAGTGTCAGCGTCAGCGTGCCGGGATTAACCCTTCTAAAAAGGGGACTGTCCCCTTTTTACTCAGTCGGGTTGGAAGGCGTTTTCTATTGCGGTTTCTTCTGCGGTTTGTGTGTCGGGTGGGGGTGGTGCCTGGTCGCCCAGTGCGGTTTTGATTGCGTGCGCTTGCTTCTTTGTGGCTCCCGCTTCGATCAGTTGATCCTCCGTGGCGGCCAGGACCTCGCGCAGCGATCCCAGATTTCGCAACAGCTTTCCCCGCGTCTTCGGGCCGACGCCCGGGACTCCGTCGAGCTCACTGCGGAGGCGTCGCTTACGGCCGACCTTCTTCCGGAGCGCGTTGGATGCCCGATGGGTTTCGTCCCGAGCGAGGAGCAGCAGCGAGAGCGCCGAGTTGGCTCTGACAGGAATCGCGTTCTTCTGTCCGGGCCGGAATACGCGGTCGCCTTCCTCTTCGCCCGTCGCGGTAACCCTCGGCTTCGCGACCGATGCGACTTCGAGGTCGGACCCACCGATGTCTTCCCGGGCCCGGACGGCGACACCGAGTTGGCCTTTGCCGCCGTCGACGACCAAGAGGTCCGGCAGCTCCCAGCCTTTCTCTTCGTTCTTGCCCCGGCGCAGGCGCCGCACCAGCACCTCGTACATCGCTGCGTAGTCGTCCCCGCCGCCCGCCCTTTTCACGCGGAAGCTCCTGTAGCGCTCTTTGGCCGGCACGCCGTCCTGTAGCGCGACGAATACCGCTACGGTCTCCTCGCCTCCCGTGTGCGAAATATCCACGCATTCGATCCGGCGCGGCAGCACCGACAAGCGAAGTTGCTCTTGAAGCTCTCGTAGTCGCGCCTCGACGTCTTCGCGCGCGCGTTCTTTCTCGTGGAATGCGTGCTCCGCGTTCTCGCGTGCGAGGTCCAGCAGTTTGGCTTTTGCGCCGCGCTTTGGTCGCACGATCTGTACACGGCGCTTTCGGTTGTCGCTGAGCAGCTCTTCGAGCGCCTCACTCATCTCGATCGTGACAGGCACCAGGATCTCGTCCGGCATCGACGGCCGCTCGGCATAGTGCTGTCGGAGAAACGCGCCCAGCATCTCGTCGTTCGGCACCGCGACCCGCCGCAGTGGAAGGGTGCGCACGCCGAACAGGCGTCCTCCGCGCATGCTGAGTACCGCCACCTCGACTTGATCACCTTGGCGGTGAAAGCCGATCACGTCCTGGTCCGACTTCTGCACGCCAGCGACCCGTTGCTCTTCGCGAGCGCGCTCGACGGCGCGCATCTGATCGCGATACACGGCGGCCCGCTCGTACTCGAGGTCGCCCGAGGCGCGATCCATTCGGTCGTCCAGGTCACGCACCAGCTCGTCGTGGCGCCCATCGAGAAACCGAGCGACGTTCGCCGTCTGCGCACGATACTCTTCCTCGTCGACCTCCAACACACACGGAGCCGGGCACCGCTTGATCTGATACTGAAGACACGGTCGCGTGCGCAGGCGGAATTCCGTGTCCGTACAGGTTCGGAGCTGAAAATAGCGGTTGACCAGCCGCAGTGTCTGCCGTGCAGCGGTCGCCGAGTGGTAGGGCCCGAAGTACTGCGCCCCGTCCGGCTTCGGGCGGCGAACGACTTCGAGCCTCGGCCACGGTCTCTTGGTGTCGAGCCGCAACGATAAGAACTCCTTGTCGTCGCGGAGCTTCACGTTGTACTTGGGTTGATGCGCCTTGATTAGCTGGTTTTCGAGCAGCGCGGCTTCTTTGTCGGTGTGGGTGACGAACGTTTCGATGTCGGTCAGCTCCCGCTCGAGCCGGCTGACGAACGCGCGCAAGTCGCTCGAACCAGGTTGGAAATAACTCCGCACGCGGCTCCTAAGGCTTCGCGCCTTACCGACGTAAAGGGCCTTGCCGTCCCCGCCGTGAAAGACATAGACCCCAGGCGATGCCGGAAGCTTGTCGAGCTTTCGCTGTGCTGCGTCCGCAACCACGCTGAGGCTATACCACTCCGACCGCGGGATCGCCCCGCAGCTCACTCGGCGCGGATCACGCGCTCATCGGTGACGACGAGATCGACCGCGACGTCGAGCGGCAGCTCGGGCACCTCGGAAATCAACTGAAAATCGTAGGCGACCACGCACGTGCATGCGTTTTCGAGCTGCGGGATCAGCTTGTCGTAGTAGCCACCGCCATACCCAACTCGGTAGCCCCGCGGATCGACCGCAAGCGCAGGAACCAGGGCGAAATCCACCTCACGGGGCTTTACTTGCGGGGCCTCCTCGGGCGGCTCCGGCACTGTGAAGGCGCCCTCGACGAGTTCGGTTGTCGAGCCGACGAGTTGCAGCTTCAGCTCGTCTCCGACCACTCGCGGCAACGCGACGCGCTTCCCCGCCGCCCACAGCGCTTCCATGCACGTGCGCGTTCGTACCTCGTTGCGAATCGGCGCAAACGCCAGAATCGTACTCGCTCGTTCGATCTCTTCGAGCGTGAGGAGGCGTCTGGTGATCTCCGCAGATCGCGCTTCACACGCCGACTTGGGAAGCGCTTCACGCACGGCGCGCATTTGATTGCGGAGTGCCAGCTTGGCGTGTTGACGGATTTGACTTTCGGCGCGCTCCGTCTCGCCCGTGCTCACGGCTCGATCTGCTGCGCGAGCTCGGCGTCCTCTTGCAATCGTCGATCGATGCGTCGAATCGCAGTATCCACGACCTGCCGCGTCTTGGCCTCGAGATTTTCTCTTCGCCGCTCGGACGCCTCGAGATCCTCGGCGAGGCTGAGTGCCACGACCGCCAGCAGTTGTGCGGGCGTCGCCGTCCGTGCCGCCTTGGGGCCGAGCGCCTGCACTCGTTCGTTCACGATATCGGCAAGGCGTTGTAGGTATGTTTCGTCGGCGTCCGCGGACATGCGATAGCGGGCGCCGGCAATCTCGATCTGAACAGTGCGCTTCACGGTTGACGGGAAGGTAGTCCTCCAGCTCCTTAGGCGTCAAGGTAGGACATACACACCCATCCCCTCTATGTTCCGTTGCGATCGGAATCCGACTACTAGGGTTTATGAGACAGGCTGCAGGCGTGTTATCTTTGATCCCCGGGGGAACAGTAGGGGTCATGATCAAGGTTAGTTGCCCGTCTTGTAGTGCGTCTTACGAGGTGGACGAGCACCGTTTGCCCGACAATGGGCTTCGGATGCGCTGTCCAAAGTGCAGTGAGAGCTTTCAAGTTCATCGCGACGGCTCGACCGCGAAGAGCGGTGGCGGGGCTGCGCCGGGCTCGGTGAGGCCCCCGCGACGCAAGCCGACGCAGGTCGGGATCGGCCCGAACCTTCCGCCGCCCGCCCCGGCAGCGAAGTCGCTGCCTTCGGATTCGCCCGCGCCGGCCGCAGAAATCGATCTTCCCACGCCTTTTGCCGGTGGCGAGCTCGAAGATCTCCCGGCACCCATGAAGGGCGAACGCTCTCTTGACTTCGATCCTTTTGATGACCCCGGGGTCGCCGACCTGCCGGCCCCGAAAGTGCCGTCAAAGCCTTCGGCCTTTGATCCGTTTGCAGACCTGGACTTGCCCAAGCCCTTGGAGGCGCCGGGCGGTACCGACCTTCCCGCACCGCTGTCCGGATCACGAGGAGGCGACATCGACCTACCGGCCCCGATGGGCACCGCACGCGCGCGAGTAAACGAGCCGCTCGGCGAGGAGATCGATCTGCCGATGGCGCTCACCGATGCCGAGCTGCCGGCTCCGATGGGGGAGTCCGGGGTCCCGGCACCGATCTCGCTCGACTCCGAGTTGCCGATGCCGAGTGCGCAAAAGGATCTGCCCGTCGCTCGGGACGACTTCATGGACCGCAATCTCGACGGTCCGGAACGTGTCCACGGCGGTGGACCGGTCGAGCTCGACCTTCCCGATGGCGAGGATCTCGACCTCGAGATGGATCTCGACGCGCCTCCAAAGGTGCCGGGACCACCGCCTCCCATCGGGCAGGCGTTTGGTGCGCCGGGTGCCGCACCTTCGGGCGACGTCCCGAGCGCGGACCGTATCAGTCACGATTCTGCCGAGCTCAGGCTGCCGGAGTCGGACGAGCTGGAGTTCTCCGAGCTGCCCGGGGCGAGCGCAGACGGTGTGCAGCGCATGCCGCATCCTGGAGGCGCCGGCCCGGACGTCGTCGCCGCGTCCAAGCGAAAGATCAAGGTCAAGGGGATCTCGATCAAGCGGCCTACCTGGCTGATGAAAGCCCTGGCCATCATGGCGGCCATCGCGCTGCTGCTCGGCACAGGTTTCTATCTCGGCACCACTAGTTACGGCCTCTTTGGGGTTCACCTGGTCGAGCCCTTCCTTCCAGCCGCTGGGGATGAGCTCGTGGTTGCGCAGGCGATCGAGGAAGCCGAGATCATCGCGGCGTCGGACACCTTTGCCGCGACGCGGCAGGCACTCGAAAAGCTCGCGGAGGCGCGTAATAACGCGAGCCTGAATCGTTCGCTGGTCGCGAGGAGCCTCCTGCACGAGTCGTACTACCAGGTGCGCTACGGACAGGACCCTGAAAGCGCCGGCGTCGTCGATACGCTCCGGTTGCACTTGCAGAGAAGGGGTGACGAAGCGCCGCGCGTTCACGTCGCCCTTGCGGCCGATGCATTGCGCACTGCCGACATAGACACTGCGACCTCGGAGAGCTCGCTTGCCATGCAAGAGGACGCGACGGACACCTATGTCGACTTGGTGGCCGGTGAGATCGCGCTCAAGGCACGCGACGGCCAGGCGGCGGTGGACGCATTCGATCGCGCGATGAAGAAGCACGACAGCGCCCGCGCTCAATGGGGGCTTGCGCGGGGCTATCGCATCCTTGGTGACTCCGAAAAAGCTGCTGCGGCTGCCCAAGCGAGTCTGAAGGTCAGCCCGAACCACGCTGGGGCACGCGTCGCGGTTGCGGACCTGCTCATCGCGGACGGCGAGATCGACAAAGCCTACGAGCTGCTCCAGGCCCCTGCGGGCCTCGCACCCATTGACGGCGCTACGTTGCAGGTCGCGCGAGCCGACAAGTCTGCCGCCCTGACGCTGGTCGCGCGCATCGAAGAGTACCGGGGGCGTCTCGGCGCCGCTCGCGAAATGTACGAGAAGGCGATCGAGCTCGACACCAGCAACACAGACGCGGCGCTCGGAGCGGCGCGTCTCGTTCTCTTGGAGGGCGTCTATCAAGATGCCTATGCCCGCTTCCAGACCGTGCTCGGATCGGAGATTCGACCGGGCGCCGAGATGGACGTGACCGGGAAGCCCAAAGTCGTGGTGGAAGCAAAGCTCGGCGCCGCCGAAGCGCTCCTCGCGATGGACAAGGCCGAGGAGGCCAACAAGCTGCTCGCTGATCTTCAGACGCCCGAGCCGGCGAACGCCGACGTCGAGCTCTGGCAGGGCAAGGTCTCCGAAGCTTTGGGCAATAGTAGCGAGGCCGTGGGTCACTTCCGAAACGCGATCGCGCTCGAGCCGAAGTCGTTCCGCGCTTACATGGCTCTCGCCCAACACTACACCGCGACCAAGCGCCCTGGTGAGGCCGTCGGGGTCCTCGTCGAAGCACAGCAAAACGTCGAGATCAACGCCGAGGTGCGGCGCATGTTGGGTTGGGCGGAGCTGCAGCGAAACCGCCTCGACGATGCGATCAAACAGTTCGTGACGGCACTCGAGATGGAGCCCCGGGATTCCTCTGCTCAATTCGGGCTTGCCGTGGCGTACCGCCGCAAGGGAATGCTCGAAGAGGCGAGCGCGGAGCTCGCGAAGGTCGAGTCGTTGGACGCGAAGTTCCCTGGTCTTCCGCTCGAGAAGGGTAGGCTCGCCGAGGCTTCGGGCGACATGGATGTCGCTGTCGCCAGCTACCGCACGGCACTCGAGGATTCCCCAAACGATATGGCGCTGAAGTCGCGCCTGGGCGCCGTTTTGATGCTCACCGGCCAGCTCGACGAGGGCGAGACGCTATTGCGCGAAGTGCTCGAGGCACAGCCCTACTCCGCCGAGGCGGAGCACTATCTCGGCCGGATCGCGATGGAGCGGGACCAGGTCGATGTTGCGCGGCAGCGCTTCCTTCGCGCCGCCCGTCTCGATGCCGGCAGCGGCCAGTACCGGATGTACGTAGCTTGGGCGGCGCTCGAGTCGAACGAGATGACCACCGCGCTGCGCAACCTCGATGCCGCGTTGAAGCTCGACCCGACCCTCGGTGATGCGTACTGGCTGCGCGCGCGGATTCGAATCCGAGCCGGCACGGTTCGTGACGCGCTGAACGATTTGAAGAAGGCGATCGCGCTCAACCCGAGCCGGATCGACGCTTGGGCGGCGATGGGCGAGTGCCACTATCAACTCGGCCAGATGAACGAAGCGATCGCAGACTTCGAGAAAGCCGTCGCGGGGGACCCGAAGCGCGGATACTGGTGGTACCGCTTGGGACGCTTGCAGCTCGACGAAGGACGGCGCCCCCAAGCGCTCACCTCGCTGAGCACCGCGACCTCCCTGGGCGACAAGGCCCCGAGCGGTAAAGGGTGGCTCGCGGATGCACACCGGCTGGCCGGCGACATCTACTACGCGCAGAAAAAGCACCAGGACGCCGTCGTTCAATACGGGCGCTACCTCGAGCTTTCCGACCGCGATGCGATCGATCGGGCGGATGTGGAAGCCAAGCTTCGCAAGATCGGCGAAGGCCTCGACTGACGCGGTCTCAGTCGAGCTGGTCGCGATCAAAGGCGTCGGGCAACAAGGACGCGAGGTCGTACTCGACGCACCCATTGCCCGCGTAGCTCCGGATCGAAAGGCTCGGTGCGAGCTCGATCAAGCTTTGTCGACAGATGCCGCAAGGCGGGGTAGGGCTCTTGGCGCCCGAAGCGATCGCGAGCGCGACCAGCTCACGCTCCCCCGCCGAGACGGCAGCCGCCAATGCAGCGCGCTCGGCACAGATCGTGGCGCCATAGCTCGCGTTCTCGACGTTGCACCCGGTGAACACCGCGCCGCTCTTGGTTTGGAGGGCTGCTCCAACCGTGAATCCAGAGTACGGGGCGTATGCGTGCGCGCGCGCGTTCATCGCCGCACGCTTCAACCCATCCCAAGCGTCGTCGTCCATCAGAGCGACTCCAGCACGCCCGACAGCAGTGACTCGAACCGCGAACGCACACGGCCGGCGGTCTCTTCCACTTCTTCGTGGCTCAGCGGGCCTTTCGAAATCCCGGCAGCCAGGTTGGAGATGCACGAGATGCCGAGAATGCGAAGCCCCATGTGACGCGCCGCAAGTACTTCGAGCACGGTGCTCATTCCGACGGCGTCGGCACCGAGCATCCGGAGCATTCGAACTTCGGCCGGCGTTTCGTAGGAGGGCCCCAACAGACCGGCGTAGATGCCGCGCTTGAGCTCGAACCCGAGCTCTGCGGCAACCCCGCTCGCCGTTTCGATGAGGTTTGGGTCGTATGCCGTGGTCATGTCGACAAAGCGCGGCCCCCGCAGCTCCTCGCTCGGGCCGATGAGACTGCTCGTCCCCGTCAGGTTGAGCTGATCGGTAATCGCCATCAGGTCGCCCGCCTCGAGTTCCGGCGCGATCCCCCCTGCCGCATTGGTCACGATCAAGGTTCGGGCGCCGAGCATCGCCATCAGCCGGACGCCGAATGCAACCTCGTTGGGCGAGTTGCCTTCGTAGAGGTGGGTTCGTCCCTGCATCGCCACGATGCGTTTGCCCGCCTTCCGTCCCGTCACGAGGTTGCCCGCGTGCCCCGACACGCTCGAGAGGGGCATGTGCGGGATTTCGCCGTACGGGATGGCATGGGCGCCGTCCAAGGTGTTGGCGTAGTCGCCGAGCCCCGATCCCAGGACCATGGCGATATCGACTTCACCGGTCTGATGTGCCACCGCCTCCTTGGCCTGGTCGAGCGCTTCCATCATCGCGTCCGCATTGTACGCTACCTCGGCTATAGTGCCTCCCGGATGACGAGACGAGTCGCCGTCGCCTGTTTGATGCTGTTGCTCGCCTGTTCCGGAAGAGGCGCCGACGGGCCCGCCAGCGAGACGGCTCGGGAGGTTTTGGAGCCAGACGAGGTGCTAAGCGTCGTCGAGCCGCCTGTTCTGGTCTCGATCGTTCCGATCTCGACCGCTGAAGAGATTCCACGCGATTGCTCCAACCCCGTCGAAGAGTCGTGCAATGCGATCGACGACAATTGCGACGGCGTCATCGACGATGGCTGTGGGTACGGCACGGGACTCATGCAGGTCACAGCGTCGTGGGACACCGGCGCGGACATCGACCTCTACGTCACGGGTCCGCTCGGCGACACCTTGAGTTTTCAGCGGCGGGCCACACCCTCCGGCGCACGCGTGGATCACTCCGGACGCGGCGACTGCATCGGTGACATGCCGAACCCACAAATCGAAAACGTTCGTTGGGTTGGCAAGCGACCGCTCGACGGAATCTACGAAGTCGAGGTGCACTATTGGGGGGAGTGCGTCAGCAGCGGCGGGCCGACGAACGTGACGATCTCCGTCGCGGTCGGGCGCCAAATCGCCGGCCAGTACCGCCACAGCTTGCTACCCGGCGAGCGAATTCGCATTCTGCGGTTCGTCGTCCAATGACAACCCGGCGCGATGGCGCGGTCTTGGCCCTGTGCTTGGGATTACAAGGCTGCATCATGTGTTGGCTTGCCTTCGCAGCGTGCTCCGGCTGGCCGCCCTCCGCCGTCGCCGCCGGCTTGGCGGTCTGTTTCGTTCCGTACGCGGGCGTGCTTGGCTTCTCGCGTTGCCTGCCGAACCGGCGAGCCGTGAACCTAGTGGCGATCGGAACGGCACTGGGCTTCGGCGCAGCGTTGGTCCTCGCGCCGCCCCTCTTGTCAGACGACCTCTATCGCTACCTTTGGGAGGGCCGGCTCTGGCTGGAAGGGTTCAATCCCTACCTGCTCGCCCCCGAGGATCCGGCGCTCGCGCGCCTTCGCGATGACCTCTGGGCCAACATCAACAACAGGCCGCTCGCCAGCATCTACCCGCCGTTGTCTCAGCTCCTGTTTGTGGTTGCCGCCGCCCTCGGAGGGAAAGTCTGGACCGTCAAGCTCTTGGCGCTTGTGGCCCACGTGCTCTCGGTCACGCTTGTCGCACGGGTATGCACCGCATCGAGGGCCTCATTGGCCGTCGCCCTCAATCCTCTTCTGCTTGGCGAAGCGGCGCTCAACGGTCACTTCGACATTCTGTGTGGCGTGGCTTTGCTGATCGCCGCATGGGCCCTCGCACGGAATCGCTTTGTACGAGGCGGTGTCGCGGCCTGCGCTGCGGTCGGGCTCAAAGTGGTTGGCCTGGTCGTGCTCCCGCTTTTCGCACGGCGCCCCAAAGCCTTGTTTGCAACCGGGCTCGCCTCGGCTCTGTTGCTCGCGCCGCTCGTGTGGGGGCGGGCGCCGCTCGATCCAGTCTCGGGTACGGGACAGTTTGCGATCCGCTGGCGTGGAAACGAAAGTGTGTTCGCGCTCATCGACCAACTGAGCCGTGCGCTTTTCGATGAGGGCTTCGCCGGCCTCGTCGCGCGCTCGGTCGTTGTTTTGGTCTTGCTCGCGCTTTGCGCTCTGGTCGTGCGCCGCCGCGTCCCCCCCATGCGGGCGACCCGTGCACTGGTTTGGGCGCTCCTGCTCCTGTCGCCGCAAGTTCACCCCTGGTACCTTGCGTGGCTTGTCCCACTCGAGGTCGCGGCTGGGGGGTCGGCCGGCCTGGTCTGGAGCGCCGCCGTCCTTTGCGCGTACGCGCCGCTCGACCGATGGGTCGCCGAGGGTGTGTGGCACATGCCGGCCTCGCTGCAGGTGTTCGAGTATTCGGTGGTCGGCCTCGCCCTGATCCTCGATCCTCGGCGCCCCACCTTCCGCGGAGCAGGTCTGGATGGGCAATTTCGCGTGTGATTCAAAGTAGTTAGCGCAGCACGGGACCCGAACACTCCGCCGTTTTGGTTTTGGCTTGCAGGCAGGGCGCGAGCCCTTAGACTACGCGCCCCTGAAGCCCAGGGACTGACGGATTCACCATGTACGCGGTCATTCAAACAGGCGGAAAACAGTATCGGGTTGCCGAAGGCGACACGATTCGCGTCGAAAAACTGACAGGCGATGTCGGCTCCAAGGTGGAGTTCACCGATATCCTGATGGTCGGCGGCGAGAAGGTCGAAGTGGGCAAGCCGCATGTCGGTGGCGCGAAAGTGACGGCCGAGATCATCGCACAGGATCTTGCCAAGAAGATCATCGTCTTCAAGATGAAGCGCCGGAAAGGCTACCGCCGCCGTCGCGGTCATCGGCAGCCATACACCGAGCTTCGCATCGACAGCGTGAAAGGCTAAGGGAGCGCCATGGCACACAAAAAAGGGCAGGGCTCATCCCGCAACGGCCGCGATTCGAAGCCGCAGTACCGTGGGGTCAAAGTTTTCGGCGGGCAGACCGTGCCAGCAGGCAGCATCTTGGTGCGCCAGGTGGGCCAGTCGTTCCATCCCGGTGCGAACGTGGGCGTGGGCAAGGACTACACGCTTTGGGCGAAGGTGGACGGCGTCGTGAAGTTCGAACGCCGCGGCCGAACCGGTAAGCGCGTCAGCGTCTATCCCGCAGACAACTGAGCGACTCCTTGCAGGAGCGGTTGCCGGCCCCGGAATTCGATTCCCCCACGGGGAGTGTCTTTCCACCGCCCGCCGGGCGCAGGGTCTACTGCAACCGCAATCTGAGGCTCGACCAGGTCAAAGCCGTTGGCTTCGACATGGACTACACGCTCGCGATCTATCGCCAGGCGGAGATGGATCGGCTCTGCATCGATGCGACCGTCCGCAAGCTAGTCGATCGGGGCTATCCCGAAGAGCTCCTGTCGATGAAGTACCGGACCGATTTCCCGATCCGCGGGCTGCTGATCGACCGAAAGCTCGGCAATGTGCTCAAAATGGACCGCTATCGGTATGTGAAGACCGCCTACCACGGTTTTCGTAGGCTCACCCGGGAAGAGCGCCGGCGTGCGTATCACACCCGGCGCCTCCGTCCTGGCACCGGACGCTACCACTGGGTCGACACCCTGTACTCCCTGTCCGAGGTCGCGGTCTACGCCGCGGTGATCGAACACCTCGAGACCCACGGAGGATCGGTCGACTACGGTCAACTCTTCGCCGACATTCGAGAGTGCGCCGACATCTCTCATCAGGACGGCTCGATCCTCGATCTTGTGCTCGAGGACCTACCCCGGTACGTCGATCGCGATCCTGACCTAGGCGTCTTGTTTCACAAGCTTCGAAGCGCCGGCAAACGCTTGTTCCTCCTGACCAATTCCGGCCCCGAGTACACCGATGCCATGATGTCGTACCTGCTCGACGATGCGCTCGACGAGTACCCGAGCTGGAGAAATTACCTCGACTACATCTGCACCGCTTCCCAAAAGCCCAGCTTTTTCACGGACAAAGCGCTCTTCACCGATCTCGAGACCGAGGAGGAGAGCAGGGATCCAACGCGCGGCAGGGTCTACGTCGGGGGCAACATTGTGGACCTGCAGCGGGCCTTGGGCTTCACCGGCGATGAGGTGCTTTACGTCGGCGATCACATTTACGGCGACGTGCTCCGGGCCAAAAAGGAATCCACTTGGCGCACCGCGATGATCATCCAGGAGATGGACGACGAGCTTCGGGTTCTCCGCGAGCACGCCGTCAGCTTCGAGCGCGCCGATGCTCTCGAGCAGATGCGCGATGCGGTGCAGGACGAGCTCCGCGAGCACCAGGCGCGCCTCAAGAGGGTCGAGCGCAAGCTCAACGGGCAAGAATCGGGCCCCGAGAGAGCAAGCTGGGACGCCAAACGCGTCCGCCACAGGCGCTCTATCGACCGACTCCGGGCGCAGCTCAAGGACCTGGATACTGAACGTTCGGCGCTGCACGACGTTCTGGACGACGCATTTCATCCCTTTTGGGGCTCGGTTTTCAAGGCGGGGAACGAAGTTTCGAGCTTCGGCAGCCAAATCGAACAATACGCCGGGCTCTACACCTCGCGCGCAACCAACCTCATGCAGTACTCCCCGATGCACTACTTCCAGAGCCCGAGGCACAGGATGCCTCACGAGACCGGGAGCGTGCCGGGCACCTAAGATCGCGAATTTTTTTGTTCGCAAACGACGCGGCTTGTCTATACTGCGCGCCTACTCACAACGGAGTGTGTTATGGCCAAAGCAGCCACGAAAAAGACTACCAAGAAGAGCACCACCAAAAAGCGGGCGTCGAAGAAGTCGGCGCCCAAGAAGAAGGCAGCGCCGAAGAAGGCCGCTAAGAAGCGCGCAGCGCCCAAGAAGGCCGCCAAGAAACGGCCTTCAAAGAAGACCGTAAAGGCTCAAGCAGCTGCACTGAAGAAAAAGGCCGCCAAGAGGCGCGCTCAAGTCAAAAGGAAGCTCACCAAAGCCAAGAGCGATGCCACAAAAGAAACGGCGGCCTTGAAGCGGAAAGCCAAGAAGCAGGTCACGAAGGCAAAGGCACAAGCAAGAAAGAGCCGTGCCGCCACCAAGAAACAGCTCACCAAGGCAAAGACGCAGGCCAAGAAGCAGCGCGCAGCAACGCGGAAAAAGGCCACCAAAGCGATCGCCGATCTCGAGAAGCAGATCGACAAAGCATCGAAGAAGCTAAAGGCGACGACGTCGAAGAAGAGGGCACCGGCGAAGAAGAAAGCGACGTCGAAGAAGGCACCGGCGAAGAAGAAATAATCTTCAACGCATTGGCACTGGCACCGTCGCTGTCACCGACGCTGCCACTGCCACTGTTGCTAGTCCTGTCACTGTCACCGCGAAGGGCAAGGGCAGGTTACCGTGCCGGATACTGTCGAGGTTTGGTGGAGCGAAGGGGGATCGAACCCCTGACCCCTACACTGCCAGTGTAGTGCTCTCCCAGCTGAGCTACCGCCCCGTAAACGAGGCGAGCGTAGTAGCAGCACTCCTACAAGCACGCCAGGTCATCGCGAAGTATGCAGCGACCGCTCTCGTGCGGTTGTTCTGCACTACGCCTTGACACGGGGCTCGGATTCATCGGAGGCCGGATTTCTTGACCTTTCCCGGTGCCCCGGCGAAACGGAGAGGCAATGCGGGCGGCCGTTTTCCTCTTCGTCTTCCTTGCCGCGTGCAGCGGGTACGACGACCTCGCGCTGCTCGAGGTGGAGAACGTCGAGCCGCCCGAGATCGAGCCCGGCGGAACGGTTCGGATCCACGGCCGCGGCTTCCCGCTCGGGCGGTCCCCTGACATCGCGTTGCGCGGTGCGGTCCATCGTCCAGGGATGCGCGCCAGCGCCGTGGACGCGCACCTCGTCGGCGTCGTGCAGTCCGAGTCGCTCATCGAAGTTCCGATCGGAGAGGAGCTCATCGATGCGCTCGGGGGTCGCGCCACGGTCGACGGGGAGCTGAGGGTCGGGTTTCGTACTGCCGACGGCCACCGCGACGTGTTTTCGGCGGAGCGGGTTCGAGTCGACTTTCTACCGGACACCTCCACGCAGCTGCGGGCCGACAGCGTGCGCGAGGAGCAGACCGAGATGGTCGGCACCCCAAGCTTCGGCCTAGAGCTTTCGCGCGAAGAGCTCGGAACCGTGGGTGTTCGAGTGCTCACGGTCGACCCAGGCGGGCTCGCCGAGACCCAGGGGGTGAAACCCGGGGACACACTCGTCGGCCTCGACGGGATGAGTCTCTACAGCTGGCGCGATTTCGTTCCCGATCCCAGTAGGGACGAGTCGATCGTATTCGTCGCCCGGGATGGGCTTCGCGGGGTTCATGCCCTCCGCTGGCCACACGAGGCGACCGAGCGTCCGGCAGACCCGATCGCGCTCGGGCTCTTCGTCCTCGTGGGGCTGATGCTCGGCTGGCTCTCCCCGGCCGTGCTCTGCTTGCGCGCCAAGCCCTCCAAGATCTCACTGCCGGCATGGTTGACTCGCTCGAGTCTCGTCCTGGTTTTCGCGGCGCTGTTGCTTTGTGTGCCCGCCCTTCAGTGGACGACCATGTGGATCCTCGGGTTGGGGACCCTCGCCGCGCTTTTCACGCTCGCCGCAAGGCATCGCGCCGGCGCGTCTGGCTTCGCATTTGCGGTAGTTGCGACGCTGACGGTCATGCTGCTTGCGCGGACCGCAAGTATCGCAGCGATCGTTGCCGCGCAAAGCCCACCCGTCTTGCGTTGGTATCTCTTCCAGTCTCCCGCTTCGTTCCTGGCGTTCTGCACGTATGTCTACGCGCTCGGCACGGTGAGCTCTGCGGCCCGCCTCTCCGCGTCGCTCTATTCCGCGGCCGCTGCCGTGTTGGGAGCCACCCTGTTTCTCGGTGGATGGCCATTGGCCGGTTCGATCGCAGGTATTGCGGTCCTCGTCGGCAAAGCAGCCGCGATCATGGTCGCAGCCCAAGCCTTCGGCATGAGCACCAAGACCGCCGCAACGTGCGCAGGGCTCGGTCTTGGTCTGGCCTTGGTCGCGCTCTTCGTCGACCTCGGCTCGCTCTTCCCGCAATGGAGCGCCCTCGCGGTGGGGTGCGTCTGCGCAGTCGCGGCGCGCGCGCTTGTACCGCCCCTGCGTCGCGAATCGGCGCCCGCGATGCTCTGATCGTCCTACGCCGCTTGCTTCAGGAAGTCCTCGAGCAGCTGACGTTGCTCCGCCGACGGTGACAGGAACTGCAATCCGGCTTCGTATGCGTGGTCACCGGCGGGTTTCATCCAACGAATCGATGCGGCGCATTCGAACGGCGATCGATTCGGGTCCTCGATTCCGTCCTGCGTCAAGAAGAAGCCCACGGTGACGACTTCTCCGACGGTGAGAGGACGCGTGAACACGATCGCGGCGCCGCCGGTGCTCAGGTTTTTCGTCTCGGCGTGTTGCGTCTGCCCTGAGATCGTGAGCTCGCAAGAGATGCGCACGGGGTAGCGTGCGTGTTGTCGCTGCGTGGTGGGTGCCTGCGTCACATCTTCATGATGCGCAAGATGTCGCCAGGAGCAAAATTGCTGGCGTCAGTGAACGTGTGACCGCCGCGCACGGGAACGAGCCCGGACTTCGTCGGCTTCCCGGCTCAGCTCGCCATCCCCCGGCTCTTCGCGCATCAACGACGCATAGATCGCAAGCGACCGCTTGAAGTGCCCCTGCTCGGCGAGAATGCGCGCCATGGTTCGAGTCGGGAATGGTTCCTCGAACATCCCGACACTCTTGGAGAACACCCCCGCAGGCGCACGACCCGGCGGCCCGGACTGGGCCGCGGACCCCGAGACGGACTCGACCTCGGACACGGAGTCGATCCCGGTCACGGACTCGATCCCGGTCACGGACTCGGTCACGGGCCCGGCCACGGACTCGATCCCTGTCAGGGGCTCGATCCCGGTCACGGAGTCGATCCCCGTCACGGGCTCGGACTCGATCCCGGTCACGGCCACGGGCTCGGACACGGACTCGATCTCGGTCGCGGACTCGATTCCGGTCACGGCCCCCGACGCTGACTCTGCCGCTGCCACTGGCGCTGGCACCGACGCTGCCACTGGCACCGACGCTGCCACTGACGGATCGCCCCCTGGAGGGTGCGAAGCATCCTCTTTACGGGGCTCTTCTTGCGCGGCGTGCAGCGCCCACTTTGCGAAGCCCAACACCTTGCCGAAAAAGCCCTCGGATGGTGGCCCGTCCACCCGGTTTCGGATTGCGTGAATGAGCTGGCCGCGGCTCATCGCGTAGGTGTCGCTCACGCCCAAGCGTTCAGCTTCCTCTCGAAGCTCCGGCGTCGTCAGGTTGTAAAGTCGGGTCAGATCCATCGAACCAGTTCCGAGCTGATGTGTTGTAGCGCGATCTTGGCCTGGCGGCAGTCCCGATCGATCTGCGCGCGCAAAGCCGCGAGCCCGTCGAACTTCGATTCGCCTCGAATCCGAGCCACGAAGCCGATACGCAGGCGCTTGCCGTAGAGATCTCCGTCGAAGCCTAACAAATGCACCTCGAAGGAGTGCCCCGCCTCGAACGTGGGCCGGTGCCCGAGATTGGCCACCCCGTGAAGCAAGGGCGTTTCCGCCTCGTCGAGCATCCGCACCACGACGGCGTAGACCCCGTCGCTCGGTAGTTGCAACGGTTCCACTTCGAGGTTCGCGGTCGGAAACCCGATCTCCCGCCCGCGCTGATCGCCGGGCACAACCCGCCCCGTGATCTCGTGCACTCGGGTCATCATGAAGGCGGCGTCTTGCACGTCGCCGTGTTCGCTCAGAATTCGGCGGATCCGCGTCGAGGAGACCGATTCGCCTCGGTAGGACACGGGCCTGACCAGCTCGACCGTGAAGCGCTCCCGCCCGCCCCAGTGCCGCAGCGTCTCGATGTTGCCCGAGCGCTTGTGCCCGAAGTGGAAATCGGGCCCCACCACGACGCCCTTCGCGTGGCAAGCATCCAGCAACACCCGCTCGACGAATTGATCCGGCGTCATTTTCGAAAACTCGCTGTCAAACGGCAGGACCACCACATCGTCGCACCCCGCCTCTTTCAGGATCTCGACGCGCCGCTTCATGTCGGTGAGCAACACCGGCGCTCGTTCTGGCGCCAGAACGGCGGTCGGATGGGGCTCGAAGCACATCGCGAGCGTCCGCCAGCCGTGGGCGTCGGCGGTCCGTTTGGCGGCGTCGATCAGCGCCCTGTGACCCAGGTGAACGCCATCGTGGTTGCCAGGGGTGACGACAGAGGGGGGTTGGCGCATCAGCTCGGGGGCCCGGGAGCGGTGAACGTGCTCCTCCTTCACTCACCTACAGCCCCCTCGGGAACACTTCAACTCGAATGCGCCCGATATACACGTTGGTGACGTAGGGCATTTGGTGCTGTATGGTTGAAAACATGGGGAAATCAAAGGGGCGAGCCGGTTCCGCAGAGGAGGCTCCTTTCGAGGAGGTCATGGAGCGCCTCCAGGCGGTCGTGGAGCAATTAGAAGAAGGAGATTTGCCTCTCGAGCAGTCTCTGGCGATGTTTGAAGAGGGGGTCCGCCTATCGCGGGCCGGTGCGAAACGACTGGATGAAGCAGAGCGTAGAGTAGAGGAACTCCTCGCAGCCGGAGACGAGCTGCACACGAGTCCTCTCGAAGAAAGCGAAGCGGGGGAGCAATGAGCCAAGTCCTCACGGTACCGACACACTTCGACGACATAGGAGAGCTCTCGGAGGGCTTTCTCGATAGGGTCGAACAAGACACGTTGATCCTTTACGGGCCGGTCGCCTACGAAGAGGGCTCCGAGATCGAATTCGTGGTGCAGCTCGCCGATGGCTCGCCCGCTCTCGAAGGCACAGGCCGTATTCGCGCCGCAGTCGACGGTGGCGCCGACCGATTGCCTGAAACTCGATACGACGTCGTCGTCGAAGACCTGGAGCTCGACGGCCGTTACGAGGTCGTGTTCGAGCGCCTCGTGCTTGCGCGCCAAGCGGTTTCCGATGCTCCGCCGGCCGAAGGAGACGAGCCGCCGACCAGCGACATAGAGGCGCCGCCTGCCGATGACGAGCCTGTCGTCGAAGAGGCCCAGCTCATCTACGACGACGAGCCCATCGTGGAAGAGGCCGAGATCGATGCCGGCGAGGTCTTGTCGGTGGCGCCAGACGAGGTCTACTCCCTCGCCCCGGAAGACGCGGAGCCCGATACGGTTCCGCCCGAGGAGTCTGCGGTCGACACGGTTCCGCCGGCGGCATCTGACGAAGATGACGACTCGGAAGACGAGGACGAGCCGGCTACGGTCATTGCGGCGGTCGACGCCGAGGCGATGATGGCAGAGGCGGAGGCAATGGCCGAGGCAGTGGCAGAGTCACCCCGTAAAGAGGACGCTTCGCATCCTCCACGGGGCGAGGAGCCGGCGGTGGCCGATGAAGGGGACTACGACGAGGTTGTGGTCGAAGCGACCATGAGCGAAGCACCCGAGTGGGACGAGGAGTCGTCGCTCGGAGAAACCAACGATGACGGTATGATGAAAGATGAGGGCACGTTGGACTCGGTGTATGCGTTCGAGCACGGCATCGCCGCCGAGCCGCAGGTCGGAATGCCGGTTCCCATGCCTTCGATGGCGGCGCCCCCTGAAGCGCCGCCCGCTCCGCCGACGCTCCGGCTCGCCGAGCCTCCCGAGGGCCTCACAAGGCCTTCCGTGGCGCGGGCCGAGGAGTCGCCGTTCACCACGGATGGCGAGGTCAGTGATGTCCATACGACTGGCCTTTTCGCCTACGAAGACGGGCTTCCGATTCCGTCCAGGCCACCACTTCCCGATCCAAACGGCCCGCAACGTGCGGCTCCCGTTGAAGCTGTGAGCGATTACGACGTCGAAGACTCGGACCCACCCGAAGCCCATGACGACGAATACGAAGAAGTCCGCCTCAGCGATTTCGCCGAGGCCGCCGAAGAGGGGTGACACCTCATGAAACGCGTTGCCGCGATCTTAGTCTGTGCCCTCAGCCTCATGGTGACGACGCAGGTCAAGGCCGACGCTGTCGTCCACGTCAAAGTTCGTAGCAGCGACAACAAGCCGGTCGACGGCCGCGTCGAGTTGAGCGGCGACGGCGGCACGTTCACCTGTACAACCAGTCAGGGGAGCTGCACGATGCGATCGGTGCCCGGTGGCCGATACATCGTCGTATTCAAGCCGAAGAGCGGCAGCGCCACTGCGCCCAAGAAGGTGATGATCCCGCCCGACGGCAAAGCGGATCTCCACATCGCCGCTCCATAGCGCCTCCAAGTTGGCACCTGGCACCCCTGAAATGTCATCATCTCGGGTGGGGAACAGGCGAGGAAAATGCGCAGGAGCTGGATACTGCCCTGTCTCGGGGGCATGATCGCATGGGCATGCGTTGCACCGGCTCGGGCCCAGTCAGACCCTGGGCCCGATGCGGCCGCGCGTGCAGCCCGGCTCACAGAAGTCCAAAACAGCTTCAGTGGTCCGACTGGCGGAATTCGCATCATCGATGCGTCCTCCGGACCCAAGGGAACATTCCGTCTTGCGCTGAACACCGAGTTCTTCATCATCAGCGACTTTTTCGTTCCAACCGACGAAGCACACCACTTCGCGGGCAACCTCTCGCTGAGCATCAGCGCCACGGAATACTTGGAGGTTTTCGCCGCGGCAGAGGTGACATCCGCGTGGGATGACTCCAACGACCCGATGTTGATCCAGCGTGTCGCCGACGTGCTCCTGGGTCTCAAAGGCTTCTACCAAGCCAAGCCTTGGGTCGTGGTCGGTGGCGATGCGAGCCTTGCGTTTCTCGGTGGCGTGGGCGACGCGAAAGCGACGCTGCGGTCAACGAGCTTTGGTTTCCGCGGCAATGTTACCCTCGACTTCCGGGAGTACGAGCGGCGCGACCTTCCGCTGATCGCGCGCTTCAACGCGCAGTATTGGTTCGACAACTCGGCAAAGCTCACCGAGGGGATCGAAGACCGCAGATACGACGCGTTTGGAGGTGCTGTGCCCCGCCCGCTCGAGACCGGTCACCTTCTGACCGCATTCGAGCGTTTCGCGTACGGCGTCAATCGCACCGACTTCGTACGACTCGCGACCGGCCTCGAGGCGCCGCTCAAAGCTCGCAACGTAGGCCTCCATCCGATGCTCGAGTGGCAGTGGGATATCCCAGTCAACCGTCAGGGCTTCGTGTGCGCCACCACTGCGAAACCGAACGACGACGGCTGTTTGGCGCACGAAAAGCTCAAGGCCTTCCCGATGGTGCTCACCTTCGGCTTGCGCATTCTCACGCCGCCCAAGGGGCTCGCGTTCACGGTCGGAGCGGACGTCGGGCTCACCGGCACCCGCAACTTCGTGAGAGAGCTTGCGCCAACCGCCCCCTACAATGTCCTCCTTGGGATCGCATACGCTTTCGATCCGCGTCCCGCGACGCCGGTCTCACCGGCTGCCGGGCAGGATCCCGTCGTGGCGGACGAACCGACCGGTGAGGTTCGCGGACGCGTACTCGAGCAGGGTAGCGAGACGCCGGTTTCCGACGCGGTCGTTGCCGTCGTCGGCCGGGACATCTCCCCTCAGGTGACCGATTCTGAGGGCCGATTCGTCACCTATGGTCTGCCCGAGGGTGAGGTCGTCCTGGAGGTCTCGCATCGCGACTACCAGAGCGCGCAGTGCCACGCCTCGGTTCCATCCGAACCCGTGTGCGAGCTGGCTCCTTCCAGTGACGATGGGCGGCTCCGTGTCCTCGCCGTCGACCGAGAAGGGAATCCGATCCCGCAGATCGAGATCACGGTGCGAGGCCCCTCGGAGCATCGTCTGATTTCCGACAAAGCAGGCGTCGCGACAGTCGATGGGCTCCAACCCGGGGCGTACACCGCCCACGTCGACGACCCAGCCTACCTGATCGCGGTGGCCGACCTCGATATCCGCGCGCGCCAAGAAACGACGGTCCAGCTTCGCATCCTACCCAAACCCACCCGTCCCGGTGTCGTGGTCAAGAAGAATGAAATCGCCCTACGACGGCAGGTCAGCTTTGCCACGGGTAGCGACGAGATCCTGCCGAACAGCGAGCCGATCCTGCTCGAGGTCGCCGACGTGCTCCTTCGAAATCCCAGCCTCGAGCTCGTCGAGATTCAGGGCCACACCGACAACGTAGGCAACCAAGCGCTCAACATGCGGCTCTCACAGCAACGCGCGGAAGCGGTTCAGACATGGTTGATCGAGCACGGTGTGGAGCCGGCGCGGCTGATGGCAAAGGGCTATGGGCCGACCCGTCCGCTCGCACCGAACATCACGCAGCGCAACCGCGCTCGCAATCGACGCGTTCAGTTCAGGATCGTGCGTCGCGCCGACCTGAGCGCCGCCGCAGGACGGTAAGCCCGGCCAGCGCCGCAAGGA
>CP070713.1:187149-191751 GCA_020351445.1 Myxococcales bacterium
GGGACGCTGCTCACCGCGCTCCGCACCGGAGCAGCGGGCGGCGTTGCATCGAAGCATCTCGCGCAAAGCGCTCCCAAGACGATCGGCTTCATCGGCTGTGGAGTGCAGTCCTACATGCTGCACGACGCCCACCGAGTGGTCTTCGAAGCGTTCGAGAGTCTGGCCTACGACCGTAACGCCGCAAACGCTCAGCGTTTTGCAGATCGGGTCGGTGCGCGCGTGGTGAGCCTAGAAGAGGCCGCCGGGGCGGACATCGTGTGCACGGCGACACCTTCCCGCATGCCGCTCGTCGAGGCCCAATGGATCCGGCCGGGCGCACACATCAACGCGATGGGCGCCGATGCCCCTGGAAAACGCGAGCTCACCACCGAGATACTCCTGGCGGCCTCCGTGTACATCGACGACATCCACCAAGCGACCGGGAGCGGCGAGATCAACGTCCCCCTCGCGGCCGGCGACTTCAGCATCGACGAAATCGCCGGCACCCTGGGCGAGGTAATCGCTGGCGTCTTGCCCAAACCCGACCTTGCCGCGACAACCGTATTCGATTCGACCGGCCTCGCTATTCAGGACGTATCGGTAGCCCGCGCGATCTACGACGCGGCGGAGGCTCGATCGATCGGCCGAGAGATCGATCTCCTCGGCTTCGACTCGAAGCCGAAGGCTTAGGTCAACTCCCCGAGGCCGTCGACCCGTAGGTGACCACCTTGCGTGTTTTCGCGAAAGCCTCGTTTTTTCAAACTCTTATGGCGAAAAGCAGAGCATTGTCGTACGGATGTGCGGTAGAGGATGGGACCTTGCGTTGGCTCAAAAATGCGTGATCACGCGACGCTGGCAGTAGGCTGCCGCAGTGCCTGGAATCGCCCCAATCCTGCTTCTCCTGACCTTGCTCTGGCCTCTACTCGGTGCTTCACAGGAAGCGTCCGATGGCTTTCTCGGCGAGCCCGATGTCGATCGGATCGAGGCGCTCCGAACGGCGGAGATCGCCGAGGTAACCAAGGGCAAGGGAGGTCGAAGTCTGGCCTTCAAGATCACGCTCGCGGACGGAACGCGAGGCTACTTCAAACCCAAACAAACGTTCTCCGCAGCCCATTGGTATTCGGAGGTTGCTGCGTACTATCTCGATCGCGAGCTTGGGATCGGCCGGGTGCCGCCGACGACGGGCCGCGAGTTTCGATGGAGCGAGCTTCAACAGGCGGCGAAAGGCGACGCACGGGTCTCCGAGCTCCGGATCGCGCAGGACGGCACGGTGAAGGGGGCGTTCATCTGGTGGATCCCCGAGCCACTGAAGCGGGTGCGCATGGGCCGCAAGTGGGAGCGTTGGATCAGGGTCCAGAAGTCGCTTCCGATCACACCGTATCAACGACCGGTGGACTATCGAGCCGATCTCAGAGGCCGACCCGGTCTCCGTGAAGCAACCGATCCCAGCCGCCCGATCGCCCAAGCACCCGACACCGAGGAACGACCGGCGGAGCTCTCCGACCTCATCGTCTTCGACTACCTGACGCAAAACGTCGACCGATGGGGCGGCGACTTCACCAACGTGCGGTCACGGGGAGCGGGCGGACCTTTGATCTGCTTGGACAACGGAGCGGGATTCTGGCTTGGCGAACAACGCTTGGGCCTGATGGAAGCGCGTTTGAAGGCACTACAGCGGTTTCGGCGGACGACGATCGAAGCCGTGCGGAAGCTCGACATCGAACGATTCGCCGGCCGTCTGCAAAGTGATCCACTTGCTCCCGTGCTGAATGAAAAGCAGCTGGACGGCCTCGCCCAGCGTCGCCGCGCAGTCCTCGAGCACGTCGACGCCATGGTTACGAGGTTCGGTGAGGGCCAAGTGTTCGCGTGGTAGGCTTAGTCGGTGAAAGAGCGACTTCGGCTTCCGGCTGAGTGGGAGCGGCACGCGGCTTGCTGGCTTGCGTTTCCGCATTTGCAAGAGGAGTGGCCGGAGCACCTTCACGATGCGCAACGTTGCATCGCGGCGTTGTCCCGCGCAATTGCCGAAGCCGGTAACGAACCCGTGCAGCTCCTCGTGAAGAACGACGAGATCGAAGAGCGCGCGCGTTCCTTGATCGGTGAGTCGCGCAACGTCCGGTACGTCACGGCCGACTACGGCGACTGCTGGATGCGCGACACCGCACCGCTCCTCGGTCACACCGCGGACGGCGTGCTCGGCGGACTGTGCTTCCAGTTCAATGGTTGGGGCGGCAGATTCGAGATCCCGTTCGACGACAGCATTGGCGGGTGGCTGACCGACCGACTCGACGCAAAACGGTTCGAATGCCCGGTCGTCCTCGAGGGCGGAGCCCTGGAACCGAATGGCCAAGGGGCTCTGCTGACGACCGCCTCTTGCGTGCTCAACGACAACCGCAATCCTGGGCTGACGCGCGAGGCCTTCGAGGAAGCGTTGAGCGCATTGGTGGTGGTGGATCGGGTGTTCTGGCTCGACCGGGGTCTCGAGCATGACCACACCGATGGGCACATCGACATGATCGCGCGTTTCTTGGCGCCGGATACCGTGCTCTGCATGACGGCAGCCCCGGGAACGCCCAATGCAGAAGTGCTCGACACCATCGCCCGCGATCTACGAACAAGCGGTTTCACGGTAGTTGGTGTTCCGGCGCCAAGCGCTTTCGCGGCACCCGGTGGAGCTCCATTGCCAGCCAGTTACTGCAACTTCTACGTTGCAAACGAGGCGGTGATCGTCCCGACCTATGAGGCCGCGGAAGACCAAACCGCGTTGAGCGAACTCGCAAATGCGTTTCCGGACCGCGAGGTGATCGGCCTACCGGCGCGCGACCTGCTATGGGGAGGCGGAGCGTTTCACTGCGTCACGCAAGCTCAGCCCACTGCGCCATGACCGCATCTTCTTTCTCGATCGGAATCGTCCAATGTGCCCTCGACGACTCGCGCGAAGCAAACGTTGCGCGCGTCGAAGCGTTGATCCGTGAGGCGGCGAAGCGCGGCGCGCAGATCATCGTCACGCCGGAGCTCTTCGAAGGCCCCTATTTTCCGCAAACCGAGAACGAGCAGGCATTCGATCTTGCCGCACCGCTCGACGGTCATCCCACCGTGGCACGCACGCAAGCCCTTGCCGCCGAGCTTGCTGTAGTGCTCCCGGTGTCGTTCTTCGAACGCGCCGGCCAAGCGTACTACAACAGCCTTGCGATGATCGACGCCGACGGCGCTCGGCTCGGGGTGTACCGAAAGAGCCACATCCCCGACGGACCCGGTTACGAGGAGAAGTTCTACTTTCGACCTGGGGATACGGGTTTTCGGGTCTGGAAGACCCGCTATGGGTGCATCGGCGCAGGCATCTGCTGGGACCAATGGTTTCCGGAAGCCGCCCGAAGCATGGCCCTCCAAGGCGCCGACGTGTTGCTCTACCCAACTGCGATCGGCTCCGAGCCGAACGCACCGGATGACGACACCAAGGCGCCGTGGCAGCGGGTCATGGTCGGGCATGCGGTGGCTAACGCAATGCCGGTCGCAGCTGCGAACCGTATCGGCACCGAAGGTGAGCTGAAGTTCTACGGAAGCTCGTTCATCTGCAATCAACGCGGCGATATCGAAGTCGAGCTCAGCCGAGAAGAAGAGGGCGTGGCCGTGGCTTCGTTCGAGCGAGAGGTGCTGCGACGTTACCGCGCAAACTGGGGCTTCTTCCGAGATCGACGTCCCGAGCTGTACGGCAGCCTGACGGGAGACGAACCGGTTGATTGATTCGCTCTACGCGATTGTCGATGCGGAGGTCGCGGACCGTCCGTTGGAGCTCACATTCGAAGCCCTGAATGCAGGCTGCGCCATGGTTCAACTGCGCGCCAAACGACTCGACGACGTGGCGTTCCTGAAGATCGCCCAACGCGTTCGGTCCGCATGCGCACATGCAGATGTTCCATTCATCGTCAACGATCGCGCCGATATCGCGCGAGTCGTGCGCGCCGACGGCTTGCACCTCGGGCAAGATGATCTCTCGATTGAAGACGCCCGGCGGGTCGTCGGCAACATGCAGGTCGGCGTGTCGACTCACAACCTCGAGCAGGCAGCGACGGCGGACGCCGAGGGTGCCGACTTGATCGCGTTTGGCCCCGTCTTCGCAACCAAGACCAAAGAGAATCCCGACCCTGTCGTGGGTTTGCAAGCGCTCGAAGAAGTCTGCCAAACCGTGTCCCGTCCGGTGGTGGCGATCGGCGGAATTACGCCAGGAAACGCGGGCAAGGCACTTCGTGCCGGAGCACGCTATGTGGCCGTGATCTCGGCCTTGCCGCGATTCCTCGGAGATGCGTCCTAGAGCGTTATTGCGCTTCTTCGAAGTATTGAATCGCGGTTTCGATCGCCGCCCCGAGGGCCTGGTTCACCAAGGTTGCGGTGGCGTCTTCGCCGCTCCGCAGGGCTTCGTAGTAACGCTGGCGTTCGGTTGCATGAATGACGACCGGCGGAAAACCACCGCGCATGAGGATGAGATTCATGACCAGCCGCGCAACCTTGCCGCTGTGTCGTGGGAAGGGATAGATGTGCAGCAGCTGGTAGTGCGCCTTGCTCGCCATGCGAACCGGATGCATCGTCTTTTTGGTGTCGGGGTCTGAGAGCCACTGGACGAGTTGA
>CP070713.1:191851-198578 GCA_020351445.1 Myxococcales bacterium
AACCGTTTCGAACGCGACCCGAATACCGCGGGTCGGCCATTCACACTCGTCTGCGTGGGTGCCTGGCGTGAAATCCGAGAGCACCAACAAGCGCCGGTCCGCTAGCTCGCTTTCGAGCAGCAGCTCCACCGCGCTTCGGACAGCGTCGCACAACGCATCGCCACGGGTCGAACGCGCATCGATGTCGTCGAACACGCTCCGCACCATGTCGAGCTCAGAACGCCTGCGAACCCAGACCCGCGGGGACCTGCCCGACAGGACGATCGAAACCTCGGAGCCCTCGGGCAACTTTCGCACCTGCTCTTTCGATAGGGCGGCCGCGCGCTCGATCAGGGTCTTGCCTTCGTGAATCGCCGCCATCGACAGCGAGTCGTCGAATACGATGGCAAGCGCGTGCTGCCGGTCCAGCAAGCTCGACTGCACGACACGATAGGGCGCCGCCGCGACGAGCACGAGGGCGGCGACCATCAGTCCGCGGGTGATCAGCAACAACATGTCGACCAAGCGCAAGCGGGCTGCTCGCGTCGCTTGGATTCGATGAAGGAATGCGATGGTAGGCAGCGTCTGTTTTCGAAGCTTTTGGCGCCTCAATAGGTGCGCGATGATCGGGAGGCCGACCGCGACGAGCCCAGCGAGCGCCCATGGAAGACCAAACCCCACGATTCACCCATCCCGCAGGAGCTGGAGCAGAGTGTGCTCCGGTGCAGTGTCGGTTCTGGCCAGGAGATAACGTCCACCCGCCGCCACCACACGGCGCTGACATGCCGCGACGAAAGCGTCGATCGCCTCCCGGTAGCGTCGCCGGAGGCCCTTCGGGTCAACCTCCACGGGGGCCTCGCCCTCGAGCCCCTCGAAGCGCATCGGCTGCTGGTATGGAAGCTCCAGCTCGGCGGGGTCCATGATGTGGAGGACGATCGTCTCGTGGCCCCGCGCTTGAATTCGAGCGACCGGCTCAAGGGCGTCGCTCTCCAGATCCAAGAGGTCGCTCGCGATCACCACCAGCCCCATGCGTCCGGCGTGCTCGATCAGCTTGTCCAACGAAGCATGAAGCGAGGTGCGGCCCGTCGACTGCGCCGGCTCGGCCAGAGTCCGTATCAGGTAGTCGAGGTGTGCGGGACCCGAGCGCGCGGGCAGTCGGTCGCGGACCGCCTCGTCGAAGGTAATCAGGGATACCGCATCGCCTTGGCGCGTTAGAACATAGGCGAGGGCTGCAAGAAGCGTCGCTGCGTGGTCGATCTTGCTGATGTCGCCGCTACCCCAGTGCATCGATGGCGAGATGTCGAGCGCGAGCGTTCCACGAAGTTGGGTCTCGTGCTCGAAGTGCTTGATCGCGTACCGATCCGAGCGGGCGTAGGCGCGCCAGTCGATCAGTCGTGGATCGTCGCCGGGCCGGTAGGCTCGGTGCTCCTTGAAGATTGCGCTCGCGCCCCGGTGGGGGCTACGGTGCATCCCCGCGAGCAAGCCGTCGACCGTGCGCTTCGCCCGAAGCGTGAGCCCGGCCAAGCGTACCGCGAGCTCGGGCTCGAGCACGTGGGTCACGGCTCGATGCTTTGCTTGATGCCTTCGATGACGTCGGTCGGTGTCACGCCCTCCGCCTCCGCTCGGAAATTCATGACGAGACGGTGCATCAGAATGGGCTCCACCAATGCACGCACGTCATCGACCTCGGCCGCGTAGCGTCCGTGAAGGATCGCCCGCGCTTTGGCCCCAATAATCAGACCTTGGCTGGCGCGAGGCCCGGCGCCAAACGCAACGTTCTTCCTGACGAGGTCGGAGGCGTTCCGGTCTTCCGGCCGAGAAGCCCTCACGAGCCTTACCGCGTGCTGAACCACGTGATCGGCCACCGGGACGCGGGGCACGAGGTCTTGAAAACCGACGATATCCTGAGCAGAAAGCACGGGGGTGATCGTCGTTGGCATCGGCGCGGTGGTGCGTTTTACGATGTCGACCTCGTCGTGCTGGCTCGGGTACCGAACATCGATTTGAAACAGAAATCGGTCGAGCTGCGCTTCGGGCAACGGGTACGTGCCCTCCTGCTCGATCGGGTTTTGTGTCGCAAAGACCAGGTACGGTTGCTCGAGCGCGTAGGTGTTGCCGCTTGCCGTGACCTGTCCCTCGGCCATCGATTGTAGAAGCGCGGCCTGAGTCTTGGGTGGGGCGCGGTTGATCTCGTCCGCGAGTAGGATGTTGGTGAACACCGGGCCGGGAATGAATCGAAAGTGCCGCTTGCCGGTGGTGGCATCCTCTTCGAGGACATCGGTCCCCGTCACGTCACTCGGCATCAGATCAGGGGTGAACTGGATGCGGTTCGAGTGGAGCGACAGTGCATCGGCGAGTGTCGTGATGAGGAGGGTCTTGGCGAGCCCCGGGACGCCCACGAACAACCCGTGGCCCCGCGCGAACAAGGCGATGAGCAAAAGCTCGATCACCTCTTCCTGCCCGATGATGCGCTGCTTGAGGCGAGCGACGATCTCATCCCGCGCGCTGGCCAGTTGTTGCACCTGCACGACGTCGGAGGCGGCGCTGCTGGGCGCTGGGGATGGACTGCTTCGTACCGGTTCGCTCACGAGGACCTCTTAGCGCTTGGCTGCGGGAATTGCCACATTACTCGCGCATCCCCCCGAGCCTGGAGCACAGCGTCTGTTCGTGCTGGGCCTGTGGAACAGAGAGCCTCGACAGGATGCAGTGGGGTTGGGGGTCGAACGGGTTGAGGGCGATCGCCTGGTTTGCAGCGCGTTTGGCGAGGTCGAACCTCGAAGTCCGAAACAACGCCGTTGCGAGGCTCGACAATGCTGGCGCATGCGTCGGGTATCGTTCGAGGGTTAGCATCAGCGGACCGATCGCTTCCTTAGGGCGACCCCCGGCAATGGCCGAACGGGCGTAACGTGACGCGACGACTGGATCACCCGGGGCGGCTTTGTGTGCCTTCCCATACTCGACCGACGCTGCGGCAGGTCGGGAGCGGGTCCACAGGAGGTCGCCAAGCCGAAGGTAGTTGCGCGCGCGGTCGAGCTCTACACCGGCTAGCTCGTCCTGCTCGGTGGCTTCGCCACGTAGGTAGCGCGGGATGAGCCTTGCGGGGGGCGGCTTGGGGACTTTGGACAGGGCTTTCTTCCACCGCGCCTCGAGGCTCTTCCAGGACACACCAGCCACACCGGCCAAAGCCCTCCTTGCATCCTCGCCCTCGCCAACGAGGTAGAGCGCCTGCTGAATGCCCTCGCGACCATACTCCTGGTAGTACATCTCGATGAACGAGGAGACTTGCGCAAAGGCTAGCGACGCCGCCTCTTGCGTTGGCAGAAGAGCGATCGATGGGTGCAGCTGGTCGAAATCGAGGAGCTCCTCGGCTTGGACGGCGTCATAGAGCAACTGGTTCGACGCAGGATCGTTCCGAAGAGACGGTTCGTCCTGTCGCCAGCGCGTCTCGAGGAACTTCGCGAGCCCCTCCTGCAGCCACACGGGCGCCCGGTCGAGGGAGGCCTTGGTCAGCAGCAAATGGACATACTCGTGCGCGATCGTGTCGAGCCAAGGGTATCCGTGCATCAATGCACGCGGCGACGCGATCATCAAGCGCCCCCACTTGCACAGCGCGATCGTACCCGTGTTGCGAATCGCGTCGACGGACAATGTCGACACCTGCGCCAACGATTCCGCATCGGGATAGATCTCGAGGCGAACAGGGCTAACCATCTTCACGCCGAGCTCGGCCTCCAGCGCCTCGGTGGCGGCTCTGAGCGTATCGACAGCATACGGAACCAGGATTTCGTCCCCACCCGGCGCGTAACGCACTTCGAAATTTTCGTGGGTGAACGTCTCGTAGCTCTTCGTCGTTTCGTGAGTGTCCACGATGACGTCCGCCAGCTCGCCCAAGGCCGAGGCGGAATGTGGATCGTTGCGGAGCTCGGCGATCCCGTCGGCAGCCCCTTCGTAGTCGCCCGCATAGAACTTGGCGAGGACCTCGAGCTCGACGACACGCGTAGTGCGCGGATAGTGATCGAGGTACTGCCCAAGAAGAACTTGTGCAGGAACCCCTTCGCCTGCGGTCAACGATGCTTCGAGAAGGTCGAGAACGTCCGAGCTCTTCGCCTTGTCGGCGGGCACGGGAGTCGAGAGCGAGCCAAGTAGGGCGCAGGCGACGAACAACGCGGCGCGATTCATCGCAGAAGCCTCTCGTAGTAGTCGTGGACGGCCTCCTGGTAGCCCTCGGGAGGCGTGCCGTTCATCGAATCGAGAACTCGGCGGCGCCAGGCAAGCTCGTCGGCCTTTGAACGGCTCGCGGGGATCTCGACGCGTTCGTGAGAGCGTCCCCCCTTGGCCCGTTCGTTCCCGCCTTCGCCACTCTGGCCCCTGCGCTGGGACTCCAGATCTTGTCGTAGCCGACGGAGTTGATCCGCCGCCGCCTCCTGTTGCTTGTTGGCCTCCAGGGGATTCCCTTCCTCCAGCGCCCGTCCCGCTCGCTGCATCGGCCGCTCGATCGATTCGAGCTGCTCGGCCGCTTCCTCGGAAACCGGAACGCCGCCGACCTCTTCGCGAAGCCGCCGCGCGAGCTGATGAGTCGCCTGCCGGGCTTCGCCCTGCCGCTCGGCTTGCTTCCCGAGCTGCTGGCGTTCGCGCTCCGTCAGCGCGCTCTCGATATCCGGGACTGCAGCTTGCGCAGCATCGCGGAGATCCTGGGCGCGCGCCGCCGCCTGGCGCGCCTGTGCGGCGGCGTCGGCGGTTTGGCCTCCGCGTCCGCGAAACATCATCGCGGACAGCTCGAGATCTTTGGCGAGCGCATTCGCCGCCTGAGCCAGGCGGTTGGCCATCGAGAGCGCTTCGCCGAGATCCCCCCCCTCGAGCGCCTTTTCAAAATCGTTCAAGCGTTCGCCCGCCCGTCCCTTGAGGCTCGACTCGTAGGGACCGAGTGCTTCGTCGCCGACGCCACCCAGAAGGTCCGAGACGTCCTTTGCGATGCTCTCGAGCTCCGTGCGGATATCGGAGGCGAGAGACTTCTTCTCTCCGGAAATGCGCTCGACCGCTTTGTCCCCCACACGGCCGGCCTTGTCCGCCAAGCGCTTCTGCTCGACCTCGAGGTCGCGAATCGTATCCATCGCTTTCATCAGCGCGCGCTCCCGAGGACCGAACCGAGCCTCGACCAGGGAGTCTTCACTTTGTGCGAGAGCCTGTGTCATCGCCTCGATCGTTTGGTCCAGCTCCATCAGAGCAGCTTCGGCAGCGTCGAGGTCGCCCTTGGCGAGCGCCTCTCGAACGCTTTGCAGGGCATCGGTGGACTGGTTTGCCTGCTGTGACTGGCGATTGACGAACTCTCCCGGCACGTACCGCATCGCCTGCCGAAGCTGTTGCCGCAGGGCCACCATACGCCGCTCCGCTCGATCCAAAGCGGCCATGAGCGCCCGCTGCAGCTCCGGCGTCTGGCCACGGCGGAGCTCCCCGATCAGCGACGCGATCTCGCGGCGCAGCTGCTGCATCTCCCGCGCGATTTCCGCAGCGTCGTTGAGACGAGCCTCGCTGATGAGGTCGGCCACCACGAGGGTGTCCTTCTCGAGCTCTTTCACGATCACCTGGTCGTGGCGCTCTCTCACGGAGGTGTGCACGCGGCCACGGTATGCCAATGCCTCTCGCTTGTGCGCCCGTTCGAGCCGCTTTTTCATATCGAGCAGTAGCGGAATCGTTCGCGGGCCTCGATGGTCACCCACGTTGGCGAGCAGCGACATCACGCCGTTGTACGGCACGATCACCGCATTGCGCCGCCGACGAGCTTCCTTCTGTCCCTTGGGAACCGGCCGCTCGAGCCGAACCGCCAGAGTTGCCAACAACGAATCCAGCAGCTTCTCGAGCTCGACGATTCGATCCCGGCGGCGCGTGATCTCCGATGCGAGCGTCAGCGTACGCGTCTCTGAGCGGCCAACCCCGGGACCGTCCACGCGATTGCCGTCTTTGGCCTCCAGCCATACGGTCACCGCGTCCGCCGGGGCAAGCGAGAACTCCTCCAAATACAGCACGGTCTCTCCAAAGACCTCCATCTGCGAGGCCTCCGATGGCGTCAGGACCGTCCTCCGAAGATGCTCGCCATTGGGTAGCTTGATGATGAGGGTCAGTTCTTGCACGCCGTAGTCGTCGGTGGCGCTGTGCTCCAGACGGATCGGCTCACGCGCTTCGACGACCAGATCTTCCAGCGGGGCGAGGATGCTCGCCCGGGGCGGCTCGTCGAGCTGCACCTGGATCGACCGGGCGCGGTAGTCGACCCGGCGCTCGCCGCGGGCGGACTCGACGTAGATCTCCAGCGGGCCGTCCGCATCGGCGACGAAGGAGGCCGCGAACCGGTCGCCCGCGCGATCCGCTTGCACGTGACGTCCCGGCAGCTCGACCACGACGCGTGCAGCATCCCCGATCGGCGTGATCGCATACTCTACGGCTGTCCCGCGAGGAACGATCAGCCGATCGGCATCTTCGGCCTGCTCGTTGGCGCGCTCCATGTAGTCCGGGAAGAGAAGCTCGGCCTCGGTGCGCGCGACCACGTAGCTCGTCCGCGGGCCCTCGATCTCGCCACTCTCGGCGTGCAGAAGCGCGTAGCGTCCGGCAGCGGCACGATCCGAATCCAACGACCACCACGCAGCGACCGCGAGCAAAAGGATGGCAGCCAAGGCGGGCTGCGCGAGCCATCGCCACGGGATGAACTTTCGCGCCGGGGACGCCTCGAGCGCGCGCAGCAATCGAACTCGCTGCG
>CP070713.1:198678-213661 GCA_020351445.1 Myxococcales bacterium
GGGGCTCGCCGGTGCGGACGTCGATGGCGACGAGCCGGTGACTGCCTTCGGTGACGACCGCGACCGGCGGCATGTTGTCGCCACCAGCCATCAAGCCTACCGGCGGACCTCCAATGCGAGGCGTGATGTGGGTCGAGCAATAGGGCTCGCCGTCCTGGACGTTGCAGAGCTCGACCTCTCCATCTGCCGACAGGCGGATCAAGACCGAACCGGCCATCAAGGTCGTCGATGCTTGGCCTGGGCGGGCCCACAGCACCTTGCCGTCGTCGCGTGATACGGCGACTACGTGCGTCTGAGTGGCGATCACCAGACGGTCGCCGCACATGAAGACGGAGTTCGCGTCGAGCCCTTCGAGACAGATGCGCCACCGCTCGTCGAACTGGAGCGAAGGGAGCCTGCTCGGCCCCGACGTCTCCTCGGGTTCGCCATCGTGGTGCATGCGCAGGCGGTCGGGGTCGAGGTTGACGAAGCTGTCGGCGCTTCGGCGGGCGCGGATCTCGCGGCGGAGCGCGCGGACTTCCTGACGGAGGGCCCGGACCCGGAGGTTTCGGCTCTGGCCCCGGTCGGAAGCGACGAGGCTTCGAAGCAGATCGCTAGCGAGCTTCAGGATGGGCAGGGCTGCTTCGGCGATCGTCAGGGAGGTGGCGGTCAGGTCACCGCGCCCTTCCGCGGAGAGCTCGACGCTCACCAGTTGGTGAGACGACTTTCGCATCGCGATCTGAAAGCCGCCGGCCCGAAGGCGTACGTGGGTGGGACGCGTGCTGTCCCAGGATTAGATGAGGGTTCGCACCGCGACCACCATCCGATGGGCGGCGAGCATGATCGGGCCTCGCACCAGCGAGAGCCGGCGCCCTCGAACGAACGCCCATAGGTGCCCTTCGAAAAGGAGCGCGTGCACATCTGCTCGCGTCGATCGGCCCTGCGAAGACGAGGAAGAGGGATAGACTGCGGCCTCGTATCCAAAGGCCAGCGGAACATGCTCGCCCGGCGCATCGAGCTCACCCCCGCGTTGGTTCATGGGCGCCACGAGGCCTTCGGGATCCGGCGCGATCTTCGTCGCCATGGCGCGCTCGGCGACGCGGATCGCGATCTGGCGTGCGGTCGGGTCGAGCTCCTGCCCAGCCATCTCGAGCATCGACTGTGCACACGTGTCCAGCAGCAGCCGAAGCGGGACCGCACGATCGAGCTGGTAGACCACCGGTGCGCTCGCGGTCCCGTAGCAGCTGACCAGGACGGAATCTCCGCGCCGAACCAAGGCATACTCGATCGCGGCTGTGGCCAAGGGCAACAGGGCCTTGCGCTTCGCCCCGATCGCGAGCGCTGCCGCCGCCGCCGTGAGCTCGGCCAATGCCGGGGTTTCCAGATCGAGCTCCCCGCCTAGAAGAAGGTGTTGAACACCGGAATCAGCGCGTTTTTGGGCGTATGAGAACGATTCGTCCAAGTGGGCGACCATGTTGCTTTTCCAACTCCAGCTGGGAAGAAAATGGTACTTGGTGCGTTCAATTCGGATCCAAAAAAAGGCTTGTTGGCGCATATGTTGACAGCGCCGGACAGTACCGGACAGCGATGGGCGAAGAAGCAAGACAATGGGTCGCGGTGACGGTTCTCGTGTTTCGCGGCGACCGAATGCTGTCGATGAAACGCGCCTCCACCCAAGGCGCGGGGCCGGGCTTGTGGGAGGGCGTCTCCGGTCGCGTGCGGGCGGGCGAAGATCCGGTCGCGGCGGCGCATCGAGAAGTGATCGAGGAGACCGGATTGCGCGTGAAGATTCAAGCGAGGCCGGTGACCGCGTACGCTGCGCTTCGTGGTGGTGAGCCGATGACGGTGATCGTCTTTGCCGCAGAGCACCAAGGGGGGGAGGTCGCTATCTCCGAAGAGCACGAGGCCTGTCGCTGGTGCGAGCTCGCAGAGCTCAGCGCGCTCGGGGTGCCCGCGCAGCTCGTGGATGCGGCTCGCAAGGCGTGGCCTGCGGGCTAGCCTTTGGTTCGCCAAGGAGCCCGCGCATCGCGGCGGCAAACGACTCGACCGAGTGGTGCGTCGCGAGATACCGGCGGCCTTCTTCTGCAATCGCGATCGCGGTGGGATCGTCTTCGAGCAGGCGCCTTGCGGCAGCGGCCAGCGCATGCGCATCGTCGTCGGGGACGGTGATGCAAGCCTGTTGGACGGGAAGCGCGACTGTGGCCCGCCCCATGGCCACCACGGGAAGCCCCCGGGCGACCGCGTCGAGCATCTTGATGGGGAGCCCGCCTTCGGTCCGCCGTGGGATCCAGGCCAGGTCGCTCGCGGCATGTGCCAGTCTGCGAGCCCGCTCCCCATCAATGCGCGAGAAATGAACGGAATCGGTCACCCCCAGACGCTGTCCTTCGAGCCGAACCGGGGTAGGGTCGGACTCGGTCGCCACGAGCAGAATGGCCCTTGGGTGCGAGTTCCGCAGAATTACCAAAGCCTCGATGAGATGCTCCCAGCCCTGATACCGATCGAGGTTGCCGGCGTACAAGCAAACCTGCGCAGCGCGTGGAAGGTCGAGCGCTCTTTGGGCCTCTTCCCGCGTCGGGTTGCGGATGGTGGCCGCTACGGTCCAGGGGACCGGTAGGTAGGTTGCCTCGTTTCCGAGCAGGCGGGCGAGCGAAGGCGCGACTGCCGCAACCCCCGCGGCGCGCGCACACACATGCTCTTCGACCCGCCTCGCCCCACTGCCGATGAGGCTTGCTGGCATCGAAGGGAAGTACACAGGAAGCTCGCGCTCGAGGGAGGTGTGCGCGACATAGTAGACGGGGGCCACGCGGGCCGTGAGGGCGGCGAGCGCTGCTTCGATGTGGTGGGCGACGATCGCCTTGGGTCGGAGGCGGCGCGCGAGGCGCTGCGTTTCAAGAATACACCGCGCGTCGAGTGCGATCTTCCCCCACGAAGGTCCTGCGCGAAGAGAGCGCACCTTGGGGAAGTCCGGGATGCGGTGGATCTCGTAGGGTGCGTCGAGCTGGTATCCCGCTTGCGCATAGGCCAGCAGATGAGTCGGCCGACCCGTGCTTGCGCAGGCGTCGAGCATGGCAGCGAGAGCCGCTTGGGTCCCCTGATAACTCGGAAAGGGGAGACACGCGACGTGGAGAATCATTCGATGTACCCCAGTGCACGGAGCCGTGATTCGACGAGCGCCTCGTTTCGCGTCGCGTGTGGCGTAAGGGGGGCGGCTTCCGGGATCGGGCGCGCCGAGGCGCCCAGGGCGTCGCGCAACGCCTCCCAAAGCACACGCCCTTTGAACGAAGGGGGCACCGAGAGGCCCAGCCGGCACAGCAGCGTTGCGCTCAGATCTGCGATGTGTGCGTCGAGTCGGCCCACCGCTCGAATGCTCGGTCCCGCGAGCGTCATGAATCCATGCGAGCGATGGCTGCCAGGGAGGCTCCGGCCTTTTTTCCCGAGCTTTTCAGCGTCGGTGAGCTTGCGGAATGGGTTGCCTGCTGCGTGGTGCCCCGTAAAGCGACTTTGTCGCCACGGGGCTGCGCTCGCCCAAACGCGGCTTTGCCGCGGTCCGGGCTCGCTTGGCATCAGGTTGTAGGAGTAGCCGTCGTCGAGGTGGAGATCGAGGAGGAGGTCTGGCGCTCGATCCAGATGAGGGCCCTCGAAGAGCTCTTCGCGTGGCACGACGTCCGCAAACACCGGCCTACCGGTCCACGGGTCGCGGGTGCTGAGCAACGCCGCGCGCACCTGGAGAAGCGTTTCGCCTCTTTGCTCCGGTCGGACGATGCCGTGCGGCTCACGACCCGACATGTTGAGGTGGATGCCAGGGAAGTAGTTCAACTCATCGCTGAAGGCGACCGTGTTCTGCATGTCGATCGCGCCGAAGCGGACGTTCGACTCCAGACGGCTCGGAAGCCAAGCGTTGCCCGCCCGAAAAAACTTCTCGCGCAGGCGCGGAGGAAAGCGGCGTAGGGCGATCTCCTTGAGCCCCGCACCATGTCGGCCGCGTTGCTTCCGAAACCGCAGCAAGCCGTGCTCGGCCAATAGGCGATTGAGGTACAGCACTTTGTCCGAGGAGCCACCGGACCCGTGGTCACTGAGCACGGTGATTTCGGTTTCGTTCCCCCCTGCGGCTTCCAGGAGCGAGCCAACCGCTTCGTCGAGCGCCTCGTAGACGCGGAGGAGCCCGTGCTTCTGGTGCGGCGTGACGCTTGCGGGCCGGCGCGGGGATCGCGGATCGTGGTGCGCCCAAAGGTAGTGCGATGCCGTATCGCTCTCGCCGAAGTACACCGCGAAGACATCCCAATCCTGGCGCGCGAGCAACCATCGAGCCCACCCCGCCTTGCGTGCGACCCGGCGCTCGAGCGCTTCCGGGAGCCGGTCGATCCAGCCGGGCGCATCCGCGTGGAACTCGTTCACGTCGTCAAATGTCGGAGCCCCAAACCTTCGCACGGTCTCGTCGTACAGGGATGGCGGCCACATGAAGGATCGATCGGCTTCGAACGCGACCGGCGCATCCCAGCCACTCACGAAGATCCCGTGCTCCAGCTCTTCAGGAGGCCAAGTCGCCGGAAAGCTCAGGCACGCGCATCGAAGCCCGAGCGCATCCAATCGCTTGAACACGGTGGGCACTTGTCGGGCCGTCCCTGCGCTGAAGCGCACTCGGTATCCCTTGCGCGTCGTGAAATCAAAGACCCCATGCCGAGCGGGATCGACGCCGGTGAGGAAGGTGGTCCAGTTCGGAAGGGTGGCAGGGGGCCGAACCGACTCGAGCGCAGCAAACACCCCACGGTCCATGAGCGCATGAAGATGGGGAAGGTGCTCGGAACCGAATTGCTCGACCAGCCCCAAATCGAAGCCGTCCAATCCCACCACCAACGCCCGAGCACCCATACCCGAAGCCTAGCGCGAAAAAAAAGGCAGGCGCTCGCGTGGGGGCGGTGGGGCGGGACAAACCACCGCCGGAGGCGTCCGGCGAGAAGCAGCGTGGGTGCCAGCGCGGGCGCGAGCCAGCTCAGCGCGACCAGTCTCTCCCCAAAATTCCCGGCGGGCGTGGCACTCCAAAGGCACCGAGGATCGTTGGGGTGACGTCGTAGATCTCCGCGCCTTCCACGTAGCCCCGGGCAGCCGTGCCGCCACCGCTCATGATGAAGATACCGTTCCAATCGTGGTTGCAGCTGTCGGGGCCGGTGTCGTTCTCGGTGACGCGGATGCGGCCACTTCCGATCGATCCGATCGCGCGCAGCTTAAGATCATCGAAGTACACCATCAGGTCGGGCGGGAAGCCTCGAGCTTGGACGTAGTACTCTTCGGGAATTCGGACGGACACTGGGACGCGATCGCCCTCGTCGTCCTGTGCGTGTTCGATCGCACCTCGGAGTTTGTCGCGAACCGCGCGGACCTCCGACGGCTCGACTCTTCCGTTTGGCTCACGGCCTGCGACGTTCAGGAACACCCTAGCGTAGTAGCCGCCCTCGGCCCATGCCGTCGTGCGTTTCCAATCGATGCTCGCGTGGTCGAGAGGGGCGGGCTGGGAGGGCTGCTCTCGAAGCACCAGGTATCCCTCGCGGATCAACCATTCGTTGATGCAGAAACCGCCATGCATCGCGTGCGCGCCGTGGTCACTGACCACCAGCACGGCGGTGTTGTCGTCGCCCATGTCGCAGAGCCGGCCTATTCGGGTATCGAGAAGCCGGTAGTACTCGCTGCCCACGTGCTCCCATGGGTTGCCGCTTTCGTGCCGCGGATGCTCCGGATCGATGTGACGCCAAAACGCATGATGAAAGCGATCGACGCCGATCTCTACCATCATCATGAAGTCGGGTTGCTCCTTCCGCCAGACATGCTCCGCGATGTCGAAGTGCTGCTCGGTCATCCTCACGATGTCCCGGTAGATGCGATCGAGATCATCTGCACGGAAGTCCTCTACATCCGCCCGGTACGGGCCAAAGCGGTCCGCGATCTCGGCTTCAAGCGCCCTTGGAAAGCACCACGGCGCGTCACCGCCGGGCCACATGCAGCCGGACACCATCTGACCACGGACGGCCGTTGGCGGCGAGGTGAGTGGAACGAAGAGCGGAGCAACTCTGTGGCCGTGCTCACCAAGCCAATCCCAAACGCGCTTCACGCGAACGTCGTCTCCATTTGCCAGGCGGAGCCCAGTTTCACCCACAACTCGGTTTCGAAACCCATACAAGCCGAGCTCGCCCGCGTCGCGTCCCGACACCATGCACGTCCAGGCCGGCACCGTGATCGGTGGCTCCGAGCTTCGAAGCGAGCCCCACGTGCCATGCTGCATTAGCGCGGACAGGTTCGGCATCGCGTCGCGGTATCGTTCGAACACCAATCGAGGCGCGGCGCAGTCGAGCCCGATCACCATCATTGCCGGCCTGCCCATGAGGTCTGCTTTTAACCCTTTTAAAAAGGGGACTGTCCCCTTTTAATGGGGATCGACTGGGTCGGCGGCTTCGTAGATGGTGCGTTCGAGGTGGTTGAGGTCGAAAGGCTTTTCAATTCGGAGGTTTGGGACGCTTTCGAGGAAGTCACGGGCGCGTTGCGTGAAGGCGCCCCCGGTCATGAAAACGATGCGATCGTGGACCGGATTCTCCCTTTGTAGGGCGGCTCGATAGACGTCCATGCCGGTCATCTCCGGCATGATCAGATCACAGAGGATCACGTCGTACGCGTTTTCGCCCATCAAAGCGACCGCTTCGCGTCCGTCGTGGGCTGTCGTCACGTCATGATCGACGAGCGCTTTCTGAATCAGTCGCGCAATGACCGGCTCATCGTCGACTACCAAGACCGACAGCTTGCCGTGTACGGCTCGGCGGATCGCGCTCATCGACGGAGGCGGCACGGTGAGCGGGCGTTGCGCGCGCGCAGCCCTCGGCAACACGACGCGGGCCACAGTGCCTTGTCCCGGGTGGCTGCGGATCTCGATGGTCCCCTCGAGCGAGTGCACGATGCGCCTGCAGATCGAAAGCCCAAGACCCGTTCCGCGCCCTGCCGGCTTCGTCGTGACAAAGGGATCAAAGATGCGGCGCAGAAGCTGGGGAGAAATTCCGGGACCGGTATCCTGCACTTCGACGCACACGCGATCTTTTTCGGTGCTCCGGGCTCGGATGGTGATCGTGTTTTGCGCGCGATCGCCAGGGTCGATCGCCTGGGCCGCGTTGACGAGGAGATTCAGAAACACCTGACTGACGCGCGTCCTCGAGCCTCGGATGTACAGGCTGCTGTCCTCGTACTCTCGCGCCACGGTGGCGCGGTGTTGAATCTCGGGCTGCGCCATTCGGATCGCGGAGTCGAGCACCTCCTTGAGGTTGACTGTCTCGACTTCTGCGCCATCCCCGCCGTGTGATAACGACGTGATTTCATTGGTAATTGCGCGAATTCGCTCCGCGCCTTCGTAGGCTTCGCGGAGCAGCTCGGTCGCTTCGGTGGACCATGGCTCCCCCGAACCCCGGAGGGAGCGCAAGTGGTTCCACACGAAGGTCAGCGGATTCTTGATCTCGTGAACGGTGCTCGCGGTCAGGGTGCCGATGGCAGACATCCGCTCCGCCAACAGGAGCCGCTGCTGAAGCTCTCGCTCGGCGGTCATGTCGACGACGGAAGCGATCGCGCGCTCGAACCGACCCCCTTCGCCTTCGACGAACCGCCAATGCACGCGAACGTCTCTCGGCTCGCGCGCGCAAGTCATGATCGCGGTTTCGAGATGGACATCGCGCTCGTTGCGGAACGCAGCCATCAGTACCCGTAGGAAGTCGGCTTTCGACTCGGCGGTCAACAGCTCCAAGGACCGGCGGATGCATTCCTCTTCGCTTGCGGCGCCCACCAACGAAACCGCGCCGGCGCTCACTCGGCGAATCTTCGTTCGGTTGAGGCACTCCGTGAGCGCGCCGGGGTCATTTCGAACCAAGCGCTTGAACTCATCCGCGTCGTGGCAGCCCTGTGCTTCGATCCACTCGAGCGGGCCCCGAAAGTCCAGATCCCAAAGAGCGCTCGGGAGCAACTCCCAGACGCGATCATCGCGTTCGGGCGCCGGTTCCTTCGACTGGCGGATGAGACGAACCATGAGCTTTGCGGTGCGAGCCCCTCGGGGAAAAGACCCCTAGATCCTAGCGAACAGCGGGCTGCCCGCCCAAAAGCCAGCACGGCTGGCATGTGAGCCCCCTGAATTCAGCCGCCGTCGCCGTCGAGAGCGCGCCGGGCGTCGATCACCAACCCCTGGACCCGGGCTCGTGCGGTCTGTGCAGCAGAGTGGGCGTCGAGGCCTGCGGGCAGAGGCTCGCCCAGGTGCACTGCGATCCGAGTTGTGCGCCGCGCCGCAACCTTGCCGATGTGCTCAGCAAACGATTCCTCCCCGTAGGGAACCGCAGGCGAATAGGCGAGCCCAACCGGAACGATCGGAATGTCGAGCGATCGGACCGCCGCAAAGGCGCCTGGGTGAAACTCGTGGACCGAGTCTCCCGGGAAGGTGCTTCCCTCCGGGAAGGCGACCACGTTGCGCCCTTCCTTGGCGCGCTTGCGGATCTCGCGAAGGGCGGCGGTGCCGCTTCGCCGGTCTTCGCGGTCGACGAAGATCGTGTCGGCATGCCTGGCCAACCGGCCGAGCAAAGGCCAATCCGCAACGTCGTGCCGGCTGACCATCACGGCCTGAAAAAGAGACATCATCACTCCAATGTCGAGCGCGCTTTGGTGGTTGGCGACGACCAGGGCTCCACCTTGGTGCGCGCGCTGGCCGTGCACCAAGAGCTCCGCACCAAAGACGCGCAGGAGGCCGCTGGTCCAACGCGTCCGGTATCGATTTGCGAGTCGTTCCTGTCCTGATTCGGGGGTCATCGCACGCCTGGTCTCGTAGGCTGCGAGGACGCCCGCAGAGAAGCCGGCAAAGACACCGGTACGCAAAACCGCCCGCACTTTGCTCATTTTCGCGCCTCGCGACTTTGGGCTCGCGAGGGTTCGGATTTGGTGGCAGTCTCGGCTCGTGGCGGCATCACTCGCACCGGGATTTCTCGTCGCAGCACCTTCGATGCGGTGCCCCTTTTTCAATCATACGCTGGTGTTGCTGATCGATCACGGTGACGAGGGCTCTTTTGGCTTCGTGGTCAACCGCATGACCGACCTCGAGATCGAAGACGTCTTCAATGAAGTCGGTGTGACCGGCGAGGCTGCCACCACGGTGCACACCCCCGTCATGCTCGGTGGGCCGGTCTCGCCGGAGTCGGGTTGGATTCTCTACGACGCCGAAGGGGTTCCCCAGCCATCGTCCGGTCAGACTATCTCTGTTGGTAAGGGCATCGCATGCAGCGCGTCGCTCGAGATCCTGGAGCGCATCGCGCGAGGCGACGGTCCCGACACCTGCGCCATGATGCTCGGGTACTCCGGGTGGGGCTCGGGCCAACTCGAGAACGAGATGAAACTGGGGTCCTGGATTCCCGTCGACCTCGACTACGACCTCATCTTCGACACGCCGATCGAGAACCGCTGGGAAGCCGCACTCGCCAGGCTTGGAATCGACCCAGCCCGCGTGATCGACAACCAAATCGCAAGCGCGTGAGCTCGCACAAAGCCCCGGGGGGTCCGTCGCCTTGTTTCCGATGGGGTCAGAGGCTACCTCCCTTGGCGATGGGGTTCCGCCTCGACAGCTTGGTGTGGATCGGTCTGCTTGTGCTCGGGGTCGCGTGCGGCGGGAGCTCGGGCGCCGGCAAGGGCAAGAGCAAGCTCGATCCCAATGACGACGCGCGTACAGCCTACGAGAAGGCGCTGCTCGATTTTCGCCGTGGCGATTGCCTGAATGCCGAGCCGACATTCAGCGAGATCCGTCGTGAGTTTCCCTACAGCCGTTTTGCGGCGCTGGCGGAGCTACGCATCGGGGATTGCCAGTTCAAGAACGAATCCTACCCCGAGGCGATCCAGACCTACCGGCAGTTCGTCCGCATCCGCCCTTCACACAAAGAAATTCCCTACGCACGGTTTCGAATCGCCGAGGCCTATTACAATCAGATCCCCGGCGGCTGGTTCATGACGCCTCCCCCGCATGAACGCGACCAGAGCGCCGCGCGGGATGCGCTCATCCAGCTACGCCGGTTCGTGGTCGACTATCCGGACGACCAGCGCGTCCCGGACGCCAACAAGCTCATGGAGAAATGCATGAGCCTGCTTGCCGCGCACGAGCTTTACGTGGCGCGTTTCTACCTCAAGCGCGAAGCGTACCGCGGCGTGATCTCGCGGCTCAAAGGGTTGCTCGCGGCTTATCCCGGCAGCGGGGTGGAGGCTCAGGCGCTGCTCCTGCTTGGGCTGGTCTACCTCGAGACCAACGAGGTCGAGGCCGCCCGGCAGGCCTTCGACGAGATCGTCCAACGGTTTCCCGACAGCGGTGAGGCCAAACGGGCCCGGACCCTGCTCGACAAGACCGGCTGAGACGCCGCCAGCGGATTTCTGGCCACCGATCGAGCCGATCGCTACCTTCTGGCCCATGGCTCCTTGGGCTCAACAGATTCTGGAGGCGGCAAACGAGCACTACGACCGCGCCGAGTACCCGCTCGCTCAGCCTTACTACGAAAAGCTCGTGCAGCAGGGGCTCCGATATCCCGACGTGTTCAATCGACTTGGGGTCATCTATCACCTCGGCGGACGGCTTCCCGAAGCGCGCTGGTGTTTCCAACAGGCGCTCGAGGTCAACTCCGGGTATCTGGAGGCGGCGCTCAACCTCACGGTCACTTGCAACGAGCTCGGCGAGTACGGATCCGGTGTTCGGACACTGCAGCGAGCTCAACGCCACTCGGATTCCTCGAACGACGCCTATCGCCGTGGCAAAGTCGCCAACCTTCACCGGGCGCTGGCGCGGGCGTACCTCGATCTGGATCGCCCGGAGGACGCGATGCACGAGTTCGGGCGCGCGCTACGGCTGTGCCCAAAGTTCCACGACATCCGGCTCGAGTTGGCGAAGCTGCTCAGGCTGCGGGGGAACGCTCACGGCGCCAGAGAGGAGCTGACGCTCGTTCTACAGCTCGAACCCGATCACCACGACGCGCGCGCGTTGTTGGGTGTGGTCGAGATCGAGACTGGAGACCATAGGCAGGGCCTCCAGCACCTGCGAGCCGTGGTCGAGCAATGTGCCGACCACCCCGTCGCCCGGGCCTACTTGCAGCAGGCCGACGCCGACTATCGTTGTGCGTCCTGAGCAAAGGGTGCCACACTACCCATCACGTGCCCCCGACCGTCCTCCTGCTTGACGACGACACTCAGTTTCGATCGAGTGTCACTCCGGCGCTCGAAGCGTTTGGCCTGCGGGTGCTGAGCGCGACCAAGGGCACTATCGCCCGCGCGCTGCTCAAAGAGGAAGAGCCTTCTCTGCTCGTCGTCGACGGCCTCCTTCCCGACACCAACGGGATCGTCTGGATCGAGGACCTCCGAGCCGATGGCTTCGACACCCCCATCATTTTCGTGTCGGCGTTCTATCGGGACCTGGCAACGTTTATGCACCTCACCCGCGACCTCGACGTGGTGAAGGTGTTTCACAAACCGGTCGCCGTAGATCGATTTGCCCGTGAAGTGGCCAGCGCGGTCTCGGCCCCAATGAGCCTGACGCCCGCGGCGAATCGTCCCGCGGGGGATCCGGTCGACCAGATCCTCTTTCCCGAAGAGCCCTCCCAACCCGGTGTTGAACCGGAGAAGGCAAAGCAGTCGTACAAGAGCCTGCTTCCAATCGCAGCAGACAACCTGACCGGTGCGATTCGGCGCGTGCACTCCGAGGCCGACCGCACGAGCGTGGTGTCTGAAGCGTTGCGCCAGGCGCACGATCTGCACGGTGCCGCACAGACGCACGGGTTTGCCGAGATCTCGGCGGCGGCGGGCCGCATCGAAGATGAGCTTCGTCAACTGCAAAAATCGGGACGGCTCGATTGGACGACGATGTTCGAGTCGATCGACGCGGTTCGGGCTCATGCTGCGGCGGCGGTCGGTCGTTCCCTCGAGTCGCACTCGGTCGCCGCCGCTATACCCTCGGTCACCCCAGCAGCGACCTTCTTCCTGCATCGGCCCGTTCCGAAAGATTTCGTACCGACGCTGCTCGTGCTCGAAGACGACCCTGCGATGATCGCCTATTTGCGGTCTGCCTTCGACGAGGTGCTCGTGCACTTGAGGCCCGTGTCTACGGTCGAAGAGGCGCTCAAGGTCGCTGGCCGCAATCCCCCAACCGTAGTCCTCGTGGGCTGGCCTCTCGAAGATCGCGAGGCGCTTCCCCGGTTTCTTCAGATGTTCCGCAGCTTGCAGGGCTGCACCGAGGTACCGATCATTCTCCTGTCGGTCGACGATGACCCGCACACCCGGGCTCTCGCCGCCCAGCTCGGCATCGACATCTTCCTACCGCACCCCATCGAGCTGGTCCGGCTGCATCACGCGGTGAGCACTGCGGTCGATCGCGCCATGACCCCGCGCCCGAAAGTCGCGGTTCTCCGTGACCCCGATGCAGCGCGGCAGATCGAGGAGGCCGGCATCGAGTGCTTCCTCTACTTCAGCTTCGACGAGCTCTTGCGCGAGGTCGACATCCAATGCCCGGATGCCATCTTGCTGGGATCGGGTGTGAGCGGTAAACAGGTTCCCGCGATCATCCGGATGTCGGCCTGGGACGCGAACTGCAGCCTGCTGTGCTTCGACGACTCGCCACTTGCCGAAGCACCGGAGATCAGTGATCGCCTCGAACGCGCCTCGGGTTGGCTGGTTCGCTTGCACGGTGAAGCCGAACGGATGGCGCGACTTCGGCGGCAGCAGTTGCGTTGTAGTCAGACCGGGTTGCTCGCACATCCGGCGGCGGTCGCCTCGTTCGAAGCCGGCCTATCGTCGGCTCAGCGTCACGGGCGCACCTACTCGATCGGGCTCATTCAGGCAACGGGTCTCGACGGGTTGGATCACGGCAAGGCGCGGCGCCTCCGAGCCCACTTGGGTCGATTGATTTACGGCCGATTCCGCCGTGAAGATGTTCGAGGGAGGTGGGACGAAAGCACGTTCGTCGTCGGGTTCGACGGGTCGAGCGCACGCGCGGTCGTCGAGGTCGTCCGGAGATTGAAAGAGGAGCTCGACGCGCAGCGAACACGGCACCCGGAGGAGCTTTCCTTCCTACACGTTGCGGTGGGTCTCGCGTCGTACCCGCTCGACGGGGACACCGCCCGTTCTCTCATTCTTGCCGCCCACGAGCGCCTCGAAACGGCAGTCGAACGCGATCCGGACGCCCTGGTTTGGCGGTAGCATTGCCGCTCGCCTCCCACACCTGGACACGCTAAGCTTCGAATATCGAACCGACCGCGCAGCGCGGCCCCGTAGAGGCCGATGTAGCCGCCGACATCGAAGTCGCCGACCCAGGTTTGCTGTTGAAGCTGACTGGCCCTGGGGGTTCGAACCTACGTACGCTCGAAGCCGAGCTCGGAGTGGCGATGGGCCTGCGCGGTTCCACCATTCACATTCAGGGACCCAACCGCGACGTCGAGCTCGTCGAACGCGTGCTTCACGAGCTCATCGATGCGCTGCAGTTTCGCGAGCTCAGCTCCGTCGAGATGGCGCGCGCGGCCAGGACGCTTCGCTCGCATCCTCAGATGAGGCTTCGCGCGCTGCTGGACGACGTCGTACTGACGACTTCCAACCGTCGCATCGTGTCTCCCAAGGGGGTCACTCAACAGAGCTACATCCAGGCGATCCGCAGCCATGACATCGTTTTCGGGATCGGACCGGCTGGCACCGGGAAGACGTACCTCGCCATGGCGATGGCGATTCGCGCGCTGCAGGAGCGGCAGGTCAAACGAATCATTCTGACGCGTCCCGCTGTTGAGGCCGGCGAGCGACTAGGTTTCTTGCCCGGGGACCTAGCGGAGAAGATCAACCCCTACCTGCGGCCACTCTACGATGCGTTGCACGACATGATGGACCCCGGCCGCATCACCGCCCTAATCGAGCGGGGAACCATCGAGGTGGCACCGTTGGCCTTCATGCGCGGCCGCACGTTGAACGACAGCTTCGTCGTCCTCGACGAGGCGCAAAACACGACGGCAGAGCAGATGAAAATGTTCCTGACGCGCCTAGGGTTCGACTCGAAGACGGTCATCACCGGCGACGTCACGCAGATCGATCTTCCCGGCGGTGCACGCAGCGGGCTTCGGCATGCCGAAAAGGTGCTCTCCAAGATCAAGGGCATCGAGTTCGTCTATTTCTCGCACGCCGACGTGGTTCGGCACCCGCTGGTGCAGCAAATCGTCCAGGCCTACGACGTCCACGAATCGGGCTCTTCCGACGGTGACATCTAAGCGCTGCCTGTTATGCTAGCCGCCACATGACCGATCGAATCTATGACGGCGCTTTGGACCTGATCGGCCACACGCCTTTGGTACGGCTCGCGCGAATCACTGGTGACAAGGGCGCCGAGGTCTGCGGCAAGCTCGAATCGAACAACGTGGCCGGTTCGGTCAAAGACCGCCCCGCGCTTGCGATGATCGTCGCAGCCGAGGAGTCAGGGCAGCTCGCTCCGGGGTCGACGGTAGTCGAGGCCACGAGCGGGAACACGGGCATCAGCCTCGCGATGATCTGCGCCGTGCGCGGCTATCGCTGCGTGATTGTGATGCCGGAGGACATGAGCGCGGCGCGACGTCATTTGCTCAAGTCTTATGGCGCCGAGGTGGTGTTGACGGCGGCGGAGGATGGGATGGCGGGTGCGGTCGAGCAGGCCGAGCGTTTGTTGCGAACGACGCCGGGCGCGATGATGTGCGGCCAATTCGAAAACCCCGCCAACCCCGCCATCCACTCGAAAACGACCGCGGAGGAGATCTGGGCGGCAACTGAGGGTGAAATCGACGCATTCGTTGCGGGGGTGGGTACCGGTGGCACGCTCACCGGAGTCGGGCGCGTGCTCAAAGAGCGCTACTCCGGCATTCGGTTGGTCGCAGTCGAACCGCGGGCGAGCGCCGTGCTGTCGGGCGGCAAGCCTGGGCTACACGGGATCCAAGGTCTCGGGGCGGGCTTCGTTCCCGAGGTGCTCGAC
>CP070713.1:213761-223982 GCA_020351445.1 Myxococcales bacterium
CACGCAAGACGTCATCGGATTGCTCGACGCCCTTGGATTGGAGTCGGCGGTGCTGGTCGGCCACGACTGGGGCGCGACCCTCCTCTACGGCGCCGCTGCACTGGCGCCTGATCGAGTGGACGCCATCGTTCCCATTGCGATTCCGCACCCAAGAACGCTGAAACCCAAGAACGCCCTTCAGGCGGCAGGGATCCTCGTCGTGGCCAGGCACTTGCTCTACTTCCGATTGCCATGGGCCGAAGCAGGCACGCGCCGCAACGACTTCAAATACATCGACACGCTTTATCGGCGGTGGGCGCCTAATTGGCGGGGACCCGAACGCGACGCGGCAGTAGCGCGCGTCAAGCACGCGTTCTCCACACCCGAGGTGTTGAGCGCAGCCATCGAGTACTACCGAGCGATGTCCTCGAAGCTGGATCGGCGCTTGACCGGACCGATCCAGTGCCGCGGTTTGATGGTGGCGGGTGGGAAAGACTTCGGCGGCCACATCGGCCCGTACAAAAAGTCCCAGGGCCTGTTTGGTGGCGGCGCGGAGCTACTCGTCGTCCCGGAGGGCGGCCATTGGCCTCACCGCGAGGAAGAGTCCCTATTTACGGACAGGCTGATTCGGTTTCTGGGGGAGCTCCCTGAAAAATCCCCGCCGCCTCTTGACGATATTGGTTGACAGCCTCAACTAATTAGTTGCATCATTCAACTATCGGAGGCGCTGATGGAAAAAGATCGAGTACATGACGTGGTGAAGTCGGGATACGCGCAGGTTGCGCGCCAGGGCAGTGGCTGTTGTGGGCCCGCCACCGAACAGACTTCGAGCTGCTGCGGGAGCGCCGAGGCAAGCCCCCATGCGGAGACCGCAGCCCGCATCGGCTATGCCGAGCAAGACATCACAGGCGCGGCGGCGGACGCAAATCTGGGCCTCGGGTGCGGGAACCCAACCGCCTTGGCCAGTTTGAAACCGGGCGAGACCGTGGTCGACCTCGGCTCGGGTGCTGGGTTCGACGCGCTGCTCTCGGCCGAGAAACTCGGCCCCGAAGGTCGCTTCATCGGCGTGGACATGACCCCGGAAATGCTGGAGCGCGCGCGAACCAATGCGGTGAACGCAGGCTATGCCCGCACGGTTGAGTTTCGCGAAGGACTGATCGAGAACCTCCCCGTCGCCTCGGAAAGCGTGGACGTGGTGATCTCGAACTGCGTCATCAATCTCAGCCCCGACAAACCGCAGGTGTTCCGTGAGGCTCATCGCGTGCTCAAGCGCGGCGGGCGCCTTGCGGTGAGCGACATCGTCCTGAGCGAACCGCTGCCACCCGACGTTGCGAATCTCGCGGCAAGCTGGATCGCCTGTGTGGGCGGCGCATCGACCGAGGAGGAGTATCTCGGCTACATGCGCGACGCCGGCTTCGAAAACATCGAGTACACACGCAAGCCCGCCGCCCCGATACTGACCCCGAGCTTGCAAGACCCGATGTGGCAGGCCGCGGTGGAGCTCATCGGCGAGCAGCGAATCAGCGAGCTTGCAGGCACCGTATTCAGCTATTCGATCACTGCCGAAAAACGATGAGCTCGGTCGTCGAAGATGTCATCGCGTTCTGCCGCATGTTCTCCTCGTTCGAGCGCGAGGAGATCTGCTGCGGGACGGTCAGCCCTGCTCAGTGCTTGCTCCTGCAAACCCTCATGGAGGGAGAGTGGGACGTGTCCACGCTCGCTGCCCAGGCGAGGGTGACCAAGGGCGCGATGACACGCCTGATCGACGGGCTCGAAAAACGCGGCTGGGTGGCTCGGGAAAAAGGCGAAGACGACGGCCGCCGCGTGCTGGTCTCGCTCACGCCCGACGGCAACAAGGAAGCCAAGCGGCTCACCCGCCTGACCGAGAAGAGCATCGCCGCCATCCTCGACGGGATCCCCCAAAACGAACGCCCCCAAGTCATCCGCAGCATCCACCTCCTCCGGACCGCAGCAGAACAATCCCGAAACCAACTAGACTGCTGCTAACCGCCGAAAAAGGGGACTGTCCCCTTTTTCCGGACGCCTTTGGCGGCAGTGTGTCCACCCGGCCATCTCCACGCTATCGGCTACGTGATGATGGTTAGCTTGCCGGCGGCGTGTTGGGCGCGGAGGACTTTTTTGTCGAATTTGCCGACGCTGGTTTTGGGGATTTCGTCGATGAAGGTCCAGCGCTCGGGGAGCCACCATTTCGCCACCTTATCTTCGAGGTAGCCGCGGAGCTCTTCGGGGCTCACGGCACTCCCCTCTTTCCGCACGACGCAGGCAAGCGGGCGCTCGTCCCATTTGTCGTCGGGGATGCCCACGACTGCTGCTTCGGCAACCTCGGGGTGCGCGATGATTTCGTTCTCGAGCTCGACCGACGAAATCCACTCGCCGCCGGACTTGATGACATCCTTGGACCGATCGGTGATTTGTACATAACCGCGCTCGTCGACGAAACCGACGTCGCCCGTGCGCAACCAACCCTCGTGAAACTTCTCCGACGCGTCGACACCGTAGTAACTGCCGGTCACCCAAGGTCCGCGCACTTCGATCTCGCCGACCGACTCCCCATCCCAAGGCAGCGTCGCTCCCTGATCGTCGACAATTCGCAGATCGATGCCCGCCACCGGCCGCCCGGTCCGGACTCTGTACCGCCAGGCTTCTTCGCCCTCGAGGCCAGGGGGAACCAGCGCGACCGTTCCGAGTGGGCTCGTTTCGGTCATCCCCCAGAGCTGCAGAATCGTGACGCCGTAGCGCTCCTCGAACGCCTGCATGAGCGACCTGGGGACTGCGGAGCCACCGCAGATGACCAGGCGAAATGACGACAGATCGATGTCCCTGCTCTCTCCATAATTGAGAACGCCCGTCCAGATGCTGGGGACGGCGCCTGCGAACGTGGGCCGGTGACGTTCGATCATGGCGACCAGCGGTTCAGGCTGAAGGAATCGGGTCGGCTGAAGGAAGTCCGTGCCAACCCACCAACCCGCGTACGGCAACCCCCAGCAATTGGCGTGGAACATCGGCACGATGGTGAGGACCATGTCGCGCTCGTTGAGGCCGGTTACCGCACCCGACGTGATGCCGTAGGAGTGCAGCACCGTGGAACGGTGACTGTAGACGACGCCTTTGGGATCACCGGTGGTCCCGCTGGTGTACGCCATCGAGGCGGGGGCGCGCTCATCGAGGACGGGCCAGTCGATGCCAGGCGATTCCGAGGCCAAGAGCTCCTCGTATCGATGAAACGTCGCGCGGGGCGCTTCGCGCAATGGTGTATCGTCACCGTCGCCCACGACGATGATGTGTTCCACGGTCGCGAGCTCTTTGGCGACTTTGCCGAGCAGCGGGACCAGGGTGTCATCGACGATGATGACCTTGTCTTCGGCGTGATTGATCACGAATGCGAGCTGTTCGGGAAACAGCCGGATGTTGAGCGTGTGCATGACGGCGCCCATGGAGGAGATCGCGAAATACGCCTCCAGATGCTCCTGGCTGTTCCAGCAAAACGTGCCGACGCGGTCCTCGTGCTCAACGCCCAACTTGGTCAGCGCTTTGGCGAGTTGCTCGGTACGATCGCCGACTTCGGCGTAGCTGCCGATCCGGTCACCGCCCTCGCCGACCGTGATCACGCGACTGTTCGCGTACAGCCGTCGCCCATGCTCGAACAAATCCGAGATCAACAATGGCCGGTCCATCATCGTCGAAAAGCTCACCTACACCTCCTGTCGCAGCACAACTTGGCTCACTCCGCTTCGAAGCCTGCGTCCTTGTGCGCGCCGTCGCAAAATGGCTTGTTCTGCGACTGCCCGCAGCGGCAGAGCGCGGCCTTCTTACCCTTCCACGCTTCTCGGCCACTAGCCGCCACGATGGTGAAGTTGCCACTGAGCAAGAGTGGCCCGTTCGGGGCGCGGCCCACCTTGAGCGCGCCGCCTGGGGCTTCGAAGCCTTCTCCACTGTCTCCGACCGCTCCGTAGTCTTTGAAGCCTGCGCCCTCGTGGCTGTTGTCGCAGAACGGCTTGTTCTTCGACTGGCCACACCGACAGAGCGCGGCTCGAAAATGCACGCCGGACATGTCTTTGGCAGCCCCGTCGACCTCGAGATCCCCGCGAACATAGAGCGGCCCGTTGTACGTCACCCAAACCACGTTCTCGGCAGCTGCGGTCTCTCCTGCGCCACCGTCTTTGCGCTCGTAGGTCAGTGCGCCGGTTGGACAGCGTTTGACCACGTCGGCGACCTCGTCCGGGCTCACGAGATCGGGCTGGCACCACGGTTGGCGCCCACCGACGAATAGGTCGTTCTTGGCGCGTCCGCATTCCCCGATGTGAATGCATAGTCTTCCGTCCCAGTGGACATCGGCCTGGCCACCGTTGTAGTCGAAAACCTTCTTGTCGCTCATGGGATTCCTCCTAGTGTTGCGGCGTCAACGAGCACCACCCCGAAGTCGATTTTCTACTACAGCGGCCGACAAACCACTACAGCGAACTGACGCGGAATCGCTCGACGCCTCGCGGCGTGGTAAGCAGGCTATCCAGATGGGGCACCAGCATCACAACCATCACGCGACGGCTGCCGAGGTCGCGGGAAACCGCCGGCGGCTGACCATGGCGCTCGTGCTGACGGCGACGTACATGATCGCCGAAGTGGTCGGCGGGCTCGTTGCCAACTCGTTGGCGTTGCTTGCGGACGCCGGTCACATGTTCTCGGATGCCGCTGCCCTCGGGTTGTCGCTGGTGGCGGTGATGCTCGCTCAGCGCCCGGCGACCGCACACCGCACGTACGGATTTCATCGCGCCGAGATCCTTGCGGCGCTCGTCAACGGCGCCGCGCTTCTCACCCTCGCGGTCTTGATCGCACGCGAGGCCTGGGAGCGTCTCTCCGCTCCACCCGAAGTCCAAGGCGGCTTGATGCTTGCGGTCGCTTGCGGCGGCTTGATCATCAACGTCGCAAACCTGCTGATCCTGAGCGGGGGGCGCAAGAGCAATCTCAACATCCGAGGCGCCTGGCTGCACGTCATGGCTGACACTCTCGGCAGCGTCGGCGCCATGTCTGCCGGCGCGGCGATTTATTTCATGGGTTGGCGATGGGCCGACCCGGTCGCGTCGTTCGTCATCGCGACGCTCGTGCTGTACTCCGCTTGGGGCCTCGTTCGAGAAACCCTCGATGTCCTCATGGAGGGCGTGCCGAAGGGTATTTCCACGGCAGATGTTACAGCGGCACTCAAGGAGCTGCCAGGGGTGCTGGACGCCCACGACCTTCACGTTTGGTCGCTGACGAGCGGCCGGAACATCGCCACGATCCACCTGGTGATCGCTGAAGACGCGGACCACCAGGGCATCATCGATACCGCCAATCGAACCCTCGCCAGCCGTTTCGCCATTGCGCACGCGACCATCCAGGTCGAGCACGACGAGCTCGCAAGCCAGTGCAATCCGTGCGGCCCAACTGCCGCCTCTGGCTAGGAACGCTTCAGATATCCGCCGGCGTTCTGCTCGCACATCGCGCGCAGATGCAGACCTTGCCCTGCGCATCGGCGGGAATCGCCGCCAGCGCGCTCTGGCTCATGGTCGCCGTCATGCACCAGCACGACTCCGCATCCCGCCCGGCAGCGATGGCGCAGTCGTTGGGTGCGCCGCATAGGGGGCACTTGGTGGTGTCGTTCGGGTCGGGACGCTCGGTCATTGCATCTCGGTAATGCTTTCGATCTCTCTGTATTGCTTTTTGTAGAGCTCGTCGATATACGCGTGCATCTCGTTGAGCCTCACCAGCTGTTTTTGGGGCGAGGCTTCTTTCTCATTTGCGTCACAAAGCTTGACAAGATCTTCTACGGCCTCGAGGGAGCTGGTCGCCCGTGTCGCCGAAACGGCAAGCAAGGCGGTCATCGCCAGAGCCGGCAGCGCGACCATCAGCAGGCGGGACCACACGCCCGGCGGCGTCCGCGCCACCATCCAAGGTGTCATCATCACGAGGATGATCGCCGCCAAGCTGGCCAACAGCCAGGGCCCGTGCCGCCGCCACACGTGGCGCCACGCTCCGGCGCTCTCTTCCTTGCGCGCTTCGATGCACGGATCCGAGTCCTTCAAGTATCGGAGCTCGTCTTCGACGGCGTCCGCGAGCTCCTCCGCGAGGTCCTCGTGGAGACTGACTTGCGACAAGTCGACGGCACGCGCTTCGGAGCGTTTCCCCGGAGGCACCATTGAGAAACGGTTGACGTATACAATACGGCCTGAATTCGCGGTGTACGAATAGAAGACAGGCGTCGACTGAGCATCGGCGGCCCCAACCAGGAGCAAGACGAACACCGAAGCAAGGGTACAAGTGCGCATTATTTCCCTTTGGCGACTGGTTTACAGTGGAACGTGCTAGAAAGCCAAAATCCATGTGGATTAGCGAAGTCCTCGTTGCGTGGTTGTTCCTCTTGCTGAGCCTCTTTGGGGCGGTGTTCACCTTGAATGCCTTCATGCCGGTGCGCCGAATTCCCGCGCTCTTCGTGCCGAGCTTCTTCGGCTCGTGGCTGACTGCCGAGCTCGCCTTACACCACATCGTTTGGCAGGCGATTGCGACAATTCTGTTCGTCGCGTTTGGAGCGCTGTCGAGCTGGCCCGGCCTCGTGGGTTTGGGAATCACGCTCGTCTCATGGCTAGGCCTTGGTATTCTGTTTTATGACGGCCGAAAGACGCACGACGCTTTTGATCAGGCGCTCGCAGGCCTGGCCGAGCTAGCAGGGGCCGCGCGTATGCCTTTCTCGCACCTGGTGATGCCGTTTCGATTTCGCCGGCATGGCGTGAAGGTGATCCGCGACGTCACCTACCGGGAGATCGCAGGCAAGACGCTGAAGCTCGACGTTGCGATGCCCGAGGAACCTGGCGTCAATCGACCGGCGATCATGCAGATCCACGGTGGCGCTTGGATCATCGGCGACAAACGTGAGCAAGGCTGGCCACTCATCGGACACCTCGCCGCAAACGGTTGGGTCTGCTTCAACGTGAACTACAGGCTCAGCCCGGCCGCCACCTGGCCGGACCACCTCATCGACTTGAAGTACGCCCTCAAGTGGATTCGCGAGCATGCAGACGAATACGGCGTCGACCCGAGCTTCATTGCGGTCACCGGGGGTTCGGCCGGCGGACACCTCACAGCGATGATGGGACTCACCGCCAACGATCCCGAATACCAGCCCGGTTTCGAGGACGCTGATACGAGCTTGCAGGCGGCGGTCCCAGTGTACGGGGTCTACGACTTCACGAACCGCTTGGGCACCATGCTGGACCGCTTTCGCCCACAGATGCTCGAACCGATGATCATGAAGGCCTTCTTCGCGAGGGAACCCGAGAAGTTTCACCGAGCCTCACCGATCGATCGGGTTCATCCCGACGCCCCGCCCTTTCTCATCGTGCACGGCGACCGCGATACGCTCGCGCCGGTCGAGGACGCGCAGCTCTTCGCCGAGACCCTTCGAGAGAGCTCGGAGGCGCCGGTAATGTACGCGGAGCTCCGAGGCGCCCAGCACGCGTTCGATATCTTCGCGTCACCTCGCACGGCACGTATGCTGGACGGTACGCTTCGCTTCCTGACCTCGATGTACGAGCGCGCAAAAACTGCGAGCCCGGCTCCTCCTGCCGAACGATTTTCGTCTCCGAGCCCCGAGCAAAGCGCCGCAATCGATAACCTGTGACACCCAGGTCACCGCAAACACGCCATCTCAAACGCCCCACCCCCTTAACCCTTTTGAAAAGGGGACTGTCCCCTTTTGAAAAGGGTTAAGGGGTGGTAGGGGGTGGGGTCGGCATGCTGTTTGCATCCGGTGTAGGGGCCCTGGCGAGGTCGAGCGATGAAAAACATTCTCATTCTAGGTGCCGGTACTGCGGGTACGGCAATCGCGCACAAGTTGCGGAGACGTCTTTCGAACGAATGGGATGTCGCGGTCGTGGACCCATCGACCACGCACCTCTATCAACCAGGGCTGCTGTTCCTACCCTTTGGCGATGAGACCGAAGAGCGGATCGTGCGGGAGCGTGGCTCCACGCTCGGGAAGGGCATCACCTGGCATCAAGCCACCGTCAAAGCGATCGATACCGAACGTCGCCGCGTCGAGCTCGCCGAAGGGGAGGCGCTCGCCTATGACTTCCTAATCATCGCTTCGGGCAGCGAGATCCGGCCAGACATGATCGAGGGCATGACGGGCCCGGGATGGCGGCAATCGGTGTTCGACTTCTACACCCTCGAGGGCTCCAAAGCGCTGCAAAAAGCGCTCGCCAACTTCGAAGGCGGCCGGCTCGTCATGAACATCGTCGAAATGCCGATCAAGTGTCCGGTCGCGCCGCTCGAGTTTGCGTTCTTGGCCGACTGGTACCTCACGAAGCGAGGCATCCGCGACAAGACCGAGCTGGTTTATGCCACTCCCCTCGACGGCGCGTTCACGAAACCGCTCGCGTCCAAGACGCTCGGCTACTTGCTCGAGAACAAGGGCATCCAAGTGGAAACCGAGTTCATGACGGGCGAGGTCGACGCCGAAAAGAACGTGATTCGATCCTACGACGAGCGCGAGGTGCCGTACGACCTCCTCGTGACGATTCCTCCGCACACCGGCGCCGGTTTCCTCGAGGATACCGACCTCGGCGACGAGCTAGCATTCGTCCCGACCGATCCGCACACGCTGGCCGTCAAGAACGCCGAACGCGTGTTCTGCCTCGGCGACGCCACCGACCTTCCGAGCTCGAAGGCGGGGTCCGTCGCCCATTTCCAGGCAGACCTCTTGACCGAGAACATTCTCCGCGCGATCGACGACAAGGAACTCGAACCCACCTTCGACGGTCACTCGAATTGCTTCGTCGAAACCGGGCACGGGAAGGCCATGCTGATCGACTTCAACTACGAGACCGAGCCGTTGCCGGGCCAATTCCCCTTCCCCGGCATCGGCCCGTTGCCTTTGCTCAAGGAGTGCCGTCGCAATCATTGGGCGAAGCGTTTGTTCCGGCTGGTATACTGGCATGCCCTACTCCCGGCACGACCCCTTCCCTTCTCTCCAACGATGTCGTTGGCAGGCAAACAACTCTCCGCCGCAGCGGAGGCAGGAGGCGCATGATGTCACTCGAGGCTGTGCAAACCGATCCCGAAGGCTATCTCGCAAACAGCGACGACTGGTCGGAAGAGCTCGCAAAGGAGCTCGCAACACAAATGGGCATAGAGCTCACCGACGAGCACTGGAAGGTGCTCAACTCCGCGCGGGCCATCGAAGCAGAGTCGGGCTCGAGTCCCGGGCTCCGCAAGATCAGCAAGCGTTCGGAAACACCGATCAAGTCAATCTACAAACTCTTCCCCGATGGTCCGGCGAAGCTCATCGCGAAGATCGCCGGCATCCCCAAACCCAAGTCGTGCCTGTAGCCACGCTCGTCAGGAGAAACCCCGTCAGGAGAAACTAATGACCGATTCAGGAACCGAAAAGAAGAGAAGCTTGAGTGTGATCTGCTCGAAGGGCAGCTTCGACATGGCATACCCCGGGCTGATCCTCGCCAACGCGGCCCGCATGGCAGGCGTCGATGCTCGTTTGTTCTTCACGTTTTGGGGGCTCGACATCGTCAACAAGAAGAAGATCGACCACCTTCACTTGAACCTCGTGGGAAATCCCTCCGCACCGATTCCAGCGATGATTGCAGGCCTGCCCGGCGTCGAGGCATTGGCGACGGTGCAGATGAGGAAGGAAATGGAGCGACTGGATATCCCACCCATTCGCGAGTTCGTCGAGATGCTCGACGATGCCGGTGCCGATCTCTACGGCTGCCAGATGGCCCTCGACATGTTCAAGCTCACCAAGGACGATCTCGTGCCGCAGGTCAAGGATGTGCTCACGGCCATGGACTTCATGGACATGAGCGAAGGCGCGCAGATCATCTTCATCTAGCTCATCTGGCCCCGCTCGTGTCCTCAGGTCACTCGTATACCAACTCGATTTGGATGGTTACGGGCCCACCTTGGTAGTTGAACTTGGCGTCCTTGTAGAGGGGCGGACCAAACCTCTTGGACTTGACGTTCTGCGACACGCCCCACGGCTCTTTCGGGCTTCCGACCGCGTTGGTATCGAGCTTGCCATTGTTGTTCTTGTCGAGAAATACCGAGGCGGCATACTCGCCCAGGCCCGTGCGCTTGAACACGCACTTGACCGTGGTTCCTTCGGCGTCGACCCAGGTGCGTCGAAGAGCGCGGCGATGCTTCCGCGGGAAGCCTCTGTTCTGCCAGAAGAGCGCG
>CP070713.1:224082-233949 GCA_020351445.1 Myxococcales bacterium
TCATTTGTCACGCTGATTGCCTTTGCACTTGGTTTGCTCGCCGGCATCGCGACGCATCTCGACGAGAGGCTCGACGAGGTGTGCGCCATCACTTGGTGCTTGGGTCGAAGGCTCTAGGGGCTAGGGGGCGTTGCCCCTCGTTGTGTCGACATGGATGCAACGAGGGGCTCGGTGAGGCGCATGACTCAGTCACACCACAAAGACACTGCCGCTGGGACTGACGCCGTCACTGACGCTGTCACTGTTATCGCTCCACCGGGAACCCCTCGACCCCCCATTCATTCCACGACCCGTCGTATAAGCGCACGTCGTCGTACCCAAGGGCCGTCAGCGTCAGCCATGCGAACGAGCCGCGCCAACCCGAGACGCAGTACGTCACCGTCGTCTTGGATGGATCCATACCAGCGTAAAGAGCTTCTAAATCGGTCCGTGGGCGCAGAAATCCGCTATCGAGATTTCTAGTCCAGTTTACGCTGCGCGCAGTCGGGATATGCCCGCTGTCGTACTCGCCTTCCGAACGCGCATCGACGAGCTGAACCGCCGGCATGTCGTACGGAGAATTACCGAGCTGGGAGAGTACCCAGTTTCCGCTGACACGCAGCTCTGCATCAACGCGGACTATCGTATACTGCGTCGACTCCGCGCTCGGTGGATCCGTGTCGAGCGCTCCGTCCGCCGCAACCCACGCCGCGTAGCCGCCGTCAAGGTAGCGAACGTCGCCGTGATCGTAATACCGAAGCGTCCAGACGATGCGGGACGGGTCGTACTCCATGGGCTCGCCGTACACGACGGCGGTCACGTCGTTTCTAAGCCCTGCTGCCCGCAGCACCGGCTGGGCCTCCATGGGCGGCGCTACCTGGGAAGGCACGTCGTCGACTGTTGTCGCCAAGTCCTCTGGCCTCAAGTGGATCGCGCCTGGAATCCGGGCAGCGTCGTATCCCGACAAGCGGGTGTCGATCAGCTGAACGTCGGGGTCGCCCAGGTGCGCTTCCAACCAGTCGACGTCGACCACGAGCGCGGCGTCGGGGGTCCCTCCGTCCGGACGCGCGCATTGCTCCAGCGTCAGCCCCTCGCACTCGGCCGAGGTAGCACTGCCGCAGCCTAGGAGCGCTATCATGAAAAACGCGCCAAGCGTCCTGATCAGCATCGCGTCACTCTACCCGAAAGAGTCGAAATGCGGTACGAGACGGTCTGCGATGTTTGATCCCAGCAAGACGATTGTCATTGCGAATCCCATGGCGCGGCATGGTTTCGTGGGGGACCACTGGCCCGAGCTGAGCGCTCGAATTCGCGAGGCTCTAGGGCCCGTGGATCTTCAGCTCACGGCATCCCAAGGAGATGGCCTGCGAATGGGCAAGGAAGCGATCGCTAACGGGGCGCGGACCATCGTCTCGTTTGGCGGCGACGGCACGCATAGCGAAGTCGTCGACGGGATCATGCAATCCGGCCTCAACAAGGAGGTCACACTCGGCGTTCTTCACGCCGGCACCGGGGGTGACTTTCGAAGATTGATCCCGGGCACCGAAGAGCTCGAAAGTGCATGCGCCGTAATTCGCGACAAGCCCGCAGTGCCGATCGACATCGGGTGGGCTCAGTACGTGCATGATGAGGGGCATACCGCCGGGCGCTTTTTTCTCAATATCGCCTCGATGGGGATGGGCGGGCTCGTCGACCGATTCGTCGCGGCGTCGAAATCCAAATCCGCCGGAAAGGCCAAATACTTCAAGGCTGTGCTTCGCGCCCAAATGAAGTACAAGCCTGCCCGAATTCGGATGCGCATCGACGGCAAAGACGAGGGGGAGCACGACATCAGCAACCTATGCGTGTGTAACGGCCGGTGGGCGGGTGGAAGCATGATGTTTGCGCCCGAAGCGCGCGTCGCCGATGGCATGTTCGACGTGGTGTTGATCCGCGCGACCTCGACGCTCCGAGGGCTTCCAGTCATGGCAGGGCTCTACAAGGGCACGCACGTGCGCTCTCCCCTCGTTCGCACGTACCGCGGAAGGCACGTCGAGGTGGACATGATCGCCAACACCGCCTGGATGGACATCGACGGCGAGGCACCCGGAATTGGGCCAGCCGAGTTCCGGATTCACGACCACGCGCTGCGGGTCATCGGCATTGGCTCCGAGTTCCTTTGAGCTCAATCGTCGCCGCGGCGAGCTTTACGGAACATGCCGATCGCGATTCTGCCGAGCCGAACCGACGTGTTGGGTGCGTAGCGATGGAACCACGACAGCAGATGCGCGGTCACGGACATCACGATCAGGAACTGATTGCGATCGACGCCGCGAAGAACCAGTCGCGCTGCCGTGCGAGCATTCATCGGCTTCTCGGGGGCGATCTTCAGGATCGCGTCCGGATCGAACTTCACGTACTTGGTGGATTCGAGGATGGGCGTGTCGATCAATCCCGGACACACGACGCTCACCTGCACACCAAACGTCTCGGCCTCGATGCGCAGCGCCGACGAGAGCCCCACCACCGCGTGTTTGGTCGCGGCGTAAGCGCCTTCTGCCGCGGCCGGCACCAATCCCGCCACGGAAGCTGTGTTCACGATGTGGCCGAAGCCCTGCTCGCACATGATCGGGTAAGCCGCGTGAACTCCGTGGATGACGCCGCGCAGATTCACGTCGATCAGTTGGTTCCAGTCCTCGAGCGTGGTGTCTCGTAGCTCGGCACAAACATTGATCCCTGCATTGTTGAAGAGGTAGTCGACACGACCAAGGTCATGGTATGCCCCTTCGACCAGCGCCTGAACTTGAGCCGGGTCGCGCACGTCGAGGGGTTTCGCGTCGAGCTGAGCCCCTGCTCCGCGCAGCTGGGCGGCCGTCTCGTCGAGCAGCTCCACGTTGATGTCCGCAAGCACCAGATAGCAGCCCCGAGCCGACATCTCCTCGGCAAGGGCTTTTCCGAGACCCCCTGCGCTTCCGGTGATGATCGCGACCTTCCCTTCCAGATCTCTCGCCATGCCGGGGCTCCCTTCGGGGCCGCACGATGGACAGAAACACGGCGGCCGACAAGTGCTGCCCGCCCGCCACCACAAACGGCGCTATGCTGCGCGCTCGATGCCTCGCGCCTACTTCGGCCCAACGACCCCGATTCACTTTGCTCACCGCGGGGGTGCGAAGCGCTGGCCCGAAAACACGCTCCTCGCATTTCGCAACTCCGCCGAGCTCGGCTACCGCCACATCGAGACCGACATCCACGAGACCTCGGACGGCCACTTCGTGTGCTTCCACGATGCAAGGCTCGAACGCACGACCAATGGGCACGGCGACCTTCGCGACTACACCCTCGCCGAGCTCAAACGCTTTGATGCGGGCCACAACTTCATCGAAGACGGGAGTTACACGTTTCGTGGTGCCGGAGCTCGCATTCCAACGCTGGAGGAGGCCCTCAACCTCGCTCCGCATCTGCACTACAACTTGGAGATCAAGCCTCCGGATCGAACGTTCGCGCGAAGGCTTTGGGAATTCATCGAGCACCACGGCATTCACGACCGTGTGCTGGTTGCTTCGGAGCACGACGAAGTGACGGAGGTCTTTCGGGCACACAGCCGCGGCCGGGTGGCCACATCGCCGGGGCGCAAGGGCGCGCTGGGCTTCTGGGCGCGAGTGCTGGCCGGCGCATGGCGGCACGCGATGTTTCCCTTCGACGCCCTGCAGATCCCACGCTCGTTCCGTGGAAAGAACGTAATCACGCCGCGATTCGTCGAGGCGGCGCACCACCATGGGATCCAGGTCCACGTGTGGACGATCGACGACCCTGCTGAGATGTACGAGCTCCTTGCGATCGGGGTCGATGGTCTCATGACCGACCTACCGGACGTTCTCCTCGAGGTCTTGGCGAAACACTAGCTTGTGAACGCGTCCTATGGTGTCATGAAGCCAACACCATGAAGCCACCGATGCTCCTGTTCGCTACGGAACGCTATCAAGAGCTAGGCGAGGACATCGCCGGGGCGGGCGATTTCGACCTGGGCGTCGTCGAGCGCAAAGTCTTCCCCGACGAAGAGCGGTACCGCCGCATCGAAACGGACTGCGCGCGGCGCGACGTCATCCTCGTTGGCGGCACGGTCGACGACATCGACATGCTCGAGATCTACGACCTCGCATGCGGGCTGGTTCATCTCGGAGTGCATACACTGACCCTGGTGCTGCCGTGGTTTGGGTACCAAACGATGGAGCGCGCGTCGAAACGCGGCGAGATCGTCGCGGCGAAGAACCGCGCACGCCTCCTGTCCTCGGTCCCGACTGCCGGCTCGGGCAATCGCGCGGTTCTCTTGGACCTGCACTCCGAGGGGATCCCGCACTATTTCTCGGGAAACATTCGCCCAGTGCACCTGCAAGCCCGCCCGGTCGTGTTGCAGGCGATTCGAGACTTTGGAGGTGAGGACTTCGTCCTCGGCGCAACCGATGCCGGTCGAGCCAAGTGGGTCGAAAGCCTCGCCAACGATCTTCTGGTCGACGCCGCTTTCGTGTTCAAACGCCGCCTGTCCGACACTCAAACCGAGATCACTGCCCTCGCCGCGGACGTCGAAGGCCGGCCGGTCGTCATCTACGATGACATGATCCGCACCGGAGGCTCTTTGATTTCAGCGGCGCGTTCGTATCGAGACGCAGGTGCAAACGAAGTCTACGCGGTATGCACCCATGGCGTGTTCGTAGAGGAGTCGCTCGAAAAGATTCGGGGCAGCGGCGTCCTCGAGGGAATCGCCTGCACCAACACCCGCCCTCACGTACAGGCGCTAGCGGATGGGGACTTCCTGCGCGTGTACTCCGTCGCAGATCTGATCGCCCAGTTCCTGGCGGAGAGCGTCTGACGTCGGCACTGGTAATGGCACCTACGCTGCAGTGGCGCTGACACTGTTGCCGTCGGTGTCGCTGTCGCTGAATTAACCCTTCTAAAAAGGGGACTGTCCCCTTTTTTATCGGGCTTGGAGGGTGCGGAGGTGGTTGACCAGCTCGCCGATTTGTTCTGGGGTTAGCAGCTCTGCGAAGGCGGGCATGGTGGGGGGTTTGCCGGCTGCGATGGTTCTGGCGATCGTTGCGTCGTCGATCCCGTCTTGCCATTCGGGGCTGGTGAAGTTGATCTCCGCCTCGCGTCCGCCCTGCCCGTCGGTGCCGTGACATCGGGCGCAGTTTCGCTGCCATAGAAGCTCGCCGACGGTGAGATCCGGGCGCTCTTGCTGTGGCACGCGATTGGGATCGATCTGGGCTTCCGGTGGATGTGCGTGGTCCTCGGGGGTCCATACGCGAAGGTTTTCTGGTTCACTCGAACAAGCCGCCATGAACAGGCAGACCACCATGATCCTGATCAACACCACGCCCCTGTAGCCTATCCGCCGATCAGACTCATCCCGACGCGCTCGTGCTCGTGCTCGTTTGGCTCCAAGAAGTGGTGCCCTCGGTCTTTGCCGGAAAGCGACCAGACCATCGCCCATGCGAGATCGAGGTCGGTGCCGCCCGCGCGCATGATGTTGCGCAGGCTGATCGCGCGCCGGGACGCCAAGCATGCCCGGATATCGCCCCGCGCCGTGACCCGTACCCGGTTGCAAGTGTCGCAGAATTCGTCGCTGATCGGTGTGATGAAACCCACTCGGTGAGCTGACCCGTCGGCGGCCGCTAGGTAGCGGGCTGGCCCCTGCCCCTCGACACCGGTCGGCGTCTCGGGACATAACCGGTTCCCCAGAACTTCGAGCACGTCAGCGGCGTTCATTCGCATGCTCTGAGGGAGCTTGGCGCCCTCCCCAAGGGGCATCAGCTCGATGAACCGAGGGGTCGCACCGAGCGACCATGCAAAATCCACGATGCGATGAAGCTCGTCGTCGTTGCGGCCGCGGAGCGGCACGGTGTTGAGCTTCACTCGGAGCCCGACGTCGAGGGCGGCGTGAATCCCAGCGAAGACCCGGCCCAAATCGCCACCGCGCGTGATGTCGGCAAACCGGTCGCCGTCCAGCGTGTCGATCGACACATTCACTCCGTAGAGCCCTGCGTCCCGCAGCGGCCGCGCGAGCTCGGAAAGCCGGGTTGCGTTGGTGGTCATCACCAGTTGCTCGACCTCGGTGCGCCGGTGCACGAGCTCGACCAGCCGAACGATGTCTTTGCGCACCAACGGCTCCCCACCGGTAAACCGCACGCGGCGAATGCCGGCAGATGCAAACACCGACACCAAGCGCGCTGCTTCTTCGAAGGTGAGCAGGTCACGCCGGATCGCGTGCTCGTCCTCGCCGCTCGGCGGCATGCAGTAGACGCATGCAAGATCGCAGCGATCGGTCACGCTGAGACGCAGATACGTGTACCGTCGTCCACGCGAGTCGCGCAGAAGCGGAATCGCGTCGAAATCGTCGGGTCGCGCGGGCCAGTCTTCGTAGACTGCGGACCGGCTCTGCAGCAGGGGCAAGTGGCGCACCGGCTGAGTCTAGAGGTCTGTGCCTGCTGGTCAACGGTCGTGTGCTGCCTTGACATCACCAAGGCCGGGTTTCAGGCTCTCGCCTTCCACTGAATCACGATTCATTTTTTTGGGAGCTCTGCGCATGGAATCGAACGGAAAGCGCGTGGCGATCGTAGCCGGACTGCGGACGCCCTTCGCAAAACAATGGTCCGCGTACCGCGAGGTCAGCGCCCTCGACCTCGCCAACATCGTGGTCGCCGAGCTGCTGCAGCGCGTCGACCTCGACCCGAAAGAAATCCAACAGGTGGTCTACGGGCAAGTCGTTCCTTCGGTGGAAGCGCCGAACATCGCGCGCGAGATCGTGTTAGCAACCGGCATGCCAAAGAGCATCGAGGCCTACAGCGTCTCGCGAGCCTGCGCGACGAGCTACCAATCCGCGGTGAACGTCGCGGAGGCGATCATGACCGGCGCGATCGATACGGGCCTCGCAGGCGGAGCCGATAGCGCGAGCAACGTTCCGATCACCGTCTCGAAACGTCTCGCAGAAGCTCTCGTTGCGGCGACGAAGGCGCGAAGCATCGGCGAGCGGATGCAGGCCTTCGCTGGGCTTCGCCCTCGTGACCTCGCCCCCGTGCCCCCGGCCATCAAGGAGTTTTCGACAGGTCTTTCCATGGGCGAGAGCGCCGAGAAGATGGCGAAGGAAAACCACATCAGCCGCGAAGCCCAAGACGAGTTCGCCCACCGAAGCCATTCGCTCGCCGCGAAGGCATGGGAGGAAGGCAAATTCGACGACGAGGTAATGGAGGTCTTCGTTCCCAATCGCTTCCAGGAGACGATCCGCGAAGACAACCTCGTTCGCAAAGAAGGAGACCTCGAGAAGTACGCCAAGCTCAAACCAGCCTTCGACCGCAAGCACGGCACGGTCACAGCGGGCAACAGCTCACCACTCACCGACGGCGCCAGCGCGTTGATTCTCATGCGCGAGGACAAGGCCAAGGCGCACGGCTTCGACGTGCTGGGCTTCATCCGGAGCTACGCGTTTGCGGCTCTCGACCCGGCAGGTCAGCTGCTCATGGGCCCGTCGTATGCGTCCCCGATCGCTCTGGGCCGGGCGGGCGTCAAGGTCTCAGACCTCGACCTCATCGATATGCACGAAGCGTTTGCAGCGCAGATCCTGTCGAATACGCAGGCGTTCGAGTCCGCGGAATGGTCGGAGAAGCACCTCGGCCGCTCGGAGAAGATCGGTGACATCGATTGGGATAAGTTCAACGTGACCGGCGGCTCGATTTCGATCGGGCACCCATTCGCGGCGACGGGAGCTCGTCAGATCACACAGACCCTCCGCGAGCTGAAGCGGCGGGGCGGTAACCTGGCCCTCTGCACTGCCTGCGCGGCCGGCGGCTTGGGCGCAGCCATGGTCTTGGAGGCACAGTGATGGCGAACGAAGGACTGACCATCGAGAAACGTGACGACGGCGTAGCCATCGTTCGCATGGACATCCCAGGCGAGCCGATGAACACGCTCAAGAGCAACTTCATCGAGACTTTCATAGGGGTGTTCGACGCGGTTGAGGACGACCCCGAGGTCAAGGCAATTGTGTTCACGTCCGGCAAGAAGGACAGCTTCATCGCGGGCGCCGACATCACGATGCTCGAAGCGGTGAGCACCGCCGAGGAAGGGGAGCGCGCCGGGCTCGAGGGCCACAAAGTGATGAACCGCATCGAGAACTGTAAGAAGCCCGTCGTCGCGGCGATTCATGGCGTCGCGCTAGGCGGCGGCCTCGAGGTCGCCCTCGCCTGCCACGCGCGCGTGGTCAGCGACAGCAAGAAGACCAAGCTAGGCCTTCCGGAATCGCAGCTCGGTTTGCTTCCCGGAGCCGGCGGCACACAGCGACTTCCGCGGCTCATCGGCGTGCAGCCGGCGCTCGACATGATGCTGACCGGCAAGCAAATCGACTCGAAAAAGGCTCTCAAGCTCGGCCTGGTCGACGACGTCGTTCCCCCATCGATCCTCCTGCGGACCGCCGCGGAGCTCGCACTCTCGCGCGTCGACTACGCGCCCAAGCGAGACAGCTTCATCGAGCAGCTTCGCGACAAGGATGCCGTCACGGAGTTTGCCCTCGCGAAGAACCCGGTCGGCCGAAAGATCCTCTTCGACCAAGCGCGTAAGCAACTGCACAAGCAGACCCGCGGCAACTACCCCGCCCAAGACCTGATCATCGACGTCGTGAAGGCCGGCCTCGAGGGAGGCTTCGAAGCCGGCCTCGCAGCGGAGGCGCGCGCGTTCGGCCGACTGCTTACCACTCCGGAAGCTGCAAACCTCATGAGCATCTTCTTCGCGACGACCGCGCTGAAGAAAGACTCGGGCGTCGACGACCCGAGCGTGAAGCCACGACCGATCAAGAAGGTGGGCATGCTCGGCGCTGGTCTCATGGGCGCGGGCATCGCCTACGTCACGACGTCCGTCGCAAAGATCCCCGTCCGTCTCAAAGACCGGGACGCCGACGGCGTGATGGCTGGCCTCCGCTACATCCGGGGCATCATCGACGGCCGGGTGAAGCGGAAGCGGCTCACCGAGCAGCAAGCCAACCACCTCACACTGCAAACCACGGGAACCACGACGTATGCAGGCTTCCAGGACGCAGACGTGGTGATCGAGGCGGTTTTCGAGGACCTTTCGCTCAAGGAGCAGATGGTACGGGACGTGGAGGAGGCGGGCCGAGACGACGTGATTTTCGCGTCCAATACGTCCTCGCTGCCGATCACACAGATCGCCGCGGCCAGTCAGCACCCCGAAACCGTGATCGGGATGCACTACTTCTCCCCGGTCCACAAAATGCCGCTGCTCGAGATCATCGTCACCGATCAGACGGCGGACTGGGTGACCGCGACCTGTGTCGACCTCGGCAAGCGGCAGGGCAAGCACGTCATCGTCGTCAAGGATGGCGTCGGCTTCTACACGAGCCGTGTTCTCGCGCCGATGATGAACGAAGCCGCGCACCTCGTCTCCGAAGGGGTGCCCATCGAGAAGATCGACACCGCCATGCTCGACTGGGGCTTCCCGGTCGGCCCCATCAAATTGACCGACGAGGTCGGCATCGACGTTGGCGCCAAGGTCGGCAAGATCATGCTCGACGCCTTTGGCGAGCGGATGAGCCCGCCCGAGGGCATGCAGAAGCTCATCGACGACGAGCGCTACGGCCGAAAGAACGGCCGCGGCTTCTATCTCTATGGCGACAAGAAGAAGAAAGGTGTGGACGAGTCCGTCTACGAGGTTCTCGGAGTCACGCCGACCAACAAGAGCGTCTCGAGCGAAGACATCGCCTGGCGCTGCGCGCTTCAGCTCGTCAACGAGGCGTGCCGCTGTTTCGGCGACGGCATCCTTCGAAGCGCGCGCGACGGCGACGTCGGCGCGGTGTTCGGGCTCGGGTTCCCGCCCTTTCGCGGCGGTCCGTTCCGCTTCGTGGACCAA
>CP070713.1:234049-238215 GCA_020351445.1 Myxococcales bacterium
ACCGACACTGGCACCGGCACTGGCACCGACACTGGCACCGACACTGGCACCGACACTGGCACCGACACTGGCACCGACACTGGCACCGACACTGGCAGAATTAACCCTTTCAGAAAGGGGACAGTCCCCTTTTTGAAAGGGTTAATTTACGAACACTGCCACTGGCACTGCCTAGTGCAGAAGGAGCACGTAGAGCATGGCTCCGGCCGCAACCAACAAAGCTCCCAATGCAATCACGATCGGTCCCCGGATCGCTACGGGGAACATCCCTCGCTCGAGGTGCTTCGCCACCCAGAGGTACCGGCTCACCGCGTAAATGAGCGACAGGCCGCCAAAACTGATGAACCCGACACCAGCGGCGATCGCAATGGCCTCGCCGCCCGCCCCGAGCCGCTCGAGCAATACGCCAAGACCCACGAGGCCGAGGGCAGTCCGGACCCACGCGAGAAACGTCCGCTCGTTCGCTAGGTGATCGCGCGCCGTGCTGTCTATGTTCTCGACGACGTCTCGGACCATCGATCGAGCACATAGCACACCTCGCCGGATGCCGGGCACCGGAGTATGCTCCAGCCGAGGGAGGCGAGCATGGCTTCAGAACGAATGAGTCCCGTAGATACCGCGTGGCTGCACATGGACGAGCCTGAGAACCCGGCGGACATCGTCACGCTACTGACTTTCGATGATCGGTTGTCCTACGACGCGCTCAAAAGCGTCATCGAGGAGCGGCTCTTGAAATACGATCGCTTCAAGCAGCGGGTTACGGAGGCGGACGGCCACCCGACTTGGGAAGACGACCCAGAGTTCCACATCGAGCGCCATGTGATGCGGTATGAGCTCGATGCGCCGTTGACGAGCGACACCTTGAGCAGGGTCGTCACCGACCTGGCCAATGAAGACCTGAGCCCGGACCGTCCTCTTTGGGCAATGCACCTCATCGAGGGATCGGACGGAGGCTCGGCGATCGTCTCGCGCTTGCATCACTGCATCGCTGACGGGTTCGCCCTCGCACACGCCATGCTCACTCTTACCGATCGCGCCGACGGAACTCCGATGTCGGAAACCCTGCAACCGGCAGAGCAAGGCGAGCACGAGCCTCTGCTAGACGTGTTGGTGCACGAAGCCGCCGAGGTTGCACGGCACCCAAGTCATGCAGTGGACCTCGCGAAGCAGGGCGCGGCTCTGGCCCTCAGTCTCGGGCACTTGCTCTTCGTCCCGTTTGACCGGCGCACCGTGTTGAAGAAAGAGCTGTCGGGTCGCCGTCGCATGGCGTGGTCGTCGGGATTGGATCTCGAGACGATCAAGTGGATTGGCCACTCGCGCGGGGCCACGGTCAACGACGTTCTGCTGAGCGCGATGACCGGCGCCTTGCGGCGCTTTTTGGCCGACGCGGGCGAGCCGGTCGACGAGTTCACCATTCGCGCGATCATCCCCGTGAACTTGCGGCCGGTTCACTCGATCGAAGAGATGGACGATTCGATGGGAAACCGTTTCGGGCTGGTTTTCCTGGATCTCCCGGTTAACGAAAAGACGACCGAGGCGAGGTTCCGGGGGCTCAAAGAGCGGATGGATGCGATGAAGGGCACGCCAGAAGCCTTCGTGGCATTCGGTATCTTGAACGCGCTGGGCCACACCTCTGCCACCATCGAGCACATCGTCAACGACGTATTCGGACGCAAGGCCAGCCTCGTGGTGACGAATGTCCCGGGACCCCGAGAACCTCTCTACATAGACGGGGTGCGCCTTCGCGACGTGATGACCTGGGTGCCGCATCCGGCCCGCCTGGGGTTGGGCCTCGCCATCCTGAGCTACGCCGGAAAGGTGATCGTGGGGGTCAGGGTTGACGAGGCAGTGAGTAATAACCCTGCTCACCTCGTCACACTGTTCGAAGATGAAGTGTCCGGCATGCTCGACAAAGCAAAGGCTTCGTATTGACGAGTGAGAAGTTCCTTGTGACTCTCGCCGGGCTCCCACACGACGGGAAAGGTATTCGAGAATGAATCGGCGTTTCGTACCAATTTTGCTACTCCTGGTTGCGGCTCTCGTGCTGCCCGGGACCACCACGACCACCAACGCCGAGGAGGCCTACACCTTACGCATCGCCTCCCTCGCCCCGTCTGGCTCGTCGTGGATGAAAATCCTGAACGCGTGGAACAAGTCGCTCCAAGACAAGACGAACGGCCGCCTCAAAATGCGCTTTTACCCCGGCGGCTCGCAGGGGGATGAGCGCGACTTCGTTCGCAAGATGCGCGTAGGGCAGTTGGACGGCGGCGTCGTCACCACGACTGGGATGAACATGCTGGTTCCAGCCACGGTGATCTTGGCGCTGCCGGGGCTGCTCGACACCTACGATGAGCTCGACCGGGCGCGTGTGAAGATGAACGACGAGTTCACGGAGATGTTCGCGAAAGAGGGCATCAAGCTGGTCGGCTGGGCCGACGCCGGCAAGACACGCCTGTTCTCGGTGAAGCCGATCAAGTCGCCCTCCGAAATCAAGGCAATGCGTCCATGGGTATGGAAGGACGACCCCATTTTTGTCGAGTTCTACCAAGTCATCGGCGCCAGCGCGATCCGGCTTGGCGTCCCGGAGGTTTATCCCGCGCTTCAGACTCGTATGGTCGACGTCGTCCCGTCCTCTGCCCTCACCGCTGTCGCGCTTCAATGGTACACGCGGACTCAATACATGACCGCGCACAACACCGCGATCATCGCGGGTGGCACCATGATGCGCAAAGACAAGTTCGACGAGCTTCCGCCCGACCTCAAGCAGGTTTTCGAGAGCACGGCCGCGCGCGCTCACGAGTTGCTCAACAAGACGATTCGTAAGGACGACCAGAAGGCCTATGACGTGGTCATCAAGAAGGGCATCCAGCCAGTTGAGGCCGGCGACGCGAAGGCCGAATGGGATGCAGCCCACAAAAAGGTTCGTGACAACCTGACCGGTCGTGTGTTCTCCAAGAGCTTGATCGACGCGGTCGCGGCAGCAGCGAAGCCGTAGTATTGCAGCGGTCGTGAGCGAAGCCGACCATCTACACATCGAAACCAACGGAATCCGCATGCACGCGGTCGTGCATGGCCAAGGGCCGGCCGTGTTGTTTTGTCATGGGTTTCCAGGTCTTTGGTATTCGTGGCGACATCAGCTCCCCGTCGTTGCCGATGCCGGATTCAAAGCGATCGCGGTCGACATGCGCGGCTACGGCCGAACCGACCGGCCACTGGCAGCAAGTGAGTACGGCAACCAGACCATTGTGGGCGATCTAACCGGTCTGCTCGACGCGCTGGGCGAAGAACGGGCCGTATTCGTTGGCCATGACTTTGGCGCCCAGGCCGCATGGGCCGCGGCGCTTCACGCGCCGGACCACGTTCGCGGGGTGGTCTCGGTGGGGGTTCCGTACGGCGTGGGATTTGCGAGCGACAAGAAGAAAGGCTCCCGGCCAAAGAGCCCTAAGCCCAGCGACACCTACGCCAAGATCGCGGAGAGCCATTTCTTGCATCTGCACTACTTCCAAAAGGTCGGCCCCCCCGAGGCGGAGCTCGGGAACAACCCTCGACTGTTCTTGAAACGGATCTACTGGGCGCTCAGCGCGCGCGGCAGCTTGTTGGACTTCAAGAACTTCCCCTCGGAGGGCACCGGCTACCTCGACGTGCTCGCGGATCCCGCTGAGCCATTGCCCTGGCCTTGGCTCAGCGAAGAAGACCTCGACTACCTCGTCGAGGAATACATGCGACCGGGGCTGGACACGGCGTTCATTGGCGGGCTGAACTCGTACCGCGCGATGGACCTCAACTGGGAGCAGGACCCGGACTACGGCCGCGCCAAAATCAACTGCCCGACTCTCTTCCTCTGCGGCGAAAAAGATCCGGTCCTACAGATCGTCAGCCCCAAATCGCTCGAAACCATGCCCAACAGACTCACCGACCTCCGAGGCATCGAGCTCATCGCCAACGCCGGCCACTTCGCCCAACAAGAACAACCCGACGCAATCAACAAGCCCCTGTTAAGATTCCTAACGAACCTGGCGTGAAAAAGGGGACAGTCCCCTTTTTTAAAGGGTTAACCCTTTTGAAAAGGGGACTGTCCCCTTTTTCATGCCTTGAACTGGGTGGCTAGGTTGCTCGCGAGCTTGTAGACGAGGCCGTAGATCGAGAGTTGGGGGTTGGCGCCGATG
>CP070713.1:238315-240863 GCA_020351445.1 Myxococcales bacterium
CTTCGACGATGCAAAGCACCTGGCCCGCAGCGACCGAGTCGCCGACCTCGACGAAGGGATCGCTTTCGGGTGAAGGCGCTCGATAGAACGTGCCGACGAGAGGCGATGTGACGAAAGCGCCGTCTTCCTCGGTGGGGGCGGGCGCCTCGGACGGCGGCGTCGGGATTGCCACCTCGGGAGGCGGTATCGATTGTGCCGCCACAGCGCTGGCCACCGGGGCGGGATCGCGGCGCACTCGGATGCGGTCATCGTCGTGCTCGACTTCGATCTCGGTGAGATTGGACTCGTCGAGGAGTCGAATGAGCTCGCGCAGTTGATCCAGGTCCAACTTCATGGGGTCTCCCGGCGGCGAAACGATTAGCCGGTGGCGTTCAGATAGTCGATTAGCGCACGAAGGCCAAGGGCGTAGCTGTTCTTTCCGAATCCAATCACCGAACCAATACACACGGCGGCCGTCACGGATTCGTGGCGAAACGATTCGCGTGCCTGCGTGTTGGAGATGTGCACCTCGACGGTCGGCAACCCGGTGGCCGCGATTCCATCGCGCAACGAGACCGAGGTGTGTGTCAGACCGCCAGGGTTGATCACGACGCCATCGAAGGAGTCTCTCGCATCGTGGAGCCAGTCGATGAGCTCCCCTTCTTGATTGGACTGGCGGCATTCGACGCTGGCTCCGAGGCCCTTGGCCAGGTCCTTCAGCGCTTTTTCGATGTCGCCCAGGGTGGTTGACCCGTATACATCGGGCTCGCGTGTTCCCAATAGATTGAGGTTCGGCCCGTTGAGCACCAGGACGCGTTTCGTCGGAGCCGCCATGGCGTCAGAGGTTTTCGATCAGTTTCGGGGCGCTGGTTCGGAGCAGATAGCGCGCCTTGCCGACGTTTCCGCCGGGCGCGATTGCGAGGGCAACGAAGTACTCGTCTGTGAGCATGCGGACCACTGTGGTCAACCGCTCGGTCTTGACCGAGACCTCGTTGGTTGCGCCGGTGTCGAGCATTTCGGCTGCGCGCTGGACGCCCTTGAGGACGACGCTGTACTCCATCCCGACTGCTTCGATGTCGAACGGTCCGTCGCCTTTCGAGTACTGATCGATGGCGATCCCGTCCGACGCCATCAGGAGCCCAGCCACTCCTCCATCGGTTCGATCGACGAGGTCTTGCAGAATCTCTTTGAACATCGGCCCTCCGCCACCTAATCACCGCATGGACAAGCGCTCCGGTCAAGTATCGCGTTTGCCCTTTTTTGGCTTCATCGCCCCGGGTGAATGAGCTCGACCGTCAGCCCGCCGCCGCTCGTGTCGCGGAACTCGAGACGTAGACCATGGCGCTTGGCGACATCGCTTGCGATATGCAGCCCGAGCCCCATTCCGTGCGGGTGTCGTGTCCGCGCCTCGCTTCCCCGGAAGGAGGGCTCCACAAGTCGAGGGCGATCGGCATCAGCAATGCCCGGGCCGTCGTCGACGACTCGGAATGTCCATGCGTCCTCGGATCCCTCGAGGATGACCGCCACGTGACCGCCAGGTCGGTTGTAGCGGATCGCGTTCTGGACGACGTTGCCGAGGGCTTGCTCGAGCAGGGTGAGGTCCCCCCGGAATTCGACCGTGCTCTCCGGTACGGCGACCTCGAGGGCGATCTGTTTGCGCGTCGCGATCGGCCGGTGGCGGTCGACGACGCGTTCGACGAGGCGGTTGAGGTCGATCGGGTCCCGATGGGCGAGCCCTTCGTTTGCTTCGAGGCGCGCGGCGGCGTTGAGGTTGTGCAGGAGAGAACCGAGGTACTGCGATTCCTCGAGACTCGGGAGGATCGCCTTCGCGTCGAGCGTTTCCCCCGCCTCGATTCGCTGCTGGAGCGAGACGAGGTGGCCCTGCAACACGCTCAGAGGAAGCATCACGTCGTGGGTCGTGTTTGCGATGTAGTTGCGGAGCGCCGCCTCGCGTTCGCGTAGCGAAGCGAGCTGCGCGTGAATCGTTTGGCGGCTTTGCTCGAATGCGTTTCCGAGCTCAGCGATCTCGTCGTTGCCTTCGACTTGAATCGGGCCTTCAGAGCCGCTTCCGAGCTTTCGGACCGAATCCGTCAGATGCCGGACGCGGCGAACGATTGGACCTGCGGAAAAGAGGGCGACGAGAATCACGACCAGGGCGACGAGAAACGCGGGCATCAGAACCGCACCGGAAAACCATGGGGGCGGCCCCTTGGCGCGCATGAGCACCACCGCGCACGGGCCCTCGTTCCAAGGCATTCGAACCGCGACTTGCGTGCGCCGCCGGCCTGCGGAGCGGTAGGCTGCGACGTCGTTGCCGGCCTTGAGTTGTTGCGCAAGCTCGATCGGAAACGGGGGGTTGTCGGGATTCCGACTCTGAAAATCTGCGTCGTAGGCGAACACTCGGTGCGGCCGAAAAGGGCGATGAGAAGGGGCGGAGCGCCGGCGGGCTCGTCGTTCCTCTTGCGGGCCCGGCCAACGTTCTGGATAGGCCTCGCAACGCTGCCGCCCACCGGACTCCATTCGGTGCACCGCCGCCTCGGCGAGCGCGCTTACTCTGACTTGCGAGTGC
>CP070713.1:240963-244567 GCA_020351445.1 Myxococcales bacterium
GGCGGCTTGCTCCAACCGGTTGGCTTCGGGCAGGGGGACGTCGACGCCGTCCCGAATCAACCGCTTCGCTGCGGCAACGGCCAGAGGCCCCTTGCCCGCGATTTCGCCAACCGTTTTCGCTGCCGCGGGGAGTAGCTCCTCCGGCTCGAACACGGCGTTTGCAAGCCCGATCCGCAGGGCCTCCTCTGCATTGATCATCTTCCCGGTGTAGATCAGCTCGCGCGCGATTGCGGAGCCAACACGCCGTGGGAGCCGCTGCGTGCCGCCGAAGCCGGGGATGATCCCGAGGTTGACCTCGGGCTGGCCGAACTTCGCTTTGCTCGACGCATAGATGAAGTCGCACGCCAGCGCGAGCTCACAACCGCCGCCAAGCGCAAAGCCGTTGACCGCCGCAATGACCGGGCACCGCAGATTCTCGATCGCTGCGAACACCTCGTGTCCGAGCACGCCGAACGCGCGCCCCTCGGCCTCGGTCATGTTTTTCATCGCCGCGATGTCCGCGCCTGCGACGAAGGCCTTTCCCGTCCCGGTGATCACCGCCGCCCGAACGTCGCCTTTGGTGGCGAGGGTTTCGATTGCTGCGCTCAAGTCCGAGAGCACTTCCTGGCTGAGCGCGTTCAACTTGTCGGGACGGTTGATGGTCAGAGTGCTGACGTGGCCGTCGTGCGTCACTTCCACAAACGAGGTCATGGCGCGCACTCTAGCCCAACGCACCAACGCCGCCACGAGACGACTATGTTTCGGCCTGGTCGTCTATCACGCCGCGGACGAGGGCCTCGGCGCTCGAATAGGGATCGGCCCGGCCGTCGACGACGTCCTTTAGCTTCTCACTCACTCGCTCGGCAAAGCGCGCGTCCACTTCATCGATCAAGGCCTGATACAGAATCGCTCGGAACTCCGCGATCCTCCTCTGCTCGCGAATCGCGCGGCCTGCTTCGGTCGTCGTCAAGAACGCCCGATGCTTGGCAAACGCGTCGACGAGCTCCGCCAGCCCCTCTTGGCGGTGAGCCACGGTCTTGAGGATGGGCGGCACCCATTCGCCGGCCTCGGCTTCAGGCCCCTTGCGAAGCGTCGATACCGCCGTGTGACCCTGCATCTTGGTCACGCCCTTGGGCACGCGCCGCAGGGAGAGCATCTGCAGCAGGTCTTGGGCGGTGGCGTCTGCTCCGACTCGATCCGCTTTGTTCACGGCAAACACGTCGGCCACCTCGAGAATGCCAGCCTTGATCGCTTGAATGTCGTCGCCTAACCCTGGGGCCATCACGACGAGCGTCGTGTCGGCCAACTGTGTCACTTCGAGCTCGTCTTGCCCCACTCCAACGGTCTCCAAAATCACCACGTCGAACTTCGCGGCGTGCAGCACGTGGAGAACGTCGCCGGTCGAACGGGACAGCCCGCCGAGATGACCGCGCGTTGCAATCGACCGGATGAACACGCCTTCATCTGTGAAATGCTGTTGCATGCGGATGCGGTCACCGAGGATCGCGCCGCCTGAGTATGGGCTGGTCGGGTCGATCGCGAGCACCGCAACGCGCTTCCCCTGGTCGCGGTAGAGTCGGATCAGCCCATCGACCAACGTGCTCTTGCCCGCACCGGGTGTACCCGTCACGCCGATCACATACGCATGCCCATCGTGTTGGAAGAGCAGCTTGAGCAGCTCGAAGGCGCGCGCATCGCGTTCGTCGATCAGCCGGCAGGCCCGCGCCAGGGCCCGCATCTCCCCGCTTCGGATTCCCTGCACCAGCATCGACAGGTCAACCAAACGCGTCTCCTGTAGTGTGAAAGCCAAGCGACGATTGGTGGGCGCAGTTGGATTTGAACCAACGACTTGTTCCGTGTGAAGAAACCACTCTACCCCTGAGTTATGCGCCCGAAAGAGCGGGTCTTATAGCCGTGGGGCCGAACCGTGGCAACCGAGATGGCAACTGCCCCATTGGAGAACGGCTCGGCACAGTCGTCCCGGGGCTCGACACAACACCCCGACGAATACCAACTGCATCACCGGAGAACGGTTCGCGACGGCCGTGCTCGCGATCGGGGCCCGCTCGCCCGTCCCTTTAAGACCCCTCAAGTCTAGGCTCCCGCCCAATCGCTGTGCTGGCCATCCCGAACCGTTCTCCTGTGTAGATGTCGATGTATGGAGGGGCTTGGCGGAACGCGATGTGGGGCGGGCGCTCACCAACCCCGATAATCCCGCGACGGTCACCGCTCGCCGCTGGTTTGAGCACCGGAGCCGGCACCTCGCTCAGAACACGAGTCGCCATTGTGCAAGGTCCCATTGGACGCGGCGCGGTGTTCCGTAGGTGCGTTCGCTCCAGCTTGCGGGAATAGGGATTGGATAACGGCGACGCAGCGTGCGCCGCTTTCGTTGGCGTACGCCATATAGGATGCCCGTGGCAATCAACGCGACGGCACCTGCCGACGCTACAGCCACGCCGGACCACGCAAGTCTGTTGCACGTCGTTGTCCAGCGCAGCTTGTGCGCTCACGCTCAGGGGCGAAGCCAACAGCGCCAGCACAAACACGAAGCCACCTCGCCGCATCAGAACCTCCGTCGTGCACGGCTGCGGCTCAGCCCCATGGCCCCGGTTTACTCGCTCTATGGCTTCGAGCAGACGCAGATGCGATCTCCGACGACGTCGTCGCACAAGCCCGGACCGATCTCCTCGCAGCCGTCGTTGTCTTGGATCGCATTCACACAGGTCGTCCCAAACGTGGAGCACAGTTGGGTGCAAGAGCTATCGTTGAGGACCACGTAGAACTTGCAGGTGATGTCGGTCTCGTCGCACAGGATGTATCCTTCGGCATCGCCGAAAATACTGTCGCACGTCTCACGAGTGGCAATTAGGGAGTCCGATCCCGAACAGGTCTCGGAGCCGTCCGTCCACGTCCAGCTGTCTGTGCCTTCCATGGAATTGCCATCGGCGGAGACGGTGAGTGTGGCCTTGACTTTCACGGTCCCGCCATCCGCGGAAAAGCTGCTGTTCAGCTGCATCCGGTCGCCACAGATGGTTCCGGTGAAAGTCCCGAATTCCTCGGTCTTGCCGGTTACATCATTGCCGTCTTGTGTGATCGTCATTCGATACATTTCGTCGCTTCTTTCGTCGCACTCGTCCGTTTCGACCTTGGAGGTCATCTCCCAGTCTCCAGCGACGTCAAGCGGCTCACCGCAGCTACTGTCCTCTCCGCATGCAGCAAACCCCGCCATGGCGAGCGCCACTATGAAGATGAATCCAACTGAATACCGCATAAGCCACCTCCCTGATTCAGTATGCGCGATTACTAGATGCATCAGGCGTGCCAAATGGGAGCCCGATTTTGCAGGCGAATCTCAGGTCGCGGCACGCAGGTTTTGCGATTTGGGGCGTGGGGGCGCAGGAAGTGCGTGGCTACGGCTCCACGTCGCACGCCCCGAAGTCGCTCAGAACACGAGCCGCGATCGCGCAATGTCCCATTGGACAGAATCGTACGCGAACAAGGCTACAATCAACCTTCGCACGTTGAGCTTCCGTCGACACGACATCGTGATGATCCCAACTGCCCCACACAAGAACGGCTCGGCACGGGCGTGTTCGCGGTTCGCCGGCGCTTCCCTCACGGGATA
>CP070713.1:244667-247261 GCA_020351445.1 Myxococcales bacterium
GACTGTTTTACGTCGGCGTCACACGCGCGCGCGACGTGCTCTATCTGACACGGCACAGGGAACGGGTGGCTCGCGGCCGGCTCGTGAAGATCACGCCGAGCCGATTCCTGCAAGGCCTCCCCGACGCCGACACCGAGAGTTACCAGAGCACCGAAAGCCGCGAGCTAGAGCGCCAAGAAGTTGCCGACATGGCAAAAGCCCTGCTCGAGCGCCTCGGCGCAACCGACGCCTGACCTATTGCTTGTTCTTGCCGAAAAGCGGCTTGGTGTGGACCGTTGCGCCGATGGTGACGTACCAATCGTCACCCACGTTGAATGTATCCCGGCCGGCCGGAGCATTGGCCGTCATCAGCGGCTGAAAGCCGAACTGCGCGAAGATGTCGGCCAGGACCTTGCCCTCGTACGTGTAGCCTCCGCCGATGAAGAACGGGATCTCCCAGACGTTTTTGGCGCCATCTCCGCCGCCCACGTTGACGATGCCAACCCCGCCACCGATCTCGAGGTAGCCGTTATTCGTGATGTTGACGGCGGCACCCCCCGAAAACGTAAAGTCGGCGGTGTTCTTCGAAGGGCTGGGGATGAACGCTGCGTACTTATCGCCGTTTCGGTAGCGGATGCTGAAGGCCGAATCCATCGTCATCAGATCGAAGAGCTCGACAATCCGCAGGGGAAGGCTGGCGGTCATCGTGAAGTCGGTGTTTGCCGGCAAGACGAGAACTAGATCGACGGCCAGCAGAGCCGTCTCGTTTTCGAGAAACTGATAGCGGCCGTAGACCGGGATGTCGCCGTAGCTCGCCTGGGGCGAGAAGATGACCGTGATCAGGCTGATGCCGCCGGGCGCGGGAACGGCTCCGGTCAGCTCAGTGCTCAGACCAATCTCGAGGTTTTCGACAGGGCTGACCGCCCCGCCGATGTCGAGCGCAGAGAAGGTGCCCGAGCCTGGAACGCCCCCAACGGTCAGTCGGCCGTCTGCACGAACCATACCCTCGTTCAACACCAACGGCCTGCGAGCGAACCGCACCGGGTAATCCCCGACAAACGTGGCAGGCAGTCCTTCCTCCTCCTCTTCCTCGGCTGATGCCGGCTCCTCCGAGTTGTCGCCTGTCGCATCGCCCTCTGTCGCTTCCGCAGGCTCGTCTTCCGCGAAGACGGTGCCGGCCGGGGCGACGAGAAAGGATACAAAAAGGACCAAAGATGTGACTCGAGCCATCCTCCCCTCCTGGGCAATTCCCGGGACTCTATCCCGACAGAGCCCCTCTCTGCTAGCCCCTCAGTATCTGACTCCGTGCCAAACACTGCACATCCGCGCTGGTCTTGGCTGTCCGCTCAAGACTGATCGCGGAGCTTGTACTCCCACTTGCACGCGATATCGTTTGCATCCGCGCGCGGCGGCAGCTTCAGCGGCTTGCACTCGATCTTCCTGTTGAGCATCTCACCCGACATCGGCATGCCGGCGATACAGATGTCGCAGCAATGCCTCAGCCGGACTTCGTCGAAATGCTCGAAGCGGTCGAGCGCCGGACAAGCATGGTGGGTCATGATCCCGTGATTCTCATCGATGAGGTCGAATTCGACATCCAAGATTCCGACCTCACCGGGCGCGAACTGGAAGCTCCTCAGGAGGCTTTCGACGCTGTTGCAGGTAATGCCCATTGCTTGCTGGCCGATGCTCAAGTCATGCTCGGCCGCGCCGCGGTCGATCCACACGTCTTTTTCGAGCTCCTGCGCGGCCTCATCGCCGTAGCGTTTTCGGATGCCCGTGTACCAACGGTCGGTGGCGAGCATGTACGCGAGGGCCGCGTAGTTCCACAGAAGCGCCAGTGTCTTTGAGTCGTAGTCATTGGAGACCTTGTGCTCGAACGACTCGATGTCGATTTGCGAGGCGTGCGTCCCCTGCGAGGCCTGCCACGCCTTGAGCAGCACCATGAACCCGAGCTCGATTCCCTTGCCCCGCGCGAAACCGCGCGCTCTGCCTGGACTCCCGACCCAGGTTGGCTGCCCCGACTTGGGCTTCGCTCGGCCGCTCACCAATTGGGACGAGGACACGAGCCACTGGAACCAAGAGCGGTCACCGGACAGCTCCTCCGGGGTTTCGGCCTGATCGCGGTCGGCGACCGTAAGCATGTCGGGCTTGAGGTCGGTTGCTGCAACGATGAACCTCAAATCATCGAAGAAGAGCTCCCTGGGCGTAGCGCCGCCACGCTTGAGCGGCCAGCCTTCGGCTGCCACGGCGTGAGCGACATCCTGTCCGTACTTGTCGGCGACCGCGGAGAACCAGGTGTCGCAGAGCTTCTTGTGGGCATGCATCGTTCTGCGCCACAGGTCGACTAGCGTGTCGCGTGGCAGGTCGTGTGCTTTGAGATTCGAGTTGAACGGCTCGCCCATCACGAACCACGATTGTCCCACCATTGGGGCAAGCCGGCTACCGAATCGAGGACCCCTTCCGGCCTCACGTTCCCTTCGAGGTCGTGGGGGCGGAATTTGCCGGTCCGAACCAACACGCCAGCGAGCCCGGCGTCCTGCGCACCGCCGATGTCGACGCGAATATCATCGCCCACCATCACGGTTTGTTCCCCAGACGTTCCGAGCTTTCGC
>CP070713.1:247361-251740 GCA_020351445.1 Myxococcales bacterium
TCGCCTTCTCGAGATCGAGGAGGTCCCCGTCGTCTTCGGCGATGGCGACTTCGATTTCCGATTCATCGAAGCCCTCCATGATGTCTTCGTAGGAAATCTCCGGCTGTGCATAGGCTTTTTCCAGCTCCGCGAGGATCGCACTTTCCGACGAAACGACCGGCTCGACGTTGTAGCCATTGAGGAACTTCACATCGTCGATCGCGTTCAAGTTCGATGGGTCCGCCATCGCGACGATCAGTGAGCTACCGGCGCGCGACACCGGGATGATCTTGTGACGCTCGCAAACCTGCGGGCTGATCAGCTTCAGGATCTCTCGGTCGATGTCGTACTCGGAGAGGTCGATCGATTGGACGCGATACTGCTCGCTCAGAAAGTCCGTGATCTCCTGATCGGAAATCGCACCGAGCCGAGCCAGCGCGTAGCCCAGACTGATGTTGTCGTCCTTTTGGTGCTTCTGCGCCTCGCGCAGTTGCTCGAGGCTGATTCTCTTTTCACGTACGAGGAGCTCGCCCAGTCTGTTTCTGCTCATACCTGTTATTTCCCCAACCGAGATCCAGCCTTAGTATATTTATTCACAAAAATCGCCCAGACTCAAGTGTGCGTCCCCAAGGGCTCTCGAGGATATCGCATCGGCTGCGGGAAAGCCGATTATGCGAGGTAGCTCATCTGCGGGAAAGGTCATTTCGGACACAGGCCGTTTCCGTTGCATTTCTAGGGGGTTGGGCTGAGTCATGGGGCCTGTTGGCTTGCCGTGGAGCGGCCGTCGCGGTAGCCAGCGGGAGTGGCGAAGCCAAAAAAGCAAATCACGGCGGCCCCGAAAGACACCGCCGAGGCGCTCGAGCAGCTTGAACAACCCAAGATGAACTGGAAGGTCCTGGGCCTCATCGGTCTGGCGCTAGCGGTCGTGTGGGTCATCGCGGGCATCCTTCAACCCACCATCGGTTACGTGGGCTTCCTCGTTGCTGGCGTGCTCAGCATCATCGCCTTGGGCTTTCTGATCTGGGTTTGGCGACTCACGCGCAAGTCCGCCGACATCGCCGCCATTCTAAAGGGCGCGACCGACAGAGAAGGCCGCATGGCGGCACTCGAGCAACTGCGCGCGCGACAATCTCCTGGCGGCAAGGACGCGCTCAACGCCGTCGCGCAGGCGCAGCTCGTCGCACAGGAAGAGCCGGGCGAGGCGATCCGGATTCTCGAGGGCATCGACATCAAGAAGGCGCCGGCCATGGTACAGGACGACGTCCGCGCAAACCTCGCCATGTTCTATTTGATGACGGGACGTGCCCGTGACGCGCGCGAGCTCGCCGACGAAATACGCCTCGACCGTCAACCGCAGGCAAAGGCGAAAGCCATGTACGCTGCCGTCGTGGCCGAGTCGTTCGCGCGAACCGGAGACGCCGACGAAGCACGCAAGCTCCTCGAAACCTACGACCCCAAAGACAAGGAGTTCGGACAGGTCTCCGGAATGCTCCTACGCGCGCAAGTCTACGCATACACGGCAACGAAAAAACGGGGCCGCGCGCGCGAGGCGATGGAGCAACTCCTCGAGATAGATCCCAACATGGTGGCCGCTTTCGTTCAAAAGGGAACGCGACCCGAGCTCACTCGCCTCGCCAAGCAGGTGCTGGCGGGCGCCGGCGCGCTGCCCAAGCAAAAGATGCGCGTGCGCACGCGCTAGAGGCCGGTGACCTCGCGCACATGGACAATCCGCGAAGTCCTGGATTGGGCGGCGCAGGACTTCGCCGGCCGTGGCATCGAAAGCCCGCGTCTCGACGCCGAGCTGCTGGTCGCCAAGGCGCTCGGGATCGACCGCGTGGGGCTCTATCTCGACCTAAACCGCCCCCTGCTGGAGGGGGAACGGAGCGCGATTCGACCGTTGGTCACTCGTCGCCGGGAGCGCGAGCCCGTGGCCTACATCCTCGGGCATCGGGACTTCTACGGCAGGCGTTTTGCCGTGACGCCGGATGTGCTGATCCCGCGCCCCGACACCGAGACGCTGGTGGAGCACGCCCTCGAATGCATTCCGCAAGAGGCCCCATGTCGGGTGCTCGACGTAGGGACTGGTAGCGGTGCCATTGCGGTGACGATTGCAGCAGAGCGGCCGCTCGCGACGGTGACCGCAACAGACATCTCCGAGGCCGCGCTCAGGGTCGCTTCGAAGAATGCCGAGCTGCACGAGGTGGCAGCGCGCGTCCGATTGGAAAAAGCCGACCTGTTGGGCGGCGCGGACCAGTACGACGTCATCGTCTCCAATCCACCTTACATCGCAAGCGCGGAAATCAAAACGCTTCAGGCCGAAGTGCAGGAGCACGAGCCCATCGCTGCACTCGAGGCAGGGGAGGATGGGCTCGACGTGATCCGCGCGCTGTTGCCCGCTTCAGAGCCGGCCACCGTGAGCGGTGCTCAGATGCTCATCGAGATCGGAGCGGGCCAAGCGGTATCGGTCGTCGACTTTGCCGCCGAGCATACCGCATGGCAGCCGGTCGCGGTGTACCCCGATCTCAACCGCATCGAGCGCGTCGTTCACCTGCGGCGTATCTGACGGAGCCACAACTCGCCAAACAATAGGACGATGACGAGGAGGAGCAGCCAGGGAGCAAGGGGCTGCTCGACCCCCTCGGAGCTATCGGGCATGACCGCTTCGGGGCCGCTCTGCGCTTCGGGAGGATCCTTCGAAACGAGGTCGCTCTCGCCGGGCGGCGGGTCGACCACGAATGCAAACCGGGCGCCGTTGACACCGTTGACCAGAACTCGGTAGGCGCCGATCTCGGACGTGTCTCGAAACGCGACCCGGTCGGCTTCGGCGAGGTCCACCGTTCGGCCGCTCGGGGTCACCACCTGAATTCGTTGGCTCGCCGTGGAACCAGGGAGGGAAACCGGTTGGTGCGGCTCCACCGAATGATCGGTGCGTCCCGCTAGCCGAATCAGTGTGTCCAGCACGAAGGGCACGAAGACCGGCTGATACGGCAGGTCGGTCCACGCGTCGTCGACGGTCGTTGCGAACATGGCGACCCGGCCGCTTCGATAGCGATGCTCCACCATGGCCGGAGCGCCATCGCTGAAGCGGGCAGTCACCACGGCATCGAGCGAAGCCTCCGCAATGGGCGTGCGGCTGCGTACCTTGGCCTGAGCGAGCTCGGGCAGGGCTTTGGATCGAAGTGACACCGGCCGCTCTTCCATGCGCGTTGCGGTGTATCGCCCCGGAAGGAGCTCGCGAAGCACGCTCCCATACGCGCGTGGGTTGATCCGGTTCCCCGCCGTGATCCAAAGGCTGCCCCCGCCACCAACAAACCGTTGGATCAAAGGCAACCATTTTTCGTCGAGCGTGGCATTGGCCAACACGACCACATCGGACCGGATGATCGCGCTCTCGGAAAGGTCCTGCGCGTCGAGCGTTTCCACCGCAAAGGAACGGCCAACCCGGGGAGCGACCCCGAGTGCGTGACTGACGAATGCGGTTTCTCGCTTGCGCGGGTCGGGGTGAGGATCGCCGTCGACGAGCAGAACATGGACGGTATCGGAACCCAGCAAAACCCCTCTCACGTTGTCGGTTGGGAGCACGTCATCTGGGTCGAGCCGCAACTCCACGACCGCATCGGTCGAGCCTGCCGGGACGGAAATCGTGGCCTCTCCGCCCTCGTCGGTCCACCGAACCGGTGTCTCCTGGGTTTCCTGTCCCTTTTGGCGCAGACGGACCCTCTGCTGAGCCTGCGTGGATGTGCCGGCGATCTGCACATCGAGCTGCAAGCCATCGGCGGACTCCCGATCGCCGATCACCTCGACCGATGCGATGCGGCGGTTGTCCGGGTTTGGCGTAGAAACCGTTTCGAACGCGACCCGAATACCGCGGGTCGGCCATTCACACTCGTCTGCGTGGGTGCCTGGCGTGAAATCCGAGAGCACCAACAAGCGCCGGTCTGCGAGCTCGCTTTCGAGCAGCAGCTCCACCGCGGTTCGGACAGCGTCGCACAACGCATCGCCACGGGTCGAACGCGTATCGACGTCGTCAAACACGCTCCGCACCATGTCGAGCTCAGTGCGCCTGCGAACCCAGACCCGCGGGGACCTGCCCGACAGGACGATCGAAACCTCGGAGCCCTCGGGCAGCTTTTGCACCTGCTCTTTCGATAGGGCGGCGGCGCGCTCGATCAGGGTCTTGCCTTCGTGAATCGCCGCCATCGACAGCGAGTCGTCGAATACGATGGCGAGCGCGTGCTGCCGGTCCAACAAGCTCGACTGCACGACACGATAGGGCGCCGCCGCGACGAGCACGAGGGCGACGACTATCAGTCCGCGGGTGATCAGCAACAACATGTCGACCAGGCGCAAGCGGGCTGCTCGCGTCGCTTGGATTCGATGAAGGAACGCGATCGTGGGCA
>CP070713.1:251840-255864 GCA_020351445.1 Myxococcales bacterium
CTCAGGATGAGAGCAGCCGACAGCCAGGCGACCCATCGGCTCATGATTCCCCGTTGACGTCCACGGTGATCAGCGGACGTTTGCGGTGATTGTGCACCAAGAAGCGTCGGGCGACCTCAATTGCGGCCTCTTCCAATTCTTCTCGGCTCGCAAAACGCCGCCCCTTGAGTCGATCGCGCGCGTGCTCTGCGATTTTGCGCTCCGCGCGCGTTCGGTCTGCAACATCGAAAACCCCTCGCGACACAACGCGGGGGAAGTGCCGAAGCCGCCCTGCCTTGAACGAGAGGAGGACCGTGAGCACGCCCGCCGAACCCATCGCGCGGCGCTCTGCGACGACCTCCTGGCTGAGCGACTGCATGCCGTCGATGTAAACGCGCCCCGTCGCAACCCTGTCGACGATCCGTAGCGCGTCGCGTGTGACTTCCAGCACGCTGCCGTTTTCGATCAGTTTCGTTTGCGCGATCCCTTCTTCTACCGCGAGCTCGAGATGACGGCGTCGATGATGGTGTGTGCCATGTACCGGAACAAATGCTTTGGGGCGTAAGATCCGAATCATGGTGCGCTGCTCTTCGCGGCTCCCGTGACCACTCGCATGGACTTCCGGATGCTCGGCGCGTGTCACGACCTCTAGGCCACGGCGCTCGAGCCGGTTGATGATGTCCAGCACAGCGAGCTCGTTACCGGGAATGATGCGAGAGGAGAGGATTACGGTGTCGCCAGCTTCGAGGTGCACGCGCGAGTGGTCGTCGCGCGCCAATCGGGTCAAGGCCGAGCCGTGCTCACCTTGACTGCCACCGGCTAGGATCAGGACTTCGTCGGGGGGCAGGGCGTCGACGTCCTCGGGCGCTATCAACAGGCTGTCGACCGGGGGAATCAGCCCCAAGGCCCTCGCGGTTTGGGTGTGCTTGTTGACCGACCTGCCCAACAAGCAGACCTTGCGACCTCGTTCCCGGGCGATGCGCAGGGCCGCCCTCAACCGAAAGGAGTTGGAGGAGAAGGTAGCGACGACGACTCGATTCGGGGACCGCGCGATCCATTTCCGTAGCGCTGCCTCCGCGTCTCGCTCGAGTCGGGATCGCCCATCGACCTCGGCTCCGGTGGAATCGCTCAGCAATAGGCGCACGCCCTCGTTTGCTACTTCTTCGAGCCGCGTTCGATCGAAGCGCTGACCCTCACAGGGGTCCGACTCGATCTTGAAGTCCCCGGTATGGACGACCGTGCCCACCGGCGTATCCAAGATGAGCCCCGTGGCATCCGCGATCGAGTGGTGGACCGAAAAGCGCTCGACCCCGATCGGCCCGATCTGTTCTCGGCTGCCCGCGGGGCTCACCCGCAGGTCGATGCCCTCGAGACGATGTTCTGCGAGACGATCCTCGATCAGGGTTGCCGCGTACGGCGGCGCGTAGACGGGCACCCGAACCTTCTCGAGGAAGTAAGGAAGGGCGCCGATGTGGTCCTCGTGACCGTGCGTGATGAGGATCGCCCGCAGGTTTTTGCCCTGGGCTCTAAGCCAGTCGAAATTGGGGTGGACCAACTCGGCACCATCTTCATCGGTGAAACCCACGCCGCAGTCGATGGCGATCGCGGTGTCGCCGCAAACCAACGCGGCGCAGTTCATTCCGACCTCCTCGAGCCCGCCAAGGGGGATGAAGCGCAGACTATCCGTCACAGAACTCTCGGCAGCGGGGCTAAAGGCCTGGGGCGCTTCGGTCAAGGCAGCGAATGCCCCGTTGACCCGTGTGATCCCGGCGTGCTACGCCCCGGACCGCACGGGTTCAATGCGCCGTTTCTTAGCGATTATCTGGGTAGTTTCCCTCTGGGGAGCATCGGCTGCGGCGCAAACGCGCGGGAGCGCGGCCACCGCAGAAGAAGAGGCGATTTCCGAGATGGAGGCCCCGCCTGAGCCGACCCGCGAGGAAGATCTCCCGCCTCAGCTCAGAGCGCCGAGCGTCGAGGGCCTGGAGCTTCCAACCGCTCCGGCTGAGACCGATGACCTCGACGAGGAGTTCGACGAAAGCGCGTTCAGTGACGAGGACGAGATGGCAGCCGACGACGCTGCGCTCCTCGGCCGAGCGGAGCCGCCGGCTTCGGACCCGACGCTCGCGACGTGGACCAATCCTCGACCGGTGTTCTCCCTCAATGGCTACTTCCGCGTGCGGGGCGAGTACATGGACAACTTCGCCTTAGGGCGGGTTCCGATCGATCGATTGACGGGGGACCCCTTTGCCCGGTGGATTCAGATCGACAACGCGCCCGCATCGGGCGGGGGCGGTGTACTGCCACAGGGCGGCTGCAAGGGCGAGCCGTCATCCCCCGCGGGCCAGGAGCAGCGCTGCGATGGGAGCGCCACGACGCGTTTCGCCAACATGCGCCTTCGACTCCAGCCGACGCTCTCGCTGAGCGACAACATCCGCGTTCACATCATGATCGACGCATTCGACAACCTCGTGTTGGGCTCCACCCCCGAGGTCAGGTCGGTCGACCAGTTCGGGCAGATCCCGGGCCGCGCTCCGGGCGTTCCGAACGACAGCTTGACTCAGACGTCGCCTCCGCCAGAGGCGTTTCGGAACACGGTGGGAGACGCGCTCTTGGTTCGGCGGGTTTGGGGCGAGGTTACCAACAGCACGATCGGTCAGCTACGGTTTGGTCGCATGGGGCACCAGTGGGGTCTCGGCATGCTGTGGAACGCGGGGGAGGGGACCAACCTGCTCGACACCGCACTCGATTCGGATTTCCAGTCCGAAGTCGATCGCATTCAGCTCATCGGCAAGTTCAAGGGGATCTTCTTCGGGGTCTCGTGGGACTTCGCGAACAAGGGCTACATCTTCGACCCAGTCGCCGACATTCAGGCGATTCCCCGCGACGCCAGCCGGTTGGACGACACGCGCCAATGGAGCTTCTTGATCGCGCGCCGCCTGGATCCGCTCAAGCGGGAGAAGCGCCTCGCTCGGGGCAAGTGGGTGATCAACGGCGGCGCCTACTTCATCTACCGGACGCAGTTCTTGTCGACCGCGACGGCACCTCTGTTGGGCACGCCCGAGGTCATCGAAAACTCGTTCGTCCGCAGGGATGCCAAGGTCTACATGCCTGATGGCTGGCTTCAGGTCTTGTGGAAGGACCTGCGCCTGGAGATCGAGTTTGCAGGGATCTTCGGGCAGATTCAAAACATCTCGCCCGGAGAGTTTCCGCCGACGGCCGAGGGCGAGAAGTTCAAGTTGCGCCAATGGGGGTTTGCCTTCGAAGGCGAGTACCGCTTCCTCAAGAAGAAGCTCGGCGTTTTTCTCAAGGGCGGCGCGGCTTCGGGTGATCCGGACGTCGTCGGCCTCTCGCAGTACGAGGACCTCGCGACGCAGCCGGTGGGGCAGAAAACCGTTTCGAACTTCTCTTTTCATCCGGATTACCGGATCGATCTGATCCTCTGGCGCAATATTCTGGGACGCGTTGCTGGGGCCTACTACCTAGCCCCAGCGGTCAGCTACGACATCATTCGGAGCGACTTCGGCCGCGTGTTGGGGGCGCAATTCGATTTCATCTACAGCCGCGCGATGTACGAGCAGCAAACCTATTCGTCGGAGCCAAACCTCGGCGCGGAGATCGACCTGTCGATCTATTACCGCACCGAAGATGGCCCGAAGTTCACGGACGGCTTCTATGCGGCGTTCCAGTTCGGGATCCTGTTCCCACTCAACGGCCTGAGGTATCTAGAGGTCGACGGCATCAGCGAGCCTGGCACGACGGGCGTCGGCGGCATTCGACGCGCCATTGCGCTGCGGCTGATTCTCGGCATCCAGTTCTAAGGCTACTGCTGCAGAAGCGCTTCGGCTGTTGCGGCGACTCGCCACTGCCTGCAGCCCTCGGCGAGCACGATGGACCGCAGCTCGGCGAGGGCTCGCTGGAGCTCGTCATTGACGATCATGTAGTCGAAGAACGGGTAGTGTCCGATCTCGTCGCGAGCCTTTTGGAACCGACGCCGCCGCGAATCGGCATCGTCAGCGCCTCGGCTCTCCAACCGCCGGCGCAGCTC
>CP070713.1:255964-263504 GCA_020351445.1 Myxococcales bacterium
GCTGGCCACCAGGCCCGCGTGAACGACCAGCGCGTCGTGCTCCTCGAGCTCGAGCCACAGAGGAAGCGCCGCGAGCCACTCCCATTCGTCCCGTCCGAAGGTATCGGCCGCCCTTTGATGACTCGGCTTGAGCTTCGGGGGCTCGTCCCCGGCCAGCTTCGCATCCCACCACTTGAGGCAGTGCTGATCGTGGTTGCCGCGAACCGCCCTCCCATCGAGCTCTCGAAAGAGCCGAAGAACCCCGAGCGAATCCGGCCCCTTGGCTACCAAATCTCCGACGGAAACCAGCTCGTCACCTTCATCCCAACCCGATTGCTCGAGCAGATCCTCGAGCTCTTCGCGGCAACCGTGGATGTCGCCCACGACGAGGGTCCGGGTGCTCATGACCCGATCTTGGGGACGACTAGCGCAGAAACCAAGTTCGTGCGGGGCGTGAGCCGTTGACACCCGGGCCAGAACAGCAATAGAGGGCTCCCCATGATCAAAGAAGGCCGGAAGGCTCCCGCGTTCAATCTCCCTTCATCCAGCGGCGGCAAGCTGGCGCTCAAAGACCTCGCCGGCAAGTACGTCATCGTCTACTTCTACCCGAGGGACAACACGCCCGGCTGCACCACCGAGGCCAACGACTTCAACAAAGCGCTGCGCAAGATCAAGGCGAGCGACGCCGTCGTCATCGGTGTCAGCAAAGACTCCATCGAGTCGCATTGCAAGTTCGCGGACAAATACAAGCTGAAGTTCCCGTTGCTCAGCGACCCCGACGGCAAGATGCTCGAGAAGTACGGCGCATGGGGCGAGAAGAACATGTACGGCAAGAAGTCGATGGGGATCATCCGCTCGACCGTGCTGATCGGGCCGGACGGCAAGGTCCTCAAGCACTTCCCCAAGGTGAAGGTGAAGGGCCACGTCGACGCGGTGATCGAGGCCCTCAACGAAGCCCGGAGCAATTGACACCGGGGAGCCTCCGTGCGCATGGTTGCACTGCAATGAGCGAGCCTAGCCCCATGCCGGCACCCGTGGCCCCAGAGGCACCTGAAGCTCTGGACCCCAACTTCCGGATCGAGCTGCCCAATTTCGAAGGGCCGCTAGACCTGCTCCTGCATCTGATCCGCAAGCACGAGCTCGACATCCTCGACCTGCCGATCTCCTTCATCACCGATAAATACCTGGAATACCTGGGGTTGATGGGGGACCTGAACCTCGACATCGCCTCGGAATACCTCGTGATGGCGGCGACGCTGGCGCACATCAAAAGCAAGATGCTCCTGCCGCGCCCGCCCGAGGACCAAGACGACGATCTCCTCGACGAGATCGACCCCCGCGCCGAGCTGATTCGGCGTTTGCTGGAGTATCAGAAGTACAAAACGGTCGCTCGAGATCTGGGCGAGCGCGCGATCGCGGGGCGAGACGTGTTCTCGCGTGGCTCCCCCTCGCCGTCGGCCGACGGGCAGCCACCACTCAAACAGGTGAGCGTTTTCAAGCTGCTCGATGCGCTCAAGACGATTGCGGAGCGCATCAATGCGAGCATCTCGCTCGAAGTCGACGCGGAGCAGATGACCATTCAGGAGCGCATCGGCGGGCTGGTCGATTTGCTTCGAGATCGCCGTAGGTGCCGGTTCGACGAGCTCTTCGAAGGCGTCAGCAGCTCGTATGATCTCGTGGTCACGTTCCTCGCATTGCTCGAGATGGCGAAGATGCGCTTGGCGAGCATCTATCAAACCGATCACGAGGAACCGATCTACCTCGAGTACACGTTGCTCGATGCGTCGGGTGAGCCGATGGTGCCCGCCGACGTGCAACAACCCACGAGCGATGTAGTAGACACTGCAATCGATCTCGGCGATACGGCCGGGACGGGCACAGAGCGAAGAGAATCCGTGATCGTGCCGGCCGGCACCTCCGCTGCGTACGCGTGGAACGAGGACGAGCAGGAACCATGACCCAGACAGACGTGCAAACCAACAACGGCGTCCCGGAAACCAGGGCGGGAGCGCCCATTGCGCCGAGCGGTGAGACGCTCAAAAACGTCCTCGAGAGCCTGATCTTCGTCTCGGAGGCTCCGGTCACGCCGAAGAAGCTCGCCCGGGCCGCGCGGGCCACTCTGGCCGAGGTGCAACCTTTGCTCGACGAGCTCGTCGCCGACTATCAACATCGGGGCGTGCACCTCTACTACGTCGCCGGCGGGTATCAGTTCCGGTCGGCGCGCGAGAGCGCGGACTTCGTCAAGACGCTCGTCGCGCCAAAGCCCTTGCGCCTCACTCGCGCCCAGCTCGAGACGCTTGCGATCGTCGCATACCGCCAACCGATCACACGACCCGAGGTCGACGACGTACGCGGCGTCGACTCCGGCTCATCGCTCAAGATGCTGGCCGACCGTGGCCTCGTGAAGATCCTCGGGCGCAAAGACGAGCCTGGCAGGCCCTTGGTGTACGGGACGACGCCGCGGTTCTTGGAGTTCTTTGGCCTGAGCAGCTTGAAGGACCTTCCGACGCTTCAGGAGTTCAGCGACCTCACCGACGAGCACAAGGCGTTGTTCGAGCAGAAGACCGGGGAATCGATCGACATTGCAGCCGCAGAGCTCGCCGCAGCGGAGGCCATCGAGGAGGCCGAGGAAGAGCTCCTCGCGCAGGAAGAAGCCGCGATTGCGGCGGCCGAAGCTGCGGCCGCCGAGGATGAGGAAGACGACGACCTCGAAGACGACGAAGACGAGGACGAGGAGGACGACGAATGACGTTCCAGGAGCTCATCCTGGCGCTCGAGCGCTTCTGGGCGGAACACGGTTGCCTCATCGTCCAGCCGTACAACTCCGAGGTCGGCGGGGGCACCTTCAACCCGCACACCTTCATGCGGACCATCGGCCCCGAGCCCTGGAACGTCGCATACGTCGAGCCGAGTCGCCGTCCGACCGACGGCCGCTACGGGGAGAACCCCAACCGGCTTCAACAGTTCCATCAGTACCAAGTCATCCTCAAGCCGTCGCCGCTCGACATCCAGGAACTCTACCTCGAATCATTGCGCGCGCTTGGCACCGACCCGAGCCACCACGACATCCGTTTTATCGAGGACGATTGGGAGTCACCGACGCTGGGCGCGTGGGGCCTCGGATGGCAGGTCTGGCTCGACGGGCTCGAGATCAGCCAGTTCACGTACTTCCAGCAGTGCGGTGGCATCGACTGCAAGCCGGTCAGCGGCGAGCTCACCTACGGGCTCGAGCGTATCGCCATGTATCTGCAGGACGTCGACGACGTGTATGAGCTGAAGTGGGCGCCCGGCATCCGCTACGGCGAACTCTACAAGCGCGCCGAGTGGGAGTGGAGCACCTATAACTTCGAGCAGGCGGACACCGATCTTCAGAAGAAGCTCTTCGAGGAGTATGAAAAGCAGGTCGCAGCATTGCTGGGCCTGAGCGACAAGAAGGGGAAGGGGGGCGCCCTCCGATTCGATCGGGAGCCCCTCGAACGACTCGTGCTCCCGGCCTACGACGCGGTCATCAAGTGCAGCCACTACTTCAACGTCCTCGATGCCCGGGGGGCGATCAGCGTGACCGAGCGCCAGCTCTACATCGGCCGTGTGAGGCTCCTCGCGCGCGCTGCCGCCGAGTCGTGGTACGCCCAACGCGAGGCCCTCGGCTTTCCGCTCCTCGACACCGCTGCAGCGGCTCAATAGCGCGTTTTGGTGCTTGCCCCGTTGCGCCCATGGATCCGGTCTGGTAGCAACGCCACTCCATGTCATCCGAGTTTTTGCTTGAGATCGGGACCGAGGAGTTGCCGTCGTCGTTTGTGACGCACGCGCTCCGCTCGATGCATGCAAGTGCGGTCGAGCTGGTCGGCCAGGCCCGACTCGGGACCGACTCGCTCGAGGTACACACGATGGGGACTCCCCGACGGCTCGCGCTGCGGCTTCGCGGTCTTGCGCCGAGTCAGCCCGACCGCGACGAGACGATCGCCGGCCCGCCCTGGAGCGCGGCGTTCGACGCGGACGGCGCTCCGAAGAAGGCCGCGTCGGGGTTCGCAAAGAAGCACGGCGTCGCCGTGGAAGACCTCCAGAAGCAAACCACCGATAAGGGCGACTATGTCAGCGTCCAGGTACACGAGGCGGGCAGGGCCACCCGCGAGGTGCTCGCCGACATCCTCCCGCAGCTCTGTCAGCGCATCACGTTTCCAAGGTCCATGCGCTGGGGGCCGGGCGAGATCGCGTTTGGCCGACCGATTCACTGGATCGTGTCGTTGCTCGGCAGCGACGTCATCGGGTTCGAGTTCGCCGGCGTGCAGGCTGGCCGTGCGACGAGAGGCCATCGCTTCCTCGCGCCGGAAAGCTTCGACCTCGACGCAGCCGACTACTACGAAGCCGCGCTCGAAGGGGCGCACGTCCTCGTCGACTTGGACCGGCGCAAGGCACGCATGATGGAGGGGCTCCTGGCTTCGGCAGAGTCGCTGGGTGGCGTTCTCGAACGCGACGCGTTTCTCGCCGACGAGTGTTTGTCGCTCGTGGAAGAGCCGTTCACCGTGCCGGGAAGCTTCGATGAATCGTTTCTCGAGCTTCCCGATGCAGTCGTCGTCTCGGTGATGCGCGACCACCAGCGCTATTTCGCCGTGCGTGAGTCCGAAGGGGGCGCGCTTGTTCCGGCCTATCTCAACGTGGTCAACACCGCCGAAGATCCGCAGACCATTGCCAAAGGCAACGACCGAGTCCTTCGCGCCCGGCTGGCTGACGCACGGTTCTTCGTCGAAGAGGATCGCAAGGCACCGCTCGCCGACCGGCTCGAAAAGCTCGAGTCGGTGGTGTTTCAGTCGAAGCTCGGCACGATGGGCGCCAAGGTCCGCCGGCTTCAGGCCAATGCTCGCGCGCTTGCAGAGCGATCGGAGGCGGACCGCGACGCGTGTGTCGAGGCGGCGCGGTTGTGCAAGGCCGACCTCGAGACGCTCATCGTCTACGAGTTCCCTGAGCTCCAAGGAGAGATGGGGCGTTGGTACGCATTGCGCGAGGGGATCGATCCCGCTGTCGCCGACGCGATTCGTGATCACTACCGGCCGCAAGGTGCAGACGACGTGGTACCAGACCAGCGCGTGGGCGCCGTGGTCGCGGTCGCTGACCGAATCGACACCCTGGTCGGGTGCTTTGGCATTGGCTTGATCCCCACCGGATCGGCCGATCCGTTTGCGCTTCGCCGGGCGGCGCTTGGCATCATTCGCATCGCCCTGGAAGGGCCGGTCGACGTCGACCTTCGGCAGCTCATCGACCAGGCGTACGGCGCATACGCGGGCGATGCCAAGCTCGCACCTGCCGACGACGTCCGCGCATCGCTCGACGACTTCTTCCGTGGCCGCATTCGGGCGATGCTCAAGGACTCCTACGGCGGAGACGTGGTCGACGCGTGCCTCGGCGCATGGGATGGCTCCTCGTTGCGCGACCTGCAAACCCGAATCGAAGCGGTGTCCGAGCTCGGCTCCGCTCCCGAGTTCGAAGCCCTTGCGGTCGCGTTCAAGCGCGCATTCAACATCACGAAGGAAAGCGCGCGAGGCCCGATCGACCAGGCCCTTCTCGAGGCCGGAGCCGAGAGTGCGCTGGCCGAACGGTTCGGGACCGTCCGCGACCAAATCCGCGAGGCAACCGGTCAACGCCGCTATGCCGACGCGCTCAGACTCGTGGCCAAGGAGCTGGGCGCGCCGATCGATCGCTTCTTCGACGAGGTGTTCGTCATGGTCGATGACGCCCGCGTACGCGAGAATCGCCTGCGTTTGCTCGGAGAAATCGCGGACACGGTCAACGGTATTGCGCACTTCCACCAGCTTGGGACAAAGTTGCAACGCCGTGACCCTTCTGTATCCGCTTGACGCAGAGTTGGACTCGGACGTCCGCCTGCAACTCCTCGGAACGAAGGCGGCCGGCCTCCATGAGATGACCGCCCTTGGAATCCCGGTGCCCCCGGGCTTCACGATCACGACCGAGGTCGGCAGACGATACCGAGCGAGCAACACCTGGCCGGACGGCCTCCGTGCCGCTGTCGAACGCTCACTTCGGTCCGTCGAGGAGCGCCTCGGCAGGGGCTTCGGGGACAAGGACAACCCACTGCTCCTTTCGGTCCGATCGGGTGCACCCGTCTCGATGCCGGGGATGATGGACACGCTTTTGAACATCGGCCTCGGCGAAAGTACGCTCGGCGGGCTCGCCAGGCAGCAGGGGGACGAACGCTTCGCGCTCGATGCCTACCGCCGCGTGCTCCAAATGTACGGAACGGTGGTGCGCGGGATCGGAGCCGAACGGTTTCAGTATCTGCTCAGCGACCTCAAGACCGACCTGGGGCATCCGCGCATGCTCGACTCCGAGCTCTCGGTAACGGCACTCGAAGAGCTCGTCGAGTCGTATCTCGCACTGATCGAGGAGGCGTCTGGGGCGCCTTTTCCGCAAGACGCCAATTCCCAGCTCTGGGATGCCATCGCCGCTGTCTTCGCTTCTTGGAACAACTCGCGCGCGGTTCGATACCGGCGCATGCAGGGGATCGACGACGGGATGGGCACCGCGTGCACGGTGCAAGCCATGGTCTTTGGAAACACAGGTCCAAGAAGTGGCTCGGGAGTGGCTTTCACGCGCAACCCATCGAGCGGAGACAAGCAGCTCTACGGCGAGTTTCTGCCCAACGCCCAAGGCGAAGACGTCGTTGCCGGAATTCGCACCCCCGTCGCGCTCACGACGGATGCGGCGCCGCCGGGCAAGGAGGCGTCGAGCCTCGAAGCATCACTACCAGAGGCGTTCGAGGCGATCTCCGAATACTGTGCTTCCCTCGAAAACCACTTCGGCGACATGCAGGACATCGAGTTCACGATCCAAGATGGACGTGCGTACCTGCTGCAGACACGAACCGCCAAGCGCACGGCGCGCGCAGCGGTCCGCGTTGCGGTCGACATGGTGAGGGAAGGAGTCCTCAGCAAAGAAGACGCATTACTCCGAGTGGATGCTCGTTCGCTCGAGCAGCTGCTCCAGGCGCGGCTTCCGACTCAGACCGAGCTCACGGCCCAAGGGATCGAACCGCTTGCTGTCGGTTTGCCGGCAAGTCCAGGGGCCGCATCCGGCCGAATCGTCTTCGACGCGGACGATGCAGTCCGTTGGGTCGCCGAAGGCCAAGAGGTGATCCTGGTGCGACAGGAAACCAGCGCGGAAGACATCCACGGGATGAAGGCCGCGAAGGGCGTCGTCACCGCGGCAGGCGGCATGACTTCCCACGCAGCGGTAGTCGCGCGTGGGCTCGGGAAGTCCTGCGTGGTGGGCTGCGGCGGGCTCCAAATCGACCTGCGCGAGCGCACTGTACGCCTCGACGACCCCGAGTCGTCCGAGCCTTTGCGCGAGGGCGACCTGCTCACCCTCGACGGCTCGACCGGGAAGATCTACACGGGCGCGCTCGACGTGGTTGCTTCTGCGACGGTCGATGAGCTGCGGGAGCTGATGACGTGGGCCGACCGGGTTCGCCGCATGCGCGTCTACGCGGAAGCCGATACGCCCCAAGCGGCGCGCGCTGCCTTGAGCTATGGCGCCGAAGGCGTGGGCC
>CP070713.1:263604-272004 GCA_020351445.1 Myxococcales bacterium
CAAACCGACGTCCGCTCCGCTTCCGAGAGCTCGTCCGCGATCCAGCCTTCTTCGTGCATGGGTGGATTGTCGCTTGGGATGTGACCTTCGACCCGGGTCATGATGTAGAACGGGACTCCGAGGACCGACTTGTCCGATTCGGACCAGCGCACGATGGGGACGGGAACATCGGTGTCCTCCAGGACCTGCAGCACCCGCGCCTGAAGGCCGACGTCGTAGTACGGGAACACCACGAACTCTTCGGGCTCCAACCTAGCGACCAGCTCCTCGCGGTGCTCCGCGCCATCCTTCGAATAGGCGAGATCAAAGAGCAGCGTGTCGCTCGAAAAACCCGTGCTCAAGGGCGCGTCGAGATCCTCGATACGGATGTCTTCGGCAGGCACCGAGAGCTTGGGGGCAAGCCACTCTTTCAGGGCGTTCGCGGTCTGTTCGAGATCTCTCTCCTCGTCGGCAAAAGCCATGACTCACCTCGTGCGCGTTTGACTCGCTGCGCGGCTCTGTCATCTACATCATTCCCGCTTGGTGGTCGAGCCCGCAGGCCGGGATCGACTGGAAAAATGAGCACCGCGAAGCTTAGCGATCCTTTGACTCTGCCCTGTGGGGTTACGCTCCCGAATCGCATCGCTAAAGCCGCGATGAGCGAGCATCTCGCATCTCCCATACAGTCTCCCACGAGCGGCCTCGTCCGCCTCTACGAGCGTTGGTCTGCGGGTGGGGCCGGGCTCCTGATCACCGGCAACGTCATGATCGACTCGACGCACCTCGAAGGGTTGCGCAACGTGGCGGTCGGGCCCGAGTCGAACATCGATCGGTTCCGCGACTGGGCAACTGCAGGGACCACTCACGGCAATCATCTGTGGATGCAGCTCAACCATCCTGGCCGCCAGACGCCGCGCCACATCAACCCGAGTCCGGGTGCCCCATCTGCAGTAGAGCCGGTTGATTTGTTTCGTCGCGCCAAGGCGTTCGGGACGCCGCATGCGATGGACGAGGCCGAGATCGGGCAGGTCATCCGGAGCTTTGCCAGTGCGGCTTCCTTTGCAAAGACCGCGGGCTTCACCGGGGTGCAGGTGCACGGGGCGCACGGCTATCTCGCGAGCCAGTTTCTGTCGCCGTTGACCAACAAGCGGTCGGATCGCTGGGGCGGACCGCTCGACAATCGCGCTCGCTTCGCACGCACTGTCCTCGAGGAAATCCGCAAAGCGGTCGGCGACGACTTTCCGATCAGCATCAAGCTCAACTCGGCAGACTTTCAACGTGGAGGCTTCACCGAAGAAGAGTCGATGCGCGTGCTCGGCATGCTTCAGGAAGACGGCATCGATCTCGTCGAGATCTCGGGTGGCAGCTACGAGTCCCGCGTGATGCTCGACAAAGTCGAAAAGGAGCGAGAGGCGTTCTTTCTCGAGTACGCCAAGAAGGCCCGCGCCGAGGTCGACATACCGATGATGGTCACCGGAGGGTTTCGGGCACGATCGATCATGGAAGATGCACTTGCGAGTGGCGCGCTCGACATCGTGGGTATGGCGCGGCCGTTTACCAACGATCCAAACGTCGCTCGGGACTTGCTCGAGGGACGCACCGAGCGCGCGCTCGATCCCCCCCCACTTCTCATGCTCGGGCTCAGCCGTTTGGGCGGCACCTCGCAAGCGATGATGAGCGTCGCTCAGATGGGATTGCTCGCCAAAGGCAAGAGCCCGGCGCTGCGCTTCGGTGGCATAGGGGCGGCGCTCGGAGCGCTGGTCGAGGAAATCGCGAGCCTCTTCCAGCCAAAGCAGTCGTGAGGTGCGCTGCTAGCCTTGCTCGGGCGGCGACCAGTCGTTGACGACGCGAAACAAGCGACCCGGCGGCAGCACGAGCCGCAAGAAGCGAAACATCCGGCTCTCGCCGATCCATACCTGCTCTTGGCCGCGCTCGATCTCGCGCACCATCCGCCGCGCGCATTCCTCCGAGCTCATCTTCTTCCAGTTCTTCTCGGCGAGCGCCGGCGTATCGACCACCGGCGGAAACACCTCGATGACACGGATTTCGCCGTCGAGGTGATAACGAAGGCAAAGCGTGTACGCATGAAGACCTGCCTTGCTGCTGCTGTAGATCGGCGTGTTGGCAAGCGGACCGAGCCCCCCAGGTGATCCGACGATAATGATCGCCGGATCCGAGGTCTCGCGCAGCCCATCGAGCATTCTTTGGGTCAACTCGATCGGGCCGTACAGGTTGGCGTCGATGATCTGCTTAGCTTCCTGCAAATCGAGGCCGCCTGCCAGGGTATCAAAGCCGAAGATCGCTGCGTTGCTGATCACGGTGTCGACGCGGTGTCCGTCGCGCTCGATCGCGTCGAGCATTTGCTGGATGTCATCCGAGCTCGTCAGGTCGCAGCGATACGGGTGAATGTCGCTCGAACCCGTCGCGGTTTCTTCCAGACGCTCGAGCCGCCGCCCACAAATGAGGACGGAATTCCCTTTGTCGGCGAGCTGCCTCGCGAGCGCTCGCCCAATGCCGGTTCCTCCACCGGTCAAGAGAACAGTTCTTCCCGTCAGCTTCATGGTTTGACGCAAAGTTTGCGCCAAACCTCGAAAAGCGCCAATCGGGCTTGCAGTCGCGCCCGCCCTCGCTAGCATCCCGCCCCTCGAGCATTCACCAATCTTTAGGAGAGGAGGTGACCATGCTGTCGAAGTCTGCCGCGCGCGCGTTCTTCCTGTCGGGGACGCTACTTTTTGGTGCGGTTTTCATTTGGCTCACGGTCGACACGTTCCAGCGAATTCCAGCCCAAACCAATGCGGATGACCTGACCGAATCGGTCGCGCGAGGAAAGAAGATCTGGGAGGAAAACAACTGCATGGGGTGTCACACGCTCCTCGGCGAGGGCGCGTATTACGCACCTGAGCTGACACGGGTGTACGAGCGTCGGGGCCCGGCGTTCATCACCCAGATGCTCAAAGATCCGGAAGCGGTCTACCCCGGGCAGCGGAAGATGGTGAAGTACGATTTCACCGAAGAACAGATCAACGACATGATCGCCTTCTTCGAGTGGATCGGCCGCATGGACCTCAACGGGTTCCCGCCCGAGCCCACGATCGGCTTGGCGGCAGCTGCTCCGATCGCGATTCCCGGTGGTGAGCGTCCGCAGATCTTCACGCAGGTCTGTGTCGCGTGTCACTCGCTCGGCGGCGTCGGCGGCACCATTGGGCCAGCGCTCGACGGAGTGGGGGACCGCTTCGATCGAGGATACCTCATGAGGTGGATCACCGATCCGCAGGCGGTGAAGCCTGGCACCCAAATGCCCAAGCTCGGGCTCACGGACGAGCAACGGAACGAAGTCGTGATCTTTCTCTCTAAGCAACGAGAGGGGGGGCTATGAAGTACGAATCGCAAAAGGTCGCATATTGGTTTTTCGCGACGTGCATGCTCCTCTTGAGCCTGCAGCTGGTCTACGGTTTCATCATGGCGTTTGCGCACGCCGGCTACGATGTGTTGCATCCGGTGATTCCATTCAACGCGGCGCGCGCCTCCCACAACAACCTACTGGTCATGTGGTTGCTGGCAGGCTTCATGGGGGCCGCGTACTACATCATCCCGGACGAATGCGAGCGGCCGCTTTATTGGCCGAAGCTCGCGTACGTGCAGTTGATCGCTCTGGTCATCGTCGGTGTCACCGCGATCATCGGCTTTCACTTCAACTGGTGGGAAGGCCGCAAATTCCTCGAGATTCCGCGCCCGCTCGACTACCTCGTCGTGGTCGATGTCCTTCTCTTCGTCGCCAACATCGGCATGACGGTTTGGAAGGCGCCCAAGATGACCACGACCTCGATTGTGCTCTTCTTCGGGCTTTTGATGGCCGCGGTCCTCTACTTGCCTGGGATGATCCCGACCGATCACCAGACGCACGACGCGTTCTGGCGCTGGTGGGTCGTTCACCTCTGGGTCGAGGGCGTGTGGGAGCTCATCATGGGCGGCATTCTCGCCTATCTGTTGATTCGGCTCACCGGCGTCGACCGCGAGATCGTCGAGAAGTGGTTGTATGTCATCGTCGGCTTCACGTTCCTGTCGGGCATTCTCGGCACGGGCCACCACTACTACTTCATTGGCACGCCGAACTACTGGCTGTGGGTCGGCGGCATCTTCAGCGCGCTCGAGCCGCTCGCGTTCCTCGGCATGGCGATTTACGGGCTTGCGCTCGCCAAGAAGGGCGGACGCAACCATCCGAACCGGATCGCGCTGTTTTGGACGGTGGGTTGCTGTGTCATGTCATTCGTCGGCGCGGGCTTCCTCGGTATCGCGCACACGCTGCCGCAAGTGAACCTGTACACCCACGGCACGCTCGTGACCGCGATGCACGGCCACATGGCGTTCTGGGGCGCCTACGCGATGTTGGTTCTCGCCATCATGACGTATGCCTTGCCCCAGCTAACCGGCCGCAAGCTCTTCGACAAGATGAGCGCGACCTTTGCCTTCTGGGCCACCAACATCGGCATGCTTGCCATGACGGTTGCGTTCGGGGTGGCCGGCGTGGCGCAGGTCTATCTCGAGCGCCGCGCGGGGATGGAGTTCCTCGATGTGCAGCGTGAGCTCCAGGTTCATTTCTTCGGGCTCATCCTGGCGGCGTCGCTCTTCACCTTGGGCATCGTCGCGTTCATCTACAACTTCATCCGGTACGGGGGACCGGCGGGTGAAGTCGAGGAGTCCGTCTCCTTGGGCGCGGCGGCGGCTGCGCCGGCAGAATGAGCACGAGCCAACCCTGGTATCGCCCCGTCGGCCGAGAGGTCGAGCTCTTTCAGCACGCCCATCGTCAGAGGCTACCGCTGTTGCTTGCCGGACCGACGGGTTGCGGCAAGACGCGGTTCCTCGAGGCGATGGCCGCCCAGCTCGAGCTGCCCTTGATCACCGTGGCTTGTCACGACGAGACCTCGTCGATCGACTTGGTGGGCCGGTTCTTGATCAAGGGCGCCGAGACCGTTTGGCAAGACGGCCCGGTCACCCGGGCCGTCCGCGCCGGCGCCATCCTATATCTCGACGAGATCATCGAAGCGCGCGAGGACGTGATCGTCGTGTTGCACTCGCTGACCGACCATCGACGGGAGCTCTACATCGATCGACTCGATGAAACGCTCGTGGCGCCCGGGGGCTTCATGGTCGTTGCGAGCTTCAACCCCGGCTATGCGCGGGGCTTCAAGGAGCTTCGCCCCTCCACACGTCAGCGGTTCGTCGTGCAGCGCTTCTACTATCCGGAAGCAAAGGTCGAAGTCGAGATCATCGTCCACGAAGCCAAGATCGAGAGCGGCACGGCGAAGCGTCTCGTGGAGTTCGCGAACAAAGTGCGCGCGATGGAAGAGCTCCAGTTGGCCGAGACGGTTTCGACCCGCCTCCTCGTCACGGCCGCAAAGCTGATCGCGAGCGGTGTGTCGCCCCGCGCTGCGTGCAATGCCGCGGTCGTGCAGCCGATCACGGACGACCATACGCAGTTGGAAGCCCTGCAGGACTTGGGCAATCTGATGTTCTGATGGAATGGGACCAACGAGCATTTGCTTGGCTCTACCGTTCGCTCCGGCGAGTGAGTGGCAGGCGCCAAGCCGATGAAGTGGAGTCCCTCCTCGAGCCGCTCACGGCTCGCTTCGAAACCCTGAGCAACCTGCTCACCGGGGCGAAGTGGGAAGTCGTTGCCGGAAGCGGCATGGGCGGAGTGGCGCCCGGGCGATTGGTCTTGCCTCAAAGCGTTGCTTGGCTGCCGGATCCGGACGATCAGGCGGTGTTCTATCTCTATCGCGTGGTGACCGGCGTGACGGCGGCGGAGCTGGGCTTCGTTGCGCGGGACCCGTGGTCGGGTCGCCGGCGCGCGTTGGCGATGCTGGTCGGCATGCCGACGATCGAGGAAGCCATCGCCGAACGCTATCCCGGCGCCGAGTCTCTCGGCGTGCGATGCGCGGCTGTTCTGGCCGACCGATTCCCCTTCGATGAGCGCACAGCCGACGCGCGATGCTTTTCGATCGCCTGCCGGGCGATCTTCGCTCGAGACCGCGACGACGTCAGCGATGGCTCGGCGGCCTCGATCGTGGCGCGCGAGCTCGTCGACGCCGCCACTCCGTCGCATACTCCTGAGACTCTCGTCGAGACCTCGGCGGACTTCGAAGCTGGGCTCGCCAAGCTTTCAAAGCGAAGAGCGAGCGAGGAATACAGGTCGCCGTGGGGGCTTCTCATGCCGCCCCCGACGCCCTGGCACGCCGCCCTCGAGCCTCCCGAGGACCCTCAGAGCACGCTCCCAAGTGGCACCGAGCGCAAGATGCGCCGGCGGCCCACCGACGTCGAGTATGTCGACCTCGAGTCCCAAAAGGACCGAGACAACCCTCTCGTCCACTCGTTCGAGAAGGTGCACACAGCCACCGAGTATCAAAGCGGCAGAAAACAGCTCGACGGCTCCGATCAGCTCGCCGAGCAAGAGGAAGCGCTCGACGAGCTCGAGCTCACCAAGCTCACCCGAACGTCGGAAACCGCACAGTCGATCTATCGGGCGGACCTACAGGCAGGGCTGCACACGGCCGACCTCGCGGGGGAACCGGAATCGAGCCGGGCGCATCGATACCCGGAGTGGAACTTCAAGCGACGCGAGTACCGGGCGGCCTGGTGTACCGTCAACGAGCAGGTTTCCCCACCGAGCAGCCCTGTGGCGATGGTCGCATCGGCAAGCCGGCGGCTTCACGGCGAGGTATTGCGCCTTCAAGCCGAGCTCAAGCGCCTCGAGCTCGAGCGGCGCTGGCGCAACCGTCAGCTCGATGGAACCGAAATCGACATCGATGCCCTGGTCGACCGTCAGGCGACCTTGATGGCGCGCCGGCATCCGGATCCGCGGATCTACGTGCGGCGGAAGGTGCACGACTCCGAGCTCGCGATGCTGATCTTGGTGGACGGGAGCTTGTCGAGCGATTCCTGGGTTTCGGGGAGGCGAATCTTCGATGTCATCCGCGACTCGGCCCAAGTGCTCCTCGAGTCGTTCGAGCCCACGTCGGCCAAGCTCTGCCTCGGCGCCTTCTACAGCAACACGAGGCGCGACTGCCGATTCTTGCTCGCCAAAGGGTTCGACGACTCCTCGCGAGTGGGGCTTCGACGGCTTCATGCCGTCGCACCCGCTGGCTACACGCGCATCGGTCCAGCCATCCGTCATTCGCTGGAAGTGCTGGAGAGCAGTGGGGCGCGGCGTCGTCTCGTGTTGCTTCTCACCGATGCCAAGCCGACCGACTACGACCACTATGAGGGGCGCTACGGCATCGAAGATGTGCGTCAGGCGCTTCGCGAGGCTGCCGAGCGGGGCGTTCACTGTCTTACCCTGGCCGTGCGCGACCAGAGCCAGGCATATCTGACCCAGATGTTCGGGCCGCACGGTTGGATGCTGCTTCCGGACGTCCATTCCTTGCCCAACCGGTTCGTGTCGGTGGCGACCGACTTCCTTCGGAGCTAAGACTCTCTGATGAGGCTCTTCACCGACACCATCAAGCTTTCGACGAATCGTGAGCGCCAGCTGGTCGACGTGACCCTCGAGGCGCAGCGCTTGGTGCGCCGGTCTGGCGTGCAAGAAGGGGTCTGCGCGCTATATGCCCACGGCGCCACGGCTGCCCTGATGATTCAGGAGAACGACGACCCCAACATCGGTGACGATGTGGTCAACTGCCTGGATGGGCTCATTCCGAAAGGTGTGTGGCTCCACGATCGGATCGATGGCAATGGCGCCTCGCACATTCAGGCCGGCATCGTCGGACCCAGCGAGACGGTCCCGATTCGGGACGGCCAGCTCAACCTGTCGTCCTGGCAGAACGTCTTCTTCTGCGAATTCGATGGCCCGCGGCGGCGGCGGACCGTGGCCGTGACCATCTTAGGGAATTGAGCCTCAGGTGATGGTGGACACGATCAGGTACACCGCCAGGATGGCGAGCACGAGCTGGAACCAGAACACAAAGCGCTCTTTCGAGACCATGCTTAATAAGTGCTTACCCAAGTACGTGCCGCCGATGACGGCTACCACCAAGGCGACTAGCGCCGAGGCGTAGGGCGTGTAGTCGAAGTTCAACGCCAGGAATGCCGGAATCTTCAGCAAGTGCAGCCAAGTCTGGCACACCGCCTTGGTCGCGATGACCTGCTCGTTGTCGAAGTCGTCCCGCAGGAAGAAGGGGGCGAGAAACGGGCCCGTGGCGCCGACGAAAATCGCAAGCACCCCTGCTACGAGGCCCAGGACGGCGTACGACCAGATCGGCGGGTTTCGGAGCTTTGGCTTGTACCGGCGCCACACCAAGAAGAACAAGATGAACGCGCCGATCCATGCGCGGAACCAGGTCAGCTTGAGGTCAGCCCAGATGTTCGCCGCGATGACGACGCCTGCCACAGCCGGAACCATGAAGGCAAACAAAATCGGCCAGCGCA
>CP070713.1:272104-290336 GCA_020351445.1 Myxococcales bacterium
GGCCAGACCGTGCCCTGATGATACGCCCGGTCCCGCTCGGCCTGCCCGCCACGGTAGGACCCTTGGTACGCCGGGTCGTCGGGTGAGAGCGTGCGCAGCCCAACCGGCGTGAGAAGCTTGTCGCGCACCACTGCAAGCGCCTGCTTCTTGCGCGCTTTGTCGATCGGTATGCCTGGCAGCGCCAGCGCCCAAAGCTGGTTGGGTCGCAGCTGTCCGTCGGGGTTGTGTCCATCGTGGGTGTCGGTCAAGAAGCCCTGATCTTGAAGCCAGAACTTTTCTTCGAAGTGATCGGACAGTTTCTTCGCCGTTTCGCTCCACTTTTCGATGAACTCCGGCCGAAGCTTCTTGGCCCACCGAAGGGTGGTCCCGAGGCCTGATAGCCACAGCGCGTTGAGGTCGATGGCGTAGCCTTGACGCGGTGTCACCGCCCAACCGTCCACCAGTGCGTCCATCCAGGTGAGCGCCCAGGGGCCGTGATCGACGAACAAGAAACCCTGGGCGTCGACCCGCACGCGTGGGTCCGCGCCGTCGGCGATTCGGTCGATCAGGTCAAGGCACGCCTCCTGGAGGGCCTTGATGCGGCGGCTTCGCGTTCGTTTGGCGGTGAGAGCAGTGGCACGGATGAACAGAAGCGAGGCGTCGATCGACTCGGCGTTCGATGGCACGTCGCCACTTTGCGGAATGTTGGGCACCAAGCCGTTTTCCAGGCGGTCGGCCAACGACTCCAGAATCCCGAGTGCGTCGTCGACTTGGTCGCGTGCCAAGCAGAGGCCGGGTAGGGCGATCAAGGAATCGCGCGACCATTCGCCGAACCAGGGATATCCCGCGATGACGCCGGTGCGTTCACCCCCGAGCTCGACCAAGTAAGCCTCCGCCGCGTCGTCGAGCTCCTGCACGAAGGATCGACGCGAGCCGAGCACCGAGCTGAGCACCTGGGCCTCATGGCTGGGTGCCGACGATGTGCCGAGGCGGATGGAAAACGCACCGTCATGCTCGATCCCGAGGCGAAACTCGCCTGGCGTGAACAGGTCTTCCGCGTCGTCGTAGCCGCGCTCGCGTTCCCACTCGTAGTGCACGCCCTCGTACCAGTGGCCGTCGGCGTGGAATGTTCCCGAAGCGCCGTGCAGACTCGTGATCAAAGCCGGAACGTCTTTGTAGGGATGCATGACCACACGAAGTGACTCGGCCCGCTCGACGTCGATTTCGCCGTTCATGAACGGATTGGCAACCGTCAACTCGTGGATCGGACGGCACCGGATCAGGGGACGAAGCCTCAGGTCGACCGGCTTGGTCAGCCCTTCGATCGAATACCGGATCCATACCGCGTCGGCATGATCTTCGAGCCAGACCTCGCGAGTCACCGTGAGCCCCGAGAACTCGTAGGTCCAACGGGGCAGCGGCTCGAACCTCGAAAGGTAGTCGACACCATTCGGCTCGATCGTGTTGCCCCAATTGTAGCTGTGCAGGGCAACCCTTTCGTCGCCCACATGGAACCATTCCTCCACCTCGGCGACCATGTTGAGCGGTTCGCCGACGCCCGGCTCGCGGATGGTGAGAAGGCTGTGGTACTTGCGGCGAGGGCAGCGATCGATAGTCCCCATGGCAAACGATCCGCCCGCGTTGGTAGTCAACCACTCTGCGTCCGGCGTCGTTGCGACGGCGGGCGCGGCGGCGTCTTCATCGCTTCCGGGCGCCTTGGTGAGAAGACGCACTCCGGATTCGGTATCGGAGCGAGAGGGGAACCAACTCGGCAGAATCACGATAAACTCCCAATAGACCCAATTGGCGCTGGGGTGAAGGCACTTTTCAAGCAGGAGGCGTGCCAAAGCTTGAGGCCAAGAGCGCCCCCATTCCGTTACAACTCATCGGCAATGTCACCGATGAGGCGCAAGGTATGCGGCTTGAGGGATGATCGCGCAAACGATGCGCGTCGGCGCTAGGCCCGCGTCTCGTGCCATGCCAGCTCCAAGGCTTCTTGGTCGTCGGGATGCGCGATGGAGATGAGCAGTTGAGCGCGCTCGTTGAGGGTCTTCCCGAAAAGGTCCACGGCGCCATTTTCTGTAATGACGAAGCGAACGTGCGCACGCGTCGTCACCACGCCCGCGCCGGCCCGGAGCGTCGGCACGATTCGAGGGATACCTTTGCGCGTACGGCTGGTTAGGGCAATGATCGGCTTGCCCCCCTCGGAGGTCATGGCTCCACGGATGAAGTCCATTTGGCCCCCGACGCCTGAAATCACGCGGTGACCGATCGAGTCGGCGCAGATCTGTCCCGTGAGGTCGATCTCGATGGCGGAGTTGATGGCGGTCACCTTGGGGTTTCGGTTGATGACCGAGACCCGGTTCACGTATCCGATATCGTATTGCGTGACGGTCGGGTTGTCGTCGATGAAGTCATAGGCGCGCTGGGTCCCCACCACGAAGCCGGACACCGTCCGGCCCGGGTGCACGACCTTGAGGCTATTGTCGACCGCGCCGCACTCGAGCAGCGGCAGCAATCCATCGGACCACATTTCCGTATGGACCCCCAAATGGCGATGTCCTTTGAGAGACGCCAAAACCGCGTCGGGAACCGCCCCAATCCCCATCTGAAGGGTGGCGCCGTCCTCGATGAGCTCGGCCGCGTGATGTCCGATGGCCCGCTCTTCCTCGCCCAGCGGAGCAGGCGGGAACTCGGGCAGCGGCTCATCGTATTCCACCAACCAGTCGAGTTCGTCGATGTGGACGAATCCGTCGCCGTGGACCCGCGGCATGTGACGGTTCACCTGGGCGATGACGACCTTGGCGGAGTCGACCGCTGCTCGCGCGACGTCCACCGAGACGCCCAGGCTGCAATAGCCGCGCCTATCCGGCGGCGAGACTTGAACCAGCGCGATATCGAGCGCCCGCCGCCCCGAGCGGAACAACTGGGGGATCTCGGACAGGAAGCAGGGCAGGTAGTCGACGCGATCCCCGTCGAGCTGGCGCCGCATGTTGTCGCCGACGAACAGGTTCGCCACACGAAAAGACCGCGCGTACTCGGGGTTGGCGTAGCTCGCGTTACCTGAGGTGTGTAGGTGGATCAGCTCCACATCGCGGAGCCGGCTCGCCTCCTCGACCAGGGCCTCGATCAGGGCTACCGGAGTCGCCGCTCCGCCGTGAACGAACACGCGTTGATTGGAGTTGATGTGGTCGACCGCTTGTTGGGCAGAACAGAGTTTAGACATCTCGCCTTGGTTATTTCGGGTTCTCGGGTTCGGGCTGGGGTTCCGGTGTGGGCTCCGGCTCGGGTTCGGGTTCCGGCCCTGGTCCAGGTGGCGGACGACGTCTCTCGAGATCAACTTCGAGCACCGGGTACGGCTCGGGGTGCTCGAGCGGCCCTGACGTCCGGTCGACGTTGCCTATGGGGGGATCCACCTTCTTTTCGGGCTCGTACTCCTCGGCCTGCCCCATCTCGGTGCCCTGGCCACCACGGACGCGGTCGCTCGCGCATCCCACCACCAGGGTGGCGAGGCACGTCGCGATGACGGCAGCGCGGCAGAGCAGGCTCATGGAGCCACCCCTCGGCGCTCTTGGGCCGTGAGTCCTGGTTTCACGTCGAGCAGGGTGTGGCATTGGTTGCACGCGGATAGGAGACGCCCGAATATCTCGGCTTGACCGCGGGTGGTCGGCGGTTCTTCGACGGGCTCGCCGGGCCTTGGCACATACTCGTCCTCCCGTACCTTCCCCTCGACCGCGGCGGCGAACGCCAGGTCGTGGACCTCGTAGGCGATGCGGGTCGCGCCTGGATGGCTTTCACTGTCCGGCTCCCTCGGCCCATGAAGAGGGGATTCGGCCAGCATTTCGGCGGCGGCCTGGAAGGCCGCAGGCGAATCGCTCAACAGCGCCTCCCACATGCGTTCAATGGCCCAGTAGTGCCGCCGCATGTGCGTCTGCAGGTCTTCTCCGCCCGGAGCGGGCTCCAGCTTGATCGGCGGACCGCGGTCTAGCGCGTGGTGACATTGGCCGCAGGCGTAGGACAGACGCGCGAAGGCCACGCAGGCCTCCTCGAGGTCGTTGGCTTCACGAACCTGGGTGGCGAGCTCCTTGGTGATCCGCGCGTACTCCTTGCCCTGCTCTGGGAATGGAACGTGTTCCATGAAGAATGTGAGCTTTCGCATCGCCTGCTGCGCGATTTCGAGCTCGCCTCGAATCAGCGCGTTCCGGGCCACGATCGACAGCCCGGCGTGCGCTTTCATGACCTCGTCGAAGCCTTCCGGCGGCCCTGCATCTCGGGAGGCGCCCTTCGGCTCGCAGTCGCAACCGCTCCAAAGCGCGAACGCCAGCCCCAGCACGATGACTCGCCCGACCATAAGGCCCCTATCATGCGCTGTCCGAGCGCTCATTCAATACGCTGCGCTTTCAGCCGTCGTCGTGCGTGAGGAGCAGGGGGACTTTGCTGTCGTGAAGAAGCCTCCTGGCGACGCTGCCGATGAGGAGCCGCTCGATGCCGCTCTTGCCGGTCGTTCCCGCACAGATCAGCGTCGCGCCGACGTCCTCGGCGACCCGCAGGATGCCCTCGGCTGGATCTCCGGTGACCAGATGGGTTTGGATCGTTTGCGCGTCGATTGAAAAGAGCTCCTTGGCATCGGCCTCGAGCATTTCCTCGAGCCCGAGATGGAGCGCCTCCCGACGCTTCTCTGCGGCCTCTCCTACCACGGCGCCCCGGTCGGTATACTCGCCCCACACGTCGAGGTAGCTGTGGACCATGTGCAGCGGCCCGTGGAAGACGCCGTGGATCGCGCGAGCGAGCTCCGCGGCGCGCTTGCCGGGAGACGAGAAGTCGTACGCCATGACGATCACGCTCGGCAACTCGCCGCCTTCAGGCGGCACGACGATGATCGGCGTATGCACCGTCTTGAGCACGCGTTCGGTCACGCTGCCATACATCAGCTTCGCCACACCGCTCCTGCCGTGCGTGCCGACGACGACCAGGTCGACATCATGTTCCTTGGCGTAGTCTCGGATCACCTCGTGGACCGTTCCTTCGCGAATCGCCGTGAAGTGCTCCACACCAGCAGATGCAACGACCTTGGCTTGCTGATCGATGGCTTCCTGAGCGTCGTTGAGAATGCGGGTCACCGCCTCGGGACCCGGGCTGTATGACAGGTCCATCAGCAGGTAGGTCGGGATCACCGGGGTGTGCAGGAGGTGAAGCTTGGCGGAGCATTGTTTCGCCAGCCCGACTGCGTAGCTCACCGCGTGTTGGGCGTTTTCTGAGAAATCGGTGGGTACTAGGATCTGTTTGATCTGCATGTGGAGTCTTCCGTCCTCTCGATGGTGGGCGACTAGCCCCCGAATGTGTCGGTGGGGATGATGTTGTCGCGAAGCAGCTTGTCAGTCACGTACTCCCGCTCCTCTTCCTCGATGTCGTTGCGGAGCATGTCGGCGAGCCTCTTGACGCTTGCGGTGAGGTCATCCGGCGACCTCGCTTCCCGAATCGTATCGACCAGCCGATCCAGCTCTTGGCGCTGCTGGGCGTGATCGGCGTGCAGGTGACGGACCCGTTCGGGACCGAATCCGTCGGCCTCGTTGATTGCAGGCACCATGTGGGCCTCTTCGAAGTTCATGTGAAGCTCCAGGATGCCGCGCAGAGCATAGGCCGCACGCTTGACCTGCTCGGCATCCACGCCTCCCTGACCGAGCTGGGCCACGCCTGCTTCGAGCTCCGAGAGCATCTGCTCGATTTCTCTGTGCTGGCTCAGCACCTTGGTCCGAACTTCGGAGGGCATCAACGGTTGGTCGCTCATGTTGTCCTCCTGTCAGGCATGGGTAGCTCGAGATCTTGCAAGGACCGCGCCAAAGGTTTAGCAGGATTTCGCTTTCCCGGACACGCAAGTTCTGCGCCGAGTCGGAATCTTTCGCAGAACCTGCGCCTCTTTCGCTATGCTTTGGGCCGAAAAACCGTGTCAATCGCTTGGCACGAAGCTTGATACGCGAGGGTATAGATATGGACCAGCCACAAACCATTCTCGTCGGCACCGACTTCTCGGACATCTCAGACGAGGCGCTTCGGGCCGCGGCGCTTTATGCCAAGACCTTCAACTCCCGCGTGCTGGTCACTCACGTGTTCGACCCGACGCCCAACGTCCCTCCGGTCGTGTGGTCACGGCCCGACCTGCTCGAACGAAGCATTCGGGTCGAGATCGAGGATGCCATTCGCGAGACCCTCACTGGGAAGACCGCCGAGCTTCTCAAAGGGGTCCCCGAGGTGGAGCTCAGCGTCATTCAGCACCCCTCTCCCGGCCGCGCCCTCGTCGAGATGGCCGAGGACGAAGACGCCGATCTCGTCATCCTCGGCTCGCATGGTCGAAGCGGGCTGTCTCGAGCGTTCCTTGGCAGCGTTGCCGAGCGAGTCGTGCGTCACGCCCCGTGTCCTGTGTTGGTGGTGCGTGGGCGGTGTGACAACAAGCCGAAGGATGGAGACTAACCCGTGTCATTGATTCCCCGTTTGGTTGTGGCCTACGATTTTTCTGACCCGGCGCGCCGAGCTTTCGAGCTCGCGGTGTTCATGGGCCGGCAACTGAAGGCCGAGGTTCACGTGGTGACGGTGCTCGACTCCCGCGAGTCCGATGCGTCCGCTGCAGGCAAGGAAATCGAGGACTTGCGTCAGCTCCTCGAGATGCGGACGTGTGGGACGGTCAGGACCGATGACCTCCAGATTCAGTGCCACGCGGTGAGCGGCCATCCAGCGGATGCAATCGTGGCGTTGGCTCGCGAAATCGATGCGCCGCTGATTCTTTGCGGGACGACGGGCAAGGGTGCGGTCGCCCGAACCCTGCTCGGGAGCGTATCCCACGAGCTCGTGCACAAGAGCGGCGCGATCGTGATGTCGGTGCCCTAGGGCCGGCAGGCCGGGAGCTATCTACGAGCCGGGACCGACGAATGGAGCCTCGACGATGCGGCTGCCTTTGCGGCCGTCGTGGCCTTGCATCGAGATGGTCAAACGAAGCTTGATCCCGGCTTTCATTTTCTCGGCGGGCAGGATGGCGAGGATAGGAAGATAGGTGCTTCCGAGCGATTCGAGCTCGACGCGCGTCTGAGGGATGATGTACTCGATGCCGCTCTCGGACTCGGGATCGACGAGAAATGCCTGCTTTTCGCCGGTCTTGTTGACCAGGTGAACCCGCACCGAGTTACGAATTTGCCCATCGACCACGACAAAGGGCGCCCCTTCGTGGCGAAGCACGTTCGCTTCGAACTCAGCGCTTCTTGCAAAGGCGAAGATCGAGCCGATGAGCCAAAGGGTCGCGATCCCACCATAAAAAAACAGGCGCGGCCTCCCGAGCTGTTTGGGCTTGCCCTCGAGGCCGTTGAGCGAGTCGTAGCGGACCAACCCCTGAGACCTCCCGACCTTTTCCATGATTTCGTCACACGCGTCGACGCATGCCGCACAGCCGACACACTCCATTTGGAGGCCGTTGCGGATGTCGATGCCGGTCGGGCAGACCACGACGCAGCGCTTACAATCGACGCAGTCCCCGTTTTCGGGGTTGCTGGCCTTGCCGCGGGGCTCACCGCGGTTCCAGTCGTAGCCGATCACCATCGTATCGCGGTCGGTCATCGCCGACTGCAGACGGCCGTAGGGGCAGATGATCAAGCACATTTGCTCGCGAAACCAACTGAAGTTGAAGTAGAGGATGCCCGACATCACGATCACCCAGGTGAACGCGGTCGGGTGCTCGGCCGGGCTACGCTGCACCATGTCGAAGACGGATGGGAGCGACACGAAGTAACTGATGAACACGTGCGAGAGCAGGAGCGCGAGCACGATGTAGATCGAGTGCTTGAGGAGCTTGCGCCACAGCTTGTCGAAGCTGAACCCTCCGGCGTTTCGCCGGAGCCGTTGAGCCCGCGGGCCCTCGACCCACCGCTCGACCCGCCGGAAGACACCTTCGAGAAAGACGGTATGCGGGCAAGCGTAGCCGCACCACAGCCGGCCTTTGAGCGCGGTGATGATCAAGAGCGCGAGCCCAACCCCGCTCAACAGGAAGAAGACGAGCCAGAAGTCTTGGGCGTTGAACACGCCGCCAAAGAGATAGAAGCGGCGGTTCACGATATCGAGGAACACCGCCGGATGCCCGCCGAGTTTCACGAAGGGCAGCAAGACGTAGATCGCGATCAGGACCGCGAAGATGATGTAACGGAGCCGCGTGAAGCGGCCCACGACATCAGCTGGGTGCACGTAATTGCGGCTGCCGTCCGAGCGAAGAGAGCTAGCGGGTTCTTCTACGATCGGCAGCTTGGTGGTCATTGCCCCGCATCGACGTCTCTAGGGCCAGGAGAGTCATCCGCCACCGCTCCGCCGGGTTCCCAGAGCTCGCCTTGGGGCTCCACGCCGGGGACCTCGGTGTTTCGAAGCGTGAGGATGTAGGCAACGACCTGGTTGACCCCTTCTTCTCCGAGGATCGGAGTCCAGGACGGCATGCCCTTGGCCGCGACGCCGGTGGTGACGGTCCCGTGAATGTCGGTCGGCGCCCCCCCGTGGACCCAGTACTTGTCGGTAAGGTTCGGTCCGAGGCCCACCCGGCCTTGGGCTTTCGCATCGTGGCACGCGAAGCATTGAGCCATGAAGATCTCCTGCCCTGCTGCCACCACGCTCTCGTCGCGCGCAAGCGCTTCGAGCGACTCATCGGTGACGACGCTCTTTTCAGCCTCCGCCGCTGCAACCTCCGCCGCATACTTTTCGGGCTGCAACTGACCGATGGCGTACTCGTGATAGTAGAACCAGTAGACGAGCCCGAAGGCGATCGCTCCATAGAAGGTGAGCAGCCACCAGGTCGGGAGGTTGTTGTCGGCTTCCTCGATGTCGTCGTAGACGTGGAGGATCTCGCCTTGGATCTCGTCGGTTCGCTTCACGTCACTCATGGGGTACCTCCAACTCGTCCTCGAGCGGAATGCGCGCGTACTGATCCGCTTCGGATGCCTTCATCCGCATCACGCGGATGACAACGACTAAGAACACGGTGAAGAACAGGACCAGCGCGATCACCGGATAGAGCAGCGCGGGGCTCTGTTCGAAGAACTCGGCAGCGAATCGGCTCATCGTGCCACCTCCTTCGTGTCGGCAGTGGCGAGGGACTCACCCTGGGGTACGCGACCCAAACGCTGCAGATAAGCGATTAGCGCGACCATGCGGCTGTTGACGACGAGCTCACAGCCGTCGGTCGGCTGGTCACACACGGCGACCCCGGCGTTTTCGGCAAGGCCCGAAGCGATGGCCGCCGCGGCCGCCTGCGCGGTCTCTTCCGCGGTTTGGATCTCATCGGCCTGATAGGGGACGCCCACGTTCCGCATCGCCCTGAGCTTCGTGACCGTGCCCGCAAAGTCGATCGTTTCCTTCGAGAGATGCGGGTAGGGCGGCATGTTCGAGCCAGGCGAGATCTCGCGCGGATCGATCATGTGCTTGTAGTGCCAGACGTCCGCGTATTTCCCGCCGACGCGCGCCAGGTCTGGGCCAATGCGGCGCGAGCCCCACTGGAACGGATGGTCGAAGATCGAGTCGTCTATCGTGGAGACCTCGCCATAGCGCGCGCTCTCCCAAGTGAAAGGTCGGATCATCTGCGAGTGGCAGGTGTAGCAACCCTCCCGAACGAAGACGTCGCGCCCCTCGAGCTCGAGCGGCGTGTAGGGAACGTTCTTGGTGGTGCGGATCGACTCGGGCACCGAGATGACCATTGGGATGATCTCGGCGACCCCACCGACCAGCACGCCGATGACGACCAATACCGTGAAGACACCTGCGCGCCCTTCGAGTGCGCGGTGCCACGAGACCTTCTCGTCGTCGCGGTCGCGAATCCCAATGGCGATTGCGGCCACACCCCACATGATCGCGAGGATGGCGAGCAGGGTGCTCATGAAGCCGTCGAACAACGTCATCGCGAAGAGGAGTGCAATCACGATGATCGACGCCATGACGGGCTGGCCGAAGAGAAGCTTCGGCCAGGGGATGTCCCGCTCGCGCGGCTCGGTCACCACGGCCACCTCGAGCTCGCCGTCCACCGCGGCGCCGCTCTTGGCGGTCTTGATGAGGTTCCAGGCCATCAGGAGGATACCGGTGAAGTAGAGGAGGCCGGACACGAGGCGCGCCCAGTACATCGGCCGAATCGCGAGGTAGGTCTCGACGAAGTTCGGGTAGAGAAGCCCGCCGGTCTCGCTGACGGCGCGCCACATCAAGCCCTGCGTGATGCCGGCGACCCACATCGCGATGACATAGATGAGAATACCGACGGTCGCGATCCAGAAGTGGAAGTTGGCGGCCGCGCGAGAATGAAGCTTCGCGCCGTAGAGCCTCGGAACCAGCCAGTAGAACATGCCCGCGGCCATGAGACCGTTCCAGCCCAGGCCGCCGCTGTGGACGTGCCCGATGATCCAGTCCGTGTAATGTGCAAGGCCGCTGACGCTCTTGATGCTGAGGAGCGGGCCTTCGAAGGTGCTCATGCCGTAGAAAGTCACGCCCGCGGCGAGGAACTTCAGAACGGGATCGGCGCGGAGCTTGTCCCAAGCGCCTCTCAGGGTGAGCAGGCCGTTCAACATGCCGCCCCAGCTCGGGGCCCAAAGCATCAAGCTGAAGACCATGCCCAGAGTCTGCGCCCAGTCGGGCAGGGCGGTGTACAGCAAGTGGTGAGGTCCGGCCCAGATGTAGAGAAAAACCAGGCCCCAGAAGTGAACGATCGACAATCGGTACGAGAAGACCGGTCGCTCCGCCGCCTTCGGCAGGAAGTAGTACATGATACCGAGAATCGGCGTGGTCAGGAAGAAGGCGACCGCGTTGTGGCCGTACCACCACTGCACCAGCGCATCCTGGACACCCGCGAAAATCGAGTAGCTCTTGAAGGCGCCGACTGGAATCTCGAAGCTGTTGACGATGTGCAGGACCGCGACGGTGATGATCGTCGCAATGTAGAACCAGATCGCGACGTACAAATGCTTTTCGCGGCGCTTGGCCAGGGTCCAGAAGAAGTTCACCGCGAACACGACCCAGATGACGGCGATCGAAATGTCGATCGGCCACTCGAGCTCCGCGTATTCCTTGCCGGTCGTGATGCCCAACGGGAGGCTCAGCGCGGCCGAAACGATGATCAGCTGCCAGCCCCAGAAATGGATCGCGGACAAGATGTCCGACGCGAGCCGAGCCCGCACTAGGCGTTGCGTCGAGTAGTAGACGCCCGCGAAGAGCATGTTGCCGACAAACGCGAAGATGACCGCGTTGGTGTGTAACGGCCTCAAGCGACCAAATGACAAGAAGGGCGGCAGGTTGGCCGGCCAGAAGGCCAACTGCAGGGCGATGATGATCCCGACCAGCATGCCGACGATGCCAAACAACACCGACGCCCATACGAACTGGCGAACGACCCTGTCGTTATAAACGATCCGCTGAGTTTTCATACTCGTCCTCTTCCCTCTCCGTCGTTGGGGTCATCGGCTTTTCCTCGTCAAGCGGTAGAAGGGCAAGACGATCGGCATGATCGAAGGTGCCTTGCCGCACGGTCCACGCGAAGAACGCCACTGCGCCGCCAACCAGTAACACGCAAACGAAAATCAGTAAGATCAAGATCTCCACGGGAGCCTTCTTCGTGACAGCATCATCACGGTGTACGCGATCGTGATCAGTGAGCTGACCGGCATTAGCACAGCTGCTACCCAAGGCCTCATCAATCCGGCCATGGCAAACGATACGGCGACCAAATTGTAAGCAATTGCAAACGCAAGGATGCGGCGCACGACCTTCCCGAGCGTGTCGGAGGCGCGCAAAACTTGCGCGACGGGGTGCAACCCCGGAGACACGAAGTAGAAGTCACATCGTGAGGCCATGAACGGCCGATTCACTGCGGGTGTGCCCGAACAGGCGGCCTCTCTCATGGCGACCCGGTCGTTCAGCCCGTCGCCCACGAGCAACGTCCGTGCCGGGTCGTGCTCCCGCACGTAGGCCGCCTTCTGTTCAGGGCTGTGACCCCCGACACACAGGTCCTCGGGCATGCCCAAGCTCGCTCCGAGCCTTGCGACGCGCGACGGGGCGTCGCCGCTCAGGATGGCGAGCTGATAGCCGTCGCTCTCGAGCCTGTCGATTTCCACCTGCGCCCCTGGCCGCAGCTGCTCGTCCGTGTGCAGGCTGGCGAGGGCTTCACCGTCAACCGAGTACACGACGTCGCCGTCGACCCTCGACGCCGGGGCCGCCCATTGGGGCGCGCCCAGCCTGTACCGGTGTCCGCGGTCCTGGGCGCTGGTGCCGTAGCCTGTGTGCTCTTCGACCTCGAGCTCGACGAAGCGCGCTGCCGGGTGTCCTTCGAGGGCGCGCCGGACCGCGGCGCTTTTCGGGTGCGCGCTTCGCGCGGCCATGTTGTAAAGCAGGGTGATTTCGTGGTCGGTCAGCGCCTCGAGCCCGGCTGGGCTCACCACTTCGAGCATGCCCGTGGTGAGCGTGCCGGTCTTGTCGAAGACGATGCGTGTCATCGCCCGCGCCCGATCGAGGAAGTCGCCCACCCGTACGAAGATTCCAGCGCGGCGTAACTGCGTGAGCACGAGCTCGTAGGCGAGTGGTGCGGCGATCCCGAAGGCGCACGGGCAGGTGACGACCAAGACCGCTGTGCCCACCTCGATGGCCAGGAGCGGCTTTGCGGCTAGCCACCACCAGTAGCCGATGGCCGTCGCGGCGAGGATGACGACGCCGATGACGTAGTGTCGGGAAAGGCGAGACCACCAACCCGTGGCCAGCGGGCCGTCGCCTGTCGAGGTGGGGTCCCGGCCGAGCAGTCCCACCAGAGGCGAGGCAGCGAAGTCTGTCATCGCTATTCCGGAGAGGGCCCGCTCGCCGACGTTGAAGGCTCCGGCAGGCACGGCTCGTCCGCTTCCGAAGCGACGCGGCCGGCTCTCGCCGTCGATCCAGTCGAGAGAGCAACTCGCCGCGGGATCGAGCACGCGAAGCTCCACTGGAACCAGATCGCCCGGGGCAATCAGCAGGCGGTCCCCCTTTTTCACGCCGATGCAGTGCACGATCCGTACTACCCCGTCTCTGACCTCGCGTGTCAGCAGGCTCTCGGTTCCGTCATCCGCGAGGAGCTGCGCGCGATTGCGCTCGAGCATGCGTTGTTGAAGCCAGCGGCCGACCAACATGAGGGCGACGAACACGGTGAGCGTGTCGATGTAGGCCGCATGCCCCGACGCGAAGAAAAAGGAGTAGGTCGAGCCCGCAAAGGCCAACACGATACCGAGGGCGATGGGAACGTCGAGATGAAGGACCCCTCGGCGCACGGCGCGCAAGGCGGATCCGATGAACACGGAACCCCCGACGAGGACCGCGAGGACGCCGGCCGCATAGCTCAACTGGTTGAGCAGCTCGTAGATCGGACCTTCGCGCAGCCCCAGGTAAATCGCGGCCGCGAACAACATCACGTTTCCCGCGAGCGCCGCGCAGATCCCAACCCGCAGCAGCAAGTCATCGGAAGGCCTTGCGCCAGTCGATCGCGCGGGACCCAGCAAGTATCCGAGACCCTCTACCGAGTCGACCCAATCCGAAAGGGGGAAGTCGGGCGAGATCCGGAGCTCGACGCGGCCGAGCGCTGGGTTGAGGGACATGACGCCGGTTTGCGTGCCGCCGTGGCGCCGGAAGAGCTCTTCGATCAGCCAGACGCAGGCCGCGCAATGGATACCCTGGACGTCGAGCTCGACCCGCGTCACCCCGCCATGACCGGCGCGCTCCGCTTCGATGAGCTCCAACCATTTGTGGTCGATTCGGCGGGATTCCAAATCGGCCGGAGGAAGCCCGGGGCCTCGGCGGAGGTCGTAATAGCGGGTGAGCCCGGCCTTGGTCAGGATTCCGTGCACCGCGCGACAACCCCGGCAGCAATACGGCGCGAAGGTGTCATTCACCAGCGGCTGGGCACAGTGGGCGCAGCGAGACACCGAAGGCACGGATTGCCGCGATGGAGCTTCGCAAGCGGCTGTCTGGGGGGCGGTCACTGGGAGAGCGGGTGCTGGTGATGCGTTTCGTGATCCGCGTGGTCGTGTGCGGGTGCGTGGCATGAGGAGGTGTCGCCCGTGCGCAGGGCGTGAACCGGACGAATCACGAACAGGACCGAACCGAGCGCGAGCACGACCGCGAGGATGCGTGACGTGGCCAGGTTTGGACGACGGGCAAACCGCTCGAACATCCAGGTGGCGCCTACCAAGCCAACCCCGCTCACCACGGCGAAGGCCAGCATGCTCAGCGAGCCGACTGTGGTGGACCCGGTCGATGCTGCGATCAGTACCGCGGCGGCCAACGCGCCGCATGGGAGTAGCGCGGTGCCGAGACCGACGAAAAACGGGTGGCGCCCCAGCCCTCCAAGCACGCGAGAGCCGAACGACGGCGTCGGGTCGTCTTGCTTGGTTCGAAGCGTGATCAAGGGTTGATTGGGACGACGCCACAGGCGGAGCGCGACCAGGCCGAGGCCCAGCGCAAGTGACCAACTCAGGAGCGCGCTTCCCCAGGCGTGAGGAAGGCTGACGGCGGTCGCGCCGCCGACCGTCCCCGCGATAGCGCCGAGCACGGAGTAACTGACGAAGCGGCCGAGCTGGTAGCGGCCCTGGCCAGACGCGCCGGGCCGCCCACTGCACGCGTATGCAGCCAGTGGGCCGCACATTGCCGTGCAGTGCGGAACCGATGCGAGGCCCGCGGCAGCCCCGGCAATTACGGCCGTCCACATATGGCCTCCCTAGGGTCGCTCATCGGAACCGTCACTTTGCAACCTTTGCAGTCGGCACGCCACGGCATCGCGCCTCTACTTATACCCGAATACGCACATATTGCGCGACGGCCTCTGCGGCGCGCAGAAAATGCGATGGATTGCCTGGCCGCGGGTGCTATCTGCAAAGAAGACATGAGCACCGCACAACGCAAGATGGTCCCGCGCGAGCACGGCGCCTACGCGGAGCTCCTGTTCCCGATCGCTACCGTATTTTTGGGCGGTTGGCCGACGACCCCGACTTGGCTCTTGGCCATTGGCGCGATCGCCTGCTTCCTGGCGAACGAGCCGCTTCTGGTCTTGTTTGGGCAGCGGGGGACCCGGATGAAGCGCGAGGAGAGCGACCGCGCCAAACGCGCGCTCCTGGTCTTCTTCTTGGTCGCGCTCGGGACCGGCCTTGCAGGGCTTCTGCTCGCGCCTACCGTGGTTCAGTACGGGATCGCAGTGCCGCTCTTGCTTGGTGTCGTCCTCGTAATGCTCGCGATCCAGGGGCTCGAGCGAAGCGTGTTCGGTGAAGCGCTGGCGGCCGCGACCCTCTCTTCGGTTGCCATTCCGCTTGGGCTTTCCGCGGGTTTGGGGCTCACCGAGACGCTTGCCGTGGCCTTGATTTGGTTGGTGACCTCCCTTTTGGGGACATCCATCGTGCGGCTCACCGTCGCGCGGGCCAAGGCGAAGACCGACGAAGAGCTCAAACGCGTGCGTTTCAAGCGCGCGTTGCTGATTTTGGTGTGCTTGGTGGTCATCGCGGTCGGGGTAGCGGCGCCTTACGGGTCGCGGATCGGTCTTTGGGTCCTCGCCGCGGCGATACCCGTGGCGGTCGCGGTTCTCGCGATGGCCGTCCTTCGGCCGACGGCCCGCCGCCTGCGTCTCATGGGGTGGAGCCTGGTTGCCGCGAATCTTTGCTCGCTGATAGCGGTGGTCACCACGCTAAAGATCATTCAGGATTTCGATGCGGTGGAACCAACCCTACCGTTTCCCATGTTCTAGCTTCCTAGTGGACGACTTGGAGAGGAGAAGCTTGTGCTCGCAAAAGACATCATGACTGAAAACCCGGTGACCTCGACCGAGCTCATGTCGGTCGCCGAAGCGCTCGGGCTGCTCTATGAGCTCGATGTTCGGCACCTTCCGGTGGTCCGTGGCCGCGAGCTCGTTGGCATCATCAGCGACCGCGACCTCCGCAGTTTTACCGGAGTCGACGAGGATGAGGCGATCGAAGCCGTCGAGAACGCGCGTGGAGAGAACGTCGGCCATTTCATGAACACCAGCCCGGTCAGGGTCGACCCGGAGACCAACATCCGAGAAGTGGTCGAGCTGATGTTGTTGCATCGTGTCGGCGCGATTCCGGTGGCCGATCTCGACACCGGCGACCTGCTCGGCATCGTGAGCTACGTCGATCTATTGCGCGTGCTCCAGGAGACGTTGGAACCTTCGAGGTGAAGCTGATCACCTCGCACGAATCCACCGACTTCGACGCGTTGGCATCGTGTGTGGGTCTGCAGAAGCTGTTTCCCGATTCGGTGATCGGCGTGAGCGGGGGGTTCTCGCCGAACGTCCATCAGTATCTCGCCATCCATGGCGATCGTTTTCGGACACAGCGTTGTCAGGACCTCGATCTGTCGCAGGTCGACCTGTTGATCGTGACCGATGTCCGGAGGCGCAGCCGCTTGACGCACGTCGAACCCGTGTTCGAGCGTGCTGCAAGGAATCCGCGCAGCGTGCGCATTCTCGTGTGGGACCATCACCCGTCTACGGCCGATGACGTGCACGCCGACGAGGAGCACGTGCAGCCCGTGGGCTCCGTCACTACGCTGATCGTCGAAGAGCTTCGAGCTCGCGGCGCGGAGATCGACCGGGAGGAAGCCACCCTGTTTTCACTGGGCATCCACGAAGACACCGGGTCGCTTGCGTATGCGCGTTCGAGCTCACGCGATGCGACAGCGCTCGCTTGGTTGATGGGGCAGGGCGCGCAGCTCGGCCTTCTTCAGCGTTTCTTGAGACCGCGGCTCGACGCCGTGGAGCGCGACCTGCTCGTCCGGCTGCTCGGGGCGGTCCACGATCTGCCGCGATTTGGCGCATCGATTGGGATTGCTCCGTTGGAGACGGCGGAAGTTCCGCCGAGCCTCGCGGACGTGTCCGCGGAGGCGTTTCGCCTTCTACCGCACGACGCGCTGTTCTGCGCCTATCGCCTCCCAAACGGCAAGACCCACGTCATCGGACGGGCCCAGGCGAGCGCGGTTCCGGTAGGCGCGATTCTCCAAGAGCTCGGCGGAGGAGGGCACGCCGGCGCGGGCTCAGCGGTCGTTCGCGATGCGCCCCTCGACCAGGTGGTGGGCCTGTTGCATGCGGTCGTGGAGCGCCGTTGCCGTCGTCCCCAAGTGGTCCGCGAGCTCATGTCGAGCCCGGTTCGAACCGTCACGCCCGAGATGCCGCTCTCCGAGCTCGCGCACTCACTCGAGGAATGGGGGCACACCGGCGCGCCCGTCATCCGGGATGGAAAACTGGTTGGCATGATCTCGCGCCGCGATGTCGAACGGGCCCAACGCGAGGGCCGTGGCTCGCTTGCGGTCTCTAGCTGCATGGCCCACCAGGTGAGAACCGTGGGGCCCGATGCGCCGCTCCCCGAAGCCCTCGATCAGATGCAGGCCTACAACATTGGCCGCCTTCCCGTCCTCGACGGCGCGAGGATCATCGGGATCCTCTCGCGTGAGGACGTATTGGGGTACCTCTACGAAGAATCGCCCTGCTAGCTCATTTGTGGTCGAAGGTGACGTCGTACTCGGCACTACAACTGCCTTCGACAGACAATATTCCAGTCATCTGCAATCTTCCGTCCATCGGGTTTTCGGCCACGGTCAGGACGTTGCCGTCTGCCATGATCCCGACTTCTTCGGCCGAGTCGTCTTCGTAGGTGCAGCCGCCTACATCCTCGTCCACGACGGGCAACCACCAGCCCCCGCGTAGGGAGAGCTGGTCACCGCAGAGCCGCCCTTCGATCCGGTACTCCTCATCGACGACGATGGTCACGTCGTTGCCGCTTTGCGTGAATATCCAGTCAAGGCCGCAGGCCCGGTGCTCGTTGCCCGGCACTGTGCCTTCGCAGCCTGTCGAAGTGATCGTGACAGTTCCGTTGTCGTACCACTGGGGGGTGTCGTTCAGGTCGGTGACTGGATCATCGTTGCAGTCCGGTAACGTTCCGGTGCCAGGAATGAAAGCAAGCTCTTCCTTGCAGCTTCCCAATGCCGCCATGATGCAAATGCAGGCAACCCAGCGCATGTTGAATCAGTACCACGTTTGCTGACGGTGAACAGCCTAAAAGATAGCCGAGGCTGTCCCTTGGTCCACGGATTGAGATAGACTCCGCCACCTCGATGCGGATCAGAATTCGGAGAGGACTGGACATCCCCATCGCCGGCGCGCCCGAGCAACGCATCCACGATGCCAACGCGGTCGGTTGGGTTGCGTTGGTCGCGAAGGATTACCACGGGTTGCGGC
>CP070713.1:290436-298668 GCA_020351445.1 Myxococcales bacterium
CCGCCCAATCGCTGTGCTGCCCAGCCCGAGCCATCCTTTTGTGTTCCCCTCTTTAGTGCACGGCCGGCCGCAGCGGCAGCGCGTCGACGATCTTCGCCTCTTGCTCCAGCAATTCGTCCAATCGCTCTTGCACCCGTTTTGCTGGGAAGTACTCCTTGGCCAGGCGGACGAAGAGGCCGTGGTGTCTTGCTTCGGAGCGGGTGATGTCGATGTAGAAGTCTTTGAGCGGGCCCGGCTCGAGGCCGTCGGCGACGAGGCCGAAACGCTCGCAGCCTCGGGCTTCGACGATGCCCAAGATCAAGAGCCGGTCGAGGAAGTACTGCTCGGGGCCCCGTTCGATCAGTTGCGTCAGGGCGCCGACGTATGGGTCCTTCTCGTCCGCTTGGGTCGACAGGCCTCTGTCCAAGATGATCTCCATCACTCGGGCGTAATGATCGAGCTCCTCCTGCGCGAAGGGGATCAGCTCGCGCACGAGAACCGTGCGGTCGGAGTAGTGCGCGACGAGCTTCAGCGCGGTTGCAGAGGCCTTTCGCTCGCAGGCCGCATGGTCGATGAGGAACGCATCGAAGTCTCTCAGTACGAGGTCGATCCAGGAAGGGTCGGTGGCGGTGCGCAGGCGCGGCATCGTGGGACCTACGCGCGAAGCGCGTCGAGGATCGGTTGGATCGCCTTGCGGCGAAGTTTCAGGGCAGCACGGTTGGCGATCACCACCGAGCTGATGTCGGCGATTTTCTCCAGTGGAACGAGCCCGTTCTGCCGAAGGGTTTCACCCGTTTCGACCAAGTCGACGATGACGTCCGCAAGGCCGGTCAGCGGAGCGAGCTCGACGGAGCCCTGGCAGTAGATCAGCTCGACCGGCGTGCCTTTGCTTCGAAAGTATCGTTCAGCGATGTGGAGGAACTTGGTAGCGACACGAAGGGGGCGTTCCCCTTTTCCGGAGATAGGCTCCTTCGGACGCCCGCAAACCATCATCTCGCACTTGCCGATGTCGAGATCGACGGGGGCGAAGACGTCATAGTTTCGCTCCATCAAGACGTCGCGGCCCACGATGCCGAGGTCTGCAGCGCCGTACTCGACGTAGGTCGGTACATCGTCGGGCTTGAGCAGCAGGTAGCTCAGGCCGGACTCCTTGTCCTCACGGACGAGCTTGCGACTTCCAGCAGTGAGCGCCTCCGTAGAGATGCCGGCCTTTTCGAGCCGCGCGCTCAGCCGTTCGAGGACGCGGCCCTTCGGGACTGCGATGACGATAGTATCTCGGTTGCGGTCTCGCTTATGTCTAGGCATTACTGGGTACTCGCTCGATCTTGGCCCCCAATGCGGCCAGCTTCTGCTCGATGTGCTCATAGCCCCGATCGAGGTGATAGACCCGTCGAACGTGGGTCGTGCCTTGCGCGACCAGGCCCGCCACAACCAACGAAGCACTAGCCCGGAGGTCGGTCGCCATGACCTCGGCGCCCTCGAGCTTGTCGACGCCGCGCACGGTCGCGGTCCGGCCGGTGACCTGGATTCTGGCACCCATTCGATTCAGCTCCGAAACGTGCATGAAGCGGTTCTCGAACACGGTCTCGGTGATCCGGCTGGTTCCCTTCGCGAGACACATCAGCGTCATGAACTGCGCCTGCATGTCGGTTGGGAATCCGGGGTGCGGTTGCGTGGTCACATCCGCGGGGTGGATCGGGTATGAACCGACCACGCGAATCCCATCGCCCTCCCGCTCGATCGCGGTGCCGGCTTCCCGGAGCTTCGCAATCACCGCCTCGAGCGGCTCGAAGCCGATTCCCTCGAGAAACAGATCTCCAGCCGTTGCAGCAGCAGCCACCATGAAAGTTCCAGCTTCGATGCGATCGGGAATGATCGCGTGGTCGATCGGATGAAGCGAATCGACACCTTCGATCGAGATCACCGACGTGCCGGCCCCTTCGATGCGCGCTCCCATCTTGTTCAAGACCCGCGCGAGCTCCTCGACTTCCGGCTCCCGAGCGCAGTTCGTCAGTGTCGTTCGGCCTTTGGCCAAAACCGCGGCGCACATCAGGTTCTCGGTCCCCGTGTGGGTCGGAAAGTCCAATGCGATGTCCGATCCGCGAAGCCGACCGCCGGGCACGGTGACCTCGACGTACCCATGGCGGAGCTCGACTTCTGCGCCCATGGCCGAAAGGCCCTTGAGATGCTGATCGATGGGACGAGCTCCGATCGCGCAACCACCGGGCAACGAAACCACCGCCCGGCCGCAGCGCGCGACCAGTGGGCCGAGAACCAAGACCGAAGCCCTCATCTGCTTCACCAGGTCGTACGGCGCGGTCGGTTCGATCGATCCGGACAACCTGACCCGCACTCGGCCATCGACGTACTGTGCCTTTGCGCCGAGGCGCTCCAGCAGGCGCGTCATCGTGTGGATGTCGCGGAGGTTGGGGACATTGCGGAACACATGCTCGCCATCGGCCAAGAGGGCAGCCGTCAAGATGGGCAGGGCCGCGTTCTTCGCGCCGCTGATCGGTACCGAACCGACGAGCCGATTTCCCCCGATGATTTGGATGCTATCCACGACGCCCCTGTTACCCCGTGGCCCAGCTTCGGGCAACTTCAGGCGAAGAGCAGTCCGAGCGTGAATGAAACGAAGCCGACGAGGGCGCCCCACAGCGGGCCCCGCGCGGAAGACCAACGGAAGCGGCCGGACGAATCGAACCCGCGCCACGCCACGAGGACCAACGCGCCAATCCACACGGCCATTCCCAGCAACAGCAGAGTTCCCCACCACGGATCGGGCGAGACCTCTTCGCCGAGGAGTCGACGATGATTGGCCGCGAGCTGTTCGGCGCTTAGATTAGCGTCGATCGCGGCGCTGCGATCCATCGCGGCGAGACGCGCGATCTGGTCGTTGGCGTTGTGCCGCGCGGGGATCGATCCAGAATAGAGGAAGCGAGTGGCGGCAAGCCCGCCGGAGAGCGACCGCCAAGCCAGGATTGCCCCTTCCAGGTCGCCATCGGTCTCCAATTGCGCTGCAATCGACTCCAACGCGGACACCGCGTCTGCAGTATAGGGGTTCAGGGGAAACGACCAGCGAATCGCGCGCCGGTAGTGCTCGACCGCGAGCGCGACGCGATCATTGTCTCGGTGCGCATTCGCCGTGGCAAGCTCGGTGCGTGATTCAAAGCCGACGCGCCCCAGCACGAGCGCGACCAAGGCAATGATCGCGACGACCGCTACGATGCCTGGGCGCTCCCGAACTAGCTTCACAGGAAGTCTCGACGGCGAAAGATCAGGGCGGCGATGAAGAGCGTGGCTCCCGCGTAGAGGATCGCGTAACCCATCGAAGTCGCAACGTAGGCCAGGGGCTCCGCATAGTCGCTTGTCCGGGTCACGAGCGTGTGTCTACCGGGAACGAAAAGGTTGAAGTTGGGCACGACCTCAGCCAGCCACCTGAGAAAGCCCTTCATCGCAGGACTGAGCACCCGGGTCTCCATCGCGACCATGTCGTGCGCAGCGCGACCGACCAACCAAACGCCAAACGTGAACGCACCGGTGAGGAAGGGCGTCGAAAACGAAGAGAACAGAAGCGCGACGGCGGTGAGAATGAGCACTTCGCCGAGGTTGAGGACCAATGAAGCGAGCAGCCTGAAGAGCTCCACATCGACCGTCGAACAGAGCCATGCCGACGCGCCCAGCGCGACCACAGACCAGATCGGCACCACCAGGGTGCGATCTTTGGAAACCAGGAATCCAACTCCGAGGCCGGCGACGAGGACCGAGGGCACGGTCACGATGAGCGCGGTCGAGGCTCCCGCCTGAATCGCGGTCACCAGGAGCTGAAGCGCCCCCATGATCGCGACGAAGACTGCGCAGGTGGCTACGATGCCGAAGTACTTGCCCAACAAGAACTCGAACCGGGCGATTGGTTTCGGGAGAATGACGTAGAGGGTCTTGCGCTCGATCTCTTTGTACAGGAGCGACGAGCCGAGAAAAATGGCCACCACCACCGAGAAAAGCGAGATCGATGCGAGGCCGAGGTCGGTGACGACGCGCATCTCCTGGTCGAGCGAGAGCTCGCCCAACGCCAGTGTCAACGCGAGGACACCCGCCGCGAAGACGAGAACCCCGAACAAGACCCGGTCCCGCACGGCCTCCCGATACGTGTTGAGTGCGATGGCGTAAATTCGCGCAACGCTCATGAGCCCATCCAGTACGCGCGCCCGGTCACGAAGTGGCTCAGCACGTTGATCGCCATCAGCACCATCACTGCCGCCGCTAAGGTACAACCGACTTCGAGCCACCGTGAACTTTCGGGCCGCCGCGCCAAGCCCCAAGCTCGGAAGGAAGCAGCAATTCCCTGCGACAGGAATAGGCCGAGCGCCGCGAGACCAAGCACGTAGAAGCCAACGACGGGAGGGCGTGAGAGAAACCCGCGAAGGAGTTCGTAGTGGCTCAGGGCCACCGGTCCGACGCGAACGGTCATGAACCAATGCAGGATCAAGTGAGCGACGACGAGGGCCCAAGCGAGCCCACCCACCAGCTTCTGCAAACGCCGGCAACCGTCGGAGCGATAAGGGCCTGCTCCCGCAGGCGCCTCTTGACCGAGCGAGGTCCAACCTCGGGCATACGCACCGAGAAATACGAACACCACGACTGTGTACGCCACCAAGGACAGCCATGTGACCGGCGAGGCTGCGGCAAACGAGCTCGCGCCGCGCAGAGCCGGCCACATTCGGGCAACCTCCAGCACGAAAAGGACGGTGACGGGCCAAACCGTGAGTGCGATGTGACTGCGATGGCGCGGCACGAGGTACTACCTAACGCTCCCGTCTTCGCGTGGTCAATTTACTTCAGGTTCAAGGCCGAGGCCGTGCTGGAACCGTCGCTACGCCGCTTGAGGCCTAGAAGGGTGAGCGGCTCATCGGACAGCGTCATACGGATCCGGTCGCCAATGCCAACTGCGTGCACCTTCTGGGTGCCGTCGAGGAAGATCCGGCCCATGGTCATGCGGCTCGTGATCTTGAGATCCTCGCCGGGCGGGACCATCCCTTTGACGAGGCGATACTTGTTGTCGACTCCCCGATAAGGCTCGCGGATGACGAACTGGATCTTCTGCGACCCCGTCGGGAGTACCTTGCCACCGGCCGACCGAATCGCCGCCGTCGACCCAGCCGCAGGACCGACCCAGACACCGCTCGACATTTGCCGCTCCTGCTCGCCCTGGTACTCCAAGATGTATCGGGATGTGGCAGCCGGGCTCTCGTGACAGTAGAGAGCGTCGTTGAGCACACGCGTCGATAGGACATTGTCGCCGAGATCGACGCGCATCCGCGCCAATCGGCTCGACTTCAGCTTCCCGGCAAGCGCCGCCTCCAGCACTTCGTCGACGTCGTGCCCGTCTCCCGCACAGAAGTATCCGACGCTGGTGTCCGGCGCGCTGTTGATCGCCAGCATGGGAGTCGACGAGTCGGCCAAGTGCGAAGCCCAAAGAAGGGTTCCGTCGCCGCCGAGGGTGACGATCAGATCCCAGGCGCCTTCCTCCGGCAGCGGCTCCGGACGGTAGCGAAGCACAGCCTTGGCCCCCAAATCACGCAGCGCGTCCTTGGCGCGGCGTAGCGTCTCCTGATGGATCTCGTGCTCTCGAAGCAGGCCTTTGACCGAGACGTCGCTGTGTTCGATTAGCTCCTGAAGCCGTGCCTGCGCGCGCCCCACATATCGCTGGTAGGTGCTCTTCTTGTAAACGACGAGAACTTTAGGCCGCATGCATGACTCGTGGCGAGGTTTGCGACTCGCGCCGCCCTACCCGGTCGGGATCTTTTTGGCGTCGGCCAGGAACCGCTCAAGGCCGATGTCCGTGAGCGGGTGCTTCAGCAGTTGGTGGATCACTTTGTGGGGAATGGTCGCGACATCCGCGCCGATGAGCGAGGCCTGCACCACGTGGACGGGGTGACGAACGCTGGCCACGAGGACTTGCGTACTCAGGCCGTAGTTTTGATAGACCGTGACTAGCTGCTCGACGAGCTCCATTCCGCTGCCGCTGATGTCGTCGACGCGGCCGACGAAGGGGCTGATGTACGTTGCGCCTGCTTTGGCGGCGAGGAGCCCTTGGGTCGCACTGAAGCAGAGGGTGACGTTGACGCGGATGCCCTCATCGCTGAGCGTTCGAACCGCCTTGAGACCTTCGGCGATCAACGGGACCTTGACGACGATGTTCTCGTGCATCGCCGAAAGCTTCCGAGCCTCGTTCACGATGCCTTCGTAGTCGGTCGCGATCACCTCCGCACTGATCGGGCCGTCGACGACTTCACAAATATCGACCAGCACATCTTTGAAGGGGCGCCCCGTCTTTGCGACCAGCGACGGGTTGGTCGTTACACCATCGATGACTCCCATGGCAGCGGCGTCGCGGATCTCCTCGATGTCGGCGGTGTCGATGAAAATCTTCATGGCGCAAGTAAAGGGCCGCGGACTCACAGGGTCAAGCAGAGCCTGAGCTCAGCTAGAACGCCGCAGAGAAACCCACGATCTAGTCACTCCACGACTTCCACCTCGATCTCGACCTCGTCGGTCGCAGCTGGCGGTGTCGCTTCGCGCGGTGACTCCGAGCACACGATGAGGGTCGCGAGAACGGCCGCGATCAGCCACAATACGATGCCCCCTGGGGTCCATTTGCTCTTTGCACGCACGGCTAGGTCCCGTCGAGAGTCGTTTTGTCGCGGGATTGAAGATCAGGCAACCGAGGTCGTCCAAACGGCATGCAGAGATTTCTTACAGTTTTCATCCTCCTGGCAGCGTCGAGCACCACTGCGCTGGCCGCGGACCGTAGCGCAAAAGTAGACGCTTCGGTTGCCCGGCTGGGCGCCTTGAGCCCGGACGAAAGGGCCCTGCTCGCACCATACATCGCGCAGGGGCCGGTGGTGCTGACCGAGTTCCAGAATCGCCAGACAGACCTTCCCGCGGTCATCTACGCGGCGCGCATCCATGCGCCTGCGAAGACCGTCGCCCAGGTCATCGGGAAACCAAGCGACTACCCGGGCTTCATGCGCGCGTTGACCTCGGTCGACGTTCAAGCGGTGAACGGTCAGATGATGGCGTTCGACTGGACGTGGGGGGTCACGCTCTTCTCTCTCACCGGTCACAACGTGATGACGACGTATCCAGGTGACTCCACACGAGGCTACCGGTTCGATATACGAACGACGGGCGGGGATCTCGGTATCGGCCGCGTCATGTGGCGAGTCTATCCGGACGGGCCGAAGAAATCGCTCATCGTGTTTTCCTCGCGACTCGACATGCGCGACGCGAACTACATCACGCGCCAGCTGGCCTCGGAGGGCAACGCCGTGAATCGAACGATCAACGTCGCCGTGGCCATGGTCACGTTGCTCGAGGTCAAGACGGAAGCGGAACGACGGGCAGGTACCCATGTCGATGGGAAATTCGCATCCAAGCCCCTTCGCCGACCGCGGGTAGACATGAGGGCGCTGCACCCTCTCCTAGCCCGAGGCGACTTGGTGTTCATGGATCTGGACGGCGACACCATGCAGAGCGTCACCGTGGTGGGGCGCTCGGGCGCTAGCGTGAGGCGCGTGCGCCGCGTGATGCTCGACCCGGAGGTGTTCGGCCAGTCGTTGCTTCACGGAAGCTGCGCTGAGGTGATTGAACGCACCCACCAGGGCGTGAAGTTCGAGTGGGAGATCCCGATCCCACTGCTCCATGTAGGAGGAGAGATGATGTTGCGACCGAGCCCCACCGTTGTTGCGGTCGACGGGATTTCGGGGACGCTTTCGAAGGGTCGGTGGCGGTTCGACACCTACCGATACCCTGGAGGGGAAGCCGGCGTCATCGCGTGGGCGACGTTCGATCCGGCGGACTCTCCTAAGCTCATTCGAAAGCTGATTGCGGGGAACACACACTTCTCCCACGGGTTTGTTGCTGCGACGCAGCTTGCGGTGATGCGCTCACTGCGCACGAGGGTGCACCTGATGGGGCGCTAGCGTCGAATCCCGCATCGATGCCGCCATCGACCCCCGCATCAACGAGGAGGCTCCGATCGAAATCGACCACGAGTGAGCATCCACCCATGAAAACGGCAGCGACCACAATGACAAAGAAAAGGGGCGGGCACCGCATGATTTCAGAACCGCAGGGTCGCCGCGGCACCGGCCCCTCGTGTTTCGATGCGCAGGCGCGCCGTCTCGCGTTCGCGTTTCCTTTTGTTTTTGTGCGTCATGAAGAGCGTAAACGAGGTGATCGCGGACAACG
>CP070713.1:298768-322550 GCA_020351445.1 Myxococcales bacterium
CTTCTAGGCCGCAGCTGCGCAGCCCTGACGGTAGGCATTTTCATTCTAACCCTTCGCCATTATGCCGCTCGCCGATCGCAGCAACGGGATTCCCAGTTCTTAGGTTTGCTGCACGAGGCGGGCCTGGGGAGGTTTCGGAGGCGGCCCGCACGCCTTTTCGAAGACTTCAAGCTCGAGTTTGGTAGCGAGTTGTGTAGTGAGATCCTCGGACGTCAATTCACCGGCCCCGACGACTACGCTTCGTTCATTGCGGAAGGGGGCTGTCGCGACGTCATCGGTTTTGTCGAGCGGCGCGTGTCGGGGACTACTTGAACAGCGGCTCGTAGTCGGTGTCGTAGATCTCGTTGATCTCGTCGTAGATCGGCTGAACCACCTCGGGGAACGCAAGCGCGCCGGACTTGGTGAAATCAGAGAACGGGATCACCTTCGAGGTGTCGGGGGGGTTCTTCTTCTTCATCGGCGGGCTGGGCCAGATCTCTTCGTCGACCGCGGACATGCGCACGCGAATGTCGTCCTTGGTCACGTTGAACACCATGTAATCCACGGCCAAGGCGAGAGGCCCGTCGTAAGTCTTGCGCACGCGGCGCATCACCTCGGGCTGCGTGTCGAAGTCGTTGAAGAAATGATACCCGACGGCAAGACGGGGGTTCGTCATCGACATCACCTTGCCGAACTGCTCCGGCGAAGTGTGGCCCTGCGTTCCAACGTTCAGCGCTTCGATGGGCGCAAAGCCTTGCTTCGTGACCAACAACACCGATGGCAAGAAGCACTCGTGGATCGAGATGTCGGCGCCCTTGGTGTGCTCGATCCACCATCGGTTGGGGATGGTGTCGCTCGAGTAGGCGAACTTGAGACCATTCCACTCGAGAATGAAGCTCACCGCGCCATCGAGGCCGTGCACCGCGGGAATGCTTCGGACGGTGACACCCTTCTCCTGGAAGATGACCTCGTTGACGCCGTCGAAGGCGAACTCATTCACCTCGAGCTTGCCCCCGCGAAAGTCGATGACTCCCGCTCGGGTTCCGATGTCCCAAGCGTACATCTCCTGCATGAGATTCAGGGCGTGCTTGGTGCCGTACTCGGGGGTTCCGCCGCTCGGGCCCCAGACACGCAACGGCGTCAGGCGGTTCATCGTCGTCCCCCCCAACCAGAACGACGGCAGGTCGCCCATGTGATCGACGTGCAGATGTCCGAAGAACACTTTGTCGATCAAATCGTAGGGGATCTTCTGCGCCGCGAGCCGCTCGTGGCATCCTGCCCCGATGTCGAACAGAAAGTTCTCGCCATTGCCGAGCTCGACCAGCCAGCACGCCGCCGCCTGCTTCGGTCGCGGGCTGGGCATCCCGGTGCCAAGCGCCACCACCCGCATCTCATTCCTCCCAAGCGGCTCGGTCCTGGGATAGTAGACATCGAGATCGGCCTTTTTGGCAGACGCGGTCTCGGTGAGCGGCGCGACTCGCCCCGCACGCTCATCGGAGCGGCCCCACAGATACCCAGCAACAATGGCGACGACGAGCGCGACCGCAGCAGCGCCCTTGGCAGCAGATGACATGATCCGGACCTCCCTAGAGTCCGCCTTCTAACACACGGTCACGGTCACCGTCACCATCACAGACACTGACTCCCACCCTGGCACTGACTCTTTCAAAAAGGGGACAGTCCCCTTTTTGAAAGGGTTAACCCTTTTGAAAAGGGGACTGTCCCCTTTTTAGAATTCCGGACGGTCCTGGTGCTGGCCGAAGACGTCTCGGAACACGTCGCAGATCTCTTGCTCGGTGCAGTAGGCCTTGGCCGCGTCGATGATGGTGGGCATCACGTTGCGATCGGTGCGGCAGGCGTCGGCGATGGCGGCCAGCGCCTTGGAGACCGCGGTATCGTCGCGTTCGGCTTTCACCTTCGCCAGGCTCTCGACCTGTTCCTTTTCAATCGACTCGTCGATCCGGAGGGTCGGGATGTCGGGCTGCTCATCTTGTTCGTACTTGTTGACGCCGACCACGGTTTTCTCACCGCTTTCGATCTGCTGCTGCAGGCGGTACGCCGAAGCGGCGATTTCGCGTTGCGGGTAGCCCCGTTCAACGGCGTCGACCATGCCGCCAAAGTCGTCGATCTTTCGAATGTAGTCCATCGCTTCTTCCTCGAGGCGGTTGGTCATCCACTCGACGAAGTAGCTGCCGGCCAAGGGGTCGATCGTATTGGTGACGCCGGACTCTTCAGCGATGATCTGCTGGGTGCGAAGGGCCACCGTCACGGCCTCCTCGGTCGGGAGCGCAAACGTCTCGTCGAGACTGTTGGTGTGCAGCGACTGAGTGCCTCCCAGCACCGCGGCAAGCGCTTGAAGCGCCACGCGGGCCACGTTGTTGTACGGCTGCTGAGCCGTGAGAGACACGCCTGCGGTCTGTGCGTGCGTTCGCAGCATCAAAGAGCGGGGGTTCTTCGCGTTGAACCGATCCTTCATCAGCCGCGCCCACATCCGGCGCGCGGCACGGAATTTCGCAACCTCTTCGAAGAAATCATTGTGAACATCGAAGAAAAACGAGAGGCGCGGCGCGAAGTCGTCGACGTCCAGGCCGCGCTCGACCGCCCACTTCACGTACTCCAACCCGTCGGCAATCGTAAACGCGAGCTCTTGCGCAGCGGTCGAGCCCGCCTCGCGAATGTGGTAGCCGCTGATGCTGACGCTGTTCCAGCGTGGGACCTCGTTTGCGCAGAACTCGATCGAGTCGGTGACGATTCGCATCGCCGGACGCGGAGGCACCACCCAGGCATGCTGGGCGATGAACTCCTTGAGGCAGTCGTTTTGGACGGTCCCACCGATCTTGTCGCGTGCGATCCCACGCTTGTCCGCCAACGCGACGTAGAACCCGAGCAGCACCGCCGCGGGGCCGTTGATCGTCATCGACGTGGTCACCTTATCGAGCGGAATCTGGTCGAACAGGATCTCCATGTCACGGAGCGTGTCGACCGCCACACCAACCATACCAACCTCTCCGAGTGAGCGTGGCGAGTCGCTGTCGTACCCCATCAAGGTCGGAAAATCGAAAGCCGTCGAGAGCCCCGTCTGCCCCTGCTCGAGCAGATATCGAAAACGCTCGTTCGTCTGGCGGGGCGTGCCAAAGCCCGCGAACATGCGCATCGTCCACAGGCGCCCGCGATACATCGTCGGTTGAACGCCGCGCGTGTACGGAAACTGGCCGGGGAAACCCAGGTCACGCCGGTAGCTTTCATCGAGATCAGCGGGCGTGAGAAGGTCCGGCACCTCCAAATCGCTGTGGGTAACGAAGCGCTCTTTGCGCAACGGATGACGACCCGTGGCGCGCTGCACGTCCTGCTCGCGCCACCGCGCGGCCTCGTCGCGCACTCGCTCTTTGTCGTCCTCCGGCCGCCTGTCGGCTGCCAATTTCGCCGGATCCGCGGTCACCGGTACCTCCTGCTAGAGCTATGTTCTAGTTCTCTACCGTGTCCTCCGCCCCTGGAAAAGGCAAGACCTCACCGCGAACGACCTGCAGCATGCCTTCGACTTCCAGGGCGATCTCGAGCTCCGGGCCGGTCTCCAAGAACCGCTCGAGATAGCGCTTGGCCGCCTGATTCTCGCCCTTCTGGAAGTGAGCAGCGCCGACGAGGAACAACCCGTCGCCGTCGTCTTCTTGCTTCTGCAACACGCGCTGCCCCATTCGAATCGCGCGGTCGTACTCGCCCATCATCCGGAGCGTCTGCCCAGCACCCACCATCGCACCGACGTATTCGGGGGCGAGCTTCAGCGCTTCGACGTAGCTCTTGAGCGCTTCCGGGTAGGCTTCCTTTTCGAAATACGCGTGGCCTAAGAAGTGAAAAGCATACTCGTTTTCCGGATCTTCACGCACGACGCGCAGGAGCTCGTCGATCGCTTGGTCCGCCTCGCCGGCATGGAGAAGCTCCATCCCTTCTTGGGCTGCTTCCCACCGTTCGGATTGAACGTCGTCCACGGACGCCTCCTCAGTTGCGCTTGCCGTAGTCGATCGAGCCGGCGCGCGATCGATCACGCGGCCGCACGCCGGACGCCAGCGTTCCGAGCGCAAGGATTAGGAACAAGACACCTCCGATGAGAAGCGTGATGCCCATCAGTTGGCGGTTGTCGAGCGCCCAGTAGCAAACCCCAGCAACCGCCAGAGTCAGGATCGCGACGGCCGCGGACATGCGGATCTGCAACTGTCGGCGCCGCTGCGCGCGCGCCTCGGCTTCACGCCTGGCTTCCTTCGCCTCCTTGGCCCGCTCCCTGCGAGCCTGGCGTCGCTCGTTCTGTTTCTTGGCCATGAGGGGAGCATACTACTGAATTGCTCTGCGGGCCCGGTCTGCGAAATGACCCTTGGGCACGAGCTCAAGGTACTTCTCGTAGGCGTCCCGCGCGGCAGGCGAGTTGTCGCTCGAAAGCGCCTCACCCAGGTAGAACCAGGCCTCAGCCGGCGTGCCCGGAAGGGAAATCGACTGCCGGAACAAGCGCCGGGCACTGTCGCGTTCGCCGCGCTCGTAATGAACGCGACCCAACTGGTAGATCGCGGTCGCCTCGAGACCTGGGCGGGCATCGACGCCGCGAGCGAACTGTAGCGCACGGGTCGCGTTTCTCATCGCCTCGGAGTACTTCTTGGCGCGCAAGAGGCTCTGGCCAATTCCAACGAGGGCCGGTGCGTAGTCCGGATCGAGCTCGAGCGCTCGTCGATAGTAACTCGCAGCAACCCCGCTGTGCCCCCGCGCGTAGAGCGTGTCGGCACGCGTGGTGAGCCGCTTGACATCGAACGAAGCTAGCTCGGCTTGCACGACGGAAGCATGGGGCGCTTCATCCCGTGGCGACGGAGCTGCTTTGCTCGACTGCGTGGCTGGTGCACTGTTTGCCTTCGGCTTCGATCTAGCTTTCGGCTTTGGACGGTCGAGGGCCGCCGAGGCCTCGGGCTCTGGTGTCTCCAAGGCCGCGACCTCAGCCGCCTCGACGGCCGGAAGGGTCGCAGCCAGCTCTGGCTCCGGCGACGGCTCGACGGGTAACTCGGGCTCTTTGGGTTCCCGAATCTCGATCTGCTCGGGCTGATCTTCCGACGTCTCCGCAAGCTTGTCCTCCGGCGCCGACACCGACGCAACTGCATCTCCCTCATCGCTAGGAGGGGCAGAGCCCCGTGGCGGCGAAGCCGATTCACGGGGAGACGTGATCACCGCGATGCCCACGACCACCAGTGCCAACACCGCCAACGCCGCCGCACCAAACAAGACTTGGCGCGGAGTCAGGGCCACCTGATGGCTTCGTTCCTGCCTCTCGGCAAACGCGATCAAATCGTCTTCGGTCTCGGGCCCCGCCACATCGTGAGGCTCTTCCGCGAGGCTTGCGCGGTCCTCCAATGCGCGGGCTTTGGCCAACACGCGCTCGGCTTTGTCATGCTCCCCTCGTTCGGCCAGGAGCTCACCGAGCCACTGCAAAGGCCTTGGGTCCTCCGGCGCTAGCCGAGCCGCCCCTAGTAATGCCTGTTGAGCGCGCAGCGCTTCATCGGACGCCTGCCACGCCTCGGCACATAGCAACAGATACTCGGGATCATCGAGCAGTTGATCGTGATGGAGGCTCAGAACTTCGAGCGCGGAACGCGGCTTGCCCGTCGCGATCAGATCGCGTGCAATCTTCAACGGATGCGGGTGCCCCGCCGCATCCGCGTCGTCGAGCGCATAGGCGTCGAAGCCGAAATCAGACACGTCACCGATCCTACCAGAGGCCTCCCCGAATCGATGAATTCCCACCAATCGCAGAGTCACCCCGGGCCTTCTGCGCCAAAGCTTGTATACTCCGGCGCAATGTTTGTGGTCGCGTGCTCCGGTTTCCCCGTGCCGGTCAGCCGATATTGGCGGGAGTTTGATGCGGTGGAAATCTCGGACACCGAGATCGCCATCCCTGGGGCCGGGACTGTGAGACGTTGGATTCGGGAGTCCCCCGAGGGCTTCCTCTTCACGGTGGTCGCGCCCAAATCGGTTAGCGATTCCGGGTTCCGGCGCACCAAGGAAAATAAGGCGACCTGCGAAGCTGTGGCCGCCTTGGCCAACGACCTCAAAGCCAAAGCTGTCGTCTTCAGCGCTGACGAAAAGTTCAAACATGGCAAGGCAAACCGGGCTGCTCTTCGAGCGTTTCTAGGTTTTTTGCCCCCTGAGATGCCGCCGGTGGTGTTCGACCTAGAGGCATGGAAGCCGAGCGACATCGTCGCGGCCTGCGGCGACCGGCCGGCCATCGCCGCCTATGACCCGCTCACTGACGACCCCCCGCCCACATCGAAGATGACCTACATCCGGCTTCCAGGGCCAGCCGGCCACCGGTCGCGCTACGACGAGGCGGCCGTCGCGAAAATCGCCGACCACTGCAATAACCTCGATCCCGAGCTGGGCATCTGCGTGTTCCGCAACATCGACATGCAGACCAACGCGCACCAGCTCATCTAGAGACTCAAGTAGGCGATGTCGGAATCGGCGCCGACGCCGACGGTGATCGTGCTCTCCGAGGACGATGCGGGGGAGCGTATCGATCGTGTCCTGGCGCGCCGCTGCCCGGAGTTCTCACGGAGCGCGCTTCAGCGATGGATCGAGCAAGGGCGCGTCGAGCAGGCGGGCGAAGTCGTCTCCCGCAGGACGAAAGCCCAAGGCGGCGCCGAGGTCTCGATCCACCCTGCGCCGCCGGAGTCGATGAGCGCCGAGCCGCAAGAGATTCCGCTCGAGGTCCTGTTCGAGGACGCGCACTTGATCGTCCTCGACAAGCCCGCAGGCCTGGTGGTTCACCCCGCGCCGGGTCACCCGGACGGGACGCTCGTCAACGCGCTGCTCTACCACGCCAAGGTGCAGGGCGGAGACGACCCGCTGCGTCCCGGCATCGTGCATCGCCTCGACAAGGACACCAGCGGGGTGATGGTAGTGGCGAAGACCCCGCAGGCCCACGAGCGGCTGGTCGAGATGTTTCAGCAGCACGAGTTGGAGCGGGCATACCTCGCAATTGTGGTTGGCCGACCGCCTCATTCGATCACGTACGACACCTTCCATGGACGGCACCCAGCGCACCGAAAGAAGTTCACTTCGAGGAGCGACCGGGGTCGGCGGGCGGTCACGCATCTCGAAACGGTCGAGCTTTTGCACGGAAGCGCCTTGGTTCGTTGCTATCTCGAGACGGGGCGCACGCACCAGATTCGGGTCCACCTCGCGGAGCACGGGTACCCGGTCCTCGCAGACCCGCTGTACGGGAAGTCGATCGGCGACCCGCGGCTGCGTCGCGCTTCGACCGAGCTGGGCCGCCAGGCCCTACATGGCGCGCTCCTCGCGTTCGCTCACCCGGTCACCTCCGAGGAGATGCGGTTCGAGACCGAGCCGCCAGAGGATTTTCAGCAGGCGCTGAGCGCGTTGCGTGGCTAGAGGTCCGGCTCGGGGGCGCACTGCGGATAGCCGGCCAGCACCCGAAGGCACTCCGCCGGGTCACATTGAAGGACAACCGAGTTGCAACTCTCGAAGAACACCGGGTTCACGAGAATGGCCCTGCAGCAGTCCTGGAGGTCGAGGCAGGTCTCGATCGCTGCTTCGTCGCACGCGGTCGACACGGAGGCGGCCCAGCCGACTTGGCAAAAGGAGTTTGCGGACTCCGACCGTGCTACGCCCGATGCGCTCTTACCGGTGAGCTCGCCAGAGAAGGAAAGCTCGACGTCGCTGCCGGCCGGCCGAAAGCCTCGCACCGCAAAGGAACTGGTCTCCTGATCGATGACGACGTCAGCGTCGAAGCCGAGCTCGAAGCTACAAGGGTCCCCGTTCTCATCGGTGCCGACCAAGTCGACGGTGATGTCGTAGGACTGGGAGCCGGCCTTGCTCTGCGCTGCAACGTCGCACTCGGGGCTCTTCGTGAGCCGCAGACCATCTTCGCTGACGTAGAAGCACACACGCAATCCATTGGCCTCTCCCTCCCAGAGCCCCGGGATTTGTGCTGGGGCGCTACCCGGAGCGGCACCAGCGCCTCCGGCTCCGCCCATGCCTGCCGCGCCTCCCGTGGCTCCGCTGCTCGAGCTCGCGTCGTTGCAGCCGACAAAAATGAAAACCAGGCAGCTGGCCGCGGCCAGGCGCCCAACACGATCAAGAGTCATTCCGACGCGAGGCCTACCACATCGGGGATTCGACGTGTGCCTTGGAGCGGACCAGGAGGTCGATGATCGCGCGGTCGTAGAGGTTCCGACCCATGAGCTCCGGCGCAACGCGGCTCTGATAAAGGTCACGACCCTCTTGAATTTCGTCGGCCATCACATCGAAAAGATTATCGTTTCGAACGCCCTCGGCGATCTTGTCCTCGTTGTAGAGCGCAAGGTCACTCGAGATCGCTCGTGCCAAGCGACGTGCAGCTTCTTCTGTTTCGATCAGCGCCATCGGTCCTCCCTAGGCGAAGAGTGACGCAGCATGACCACCTCTGTCAAAGAGCGGCCGGGTCGATCTCGATGGCGCCCGCGCGAAGGATCCTGAGCGGCGTCGTCGTGGAGTCGACCAAGGTCGAGGGGGGACCGCCTGGAGACACACCCGGCACCGCCCCTCCAAGCCGTGCGGCAAACGCGGCGGGCAGCTCGTTGGCGCTGCGAAGCGGGGGCTCGCCCGTTCGGTTCGCGCTCGTCGCGGTCACGGGACGAGCGAACGCCCTGACCAGGTCGGCCGCAGGGCTGGGCCCCGGGACGCGCACCCCAACCTTGCCATCCCGGCTGAGCCGCGGGCTCAAGCCAGGCTTGGCCTCGAGCAGGATCGTGAGCGGCCCAGGCCAGTACGCCTCCATCAAGGCGCGCGCAGCAGCGGAAGGGGCTTGGGCCACTTCCCGGACCGCCTCGGCGTCAGGGAGGAGCAACGCGATCGGCATATCTGCCGGCCGACCCTTGAGCGCGGCGACTTGCTCGACCGCGTCTTCATTGCGAGCGTCGGCAAGGAGTCCAAGCCAGGTCTCGGTCGGACAAGCGACGACGCCGCCCCGCGCCAAGACCTCCACGAACGTCGCGAGGTCGTCCATCACCGGGCGCGGGCCCGCCAACCGATGTCGTGGCGGAGCTGTTTGCCTTCGAAGTCGATCTTTGCGGCGGCCTCGTAGGCCCGCTCGGCCGCCTCGTCGATCGTCTCGCCGATCGCGGTGACCGACAGCACGCGTCCCCCGGAGGTCACCACGGCGTCGCCCTGCAGGGTTGTGCCTGCATGGAACACGGTCACCCGCGGGAGCTCGGCTACGGCACCGAGACCGGTGATCACTTTGCCCTTTTCGTAGCTGCCCGGGTAGCCACCGGACGCGAGCACGACGCAAAGCGACGCGGGCGCCTCCCACTGGGGCGTCAGGCCACCGAAATCACCCTGCGCCGAACCACGGATCAGCGGCATGACCGAGCCCTTCCAGCGCGTCATCAAAGTTTGGCACTCAGGATCACCGAACCGCGTGTTGTACTCCAACACCATCGGTTCACCGTCGACGATCATCAGCCCGACGAAAAGCGCGCCGCGGAACGGACGTCCTTCGGCCGCCATGCCGCGCAGCGTCGGCTCGATGACGCGGTCGAGGATCTTCTGCTCGACCTCCGGGGTTACAACCGGCGGCGGTGAGTAAGCGCCCATGCCCCCGGTGTTTGGGCCTTTGTCGCCGTCGAATGCGCGTTTGTGATCCTGCGCCGGAGCCAGCGGGATGAATCGTTCGCCGTCGGAGACGACGTGGTAGCTCACCTCTTGACCCACGAGGCATTCCTCTATCAACACACGGTCGCCCGCATCGCCAAAGGCGCGCTCTCGCATGATACGGTCGACACCAGCAATCGCTTCGCGCGCATTGCTCGCGACGATGACGCCCTTCCCCGCCGCGAGCCCGTCGGCCTTCACCACGAGCGGGCGATTGGCTTTCTCGATGTAGCGGGTGGCCGCATCCGGATCATCGAAGACCGCAAAGCCAGCGGTCGGAATGTCGTGCCTGGCCATGAACTCCTTGGAGAAGATCTTGGAGCCCTCGAGCCGTGCGGCCTCCCGGTCGGGGCCGAAGGCATCGATGCCATTGTCGCGAAGCGCGTCGACTACGCCCGCGACCAGGGGGGCCTCCGGGCCAACGACGACCAAGTCCGCGGACTCTTGCCGGGCGAGCGCGACGACCTGGTCCGCATCGGTCGGGTCCACCGACACCGTGCGGCCGATCGCGGCGATGCCTGCATTCCCAGGTGCCCCGATGACTTCTACCCCGGCGTCCTGAGAAAGGCGCCATGCCAGGGCGTGCTCGCGCGCTCCTCCGCCGACGATGAGAACACGCATCATCAGTGCCGGAAGTGGCGGACGCCGGTGAAGACCATGGCCATGCCGGCCGCGTCGGCAGCCGCGATGACTTTGTCGTCTCCCTTGGACCCGCCGGGATGTACGACCGCTGTAATGCCGACCTCGGCGGCGGCTTCGATGCCGTCAGGGAACGGGAAGAAGGCGTCCGACGCCATGACAGCCCCCTGCGAGAGCTCGCCTGCCTTTTGTGCGGCGATTCCTACGGCGGTGACGCGCGCCATCTGTCCAGCGCCGACACCGACTGTTCGGTCGGGCTTGGCAAAGATGATCGCGTTGGACTTTACGTGCTTGCAGACGCGCCACGCGAAGTCGAGTGCACGCATCTCATCGTCGGTGGGCTGGCGCTTGGTGACGACCTTGCCGGCGCGAACCTCGTCCGGGCCGGTCGCGTCGCGATCCTGCACGACCAAGCCGCCGCCGACACGCTTGAATTGCAGTGCAGCGTAGTCGGCCGGAAGCCACTCTCCCGTCGCGAGGATGCGGAGGTTCTTCTTCCTCGTGAGCCGCTCGAGCGCGGCCCGAGCGAAGCCAGGTGCGATGATGCATTCGATGAAAGTCTCGGCAACCGCGTTGGCCGTGGCCTCGTCGACCTCGCGGTTCAAGGCCACGATCCCGCCAAAAGCGCTCTGCGCATCGGCCTCGCGGGCAATGCGGTACGCCTCCTCGAGGGTCGCCGCCGTGGCCACCCCGCACGGATTGGTGTGCTTGACGACGACCGCCGCGGGCTGCTCGAACTCGCGCACCGCTTCGATGGTCGCGTCGACATCGACGAGGTTATTGAACGAAAGCTCCTTGCCGCCCGCACCGAGTGACTCGGCCAATGCCAAGCTTCCAGCCGGAGCGTTTCGCTCGATGTAGAAGGCCCCTTGCTGATGTGGGTTCTCGCCGTAGCGAACGTCGTAGGCCTTGGTGAAGCTCAGGGTCAGCGCACCGGGGAACTTCGAGTCGCTGCCCTGCGAGGTCAGATAAGCGGAGATGGCGCCATCGTACGCGGCGGTTTGGGCAAATGCCTTAGCCGCCAAGCGGGCCCGCAGTGAAGCGTTCGGCCCGTCGCCGGACTTCACCGCGGCGAGCACCTCGTCGTAGTCGCCCGGCTCGGTGACGACCGTCACGCGCGCCTGGTTCTTGGCGGCACTTCGGACCATCGAGGGTCCACCGATGTCGATGTTCTCGATCGTCTCTTCATGCGATGCGCCTCGAGCGACCGTCTGCTCGAAGGGATAGAGGTTCACGCAGACGAGATCGATCGGCTTACCGCCAATGCCGCCGAGCGCATCGCGATCTTCGCTGCTGTCCCGCATGAGAATTCCGCCGTGGACACGTGGGTGGAGGGTCTTCACGCGGCCGTCCATGATCTCGGGCGACTCGGTGTACTCCGAAACGTCGACGACCGGCACCCCGCCCTCACGAAGCGACCGGGCCGTTCCGCCGGTGGACAGAATCTCGACGCCCGCGTCCGAGAGCCCCTTCGCAAACTCGACCACGCCCGTCTTATCAGAGACCGATATCAGTGCGCGCTTGATCTGTGTCATGCCCCTACCTTCTCCCGTAAAGCCGACCGCTGGAGGTCGGCCCATACCGCGGGGCCAGAATGTCGTCAATTGATTCCGTCAGTCGTCCAAACCACCTACTTCGTCCAGCTCGCGCATCTGAGCGAGGGTCGCCTCGACCCAGGCGCCGAGCTCGCCGAGACGAATCATTTCGCGCGCTTTGCGCATCAGCGCCCCATAGAAATGCAAATTGTGCAGAGAGAGCAGGCGCGGCCCGAGCATCTCGTCCGCCTTGAAGAGATGGCGGAGATACGCGCGGGAGTGCGTCGTACAGACCGGGCAGTCACATCGGGCATCGAGGGCGCTTTCATCGTCACGGTGCCTCGCCTGCCGCAGGTTCACTCGACCTCCCCAAGTCAGCGCCTGGCCGTTGCGCGCGTTTCGAGTCGGCAAGACACAGTCGAAGAGATCGATACCGCTCGACACGGCCCTAAGCAGGTCGGTCGGCGTGCCGACGCCCATCAGATAGCGCGGGCGATCCTGAGGCATCACCGGCGCGATCTCGTTCAAGAGCTCGTACATTTGCGTGGGCGGCTCTCCCACCGAAAACCCTCCCAGTGCGACTCCGTCGAAGTCGAGCGCGCCAATGGTCTGCAAGTGCGACAACCGTAGATCGAGCTCGGTCCCCCCCTGCACGATACCGAACCGGGCCTGGCCCTCGGCGGGCTCGGTTGCCAGGCACCGCTCAGCCCAATCGGTGGTACGCGCCATCGCGCGCTGGACCTCGTCGCGCGGTGCGCCTCCCGCAGGACACTCGTCGAGGACCATGGCGATGTCTGAGCCGAGCAACGCCTGTACGCGCATCGCCTCTTCGGGAGTAAGTCGACGTAAGGTGCCATCGAGGTGAGAGCGGAACGTGATGCCGTCGTCGTCGATCGTTCGGTGCTTTGCGAGCGAGAAGACTTGATAGCCCCCACTGTCCGTGAGCAGCGCGTGCGGCCACTTCATGAACCCGACGACACCGCCATGAGAGGCCACGGACTCGGCACCTGGCCGAAGCCAGAGGTGATAGGTGTTGGCCAGGATGATGCGCGCGCCCGTCGACGCGACCTCATCCGGCGTGAGCGCTTTGACGGTCGCCTGAGTTCCGACCGGCATGAACGCGGGGGTTTGGATCGTGGCGCGAGGAGTGGTGAGCTCCCCGCATCGTGCAGCGCCGTCGATCGCGTCGACTCGAAAGGAAAACCCGGGGGTCGGAAGGCTCATCGTGTGCGCCCCCGGATCAACATCGCGTCGCCGTAGCTGTAGAACCGATAGCGCCGCTCGGCGGCTTCGCGGTACGCGCGGCGCGTCAGATCGACCCCAGCGAACGCCATCACCAAAGCGAGCAAAGTCGAGCGCGGCAGATGGAAGTTGGTAACGAGGTGATCGACCACGTGAAATGGGTGGGGCGGGCGGATGAAGAGGCGCGTAGTGCCGATCCCGGAGACCGGATCGCCCTCGGCATCGACCGAAGACTCGAGCGTGCGGACCACCGTGGTGCCGACCGCGACGATCGGCCGCCCTTCCTTTCGCGCGTGACCGATGGCTGCGACGGTGGCTTTCGGAACTTCGTAGGCTTCTTCGTGCATGTCGTGCTGGTGCAGGGCGGGGGCCTGAACCGGGCGAAATGTGCCGGGTCCGACGTGCAGTGTCACGTACGCGGTCCGATGACCGGCCTCTTCGAGCGCGCTCAGGGTTCCCTCGGTGAAATGAAGGCCGGCGGTGGGCGCGGCAACCGCGCCGGGCTTCTTTGCGTAGACGGTCTGGTAGCGTGCTCGGTCGGCATCATCGGCGGGGCGGCGGATGTATGGTGGGAGCGGAACCGTTCCCGCCGCCTCGATCACCGCGTAGACGTCAGACTCCGCCCGAAGGTCGACCTCCAACTGTCCGTGGTCGAGCACGCGAACGACGCGTGCGCTGAGCCGCGCTTCGCACAGCGACAGCTCCATCCCCGCACGCCATCCCTTCGAGGAACGACCCATCGCGAGCCAACGATCGGTGCCTTCGGCGGCCTTGCGGAGCAATAGCAGCTCGACCCGGCCTCCCGTGGCCTTGTGGCCGAGCAGACGTGCCGGAAAGACCCGCGTGTCATTGAACACGAACAAGCTCGGGGGGAGCAGCCCGGGCAGCTCGGTGAAGATATGGTCTTCGACTGCGTCAGCCGCGACGTCCACCAACAACAGACGCGACGCATCTCGCTTCGCCAGCGGCGCCTGCGCGATCAGCTCCTCGGGCAGATCGTAGTCGAGGTCGGAAATCCGCATCTAGCGTCCAGGGGCAGTGATGAACCGCACACCATAGGTGTCATCGGGCTGCGCGAGGCGGCCCCTCTCGTCTCGCGGGTCGGCGGAGACCTCGACGCATAGTTTCCCGGCTTCCGCGTTGCGCCAGGTCTTACTCGTCTCTCCCCTACCGGCCCCCTTGTCGTCGTACTTCCCACTGCGGTCGGTTCGCCGATCGACGACGCGCAGAACCAAGTCGACCTCCGCCAGTGCGCTGACTTGCGCGACCACCCGCTCCGCGTCCTCGCTCAAGCAAAAGGTATCGACATCGCCTGCCCAACCGATCCACGCCCGCCGCTCGCTGGCGAGATCGAGGGGCTCTGCGAGCTCGAGGGAGTCGTTGAGCTCGCGCTCGAACATGCCGTCCTCTTCGAGGAGCCGCCATCGAATGTAGTACTCGTCGGAGACGTTCTCGGTCGGCAACCCGCCCTCGACGCTCCGCTCGCGAACACGAATCAGGTATTTCCCCGGCTCGAGGGGAACATTGGGTAGGCGTTCGCCCTCCCCCAAGCCTCGGGAATCGGCCACGATGAGCGGTTCTTGGTGGCCGGGCTTCAGAAGCTCGACGACCACGTCCATATTGGGGATCGAGCTCACCTCCACCTCTGCCGCGCGCCCCGCGGTCCCCAGATGCTCGAGCTCGAACAGATCCACGTCGCCGGAATCTTCGCTGAGCCGCTGACCGAGATAGGCTTCCATTTCCGTGTCTTCGAGGAGCCGAGTCGCGTCTTTCGCGGTGTGGTTGGGCTCGCTCTCCGAAGGACCCCGGGCCGCGAGCTGCCATGCGGCCACGCCGCCACCCAACAACAGGAAGAGCAGGATCAACCACCAAAGCCTGCGTTTGGGCCTGAAGATCGAATCGAGGCCGTCGATGCGGCGGGTACCGCTGCCGAGGCCCGGCCGCCCGACGCCGCTGAGCCGCCAATCGCCGGCACCGACCGTCGCAAGATAGGCGATCAGGGCTTGCCTGAGGTCCTCGGCCGTTTGATAGCGGCGGTCCGCGTCTTTCTCGAGGCAGCGCATGATGATCTCATCGGCTTCGGCCGGCACCGACAGCGGTGAGCGGGCCGACGGGCGGAGGGGCTCCTCAGACAAGTGCTTCGAAAGGACACCAACCGGGTTGGGCGCCTCGAATGGGGGCTTGCCGACGACGCATTCATACATGATTGCGCCGATCGCGTAGACGTCACTTCGTCCGTCGAGCTCCTGTCCCTGAATCTGCTCAGGCGACATGTAGTAGGGCGTCCCCACGATCGTGCCGCTGCTCGTCACCTGCGCTTCGACTGTGCCCTCGAAGAGCTTCGCGAGCCCGAAGTCCAGCACCTTGGCGGTCTCTCCGTCGCGGCTTTCGGCGATGACGACGTTCTCGGGCTTGAGGTCACGATGGACGATGCCTGCAGCGTGTGCATCCGCGACGGACCCCGCGACCTGGGCGCAGAGATACGCCACACGACCGAAGGGCATCGGGCCTTCTTTGGTGATGACCTTGGCCAAGTCATCGCCGTCGACGTACTCCATCACGAGATAGAGCGACCCGGACTTGGTGCGGCCGAAGTCGAATACGTGGACGGTATTGGGGTGATTGAGACGCGACGCGGACTCGGCTTCGCGGTGGAAGCGAGTGACATTCTCCGGGTTTTCCTCGAGCTCTCGGTGAAGCAACTTGATCGCCATGACCTTGCTGATCTGCACGTGCTCCGCGCGGTAGACCGTACCCATCGCGCCCCGCCCGATCGGGGCAACCACACGGTATCGGTCCGCGATGATGTCACCCGGCCTAGGTGGCGCGGGTGCTAGGGCGGCGCCGCACTTCCCGCAGAACTTGGACTCGGGCGGGTTGCTCTCCCCGCACGCGTTGCACAGCGCTTGGCTGTCTGGCGCACTACTAGCCATTCACCATCAAGACACGGTAACCGAGCCAGGCTGCCGCAAGGAGGACGAGCACCGCAAGGCCACCGAGCGCCCTTCGCCTTCGTTGCGTCATCGAGTACGGCTCGTTGGCGCTGTCGTAGCGAACGCGCGCCCGCGCGCGATGGCTCGGGGTTGCCGGCTCGGACGTCGCGCCGCTTTCGTCATCGGGAGGCGGCCTCTGGTCGAGCTCGGGGGGCTCCGCCGATGACGAAGCGCCGGGTGGTTCGGGAAAGTCCGGACGCGGAATTCCGAGCATCGTTTTCTGCGACGTGCGGGCGCCGGTGCGACCCGAACGTGCCGACGAGACCGGGGCGCGAGGAGGTGGCGGTGGCGGTGGAGTAGCCGTAGAGGCGGGACTCGGGGCAGGCCGCGTCGCCGAGGGCATTCCGAGCACGGTGTGCTTGCGAATGCGTTGCTGCGACGAGGTGCGGTGTGCTGGCGCTTCGGCGACCGGGTCGGGCTCCTCGTGCACGCGGATGCGCGATTGGTCTACTCGCTCCGGACCATGATCGCGCATGGCGTACCCACATTTTCCGCAAAACAAATCGTCGGACGGAACTTTGGCTCCACATTGGGGACAATCCATGACGCGCCCTTACCGTATCAGAAATCCTTCACCCTTGCGCCTAACGGGGAATCCCCATCACGTCGGCCATGTCATAGAGCCCGGCAGGCCGGTCAACGACCCAATGCGCCGCCCTCACTGCCCCGCGCGCGAAGATCGAACGGTCGGTCGCGCGGTGGGTCAGCTCGATGCGCTCTCCCTCTCCGACGAGGTAGACGGTGTGCTCGCCGACGACATCGCCGCCCCGCAGCGCCATCACACCAATCTCCTCGAGAGGCCTCGCCCCGACCTGACCACTTCGCCCGTGGCTCACCGCTCGTTCAGGGTCGAGCCGCTTGGCCTCGGCCACCACCTCACCAAGGCGAACGGCGGTCCCGCTCGGCGCATCGACCTTGTGCCGGTGGTGGATCTCGATGATCTCGGCATCGAAAGTCGGGCCTAAGAGCTCCGTTGCACGCGCGGCGAGGAAGTACAGCGCGTTGACGCCCTGGCTGTAGTTGGGTGCAAACACGATCGGCACTCTTTCGGCCGCCCTTTCGAGGCCCGCGCGCGTCGCAGCATCGAGCCCGGTCGTTCCGATCACCATCGGAATGCGCTGCCCTGCGCAAAGCGGGAGGAGCTTCGAGGTCGCCGAGGCAATGCTGAAGTCGATGACGACCTCCACGTTGCTCAAGAACTCTTCGACGTCGGACGTGATGCAAACCCCCGAAGGCGAACGCCCCGTCAGCACGCCTACGTCCTGGCCGAGCAGCTCGCACCCCTCGCGATCCATCGCGGCGACGAGGATCGCCTCGAGATCGTCGTCCAGCACCAAAGCGATGCTTTGGCCCATGCGACCCGCCGCCCCGTGTATCGCAACTTGCACCATGGGGACGGCATCGCAGATGCGGCGACGAGCGTCAATCGACTCGCTAGGGCGACGACCGGCCGGCGCTGAGCTCCACCAGCCGGTCGATGAGAAAGCCGCTCTGGTCGAGGGCTTCTTCGGTGAACTCCCCAAAGAACGCGCGCACATCGGCAAAGACCTGGTCAAACGCATCCTGGTCGCCCGCGGCCAGGATTTCGGCCAGATCGGCTGCGGCCTTGCGGAACCCTTCGATCACCTGCGTCGAGTCAGGATTGAGCATTTCGATCGGCCCGTACAGGTCCGGTGACTGGGCGAAATGACGTCCGGTCACGTAGGTCTCGAGAAGGTACGCGGGCGACGTGAAACGAAGTGTCTCCTCGAGCGGCGCACCCGCGCGACTCAATGCGAGCCCCAGCACCTGGGTCTTGAAGTGATGCAGCACCTGCACGATCGCCATCATCGAGTCGTGCACGGCGGGCGTCGTCTCCGTAATGAGCAGGCCTCGCGCGGTGAACATCTGCCGTGCCCAGTCGAGCCACGCGTCGCCACGGCCCGGGCAGATCACGACGCGCTGACCCTGATACGTGTTGACCCCGGGACCGAACATCGGATGGGTCCCGAGGACGCCAGCTTCGGTGGATGCCAACATCGCCTCCATCGGGTCGGTCTTGATCGACGTGACGTCCATCAGCAGGGCTTCTTTTCGGACCAGGGGGCCAAGCTCTTCGATGACCGACCGAGTTTCGCGGATCGGTACGCTGATGATGACCACGTCCGCGGTCGCGGCGGCGGCGGCGGGGCGAAGCTCGGTCCGCAGGTCGGCGCTCCGCACCTCGTGACCGAGATCGGAAAACAAAGTGTTTAGCGATCGCCCCATGGCCCCTTCGCCACCGATGATGGCGATCGTCTTGGCCTCGACATCGAGGGGCACCTCTGCACGTAGGGCCGCTTGCCGCTCGCGGCTCATGAGCATCAACTGGCGCCAGCCCGATTCGATGCTCTCTGCCGGCAGGCCGAGCTCCTCGGCGCGAGCGCAGCGGTCGTGGAGAACCCTCTGCTCACGGGCCAGATCGCGGATTCGCACGCGGTGCGAGCGCTTGCGCGCAGCAATGTCCGCCACGATGTCCATCCGCCGGACCAGCAGCTCCAGCAGCTCGTGATCCAGGGCATCGAGCGCTCCGCGCAGCTCTAAAAGCGGGCTTTCGTCTGGATTCGGTTCGGTCATGGGTTGGTTTTACATCGAAGAAGGGCGTCCGCATAATGCGCGCCCGTGAAACGACTGCAACTCCATCATTGGATCCTGATCGCCATGGTTCTAGGCGCTGCCCTGGGGCTGGGACTCAACTGGGCGGGCACCGAGGGCATGGTCGATGCGGATACCGTCGGCAAGGTGGCCACGGTCGGCAAGGAGGTGGGAGACCTCTTCCTGCGCCTGCTGCAAATGCTCGTCGTCCCCCTGATCGTCTCGTCACTGATCACGGGCGTGACCGGGATGGGCGACCTTCGGACCTTGGGCTCGATCGGAGGACGCGCGATCGCATTCTATTTAACGACCAGCTTCCTCGCCATCCTGACCGGCGTTGCGATGGTGAACCTCATTCGCCCGGGCGCCGGCGCCGAGCTCGCCCTGCTCGAAGAAGGCGCCGCCGACAAACCGTTGCTGACCGAAGCACCGGACAGCATCGGTGTTGTCCTGTGGGAGCAGCTCGAAGGGTTGATTCCGAAAAACCCCCTCGCTGCAGCAAGCGAGGGCGACATGCTGCCGGTCATCTTCTTCTCGCTTCTGATTGGCGTCTTCATCGGACTGGCCGAACATCGCGAGGGCTCGAAGGACGCAAGTGTCGTGCGGCGCTTTTTCTCGGGTCTGTTCGACGTGATGATGCAAATGACGCTCTTCGTCGTGAAGTTTGCTCCGATTGGGGTCTTTGGCTTCACTCTGTATGCGGCCGCTGGCAAGGGTCCGGCCGCGTTTCAGGTGCTCGGTTGGTATGTGCTCACGGTTTTCATCGCGCTCTTGATTCACGCGACGATCACGCTGCCAGCGATTCTCAGGCTTGCTACGGGCCGCTCGCCGATCGAGTACGCCCGAAAGCTCACCACCGCCTTGGTGACCGCTTTCAGCACGGCGTCGAGCAACGGCACGCTTCCCCTCACGATGCAAGAGGTGGAAGAGGCAGGCGTCAAGCCACAGGTAACCTCTTTCGTGCTACCGCTGGGCGCGACGATCAACATGGACGGCACCGCGCTCTATGAAGCAGTGGCGGTTCTATTCATCGCGCAGGTCTACGGCATCGATTTGACAGTCGCACAACAAGGCCTGATCGCGCTCACCGCTCTACTGGCGAGCATCGGCGCTGCCGGCATCCCCCACGCCGGCATGGTGATGATGGTCGTGGTCCTAAACGCGGTCGGCCTCCCGACGAGCGCGGTCGCGTTGATCCTCGCGGTAGACCGAATCCTCGACATGTGCCGAACCACGGTGAACGTCTGGTCCGACTCGGTCGCCGCCGCCGTAGTCAACGCCCGAGAGTAAAAAGGGGACAGTCCCCTTTTTGAAAGGGTTAATTCGCCGGCACCGACCCTGGCACTGACACTCTCACTGACTCTGCCGCGCGAGCTCGGCCACCCCCTTAGCCAATCGACTCGGTAGGAGCGGTCCCTCGTAGATGAAGGCTGTGTAGACCTGTACCAGCGTGGCGCCAGCCTGAATGCGCTCCCATGCCTGTTCTGCGGTTTCGATGCCACCCACCGAAATCAGGACTAGCCGAGCGCCCACGCTAGCCCGCAGCCGCTTCAGCACCTCGAGTGACCGCTCGTGCAACGGGGGCCCGCTCAGGCCGCCGTCGCCGCAACGTTCGACCTCGGCCGCGTCGCTGCGAAGCCCTTCGCGTCGAATCGTGGTGTTGGTCGCGATGATGCCGTCGAGGCCGAGATCGAGCGCGAGATCGGCGACTGCGTCGACGTCCTCGTCGGCCAAATCCGGGGCGATTTTCACCAGCAACGGCACGCGACGAGCCGGGGAAACTTCATTAAGTGCTTCACGAACTGCAACGAGCAACGGGCGCAGCTTGTCGGTCGTCTGCAGGTCGCGCAGCCCCGGCGTGTTGGGGGAGCTCACGTTGACCACTACGTAGTCGGCGTGCGGCCCAATCCGTTTCGCGCTGGCGACGTAATCAGTGATCGCGTTTTCTTCGGAGACCACCTTCGTCTTGCCGATGTTGGCCCCGACGATCGTCTGGTGCGGTCGTTGCAAGCGCGCGACGGCGCCGGCGGATCCGCGGTTGTTGAAGCCCATGCGGTTGACCAACGCGCGGTCCTGAGGGAGCCGGAAGAGCCGTGGTCTCGGGTTACCCGGTTGCGGCTGACCGGTCAGCGTGCCCACCTCGACAAATCCAAACCCCAGCGCCCCCAGCGCCTCGTACCCGATCGCATCTTTGTCGAAACCCGCGGCTAAACCGATCGGGTTCGGAAAGTCGAGGCCCAGTGCGCGCACGTGGGAAGCTGGGTCCCCGCGGTGCAGCATGCTCCGCATCAACGCCTTCATCCCGGGGATCGCTGCGAGAAGTCGCAGACACCCAAATGCGAGGTGATGCGCGGTCTCTGCGGGAAGCAGATACAGAAGCGGACGAATCAGCGCTCGATACACGGTCCCCTCAACGGGCGAGCGCCGACCAAATCGTGTCGTCTCCGAGGCGCTGGTCGATCCGCACCTCGAACGCCTCTTCGATGGGGCCGAGGATGCCCTGGTCGGCCGTGTGCACTTGGCGCAGCGCATTGCGGCACTGGGCGACCGCAGTCGGGCTCATGCGCCCAAGCGGCGGGCGCTTCGCCGAGGAGATCATACCGAGCCCAGCCATCATGGTCTTCACCGGCACCGGGTTTCGGAACTTGTCGGTCACTTCGACGCTTCGTCCGTTCGGCAGCGTGCGCACCGCGGTGACTGCGCAACTGACGAGCCTGAGCACAGGAGCCAGCGCTTGTGTAAGCCGCTCGGTCTCCTCGGTGTCGTCGGCCACCTGCGCGCGAACCATGGAGCCGATGGCGCCCGGCACCATGTTCGCCATTACGCTGATCACGCCACTAGCGCGGATGTCCGCGTCGCGCATCATCGTGAGCGTGAGGTCATCATCACCGGAGAGAATGCTCAACGCCGGCCCGGCAAGCTGACGGTCCAAGCGCATCCGATCGAGATCGCCGGTGGCTTGTTTTACAGCAGGGACGCGCTTCGGGTCGTTGAGATGCAAGACGGCGAGGTCGGCCGCGGAAAGCGCACACCCACTTCGCCCGGGAATCACATAGGGCACGACGGGAATGTCGGGCACGCTCTCCAGAATGCGCTCGTAGTACTCCGTGCGTAGCTCGAGGCTCGAGGGTCCGTTGTAGTAGCAGTCCACCAGCAACACCGCGGTGGCGCCGGCTTCCTTGGCCTGGGTGCTCGCGCGAATCGCCTCTTCTGTATTGTTGCTGCCCGTACCCGCCAATACGCCGGTGCGCCCTTCTACGGCGCGCACCGCAGCATCGACGACGGCGTCGTGCTCTTGCCATGTGAGGGTGGGCGACTCACCGGTCGTACCGCACGGAAGAACACCGTCGACGCCTTCCTGCACCTGAAACTCGATCAGGCGACGCAGCGAATCGTAGTCGACCTGCCGATCCGTCGAGAACGGAGTCGTCAAGGCGGTCCACACGCCATGGGGTCGGAAGGTCCCACTCATGCCGGGACCTTAGCGTTTTTCGTCACAAAGGAAAGCGGGTTTGTGCTTGAGGGCGCTTGCCTACCCCTTCCTCAGCTGCCGATAGACCCACAGAACCAGCACGGCACCTGCGATCGCGATGGCAAAGCTGCGGACGTTGAAGCCCGTCACGTCCCCGAAGCCGAGACGTGTTCCGATGAAGCCCCCGACGAGCGCGCCAGCCACCCCGAGCAAGGTCGTCTTGACGAAGCCACCTCCGTCGTCGCCCGGCATCGCGAACTTCGCGAGAATACCCACCAGCAACCCAAACACGATCCACGAGATGATTCCCACCAGAGCCCTCCTTTGGGCGAAGTGTTGGGCAAACGGGCTCCTGGGTAAAGATCACTGTCGCTGACACTGGCAAGGGCAAGGGCAAGGGCAAGGGCAAGGGCAAGGGGGCTAGCGCAGCATGAAGTAAATGACGACCCCCGTAACCGACACGTACAACCAGATCGGCAGGGTCCATCTGGCGAGCCGCTTGTGCGCCGCAAAGCGCTCGCGGGCGGCGAGATAGAACGTCGTCAGGATCATCGGAAGCATTACGATCGACAAGACGACGTGGGTGATCAGGATCGTGAAGTAGACGATACGGATCGGGCCGACACCCTGATACTGGGTATCGCCGTGGGCGTAGTGGTAGAGGACGTAGCCCACGAGGAACACGGCCGACGCTGCGAAGGCTGAAACCATCAGCCGCTTGTGAACCTCTCGGCGACCGCTTCGGATGGCGCCAAGGCCGAGCAGGAGTAGCGCGGCGGCGGTGGCGTTGAGCGAGGCGTTGACCCCAGGCATGAAGCCGAGGTCAGCCCCGACGCCGCCACCTTCGCGCAGGAGAAGCAACCAACCGAGAAAGCCCACCGCCGCCGTCGAGACGATGACGTTGAAGATCCAAAAGCTTCGGTCGCTTTGGCTACGCATCGCGCGAGCCTAAGCTCAACCCCGAAGCTCGGCCAGCGCTTCGTCCGTCGCGTCGAGGATGCGGGGGACTTCTTCGAGCGCGTTCGGCCAGTGCGGCGCAAACCGCATCAAGCCGTCGGGCGTGTTGCACACCACGCCTCGGTTTCGGAGCGCTGCCGACAGCTTGGATAATCTCACATCGTCGGGGACCGCCATGCTCAGCAACGTCGAGCGAAGCGCGGCTGCTTTGGCGCGGTGAGTGTGGAAGCCACGCTGCGCGAGCCCAGCCTCAAGGTTGTCCAGATACGCATCGACGTGTTCGTGGATCGCGGGAACCGTGAGTTGGCCGAGCAGCTCGAGCGAAGCGCCCAACGCCGCAAGACCAATGACGTTGCTCGTCCCTGTCTCGAGCGCCCCCGCGCCCCGCTTGAGGGGGTTATCATAGCGCAGCGCCGGCGCGTCGCCGATCAAGAACGCGACCGGATCTTCATGCCCAAGCCACCCGGCGAGACGCGGCTTCAGCGACCCAGCGCATCGCTCGGCCACGTACAGAAAGCCAGCTCCCTCAGGACCCATCAGATGCTTGTGGCTGCCGGAGCTGAGGTAGTCGATGCCCCAAGACACATCGACCGGCGTCGCGCCAAGTGCCTGAATCGCATCGACGAAAATCTCGGCGTCGTACTCGTGACAAAGCGCCGCCATGTTTGCGA
>CP070713.1:322650-329913 GCA_020351445.1 Myxococcales bacterium
AGGGCGTCTTCATAGAACGTGGTCGGTTGATGCTCCGGGAAGTGCTCGTTCTTGCGTTCGTACACGAGGAAGGCGATCGACTCGCTTGGAATCGATTGGAGAAGCTGTGGAACCGCGTCTACCAGAGTCGTTCGACCGCAGGTGATCAAGACGAACCAATCGTCGAACACGAACAGGCTCGACTCCGACAGGAGATACGCGTCGCAGTGCTCGCTTTGGAGGACCGAAATCACATGCGCGCCCGCAGCCTCGACGATCCCACGCCACGCCTGCTCACTCAAGGAACGCAGGGGCGGGAAGTCTGGGGTCACGACAACCTCCAGCTTCTTTTCAGGTCCCTCGAAAAAACTCGGCATCGCCATCGAACGGCTTATGATGCGCAGAAGCGGGTCGAGCGCAAGCGCGGGAGGCGCATTTTGGCGTGACCCAGGACCCGGGGATACACTCTCGAGCGATGGCTTGGCGAGCGTTGGCGGCAATGGGCGTAATGGGCCTGATCGTGGGTGCGGCAACGCCTGCGCACGCGGACATCTATCGTTGCAAGCGCTCGGACGGGACGCACCACTACACGAACATCAGAGAGCCAGGCCGCCGCTGCGAGCTCGTCGTTCGGGGCAGCAGGAAGTCGAAGCCGAAGGCCAACAGCAAGAAAAAGGGCGCGGGGACGAAGGCGTCGAGCGACAGCCGCTCCAAGGACCCGGCGCGGTACAACCGCTACAATGGCCTGATCGGCGAGGCGGCAAGCCTGTATCAGCTCCCCGAGTCCTTCCTTCGCGCGGTCATGCGCGTGGAGAGTGATTTCAATCCCATGGTCGTCAGCCGGGCGGGCGCAATGGGCCTGATGCAGCTGATGCCAAAGACAGCGAGGTCGATGGGCGTATCCGATCCTTTCGACGCGCGTCAAAACATCCTTGGCGGCGCGCGTTACCTTCGAATTCTGGCCAATCATTTCAAAGGCGACCTGGTGCTGACGGTGGCGGCGTACAACGCGGGCGAAGGTGCGGTGCAGAAGTACAACGGCATCCCTCCGTACAAAGAGACACAGCGCTACGTGCGACGCGTCCTGAAACACTACTACGCCTACCGCTCCGAAAGCACGCCTTAGCCCATGACTCTCACGCTCATCGTCGCCGTGCTCGTCGGAATGGCGGCGCCGGTGATCCAGGGCTGGATTTGGGGTGTCCCATTCAGCTTGTTGTCGATTGCCACCGTGCTGCGATCGTTCGTGGGGTCAGCGCTGACGGTCCTGGTGATCGGCCTGGCAGCGCTTTACGCGCTCCGCACGACGTCCATGGATCAAGCGCAGATCGATCGAATCGCTAGCCTGGTCGGCGGCAGCGTCGGCTTGGTCTTGTTGCTCAGCTCGGCTCGGAGGCTGCGCCACGTGCGCGGGCTCTCCATTCTATGCCAGCGCATCCAAGAGGAGGACGCACGGCCTACTGCCGCGGCCGCCCTCGGTCGGCTTCTCGACCGGGTGCGCCGAACGAACGAGCAGCGGTACATCGCGCTCGTACTGATGGCGACCGGGCCTTTGACCCAAGCCGGAATGTGGGCCGAAGCGCGGGATCGATTGCGCAGTCTGAACGACGATACGCTGTCAGAGCCACAAGCGGTGCTTCGGAACCAAGCGCTCGCGACGTGCGAGCTTCAGTTCGACGAGGTGGAAGCCGCTCAACACGCCATTGATCGGATTGAGCGACCGGCGGAAAGCTCGATCGAGGTGTGGTTGGTGGCAATCGAGGCTCTGCTGATGGCGGTGCAGGGCAAGCCCGAAAAGGCACTTGCCCACCTCGGCGGACAGGAAGTGGATGACAATCCCTCGCTTCGAGCGTCGCACCGCCTCGTCCATGCGCACGTGTTGGCCGAGCGAGGTGACACGGAAGCCGCACTCGAAGAGCTGCGGTCGTTGCGGCAAGAGGCGGGGTTGGCAGGCTTGAAGCGCGCAATGCTACCGCACGGACCAGCCAGTGCCCTCGCAGAACGACTGCTGAACGAAACCGATCAATCCGGTTGAAAGATGACCTGCTGGGTCGAGTCGTCGTCGTAGAACTGATCGTAGCGATCGAAGGTTATGGCACCAAAGGTGTTGACGATGATCGCAAACGCCGCGCAGGCCAGGAACGCGGCGCCAAACCGCCGCCGACTGAGGGCGACGAGCACCAACAAGAGCGGCAGGTAGTCCAGGGAAAACCGATAGCCAAACTGGACCCAGCCGGTGTTCTGATAGAGCAGAGTGCACAGCGCGGTGGGCACAATCGCAGCCCAAAGCGCCACGATCGCGCCATCGAGCTTCTTGGGCCAAAGGCTCCACAACAGGTTTGGGGTCGTGAACCAGAGCGCTAGCCCGTGCCTCGAGATCCGAATGAAGGGGCTCGATTCGAGCAGCCACGGCAGAGCGAGAAAGAAGACGGTCAGATTCCTCGGCAGATAGTGCGTGCTGAAAAGGCCCCAAGTCTCGATCCTCGGGCGCCAACGGATTTGAAGGAACCGGTGCCCGAACTCGAGTGGGTCACCAAAACGGGCAGCGTTATGCCACATGGCAGCTGCGACGATGAGCCCGAGCGGAAACACGAACATCACGAGAGTGCGGAGAGGACGAGACCCTGAGCCCGGCCGCGCATGACCTTCGTCCTTTGCCGCGGTGATCGCTTGAAGCACGAAGAACGCCGCCAGCAACAACGTTGCGGGTCGACATAGGAAAGCCAACCCGAGGGCCAGACCTGCCGCCACTGGGCGTCGAGCACCGAACGCGCACAGGAGGTACAGACAGATGAACGCCGAGGCGACGACATGGGCGGCAAACCAGACTGTCCCCTGCACCGCCACGAAGTAGTAGACCGATCCAACCGCGAAGAGAGCCGTGACGAGCAGATCGTCTCGTTGTGTGCGCCCGCTACACCCCGACTCCCGTAAGTCGCGCAAGACGACGAACAACAGCATTGGCGCCAGCCCCGCAAAAAGCGCCCAGAAGAGCGCGTCGAGACTGCCGAGCCCGAACAGTGCGACGACTGGCAACAACAGCACGGCCGGCAACGGCGGAAACGAGACGTGCCAACGGTACCGCTCGGCATCAGGCCCGGAGAATGAATACCGACCCGGGGGACAAGGCCCCTGGCTCACGGTGTCAAAGCATGCCCAATCGTTGGTACCGGGCGGGTTGCCCCCAATGTCGAGGCGTCCCTGCAACCAGGCATGCGCCAAGTGCACGTAGTGGTTGTTCGGCGTGGGTTGGAGGAGCCGCCCGGCCGAGGTCGCGCAGTAGATCCCCACACACAGCACGAAGATCGCAAGCGGAAGTGCACACCGTCGCTCCCAAACCGCCACCGCGGCAGCATAACCGGGCCCGGGAGCTAGCCGAAGTTTGTCCACCTTGACGAGGCGAAAGAGGCGCTCTAGAGCACTCCGGTTATACCGACTCTGGAGGTTCGATGGGGTCCGCCACCCTCGATGCAGTCATTGAAGCCCTTCGCAACGTCGAAGATCCTATCTTCGAAAAACCCCTCGGCGCCTTGGGCACCCTAGTCGACGTGCGGCTCGAAGACGGTCGGGTGTGGGTGAAGGTCCGCGTGAGCTCCCCCTCCGAGGAGGTTCGGCAGACGGTGCGTGAGCGCGTCGAGGCGGCGCTCGAGCCTCTTGGCATCGAGTTCGCCGAGCTCGAGTTGGAGGTCAACGTGCCGACCCGCGAAGCGACCAGCACCGACCCGATTCCTGACGTACGGAACGTGATCCTGGTCATGAGCGGCAAGGGCGGCGTTGGAAAGAGCACCGCTGCGACGAACCTCGCGTTGGCTCTACGGCGTCTTGGCACGCGTGTCGGCCTACTCGACGCCGACATCTACGGCCCCTCGCTGCCCACGATGTTGGGCATCGAAGGTCACCCGACGTCCAAGGACGGCAAGCGGATTCAACCCCTTCAACGCTTTGGTATCAAGCTGATGAGCATTGGCTTCCTCCTCGAAGATCCCAAGCAGGCTGTCGTGTGGCGGGGGCCGATGCTCCACGGAGCCCTGCAGCAGTTCGTTACCGATGTGGATTGGGGCGGACTCGACTACCTCATCATCGATTTGCCGCCCGGGACAGGCGATGTCGCGCTCACGCTGGCTCAGAAGCTCCGCATCACCGGCGCGATCATCGTCACGACCCCTCAAGCGGTCGCGCTTCAAGACGTCTACAAATCGGTATCGATGTGCCGGAAGCTCGATGTCCCGATCCTGGGGGTCGTCGAGAACATGAGCTATTTCGTCGACAGTGCCGGTGTGAAACACGAGCTCTTCGGCAGTGGTGGCGGCGAGAAGATCGCCGAATTCGCGGAAGCCCCGCTCTTTGGGCAAGTGCCGATCGACCCCCAAGTGCGCGAATGGGGCGATCAGGGCACCCCGGTCGTCCAGGCAGCCCCGGCGTCTCCCGCGGGCCAAGCCTTTGCGAAAGTCGCCGACGCCCTCGCCGAGCGGATCGCCAAAGAGCACTTCGAGCGTGGCGGGGGCGAAAGCGCGCCCGAGGGCGAAGGTCCCAAGAGGCTCCGCATCCTCCGCTGAGCTATAAGCATCCTGTGGACCTCTTCGAGCGACAAGCGGAAGCCGGCTCTCCACTCGCCGACCGGATGCGCCCGAACCGGCTCGAGGACGTGGTGGGCCAGGCGCATCTGCTCGGAGACGGACACATCCTGGCACGGGCGATCCGCGCCGACCGTATTCCGTCGATGATCCTCTGGGGACCACCTGGCACAGGCAAGACGACCCTCGCGCACGTGATCGCGAACGAGACGAACGCGATTTTCGTGCCGTTCAGCGCAGTGCTCGGCGGCGTCCCCGAGCTTCGGAAGATCATCGCCGCCGCCAAGGAGCAGAAGAACTATTACGGGAAGAAGACGATTCTCTTCGTCGACGAGATTCACCGGTTCAACAAGGCACAGCAGGACGCTCTGCTCCCGCACGTCGAGAACGGCACCGTCACGTTGATCGGCGCAACGACGGAGAACCCTTCGTTTGCTGTCAATTCCGCATTGCTGTCCCGCGCGCGCGTGTTTGACCTCAAGCCGCTCGAGGCCGAAGACCTCCGCCAGCTGCTCGAGCGTGCGCTCGGAGAGGACGGACACGGGATTGGGCACGTCCCCCACATCTTCGAGGACGACGCGCTTGCGGCGATTTCACAAAACGCCCGTGGCGACGCACGGCGCGCTTTATCGGCGCTCGAGCTCGCGAGCGACTTTGCGCAATCCGCGGGGGTCGAAGCGGTCACGGTTGCTATCGTCCAAGAAGCGCTCGCGACTCAAACGCTGCTCTACGACAAGTCCGGCGAGGAGCACTACAACGTCATCAGTGCGTTCATCAAATCGATGCGAGGCAGCGACCCCGATGCTGCTGTCTACTGGCTGATGCGCATGCTCGAGGCCGGAGAAGACCCCCTTTTCGTCCTTCGACGGATGCTGATCTTCGCAAGTGAAGACATCGGCAACGCCGATCCCAAAGCGCTCGAAGTAGCGGTCAGCGCAGACGCTGCATTTCGACGCCTCGGAATGCCCGAGGGCATCTTCCCGATCGCGCAGTGCTGCACGTACCTGGCCAGCGCGCCGAAGAGCAACGCGAGCTACAAGGCCTGGAAGATGGCCCAAGCCGACGTGCGTGAGTACGGGGCGCTCCCTGTGCCGCTCAAGCTCCGCAACGCGCCAACCGAGGCAATGAAATCATGGGGCTACGGAGAAGGCTATCGGTACCCGCATGACGAAAGCGGCTTCAGCAAGAACGAGACGTACCTTCCCGACGAGCTCGTCGACCGCACATATTATCGTCCGACGGACCGCGGCTTCGAAGCAGGGATCCGCGAGCGCCTGAGTGAGCTCCGCGCGACCCCTAAGGCGAAGGGGGGCGGGTCGGGCGGGCACCACGGAGAAAAACCCTGAAGATCGCCGCGCCCTGTTCGCCGTCGGCTTCGATGGTACCGCCGACTCCATCGAGCACCACGGCCGCAGCAAAGAGTCCAACAAACCGACTGTACCGGCCGTCCAACCGACCCTTCAACGCCTTCTGCCCTTCGAGCGTGAAGGCCATCTTGCGAAGCTCTTGCGCGATGGCTTCCCCGGCGTCCTCGACCTCGATCACGACGTGGCTGCCCTGCTGGTACACGCGAATGGTCGCGCGGGGATCAGCGACATTGGCTCGCGTATTGTGGAGAAGAAGGTCGACGACCTCGACAGCGACTTGCGCGCCCTGCGCGTAGAGCTGATCACCTTCGGTGATCTCGACAGTCACCGGAACCGGTGTATCCGTCCGCTCGAGCCGCTCTAGAAACACGCCAACATCGCCATTAGCGGCCTCGAGCGGAACCTGGCCGGTGAGCCAGCGGCTGATCCACGCGAGCATGTCCAGGCCCCGACGTAGCTCTCCGACAGCCAGCTTCACGTCCTGCAAGGCCTCGACCGAATCGGTGTCGGCGAGCCCCACCTCTTGTAGGAAGTCCACGTTGGCGGTGATCGTCGCCGCAGGGTTGCGGAGGTCGTGGACGAGCAGGCCCAAAACGTGGCCCATCTCGTCCGCATTGATCACGTTGGGCTTCGCCACGTCATCTCCCTACCACGGGGCATAACTCAAGGGAAGAAGAGCACGTCATCCTCGCCGCGCTCCTCGATCAGCGCCGCAATGTACGACAGAATCGTGGCCCGCCGGTCCATGACGTCCGCGATTTGGTCGTCGCTCAGAAGCGGGTCGGCTTCGTGGCTCGGGTCGCGTGCAAGCTCGGTTCGGATCGACGCCTCGTCGAGAGAAACCAAGTGACGGACCACCGCTTCGGAGAACCGCTGGGTGCCCGTCAGCCCATCGAGTAACTTGTCGTAGCGTCGTGAGAGCAATGGCGTCGAGAAGGCGCGGTCGTTGTCGCGAAGGAACGCGCGATGCTGGCCCGCGTTGGTCGGGAGGTTGCCGCCGCTGAAGCGATCCCAATTTCCGATGAGAAAGTCGAACACGACCATGGTGGAGAGGTCGCGGGCCAGTGGAGCCTTACCCTTCGGGATCTCCCCGTCTTGAAGCCAGCCCTGCCACTTTGCTTTGTCTTCGAGACCGGCCGATCTCAGGCCCTTGATCCAATAGATCGCCACCCCGGGTGCCGAGCCGTCCTCGTCCCACAAGACCGCACGTCGGACCGAACTGCGTCGGTCGAGCCTGTCTTCATGAAATCGGTGCCGGATCTCGTTCCACGTCGCGCGGCGGTAGACCGCCGGCGGCACGTTGTCCAAGCCGAGCAGCCGGCCGATGCGATACGCCGCGATCT
>CP070713.1:330013-349964 GCA_020351445.1 Myxococcales bacterium
TCGAGCTTCGACGCCGTGGTCTTTTCATGGGGCTACGCTTTGGGAGCGATGTAGAGGCGCTGGGCGCGCTCCTGCGCATCATGCAGCAGGGCGTCTTCTGCTTCCCGGCCGGCAACGATCGGAAGGTGCTGCAGTTTTTGCCGCCGTTGATTCTCACGGACGACGAAGCGGAGGACCTCATCGCTCGCATGACGAAGGCGTTTGCGTGATGGCGCTGGTGACCACGTCGGAGATCAAGGTCCTTGAGCAACGCCTCGAAGAGGCGGTGCAAGCCGGCCACGCAGAAGGTCTCGACGTCATTGGGTATGGCGAGATCACCATCGGGGTGAAGCTCTCCACGTCCCACGGGGATTTTGCGTGCAAACGGCTCGTGCCCTTCTCGTCGCGCGAGGCTGCCGAGCGCTACGGGGCTCTCATCGGTTCTTACGTCGAGCAGCTCGAGGCCCGTGGGATCGACGTCGTCGAGACGGAAACGCCGATCTTGGAGCGGCCTGAAGGCCACGTGCTCTATTGCGTCCAACCGTTGCTCGCCCCCGGGACGCTCGGCCCTGCTTTCCTGCGTAACAAGAGCGCCGAGGAAGCCGCGCCTTACGTTCGGCGGATCTTCGAGCTCATCGAGGCTTCCGTCACGCCGTCGCTCGCTCCGGACGGGCAGTTGTCGAACTGGGCGTTCCAAGGCAACCGACTGCGCTATCTCGACGTCGGCACTCCGTTCCTTCGGGATCAGGAAGGCAACCAGTTAGTCGATTTTGCCGAACAGACGCGGGCGCTGCCGGCACCGGTGCGCGTCATCGTGAATCGATTCCTGTTGCGAGGGATTCTCGACGCCTACCATTCGACCCGCGGGCAGGCTGTGGACTTCCTCGGAAACCTAATCAAAGAAGGTCTTGGGGACATCTTTCCGCCGTTGGTCCCTATCGCCAACGAAGTGTTCCGACTGGCGCCAGAGATCACCGAGCGGGAAGTGCGAGCGCATTACAAGAGCGACGCTCAGACGTGGGCGTTCATGCAAGCAGCGCGTCGCGCCGACCGCTGGGTCTATCGCAACATCCGCCGCAAGCCGTACCCATACTTGTTGCCGCCGCGGATCGATCGCTACGGCTAGGGCTCGTAAGAACAGTACAAGCCGGTGCGGACCGAGCGATCGAGATGCTTCGCGAGCCCCGGGTGGTGACTTTCGATGCGCCGGATCGCATCTCGGATTCGGCGCTGCACATTGACCCTCGCGCGCTCGGCGGCGGAGCCAACCTTGCGCTCGCGGCCGCCAAGGCCCACCGCTTGGGACAGCTCCTGCTGGATGAATTCCAGTTCCTGTCGCGCGCGGTCGGCGCGCGCCGGGTCGTTCCAGTTTTCGGCTTCTTGCAGCTCCTCTTGGAGGTCCGACACTCGCGCTCGGTACTGGCGCCGTGCCTCTTCATCGAGGACTTCGCCGGCATCGCCCCGATCGACCGCTTCGTTTGGCCCCTTCGAACCGCCGCTGAGGTCGAGTACGTGAAACTCACGGCCGGGCTCCGCAACGAGCACAGCGAGGAGACGTACACCTCGCATGTCCTTGAGATGAAACTCGACGTTTCCGTATCGAAGGAGCCACGTGTCACCGACTTGGCTCATCGTGAAGGTCTCGGTGTCGAGAAGGGAGGGGTCGTGCTCCACGTCGACCCCACCGAGCTCCGCCTGAAGTGCGTCCGCGTGGGCCTTCAAGGCGCGCATCCCCAGCTCGTCGGCAGTTGCCCCTGCTTCTCGCGCCAGCGCCAGCGCGCGTGCCCGATCCGCCGGTACGTCGCTTTCCGAAAGCAGTGTCGCGTACTCGTTGGCGATCAGCGCGTGCACCGGTCGTCCACCGGTCCGGCGGCTCATAGCCATCGCGTGCTCGTAGTGTTCGCGCGCCTCGTGCATACGTCCGAGGAAGCGCGCGAGCGAAGCTAGACCCCAACTCGCCGGACCATCCAAGGTCAAGTAGAGAATGCCGCCCGTCACGAGGTGATCTTGGGCAACGAGCAGGCGCCGATAGAGTTGCTCCGCCAGCTCTCGGTCCTCGGCCGCGATGCAGACCCTCACGAAGGACAGCTGGAGGGTGTGATCGCCCAGGCGAAGGAGCTTCTCTGCCGACTCCCGGTCGTAGCCGCGCACGCCGAGGGCTAGGCGCCCGGCGATGACGTGCTCCGCGCCCACGATGAGGTTTGCGTTGGTGCGACCGATTTCGCTGTCGTCCCAATGGCGGTCGATCTCCGCCAACCAGGGTAGCTGTGCGTCGAAGTCGCCACGGAGCTGAAGGAGCCGCGTTTTTTGCATGGCGTGCACTGCGCCTGCGTTGGGGTCGCCACCACGCTCGCCGAGCAGACGAACCTCTTCGACGAGCCGCTCCGCTTGGTCGAAGTCCCCCTCCCAGGTAGCCCGGAGCACGCGCATCGCAATTGGCCGCCAGCGATACGCTGGGTGATCGAGCTCCTCGGTGATGCGCTCACATGCGCGCATGGCTCGAAATGCATCGTCGAGCCTCCCGAGCTCCAGATAGTCCATGATCGATCGCAGATTCCCTCGAAGCGCTTCTACGGGGTTGCCGAGCTCTTCGGCGAGGGCCGCGTGCTCTCGATCGAGCGCGATGCGTTCCTCGAGGTCGCCCAAATCGACCATGGCGGAGCCGCCGTTGCGGAGCGTGTCCAATAAGGCGTCGCGATCCCCAACCCTGCGCGCCATGTTGATCGCCTCCCGGGCGATCTGCATGGGCTCCTCAGGGTCGGCCGCAGGCTGCAACGCCGCGGCCAGCCTTGCCATCGCGCGGGCGCGCAGCACGCTGTCGCCAGGGTCGAGCCCGTCCAGCGCTTCCTCCAGCAAAGCAACGAGCTCCAAGTCCACTTTGGTGTAAATCAAAGCGGTCCCGTGCTCGAGTGCCGCCCGCGCCAAGAGCTCTGCGTCGCCGAGCGCTCGCGCCAGCTCTGCGGCTTCGGCGCAGGTCTTCTTCCCCTGCGCCACTTCGCCAGCGCGTATTTGCGCATGCCCGAGCTCGAGCAGAAGCTCTACTTGAGATCTCGCCTCGATGTCACCCGCTGCTTCGCCGGCTCGCATGGCGTCTTGGTACGCATGGACCGCCTCCTCGAATGCGAGCTGCCGCAATGCTTGGCCGCCGGCTTTTCGATATGCGGCCGACGCCTCCCGGTGGCGACCGGCCGCAACCAAGTGATGAGCAACCTCCGACCAGCGCGGCTCGCCGTCATGCGGATGCTCTTCCAAGATCTGCGCCAAGCGAGCATGCGCACTCGCGCGGTCGGCCTCTGGGATTGCTTCGTAGACCAGTTGTCGGATCAAGAAATGGACGAACCGATATCGCTGCGGGGCAATCTCCACCAGGATCGCCGCATCGGTCGCTTCCTGACAGCCGCCGACATAGTCGGCCGCGCCGTCCTCGTAACACGCCTCGAGCAGCCCGATGTCGAACTCCCGCCCAACGATCGCGCCTCGCCGAAGGGCTCGCATGCAGCTCGGGGCCACGGTGGCCAGACGTTCCTGAATGGCGGTGCGAACCGACCTAGGGATCGGCAGGTGCAGCGCCACCTCGCTCGAACCCTTCGCGCGCCAGAGCCGCGAGACCTCCGCGAGAAAGAGAGGATGTCCATCGGTCGTTTGGTGAAGCGTAGACACGAGCGTCGAGTCGGCAGTCTCGCCCGTGGTCTCTAGGAACAAAGCCACGTCGTTTTCGGTGAGGCGTTCGAGGGATAATCGCTGCCCCTGCTGCGCTGCACGAATCAGCTGAGGTCCCGCGGGAGCTGCGCTCAAGCCGATTTCCCGAAAGGTGCCTACGATGAGCAGCGGGTGATGTCGCACCGTTGCCGCAATGAACTCCAGAAGCAGAACGGTCGACACGTCGGCGACGTGCAGATCTTCCAACACGATCACGAGGGGCAAACGCTGGACCGCGTCGGCGAGCACATTGCTGATGGCGTCCATGAGTTGGAAACGCGCCTGGTCCGGTCCCAGGTCTGAGGTGTCCGGCGTGGTCTGCGTCTTTGGGAGCTCCGGTAGGATCTGCGCCAGCGCGCCCAAGTAGGGGTCTACTTGTCCCGGTTCCGCGGTGCGCAGAACCGCGCGCAGCACCTGCACCCATGGCCAATACGCCGGCGCGCCTCCGGCTTCCCAGCATCGGCCCCAGAAGGTGCGCATCCCTCGCTCGCGGGCAAGTCGGCCGACCTCTTCGGCGAGACGGCTCTTTCCGATCCCAGGTTCGCCGGTCAGGAACCAGACCGAGCCACGGCCGTCAGCGACGGCCTCGAGGGCTTCGGTGAGACGGTTGACTTCGCGATCACGTCCGACGATGGATGACTCTGCCAACGGGTGCCCTCGGGCGCGAAGTTATCACGCACGTGCAATTCGTCGAAACCCGCGCGCAGCATGTTGCGATAGGACGATCCTGGCTCACCTTCGACGGGCATCCCGGTTTCGGTGAAAACCCTCCGGCACCCTTGGCGTTGGGCGTGCTCCAAACGGGCGGCCATGAGCGCTCGCTGGCAACCCTGGCGCCGTGCTTCGGGCAGCGTCCCGGCGAAAGCGAGGTAGCCGTCGTCGCCCATCGCGAAGGTTGCCGCTGCTGCGACGACCGCGCGCTCGTCCTCCGCAACGAAGTAATTCCATCGCTCGTGGCCCATGCCTGCCGCGAGCAGCGTGCCCGCCTGATCGGGCAGACCGAACGCCGGCGCAAGGATCTCGCCAACCCGCTCCGCGTCGTCGCGTCTCGCGGCCCGGATCTCCAGCTTGCAGGGGACGTCTTCGACCGGCGCCGCGGGCCGGACGAACTTCATCCAGCTCCGTGGGTACGGCGTGATCCCATGCTCTCGAAGGAGCCCCGGCAGCTCGGAGTGACGAAGGCCGCTCCCCATGTGAATCCAAAACCGTCCGATGTTTCGTCGTTCGAAGTGCTCCACGGCTCCCGCCACGGCATCGCGTCGCGCGACGGTCGAGGTCCCCAGGCCTATGGCTCGATTCAGGAGCAGGTGGTCGACCCGGGACGCGCTCAGCAAGGTCACGCCTGCCCGTTCGACCGCTCGAAGCCCGAGCCTCCGTCGAACCCCCGTCGGAGCGCGGCGATAGAGATCCCGCCAGGCGGCCCGCTCGATGCGCTCACCTCGTCCAATCAGCTCTTGCATGGGGTTGCCTCCACACAATTCAGCCGTGACTTTCCATGGAACGATGTTCCAGGCGAAATCACGCCTCGTTCGTACAGGCGACGCAGAGCTCGCCTAGGAGGCAAGCCATGGACACCGTCACAATCGTTATCATCCTGTTTTTTCTCGCTTTTATCGCGTACGACACCGCGTTGCCGGCCAGGCGGTACCCCAGGGTCAAGGGCTGGGTCGCCAAGGGCATCGTGTCGTTTGTGGTCTACGCCACCCTGTCCGCGGTGCTGCCGTTCGTCTGGGACGCGTGGCTCGGCGAGCACCGCCTGATTGACGCGACCTCACTCGGCACGCTCTGGGGCGCCGGGGTCGGGTTTGTGAGCGTGCAGGCGTTCATGTACGCCTGGCACCGCATGTTGCACGGCAGCGACTTCCTCTGGAGGTGGTTCCACCAGATGCATCACAGCGCGGAGCGGGTCGACGTGGCCGGGGCCTTCTACTTCTCACCCCTCGACATGGTGGGTTGGACCTTCCTCGGTAGTTTGGCGCTGGTATGGGCCGTGGGCGTGACCCCGGAGGCGGCGGTGGTCGTCAACGTGGTGGCGACCTTCACGGCAATGTTCACCCATGCGAACATTCGGACCCCCCAGTGGCTGGGATACTTCATCTCGCGGCCCGAAATGCACGCGGTGCATCACGAACGGGGCTCGCATTTCGGCAACTACTGCGACCTCCCCGTGATCGACATGATCTTCGGCACATACCGCAACCCCAACACATTCGAAGGCCTCGGCGGCTTCTACGACGGCGCGTCGAGCCGTGTGCTCGACATGCTGCTAGGCCGCGACGTCTCAACCCCACCCCCAGCCCTCGAAGAACAAAAAGGGGACAGTCCCCTTTTTGAAAGGGTTAATTCCCCCAGCGCCGCGGGAGGTTAGAACGGGCGGAAGATGGCGAGGGTTATGACCAGCAGAGCGAGAATCGAGATCGCCCAGCCCAGGCGGCCGAAGGTCTGTGCCGCAACTTCCTGGCCCTCCGCCCAGCGCCGCAACTTTCCGGTGAGCAAGCCGGTCGCACCGGCCAGTGCCAGCAGGAGCACGAGCTTGGTGTGCATCCAACCTTGGCTGGCGTACGTCTCGGCGAAGTTGGGGATCAGCATCCCGAAACCACCCGCAAAGGCAATGAGCATCGAGGGCGTCGTCACGCGAACTGTCACTTTACGGAGCGCTTGCGCGATTCCGCTTTCCCAGGGCGTGGGGGCCGACGCGGCGATCGCGACGGCCACGGCGGTACCTATCCAGAACGTGATGCCCAAGAAATGAAGGTACCGAAAAACGATCATACTCATTGCGTGCTCCTCTGCGGGCCGGAGTCTAGCTGCCGTGGACCAACGGCACAAAAACGCATCGACAAAGCTCTTCGGTTTCGAGCTTGCCGTGACGCTTGCGTGAGGCCTGAAGTGCTTGGCCCCATCTGCCACCGACCGGAACGACGAGCCGACCACCTTCCTTGAGCTGCTCGACCAAGGCGGGCGGCACCTCTTCGGCGGCTGCGGCAACGACGATGCCGTCATAAGGAGCACCCTCGGGCCATCCTTTGCGCCCGTCCGCGCAGATGATCTCGACGTTGTCGATCCCCAACGAGTCGAGCACGCGCCGCGCGTTCGCGACGAGGTCGGGAATGATCTCGATCGCGTAGACCTTCTTAGCCAGCTTGGACAGGATTGCGGCCTGGTAGCCGGAGCCTGCGCCGATTTCCAGGACGGTCTCGTCGCCCTGGAGCCTGAGTGCCTCGACCGACATCGCCACCATCAGGGGTTGCGAGATGGTTTGACCGTGCGAGAGGGGAAGGGCGCCGTCCACGTAGGCATATCTTTTTTCTGCTTCCGGCACGAATGCCTCGCGCGGCACCTCGCCCATCGCGGCGAGCACACGACTGTCGCCGATGCCGCGCCGGCGAAGCTGGTGCTCCACCATGCTTGCACGCTCTTTTTCTAGGTCCACGGTGGCCTCATACCATCTAAGCCTGTTCCGTAAAACGACTTCGTCACGACGGGGCTTGGCCCCCTGCGTTGGCGCGCGGGCGGCGCGACAGCGCCGCCTTTACGGGCTAGAGTCGGCCCTTCTCGATCGAGGAAACGACATGGCCAAGACCAACCCAGGCAATTTTTTCGAGGATTTCGAAGTCGGCGCGGAGCTCGTGCATGCGGTGCCCCGCACGATCACCGAAGGCGAGGCGGCGATGTACATCGGGCTCACCGGGTCCCGCTATCCGCTTCACTGCTCCGCGGAGTTCGCCCGCTCGCTGGGCCATCCACGTGAGACCATCAATGACCTCCTCGTATTCCACATCGTGTTCGGTAAGACCGTCAACGACGTATCGCTCAACGCCGTAGCGAACCTCGGTTACGCTGGTCTGCGGTTCTTGGCCCCCGTCTACTCGGGCGACACCCTGCGATCCGTTTCGGAGGTGGTCGGCAAGAAGGAGAACAGCAACGGCAAGACCGGTGTCGTGTGGGTGAAGACCGTGGGTACCAATCAACGTGGCGAGACTGTGCTCGAGTACTACCGCTGGGTGATGGTCAACAAGCGGGATCCGTCGACGCCGACGGGTGCCGCGGACCGGCCGGCCATGCCAAAGGAGGTCGCCCCGGCCGACTTGGTCGTTGCGTCGAATCTCGATCTCAGCGGCTACGAGGATTGGCCGTCGGGCGGCAGCGCTTATTTCGAGGACTACGAAGCCGGAGAGAAGATCGATCACGTCGACGGCATGACCATCGAGGAGGCCGAGCACGCGACGGCGACGCGGCTGTATCAGAATACCGCCAAGGTCCACTTCGACGCGATGCAGACGAAAGACACTCGGTTTGGTCGCCGTTTGATGTACGGGGGTCACGTGATCAGCGTGGCGCGATCGCTTTCCTTCAACGGGATGGAGAAGGTGCTCGGCATCCTCGCATGGAATGGGGGAGCGCACGCGAATCCGACGTTCGCAGGAGATACGATCTACGCATACAGCGAGATCCTAGACAAAGCCGAGCTGCCCGGTCGAACCGACTGCGGGGCGCTTCGCGTGCGATTGGTGGGGCTGAAGGATACTCGCCCGACCGACGCCGGTTTTCCCCTGAAGATTTCCAAGGACGGCAGGGAAGTGTATGACAGTGCCGTGGTGTTGGACTTGGATTACTGGCTGCTCATTCCACGACGAGAGCGCTGAGCAGAACCATCGGAGAATGCCCGCGGAGCTTGCGAACCGAGCTACCATCCCTTAGACCCCCGCCGTAGGAGCAATTCATGTACTTGAACATCGTCAACAGCGACCGGCCCCGCAAGCGCAACAAGAGCGCGCGCCGCAATGCGAAGCGCAAGGCGAAGAATCGCCGGCGCGTCAATCGGATGCATGGGCGCAAGCTGGGCCGCCGCGGCTGAGCCATGTCCCCATGGATGCGAAGGTCATCTATGTCGTCAGCGACTCGACCGGTGAAACCGCCGAACGAGTAACCCGCGCCACCCTCCTTCAGTTTCCAGACCACAAGGTCAAACTGAAGCTCGAACGGCGCGTTCGGGACCGACGCGGATTGACCGCCATCGTCGAGCAAGCGGCTGCCCAAGGAGCGATGGTCGTGTTCACGCTGGTGCGCCCCGAGCTTCGGGACCACTTCAACGAACAGGCGACGAGGCTCGAGGTTCGGCACGTCGACGTGATCGGCTCCCTGATCAGTCACATCGGCTACCACCTGCAAGCCGATCCGGTGAACATCCCCACCGCCGAGATGCCGCTCTCCGCGGAGTACTTTCGTCGAGTCGAGGCGATCGAGTTCGCGGTCAAGAGCGATGACGGCAAGGAGCCGCGCAACCTAGCCAAAGCCGACTTGGTGCTGGTCGGGGTGAGCCGTACGAGCAAGACCCCCCTGTCGACCTACCTGGCAGGCCGTGGACTCAAGGTTGCCAACGTGCCCCTCGTGTTGGGGGTGGAGCCGCCGGACGAGCTTTATGCGCTGCCGGGATACCGAGTCATAGGCCTCACGATCGACGTCGACCAGTTGATGGACATTCGCAAGCAACGCCTCCAACAGCTCGGCATGCCCCCCGACGCGAACTATGGCCTGCGCGATCACGTCAAAGCCGAGCTCGAATATGCCCACACGATCTTTCGCGACCGCTCCGAGTGGATGGTCGTCGACGTTACGAACTGCGCCATCGAGGAGACCGCGACGATCATCCTCGAAGCCCTGAAGGATTGCGACGAGCTCAAGGGGCTGACCAGCCCGCCGCGCAGAGGCGTGTAGCTACTGCTCGATCACGTTGCCGTCCGCGTCGATCTTGACGACACGCCTGCCGCTGCAATCGGCGGGCCCCCTGATCTTGACGGGGCCGGTCTTGACCTCGAGCTCTTTTTCGATCTGGCCCGCGATCTTCAGACCCATGATCCCGAGGCCTCCGGCGACGCTTCCAGCATCCGCGGTGATGAACACCCGGCTGACTTTGGTGGGTACGACGACACGGACCCGGAGAGGCTCCCTATTGACACAAGCGACAGCGGTCAGGTCGACAAGCGGCTTGCCGGAGAGCGCGACGACCGCCGTGGCATACGGAATGGGGATTGGATTCGCAAGCGGCTTCGGCTCGAGCATCTCTGCGGTCGCTTCCTGAATGAAAATCTTCGGCGCTGTTTCACCCGGCCGTTGCCGCGCCCACACCGTGGCGTTTTTCAGCGCGATGACCACGGGGGTGTCCGTCATCATGATGTGGAGCCTGGTTCGGCCGACCTTCACCGGGCCGACTTCTAAGGTCCAATCTCCGAGCGGAACCTGCAGGCCGAGATCTTGCTTGAGCGGCTCGGGTGTGGTGCCAAACGCTTCGGCGAGTGAGACCTCGCCCGAAGGGGCGCGATACAGCCACAAATCGATCTCTTCGGCCTTGCGGATCGAGCCGCGGTAGACACCGGTCCGGAGCTTGTCGAGATTAAAATTGCCCCTGAGGTTTTTCACTTTGAGGACCGTGCGGCCCTGTTGATCGTTGAGCTTGAAATTGGAGACGCCGAAGTAGGCGCGGCCCCAGATCGGAAAGAATTTGTCCCGTTCTTCGGGGGTCATATCGCTGAAGTTCAGCTCGCGAACCGGCGAGTCATCGAAGAGCTCGGTGCCGTCGACCTCCTCAGCGCGCAGCTCCGGGGAGCCGCGTATCGACAGCATTGCCAAGTCGCTCACGACCCACAGGAACACGCCGACGATCATCCCCGCGAGGAACAGCAGCGCCAACTTCCACCAAGACATCAGCGTCTCGGCATCGGTCCGTACTGGTGCGAGAGCGCGGCGTAGAACTGCGCGAGGATTCCGTCGGCAACTCGGAGGCGCCGGCTGAGCTCGCGCGCGATGTTCATGATGAAGAGCGCGTAGTCTTTCACGTCGCGCCGGTACAGGAGGTTCTCGACGTGCTCCGCCGTGACCGACAGCACCAAGGTGGGGGCAACCGCCCGCACGCTTGCCGAGCGGGGTTGCACGTCGATGATCGACATCTCGCCAAACCAATCTCCGGGGCCGAGCACTGCCACGCGCACGTCGCCACCCGATTCACCCTTCTTGATGACCTCGAGCTCGCCCGCAACGACGACGAACATCTGCGTCGACAAGTCGCCTTCTTCGACGACCATGTCGCCCGCTTCGATACGGCTGGTTGGTAGCGACGAAGCAAGAGTGTCGAGCGTTTCCTTGCTCAAACCGCCAAAGAGGCCGATGTCGGCCAGGTGGTCCGGAGTGAGCTTTGGGGTGGGTGGTCGGCTCATGACGTCAGCATACGCCAACCATTCGTTTCCGTCATGGAATCGAATTGGATAGATTGGCGCCCGAGCGCGCGATGCTGAGCTCCGACCTGCCACGACCCTTCGGACCCTACACGCTCCTTCGGCGCCTTGCTGCGGGCGGGATGGCCGAGGTGTATCTAGCTAGGACCGCGGGCGGTGCGGGGTTCGAAAAGCTCGTGGCGGTCAAGCGGATCCACCCGCACCACGCGCAAGACGATGGCTTCGACTCCATGCTCCTCGACGAGGCGAAGCTCTCGGTTTCGCTGAGTCACCGGAACATCGTCCAGACCTTGGATCTCGGCCGCGTCGATGGGGCCTACGTCATCGTGATGGAGCACGTCGAGGGATACGATGCGCATCACGTCCTCGAGATGCTGCGGCGAACGGACCAGCTCTTCCCGGTCGATCTCGCCACTCACGTCATCGCCGAGGTGTGCCGGGGGCTCGACTATGCGCACCGCCACCATGATGACCGCGGGCAGCCAACCGGGATCGTGCACCGCGACGTCTCCCCACAAAACGTGCTCCTGAGCTTCGCCGGCGAAGTCAAGATCGCAGACTTCGGCATCGCGAAAACCAAATCGAGACGAAGCGATCCAGAAGCCAAAGTCATCAAGGGGAAGTACTTCTACATGTCCCCCGAGCAGGCGTGGGCCGAGCCGGTGGACCACCGGAGCGACATCTTCTCTGCGGGCATCGTGTTGTGGGAGCTCTTGGTGGGCGAGAGGCTTTACAAGGCCAGGCAGATTCAGCGGCTACTCGACTCCGTCCGCCGAGCCGAAGTGCCGGCCGCATCGTCCCGCCGCGCCGAGGTTCCCCAAGAGCTCGACGAGATCGTGGCGCGCGCCACCGCGGTGAATCCGGCGGATCGGTTTCCCGATGCCGGCGCAATGGCCGACGCGCTGATCGCGTACCTCGCCAGCCGGCCCGCGATCCACCCGTCTCGCCAAATCGGAGAGATGTTGGTCGGAATACCGGCCCCGTCTCTTTCGTGTAAACCGGTGCCCGCCGCCGACATCCCGCACACGCGAGATCGTGTGTTGACGCAGTCGTTCCGGGAAGGACCCACGCCGACCGAGCCGCCCCTCCGCTATGACCTCGAGGAGGGCGAGCCGACAGTCGCCGGATGGCCAAGCCCGAGCCCGCCAACGCTGAGGCACGCGTGGTTGTGGGCGCTTGGCGCAGGCTCCCTACTCGTCGGCCTGGTGGCCTGGCTTCTCCACGGCTCGTGAGCGGCCCGGCCCTAGGGGCGCGGATCTTCGCCGAGCACGACGTTGTCGATCAATCGGGTCGTCGCCATGTGGGCGGCGACCGCGATCAGGAGACGGGTCGGGGTCCCCTCTGAGGCTACGAGCGTCTCTGGGTCGACCGCTGCCACATAGTCGACGCGGTCGAAGCTCGACTGCACCCGTTCTGCCACGAGGGAACGAAGCGCATCCGGGTTGCGTTCGCCTGCGAGCCAAGCGTCGCAGGCGCGCCGGAGGCCGGACACGAGGCCGAGCGCGCGCTTGCGCTCCGATGCGGACAGGTACCGGTTGCGGGAGGAGAGGGCGAGGCCATCGGGCTCCCGAACGATGGCGCAGCCGACGACCTCGATCGGCATGTCGAGGTCTTCGGCCATGCGAGAGAGAATCCTCCATTGCTGGTAGTCCTTGCGGCCGAACATCGCAGCACAAGGGCCGGCGAGATTGAAGAGCTTGGTCACGACGGTGGTCACTCCGTCGAAGTGCGTGGGGCGAAACCCGCCTTCGAGAGGCTTGGTAATCGCCCCGACCGACACCCGCGTCTGAAACTGAGCCGGGTACATCGAGCCGGGCTCGGGCGCGAACACCAAATCGACGCCGCGTTCGCGGCACCCTGCAAGGTCGTCTTCCAGCGTTCGCGGGTAGCGGTCCAGGTCTTCGCCGGGCGCGAACTGCAGCGGGTTCACGAAGATGGTCACCGCGACGAAGTCCGCGCGCTTCTTGGCCTCATCGATCAACGAAAAGTGCCCGTCGTGCAGCGCGCCCATGGTCGGCACGAGCCCGACGCGACGGGATGCTGCGCGCGCATCGTCGCAGGCCTGCCGGAAATCGGCAGGCTTGCGGACGAGGGTCGTCATCCCTTTGGTCCGTACACGGTTCGCACGTGGACGAGGCTGAGACCGGACTTGGGAGCCGGCGCCTCGGTCTTCTTCACCTTGCCAAAGCTGTATTCTTCGCTTGGGAAGGTTCCGGCGCGGACCTCGTCGCGGTAGCGGCGCGCGGCGGCGACGCCTTCCTCGAAGAATTCGGCGTATCGCTTCACGAACTTTGGCTTCAGGTCGGGGGTCAGGCCGAGCAGGTCGTAACAAACCAGAACTTGGCCATCACAGTGAGGCCCCGCGCCGATTCCGATCGTCGGAATGTCCACCGCCTCGGTGATACGCTGCGCGAGGTCTGTGGGGATGCCCTCGAGCACCAGGGCATAGGCGCCCGCCTGGGCGACCGCTTTGGCGTCAGCCAAGACTCGAGCGGCTGTCTCCTCGGTTCTGCCCTGCACTCGAAAGCCGCCCATCGCGTGAACGCTCTGCGGCGTCAGGCCCACGTGTGCCATGACGGGAATGCCCGCGTGCACGATCCGCTCGATTGTCGGCGCGGCGTCGACCCCGCCTTCGAGCTTCACCGACTGGGCGCCCCCTTCGGAGAGGAATCGGCCGGCATTCTCGAGAGCCTTCTCCGGGCTGACCTGCCAGCTGAGGAACGGCATGTCCCCGACGACATGCGCGCGCCGCGTGCCTCGTGCGACCGCTCGGCAGTGGTAGATCACCTCGTCGACCGTCACGGGGAGAGTCGAGTCCTGACCCTGCACGACCATGCCCAGCGAGTCCCCCACGAGCAGGACCTCGATGCCTGCGTCGTCGAATAGGCGCGCGAACGTGGCGTCGTACGCGGTTACCATCGTGATCCGCTGGCCGTCCCGCTTCATTTTGCGAAGACGAGGCACGGTCACAGGCCGCTCGTCGGAGGCGTGTGCACTTCCGGTCATCGATCCGATTCGCTTTGGTCGCGGCCAGGTCGATTCCCGGTCCACGCCGCTACGCCCGATAAACATAGCACCGATTCGGAGGCCGTCATCGATGTCAAAAGCCGTGTGAAATCAGTGGATTAGGCCCTAGGCCTGCAACAATGCCGCCACTTGCTCGGTCAGCTCGACATCCTCTTCCGATGTGAGCGCCCCGGCCCGGGTAAGCATACGCCGCGCTTCATCTGCAAGGCCCAGAGCCTGAAGTAGTCGTCCAGCCTCGTAGTGGTACAGCGCGTGCCTCTCCTTGTCGCTGCCCTGACTGAGCGCGCGATACATGTCGGCTGCTCGGTCCAATCGACCGTCGGCTTCGTAGAGCTTGGCCAGGGTCGTCGCCGTGGTCGGCGGAAAGTCGGTGACTTGGCGATTGGTAAAGAACTCGACTACTTGCTCGAGAAAACTTCGAGCGTCCGCGGTTTTTCCGACTTGCTCCGACGCCAGTCCTAGCTCCTCGAGGAGGCGCCAGTCGGTGCCCGCCGTCTTGCTCAGCTCGAGCGAGGTCTGGAGCACCTCGAGCGCCTCTGCGCCGTGTCCCTTGTCCCGAAGGAACGCTCCCATGGCGAGGTAGGGGCGGTAATCCTCGGGTAGGGCATGCACCGCTCCCTCGAAGTAACCCATCGCCTCCTCGAAGTCCCCGGCTTCGTCCGCCAGGCGAGCGAGGGCGAGGTTGGCCGCCAACTTGGTTTCGCCCCCCTCGTCGTCGTCGACAGAGCCGAGAAACTTCTGCAGCGCCTCCTTGCCTCCGGTCAGATCCTCGGTGAGGAGGCGCGCGCGTCCGACCTCCAGCCATAGATAACGCGGCTCCGGGGCCTCGGCCACCAGCGCTTCGAGCTGCGTGCGTGCATCGTCGAGCTGCTCGTTGTGCATCGCAAGCAGCGCGTCGAGCAGGGCGTCGCCATAGCCGTCGTACTCGTCGGCCTGCGCCTCATGCCACTGGCCCATCAAGAGCGCGACGCGTTCCTCGTCGGTCACTTCGACGGATGTCGCTTGCTCCTGTGCCTCTTTCGCCTCGAGCCCGTCGAGCAGCGCCTGAGCTTCGTCGCGAACCGCTTCGTCGATCGCGACTTCCAACGCCCCCTGGAGCTCCTGTTCTGCAAGCTCGATCGAGCCCTGCGCGAGATAGGCTTTCGCCTCGTCGATTCGCTCCCGGGCGATCTCGTTGGTGCACCGCTGCACCTTGTCGGCGAGCGCAGCCCGAGCGCTTTCTGGAGACGCCGACAGAGCCTTCTCGTACGCAAGCTTGGCGGGGCCGTAATCGCCAGCAGCGTAGAGGCCATCAGCTTTCCTCTCGAGGCCCTCGGGATCAGCGGAAAAGAGTTTTTTCAACAAGCTCATATCTCACTCAAACTTCTTGGACCTTCGCTTCGCGGCCTGCTTGAGAGGCCCTGGGATGCCGCGGCTTCGCGACAAGGCACGCAGGTCGTTGCGGCGAAGATGCCCGAGGAAGGTCATCGAAAGGGCCAGGGGCGTCTTTGGGTTGTTGCAGAGGTGGCGCTTGATCTCGTAGCTCCGGAGCCACTCGCGCTTCTTGCCGATGTATCGGAGCACGTCTTCGGACACCTCCCGGCTCTGCGCGGCGTTCTTGGCTTCGCTTTCGCTCATGGCAGGGGAGGCGATCGCCGCCATGCAAACCACGCGGTTCGGATCCCGCACGAGGATCGATCGCGCCGCTGCGTTGCCGAGCAGCGCCATGCGGATCTTCTCGCCGACGTTCATGTCACGAATCTTGGCTTGAAGCGGGACGAACTCTTCCTTGGTCTCCTCGGAGCCATCGACCTTGTCGCGTTCGACCGCGTCCCGATCGGCGTCCTCTTCGAGGGCCTTCGAGAATGCCTCGTCGCTCGGAAGGGCCTCGTCGCTCGGCTCCGGAATCAACTGTCCCTGAATCGCCTTCTTCAGCTCGTCGAACATGGGAATGCCGGTTAGCTCGACGCCGTGGCGGGCGGCAAGCTCGATGAGGCGGTCGGCGGTCGACATGCGAGTGTTGCGGTTCTTGTAGAGTGCCTCGATGATTTGCGGCGCGCCGAGCAAGCGTTGTTGGTTGACCGAGATGATCTCGGTGATGTGCTCGGGGCAGTGCGTCGAGATCTTCGCGATAGTCGCGTCGGCGACCGCGTGGTTTGAGGCGAGCCGTGCCAGAACCTGGTCGTGGTTCGAGAACCGAAGCGCGACCTCGTGAAAGACGGCCGCAGGTAGCTCTCCTTCGCAAGCCGGTAGAAGCACATTGTCGGGCAGCTCTTGGAGGGTATCTCCGGCCGATTGGGAGACACCCGGATCGGCGTCGACGGTGAGCTGCACGAGCAGGAGCACGAGGTCACCGCCCTTGACCGGAACCATCCCGCGGGCGGCCATCATCTTGGCGGCCACAGGTGCGCTGGGATCCGCAAAGCGCCGTAGCTGCTCGGGGACGATGTCGGTCGGTATGGGTAACTTCGGGGCTGCCAGCATCGGTCCTCTCGACGATTCGATCTTAGCGCTTATCGACCGGTGAACTCAGGTTCGCGTTTCTGGAGAATCGCCTCTACGCCCTCCTTGGCGTCCTCGGTGGCGAGGCTCGCCGCTTGAAGGGCCGCCTCCTCGCGAGCGGCTTCGCGGATCTCCCATCGAAGCCCCCGGCGGATCGACGCCTTCATCTGTTGCACCGCCATCGGAGCCGACGCTGCAATCGCGCGCGCGAGCCCCATTGCGGTCGGGAGCACCTCGTCGGCCTCTTCGCCGTGCGTGACCAATCCGATTCGGAGTGCCTCACTCCCTCGGATCAGCTTGCCGGTGAAGAGGAGCTCCGAAGCGTAGGCAGGACCGACCAAGCGCGGGAGGACATAACTGATGCCGAGTCCAGAATGGATGCCCAAGCGCGCGAAATTGACTCCATATTTGGCATCGACGTCTGCGACGCGGATGTCGGCGAGCAGGGCGAGACCGAATCCGCCGCCCACGGTATGGCCGTTCATCGCGGCAACGACGGGCACCTCGATGTCCAACACCTTCAGAAACGGCTCGTACATCGCGAACGACGCATCTTGGGATGGCTTGCCAAGGTCCGCCCGTTGTAGCGACGAGCGGAGATCGGCTCCTGCACTGAAGCAGCGCCCCCTGCCCGTGATCACGAGGCACCGGATTTCCCTGTCGTTTCGCGCTTCGTCGATAGCCTCGGAAAACGCGTCCAGAAGCTCTGGGGTCATGGCATTGCGGTGATCCGGACGGTTCAGGGTGATCATCCCGACCCGGTCCGCCGCCTCGTACAAGACCGCTCGCTCGCCCATGGTTCGGGGACTCTAGCCGGACCGGGGCCCTCGGCAACCGCGGATTCTTGGCCGATTTCTTGCCCAGGGGGAGCTGAACGGGTTAGCGGGACCCTATGCAGGGAACCAAGGTTGTTCGCCCGTTTCCATTCTTCCGCGCCGGCGCGCGCGCAAGCCAACCCCAGCTATCGAAGCCGATTCTGGTGTTGGAGGACGTCTACAAGTTCTTCCGGCCCGACCAGCCGACGCTGCGCGGGGTCGGTCTCTCGGTGGAGCGCGGAGAATTCCTGTTCATCACCGGGCCGAGTGGCGCCGGGAAGAGCACGCTCCTAAAGCTGATCTATCGAGAGCTCGGGGTGGACGAAGGCCGCGTGCTGTTCTGCGGCCGCGACATCGGACGGTTGACCGACAAGTCGATCCCGTTTCTGCGTCGCAACCTGGGGATCGTGTTTCAGGATTTCCGGATCATCGACCACTGGACGGTCTTCGAGAACGTCGCCGTGGCCCTCGAGATCCTTTCCATGCCGCAACGACTCATCCGCTCGCGCGTCGCGGAGGCGCTCGAGCGTGTTGGCCTCGCCGGCCGCGGTCCGGAGCGGACCAGCAATCTCTCAGGCGGTGAGAAGCAGCGGGTCGCGGTCGCCAGGGCGATCGTGCCCGAGCCTGCGCTCATCCTCGCAGACGAGCCGACCGGGAACCTCGACCCGCATCTCGCCATCGACATTCTGACTCTGTTCGAAGAGATCAACTCGACCGGGACGACCGTGCTGTTTGCAACGCACGATCACTCCCTGATCTCCAAGCGGGATCACCGTTTGATCGCGATCGACGAAGGCCGCGTGGTGGAGGCTCAGCAAGGCCTCAAGCACTGGCCGGGCAGTGGCATTCACACGCTGGTGGGGTGAAACGATGGACATGAAGAGCGCAATCACCCGGGCGAGGCGGGGGCTTCGCGAAGAGCGACGGTTGTACATCGTGGCGGTCACGAGCCTGGCCGTCGCATTCCTGTGTCTCGGGGCGACGCTGCTCGGCGTGACCAACCTCGACGCGGCGGCGACCCGGTGGGGGCAAAGCGGACGCATCACCCTTTTCTTGAAGGACGATGCCGACCCGCAGGACATCGCGCAGCTGCGTGTTGTGCTCGAAGGGCTAAGCGACGTCAACGAGGTGACTCACGTGACTCCGGAGCAGGCCCGCGCGTCGTTTCTCGAGGAGGCGGACGTAGGCGCGGACTTGAGCTCTCTTCCTTCGGAGGTGTTTCCGGCTTCGCTCGAGGTGACGCTGGTTCAGGGCGTGACGCGCGAGCGAAGTGAATCGATCGCGACGCGACTCGCGCAGTTCCGAGCGGTCAGCGATGTCGAGAGCTACCGCAGCTGGTTCCAGAAGCTCGACCACTTGCTGTGGGGGGCGCGCATGCTGGCGCTCGGGCTGGCGTTGTTGGTGATGTTCTGCGTCGTGGCGGTGATCGGAAACACGATTCGCTTGGCGGTCGCTCGACGACGCCAGGAGATCGAGGTCATGAAGCTCTGCGGCGCGACCAATGGTTTCGTGCGTGGGCCGTTCGTGCTGGAAGGCATGTTCCAGGGGTTCGCGTCGGCGCTCCTCGCCGTGCTCGCGCTGCTGGCCGGGTATCTCGCGCTCCACGAGTCGGTCGACTCGACGCTGGCAGCGTTGACCGGGAGCCGGGTCGTCTTCCTCGGAGCGTGGACGCTTTTGGCTCTGCTGGCCGGGGGCGCGGTGATCGGCGCGATTGGGAGCGCCGTGTCCGTACGACGCTATCTATCGGTGTGACATGAAAACCAAAGGTAGACTCTGGGTTTGGATCGCGATCGGGTTCCTTGCGGCTACTGCCGGAGCCGGGGCGGAGCAGGACCTTGGGGTCAACGGCCTGACCGACGTTTCGGCGGTGGAGGGGAAGATCGCCGAAAACCTCGCCCGCGTCGAGCATGCGCAAACGCGCCAAGCGCAGATCGACACCGAGATCTCCGGCCTCGCGGACCAACGTGGGGAAGCCGAGGGGCGGTTGCACGAGCGGGCGCGAGCTCTCTACCGAGTGCGGCGCGCCGGAATGTTGCCGATCGCTGGCGGTTTCGACGCGTTGATGGCGCACCTTGCACGGGTGCAGCGTCTGTCACGAATGGTCAAGGACGATCTCGATATGATGGAGTTTCTCGAGCAGCGCGGCGCAGCGCTCCGAGTCGAGAAGAACGAGCTCGCGGATGCGCTCCAAGAAGCCCAGCTCGCCGTGCAAGCGCTCGAAGCAAGAAAAGAAGAGCTCGAGCAAAGCCGCCGCAGCGCCTCGTTGTTTCAGGACACCCTGCGTGGCGAGCGCCAAGACGCGACGAGCGACAACTTGAGCTATGGCCGCATCCGGGTATCCGGCGACATGGATGACCTGGGAGAGGGCTTTGCCCAGATGCGAGGACAGCTGGCGTTGCCGGTACAGGGGTCGATGCGGATTGGCGAAAGCTCGCGTGAAGGCGCGGCGGGCCTCGAGTTCTACGGGCGCCCCGGCGGGCCAGTCCGGGCAGCAGCGGACGGCAGGGTGGCTTTCGCACGCAACTACGGGGCCTACGGCCTCATGGTCATCCTCGACCACGGCGGCAGCTTCTACACCGTCTACGGCGGCCTCGGTTCGAGCGACGTCCAAACCGGCGATTGGGTAGGAATGAGCACCCGAGTCGGTACCCTAGACACAGGGGGCCCCGACGCCATCCTCTTCTTCGAAGTCCGCCGCGGAACCCGCCCCCTAGACGC
>CP070713.1:350064-361199 GCA_020351445.1 Myxococcales bacterium
CGGAGAACCGCTGGGTGCCCGTCAGCCCATCGAGTAACTTGTCGTAGCGTCGTGAGAGCAATGGCGTCGAGAAGGCGCGGTCGTTGTCGCGAAGGAACGCGCGATGCTGGCTGGCGTTGGTCGGGAGGTTGCCGCCGCTGAAGCGATCCCAATTTCCGATGAGAAAGTCGAACACGACCATGGTGGAGAGGTCGCGGGCCAGTCGAGCCTTACCCTTGGGGATCTCCCCGTCTTGAAGCCAGCCCTGCCACTTTGCTTTGTCTTCGAGACCGGCCGACCTCAGGCCCTTGATCCAATAGATCGCCACCCCGGGTGCCGAGCCGTCCTCGTCCCACAAGACCGCACGTCGGACCGAGCCGCGTCGGTCGAGCCTGTCTTCGTGAAATCGGTGCCGGATCTCGTTCCACGTCGCGCGGCGGTAAACCGCTGGCGGCACGTTGTCCAAACCAAGCAGCCGGCCGATGCGATACGCCGCGATCTCGTATCGATAGCCGTGTTGGATCTCCCGGGTCCTCACTTTCAGGGCGGCCGTCACGCGCGCGACCGTCCGCATCCGCAAAACGACCGAGCTGTGACCGACCGGCTTGAAGCTCCGTGAATTCGCCGACGAGATGACTTCGAGGATCTCGTCCTGCTCGACGTCGGTGTCCACGAACCGAGGCAACGACTCGAGCTCGGCGCTTGCTGCTGAGCTCAGCCAACCGGCAACAACCGCCGCCAGTACGAGGCTAGCGGACGCCCGCGAAAAGGTTCTTGGCAATGACCATCCTTTGGATCTGAGAAGTGCCCTCGTAGATCTGGAGGATCTTGGCGTCGCGCATCAGCTTCTCGACCGGGTACTCGGTGATGTAGCCATTGCCGCCAAAGACCTGCACCGCGTCGGTGGCCACTTGCATGGCGCTGTCGGCCCCGAAGGCCTTGCTGTACGAGGCAACGAGCGAGTTCCGACCGCCGTGGTCGATCTGCCACGCCGATTTCCAGACCAAAAGCCGCGTGGCCTCGTAGCGGATCCCCATCTCGGCGATCAGCGCCTGCACCATTTGGTGCTCCGCGATCGGCACACCGAATGTCTTTCGCTCGAGTGCGTACGCGACCGATTCCTCGAGCGCGCGGCGCATGAGCCCGCAGGCGCCGGCTCCAATGTCTGGGCGCGTGCGGTCAAAGGTCTGCATCGCGAGCTTGAAGCCATGACCCTGCTCTTCGAGCACGCTGTCGGAGGAAACGCGCACATCATCGAAGTTGACCACAGCGGTGTTGCTGGCTCGCTGGCCGAGCTTGTCTTCGGTCTTGCCGATGCTCACCCCCTTGGCATCTCGCTCGATCACGAACGCCATGATCCCGCTGTGACGGAGCGACGGATCCACAGTCGCAAACACGACGTACCAGCTAGCCCAGGCCGCGTTGGTGATGAAGCACTTCGAGCCGTTGATGATCCAGTCGTTGCCGTCTTTGCGGCATCGCGCCTGGATGCCCGCTGCATCGCTTCCGGCGGCCGGTTCGGTGATGGCGTATGCCGCGAAGACCGGCTCTGAGGTCAGCAAGCCGAGATACTTCTTCTTTTGCGCGTCGTTGCCCGCAATGAGGATCGGCGTCGCCGCGAGCACGTTGGCCGTCATGCTCGTTTGAATCCCAGTGCACCCAAACGCGAGCTCCTCGGTCAGCAGGACGTTGTCGACCTCGCCCATGCCGGCTCCGCCGTACTCCTCGGGGATATTTGGCCCAACCAAGCCGAGCTCCCACGCCTCCTTGTAGACGTCCATCGGGAACTCGTGGGTCTTGTCCGCCTCGGCGGCGATGGGAATGATCTTCTCGCGAGTGAAACGGCGAGTCTCCTCGACGAGAGTCTTTTGTTCGGAGGTCAACTCGAAATTCAGCATGGTGCTAGCCCTAGATCAGCGGCGCCGTTCTTCTGCGCGGCGCCCGAGCTCCTCCCTCACCGCGCGGGCGCCCATTCGAAACCCCAGCGCGAATCCGATCAGGAGAATGCCGGGAATGTAAATGATGTGCGCGATGGACGGCATCACCGGTCCCCGGATGCTCGAATCTCCGCGCTGAGCCTTTCTAGCTCCTCTGCCGTTTGCCGCTGCAGGCCACGCATACGCAGCAGAAACAGAAACAACAGCGCCCATACGATCGCATACGCGGCCAGCAGAAGTGCGCCACCGGAAACGCTTTCCGCCTCGGGCCCTCGGACACCGACGAATTGGGTCGCCCTCTCCTCTGCGGCGTCCTTCTGACTCTCGGAAGCCGCCGTCTCCGGCTCTGGTGGTGATTCTGCCACAACCATGGGGGTGATGAGCATCGTGCATCCCAGCACGAGCGCGGCGATCAAAGCTCGCATGTCATTTCCTTCATCGGTGCATCAATTCGAATCGCAGTCGAGCGGTTTCTTCCCGCTGCCGCTCCGCAGAAGCACGCGCCCAAATCAGGAGCACGGCCAACCCTGTGAATGCAATGAAGCTCAGACCGAGCGCCCAGTACATCTCGGACTCGAGCCCTCCGCCTTTGCCGGTGATGACAGTGGGGTGAACGCCTCGCCAACGCTGAACGCTGTAGTGAATCAACGGCAGATCCACCAACCCGAAGAGCGCCAAGCCGGCGGCAAACCTCTTCTCGACCTCCCCCGCGTTGCCCATCGACCGAAGCGCGAGGTACGCCGCGAAGATCATGCCAGCCAGAAGCGTCGTGGTGAGCCGCGGGTCCCACGTCCACCAAACGCCCCACGCCTTGCGCGCCCACAGGGGACCGGTGAGCAGCACGATCAGACAGAACAGTGTCCCAACCTCCGCCCCGGCAACCCCGATCGCGTCCCATTTCGGATCGCGCTTGAGCAGGTACACCGCGCTGCCTACGGCCGACACACCGAAGCCGATGTACATCGCGTAGGCGCTGGGAACATGAAAGTAGAAGATCTTCTGGACGATGCCCATCTGTTGTTCGACTGGGGCAACGACGAAGATCGCGTACAGGGTCGCCGCGAATAGCGCTAGGGTTGTGAACAACACTAGCGACCACACGGTCGAGCTACCGGATTGACGTGCATCGCTCATGATCGCGCTCGCCGGGACGCTAGCATGCCGGGGATGGTGCGTCAGCCTCCGCGACCCTCGAATTCCATGATTAAAAGACGTTCGGGGTTGCCGCTTTTGCGGCGCGCCGCTAAAGACGGCGCTGATGGATTTGCTCGACCGGCGGTTCCTTTTCGTAGTCGGCAAGGGTGGCGTCGGGAAGACCACCGTCGCCACCGGGCTCGCGCTTGCGGCAAGTCGCCGCGGCAAGAAGGTCCTGCTCGCGCTGGTCCATTGCAAAGAACGCGTGAGCCAGCTCTTGGACACCGACCCGATCGGGCCTGAAATCGTTTCGCTCGGCGAGAACCTCGACGCGGTGAACATGACCCCGGACGCGGCCCTCGAAGAGTACGGGTTGATGATCCTGAAAGTGAAGGCGGTCTTCAACGCCGTATTCAAGAACCGACTGGTTCGCGCGTTCTTGCAGGGAACACCCGGGCTCGAGGCCTGGTCGATGCTCGGCAAAGCCTTCTACCACGCGTGTCCCCCGAGAGGACAGCCCGACTACGATCTCGTGATCGTCGATGCGCCCGCAACTGGACATGCACTCGACATGCTGCGCGTGCCGTTCGTCATCGAAAGCGTGGCACCCCCGGGCCTTTTGCGGCGAGATGCGGCGCGTGCCGTCGACATGTTCCGCGACCCCGAGCGGTCTGGTGCGGTCCTCGTCACGCTCCCCGAGTACATGCCGGCGAGCGAGACGATCGAGCTCTCCGACGCACTGAAGAACGAGCTCGAGATCCCAGTACTGCATCTGGTCATCAACCGGGTGCTGAACGTGCTCTTCGCCGAGAAGGAACGGCCCGTCCTCGAAACCCTGCCATCGGAGATCGCCGAGGACAGCGAGATCCTGGGACTGGCCGTCGCGGGCAAGCGACGCGTCCTTCGCGAGACCGTCCAAGCGCGGGCCGTCCAGCGGGTGTGCAGCCACATCGATGCGCCCTGCAGCGAGCTGCCCTACTACAACGGCCTGGAAAAGGACACTGCGGCAATCAAAGCGTTGAGCGAAGCGCTGCTTCAGAGCGTTTGATCGCTTGCGGGTGGTCGACAATCCACTAGCTTGCCGGGCGAGGTCATCATGCCAGGCTCGGCCACGTCAGGTCTCTCCTTTCAAACACCGCTCATCTTCGAGCAGGGCTCGCGGAATCGCAGCGGGGCATCGCTCACGCCCGACGACCTACCGGAGGTCGACGCGAAGAGGACCTTCGGTGAAATGGCACGGGACGTCCCACCGTTGCTGCCAGAGGTGTCCGAGCCAGAGGCGGTTCGTCACTACGTCCGACTGAGCCAGCAGAACTTCGCGATCGACACGGGCATGTACCCCCTCGGTTCCTGCACGATGAAATACAACCCCAAGGTCAACGAGTGGGCGGCGCGGTTGGCCGGGTTTGCAGATCTCCATCCCTACATGCCGGACGAGCTCGTTCAGGGGGCGCTCGAGTTGATGTGGCGGCTGGAGCGCGGGCTCGCCGAGGTGTGCGGCATGGATCGCGTCTCGTTGCACCCGGCCGCTGGCGCGCAGGGCGAGCTTTGTGGCCTAATGATGATCCGCGCGTACCACCAGGCCCAAGGGCGAGACCCAAAGAAGGTCCTGATCCCCGACACCGCGCATGGAACCAATCCCGCGTCGTGCGCCCTCAACGGCCTGCAAGCGGTGCCCTTCCCCGTCGGCGAAGAGGGCATCGTCACCACCGAGGCCCTCGCGCCATTCGTCGACGACGACGTCGCCGCGGTGATGGCCACCAACCCAAATACCGTCGGGCTCTTCGAAACCCAGATGCCCGAAATCGCCGAGCTCGTTCACGGTAAAGGCGGCCTGGTCTATGGCGATGGCGCCAACCTCAATGCCCTGATGGGCAAGGCGCGGCCCGGCGACCTCGGCATCGACGTGATGCAGTTCAACCTGCACAAGACGTTCACGACCCCCCACGGTGGCGGCGGCCCTGGCTGCGGCCCGGTCGGGTACAAGGCGCTCCTCGATCCGTACGCGCCGGCTCCGGTGGTGGAAGAGCGGGACGGGCGTTTCGTCCTCGACTACGACAGCCGTCCGACGTCGGTCGGGAGACTGCGGGCATTCCAAGGCAACTTCGGGATGATGGTGCGCGCGTATGCGTACCTCCGGGAAATGGGGGCTGAAGGCCTGACCCAAGCCACGGAGCTCGCGGTGCTCAACGCCAACTACCTCCGAGTGCGCCTCGGTGAGCTCTGGCATGTTCCCTACGACACGACCTGCATGCACGAAGTGGTGATCAGTGATCGCCACCTCAAGAAGTCGGGCGTCACGACGATGGACGTCGCCAAGCGGCTGATGGACTACGGCTTCCACCCGCCGACGGTGTACTTCCCGCTAGTCGTGAAGGGCGCGATGCTGATCGAACCGACGGAGAACGAGAGCGTTCAAACGCTCGACGAGTTCGTGGACGCCATGAAGAAAATCAGCGACGAAGCGACGGCGGAGCCGGACTTCGTCAAAGCGGCGCCGCAGGTTACGCGCTTGCGTCGGCTGGACGAGACTCGTGCTGCTCGGAAGCCCGTGCTGCGCTGGACAGCTCCCGAAACACGCCCCTAACCATCGTCTGCTTCTGGTGAAACGGCAGAAACGCGGCCTTGAAGCCGTTGATGATGATCCGGTGAATGTCGTCGCTGTCCAGGCCCATTTGGGTGTGGCAAAGCCAAAGCTCGCGCGAAACCGTAGTATCGGCGATGAGGCGGTTGTCGGTGTTGACCGTCACCCGCAACCCGAGGTCGTGGTAGAGCTTGAGCGGATGGCTCCGAAGATCTCGGACGGCGCCGGTTTGCACGTTCGAGGACGGACAGCACTCGAGTGCGATGCGGTGGTCGTTGACATAGTGAAGCAGATCTCCATCTTCGCGTAGGCGGCAACCGTGGCCGATGCGGTGCGCACCGCACACGTGGATCGCCTGGTGAACCGATGCAGGCCCGTAGGCCTCCCCCGCATGGATGGTCACCGCAATGTTGTTGTCGCGGACGAGCTTGAACGCGCGCAGGTGGTGTTTTGCGGGGTGGTCGTACTCGGCGCCAGCCAAATCGAACGCGACGACGCCGCGGTTCTTGTAGGCTACCGCCAACTGCGCCATTTCGAACGAGGATTCGGGCGAGATGTTCCGAATGCCACACAGGATGGCGTTGGCGACGACGCCGTGGTCTTTATGCGCCTCCCAAAGGCCTGCAAGCACGGCTTCGACGACGGTCGTCAGCCGAAGACCGCCCCTGGTGTGCAACATGGGCGAATAGCGCACCTCCATGTAGCGGATGTTCTCTGCGGCGGCGTCCTCGCTGAGCTCGTAGGCGACTCGGTAGAGCGCATCTTCCGTCTGTAGAACTTTGAGCGTCGTATCGAACGCTTTGAGGTAGTCGACGAGGGACCCGGCGTTCTGCCCACAGTGCAGGGCCTTGGCCAGAGCCTCCGGCGTATCGGCCGGCAACGCGATCCCCTGCTCTTCGGCGAGCTCGAGCATCGTCGACAACCGCAGTGAGCCATCCAAGTGCACGTGCAAGTCGGTCTTGGGCAGCCTTTCGATTTGGGAGAGTGTCAGCTCCATCACCGCCATTGTACCCGGTTAACCGGCCACTTCGAAACGGGCCAAAATCCCAATGACTTCGTCCAGGCGTTTGGCGGCAACACTGACCCGGGTGGGCATGCCGCCGCTGAGCCCGAGGGCGCTCACCAAGTCTATGCCGCTGTCGAACCGCGCCGCGACGGTGACCGTAGTCTCGTCGTGCACCAGCGAGATCGGTGCCAGCCGCTGGCCTATGAGAAGAAGCTCGGTCTTGTCGTACGGACCGTCGCGCCGCGTGGCGTCGCAGATCGCCAACCCGCCGCGAACCTCGTACCTGACCGCAAGTCGCCTCGCCTCGCGCTCCATCGCCTCGAGCGCATCGGCTGCGTTCTGGAACTCGCGGTACATGGCCGCTTCCTGCGCGCCGTTCGCCAGGTAGCGCACCATCAAACCGCGAAGGGCCTCATCACGCGGCCTGGCACGCAGCGCGCGATCGAGAACGCGCGCTCGTTCACTCGGCTCACCCAACCTGGTATCGATCGCCCGGGCGTCGTCGTCGGCCCCCTCGTAGGGCTCGACCCCGCTACGAATCCACTTGGCCGCCGAGCACAGACCATCGAAATCTACATGGCAGCAGATCGTGTCTACCGGCCCGGCGGCAGCGACGCGCTCCGGCGTGACCATTTCCGGACAAGCGCCGTGCTCGGCCTTCGTACTGAGAACGAAGCGTTCGTCATGTGCGTAGTCCAGGTGGCGATCGTGGTCATGATGGTCGATCCACATGGCGAGCCGCGGACCCAAGCCTTGGATGAAAGGAAGCGTGGTCTTCTCGTAGCTGGCCCCCCCCGCATTCGCGGCGAACGCGACATCCAGGACCACCACACGCCCGGGAAGGCTGTCTGGCTTGGGAAGCTTACGGGGCGTTCCGTAGGCCAAATGCGGGAAACCACCCACGTTCCGAGCATGTGGCCCGCCCGAGTGGGGCGCAACTCGCGGATATTCGGATCGGTTTTTCCCAAACCGATGTCTTGGCGAAACAAGCCGGAAAAGAATGCCAGCCATAGATCCCATCGTGCCGCTGCCGAGGGTGCGCTGCGGCCATGACTAAGAGGTGAGAAGATCATGGAAGAACAACTTTCGGAACTGACAACGTATGCAAACGCATTGTGGGTTCTCGTTAGCGCCGCACTCGTTTTCTTCATGCACGCAGGCTTTGCTCTAGTGGAGAGTGGGTTCTGCCGCAGGAAAAACGCGGTTATGGTGCTGATGAAGAACTTCGGTGTCGTCGCGATTTCGTCGCTCATCTTCTACTTGGTGGGCTACGGCGTGATGTTCGGTGAGGGCAACGCCTTCATGGGGCTCGCTAGCTTCTTCCCGAATAATGGGGGAGCAGAGGCGGACCTGCCGCCCTACGTCTTCCTCTTCTTCCAGCTGGTCTTCGCAGCGACCGCCTGCACCATCGTGTCGGGCGCGATCGCCGAGCGCGGCCGGCTCCTCACCTTCTTCGTCTTTACGGCGGTCGCCACCATGATCATCTATCCAGTCGTCGGTCACTGGGTCTGGGGGGGTGGCTGGCTCTCTGAACAGGGTTTCGTCGACTTCGCGGGCAGCACGGTCGTCCACGGCGTCGGCGGCGGCATGGCCCTCGCGGGGGCGCTGATCATTGGTCCCCGGCTTGGCAAATACCTGCCCGATGGCTCGGTCAAGCCCATGCCCGCGCACAACTTCCCCCTTGCCGCGCTTGGCGTGCTGGTCCTGTGGCTCGGGTGGTTCGGCTTCAACGGCGGCTCGGAGCTCGCCATCGACGCCGAAGTCGGCCGGATCGTCCTCGTCACGAACCTGGCGGCTTCGGCCGGCTTCATCGGCGCGCTGATCTGGATCAAGATCCGAAGCGGCCTGCTCGACCTCTCGATGGCCTTGAACGGCGCGCTCGCCGGTCTCGTGGGCATCACCGCCGGTTGCTACAACATCACCGGTGGCTGGTCGATCGTCGTCGGCATCGTCGCGGGGATGCTCTGTGTCGAAGGCGTCCTGCTGATCGACAAGATGAAGGTCGATGACCCGGTCGGCGCGATCACCGTTCACGGCGTCTGCGGCATGTTCGGCACGATCGCGGTCGGTCTCGTCGGCTACGAGAACGCGGCAGTGGGAGAAGGGCCAATCGGCCTTCTCGTCGGTGGTGGCTTCTCCCAGCTCGGCATTCAGGTCCTGGGCACCGCCGCGGGCGTTGGGTTTGCCTTCGTCGTCGGCACCATCGTCTGGCTCGCGCTGAAGTTCATCGTGCCCGGCGGCGTTCGCGTCTCCGAAGCGCATGAGCTCGAGGGTCTCGACATCGCCGAGTGCGGGGTCGAAGCCTACAACGAAGAGCTCACCGGCGTTCATGCCGGGGCGACCGCCATGGTGGCAGCGCCCGCGGAGTAGCGAGCTTCGAGAGGAGGGGTGGGACGGCTCCCCGGTCTGTTTCGCCCCTCTTCTCTACCCTTTTTGCAATGTCGGATGTGAATAACGAGTTTGGGCGTGGGGACACGTCGGGAGTGGAGGTAGTGATGACAAAGTTTCTTTCCCTGGCGGTGATGTGCAGCTTGGCAATTCCCGCGATGGCGTTTGCGCAGGAGACAGGTGCCCCGGAAGCGCCGAAGCAGGCCGCGGATGACCTGGACAAGGAGTACGAAGGAGAGACGCCCGCGGAGCCCGCCGAACCTGGAGAACCACCGCCCAAAGAGGCCGAAATGAAGATGCCGGAGCCGCCCAAGATGGCAGCGGACGACATCGCCGCGGAGGAACCTGCCGAGGGGCGCCCGTTCCTCGACGGTTTGTCCTGGCAGCTTTTGGCCAGCGCCTTCTATCGCATCAGCGGGTACACCAACGATGGTGTGCGGGCCGGAACGTACAACAATCTCCTCGATCCGAGCGTCCCCGCCGGCTATCCGTACGTGAACTACCATGGGTTCGGTCTGGCCTTCGCTGGTGGCGACGTGATGTACACGGGCGAGAAGTTCGCCGTCCGATTGGACCTGCGGTGGGGCACAGGGGCTCCACTGTTGACGCCCATTGCACCGGTCAAGCAGGCATACGCCGCTTGGCTGCCTCACGAGAAGATCAGCATCGACGTCGGTTTCTTCGACACGATCTACGGTGCCGAGGTCGTGGACGAGTGGAACAACGCCAACTACAGCCGCGGCGCACTCTACTTCCTCCGCCAACCGTTCAACCACGCGGGCCTCCGCTTTGGTGCCGAGCTCGGCCAGATCGTCGGCATGACGTTCATGGTGACCAATGGCGGCGTCTACGGCGGAACGGCGATCGACGACAACGAGGTTCCGGCGCTCGGCTGGCAGTTCGGCTTGAGCCCGGACGGTCACAACAGCGTTCGTCGCCGTGGCCTGCGCGAGGGTTACCGCGAGGTCGGTCTCTTCTTCGGCGGCAACCACGCCCCGAACGGAGCCAACGGCAACAAGGATTATGACCACTTCTTCGACGTGGTGCTGAGCCTCAACTTCGACTGGTTCACCTTGCTCTTCAACGGCGACTACCACATCGACGGGCATTCGACTGACCCCGCCAACAACTCGAATGAGTTCGACTACGGTCATAGCCTCGCACTCATCTTCGACGTAGCGGATCAGTGGTCGATCGGCGTCCGCGGTGAGCACCTCAGTGGGAACACCAACTACCGGAACACCATTGGCTCCGACATTGGCGGCCTTGGCACAGCCACCCTCACGATTCGCTACAAGCCGGTCGAGTACCTCGTGATCAGCCTCGAGGGCCGCGGTGAGTGGGCACAGCGCGAGGTCTACTTCTCACGGTCAGCGACGACGGTCATCGACCCGGTGACGATGGAAGAGGTCCTCGTGCCGAACAAGGGGCACAACTACGCTGCGATTCTCGGCGTCACGGCCCACATCGGGAACTAACGCCAACGTGGGCATGACAGGCGGGAGGCCGGCTCGGGAGAGCCGGCCTTTCGTCGTTGGGGGTCACCCAAACCGCTAGCCGCGAACCGCCGACCGCTAGCCGCCGACCTCGGATCGCGGTTTTGGGGTTTGCGGTTTTGCGGTTCGCGGTCAGCGGTCAGCGGTCAGCGGTTTGCGGTATAACCCAATTGTGGACGACTCCATCCAACAACTCCTGCGGACCCCAGGCCTCGTCCTCTGGCTCACCGGCGCCGGCATCTCCGCGGAAAGCGGCATCCCTACCTTCCGTGGCAAGGAGGGCTACTGGCGGGTTGGGTCTCGCAACTATCAGCCCGAGGAGATGGCAACTTGGGCCGCGTTTCAGGAGATGCCGGAGGAAGTCTGGGCCTGGTATCTCTATCGCCGGGGCGTCTGCCGGGCGGCCGAGCCGAACGCGGCCCATCGCGCGCTTGCTTCGGCCGAAGAACGGGACGGGGAGCGCTTTCTCCTGGTGACGCAAAACGTCGACGGGCTTCATTTGCGCGCTGGCAATACGCTCGATCGGACGTACCAGATCCACGGCAACATCGATTTCATGCGGTGCTCGAGGGAATGCCTTCCCGCGCCCGTGCCGATGCCGAAGGGTGTCG
>CP070713.1:361299-364525 GCA_020351445.1 Myxococcales bacterium
GGCCCGATGATGATGCCAGGCGAAACCCCCGACCGCTTCCAGCGCACCATCCACCCCTTACTCAACGTTTTGAAATTCTTTGGCGTCGACTTCCTCGAACAAAACGAGTGGGAGCGCGACAGCCTCCTCGAAGGCACAAACGGCGCCGACGGCCTCACCTGGGTCCTCACCAGACCAGTAAGGCCCACCAAAACCCCCTTCGTCGGAGCCTACGTCCACAAAAACGAGCGCGGCCCCATGGACTGCTCCATCTACGACCATGGGGACTTCTGCTTGTACTGCGTGGCCTCGAGCGAATGGGACAAGCTCGCCCCCCACGTCAGCTCCGGTCCGCAGCCGAAGAAGTAGGATCGCGGGCCGCTCAGGCCTGCGTTTGACCGCCCAAACGACCCCGCCGCAGCAGAGTCCCCGTCACGAATGCCGAAACGAAGATCAAAGCGAACGGAACCCAAGTGCCAAGCACGCTCGAAAACATCGCGAAGCTCCGCTCGATCAGCCAAGCGACGATGACAGCGTCGAGCGCAATGACAAGCGCAGTGAAGGTGCCGGCGACGACGATCGGAGGTCGACGGCCGCTCCGCAGGAACAGGTGCGCGGTGATGGCCGCGAAGATAATCGGCGCTCCGACCGCGTGCGCAATGAGTGCAGTCTCGAGGGAGGCTGTGGCGAGCAGCACGCCCATTAGCACGCCGCAGGCTGCCCAGCCGACGAAACCATGCGCGAACAAACTGGCAAGCGATGCGCGTGGAAGCCCGACGTCGGACGCATCAGCCCGCTCGCTTGGCCTCTTGGATGATTCGAGAGTCATCGTAGCCGGCCGCTCCATTTCATCTATCCTGGTCGACGCCCTCAGCTCTGTCGAATCGCCCGTGGTGTCAGCCCAAACCAACGCTTGCAGGTCCTACTGAAGTTCGAGGTATCCCGATACCCAAGCCGCTCGGCAATCGCCTCCACCGGCATGTCGGTTTGCCGCAGATACCAGACCGCAAGCTCCTGCCGCACATCATCGAGCAGCATCTGATACGAAGTCCCCTGCGCCTTGAGCTTCCGAATCAGCGTGCGGTTCGACATGTAAAGGTCCTTCGCCATCTCACTCAGGCTGGGGTAGTCCCCTTGCCGGTCGAGCAGCCGGTCGAGCACTCGCTGCGCCACGTTCCCATCGCTCTGCCGCCGCGCCTCTGCTCGCTCACACAAACGAACCGCTTGCCGAAACGCAGTCGCATCGGCCGTGATGCAGGGCGCCGACGCAAACGACTCCGGCATGTCAATCATGCTGGCAGGCGCGTCAAACCGCAGCGTGACACCTCCAAACCGCGTCGCGTACTCGCCCGCCCACGCTGGTTCCGCGTAGGTGAACGCAATCCGCGTATCCGGCAGCGGCATTCCAGTCACCGTCTCGAGCAACAAGCAAAGCGCCCCGAAGATGTGCAGCGACACGTATTCGCTGACGTCCCCCCAACCCACGGTGTCTTCGATGCGAAGCCGCACCCGACCACCCGCTCGTTCGACGCCGAACTCCACAATCCGCAGCCGAAGCGACGAGTACCGCTCCGCCAGGTTGAGCACCTGTCCAACATCCGGGCTCGCCACCATCGCGTACCCCAACGGCCCGTGCGACGAGATCTGTGTCGAACGCCCCACATCGAGCCCAAGCCACCCTTCGCCGGTGAGCTCCATGCCCCGCCGAGCCAGCCGGCGAAACTGCTCGAAGCTCACAAAGTGGTCTTCTTCGAGCAGCTGGGTCCACGAAAGCCGCGTCCCCTCGAAGATCTCGTCGTCGGAAAACCCCCGGCGCTTCAGCTCCGCGGCAAGCAGCCGTGCATAGGTTGGATGAAGGCTCGGCCGAAGCTGCGAGGCATCCGGTGCCTTCGCGCCCCTGTCATCACGCCGCTTGTCCTTCCGACCGCCCATCCTCGTAGGCCAGCGAAGATAGGGCGGCCGCACCGCCTTCCGCAAGCCCGTACCGCTCAAACAACGCCTCCCGGCGCTTCGGGTCGAAGTGAATCCGCTTCGGATCCCGCTCCACATGCTCCAGCAGAATCGGGTCCATCACCCGAAACCAAAGCGGCGGCACCAACGCAACCAAGAACATCCCAAAATACCCATTCGGCAACGTCGCCAAGTCATCGAAGTGCCGCAGCGACTGATACCTCCGCCCGGGGTTCGCATGGTGGTCCGAGTGACGCTGCAAGTGATAGAGCGCCCAGTTCGAACAGATGTGGTTGCTGTTCCACGAGTGGTGCGGCTGACACCGTTCGTACAAGCCATTCGGCCGCTTCTGCCGAAGCAACCCGTAGTGCTCGACGTAGTTCGCCATCGTCAGATGAAACGCCCCAATGAAATACGTCGCGAGCAGGAAGGGAATCATGACGGCCCCAAACGCAATCAACAGCCCCACCGACACGCCCACGGTGATGAGCCCGGCGCGAACGATCTCGTTCTCGAGCGACCACCGCGACTTCCCGTGCCGCTCCAAACGTCCCGCCTCGAGAAACCACGCGCGCCGAAACGCCCCCGGCAGCTCGCGCACCGCAAACGCATAAAGGTTCTCCCCCATCCGCGACGAAGCACAGTCCTCGGGCGTCGCCACGTGCCGGTGGTGCCCACGGTTGTGGTCAATCGCAAAGTGCCCGTACGCTCCCATCGCAAGCACCGAGGTCGCCAGGTTCCGCTCGAGCTTCGACTTTTTGTGCCCGAGCTCATGGCCGAGGTTGATCGCAAACCCACAGAGGATGCCGGTGTTGACCGCCATCGCGACCACCCCCATCCAAGGCAGGTCTTGCGTCCCTACGAAGTAGGCGTTCCCGAGAAACGCCATCCACAAAACAGGCACCAGCGCGTAGGTTGCCCACCGATAATACGGATCCGCCTCGAGCTGCGGCACCACCTCTTCCGGCGGATTGTTGAGGTCCTCCCCAACCACCAGATCGACCACTGGAATGACGCCATACACCAGCGCCATTGGAATCCACATCGCCGCCACCGACCCCGTCAGCCAGTAGAACAAAGGCCCACACCCAAGCACGGCAGGGACCAGCAGCGACACGAGCCACGCGTACCGCTTCCCATCGCGGTAGCTGACATTCTCAGTGGAAAATACGGGATTCAGAAACGACATCGCAAAACCTCCGGGGCCGACCGGCCTCAAAATCTGTCCGAGAAGATGGCCCAGCTCGGTCCGCTCCAACACCGACGGACCCGCCAACAAATCGTCATTTGTTGCCAG
>CP070713.1:364625-378801 GCA_020351445.1 Myxococcales bacterium
CGCCTCAAGGCAGCAGAGGCCGAGGCACGCGCAGAGCTCGGGCGGCATCGGGTGAAAGCGCCCTTCGACGGTGTCGTTGCCAACCGGCGGGTCGATCCGGGCGACTGGGTCGACACTGGGATCGAGGTGATCGAGCTCATCGATGATCGCGACGTCGAAGTCCTGGCGTCGGTGCCGCCGGACGTCTCGCGTTTTCTTTCGACCGAGGACAAAGCCACCCTTGCATTGAAAGGCCAGAGCACGGTCGCAACGATTCGCGGCATCGTCCCTGCCCTCGATACCGAATCGCGCACTGTGCGTTTGCGATTGGTGCCCGACGAGCCAACCACCTGGCTCTTGCCCGGGGCGGCGGTCGATGTACTGCTGACCGTCGAGCGTAGGGAGGAAGGCGCGCTGGTAATTCCGCGCGATGCACTGGTCTACGGCATCGCCAAGATCCAAGTGGTGAAGTCGGTCGAGGGGAAAGCAGAGCCGGTCCCGATCGAGATCATTGCCCGGGGGCGCGACGAAGTGCTGATTCGCGCCGAAGAGCTCGCGGCAGGGGATACGGTGGTGACGCGCGGCAACGAGCGCGTGTTCCCGGGGCAGCCTCTCATCGTGTTGGAAGACTGAGCCCCTATGCCCGACGACGCGCATCCGCACGAAGAGCAACCCACCGGGCTTTCGTGGATCGCGATCAACCGTCCGATCTCGGTGGTCGTCGGCATCGTTCTCGTCGTGCTGTTTGGCGCACTGTCCGTTATTGACCTCCCGATTCAGCTCACGCCCGACATCGCGACGCCGACGATCAGCGTCAACACCACGTGGCCGGGCGCCGCGCCGGTCGAAATCGAAACCGAGATCCTCGAGCCTCAAGAAGAGGTGCTCAAGAACGTGCAGGGGCTCACCCGCATGGAATCGACCGCGGGCATGGACGGCGGCAGCGTCACGCTCGAGTTCGAGGTCGACACCGTCATCGAAGAAGCGCTCGTTCGCGTGACCAACAGGCTGAGCCAAGTGTCGAGCTATCCCGACGCGGTGCGCGAGCCGGTCGTCGAAACCGCGAACAGCTCGGGCCCTCCCCTGGCCGTCGTCGCGATTCGCGACCCACACAAGGGTAGCGTCGCGGCGTATCGCACCTGGGTCCAGGACGACATCCTTCCAGAGATCGACCGCATCCCAGGTGTCGCCGGCATTTTCTTCATCGGTGGGCAGGATACCGAGGTCCATGTGTTGTTCGATGCCCAGGCGCTCGCTGCGCGCGGGCTGTCGGTGCAAGGTGTCGCCGATCGGGTGAGGGACGAGCTCCGCGATCTGTCGGGGGGCGACGTCACCCTCGGGAAACGGCGGTACTTGGTGCGTACCACCATCGCCCCGAAAACACCCTCCGCGCTCGAGGAAGTCGTGCTTGGAGCCAGCAGCGACGGCACGCCGATCGTCCTTGGCGATGTGGCCACAGTGAAGCTCGCGCTTCGTAAACCGAGGGGCGTGGCCATCGTCCAAGACCGGCCAGCCATGGTGATGCTGCTTTCCCGCGAGGCGGGGACGAATGTGCTCGAGGTGACGCAGGACGTGCACCGGGTCATTGAGCGCCTCCAGCGCGAGAAGTTCAGCGGCGAAGGCCTGAAGATCGAAGTTCTTGCCGACCAAGTCGAATACATCGAAGGCGCGCTAGACCTGGTGAAACAGAACCTATTGCTCGGCGCGATGCTCGCCATCGTCGTTCTGTTCTTGTTCCTGCGCACGTTTGGCGCTTCGGCGGTGATCAGCATCGCCATTCCTGTTTGCGCTTTTGCAACTGCTCTCGGAATGCAGGCCCTCGGGCGGACGATCAACGTCGTGTCGTTGGCCGGCATCACGTTTGCGATCGGCATGGTGGTCGACAATTCGATCGTGGCGCTCGAGAGTATCGACACCTGGCGGACGCGCGCGCCCGACACGAAGCTCGCAGCGTACCGCGGCATTCGCGAAGTTTGGGGCGCCTTGATCGCGTCGACGGCCACCACGGTTGCGGTCTTCATTCCCATCGTCCTTTGGCAGGGCGAGGTGGGCGAGCTGCTGCGTGACGTCGCGGTTGCCATAGCGCTCGCCGTCTCTGTGTCGTTGGTGGTTTCCATCCTGGTGATTCCAAGCCTTGCCGCTCGCCTGCTCTCCCGAGGGCAGACGCTCGACATTGGCGGCCTGACCGATTTCGGCCGGCGGTTTCGTGGGCGCGTCACGGAGATCGTACGTTGGCTTTGCAGCTCGACGCGGCGGGCCGGCGCCACGTTGGTGTTTGCAATCGTAGGCTCGCTTCTCGTCGCGTGGGCGCTGCTACCGCCGATGGAATACCTGCCCACTGGCAACCGCAACCTCGTCTTCGGCATTCTCATGCCGCCGCCTGGTTACTCGATCGAAGAGCTCGAAGCGACGGGCAATCGCCTTCAGAGCCACATGGCACGCTACACGGGACAAGAGACCGACGGAGAGGCCAACATCAAGCGAAGCTTCTTTGTGGGAACCCCTGACCGCGTGTTTGCAGGCGCGGTAGCCGAGCACAAAGAAGACGTACATCGAATGCTCGACCTCCTGCGTCGCACGCAATCGAAGATCCCGGGGATGATTTCGTTCGCGACGCAAGCATCGTTGTTCGGCCGGACCATCGGTGGAGGCCGCGTGATCGAGATCGATGTCCAGGGTTCGGACCTGCCCACGATGACGAAAGTCGGCGAGCGCCTCTTTGGAGACCTCCGCGGGGCCTTGCCCGGAGCGCAGATACGCCCGGTGCCCAGCTTGGACCCAGGCGCACCCGAGCTGCACGTCGTGCCGAAGCGAAAGGAAGCCGCCCAGCTTCAAATGGGAGGGGCGGAGCTGGGGCTCGTCGTCGATTCGTTGATCGATGGCGCGATCATCGGGGAATACACGCCCACCGGGCAGCCAAAGCTCGACGTCGTCCTGCGCGCGGTCACCGACGGCGAGCGGCTCCTTCCCGACGCCCCCGCCCTGCTCTCGGCGCCGGTGGCCACGCCGAGCGGCCGCACCGTGCCGCTCGGCGCCCTCGCGGAGATCGAGGAGCGTTTGGGTCCCTCGGTGATCCGTCACCTCGAACGCCGGCGCGCGATCACCCTCAACGTGTCGCCGCCGGAAGACCTCGCGCTCGAGGATGCGATCGACACCATCCGAAACGGCGTCATCGGAACCCTCGAAGAAGAAGGTGCGATTCCGCCGGGCGTCGAGCTCGACCTCAGTGGCGCGGCCGGCAAGCTCGAGCTCGCACAGAAGCAGTTTGGGAACATCCTCTTGCTGGCGGTGATCATCTGCTTCCTTTTGATCGCGGCGCTCTTCGAGGATTTCGTCTCACCTGTTGCGGTGCTGGTGAGCGTGCCGCTGGCGGCAGCCGGAGGCGCGGGCGGCCTGTGGCTCGTGAATGCCCTCCTCGGCAAGCAGCCCTTGGATCTGATGACGGCACTCGGGTTCTTGATCCTGATCGGCGTCGTCGTGAATAACGCCATCCTCGTCGTCGATGGCTCGCTCGCACGCTTGCGCACGGGCTCAACCCTCCGCGAAGCCGTGCCGCTTGCCGTCGAGGCTCGTGTGCGACCGATCTTCATGACCACGGCGACCTCGTTGGCGGGTCTTTTGCCGATGGTCATCTTCTCGGGCTCCGGCTCCGAGCTCTACCGTGGCGTGGGTGCGATCGTCCTCGGCGGTCTCTTGCTCTCGACGGTGCTCACGCTCTTCGTCGTGCCGAGCGCGTTCACCCTCCTTTGGCGACTCCGCGGGCACGTCGATACGGATTGAGATACTTCTTCTTGAGCTGGTTGAGCTCGTCGCGCTTGAGCTCCCGGTAGTCGCCTGGTTTCAACCGGTCGATGCTGATGGCGGCAAATGACTGGCGCGCGAGCCGCATTACGCGGTGGCCGATCGCATCGCCCATGCGGTGAATCTGGCGGTTTTTGCCTTCGGTGAGGGTGAGCTGCACCCACGTGTGATTGCGCTCCTCCCGCAATACGAACGCGTCGGCCTTCTTGGTGCGGTACCCATCGTCGAGCTTCACGCCGTTCCGAAGCGCATCGAGCTCATCGACATCGAGATGCCCCTGGAACTTTACTGCGTAGACCTTAGGCACCTCGGAGCGCGGCCGCAGCAGCGCGTCGATCATGTCCCCGTCGTTGGTGACCAAGAGCGCGCCACTCGTGTGATAGTCGAGACGCCCAACCGGGACGACTCTCTCCGGAATGCGGCGCAACAAGTCCGCGATGGTCGCCCTGCCCTCCGGATCATCGAGCGTCGTCACCATCTCTCGCGGCTTGTGCAACACGTAGTACACGGGCTTCTCCGCTACGAGCCGCTTCCCGTCCACCTCGACCCGGTCCTTGTGCGGATCGACCTTCGTCCCGAGCTCCGTGACGATGCGCCCGTTCACACGCACCCGACCCGCAAGGATCAGCTCCTCCGACGCCCGCCGCGAAGCAACCCCGGCACGCGCCAACACCTTCTGAAGCCGTTCCACCGCCGGAAGCTAGCTGGTCACTTGTTGCTGGAAAAGGGGACAGTCCCCTTTTTTTCCAAGCGGTAGTGTGGATGAAAAAAGGGGACAGTCCCCTATTACTGGCTGGCTTCGCGGGATTGTTGGTTGGCTAGCGCGGAGTTGCGGAGACGTTCTTCGTCGCGGTCCCAGCGGTCGACTTTGCCGTCGCCATTGATGTCGGTGCCAACGCGGACAGTGCGGCCGTCGGTGTAGTACTCCCAGCGGTCGGGTCGCCACTCGGCGGCGGTGCTGCGGTTGGCCATGTCGCGCTCCGCGCGCACGGGCTGGCCGCCTTCGTAGAAGATCTTGGTGTCGATCATGCCGGTGCCGCTGGTGTCGATCTCCTGAAGGGCGACCCGGCCGTTGGTGAAGTGGGTGACCTCATCGATGCGGCCGTCGAAATCACGGTCCGCCTCCTCGCGCATCGGCCTCCCTTCGTCCGTGTATAGGCGCACGATGTCCTTGCGGCCGTCACCGTTCAGATCGGCCTCGCGGCACACCAAAACCAAGCGCGCGAGGCTCCCCTCGCCCATGGTTTTGAAGAGCTTTCGCACGTCCGGCGTGTTGTCGCCGGAAGTATCGTACTCACTGACCTCGTAGCCCGGGCCGTCTGGCTTGCACCGACCGGCATCCGCAACCTCGCCACCGCTCGTGGCTTCGCCCTGGCCGGCGCCTGGGCTCGTGACCGGCTTCGGATCTTTCGAGCCGCAACCCACTACGGCCACGCTCAACAAAAAAAGCAGTAAGTGTTTCATAGTCGTCCCCCTTGGGCTGTCATCCGCGCGACACCCCCATCAAAAAGTGAGGCAACCTCGGCCTGGCTCGCGCCCTCGCATCGAAGCACATCGTCCGCGGGCCCCATGCTCTGCAGCGGCATGTCGTGGCTGCGATCCGGCTCGCCATCCAAGTTATCGTCATATTGCGTCAGGACGAGCTTGCCGCCCCGATACGAATCCCACTTGTCGACGCGACCGTCGTCGTTCTCGTCGTATTGCGCCTCGGTGATCACGCCTTGCTCGTAGGCCTCCCAGACGTCGACCTTGCCGTCGCGCTGTCGATCTCGTTCGGCCCGAGTGACCCAGCCGTTGCCACACCACAGCCAGGTATCAATCGTGTTATCGAAGTTGGTATCGAGCTCTTTTCGGACGAGCTGCCCGTCCTCATAGAAGGACAACTGGTCGAGACTTCCGTCGAAGTCGAAGTCGTGGCGCTCCTGTACCACTTGTACCCCGTCACTATCGTAAAAGCGCTCCACGTCGATTTTGCCGTCGAAGTTCATGTCAGCTTTCGTGCAGAAGCGACGTCCACCTCGGCCAACGTGTTCAATATCGACACGACCATCTTCGTTAACGTCGGTTGAGGTAACCTGATTCCCCTTGCACTCGGCCGCCTCGGCCTTGGAGCCATGCGGCAGCGTGCTGGAGGGGCTTTTGGCGCAGGCCACCGCCGGCAGGCATACCAAAACGATAAGGCCAACCCTCGCATGCGCGAAATTGCTCATGTTTACGGTCACTCTTGGGTCCCCCAGAAACCGGATCTTCATAAAGATAGGGTCGATCGGCAGGGCTGCGCAAGTCTGCGGCTGGCCGGATTGACAATATATATGGTGCCATGTAGTTTCATGCCACTTCTGGGGTCCGAATGGCGCGCAAAAAGATCTCGACCACGGTCTACATCACACCCGAGCAGAACGAGCGGCTGAAGCTCCTGCATGAGCGCACGAAAGTGCCTGTTGCGGTGTACATCCGTGAGGGTATCGATCTCGTTTTGGACCGTCATCAAGACGAGCTCCCGGGCCAAATGACCCTCGACGCGACGCCTGCCAAAAAAGGTTAGCCGACGGCACGTTGCTGACGGCCTGGTGCAAGGTTAGACAGGTCGCACTTTGGCGCAAGATCTCCAGCACATCCGGAACTTCTGCATTATCGCGCACATCGATCACGGTAAGAGCACGCTTGCCGATCGGTTTCTCGAGGTGACGGGGGCGGTTTCCGCTCGGGAGCAGAAGGCGCAGTTGCTCGACCGGATGGAGCTCGAGCAGGAGCGCGGGATCACGATTAAGGCGCAAGGCGTCCGGCTTCCGTACGAGGCGGCGGACGGTGAAACGTATCAATTGAACCTCATCGACACCCCCGGACACGTGGACTTCAGCTACGAGGTCTCGCGATCCCTTGCGGCCTGTGAAGGCGCCCTCTTGGTTGTCGACGCCACGCAGGGCGTCGAAGCGCAGACTCTCGCGAACGTGTACCTCGCCGTCGAGAATGACCTCGAGATCATTCCGGTGTTCAACAAGGTCGACCTCCCGAGCGCGGACGTCGATCGGGTACGCCAAGAGGTGGAGGACGTGGTCGGGCTCGATTGCTCGGAGGTGCTCGCGTGCAGCGCGAAGACCGGAGAAGGCGTGCCCGAAATCCTCGAGGCAGTGGTACAGCGTGTGCCGGCCCCCGCGACCGAAGAGGCCGGCTTCCTCCGAGCGCTGATTTTCGACAGTTGGTACGACAGCTACCGCGGTGCGGTCTGTATGATCCGCATCAAGGACGGCACCGTCCACAAGGGCGACAAGATCCGGCTCATGGCGACGGGAGCCGAGTACGAGGTCACCGAGCTCGGTGTTTACACGCCATTTCAACAGGAGCTCGACCATCTGGGCCCGGGAGAGGTCGGCTATCTCGCGGCGAGTATCAAGTCGCTCCAGGACGCCAAGGTCGGTGACACGCTCACCCTGGCGAGGAAGCCGGCGGCCGAGCCGCTGGCCGGGTTCCAAGACGTCAAGCCGATGGTGTTCTGTGGGATTTTCCCGACTGACAGCGACCAGTACACCGAGCTACGAGACGCACTCGAGAAGCTCAACTTGAACGATGCGGCGTTCATGTTCGAGCCGGAAACCTCGGACGCACTTGGATTCGGGTTCCGGTGCGGATTCCTCGGGCTCCTACACATGGAGATCATCCAGGAGCGGCTCGAGCGCGAGTACAACATCGGACTGATCACGACCGCGCCGAGCGTGGTTTATCGAGTCAACACCGAAGAGGAAACGATCGAGATCGACAATCCATCGCAGATTCCCGACGGCCGCATCCGAATTGAAGAGCCGTACTTCACGGTGTCGATCCACGTGCCGGCGGAGTTCGTCGGTTCGGTGATCAAGCTGTGCCAGGATCGCCGGGGAGAACAACAAGGGATTCAATACGCCTCAACCGACCGGGTCATCATCACCTATCTGATGCCGCTCGCCGAAGTGCTCTTCGACTTCTTCGACAAGCTCAAGAGCGCAACGAAGGGATACGCATCGATGGACTACGAGCTGGCCGGCTATCGTGAAAATCCGCTCGTCCGCCTCGACATGCTGCTCAACGGCCAAAAAGTCGATGCGCTCAGCGCAGTCGTGCACAAAGACAAAGCATACTATTTGGGGCGCGCGCTTGCAGCGAAGCTGAAGAAGATCGTGCCTCGCCAGCAGTACGAGGTGATCATCCAGGCCGCGATCGGGTCGAAGGTGATCTCCCGCGAAACCGTCCGCGCGCTGCGCAAAGACGTCACAGCCAAGTGCTACGGCGGCGACATCTCGCGAAAGCGCAAGCTCCTCGAGAAGCAAAAAGAGGGCAAGAAGCGAATGAAGGCCGTCGGCAGCGTAGAAATCCCCCAAGACGCCTTCCACGCCATCCTCAAAGTCGACAGCTAGGCGCCATCGTCTCGGCCAACGTAAGAGCATTAAGGGGACAGTCCCCTTTTCAAAAGGGTTAACCCTTTAAAAAAGGGGACTGTCCCCTTTTTTCAGTTCGTTGGGAGGGCGGAGGTGTTGGCGATTTGGATTTCGAACTCTTCGGTGATGTCGACGGTTTCGGTGCCCTCGGCCGTTTTGATGATGATGCGGTCCTCGGCGGTGCCCGTTGCCGATGCGTCGGACTCGAGCGCGCTGAGGTCGAGGATGATCTGGCCGTCGGCCTGGGCGGTCATCGACTCGACGGAGATCTCGATGCCCTCCTCCGGGAACTCGATGGTCTGAGGCACAGCCAGCTGTTGCACGGTGACATTGAGCATGATCTCGTCGCCAGCACGGTCGACCAAGGTATAGGTGTTTACCTGTTGGATGTTGAACCCGTAAGCTTTGATCTGTTTACGGGACTCCCAACGCGCGCCGAGGCCGACCTTCTCTTCGGGGAGCCGCACTCGCGTCAAGGTCTCTCGCGTGTTGACGATCATCCGAAGCAAGCGAATCGGCACGTCGGAACGCTTGGTCTGCTCGCTGAGCGCGCCAGCTAGCATCTGGCCGCGGTCGTCGACCTCGACCCAACCGCCGACCTTTTCGGCGATCGCGGCGCCATCCCGAAGCTCTTCGGCCAGTTTCTCGTCGAACCCTTTGGGCACGACGGCTTCAGCCTTCACGACGTCCACGTTGAACTTGACGCCCCGATCGGTCGACGCGGCAGGACCAGACACGATGTCGAGCCGGAGACCGGGCAAGACGGAGAGCGCGGCTGTTTCCGAGCTCGTCGCAAGGGTCGCAACGCGGAAGGTCGTCGTGGAGCTCGTCGTCGTTCCCGTCGCGACGTTGTAGCGAAGCTCTTCCCTCGGCCGCTGACCCTTGTCCAGCAGCCGAATGCCCTCGTCGTCCTGTGCGCTGGCATCCGCTGCGGTGTTCGACTTTTTGCAGCCGGTGAGAGCCAGCAGCGCGCACCCGAGCATCAGCCCCCGCATCATTGAATGCCTACTCATGGAACCCCTTATTTCTCGGTGAAAACCGTCTTCCAGTCGTTCTTCATCGAAACGACGACCCAGCCTGACTGACCCGCCGCATCGAGCGCCACGTCGAGCGTGCCTACGCTGCTTTCGCGATCGTATGCGTATTCGCGCTCCGCGTCATCATGGTGAAGGAGGAGCCCGAGCCGCGTCGCACCGCTACCTACGGTGGTCCATTGCAGCATCTCGAAGTCGCCGTCCGAATTGCCGAACGCGAGAATCGGTCGCCGGCCAATGTGTTTGTGGATACCGACGGGCTTACCGCCCTTGTCGTCGATGAAGTCGATCTGCGGGAGGCGCAGGAGCGAGGGCTTGCCGCCCTGCACCTCGTACCGGGTTTCGATCGAAGAGCCGATGACCCGCTCGGGCGGAATGCCATAGACCTGCTCGGCGAACGTGCGGATGAACTCGACGCTGCCGCCGGAGACGATGAAAGTATGGAAGCCATTGGCCTCGAGGTAGCGCAGAAGCTCGAGCTGCGGTTGATACGCGAGCTCGGTGTACGGCTGCTCGAACCTCGGGTGACGAGCGTCGCGCACCCACTCGGTCACGATGGTGTCAAAGAGCGTGGTACTCATCCCGGTGTGCGAAGCCACGACGATTTCGACCAAGCCATGGCTACCCGAAGCAATGAGCGCTTCCTTGTCGCCTTCGATGACCGCCCTGAAGGGCTCCTGCGTTTTCCATTCGGGGTGAACCTTAGCGAGGTCTTTCACGCGATGAAGCGCAAACGCCATCTCCGTGTAGATCGGCTGCTCGACCCACAGCGTCCCGTCGTTGTCGAAGGTCGCCACCCGCTCTTCGGGCTCCACGAACGCGGGATCGTCCGGATCAGTCACCGCGCGAATGAAGCTGACGATCTTCGCCTTGGCCGCCGTGTCGTTCCACGAAGGAAGCGGGTCGACGAAGGCCTCGACCTCCGTGCCGGCTTTCGGTTCCTCTGCCGCGGGCGTCGGGGAGCTCGCGCAGCTCAGCACCAACAGCGATGCAACGACCAACGCAAGGGCCCGGGCGTAGCTTCCTGTGAAACTCATGGCGCGAAATGTATAGGTGCCCCCCGGGCACGTCCAGGCCTTTTCAGGCCTGCGCGTCGAGGGCCGCGAGCAGGGCGCTTAGCTCGGGCCGAACCCGATAATTGTCGGTTAGATCCGCGAAAATAATTGTCCGGCTCGGGTCGATGATCACGACCGTCGGCAGGACGCTATCGCTGTCGTACCCGAGTGTGTCCATCAGGAAGGGCACACCGCCCCCGTGCTCGATGCCCAACCCGCGCGCCAGCTTCCCGTCCGCATCGACACAAAAGCGAATCGGCACATCGAAACGCTTGGCAAGCGCCTGCGTGTTCGCCTCGGGTTGACGAGCGATCAGAAACACCTCCACGCCTCTGGCTTCGAGCTCCTGGTACTGCGCCGCGATTTCCTGGATCTGCGCCATGCACAGCGGACACCAATTGCCACGGACGAACATGTAAAGGCCGTACTTGCCCTTCGTTGGCGCGATCCGTCTCCCTTCCGAATCGTGGAGCTCGAACTCCGGCAACGTCGCGCCGACTGCGATGACAGTCGGTCCGGACCGATCGAACACCGAGTACCAAAAAATATACACAAAGGAAGCGATTAGCCCGAGAATTAGCGCATACCAACTCGCCGGTGATTCAAACCCGATGAACGAAAGCCCGGTGCCGATCACCGCAATCGCAAGCAGCGGATATTGGTAGCGAAATGTCCGTGCACGCTTGACCACCACCAGCGACAACATGAAGGTGACGAGGGGAACGATGGCCACCAACGCCCCGATCCACGCCAGTCCCGCCTCCGGCGCCCGCACGAGATGCACGATGATATGAACAATGGCCGCCATCGCCACCATTAGATAGGGAATCGGGAAGTAGCGTTTGAATCGATTCATGCGACCAACAAACGTGCAACACGCTAAGAGGTTACGTCACCACCACCAACGTGCCCCTGTCCTTGCCCGGGCCCTCCCCCCAGGTGACACGAGCACGGACGATGCCACTGCCACTGGCGAGAATTAACCCTTTCAAAAAGGGGACTGTCCCCTTTTTGAAAGGGTTAAAAGGGTCGCCCGGTCGCTTGGAGGGGGGGAGACGCGACCGGGCGGGGGACAGCCGGCGGACATGTGGGGGGTTCCGCCGACAAAGTCTTTCGTTTTAGTGCTGCGAGAACGCCTACGTCCTCTTGGATTAAAAGTTAAATGCTGGGACTGGAATCGTCAATGGAACGTAGCCCTCTAAGGTGATTCTTTCGGTGCATTACCTCACGGTTCTGTTCGAAAAGAGTTGCCGACCTGCGGTGCCCGCAATGCTGCCAAAAAGATCCGCGATGATATCGCCGAACTCCGGAGAGCGTCCGGGGACGAGTGCTTGGTGAATCTCATCGGAGAGGCCCCAAAGGACCGCCACGAACACCGCAAACGTCGCCGTTCGCCAAGCCGAAGCCGACGGCCAGGTGCGCGATGAAGCAGACGCGCAGAGCCAGCCCAAAACCGCGAATTCGATGAAGTGGATGCCCTTGTCGCGCAGCGGAACGTGGCGGACGCCCGGGACCTCCACCTCGAACGACGAGATCACGAAGATCAGCGCCATGTACAGAAGCGCGAACCGCCAAGGGCGCACCCGCGCCCACCACGAGTCGGCGGTCAGGCTACGCCTCCCACATCGAGCACCGAGAGGCGCGTGCGCCGGTTGCGCGCCTGAAGTCCCTCCGCGCCGGTCATGCACCCGGAGAGGCTGTGGCGGAACGGCTCGTCGATCGTCACGGCCACGAGCTCGCCCGTGGGATCGTAGCCTTCGGGCGCGACGAGATGAACGATTTCGTTGCGCTCACTGCGGCCTGCGAATCGCCCGGTGTCTCCAGGGGACGGCCCTTCGACCAAGACCTGCAAGTCCCTGCCAACCAACGATTGCAGATGCGCTTGCTGCTGTTTCTCGACCAGAGCAAACAAGCGAGCCAGACGCTCGTCCTTCACGTCTTCCGGAACCTCGTCACCGAGCTTGAGCGCCGGCGTGTAGGGCCGCGGGGAGTACTTGAAGCCAAACGCCGCAACGAACCCAACTCGCCGTACGAGGTCGAGAGTCTGCTCGAAGTCCTCGTCGGTTTCGCCCGGGAAGCCGACGATGAAGTCCGCCGAGAGCGTCAGCCCCGACTTCGCCTGCTTCAGGGCATCGGTACGCGCGATGTAGTCCTCGACGTTGTAGCGGCGCGCCATGCGTCGCAGCACGCGGTCGGAACCGGATTGCACCGGCAAATGAACGTGCGCCGGAAGGACCTCGAGCTCTGCATGTGCAGCCACCAGCTCGGCAGTGACGTGACGCGGATGCGGCGAGGTGTAGCGAAGCCGCAGAAGGTCGGGGACCTCCTCCGCGATCCGCCGCAGCAACCCAGCAAACCGAGAAGTGGATACCGCTAGCCTGGACTCCGCCTTGCTCGCGTCGGCGTCTGCACCGGGCTCGTGCCACGAGTTGACGGTCTGCCCAAGCAGGGTGACCTCCCGAACGCCTCCCGCGACGAGGTCTCGAATCTCCCCCAAGATCTCGTCGGCGGGCCGGTAACGCTCGGACCCGCGTGTATAGGGAACGATACAAAACGTGCAGCGCTCGTCGCAGCCCTTCATCACCGTCACGTAGGCCGTGACCTCCCGGCGATCGGCGTGGGGCTTGGCCCGAAGGAATTGCGGGTCATCCATGTCGAACACCGTCCGTGTGACCGGCGGGGAGCCCTGCTCGACCTCTCGGATCAAGGCCGGAAGCTCGGAGATGTTGTCCGGCCCGAGGACGATATCCACGAAGGGCGCTTTTCGGAGCAAGCGCTCGCCCTCTTGCTGGGCGACACACCCGGCAACCGCGACTACGGTGCCCCGTCGGGCCTCCTTGAAGGGCCGGAACGTCCCGAGAAGGCTCATCAACTTGTGCTCCGCCTTCTCGCGCACACTGCAGGTGTTCACGACCAGCAGATCGGCCAGGGCGGGCTCGGTCGCCTCGTGGTAGCCGCTCGCGCGCAGGACCTCCTCGATCCGACGGGAGTCGTGGACGTTCATCTGGCAGCCGAAGGTCTGGACGAAGTACTGCTTCATTGCGACAATGGCGGTAGCTTTAGCAGCCGTCGAGGCGCGCGCCAAACGGCCGAAATTACGTCGTTCGCTGGCGGAATTGGGGCTCTCCGCGCTACAAGCCCTAGGTAGATGGCTCGCCGGCGATGCATCTGCCTCCTGCTCGTTCTGGCGAGCGGCTGCAAGACGATCCCAGAGGATGCCTACGGCATTGATCGGATCCGTTTCAGCGGAATGGAGGAGCTCGATCAGGAGGCCCTGCGGGCCTGCCTCGCCAGTCAGGAGCGCGACCGCGTCACCATCTCGTTCGGTACCAGCGCGGACCGACAATGTGGCGTCCCGCCGTTCGACGGGAGGCGGGCGTCGTTCGACCTCTGGAAGAAGCTCCGGAAGGGCTGGCCAACCTTGGATTCCGCGGTGTTCGAGCGCGACGTGCAGCGAATCGAACGGTGGTATCAGGCGCGCGGCTACTACGACGCGGCGGTTATCAGCACCGAATTCGACCCGCCCTCCGCGGCCGGAGATGACCGGATCATCGTCAGTCCGGGAGGCGAAGCCCCGTGCACCCGGGAAGACGACGACGAAGGCTGCAAGCTGGCCATCAGCATCGAGGTCGAGGAAGGTGAGCCGGTCCTGGTGCAATCCATCCGGGTGACTGGCCATGAAGGTTTGGGTTCCAATGCGCGGCAGAACATCGAGAAGGCCGTCGAGCTGAGGACCGGAAAACCCTTTGACGAAGCGATCTACGAGCGCAGCAAGCGTGCGATCCGGCGGCAGCTCAGGGAGGCGAGCTACGCATGCGGCAAGGTGTGGGGGCGCGTGGAGATCGACCGCGATGACAAAGAGGCGTACGTCGAGCTCTACGTCGAGGGGGGGCCG
>CP070713.1:378901-397322 GCA_020351445.1 Myxococcales bacterium
CACAATCCAGTGCTCTACCACTGAGCTACACCCACCAAAGGGGGCGGAGTCTAGCGTCACTTGGGCGCCAGGCAAGGCTACAGACAGCGGCCGTTTTCGTAGTGTCTTCGCGCCCATTCGGCCATGGCAATCCCAGCCGCCACGCTGATCGGGTAGCTGTGGTTGATGCCGAACATCGGGATGGCCACAACCTGGTGGGCCGCCTCCAAAATGACCGGAGAACAGCCGTCGTCCTCGTTGCCGAAGATCAGAATCGCGTCCTCGGGGAGCTCCGCTTCCCACAGGCCAACCTGCGCATGGTCCTTCTCGAAGGCAACCAGCCTCCACCCTTCCCTCTCCGCGACATCGAGGAAGGTTTGCTCGTTCGGGATCTCTACGATGTTCTCGTAGCGTTGCATCCCCATCGCGGCGCGCTCGTACCAGGGTTCGGTCCCGATGAGGATGATCTCCTTCACGAGAAACGAATGCGCGGTGCGGATGATCGACCCGATGTTGAAGGGATTCTTGGCCCGATCGATCGCCACGCGAAACGGATGCCGAAGGCGGTCGAGCTCGCTTCGGACCTCACTTCGGGGCATCTCGAATGGGGGGACGTGCGCCATCTACTTCCACTTGATCGAGCAACCCATCGAAGGGACGTGCTCGAAGTCGACGGTGCGACCCTCCAGGGCGGCGTCGAGAACCGCGCGCAGGTCGCGGCGTGTGACCTGCTCCGGCTCCTGCCAGTTGTCGTCGATGCGGCCGTTGTAGAGCAGCTTGCGCTCCCGGTCGAAGACGAAGATGTCGGGGGTGCACGCCGCGTCGTACGCGCGGGCCACATCTTGGCTCTCGTCGTACAGATAGGGGAAGGGGAACGCCTTATCGGCCGCCCTCTCCTTCATCTTGCCAAAGGAGTCATCGGGATACTTTTCGACGTCGTTAGGACTGATCGCCACCAACTCGACCCCTTTTTCGCGATAGTCGTTCTGAATCTCGATCAGCCGATCCTCGCTGGCAACGGCGTAGGGGCAGTGGTTGCAGGTGAACACCACGACCAGCAGCTCGGCGTCTTCAAACGAGTCCAGGGACCAGGTTTTGCCGTCGACGCCGGGTAGCGAAAACGACGGAGCCGGGGTACCCACGGCCATCCCTTTGGAGTGCATCACAGCCATGGCTACCCTGTAGTGCCGGCCGCCGGCCCATGCCAGCGGACGCGATAGGCGTGTTAGGTTTGAGATGAAGATGGCGGAAGCGGGGCTGAATCACGATCCGTTGGTCGGGGCGACTCTGGGCGGGCTCTATCACGTGGAGCGCCTGATTGGAGTCGGCGGCATGGGGCGGGTTTACGAAGCCACCCACACTCACCTCGGCAAGGCCTACGCGGTCAAAGTGTTGCCCGAGGGCCGCGCCGACAAGCCCGAAGCCACCGAGCGCTTCCTGCGAGAGGCCAAATCCGCCACGAAGATCGAGCACGAGCACATCGTCAAAATCGTCAACTTCGACAGCGACGACGAGCATCGGTTGTTCATCGTGATGGAGCTCCTGGACGGCGAGAATCTCGCCGATCGGCTGGACCAGGGCGCCCTACCCGTCGACGAAGCGATCGAGATCGCCAAGCAAACCGGCGAGGCCCTTCAGGCGGCCCACGACGCAGGGATCGTGCACCGCGACCTGAAGCCCGAAAACATCTTCCTCACCCAGAAGCACGGGCGAGATTTCGTGAAGGTGCTCGACTTCGGGATCTCGAAGATCAAGAGCCCGGAACACGGCGATCCTAAGCTCACCGCGACAGACCAAATCGTCGGGACGCCTCTTTACATCTCGCCCGAGCTTGCGCGAGGGATCGCGGTGGTCGACCACCGAACAGACATCTATGCGCTCGGCGTCATCTTGTACGAGATGATCACGGGCACGCCGCCGTTCACCGGCCAGAACCACTTTCAGCTGCTCTACAAACACGGCAACGAAGCGCCCGACCCGCCCTCGCAACGAAGCAAGAAGGCCAATATCCCTCCCCACGTCGAGTCGGCTGTGTTGCGCGCGCTCGAAAAGAATCCCGCCGACCGCTTCGAGAGCATGCGTGACTTCTGCGCAGCACTCGAAGGGCCAATGGTTCCACATCGTGCGCGAACCTTGGGCATCCCATTGCTCGCAGCCGCGATCGTCGCCGCCGTCGCGTTCATCTTGTGGCCGACGGCCCCGCCGGAAACGCTGCCGGACCCGCAGATCCCCGCCCCGCCCGCTGTGACACAAAAGTCCGACGACCCCGCAGAATCTTCGCAAATGGAGCCCCCGGCCGAGCTGGTGAAGATCGAGCTCGATTCACGGCCGCGAGGCGCTTTCGTCTCGCTAAACGGGGACAAAAAGGGCAAAACCCCGCTTGCACTGGAGCTCAAAAGAGGGGTGGAAGCGACGGTACGGTTTTCGCTTCAGGGGTACCGCAGCGAAGAACATCGCCTGGTCGCGTCCGAGGACGATGCCCTCGTGGTTCGCCTCAGGAAGAAAACCCCCCGCAAGCCACCTCCGATTAAGACAGAATTCTAGCCAGTGTCTGTTCGTCTCCCGCTCGTGCTCGTCGCCCTCCTTGGCCTGACGAGCCCTTTCTTTGCGGCTGCCCAAAGCTCGGAGAATGCGGAGGCTCGCGTTTACTTCCAAGAGGGAAACCGGCTCTACGAACAGGCAAGCCGTGCGCGCGGTGCACAGCGAACGACGCTCCTTCAACGCTCGCTCGAGGCCTATGTCGACAGCCTGCGGATCGTACGCAGCCGAAACGCGCTCTTCAATGCGGCGATCGTGTGCGGAGAGCTCGGGCGCAATGACGAGTCGTTCAACTACTACAGCGAGTACTTGCGCATCGAGGGGTTGCCGGAAGGGGACCGCGAAGATGCGATCGAACGCCGAGACGCGCTTCGAAGCAAAGTGGCGGTTCTGCAGGTCGCCACTACGCCCGAGGGCGCATTGCTCTGGATCGACCGTAAAGATCTGGCTCCCCGCGGAGAGACCCCGATCGAGCTCGCGCTCCCCCCGGGCGAGCACCGCGCCTTCATCGAAAAGGAAGGGTACGCGCCCCTCGAGCAGGAGCAGACGATCATTCGAGGCGAGGCCTTCGTCCTGAAGCTGACCCTCTCCCCGATTCCCGTAGAGCTTGCCGCACCCGAACCCGAACCGGTGGTGGAGCCGCTCGAGCAACCGCGCCCACGTCTCCGAAACGCCGCTATTGGAACTGCAGCGAGCACGTTGGCCACGGCGGGAGTCGCCATCGGTCTTTCGGTGCGCGCGAGCACGCTCAGGGACGAATACGACCGCGCCGCGGCGGAGTACCGCATGACCGGGGACCCGGCGGACTTCCAACGCGCCCAAGACCTCGCCGACCGAACCGACCGCTTCAACCTGGCAGCCGATGTGCTGTGGGGTACGACGATCGCGCTCGGCATCAGCGCGATCGTCCTCTACAGCCTGCACCGCAAGAAGCAGAAACGTGAAGCGCCGGAAGTCGGCGTCTCGGTGTCTAGGAACGGCGGGTTCGCGTCGGTTCGGACGTCGTTTGGAGCCGTGCGATGAATCGCTGGATCGCAATCCCAGTCGTGCTGCTCTTTGGACTCATTGGGGGGTGCTCCTGGCTCAACGCGCCGGCGCGCAATCTAGAACCGCCGGACGGCGGCGTAGGCATCGAGCTCTTCTGTGATGACGGGCTCGACGACGACCAGGACATGGCGTTCGACTGCGACGATGTGGACTGCGCTGAGGAGCCGGCGTGCTGCGAGCGCCGGACGACGACGCTCAGTGAGGACTGGACGGCTGCCGACCTAAGCGCCGACTGGACCTTCGCGCCGACAGCCGGTGGACCTTGGACGCCTTTTCGACCCTCGCTCGACGGCACGACCTACCTCGGAGGCTTCCTGCCCGACGACTCGCCTCGCGCGTTGGTGAGTGCTGACTGTGTATCGCTAGCCCTCGGAGGTTGGGTCAACACCACCTTGCGCACGACCGACTCGACGGGATGCGGGCCTAGCGCTGCATGCGACCGGTACGCCGGGGTCGTGCTCACCGTCGCGACCGACTCCGCACCGGGGAGCAAGCTTCAGGACGAGCTCGCGGTGACGCTTCACGCGGGCGGCCTGGTCCTGGTCACGCAGGCAGACGTCGAAGTCGCGCGCGCCACGGCGGGAATCGATGAGAACGTCGACGTCGAAATCGAGCTTCGGCCGACCCTCGACGACTTCAATCTTCCGATCATGAAAGCCCACGTGACCGTGGCAGGGGAGCGGGTCCTGGAGGATTTCAGCGTGGCCGCGATCGGGGACCTCGTCACAGCGGGGGACTGTGCGGAGATCCCTGGGCTCCAGGTGGCCGCCCAAGGCCGAGGGCAAGACGTCTATGTCGGGCCGCTGGAAACCGCGAAGCAGGACTGTGCCAATCCGAGCCAGTTTGATGAACGGAGTGCAATCTTGAGTGGGTCTAGCCTCCAGCTCGCCCCCTCTTGGATGGATGCCTATGTGGGTTCCCCCGGGTTGGCCAGCTCACGAAACTCGGTATCCGACGTCCAGTGGGACTTGATCGTCGAGGGCAGCAACAACCCCCCCGAGCTCGAGCCAACGACGCATATCGGGTACGCCCTGGGGCAAGCGAGGGTGGCGACCGACGAGGGTGACGACTGGCCTCTCGGCACCTGGGAGAGCAGCGGGTCGCCGAAGGTCGGCGACGATCCACCGTCCTGTTTGGATGGCTCGTGCCCGGATAACCGGAGCGTGCGCGAGCCCCATCTGCTGGCCGAGCTCAACGAGGAACGAGAGCTTCGGGACCTCGTGTTGTCCTTCGCCCGCGAGCTGGTGACCGACCCCAGTGAACGAGACGTCTTTGGGATCCAAATCGTCCGACCGGTCGGTGGGCCCACGACCTCGGTGACGCTTCCGAGCACGCCGACACTGTCCCCCGACGACATCCCCGAATGCGTCAGCCTACGCGATCCCGCGTTAATTCCAGTGGATCCAGACGCACAGCAGGGTTACTGGGTGCTGTTCACCTGCGTCGAAAGCGCCGGCGCGGCGACCGAGATCCATGCGGTCCGCATCTCGCGCGCGCTCGAAGTCGTTCAGGAAGGAGGCGGCCCGATGCGGCGCGTGGTGCTCGTCGCCGGTGAGCTCGGGCCGTTCGCGGCAGCCGGAATTCGTTCGCCCGAACCGTTGATCTCGTTCGAAGAGGATGGCATGCGCCTTCGGATTTGGTTCTTGGCGCAAAGCACGCCGGGCGACTGGGCGGTGGCCCTTGCGGAGGCACGGACCCACGACGCGGCGCTTCTGGAGTTCGAGCTTCCCGAGTCTCTGCCGTTCCCCGTGAACCCGATTCTGAGCAACACGTCGAGCCTGGTTCGAAGCGGGTGCCTCGATGAGGAGTGCAATATCACTGGAATCGCGGTGACCCCTCGGGGGGACGATCCAAGCCGGCTCCGATTCCTCTTGGCACGGCGCTTGAATCTACCGGGTGGGGGTCGAACCGACCAGTTAATCCCTTTGGAGCAAACCTGGAGGAAACCTTGAGCGGAAATCAAAAGAACCAGCACTGGAGGTGGCTCGCGTTCGCCGCCGTGTTGGCCTTGGTTTCGACAGGCTGCGGCAGCGAGGGCGGCGGCGATGGTCAATTCCAAGCAGACTCCGGCGCGGGTGGCTCGGATGGCAGCGAAGACCTCGCAGGCGAAGGTGGCGCAGATGGCCCCCGCGCTCCAAGTTTCGACGGCGTCAGCGGGGTCGAGAACAATCCGATCGAACAGCTCTTCGCCGATCCGGAGCGCAACCCCAGAGACTTTCTCGGGGCAGATGCCGAGGGCGCACAGGGCTACAGCGACGCCGCAGCCGCCTGCTATACGAGCCCCAACGTGTGCGGCGCCGCGGACTGCGGGGCGTTCGCGTCGTGCTGTGTGAACACCGGCGCTTGCTGCGAGCCGATCGTGGACAACCCTCCGCTCCCGGCCCTGCTCGACTTCCAGCAGTGCGCCGGCCAGACCGTCGCCGGGTGCGCCCAAGCGGCGGGCTCGAGCGCCACCACATTCGGCCAGCTCGAGCCGGTGCTCAATACCCGGGGCTTCGTGCCCAACGGGACCGCAACGGCCGAAGGTGGCGCGGTGATCGGCGACCCGGTGAACCTCTCCTCCGAGCGCGTCCAGATCGACGTCCGATTCTCGTTGCCGATCGGTTGCAATGGAACCTGCCTCGAAAGCGCCGGCGTGGCGTTCACCGCCAAAGAGCCGGACGAGTTCGTCGACGCGGAGGTCGGGTTGCTACTGAGCGGCTCGCGCGAGGTGGTGAGCCTGATGATCGGAAACGCGGTCGCGGACTCGTTCGACGCCGGCACCGACAGCACACAATGGCGGTTGATCCTGTCCCCGGAGGGATCGGCGCAGGTGCTCCGCAATGGCATCTCCCAGGGCACGCATTCTTTTGATCCAGCAGCGCTCAAACGAGCTCTGCTCGTCGCCTTTGGGCGCAACTTGGGAGCCGAGTCGAGCAGCGCCGCGATCGCGGTCATCGAGTCCGGTTCATCGTTGTGCGACAATCCGCAGGCCTGGACCGACCGGCAGCCCATCTCGATCACCCTCGACGGCAACGACGTTCCGAGTCACGCGCTCGGCGTCGGCCCGTCGATCGTGCAAGACGGGGCGCGCAAGCGAATGGCGTACGAGGTCGATGGTGAGATCTTCATCTCGGAGGAAGAGTCGCCCAGCGCGTTCTTTCTCGGTGACCTGAGCCCTGCGTTGGTCCCCACGGAACCTTACGAGGCGCTCGGCGTAGGCGACCCTGAGCTAGTGTCGGACGGGAGCGTCTTGTTCCTCTTCTACACCGCGCGGAATCAAAACGGGGCGGGGAGCATCGGTGTGGCCTCGTCCGCCCAAGACCCTCCGCTATTCATGAAGGCCCAGGGCCCTGTCCTGGTGCCCACCGGCGACGTCATTTCCTACGACGCCCCGAGCGTCCTCTATCGCGATGGGCTCTGGGTGCTCGTTGCGCGCACGACCCTCTCTAGTGCTGCGACCGAGTTGCGCGCGTTCTACACGAGCGACCTCGACATGGGCTGGGAGCGGGTGATCGATGGTGGCCTCGAGCAGTTGACGCGAGTCGAGGGCCCCACGTCGGAGATCACCGATCCTAGCTTGATCGTGCACAACAGCGCCTACCACCTCTACTACGCGCGCCGCACGGGCACGCGCTGGGCCGTGGAGCTAGCGGTCTCGGACGAGCTCCTCCTGTGGCGAGCGATGGGCGAAGTCCTCGGCGGCAGCGGCGAAGGCTTTGACAGCCTCGGTGCGCGGAGCCCCGACGCGATCTCACAGCCCGACCGAATCGAGTTGATTTACTCGGGTCAGGACGGGGTTTCGTTCCGACTGGGTACGGCCTCTCGCCCCGCCCCCTCGGACACCGCCCCGAGCATCTTTTGACACCGCGCCGCTGGGCGCCGATGTTGAGGTGATGGCGTCTTCCGAGACGGAGCCCCCTCCCCCACATCCGAGCGCCAAAGCCCGGCGTCGGAGCAGCGCGTTCATCGCGGCGTTCGTCTTGCTTCAATTTCTGATTCCGCTGACCTATCTGACGCGCGAGGACGCCTCGGACGAGCGCTTCACCTGGCGGAGCCTCACCGTTTCCGACGCGCCGTCTTGCGAAACGAGCGCGTCTCTCGAGCGCTTCGACGGACAGCGTGAAGACATCCCGCTGAAAAAGCTGATCCACCGAGACTGGCTCGACTACATGCAGCAGGATCGGCGCGCCGTGGTCGACGCGTTCCTTCGAAAGCAATGCGAGCCGGACGACGTCTTGCAGGTCGAGCTCGTCAATCGTTGCGATGACGGGCGCGGTACCCGAGCCTACAACCTTCGATGTGGCGGCGAACGGTCGCACGCAACCGCGAGGACGGCCACCCGATGAAGCCATTGGAACGGTACTGGTTTGGAGACGTGGCGCTAGCGCGGCCGTATTTGGTCCTTCGTTTCGTTCTCGCACTCCTCGCGTTCGACACATGGCTGAACATGATCCCTCAGGGGGCAAAGTACGGCGTCGGCGCATTCAACGTGGCGCACTTCCCGTGGTTCGGCAGCTTCGTTCCGAGCGCTAGCTTCTACCTCGGCGTGCTTGCGTTCACTGGCGTGCTCGCGCTTAGCCAAGCGCTCTATCGCCCGCATCGAATCGCGATCGTGTTGGTCGCGGCAGGCTACACCCTCGGTTGGACGTGCAGTCTTCTCGATTCGGTCCCGTATCACTACCTTCTTTCGCTCTATCTCGTCTGCTTTGTGTTCTTTCCGATGCTGAGCGCACGCGCCGCGTTCTCGCGCTCCGACCAGGCGCCACGAGGCAGCGTGTGGGCCTACGTCCTGTTCTGCGTGACCACCGCAATCGTGTACTTCTACGTCGCCGCATGGTCGGCTTCGGAGGGTGAGCCCTATTGGCTTCCGATGCTCTGTTGCGTGGGATACCTGGTCGCCAGCATGCAAGACCGTGTCGAGCTCCCTGCGCTTCGCATGGCTGCACCGTTTCTGGTGGCAGCGCCGGTCGTCTTTCATCTCTCGGCATCCCAGCAAGGCTGGCTCCCGATCTATATGATCGGGATTGCGGCCATCGTCTTCGCACCGGTGCAATGGATCCACGGGTTGGGCCGAGCGCTGACGCAACCGGGACGCAATCTGGTCGAGGAGCGCACTGAAGGAAGCGGCATCGACGAGCGCGCCTCGCAGGTCTTCTACCTCTCGCTCCTCGGGCTCGTCGTTGCTCCAATGATCAGTATGTTCATCGACCTGCCGGGCGTGAAGACCGGGTGCACGTTAACCGCCATCGCCATGCTGCTCGTGATGGGGCGGCAACTCTACTTCACACCGCGGTGGCGCCCGCTGTGGCGTGTCGCGAGCCTGTTTGGTGGCTGCCTCGCACTGTGGGTCACGATGGCAGCGAGTAACGCCCGCTTCGACTACTACCACGAAGGCGCCCTCGACGCGCACCGCCGCGGCGACCACGACACGGCCATGATGTTGCGCGAAAAGGCCGATCGATACGCCCCATAGGACGATTCCCACCCGCCCCGATCAAGAACGGGTCAATCGGGACGGTGGCTGCTAGTCTCGGCGTGCATGTTGACGGGTGACGGCTGGATCACGGTCGCGGTGATCGTTGGAATGGTGGTCGTCATGGCCGCCAACCTGGCTGGGCCCGACCTGGTGCTCATCGCAGGCGTCACGGTGCTGCTCCTGACCGGGATCATCGAACCATCAGAGGCGTTCACCGGCTTCTCGAATCCTGCGGTCGTCACCATTGCCGCGCTCTTCGTCGTGGCAGCGGGCGTGAAGGAAACAGGCGGCCTCGATCTCGCCGGCCGCGTCGTGCTCGGCCGCCCCCGATCCCTCGCCGGCGGTCAGCTCCGCATGATGTTCCCGGTCGCAGCCTTGTCGGCGTTTCTCAACAACACGCCGGTCGTCGCGATGTTCGTCCCGCTGGTCAGCGGTTGGGCGCGCCGTTGCCAATTCAGCGTCTCGCTGATGCTGATGCCGCTTTCATACGCTTCGATTCTGGGGGGACTCTGCACACTCATCGGAACGAGCACGAACCTGGTCGTCGCAGGCCTCGCCGAAGAGTGGGACCCGACGGTGAAGTTCGAGATCTTCGAGATCGCCCAACTCGGCATCCCGGCGCTGGCCCTTGGCGTGCTGTTCATCGTCGTCACGTCGCAATGGCTGCTCAAAGAGCGACGAGGCGCGCTGCAAGAGCTCGGCAAGGCGCGCGAGTACACGATTGCGATGCGAGTGGAGAAAGGCTCGCCGGTCATTGGGGAAAGCATCGAAGAGGCGGGGCTCCGCTCGCTGCGAGGGGTCTATCTCTACGAGATCGAGCGCGCGGGGCGCGTGCTTGCGGCGGTGCCGCCTACGACGGTGTTGCGCGAAGGCGATCGATTGCACTTCACCGGGGTCGTTGATTCTGTGGTCGATTTGCGCAAGCAACGCATCGTCCCCGACACCGATCAGGTCGACAAGATCACCGCACGCCGTGATCGGCGCTTGGTCGAGGCCGTGATCGCAGCGCATTCGTCACTGATCGGACAAACGGTTCGTCAGAGCCGTTTTCGAACGATTTACGACGCCGCGATTCTCGCCGTTCATCGTCAAGGTGTCCGCGTCACGGAAACCAAAGTCGGCGACATCCGCCTTCAGGCGGGCGATGTGCTCCTGATCGAGTCCCACCCGGATTTCGCCCATGCCCGCCAGAGGGACCCGAACTTCGCCTTGATCGCCGAGGTGGAAGACAGCGCTCCGCCGCGCCACGACCGTGCGTGGTTGGCCGCGATGATTCTTTTCCTGATGGTTCTCGTGAATGCCACCAGCACCATGAACCTGATGATCGCATCGCTGACCGCGGCGGGCTTGATGCTGCTGACACGCTGCTTGACCGGCGAGCAGGCTCGGCGGTCAATTGATTGGACCGTGCTCATCGCGATCGCTGCAGCATTCGGGATCGCCATTGCGATCCAGAAGAGCGGCGCAGCTGAGGTGATCGCTTCGAGGATCATCGACTTCGCCGAGCCGTTTGGAAGTGTCGGCGTGCTGGTCGCGCTCTATACGATCACGGCCATCTTGGCCGGGCTCGTCACCACAAAGGCATCTGCGGCGCTGATGTTCCCCATCGCAGCTACGGCTGCGGAAGCGCAAGGGATCGGTCTCATCCCGATCAGCTACATGACGATGATCGCCGCAGCGACCGCATTCTCCACACCGATCGGCTTCCAAACCAACCTGATGGTGTACGGCCCCGGCGGTTACAAGTACACCGACTTCCTGCGACTGGGCTTGCCGCTTCAAGCTCTTGTGGGGATCAGCACCGTCACCATCATAAGCCTGGCTTGGCTCTGAGCTCGGATGCCGCGTTTTCCAAATATCTCCGAACACGCCCATGGGGTGTCACATCGCGTGTACAGCTCCCTCGCGGAGCGCGCTCGCGCCAAGAACGAGAGAATCCACGCGCTCCACGTCGGCGACACCTACCGCGACCCGGTGGCCGCCGCCCGAGCCGAGCGCCAGCTCAGCAGCGAGCATCCCGGCCTCCACAGATACGCTCCGGTGCAAGGCGAGCCGGGCTTGATCGACGCCTTCATCGCCTATGTAGAAGGCAGGCATGGCGAGACGCTGAATCGAGAGCGCATCCAGGTCATGTTGGGCGCCACCGCCGGCCTGAGCGTGGTGTGTCAGGTCTTGCTCGAGCCTGGCGATGAAGTGCTGCTGCCCTCCCCGTTCTGGCCGCTGAGCCGCGGGATCATCGCAACGAAAGGCGCGGTGCCTGTGCAAATCCCGTTCTACACCCGGCTCGACGAGCCCGGCTTCGACGCCGAGGCGCTCCTCGAAAGCGCCGTCACCGACCGCACGGTCGCGCTTTACATCAACACACCCAACAACCCGAGCGGACGCGTGCTCTCGGACGCCACGATCGACGCAATGCTGCGCGTTGCCAAGCGACACGACCTGTGGCTGCTCTGCGACGAGGCCTACGAAGAGATCTACTTCGACATGGAGCCACCCGCTGCGGTTTGGATGCGAAGCGACATCCGGGATCGGGCGATCGCTTTTCACACCCTCTCGAAGACCTATGGCCTCGCGGGAGCACGGGTCGGCTTCACGCACGGTCCCGAAGGCATCATGACCGCTATTCGCGGAATGCAGACATTCCATACGTATTGTGCGCCCCGTCCGATGCAGTTCGGCGCGGTGGAAGCGCTGCGACAGGGCGGCGCGTGGGTGCGGGAGAGCCGCTCGCTCTATCGAGATGCGGGGTACCAAGCAGCCGACGCGCTCGGGGCGGTCCGGCCCCAGGGGGGCACGTTTCTTTTCATCGACGTGAGCGCGCACTTGGACCCCAGCGCCGAGGACTGCGGCGCGTTTCTCGACCGCTGCGCCGATGACGGCGTGCTGCTCACGCCGGGACGCTCGTGCGGCGCGGACTACGCGAGCTGGGTGCGCCTGTGCTTCACGTCGGTGCCCCCGGATCAGCTCGACGCGGCGTTGGGGAAGCTGGGTCCTCTTTTTCGAACACCGTCTTGTTGAACCACGCGTCGATCGAGGTCGACCCCGGCCCGGTAAGCGTAAGGCACGCGTAGACGGCAGCGTAGAGCAACGGAAGCTCTCTCGTCGCCCAGGGGGCGTCGAAATGGTGAACGAACGCCGCGAGCATCATCGCGATGAACAGCGCCGCAGAAGCGAAACGGCCGAACAGCCCGAGCAGCAGTAAGATCGAGCACCCAACTTCCGCCATAAGAATCAGCTGCGCGCTCGTTTCGGTGCCGACGTTGAGCGGATCGGGAAAGCTCTGAACGAGCGCCTCGTACTCGAGCACTCTAGGAATCCCGTGGCTCAGCATAAGCGCAGACACTGAAATCCGAAGCAAGAAGATACCGTTTTCGGCGAGCATTCGTCGCATGCGGGGCAGTTATATTACATTGAGTCAGTGGGGCCATGTCCAACATGCGTTTCGATGCCGCTGTCGGGATACGAGGCGAGTCCGGGCGTCAACGTCGAGCTGTGCGCACAGTGCCGCGGGCTCTTCCTCGACCGTAGCGAGATCCGAGAGCTCGTCGGCCGCGGATCCCTCGCCAAGGCGACCGAGGTCGTGCCGGTCTCACTCGGAGAAGAGATCAGCGTGCGTTGCCCGAAATGCGTCGACCCAGCGATGCAGCCGCTGCGGGTCAAAGGTGCGCCGGAGGTCGGATCATGGCAGTGCCGCTCGTGCGGCGGGCTCTGGCTCGGGGACGGGGCCTTCTTCGAGCTCGCACGCGCGCTTCGAACGTCGCCCACCGTGCCGAGAGTCGCAGCATCGCTCTCGGCCAGCCCCACACAACCGCTCCGAGCAGGCTCGGGCCTTGCCCACAGCAGGAGCCGATACGACGAAGGGATGGAGAATCTCATCGCAGTGCCAGTGGTGATCACGTTGAGCTGGCTGTTCTGCTCGACCAACTTCGGGCGCTTGTTGGCATCGCTAGTCGGCATGCCTTTTCACGAGGTCGGTCACGCCGCCGCATCGTGGCTGAGCAGCCGGATCGCCGTCCCGCTTCCGTTCTTCACGTTATGGTACGACGATCAATCGGTATGGATGGGAATGCTAGTTGCCGGCGTGCTCGGCTGGCTGATGTTCCACACCTACCGCGAGAAGAACTGGTTCATGCTCGGAAGCACCTCGGTGGTATTGGTCGCGTGGGCGGTGATCACTTTTCTGATCCCGCCTTGGCGAACCCTGATGTGGCAAATCCTTGCGGGTGCGCTCGGCGAGGTCGTCTTCGGCGCATTCCTCCTGGTCGCCTTCCACTTCCCGCTCCCGGATCGATTCCGATGGGACTTCTGGCGATGGGTCGCGGTGATCCCCGCCGCACTGTGCTTCACCCACGCGATCACGCTGTGGCACGCCGTATCGGCCGACGTCTCCCAAATGCCTTGGGGCTCGGCCATCGGCAGTGAAAGCGACGGCGACATGAACCGCCTAGTCCAGCAGTTCGACTGGTCCGCCAACGCCCTGGCCGACTTCTACTTGAACACCGCCTTCCTAGGCCTAACCGCCCTAGCAGCCGCCTACACCTACGCCGCCTACCGCCTACTCCGAAAAAGGGGACAGTCCCCTTTTCAGAAGGGTTAACCGTAGGCGATAGTGTGGGGGTGGTGGGGCGGGACAAACTAACGCCGAAGGCGACGGGAAGAAAGCGGTGTGCCTCCTTCTCCTAGTTTAACCCTTTCAAAAAGGGGACTGTCCCCTTTTCTCAGCCGTTAAGCCGTGAGGCCCCACTTGGCTTTGTTCTCGGCAACCTGCTCGGGAGTCGGCTGTTCGGTCCCCTCGTTGACGGGAACCTCGAAGTCGTCCTGGCAATCCATCATGTTCGCGTTGAGCGCGGTGTCCTCCTGGAAGATCTCGGGAACCGAGGCGTCTTCGTAGATCGCCTCCCACGGACACTCCGGCTCGCACGCGCCACAATCGATGCACTCTTCGGGTTGGATGTACAGCTGGTTTGGGAACGCCTCGCGATCATCACCTTTGTACTCGTAGATGCACTCGACAGGACAAACATCGACGCAGGATTTGTCGACGCAGTCACGGCAAAGACGTGTAATGACCCAGGTCATCGGACTCCCTTCCGAAAAAAGTGGCTGAAAGCTAGCAGGGGCTCCCAGCTCGGTCAAAGACGGCCAGCGGGCCCGCTATCGCTTGGTTTTCGAGGGTTTGCGCTTGGCCGTGGCCGTCTTCTTCTTCTTGGGCGCCTCGCTCGGATGACAGCCTGCGCAGGTGAAGTCGTTGACCCCAAGGAGCTTGCCCATCGACGGCGTGACGGTCTCCTCCATGAACTTCACCATCTCGGGGAAGGTCGACATCATTCCACGGTGTCCTGGGGTGCCCTCCGGAGGAACGATGTACATCGAAGGTGCGGGCATCTCGAAGTTGATCTCGCGCATCTCCTCGCCATGGCAGTCCACGCAATCGAAGTCGGCGAATTCCTCCGCATCGTGGGCGGCGAAAAGCTCTTGCATGATCGGATTCACCTTGCCGATCATGTAGAACTCCCTATCCGCAACGCTCATCTCTTCCCATGGAGACTCGGGTGGGGTGATTCCCATCGCCTCGATAGCGCTCACCTTGCCCGTTGACCCGGAAGTTGTGGACTTCGACCCGCCGCAAGCCCCTAGAAGCAATACGAGCCCCACCGCGACTGATTTCATGGTTCCTCTCATCGTCCCGCATGGTAATTCATGGTTTGTCACGATGCCCAGAATATCGGGTGAGGTCTGACCGTGGCGCGCACGATCAGCTTGGGTCTGGTAGCCGCGGTCTTTACAGCGTGGATGACGATGGGCTTGTTCTCACAGTTTCAACGGCAGATGGTTTTCCCTGGGCCATTGGGCGTCAGCGCCTCGCTGCTAAACGATGTCGCGACACAAGTCGGCGCCACCGAGCTCCACATTGCAACGGAAGACGGAGAGACGCTCTACGGATGGCATCGAGCCGCGATTTGGTCGGGCCCCCGGCGCGTCGTGCTGTACTTCCACGGCAATGCTTCGTCGCTCCTCGCGCAACTGGAGTTACAGAACCTGTTGTTGACCGAAGGCTGGGACTTCGTTGGTATCCACTACCGAGGCTACCCGGGCAGCACGGGGGTTCCGAGCGAAGCCGGCCTGCACAAAGACGCAACGGCTGCATGGGAGTGGGTGACCGAAGAGCTTGGCACGGACCCAGAGCGCGTCGCGCTTCACGGCCGGAGTCTCGGTGGAGCGGTGGCCGTACAGCTGGCCGCAAAGGTGAACCCCGGCGCGCTCGTCCTGGAGTCCAGCTTCACCTCGATTGTCGACCTCGCAAAGGAGCACTACCGCTGGCTTCCCGTCGGAAAGGTGTTGGAACACCGCTTCATGACCCGCGACTTTGCTGGCAAGGTGTCGTGCCCGCTGCTCGTGGCCCATGGAGCCGCGGATTCAATCATCGACGTACATCATGGCAAAGAGCTCGCTCGGCTTTTTCGCGCGGACGAGTACATCGAAGTCCCGCGAATCGACCACAACGACATGCTCCTCGTCGGCACGATCGCGACTCGATACCTGCGCTTCCTCGAAGGCGCAGTGCCAGGCCGTCAGTGATAGAATTGGCTCGCCCACTTGCGGTACTCGGGGATCGGTCCGTCCCCGTCGCACAGCATCGGTTTCGGCAGGTACTTTTTATGCTCCCAGATCGGGATGTCTTGGTTCATCTGCCGCACGACTTCTTTGATCACCCCTGCTGCGACTCCGGTTTTCTGGTCGGCCTTACGCTGAGTGAACGAAAAGCGTGAGTCCACCGAGCCGCCGTCGATCGGCGTATGGGAGAGCAGGAGAACCGTTTCGCAGATGCCAGTGAAGCGCGTGATCGTGCAACCCATGCCGTGCGCCTCGACCTTGATTCGGCCCTTCACCTCGCCGTGCGGGGTGCTCATGTGCACGTGTTGGATCGCCCGGCGGATGTGGCCGTCGAGCTCGAGCTCCGACTCCGGCACGTTGGTCGTGCCGTGCACGTAACGGAAGTGCGCCCGATCGACCGCGTTCTCGCCGATCTCTTGGTTGTGCGTCCGTACCGTCCAGCGGTGGCGCTCGAGCGCCGTCCAATCATCGCTCGACACCTCGGGGACATCGGGGATCTCCCAGGTGGGCGCTACCCCCTCGACATGATGCCAGGCCCAGATGATCTGATTGCGCTCGGCGCAGTTCCAAGGCGCGACCTTGGCTTTGGGCGGAACCTTCCTCGCGTACGGAACATTGCGGCACGCGCCTCGTGTATCGAACTCCCAAGCGTGAAATGGGCAACGGATCCGATCGCCATCGACCACTCCGCCATGCCCAAGATGCGCACCAAGGTGCGGACAAAAGGCATCGAGCAAGGCCACTTCGCCGCCCTCGGCCCGAAAAAGCACCAAATCTTGGCCGAAGTAGTGCAGCGGCAGTACGCCGCCAGGCTCGAGCTCGTCGCTGTATGCGATTTGAAACCAGCCGTTGGGAATCGAAAACGGAAACCGTTCGCTCATGGCGGGCTATAATAGCATCGCGATGCGCTTCGCCTCCGTGGAGGAAACGGTCGCGGTCGAACAACGGGCGGATTGCCATGGTGTACGACCACATCGCCGTCGCCCTCACCGAAGCTTCGCAAGTGGCCGGAGTGGACTGGCAAAATTCGACCCTCAGCCCAAAACCAAATCGCCTCGACAGCCCAAGTGAAACATGTTCTATTTCTTCTCTATGCCTGAAGGGAAGAAATCGTTGGCCCCAAAACCGGCCCAAGCGCCGTTGGTGCTCACCCAAGCCGATCGACAAGCATGGGACGACCAAGCCGACGTAGTCGTCGTCGGGTTCGGCGGCGCCGGGGCGTGCGCCGCACTGGAAGCAAACGCGCAGGGCGCCCGGGTGCTGGTTCTCGACCGTTTCCACGGTGGCGGCGCGACCGCGATTAGTGGCGGCGTGTTCTATGCCGGTGGCGGGACGCACATCCAGGCCGAAGCCGGAGTGAGGGACGACCCGGACGAGATGTTTCGCTACTTGTCGCTCGAGGTGAAGGGCGTCGTCTCCGAGGAAACGCTGCGAGACTTCTGCGATACGAGCGTCGACAACCTCGGCTGGCTCGAACAGCACGGGGTTCCGTTCGAAGCATCGCTGTGTCCCTACAAGACCAGTTACCCAACGGACGACTACTACCTCTACTACTCGGGCAACGAAGGTTTCTCGCCGTACAAAGAAGCGGCCAAGCCTGCGCCGCGCGGCCATCGCGCCAAGGGCAGGGGTCTCCCGGGCCAAAGCTTCTACGAGCCTCTTCGCGAATCGGCGCACCGCGCGGGCATTCAAGTCCGGTACGAAACTCGAGTCACTCGTCTCGTGATCGACAGCAAGAACCGAGTCGTCGGCGTCGAGTATCGGCAGGTGCAGAAGGGCTTGTGGAGCAAGCTTCACCGGCGGCTCCACAAAACCAGCATTGCGGTCGTGAACTACAACCCAAAGCTTGCCGCCAACCTTCGCGAACGCTGCTTCCAGATCGAAGCCGAGCACTCGGTGGTCAAGCGCGTTCGCGCGGCAAACGGCGTGATCCTCGCGGCCGGCGGCTTCATCTACAACCGCGACATGGTGCGAGAAATTGCGCCGACTTACCGTACCGGAATGCCACTCGGAACGGCGTCCGATAACGGAAGCGGCATCCTGCTCGGGCAGAGCGTCGGCGCAAAAACCGACCTCATGGACCGCATCTCGGCATGGAGGTTCATCAACCCGCCGGAGGCGTTCGCCAAGGGCATGATCATCAACCAGAACGGCGAGCGGTACATCAACGAATTCATGTACGGGGCCGCGGTCGGCGAAGCGATGGTCGAGAAGAACGACGGCGTTGCCATCCTGATCATCAACGGCGAGCTCAAGAAGCTGGCCCGCGAGCAGAGCAAGCGCGGCAAAGCGCAATGGTTCCAGCGGGCGCCCACGCTCCTCAACCTTTGGTTCAACTGTAAAGAGGCCAAATCGGTCGAAGAGCTCGCAAAGGTGGCCAAGGTGCCCGTGGATTCGCTTCGCAGAACCCTAGACGAATACAACGATGCAGCGGACGGAAAAACGACCGACCGCTTCGGCAAGGACGCCGACAAGATGCACGCGATGCGCAAAGGACCGTACTTCGCCATCAACGCAGGGATCAGGAGCAAGCGCTTCCCGTGTCCGACGCTTACGCTCGGCGGGCTCGTCGTCGACGAGCGAACCGGTCAGGTGAAAGGCGAGGATGGCGGCGTGACTCCAGGCCTGTACGCAGCCGGGCGTAATGCGGTGGGCGTGTGCTCTCGGCAGTACGTGAGCGGTTTGTCGATCGCGGACTGCGTGTACTCGGGCCGGCGGGCCGGCGGTGCCGCTGCCCGAAGCGAGGTGTACGCGGACAAAGATGCTCCGACGCCGGCACAGAGC
>CP070713.1:397422-400256 GCA_020351445.1 Myxococcales bacterium
GCGGTTTGGCACGGTGGGCTGAGTGGCTCTGCTCCCTTGAAGGCAGCCGAATCCGCTCAGTTCACGCAGGGTGCAACGGCGGCGATCCCCGTGAGCGAAACCCTCTTCTCTTCGCTCAACGTCGTCATGAGCGGTGGCCTGCTCATCTTGTTGCCGGTTATGTGCGTTGCGCTTGCCCCCAAGGAGGCGAGCGTTCCGGAAAAGGCCTCGGCCGAAGCGGCGGCGTCTTCTCCAACGAAGCGCTCATATCTCGGCCTCTTCGTCGGGGGCGCGGCAGTGCTTCTCGTGGCCGTCAGTTGGTTTCGCGGCGACGTGGCGTTCGACCTGAACTCGGTGAACCTCTTTTTCCTGGCGTTAGCGCTAGCGGCCCATGGCTCGATCCGCAGCTTTCTCGACTCGGTGTCCGAGGCCGCTCGTGGCGCCGGCTCGATCATCGTCCAGTTCCCTCTCTACTTCGGCATTCTGGGCGTCATGCAGGCGAGCGGAATGATCGAGCGGCTGTCTTCTGCGATGGCATCGATCGCGTCCACCACGACCTTCCCGCTGCTAACCTTCCTCAGCGCGGGCCTGGTGAACTTCTTCGTGCCCTCCGGGGGTGGCCAGTGGGCGCTCCAAAGCGATGTCCTATTGACATCCGCGGCGACGCTCGACCTCGGTCCGGGGCAAACGGTCATGGCCTTCGCCTACGGCGATCAATGGACCAATCTTCTGCAACCCTTCTGGGCGCTGCCTCTTCTCGCGATCACCGGCCTCAAAGCTCGCCAGATCGCGGGCTACACCGCGATCCTCGCCATCGGAATGGGCCTGTACGTCGGCGTCGTCTTGTTGCTGTTCGGCTAGAGCCCCAGAGCCACGCTGTACGTCGCTTCGGTCTGCTCGGCGATCTCGTCGAGCGTCACGCCATCGGCCACCTCGACCAGCGTCATCCCGCCGTCGCCCGCTTTGTCGATCTCGAAGACGCCGAGATCGGTGATCAGCAAGTCGACCACCCGCGTGCCCGTCAGGGGGAGGGTGCAGCTCTTCAAGAGCTTTGGTTTGCCCTTCGCCGTGTGCTCCATGACGACGACGACGCGCTTGACGCCCGCCACGAGGTCCATGGCGCCGCCCATTCCTTTGACCATCTTCCCGGGGATCATCCAGTTCGCGAGGTCGCCGTTTTCCGCGACCTGCATGGCGCCGAGGATCGACAGATCGATGTGTCCCCCGCGAATCATCGCGAATGATTCCGCGCTCGAAAAGAAGCTCGTCGTCGGAAGCTCCGTCACCGTCTGCTTGCCGGCGTTGATCAGATCGGCGTCCTCCTCGCCCTCGTACGGGAAGGGGCCCATCCCCAACATGCCGTTCTCGCTTTGCAGTACGACGCTCATCCCCTCGGGAATGTGATTCGAAACCAATGTCGGGATGCCGATGCCGAGGTTGACGTAGAAACCGTCGCGAAGCTCTTGCGCGGCGCGGGAAGCCATTTGTTCTCTGGTCCAAGCCATCGTGTTCTCCTCAGGGCCGCGGACGCGTCGTCCGTTGCTCGATGTGCTTCGAGGCGTTGGCGAAGTGAATGATGCGGTCCACGAAGATCCCCGGGGTCATGATCTGATCCGGCTCCAGCTCACCGGGTTCGACGAGATGCTCGACCTCGGCCACCGTGACCTCCGCGGCGGTAGCCATCATCGGATTGAAGTTCCGCGCTGTTTTTCGGTAGATGAGGTTGCCTTCAGTGTCGCCCTTCCACGCGTGTACGATCGACACGTCGGCAAAAAGCCCTCGCTCCATGACGTAGTGCTCCCCGTCGAACTCGCGAACCTCTTTGCCCTCTGCAACCGTCGTCCCGAAACCTGTCTTTGTATAGAAGGCCGGGATGCCTGCGCCGCCGGCGCGAATCCGTTCCGCCAACGTGCCCTGCGGGTTGAACTCGACCGTCAAATCACCGTCGAGAAACTGTTTCGCGAAAAGCTTATTCTCGCCCACGTACGACGAAACCATCTTCTTGATTTGGCGGGTCTCCAACATCACGCCGAGCCCGATCCCGTCGACGCCGGCATTGTTCGAGACCACTGTGAGATCTTTCACGCCTGACTTTGCAACCGCTTCGATCAGCGCCTCGGGGATTCCGCACAAACCGAATCCGCCGGACATCAACATCATGCCGTCGCTCAGCAACCCATCGAGGGCGGCTGTCGCGTCGGGATATACCTTGTTGGCCATGGCTCGTCTTTACCCTTCGGTACGTTGTGTGACAATCCTCAGTTGAAGCCCAGCATCTGCCGTGCTTCGTCCGGCGATGCGACGTCGCGCCCCGCGTTGCGCGCGCATTGAGCAAGCGCTTCGATCAACGGCCCGTTCCCGGTCGTCTTGTCCCCGTTTGGCAAGTAGAACGTGTCCTCGACCCCGGTCCGGAGCATCCCCCCGAGGTCGGCAGCTCGCTGATGGGTCTCCCAGATTTCCTCGCGGCCGATGAGGGTGGCCTGCCAGTGTGCGTCGCCGCTCTTGTACTTCATCAGGAGCTCGAGCAGATCGGAATCGCAAGGCATGCCCGAGGCCACACCCATCACGAAGTTGTAGTGCATCTCCTTGGCCATCCCGGCTCGAAGGTAAAGCCCTACTGACCGCACGATGCCCACGTCGAAGCATTCCATCTCTGCCGTGGTATGGGTCTCCGCCATCGCGTCGAGCATCTTCTGCACCTTCTCGACGCTATTGAGAAACACCATCGGAGGCCACGCCCAGGTGCCGTCCTTTTTCAGCTTGAGGTAGTTGAGGCTACCGGCGTTGCACGCTGCGATCTCCGGCTTGATGCGGTGAAGGCATGCGATTGGGCCGGAGACATCCTCGTCGATCAC
>CP070713.1:400356-403810 GCA_020351445.1 Myxococcales bacterium
CGCCCTTCTCGTACACCGTCGTGGTGTAGAAGTTGTTCATCTCGATGTACGACTCCGGCCGAATCGGATGAGCGAGCGGGCCTGCGTCCTCTGCAAACTGCGCGGTCCGAAGCCGCGTGACGTCCTTAATGCGCTGCACGGCGCGCGAGGTCATGTCAGCCGAGAACTCCTGATCGCGAAAAACGGTGAGCCCTTCCTTCAGGGTGAGCTGGAACCAGTCGCGACAGGTCACCCGATTGCCGGTCCAGTTGTGAAAATACTCGTGGGCGACGACGCCCTCGATCCCTTCGTAGTCGTCATCGGTGGCGGTCGACGGCTTGGCAAGCACGTACTTCGAGTTGAAGATGTTGAGGCCCTTGTTCTCCATCGCACCCATGTTGAAATCGTTGACGGCCACGATCATGTAGATGTCGAGGTCGTACTCGAGCCCGTAGGTGTCCTCGTCCCACCTCATCGCTGATTTCAGGGACGCGAGTGCATGCTCGCACTTGTCCGCATTGTCGGCCTCTACCCAAATCTCGAGCGCAACGTCCCGCCCCGAGGCGGTCGTGAACGTCCCGCGCTGGCAGACCAGGTCCCCCGCAACCAAGGCGAATAGATAGCTCGGCTTGCGAAACGGGTCCTCCCATTGCACCCAGTGCCCGCCGTTTGGCAGGTCGCCCTGCCCTACGCGGTTCCCATTCGAAAGCAGAACGGGATATTTCGCGCGATCGGCTTCGATCCGCGTCGTGAACCGCGCCATCACGTCGGGGCGATCCAGATAATAAGTGATCCGCCGAAACCCTTCGGCCTCACACTGCGTGCAGAACATCTCGTTCGAGGTGTAGAGCCCCATCAGCTTCGTGTTCTCGTCGGGCTGGATCGCCACCTCGGTTTCGAGCTCGAAGCGCTCGGGCACGTCAAGTATCCGAAGGCTCTCCGGGTCCGCTTCGAATCGAGTGGCATCGAGCGCGGCGCCATCGAGACGCACCGAGCGGAGCTCGAGCTCGTCGCCGTGCAATACCAGGGGCGCGTTGCTCTGAGGCGAATTGGGGTTGCGCCGAAGCCGTATCTTGGCCTTGACGACGGTCTGTGCAGGATCGAGCGCGAAACATAACTCGACGTCATCGACTAAGAACTCAGACGGCCGGTAGTCCTTACGATAGATCCGCTCGTGCGCGTCCTCGGGCATGCCCGGCGAGTATAGAATCACCTGCCGATGACGGACCAGAACGTCGTTCCCGCCCAAATGCGAGCCGCAAGGGTAACGTCGGAGTTACCCTGTCCGAACCCGATGCCGGGCCCGACTTCCATCAGGACGAAGGGTGCCGTCTTGGAGCCGCCTTTGATCTCGACTCCCAAGCGCACCAAGAGAGGTATCGTCCCGAGAAAGCCGGATCCTTCGACCCAACCGAGATCGATAGGAATCACTCCGCCGGTCACGACGCTCAACTTCGGATGCACGTCTACCGAAACCGGAACGGCGAGCTCCGCCCGCGCCATCACCATTGCGGTGTTGACCGCCGCCGAGCCTGCCATGAGCCCCGGTGTAAATCGTAAGCCGAGGTCCGTCCTCGATGCGGGTCGTTCGCGCTCCCAGAGGTGAAAGCGGAGCGGCGCATAGAGGGCAAAGGCGATCCGCGGGTCGTCCCACGCGCCCGACCACGGGCCGTACACGAGCTCGCCGCCCAGCGCCCAGTCGAGCTTGCCGCTCCCCTTGTTCCACCACTCGTAGAACGTGCTCGGCCAGCCGGTCCCTACCTTGTGGGCCATGTCGGTCTCCAGGCGCTTGCCCCCAATGGTGGACTGCGGCCCCGCCAAAGCAGGACTCGCCAATGCCAGGATCAACAACAGCGTGAGAATGAACCTCATATCGATTTCCTTCCCGCTCTCGTGCCGGGGAAATACTAGGGACAAGGCTCGGCGCAGACAACCCGGTTCGCCATGGTCCCAAAGCAAACTATGCTCCCCTACCGATGCTGTTTCTCACGGCGGTTGGAGCCATCAGCGGCCTGACGATCATCCTTGCCACGGCGTTGGTCCTGGCCAACAAGAAGCTGTACGTCTACGAGGATCCGCGCATCGACGTGGTGGAGGAGATGCTTCCTCACGCCAACTGCGGTGCCTGTGGCTTCCCCGGCTGTCGCCCCTTCGCAGAAGCCCTGACCACGGGCGAGGCTCTGCCGGGCAAATGCACGGTGAGCTCCCAAGAGGACAGAGAGGAGATCGCAAGCTTCCTGGGCGTCGATGTGGGAGCGGAGGAGAAAATCGTGGCGCGACTGGCGTGCGCAGGCGGCACCAACGTGGCCCGCAACCACGCCAGGTACCACGGCGAGCAAACGTGTCGCTCCGCTGCTCGGGTCGCCGGCGGCGGCAAGGGCTGTTTCTGGGGCTGCCTAGGCCTCGGCGACTGCGACGAGGTCTGCGACTTCGACGCCATCCACATGAACGCGCACAACCTGCCAGTGGTGGACGAGGCGAAGTGCACCGCCTGCGGGGACTGCGTCGAGGTCTGCCCTAAGGACCTGTTCTCCCTTCACAAGGAGAGCCATCGGCTTTGGGTTGCCTGTAGCTCCCTCGAGGCGGGCGATGAGATCCTCGAGGACTGTGAGGTCGCCTGCACCGCCTGCGCTCGCTGCGAGATGGACGCGCCCAAAGGTCTTGTCACGATGAAGAGGAACCTTCCGGTCATCGACTACAGCAGGCCGCACAAGACGCAAGCTCCAATTGAACGGTGCCCCACAGGGGCTATCGTATGGATCGATCCAAAGACCGGGCCGGTGAAAGGCCCAGCAGCCAAGAAGATCATTCGTAAGGGCACGCTCCGCGACGCCCCGACCTAGATGCCAGGGCCAAAGCTTGATAGGTGGTTTCGATGTCCGCACTACGCTTCGGAAAGAAGAACAAGGACCACGGGAAAGACGGCAGTTTCAAATACCCCGGTTCCCGCGCCGCGTTGGATGGCAACACCGCCGTCATCATGTGTGAGCGCGAATCGAGCGATGCCGCCGGCGCCTACCCGATCACGCCCTCGACTCAAATGGGCGAGTACTGGGCCGAGGCCGCTGCGGCTGGACACATCAACGTCTCCGGGCGTCCTCTGATCTTCATCGAGCCCGAAGGTGAGCACGCCGCGGCGGCCGTCACTGCCGGCATGTCGATGACGGGCATGCGGGCGGCGAACTTCTCGTCCGGCCAGGGCATCGCGTACATGCACGAGTCGCTCTACGCCGCGACGGGCAAGAGGCTGACCTACGTCCTCAATGTCGGTGCACGGGCCATGACCAAGTCCACCCTCAACGTGCATGCGGGGCACGACGACTACCACTGCGTCGACGACACGGGCTTCTTTCAGTTGTTCGCAAAGAACGCTCAGGCTGCGGCCGATTTGAACATCATCAGCCACAGGGTCGCCGAGCTGGCGCTCACCCCCGGCATCGTTGCCCAGGAAGGTTTCCTCACCACCCAACTCATC
>CP070713.1:403910-419058 GCA_020351445.1 Myxococcales bacterium
CACGACCGGTCCGAAGAGCTCGATCCATCGCTTCGCCCCGCTGCTGTAGCGATGGCGGTCGTGGCCAACGAAGCTGCGGAGGCCTGTTTCGTCATCACGCGCCGTGTATCGACCCTTCGCAACCACAGTGGACAATGGGCGCTTCCCGGAGGCCGCATCGATGAAGGCGAAGACCCGGCACGTGCGGCATTGCGTGAGCTCCGCGAGGAAGTCGGGCTGGAGTGTAACGCCGATCGAGTGCTAGGCCTTCTCGACGACTATCCCACTCGGTCCGGCTTTCGGATCACGCCCGTCGTCGTGTGGGCCGGCGCCGACGTGGTCCTGACACCAAACCCCAACGAAGTCGCCGAGGCGCACCGAGTCCCGATCGCAGGCCTCGATGCGCCAGGCATCCCGAAACTTTTGGACCTCGAGGGAAGCGACCGCCCGGTCCTCTCGGTGCGAATCCTAGGAAAAGACATTTTTGCTCCAACTGCCGCCGTGATCTTCCAGTTCCGAGAGGTCGCCGTCCACGGTCGCAATACCCGGGTTGCCCACTACGACCAACCCCGATTCGCCTGGCGATGAAAAAAGGGGACAGTCCCCTTTTCCGAAGGGTTAACCCTTTCAAAAAGGGGACTGTCCCCTTTTCGTGTGTGTTTCGCGAGCCAGCACATACGACTATCGGGACCGAGCCCCACCCAGGGTCAAGCGCTCGCACAACTGATGGGGCGCACAAGAATGCGCATGACGGGCGCGCTTTAGCGCTCTACGGTGACGCCTTTCCAAAATGCGATGTGGTTCTTGATGTTGGCGGCAGCCTCTTTGGTTTCTGGATAGAACCAAGCGGCGTTTTCATTGCGGCTGCCATTGACCACGACATGATAGTAGCTGGCGGTGCCCTTCCAGGGGCACACGCTGCGATGATCGCTTGACTCGAAGAACTCCTCTTTGATGGTCCCCGGTGGAAAGTAGACATTCCCCTCGACAACCTCGAAATCCTCCGACTCTGCGATCACCTGCCCTTGCCAAATCGCCTTTGCCATCGTGCCTCCTGCTCCATGCAACCTAGGGCGCGCTCCCGGGGCGTCGACCCCCGTTGACCTAACCGCTACGTGCCCCAGAAACTGTGCACCGCATGGCAAACCACCTTCGGAACGAGACCAGTCCGTACCTTCTCCAACACGTCGATAACCCGGTCGATTGGTATCCGTGGGGTGAGGAGGCCATGCGGCTTGCCAAAGAACAGGACAAGCCGATCTTGCTCAGCATCGGCTACGCCGCGTGTCATTGGTGCCACGTCATGGCGCACGAATCGTTTGAAGATGACGCGACGGCGGCGCAGATGAACGCCGACTTCATCAACGTGAAGGTCGATCGCGAAGAGCGTCCCGACATCGACAGTATCTACATGCAGGCCGTCAATGCCATCACCGGTCGCGGCGGCTGGCCAATGACGGTTTTCCTCACGCCCGACGGCAAGCCGTTCTACGCCGGCACTTATTTCCCAGACCAGCCGCGCCATGGAATGCCGAGCTTCAGACAGATCCTGACCGGGGTGACGCAGGCATGGAACAACGACCGAGCAAACGTCGTGGGCAGCGCCGGGGAGGTGGCCGAGCAACTCCAGGCGCTTTCGGCCGTGAGCTTCGAAGAGGAGCAGCTCGACACGGAAATCTTCAAGAGCGCGTTGCGAGGCTTGGCCCAACGGTTCGACCCCACCTGGGGCGGCTTCGGCGATGCTCCGAAGTTCCCTCAACCTATGACGATCGAGCTCTTGTTTCGCGAGTCTCTCCGAAATGAGGACTCGAATGCGCTCGAGATGGCGGAGGTGACACTTCAGAAGATGGCCGCGGGAGGGATGTACGATCATCTCGGCGGCGGCTTTGCCCGCTACTCGGTCGATCATCGTTGGTTGGTCCCTCACTTCGAGAAGATGCTCTACGACAACGCGCAGCTCGCGCGGGTCTATCTTCATGCGTGGCAGGCCACCGGCAACGAGCTGTACCGCCGCATCACCGAAGAGACGCTCGACTACGTGTTGCGCGAGATGCGTCACGAAGATGGCGGCTTCTACAGCAGCCAGGACGCGGACAGTGAAGGTGTCGAAGGCAAGTTCTACGTGTGGTCGGCCGGTGAGATTCGCGACGCTCTGGGCGAGGACGCCGATACGTTCATGCGCATCTACGGCGTGTCGGACGAGGGCAACTGGGAGGGTCACAACATCCTGAACCTGCACCTCGATCCGAAAGGGCTGGCTGCGCAACTTGAGGTCGATGCCGAGGAGCTCGAGGCGCGCATGACCGAGGCCCGCGCGACGCTTTACGAGCTCCGTTCCAAACGAATCTGGCCAGGGCTCGACGACAAAGTGCTGACCTCGTGGAACGGCCTCGTGCTGGCTGCGCTCGCGGAGGCCGGGCAGGCACTCGGCCGGGTCGACTACATCGAGGCGGCTAGGGCCAATGCGGAGTTCCTCCATCGAACGATGAGGCGTGATTCGGGGCGCCTCTTCCGCACTTGGAAAGCGGGGTCAAAAGCCAAATACAACGCCTATCTCGAGGACTACGCGTACCTAGCCGATGGCTTGCTGGCTCTCTACGAAGCCACGTTCGAAGCACGCTGGGTCGATTGGGCTGGCGACCTCGCCGAGCTGATGCTCGCTCACTTCCGCGACGAGACGAAGGGCGGTTTCTTCGATACCTCGGACGACCACGAGCAGTTGATCCACCGGCCGAAAAACCTGCAGGACAATGCCGTACCAAGCGGCAACGCGATGGCTGCAAGCGTTCTTCTGAAGCTCAGCCTGCTGACCGGCAACGGCCACTACTGGCAGGTCGCCGAGCAGAGCATACAAACGATGACGAAGTTCATGGGCCAGTATCCCTCCGGCTTCGGCCAATGGCTGAACGCCGCGAGCTTCATACTCAGCGAGCCGCTCGAGGTCGCGCTCGTTGGAAGCCAAGAGGAGCTGGCACCCTTGCTCGAGGTCGTTCGTAGCGGATACCGGCCCTTCCAAGTCGTCGCCGCCGCCAACGAAGGCGAAGCCCCGTTGCCACTCCTAGAAGGCCGCCCACGTGTCGACGGCAAGGGCACCGCATATGTATGCCGTCAGTTCGTGTGCCAGGCCCCGATCACCGAGGCAGAGGCGCTCGCCCGGGAGTTATCGTGACGCGGCACCGGCGCAATCACGGACGCAAACCGCTTGCTGACCGCTTGCCACTGACCGCCGACCGCTGACCGCTTGCCGCCGACCGCGGACCGCATACCGGGGATTGCGGTTCGCGGTTTTGAGGTGGTGGTGCTGATGCCTACTGCGTTGGTGGTTCGTCGATGACCACGGGATTGCGCGCGGGGGCGGCGGGCGTGCCGGTCGGGGGCGGCGGCTCCGCGGGAGGCGCGGGTTCGGGCGCAGGAGGCGTTTCTTCGGGAAAGTCCGGAACGGTCCAGTCGATCCCATCGTCCGGCTCGAGCTCAGGCTCAGGCGCTTTCTCGGTCCCGGCCCCGGTCTCTGGCGCTGGCGCTGGCGCTGACTCCGTCGCTGGCGCTGACCCTGTCGCTGGCGCTGACCCTGTCGCTGGCGCTGGCTTCCTCTTTGGTTTCGCGCGCCTCTTCTTCGACTTTGCCTTTGGCTTTGACGGCGGCACCTCCTCGACGCTCTCCTCTTCAACCACGGGCTCCTCCGAAACGACTTCCTCAACCACCGGCGGCTCCACCACCGGGACATCGGTCCCCACGTCGGCGACCTTCGCATCCTCCTCTGCAACAACCGGCGAAATGTCTACCGGCTCGGGCTGTGGCTCCTCCGCGGTTGCGCTCGGCGCGCGCTGCAACCACCACGTCCCAGCCACCACACCAACCAAGATCAACGTCAGCAATCCGAGCGATGCCCAAAGCCAACCGTGCGTCCGCTGCCGCGCCCCGGGCATCGCCGCGAGATCGTGGGAGGTGGTCCCAAATGGCTTCGGCGCCGATGAGAGAAACGCTTCCTCCTCCGGATCACGCTCGAGCGCGACGGGGTGCGTGTCGGCCAAGGCGGATGGCGAACCCGGAGGCGCGCTCGAACCGAGAAGCTCGGCGAGATACGAGCCCGGAGCCGCCAAATCGTCCCCCCAGATCGTTCCAAAGAGAAGCGCGCGCGCGTCATTCAGCAGACCGGCGTTGCCGGCCGCCTCCGCAAGCGAGTCGAGGAAATCCGCCAGCGTTTGCGGACGCGCGTCCGGATCCTTGCTGAGCGAGCGCATCACGACGCGGGCGACATCGTCGGGCACCTCGGCTCCACGTCCCTTCGTCTGAAGAAGCGGCGGCTCCTGATGCACATGCTGCATCAAGACAGCACCCGCGGTTTTGCCTTCAAACGGAAGCGCTCCGGTGAGCAACTGATAAGTCAGAACCCCGAGCGAGTAGATGTCGCTTCGCTGGTCGGTCTCTTCCCCCGTAGCGGCCTCCGGCGAAATGTACGTCGCGGTTCCAAACACGCGCCCGCTTTGCGTGGTCGTCGGCCCGATTCCTTCTGCTTCCAAGACGCGGGCGATCCCGAAATCGACCAACTTCACGAAGTCCTCGTCTCGTCCACGACGGACCAAGTAGACGTTTTCTGGCTTGATGTCGCGGTGGACGATCCCGGCGGCGTGCACCGCGCCGAGCCCGGCGCAGAGCTTCATGATCATGATCAGCGCGCGCTCTAAGGAGGGGGGTCCCCGTTCGTCGAGCTCGTCGGCAAGTGATCTGCCCTCGAGCAGCTCCATGACGATGTAGAGCCGTCCATCATTGAGCCGCCCGGAAAGAAAAACGCGCACGAGGTTGGGGTGGTCGAGTGAGATCGCCAGACGGGCTTCTCGCTCGAACCGAAAGACCGCCTGCTCGTCTCGCGCTAGCTCAGCCCTCAGCACCTTGATGGCGACATCACGGCCCACTGTGGTTTGGTGAGCTCGGTAGACCGTCCCCATCCCACCGATGCCGATTCGCTCGTCGATCCGAAACTGCTCGAGCAAGACGGTGCCGAGTAAGGGATCCGCGATGTCCTCGTCGGTCACCAGCAGGCTCCCGTCGTGCGGGCAGTACTCGGCTCGGCTCCCGAACTTCGAACCGCAGCGAAGGCAAATCTTCCGCATGTCGGTAAGCTTCCCTAAAGGCCCAAGGGGCGTAGCATCTGGTAAGGGGTAGTACAATTCCCCCTTCGGACGCACGTTTGGCGCCTAGCTTCAGTTTTGCCCATCTTTTTAACCGATGCAGCGGTTCTGGGGGCCGGCAGTCGCCGAAGTCGAAGAGCACGCCCGAAGAGCTTGCGCTCATGGGTCAAAAGGAGCAGGCCATGGATCTGATGCTGAGCCGCGACACCGAGTTCAGAGTGCAACAGGCGGCCCCAGAGCCGCTGACGGACTCGGGTGAACCGTTCCCCCCGTGGCCAGCCGCCGTCGGTTCATGCGCATAGTCGGCGGCCGGCTTTCGGGGCGAAAGTTCGGAGCCCCGGGTGGCCGAGGCACGCGACCAACCTCGGACCGGGTGCGGGAAGGGCTTGCGTCGGCGCTGGAATCGCGCGGCGCATTGGACGGCGCGCGCGTGTTGGATCTCTTCGCGGGGACCGGGGCCCTCAGCTTCGAAGCACTGTCCCGCGGAGCATCGCATGCCCTCGTGGTGGACCGCGATCCACGCGCCGTCCGGCAGATCAGGCAAAGCGCAGAGGACCTCGGGCTCGGCGCACAAGTCCGCACGGCGCGCGTGGACCTTCTGGGTGATCCGGAGGGAGTGACCCGCAAGCTTCCAAGCACGGATGGGGGATTCACGTTGGTGTTTGCGGACGCGCCGTACTCGGAGATCGACGCGGTCTTGCCCCTTCTCGCTGCTCTGGCCGCATCCGGGCAGCTGGCGCCGGGCGCCTGGGTCGTTATCGAGCACCCGGCGACCTACGATTGGAGCTGGCCAAATGGGCTCGCGCCGGAGGCGGACTACCGCTATGGTCAAACCCGTATCAGCCTCGGCGTCTACGCACCCGAGAAAGGCAGGCAGTGAGAGGAATCGCCGTTTATCCCGGGTCATTCGACCCGATCACCAAGGGTCACACCGCTATCCTTCAGAGCGGCCTCGTGGCGTTCGAGAAGATCATCGTCGCGGTTCTCAACAACGACAAGAAGAAGCCGCTCTTCAGCGTGGCCGAGCGAATGGATATGATCCGCGAGTCGGCAGCCGACATGGGCGCCGAGCCGGGCCGCATCGAGGTCGACAGCTTCGACGGCCTGCTCGTCGGCTACGCGCGCCGCCGCAACGCCCGGGTCATCCTGCGAGGCCTCCGCGCCGTAGCTGACTTCGAGTACGAGCTTCAAATGGCGAACATGAACCGTCACCTCAACCCCGAAGTCGAGACGGTGTTCATCATGGCCAACGACGCGTACTTCTACGTCGCGTCGAACCTCGTCAAAGAGGTCGCAAGGCTTGGCGGCGACGTGTCGGGCCTCGTGCCTGCTCCCGTTTTGCCGAGGCTCCTTGCCAAATTCGACAAGTAGATCGGCTGGCTCACGAGCCCCTCGCGGGCGAGCCGGCGCACCTCGGGCAGCGCGCCCACCGATACCTTGCCCAGCTGTAGCTCGGCTAGATTGGTTTCTCCACGGCCCACCGCGCGGCGTATGCGCAGCCAGCTCGTGAGGTACACGGCATCGCGCGCGACACCGCCCGCGCGGAAAGCCCGTTCGCAGAGCGTCACGGCTCCCGCCGCCGAGAAATCGTGCTCGCGGACCAACGCCCGCGCCGCGTCGCCGAACGAGACGCCGGCGTGCATCGCATGAGTCGTAAGCAAGCGTCCAGCCAGCGTCCTTTGGCGGCATGGGTCGAGCAGCCCTGCGAGCTCCTCGAGATAGATCGCGACGCCCTCTTGGTCGCCGTAAGAGCCAGCCGTACCGATCGCGAATACGCCGAGCGCCTGCGCTCGTCCGTTGAATGCCGAAACCAAGTGCCCATAGACCTCGTGCGTTGCAAGACGCTGCGCCTCGTGCGCCCCGAAACGCCGGTCTGCGATGAAGACGGTGCGTTCGCCCACGGCCGCGTTTGCGATCAGACCGGGATCGACCCGCACGGCGATGTGCAACCCGACATGCTTGGCATAGGCCAGCATCAGGCCGCGCAAGTCAACACCATCGGTCGACGCGGCAGGGATCGTCTTCAGTTCTTGCCCCGTCGGCGCGTGGGCCAGGATTTCGTGTGCAGCGTCGAGCACGGTGTGGTCCGCGTCGGGAAAAAGCTGCTCACCGCCCGTGCCGAAAAGCCGCGCGGCCATCGGTCGTACCTGCTTGGCGCGGCCTAGGGATTCCAGGAGCAGGAGCTCGGTTTCGAGCTCTTCGAGCCGCGGCAGGTAGAGGTCTGGGGCCTCGGAATCAGCGGCAAGCTCTCGAGCCCGCCCGAGGTCGCGCCACACGTTTCGTTCGATGGCGACCGATCGCCACTCCCACCGCGGCTTGGCGTGCTCTGCCCTCGCGACACACTGGGTGAGCCGATGCCGCTCGGCCGGGTCGCTGTGAGTCGTCGAGCTGACGAGAAGGCGCGCCGTGTCGTGCAGCCGGCGCAACGCAACGTCGAGCTCGGCGCGGAGGCGAGCACGCGGGCGTTCAGAGAAGCTGCGTTGCGCGCTCTGCGAGCTCACTGCGCTCCCCTTTCGAGAGTGTGACGTGGGCGCCGATGTTCTCGTTCTGAAAACGCTGCGCAACGACGGTGAGACCGTTGCTGGCGGAATCCACGTAGGGATTATCGATTTGGTAAGGATCGCCGGTCAGGATGATTTTGGTGTCGGCCCCACATCGCGTGATCACGGTCTTCACCTGATGGGGAGTGAGGTTCTGCGCCTCGTCGACGACCAAGAACTGATTGGGAAGGGAGCGTCCGCGGATGTATGTAAGCGGCTCGACCTGAATGACCCCCGACTCGACCAGCTCTTCGTAGTTGCGGTGGTCGGACATGCGGCCGCGGCCGCGACCACTGCTAAAGATGTACTCCAGGTTGTCGAATATCGGTTGCATCCAGGGGTTGAGCTTTTCCTCCACCGTCCCCGGTAGATAGCCGACGTCCCGGCCCATGGGAAAAATTGGGCGGGAGACGAGCATTCGGCTGTAGGCGCCATCCTGGACGACGGACTGGAGGCCTGCCGCGATCGCTAGCAGTGTCTTTCCCGTGCCGGCTTTGCCGACCAACGTCAACAGATGGATATCCGGCGACAGCAGCATGTCGAGCGCGAAGTACTGCTCCAAGTTCCGAGGCCGAACGCGCCAGACCCCTTCGCGACCCACGCGGAGCGGAACGATGGTCCCACTCTCTGGATCGAAGCGCCCAAGCGCGGTGTGCCTCGGGCGATCGCGCTCGCGAAGCACGACGCCCGCATGCGCGTAGAGCTCGACGCCAAGTGCGTCGGCATCGACGAGCTCGCGCTTGGCCAACTGGTCGACCAAGTCGCGATCCACGTCGGCGGAGATGACCCCCGAGTAGAGCTCGTCGATGGAAATACGGCCACCCTCGTAAGTTTCGGCTTTGAGTCCGAGCGCGTCCGCACGAATGCGGAGATTCGTGTCCATCGTGACGAAGACGAGAGGCTGATCTGGATGCTCGTCTCTGAGGTCCAGCGCCATTTGCAGGATGAAGCGATCCATTTCGCCGGGCCCACGCGCTCGTTTGGGCATGTCGGAAGGTACGGCGACCCGGAGCTCACCGCCGGTGCTCTCGAGCGGAACCCCCTGATCGAGCGTGCGGCCGTTTTGATTGCGAAGCTCGTCGAGGATGCGCGAGAGGTGCCGCGCATTTTGCCCGAGCTCGCTGAGCTCCTTTTTGAATTGATCGACCTCTTCGATGACGAAGATCGGTAGGACGACCGCGTTGTCTTCGAATTTGTAGACCGCTAACGGGTCGTGAAGGACCACATTGGTGTCCAAGACGTAGGTCTTCTTCACGTTGGCAGACGCTAGCATGCTTTGGTGCGCCAAGTACGGAGAAACGAAATGAGGCTATAGTGGGCCCCGCGGGAAGTTGATGATCGAGGAGCTGAGTTTTCAAAGCCTCGCGATCCTGGCGGTAGCAGGGGTACTCGCGACGATCGTCAATGTCATGGCGGGCGGCGGCGGCATGATCGTTCTTCCCGCCTTGATGGCGCTTGGGCTTCCGGCAGACGTGGCAAACGGGACATATCGTCTGGGAGTCGTCACCCAAAGCATCGCAGGCACGGCGGCGCTGAGCCGAGCGGGAAAGCTCGAAACCGGATCGGTTGTTCCAATTCTGATCCCTACCGTCTTGGGAGCGATCGTTGGTGCGTTGCTTGCTACGTGGGTCCCGCGGGAAGTCCTCAAACCAATCATGCTCGTGACCATGATCGTGATGGCGGCGCTCATCGCGTTTCGGAAGCAAACGCTGATCCCGAGCGGGGGCCATCCTCTCGCGCCACAAGAAGCGCCACGCTCCTACGTCGGTCTATTCTTGGCCGGGGTCTATGGTGGTTTCATTCAGGCGGGCGTTGGTTTTCTGTTGCTCGGCGTCCTCGTTGGAACACTGCGTCACGATCTGATTACCGGGAATGCACTCAAGTTGGTGATCACGCTCGCATTTGGCACAGTCTCTCTTGGTATCTTCGTATGGGCGGGGCTGGTGTCGTGGATGCCAGCAATCGTGCTAGCCATCGCATCGATCATGGGCGCCCGGCTCGGCGTGCGCTTGATGCTCAAGGTTCCAATCGCGGGGTTGAGGTGGTTTGTGTTCGCATGTGTGGTCGCCACATGCATCGCCGCCTGGCTTCGATAGTTAACAAGGATCCTGGTTGGTGATATCCTGATTATTAAGGAGGACTTCGCGATGGGGGAAATGGTCAAGCAGATAGCTGCCCTGCAGGACTACGAAAGCTACCAGGATCTTCACTGGGAAGGTTCCTTCGAAGACTACCTTCAGATCGTGAGGGAAAAGCCGCAGGTTACGCGCAACGCGTTTCAGCGCCTCTACGACATGGTCGTCTCTTACGGTGAAGAAGAGTACATCGACAACAAGAAGAAGCTGATCCGCTATCCGTTCTTCAAGGATCCGATCGAGAACGGCAAGGACGCTATCTTCGGTTTGGACATTCCGCTGATGCGCTTGGTGCACGTGCTTCACGCCGCCGCACAAGGGTACGGGCCGGAGAAGCGCATCATCTTGCTGCACGGGCCCGTCGGCTCGTCGAAGAGCACAATCGCGCGACTGCTCAAGAAAGGGCTCGAGCGCTACTCGCGAACGCCCGAAGGTGCCCTCTACACATACGAGTGGACCAACTTGCATCAGACGGGTCTCGCAGGCGGCGACGACGTGTTCCCCTGCCCGATGCACGACGAGCCACTTCGTTTGATTCCATCCGAATGGCGCGAGCAGTCGGTGCAAGAGCTCCGGTTGGGCGACGACCGGAGGCGCGTGCAGGTGCGCGGCGAGCTCAACCCTGCATGCCGGTTCATCTTCCGAAGCCTGCTCGAACGCTACAACGGCGACTGGTCCAAGGTGATGGCCAACCACATCAATGTGAGGCGCCTGGTGCTGAGCGAGCAGGACCGCGTGGGCATCGGAACCTTCCAGCCGAAGGACGAAAAGAATCAGGATTCGACTGAGCTCACTGGCGACATCAACTACCGAAAGATCGCCGAATATGGCTCAGATTCCGACCCGCGAGCCTTCAACTTCGACGGCGAGTTCAACATCGCCAACCGGGGGGTGGTCGAGTTTGTCGAGGTGTTGAAGCTCGACGTCGCTTTCCTCTACGACCTGCTCGGAGCGACCCAAGAGCACAAAATCAAGCCGAAAAAGTTCGCTCAAACCGATATTGACGAGGTGATCATCGGTCATACGAACGAAGCGGAGTACAAGAAGCTCATCAATAATGAATTCATGGAGGCGCTTCGCGACCGCACGATCAAGATCGACATCCCGTACATCACCAAGATGAGCGAGGAGATCAAGATCTACCAGAAAGACTTCAGTTCGACTCGGTTGCGCGGCAAGCACGTCGCGCCCCACACGCTCGAAGTGGCGGCGATGTGGGCCGTCTTGAGCCGCCTCGAAGAGCCCAAGAAACATCAGCTCGCGTTGCTACAGAAGCTCAAGCTCTACGACGGCAAGATCCTCCCCGGCTACACGCAAGACAACGTGAAGGAGCTTCGCAAGGAAGCGAATCGCGAAGGCCTCGAAGGCATGTCGCCGCGTTACGTGCAGGATAAGATCAGCAACTCGCTAGTTCGCGAAGGCAACGAGGGGTACATCAATCCATTCATGGTTCTCAACGAGCTCGAGAAGGGGCTCAGTGCGTCGCTCACCGTCGGCGAAGACCAACGCAAGCGTTACGGCGAGCTGATTGGGGTCGTGAAGTCCGAGTATGATGAAATGGTCAAGAACGAGGTTCAGCGTGCCATCAGCGCGGATGAAGAGGCGATCGGCCGACTTTGCGCGAACTACATCGATAACATTCGCGCCTATCTGATGAAACAGAAGGTGAAGAACAAGTACACAGGCAAGGATGAAGAACCGGACGAGCGACTGATGCGGTCGATCGAAGAGAAGATCGACATCACCGACGCGCGCAAGGACGACTTCCGCCGGGAGATCATGAACTTCATCGGCCACCTGGCGCTCGAAGGGAAGAAGTTCACCTACGAGACCAACGACCGATTGCGCCGCGCCCTCGAAATGAAGCTCTTCGAAGACCAAAAAGACTCGATCAAGCTGTCGAGCTTCGTGTCGAACGTCATCGACAAGGAGACGCAGGACAAGATCGACATCATCAAGAACCGGCTCATCAAGTACTACGGCTACAACGAGGCGTCGGCGACGGATGTGCTTGCTTACGTCGCCAGCATCTTCGCGAGGGGCGACGTAAAGGAGTAACGGGTGTCGCTGCGAATCGACCAGGATCATTCCCGGTTCCGCAACATCGTTCGCGGTAGGATTCGGCAGAATCTTCGCAAGTACATCTCCAAAGGGGAGCTGCTCGGCAGGCAAGGGAAAGACATCGTGTCGATCCCGATCCCCCACATCGACATTCCGAAGCTACGCTTTGGTGACAAGCAGCAAGGCGGCGTCGCCCAGGGCGATGGTGAGCCGGGCGATCCCTTGTCGGGGAGCCCACAGGACGGCGACGGCCAAGGCAAGGCGGGGGACCAGGAGGGCGAGCACGCACTCGAGGTCGAGCTCACGCTCGATGAGCTCGCAGACATTCTCGGTGAGGAGCTCGAGCTGCCGAACATCGAGAACAAGGGCAAGAGCGCGATCGTCGACAAGAAAGACCGGTACGTCGGCGTTCGCAATGTCGGGCCCAACTCGCTGCGCCACTTTAAGCGAACGTTCCGAAGCGCCCTCCGTCGTCAGATCGCGCTCGGTACGTACGATCCGAAGCGCCCGGTGATCATCCCGACCCGTGACGACATGCGATACAAGTCGTGGAAGACCGAAGAGGAGCCGGTCGCGAACGCCGTCATCCTCTACATGATGGATGTATCCGGATCGATGGGCGATGAGCAAAAGGAGATCGTGCGCATCGAGTCGTTTTGGATCGACACCTGGCTGCGCAAGCAATACAAGGGCATCGAAACGCGCTTCATCATCCACGACGCGGCCGCGCGCGAGGTCGACCGGGATACATTCTTCCGGACGCGAGAATCAGGCGGGACGATGATCTCGTCGGCGTATCGGCTCGCGGCCGAGATCATCGAACGCGACTATCCCGCGGCGCAATGGAACATCTACCCTTTCCATTTCTCAGATGGCGACAACTGGAGCGTCGACGACACTCTGCTGTGTGTCGACATCCTCAAGAAACTGTTGCTCCCCTCCGCGAACGTCTTTTGCTACGGCCAAGTCGATAGCCCCTATGGTTCCGGGCAGTTCATCAAGGACCTCAAGGAGCACTTCTCGGAAGACGAGCAGCTGATCACGAGCGAAATCAACGACCGTGACGCGATCGTCGAGTCGATTCGCGAGTTCCTCGGGAAGGGCAAATAGCGCGTGGCCCAGTTTGCCTTGAAAACCGCCCTCCCGAACTACCTCCGTGACGAACAGAGGCGAATCGAAGAGTTCGTACGAAGCGTCGGGCTAGACGTCTTCCCGACGATCTTCGAAGTCCTGAGCTACGACCAGATGAACGAAATCGCCGCCTATGGTGGCTTCCCCACGCGCTACCCGCATTGGCGCTGGGGCATGGAATACGAGCGCCTGAGCAAGAGCCACGAATACGGGCTATCGAAGATCTACGAGCTCGTGATCAACAACAATCCGGCGATCGCGTACCTGCTGGAAGGCAACAGTCTGGTCGATCAGAAGCTCGTGATGGCGCACGTGTATGCGCACGTCGACTTCTTCAAGAACAATTTCTGCTTCCGCATGACGAGCCAAGGACGCGACCCTAGAAACGGGGCCGACGTTCGCAAGTGGATCGACACGATGGCCAATCATGGCGCGATCGTCCGCAAGTGGGCCAATCGCATCGGTCTCGAAACGGTCGAGCAGTTCATCGACGCCTGTCTGAGCCTCGAGAACCTGATCGATCCGCAAAAGCCTTTCCTCCCGAAAGAGCTGTCGCCGACCACCTCCGAGGAAGATGAGCTTCCCGAGACACCCGAGGTTCCGCTCCTGCGCGTCGACCGCGACTACATGGAGTCGTTCATCAACCCCGAAGAGTTCGTCGAGTCCCAGAAGAAAAAGCTAGCCGAAGAAGCGGAGCAAGCTCAACGCTTCCCAGCGGAGCCTCGGCGCGACGTGCTCGGCTTCTTGCTCGACAACGCACCGCTTCAGCGCTGGGAGCGCGAGTGCCTCGCCGTCGTTCGCGCGGAGGCTTATTACTTCCTGCCGCAGATGCAGACGAAGATCATGAACGAGGGTTGGGCAAGCTATTGGCACTCTCGGCTCATGACGGAGAACATCTGCGACGCGAGCGAGATCGTCGATTATGCCGACCGCTGTGCGAGCGTGCTTGCGACCGCGCCCGGGCAACTCAACCCCTATAAGCTCGGAATCGAGCTTTTCCGGCACATCGAAGACCGTTGGAACAAGGGGCAGTTCGGCAAGGAATGGGACGACTGCGACGATTGGGAGCTCCGCCGCCATTGGGACCGCCGGACCGGGCTCGGCCGTGAGAAGATCTTCGAAGTGCGCTCGCTGTACAACGACGTGACTTTCATCGACGAGTACCTCACCGAGGACTTCGTGGCGGATCAGAAGCTCTATTCATTCGGCTACAACCAGCGAAACGACCGCTGGGAAATCGAAAGCCGCACCTTCCAAGACGTAAAAAACCAATTGCTCACGAGCCTGACCAACGCCGGCAACCCGATCATCTCCGTCGTCGACGCGAACCACGCGAATCGCTCGGAGCTCCTCCTGGCGCACACCCATCAGGGCGCGGACCTGCGGTTGGATTGGGCCAAGGAAGTCGTCAAAGCGCTCTGCCGGGTTTGGACGCGTCCGGTCGAGATCCACACCATCGTCGACGAGAAACCGACCGCCCTTCGCTACGACGGCAAAGACCACTCGCAGAAGTCGATTTAGAATCCGGAGCAGTTGGCGAAGCGGATGGGCGTCGGTCCTCCACCCAACGCGCCGACATCCAACCCAAGATCGGTCACACTGCTCAATAATGAGTCACACTCTAGGCCGAAGATGACCTCGCTGCCCTCCACGGAGATGTTCGAGAGCTGACAGGGTTGGTCCACCGAGGGTGGCTCTTGTCCGCAGGCGCCAACGTCATAAGGCACCTCGTCTTCGATGATCGTGACGTTGCACGCAGTCTGTTCCACGGAGCCACCGCTATCGACAGTTGCACCACGGAGCTCGAAGGCAAACCTGTCTCCGATATTGGCTTCGAGCGTCAACTTCCTCGTGCCGTCAGACTGGTCGACGGCCACACAACGCGCGATGATCTGATCGCCGTCGCACGCCGCTTGCCCGTGCTCAGCCACGATCTCGCGTTGGCCGCCATTGCCGATGCAGGTTTCCTGGGCCCAGGATCCGCAACCCACTCCGCTCGACGGGCAGCTCAAGTTCCATTGCGCATCCACGGCCACCGGGCCCCCGCTGTCCGCGCATGACAGCACGAGCAACGGCAGCAGCGCACACAAAAAACGGCTCATCTTCATCCCCAACCCCACGCGATCAGGTTAGCGAGACGGCCAAAAGCCCGCAACTATGGGGTAAGAAGGGC
>CP070713.1:419158-439735 GCA_020351445.1 Myxococcales bacterium
CGAGACGCAGACGCGGTAGCGCACGTGGTCCGCTGCTTCGAGGACGAGAACATCGTGCACGTCGAAAGCCGAGTAGACCCCTTGGCCGATATCGAGACAATCGAAACCGAGCTGATTCTCAAGGACCTCGAGACGGTAGAAAAGCGCCTCGACAAGGCCGAGCGCGCGGCCAAAGGGCAGGACCCTTTCGAGAAAAAGGCGGTCGCGTTGTGCAAGCGTCTCGCAGCCTCTCTAGACGAAGGGAAGCCCGCCACGACCACCGAGCCAAACGACGAGGACGAGGCGGCGGTGCTGCGCGATATGTTCTTGCTCACCAACAAGCCGTCGTTTTTCGTCGTCAACGTGAAGGACGACCAGCTCGCCGACATCGACAACGACCCGCTGGTCGCCGCGGTCCGTAGGCTCGGCAAGGAGCGCGGGGTTCCGGTCGTCGTGATCAGCGCGGAAATCGAGTCCGAGATCATGCGGCTACCCAAAGACGAACGCGGCGAGTTTATCGAGTCGCTCGGCCTCGACGAGCCGGGCCTGCACAAAGTGATTCGGACGGGCTACGCGACACTGGATCTCATCACGTACTTCACCGCCGGCGAGCCCGAGGTCCATGCCTGGACGATCCGCCGGGGTACGAAGGCTCCGCAGGCTGCCGGCAAGATCCACTCGGACTTCGAACGCGGATTCATTCGCGCTGAAGTGATGAAGTGCGAAGATCTATTCGAGCTAGGCTCGGAGCAAGCCGTGAAGGCGGCTGGCAAGCTCGCGATCGAAGGAAAGGACTACGTGGTGCAAGATGGCGACATCATGCACTTCAGGTTCAACGTGTAACGCCTACGACTCGCTGTGAGCTCTGCCGCGACGAAGTGGCCGCAAACGATTACAGGATCTTGACCTCGATGAGCATGTATTCGTTCTGACCGTGGTTCTCGACATGCCACAACAGCGTCGTCCCCACGGGGTAGTCTTTGGTCGCTGTCCAGACGGCGCTAGGAAATTTGAAGTCGGACGGGATCAGCACACTATAGTCGAGCGCGATCTCGTCGCCGATAACGAAAGCCATGCGCGCCTCGCCCGGGACCGGAGCGGTCAGCTGCGAATGGCGGGCTCGGACCTCGACCTGGTCCCCCGGGCGGATGGCGCGCAGGGATGGCTGCTCCAACGTGATCCAATTGCAGAGAGGAAGTTGGGGGTCTGGCATCCTCGTGTACACCGAAAGCACCGTGAACGAATCGAGGCACTCGGGCACGAACGACGCGATACACGTCGAGTCGGGCGCGAAGTCCACGCACTCGCCCTCCGGCCAAGGAAACTCCGGGCAAGCGATTGGCGTGAGCTCGCACATTGAGCCTTCGGGCGGCGGGCCGAAGAGCTCCACGCCCTCTGAGCTTGGAACCCATTTGGTGTTATCGAGGAGCGGACCAGGGGTGCTCGTGGAACTGCTGCTGCCACAGCTCGATAAACCGCAAAGGTACAGTGCGAAGACGACTCGGCTAAGCATGTCGCCTCCGAGGATAGGTTCGCTCGGTGCGCCTGACTAGCTCTGCTGCGGAACGCTGACCCGAACGACCACGTCGGGCTTCACCTTCAATGCGCCGAGGGCCGCCGTGTACGGCTTGATTCCAAAGTCGGGCTGGTGGATCTTCACCTCGGCCACCCACCGATCGCCATCGGAGCGGACGCTGGTTTGGATATTGCGCGATTTGCCGTACATCTGAAGCCTGCCCTCGACCGCGAACCCCTCGCCCCGCTCCACCACGTTGGTCGAATTGAAGCAAATCTCCGGGTGCTTTCGAGTCCGCAAGACGTCCTTCGTCACGTTGTCGTGGATCTTCTTCCGGTCGCCCTTGCTCAGGGTCGATGGATCGTCGCGCCCATCCACCTGAGCGCAAACAACTTGGATGCTGCTGGGATCGAACGTGGCCTTGATCTGCCGCGTGGTGTCGTCGACTTCGATCGAAAAGCGCTCCACCTGCAGCTTCAAATCGTGAGCAAGCCGCGCCAGAAGCCCGTCTTTGAAGGAGAAGAGGAGACATTCGGAATTGTAGGCGTCGTATCGAGCCATGGTCGGCGATGTAGCTCACGGCAGGAGAATGGGCCAGTTCGTTGACAGTACTATTACAGTCACGGTGTCTTGACGTAATACGACCCCAGAAGGAGAAACATCTCTTCTTCGGTCGTGACGCCACCGCCCACGGCACACGCGTCGCAGATGCCGCCATCGCCGCAGACCGTGTCTTCCCCGTTGCAGATCATTCCCTGATTCGGGCCCCCAAGGCAGGAGCGTTCCTCGGGAACACAACCGCAGGTAGTGATGTCGATGCCAAGCGCTTGAGCGGCCCCGGCAATCGCGGCTACGAAATCACAGGTTTCCGCTTCGGGCCTCATCGACTCGCGGCGAACCTCCGATGGATCGGTTTCGCCGTTGTCATAGACCGCACAGTACTTGAATGTGCGATCTTCGGCGATGTCGCTGTCGAAGCTGATGATCTCGTCCCCGATGAATCGCTGGTACAGGGGATCGGCGTAGTCGAAGCTGATGTAGTCCGGCTCACGCTCGCTCGGTAGGCAACTCGGATCTTCTGCGTCGCAGACGTCGTTCGGGGGATACCAAATGCGGAACTGCTTGCCAAACCGGTGGGTGTGCGAGCTCAACGTGAGCAGCTGTCCGTGCTGCGGGATCGTGTAGGTTCCGCAAATTTCCTTTGAGGTGAACGCGTCGATGCGGCCCATGTCAAAGAGGTCGTTCGCGTCGAAGATCTGTTTGCGCAGGTAAACCATCTCGTCCGCCGTCGCGAACTCGAGGTTCATCCACTGCTCGACCGAGGTGTCGCTCTGGGTGAGATTGAACGCGTGGCTATCCCAAACCACGAAGCCCTTGACAGGCATGAGTGAAAACACGTTGGGTGGGTAGTCTTCGCGGAAGGTCGCCTCCTGAGCCGTGGCCAAGTTGACCCTGACCGCTGCCTCCCCGAACAGCCCTGCCGGCGTGCCCATCTCGGCCGGACCGTTCGCGTAAAAGATGCAAGCCACGGTGGTCTGGGGAGCGGTGGCACACTGACTGCGCTCGCCGCACTCGTCGCTTCCCGGGGTGCAACTCGCGCCGGAGTTGGCCCCGCCCAGACAGGTCCAGTTCTTCCAGGAGCTGTGCATCGGATCCCACTGCTCGGGGTTGGCCTCGGGCGGGACGTAGAACTCGACGATGCTGTGGTGCGACTGGGGATCTTGGGCGAGCAACACACTGTTGTAAGCGAAGCAATCGCGGTCCGGCCCACCTTGTTCCACGCCGCACGGAACCTTGAGCTCCGCTGGGATGCGGTCCGAATAGTCGTAGTACGTGACGAAGCAAACCTCGCCTTCCGACTCGGCCGGGACGTCCCACCCACCGGAGTAGATCTGAACGCCCTTGTCGACGGGAGGGGGCGGAAGAGGCTGAATCTTGTTGGGCGCGACATCCCCTTCCAGCCGACACGATGCAAACTGTTCGGAGCCCTCAACGATGCCATCTTCGGGAGCACCGCCGCGAATCCATGCGCGGAGCAATCCAAGGTCGTCGTCGCTCAAGACGCCCTCGCCGGTCGGCATCGCGCCGCCGGAGATCCCGAGCGGGCCGAGATCGAAGCCTTCGGTCTTTGCGGCCACCTTTTGGTAAAGCAAGCTGAGGTCCTGCTCGGCAGGGAACACTCGAACGTACTCGCCCGAATTCGCAGCTACCCCGACCAGGTTTGCGTAGGCGTTCTCAGGTCGAAGGTCGAGACCCCCTTGGGTGGATTCACCATGGCAGGAGGAAGCGGTGCATCCCTGACCCTCGAAGATCTGCTGCTGGACCTGGGCAAAGGTGCTGTCGGCATCGCACTTCGCGGCCAGGCTGCTCGAGGTGTCAGCTCCACAAGCCGCGACGGACACCGCAGCGAACGCTGCGATCGCGCATTGAACGGGTTTCATGGGTCACTCCAAAATCGGGCTTAAGCCTAAGTGAGGGCGGGATTGTTTCTGATTGACTTATCAGCGCAAGCCAAAAACGTGAGGTGTGCTCAGGATGATAACAAGAGTCAGCCGCGATTGCGCCTTTAGGATTACGGGTCTTTCACAAAGTACGACCCGAGCGGGATGAACATCTCGTCATCGGTGGTGACGCCGCCCCGCAAGGGGCAAGCGTCGCAAAGGCCACCCTCACCGCAGGCGGCGTCGTCGCCGTCGCAGGAATCGCCCTGACGATCGCCACCAAGGCAGACGCGGTCCGCTGCCGCGCAGCCGCACGAGGCCAAAGGAAAGTTGCATGCCGGCGTGTTCGGCTTAGTCGACTCGCGCTTCACTTCGAACGGATTGTCGGCGCCGTTGTCGTAGACCGCGCAAGCCTTCAGCGTACGGTCTGCCACGTCCGCAGACGAGTAGTCGTTTGGCGGGTCGTAGTAGGTGTAGAGCGGATCGTCGTAGAGCCTGCTCTCGTAGTCAGCCTTGCTCTGCGGTGGAAGGCAATCCGATGTCGACTGGCAAGGTTCGTTCGGCGGCAACCAAATTCGGAAGAGCTCGCCGCGCACGTGCATGTGAGAGCTGAGCGATAGCAACTGGGAGTACTGCGGGAGGGCCCACGTCATGCAGATCTCCCGTTTCGAGAAGGGCGCGACGGGCGTCATCGCAAAGATGTTATCGGCCTCGAAGATCTGGCGCCGAACCCAAATGCGCTCGGAGTCGGGCGCAAAGGTAAGATTCACCCATTGCTCGATCGAGGTTGCCTTCTTGGTGAGGTTGAAGCCGTGGCTGTTCCACGAGACGAAGGCTCGAAGCGGCAGGATCGAGTAGACCCCGGGCGGAGGGGAGTCGATGAAGGTTGACTCTTGGGCACCCGACAGCTGCACCTGGCTGCCGGTCGTGCCGCCCACGCCGCCACCCAAACCAAAGTCAGTCGGAGCATAGGGATAAGCGACACAGCCCACAGAAGTGACCGCCGGGGTAGTGCATTGGCTGCGCGGGCCGCACTCATCGGTCGAGCCTGGTGTGCAGGCCTGGCCGGCTTGGTCACCACCTAAACACGTCCAAGGACCCCACGTGCCGTCGTTTGGATCCGATTCCGGGGTGTAGACGTTGATGATGCTGTGGTGCGATTGGCCATCTTGGGCGAGCTCGTTACGACGGAACGCAAAGCACTTTCGACCCTCGCCAAACTGGTCGCAGTCGACTTGGTACTCCTCGGGCACCTGCTCGGTGAAGTCGTAGTAAGTGGCAAAACAAACCTCGTCTTCAGCCTCGCCATCGAGCTCCCAACCGCCGGCGTAGAACTGCACGCCTTCGCCGGGAGCAGGGGCCGGAAGCGGATTGATCTTGTTGGGGTCGGGATCGAACGTGCCTTCGCAACCGAGGAGCTCGAGCGTTCCCGCGACGATCGAATCCGAAGGTGCGCCCGCCCGGATCCAACTGTGTATCGCGTCGAGCTGATCGGTGCTGATCGGATCCAGGCCGATCGGCATCGGCTGACCGCGATTGCCGAGGTCGGTGCCGTCGATCGCCGCGGCGAGCTTGTGGTAGAGAAGGCTCAAACCCTGGTCGCCTGGGAAGACACGCTCGATCGAAGGATCGACCTCGCTTGGCTGCCGGACGAGGGCATCGAACGAGGCCCCAGCGCGAAGATCGAGCCCACCCAGCATGGCCTCGCCATGGCACGTGCTCTGAGTGCAGCCCTTGCCCTCGAACACCGTGGCTTGAATGGCATCGTAGGTATTGGCGTAGTTGCAATCCTTGAGAGTGGTCGAACCGCTCGAATCGGAGCCGCCGCAACCGGCAAGGAAGAGCGCTGCGACGGCGCTGAAGACAAGCAAGTAGCAATTGCGATTCGGCATTGGCGTGGGGGTTCCCTTGGGTCGTAAGTCAGGCAAAGTCGCGGTCAGCTGATTCCCATTCAATTGACGGAACGCGCACCCTGGCGCAAGTCTGGTGCCCCGCTACGGAGGACACACGATGCCGCTCGAGTTTCTTTTCAAAGCCGCAAACTACGCGGTAATTCCTTTTTGGCTCCTTCTGATTGCCGCACCGCGTTGGCGTTGGACGCAGCGATTGGTGCACGGCCCAGTCGTTCTTCTACTTCTCACGCCGATATATGCCTACATGCTGTTCGGCTACGCACCGGCGCCGGAGAATATGAAGCTCACGAGCCTCTACGGCGTGATGATTGGTTTCTCAGTGCCGCACATCGTCGTCGCAGGTTGGATCCACTACTTGATCTTCGACCTTTTCGTGGGCGCGTGGGAGACGCGTGATGCGCAGCGGCGTGGCATTCCGCATGCCCTCGTCTTGCCCTGCCTCATTGCGACGTTGATGATCGGCCCGGTCGGCCTTCTGCTCTACGTGCTGCTCCGATTCTTCCGTACACGCGTCCTCGAATACGACGAAGCCCGTAACGAATAAAAGGGCGGACGAATGAAAAAGCAAAGGGCCGGCACCATCGAAGGCGCCGGCCCTTGTTGATCAGGGCTCCCACCAAGGGGGGGAGTTCGCCTAAGGGCTAACTCGCCCGCACCTCCGGTGAGAGTCCGATTCTAGAACTGTCCATATGCACATTCCTCCCCCGGCGATGCCGGCGCTCTTGGGTCTCTGAGCACCATGCCCAGACCACGCGGAGCGTTCCTTGGTGGTTGGACCCACGGATATCGAGGGCCATTTCACGGCAGCGAGTCTCCTTTGGGAGTTTGCACCCCCTTTGGAGTTCGCACCAATGCGGGGCAATCTACCCAACCGCCACGCGCGGCAAGTCGCATTGCAAAAAGGTCGTCCCTTTTTGGGGCAACGCCACTCACACTCTGAACATACCCGCTAGGCTCGATGGAGCCAAGTCGAGAACCGAGTCAGAGGATAAATTCGTCTTCGAGCTGTAGAATCTGGAGGTTCCGTCCGCGCAGGTGGGCAAGCTCTCGCAGCACCCTCGCCTCGAATGTCGGCTTGATGTGATAGAGCAGGATCGGAAGCTCGTCGCTTTGCTCGAGCTTACCGAGCTCGGATGCCAGCGTTTCCGGAGTCAGGTGCCGCGAGTTGTACGCGAGATCGGCTTCATCGTTGGGAAACGACACCTCCATCATCAATGCCTGCAAATCGTCGAGCGCGTTGACCTGGGTCCAAAGCTCGTCGGTCGGCCCCGTGTCTCCACCGTACACGATACTCGCGTTGCCCTGACGAACGATGAACGCAGACGTGTCCACGGTGTGATTCACCATGACTGGGGTGACTTGGTAGCCGTCCACATCGGCCAATTGATTGGGTTGCACCTCGACGAAGCGGACGGTGGGTCCGGCCTTCGCGTCGATTTGGGTGAAGTCGGGCCAGAGGATGTCGTTGAAGAAATGTTTCCGGAGCGCTTCGATGGTGGCAGGGACGCCCACGATATCGAGCGTGGAACCGCCTTGCTGGCAACGGTTGTCAGCGAGCGTCGCGAGATCGCGAACGTGATCCATGTGCGGATGGCTCACGAGCACCGATCGAATGCGCTCTTGTTCATCGAGCGAGAGCGAGCCCGTGATGGCGCCCGCATCGATCGCCACCGTGTCGCCCACGAGAAAGCTCGAGGTTCGATGTTTGGGTGTTTCGCCGCCATGGCAACCGAGCACGCGGAGCTGCATCAGGATTCCCCCGCGTTCCGGATGAAGTCGAGGAACTCAGCGAGTCGGCTCGGGTCCTTGATCAAGACGAAACCACTCGAGACCTCGACCACTCCCACGCGCGTGAGTCGTCGGAGGGCGCCGCGGACCTCGTTCTTTTCGGTGCCGAGCTTGAGCGCGAGATGCTCATCGGTGATGTCGGGTGCAGCGGAGCCTTCAGAGCTTTGAAGAGCCTCTTGGAGCTCGAGGATCACACGCGCGGTGATGTCGTCTTCGAGCAGAAGATCGATGAAACGGTTCGCGTTCTCCAAACGCTCGGCCAGATGTCGGATCAGTCGGATCGCCACCTCCCCGGTTCCAGCAACCATCTCCTGAAGCTTGTCGGCCGGAACCCTGAGCAACTCCGCTTCTTCGACGACCTCTGCCGTCGCGGAGCGCGGCTGACCGGTGACGACCGCCATTTCTCCAAAGAAGTCGCCTGGACCGAGCGTGGTCACGATGCGCTGACGGCCGTGAGACTCTTTGAGCACGCGAACCTTGCCCGCGCGAATCACGTACATCGACCCCCCCGGGTCGCCCTGACGAAACACCGTCGTGCCCCCTGAAAGACGAACCCCAAATCTGTCAGCCAATGACTGATCCGTCATGCCCCGCCTCGATCAATGTACCCCGCTGCGGAGTCGACCGCCAGAGCGTTACGCCGTAATCTCGGGACTGGGCTTCGATGTCGGTCGACTGGCAGCAACTGCGGGATATCGCGCCGCAGCTGAGCGTGGTGCTCAACCTGGTCATCGCGCTCGTCGTATCCTCGCATGTCATCTTGCACAAGAGCGACACGCGGGCGGCGACAGCCTGGGTGGGGCTGATTTGGCTCGTCCCGTTCGTCGGTGCCATCCTCTATGTCTTGCTCGGGATCAACCGAATCAAGAGGCGAGCCAAAGTGCTCAAATCCGGCGGGACGCACTACAGCGTACCCTTGGACGAGGCGCCACGGTCGCCCGCGGACTTGGATCGCGAGCTCGGGAGCGATCGCGCCCGGCTCATCGAGCTTGCGCGTGTCGTCGGCCGCGTGACCGAGCGGCCCTTACTAGTCGGCAACGAGGTAGATCGGCTCGTCGATGGCGATGAAGCCTATCCGGCTATGATCGAAGCGGCACGAAGCGCGCAGCGATCGATCTCGTTCGTTAGCTACATCTTCGAAGCCAAGGGGGTGGGTGGCGAGCTCGTCGATGCGCTCGCACAGGCGTGCTCGCGCGGTGTCGAAGTCCGCGTGCTAATCGATGACGTCGGAGCCCGGTACGCGCGTCCCCGAATCCATCGGGTGTTGAAGAAACGCGGCGTGCCGGTAGCAAAATTTCTACCCGCTTTGCTGCCTCGGGGATTCACTCACTTCAACTTGAGGAACCACTGCAAGATCATGGTCGTCGACGGACGGATCGGATTCACGGGCGGAATGAACATACGACAAGGCTCGGTCTTGGCGTCGAACCCGAAGTATCCAACCAAGGACTTGCACTTTCGCGTCGTCGGCCCGGTCGTCGCACAGCTACAGGAAGCCTTTGCGAGAGACTGGGCATTCACGACGGGCGAGAAACTGGAAGGCCTCCTGTGGTTCCCGGAGCTCGAGCCGGAGGGAGAGGTTCTCGCGAGGGGTATCACCGACGGCCCCGACCGGGACATCGACAAGCTCCATTGGGTTTTTCTCGCTGCCGTGGGAGCCGCACGCCGTTCGATCCGGATCATGACGCCGTACTTTCTGCCAGACAGGGTGCTGATGAAGGCGCTTCATCTCGCCGCGCAACGCGGCGTCGAGGTGGACATCATCGTGCCGGAGGTCGGGAACCTCCCCGTCGTTCGGTGGGCGATGTGGGGCTTCTATGGTCAGGTTCTGCGTGATGGCGTTCGGCTGTGGCTCACGCCTCCGCCCTTCGATCATTCGAAGTTGTTCGTCGTCGACGGCTACTGGGCGTCGGTCGGGTCGTCGAACTGGGATCCGCGGAGCCTGCGCTTGAACTTCGAGTTCAACCTGGAGTGCTACGACGAAACCCTTGCAGCGAGCCTCGTAGATCACGTTCGGCAGCGCTTGGTAGACGCCCGCCTGCTGACGATCGAGGAGCTCGATGGCCGTTCGACCCTCAAGAAGATTCGCGACGGCACTGCGCGCTTGATGACGCCCTACCTTTGAGCTCGAGCAAGCTCAGCGAGGCAACTCGCTGTAGCGGGCGCGGCTGCAGGATCGACCGAAAGGTGGGCGTGCAGAACCTGGAGGTCTTCGGGCTGGTCGATGTCGTACCACGGCGAAATGATGGCCAGCTGTCGATTCGCGTTGGCCCTTACGGTGTCCTCCAGTGTCTCGGTCGTGGACCAGCGAACTCCCTCGAAGCTCGGCCGCACCCCGTTGGACGCACCCACGGTGCAGTAGCCGCCGTCGTTTGCCGGACCCAGCACGAGCGGAGCCTTTTCGAGAGAATCAAACGCTGCCACGATGAGCTCGATTGGAAAGGTGGGCGCGTCGCTCCCGATGATCACGACGCGTTGATAGCGCCGGAGGCCCTCGTCGAAGGCTGCGGTGAGCTTCACTCCCAAGTCGCCCTTTGGCTGAAGCCGGGGCGCGGTCCCGAGACGGTCGGCCCACTCGGCGACGATCGGGTCATCCAAGCGCGTCGACCAGAGCGCCAGGTCGACGCGGCCAGCCGCGCGAACGCGAAGACACAGGCCGAGCGTGTCTTCGACGAAGGCCCGGTAGAGCGCTGCGGCGCCTGGCTCCCCAACGAGTGCGGCGAGTCGGGTTTTCACCTTGCCTACAGCTGGCGGCCGCACGAACACGGCCAACTGCGCTAGCTCCATGCGTAGCGACCTAGCAGCCAGAGGATTTTGGCGCCCGCGCTGACCGACCCTCGAACGGTGCCACTGACTTTGGAGGTGCCGATGCGCCGCCGATACGAGACGGCCACCTCGCGATACGCGACACCGCGCCGTGCGGCTTTGATCTGCATTTCGACTGTCCAACCGTAGTTGCGGTCCTGCATCCCCACGGTCTGCAAGGCCTCCCAGCGAATCGCGCGAAATGGGCCGAGATCGGTGTAGCTCACCCCGTACAAGAGCCGGAGCGCACGGCAGGCGATCGCGTTGCCGACGCGCTGCTGAACACTGAGGGCGCCTTGCTCCTGCTGGCCGCGCGCGCGCGAGCCGATCACCATATCCGCGTCGCCTGCCAAAATCGGGCTGATCAACCAAGGCAGCTCGCCGGGATGGTCGCTGTAGTCTCCGTCGACAAAGACGACGATGTCGGGGGGATCGGCGGCGAGATGACAAAGGGCCTTCAAACAGGCGGCTCCATAACCGCGTTCGGGCTCGTGAACGACATCGGCGCCGTTTTCACGCGCGACCCTAGCAGTGAGATCGGTGGAGCCATTATCGGCAACGACGACGCGGCGGACCGGCGGACGGGGGATGTCGCGGAGGACGAAGGGGAGGGCTGCTTCCTCGTTGAGGGCGGGGATGATGACGTCGATGTTTTGCATGGGGGGCTGTCCCTTTTCCCTTTTTGCGGGCCCGCAGGTTAACTGTTTAACAACCCGTCGAAAAAGGGGACAGTCCCCTTTTGCGGCAGACGGGGTGCTCGGATGGGGACAGTCCCCTTGCGGCAGCGGCTTGCATGAAAAGGGACAGTCCCCTTTTTCGACTGGCGGGTGAAGGGGTTACGCGTCGGCCTGAAAAAGGGGACAGTCCCTATAGGCGCTTGGAGTAGTACTCGATGACGAGGTCGATCTCGAGGGGGAAGGGGACGGAGTCCACCTTGGGGAGGCTTTTGACCGTGGCGGTCTTTTTGCCTTCGTCGAACTCGATCCAGTCGGGGCGCGCGATGCGCACGTCCTCGAGGGCGGCGTCGACGGTGGCTAGGTTCTGGCTGCGCTCGCGGAGGCTGATGACGTCGCCTTCACGAACCCGGTACGACGGGATGTCGAGGCGCTTGCCGTTCACGAGGAAGTGGCCGTGGCAGACGAGCTGACGCGCGGCAGGAATCGTCGGCGCGAAGCCGGCGCGGAAGACGAAGTTGTCGAGGCGACGCTCGAGGAACTCGAGGAGCTTGTCACCGGACGGGTCCTTGCTGTGCACCGCCTCACGGTAGAGCCGCATGAACTGGCCTTCGTTGAGGCCGTAGTTGAAGCGCAGCTTCTGCTTTTCGAGAAGCTGCTTCTTGAAGTCGCTCATCTTACGGCGACGGGCCGACTTCGGTCCGTGGACGCCGGGGGGATACGGGCGATCCCACATGCTCTTGCGCGAAAGGCCCGGCAGGTCGATGCCGAGCGCTCGCATGCGCTTTACCCGTGGTCCTGTGTATCGAGACATCTATGAGGCTCCTGGCGCGAAATCCCTGGGCTTTTGCCCGGCCCGCGCGAGGCGGCCCTTATACTGCCTTCTGGTGGGGAGGCAAATCGAGCTGGAATCGGGGGCGAGGGCTCCGGGCGGCCGGGTAGCCGGAGGGCCAATTTCCCAGTAATCAGGCGGGATGGGGGAGCTCCGGACCATTCATTTCGTGTCGCTCGGGTGCGCGAAGAATCGCGTCGACACCGAGGTCATGCTCGGCGTCAGCGACCTGTCTGGCTTCGAAGTGGTGCCCGACCCCGCCGAGGCGGAGGTGATCGTCATCAATACCTGCGGCTTCATTGGGCCGGCCAAGGAGGAGTCGATCGAGACGATCCTAGAGATGAGCGCCCACAAGCAAAGCGGCAGCTGCGACAAGCTGGTCGTTGCGGGCTGCCTCTCGCAACGCTACCCCGAAGAGCTTGCAAGCGAGCTGCCGGAAGTCGATCACTTTCTCGGTTCGAGCGACATGTTGAAGCTCGGTCGGGTCCTCAGCGGGACCCGCGAGCGGATGCTGGTCGGCAACCCCGCGCAGTACACGATGCGCGCCGACGACCCGCGTGTGCTCACCGGCCAGACGCACCGCGCCTACGTGAAGATCGCCGAGGGATGCAACCGCGAATGCAGCTTCTGCGCGATCCCCTCGTTCCGGGGCAAGCAACGGTCACGCACCATTGCGGACCTCGTTCGCGAGGCCGAGCTGCTCGCGGCCGCAGGCGTGGTCGAGCTGAACCTGATCAGCCAGGACACGATCGCATACGGCCGGGACTTACCAAAGCGCGAGTCACTCGCCGAGCTACTTGCTGCGCTCGGCGATGTCGATGGCATTCGCTGGGTCCGCGCACATTACCTCTATCCCGAGAAGCTGACCGACTCGCTCATCGAGGTCTTCTCGCAACACGATAAGGTGTTGCCGTACATCGACATGCCGCTTCAGCATGCTTCGGACGCAATGCTGCAAGCGATGCGTCGCGGGCACGGTGGCGAGCGCATGTACAAAGTCGTGGAGCGCTTGCGCAGAGCGATTCCGGACCTCGTGTTTCGAACGACCTTCATCGTCGGCCATCCCGGTGAAACGCAAAACGATTTCGACGAGCTCCGGAGCTTCGTGGAATGGGCCGAGTTCGATCACGTGGGCGTGTTCCTGTATTCACCCGAGGACGGGACACGGAGCGCAGAGATGGACGGGCTCGTAGACCAAGCGGTTGCCGAGGCGCGGCGCGAGGAGCTGATGAGCATTCAGAAACCGATCAGCCGCGAGCGCCTAGAGCTCCGGGTCGGCACCGCGCTCGATGTGCTGGTCGAGGGGGTCAGCGATGAAAGCGAGTGGCTCCTGCAAGGGCGATGGTGGGGCCAGGCTCCCGAGGTCGATGGGACCGTCTACCTCGCCAATGGAACCGCACGGACGGGCGAAATCCGGCGGGTCCTGGTGACCGACGCCGCGGATTACGATCTGATGGCGGACTTCATCGACGCTCCGGGCGGCCGCGACGCACCGCCAGACGCAAAAGATCCCCGACCGCTCAAAGTTAAGCTACGAACGCTAACGTGAAGTGGACTGGGCTCGTTTTCGTGCTCGCGTCGCTCGGAGCCCTCGGCGGCTGTGCGACTGCGGTTCCGGCGATGAGCGGCGCCTCGACCACCCCGAAGAACCGAACCGACGTCGGGCTCGGTGGAGCCGCGCGCGTGCCGCTCGGTGATCTCAAGGACCCGGCCGTGCTCGATCCGGGACAATCGCAGTATCGATACGCCGCAGATGCAGGGGGCGTGGTTCCGATGGCGTACGGCCGCTACGGGATCGCGCGCAACTGGGACCTCGGGCTGATGGTGTCAGGCGCGACCGTCCGAGCCGAAGCGCGCTACGAGAAGGTGCTTCGGGAGGGAACGACGCGCTCGAGCTTGGTCGTCGGTCTTGCGCCGTATGGCGGCTGGATCCCCGATCGCGACCAGTCCGGGAGTGGGGGGCGCGTTGGATTCGAGGTGCCGTTCGTATACGGGGTCGAGATCGGCGGCGTCTACGAGATGTGGATCGGCGCGCGCGGGAGCGGAGAGTACGTCTTCGGTGACTTCCAAGTCGAGGGGTCTGAGCAGAAAGCCAATGGGGCGGGTCTGCGCGCCGGGCCGGTCATCGGGATGGCACTTGGGGTGCGGAGGATTCACGCGTTGATCGAGCTGACCGCGGCGTACGAATATTGGTTCATCGACCATGCGGGAGCGTCGCTCGACCGCGGCGGTTTCGTCTTGATTCCCGGCTTTGGGCTTCGCCTGCGGTTCTAGTCCACTACGCGGCTGTCGGACGGCGCGACGGCTTTTTTTTCGGCTGCGGCTTTTGTTGATCGCCGCGAAGGAGATTGCCGACGAAGGCCCCCATCAGTGCCATCATCGTCGCCATCAAAGCCCCGAGCACATACGCGCCGGTCGAGAGCTGATAGACATCCGCGATGCTCGACAAGAAGACCATGGTGGGAATCGCAGCCATTAGCCCTCCGACGGGGGGCTCGAGGAAGTGCTTGCCGGGCGAAAGATAGTTGATAGCGCCGGCCCCCAAGAACCAAAGCACGATGGTGATCATGATGCCCGCAAAGCCCTGCGGATCATAAACCGAGATGACCAGGGGCAGGAGCGCGAGGGCGAGCGCGGCCGCCACGAGGAAGACGCCAAACGAGATGAACACCCAGCGAATCTCGAACCCGTCGGGCTGGTTCCGCCTGGCGTACACCTCGACCTCGCTGAGCTCGGACGCGAGTTCGGAGAGCCGCGCCCCGCATGAGTGACAGCGCTCGGAACCCTTGGGATTGCCCGCACCACACACGTGGCATTCGATCTCTTCGGCAGCCATATCTCCCTCGGTCGACTGGTTGAGTGTCCCCGGAGCGCATTGTCTACGGCGGGCTGCCCGAGCGCAACTGCCTGTACATGCGAAGGAATCGGCGCGTACTTGACGCGGGGGGCGTGGCGGCTACCTTCCCGCACCGCCCCAAAAAAGCGGGCTGAAGGAGGCCTGAAGTGGCCCGTTTCATCGACGAGCTCAAGCGCACGCATTCCTGTGGTGAACTGAGAGAAGACGACATCGATCAGGAGATTGTCCTGTTCGGCTGGGTGCAGAACCGCCGCGACCACGGTGGGTGCATCTTCATCGACCTGCGTGACCGTGATGGGCTAACCCAGGTGGTCTTCGATCCGGAGACGACCGACAAAGCAGCGTTTGAGACGGCCGACAAGGCTCGCTCGGAGTGGGTGCTCGGGGTGCGCGGCAAGGTTCGCGACCGCGGGACCAAGGACGACGGCACGAGCCTCCGCAACCCGCGCCTGGCGACCGGCGCAATCGAGGTCATCGCGCTCGAAGCGACGATCTTCAACAAGGCCGAGACGCCGCCGTTCGAGATCGAAGACGAAATCACGACCGGCGAGGACAAGCGCCTCGAATACCGCTATCTCGATCTGCGGCGCTCACCTCTGCAGAAGAACCTGGTGATGCGGAGCAAGCTCAATCACGAAACCCGCAACTACTTCCAGGAGAACGGGTTCCTCGAGGTCGAGACGCCCTTCATGGTCCGGTACACGCCCGGCGGTGCGCGAAACTTCCTGGTTCCGTCGCGGCTCTACGCCGGCCAGTTCTATGCCTTGGCCGAGAGCCCGCAGCTCTACAAGCAGCTTCTGATGTGCGCCGGTTACGACAAGTACTACCAGATCGTGCGTTGCTTCCGCGACGAGGACCTGCGTATCGACCGGCAGCCCGAGTTCACCCAGATCGACGTCGAGATGTCGTTCATCAATCAGGACGACCTGTTCAAGGTGCTCGAAGGGCTGATGTTTCGGCTTTGGAAAGAAGTGCTGGGGGTCGACCTGCTCGAGCTGTACCCGAGCGGCGAGTTCCCGCAACTTGGCTTCGCGGAATCAATGGAGCGTTTCGGCAACGATAAACCGGACATGCGCTTTGCGATGGAGCACATCGATCTCACCGATCTGACCGTCGAGCATGGGGGCGGGGGGATCGGGATGCTTGAGCCAATCGCGAAGAAGTTCGGCGAGGGTGCCTACAGGCGCGACCTCCCTGCGGAGATCGTGAAAGCGATGGTGGTACCGTCGGGTCATGGCTTTTCGCGCAAGGATCTGGACGCGCTCGAGAAGTACGTGCGTCAGATGGGCGCCAAGGGCCTGGCGCGTGCCAAGGTCGATGCCGAGGGGAACTGGCTTCAAAGCCCGCTCGCCAAGATGGTCACGCCCGAGTTCCGCAAGGCGGTGAACGAGGCGGTCGGGGCAAAGGACGGGGACCTGATCTTTTTCCAGTTCGGCGCGACGCAAAAAGTCCACACCGTGATGGCCAATCTCCGCCTGCACATTGCGCGAAAGCTCGGCATGATTCCCGAGACGGGAAGCGGCGGGGAGTGGAACTTTCTGTGGGTCGTCGACCCGCCTTTGTTCGAGCGCAACGAAGAAAAGAAGCGTTGGGAAGCCGCACACCACATCTTCACGCGGCCGCACGACGAGTGCATCGAGCTGCTCGACACCGATCCTGGCAAGGCCCTATGCTATCGCTACGACCTCGTCCTCAACGGCTTTGAGATCGCAGGCGGCTCGATCCGTCTACACGACCCCGAGGTTCAAAAAAAGGTCTTCGAGGTCGTCGGCCTCAGCGACGAGGAAGCCCGCGAGAAATTCGGCTTCTTGCTCGACGCGCTCACCTACGGCGCGCCGCCCCACGGCGGCATCGCCTTTGGCATGGACCGCATCGCCATGCTGGCCGCCGAAACCGAATCGATCCGGGACGTGATCGCATTTCCAAAGACCCAGCGAGCCAACGACCTGATGACCGCAGCCCCCTCCCGAGTCGACCCCGAGCAGCTCCTCGAGTTGAAGATCAAGACGCTGGAATGATGCGCCTTTCATAGGGTGTGCCAGAAAAAGGGGACAGTCCCCTTTTTGGAAGGGTTAACTCCAGGTGAATAACGGGAACTTGCCCGACGTCTTGATTCCCTGACAATGTGGATGATCATGAAGGCCGTTACTAAATCCCTGTTTGCTGCTCTGTTCGTTCTCGCCCTGACCATTCCCGCACTAGGCCAAGGGGGAGGCGAGGATGACGTCAAGGACTGCTACAGCGTACACGGTGAAGCTCGGTACGGCGCGTTTGCCTACAAGCACGTCGTCGTCGTGACCAATCGGTGCAAGGTGTCGCTGAAATGCGAGGTCTGGACCGACGTGGATCCGAGCCCAAAGCACTCGCTCACCGTCGGGCCGAATGGCACAGGTGAGGTGATCGTCCGCAACAACTCGCCTGCCCGGTCCTTCAAAGCCTTCGGCGAGTGCAAGAAGTAGCAAAAAGTAGCCCACCTCGTCAGTAGAGCGGGCTGCCCTCCTTCTTGGTGAAGAAGCGTTCGAAGATCGCGTAGCCCTCCGCCAGATGGTCGAGCTCGGTGTATTCGTTCGGTTGATGTGCCTGCGCCGCCGTGCCGGGACCCAAATTCACGGCGGGTACGCCGACCGCGTCGAAGCGCGCGACGTCGGTCCAAGCCTGCTTGCTGCGGACGCCGTTGACTCCGCAGCGCATCAAGTGCTGGACGTAGGGGTTGGCGACGTGCGGATGTCCCGCGGGTGACAGATCGGTCGCTTGGATCTTGCAGTGGTCTCCAGCGAGCTCCCGCAGCTCGGCAAATGCTTCTTCGGGCGTGCGGCCGGGGGCGAAGCGATAGTTGACATTGAGGTCGGCTTCACCGGGCACGACGTTCCGTGGTCCGCCGCCTTGGATGATGGTCGGGGTCATTACCTCTCGAAAGACATACCCGTCGAGCTCGACATCCTGTGGCTCGCGTTGCTCGAGCTTGCGCATGAAAGCGGCCGCTTTGTAGAGCGCGTTTTCCCCTTGCCAAGGCCGAGCGCTGTGGGCGGTGCGTCCGAGGAACGTGAGGGTCGCGTGAACCGAGCCCATCGCGCCGAGCTGCATTTGGTTGTCACTCGGCTCGAGGCAGATCGCGAGGTCGAGCTCGTGCAGGTCGGGGTGCGTATCGAGGATCGGCCCGAGACGGTTTTCTTCGAACGGACCCTCCTCCCGTTCGTAGAAGATCAGTGTCAGATCGCAGGGGAGCGCCTGCAGATCGAGACGCTCGACGAGTTCGATCATGATCGCCAACCCAGACTTCATGTCGGCTGCGCCCGCTCCGTAGAGGCGGTTCCCCTCGACACGCGGCGGCCCGTCGTGCTCTGTCCGCACCGTATCGAGATGCCCGACGAGGCCGATGCGGGGCGCGTTTTGCCGCTGTACAGCGTGGACGATCAAGCTGTCGTGAAAGCGGGTAATCGCATCGCCACCCAGGCTGCTGGCCAGTCGATCCTCGACGTGATCGCAGAGCTCCGCTTCCTCTCCGATCGGGCTTGGAATCCGAGTGAGGGCGAGCAGCGTGTCGCGAAGCGCATGGGCGATTTCGGTCATCGCCGTGGAGCCTAGCAGGGAGCCCCCTGTAATGCTCTGAGGCTTGCTCGAGCGCGTGCTACGCCGGAACTCCCGCGTCGCTCGTCAGCCGCGTTTCGAGCTTCTCGACCACGCGATTGACCTGGTCTTGTTGAATCGCGCTGGTGACGAAGTTGGTGAAGAAGGCGGTGAAATAGGACGCCACATCGAGAATGACCGCGATGATCGAAGTGTCTTGCACCGGGCCGAGGCCGTTGCGTTCCTCGAACTCCGCGATCTGCTGGGAGATCTGATAGTCGACCCAGATCCCGTAGATCGCGAAGGTGAGGATCACGAACAAGAAGTCGAGCCAAAAACCGTGACCGGTCGGTGTGCGTCCGTCGAGCGTCTGTAGGTCCTCGTAAATCCCGTGATACCAAAATGGGAGATAGATTCCGAAAGTGATGATGCTGAAAACCAACACCAAACCGGGCTCACGGCGTTGGATGATGGGAGCGGTCATCGTGTGGTCCCTTCCTGCTCGCGCGTTGCTCTACGTCGGCTAAGTTTCGTCCCATGAACGGTGGAGCCACGCAAGCGGCCACGATCGGTGTAGTCGGCGATGTTCATCTCTTTTGGGACGACAAAGACGTCGGTTTTTTCAACGGTGGTGGATACGACTTGCTGCTCTTCGTGGGCGATCTCGCAGGCTACACGCAGGTTCGAGGGCGTCGCGTCGCGCGGTCGCTTCGGAAGCTTCGCGTGCCGGCCATGTGCATTCCCGGAAATCACGACGGCTTGCATGCTTTCCAGCTCGGCTCCGAGATCTTCCCGCGTGCGCACCGCTTTCGGAATGCATTCTGTCAGGGGCAAGGCAGCCGCTGTCGAAGCCTCGACAGGGCGCTCGGCGGGGTGGAGCTCATCGCATACAGCCGGCGCCGCCTAGCGCCCGGCGGTGTTCCGCTGAACATCGTGGTGGGCCGGCCTCACTCGATCGGCGGCAGGCGCTTGGCCTGCACTCGTTATCTCGCCAAGCAGTACGGAATCGACTCGATGGACGCGTCGATCGCGAGGTTGAAGTCGTTGATCGACGCCTGCGACGACGCCCCGATTCTATTCCTCGCGCACAACGGTCCATCGGGGCTCGGCGACCGCGCCGACTCGATTTGGGGTTGCGATTTTCGGCGGAAGGAGGAGGACTGGGGCGACCGCGATCTCGAAGAGGCGCTGGAGTACGCAAACGGCAACGGGCGCAGGGTGCTCGCGACGGTCGCCGGCCACATGCACCGGAAAACAAAATCGGGAAAGCGTCGCCCTGCCCAGGTGCAAAAGGACGGCGTGCTTTACGTGAACGCAGCAGAGGTCCCCCGGCACCGAAAGATAAACGGGACGAAAAAGCGGCACCACGTGAGGCTCACGGTAACTTCGGGCGGGGCAACCGCGGAAGACCTGTGGGTCTAGACGCCGGCACTGGCACTGGCACTCGCGAAATTGACCCTTTCAAAAAGGGGACTGTCCCCTTTTTTGTGCCTGGGCTGCGAAGTCGACGTATGGAGGGGCTCGGTCGCTAGCGTAGCTTCGTCTTCGCTCCCGCCATCTTCAACACACGCTTGAAGTGCGCCTTGTCCACCGGCTGGACCGACAGACGGGAGCCTTTCTGTGTGACGCGCATTCCCTCGAGCGCCGGGGCGTCTTTCAAAGCCTGGAGCGAGATCGGGGCGGCGAACTTCTCGACGAACTCGACGTCGACCATCGACCAGCGTGGATCTTCCTTCTTGGACTTTGGGTCGTAGTATTGGCTCTTCCTGTCGAATTGCGTCGGGTCGGGATAGGCCTTGCGGCAGATCCGGCAGACGCCCGCCGCGCCGGGGGGCTTGGTGTTCGAGTGATAAAAAATCGCGAGATCACCTTCTGCCATTTCGCGCATGAAGTTCCGGGCCTGGTAATTCCGTACGCCCTCCCAGCACTCGGACCCATCCCGCTCGAGGTCGTCGATCGAATAGACATCGGGCTCGCTCTTCATCAGCCAGAGCTGCATCGCACGCTTCGGCATCCGCGAACTATGCCACAACCGGGGCACGGCGGAACACGACACGCGTCAACTGCACGACCGGACAACGGCTCGCGACGGGCGTGCTCGCGATCGGGGCCCGCTCGGCCGTCTCCCTAAGGCGCCACACGTCTCGCCTCCCGCCCAATCGCTGTGCTGCCCATCCCGAGCCGTTCTCCTGTGTAGTCCTCTCC
>CP070713.1:439835-442390 GCA_020351445.1 Myxococcales bacterium
CCAACCCTGGAAAGAAGCCTTCGTCTTCTTCAAACACGAAGACTAAGGCGCCGCCCCCCGCCTAGCCCAGCGCCTCCTCACACTTTCATAAAAGGGGAAAGTCCCCTTTTTCGAAGGGTTAACCCTTTTGAAAAGGAACCTGTCCCCTTTTCAAAAGGGTTAAATCTTCTATGGTCGGGGGATGAGTACCGAAAGTTTGCCGGGTGAGACCGCTGGCGCCTCGACCGAGCGCTCCGCGCAAGAAGTGGTGCAGGCGTTTATTTCTGCTTTGGAGCGGTTGGATTTCGAGGGGGCGCTGTCGCTTGCTGCGCCTGATATCCGGTGGGTCAACGTTCCGTGGAAGACCGCTACCGACAAGAAGCGCTTCGAGAAGATGCTTCTACTCATGTTCAAGGACACCACCCGATTTGAAGTGCAGTTCTTCGACATCCATGAGCGCGGGGACGGCATCGTCTACACAGATCGGGTCGACATCGTCGAAGGGGGCGGCCTGTCGATGACAATTCCGGTTCAGGGCGAGTTCCGAGTCAAAGACGGCCTGATCACCGAGTGGGTCGACCGGTTCAGCTGGATCAAGGCGATCAGCGATATCGGTAGGAGTCTGCCGGGCATCATCAGGCACCGGCTGCGCGGGTAGCGGACTCCGGCGACGTGCTGGCATGGTCCCCGCCGCATTGAAAAGGCCCGGAAACTAGTCCTAAGGGCTGGCTCGCTGGCATCCTATGGCGGATGCGCGCCTGTGTACGATCGATCCTCGTGATCATGGTCCTCGGGAGTGCGTCTGCGGTGCTGGCCCAGCAGCCGGACGCGGGGAGTGAGCCCGAGCAGGATGCGGGTACTCCGGAGGCGGAACCGAAGAAGGAGCGCGAGCCCTTCGTCAAGCGCGACGGTCAGCGGCCGGACAACGAACAACTCGGTGGGGAACCGTCGCTCACCGAGGTGGACCAAGCAACCGAGGCTGGTGCCGAAGCGCAGGTCGAGGGAACGGAGGGTTGCGACCTCGATTGCATCGAGGCCCAGCTCGAAAAGGAAGAAGAGCGCGAGAAGCAGCGCAAGGGAACCCTGAAGGTCGCGCGGGAAACCGGTACGGTCAGCGCCGAGGACGCAACGGATACCGGTGACACCCTTGCCGCCGAGCCGAGCACGACGTCGCTTGCCGAGGCAGACATCGACGTCCCCGAAGACCGGAAGCTGCCGACACGGCTCGGTCCCGTTCGGATTCCCGTGGGCAAGACCGAGGACTACATCGGCATCGGCTTCGCCACGCAGATGGAGTTCGGTTACGACCAGCAGTTCGCAACCGGAGGCTTCCCGAGCACTTCACAGCAAACCCTGGAGTTCCGCCGCATTCGATTCACTCTCTCGAGCTCGTTCATCGAAGGACGAATCCGAAGCCGCTTCCAGATCAACCTCACGCCCAGCTCCTTCGAGCTCATCGACATGTGGTTTTCGTTCACGCGCTTCAAGTTCGCGACCTTTCGCATCGGTCAGTTCAAGATCCCGTATGACCGGTACCGCGCGCAGTCGTTTGCCGCTCTGTCGTTCGTCGATTGGGCGCCGACGACCCGCATGTTCGGATCGGAGCGCCAGGTGGGGGGCGAGATGCTCGCGGGCGGAGGGTTTCTCGATCTCGAGTACGCCATTGGTCTCTTCAGCGGCGTCAACGCCCGCGCCGCACACGGGGTTGGCATCACCGAGGTCTACGGTGAGGTCCCACGAAACGCGTCCGACTTGGGATTCGGTGAGGTCATAAGTGCCTTTCATCCGGAGATCGCAATGCGCGTGGCCAGGAACTTCGGAGAGATCAACACCGATAGCAACAGCGACGTGCTTCAGACCAAGCACCTCCGGCACAGCATGGGCGTGGGCTTCTCTTGGGACGCCCGACCCGAGGCTACGGAGGACCTCGGCCTGCGCCTCTCGGCGGAGTGGCTCGGAAAGATCCGCGGCATCCATATGAACGTCATCAGCTACGTAGCCTGGTACAAGCCATGGCAGGGCGGCAAGAACCTCTTCGGCCCCCTCGGCTTCATGGCAGAGACCGGCTATCGATTCGACCTCATGTGGGAGCTCGCGCTTCGGTACAGCGTAACCTACCTCACTCCGTGGTTACGGAGCGACGCGCGGAGCTACGGGCAGTTTCAGATCATGAACGCGACCGACCCAGCCGAAGCACTCCTGCAGTACGGGCGCAATGGCGACCAGACCACCAGCCAGGACCTGGCGCTTGCGGGCACTTCCCACATCATCGGCAACAGCCTCAAAGTCGTGGCAGAAACCGCCTGGCAACAGCAACTCTGGGATACCGGCCGCCGAAACGGATTCCGGTTCAACCTGCAGCTCCAGTTGTTGTTCTAAGGCGCGCGAACTCAGTGCTGGTGACCACCGGGGCCATGAGGATGGCCGTGCTCGATCTCTTCTTCTGTCGCGTCTCGGAGCGACTCGACGGTCACCTCGAAGTGCAAGGTCTCACCAGCCAGCGGGTGATTTGGATCAACCGTGATCGTGTCGTCGGTGATGCCGGTGATGAAGAACGGGATCTGCCTGCCCTGATC
>CP070713.1:442490-446413 GCA_020351445.1 Myxococcales bacterium
AGAACCCTAGACGAATACAACGATGCAGCGGACGGAAAAACGACCGACCGCTTCGGTAAGGACGCCGACAAGATGCACGCGATGCGCAAGGGGCCGTACTTCGCCATCAATGCAGGGATCAGGAGCAAGCGCTTCCCGTGTCCGACGCTTACGCTCGGCGGGCTCGTCGTCGACGAGCGAACCGGTCAGCAGAAAGGCGAGGATGGCGGCGTGATTCCAGGCCTGTACGCAGCTGGGCGCAATGCGGTGGGCGTGTGCTCCCGCCAGTATGTGAGCGGTTTGTCGATCGCGGACTGCGTGTACTCGGGCCGGCGGGCCGGCGGTGCCGCTGCCCGAAGCGAGGTGTACGCGGACAAAGATGCTCCGACGCCGGCACAGAGCCCCCCGATCGAAGCGAAGCCTCTCGAGGGGATCCCCGCGATCCGCGAGGCTCAGGTCGCCGACCCATCGCCGGAAGCGCACGAAAGAGCTGCGCGCCGGACCCGCAAAGACGGGCCTTACCCGCGTCAGTCGCTCAACCGAACGATTCGACGTCCCGGCGGAACCACGCGTGTGTCATCATCACCGCGCGGGCGCCTATCGAAGCGCGCTCCCTGACCTGCCATGATCCTCGAATCCGAGCGCCGCGCCATCGTCGCGACATTGGTCCGGTACTGCACCGCGATCGACACCGGTGCTTGGCAGCTGCTCGGGGACGTATTTCTACCCAACGCGCGCGTCGACTACACGGGCGCAGGCGGCCCGGTGCTCAGCGGCGCTGAGACGGCGAGTTGGCTCGAGGAAAAGATGGCTCGCTACGTGGTTCTACAGCACTTCGTGACAAACGTGGACATCGTCCAGGATGGCGACGAGGTTCGGTCGACCGCCTACGTGCTTGCAGTGCACGGCTACAAAGACGACGACGGTGATATGCGGTTCTTCGACCTCGGCGGCGAGTACAACGACCGCCTGCTGGAGACGTCGGCGGGATGGCGAATCTCGGAGCGAGTCCTTAACATGCGCTGGGTCCGGGGCGACGTGCCTCGGGACTGACTTGACGGAGGGCCACCGCGGTACAAGGGTGGCTAACGGCGATGACAGACAAGCCGAACGAAAAAGAAGCCGAAGAGTGCGTCCGAAAGCTTCTCGCCTACATGGGCGATGACCCGCAACGAGAGGGTTTGCAGGAAACCCCCGAACGCGTTCTCGGTGCGATGCGGGAGCACTTTCGTGGCTACCGTGAGGATCCGGTCGCACACCTCTCTCGGACGTTCACCGAGGTCGAGGGCTACGACGAGCTCGTGCTCGTGAGCGACATCGAGATCTACAGCCACTGCGAGCACCATGTGGTGCCGTTCGTCGGCAAGGCACACGTAGCCTACATCCCCGATGGGAGGGTCGTGGGGTTGTCCAAGATCGCCCGTGTCGTGGACACCTTCACCAAGAGACTGCAGGTCCAAGAAAAGCTCACCGCCCAAATCGCCAATACGATCAACGAGACGCTGACCCCGCAGGGGACAGCGGTCGTCCTCCAATGTCAGCACTTTTGCATGTGTTACCGGGGGGTCCGCAAGCCCGGGTCCTGGACGACAACCAGCCGATTGACCGGCTGCTTCCTAAAAGACGAAGCGGCGCGCATGGAGCTGCTGACCCTGATCGGCATGAAGCGCTCGATTGGCGGCGCGGGCAGCTAAGCCGCCTCGATCTCGCCCATATCGTGATGTAGGGTCGCCACATGAGCGAGCAGCACTACGATTGGATCATCGTCGGGTCGGGTTTTGGCGGGAGCGTTTCTGCACACCGCCTGACGCAAAAAGGCTACAAAGTTCTCGTCATCGAGAAGGGGCGGCGGTTCGCGCAGGACGATTTCCCGAAAACCAACTGGAACTTGAAGCGTTGGATGTGGAACCCGGCGATCGGCTTGAAGGGTTTCTTCCAGATGTCCTTCTTGAAGCACATGACGGTGCTTCACGGCGTCGGCGTGGGCGGCGGCTCTCTGGTGTATGCAAACACCCTGCCCACGCCCAAGTCGGAATTCTTCGAGGCGAAGTCTTGGGGCCACCTCGCCGACTGGGAAGCCGAGCTAGCGCCTCACTACCAGACGGCCAAGCGCATGCTGGGGGCGACTCCCAATCCCGTCATGACCAAGGGCGACCACGTCATAAAGGAGATCGCGCAGGACATGGGTCGCGAGGAGCACTTTCACCCGACGGAGGTCGCGGTCTTCTTCGGCGAGCCCAACAAGAAGGTGTCTGATCCGTTCTTCGATGGCGAGGGGCCGGACCGCGTCGGCTGCAATTTTTGCGGTGCATGCATGACCGGCTGCCGGGTTGGCGCGAAGAACACCCTCGACAGGAACTACCTCTACCTGGCCGAGAAGCACGGTGCCGAGGTACTTGCCGAGACCGAGGTCACCAAGGTGCGCCCCCGGGACGGAGGAGGTTACGTCGTCGAAACGAAGGCTTCCTTCGGCAAGCCGTACGCCACCGAGATCTCCGCAGACCGCGTCATCCTTGCGGGCGGCGTGATGGGCACGATGCCCCTTCTTCTGCAGATGAAGGAGGACCCGCAGGGTCTGCCTGAGCTCTCCGACCGGGTCGGCTACTTCGTTCGCTCAAACAGTGAAGCGTTGTTTGGGGTGATCTCGCCAGACAAAGACGTGAACTTCTCGAAAGGCGTGGCGATCACGTCCATTCTTCATACCGACGAGCATAGCCACATCGAGCCTGTCCGATACGGGGAAGGGTCTGGCTTCTTCCGTACCCTACTCTCCGTGCACGCCCCGGGGCCGACGGTCATCGCCCGAATCTGGGGTGGGCTGATGCGGTTCCTCCGCCACCCGGTCCGTTGGCTGAGAGCGCTCTTCGTCAAGGACCTCGCTAAGCAATCGCAGGTCTTGCTCTACATGCGCACGATCGAGGGCACGCTCCGTATGCGTCTCGGCCGAGACCTTCGAACGGGTTTTCGTCGGGGGCTGGTGACGGAGATCGACGATCCGAGCCAAGCGCCGTCTGCCTTCATGGAAGAAGCCACCGACCTCGCCGAAAGGTTCGCGGACAAGGTAAACGGTGTGCCGACCACCCTGATCACCGAAACGCTGCTCGGCGTCCCCTCCACCGCTCACATTCTCGGCGGGGCGTGCATGGGCGCTTCTGTGGAAACCGGCGTCATCGACCGGAACCACGAGGTCTTCAACTATCCGGGCCTCTACGTGATCGACGGCTCGGCCATCTCTGCAAACCCGGGCGTGAACCCGTCACTTACCATCACAGCGCTCGCAGAACGCGCCATGAGCCTCATCGCCGACAAACACGCCGCCCCGGGAATTAACCCTTCAGAAAAGGGGACTGTCCCCTTTATGGAGGGGTTAAGAGTTGGGTGAGGGTTGCGTCGGGGTCGGTGGGCTCGGGGGGTTCTAGCTTGAAGGTGTCGACTACTTCGGAGCCGCGCTGGTCGCAGTAGTAGGCCCACTCGCCCCATTGGGGGTCGTCTAGCTTGATGAAGAGGGCCATGCACGCGTAGTAGGCCTTTGCCGAGAGCTCTGCGAATGGGGTGAGGTGTTCGGTGAGGGCACCCGTGTAGATTTCGAGGAGCTCTTTGTCTTCGGCGATGTTGTCCGGGACCGGGGCGCCGCGGATGCTACTGGCCATATCCTCGTACATGTAGCCGAAGAGCGCGGTGCCGATGCCGCGCTCGAACAACGGATGGGTTCGCAGTGCGTGCGTGGCCGCGAGCGCGCGGTCCGTGGCCGCTTGACGCTGAAGGAGCCAGTCGCGGAATGCTCCCTCTGCCCAAGCCTCGATGACTTCTGCAGAGGCTCCATCCGGTGGCTCGGGCGGACGAACCGCCACTGCTTCTTCTACCCGGCTCCAAAGCTCTTGCAGGTCATTGCTCAGCTCTGCGCGCGGATACACGGGTTGTGGAATTGGGATCGGGCTGACGAC
>CP070713.1:446513-449302 GCA_020351445.1 Myxococcales bacterium
CGTCGCCATCACGATCTCCTTCTCTTCCCTCGGGGCATCCGTCCTCGTCGCGGTCTCCGTCGTAGTCCTCCTTCACGAGAGGACATGCATCGTCGACATCGAGGATCCCGTCCCCGTCATTGTCGAGGTCGGGACATCCATCGCTGTCCTCGAAGCCGTCCTTATCCTCGGGGTCGTCGGGGCACGCGTCGTCGTCATCCGGAATGCCATCGCCGTCGCGGTCCTCGACGGCTGGCTCGTACATGAACCCGAGGACCGCACGCGCGTCCGCGGCCTGGAACCCGGTCTTCGGAATGCCGGCGCCGCCCGCAAGGTAGAGGAAGCTCTTGTTGGTAACGAAGTACTTGAACCCGCCGAGCACCTCCATCGAAAGGGTGCCTTTTGTCCCGATTTCCTGGGCGATTTGTGTGCCGTAGAATTCGGCGATCAGGTCGAGCGAACGGGCGACGCGAAAGGAGGCGCCGAAGCCAAAGGTGATGAGGTCGTTGTAGGTGAATCGCCGGCCTTGCCCTTGGTCGACGGGCTCAACCGCAGTGCCCATCGGGTCGGTCGGGTCGGAAGGATTGGACAGCCCGTCCCAAATGAATGTTGCACCCTGCTTGGAGTTCCAGCGATAACCGCCCTCCACCGCGAGGCGGATCTTTTCGATCGGTTGAAACTCGAAGACTGCGGTGGGCCAGAGCGAAACACCAGGCTCACCCGCAAACTGGGTTGTCTTTGCGGTCGGAAAGCCAACCCGCAGGGTTACCGCGATCCCAACGGGGCTCTCCCCGAGATTCAAAAGACGCGCCTTCGCATGAATGGTGAGATCGCCGACGCCTTGGGACCGCAGCCCACCGGCCTCGTTGTTGTAGAGACAAGGAGAAGCGGTGGGACAACTGGCTCCCAGATCGGGGGTCTGAACGGCGTGACCACGGAAAAACGTAATCGGAAGCTGAATGCCGATGACCAAGCGGTCGATCAACCCGAAGTTGAACATGAAGGTCCCGGTGAAGCCTTGCCGAGCGATTCGAGTCTGACGCGCTGCCTGATCAGCGGCGGCGTTGGGATCGTTGATGAACCCGTTGTAGCGAAGCATGCTGAAGCCAGCGTCCAGCACGAGGCCGAAGCTGAACTCCTTGTGGGGCATCACCTCGCTGCCGTTCACGCTGAAGTAGCCCCGTGTGTCGATGGCCGGGCGAAACAGATGCAGGTCCATGCCGCCGCCGTTCAGCGTCGCATCCTGAGCGGACGAGCCGCTGGCAGAGATCAGCGCCCCCAGCACGAGCGTGGTCACCCATGCGCCCCGCACGAACGGACCCCTCCAAAAATGTGTTCCCCCAAACACCCACTCTCAGTTTGTCATGGGCGGAACCCATTAATCAACGATTCTGCGCCCCTGCGTCACTTCGCGGTCAACATTTGCCGGTACTTTGGGGTTCTCGGGTTGTCCGGATATCGCTTCACGAAGGTCCTCATGTGCTGCCGAGCCGCGGAAAAGTCGTCCATCGCGCGGTAGGTCTCGATCAGGAGTGCCAGCGCGGCCGGGCTACGCGCCCTGCCGCCCTCGAGCGCCTGAACGACGCACTGGTTGTCCCCACGAGCCACGCAGGCGCGGGCCTCCGCGAAGGCTTCGTCCGTATCAGGCTGTGGTTTCGGCCTGGCATCGCGCGCACTTCTCAGCAACCGCCTCGCGTCCTGACGCTGCTTCGACGTGATGCCTTGGAGCCCCAACACGAGCTTGGCCTCGCTCCGAGCCCGCTCCAGATCCTCTTCCTCGAGCGCGCGTTCACCCTCGGTGATGTGGGCTTGCGCATAGCGGTACCGGATCTCTCCAAACTCCGGCGTGGCGCGCAGGACGCTGTCCGCCGGAAGCTCGTCCGCAATCGAATAGGCGCGATCGAAGCGTCCTCTCGCCAGAGCACGGCGGGCGCGCGCCAGCTGCTCTTCCCATTCCTGAGGCTCATCGATCGGTTGGCTATCAGAGTCCCCGGCGCCGGTGGTTTCAGGTTCAAGCACGGTTTCCACCGCTCGTGGCTCGACGGATGGCACGGCGACCACGGCATTTTGGCCGTTCGATTGCATTCCCGGTGTGCCGCGCATAGTCGCGAGCACCGCACCGCCCGCCACGATGACGAGCACTCCGATCACAGACATCACGAATAGCGGCTTTCGCGACGGCGGTCGCGGAGGTCTATCGTGCTCCTCGTGGGGCAGCGGCTCCAAGCTGTGCGCGCCTTGTGCAGGAAGCAAGCGGAACCGAACCTGGCCGAGCTCGAGGATGTCTTCGGCTTCGAGCACGGCGCGCGACACCTCGACCCCGTTGATCCGCATCCCATTGGCGCTTTGGAGGTCGAACACCGTTACCTTGCCGTCATTCACCTGAAGCTCTGCGTGCTCATGCGAGATCGATTTGTGGTTGATCCAGATGTCGAGGCGCTCGTCGCGACCGATGCGAAGCGCCGGCTTGCTCAACGTGAACTCCGCCCCCGCCGCGGGCTCGCTCAGCACGACCAACCTCGGGGGCGGCTGACTCTTCGGTTTCGGCGAAGGCATCGTGTTTGCCGTCGCAACGATGTCTGAATGAAAGGCGAGCTCGTAATCGCCAATGCCTAGCTGATCGCCGGCGGCGAGCTCTGCCTTGGCGTCGATCCGCTCCCCGTTGAGAGTGACGCCATTGTAGGAGCCCAGGTCCTCGACGATGTAAGATCCATTACGGTTCAGGAGCCGTGCGTGACTGCGCGACACGTTCCGCTCGGTGAGCCGAATGATGTTGCCCTCCTCACGGCCGATCGTGATCTCGTCGCGGA
>CP070713.1:449402-454889 GCA_020351445.1 Myxococcales bacterium
AACGCCGAAGGCGTCCGGCCGGAACACCGCCACTGACACTGGCACCGGCACTGCACCACCGGAGAACGGCTCGCGACGCACGTGCTCGCGAGCGGGACCCCGTCACCTTCTCTGGAACATAGATGGGGTGAAGACCCCCCAATTAGTTGTACCGCCATAAGAGGAGCTCCTTGCCCACTCGCTGTGCCGCGCATCGCGAGCCGTTCTCCTATGTAGATGTCGACGTACGGAGGGGCTCGGTGTGACCCTATCTCGTGAGAGGAGTCGTCCATAGGGGCTCGGGAAAACGCGTCATGGGGTGGAGTCGACGTCGCAAGTGACAATCGGCAAGACAGCAACCGGCTCCGATTGGCGCGCGCGCCGAGGCGAGGCTTGCGTGGTCAGAGCTCACATGTGCATCCGACCACAATTGCAAGCCGAGCCGTTCGGCGGAACCCCGTGTCGTGTTTTCCCGAGCCCCGGTGAACCTGTGAGCACGTGCGTCGCGAGCCGTTCTCCGGTGGTGCAGTCGCGCCTGCAGGTTCGGATCAGTCTGTGGTCTTGATCTTCGGTGGCAGCACGAAGATCAGGCCGACGCTGAACATGTTGTTGAACTGCCGGATGCGGTCGTTGCTGTCGATCACGCCGTCTTTGTTGTTGTCGGTGCCGCCGGTGTTGTACTTGAATGGGATGCCTCGCCACCGCAGGGCGATGCCCAAAAAGTCGTGGAAGAAGGCACTGAAGGCGATGCCGAAAGACGGTGCGATCGCGGTGCGCTTGGATCGCGCTTGCTGGCTTTCTAAGCATCCCGCATCGTTCGGGTTCCCTGCGATTTCGCAGAACGAGACGTCGCTCAGAGATGGTTGGCCGACCGCGTTCGCTCGTTCTTCAACCCCGACGAACGCCGCGCCCACAAAGACGTCCAGGTCGGCGTCGAAGAAGACCTTTTGAAACATCGCGAGCTTGCCGCGGAAAGGGACGAAGTGAAGCTCGACGCCGGACCACCAGTTAATTCGGCCGACCTGCTGCGTGAACTCCCGCCGGTCCGGCAAATCCAAGCGGTTGGCATTCGTGGTGACGCCCTTCGACTCGACTTCCTTGGTGAGGTTGGTGTCGAGCTTGGCGACCGAGTAGCCGCCCCAACCGCCAATGCCCAGCCAGTCGAGGAAGTGGAATCGCAGCTCACCCCCCACGATCAGCGATCGGGAGTATTCGTCGCCGATCGTGAACGCGAAGAACGGCTCGACGTGAAGGCGCATCTCGCGCCAGAGGCGGAGCTTCTTGACCGCGTCCGCTCCAGCAAGCGGCCCGCTCACGTGGACTTCCTGGGCGCTCGCAGAGCTGGCGGCGCTGTGCAGCCCTTCACCCAACAACAGGCCAACGGCCAAGGCCGCCACCAAACCGATTCGCAAAAGCGTCTGTGGTACGAGCGTCATCATTTCGGCAGTCGGTATTCAAACTTGATCGGTAAGAAGAGCGTGAAACCAAGTTGGATCGAGGTGTTGGCAACGAAAGTCGAGCCGGACTGAAGCCAGGTCGACGAGTCCTCCGGGGCTCCCGGATCCACCGCCGTGTTCTCGAACTGATCGGGCCACATGTAGGCCCGGAACTCGGTGAAGAAGGTCAGGTAACGCGTCAGGAAGATCCGCAGGCCAGCGCCGACGTTGAACGCGATGTTGGTTCTCCAATCGAAGCTGCGGAACTCCGGATCGAATACCGCGATCGGTTTGGTGCGCATCAAGCCCACACCGCCGATCAGATACGAGTCCCACTGGAAGATCTTCTTGCGGACCTTGAACTTTCCGTAGAAGGGGACGTAGGTGAAGTTGGCCCACAACCCGAACTGCCAGTCGTTGATCGGGACGCCGAGCCGAAACTGGTTCTGGATGCGAGGAACCAAATCGGTGCCGCGCTCGAATGGGTTCGTTCCCCAATCGTACCAGATGAAGTTGATCCCGACCGCGAGGACGTTGGTGAACCAGTAGTTGCCGGCCAGACCCAAGCCGTAATGTTTCAGGTACGGGTCGTTCAACGTGAACGCCACCGACGGCGCCAGCTCGAAGCGCTTCAAACGAAGCGCGTAGATCTGCTGGACCGCGTAGATCTCCTCGGCGATCTCCTCGCGCTGAGGCATAGGCTCGGTCGGACCGCCTTCTGCGTCATCGCTCGCAGCGAGCTGGTCGATCAGATCGCCCTGGTCCTCGGACTCCTTTGCCGGTTTGGAATCCCCCTCGTCGACCTCATCGAGGGAAAACTCCATCTGGGCCCGGGCCGCTGTCGGAAACGCCATGAATAGCGCCGCTATCAAGAGCGAAATCCCCCCAAATTCTCGCATCGGCCTTTGGCCTTCCCCCCTGAGCGCCCCAGCCCCCACCGTGGCAACTCGCTGAAATCACGTAACAAGTGTCCGTTTCCACTCGGACGACAAGACTATACCATGGCGAATATCGCACTACCAAATCCGGTAGCGATTTTCGACGAAATTCAGCGTAGTCGCGGAGGGTTAGCTAGCGCTTAGCGCTTCTTCGGCAGGCTCGAGCGTCTCGGGAGCCTCGAAAAGCGCCTGCAAGAACGTCTCTGCGTCGAACGGCTTCAGATCTTCGACCTTTTCCCCAATCCCAATGAATTCGATCGGGACCTGATGCTGGTCGACGATCCCAAGGATCACGCCGCCCTTGGCGGTGCCGTCGAGCTTGGTGAGAACGATGCCGCTCAACGGAAGCGCGTCCTTGAAGAGCTGGGCCTGCTGAATCGCGTTCTGGCCGGTGGTGGCGTCGAGCACGAGCAACACGTGGTCCGCCGGGCGACCGAGTGCCTTTTCGACCGTGCGCCCGACCTTCTTGAGCTCGTCCATCAGTGGGACCTTCGTATGAAGGCGTCCTGCGGTGTCGGCGATCACGATGTCGACGCCGGTGTCTTTGGCTTTTTGAATCGCGTCGAAGATCACCGAGCCTGGGTCGGCGCGGTCCTTGCCTTTGACGACCTCGCACCCGACGCGGCGGCCCCACACCTCGAGTTGGGTGACGGCTGCTGCGCGGAACGTGTCACCTGCAGCCAATAGCAAGGTCTTGTCTTGGCGCCCGAAGCGGCTTGCAAGCTTGCCGATGGTGGTGGTCTTGCCGACTCCGTTGACGCCAACGACCAGGATGACCGTCGGTTGCTGATCGATCGCGAGACCCTGCCCGCTCGACGCGAGAATGGACTTGGCTTCTCCGCGAATCGCATCCCACGCATCGTCCGCCGACTCGAGCTGTCCGCCGTTCATCTGCGTGCGAAGGGCTTCGAGCACGCGCTCGGTGCTGTGCACCCCGACATCGGCGGTGATCAGCACCTCCTCGACCTCGTCGAGGATCGACTTGTCGAGCTCACGGCCGCTTCGAAACACGCCAGCAAGGCGTGAAATCAGGTTGCCGCGGGTCGACTTGAGCCCGCTCCGGAATGCTCCGAGGTCGGCGGGGGCAGGCGGAGGGGTGACTCGAGCCTCCGGGGCCGGAGCCCCCGGCACCAGATCTTCGAGCTGGAGCGGCTGCGTCGGTTCCGCTTCGGGCTCTGCCTCGACGCGGATCTTCGGGCGTTCTTCGGCGAGCGCCTCGGGCGGTGGTGGCGGCGGCTCCTGGGGCAGCTCCCGCTTCCTCCGGCCGCGGACGAAACCGATGACGATGCCAAGGACGATCAATGCGGCAATAGCCGCGATCGCTGCGAGAGTGGTTGGGTTGTTCAGATCTAGTTGCTCCATTCGACCTCTATGATCCCCCGATGGCCGTTGGGACCGCCGCAATATAGAGAGGCGAGCCAGGGGCAGTCAACGCGGCTGCGCTCGCCGAATCGGTTGCCGTTGCCGTCTGCCACCTGTGATACTGAAAACGCAGGGGAAGGGCGAGAGCGGTTGAGGGGGCACATCAGCCAATGGCACGGGTGGCGACCATGGGTCGTCATCGCGCTCCTTTTCGCGAGCACGGCGCAAGCCGACGCTCGCCAGGACTACCTGTTGGGGCTGCTTCGCAATTCGGACGCATTTCGTGTTCGGGCGCAGGCCGCGCTGTCGCTCGGCCAGTTGGAGTCGAACCGCAAGGCTGTCGCCGCGCTGGAGCGCGCAGCACGGGACAAGCACCCTGCCGTGCGGGTGTCCGCAATCGCTTCCCTCAGGCGCCTAGGCGCGAAGGAATCGCTTCCGGTGGTCGAGAGGGCGACACGAGACAAGAACAGGGCTGTGCGCCGCGCCGCCGTGGAGGCGGCAGCAGCGCTGAACGCCCTCGGCGAGCGAGAACGGGGGCCGGGGCAGACCGAGTATCTGGTCGCGGTTGGAATGCCGGGCGCCAAGGCCGAACGGGTTTCTCGGCAGATGCTGTTTGATGCCCGCGTCTTCTTGTCGGAGCAGCTACTCGCGCTCCACGGGGTCGAGCTCGCTCCCGATGATTTGACGCCTGCCGATGCGAAGCGGGAGATCGCGCAGCGAAGGCTTCATGGGTACTACCTGGAGAGCTCGATCGTGACCCTCGAGCCCAAAGGGGCCGGGGTGAGGGCGGTCGTTTCGATCATCGTGCTGTCGTACCCCGCTCGCGATATGCGCGGGATGTTGCGCGGCGCGGCGACAGCATCCGGCCGCTACAGCGCCGAAACCGCAGAGCAGGCCGTTCAAGGCGCCTTTGTGGGCGCGCTCCGCCGTCTTCCCACGGTGCTCCAGGCAGCCAAAGCGAAAGGAAGCCTTTGACCGGCGAAGAACGATGGGCGTAGGAAGTGAGAGACGCGATGGGCGATAAGAAACAACGAAGGATGCGAAATTACCTGCTCGATCGGCGTTTTCAGCTGAAGTACACGGGCATGGTGCTGCTCGTCACAGTTTCGGTCGCGAGCGGGCTCGGCTACGTGGCGTATCGGTTTTCAAAGGGCCAGACCGAGTCGCTGACCGCGCACATCGCTGCGCAGCCCGATCTCGGTGCGGATACCGCGAGCGACCTCGAGCGGTTCGCAAAACAAGAAGACCGCAAGGTGCGCAACGCGATCATCACCGGTGTCCTGTTGCTGACGCTTGCGTTGGGCCTGACCGGCATCATCGTGACCCACCGAGTGGTGGGGCCCGCCTACCGGATGAGGCGACTCTTCGAGCACGTGGGCGAGGGCAAGTTCGAGGTGACGACCGGCATCCGAAAGGGAGACGAGCTTCAAGAGCTCTTTCACTCGTTCGCGCAAATGGTGGAAGCGCTGCGCGACCAGCGCGCCGGCGAGATCGAGCAGCTCGAAGACACCTTGATCAAGATGGAAGCGGCGGGCGTTCAGTCGGCATACATCACCGACCTACGCGCGGTCTTAGAGCGAATCCGGAAGACGGTGGACTGAAGGCCGGGGCTCGGTGGAACACGACGCGGGGTTGTGTCGAACGGCTCGGCTTGCAAAGGTGGCCGGATTCACTTGGGGGGCTTTGGCCACGCAAGCCTCGCCTCGGCGCGCGCGCCAATCGGAGCGGGTTGCTGTCTTGCCGATTGTCACTTGCGACGTCGACTCCACCCC
>CP070713.1:454989-459459 GCA_020351445.1 Myxococcales bacterium
CCGTGAAAGATGAGCAATGCGTGCCCTTCCTGCAGTGGGCCCTGCCGCAGCTGCTCTCTTAGCCCGTTGGGACCATCTCGGGAGCGCAATTGCGCGGTACTAGATGTTATGTCGCGCTGCGAACCGCGCGGAGAGGGCCTTTGTTTTGCCTATCTGCCCTGGATTCATGACGGTTGGGTCGATCTGCGTCAGTCAATCCACTTCGCGCTCGTCTCCGGGAACTAGACGCCGAACGAGCTGAACTCCTCGAACGACTTGAACGCGTCATACGGATTGAAGAGCTGATCGAGGAGTTACGGAAGCTCACGAAGTGCTGTCCGAGGTGTCCGAAGTGTCCGACCGGGAACTCAGTGAGATCGCAGCTCGAGGGTTTTCATGGGTCCCGCAAGAGAGCATGGAACTCGCTGCCGCTCGTAGTCTGCCGCAGTCGCCAAACGGGGAACAGGGGGTACCGGGGGGGTTGTCGGTTGGGTATCTACGGCTGCACCTCAAACGACCCCGAGTCACACTTCGCGCCGCCACACTATGCGTCCACATCCGGTGCCGACTCACCAGCTGTCTTGTTTACCACGTGGAGGGACCCTCGTCCCCTGCGTGCTCTTACCCGCTCAATCCGGATGACGACTACCGAGCTGGGCCTCGACGCGGCGCTGTCGGAGCAATCGCCGTTCCGCCACGCGATTCACCCGCTCGAGCACATCGCCCTTGCTAGGGTCGATCCCGAGCACGAGTTTGGCTGTCGCGGCAGCGCGAGCATCAAAGCCCCTTGCGGAATAGAGGTACGCAGCGCGCTCGTAAGCGCGAAGCGCTTCCGCCTCGCGTCCGATGCGACGCAACAAGTCGCCTTTGCGGTGCGACCACCGGGGCTCGTCCGGTTTTCGCTTCTCGATCAGCTCGTAGATATCGAGCGCTTCGTTCATCTGTCCGTGCTCGAGCGCTCTGTTGAGCTCGGCACGAAGGTCCGCGGTCGTGCTTTCGCGTCTACGGCTCGTCTTATCTGGGATGAACTGCTTCCACATCGGACTGCAATCTCGAGGGAGTCCTTGAGAAGACACCCTTTTTGTACCAGCGTCCACAAGTAATTCTTCGCTCATGCTTGGCTCGCATGACATTCATCCGTTTCAGGTAGTGCAGGGTTCGTATGAGCAGCTGAACAAATCTTCAACGGGCGCGCCTCGATGCGGGCCGGTGCCGTAGCTTCACGCGACAGGACGCTTGCGCCGTAGATCTCGTGCTAGCTTCAAGCTCCGTGACGAACATCTCGACCTCGGCTTCGGTTCTCATCCCTCGCCCGCGCGGGCCGTTTGCTGGGATCGCCAAAATCGAGATGCACGAAGGGCAAAGTCTTGCCAAGGGCTCGAGGCGCCGAATCACCATGACTGACGGCACGGTCCTCGATGAAGTCATCCTCGACTACGACCCTCCGGTGAGGCATCGCTATGGCTGGACGGGCGGGGCCAAACTGCCGTTCTCGTTGCTCGTTCGGAGCGGCACCGGGAATTGGGACTTTACCGAGACCGAAGGCGGCACGCGCATCGTCTGGACCTACACCTTCGGCCTGACATCCCCCCTCGCCTATCCGCTCGCGATTCCGATCATCTGGCTCTTCAAAGGCTGGCTGCAACAGGGCCTCGAAGCCATCCGTGCGGAGCTTCTCGCTTAGGTCGGTCAGCCGAGAGGGCGCAAGAAGCAAAGGGGCTCGCAACCTGGGACGGGTTTGGGGGCTGGACCCCGTACGGAGGGCGTGTGGCGTGGCATCCCAACACGGACTGGTCGCTCCAGTGCCCCGTGCGGCAGCGCTCTGCAACGATCCGGCACCGCCGATCTGAGCGATTTGGGGGTAGCGCATTTAGTCCGCTAGGGTGAGTTGTGTGAATCGTTCCAAGAAGGGGGACGGATGTTCAGACGTCCAAGTAGGACCATCAATCTCCGAACACAACTCGGCAGAGCGCTCAACGCGGGGCGGCTCAACGAAGCGCTCGATCTCTACGAGCTGATCGAGAAGCAAAGGCCGGACGAGCCGCGCTGGTCCCACCGCAGAGGCGACCTCTTGCAGCGAATGGGGAGGAAGGGCGATGCGGTGCTCGCTTACGAGCGTGCGGTGGATCTATACGCGGCCAAAGGCTTCGTGGCTCGCGCCGCCGCGATGGCGAAACTGATCTTGGCGATCGACCCGAGCAAGAGCGAGGTCCTCGAACGTGTAGACCCGACAGCGGCCCGTCGGCTCCATCGTCAAAATAGAGCCGTGATCGTTACGGCGGACGAGCAGCCCGAAGCCGATCCCGAAGGATCGCCGACCGACACGCAGAGCCTCATCACGGATGCGCTGCCGTTGATTGCCGACCGGACCGCGCCGCCCGACGAAACCCGGTTCACGAAACCAGAAAAGACGGAGGACATCACGCTCGACATCACGAACGCCGAGCTTGTCGAAGGACCACCGTTCCCGGAGTCGCTCGTGAGCCACCGCCCGAGCGCCGCGACGCTCGCACAGCTTCCTTCGATGCCCCTCTTTGCCGAGGTGCCTCTGCACCTTCTGCGGACCCTCGTCCAGGAATCCACCCTGGTCGATGTGGAAGACGGAGGGTGCTTGACGACCTCGGGTACCAGCGCCGAGGCGCTGTACGTGCTCATCGAGGGCAATGCCGTCGGACGACGAGGCACCGACGTTCAAGACCTCCTTCTCGGCGAAGGAGACCTGGCCGGAGTTTCATGCTTGCTCTCCAACGTGCGCTACGGCGCGGACGTGATCGCATGCGGTCGAGTTCGCGCGCTTCGAATCAGCAAGGTCCTGCTCGATGCCTTGGTACGGCAACACCCTCCCTTTGGCGACGTGCTTCTGGAGGTTCTCAGTCGGCGACTCATCGCAACCCTGCTGCGCACGAATCCAGCCTTCACGGCCTTCGACGAGAGCACGCGAAGACAGATCGCGCGTTTGTTCGAAGTGCGACGAGCGCTCGCCGGCACCAAACTCGTCGAGGCTGGAAAGCGCTCGGATGGTATGTACCTTGCGCTCCACGGACGCGTCATCGTGAAGTCGGCGAGCGGCCGACGGCTCGGTCAGTTGGAGCTCGGTCGCGCCATTGGCCAAGATTCATTACTCACCCGGGAGCCATCGCGGATCACCATCGAGGCGGCCAGCGATCTTCTCGTACTACGCATGCCGGTCCCGAGATTCAGCGAGCTTCTGATGAAGCGCCCCGACATCATTCAGCGCTTCCAAAGGCTGCAACCCTGAGAGTGATCCGGGGCTTATACGGGAATGAGAGCCGGAGAGATCTGGGGCCTCCGCTGGGAGGATGTCGACTTCGAGCAGTGGTCAGACAACTCGAAAGTAGCTCTCAGATTGGTCGACGATTGTGTCCGAAGCGTCCGACCGGGAAGTGAGTGGTTGGACAGCGCCTTGTCGATCAACTCGAGAGCCGACGACTGGACAGGTTCGCGACGAGCTCGACCAGGCCCAAGCCGACGACGACCGCGGCCAGGATCCAAAGGACGATCTTTCCTTCCGTCGAAAGGGAAAGGTCACCGAAGGCGAGGTAGGCCACCAACGCGCCACCACCGCAAAGGTTGATGGCAATAGCCCCTCCGGTGCCCAAGCCCACCAAGGACGAGCTGGGGTTGCGTTTGAATTCGATGGCCAGAGCGACCCCGATTCCCAAGATCACTGCCCCGAGGATCCGTGCGTAGAAGGCGCTGTTGGGCAGCGGCAAACCCAGCCACTCCACGAGGCTCGGGGGAAAGATCAGTAGCAGCAACCCCAGCAGAACGTTCACGACCGAGTCGACCGCGATGAGGATAGAGCCCACGTGCCTTTCATATCACCCATGGAGCCTTCTGCACCCATCTACCGATCTGCGATTCGGACTGGCTTTGGACCCACACGCAAGTGCCCGGTCCTGCTGTGGTATACAGACGGTGCTTTGGTGGCCGCTACGGCAGAAAGGAAGCACCGAGATGGGTCGTCACTACGTTGCGCTGATCGTGAGCTGCGCCATTGGGTTCGCAGGTTGTAAGCCCGCTTCAGAACCACCGGCGGCGAAGGAAGAGTTGGCTCCCGAAGAAGTCCAAGCACCGGCCAAAGCCGCCATTCCCGAGGATCTAGATCTCGTCATCCTGAACGGCCGCGTGATGGACCCAGAAACCAAGCTCGATGCGGTCCGCAACGTCGCCGTGAAGGATGGGAAGATCGTGGCGGTCACCGAGGAGGCCATCGAGGGCAAGGAAACCATCAATGCCTCGGGCCACGTCGTCGCGCCTGGCTTCATCGACACGCACAGTCACAACGTCTCGAGCGCCTTCGGTCAGAAGCTCGCGTTACGTGACGGAATCGCGACAGCGCTCGAGATCGAAGGTGGCGTCTACCCGGTCGACGTCTGGTACGACCACTGGGAAGGCAAGGCACAGACGAATTTCGGCGCCACCGTCAGCGTGATGAACATCCGAGAGATCCTCTTCAATCCGGATTAC
>CP070713.1:459559-465509 GCA_020351445.1 Myxococcales bacterium
AAGCTGGGCGCTGTGAAGCTGGGCGCTGTGAAGCTGGGCGCTGTGAAGCTGGGCGCTGTGAAGCTGGGCGCTGTGAAGCTGGGCGCTGTGAAGCTGGGCGCTGTGAAGCTGGGCGCTGTGAAGCAGACTCCGGCCTGACGCTCGGCTTGTTCGTCAAGGGAAAGAGGATGCTGATCACATCGGCGATGCTCTCGGTGGCGCTTTGAACACCTGGGTGCTCGCTCTTCACATCATGAAGCAGCGCGAGCGTTTGGCTGAGCGTGCCCAGCGCGTTCTTCACGCAGGTCTTGCCATCCGGTTCGGTCGAGGCGTATTCGGCCTCGAAGAGCGCCCCGATGGACTTCGCGACGTTCTGGGTGATCCGGAGTACTTCCTCCGGAACGTCAGCGTCCTGCTGTAGCGCCTCGAGCACGTTGCCGAGCGATTCACGAGCTTGGCGCGCCTCGCTCGCCGATGAGTACCCCATGCCTGGCTTTCCCCCCGCTTGCCTGCTTCTGAGGATACCGGGAGTGGCCCTCAGGTCAAAGCTCCTTGACGAATACGACGCGCGAGCGCCCGGGTCCGGCGTAGTCGGCGACCTCGGTGCTCTCGAACCCCATCGATTCATGGAATCGAACTGGTCCCTCGTGTCCCGACGACGCGAGAGACTTGATACGCTTCATCCCGGCCCCTCGGCAACGCTCGTTGAACTGCTCGTAGAGCCGTTTGCCGACCCCTCGGCGACGATGGTCTGGGTGAATCCCAACGAGGTGGACGTATCCAGTTGCGGACGGTCCAGGCACCATCACCCCGAACAAGAACCCGATCACCTGCCCGTCCTGCTCGGCGATGAGGGCGTGCTCGCCAAACTCGTAGAAAAACATCGGATCGGCGCGCTTTCCGGCCGGCCCGCCCCACCACTGGTCGAGCACCGAGATGATATAGTCGTAGTCGGCTTTTGTGAGCCCGCGAATTTCCATGACCCGGGACAGCGGATAACACGAACGCAGGAAAGACGCACGGCGAGCCCGTAGGAAGCATGTCTCACCCCCAAGAGTCACCGGTCCTGTTCTGCCCGTTCTGTCGTGAAAGCTTCGAGGGTCGCACCGAATGTCCGGAGCACGAGCTCACACTGATTCCAATCGACAAGCTTCCTCGGCAGCCGGAGGGCCCGTTGGAGGGCGTGACCTTCTTCGCCGACCCGCGTTTGGGTCGGGGTGCGGTGTTGATCGGCGCAACACTCGTTCTTCTGGGCTTCCTGGCGCCGTTTGTCCGCGCGCGCGCGCTGGCTGCTTCGGCCCTGGAGGTTGCCATCGACGGCGCCGGCAATCTCTGGTTCACCCCGGGGGTGGCGATTGTGCTCCTGTGGATTCTTTGGCGACGCCGCAGCCGCAGTGCGATGCGAGCCGCGCGGGTTGCGGTGTTTGGATTGGCGGCGGGCGGTGCGTTGCCTTTGGCCTACACGGTGCGCCGGATCGGATTGGTGGCCCAGGCCGAGAGCGCGAACGTCGAGTGGCTCTGGGGGCTGTGGCTCATGGTCGCCGGGCTCCTGGTGGCCGTCTTGGGAGGTCTTTGCCTGGGCGGAAGGCCGGTTCTTGGGGCCGACTAGGCCGCGCCAGGGAGCGTGGGGCGGAAGATGTATCCCTGCTGCTGCACTACGCAGACGCGATTCGCTCCAGCAACCCGGGCTCGGGCCACCGCGATGCTAGCCGCGTCGAGTAGCTCGCTGTGTGAGCGAATGCTGCCGCTCGGATACAGCCCAACCCCAATGGAAATCGTGAGATCGATCGTCGTGGGGTTCGCAGCGCTCTGCGGCGAGCGCGCCGGCGGTACAGCGCTCTGCGGCGAGCGCGCCGCCGGTACAGCGCTCTGCGGCGAGCGCGCCGCCGGCAGCTCGAATGGTTTGAGGGCGACCTCGGACACCATGCGATCAGCCAAGGTGAGCGCTCTTGCAGGACGTGTATTGCGCAGTAGGAGCCCAAACTCTGCTGTCCTGAATCGCGCAGCGATGTCGGTTGCACGGATCGTGCGTTGTACCCGCTCCGACACTTCGTCGAGGATCTGTGCGGCACAGTCCGCGCCGTGCTCCGAGACGAGCTCTCGGAAGTCGTCGACCGCGATGATGCAACAAGCGAGCGGATCCAAATGCCGCTGCGCTTCCTCGAACTCGTTTTCGAGGCACTCGTGAAAGTAGCGGTGGTCCGGAAGCGCGCGCAGCTGCTCATGGAACGACGTATAACGGAGCTCATTCCTGGCAAACTGCACGTCGTCGTGCGCTCGCTTCACGCGCAGCATGTTTTCGATGCGCGCCAAGAGCTCCTCATCCTCAAAAGGCTTCGCCACGTGGTCGTCCGCTCCGGTCCGCAGGCCTTGAACACGTGCGCTCAGATCGCCGGGCGCCGTGAGAAGGACCACAGGGACGAAGCGATCCTTCGTGATGGTCTTGACGACTCTGCAGGCATCGATGCCGTTCAGCCCTGGCATGTTGACGTCGAGCACGACGAGGTCGACCGGCTGCGCGCGGACCGCATCGATCGCCTTCTGTCCGGTGCTCGCGGGGACGACAACCAACCCGCGCGCCCGAAGCAGTTGGGATATGTGCTCGCACGTCGCGCGATCATCATCGGCAACGACCACGACCGCTTTTGGAAATGGCCGAGCAGTCCCCACTAGGACAGAATAGCCGAGCGGGCAAAGATTCGCGAGCCCTGGCGGTCGAGTTTCCCTGAGCGCGGTAGGCGTCTATACTGCGAATCGACGCACTTTTGGGGGCGTGGGGCCTGAATGGAGCTCAAACAGCAACTCAAGCTATCGCAACAGCTGATCATGACGCCGCAACTGCAGCAGGCGATCAAGCTGTTGCAGATGTCGCGCATGGAGTTGAGCGAGCTCGTTCAGGAGGAGCTGCTCGAGAACCCGATGCTCGAAGAGGGGCTCGAGGCACGTGAGTCGAGCGCCGCAGTCGCAGAGGAATCAGCGTCGCCTGAGGTCAAAGCGCACGAGGAGAAGAAAGAAGAAATCGACTGGGAGCGCTACCTCGAGAACCAATCGATCGAGGCGCCAATGCCCTCGAGGCGCCGCGCGCCAGAAGAAGAGATGCCCGGGCTCGAAGCCACTCTGTCGACCTCCGAAGACCTGAGTGATCACCTGGGCTGGCAGCTGCGCATGGGCGACTTCGTCGAGGACGAGCGTCGTTTTGCCGCGTTGGTGATCGGAAATCTCGATGACAATGGCTACTTGAAGATCGAAGGCGTCGCGCCGGAAGACGTCGTGCCACGACTCGCCGCAGAGGCCGATCTCGATCCCGAAGATGCCGAGGAGGTTCTCGGGATGATTCAACAGTTCGACCCGATCGGTGTCGCGGCGCGCTCCCTCGAGGAGTGTTTGACGATTCAAGCCAAGTACTACGGGATGGACGACCTGGTGCTTCGCGTCATCTCCGAGCATCTCACCGACCTCGAGAAGCGGCACTACCAGGCGGCCGCGAAAGCGTGCGGCTGCTCCCTCGACGAGGTGTACGACGTTGCGCAGATCATTGCTGAGCTCGAGCCACGGCCGGCTCGCCGCTTTCAAACCGAGGAGCCCCGCTACATCGTCCCCGATGTTTACGTTCATAGGGTAGGGGACGAATACTACGTGGTGGCCAACGACGACGGCATGCCCAAGCTCAAGATCAGTGGCTTCTACCGCTCGGCCATGGCGGGCGACCCCAAGGCCAAGGAGTACATCCAGGACAAGCTCAGAAGCGCGCAGTGGTTGATCCGCAGCATCGATCAGCGCCGTAAGACGATCGTCAAGGTGACGGAGTGCATCGTCGACAAGCAGCAGGACTTCTTCGACAAGGGAATCGAGCACCTGAAGCCGATGATTCTGCGCGACGTGGCCGAGGCCGTCGGGATGCACGAAAGCACGATTTCTCGCGTAACCAGCAATAAATACGTCCATACGCCAAGGGGCACCTTCGAATTGAAGTACTTCTTCAACAGCGCCATAAGGCGGGATCATCAGAACGATATCGCCTCCGAAAGCGTAAAACAGGCGATCAAGAACATCATCGGGGGCGAGGATCCCAAAGCCCCATTGTCAGACCAACGAATCGTTGAAATACTCGGGCAAGACGACATCAAGATTGCCCGCCGCACGGTTGCGAAGTATCGCGAGATGCTCGGGATTCTGAGCTCGTCAAAACGTAAGAAGTACTTTTAGTCGCTGGAGGTTCGATGCGTATTAGCTACACATTTCGCAATATGGAGTCATCGGACGGCATCAAAAACTACGCATCAGAGAAGATAGGCAAAGTCCAGAAGTACATGCGGGCCCCGCTGCACGCCGAGTTCACTTTTTCGACGGAGCGGCACCTTCACCGGGTCGACTTGAACCTGACCGGCGACGGTCGTCAGTACGCTGGCCATGGTCAGTCCGAGGACATGTACGCGACCATCGATCAGGTCGTCGACAAGATCGACCGCCAGGTCCGTGACACGAAGGCGACACAGACACAGCGTCGGCGGAACAGCGGCGAGTCCCTTCGCCGCCCCGAAGACTGATCCGTATTGCGCCCAAGTGACGGGTGGGGTATCGCCAGGCCGTCATGTTGGCCGAGCTTCTTCATCCTGAGCGCGTGCGTGTGGGGCTCAAGCTTTCCGATAAAGAAGCCGCGCTGCGGGCGATTGCGTCGCTTCTCACGATGCCGGAGGGAATCGCCAACGAGGAAATCATCTACGACGTGCTCCTCGATCGGGAGCGGTTGGCCAGCACCGGAATCGGTAGCGGGGTTGCCATTCCGCACGGTCGCTATGACGGCGTGAACGAGCTCCGGGCAGCGGTGGCCTTGTGTCCAGCCGGCGTCGATTTCGACGCAGTCGATCGGTTACCGGTGAGGATTGTAGTTGGCATCGTGGGGCCGCGCTCCATGCCGCAGAAACACCTTGCCGCCCTGGCGGGTGTGTCTCGCGTCCTTCGAAACGACGAGAAGCGCAAAGCGCTCCTCAAAGCCGTCGACAACGCCGAAGCGTATCGCACGCTGGTCGAGCCCTGATGGGCAGACTGCGTCGTGGTATGATGCGGGGGTGACCCAGTCCCCCTCTTCGCGGCACGGCGGCCTTGCTAGCATGCGTGTCGAACGCGGCATCACGGTCGCACACCTGCTCGCAGAGCCGCGCCTGAACGCCATCATGAAGCTGGTCGCGGGCGAACATGGGCAGGCCCGCACGGTCAATCATCCGCGCGTGCAAAAACCGGGGCTCGCGCTGGCTGGGCACACCCACGGCGTGGTTCCCACCCGAATTCAGATTCTTGGTGAAACCGAGATCACGTTCTTGGAAGGGTTGTCGCCCGAAGAGCAGCTCCAGCGACTGAGCGTCCTGTTTGGCCTTGGGCTTTCCCTCGTCGTCGTCACGCGAGGGATCGAACCACCGGCAGCGCTACTCCAAGCTGCGCAGGAGACCTCCACGCCGCTGGCCCTCGCCGAGCCTCGGTCCAGTCGTGCGATCCAGGTGATCCATCTAGTGTTGGACGGAGTCCTCGCACCCTCCGAAACACGTCACGGCGTATTGATGGACGTGCATGGCATTGGCACGCTGCTACTGGGGCCGAGTGGGATTGGCAAGAGCGAATGCGCGCTGTTCCTGGTCGAGCGCGGTCATCGGTTCGTCGCTGATGATCAAGTGATCTTGTCGTTGCTTCCCTCCGAGCAGATCCTCGGTCGGGCGCCAACATTGCTGCGGAATCATCTGGAGGTGCGCGGCATCGGTATCATCAACGTGCGTGATTTGTTTGGCGCGAACGCCGTGCGTTCCGAAAAGACCGTGCAGCTCGTAGTCGAGCTCTGCCCTTGGAGCGATGACGAGACGTTCGACCGACTCGGCCTCGACGACTCCACACTGGAGATCTTCGGCATTCCGATTCCCATGTTGCGAATCCCGGTTCGTCCTGGCCGCAACATGGCGGTCATCCTGGAAGTCGCAGCGCG
>CP070713.1:465609-468605 GCA_020351445.1 Myxococcales bacterium
GCACGGTGGGCCCAGAGTCGTTTCGGTAGAGAAGCGCAATGGGAGGCCCCCCGATGGCGGAGACCATCGCCATAGGTCCGGGAGCCCCGCCGGCCCCGCACACCCGGGCCGCTGTGCGGTGAAAGGTTCCGCGGCTTACGACGATCGCCACGCCAACGATCACCATGAGTGACATCAAGACATCGAGCGCAGCGGTCGAAAGTAACTTGAGGAGGGCGACTCCGATGAGCGCCCCCGGGACACGCCCAGCGAAAATCCACAGCGTGCTGCGAACCTCCACGGCGTGGCGTTCGCGAAAGACGATGGCCAGAGTCAGGGGGAACACGACCACAAGTTGCGGTACCGGCGCGAACAGAGGGTCGAGAAGCGACAGCAGGGGAACGCTGAGCAGTGCGAAGCCAAAGCCCACCGTGCTGTGAAGCGCTGCGGCGATGAAGCTCACGATGAACGCCACGGCAAACTCCGGCGTCGCGATATGTGCTACGGCTTCCATCGGCGGTGCTAGGGTAGTCAGCGTCTGATCATGCGGCCAACCAAGACGACCACGACGAGAGACCCACTCGAAAAGACGGCCAGCCGCGCCCTGGGCTTGGCGACGAGCCTGCTCGACGTTGCCGTGCGCAATCTGGACAATGCCCGCCGAATCGCCAACTTCCTGCGGGGCCGGATGGAGCTCGAGGTGCGGCCGACCGATGTTTTCATCTCGAGCTACCCCCGCTCCGGGACGACTCTGACCCAGTGGATTTTGTACCTGCTGACCCACGAGGAGCAGCCCGATCCTACGCATCTCACAAAGGTGTCGCCGTGGTTCGAACGTTCGCTCGCGATCGGGGAGGTCACCGCCGCTGACTTGGAACGCTTCCCCTCACCCCGGGTGTTCAAGAGCCACCTGCCGAGAGAATGGCTTCCCGATGGTGCGCGTTACATCTACGTCGAGCGGGACGGCTTGGACGTGCTGGTGTCGTACTTTCATTTCTACCAAGCGTACCTCGGGTTCAAAGGAACCATGGACGACTTCTATAGCCGCTTCATGGATGGACGCTTGCAGTACGGCTCGTGGTTCGACCACGTCGCTGGGTGGCGCGAGAGAGCCTCTGATCCAGACGTGTTGATCGTGCGCTACGAGGATCTCTTAAACGACCGCAAAGCTTCGATCGAACGCATCGTTGACTTCCTTGGCTGGGAACGGGACGAACGCTCGGTCGACCGGGCTGTGATCGAAAGTAGCTTCGATGCGATGAAGCGGCGCGAGTCGGTCTTCGACCACGCGACCGCGTTGCTGCTCGAACGCGGCGTGAGCCCGCAGTCGTTCTTGCGCTCTGGCCAAACCGGTCGAGGAGAGGATGCTCTGAGCGAGGCGCGTGTGCGTGAGATCAGGGAGCGAAGCTCGACGGGGCGCCGGCTCGCGATTCGCGGGCTTGCCGCTTTCCTGCAGTAGCCGGGGCTGTCGACGCGTCGACGATGAACTGAAGGAAAGTCTCGGGCGTGCCTGGGTCGTGCCCGGTGAGATGGTGATACGCGCGTGCAAGCTTCCCGATCAAACGGCGATACCCCCGCACCGCAGGCGAAGCCGCGTCGGTGTAGAGCTTCCGAACCGCGTTTTCCCTGGTCCCGAGGAGGAGGCGATCGTTGGGCTCGCGGCAGAGGTACGGACACGCCCTTGGTCGCTGGGTATTCAGCGTTCGACCGCCGATCGTGTACGCGAAGGTGACGTTGTCGCCAAAACGATTTCGGTACAAACGGTCGAAGTAGGTCTCGTCATAAGTACAGGCCGACAAGGCCCACCCGACCTTCACCGCGGCTCCTCGCGTTCGCATGATCTCGGTTTGGACGAGCTGCTGTGCAACGTAGCCGTTGTCGATCTGCAGGGCATCTTGCCTTCGCTCCACTTCGGACGCGGGTGCCAAAGAAGACGAGCGTCGGATCTCGACCGGAAAGCCGAAGCGATCGATGAGTGCTTCCAGCGGCGCTTGTGCAAGCGATGCGGCGCGATGCACGTCGAGTCTCGGCACGCCTGCGTTGCACGCGTTGCTGTCGGCGATGAGGATGGAGCTCTTGGCGAGGCCGAGCTCTCTGCGAACCATCTCTTGCGCAAAGACGAGGATCAGCACGTCGACGGGGAGGCCGCAGCTCGCATCGTCCGCAGCGACACCAACGCCAAACCAAGTCGACGTCGTCGACTCGAGGGCTTCAGAAGAGATCACAGGCTCGTACTGCCGCCGAGCGAAAAGCTCTTGGCGGTTTGCAAGCGATGCGAGGCGATCCCCCGAAATGTTCGTCCCTAGTTGTATGCTCATCACGCGTTTCGCCGCATGGCTTGACCGGCACCCTAGCGGACATGGGCCAAGGTCGCAAAACCTTTGAAGACATGAAACAGTCCGCATACTTACGTCATTAAGTTGGAGGGTTCGTTTTGGGGCGGCATCCTGAAAGCTCCGGAGAACCGCTTGAGAATCCTTGCCAGTTTTTTGACCCTCGCCGCCTTTGTCGCCCTCACCGCAACGCTAGCGCCGAGCCACGCGCAGGACACACCGTGGAAGCGCCGGCTTCGAAAGGGTGTGGTGCTGAACGACTCTCCAGCGGTTCGACCTGAGGGCCCGAAGGGTCCGCTCAGCGCGGACGAGATGCGCCGGTTGGGCCTGCGCCCGCGCGGAGGGGGGCTGCTGGACCTCTCGTACTGGCCCGAGGAGCCCGCTTCGCCCGCACGAGTGGCGCCGACGGACCTGGCGCAGGCGATGGCTCAGTTGTGTCCTCCATCGATGGATAGCGACCAAATCGAACGCTATGCAGATGCCATCATTCGATACAGCCTGGAGTTCGACGTCGATCCTTGGCTGCTCGCGGCGCTGGTCTACACGCAAAGCAATTGCAGCCCCGACATCGACAACAGCTACGGCACTGGGCTCGCGTTGATCAATGAGGGCTTGCACGAGCGGAACATCCGTGGCGGAGTCTATCAGTTCGGCGTTTGGACTGACGATGGATGGACCCGAAAA
>CP070713.1:468705-473548 GCA_020351445.1 Myxococcales bacterium
GAGCTGTCGACCGACGTGGCCTCCATCCTGATGAAGTATCCTGTAAGGGGCGGGAGGCCGAACTGCTCTACTGAGGCGGTGGACCCCGGCGCGCTCGTATTGATCACGCCGGTAATCGACTCGACGAGGTCGTCGTGGGTGATCTCGTACTCCACCTCGTCGATGACCGCGTCTCCTACCTCCAGGTTGATGCGCAAGGCCGTCAGGCATGGATCGATCGACTCAGTGCTGTTGCTGGTGTTGCAGCCCGCCCCTGGCAGGGCCAGAACAACGGACCAGACAGCAGCCTGGAGCAAGGTCCACTTCGTCATCATTTTTCTGGGTACAATCTGGAGCGAGAGGGCACAGGGCCACCGGACGCACTGCCGGGGCAGAGGAGCCAGTCTACCCCCGACGAGGGCCCTTTCGTCAATAGGCACGTCGCTTGCTTTGCAGGAATTGTGGGCCGCAATTGCCCTCTAGGGGCTGATTTGTGAGCTTGTTCACAGGAGTGAGACAAGCTACCTATCCGCGCGCCATGGACGACACCTCGCCACTCGACGGGAAGCGCTGCCTCGTGACGGGGGGCGCGGGATTCTTGGGACGCCACCTCGTCACTGCGCTGCGCGCCAAAGGATGCCCGGTGCACGTGCTCGACATCGCGCCTGCGCCGCAAACCCAGGAGGGGGTGCGCTGGTTCCAAGGCGACGTTCGCAACTACGCCGATGTCCTTGCGGCATGCCAAGGCGTCGACACCGTCTTTCACACCGCCGCGGTGATCGAAGCCCTCACGTACGCGAGACGATCGGTGACCAAGACGATCCAATCGATCAACATTGGTGGAACGCAAAACGTGATCCGGGCCGCGCATCGGAACGGTGTGCGACGCCTCGTGCATACTAGCTCCATCGTGGCCTCGTTTTGCATGGACGCGGCCGGAAGTGACGAATCGGCTCCTTACAGCACATCTCGCGATCTCTACACCTCCACCAAGATCGCCGGGGAGCGTGCCGTCCTGGCCGCGAACGGGAAGCAGGGGCTCCTCACCTGCGCGATTCGCCCTGGGGGCATCTACGGGCCGGGCGAGCGATTCACCTACGGGCGGCTCGTTCGTGCGCTCAAGATGGGCGTGCCGTTGGTCATCTTTGGCGACGGCAGCGCACGGCTCGACTACGTGTATATCGACAACCTCGTCGACGCGGAGCTTCGAGCCGCCGAGCGGTTGATCGAGGGCTCGCAGGTCTGCGGGCAGGCCTACTTCCTCACCGACGAAAGCCCCATCAACGCGGGTCAGTTCAGCATCGAGCTCGCGAAGAACATGGGTATCAAAACACGGTTGGTGCGGGTGCCACACCCGGTCGCCCGGGCCATGGGTCTAGCCTGCGAGAGGGTCTATCAGGTCTTCGGCACCCCGAAGCCGCTGTTCACCATAGCCAACGTCGACCTGTGCGACATCGATCACTACTTCTCAATCGACAAAGCCAAGGAGCACTTGGGCTATGCACCCCTCGTCGACACCGAGGAGGGGCTACGCCGAACCGCCGTCGAGGCCCGCGAGTACTACGACAGCCTTTGACCGACTAGCGCGGTGACACGGGCTGTTCTATCCCGGTACCCATGATCCTGACCGAGCAGCAGGAGATGATCCGGGACTCCGCGGCCCGCTTTGCCGAGACGCGCTTGGCGCCCAACACCCGTAAGTGGGAAGTGGCCGGGGCGGTCGATCCAGCGGTGCTCCAAGAGATGGGCGAGCTCGGGTTCATGGGGATGACGGTGCCGGAGGCGTACAACGGCGCCGGTCTGGATTACGTGTCGTATGCCCTCGCATTGATCGAAATCGCGGCGGGCGACGGTGCGGTGTCGACCATCATGAGCGTCAACAACGCGCCGGTTTGCGCCATCTTGCAATCGGCGGCCAGCGAGGCCCTGCGCCAGAAGTACCTCAAGCCCCTGGCTGCTGGAGACATGATCGGCGCGTTTGCGCTTACCGAGCCCCAAGCCGGCTCGGATGCGGCCAATCTGCAAACCCGCGCGATACGCACCGACGCGGGCTATGAGATCACGGGCACGAAGCAGTTCATCACGTCCGGACAAATCGCGGGCGCGGTGATCGTGTTCGCGGTGACCGATCCCTCGGCCGGCAAACGGGGGATCTCGGCGTTCCTGGTGCCCGCGGGGACGCCGGGCATGAGCGTTGCGTCGTTGGAGCACAAGATGGGGCAGGAAGCCTCCGACACGGCGCAGTTGAGCTTCGATGCGGCCACGGTTCCGGCCGACCATCTCATCGGCAGCGAGGGCGAAGGCTACCGAATCGCCCTGGCCAACCTGGAGGCGGGACGCATCGGGATCGCCGCCCAATGCGCTGGCATGGCCCGCGCGGCGCTCGGCCACGCCGTGGCATACGCCAAAGAGCGCACCGCCTTCGGCAAATCGATCTCGAATCACCAGGCGGTCGCCTTTCGCTTGGCCGACATGGCCACCCAGCTTCACGCGGCAACGACGATGGTCCTCGAGGCCGCCGCGCTTCGCGACGCGGGCCGTCCCTGCCTAAAGCAAGCCTGCATGGCCAAGCTGTTCGCCTCCGAGGCGGCAGAGCGCATTTGCTCTGACGCGATTCAGATCTTCGGCGGGTACGGGTACTCGCGCGAGCTCCCCGTCGAGAAAATCTACCGCGACGTCCGCGTGGCCCAGATCTACGAGGGCACCTCCGACGTGCAGCGCATCCTCATCAGTCGGCAACTCCTGCAGGAAGGCTGAGTCGACTTGACGTCCTGCGACTCAGGGTTAGGGAACCAATATGTTTTGGCGCTTCGCCATCCGTGACCTGACGATTCTTACCGGAACCATCGCGGCCTGGTGGTTCAGCTTGTCGGTGGAGCCCAAAACCGCGCTCGCATCGGCCCTTTCGATCACCGCCGGAGTGGGCGCTGCGATCTGCGCCTACAATCTGCACGAGTGGGGGCACCTCATCGGGGCACGGTTGACCCATAGCGTCTACGTTCCCGCGAAGCGCATCATCTCACCGTTTCTGTTCAGCTACGATGCCGAGCACAATACGCGCGGCCAGTTTCTCTTGATGTCCCTAGCGGGGTTCGCGGCGACGGCGGCTTTCCTGATCGCGTTCATACTGTGGATGCCGCAGGACCAGCAGGCAGGGCGCATTGCCCTGCGCGCAGCCATCGTGCTGGCCGGCCTCACCGTGGTGATCGAGTTTCCCATCTTCTTCCGGGCGCTCTTCGGCAAGACGGTCCCGCGGACGGGCATGTTCAAAGGCCGCACCGTCGGCGGCCGCGACTGACGGCTGCAAAACGGCAGGCGCGTTCGGCGCAAGTCTATTTCCCGGGGCCCTGGCGTCGGCCAGGGCCTCGGTTCATTCTCAACCGCGATGAGCTCTTCGAACCAGGCGTTTGTGACCGGAGGACCCGGATTGATCGGCCGTGCCGTAGTCGAGCGACTGCTCCGGCGCGGTGTGCACGTGACCTTGATGCTTCGAAGTGGCGCCGAAGAGCGACGCCGGGACGAGATCGATGCGTTCCTCTCGATCGCCGGAGGCGCGAACGGTTCGCTGACTCTCGTGACCGGTGACCTTTCCGACCCCGATTTGGGCATGTCCGAGACGGGCGTCGCTGCCCTGTCCGAAGCGGGGCATTGCTTCCACATCGCCGCCCTCTACGACATCGAAGCCGACCCGGAAGTCATCGAGCAGATCAACATCGAGGGCACTCGGAATCTGCTTTCCGCGCTCGGCAAGGCAAGCTTCGACGGGCGGCTTCACCACGTGAGCTCGATCGCGGTCGCAGGCGACTATGCAGAGACGTTCACCGAGGCGATGTTCGACGAAGGGCAAACACTTCCACACGCCTACCATCGCAGCAAGTTCGAATCGGAGAAGCTCGTTCGCGAGTCGGGACTCGACTACCGCATCTACCGGCCGAGCTCGGTCGTCGGCGACTCGAAGACCGGCGCGATGGACCGCATCGACGGGGTCTACTTCAGCTTTGGCGCGATCAAGAAGCTCGCGTACGCCCTGCCCGCCTGGGTTCGCTTGCCGGTGCCCCGCATTCGTGGCCGCTTCAACTTGGTGCCCGTGGACTACGTCGCCGATGCCATGGTCCACATCGCCTTTTCGGACACCGACGCGCGCGTGTTTCACCTGGTGGATCCAAAGCCGCCTTCCTTGTTGAGAATGACGGCCATGTTCCTATCTGTAGCCGGAGGTCCGCGCTTGGGACCGGCGATCAGCTTCGCCAAGATGCCTGGGGCAAAAAAGACCGGCGCGATGCTATCGATGCTCCCGAGCGCGCAGGAGCTGCGCGAGGCGTTCCTGAGAGACCTCGGGCTCCCCACCCACGGCCTCGGCGCGATGAACATCAAGGTGCGGTTCGAAGATGGGAATACCCAGGCCGCGCTTGCAGGCTCCGGCATCAGGTGCCCGCCCTTGAAGACCTACGCCAAGACGCTCTATCGGTACTACGAGGACCATCTCGACCCGATGAAGCAGCGGCCCGCGCGATATCGACGGGCATTGACCAGGAAAACCGTGCTCGTCACCGGCTCCTCACGCGGCATTGGGCTGGAAGTGGCCAAGATGGCCGCAGAGGCAGGCGCGAAAGTGCTCTTGGTCGCCCGTGATGCGGAAAAGCTCGAGGCTGTGGCAGAAGAAATCCGTGCCTCCGGTGGAGAGGCGCACGCTCACGCGGCGGATCTCTCCTCGTTCGACGAAATCGATGCGCTCGCCGAAGCGGTCCTCGCCCAGCACGGCGGCGTCGATGTCCTCATTCACAATGCGGCCCGCTCGATCCGCCGGCCAATCGCCGCGTCGGTCGACCGTTTCCACGACTACGAACGCACGATGCGACTGAAC
>CP070713.1:473648-476287 GCA_020351445.1 Myxococcales bacterium
AGGTCCGCGAGAAGCTTTCGCTTGCGCGCTTTCTCGACGAAGAACACCCGCTGCTCGACGAGATCGACCGTCGAGGAAACCGGCGCGACAGCGAGCACGGCGGGATCGTCTAGCAGCCCTTCGGCCAACCGACGGATTTCCGGCGGCATGGTGGCTGAGAAGAACATCGTTTGACGGTCCCTCGGTAGGCGTTTCGTGATTCGACGCACGTCGGGCAGGAAGCCCATGTCGAGCATGCGGTCGGCCTCATCGAGGACGAACAGCTCGACCTCATCGAGCGAGACGACTCCACGACCCATCAGATCGAGAAGTCGCCCAGGCGTCGCCACCAGGATGTCGACCCCCCGCCGAAGCTCGGCGATCTGTGCTTTGTCGCTGACCCCGCCGAAGATGACGGTGTGCCACAGGTCGAGGCTCTGGCCGTACGTCGCAAGACTCGCGTCGATCTGCGCTGCAAGCTCGCGCGTGGGGGTCAGGATCAGTCCGCGCAACCGAGGTTTGTCGGCGGCACGCGCGTCGAGATGCTGCAACAAGGGAAGCGAAAACGTCGCAGTCTTGCCGGTCCCCGTTTGAGCGCAGGCAAGGATGTCGCGCCCTGAGAGCGCCGGCGGGATGACCAGCTGCTGGATGGGCGTGGGCTCGGAGTAGCCAGCGCGCTTGGTCGCCAAGAGCAACTCCGGGATCAGCCCAAGAGTCTCGAAGCTCACCAACGACCGACCGACTTGCGGGTGTCGCCACCGCGTTCGTTTGCCCGATCGACGCGGATCGACCGCCCGTCCAGCGTGCTGCCGTCCAAAGTCTCGATGGCGCGGGCAGCGCCTTGTTCGCTTTCGTAGGTCACGAAGCCGAACCCACGCGAGCGACCCGTGTCGCGGTTCATGACGACCTTCACCTCGGTTACCTCACCGCATGCGGCAAAGGCATTGCGAAGCTGGTCACTCGTGGTGTTCCAGCTGAGGCTGCCTACAAATAGTTTCTTACTCATGTCGTTTCTCTTTTCGTTTTGGCCTCGCGAGAAGGCCGTGTCCCATGGGAAATCCATTTCCCTGGGGTCTTCCATGTGGTGCGAGAGCGGATGCATTCCGATCGCGACGCCAAGGCGTCTCGATTCCCTCGCTAGGTGTCTGTGCCTTCTGTGGATTCCAAAAGGTCGCCGTCTCGAATCACGGCGCGGCTCTCACAGGAACAAACAACGTGCCGGAGGCTCACGGCGAGCCCCCACGCCCCAATTAAGGGCTTTCTCGGAACCAAGGTAGCAGCTCCGACGGGCTTGTCGAGGAAAGCGGCCAAGTGGGGTAATCTCGCCGGATGGAAGATTCGACGATCGTATCTCGCATCGTGCACGAATCTTGTGAGCGCACGCCCTCTCTGATCCAAACGGGTCGATGGTGGGAGCGCCTCGACGACGGGTTCGCTCGTACCTCGGAGAAATTCGACCTCGCCCGCACGGACCGCCTGCAGATTGGAGCGGCGGCAGCTTTCGACCACGCGGTGAGGGCGATCTTTGGCACGATGGTCGGCACGACCGCTATCCCATTCGGGTTCAACCCGATCGAGCTTCGGCGCGCGATGCAAGACGCCAGTCTCTACGGAGAGCTCGCCGAGTCGGGCGACCCGACTCGATTCTTCCACGAGCCTCCGTCAGGTGTTCGGGTCCGCACCAAGCGAGGCCGTTGGTTTCCCCGGTTCGAGCCTGAAGACGGCGTCTGCGAGGTCGTTCGCTTCGACAGCCCGTTTCAACCGGTCCATGCGGCCCAGCATAAGCGTTACCTGCGGCACGATCGCAATCGCGTCGCGTACGCACGGATGGTTCGGCACCGCGATGGGCCGCGACCGACGATTGTGGCGATTCACGGGTTCACCGCCGAGGGCTATCTCATCAATGAGTGGTTTTTCGCCCTTCCCTGGTTCTACCGCATGGGGTGCGACATCGCGCTCTTCACCCTTCCCTTCCACGGTCCTCGTCAGACGCGCTTTTCACCGTTCTCGGGACACGGCTTTTTCGCTGGGGGCTCGTCCCGCTTTAACGAGGCCGTGGCGCAGTCCGTCTTCGACTTCCGCATCCTCCTGCGCTGGCTTCGGGGAGAACAGGGGGTCGCGCAAGTCGGCGTCACAGGCCTGAGCCTGGGCGGCTTCATCTCGGCGATGCTTGCAAGCGTAGAAAAGGAGCTTGCCTTCGCGCTTCCCAACGTCCCCATCATCAGCGTCGCGGATCTCGTGCTGGAGTGGCAGCCCATCGGCGCGCTGATGCGCGCGGCTCTCGCGACCACGGGGCTCACGCCTGCCGACGCGCGTCGTCTCGTCGCGGCGAGCTGCCCACTGACCTATCCTCCGGTGCTTCCACCCGAGCGCCTGATGATCGTCGGCGGCGCAGGCGACCGCCTCGCTCCGCCCAAGCATTCTCGACTGCTTTGGGACCACTGGGAGCGGTGCAGAATTTACTGGTTTCCAGGCAGCCACAGCATCCACCTCGACCGCGGCAAGTACCTTACCGAGATGGCCCGCTTCATGATGGGTCTCGGGTTTCTACCGCAAGGCGGCGCGCAGTGATCCCGGTCTCGAATCTCGATGCAGCGATGCTCTATGCAGAGACGGCCGAAATGCCCATGCACACTCTGGGCGTTCTGATCCTCGAACGC
>CP070713.1:476387-479772 GCA_020351445.1 Myxococcales bacterium
AGAGGCGAGGACGGTAGGGCATGCGCTTACCATGCGCCACCCCCAGGCGGCGCGGGTGTATCTTTTTGACTACAGTTGCTCGGTTTCAGCCTCGGGCTCGGGAGCGGGCTCCGCGGACTTTTTCTCTGTGTCTTCAGTAGGTTCTGGCGCAGATTCCGAAGCAGCTTCGGGTTCTGGCGATTTGTCCTCTGCAGCCTCGGAAGTGTCAGCCGACTCGCTGGCTTCGACTGATTCGACCGATTCGTCTGGGGCGCTCTCTTCGCCCGTCTCGTCGCGGCCGCCGCGTCGACGGCCCCGGCGCCGGCTGCGGCGACGCTTGGTGCCGTTGGATTCCGCGCTGTCATCGGCGCTGGTCGTGGCACTGCTGCGCGTGGAACCGCCACCAAGCGAGTCGAGAAGCTCGACGTCGAGCACCGCCAAGGAAAGCGATGCCTGCCGGATGCCGACGCCGACTTCCTCCATCGAAGCAGCGAGCGCGTCGCCATCGAAGACCGCGCATGGTGCCGCGCCTTCCGCGTGCGCTTCACCGATGGTGCGATCCCGAACCTGCCCGAGGGTGATCACCCAACCCATCCGCGCATGATCGAAATGATGGAGCCCGCCGCGCAGCGCCACGATGGCGTCGTTGTCGATCGGTTGCTTGCCGCGATAGATCGTGATGGCCAGCGGGGTTTCTTCCGGGCCTCGACGAAGGGTGCCGGCAAGGCTGAAGTCGCCCGCATCGGCGCGCACCGCGCGCAGCGAATGAATGCCGACCGCGTTGAGCCAAGTGGCGAGAAGCTCGAGCAAGGCGCCATCGGGAAGATCGCGCAGGCGTTTGACGAATGCCCGATGGACACTCTGCCGCTGCCGGTCTGCCGCGCGCACCGCATCGCGCTCGGCGTTGACCGCTTCGTTAGGAAGGTCCCACTCGAGCAGCGAGACCCAGCCGTCCCCCTCTCGGAACCGGGGACGCCCACCGGATGCGCCGCGTTTGGCGTTATCACCCCGGATGGCCGCAGCCAAGGTCGGTGCCAGAACTGCCGGGCTGCCGGCGAGCCGGCCCGTGTCGATGAGCGCCTCGGCGACTTGGAGGAGGGTCTTGGCCTGGCGGCTGCCCCCCCGGAGCGCCGTTTCGATGGCGTCGGACAAGTCGCGGCCGACCGGCTCGCCGGCCTCGGCGGCCCGCGTCGCGGGCGCTTCGGGCTCCTTGCGCGACCTGGCGCGAGACGGGGAGCGACGCTCCGACCGGGCCTCTGCGCTCGGTCCGCCCTCCGAATCGCGGTCGCGGCGGCGACGGGAACGACGCTTTCGGGGCTTGCGGCCCTCGCGGGAGTCGTCCTCGAGGTTGGCGAGGATCAGCTCGTCGTCGTCTTCTTCTTCGGGGAAAACATCGGCACCTGGGAGCTCTTGCGCCGCGATGCTCATCTCCTCGTCAGCCTCGGTGGGCTCCTCGGCGGGCGCGGCCTCCTCGGCTTCGACGCTCGGCGTGACCGCCTCGGCCGCGGCGCTTTCGGGCGGCGCGCTATCGGCCTCTTGCGCCGCGTCCTCGGGAAACTCCCGCAGGGCGAAGACGCCCGGCTTGACCTTGGTGATCGGAGCGTCGCCACGGTCCTTTTTGACCATGGTGGCGAGCCTCGAGCTCATGGTGGTTTCTGGGGTTTTACCTACGTGTGATAGAAGATTGCGCTCGATCGCGATTTCGGTGATTTTTTTGTAGTGGAGGGGCTTTCCGACCGAGCGGAGAACCTCCACGGCTGCTTCCGTGAATGTCATTCTTGTTGTCGTTCCTGTCTCTCCGGTGGGCGACATTGGACGGCTGTAGGGACCCCGCGACGGGGAGCGTTGAATCGCTCCACCCGCGCATCGCCCTATCGCCCCGAAGGCCATCAGGACCTGGAGGGCTATCAGCCATGCTCGTTCGCACTCCGACCGGACAAAAGCGTTGGTTGAATTGGTTTGCGGGTCCAAGGACCCTTTCGTGACTCCTCGGTACCACCCAGTCGGTGCCGAGGCAACGAAACGGTGCCATTTTTTCGGCCTTAATCCCTGTGGATTTGACTTTGCGGGCCCAGAGGACCATACGGCCGGCTTTGCGGGTAATTGGCACTGGCCGATCGCCGCTGTTACAGCCCAATGGGTATGGGCAGGGGTTTTTCGTGTCAGACGGGCGTCACGGTCGTGGCACACGAGACACGCGCCCAGGGACCCTCCACAGCGTTTTCACGGTCAAGTGGGGTTGGCCCGCTCTTCGCATAGGTAGCAGGTCGAGGAGATTCGAATGAAGGACAAAGAGATCGGCATACTGCTCGGGGGCGTGAGCGCGGAGCGCGATATCTCTCTGAAGACCGGTGAAGCGATGTTCGAGGCGCTCAAGGCCCGTGGGTACTGCGTGCAAAAGGTGTTCGTCGACGCCGACATCGACCGGGTGCTGCGCCAGACCACCATCGACGTGGCCGTCATCGCGCTGCATGGCACCTACGGCGAGGATGGTTGCATTCAGGGCATGCTCGAAACGATGGGGATCCCCTACACCGGCTCGGGGGTACTTCCGAGCGCTCTCGCGATGGACAAGCTGAAGAGCAAGGAGCTCTTCCGCCTCTATAACGTACCGACGCCGCCCTACTACATCGTGCGTCGCGGCGACCTCGACCGCCTCGAGCAGATTCACAGCTCCTTTGGTTTCCCGAGCTTCGTCAAGCCGCGAAGCGGCGGGTCGAGCGTGGGTGCCGGGGCGGCCCGGAGTCTCGGCGAGCTCAAGGAGCGTTGCGAGGACGCAGCGCGTTTCGACGAGTGGATCCTCGTGGAGCGTTTCATCCGCGGGCGTGAGGTGGCGGTCGGCCTGCTCGACGGCAACGCGCTCGGCGCGATCGAGATCGAGCCCAAGGGTGGTTTCTACGACTACAAGTCGAAATACCAACAGGGGCAAAGCGAGTACCACTTCCCCGCTCGGCTTTCGCCGACACGCTATCAGGGCGTGCTCAATCTCGCGGAGCGCGCGGTCCACGCGGTCGGAGCGACGGGAGCGACCCGGGTTGATTTGCTGGTGACCTCGGACGAGAACGAGTACGTGCTCGAGGTCAACACCCTCCCCGGGATGACCCCTACGTCGCTCCTGCCTAAAATCGCTGCTGGGGCCGGCTACGACTTCGGCGACCTCTGCGAGGCCATCCTCGAGCGGGCGGCCCTGCACGTCGGCGAGGGGCTGCCGAGTGTGCCGGAGGACGAGAGGCCTTCGTATGCGGGGGCTCAGGTTCCCGTTGAACCTGCCGAATAGGGTTTAGTTACCCCCGCCCCCCCCCCCCCCCCCCCCAAAAACCCCCCCCCCGGGGGGGGGGGCGCCCCCCGGGGGGGGCCAAGGCCGCCGCGGGGGCCCCCCGGGGGGCCCCCCGCCGGCCGGGGGTGG
>CP070713.1:479872-482662 GCA_020351445.1 Myxococcales bacterium
GGCCGCCGATGGCGAAGAGGTCGACCTGGTCAAGGCCATCGCTTCTCCTCTCCCGACGATGGTGGTCGCCGACATTCTCGGCGTGCCTCCGGAGGACCGAGAAAAGTTCGATCCTTGGTCCGACGCCATTACGTCCGCCTCCGCGGACTTCACCCTCGATGTGCAGCAGGCGATCGGTGCCGTTCAGGGCCTGGTCACGTATTTTGGCGGCATGTGCCAAGCGCGCCGGGCCAACCCGACTGGCGACATGATCACCAAGCTCACGCAGGCCGAAATCGACGGCGATACGCTGACCGATTGGGACATCTTGGGCTTCTGCTTTGTCATGATTGCCGGGGGGAACGACACCACGACGAACCTGATCGGCAATTCGATGAGATTCCTCCACGAGTACCCCGACCAGCACCGCGAAATGCTCGAAGACCCTTCGCTCATTCCCAACGCAATCGAAGAGTTCCTTCGCATCGAGTCGGTGGTACAGGGCTTGTCGCGCACCACGACCGAGGACGTCGAATACTATGGCACGACGATTCCTGCAGGCAGTAAAGTTCACAACCTCTACGCCTCGGGCAACCGTGATCCTCGACACTGGGGCGACAATGCCGACGAGCTCGACATCCATCGCGAAATCGATCGACACCTCTCGTTCGCGCAGGGTCCGCACTTCTGCATCGGCGCGCACGTGGCCCGGCTGATGGTGCGCACCTATTTCGAAGAGATGGGTTCCCGTATCGGCGAAAACTTCGAGATCGACTGGGACAACGCGGAGCGCCGTCATTCAGCGTTCACGCGCGGCTTCACCAAGATCCCGATCCACATCAAAGCATGAGCGTGATCCGAGTACGGTTCGAGCCCTCCGGTTTCGAGATCGACGCCAAGGCCGGGGAAGCGATCATGGACATCACCGACGCGAACCCGGCGGCGGAGGTCCCCTATTCCTGCCGTGCCGCTACCTGCGGCACGTGCAGGGTCGAAGTGGTGGAGGGGGGCGACGCCCTCTCGACCGCCGACGAGTTCGAGCTCGAAGTCCTCGACATCTTCGGAGACACCCCCGACAAAGTCCGCCTCTGCTGCCAAACAAGACTCATCGACAGCCCCACCACCCAAGTCACCCTAAAAGTCTGCGAAGACTGAAAGAAAAAGGGGACAGTCCCCTTTTTGCGGGCGACGCGACTACACCATTTAACCCTTTCAAAAAGGGGACTGTCCCCTTTTTAGAAGGCGGCTTTGACGGCTAGGTTGATGCCGAACTCGTTGATGGTGATGTCGACGAGGTTGATCTGGACCGGATTCAGAACTTCGGTGGGCAACAGTAGGCCCGCGATCTGGCCGCCGCCGTAGGAGTATTTGAACGCGGCCGCGAAGGCGAGATAAAACCCGTGTTCCCCTCGCTCCGGAGGCTTCTCACGGTTCGCGAAGTCGATCCCAAACGTGACGCTGTAGAAGTTGATCTTGGTGTCACCGAATTCGGATGGCGTGTTCTCCGGGCTGAAGTCGGTTGAAAAGCCCGCGCCCAGCTTGAGTTTGTTAGTGATACGGATGATTGCACCCAGGCGTACGTCGGCCGTGGCGTTCCAATCGATGTCGAGCACCGGGGTCTCCAGCGGAAACCCCACGATCAGGTCGGTTTCGATCCAACCCCACTTCCCGAGATAGGCCGCGCCGAGTCGCGTGAGCCCGCGCTCGACGCCCGACCAGGTGCCGCTGAGATCGTCGATCTGGGTGGCGCTGAACTGCGGAGAACCCCCTGGCAGCGAGCGCTGCTCGGTCGCCGTTGTCTCCTCATTGAGGTAAACGAGGTAGCTCGGCGTCGCCGCCATCCAACCGATCCGCATTTCGGGAATCGGCGCCCATTGGACTCCAAGCTTTATCTGCATGCCACCACCCGAGAGAGCCTTGTTCAGACTCCTGTTGAACGTTCCGTCTGCGCCGCTCACTCCGTCTGCGCTCACCCCATAGGCTCCGGATATGATTTCTGTGAGCCGCTGCGTGGCGACCACGATGTCGAACCCGCCACCCAGCAGAAACTTGTCGCTCTTCTTCCAGGCCAGGGCCGAGCTCAAATGGTAGAGCGACCTGGTCTCGTCCGCGGTTGCGTAGAATTCCGCGGGCATGAGGGAATCGCTCGGTGTCGAAACCGAATCCTGTAGAAAGCGACTGAGCGAGCGCGAGAAGAAGAAGCCGATGCCCCAGCGCAGGGCGGGCCGTGGGGACGCGACGAAGGTCAGGGCTCGCGGGATCGCCTGCACCGCCGAGAAGTCCCCCTCGCTTTGCTCCCCGCTTTCGAGAGAAAGCACGCCTGGGGCGCTGATGATGTTGTAGCTGAGCACGGCGCCCGTGAGGTCGACCGAGCGGCTATCTAATCGTGCCACACCCGCCGGGTTGAACCACATCGCGCCGCCGGTGTGCACGTTGGCAACGACCGCGCCTCCCGTGAGCGCCACGTCGCTTCCAGCAACCACGTCATCGCTGTTCCCGGCCTTCGCTGTGCTCGAGACGACCAGGAGCGCGGCAAACAGGACCCCAGAAGCGCGCAGCATTGCGTGGATAGTAACGTCAAAACCGATTATGGGAAGGATGTGGAGCGCTTATCGGAGTATAAACGAGCGATCGCGATCGGCGCCGCGGTCGTATTGGTCGGGCTCATTTTGTTGATGAGCTGGCTGCGGCCCGGAGTGCCGAAGCAAGTGCGCATTCTCGCGGGTCCACAGAGCAGTCGTTCGTATCGTTGGGCCGAGCGATACGCCGATTACATTCGAGGGCACGGTATCCGCGCCAAGGTCGTCGCGA
>CP070713.1:482762-487824 GCA_020351445.1 Myxococcales bacterium
GAGATCGAGCGCGCGCACCTCGCAGCCAAGCTCCAACAAGCGGCGAATGAGATGTTTGCCGACGTAGCCATTTCCACCGGTCACCAGACAAACGGGACCGACTTGATTTGGATGAACGGGAAGCTCCATGAATCGCTGCGGACCTTGAACCGGCGTGCTAGCTTGCGCAATCCAGATGAGCAGCCCGACGCCAATCGTAGTCGACGATGTGGAAGGCGCGCAGTGGGATGACGGCGCAGACCTGGTCGTAGTAGGCCTGGGCGCGGCGGGTATCACTGCCGCCATCGAAGCCCGTGAGCGAGCCGCGGACGTCGTCCTCTTAGACCGCTTCGAAGGGGGCGGCGCCACCTCGATTAGCGGTGGCGTGTTCTACGCCGGCGGCGGCACTCACATCCAACGAGAAGCCGGCGTCGAGGACACGGTGGACAACATGTACCGCTATCTGTCGATGGAGGTGCAGGACGCGGTTTCCGAAGAAACACTGAGGGACTTCTGCGAAACGAGCGCGGCAAACGTGAGGTGGCTGACCGATCGCGGTGTCCCTTTCTTTCCTACCTTGTGTCCGGTGAAGACGTCGTATCCGACCAGCGAGTACCATCTGTACTTCTCGGGCAACGAACCCTTCCCTCCTTATAGTGAGCAGGCCAAGCCGGCACCGAGAGGTCATCGCGCCGACGGCGGAGCGTTTTCAGGCGCCAGCATCATCCGAGCGCTGCGGCGGACAGCCATCGCCGAGGGCGTTCGGATCAAGCTTCAGGCGCGCGTGACCCAACTGATCGTCGATGGCGAGGGCCGCGTGGTTGGCGCCGAGTACCAACACATTCCGTCACGATTCTGGCGAGGGCTGCATATGAAGCTGCACCGTTTCGAGACGATGATCGCGAAAATCGCGCAAGGGCTAGCCGGCTGGTTGCGCAGACGCTGCGACGGGATCGAGGCGAAGCATTCGGCGCCGAAACGCATTCGCTGCCGCAAAGGTCTCATCCTCTGTGCTGGCGGTTTTGTCTTCAATCGCGAGATGGTCGCCGAGCACATCCCGGAGTTCTTGCCAGGGCTCCCACTAGGAACGGCGGGGGATAATGGCCTCGGCATCCGTCTAGGCCAAAGCGTGGGCGGCAAGCTCGACCAGATGCACCGGGCGTCGGCCTGGCGCTTTCTCTACCCGCCCCACGCGTTTGCCCAGGGCGTGCTGGTCAACGACAAAGGGAAGCGTTTTGCCAACGAGTTCTGGTATGGCGCAAAGATCGGCGAAGCCATGGTCGAGGAAAACCACGGCGTCGCAACCCTGATCATCGATGAGCACCTCAAGAAGCTCGCCCAAGAGCAGGCCAAACTCGGCCAGCTTCAGTGGTTCCAGTGGGGCGCTGCGCTCATGAATCTCTACATGAACTGCAAAAAGGCCCAGGACGTCGACGCACTGGCCAAAATGCTCGACGTGCCGCGCGACAACCTTCACAAGACGCTCGACGAGTACAACTCGATCGCCCTAGGCAACGGCGACGACCGCTTCAACAAAGATAGCGACAGCATGCGCCCTCTCCGCCAAGGCCCGTACTACGCGATCGATTGCTCCCTTGGCTCGAAGACGAACCTCTGCGCCGTGATGACCCTCGGCGGCCTCGCGGTCGACGAAAAGACGGGCCAAGTCCTGAATGAAAGCGGCGAGGTCGTCCCGGGACTCTATGCGGCCGGACGAAACGCAGTCGGTATCTGCTCCCGCCAGTACGTCAGCGGCCTGTCGATCGCCGACTGCATCTACTCCGGCCTCCGAGCAGCCCGCCACCTAACCCCACAAAGTTAAAGGGGACAGTCCCCTTTTTGAAAGGGTTAATTCAGAAGTTCTTTCCAGGACGACTACGACGGCAGTCTGCCCCGCCCCACCGCCCTGGTGAGTGGTTTGTTCTGGTCGGGCCTGCGGCCCGCTAATTTGTCCCACCCCACCGCCCCCAAGCTATCGCCTACCCCTTTTTGAATGTCGGGGCTTGGGGGGCGTCTATCTGGGTATGAAGAGGAGAGGCGTCATGAGGATTCGAGGCGTTTTGTTGATTGTCGGGGCCCTGAGCACCGTGCTTTCTGGATGCATATTCGTTGGAGACTATGAGGACATTCTCGAACCTGCTCCCAAGTCGATCATGTACGAAGTTTGTTACTCGAACGTCGACTGCTTCGCGGGCCGGTACTGTGAGGAGCTTGCGATTCCTGCCGATCGGTACACGGACTACGTGAACGCGATCTGCACGGTGGGATGCTTCGACGACCTCGACTGTGCCGTATCGGAGTTCAACGGGTTGCCCGGCGCGTGCGTGGACCACGCGATCCTCGGAGGGCCGGTCACCTCTCGAGTTTGCGTCGAGCGGTGCGAGATCGACGCAGACTGCGACGTGCCCGCCGGCTTCGGATGTGAGTTCATCGCGGGGGATCGAATCTGCGTTCCCATCCGATGAGGCGACTCCCCTCGACAATCCGTTAGGAGCCCTATGATAGCCTTGCAGGGAAGGCTTCATGGGAATCGTACTCATCACGGGTGCAAACAGGGGTATTGGTCTCGAGCTCAGCCGGCAGCTCACCGAGCGCGGCGACGAGGTCATCGCCCTATGTCGCAAGGCAAGTCCCGAGCTCGAGGCGCTCGAGGTCCGGGTGTTCGAAAAGGCCGATGTGACCGACGCGGCGGCCCTCGAGGCCGTCTCGCAAGACCTCGGCAACACCAAGATCGACGTCCTGATCAACAACGCCGGAGTCTTCACCTACGAAGCCTTCCAAGACCTGGACTTCGAGCAGCTCCGAACGAGCTTCGAGGTCAACGCGCTTGGAGCATTGCGGGTGACCTCGATCATGCAGCGTCATCTCGGGCGGGGCTCTAAGATCGTCCTCATCACCAGCAGGATGGGTTCGATCGGCGACAACGGGTCGGGCGGCTACTACGGGTACCGAATGGCGAAAGCAGCCTTGAACATGGCTGGAGTCAACCTCGCGCACGATTTTCGCAGCAAGGGTATTGCCGTCGCGATCCTGCACCCTGGTATGGTCGCCACGGAAATGACCGGGCACCAAGGCATTCCGGCCGCCGAGTCGGCCGAGGGCTTGGTCGCGCGCATCGACGCGCTTCAGCTCCAAGACTCGGGCAGCTTTTGGCACGCCAATGGCGAACGGCTTCCCTGGTAAGCGGCTGGACCGGCGCTTTGTCGGACACCGATATCGACGAGTGCGCCGGCGGCTTTGGGCCCTGCTCGGTTGTTGTCCAACAAAGATAGATCCGTCAAGCTGCTGTGGCTGTGCCCGTTGACTGGGAAGACCTACCCACCGAGGAGCTGCTCGACGTTCGCTTGTCTGAGCTCGGTCTCACGGTGGCCGGTACGTGGCTCGAAGATTGCGTCGAACGCCTTCGCGAAGAGCTCGACGCCGCGGGGCTGCGCCGCTTCCGTATTCACACGTGGTTGAGCGACGAGTGGTGCTCGCCTGACGGCATTCCCGGTGTCGGTATTCCCTTCTATTTGGCACATCCCCGACTCATGCGTCTCGAACGACAGATGATGTTCGAAGTGGAAGGTGGCACGCGCACCGAATGCATGCGCTTGCTTCGCCACGAGGCCGGCCACGCCTTGCAACACGCCTATAATCTGCAGCGACGCAAGCTCTGGCAGCGCGCGTTCGGCCCGGCGTCGGAGCCCTACCCGGATTTCTATCGACCAAACCCTTCGAGCAAGGGCTTCGTCGAACACCTCGATGGTTGGTATGCGCAAGCCCATCCCGTGGAAGACTTCGCCGAGACGTTTGCCGTCTGGCTTGCGCCTCGTTCGAATTGGCGAAAGCGGTACGCCCACTCCGCCGCGCTCGACAAGCTCGAGTATATCGACGAGCTTGCGGCCGATCTCTCACACAAGAGGCCCCAAGTCCGCTCCCGCGCGCGCCCCTACTCCCTTCCGCGTCTCCGCCACACGCTTCGGCGTCATTACGAACGGCGTCAGGATCATTACAGCCCGGGATTCAGCGACGAGTATGATCGCGATCTACTCAAGATCTTCAGTGACTCCCCGCGTTATCGGAACAACGAGACGGCGGCCTCGTTTCTGCGCCGCAATCGCCGCCAAATTCGCGAGCAAATCTCCCTTTTCACCGGCGAATATCAGTTCACCGTCGATCAAGTGCTTCGTGATATCATCGGCCGGTGTCGCGAGCTCAGGCTCCGGCTCACTGAGGGGGAGCGTCAGACGAAGCTCGACTTTGCCATCATGTTGACGGTCCACACGGTGCACCTTCTTCACCGGCGGGATACATGGCATCCACTCTAAAACGACGGCGAATCATCGTTCTCGTGCACAAGAGTCTCATCCCGCCCGAAGACATCAGCAAGCTTTCCCCTGAACAGATCGAGCCCTTCAAGACCGAGTTCGACGTGCGTGAAGGGCTGTTGTCGCTCGGACACGAAGTGTTGATGGTGGGGTTGAGCGACGAGCTGGCGCCGCTCCGGACCGCGATCGAGGAGTTCAAGCCTCACGTCGTGTTCAACCTCCTCGAGGAGTTCGGCGGTGAGGTGATCTTCGACGCACACGTCGTCGGATACCTGGAGCTCCAGCGGACTCCCTACACCGGGTGCAACCCACGTGGGCTTCTTCTCGCCCGCGACAAGGCGCTCTCGAAGAAGGTCCTGGCTTACCACCGAATCCATGTACCGCGATTCCGTGTCTTTCCCCGCTACCGGAAGATCAAGCGGCCGAAGCAGCTGGAGTTCCCGCTGATCGTGAAATCTCTGATCGAGGAGGGAAGCTACGGAATCGCCCAGGCTTCCGTGGTCAGTAACGACAAGGCGCTCGAAGAAAGGGTCTCGTTCATCCACGAGAAGATCCTGACCGACGCCGTCGTCGAGCAGTACATCGCGGGACGTGAGCTCTACGTCTCGGTCCTTGGAAACCACCGCCTACAAGTGCTCCCTACGTGGGAGATCTTTCTCGACAAGCTTCCGGAGGACGCTCCCAAAATCGCCACGCGCAAAGTGAAGTGGGACCTCGAATACCAGGAAAAGCACGGTGTCCGCATTGGACGCGCCAAGGGGCTTTCGGAAGAA
>CP070713.1:487924-490478 GCA_020351445.1 Myxococcales bacterium
AGGCTCCACGCGAAGACGAACGCAGGACGCTGTCGGGAGGCGTCTCCTTTGCCGTGTCCCCCCGCCTGCTCCCCCACAGCTTGAAACCTCGGTCGTGGTAGAGCGGTTTTCCCTTGTTTTTTCTGGAGGCGCCGACTGGATTCGAACCAGCGAATGGAGGTTTTGCAAACCTCTGCCTTAAACCACTTGGCTACGGCGCCGAGGGCTGCACTCTCTAGCGCTTCTGGCCGCGCTTGTCACGCAGCGTTTTCCGCTTGGCCAGGCACCGGGGTGGCACGGCAGAGCGCGCGTGGTAGGCAATCCGACATGGCATCGCAGGACTCCTTTCAGAGCCGCGTCACCATCCATGCTGGCGGCCGTCAGGTCGTGATCAACCGCCTGGATGCGCTGACCCGGGCCGGCTTTCAGGGCATCGATACGCTTCCGTACTCGATCCGCGTTCTGCTCGAGAACCTGCTCCGGTACGAGGACGGCAAGACCGTCACCCGGGAGGACATCGAGGCCGTCGCGAACTGGAACCCCGTCGCGACGCCGAGCACCGAGATCGCCTTCCGCCCTTCGCGCGTCTTGCTCCAAGACTTCACCGGCGTGCCGGCCGTGGTCGACCTCGCTGCGATGCGTGACCAGTTCGCAAAAATGGGCGGTGACCCGAGCCGTATCAATCCGCTGCAGCCCGCCGACTTGGTGATCGACCACTCGGTGCAGGTCGACTCGTATGGCCTCCTGCGCTCCTTTGAAGACAACGTAAAGCGCGAATTCGAGCGCAACCAAGAGCGCTACCAGTTCCTCAAGTGGGGCCAGAGCGCGTTCGAGAACATGCGCGTCGTGCCACCGGGCACGGGCATCGTGCACCAGGTCAACCTCGAGCACCTAGCGAGCGTCGTGTTCACACGCGAAGCGAACGGAAAGTGCATCGCGTACCCCGACAGCCTCGTCGGCACCGACTCCCACACGACGATGATCAACGGTCTCGGAGTGCTCGGCTGGGGCGTGGGCGGGATCGAAGCCGAGGCGGCGATGCTGGGGCAACCGATCAGCATGCTCTTGCCGCAGGTCGTTGGCTTCAAGCTGACCGGGAAGCTTCGCGAAGGAGCCACCGCAACCGACGCGGTTTTGACGGTGACGCAGATGCTTCGTGAAAAGGGCGTCGTCGGGAAGTTCGTAGAGTTCTACGGCGAGGGAATGGAAAACCTAGCGCTTCCGGATCGAGCTACCATCGCGAACATGGCGCCGGAGTACGGCGCGACCATGGGCTTCTTCCCCGTCGACAACGAGACGCTGGCATATCTTCGCTTCAGCGGACGCGAGGATGCACATGTCGACGTCGTGGAGCGCGTGCTCAAGGAGCAGGGCTTGTTCCACACCGTGAGCGATCCCGAGCCGCGCTTCACCGATACGGTCGAGCTCGACCTGGGTAACGTGGTGCCTTCGATCGCGGGTCCGAAACGGCCGCAAGACCGCATCCCGCTCACCGAGTCGAAGCGTTCCTGGCATAGTGTGCTTCAGGGCTTCGAGGCATCCGCCGACCAGGGGGCCGAGGTCACTCGTGGCGAGGAAACGTTCAGGCTGCAAAACGGCGCGATCGTCATCGCGGCCATCACCAGCTGCACGAACACCTCGAACCCCTCGGTCATGCTGGCCGCGGGCTTAGTGGCCAAGAAGGCCGTCAAGAAGGGCCTCCGCACCAAGCCGTGGGTCAAGACGAGCCTCGCGCCGGGCTCGCAGGTGGTGACCGAGTACCTCAAGGCTTCTGGGTTGACCAACGAGCTCGACGTCCTCCGATTCAACCTGGTGGGCTACGGGTGCACGACCTGCATCGGGAATTCCGGCCCCCTCGATCCCGAGATCGCAGAAGCGATCAAAGCCAACGATCTCGTCGTGACTTCCGCGCTGAGCGGCAACCGAAACTTCGAAGGTCGCGTCAACCCCCTGACACGGGCCAACTACCTCGCCTCGCCGCCGTTGGTCGTCGCGTATGCGCTCGCGGGCACGATGGACATCGACTTCGACCGCGAGCCGATCGGGCAGGACACCGAAGGGAACGCGGTTTTCCTTCGCGACATCTGGCCCTCGCATGACGAGATCACCGAAACGCTCCGGTCCTCGGTCAAGAAGGACCAGTTCGTAGAGCGCTATGCGGCCGTGCTCGACGGTCCCCCCCAGTGGCGAGAGGTGAGCTTCGAGCAAGCGGATCGGTACCGGTGGGATCCGGCGTCGACCTACGTCCGTTTGCCGCCGTTCTTCGATGGAGTGCAGGCCGGAGAGCCTGCACCGCCCACCGGTATCGAGGGGGCACGCGTGCTTTGCTTGCTCGGCGATTCGGTGACCACCGATCACATCTCGCCGGCCGGCGCGATTGCGCTCGACAGCCCCGCGGCGAAGTATCTACAGGACCACGGCGTGTCCCCGCGCGACTTCAACAGCTACGGCAGTCGCCGGGGCAACCACGAGGTCATGATGCGGGGCACGTTTGCGAACATCCGCCTTCGCAATCTTTTGGCACCTGGCACCGAAGGAGGCATCACGCGCTATCTGCCCACCAACGAGCAGACGA
>CP070713.1:490578-493797 GCA_020351445.1 Myxococcales bacterium
CGTCGCTCAGGGCACGTTCCGCCGCTTGCCGCGCCATCTCGGCGATGCTCACGTGGAGCCGTTGGGCGAGATTCGTCTGCCCGGTCCCGATGACTGCGGCGAGCTCACCACCCATGTCAGCTTTCCCCTTCGAGCAGTGCAACCATGTTGCTCTGCAGGCATGGTCCGTGGCTCGCATGGGCGACCGCGCGTTTGGCCTGTCCGTCGAGGATTGGCTGCGCCGCCTCGCCCATCCGAATCAACCCCGTCGCCATCACGGAGTTGGCGAGCATGGGACCGCCCGATGGATTGATCGAGACGCCGTCGCCAAGCCCGAGCGCATCGCGAAGAACGAGCTCCTCATGCGCGTGAACCGAATGAAGCTCCGCGAGGTCGACGTCCGTGCCGAGGGCGCCGGCACGGTCTGCCGCCTGCCGGGCCGACGGACAGACCGTGAGATCCCGCACGCCGAGAGGATGGGCATCGGTCCGGTGATCGATTCCCCGAATCCACGCCGGGCGCTCGCAAAGCCTCCTTGCCTCGTCGCCTGCAGCGAGGATGACCACCGCAGCGCCGTCGGTGGCACGTCCCGCCGTCGATGTGCGCAACGGCGAAGCCACGTACGGCTCGCTCATGATCTCGTCCACGGTTTTCGCCGCGTCGAGCTCGATCTTGTCGTTCTTTACCGCGGATTCCTGCCGGGCCGCTGCAATCTCGGCGAGGTCGCGTTCGGTGCACCTGCCCGATTCGATCAAGGCACGCGCCTGGATGGCGGCCACGGAATTCGGATCCGCACCGAGCGGCGCGACGTAGTACGGGTCCAGCGACAGCATCGCCAGCTCCTCGATCTTACCGAGCGAGGTCTTCCCGAGGCCCCAGATGAGGGCGTTGTCGGCGTGACCGAGCTGCAGATTCACCCACGCTTCGTACAACGCCCAAGCCCCGTCCATCTCGACGTGGGAGTCGTCCCGCACGGGGTGTACCCCAACGGCATCGAGCGCCCGGACGAACGAGAACGCCTGGCCCGCGAGGAAGTCGTTACTCCCCCCGGTCGTGAACTGCACGTCCTGGCGGGTCATCCCTACGCGACCGAGCGCCTCGTTGATCGGGTCGATGAGGAGCTCGATGTCGTTGCCCTCGCGCCATTCGGGTTGATTGCATCGCTGCGCAAAAGAAACGATCGCAATGTCCCGCATCACAAGTAGCCCTCGATCTCGCTCAGCGGCCGGTCTGGCTCGCCGTTTGGTTCGAACCACTTGATGTTGGATTCGCTCGCCCCGAGTTGATCGTCATCGACCCAGACGCACCGGACGCGCATTCCGATGTGGACCTCTTCGTGCGGTACTCCTTGGACGAGTGCCATCAGCGTGTTGTCGGCGCCGTCGACGAGAATGTTGGCGGCTGCAAACGGCACCTGCACCTGCTGACCGCGGACGGGAATGTTCACGATGCAAAAGCGCACCACCGTGCCGTTCTGGCCGAGCTCGACGGGCTCCTCGAGCGCGAGACCCGTCGTGGAGTCAGCCCCGTGCGGAGGGATGTACACATTGCCGCTTGGGCCTCGCATGCCGATGAGCTTCCTTTCCTGGAGCCCGCGGAGGTACACGCTCATCGATTTGCCGGCGAGGATTTCGTAGTGGGTTTCAAACGGCGAGTCGTAGCGCCATCGGTCGGGCGGACGTGGCTTTTCGAGCTCGACCGGGGCCGGTTCGTAGTCGGGATCGGGCGCATCGATCGGAACGAAACAAGCGATGTCCGAGATGTGCCCCCGAAGCTCCTCGGCCCAGCGGACCTTCACGCGCATTCCAGTCGACATTTTGTTCTCGTCGCCGGCATCGACGGCGTGGAAGAACCCCGTGTCGCTCCCATCGAGCTCGATCAGCGCGAACGCAAAAGGCCGATCGAGTGGGTGCTTTTGGAGCGGGCGCGCGACCCAGGTCCATCCGCTCACCTCTCCCTCGGTTCCCACCTCGACCATCTCGGTGAGGGTCTCGGAGGTGACCGGATCGAAAGGGTGGGGCGGCACCATCACCGTGCCATCCGTGCGGCGTATTCCGAGGATCTTCTGATCGCGAAGCCCGCACAGGAACTCACCCACGGTCGGCCCGGTGGTTCGCGTGTAAGGGAAGTAAAATCGCCAGGGTTCGGACAGCATTGGCTCGCCGCTGGTCATTGGAAAATCCTCGTTGACTGCCAGGGCGGCGGGACTATAACGAACGTTACATACAAGCGCAACGGTTTCTCCTGGAGCAACGCACATGAAGAGAAGGGTCAACGTCCTCGGGGTGGGGATGATCAAGTTCGCCAAGCCCGGCGCCAGCGACGAGTACGACGTCATGGGTGCCAACGCAGCACGCGCCGCGCTCGACGATGCGGGCATTCCCTATCGCGACGTCGAGCAGGCGTACACGGGGTACGTATTCGGAGAGAGCACGTGCGGACAGGCCGCGATGTACAAGGTGGGGCTCACTGGTATCCCGATCTACAACGTGAACAACAACTGTTCGACCGGCTCCAGCGCCCTCATGCTTGCGCGGCAAGCCATCGAAGGTGGCCTTGCCGATTGTGTCATCGCGGTCGGCTTCGAAAAAATGGAAAAGGGCGCCATCGGCTCCAAGTACAGCGATCGGCCCACCCCCGTAATGCGGCACATGCAAGTCATGAACGACCTGCAAGGTTTCACTCAGGCTCCCGCCGCAGCACAGATGTTTGGTGGCGCTGCTCGGGAGTACGCCAAGGCCAACGGCACCAAGCCCGAGACCTTCGCCAAGATCTCGGTGAAGGCTCGCAAGCACGCATCCAACAATCCCTACGCGATCTTCACCGATCGGCTGTCTCTCGACGAGGTGATGGCCTCGCCAGTCGTCTTCGAGCCGCTCACTCGTTACCAGTGCTGCCCGCCGACCTGTGGGGCGGCCGCCGCGTTGTTGTGCTCCGACGAGTACGCCAAGAAGCACGGCAAGGACGACCTCGTTCACATCGCCGGCCAGGCCATGACGACTGACTTTGGCTCCAGCTTCGAGCCGCAAAGTATGGTCAAGATGGTGGGCTTCGACATGGCCCAAACCGCTGCGACGCAGGTCTACGAGGAGGCAGGGATCGGCCCCGAGGACGTCGATGTCGTGGAGCTCCACGACTGCTTCACCGCCAACGAGCGTCTGACATATGAGGCGTTGGGGCTCTGCGCACCGGGCGATGCGGAGAAGTTCATCGAAGAGGGGGACAACACGTACGGCGGGA
>CP070713.1:493897-496788 GCA_020351445.1 Myxococcales bacterium
GAGCTCAACGCCAACAGCAATCGGCTGGCGCGGGCGCTGCGCGCGCGAGGCCTTCGCGACGGGGACGGAGTTGCGATCGTCTGCAGCAACCGTCCGGAGTTCGCGGAGGTGGTTCATGCCTGCCTGCGGGCTGGGCTGCGCTACACGCCGGTCAACTGGCACCTCACCCCGGACGAGGTCGCTTACATCGTGGACGACTGCGAAGCGAAAGCTTTGTTTGGCGACGCGCGTTTCGCGGACCTGATGACAAAGGCGGCCGAGCTCTCCCCGAACGCTCGGGTGCGGCTGGCGATCGGCGGAGAGATCGCCGGCTACGAAAGCTACGATGCGGCCCTAGCCGAGCAGGACGGCAGCGATATTGCAGATCCAAAGCCGGGCTTCCGGATGCTCTACACCTCCGGCACCACCGGTAGGCCCAAGGGCGTGGTCCGACCGCTGAACTACGCGACCGGTCTCACCGGTTTGACCTCCGCGCCGCAATACTCCGCCGGCAAGGGGCAACTGAACCTATGCACGGGACCGATGCATCATGGCGGACCGTTGGTCTACTCCATGGCCGTCCCGATTTCCCATGGCGTCGGTACCGTGCTGATGGATAAGTGGGATGCGGCGGAGGCCCTTCGGCTGATCGAAACCCACCGCATCACGCACACGCACATGGTTCCGACGATGTTCCACCGCTTGCTGCGCCTTCCCGAGGAGGTCCGTCGCAACGCCGACATCTCTTCGATGCAGTACATCGCGCATGGCGCCGCGCCGTGCACCGTCGCCATCAAGAAGGCGATGATCGATTGGTTCGGGCCGATCCTCTGGGAATACTACGCGGCGACCGAAGGCGGAGGAGCTTCCGTCAGCCCCGAACAATGGCTGAAGAAGCCAGGTACGGTCGGCAAACCCATCACCGATGATCACGTGTGGATCTTGGACGACGAAGGCAACGCCTGCCCTGCCTTTCAGCCCGGCACCATTTACCTGAAGGTGCTCGAGGGCTCGGACTTCGAGTACTTCAACGACCCTGTCAAAACGGCATCGGCGCATCGCGGCTCGCACTTCACGGTGGGTGATGTCGGTTACTTGGACGACGACGGCTTCCTCTTCCTCACCGATCGCAGTGCCGATCTGATCGTCCGGGGCGGCGTGAACATCTATCCGGCCGAGGTCGAGGCCGTGTTGTTACAGCACCCTGCCGTGCGCGACGTGGCAGTAGTGGGGGTCCCGAGCGCGGAGTGGGGTGAGGAGGTCAAGGGCGTGGTCGAGCACGTCGCCGGCGAGCCTCCCCGGCCGGAGTTGGAGGAAGCGCTGATCGAGTTCTGTCGTTCGCATCTCGCTCGCTTCAAATGCCCCCGGAGCATCGACATCGTCGATGAGCTTCCACGGAGTGACAATGGCAAGCTCTACAAGCGCAGGCTGCGCGAGCGTTATCGTGGAGGTGTCGATGCGTGAAAGCCTCAGGTTTTATATCGATGGGAAGTGGGCAGACCCGGTCGAGCCGAGGGTGGGCGACGTGATCAATCCCGCCACGGAAGAAGCATTCGGCCGCGTCAGCCTAGGTAACGCCGCGGACGTAGACCGCGCGGTAACCGCGGCCAGGAACGCTTTCGCCATGTACTCTCAGATCTCCAAGGCGGAACGCATCGCACTCTTGGAAAAGGTGATCGCCTGCTATCAAGAGCGCCTCGACGATCTCGCCGAGACGATTTCGTTGGAGATGGGCGCTCCGATGTCGCTTGCCAACACTGCCCAAGCGCCGATGGGACTGGCCCAGTTGACCACGACCTTGGAGGTGCTGAAGGACTACGATTTTGAGCGGACCCGCGGCACCACACTGATCATCAAGTATCCGATCGGTGTGTGCGGTTTCATTACGCCGTGGAACTGGCCGACCAACCAGATCATGTGCAAGGTCGCGCCCGCGCTGGCGGCGGGTTGCACGATCGTGCTCAAGCCGAGCGAGGTGACGCCGCTGAGCGCCGTCATCATCGCCGAGATCATCGACGAGGCGGGAGTGCCTGCCGGTGTGTTCAACCTCATCAATGGAGACGGACCGGGCGTGGGCGCTGCGATTGCGGAGCACCCCGATATCGACATGGTGTCGATCACCGGATCGACGCGCGCCGGCGTGCTGGTCGCGAAAGCCGCTGCCGACTCGGTCAAGCGAGTGACCCTCGAGCTCGGAGGCAAGTCGGCCAACATCATCCTGAAGGACGCCGATCTGACGGAGGCCGTGACCCACGGCGTTCAGAAGTGCTTTGGCAACAGCGGCCAGTCGTGCACTTCGCCGAGTCGCATGTTCGTGCACGAGAGCCAGCAGGCCGAGGCGCTAGAGATCGCAAAGGAGGTTGCGGTTGGCCTCGAGCCCGGCGATCCCTCGAGCCCAGACACCGTGATGGGTCCGGTCGCGACGAAGGCGCAGTACGACAAGATCCAGCGGCTGATCCAGGCAGGGATCGACGAGGGTGCTGAGTTGGTTTGCGGTGGGACGGGCAAACCCGACGGTTTGCAAACCGGCTATTACGTGAAGCCGACGGTCTTCGGCAGCGTGCGGAACGACATGACCATCGCGCGTGAGGAAATCTTCGGCCCCGTGCTGGCGATCCTTCCTTACGAAACCGAGGAAGAGGCCATCGTGCTCGCCAACGACAGCGAGTACGGCCTGTCGGGGTGCGTCTATTCGGGCGATCGGGCGCACGCGGTCGCGGTGGCTTCGAAGCTGCGTACCGGTCAGGTCCACATCAACGGCGCAAGCGCCGACCTCACCGCTCCCTTTGGTGGCTATAAGAAGTCGGGCAACGGTCGCGAGTGGGGCGTCGAAGGCTTCGAGGAGTTCCTCGAGACGACCGCCTTGATGGGGGCATTCCCATGAGCACCGATATCCCCGTCATCATCGAGGC
>CP070713.1:496888-500304 GCA_020351445.1 Myxococcales bacterium
CGATTCCCACCGCCTCCACTGATAAGCATCCGAGATCACTTCGCTTCGATCTCGGGTGGCAAAATCACTGGCAAAAACCTGCTCTGAAAGAGGGGCTATTTCGGGTGTCCTCGACCCCGCGGCGCCCGGCGGCTGCAAGGCTACGACGACGTATACCGAATCCGTGTGGCGCAATATCGAGTCGTTTACGAAGTCTTCGACGATCGGGTGATCTGCCGGCTGTTCGATTCCCACCGCCTCCACTACTGCTTGGGCACCTGCGGGCTAGGCGAGCAAGGTCCGCTCGCGGCCGTGGACGCGCATGATGGGCCGACGGCCGAGGACCCAGGTTGGATTGGATCCAGGTGGAAGGATCTTGAGCCGCCCACCGTGCTCGCCCTCGAGGTGGCAGAACGCACAAGGAGACGTGAGATTGTCGGGGCTGTCGGTGCCGCCGCGCGCGCGGTACTGCACGTGGTGGAGGGTCACGTTGCGCTGATGGCAGACGGGGCTGGTGCAACGGTACCGATCTCGCCGATAGATCGCCTCCCACTTGTCCGAAACCCCCAACGTCGGAACCCACGTGCGCCAAAAGCTCGCGCAAAGGAACTGAATGAAGCTCGTGGCAGGCAGCAGTTGGTGGTGGAGCCGTTCGAGCTGGCGGTAGTGCAGAAGCAAATCGCCGGGGATGCGCATCCGCAAGTTCACCTTGCCGCCTGGAGTCCCGGATATCTGGACAGCTGTGTCTTCATCCCCTGCGTCGTCGACGTCCTCCGTTGCTTCGGCGCGATCGTCACCCCCGGCCTCACTGCATCAAACGCCACGCAACAGCTCACCACTGAGAATCGACCGCTCGAGTGCCTGCATCTGTTCGATGTGCTCTTCACTCGGCGGTGAACGATCCGTTTCGCCGGCGAGGCGCGTGGCGACTTCTACGGCCTGCACCTCCTCGCGCAGATGCTTGAAGGTGCGGTGCGCAGCGCGTTCCACCCAGGCCGACTCGGTGTCGACGCCAGCGATTCGGGCGACGAGCTGTGCCGCTTCAAAGCCGATGCGGCCTCGTTGGAGCGCATCGACGACGTGGTCGAGCCCGCGACTGCGGCGTGCCAAGCTGACTCTGCTTCTGAGCGATGCGCGCGACATGCCGAGCCGCTCGCGCGCGTAGTGCGCTTCGCTGACAAAGCCAAGCGCCTGCCATCCGCGAAGTGCCAAGAACCGCTGCGCCACCCGGCCGAAGAAGAGATCGCGACTGGCGAGCTCTGCGCTGTAGTGGCGGATGCGTGCGTCGAGCGCCTCGACGCCCGTTGGCAGGTCGTCGACGTCGGGCGCCTCACCCGCGTTGGGCGCAGTGGCCACCGCCGGGCGGCTCTGAAGCTCTGCGTCTGCGTGCAGATGCCGCACGCGCTTCATCTCAGCACGCCACGCCGTGTCCTGGGCCTCGATTTGCTCTGAGAAGTCATCCTTGCGTGGATGGAGGAGCTCGAGCAGCGAGATGTAACCTTCGGCGAGCAGCGACCCAAGCCAATGCTCGCCGGCGGACTTGCCATCGATGTGCTCGACCATCATGCGCGTCGCCTCGAGCGCCCACGCTTCTTCGACCGGCATCGTGAGCGACAACGTGCGAGCCGAATCGTCGTCGTCGAGTTCCTCGTTTGGGCTCAGCGCGAGGCGCATCGCTTGAACCGTCTTCCCGCGGGCCACGTGGAGCAACGCGGCTTCGGCCTGAGGTGTGGCGTGGCGCGCAAGCAGCTCCGCCATGCTCCAGCCGATCGACCCCGTTTCGAGCGCGGCGCTCAATTGCGGAAGGGACTCGAGACGACGCGCCAAAGCCCGGCTCTCGGCCGCCCACCGAGCACCACGAGAGCAGCGCTCGAGCGAATAGGCGCCCAACGTGGAAAACCCGAGCTCGCGATAGTCCCGGTCCAGCCGATGCAGCGCCTGGCCAATCCGAAGCCGCAGGCGGCCGGCGCCACGCGCCAGACGGTAGAGCTCCTCGTCGAGCGGGCCGACGTCCCCGACCCCAGGAGGTGAAACCTCCGAGCTGGATCTCCACATGATTCCTGGTATTTATATCCCAGATACTGAACAAATGTCAAGCATACTGCGCACGATCTAGCCTGCGCTGAGGGGCGCTCAGGTATCGGTACGCGGCATCGATCGACGGCGTGGGAATCCCTGCCTGCGCGACGAGCTGGCCAAACTCCTCGGCCAGGAGCACCCACTCCGCGCGCCCTTGCTCCGCGTGGCCGAACTTGATCGCGGCCGTCTCGCCGCTGACCATTCGGCGCATCGCGAACAGCAGCACCGGCTCGGGCAACCACTCGAGCACCCGGTGGTTGCGCGGTGTGATGGGAATGCCGTTTGCGCGCAGCACCTGAAACCCCTCGCGAATGGCGCGCAACATGAGCCGCAGCGCCTCGTCATCGGCGGCTAACTGCTCCGGGTGGCCTCCCGCCTGAAAGAGCGCGCACACGGTGGGGAGAATCTTAGCCACGTGGGTCTTCAGCCAGGCGTCGATGTTCGCGGACACGGACACGGGAAAGCCGGACGCTTCGAGCGCAGATGCGATTGCAATGATGCGGGCGGATTTGCTGCCATCGAGCTCGCCGAGGGTCGTCGGCTGCTCGCGCGCCGAGGTGATGACGTAGCGAATGGCGTCCTCGTGCGGGACGGCCGCGGCGCCAGGAAATCCGAGGAGCACGCGGTCGTGACCGAGTGCGTCACTCATGGCGGCCGGTCCGGCTGCGTTGTTTCCAAAGAACATCACGCTTGGCGTACGGTCGTTGGCGGCGAGCATGGGCAGGAGTTCCGCGATCCGCTGCTTCGGCAGGATCACCAGCACGACGTCATACGCATCATCCGGGTCAAGACGATCCACGACATGCAAGGGCGTTCGGGTTCGTTCACCGGAGACGGCGTCCTCGAGTACGATGCCGTGTCCACGGATCTGGTCCAAACGAGCTCCCCTCGCCAAGACGGTCACCTCTTGCGCGCTCTGGGCGAGCTTTGCGGCGTAGAGGCTTCCGATGTTGCCCGCTCCGACGACCAGAAACCGCACAGGGCGATGCTACCACACGCCAGGATCGAGGCCGCTACACCCCGTGCTTTTGCCCTTTGTCCAGCGAAATCGAATGGTTGACATTACTTAGTAGTAATATTACCTGTGTATAATGTGGGAGGTTCTCGAGAGCAGGCCTTGCAAAAGGCAACTCAAGAGGGCGCCCAAAGAGGTCGTCAAGCAATACGAGGCATGGAAGGAAGTCGTTCAAACATCTGGGCCGCGATCGCTCCGGTTGATCCCTGGCTATCGGGACCATGCGCTCAAAGGCGAGTGGAAAGGCGCTCGGTCGAGCTATCTCACGAAGAAATGGCGCGTCCTCTATGTGGTCGAGGGAGACCGCTTCGAGGTTCTCGTGCTGGAGGTGAATCCCCATGAC
>CP070713.1:500404-503236 GCA_020351445.1 Myxococcales bacterium
AAGCCGTACGGACCTGCCATGGTGATGCTGTCGCCGGCAACGAGATCGCATAAATAGTTGCTTGCGACGCCCGGGTACTCCTCACCGCTGTACTTGTCCACGTAGCTACAGCGGCGCACCGCGATCTTGATCCGAGGAAGCCCGCTGCCTCCGCGCTCCGGAAGATCGGCCACGCTGTAAAGACGGAAGTGGTACTCCTGCCCAAACTCCTTGGTCCCTGGGGCCAGCACGCCGACGTTTTGTCCCAGCTGGAGCTCGAAGTCGGGCTTCTGAATATCCAGGGTGAGCTCCCGGACCTCGATGCCGGACGCCTCCGTCGTGATCCGCTCGCTCTCCACCACGGTAGCTTGGAAGCGGTGCTCGGTATCGTAGTCCTCGAGATAGGTAACTGCACTGTTCATGGCATCTTCTCCTGGCCCTTGCAGGCTCCGCTTTCAGGCTTTCGGTGGCAAGCTTCTGAATCGTTACAGCCGTGACATCGCGAGCGCCCAGCAAGCGCGTCGGGGTCCGCTCCGACGTCCGCAAAGGTTCGCCGCCACGCCCGCTGTACGGCGATCCACGTTGTGGACAACAGCAGCAAGGCCCCGACACCGATGATGTAGTCGTGCATCGCGGTCCTAACCTCCCAGCCCGCCGAAACCCATGAAGGTCACCGAAAGCAGTCCGGCGAGCATCACGGCCATGGCAGCCCCCTTGGTCACGTCTGGCACCTCTGCCAACTCGAGCTTCTCGCGTAGTCCCGCCATGAGGACGAGCGCGAGGGTGAATCCCGCTCCCGCGCCAAGGGCATAGACGATGGACTGCACGAAGCCGTAGCCCTTGTTGGTCTGAAAGAGCGCCAACCCGAGGATGGCGCAGTTGGTGGTGATCAGCGGGAGGAAGATCCCCAGCGTCCGGAAGAGCGCGGGGCTGACCTTCTTGATGAACATCTCGACCAGTTGCACGGTCGACGCAATGACCGCGATGAACGAAATGAGCTTGAGGTACGGCGCGTGGATGGCCACCAACAGTGCCTGGATCCCGAAGGCGCAGACCGAGCTCACCAGCATGACGAACATCACAGCGCCGCCCATGCGCGTTGCCGTATCGAGCTTCGACGACACACCCAGGAACGGACAGATTCCGAGGAAATACGCCAACACGAAGTTGTTGACGAGACTGGCGTTGATGAAGATCGACCACAGGGATTCTTCGGTCATTGCGCCGCCTCCTCGCTGAGCGCAAGCGTAGCCTTTTCGTCCTTCTTGGCCTTGCGCTGCTCGAGCCAATTGAAGAGCAGCAACCAGGCGGCAAGGCTGAAGAAGCCGCCGCTCGGAAGGATCATCACCACCCAATTTTGAAAGGAATCGTGAAACAACGCAGCTTCGAATAGCGTTCCGTTGCCCAGAATCTCCCGAACCGCGCCGAGACAGAAAAGGGCAAACGCGAAGCCCACCCCCATGCCCAGGCCGTCCATGACCGATCGCGCCACCGTGTTCTTCGAGGCGAACGCTTCGGCCCGACCGAGGATCAGGCAGTTGACCACGATGAGGGAGATAAACGCGCCCAGCGCCTTGTAGAGGTCGAGGCTGATGGCTTGGATCACGTAGTCCACCACCGTCACGAATGTAGCGATGATCAGAATGTAGGTGGCGATGCGAACCTGCTTGGGAATGAAGCTCCGCAGCGACGACACCACGATGTTGGACATGACCAACACGAAGGCCGTGGCCAACCCCATGGCCAGCGCGTTCATCGCCGTGTTCGAGACCGCCAACACCGGGCACATCCCCAGCACCTGGACGAACACGGGATTGTCCTTCCACAGGCCCTTGATGAACTCGTCGGTGCTGCTCTTGGTGGGGGTCGCCATGTCTATTCCCCTCCCTGAAAATCGCGCAGGTTGTTCCGGATGCGAGGCACCCAGTACTGGGCGCTCCGATCGAGGATGTTGGCGATCGCCACGGACGAGATCGTCGCTCCGGTGATGCCGTCCACCTCCCAGGGATGGGTCTTTTCCCCGTGCTTGACCGGCACGATGGGATTCGCCAACTCCGACAGATTGTCCGCCAGCGACACGTCCAGGCGTTCGAAGTTCTGAAGGAATGCCGGATCGGTTTCGATCTTGTCGCCCAGCCCAGGGGTCTCCTTGCTCTCCAGGACCTGGATCCCGACGATCGCCTCCTCGGCAAACGAGTAGCCGTAGATCAGCCCGATCACGTCCTGGTACCCCATCCCACGGGCCTCCACCGCCAGGCCCACCAGCTCCTCGTTGGCGTCATAGCCCGCATAAACCAGCTGCTCGCCATGAGATTCGCCTTCCAAGACCTTGAAACCATTGGGCTCGTCCAGGCGATACGTGGTGCTCGTGCTCGCGTTGGGCAGGACGTGGAAGATCGCTTCTTGCAACGCCTCCGCCTTGTTGCGCTCGATGACAGGGAGCGTCACCTGATACACGCTGACGATGAGGAGCCCGCAGAACACGCCCACGCCGACCATGGCGCGATACATGTGCCAGGTGCTTGGCGGGGCAGGGCGGCTGGCCAGCTCGGCGTGGCTCACGTGGCAGCCTCCTTGCCCCTAGTGCCGTAGACCGTGTGTCGAGTCCAGCGATCAAAGTGTGGAGTGAGCGCGTTGCCAAGGAGGATCGCGTACATGACGCCTTCGGGCAGGCCGCCCCAGGTCCGGATCACCACCGTGACCAGACCGATCAACGCACCGTACAGGATGCAGCCCAACGACGTCATCGGCGACCCGACCATGTCGGTCGCCATGAACATGGCACCGAGCATCAACCCTCCGGAGAAGAGCATGAAGACCGGTGAGGCGTAGCGCGCCGGGTCGACGAGATGG
>CP070713.1:503336-508231 GCA_020351445.1 Myxococcales bacterium
ACCTACGGCGTCGACATCTCCTACGAGGCCAAGCCTGCGAAGGGCGACTGGAACGGCGCGGGCTGCCACACCAATTTCAGCACCAAGGCGATGCGTGAAGACGGCGGCTTGAAGGTGATCAACGAGTACATTCAGAAGCTCGGCGAGCCGGATCGCATCGCGTTGCACCTCGCAAACTACGGCGCCGGACTCGAGGAACGCCTCACGGGTGAGCATGAGACCGCGTCGTATAAGGATTTCAAGTACGGCGTGTCCGACCGTGGAGCCTCGATCCGTATCCCGATGCAAACCGACCTCGACGGCAAGGGTTACCTCGAGGATCGCCGCCCCTGCGCCAACATCGATCCCTACGTCGTTGCCCGCTTGCTCGCCGAAGCCGCCGAGTAACGCGAGTACGATGACCCAAAAGACGCCGCGTTCCTCGGAACACGGCGTTTTTTCGTTAACCCTTTCAAAAAGGGGACAGTCCCCTTTTTGAAAGGGTTAAGCCTTCTTCAGACGGTTAGGACCGCGGCGCCTCGAATGCCATCATGTTGAAGGCGGTCGAGCGCGGTGTTGGCGTCCTCGAGTGGAAAGGTTTCGATGTGTGTGCGTACTGCCACCGTGGCGGCCTCCCGGAGGAAGGCGTGCCCATCCTCGCGGGTGTTGTTGGCAACGCTACATACGGCGCGCTCACGATAGAGCAGCTCGTAGGCAAGCTCTGGGATCGGGCTCATGTGGATGCCGCCGAGCACGAGGGTGCCGCCCTTGTCGAGGTGCGATAGCGCAGCCGGCACGATCTCGCCGGCAGGCGCAAAGATGATGCCGGCATCGAGCGCGACGGGAGGTTTGTCGATCGTGCCTCCCGTCCAAACAGCACCGAGCTCCTCGGCAAGCGCCTGATGCTTCTCGCGGTCGCGGGTGCACACGTAGACTTCGGCCCCGCGCGCCCGAGCGATCTGAATGGCGACGTGACCCGCCGCCCCGAAGCCGTAGAGACCTAGGCGCGCTCCCGACCAGTCCTCGATGCCGGTCTTACGCAAGCACCGATAGCCGATGATACCAGCGCACAGCAGGGGAGCCGCTTGGAGATCCGAGAACCCATCGGGCAACGGGTAGGTGAAGGCAGCTGGCGCGACGACGTACTCCGCAAACCCGCCGTGGACGGTCCAGCCGGTGAAGTCCGGAGCGTCGCAAAGGTTCTCGCGTTGGCTAGTGCAAAAGGAGCAGCACCCGCAGGTGCGGTGAAGCCAGGCGACGCCGACCCGCTCTCCCGCCGCACGATCCCTCACGTCGGAGCCGAGCCCCGTGATCGTGCCCACCACCTGATGCCCTGGGATGATCGGCGAGCGCCGCATCTCGAGATCGCCCTCGACGACATGCAAGTCGGTCCGGCAGACGCCGCAGGCGCGCACTTGGATCAGAACTTCATCCGCAGCCGGCTCGGGAATCGGCACATCAGCCAAGCGCAGAGGATGCGTCTCGATCGGAGCGGGGGTGTCGAGAAGCATGGCTCGCATGAACCAGATGATAACACTGGCACTGACACTGAAGCTGATACACCCTCCCTCCCCATGTGGATCTGGATTCCGATTCTCGCCGTCCCGGTGCTTGGGCCGGTCATCCTCGGATGGAAGATCTGGGACGAAGTTCGCCGGACGATCAGCGAAGACCCCCTCGTGTGGGAGAAGCAGATCCGTGCGTTTGAAAAGAAGGAACGCAAGAAAGCACCGCCTAAGGGCGCTGTGGTCTTCGCGGGGAGCTCGACGATTCGGCTCTGGGGCCGCCTCGCTCGCGACATGGCCCCTCTTCCAACGGTTCGGCGCGGTTTTGGCGGCGCCAAGGTCAACGACGTCATCCATTACATGGACCGCCTCATCACGCCGCACGACCCGGCCATGGTGGTGCTCTACATCGGCAGCAACGATCTGCTCGACTTTGGCGGCAACCGGCCGAAAAGCCTCGAGGAGATGCAGGCCCTCTACGATACGCTTCTGACGGGCCTACACGATCGCCTCCCGGCCGCTCTCATCGTCGTCGTGGCGACGTTTCCATCGCCGCTCAACGCTCGCCGCGCGGGCCAAATCGAGGCGGTCAATCAGTACCTCCGCGAGACGGCCGCAGCCAAGCCGTGGCTGAAGGTAATTGACGGGAACACAGCGCTTCAGACATCGAGCGGAGATCCAGATCGATCGATGTTTCGGTTCGACCGCGTGCACTTGAATTCCAAGGGCTACAGGCGCTGGGCGCAGATCTTACGCCCGAAACTTCTCGACTATTGGCGTCAAGAATTGCACTGAACGGCCGGTTCCGATATACGCCTAGACCAGGGTGGTAGAGGAACTCCATCAAGCTTGGGATACCGGGACCCTGAACGGCGGTGGCACTCTATCTCTAGACGGTGGCCGCGGGCTGCGCGCAACGACTTCAAACCCACGCGGATTCGTCCAGAAGCTGGCCTACAAAGCGGACGGCTTCCTGGTTTCCCAAATCGCAAAGCTCAAGCCCGCAGACTTGAAGGAGCCGCCCGAGCTCTTGCGCGATCTGACGGCATTTGCTTCGAGCGAGGGCTACCGAGCGTATCGCAAGGACCCGAGCGACCTCTTCCCGGCTCCTGGGCGGATCGATCTCAAGAAACGCTGGCTTGCGCCCCATCGGGTTGGGTTTACCGAGTGGAATTGGCAGAGCGTCCACCCGCTCATTTTCAAAGAGATCGAGCACGAGTACCGGAGCCACAGGGACAATCAGACCGCGCTCCTCAGGACGCTGGACCTCCGGATCAAGGGGAGGCCGATGGCCATCCTCGTCAATGGCTTTTCGTCCGGCCACCACCTGATGGAGCGGGTGGCCTGGCCCATCCGGGAATTCCATCGCGTGGGAATCAGCGTATCCTTATTTGCGCTGCCGTTTCACGGTCCACGAGGGCACGCGTTCCCACCGGAATGGCCCCAACAAGATACCGCATTCACGATTGAAGGCTTTCGCCAGGCGATCTGGGATTTACAGACCGCCATCCGCGCAATGCGCGAAGCCGGCGCCAGTCACGTCGGCGTCGTTGGCATGAGCCTCGGAGGCTACACCGCGGCGCTCCTCGCAACGGTCACGTCGGACATCGACTTCATGCTGTCCTACATTCCGATCGCCAGCATCCCCGATGTCATGAACGACAACGACTTGGTTCCCGGCCACGGCGACATGCAACGCACGCTCTACGAAGGCTATCGCGAACAGCTCGTGCCGATCACACCGGTCTGCCGCGAGCCGACGCTCGCGCCAAAGCGTATCGCGATCATTTCCGGGGAATTCGATCGCCTCGCCACCGTGCAACATGGTGCGCGCCTCGCTGACCACTTTGGCACGGAGCTCGTGCGCTTCCCGGGCGGGCACATCGTTCAGAACCGGCGCGCTCAGGCATTCCGCAAGGCCCTGGAGGGCTTCCAACATGCGGGTGTGCTACCTCGTCGGCGATGGCTGAGGCGCAAGAAGCGGTAGAGTTTCAGCACGATCCCGAGTTCCTCGCCCGCATCGTGCCTCTCATGGAGAAGTACGGGCGCTACTTCGACTCCGAGGTGCGCGGCGTCGAACGCCTCCCGGACTCGGGCCCCGTCCTGCTGGTCGGCAACCACTCCGGGCCCAATTCCGATCCAGACACGCCGGCATTGATGGCGGCATGGTACCGCAAGAACGGCGTCGACAATCCGTTGGTGGTGTTGAGCTTCGACGTGATCTTCGAAATCCCGCGGATCGGGGACTTTTTCCGACGCCTCGCTCAGGTGCCGGCCAATCAGCGCAACGCGAATGCGGCGCTCGATCGTGGCGCCGCCGTGCTCGTCTATCCGGGCGGGGCCGAGGAGATGGCGCGGCCATGGACTGAGCGCAATCGCATCGACCTGGCGGGCAACAAGGGCTTCATCAAGCTGGCGCTCCGAAGGGGCGTCCCGGTGATTCCCGTCGTGGGCCACGGAGGTCACGAGTCCAGCATCGTGCTCACGCGCGGGCGCCGCATCGCCAAGGCCCTCGGCCTTCACAGGTTTCGAACGTACAGCATGCCGCTGACGTTCACGATTCCCTGGGGCGTGGTCGTGGGTCCCATCCCATCGCTGCTGCCGATCCCCGCGAAAGTCACCATGCAGGTTTGCGAGCCCATGAGCTGGAGCCACCTCGGCCCGGAGGACGCCGAGAACCCCGAGGTGCTCGAGCATTGCTACCAGGAGATTCAATCGGTGATGCAGAGCACCCTAGACGATCTCGCGAAAGAGCATCCCTACCCGGTCCTGACCCGCCTTCAGGGGCTTCTCAAAAGGGACTGACTAGTACGACTTCGGCAGCCCCAGCGTATGCTGCGAAACGAAGTTGAGAATCATCTCCCGGCTAATGGGCGCGATGCGAAGCGTGCGGGCCATGCCCCAAAGCGAGACGAGGCCGTACTCCTCCGACATGCCGTTGCCGCCATGAACTTGGATAGCGGTGTCGACCGCGTGGGTCGCAGCCTCGCCGGCCGCGTACTTGGCCATGTTGGCCGCCTCACCAGCATCCTTTCCGTGATCGAAAAGCCAGGCGGCCTTCATGGTCATCAGGCGCGCAAGCTCCACTTCGACTTTGGCCTGGGCCAGCGGGTGAGCGATGCCCTGATGGGTGCCGATCGGTTTGCCCCAGACCGCACGCTCGTTGGCATAGCGGGTCGCCATGTCGATCGCGTGAAGCGCGGCGCCATTGGCCAACGCAGCGCCGAGGATGCGCTCGGGATTCATGCCGACGAAGATCTGAGGGAGCCCCTGCCCTTCGTGACCGAGCAGGCGGTCTTCGCCTAGGCGTACGTTGTCGAAGAACAGCGTGAACTGCCGGTCCGCGCCGGGGATCTGCATTCGGATGAGCGTCTTTTCGAGGCCGGGCGCATCCGAATCCACGATGAACAA
>CP070713.1:508331-513402 GCA_020351445.1 Myxococcales bacterium
ATTTCCTGTTCCTGTCGATGGTATCCGTCGCAAGATCGCAGGCCAGCGAGTCAGGATGACTGAACCAGCGGACCCACTTCCCCTCCTCGGCGAAGCCGAGATGGGAGCCTCGTTCGAAGGCGACTAGCAGGGCCCCGTCGACCTTGCCTCGTAGGGTCAGGAAGTTGGACTCGTACTCCACGAACTCGTCCTCGGTGGCTGCTATCGCCATAAAAGGGATCGCACGGGTATTGAAGAACTTGCGAGTGAATACCTCGGTCGGGCCGGCAAGCGAAATCACGGCCTTGATGCGTGGTTCCTGCAAGGTCGGATGAAAACCGAGCAGCAGCGTGTTGAGCGCACCGAGCGAGTAACCAATCGCCGCGATGCGTGCGCTGTCGATGGCGTTGTAGAGCTCGTCGTTCTCGTCCTCGCTGCGCGCAAGCAACGCGTCGATCAGCAACGCGACGTCTCGAGGCTGATTGAGAACATCGCGCGAGTTGGCTTCTTCGCCTCGGCTGCGACCGGTGATCGGGAAGTCGGGCGCCGCAATGACGTAGCCCTGGCTCGCCAAGATTTCGGCGATGTAGGCGACACTCTCCCCGGTGCTCATAAAGCCGTGGCTGTAGATGAGCAGAGGTTGGGGATCTTGGTTCTCGGAGCGCGGGTACCAGAGACGGACCGGCATCCTGCGCACGGATTTGCCGTTCGACCCACCGGGATCCGAGACGAAGCGCGACGGATCGACTAGCTCCATGCTGGCTCTTGCCACTTCGAAGGCCCCAGGCTGTAGGAGCTCGTAGCTCAACGTGTGTTCGGGCGGCATCGACGGCCGATGTGAGAGGACTGCAAACGCAGCGAGCAAGAGACCGAGCAGGAGGACTGTGAGTAGCAACTTCTTCATCGCGGGCGGTACAGCTGAGCGCGACCTCGAGTGTGTCGACAGGTTCGAGCGGGCTGGAGGCTAGAAGCCGCCGAATAGCACGGCTACTTGAAGGGCGCCGATGGCCGTGCCGATGACGCCGCCGGCGAGGATGAGCTTCCATTCGTCCTTTTGGAAAACCGGGCGAAGGATGCCGCCAAACTGGTCGGCGTCGAGCGCGCCCAGGTTCTCTTCCATTTGCGCGTGGATCCTGCGGGACTGGTCGGCGAACGTCTTGATCTGGCGGCTGTCGCTCATGTCCGCGTTTCGGACACGGTCCAAAAGGTCGGCCTTGGCTTCCTCGAGCTTGTCGTTGGACACGAGCATCGCCACCATGGCGTCACGCTCGTACTCCTTCATGCTCTGTTCGACCTGACCTTCGAGGATGTCTAGGAGGCGCTGGCGGTTCGGCCCTTCGCTGATGTGCTGGACCATCTTCTCCGGCGTCAGGACCTTGTCTGCGATCACGTCCGCGAACTGGGTCGCGACCTCCCGCTGTCGCTTGATGAAAACGCCCTGGATCTTGAATGGCCCGATCTGCACCGGCTCGCGCGGCTCGTAAATGAGGTTCATGGCCAGCCAGTTCGTGATGTAGCCGACCAGGAAACCGGCGGCAGGCAACACCCAACCTTCCGGGTAAACGATCCAAACGAACATCTGGATGATGCCGAAGAGGAAGCCGAACCAGAGTCCGGAACGCTCGATGAACTTGAACTCTGGGCCGGCAACGTCCATCAGCACGCGGCCCAGAAGTGCCCGGTCTTCAACGAGCGCCTCGTGGGCGATCTTGTCGATGTCGACGAAGTCACTCGCCTCCTCGGCCATGCGATCGAGGATTTCCACCGTGACGCGGCGTACGTTCCGGCGAACGAGCATGTTGATGTACTCGCGCAGCTTTTCGCGGGCGCGCGCCCAGGACTCGGGTGCAATGTTCGTCGAGAACTCACGGATGATTTCGACGGAGACGTCCTCGACGACCTTGTCGAGCTCTTCGTTGTCATCGTGGTCGATCTGCGCGAAGACCTTCTCCATGTCGACGAGCTTGTCGTGGATGAGCCTGCTGAAGGCCTTCGACATCTCCTCGGTGTTCTTGGGGATCACCCCCTGCCAGCCGAGCAGCGGCGGGAAGCCGACGAACTCGACCGGATAGAGGGTCGCCTTGACAGCAAGCCAGTTCGTGAACCAGCCGATGAACCCGGCAATGAGCGGAATCAACAGGATCAAGGGATTGAAGTCGTCCACTATTCCGCGGCTTCTTCTTTGGCTCCGCCGAGCTTGGCCAATACGACGCGCGCGCCGTTGAGGCCAGGAATGCATGTCACGCCCGGCCCGGGATGGCAGGCGCCGCCGGCCATGTAGAGGTTTTCAAGTGGTGTCTCGTGGCCGCCGTCCCAACCCGGGACCGGCCTATCGCCGAACATCTGACCTGGATGCAGGAGACCCAACGAGAAGTCGCCCTCGGTCGCGTTGAAGGTCTTGTCGAAGTACTGCTGGGTGAAGACGACTTTGTCGATGATGAGGTCGCGGAAGTCGGGGATGACCTTTTCCATCGCTGCGATCATCCGCTCGACCATGAGGTTCTTGGCCTCGTTGTGCGTGGTGCCAGGGAACTCCGTCGGGAAATAGTGCGAGAACATGGTACAGGTATGCGTGCCGTCGCTCGGAGCCAGGCTCGGGTCGAGCTGCGACGGAAAGTAGGTGTACACAGCCGGATCTTCGGCGACCTCCCCCGCCCTCGACTGCTGCCAGGCTTTGTGAAGCTGCTCGGGCCCCTTGATGTAGGCCACGAGCCAGCTCTGGACGGTGCCGTTCACGAACTCGAGCTGCTTCGTGAAGGTCGGGAGCCGCTTGATCGTCATGTGAACCTGCACGTAGCCGTTGGCGTACTCGATGTCGTCCACGGAGTTGGCGAAGTCGACGGGCAAGCTGCCGGGCTCGCAGAGGTTACCGAAGGTCATCTTCGAATCGAGCGTCGAGATGACGGCCTCGGAACGAATCTCCTGGCCGTCCTTCATGCACACGCCGACGACCTTGCCGTCTTCGATGATGAACTTCTCGACGATCGCCTTAAAACGCACCTCGCCGCCGTAGCGCTCGAAGACCTTCTGGAGCGATGACGAGACAGTGCCGATGCCGCCCTTCGGAATCTTGAAGTCGTAAGTGTCGCCGGCGGTGTAGTGGTATGCCATCGAAACCCCGCTGCCCTTGGTGTAAGGGCCCATGTGAGTGCCATCGATCGCCGAAGCGGAAAGCGAGCCCAGAATGCAGCCGTACTTGCCGGGCTCCTTGAAGAACTCCCGGATGATCTCCATAGCGCTTCCGTAGCTGAGCTTGGAGAGAGCCTGACGCGTCTTGTCGTCCGGCTCCATCGCGATGATCTCCTCGAGCGTGGGTGGCTTCTCGTGCATGTACTTCTCGAACATCTCTTTGAAGTTCGCGAAGAAGGAGCCGAGGCTGTTGAAGCCGTCGAGGGCCTCGAGGCCGTGGTCCTCCGCGAGATGGTTCGCGAGATCGATCGGGTCGGTGTAGCCAATGAAGGGCGTGTCATCCTCGTCGCCGAAGACCGTGAAGGAGCTCTCGGGCCGAATCAGCTCGAAACCTTCCTTGTCCATCTCGAGGTACTTGATGAGCTCCTCGCGGAAGATCAGGAGCGCCCAAGCGCCGACGCTGTGCTTGTAACCCTTGAAGAGCTCCTTGGTCGCAGCCTGTCCGCCGGGCCAGTTCGTCTTCTCGAGAACGAGGACCTTCTTGCCAGCGCGCTGGAGCTCGACTCCGGCGGTGAGACCGTTATGGCCTGCGCCCACGATGATTACGTCATACTCGGACATCAACTCGTTCCTTTCGGGTCAGCTAGCTTTCGCACGGAAGTGCGAGGTCTCGGCAGTGAGGGTCAGGGATCGGTCTGGGTGAATCTTCTGAGCCCGGGTGAAAAGCGTCTCTTCGGTTTCGAGGCGCCCGGGATCTTGGACGCATGCCTCGGGCGGACAAGCCAGCGCGCACATCTGCTCGCCATGGTGGCCGACGCACTCGGTGCAGAGGTCGGGATCGATCACGAAGATTTCCTCGCCCATCGAGATTGCGCCGTTGGGGCACTCGTCTTCGCAGGCCCCGCAATTGATGCAGTCATCTATGATAATCGTCGCCATTTCGTGCCTCTAATGATGGCGCGGCCGCAGCCGCCAAAGGGTGGATAACACGACTTGAAACAGAAAACAAGTCTTGTGTCATGTTTCTCATCAGGATCAGAGAAATACATAAAACATCTTTTGTATCTTGTGTCAAGCGGCATTCTGATCTATTTACTGCTCCCCAACCACAGGAGCTATCCCATGCACAACCTTCGCCACCCCGCCGCCGTCACACTGGCGTTCGTCTTCGTCACCATTCTGGCGCTCACCAATCTGACTGGCCGCGCTTCGGCCAATGGTGCTCTGCCCGACTCTGGCTACCCCGAGTTGTTCTCATGGCCTTCGACCCCGGAGCAGCTTGGCCTGCCGCGCTTCGTCGGCAGCGAAGCGATACCGAATCCACTGCCCCCGATCTCGATTCCGCCCAACGACTTCCTCGCAGAACAGGGACGCAACAGTCTTCACGGCGACAACTACAACTCGGACACGCTCAACTACGATGCGCCTCTAGGTATCGATCCGATCGTCTCCTCGCGACAGCTCGGTCTGCTGGCTGCGACCTGCCCCACGGTGGTGTTCGACTCCTATGGCAACGTCGTCACGATTTGCATCGGCATCGCGCGCGTGCGCCTCTTCCTGATGGACCCGCACAGCCTCGAGGTTCTTGCGGAGCAGGAGCTTCCGTTGCGCGCCTGGGTCGCGGCCGGCCGGCCCGAAGACATCACCACCGACAGCTCGGGCGGCGGCTACTTCCACGTGGACCAGTTTGGACGCGCTCTCGTCGGTGTGTCCAACCAGCGCATCCAACGATGGGAAGCACTCCAGGTTAAGAACAAGCAGTGGGAGTGGGTGCTGGTCGACGACTACGATCTCGCCGAGGATCTCGACGACCCCGACGCACCTCTGCAGGACGCGCTCCCCGACTACGCGGGACGCCTCTGGTTCACGACCCAGCCCGGCATCATCGGCTATCTGGATGAGACCACGGGTGACGTCAAAACGTGCGTGCTCCGCCAGGGCGACTGCGACGCCGACGGCGACG
>CP070713.1:513502-525937 GCA_020351445.1 Myxococcales bacterium
CGAGGTGAACTCGTGCAGCGCGCCGTCGATCTTGACGGCGGTGATCGCAGCCCCCTGAAGCGAGGACAGCAACACGCGACGCAGCGAGTTACCCAAGGTAATGCCAAAACCACGCTCGAGCGGTTCCACCACGAACTTCCCGTAGGTGTCGCTCAGCGACTCCTGATCAACGGGAACATTCTTCGGGCGAATGAGCTCTCGCCAATTGCGTGCGACTAGAGTCGGACTCGTCATCAATTGCCTCCGCAGCCTTTAAACGCGCCGCCGCTTTGGCGGCCGGCAACCATTATGGGGAATGGGGGTAACGTCGCGAAGCAAGGTGACCCGCATCCCGACGTTCTGAAATGCTCGTAATGCCGATTCGCGGCCTGCACCGGGACCCTTCACGAAAATCGCGACGGTCTTCATGCCGGCGTCCTGTGCCTTGCGGGCAGCATCCTCGGCTGCGAGCTGGGCTGCAAACGGCGTGCTCTTGCGCGAGCCCTTGAAACCCCGCGCTCCGGCCGTCGACCAGGACACCACCTCACCGCCCAAATCGGTGATCGTGACGATCGTGTTGTTGAAGGTGGACTGGATGTGAGCGATGCCACTGGTCACGACCTTCTTCTGCTTGCGCTTCTTGCCCTTGGTGGACTTTGCTTTTGCCTTCGCCATGATCTTAGCGCTTCCTGCTCATTGCGCCGCGCTTGGGTCCCTTGCGGGTCCGCGCATTGGTGTGAGTTCGCTGGCCACGACAAGGCAGCCCGCGGCGGTGACGGAGGCCACGGTAGCAACCGAGGTCCATGAGCCGCTTGATGTGCATGTTGACCTCTCGCCGAAGGTCACCCTCGACCTTGAAGTTCTGGTCGATGCACTCGCGAATCTTCTTGACGTCGGCATCGTCGAGCTCCTCAGCACGCTTGCTCTCCGGTATCCCGGCGATCTCGCAAATCTGCTTCGCGTGATGCGGACCGATCCCGTAGATGTATTGCAGCGCAATCACCGTATGTTTCCGACCTGGAAGGTCGACGCCTGCGATACGTGCCATGTACTCTTATCCTTGCCGTTGCTTGTGACGGGGGTTGTCACACAAGACCCGCACGACGCCCTTGCGACGCACGATCTTGCACTTCTCACAAATCTTTCTGACGCTTGGTCGAACCTTCATGTCAGCCTCTCTTTGATTCGTCCTCTCGTCGGGTCGTAAGGGGATACCTCGACCATCACACCGTCGCCGGGTAAGAGCCTCACCGTAACCTGCCTGGCCTTCGCGGAAACCGACGCGGTAACTTCTTCGCCGTCGTCCAGTCTCACTCGGTAAAGCGCCCTCGGCAGCACCGCTTCGATGGTGCCTCGGGTCGTGTTGGTTTCACTCATCCCGCTCGTTACTCAACCCCAATCGCTTCCTTAATACGTTCCGTGATTTCTTCCAATGATCCGACGCCTTCCACACCCCTCACAACGCCCTTTGCTTCGTAGTGGGCGAGCACCGGCTCGGTCTTCGCTTTGTATTCCTCGTATCGCTTCCGAACGACCTCCTCGGTGTCGTCCGATCGCTGCACGATTTTGCTCCCCCCACACGAGACACACTCTCCGTTTTGGGGCGGCGGAGTATAGCGGACGTGATAGGTCTGTCCACAGTCCAGGCAGACCCTTCGGCCTGTGACGCGCTCGACGATATCCTCGAGTGGAACATCGAGGGAAACCACCCGATCGATCCGCCTGCCGAGCTTCTCGAGCAAGGCGTCGAGGGACTCTGCCTGAGCTACGGTCCTCGGGTAACCGTCGAAGATCGCACCGTTTTTCGCATCTTCCTGCGTGAGGCGCTTCAGCATCAAGTCCAAGACGAGACTGTCAGGCACCAACTTTCCAGCGGACATGTACTCGTCAAACTGCTTGCCGAGGTCGGACCCGGACTTCCGCTCGGCGCGCATCATGTCGCCGGTGGAGATCTGGGGGATGCCCAGCAGGTCGATGAGGAACTTGGCTTGAGTGCCTTTGCCGGCGCCCGGCGGTCCGAAAAGTAGCAGGTCCATTACGCATTCCTCGCTCGGATGCGGGAGCCTTTGGTCCCGGTGAGACCTTCATAATGGCGAGTGATGAGATGGCTTTCGACCTGCTGTGCGAAGTCGAGGGCGACGCCCACGACGATCATCAGCGAGGTACCGCCGAGATAGAAAGGCACGTTCCATCGGGCCTGAAGCAGGGTCGGAACCGTAACGACAGCGGCGACGTACAGAGCACCACCCACCGTGATGCGGGTCAAGACCGCGTCGATGTACTCGGCGGTGGCCTTACCAGGTCGCACCCCCGGGATGAAGGCGCTTTGCTTCTTGAGATTCTCCGCCACGTCGACCGGCTGGAAAGTGATCGCCGTGTAAAAGAAGCAGAAGAAGATCGTCATGACCGCGAAGACGACGATGTAGACCCAGCCGCCCGGAACCATGTTGTTGCTGATCCACCGCATCGCGTCCGAAAGGTAGGGAATATTGGTGCCCGCCAGGGTGACCGGGAACATTAGCAAGGAGGAGGTGAAGATCGGCGGGATGACGCCGGCCATGTTCACGCGAAGCGGAAGGTGCGACTGTTGCCCACCGTACATCTTCCGCCCGATCATTCGTTTGGCATAGGTGATCGGCAGTCTTCTCTGTGCGCGCTCGAAGAACACGATGAAAGCCGTCGTCCCGAGAGCGATGACGATGAGCAGCATCATGTCGATCGGCTGCAGCTCCCCGAGCTTGAATTGCTCGAGGGTCATGAAGAGGGCGTCGGGAAGATTGGCCACGATACCCGCGAAAATGATGAGCGAAATGCCGTTTCCAAGGCCGCGCTCGGTGATCTGCTCGCCGAGCCACATCAGAAACGAAGTGCCGGTGGTGAGCGCGAGCACGGTCATCAGGCGGAAGCTCCAACCGGGATTGGCAACGATGTCGCCGGCCGTAGAGCTCTCGTTCCAGCCCTCCCAAAGCATCGCGAGCCCCATGCTCTGGAACACACTGAGCGCGACGGTGCCGTAGCGGGTGTACTGGTTGATCTTGCGTTGGCCCGCTTCGCCTTCCTTGCGAAGCTCCATGAGCGAGGGCACGACGACCGTCATCAAGGACAAGATGATGCTCGCCGAGACGTAGGGCATGATGTTGAGCGCGAAAATCGACGCCTGCTCGAGCGCGCCTCCTGAAAAGAGGTTGAATAGGCTCAAGAAGCCGCCCGACTGACCGGCCACGTACTTGCGCATGGCCGCCCGATCCACGCCGGGCGTCGTGACGAAAATCCCGATGCGATAGATCGCAAGCATCCCCAGCGTGAAGAGGATGCGGCGGCGAAGCTCGGGGATTCGAAAGATGTTCGCGACGGTGCTCATGGATACGTACGGGCTTTCGGTTAGGGGGCGGCCGTTGCGACTAACTCGACGGTACCGCCCGCTTTCTCGATCTTCTGCGTGGCTGTCGCGCTAGCAGCGTGAACCTTGACGGTGAGAGCTTTTTCGAGCTCGCCATCGCCGAGAACCTTAATGATGTCCACTTTGCGCTTGATGAGGCCAGCTTCTCGCAGCGCTGCCTCGTCGACGACGGCCCCCGTATCGAATCGAGCCAGGTCCTTGACGTTGATCGTCCCAACCTTCTTGGTGAAAGGGTTGGTGAAGCCACGCTTGGGGATGCGCCGATACAGAGGTATCTGCCCGCCCTCGAAGCCCAGCTTGCTGAAGTTACCAGGATGCCTGGCTTTTTGACCCTTCTGGCCGTGCCCCGCGGTCTTGCCGAGGCCCGAGCCGGGGCCGCGTCCCTTGCGTCGCTTTGCGCGGACAGCGCCGTCAGCGGGGCGGAGCCGGGAGAGGATCGGTGTTTCGTTCTGCTCACTCATTGACTTCCTCAACTTCGACGAGGTGCAGGACCTTCTTGACCATCCCGCGGAATGACGGGGTGTTGTCCACCACGACCTCGGTATGGGGCCCGCGCAAACCAAGCCCCTTGAGGACGCGCCGTTGCTTGTCCATTCGGCCGATTCCGCTCTTGACCTGCGTTACTTTGAGTTTCTTCGCGCTCATGACTGCCTCTCTTACGATGCGCTTGCCTCCGCAGGCGCTTCGGCAGGCTCAGCGGACGGTTCCGCCTTGGGCCCGTGCTCGTACTGTTGGATGTCACCCTTGCGACGGCCACGGCGGCGAGACACGTCCGCGGGCGACTCGAGCTCCTTGAGTGCCGCAACCGTCGCGTTGACCACGTTGTGGGCATTCGTCGTGCCGAGGATCTTCGCCAGGACATCTTTGACGCCTGCCGCTTCGAGCACCGGACGCATGGCACCGCCGGCGATGACGCCGGTACCTTCGGACGCGGGACGCAAGATGATGCGACCGGCGCCGGAGTGGCCGACGACCCGATGAGGAATCGTACGACCGGTCAGCGGAACCCGGAAGAGGTTCTTCTTCGCAGCCTCGGTACCCTTGCGAATGGACTCGGGAACCTCGTTGGCCTTACCCATGCCAACTCCGACGTGGCCGTTGCCGTCACCAACGACGACCAGGGCGCTGAAGCTGAACCGGCGGCCGCCTTTTACGACTTTGGCGACGCGGTTGATGAAGATCACGCGCTCGGTGAGATCTTCGAGCGTGTTTGGATCGATGATTTGGTCTCTATATGCCATCTCGTCCTCAGAACTTCAGACCCGCTTCGCGCGCCGATTCGGCAAGTGCGCGAACGCGTCCGTGATATCGGTAACCGCCACGGTCGAACACGACCTGCTCGACACCTTTGTCGATGCATGCTTTGGCCACAGCGCTGCCGACCGACTTGGCGACGTCGACTTTGTTCCCTGCGGCAGACTCAGCGGCGCTCGACGCATGGGCAATCGTGGTGCCGTGCGTGTCGTCGATGACCTGCGCGTAGATGTGCTTCGAGCTCCTGAAGACAGCGAGCCGGGGACGTTCGGAGGTGCCGTGCACCTTGTTGCGAATCCGCAGCTTGCGCCGGGTGCGTCCTCTGAGTTTCTGCCGCATGATCAGCCTCCGGCCTTTCCGGCCTTGCCGGCCTTCTCGCGAATTCGCTCCCCGGTGTAGCGGACCCCTTTGCCGTTGTAGGGCTCAGGGGGTCGAATCTGACGAATCCTCGCGGCAATCCGGCCCACGAGTTGCTTGTCCGGCGACTCCAGGTGAACGCGGGGGAACTTGGTGCCCGCCTCGTCGATCGTCTCGACCTTGATGGAAACCACCTTAGGGATGTCGAGAACCGGCTGGTGCGAGAGACCCACCGTCATCTTGAGCTGGTTGTTCTTGAACTCCGCCCGGTAGCCGACACCTCGGAAGTCGAGCGAGCGCTTGTAACCAGTCGCAACGCCCTCGACCATGTTGCCGAGAATCGCGCGGGTCAGACCCTGGTACTGAAGGCCAGCCTTACCAGTGCCTTGTGCCGGCGCGACCGTGAGCGAGCCCTCGTTTTGAGTGACGACAACCTCCGGACGGAGGGTGTGGGTGAGCTCGCCCTTCGGGCCCTTCACCGTGATGTCCTGGCCACTGATCGAGACCTGCACGCCCTTGGCGACCTCAACCGGCTTCTTGCCATTTCTGGACTGCTTTCCTGTTTGTGTTTCGGTCATCACCAAACCTCGCACAGCACCTCGCCGCCCACTCGCTTATCACGAGCATCGCGGTCGGTCATGATGCCGGCGGACGTCGAGAGAATCGCAACACCCATGCCGTTTTGCACACGCGGAATGTCGCGATGGCCGACGTAGAACCGCCTTCCGGGGCGGCTCGCGCGGCGCATGCCGACAAACGCGCTCTGCCGATCTCGCCCGTACTTGAGGAAGATCGTGAGGCTCTTTTGGACCCCGTCTTCCACGCGGTAATCGTCGATGAATCCTTCCTGCTTCAGAATCTCGGCAACCTGCGCCTTGAGCTTCGAAGAAGGAAGAACGGTGTGTTCGTGCTGAGCCTGTGCGGCGTTACGGATGCGCGTCAGCATGTCAGCGATCGGATCGGTCATCATGACGGCACCTCCTTACCAGCTCGACTTCGTGAGCCCCGGGATGTCCCCCGAGAGCCCGTATTTACGGAGACAGATGCGGCACATCTCGAACTTGCGGTAGTAACCCCGCGGACGTCCGCAGACTTTGCAGCGGTTGCGTTGTCTCACCGAGAATTTCGGCGTCTTTTCCATCTTGGCAAATGCTCGCTTACTAGCCATCTGCGTCCTCTAGTTCCTGAACGGCATGCCGAGTGACTTCAGCAAGGCACGCCCCTGTTCATCGGTTTCTGCTGTGGTAACAAAGGTCACGTTCATGCCCTTGATACGGTCGATTTTGTCGTAGTTGATCTCTGGGAAAACAATCTGCTCGCGAATGCCCAGCGTATAGTTTCCGCGGCCGTCGAACGCCTTCGGGCTAATGCCTTTGAAGTCTCGCGTTCGCGGCAGGGCGATCGAGACCAGACGGTCGAGGAAATCGTACATTTGCTCGCCACGAAGGGTCACCATGGCACCAATCGGCATCCCCTCGCGGAGCTTGAAGCTAGCAATGGACTTCCTCGCACGGGTGACGACGGGCTTCCGGCCGGTGATTGCGGTCAGCTCCTCAACGGCCGACTCGATCAGCTTGGCATTCTGCACCGCCTCGCCGAGGCCCATGTTGACGACGATCCGATCCAGTTTCGGAACCTGCATGACGTTCTTGAAGCTGAAGTCCTTCATCAACTGAGGGACGATCTCGTCTTTGTATTTCTTTCGGAGTCGGGGTTCGTATTCACTCATGACGACCTCAATCCAGGACCGAACCGCTCTTCACGGCTACTCGGACGCGTTTGTCGGGGTCCTTCTTGTCGGCTTCGATGCGGATGCGGGTGCGTTCCTCGGTCTTCGGGTCGACCAGCATCACGTTGGACGCGTGAATCGGCATCTCCTTTTCGACGATGCCGGCCTCACGGAAACGACGGGGGCTCTGGTGGCGCTTCACGCGGTTGACGCCTTCAACGAGGATCAAGTCCGCTCGAACCACCTGAAGAACGCGGCCCTTTTCACCGCGATCCTTGCCTGCGATGACCTCGACCAGGTCACCCTTCTTGATACGCGCAGTCATCACACCACCTCCGGTGCGAGAGAAACGATCTTCATGAAACGCTTCGCGCGGAGCTCGCGCGCGACCGGCCCGAAGATACGCGTGCCAATCGGCTCGTTGTCTTTGGTGATCAGCACGGCACTGTTCGTGTCGAACTTGATGTAAGTGCCGTCCGGCCGCTGGTATCCACGCTTGGTGCGGACCACCACTGCGCGGGCGACCTCGCCCTTCTTAACGCGTGCGGTCGGAAGAGCTTCCTTCACCGAAACGACGATGACGTCACCGAGGCCGGCGTACCGACGACGCGACCCGCCGAGCACCTTGATGCAGGCCACTCGCTTCGCGCCGCTGTTGTCGGCCACATCCAGCTGTGTTTCTGTCTGGATCATCGTTATACCTCTGGCGGCCTTTCGATGAGGCGGACGACCTCCCAGCGCTTCGTCTTACTGCGCGGGCGGCAGGCGCGGATTTCGACCACGTCGTTCTTGCGGTACTCGTTGGCTTCGTCATGCGCGTGGAACTTCTTCTTGCGCTTGACGTACTTGCCGTAGAACGGGTCACGGGCGCGGCGGATGACTTCAACCACCACGGTTTGTTGGGCTCGCCCCTCGGTCTGCGTCTCGTTCACGACGCGTCCGACCAAGCGACGGCGACGGCCACGCTCCTTGGCGGCTTTTGGAGTCGGTTGTCCTGGCTCTGCAGCACTCATGGCCGATTACTCCTTGTTCGCCGCTTCGGCGCGGCGCTCGGTGAGAATGGTCTTCACGCGGGCGAGATCCCGGCGAAGCTTTTGAACCGAGCTCGTGTCATCGAGCTGGTTGGTGTGATTGTCGAAGCGCGCCTTCCAAAGCTGGCGGCGCAGATCGCCCTCGAGAACAGCGAGCTCTTCGAGCGTGTTTCCACGAATGTCTTCGGGTTTCATAGCTCTGCCTCCCTCGACCGGAACGCCGTTTTTAGCGGGAGCTTGTGTGCGGCGAGCTGGAACGCTTCGCGCGCCATATCCTCGGAGACGCCCTGGATTTCGTACAGCATGCGCCCGGGCTTGATGACGGCCACCCAGCCTTCGACGCTGCCCTTGCCCTTGCCCTGACGAGTTTCGAGCGGTTTCTTGGTGATCGGTTTGTCCGGGAAGATGCGAATGAAGAGCTGCCCTTGACGCTTCACCTTCCGTTGAATCGTCATACGGGCCGCTTCGATCTGTCGCTGGCTAATCCGGCCAGGCTCGAGCGCCTGCAGCCCAAAGTCGCCAAACGAGACTTTGCCGCCTCGGTAGGCTTTGCCGCGCATGCGGCCCTTCATCTGTTTCCGGAACTTGGTTTTCTTTGGTTGAAGCATGGCTCGTCCTTAGACTCGGGCTCCCACGGCACCGGCACCTGGGCGCTGGGGCAGCTGCTCACCCTTGAAGATCCAACACTTGATGCCGACCGTGCCGGCCTTCGTGTGTGCGGTCACCTCGCCGTAATCAATGTCGGCTCGAAGTGTGTGGAGCGGCACGCGGCCCTCGCGATACCACTCGGTACGCGCGATTTCGGCCCCACCGAGACGGCCGCCGGCCGTGACTCGGATGCCCTTCACGCCGAACTTCATCGCGGTCTGCACGGCTTTCTTCATGGCACGGCGGAACGCGACGCGGCGCTCGAGCTGCGTCGCGATGTTTTCCGCAACCAACTGCGCGTTGGTTTCGGCCTTGCGGACCTCCTGAATGTCGAGGAACAGCTCATTGTGGGTGAGCTTCTGGAGATCGGCCTTGAGCTGCTCGACGCCAGCACCGCGCTTGCCGATGATGATACCGGGGCGAGAGGTGTAGATGACCACCTTGGCCTTGTTCGCAGCGCGCTCGATCTCGATGTCGGCGATGCCCGCGTGCGCGAACTTTTTCCGGATTGCGGTCTTGAGCTTCAGGTCTTCATGAAGCCATTTCGCGTAATTCTTGTCCTCGTACCATTTGGACTTCCACGTCTTCACGACGCCGAGACGGAAACCATAAGGATGTACTTTCTGACCCACGGTTCAGCTCTCTTCCCCATCGCTCACGACGACGGTGATGTGACTCATTCCCTTGACGATGCGCGTGGCGCGACCCTGCGCGCGCGGACGCCAGCGTCGCATGTGCTGGTTCGGCGCCATGTCCGCGAAGGCGGTCTTCACGAACAAGTCGTCGAGGTTGATCTCTTCGTTCTTCTGTTTGGCATTGGCAATGGCACTGCCGATGCACTTCGCCACGATGGGAGCCGCCGACTTCGTCGTGAAGCGGAGCTCGCTGAGCGCCTCGGCGACGTTCTTGCCGCGCACCATGTTGAGCACGACACGCGCCTTTCGAGGCGAAATCCTCTGAAAACGCGCTTTTGCAACCGCTTCCATGATTACCTCTTCCCTGTGGCCGGGTTGATCTTTCGGCCGCCCTTCTTGTCCGAGGCGTGACCGCCAAACGTGCGGGTAGGTGCAAACTCGCCGAGCTTGTGCCCAACCATGTTCTCGGTGACGAAGACCGTGATGAACTTGCGGCCGTTGTGAACGGCGAAAGTGTGCCCGACGAAATCGGGCGTCACGGTGGAGCGGCGCGACCAAGTGCGGATCATCTTCTTGTCGCCCGACTTGTTCGCAGCCTCGACCTTGTCTTCCAGATGTTGGTCGATGAACGGACCCTTTTTTACTGAACGCGCCATTACTTCTTCTTCCGCCGGCGAACGATGTACTTGTCGGTCGCCTTGTTCCTTCTGGTCTTGAGCCCCTTGGCGAGCTGGCCCCACGGCGAGCAGGGATGACGTCCGCCAGCGGCGCGCCCCTCGCCACCACCCATCGGGTGGTCCACCGGGTTCATGGTGGTGCCGCGATTGTGTGGTCTGCGGCCGAGCCAACGGTTGCGGCCCGCTTTGCCGAGAGTCAGGCGCGCATGCTGCGAGTTGCTGACCTGCCCGACCGACGCGCGACAGTTGAGATGCACCATCCGAACCTCGTGGGAAGGAAGCCGAATCTGAGCGTAGTCGCCGTCCTTCGCCATGAGCTGCGCCGCGGTGCCTGCCGAGCGCACGAGCTGCGCGCCCTTGCCGATTTTGAGCTCGATGTTGTGGATCATCGTGCCGAGCGGCATGTCCCGAAGCCGCATTGCATTGCCGGGCTTCACGTCTGCGTTTTTCGACGAAAGCACCCGTTGGCCGACCTTCAGCCCATCCGGTGCCAAGATGTACGACTTCTCGCCATCGGCGTAGTGCAGGAGCGCGATGCGAGCCGAGCGGTTCGGGTCGTACTCGATGGCCTTCACGGTGGCGGGAACGCCGACCTTGTTCCGCTTGAAGTCGATCTTGCGGTAGCGCTGCTTGTGGCCGCCGCCGCGGAAACGTGAGGTGATGCGCCCCTGGTTGTTGCGGCCCGCGGTCTGCTTCTTTGCGTCGAGAAGCTTCTTTTCGGGCTTCCCACGCGTGATCATGTCGAAATCCGGCGCTTCGTAGAAGCGGCGGGACGGCGACGTCGGTTTGAATTTGCGGATTGCCATCTTCAGACACCCTCGAAGAAGTCGATCGTCTCACCCTCGCGGAGCGTGACGATGGCCTTTTTCCAGTTGCGGGTTTTCCCATAGCCGCGGCCCATGCGACGCATGTGACCACGCATGACCAGCGTGCGGACGTCTCGGACCGTGACCTTGAACAGAGTTTCGACGGCGTCCTTTATTTGGAGCTTGTTCGCGTCGAGGTCGACCTCGAACGTGTACTTGTTCTGCTCTTCGCGCAGCTTGGCGCCCTTTTCCGTCAGGTACAGCGGGCGCTTGATGACTTGCTCGACGTGCATCACTGACACCTCGCTTCCAGGGCTTGCACCGCGGTTTGGGTGAGCACGAGATGCTCGTGACGGAGCAAGTCGTACAGGTTCACGCCCTCGGGAGGCAGAACCGAGTGATTCTGAAGATTTCGCGCGCTGAGACGCAATTTCTCGTTCTCTTTGCCGTCGACGATGAGAGCGCCGCCGTTCACCTCGAGCTTGTCGAGGACCTCGGCGAGCTTTTTCGTCTTGATCTCGTCGAGCTCGAAGTCTTTGACGACCAGCAGCTGACCCTCGCGAAGCTTGAGACTCAACGCACCCTTCAGCGCTCCGAGCCGCATCTTGCGCGGTGGCCTGTAACCGAAATCACGAGGCCTTGGGCCGTGAACCGTGCCGCCACCGACGAAGATGGGCGCGCGCTTGGAGCCATGACGAGCATTGCCGGTGCCCTTTTGCTTGTAGAGCTTGCGGCTTGTCGCGCTGACCTCGGCCCGTGTCTGGGCAGAAGCGGCGCCCTTGCGCTGGCTCGCGAGCTGGGCTTTGAGAACATCGTAGAGGAGGCTCTCATTCACCGTCGCATCGAAGACGCTGTCCGAGAGATCGATCTCTCCGACGCCCTTCTTCTTCAAGTTGTAGACCTTCACCTTGGGCATGGACCTACCGCCTTACGACTTGATCTCCACGTCGACGCCCGCCGAAAGATCCAGCTTCATGAGGGCGTCGAGTGTCTGCTGCGTCGGGTCCAGGATGTCCAACAGCCGCTTGTGAGTCCGAATCTCGAACTGCTCCCGCGACTTCTTGTCCACGTGGGGCCCGCGCAGCACGGTGTACTTGTTGATGCGCGTAGGCAGGGGAATCGGACCCGCAACCCGCGCACCCGTGCGCTTCGCCGTATCGACGATTTCCGTCGCCGATTGGTCTAGCAATCGGTGATCGTAAGCTTTGAGCCGAATCCGAATCTTGTTCGCTGCCATCGTCTATTCGTTTCCTTCCGGGGTCCCCGTCCGTTTCACGTCCACCCCGGCTACTCGAGGATCTTCGAAATGACGCCCGCACCGATGGTTCGGCCGCCCTCGCGAATCGCAAATCGCTGCTTCTCTTCCATGGCTGCCGGCGTGATGAGCTTGACCTTCATCTTCACGTTGTCGCCCGGCATCACCATCTTCACGTCGTCGGGAAGCTCGATCTTGCCCGTCACATCCAGCGTCCGGATGTAGAACTGAGGCGTGTAGTTCGAAAAGAACGGCTTGTGCCGACCCCCCTCGTCCTTGCTCAGGATGTACACCTCGCACTCGAACGCCGTGTGCGTGTTCACCGACCCAGGCGCCGCAAGCACCTGCCCGCGCTCCACCTCGTCCTTGTCGATCCCGCGAAGCAAGCACCCCACGTTGTCGCCCGCCTGACCCTGGTCGAGCAGCTTCCGGAACATCTCCACGCCCGTCACCGTCGTCTTTTGCGGGTCCTTGATCCCCAGGATCTCCACCTCGTCGCCCACCTTGATGATCCCGCGCTCGATGCGTCCCGTCACCACCGTGCCCCGTCCCTTGATCGAGAACACGTCCTCGACCGCCATCAAGAAGGGCTTGTCGATGTCACGCTGCGGCTCCGGGATGTGCGTGTCGACCGCGTCCATCAGGCCCACGATCGACTCGATCC
>CP070713.1:526037-529318 GCA_020351445.1 Myxococcales bacterium
CGCTTTGACCTTGGACTGATTACCCGACGGTAGCGCCACGATATCCTCACCCTTGGCGATGACGCCGGCGGCGACCTCGGCGGCGAATCCGCGGTAGTCGAGGTCGGGCCGGATCACGTATTGCACCGGGTAGCGGAAGTCCTCGAAGTTGCGATCTTCGAAGACCGGCACGGTTTCGAGGTATTGCAGAACGTTGGGCCCGTCATACCAGGGGGTGTTCTCGCTGTCGCTCACCACGTTGTCGCCCTCTAGAGCGCTAACTGGAAAAAACTGGATGTCCTTGAAGCGAAGGGTGTCGCCGAACTCCTTGAAGTCGGCTTTGATCGCCTCGAAGACCTCTTGCGAGAAGTCCTCGAGGTCCATTTTGTTCACGCACACCGCGAGATGCGGAATACCCAGCAGCGACGCGATGTACGCGTGACGCCGCGATTGCTGAAGGACGCCGTGCCGCGCGTCGATCAAGATCAGAGCCACGTCGGCGGTTGAGGCACCGGTGACCATGTTGCGCGTGTACTGAATGTGACCCGGCGTGTCGGCGATGATGAACTTGCGCTTATCGGTCGCGAAATAGCGGTAGGCGACGTCGATGGTGATCCCCTGCTCTCGCTCGGCCTTGAGACCGTCGGTCAGGAGCGCCAGGTCGGGTTCGTCGCTCTGCGAAGCCGCGTGAACGGCGGCCATCTGGTCCTCGAAGACCATGCCGGTGTCGTAGAGGATCCGGCCTATCAGGGTGGATTTGCCGTCATCGACCGAACCGACCGACACGAATCGGAGCAGCTCCTTCTGTTGGTACTTCGCGAGATAAGCCTCGATATCATCGCGAATCAGGTCTTTTTCGTCCGTCATGGCGTTCCTCGGAAGAGCCCGGCGGCGGGCCTAGAAGTAGCCCTCGCGCTTTTTGACTTCCATCGACCCTTCCTCGTCGAAGTCGATGAGGCGCCCCTGCCTCTCAGAGAAGCGGTTGAGAAGCATCTCCTGAATGATCTTGGGGACGGTGTCGGCATCGGATTCGACAGCGCCGCTGAGCGGATAGCAGCCGAGCGTCCGGAAGCGCACCTTCTTCATCACCGGCTCTTCGCCTTCTTCGAGCCGCATGCGATCGTCATCGACCAGGATCCACGTGCCCGAGCGCTCGACGACCGGCCGCTCCTTCGCGAAGTACAGCGGCACGACCGGGATGTCCTCGAGCCAGACGTAAAGCCAGACGTCGAGCTCCGTCCAGTTGCTGAGAGGGAACACGCGGACGTTCTCGCCCTTCTTGATCTTCGCGTTGTAGACGTTCCAGAGCTCGGGACGCTGATTCTTCGGGTCCCACTGATGGTGGCTGTCGCGGAACGAAAAGATGCGCTCCTTGGCGCGCGACTTCTCCTCGTCGCGGCGCGCGCCGCCAAACGCGCAGTCGAACTCGTACTTCGTCAGCGCTTGCTTCAGCGCCTCGGTCTTCATGACGTCGGTGTACTTCTTACTGCCGAAGTCGAACGGATTGATCCCCATCGCAAGGCCTTCGGGGTTCGTGTACTTGATCAGCTCCGCTTTGACGCTGGCCTCGATCTTGTCGCGGTAGCGATACATGTCCTGAAACTTCCAGGTCGTATCGACGTGCAGGAGCGGGAAGGGCAGGGGGCCCGGCGCAAAGGCTTTTTCGGCCAAGCGAAGCATGGCCGTTGAGTCCTTGCCAACCGAGTACATCATGACGGGGTTGTCGAACTCGGCCGCGGCCTCGCGGATGATTTGGATGCTCTCCGCTTCGAGTTGGCGGAGCTGGCTTAGCTTGCGCTCGCTTGGTTGCACCGGCGGTTCCTAGGGCAGTCCTGCGTGGGACGCCAGTCTATACGCCAGTTACGGGCGAGTTCAATGCCCATGCTCCACCAGAAAAGCGACGCGCCCAAGCTCATGCTAAGAAAGGGCCGCGGCACATGTCGGCTATCGTTTGGATGGATATGGAGATGTCGGGGCTCGACCACGAGACCGATCGCATCTTGGAGGTGGCGGTCTTGGTCACCGATGGCGAGCTCGAAGTCGTAGCCGAGGGGCCCAACTTGATCCTGCATCAGTCCGATGAGGTCCTCGCATCGATGGACGAGTGGAACACGACCCATCATGGGCAATCCGGTCTCACCAAACGCGTGTGCGAGTCGACGATCGATGAGTCCCAAGCATCCGCCATCGTGCTCGAGTTTCTCGCAGAGCACACCGAAAAGAAGAAAGCACCACTTGCGGGCAATTCGATTCATCAGGATCGACGTTTCGTCGCTCGCTATCTTCCCGAGGTCGAAGATTGGCTCCACTACCGCAACGTCGACGTGTCGACGATCAAAGAGCTCGCACGGCGTTGGTACCCGAAGCATTACGCTGCACGCCCGACGAAGAAGGGCAGCCATCGTGCGATGGATGACCTGAGAGAGTCGATCGAAGAGCTCAAATACTACCGCAAGGCGCTGTTCCTTCCGCCGGAGTCATGAGGCTCGTTACGCTTCTCTTGCTGGTGTGCGTAGGCTGTGCGGGAGCCGCTAGGCCCCAGTCGCAGACGGCCGAATCCATCGTTCGCAGCCAATCCGCACCACTTTCCTTGGTGGACGCCGCGACCGGGGAATCACTCGAGACCGAGGTGTTCCTCGCAAAACTCCGCACGAAGACGGTCGTCTACGTCGGAGAGCGTCACGATCAACCGACCGACCACGGAGTCCAATATGCGATCCTTCGGCAGCTGCACCGAGACGAAGCGTCCCTCGCGATCGGTATGGAGATGTTTCAGGTCCCGTTTCAGGAGCCACTGACGAAATGGAGTGCCGGGCTCATCGACGAGACGGTCCTGCGCCGAGATACCGAGTACGACAAACGCTGGGGCTTCGACTTCAGCATGTACCGGCCGATCCTCGAATACGCGCGCAATCGCGGGCTCGAGGTCGTCGCTCTGAACGCACCGCGGGAGTTGGCCTACGCTGTCGCAAAAGAAGGCCTCGACGCGCTGCCCTCGGAGCAGGCGTCGGCGTTGCCGGAGCTCGACCTCGACAACGAAGAGCATCGCGCGCTCTTCGATGCGGAGTTCGATGCCGGCGAGCACGCCGCCGAGGCTGCGGTCGATCAGTATTATGAAGCCCAGGTCGTGTGGGACGAAACGATGGGCTCGCGAGTCGCGCAGACCCTCGAGCGTGCGGACGGCCCTGCCAAGATGATCGTGTTTGCCGGTCGAGTGCATGTGAAACGCGGTTTGGGCATCCCCGACCGGGCGGCCAAGCGGGGCGCCACGCCGTACGCCGTGGTGCTGCCTGTGACCGAAA
>CP070713.1:529418-532160 GCA_020351445.1 Myxococcales bacterium
CTTGAACGCTTTGTAGTCCGACGCCGCCGCCGCAGGCGACGCCACGGATAAGCTCACGGTGACGGGTCCAGAGGGCACCGAGAAGATCGAGGTCAACGAAGCCTTCGAAATCCGCATGACCAACACCACCGCCTTCGAATAGCCAACCGCTTAACCCTTTTAAAAAGGGGACTGTCCCCTTTTTGAAAGGGTTAATTGTTGGGGGGCGTTATGGTCGATTGGTGAGCGGGCGTCGGGAGAGTTTCGATGCGGTGGTGATCGGGTCGGGGCCCAATGGGCTGAGTGCGGCCGTGGCGTTGGCGCAGGGCGGGGCGTCGGTGTTGGTGCTCGAAGCTGCTGATGAGATCGGCGGAGGTACGCGCACGGCGGAGCTGACGTTGGCTGGGTTTCGGCACGACGTCTGTTCCGCGGTGCACACGACCGGGATCCTCTCTCCATTCTTTCGGTCGCTGCCGCTCGAGGAGCATGGGCTTCGATGGATCGTGCCGAGGGCATCGGTCGCGCATCCGCTCGATGATCAGCCCGCCGTGATGCTCTGGGATTCTTTGGAGGAGACCTGCGCGGGGCTCGGCGCCGATAGGAGCAGCTACCGGAACCTGATCGCACCGTTCCTCGACAATCCGGAGGGCTTTTTCGGCGATGCGCTCGGGCCCCTCGGGTGGCCGCAGCATCCGGGGATGTTCGTGCGATTCGGGCTCAAGGCGATGTGGCCGGCGACGAGGTTTGCCAATTGGCGATTTCAGCAGTCGCGAGCCAAGGCGCTCTTCGCGGGATGCGCCGGGCATAGCATCCAGTCGCTCGACAATACGTTCACTGCGGCGCTCGGGCTGATCTTTGCCATCGCAGGCCACGTGGAGCCGTGGCCTGTGGCCGAAGGGGGCTCAGAGGCGATCCCGCGTGCGCTTGGCAGTCTCCTGCGTGAGCTCGGGGGCGAGGTGCGAACCGGCGTGCGGGTCACCACCCCTGCCGATCTGCCGGAAGCCCGCATGTTCCTCTTCGACACCAGCCCCGATCAGCTCGCGTCGATCGCCCGATCCGCGCTGCCAGGTGGTTATCTTCGGCGCCTTGGTCGCTACCGGTACGGTCCTGGCGCGTTCAAGCTCGACTGGGCACTCGACGGGCCCATTCCATGGCGCGACCCCAACTGCTTGGAGGCATCCACCGTGCACTTGGGCGGCACGCTCGAAGAAATCGCGGCAGGGGAAGCAACGATGTATCGAGGAAAGCATCCGGAGCGCCCCTACGTTCTGCTCTGCCAGCAAAGTGAGCTCGACCCGAGCCGTGCTCCCGAAGGCAAGCATACCGGCTACGCGTACTGCCACGTGCCGGGCGGTTCGACGGTCGATATGACCGAGGCGATTGAAAACCAAGTGGAGCGCTTCGCGCCGGGCTTCAAGGATCGAATCCTCGCCCGGCACACGATGAACACCCACGATTTTCACCGGTACAACCCGAACTACGTTGGCGGTGCGATCACGGGCGGGGTTGCCGACGCGTTTCAGCTCTTCACGAGGCCGGTGGCGCGGCTCAATCCATATACGACACCAAACCCACGCGTTTTGATCTGCTCCGCATCGACGCCACCGGGCGGCGGGGTGCATGGGATGTGCGGCTACCACGCGGCGCAGAGGGCGCTGAAGCATATCGACAAATTCGAGCCGGCCCCGCTAGCCGGGTAGCCAGCTTCACCGGGTGAACCAATAGGCCCACGCGATGAATACGAATTGAAATGGAAGCCGCAACCACAGAGCCCAACGTGGGATGGGTTTGTTGGGATTTAGCGAAATATTGTCGGTGAGCATGTAGATATTGGCCGGGAACACTGCGACGTAGAGCGCGATGAGACCCCAGGCCGCCCAAGTCCGGGTGTCGGGGATCAGAAGTCCAACGCCGCCCAGGATCTCGAAGAACCCGCTCACATGAACGAGCGTGAGAGGAGCAGGCAGGTACTTCGGGACGATTCGAACGAACGTCTTGGATCTCACGAAGTGGAGAACGCCGATGGCGATCATAGTGATCGCGAGCACCCAGAGGGCGGCTAACTTCAGGCCGGACACATGTTGGGTTGTACCGCGGCGACGCTTCGAGTGATAGTGCGAGTGCCTATGCCGCTGCGGGCGTCAGCGCTTGCGCCCGCACCCAGCTTAACTCCTCGATTTCCTCGAAGAGCTGGTTCTGGGCGTGACTCCCTCCCAGCAAGGATACGTTCGGCACGGCGGTGGCCAAGACCGCCGCCGAGATCTCGAAGTCCCTTGCCGCGAACGCCCGCAGACCAACTCCCATCTGTGCCAAGAGCCTCGCCTGCGGATCATCGGTTGCAGGCTTGGAGCGCAGCCACCGATCGAGCCCGTCGACATCCCCGGCGCCAGCAAGCGCGAGGAGACAATGAAGCTCGACGTACGGAGTGCTCGGTCGCGTCAGTCTCCGCAAAGCGGTGTCGCGCACAGGCTCCCACGCCAGGCTCACGGGTCGCGGCGCCGTAAGCTCCAGCCGCCAGAGCAGCGCCGGTGCGTCGGTGAGCGCATCGTTCGTATGGGTGGCGACGGGAAGGATATGGGTCTCGAACCGAGTCAGCGCCGCATCCCATTTCCCGACCGCGATCTCGAACACTGCCATGTGCCATTGGAGATGCGTCCAATCGCGTCCTGCGCCCTCATGCTGCCCGAGCCACGCGCCGAGCAGTCTGTGACCGAGCTCATACCGCGCCTCGTCGAGCATGCGGTGCGCGACGACGTGCGCTTC
>CP070713.1:532260-536803 GCA_020351445.1 Myxococcales bacterium
GCCCGACCGACGTAGTTTCTAGGATCGCGAGCATGATTCAGACCCATCGAATCCAGGCGGTCCTCCTTCTTTCTCTTGGCTTCGCGATGACGTCTCTCGTTGGATGCTCGAGCGATTCGAGCTCCACGTCACCGATCCCGAACGGGCCGCTGCGCATCCTCGTCACCAACGATGACGGCGTCGGCGCCGAGGGAATCGATGTCATCGTCGAGGCCTTGATCGAGAACCCAAATAACGAGGTCACCGTCTGTGCTCCCCGCGTGAACCGGAGCGGGTCCGCAGACAGAACCGACTGTGCGACCGGGGAAGCTACTCAGGAAATGACGCAGAGCGGATTCCCAGCGACCGCGGTCGACGGCTGCCCGGCGGATGCGGTCAATTACGCGCTCGATCCGGCTAATGGTCTCTACGGAGCGGGTGCTTTGCCGCACGTGGTCATCTCGGGCATCAATGAAGGTCAGAACGTGAGCGAGACGATCGCAACGTCGATCTCGGGCACCGTCGGGGCGGCCAAGACCGCGGCGCGCGACCACGGCATCCCGGCGCTTGCTTCTTCGCAAGGTTCTTCGACGGGCTTCCCTGGGGCGCCACCCGCTGCCGAGTATGATTACGAGGCGGGCGTCCCCTTCGTCCTGGCCTGGCTCGCCGAGAACCGAAATGCGCTTGCCGCCGGCACCGTCACGACCGACACGGTCGACAGCATCAACATGCCAACCTGCGTGACCGGGGAGATCCGTGACCAGGTCGAGGTGCCCTTGGCCACGGATCCCACCGGTGCCCTTGGCGTTCCTCAGGATTGCGAGTCCGAGCTCGAGGATCCGAAGGACGACGTCCAGGCCTTCCTCAATGGCTTCACCGCACTCAGCGAGGTTCCTGCGAACTGACGGAGCGGCGGAGCCGGTGGCAACCGTGGTGCAGGCCAGGGCCTCCTCGCGCCCGGCGCCGCCGATCCTGACTCCGACACCTGCCAGCGCTGCGCATTGGACAATTGCATCGATGTCAACGCCTGTACAAGGCTCTACTGAGCCCTACAAACGGGGAAGTTGAGGGATGACCCATGTCGTTGTTATCGATGTTCAAGGGCAAAGGCCCGAGTGGTTTCGGTTACGGGAGCACCGCCGAAGAGGTGACCGAGGGGCTCGATCTGACCGGGCGCACGATTCTGTTGACCGGCTGCAACTCCGGCATCGGCAAAGAAACCCTCCGTGTCCTCTCGAAGCGGGGCGCTCACGTCATTGCGGCGGCGCGCACGGTCGAAAAAGCGCAGGCGGCCTGCGGTGAGGTCGGCGGCGAAACCACGGCTGTTGCCTGCGAGCTCTCCGATCCCGCGTCGGTCAAAGCGTGCGCGGCTGAGGTCGCTGGGCTCGGCCGGCGCTTAGACGCAATCATTTGCAATGCGGGGATCATGGCGCTCCCCAAGCTGCAGCAAAAACACGGTTACGAGCTTCAGTTCTTCACCAATCACATCGGCCACTTCATTTTGGTCACCTCGCTTCTGCAGAGCCTTACCGACAACGGTCGTGTCGTGGTCGTGTCCAGCGGCGCTCACAAAGGCGCGCCGCCCGAAGGCATCCAGTTTGACAACCTCTCAGGGGAGCGCGGATACACCCCTTTTGGCGCGTACGGGCAGTCGAAGCTGGCCAACATCCTCTTTGCCAACGAGCTTGCCAAGCGATTCGAGGGCACCGGCAAGACCGCCAACAGTCTTCACCCTGGCGTGATCCACACGAACCTGGGGCGAAGCATGCCGGCGATCGCGCGGAGCGCCATGGCGGTGGCCGTACCCGTGGTCTTGAAGAGCGTTCCGCAGGGGGCCGCAACGCAGTGTTATGTCGCAGTGCACCCGCGCGTCGAAGGCGTCACGGGGAAGTACTTCGCCGACTGCAACGAATCGCACACCACGCGGCACGGTCGCGACGAGGCGATGGCTGCAAAGCTGTGGGAAGCATCGGAGAAGATCGCCGCGGAGGTCACCGCTTGACAACCCGAGCGGCCGCCACACATCCTCTCTTATTCGCTTGATTTCAGCCCCTGAATGACGGGGTCCTCCCTCCCGATCGAAGGTACGAGAACATGTCGCAGTCCACAGCGGAAGTCAGCACCGAGGTGCAAACGAACGGATCTAAGCACGCTACGCCGGCCTCGGGTATCGACGCGAGCCGGGCCGAAATCGAGCGGATCTTCAGGCTCCAACAGGCCCATCAGTACGCGGTCGCCAAGACCACGGCGGGGGAGCGCAAGGAGAAGCTCAAGCGGCTCCACAAAGCGTTTCTGGCGCACAAGCAAGAGATACGCGACGCGCTTTATGCCGACTTTCGAAAGCACCCGAGCGAGGTCGACCTGACCGAGATCTTTCCCATCACGAGCGAGATCAAGCACGCGGTTCGTCACGTCTCGAAGTGGATGCGCCCCCACCGGGTAAAGACCCCGATGTCACTGCTTGGGACGAGCTCGCACATCCACTACGAGCCCAAGGGCGTCGTGTTGATCATCGCGCCCTGGAACTTCCCGATCAATCTCATCTTCGGTCCGTTGGTGACCGCGGTCGCCGCTGGCAACTGCGTCGTCGTCAAGCCCTCGGAGCACACGCCCTATGCCTCGGCGGTTACGAAGAGCATCATCTCGGAAGTGTTCGATGAGAACGAAGTCGCCGTCGTCGAGGGCGGCATCGAAACCTCGACTTCATTGCTGGCGCTCCCCTTCAACCACATCTTCTTCACCGGCGCCCCCGCGATCGGCAAGGTCGTGATGGAGGCAGCCTCGAAGCATCTCGCCTCGGTCACGCTCGAGCTCGGCGGTAAGTCGCCCACCATCGTCGACGAGACGGCAAGCGTCGATGCCGCGGCGCGCCGCATCGCGTGGGCGAAGTACACCAACAACGGCCAGATTTGCATCGCGCCCGACTACCTCTTCGTCCACGAGAGCAAGAAGGACGAGTTCCTCGAGAAATTCAAAGAAAACATCGAGTCGTTCTACGGTCTCGATGCGCGCCGGTCGGATTCGTATGCCCGAATCGTCAACCATAGGCACTACCAACGGCTGTCCGGTTATCTCGAGGACGCCAAGCAAAAGGGGGCGACCGTCGCCTACGGCGGCCGCACCGAAGGCAGCGAGGACTACATCGAGCCAACCGTCTTGACCGACGTCGACCCGAGCTCCGACGTGATGACCGAAGAGATCTTCGGCCCGGTTCTACCCGTCTACGGCTACAAATCGCTGGACGAACCTATCGAGATGATCAACTCGAAAGAAAAGCCGCTCGCTCTCTACATCTACAGCAAGAGCAACGCGAACATTGATCGCATCATCGGGAGCACGCGCGCGGGCGGCACGTGCATCAATCACAGTGCGGTGCACTTCTTCAACAACAATCTCCCATTCGGCGGTTCGAACAACAGTGGCATCGGCAAGGGCCACGGCTTCTTCGGGTTCGAAGCGTTCTCGAACCCGCGGGGTGTGCTCAGGCAGGTGCTCCCATTCAGCGCGATCGAGCTGATGACGGCGCCTTTCAACAAGCTCAAACAAACCATCATCGACCTCAGCATCAAGTACTTCTGAGCCGATGGCCTACGACGAGAGGCTTGCCGACCGTGTCCGCGAGGTTCTCAAACGCCGGCGCGGCGTCAGCGAAAAGAAGATGTTCGGCGGGCTCTCGTTCCTCGTGAACGGCCACATGGCTTGTGGAGTCGTCGGGAAGGACTTGTGCGTGCGGGTAGGGCCCGACGCCTATGACGCGGCGCTCAAGAAGGCAGGCGCTCGCGAGATGGACTTCACGGGCCGCCCCATGAAAGGCATGGTATATGTGAGCCGACGTGGTCACGGCCGCGCACCGAGCCTCAAAGCCTGGGTAGAGCAGGGTTTGTCCTACGCCAGGTCGCTACCCCCGAAGAGCTAACCCCGTCTTCATGACTCGAGACGTTCCCTGTCAGTATGAGCCCGGCAGCACGCGCAAGCGCGTGCTGTATGTCGGATCGGGCCTGAAGTGCTTCGAATCGCTCGTCAATGACATGAGCGCGGCGCCCCGTACGGAGCGCGTGCGGTCGGACATCTATCCGGTGCTCGACAGCCGCGGCCACGAGATCGAGTTCGTGCCGGTTTGGGACACCCTTGGTGCGACGGACACGCTCAGATCCGCGTACGTGAATCTCCTGCTCGTCGATCTACGCTGGTGCGAGAACTTCGAAAACCGCGTGGCCGAGATCCGGCAGCTCCTCACGGAGCTCGACCACGATGAAGACGTGGAGCAACGCTACGGCTTCCATCGCATCGTGGTGCTCGTATCCGGCCCGGACATGGCGCGTCTCGATGACCTGATCGTCGAGCTTGGCGCCGTCGGCGTTCGCTACGTTCTTCGGCAGGACTTCGAGGAGAACGTGCCCGCGTGGTCGAGCGACAGGCCTTTTGCCGAGACCGTCCTTCGTCTTGCCGTCGATCTCACCAGCTCCCGCCGCATCGGGAAGACCGCGATTTGCGCCTCTGGCGGAGGCATCACCGGCATCTACTACGAGATGGGCGTCCTCAAGTGCCTCGACGATTGCCTCAC
>CP070713.1:536903-544900 GCA_020351445.1 Myxococcales bacterium
AAAGGCCTTTGCCGCCAATCTCCACGGGATCGTGGACGATCTCGAAACGCTGAGCCGGATGCAGCGAGTGCACGGGTAGGCTCTGCACTGGCGCTCAGCTCAGCATCCCGCGCAGTTGCTTTTTCCATCGCTCGACGAGTTGGTCGTAGTGTGCGTCTTTCTTTCGAAAAATGCGCTCCATCGCCAACCCGCGCATGAAGTAGAGCGTCATCTCGACCGCGGTCTTGGCCTCGCGATCGCCCCGGCCGGCGAGCTGTTTGAACGCCTTGTAGATGCGGCCGCCGAGACTGCGCTCGAAGGTTTCGATTTTCTCCAGGAGCTCGGAGTCGGTGCGCGCGGCAACCATGAGCTCGATGACTGCCCAATAGAGAGGATCGGAGAACATCATCCACAGCATGTCGACCATGGCGTCGACCGGTTCGTCGCCTCGTTCGAGCCGCGCCCCGAGCTCGGCCTCGAATTCTTTGGAGCGCTCGTCTGCCAGGTGTTCGATCGCAGCGACCAAGAGGTCCGCTTTGCTTGGAAAGTGATGAAGCTGGGCCCCGCGGGAGAGTCCGGCGCGCTCGCCCACCTCTACGGTCGTGGTTCGCGGGTAACCGATGTCGATCAGGCTTTCAATCGTCGCATCGAGAAGCTTCCCACGGGTGATCCGACGACGCTCCGCCTGAGGCACGCGTTCCCGCTTCGTAGCGGCGCCGGTTCCCGCCTTCTTCATGCTGAGTCGCTCCTCAATCGCGACGGTACATCGTTACGACTGCGGCGCCGCCAAGGCCGAGGTTGTGCTGAAGGGCAATACGCGCGTCTTGCACCTGACGATCATCGGCCTGGCCACGGAGGTGCCATACGAGCTCGGTGCATTGCGCAAGGCCGGTGGCCCCAAGTGGATGTCCCTTCGAAAGAAGACCGCCGCTCGGGTTGGTGACGAACTTACCCCCGTAGGTGTTGTCGCCCTCTTCGATGAACTTCTCGGCTTCACCCTCTGCGCAAAGACCGAGCGCCTCGTAGGTGAGCACTTCGTTCGTCGTGAAGCAGTCGTGGAGCTCGACGACATCGACATCCTCCGGGCCAATGCCGGATTCGTCGTACACTGCCTGAGCCGCGTTTTTGGCCATGTCGACGCCAACCATCTTGATCATCGAATCACCGAAGCTCGACGCGTAGTCGGTGCGCATCGCCTGCGCCGCGATGTACACTGGATTGCTGATCCCTTTCTTCTTGGCGAAGTCGTCGGAGCACACGATGGCGGCGGCTGCGCCGCAGGTTGGAGGGCAGCACTGATAGCGGGTGAGCGGATCGAACACCTCGGGTGAGGCGAGGATCTCTTCGACCGTGAGCGGATCGCGGAAGAGCGCGTAGGGGTTCTTTGCTGCGTGCTGACGCGCCTTTGCATTCACTTTTGCAAAGGTTTCGCGCTTGGTGCCGTATCGCCAGCGGTATTCGCGGCCGGCCCCGCCGAACATCTGGGCGGCAGGCGGTGCAGACGTGAAGCCCTGCGCATCGTTCATCACGTTGACGTGAAGGCCCAGCGGGTTCGGCCGGTCATTCCAGGCGCCTGCGAGGGCGCCCTTTTGCATCTGCTCGAAGCCGACCGCGAGAGCACATTCGACGATGCCGCCCTCGACCATCTGCTTGGCCAGCATCAAGGCGCTCGATCCGGTGGAGCAGTTGTTGTTGACGTTGTAGACCGGAATCCCGGTCAACCCGACATCATAGACCGCGCGCTGACCGCAGGTGCTGTCTCCGAAGACATAACCGGCGACAGCCTGTTCGACCTCGCCGTACTCGACTCCTCCGTCGGCCAGGGCAGCCTTGATCGCCTTGGCGGCCATCACGTTGTAGTCCTCGCTTTGGCCCGGCTTGGCAAATGGCACCATGCCGACTCCGATTACGTTTACCTTGCGTCCCATCGTTGCTCCTTCGCGCCTCTGTGCGCGAGTTTAGATCAGGCCCTTGAGAAAATTGAGGCGGTGGGCGGGCTCCACATCGCCGTCGACACGAAGCTTGCCCCTCTGGTGAAGCGATTGCGGAGTCGTCTCTGCGCCGCTGAGCTCCGCGAGATCGGCGTCCGCTATGGTTAGAATCGTCGTCGCGCCATCGGTCTCGCCGCTCTTGAGGGCAGGTGGGTGATTCTTGAGATCCACCACCCACTTAGAATCTGGATCCTTCACGTAGAACTGAAGCACGGCGCCGACTTCGTCCGCGAGGCTCGGCTGCTCTTCGAGCCGTTTCGCGAGCGCTTCGAAGAGCTTCGGCGCAAAGGGATCACGTACGACGGGCGGTGCTACCGGCGCGTCAGAGGATGCGCCGCTTGCACGCGCGGCGGCTTTTTCGAGCACGAGGTCGAAGGGCATCTCGCCGAGGGCTTCGAGCTTGTTCACGCTCATCATGTCGCCACCGACCTTGAGCTTTCCGCCCGAGAACAGCTTGAGCGGATCGGCCTCGCCTTTTTGAAGCGCCACGTAGTTCTGCTCCGAGAGCTGGAGCGTGACGTCCGGCTTGGCAGTTTCACCCGCGCCAGCCGTACCCGCCTTGAGATCGATGGTCCAAAGACTCTCCGGATCGCTCAGCTTGAGCTGGAACACGGTCTGTGCCTTCTCGGCGATGGCCGGGTTCTGCGAGAGGAACTGATCGATCGCAGCGATGACGTCGGCCGATGTCGGCTCCGCCGCGGCTGGCGCGTCCGCGGGCGCTGCTGGCTTTTCTTTCGGCTTTGGAAGCTCCTCAAAGAGCTCGATTGCCGCGTTCGAGATCACGACCGAGTCGCGCTCCCTGACCTTGCACTGAAAGACGATACGCTGGTCGGATTCTTTCCACATCTCGGTGATGAGGGTGTCGCCCGGGTACACGTTGTCGGCGAAGCGGACTTTGATGCTTTTGAAGAAATCTGGGTTCCCCTCTGGGGCGAACTTCTCGAGCACGCGCCGACCAGCGTAGCCGAACGTGCAAAGCCCATGAAGAATCGGTCGCTCGAAGCCAAACGCTTTCGCCATGCCCGGATCGGCGTGAAGTGGGTTCCAATCCCCGCTCAATCGGTACAGCAGTGCCTGGTTCTCCGGGATCGAATCCTCCACGACCTCATCCGGCTCACGCGATGGCGGCACGTTGATATCGGCGCTCGGACCCCGATCGCCGCCCCAACCACCAGCGCCGCGAATGAAAGCCGTCATCTCGCTCTTGATCAGCAGATCGCCCTCCTCGTCGTATGAGTCGAGCGTCGTCACCACGAGAGCGCCTTTGCCCTTGTCCCAGATGTCTTTGACCGCGCCCTTGGTAGTCAGCGTTGCCGTCAAAGGCAGCGGCCGGGTGAGCTCGATGTACTGCTCGCCGTGTAGGACCCGGTCGAAACCGTAATTCAGGCCCGGGGCAGTGATGCCTTCCTTTGCAAATCCAAGAATTGCGTTGGTGCCCGGAATCACCGCATAGGTCGGCAACGCCTTCATGCCGCCGCCATAGCCTTCGTAGACGAGCCGAAGCCCTTCGTCGTCGTTTGGATCGGTCGCCGCCCCGACGCCGAGCGCATAAAGGGCCAAATCCCTCTCATCGTAGCTCGACGTGCGTTCGGGGTACTTCGCGCCTAGCGCCGCATCGACATCGATGAATTCGTTGCCGCCTTTACTGGGGCCCGCCTCGACGTTTTGAACGATCGGGCCAAGGGATTCCATAAGGCTTCCGACGTGCTCGGTCTCCCCGAAGTCATTGATCTGCTTCCAACTCCCTCGAAGGGCTTCTGGCGAGACTTCACGTCCGATGCGGAAGACCTTGCCTTTGGTGCGCTCCCAACGGAGGCTCGAGTAGAAGCCGCCACCGACCTCGAACACGCCCCCGGTCGTTTCGTTCTCTTCGTTACAGAGATAGGCAACGAGCGGCGATACGTACTCCGGCTTCAAGGAGTCGAAGACGGCGGGTGGAAGGAGCCCTTCGGTGAGTCGCGACGCTGCAAACGGGGCAATCGTGTTGACCAGCACGTTCTTGCGCTGCCCTTCGAGCGAAAGCGTGTTCGCAAATCCAACGAGACTGAGCTTGGCTGACCCATAGTTGGTCTGGCCAAAGTTCCCATAGATGCCCGCCGACGACGTCGTGAAGAGCACACGCCCGTAACCCTGCCCGGTCATGATCGGCCAAGCCGCCTTGGTGACCTTGTACGCGCCGTAGTTGTGAACGCGAAAGATGATGTCCCAGTCGGCGTCGGTCATGTTCTTGAACGACTTGTCGCGGAGGATGCCGGCGTTGTTGATCACGATGTCGACGCGACCCCAGGTGTCCATCGCGGTTCGCACGATCGCATCGCCGTCCTCGACCGAGTCGTAGTTGGCGACGGCCTCGCCGCCGGCTCGCTTGATCTCCTCGACGACCAGGTCGGCGCTTTCGGACGACTTGCCTTCACCGGATGTCGACCCACCCAGATCGTTGACCACCACCTTGGCGCCTCGGGACGCCAATAGAAGCCCGTGGGAACGACCGAGCCCTTGCCCAGCCCCGGTAACGATCGCCACGCGCCCATCAAACCTCAGCTCTTTGCCCATAGCCCCTCGAATTCAGAAACAATCAGAGCTGACTGTTTATGTCAGATCCGTCGCTTGTCAATGCGGCGCTGCCCGGCTCCTGCAGAGCCCCCTCTCGCAACGCGCCGCGGGTGCTCAGCCGTAGTGCGCCGCCGGGTCCTGTATGATGCCTTTGAACGTTTTGGCTAGCTTTCCGGCCTGGAAGCCGTCGATCACCCGATGATCGAAGGTCGCAGCGATACGCATGGTGGGGACTGCGACGACCTGACCATTGTGAACGCCGGGCTTTTCCTCCACCGCGCCCACCGCCAGGATCGCCGGCACGCGCGTGAAGGTCAGCAGCGGCGGGAAGGCTTCGGTGATGCCAAGCACTCCGACGCTGGTGACGATCGCGCTGCCGAAGGGGTCGTTGGGAATTCCTACGGCAGAGAGATCCAGGTTGAAGTCGTACTGGAGCCTGGCCACGAGGCGCAGCAGTGGCCCCATCACGGCGGGGGGCACGAGGTCGAAGAGCTTCTTGGTCTGCTCGAGCAGGGGATCTTCGTGCTTTCGCACCTTGTGCGCGCCTTCACGGATCTCCCTTGCGATCTCCGCCATGGACTTGCGGTCAGCGTTCCGGACGAGCGCCTCGGAGAGGTCCGCCTCCTGCTCGCTGTGCGCATCCTCGGGTGGGACCGCCACCAGCACCGAGATATCGACGTCGTCACGCTCGAAGATGCGTCCGCGCCGGATGATGCAGTTGCACTCGTGATGCGCGGCCAAGGTATCTGCAATGGCCTTGGTGACCAGGTGCGTCACCGTCAGATGCTCACCGGTGCGCTCCGACTCCTTGGGCAAGAATTCCAAAGCCTCGGTCATGTCGAGGTCGATGGTTCCGTAGATCGTCGGATCATCGGGCGGCGACCAAGCCACCGCGGCCATGCGCCGCCAGCTCGAAAGATTCTTCACGTAACGTCCGGTGATGTTTCTCGCCATGCGTTGCGCCTCACTGCCGCATCGGAAGACTCTTTACTACAGCGTTCTCGGCCAAAGTTGAAGCACGCATCGAGTTGACCTCAGCCTGACGACGCGACACGGATCCCAAGAACGATAGGCTACGGCAGTGAAGGATCCTGAGTGCATCGCATTTCTCCAGTGGGCGCTCCCACAGCTTCAGCTCCGCTGGCCCGGGTATCGCAAGGTCCGGCGTCAGGTCTGCAAGCGGGTGGACCGTCGCATACGAGCCCTTGGCTTGGAGGGCGTGGACGCCTATCGCGCCCGTTTGGAGGCAGATCCCGCCGAGTGGGCCGTCCTCGACGACCTGACGCGTATCACGATTTCACGGTTCTTTCGTGAGCGCGACGTCTTCACCTATCTATGCCAGACGGCGCTACCGGAGCTCCATGCGTTGGCCGCGCCCGGCCCGGTTTGCGTCTGGAGCGCGGGTTGCGGCGGAGGCGAAGAAGCCTACACGCTGGCGATTGCGGCTCGGGAACAGGCGATACCGGTGCGGATCGTGGCTACCGACTGGGACGAGCATCAGCTCGTGAGAGCACGCGAAGCGCGTTACTCGGCTGGCTGCCTGAAGGATCTCCCGGCGCGCTGGCGGATATCGGCCTTTGAGCAAGAGGGCGGTGAGTTTGTGTTGCACGACGACTTTCACCGCAATGTCGAGCTCCTTCACCAGGACATTCGACGAGACATGCCGGCCGGGCCGTTCCATCTCATCCTCTGTCGCTACCTCGCGTTCACGTACTTCGATGCACCGCTACAGCGCGAGATCGCGGAACGCCTGCTCACGCGGACGGTCGCAGGTGGTTTCCTGGCGCTGGGCAAGCACGAATCGTGGCCTTTGGATGCGCCGGGTGTCATCGAAGTGCAGCCGGGGCTTCGGGTCTATCGGAAACTGTGAGAGAACCGATCATAACCTCCTTGCCGAAAGTCTATCCGTACCGCTGGGTGATTCTGCTGGTCTTCATGCTGATCAACATGGTGGTCCAGATCCAGTGGTTGGCACACGCCGCGGGGGCTAGGCCAGCCGCGGTCTTCTACAAAGGCCAGTTCGACCCCGCGTCCTTCTTCAACATCGACTTCCTGGCCATGGTCTACATGCTCGTCTTCCTGGTGATGAGCTTTCCCGCATCCTACGTGATCGACACGTTCGGGATCCGGGTCGGCATTTCGACTGGTGCTGTGCTGGTAGGGACCTGCGGGCTGGCGAAAGGGCTTTTCGCCGACAGCTTCACTGCGGTCGTCGTCGCGCAGGTGGGCCTGGCCGTTGCGCAGCCATTCATCCTCAACGCGGTGACTGCGGTTTCCGTGCGATGGTTTCCGCTCAGGGAGCGGGGGATGGCCGCTGGTCTGTCGGCGCTTGCCCAATATGTCGGCATCGTGATTGCGATGATCGCGACGCCGTTCATGGTCGGTTCCGATCCGGCTGAGCCCGGGTACGGAACTGGGTTCGACAAGATGCTGTTGGTGTACGGAGGGCTCACCTTCGGAGTTGCGATCGTCACGCTCGCGCTGCTGAAAGAAAGGCCCCCGACGCCGCCGTCTGCGGAAACGCTCGAGAAGCACGGGTTTGGAAAGGGTATCCGCCACATCCTGAAACAGCGGGACATGCTCATCATGCTCTACCTGTTTCTGGTCGGGCTGGGGATCTTCAACGCCGTGAGCTCGATGACGGATTCCATTGCCGCGAATGCAGGTGTGGAGGACTCGGACGGACTCATCGGCGGGCTCATGCTCATCGGGGGAATCCTCGGCGCGTCGATCCTGCCAGTGCTTTCCGACAAACTCCGCAAGAGAAAGATATTCCTCGTCATCTGCGTGGGCGGAATGGTGCCGGGAATCTTCGGGCTGGCGTTTGCCGGTGATCTCTCTTCCGATCCCGCCGCTGTCTACACGATCAGCCTTGTGTCCGCGTTCGTGCTCGGGTTCTTCATCATGAGTGCGGGCCCGCTCGGCTTTCAATACGCGGCCGAAGTCAGTCATCCCGCTCCCGAGTCGACCTCCCAGGGAATGTTGCTCTGGGTTGGCCAGATCACGGGAATGATCTTCGTCGCCGCAATGAGCGTCGAGAACAACCGCTATCTCCCCGCCCTCATGGTCGTTTTTGCCGTTCTTTCTCTTGTCTCGGCGGTCATGGTTTTGCTTCTGAGAGAGTCCCCGATGATCATCACCGAGCAGGATCGGGCGGCTGCCTCTTAGCGCACACGCGAAATCGTTGCAGCTGGCCTGGCTCCGGACGCACAACTTGCGGTCTAGCCACCGAAAAACCCAGAGAAATCCGTTGCTCCGCGTTGGCACGCCGCGTGCTCCGAACAGGCAGCATGCCCGAACAATTCGAATACCTGAGCCCCGCTTGGCGCGATGAAGCGGAGAGGCGACTCAAGTCGGAGCTCAGCCCGGAGCGGATGAACTTCGTCACCTCCTCGATGTCCAACATCTACCTAGACTGCCCCGACGGCGAGACCCGCTACCTCGTCTTCCGATTCGAAAACGGCGAGTTTGCGG
>CP070713.1:545000-548005 GCA_020351445.1 Myxococcales bacterium
CTCTTCGGGAACAACACCGATCAGCACACCGCACTGCCGCTGCACTTGCTCGGCAAGACGGTCTCGGCGATCGCGAATGTACTCATCGACCTCGACCTCGTACATCAAGCTCAGGCCACCCTTGATGTCGAGGCCAGGATTGATCTGATTGTCGAAGGTCTCTTTGACGATGTCGGGGCATGGCAACCATCGATCGACGCTCGGCCACAGGGCGAGGAAGCCCAAGACGGACGAGCCGACGACGATTGCCAAACGAAAATACCAGCCTCGATCCATGATCCTCGCCTGTATGTTCAGCTTTTCTCTTCGGGGGGTTCGTCCAGCCCTGCAATGTGGGTCCGCAACACCTTGATGCGTGTGCGGTCCGCGATCTCGACGGTCACGTCGCGCTCGTCGAGCGCCGTGATTTCGCCACGGATTCCCCCATTGGTGCGGACGACGTCACCCTTCTTGAGGGCTCCCATCATCGCTTCGTGCTGCTTGGCGCGCTTCTGTTGTGGGCGGATCATCAAGAAGTAGAGAACCGCGAACATCAATAGAAGAAAACCGATTTGCTCGGTTCCGCCGCCACAGCCCATCGGTCCCGGACCCGGACCGCCGCCGCCTGGAGGCGGAGCCACCGGACCGCCGGGTACGTCCGGCTGCAACAAAATGTGAAATAACGAATACAGCACCACTCACCCTCAATGCTCTTGGAGCCCGGATGCACGCTGCGATCCGGGCCCCTGAAGCGCGGGCGGTTCTACTCCATGGCCCCAACCAGGTCAACTCAGCGAAATTGCGGATCTATGCTACATACGCGCGACCCCCAAGTTGGTGGGGCGTGAGGAGCAGCAATGGTGGCCAAAGTGGACAAGATCTGGTTCGACGGGAAGCTGATTCCGTGGGAGCAGGCGAACGTCCACGTACTGACGCACACCCTTCACTACGGGCTGGGCGTCTTCGAGGGCATTCGCTGTTACAAGCTGAAAGACGGGCGAAGCGCGATCTTTCGTTTGGAAGAGCACATTCGACGGCTGTTCGATTCAGCCCACATTTGCATGCTCCCGATGCCGTACACCCAGGAGCAAATCGTCGAGGCTTGCCTGGAGACGGTTCGAGCGAACGGCCTCGACGAGTGTTACCTGCGCCCAATCGCCTTCATGGGCGACGGCGAGATGGGCCTCGGGGCCAAAACAAACCCGACCCACGTGTCGGTCATCGCCTGGCGCTGGGGCGCGTACCTCGGCGAGGAAGGCCTCAAGCGCGGCATCCGCGCCAAGGTAAGCTCGTTCCAGCGCGCTGGGGTCAATACTCTGATGTCCAAGGGCAAGATCAACGGCCACTACGTGAACTCGATCCTAGCCAAGCGAGAGGTCCAGGCGATCGGCTATGACGAGGCCATCATGCTCGACACGCAGGGCTACGTCTCCGAAGCGTCGGGCGAAAACATCTTCGTCGTCCGCGACGGGCAAATCGCCACCCCACCGATGGGGGTCTCGATCCTGGGCGGCATCACCCGCAACTCGGTGATGCGCGTCATGCAGGATCTCGGCCTCACCATCCACGAACGCCTCATCTCCCGCGACGAGCTCTACATTGCCGACGAAGTCTTCATGGTCGGCACAGCCGCCGAGGTCACTCCGGTCCGCGAGCTAGACGACCGCTCGATCGGCGCCGGCTCCCGCGGCCCGATCACGGAGAAGGTGCAGAATGGGTATTTTGACGCGGTGCGCGGGGTAAAGGTCCCGGACGAGAGTTGGTTGGCGATCGTCTAGACGTTGCCCGCCGCCAAACCGCTCAACCGCTGACCGCTCAACCCCTGACCGCGGATCGCGGTTTGCGGTTCGCGGTTTGGTGGTGGGGCTACGCCCCTAGTCCTCAACCACCGTCCTATGAATGATGATCCGACGGCAATGCGGGCACTGATGCAGCTCGTTTGCCCGGTGTAGCTCGATGGTGAGCTGGGGGGGCAAGGCCATGCGACACGCGGTGCAGGTGCCATCGCTGATGATGATGACGGCGTTGGCGATTCCGGTCTTGAGGCGTTCGTAGCGCTTGATGACGGGCCTCGACACCTTGGCCGCGAGGACGTCGCGACCATCGAGCAGCTTGCCGCGCTGCTCTTCGAGCTCGGCGACACGCGTCTTGAAGGACTCTTCCCGCGATTGCAAGACGCCCTTGGCCTCTTCGAAATCCTTTTCGCGCTCGGCAAGGGATGCGGTCTTGGCCGCGATCGCGTCACCGATTCTGCCGAGCTCCTCTTCCCGTTCTCTGATGGCGCGGCGATTCGCGTCGACTTCGCGCTCGGCGGCGTCCGCTTCGCGAATGCTGGATGCTTGCGCAGCCTTCTTGCGAGCCCGCTGCAGACCTTCGTTCCGCTCCTTGAGTTCGCCGCTCTGTTGAATCTTTAGTTGCTCGGCCTCGGCGAGTTGCTGCCGCTCTTGAGCGAGCATGTTCTCCAGCGTCTGAACGTTATTGCGTAGCTCTTCCAAGCGCTGAGGAATCTGCTTGAGCTCGGCGTCGATGTCACGTGCCGAGTCATCCATTTCAGCAAGTTTTGCCAGCGCTACCAGCTCTTCGCGCAACGATCGCCTCCGTGGTCAGCCAAAACTGGCGGGGCTGTAGCGTGCCTTTACAGGGGGTGCAACACGGCGAAGGGGCCCCGCAAAGACGCCGCTTCGCGGCGTCCACGGGGCGTGGTAGGCCCACCTGGACTCGAACCAGGAACAACCCGGTTATGAGCCGGGGGCTCTAACCAATTGAGCTATGGGCCCGCGGGGACACTTCTAGCGTGATCGAGCGCCAAGCGCGAATGAAAGACAACTTGGTCACCGGAGAACGGCTCGCGACGGCCGTGCTCAAAGGTTCACCGGGTCTCGGGAAAACACGAGGCCCGTCACTGCACGACCGGAGAACGGCTCGCGGGCAGCACAGCGATTGGGCGGGAGGCGAGACGTGCGGCGCCTTAGGGAGACGGCCGAGCGGGCCCCGATCGCGAGCACGCCCGTCGCGAGCCGTTGTCC
>CP070713.1:548105-550773 GCA_020351445.1 Myxococcales bacterium
AATGTGCCACTCGGGAAAGAGCGCCTTCGTAATCTCGCCAAAGCCTTCGATCCCCATGACGCCCGGCAGCACGGAAGTTCCGCCGATCTTGTGGTCGTAGAGGAACGGTTGCTCCCGTGGATCAAGCGTAGTCTCGACACGAAGCCCGCTATGGACACCCATCGACACCAAGTTCCTGTTCATTGGGCCCTCTTGGACGCTTTCCAACTTTCTCGGGTCGAGCCCGCCGGTTTCGTCCCACTCCTGCATCAGGATGCCCAGCGCGCCGCCGATCACGACTTCCCCGCGCGTCCCGCTCTCGAGCTCGTTGCGGACCACCGGGATGCCGTCCGCCGGCTTCAGCATGTCGATGCCCGCAAGCTCCATCATCTTGGGAATCGACCCGCGCGAGGCCATGCCGATATCCGCCCATGCAGTCCAGTCCACGACGAGACCACGCGTGTCGGGCCGTCCGTTGCGGAAGCTCGATACCGATTTGGCCAACAGTTCGTTGGCGGCGCTGTAGTCGGTCTGGCCTCCGTTGCCGAATCGCCCGGCGATCGAGCTGAACACCACCGCTGCACCGAGCGGCATATCTCCGATCGACGACAACAGGTGGTACCAGCCGTTCGCTTTCACGTCGAAGACGAGGTCGAACTCCGATGGCTTCTTGTCGGGCAAGAAATGACTGATCTCGAGCCCGGCGGCATGAACCAGCGCATCGATTCGGCCGCTCGTCTCTCGAATTGCGCCGATTGCGGTAGCGACTGCGTCCTTATCGAGCAGGTTGACCGAATGATAGTAGACCTCGCCTCCTGCCGCGCGAACCGATTCGATGGCCCGTAGCGCCGCGTGCTTCCGCTCGAGATCGCCGAGCAACCTCTGCACCGCGACGGGCGTCGCTTTGTGTCCGCTTTGCTTGAGGCGCTCGAAAAGGTCTCGTTGAAGGGCGTCCCGATCGGTAGCGAACCGCTGGAGATCCGGGTCGTTGGCGTCGGGTTCCGGGGTGAGGTCGAGGAGGTGGAATGTGCCTCCGGATGCCTTGGCCAAGTCGTCGACTATCGCCGAGACGATCGATCCGGCCGCGCCGGTGATGGCAGACACGCTGTCCTTCCCAAGCTGAAGGGGGCGCTCTGTCGCCAACGGTTCGAAGGATGCAGTGATCGCCCAGCGATCGTCGCCCACATACCCAATCTCGCACGCTCCAGGATCCGTGACGGTCTCGTCGATGAGCCGTTCGGCCACGGTTGCCGCCTTGCAGTCGGCCTCGAAGTCCACGACCTTGACGGTCGCTTCGGCCTTCTCGCGTTTGTACGTCTTGGTGAACCCGGTAACCGCGCCGCCCAGCGGTGCGATGGCTCCGCTGTCGTCGAACCCATGTCTACCCCCAAGCCGAGTCGCCGACACCAGGAACGTGTCAGGCCCCGAGATCTGGTCGTATAGCGTACGCATGGCCGCATACAGCAACTTGGCGCGCACGTGGATGGCGCCGGCCCATGCATCTGGCGAAAGGTCGGCGATCGCGTCCTCGCGGTCGAGGGCTGCGAGCCAATACACGCCGCGGATAGGGCCTTCGCCCATCCAGCCTTCGAGCCGCGCCACGAGCTCATCGGCGGAAGGGGCGTCGTCGATCGAGAGGACATCGACACCGCGCTTTTTCAGCTGTTGGATCAGTGCCTTCGCGACGCCGCCCCGATCGACCATGACAACGACCCGGGCTCCCTCGTCGAGGTCAACGCCAGTTGGCTTGCACAGCGAAAGCGGGGGTCGGAGCACCGCCAGCGGAACGCGGCGAAGCCCCTCGGTCGCCTCCGCCGCTACGGTGGGAGCCGATGCCGGTTGCTCTTCGGCTTCGGCGGGTGAAGACGGTGCGGCCTCTTGCATGCGGTCCTTCACCCAGGCGATCACGTGATTGAGGGTCGGGAAGTCGCGAAGCTCGAGGTTGTCGTCTCGAGGGATCCCGTACGCCTCGCGTACTGCAGCAAAGGTCTCTGCTTGCTTGACCGTATCGATCCCGAGATCGGCCTCCAGATCCAGGTCGAGCTCCAACATCTCGGGTGGGTAGCCGGTGACCCCTGAAACGACCTCGAGCACCTTTTCGGCGATCGAATCGCTCGCCGATGCTGGCACTGGCGCTGGCACCGACCCCGTAGAGCCGTCGCTCTGCGCCGGCGACGGGGCTAGCGCACCCCGTGGAGGATGCGAAGCATCATCTTTACGGGGTGACACCAGATCCGGGCGCCGGTCGCGCACGAACTGGATCACGTGCTCGAGGGTCGGGAACTCTCGGAGCTCGAGGTTGTCGTCGCGTGGGATGTCATAGGCTTCACGCACGGCGGCAAAGGTTTCGGCCTGCTTGACGGTGTCGATGCCGAGGTCGGCTTCGAGGTCGAGCTCGAGATCGAGCATGTCGGAGGGATACCCGGTCTGCTCGGACACGATCGCCAGCACCTTGTCCGCGATCGGATCACTCGCCGGCGCTGCCACTGGCGCCGGCGCTGCCCCCGTAAAGCCGCCGCTCTGCGCCGGCGACGGGGCTAGCGCACCCCGTGGAGGATGCGAAGCATCATCTCTACGGGGTGGCACTGACACTGGCTCTGGCACTGCCACTGTCGCTGAGATCGGAGGACCCTGGTCCTTCACCCGCAGGGTGCGATCGGTGATCTCGAGCTCCGGTGAAGCATATCCG
>CP070713.1:550873-554330 GCA_020351445.1 Myxococcales bacterium
CGGCGGATCGCTTCTGCCTTCGCGTCGTCGCGACGAACCCCCTCCACATTGCTGCACACATGCGCAGCGCTTGGAAGGGCACCTACCGACACGAGAATCTCATCGATGTCTACGCCGAAGACGTCGAGCTCGAGTTCGACAAGCCAACCGCAATCGAAATCGGTGGTGATCCCGCGGGGATGACCGATTCCCTACATGCCCGGTTGCACCCCGACCCGGTGAAGTTGATCGACTACGGGGCGCCGTAGCCGCCGTCCTCCCAAAGCGGCTTCATGGCCCGGCCAGCTCAAATCGAGGCCGGAAACGGGAATTTTGTTACCTCCCTCTCAGTAGAGCTGTAATAATACAGAAATACCAATGTGGGAGCTGAGGAATTGGATCATGCTGGGGGCCGGATGCGCCGCCGCTGTGCTCGTCGCCTTCGGGGGGGTGTCGGCCGAGACGGTCGAAGGATCCGTCCAGGGTTACAAGGGCACAGAGGCGAGCTCGGAATCCAAGAGCAAGGACTACTACTGGAAGGTCTGGAACGGCGCACTTCCCGAGCAGCGCGACAAGAACGATCACAACGACGTACTTGCGGTCCTGACAGGCAAGTTCACCGGACCACCGATCGGCTGCAGGTTCAGCTTCCGCGGCGGCGGGCTCGATCCTTCGACGATCGCCGCGCGGTCGGGAACAACCATCCGGATCGACAACCGTGACGCGTTCACACACGAGCTTTCGGTCAAAGGCCTACCAGGCTTCACGCCGCTCGAGTCCGGTCCGGGCAAGGCGCGCGCGATTCCCGTCCCGGCGGGTGGGCCGTGGCAGGTCGGTGACCTAATCTACGGGCACGTCGACGGTCATCTGCACTCGATGCGCGAGCTCGTGGCATGCGCCAGCGTCACGTCGAGCGGCAGGTTCCGGTTCGATAACGTTCCGCCAGGTCCCTACTCGCTGAGGATTCTTCGCGGCTCCGAGCAAGTCGCCATGCGTCGGGTCACGGTGCCCGCGGGCAGAACATTGAAGGTCGATCCGCTCAGCATGAGCAAGAGTCGGAGGAAGTAACCGATGTTGTCGCGCCTTTGGTACTTGGTTTTAGCTTTGGCGATCGGAGCCGCGCTTGCGGGCGCGTTCCTGAACAAGTCGGCGGCCAGCCGGGAGGCGGAATTCCAGCTCGAAGAACAGCTACGCCGCGATCGAATCGAAGCGGAGCTGTGGATGCGTCTGGACGCCCGACTTCGCTTGGATGCGCTGGCCTCGATCGCGGTCGAGCCCGAGGTTCGGCAGACGCTCCGAAGCTCGAGCGGCCGATTTGGGATGCCGGCCTCCGCCACACGGAGGCGGCTGAGCCAGAAACTCAACGCGCTCAACGCAAAGCTCGAAGAGGGCAAGGGAGACCTGATCTTCGCGGTGGACACAGAGGGCGAGGTCGTGGCGACACTCGACAAGAACGCGACGGGGTCCGACCGGCTCGACAAGATGCCGCTCGTTCGGGACGCGCTTCGAGGCTTCATGCGCGACGACGTGTGGGTCTATAACGGTGAGGTCTACAGAATGGCTGCGCGCCCCGTCTTTGACGGTGGTCGCTATGTCGGGGCCGTCGTTCACGGAATGGCGATCAAAGACGAGCTCGCGAGGCGCCTCGCGAGCAAGCTACCGAACGCGTCGGTGGTGTTCTTCTTCCGCGATCGACTGATCGCAGCCCATGTGGGCGGAGCCAAGGCGCCGAGCAGCGCCGAGCTCAAGAACGGGCTTTCGTCTGCGCTGGCCGAAATGGCGAACGAGGGAGGCTCGGTCGAGATCGGCGAGCGTACTCGCGCCATCGCATCGCCCATTCGCGGCGGAGCGGCGCACGCGCAGGTCGGGTACATCATTGGCCGCAAGGGAAGCACGGTCGGCCTCGGCGGGGTATTCGCGAACACCTTCAAAGAGGACGTCGCCTCGCTGCCATGGTTGGTGGTCATTGGAATACCGCTCGTGCTCCTGCTACTCGGCTTATTTCTGCTCTACATGGAGCATGACAAGGCGGTTGGGATTCTTCGGAAGGCCAGTGAAAGCCTCGCAAAGAGCCAACTCAACAGCCTGCCGGAAGGCGAGCTTCGACGGCACTACCGCAAGATTGGTGAGAACCTCAATGCGGCCCTTCGCGCGGGTGTGGGCTTCAAGGAAGACGCTGAGGAGCGGTCGTCCCAAGACCTCGATCACATTCTCAGCTCGACGCGCGATGGCGCGGACGCGGGTTACTTTGGTTTCCCGGAGGAAGCGCCAACTGCAAAACAGGTCGCGCTCGATTCGGAACCCCCGAAGAGACCCGCCGGGACTTCGCCGCACGTGGCGTCGTTCAAGGCCGCGCCGGCCACCAACAACGCAGCCGCAAACGCAACGAACGGCCTGCCATCCGCGCCGCCGCAGGAGACACCGACAGCGCGACCCAATGGTGTACCCACTGCCCGCCCGCAGCACTCGTCTTCGTCGCGACCCAAGCGTGCACCCTCCTCGTGGCCGGCCCGTGCACCCTCTTCGCGTCACCCGGCGACTGCAACCGTTCGACACAGCGAGGAGCATTTGACGCCTCCGCCGGACGATCCGCCAACTCGGCCGAACGCGATGCTCGACGACTACGCCGGATACGACGATCCCGAGGAGAATACGCAGATCAAGCACGTCCCACAGTCGCTCCTCGAAGCCTCCGCGCCGGGGGTGCAGGGCGAAGAGACCCATTTCCGCGAGGTATTCGATCAGTTCGTCGCGACGCAGAAGGAATGCGGGGCGCCGGTAAGCGGGCTGACTTTCGACAAGTTCGTACGCAAACTCCATGCCGCTCGCGACCAGGTCATGAAACGCCACGATGCGGCCTCCGTACGCTTCACGGTGTACGTCAAAGAGGGTCGCGCGGCGCTCAAAGCCAGCCCAGTCAAACAGTGAGTTGACCACCGGGATCCCCGGCTCTACCTTGATGAATGGTCCCTCTGTCGTTGCAGGTGAGGAAGGAGTAGAGAATCCCTGACTAGGTCGAATAGGGTGCTTCAACGTGCGTGGTGTGCGGACCCGGCTAGCGTCATCGGGGGGCCTGAAGCGTACGACATCGGCGCCCACCTACTAGTAACAAGTAGGGGTTCGACTCAACATTAGATCCCACGGCAACGACGGTCAGGACTGTCTTTTGGGGCCCCGCAAAGTCGACGCATCCCGTCGTCCGCGGGGCTCCGGGGCTTAACGACGAAAAAGGGGACAGTCCCCTTTTTGAAAGGGTTAACCCTAGGCGATAGCGTGGGGGCGGTGGGGCGGGACCAACTGCCGCCGAAGGCGTCCGGAAAAAGGGGACTGTCCCCTTTTTCAGAGGATGGGGGAGGCTAGGCGGGCGACGCGGTCGCCTAGGCGGAAGTACCAGGGTTTGCGGTCGTATTCACCCTCGTGCATCAGGCGCGAGCGTTTGAAGTCGTCTTCGAACATATGCTCGACCTTGGTGACGAAG
>CP070713.1:554430-559224 GCA_020351445.1 Myxococcales bacterium
GAGGCCTACCATCAGGACTACTACAAAAAGAACCCGACGAGCTACAAGCGTTACCGCGTCGGGTCCGGCCGCGAGGGCTTCCTCAAAGCCGTGTGGGGCAACAGGCCGCTCGCACCCCCCAGCAAACCCCCAGCCACAGAGAACGACCCGATGTCCGACAAGAGCAAAGAATACGCCAAACCCTCTGAAACCGAGCTCCGCAAAGAGCTGACGCCTCTGCAGTACACGGTCACACAGGAAGAAGGTACTGAGCCACCGTTCCGCAACGAGTATTGGGACAACAAAAAGGAGGGCATCTACGTCGACGTCGTCAGCGGCGAGCCCCTCTTCAGCTCGACGGACAAGTACAAGAGCGGAACCGGATGGCCGAGCTTCACCAAACCAATCGACGAAGAAAACATCACGGAACACGTCGACCGCAAGCTCATGGCGACCCGCGTCGAAGTACGAAGCAAGCACGGTGACAGCCACCTCGGCCACGTGTTCGAAGACGGGCCAGCGCCCACTGGGATGCGCTACTGCATCAACAGCGCGTCATTGCGATTCATCCCGAAGGAAGACCTTGCCAAGGAAGGCTACGGCGAGTACTTGGCTCTGTTCGAGTAGCGCGATGAAGCTGCGGAATACAATCAAGCCGTGGGCACAGGACCTGGCCATGCGCTTCATGGACGATTTGAGGCCAGACACGGTCGTCGCAGCCCGAGGCGACGTACTCGAAATCGGATTCGGAACCGGGCTCAACCTGCGCCACTATCCGAGCGAGGTCCGGTCGGTTTGGGGCGTCGATCCGATGACGACCGAGGGCGTGGGCCCCGTGGAGCGACGGATCGAAAGCGCGCCCTTTCCCGTCGAGCGCGCCGCCCTCCGAGCTGACAACCAACTTCCGTTCGACGCCGGCCGTTTTGATTGTGTGGTCACCACCTGGACCCTGTGCTCGATTCCCGACGCGCGAGCGGCGCTCGACGAAATGCATCGCGTGCTGAAGCCAGGTGGGCTCTACCTCTTCATCGAGCATGGGCGCGGGCGCGCCGAACGCACGATCCGTTGGCAAGATCGCTTGAACCCAGTGTGGCGACGGTTTACCGACGGCTGCAACATCAACCGCCCGGTCGATCAGCTCGTCGAGCAATCGGGCTTCGAGCTCACGGCGCTGGACGAGTTCAAGGGCAAGGGGCCGCGTTTGATTTCGCATCTGTACCGCGGCGTCGCACAGCGTACTTAGTCCGCGCGGTCCCCTTTTGTCGGAGCGGTGCTAGTCTTGTTGGGATGTCGTTGCTCCGCCGAGGCTTGTCGCTCGCATGGGAAGCGCCACAGACCGCGCTCGGGACCGCGATGCTCGGAGTGGAAGCGGCACGCAAACGCATCGTCAAGATCGAGGTCGAGGACGGCCGGCTGGTGGTCGAGTCCAAAGGGACGGGCATTTCACTCGGACACATCGTGTTTTGGAGTCGTGAAAACAGCCGCTGGCACGACTTGGACGTCCGGAACCGTGCCCACGAGCTCGGGCACACCAAGCAGTCGCGATGGCTCGGATGGCTCTACCTGCCGGTCGTCGGGTTGCCATCTATCTCGCGCGCAGCCTACGCTCTCGCTTATCGCGAGGTAACCGGTCGGCAGTGGACCCGGTACTACCAAGGCTATCCGGAAAACTGGGCGGACCGCCTCGGCGGCGTCATCCGGGAGAAAGAACACAGTTGATGGAGCTTCAAATCGTCGGAACCAAGTACCCAGGGTTTCTGTACCGCCGCCAACCGCGCAACGTGTACTGGGAGACGACGATCTCCTGTGACCTCGCCTGTCAACACTGCAGGGCAAGCGCGATCCCGCACCGCGACCCGGGCGAGCTGACGACCGAAGAGGGCAAAGCGTTGATGCGCAGCGTCCAAGAGCTCGGCAGCATGCTCGTGCTGACGGGCGGCGATCCGCTCAAGCGCCCGGACATCACGGAGCTGATCGAATACGGGCGTTCGCTCCCGATCCACGTCTCGATCACGCCGAGCACGACGCCGCTGCTGCAGCGTGAAACCGTCGATCGGTTCCACGAGCTCGGGATCAGTGCGATGGGCGTTAGCCTCGATGGACCGACCGCCGAGATCCACGACGCGTTTCGCAACGTGGCGGGCACGTTCGACTACTCGATGCGGGCACTGCAGTGGGCACGTGAGTTCGACATCCCGGTGCAGGTCAACACGACGATCACCGCGCAAACCCTTCCGCACGTGCAGGCGATGTATGAGCTCCTGCGCGACAAGGCTGCGCCACCGGTACGACGTTGGAGCCTTTTCTTGCTGGTCCCGGTCGGCCGCGGGGCGGAGCTCGACACGCCAAGCGCCGAGGATGTAGAAAAGCTGTTCGAGTGGGTCTACTCGATCTCCAGCGAAGCCCCGTTCCGCGTCGGCACGACCGAGGCCCCTCACTACCGTCGCTATTGGATTCAGCAGAAGCTCGCCGAGGGCATGTCGCTCGAGGACATTCAAGCACGCGCGAGGCAGATGTCGTTTGGCATCCGTGACGGAAACGGCGTGATCTTCATCTCGCATCTTGGCGAGGTGTACCCGGCCGGCTTCTTGCCGTACCCACTGCTCGGCAACGTCAAAGACCGCGCGCTGCACGAGATCTACCGTGAGTCCGAGGCACTTCACGAAATCCAGGACCCCGCCAATTACAAGGGTCGCTGCGGCCGGTGCGAGTTCAAATACGCGTGCGGCGGTTCGCGAGCGCGCGCGTACTCGATGACGGGCGATCCGCTCGGCGAGGATCCGCTATGCGCGTATCAGCCGGGCCCTCAACCGGCTTGAGCCGCAGCTACTTCTTGTTACTTCTTGTTACTTCTTGGGGAGCCCAAGCGCGCGGTCGGCGATTAGGTTCATCAACAGGTTGTTAAACACGTAAACAGTGCCCTCGCGGAGCTTGCGCTCGACGTGATACTCCGAAGCGAGGCCCCAGCCGCCAAACGTAGTGAGCGCTGCGCGCGTCGTTTCCCACGCCGCCTCGGACGCCAACACTTTTGCCATTGCAGAGCGCGGCACCGCGTCTTCGCCACGGTCGACGAGATCCAGGACGTCCCAGCGCATCAAATCCGCCGCCTCGACCTTGGCGTAAGCCTGAACCAGCGGATATTGAATGCCTTGGTTCACGCCGATCAGCTGGTTGAACGTCTTGCGGGTCTTGGCGTACTCGATGCTTCGGTCGAGCAGAAAGCGGGCGTTTCCGATCGCTTCTGATGCCGCGAGTACGCGACGAATCACAAAACCCCTCATCAAGCAGGCGAGCCCTTCCCCGGCCGGGCCGATGCGCGCGCTGTCTGGCAACCGCAGATCATCGATGAACAAGCTCGAGGTCATGCGGTGCGCGACGAGGTCGATCGGGTGCATCTCGACCCGATCCCCGAGCTCGTCGAGATCGAGAAGAAAGAGCGTCGTTCCTTCGTCCGCTCGCGCCAAAAGGATGATCAAACGCGTGTGCTCGGCGAACGAGATCAACACCTTGCTGGCGTTGATCACCCAGTCGTCGCCATCACGGCGGGCGGTGCTCGCCAAGTCTACCATGTTTGCGCCGCTATCGGGCTCGGTCGCCGCCACGGTGAGGAAGCGAATGTCCCCGGATGCAACCCCCGGAAGGTATCGCTGCTTTTGCTCTTCGGTGCCGTGAAGGACGACGGTTCGGCAGATCGCCATCTGCGCATTGACCGAGGCAGCATCGCCGCCCGCCCGATTGATCTCCTCGACCAACACCGAGGCGACCCGGGGCCCGGCATCTGCGCCGCCATGCGTCTCCGGAATGAACGTCCCGAAGTAACCGGCCTTGCCCATCGTATCGAAGAACTCAGTCGGAAACGTCTTGGCGGCGTCCTGCTCGCGCCAGTAGTCGGGTCCGAACCGCTGCAGCGCGGGGCGAAGCGCGGCGCGGACTTCGTCCGCCGATGAATCCAAAGGTCGTTTGGGCGCCATTGGGCTCCAGCTTTACATCGACCCGCCTATGCCGCCAACAAGTCGCGCAACGCCTCGTAGACATCGGGATGGTTGGCGATGTGGATGTGATTCATCCCGGGGAACACCGCCCCGCCAGAGAAATGGATACTCCGGGCGTGTTCGGGCGCCTCGCCCGAAGCGCTCGGCAGTTGGACCATCAGGTCCCCCAGCAACTGCCCAAGCGGATGCTCGGGATCGCGCGAGATCGTCGCCGCCAGAAAGTAGTATCCGACCCCGTCGACGAGTGGAACATTGCGCCGCGCATCGGCGAAGACCTCGTCCGGATCCCTTCCGGCCCATTCTTCGTCGATCGTGTAGCCATACCGAAGGTCTTTGATGCCTGCGCTGCGCGCGTCGAGTAGCTGGGCTGGGACATGGGCGCCTGCAGCGTCGACTTTGTGCAACACATTGGTGAGCACGTTGACGGCTCTTTCGAGCGGCGCGCCGAGATGCGGCGATCCGATACACGCGACATGGCGGAGGTGCTCGATCCATGGCTCTCGATGCTCGCGCGCGTAGTGCGCCGCGCTTCGCGCGACCAAGCCACCCATGCTGTGCCCGACCAGCGCGATCTCTTCGACCGGCACGGGATAGGCGTCGAGTACCTCCGTGAGCAGGGTCGACAGCGTGCGCCCGTTTTCGGAGACGTGCCGGCCGGTGTTGTATCGGAGATAAATCGGCGTGTAGCCGAGGTCGTCCGAAAGACGCGTTCCAAAGGTCACGTCGGGATCGCCATAGTGCGCCTCCGAGGATAGGCTCCACAACCACTCGGTCGCGGCCAGGCTGTGTACAAAGACGCATACCTTGTTCGTGGGGTTCGGAA
>CP070713.1:559324-561848 GCA_020351445.1 Myxococcales bacterium
GTCCGGCATCGAGGTCCGGGAGCTCACCCTGGATATTCAGAAGCCCGACTTCGAGCTCCAGCTGGGACAAAACGTCGGCGTGCTGGCCACAGGGACCAAGGAGTTTGGGCAGGAGTACCACTTCCGTCTTTACAGTGTGGCCGATCTTCCGGAGCGCGGAGGCAGCGGGCTTCCTCGGATCAAGATCGCGGTGCGCCGCTGCAGCTACGTGGACAAGTACAGCGGTGAGGAGTACCCGGGCGTCGCAAGCAACTATTTATGCGATCTCGTTGCCGGCGACAGCATCACCATGGCAGGTCCGTACGGCTTGGCGTTCGAGGTGCCCGAAGAGATGGACGCCAACCTCATCCTCATCGGCACAGGCACCGGCATCGCACCGTTCCGGGCGTTCGTGAAGCACCTCTACAAGAACGTTCCGGAGTGGAACGGCACGATCACTCTCTTCTACGGTGCCCGAAGCGGGCTCGAGCTTCTCTACATGAACGACAAGAGGGACGATTTCGCCCAATACTACGACCGAGACACGTTCCAGGCGTTCAAGGCGCTCAGCCCCCGACCGTCGTGGGCCGCTCCCATCGACTGGGACGGCGCGCTGGCCGAGCGGGGCGAGGAGCTATGGGGCCTTCTGATGCAGCCGAATACTTACGTCTATGTGGCCGGCCTCGAGAAGATGCGGGGCGAGCTCGATGACGCGTTCACCGAGATTGCCGGCTCCGAGGAAAAGTGGGCCCGCCGCAAGGCCGAGCTCACCGCAGGTGGCCGCTGGGTCGAGGTGCTGTACTAGGGGCGTCGTTCACTCGTCCCAGAGGGTTTGCGGCGAGTAGGTTTCGCCGACGAACCAGAATCTGCCGTCGACCATGCGTTGGTGTCTGTCGAGTGACGCGATCGCGGTCATGTCTGCGAGGGTCAGCGTGAGGTCGCGTGCGCCCCAGTTTTCCGCGATGCGTCCCGGATTGACCGATTTGGGGATCACGCTCGTTCCGCGAGCGAGCGCCCAGGCGATTAAGACCTGGCCTGGGGTTGCGCCGTGGGACTCGGCGACCTGCGCGATGGTGGGGTGTTGCGTGAGCAAGATGTCGTCTTCGCGGCCCATCATGGCGGCCGAGTCGGGGGAGCCCAGGGGTGAATAGGCGGTGACGGCGATTTCTAGCTCCTCGCACGCTTCGACGAGCCGGTTCTGCTGTAGATAGGGATGAAGCTCGATCTGATTGACCGCGGGCGTTTGTCCCGTTGCGTCGCGAACCTGCTCGATCTTGCGTTGACTGAAGTTCGACACGCCGACCTCCCGCGCAAGACCTTGCTCGGAGACCTTCAACATGGCCTCCCAAGTCGATTCCAGTGGAACCTCGGACAACGAAAGGAAGTCTTCGGGACCGCGCGGTAAGACCGTTCCGTGCCGCAGGGCCACCGGCCAGTGGACGAGATAAAGATCGAGATAGTCGAGTTGGAGCTTTTGCAGGCTCGTCTCCAACGCGGGGCGCACGTGCTCGGGAGCGTGGGAATCGTTCCATAGCTTGCTGGTGATCCACATGTCCTGCCTGTTGGTGTCGCCTGCATGGAACGCATCGGCGAGGGCACGGCCAATCTCTTCTTCGTTTTGATAGATCGCCGCGCAGTCGATGTGCCGATAGCCGACCTCGATGGCCGACCGCACCGCTCGGTAGACCTCCTCGGGCTCGGATTTCCAAGTGCCGAGGCCCAACATGGGCATCTCCGTTCCGTTGCTCAGCTCTTGAGTCTTCATGGATCGAGTGCTTGCCTTTTGATTGCGTTCACCGGAGGGTACCAGGCAAATGACGCTGGATGCATTCATTCCGCTGCCCCCCTCGGGATTTGACGTGGCCACCGAGTACCGGCTGGTGCCAAGGCCGAAACGTGCCTTCCATACGATTCTCGATGCGAATCGACTGCTCGTCGCAGGTTCGAAGGGGCGACTGTCGTTTCGGAATGTCGACGACGACCGAATCGAGCTCGCCACGAAGTACGACATCGCCGACGGCAGCATCGAAGAGAGCTTCATCCTGCGCAAGACGCCTCACGGATTGGAGAGCGAGCGGCTCGAGCGGCACATGTACGACACGGAGCGGAGACAGGTTCGCAAGGAGGAGGTCGACTTCAATGCGAATCTGGGCGTCGCACCCAACACGTACCCCGAGGTCCTATTGCCGCTAATGCTTGGTTGGCCGACCATACAACGGACGCGCGCGTTCTATTCTTGGATCAATGATCGTTTTGTGTCGCGGGTGTACGTGGAGACCCAGGGAGAGAAGACAGTGCAACTCCCCGGCGGCCCGAGGAAAGCGATCGAAATGGTGATCTACCCCGACCTCAATGACTTCGTTCGCGTCGGCTCCACCATGGCGCGACTCGCCAAACCGATCATGCCAAAGTACCACCTGTGGTGCGAGGGTGAGGCGCCATACCGCTTGGTGCGGTTCGAGGGTCCGTACGGACCACCCGGCGCACCCGAGCTCATCATGGAGATCGAAGACAGGTGAAATGATGATGACGAGACATGGGGCGA
>CP070713.1:561948-576316 GCA_020351445.1 Myxococcales bacterium
ACAAAGCGCGCGTGCTCATTCGTCGCCTGCATCGTCTTCTACCTCCGCGGTGTTTTTCGGCCGCTGCAGATTGCGCGTTCCAAAGTCGATTGCCATTTGCTTGTTGTATTCAACGTCTGCCGGATCCGGCCGCCGGTCCCCCCACCAGTCCGGGAGCTCGAAGGGCTTTGCCACAGAGTCCAGCGGCTGATCGAAGTCGTAAACGGAGCGGTCACGCTTGCGCGCCTCCCCCCGCTTCTGGGCTTCCTCATAGAGCTCGCGCGGGAAGGGATTATGTCCCGCGTCCTCAAGCGTCGGCGGGGGCTCCCGGGGGGGCGTGTTAAATAGGTAATTTGCACCCACGCCTGGGCCCGGAGCTCGGCCGCCCGCCCGGCTGTGGGCCGCCGCGTAGGCTGCCTCCAAGCCGCCGGAAACGGTCCTCACAGCCTTTTCCAGGGGCAACACAAACCGTACCCCTCCCCGCTTCGCCAACGGCTCTGACAGCGACTCCTGGGCCTTCTCGGGCGCCGTCTGTGAGTACCAGCGTTTGAAGTGATCCACCGTGATCGGCGAGCAGGCCGCCTCGAAGTCCGGCCGGTCATAGTGGATCCGGTAGGCCTGCAGCGCCAGGGCTTCGCTCGGAAACCCCAACATCACTTTGTCCTCGTCATACAGGCCCGTGCGTGGATTCTGCTGGTGCACCACGTAGGCGGTTTCCGCGTGCGGGTCGGGCCCCACGAAAACGTCGATTTCATCGCCGTCCGTCCCGTCCGTCCCCTCAACGAAACCATAGGCAAACCACATGCGGGTGCTACCGGTGGCCCCGTCTGCGTCTGTCCAGCTGCGCACAGAGCCCGGCCGGTTTTCCACGGCCACCGGGATCCCCTGGTAGACGAGCCGGCCCTGCAGCGCCGACTTGCGGAGCTTTTCCTCACCAGCCCGCCGCTCCGCATATGACTCCGTGGTCTCGAAGCGCTGCCCCAGCTTGCCACCGGGCACTAGCTGCCCCTCGTCATTGAAGCCCCAACCGTCCGGGCAACGCACCAGCTGACACTGGCAATGCGGGTGCACGCTGCCGACCACCGGCAGCCAGTCCTTCCGCTTCTTTCCGACGTTGCTACCGTTGGCCTCCAATGCGCTGAGCCGCCAGATCATAGGCTGGCCGTCTGGGCCCAGGTGCAGCCGCTGGCAGGCCTCGCAAGCGTCCGGCATGGGACGCTTGAAAACCCACGCGTCGTCCCCGTACTCCTTCGCAATCCCATCGCCCACGCCGTCCTGGTGAGCGTTGTTGAGCTCCGTTATGGCGATCCGGTCTAGGTCCCGCGCCCAGTCGCCCGTGCGGTGCCCGAGGTCGCTGCGCAGCTGGCGCGCTGTCTCGCGCCGAGCGATTGTCAGTGCCGTTGCGTCCTGGATCTGCGCGCGCATCTGTCGGGCGAGCGCCTGATCGGCGTCAATCATCAGCTGGCCGGTCTGCTGATCGATCCGGTTGCCCAGCCCCTTGCAGTATTGGCCGGCGGATTGCGCGGCCACCTCGATTGCGCGCCGCTCTACTTCGGTCAGCGGGATGGGGTTCTTTTTCACCCATGCCTTGAATTCGTCATACCCCATTTTTGCCACGTCGGCAGACTCGAGCGCCGCGGCCACCTGACCGAATAGGTAAGCGTCCTCGATCGAGCTCGCCTTCACGTCCACCAGGCCTTTCGCCTTCAGACGCTCGAGCGTTTCCGGATCGATGGCCTGGGGGCTCACAACCGACGCGACAAACGCGCTGTGATGGTCATTGATGATCTGGGAAATTTCCCGGATCTGGGCATCCGTGAGCAGCATGCGTCCCCCCTAGTCGCGCTTGCCGTGTGCGAGCTCGAGCAGCTGATTGACACTCCAACCATGCAGAGGGCCGCCCGGCTCGAAGTCGCTGGCGCGGTATCCTTTGCGCTGTAGGTAGACTTGGATCCGCTTGTAGGCCCGTTCGTCGCGGTCCGCGATAGGCTGGCTGTGATCCTCGAAGTCCTCCGCCTGGGGCGCGCGTGCCTTGCGGAGCGATTTCTTGGCTTCCTCCCCGGCCTCCCCGGCCTCCGATGGGCCCACCGTGGGCACGGCAAGCCCCTTGTCCTCGAGCTCCATCCGCTCCGCCCAGGTGCTCGAATCCAGATCGTCTAGCGCGTCGTCGAGCTCCTTTCCTTTCAGGGTCGCATGGAGCTCCGCCGCGCGCTTTTCCATCGCCAGCAGCAATTGCCGCTGCGCGAATTTCCCATCCCCGATCTGCAGCGTCTTGTCCCAGCGCCCCAGCAAGTCCTGCAGCCGTTGCTGGCCCACACTGAAGTCCCGCCGCACGAAAACCTGGCCGTGGTCCTGGTAGAGCCGCTGCATCGCCTCCATGTCAGCGGTCACCGGTGAATAGATCCCCTTGCGGTCGTCGCTTTCGGGGATCTCGCTGGCCTTGCCCACGTCGAACATCACGGGCTTGCCGTCCTGCAGCCCCGCCTGGATCGCATCGTTCACGCTGTAGCCCGCTTTGTGGATCTCGATCAGCGTGTCCTGGATTGCGTCCAGCTGCTCTCGCGTGAATTTCTCAGGGATCTCGACATAGGGCTTGATCTGAAAACCCTTGTCGCCGTGCTCAACAAACGTGCTCCGCTGCACGCCTTCAATCCCCTTGTCGGCGAGCATATTGCCGATCCGAGACTGCTCGCGCAGCATTTCCACGGCCTGCTTTGGCGTCCGGTGGCCCGGGTTTTCCGGCACGTAGGGAACCGTGGTCGACACCTTGACCACCTTGTCCCCGACCCGAAACGCCAGCCCATCGTCGCCCTTGCCCAGAAACTCCGCCTTGCCAGCGAGCACCGGCCCAATGTGCTTGTGATCCGTCTCAGGCCCCTCGACGCGGCCCGCCAGGTCATTGATGAAATGGCGCAGCGACTCCGCCGGCATGGTGGGCCCGTGCTTGCCAGGCCCGTGCGGGCTCACGTGCACCTTGCCCCCGCCCGCGTGCGCGACGTGCAGCGTATGCTCCCCGCCGCCGCCGATCTTGGCGTGGACTTTCAGGGGGATCTGCACGTGCTTCTTTTCCTCCCCCGGTTCCACCCAAGGCACCTTGTGCTGGGGGTCCGCCCACTTCCCGCCGCGCGGCCCGATGTAGGGCCCCGCCTTCTCGAGCAGCTGGGCGAGCTCCGCCTTGCGTAGGTCGTTCCCCTCCCGGTCCACCTGCAAAATTTCCCGCCAGGACAGCCGGTGGCCCTGTACTTCTGTCCCACCGTCCAGGCCCGTCACGTCGACACCCGGGATAGGCCCCTTGCGCTTCTGGGCTAGGAGCTCCGCCACCTTCTCGCGCCGCTTCTCACCAGGGTAGTCTGCCCGAGCAGCCGCCAGGGCCTTCGACTTCCCGGCTTCCTGCTCCGCCGCGGCTTCCCGCTTCTGGGCCTGCTCCGCCGCCGCCACTTCCTCCGCCCGCTTCTGGGCCTGCCCGCGCTTCGCCGCGGCTGTCTCGGTAGCCTCGCTCCGCGCGTGGGCATGCTCTCGGCTGGTGGGCGTGTAGCCCCCCTCCCCGGGCTCATGCAGGTAGGCCCCGTGCTCGTCGCGCTCTTTGACAGCGTGCTCCGTGCCCGTGTCCTTCCCCCAGTCGGACACCGGCAGCCAGCCCTTCCCCGGATGGTAGAATTCCAGATCCTCGGGTGGGATCGCACGTCGCGTGAAGCGACTCCCCGACACATCTTGCTCGCCCACCTCATCCAGCGACGTGCGCCGGTGCTTGGCGCGGAGCATCACAGGGATCTGCTCATGCGTCTTGTCACTCTGATCCTGCAATTGCTGCTGCACCTTGTGGGCCCATTCCGTCGCCGCAGAATAGTTGTCCGCCAGGAACACCTTGCCCTGGCTGTGCTCCGCGTAGCCTCCGCCCTGGAACGTCCCCGAGCCGGCCCGCGGCTGCAGGCCATGCTCTGCAATGTCCTCCATCCGATGGTAGCCCGTCGTGTGGAATAGGTGCTTGCGCGCCTTCTTTGGAGCCGCTTCCTTCCACGGGATTGTGTGCTGCGGGTCTGCCCACTTCCCGCCCTTGGGCCCGACGTAGGGCCCACCGGCCTTTTCGAGCTCCTGCGTCTGGGGCGGCTCCGCCTTTTGCAACTGAGAGCCCCGCACCGGCTCCTGGCGCTTGCGGGGCCGCTCGAGCACCCGGCCGATATCCCGCAGCATGCGGCTCTGCATCGCCCCATACTCACGGGCCATACGGCCGTGGATCTCCTGCAGCGCGGGATACTTGAGATCGTGCTCCCGCGGGGGGAGCGCTTTCGCAAGCCGCTCAGCGAGCTCAGGATCCGCCGGCCGCAGTGCGTCGGACAGAGCTTTGACTAGGGCATCCCCCTTGGCTGAGAGCTCAGCCGGGGTAGTTTCGAGTCTCAGCCGCACGGCTCCCCCCTATGGCGTTTCGTCGCCCCAAACGACGTAAAGCCCGGTCAAGTCCGAGCCGGTGTCATTCTCGATTTCAACGGCCGTGATTGTGGCCTCAACAAAGAGCTTGGCCACTGAGCCCCCCGGGGGCTTCGCCACCACGATAGAGTCTAGACTGCCATTCAGCCGCACCTTGGCATCCTGGTTGAGCTCTAGATAGAGCCCCTTGATCTCATCCACGTCGCCAAAGCTCAGACTCTCGGTGGCCGCCGCGGCAATCGCAATATGGCCCTGGGCGTGTCGCTGGTAGGCATCGATCACGACTTCGGCTAGCTGGCTGTCATCCGAGAAAAGCAGCCGGCGCATGTCATTGTCACGCGCCAGGCGCAATAGCACCGTGTGCTTGATACGCATTGATCCCCCCCTGTGTGCGTGGTCCGCCTGCTACAGGCGGAGATCCACAACGTATGGCCGCGGTCCAAGCCCCCCCAGGCTCTTGGCGGTGTCCTCGTCCTCGTCCTCGTCCCCTTCCTCGTCCTCGCTTTCTTGCTGGGCGAGCAGGGCCTCTAGATCGTCCTCGTCCTCGTCCCCCTCCGTCCCCGGTGGGCCGCCACCAGGCATGCCCGGTGGGCCGCCTGGGGCCCCCTCGGGGCCTGCCTCCGCGGCCTCTTTGCCCTGCACGTACTGCAGGAACGTCGGGTCAAGTATGAGCTCACCCTTGCCGTCCGGCAGCGGTGGCAAATCGTCCTCCGCGCGGAGCTCGTCTATCGTGCGCGTGGTTTTCACCAGCTTTTGGTTGAGGTCGGCCACGTCGGAACGCGTTTTTGCGTCCAAGCCGACAAACTTGAATTCAAAATCCTCATTCAGCGGCCAGATCACGTGCTCATTCAGGCGATTTTCCAGGAAGCGCAGTAGCGGGCGCAGCCCCCGCTCTTTCGACTCAATTATTTTGTCCTTATTCGCGGCCTCAGCCAGCGTGCTTTTTTGCCCGGTATTTCCATATTTGAAATTCACCTCCAACGGGTCGATCTGATACATGGCGCAAGCGATTTTCAACAAGAAATCGTAAAAAGCGGAATACTCCATTTCGCGATTATTCGCTTGCATCGAGATCCACTGCAGATCCTCCGCGTTGGTTATCGGGGTTCTCCAAGAATTCTCGACTCCCGCGCACAATTGATACCAGTGCCGACGAAACGCCTTCAATTCGCGATCCGGCACGGCTCCCTTGAAATTGAGCACACCCTTTTGCGCCGACCCTTGGGTAAACGCCTTTTGGTTGTATTCAAAGGCAAACAGCATAGCCGTAACAATCGTGATCAGCATTTCAAGCTCGGAAACCCCGTAGCCGAAAAGCCGGATATCCGTCCTGGGATTTCGGATCCCAAAGCACAATTCCTCTTGGTTGTACTCGCTGATTATCATCCCGTCGTAAATCTGCACGTAGCGGATCATTTTTTCGTCGTCCTCGTCCAAGAACGTGGACGCGGTGTCTGCGATCCGCATTGTGCTGCCGTCTGCCGCGTACCATTCAACGGGCTGCCCCCGTTTATTCGGCACGACTTCAAAGGCCATCTGATCGTAAACCAGACTGTCCCACATGACTTTCCGCAAAAAGTCCTCGAAATTGTCACGCCCACGCGGATTGTCGGTCAAGCCAGTGCGCAGAATCATGCTATGCGCCTGATCAATCCACTGCAGAGCCGCCTTGCTTGGCGTCTTGTCCGACTCGCGCATCTGCACGCGAAAACCCATGTCGTAGCGGTCCCGCGACACACGCGAGAAAGATGCAACCTGATTGATGCGCGTCTGGATCACCGCGTGCACCGGGGGCGTTTTCCAGCACATTGCTTTGAGCGTCCCATACGTGATCTGCGACGGGCGCTCTTTGTAGCCCAACTGCTCAACAATCGAAAATGGATCCCAAAACAGCGTCTTGGGGTCTTTGTCCGCCTGCTCCTGGGGAAACGGTGTGTTTTCTGCGTTGTCCTGAGCAGTCCCGCCTGGGGCAGACTCAGGCCCTTCGCCCGTTTTCACGTCCGGCTTTTCGGCCTTGAGCAGGGGATCCACCGATGCAGCCACCTCCATGAGGGCCGCACCGGTGGTCCCAGCGAATTGCGCCGCGGTAGACCGCAGAATGTCTGACAGGCCCATGGGGTTACCTCATTTCTTGCCAGGGATGTAGAGATCCGGCTCTCGGGGCGAGGGGCGCAGCAATGGCGCGTTGCTCTTTTCGAGCACCACGGCCGCTTGCTGACCGGTGGCGCCCATGTGGCCCCCGTTCGGCAGAAAGCGATTCTGCACCGTCTCATCGCCGCAATGCGGGCACGCGGTCAGCCCCGCAGAGAAGCGCTGGCCGCATGCCTCCGACTTGCAGAGGACACTCTTGCGGAGCACCGAATCAGGGTGCGCCAGGGTCGGCGGGGGCCCGTAGTAGAATTCCGACTTGAGCAGCGCCTCCGCCGCGGCGTCTGTGTCGCCGTGCATCGCTGCATGGCTGTAGGGATGCACTGCCCCGCCCACACTCACGTCCGGCTCACCCTTGCGGAGCTCGGACACGCGACGCGCGTGCTGGTGCTCAACCGTCCCGCGGATATCCGCTGGCGTAAGGCTTTTTCGCGTCAAGCGCGATTCCAACGCCTTTTTGTGATCCGTAAACTGCTTTTCAGCCTCCGCGTCGTCCTCGGAAAACTTTTCCTTTTTCGTGCTGGTGCCGGTGGGCATCCCGTCTTTGCCCGTGCCCGGTGCCGGCGCACTGTCGCCACTGCCGGAAGTCTTACCCACCCCGTCAAGCTCCCCGCCGTCCGCAGAGCCGCCGTCCACCTGCGAGCTCTTGGCGTGACCCAGCTTCTTTTCGTCATGCGCCGGCAGCCCGTCCGGGTCCTTCCCCGGTGTGAGCTCACCGGCCTTGATCAGGTAGTCCTGCAGCCCGTCCAGGCCCTTGCTCATCTTCTCGCCACCCTTGCGCTTGGCGAGCTCGCCCGCAATCGCCTTGGCGCGCGCCTGCAGCGCGGGGTCATCCGCCGTTTTCATCCTGTGCTGCAGGTCGGCGTGCGTCTGCTCGAGCTCACCGGTGCTCGTCTCGCCCAGCGACTCGCCCGGCTTGCCGTCGCCGTCGCCGTCCGCCTTCATGAACGGCAATTCTTTCTGCTCGATCGTTGCCATGTCTGCTTTCTCCATCATGTCTAGGGTTTCGGCGTCCGGCGGCTCCGAGCCGCCAAGATAGTCCGCCAGGGCCGCAAGCCCCAGCATGCTTTTTTGTATCGCTGCACCTTCGCTGTGCAGTTTATTCGCCATTTCCTGGGCCGCTTTTAGGTCCGGATGGTCGCCGCGGATCGGCATAACCAGGTAGTCCAGCGGCGACGTTGCGTCCGCAGTCAACGGGGAAAGCGTGGTGTCACGCTTTTGTCCCGCCCCCTCGTTGCCTTCGCCCCACAACACGCGCGGGGGCGCATAGTCACCGTTGACAAACGCCACGTGCTCCCCGTCTGGGGACCGGTAGACGGCCCGCGGAGCCGCCACCTTGCCGCCACCCTCAAGCGTCGCTCTCGCCACGTCATCCGGATGGGGGCCCGCGTAGTGGTATTCGATGGGAAAAGACCGCCCCCCTCCAACCTGCTCTAGGTTACCGTAGCCCAGCGAAGTCTCATGGAAACGCGAGTCGCGGGTTTTCCCCTCATGGAAACTGTCCAGCTTCGCCTTCTGGTTTGGCTTCAGGTGCTTGTCACTCACTATCATGTGACCGTTGGTGTAATAGCTGCGGCCTCCGTGGTCGACGCGGTGCACGTTGTCTTTCCACTTGGTGAGCCGCCCAAGGTTCGCGTGGCCCTTCTCGTTGTGTAGCCGGCTGCTCATGTACTTGTGGAAGTCCGCCGCCTTCTCTTGCTCGCCCTTGGCCGCCTGCACTTTCTTCTCAGGCGGGGGCTTCACTTCGCTCAGCGGCTTGGCGACCGTCGCAATTTTCGGCCGCACGTCCTTTTTCGTCCATTCGTCGCTGGGCCCCTTGGCCACTTCAATGCCGCCCCCCTCCGCGTTGCGCATGCGGAGCTCCGAGCCGTCCGGCGCATGCAGCGTCCAGGTGCCGGTGGACTTCCGCCCTTCGCCCACGTGGTAGTAGGTCGACTCGGACCCTACCTCATGCGTCACCCCGTCAATGACCACGTGGCTGTGAGCGCCTTCCATGGTGAGCTCGCCAACGTTCTTGGCTGCCGGCGGGGGTCCGTCCGTCGCCGCTTTGTGCATTGCGTCCCGATATGCGGTCTTGGACTTGATTGACATGACAGCATAGGACGGGTCCGCCCCTCCGCCCGCGTCCAGCAATAGGCCCCCCTCACCCGCGTCCGCCCCGCCATAGAGCGTGGTCGGCGGGGAATAGCTCGCGTCCACCAGGACGCTGTGCCTCCCGTCCGCACTGCGATAGAGCATCGGTCGGCTCTTGTCGCCTGGCTTCCCCTTACCCTTCGCGTGGCCCAGGGCTTCCTCCGGAACCGAACCGATCCCGCTGTAGTGGTAGGCAATGGACGTGTTTGCCCCTTTGAGCAGTTTTCCGATGGCCCCTTCAGGCAGATCCCGCGGGTTCGCCGTAGCGTGGGCCTTGTCGGCAGCGTCCAGCGAGTCCAGCTTCGCCAAGAAACGGCCGTTGCTCACCCACTGCTCACCGCCGTGAGACGCCACAATGGGCTGGCCTGTGCCGCTCTCGAGCATCGCCTTGCCGCCCAGGCGGAGCTTGTCCCCGCGGTCCCGCCGCACGTGCTTGCCAGCATTCTGGATCCGCTTTTCCTGGGGGTGCAGGTGCTCCCCGTGGCCGCCCAAGTCAGCGTGCGCCTTCCCGGGCTCCGAGCCGCCCGCGCCTGGGGGCGGGGACTTCGCGGCCGGTGGCGGGGGCGCAGCCGGCGGGGGCGCGTCGGCGCCCAGGTGGCCTTTCTTCTGCAGGTGCGCTCGAGCCTTGTCCCGGAATTTTTCCGCGAACCGCTGCATTTCCGCCGCGCTGCTGACCGTCGTTTCCTCACGCAGCATGTGCTCCGTCTCATAGCCCCCGGTGTCTAGGAGCTCCGCGGTCGCACTCACCTTCTGCCCGGCCCCGAGCTCTGCCCCGTCCGGTGTGTTGACGTAAACATGGTGATCGTCGGTCAGGTCACTTGAGACAGCCAGATCCCCGCCGCTCTGCAGCCGCTCCCAACCTTCGCCGCCCAGCTTGCCCATAGCCGCGTCCAGGTGCGCGGTCACCTTCGCGCGGATCTCAGCGCCCACCGTCTCGAGTATCCCAGGGATGTCCTTTTCCGACGTGAATTCCCCGGACACCTTTTCCCCGGCTACCTCATAGCTCCATTTTCCGGGCTTGGGGTCTTTGAGTGTCAAATCGCTGCCGTCAAAATTGATGTACTTGAACGGCGGATCGTCCATCTGATACGCGCTCTTGTGCGTGTCGCCCAGCGCGTCCACCTGCTCCGATTCATGCTCCCACCCGGGCACCTTCGGCCAATGGTGATCCTTTCCATCGGCGCCAAAGAAGCGCGCTGCCGGCTCGTATTCCTTCGGCTTGTCGGGCTTCGCCACTTCCCGGCCCATGCGCTCGTATCCGGCCGTTTGACTCGCCAGCCGCTCTGACATGCTCTGCATAAGCGAAACGATCTTGGCGTTGGCGGAGTCCCTAAGCCCCTCAATATCCCGGCCCAGCGCATCAATTTTCGCCTGTGCGTCACGCGTCACGCGGGCGGCTTCGGCGTACTCTTTCGCGTCGTGAGCTTTCTTCTGCGCAGCGTTGAACCAATCGCCCGCGCGCTCTAGTTGTTTGCTGGCAAATTTGTCCTGGCCCCCAAATTCGGCATATGCGTCCGCCCGTTCTTTCTCTACCTCGGACGGTCTTTTTTCCGCCCCGGGCTTCTTTTCTCGCAGCGCTGCCAGCTGCTCAGCGTAGGGCTTGCGCTCCTGTACCTTGGCGACCGCTTGTGCATGGAGCTCTTTGTGCTTGTCGGTCCCGCGCGCTTCCCGGGCTTCCGCAAAGAGCCGCATTTCCTCTTTACCGAGCTCGTCAATTTTCTGATTGAGCTCTGCCTCCGTCATTTCCGCCGCGGGCTTTTCCTCCGCAGGCGCTTTCTCTGCATGGTGGCCTATGGGATCACCTTCGAGATCCCCACCACGGTTGGCCCACTCCGCACCTTTGGCAGTCAGTCGGAGCTCGCCGCTCTTGTCTTTGTCGATATGGCCCGTGCGCTCGAGCGCTTCTAGCGCTGCACCAATTTCCCACGGCCGGTAGCCGGTAAATCCCCGCGTCATACCCAACGTGGTAGAATTGATCACCCAGCCTTCTTTGATCCCCTTCCCTTTTCCGATCGATCCCAAATGCTCCGCAATATCCGCGCGCAGCGTTTCAATCGTACCCTCGGACACGTCCGCACGCTTTTGCGCTTGCTCTTTTTCCCAGTCCTCCCGGGATATTTCCCGGCCGGACGGGAGCTTGACCATTTCCTTTTTCGGCAGCGGTTTGTCCTCCCGCTCTTTGCCGTAGCCGTACTTTTCGCGGTGCGTCTCAAGCGCTGCTTTGGCCTTTTTCTGCTGCGCTTCAGTACCGTGTCGCATGGCCGCTTCGACGGTGCGCGCCAGCCGCTTGTGCGCGGCGTCAATCGCGTCCTCATGCTCCTGGCTGAATATTTCGTGCACGTGGTCTTTGTGCACCTTCATTTCGTGGCCCGACTCATCGTGGCGCAGCGTCACGTGATCGTCATCGTGCGCATGCGTGATCTCGTAGTGGCCGCGCTTGTCGCCGTGCGACACCTTGATCTTCTCGCCGACCGCGGGGCCCTTGCCATGGTGCTTGCTCGTCACGTTGTAGACGTAGATCCACTTGCGCTTGGGGTCACCGGTGGGAATGCGCCGAATGTACTTGTGGCCAGCGCCCTTGATCAGATCAAGCGCTGCGTCGAAGTCCCCAGCGTCCAGGGCCTTGGTGAGCTCCTGATCCACCACATACGCGTCTAGCTCGTCCAGGCCCTTGCTGAGGCCTGACCAGTCGGGCGCATAGGCCTGCTCGCGTCTGTATGCCACGTACTCGTCCTCCAAAGCTTGGCTTGTCGCCACCAGCTCGGCTTGCATTTCGGCCAGGCGCGTCTGTGCTGCCACGCGCTCCCCTTCACGTCGCGCTTTCTCGCCCGCGTCCGCGGGCCCCGTCTGCGAATAGGGCATGGAGAAACGGTCCTCGAGCTCATACGCTGCGCGCTCGATCTCTTGCCGCTTCTCGAATACCGCCAGGGCCCGTGCCTCGAGCGGAGTGCCCAGGAACCGATCCAGCCATGGTATGCCGTAGTAACTCATCGCTTGTGCTCCTTTCGGGCCTGGGCCCAGAGCCTACGTTGCGCGATTTTGCAATAGGCCCGTTTGCTCTCAACGCCGACAAAAGAAAGGCCACATTCCGCCGCTACCAAGCCCGTTGTCCCACTGCCTGCAAAGGGATCTAGCACAATACCATTGACGGGCGGAGCCGTGAGACTCAGCAACCAACGCACCACAGCAATCGGCTTGACGGTTGGGTGCTTGTTGTCTGGCCCGCGCTCTTTACGCGATGCTTTCGAGCAGTAGTGGAAGCGAGAGAAGAAGCGAGAAGCGCCGCCAATGTCACCCTTGCCTACACCTTGCCCGGTGCGCTGTCGGTCTCGCCCCCCGTAAATGCTGTAGCGATTGACTTCACCGCTTAACGGTTCACCCCCTGATGACTTGGTGATTCCGCTCTGCCCGTCGAGCTCGGCAATAGGGCAGCCCTCCCCGCATGCGGTCTCAGTGCAATTGGGGCCGTGCGACAAGAGGACGTTGGGTGGCCATCGGTCTTGCGTGTTGACGCTCTGTTGCGGTCGGCCGCCGCCGTAGCACGTGCTTTGCACAAGATCCGACCGGCCCGGGTTCTTACCTTGACTCGCGGCCAAATCCGCCGAGCTCGCATGCTCGACGCGGCACCCGTCGATATTGAGCCCGCCCGTTCCATACCGTTGCACGTTCTGCGCGACCGTTCCGACGAGCGGTTTGCGCGCGAGGATAATAGGCTCGTAACTGGGCTTCAGAGCCGTGCCGTAGCCGTTATGTGATGCCACCTTTTTGCCCACGTTAAACGACTTGGGAAAGCCAGTGCCATAAAGCCACATGAGGCAATCACGGATCTCCCAGCCCGCGTCCTCGATTGCGCATGTCAGCCGGTGATAGGTGCGCGTCCCGCCAAATGCAGTCAGATACGCACCGGGCTTCGCCACGCGTAGCACTTCGCGCCAATGGTCCGCATCCGGCACACCATGGTCCCACCCAGCGCCCATGAAATGCAGCCCATAGGGTGGATCGGTGCAGATCACATCGAAATGATCCGGCGGATACCCTGCCAGGACTTCTCGGCAGTCACCATGCACGATCCTACTCGTCACCTATCGGCCTTTCGCGCCTGGGCCCGGAGCTTGCCCTTTTTGTAGCTGAGCTCGCCCGACTCTTGCGCGCTTTTGAGCACGCCCGCGACGCGCTTTGCGCCGTAGCGTTTGGTGAGTGTTTTGAGCTCGGCGACAGGCACCCCCGCCTTGCCCGCTTTCTCGAGTAGCGCACCGACGCGCGCCTTGATCGCCCGCTTGCTGGCCCCCTCCCCGTCCAGGTGGGCCTCGGGGCTCCCCTCGTATTTGTCCTGATCGTAGTAGTACCGATAGCGGCCAGACTTGCCCATCACACGCCGATAGTACGTGCCGCCGCGGGCCTCCCCTTTGCGGAGCTCGTCCACCGTCACCAGCTGACAGAAGCAATTGGGGTTTGGGGCCTCAAGTGACTTCTGCAGCCGACTCGCCCGGTACTTCAGCGCCCGCTCGAGCACAGCGGAGCCAAGCGCCCCGTCTGCCTTCCGCTCACGCATCACGGAATAGATGGCCTGGCGGAGCGCCACCTCATTGCCAGATCCCTCGATAACGGGCCCCAGCATGGCCTGCCACGACGCTTGGGCGTCCGGGTCTAGGCCCAGCCCCGAAAACACGTCTGAAAGCCGATAGACGGGCTTGCCGCTGTCCAGCAGCCGGGCCGTGGTAGCCGGTTGCGGCGGCCGGTACGCCTGGGCGAGCTCTCGCAGCCGTTCCCGGCTCGGCACCTGGCCCCCCTGGCGGACATTGATGAAATAGCGCACCGCGTTGGGGCCTCCCATGGCGCCCTTCTCGAGCCGCTCTGCAGGCGGCTTGTGCACCACGGGCAGACCTAGGAGCTTTGGGGGGATCTTCGGATCTTGCGGCCCCCGGAACGGGCCCACCAGACCGGACGCAGCCTTGATCCAATACTCCCCCTCGCTGTCCTCCCCCTCCGACTTGTTGACGGTCATCCGCTTGTAAATCCCCACGACATAGGGCCAGTCCTCCGCGCGGCCCTGCTCCGCGGCACGTTCCTTCGCTCGGGTCCAATACTTCTCGGTCCCGGGCCGTACTAGGTTTGCAGGCATGGATCCCCCCGCGGGGCAGAGCGCCCCCCGTCGTCAATAACCCATCAGATTGACCGCGCGCGGAGCTCCGAGCACGGCCCGAATGCTGTGGACGGTGAATGCGTCGGAGTCGACTAGGTTGGCGACGGGGGGCTCACTCGCCCCCCCGTTCGAGGGCCCCCCGTCGCCAGTGCTGCCGGGAGCGGTGGCAGCGGTTCCCCCCCCGTCTGCAGCATCCCCCCCAGACATAAGCTCAGCAAGCAATTGCTTGACGGCCTCGGGCCGCAAGTCAACGTCGTCGCCAAAGTCGAAACTGAAACCGCCAGCGCGGATCGCTTGATCGCAGATCCAGCAAGCCATCACGGTATCGTCATGCGTGCCGACCGATTGGAGCTTTCCATCCTGGAAAGTGAACGCGCGCATTTCTTTGATCCACTCGTTGGTGAGCTCAACACTGCGACGGTCACCACGCGGGATCTTGATTTTCCCATTTTCGAGTAGCACGCGAAGGGAGGGCACGCCTTTATCCAGCGTATTTTTCGCGGCGCCCGTCGTGAATTGCTTGACGGGCAGATCCGTTGT
>CP070713.1:576416-579201 GCA_020351445.1 Myxococcales bacterium
AAGAACGCGCTCAGCATCGAGATGTTGGTGCGCATGGCCGACGCCTGGGACGAGGCGGATGCCGACCAGGAGGTTCGCGCGATCATCCTCACGGGCAAGGGCGGTGTCTTCTGCGCAGGCAGCGACCTAGGCTCCATGAAGTCTGGCAAGTGGGACGCCGACGACCAATGGCTGAACCGAATGAAGGAGGACCCGGACATCCATTGGAAGGCGCTCCTTCGCCACTACCTGACGAAGAAGCCTTTGATCGCCGCGGTGGAAGGATACGCGCTGGCTGGTGGCACGGAGATCCTCCAGGGAACCGACATTCGCGTGGCGGGTGAAAGCGCTGTGTTTGGCGTGACCGAAGTGCAGCTTGGCTTGTTCCCGTTGGGCGGATCCAGCGTGCGGCTCCGAAGGCAAATCCCCTACACCATCGCGGCCGAGATGTTGCTCGCTGGCCGACGGCTCACGGCGCAAGAGGCGCTGCACTACGGGCTGGTCGGTCACGTCGTGCCCGAGGGGCAAGCACTCGACAAGGCCATCGAGATCGGCGAGCGCGTCGCGGCGAACGGACCGATTGCGGTTCGGGCGGTCAAGCAATCCCTCATCGAGAACGACGGGGTTCCGGCCAAGGAAGCCCTCGCCCGCTCCCTACAGATCGGCCAGCCGGTCTTCAAAAGCAAGGATTCCATCGAAGGGCCGACGGCCTTCATGGAAAAGCGCAAGCCTGTCTTCAAGGGCGAGTAGGACGAAAGCACGACTGGTGGCCAACAAGGCAGACACAGCAGCTTCAGAACGAACGGATCGCACTGCCGGAACGCGGGAGGCGATCCTCGAAGCCGCCGAGGAACTGTTTGCCGAACGCGGCTTCGCGGGAACCAGTGTCCGCGACATCGTCCGCGTTTCGAGGAGCTCGCCCCCGAGCCTTTACCACTTCTTTGGGAGCAAAGAGAACCTACTCGTCGAGCTGGTGACCGATCGCTACAACCGGTACTGCGATGGGCTGGAGGAGAAGTTGTCGTCGGCATCGACGCCGTTTGAGGTGTGCAAGGCGTTCTTCGAATTCGCGCTGGCGAACATCGCGCAGGAGCCGAAGACGGCGAAGTTCCTCTTCTCGATCATGTTCGGGCCGCAGCAGGATATTCCGAAGGAGCCGCTCAAGGAGCTGCTCGTCCGGTGGGAGCTCATCGTGCACGAGCGCCTGCGCCAAGTCGCTCCGGACGCGCCTGAAGTGCGCGTGGTCTTTGCCCGGACGATGCTCAACGGCCTCATGACGCCGCCCGTTCTTCTCTTTCTGACGGCGGGCATCAACACGTTCCCGCCAGACCTCCCGGAGTGCCTCGCCTACCGCATCGCGGATGTGCTCACCGATAAGCACCCAGTCTGCGCCTGGCCGAGCTTGGCCGTGAGCAAGAAGAAGCGATGACGACGCAGGCCAAAAACATGACCGCACTTGCCCCTTCGACTCGTTTCGAGCTGGACACTGGGATCTCACTGGCGGCGGATACCTACGGCGACCCGTCGAACCAAATGGTTTTGTTTCTGCATGGGGGCGGACAAACCCGGCACGCCTGGGGCGGCGCGGCCCGAGCCCTGGCGGAGCTCGGCTTCTACACGATTGCGACCGATCATCGCGGTCACGGTGACAGCGGTTGGTCCGAGCAAGGCGAGTACCAGCTCGAAGTGTTTGCCCACGACTTGCTGGCCCTGCTCAAACAGCTCGATCAGAAACCGATCATCGTAGGTGCTTCGCTTGGAGGAATCGCCGCCCTGCGTGCCGAAGCGCTGTCTGAGCACTCCGCAGCCAAGGCGCTCGTCCTGGTCGACACGACACCACGCATGGAACCTGCCGGGGTCACGCGAATCCTTCGCTGGATGCTGGACGGGCTGGACGGCTTCGCTTCTCTGCAGGAAGCCGCCGACGCGATCGCCGAGTATTTGCCGCACCGTGAGCGCCGAACAGATTTGACCGGCCTCGCCAAGAACCTGCGGCTCGGCGATGACGGCCGATACCGCTGGCATTGGGATCCGACGATGATTCGTTCCTGGAATCCCGACCACTGGACAGACCCCAAGGACGCCGAACAAGAGATCCAATCGCGCCTGGATGCGGCGAAAGAGATTACGATTCCCGTTTTGCTGATCCGCGGTCGACTCAGCGACGTCGTGTCCGAAGACACGGCTCAAGAGTTCCTCCGGCTCGTTCCGCACGCAGAATACGTCGATCTGAAAGATGCCGCGCACATGGTTGCTGGCGATCGCAACGATGCGTTTACTTCCTCCGTCGCAGAGTTCATTCTCGAACACTTCCCGCCTGTAGGAGAGACTTTCAATGACCAATGACCGACTGTTCGACATGCCCTTGTTGCCCCATCTCGTGATCGATGGGCTGAACCGGTATGACGATCGACCGTTCCTCTATTTGGGCGAAGCGGTGATCAACTATGCGGAGGTTCGCGCTCAGACGAGCCGGTTCGCGCAGGCGCTGGAATCGAAGGGCATTGGCAAAGGGTCTCGGACAGCGGTCCTCTCGGCCAACCGTCCAGAAGTGCTCTACAACCTCTGTGCAAACCTGGTGCTGGGCTCGTGCAACACGCCACTTCACCCGCTCGGCTCGGCAGAGGACCAGGCGTACGTGCTCGAGGACGCACAGATCGAAACCCTCGTCTATGACCCGATGATCTTCGAACCGCGCGCGGCGGAGCTCAAGGAGCGTGTTCCGGGGCTGAAGCACCTTCTTGCGTTCGGGCCCACCCAAGCCGGCGAAGATCTCAATGCGCTTGCGGCAACGTTCGACCCGAAG
>CP070713.1:579301-582653 GCA_020351445.1 Myxococcales bacterium
CCGAGACTTCACCAACCGAGGGCCGCCAGGCAGGGACTTTTTTGCCAAAAATAGGCCGAAGCTCACGCCGAAATGAGCTCGCCGAGCTTGGTCAGGCTCTCTTGGGTGCCGCCGAGCGCGAACTCCAGATGCTTCGAGGTCATGAAGTAGCGGTAGAGCGGGTAATCCCGGTCGAAGCCCATGCCGCCATGAACATGCTGGGCTGCGGCCACGACCCGGGCGCCGGCCTCGGAGGCAAAAAACTTCGCGACCGCAAGCTCCTTGTCCGCGTCGAGGCCCTGGTCGAGACGCCAGCAGGCCTGCCACATCGATGAACGCATAGCCTGCACGTCGATGTACGCGTCGCCAACCCGCTGCGTCACGCCCTGGAAGGTCGCGATGGGAACCCCAAACTGCTTGCGCTCGCCTGAGTAGTTGGCGGTCATGAAGAGTGCCTGCTCGGCAATTCCATACTCCACGGCGCAGATGCCGAGGTTCGTGCGGTCGACCAGATAGCGGAGGACCTGCTCACCCTGGTCGCTGCCTCCCAGCACATCGCCGGCCGCCACCGGGGTATCGGTAAGCTCGAGGAGCCAGAGTGGTTGGCCATTGGTGCCGCGCTGATCGGCGAGGCGAACGCCCTCGGCCTTCGGGTCCACCAGCAGCACTACGATCGAGCCGCCCTCTGAGCGTGCCGGAACTAGGATTCGACCGGCGAGGTCCGCGTAGGCCACGTTGCTCAAGCGTCCCGTCACGCGCCAACCGTCTCCGTCTGCCTTTGCGACCGACGAGGGGTTCAGTGGATTGCGGCTCCCCGAATCGACGAGCGCAGAGGTCATGATGGTGTGGCCCTGCGCAATGCCGCCGAGGAAGCGGTCCTTTTGCTCCGTAGTCCCAAACTGCGCCAATGGAAGCGCTACCGACACCAGGGTCTCGATCGCGGGAATCGGTGCGACCGTGCGTCCGACCTGCTGCAGCAAGATGCAAAGCTCGGTCAGCCCCATGCCGGCGCCGCCGTACTCTTCCGGAATCGCGAGGCCGAGCATCTCCGACTCGGCAAGCTGCTTCCATGCGCGCTCGTGGAACCAGGTGCCCTCTTTTGCGAGCGCCTTGAGCGAATCGTCGGACACGATGTCGGTGAGCACCTGCTTGACGAGGTCGCGAATGCTGTTCTGATCTTCGGTGAATGAAAAATCCATGTCGGTCCTCGTCAGCGCCGTCCGAGCCGGGGCATGCGGAGCCCCGCCTGGCAAATGATGTCTCGTTGAATCTCGTTGGTGCCGCCCCCGAACGTCAGAACCAACGACATCCGGTAGTACTTCTCGAGCCGCCCGCGGAGAAGCGCACCCTCCGAGCTATGGTGAAGGACGCCGGCGGCGCCGTGAACCTCCATGAGCAGACTCGACCCCTCGACATAGAACTCGGAGCCGAAAACCTTAATTGCGGACGCGTCGGCGGGCGACAGGGTGTCCTTGGCGATGCCCCAGGCTTGCTGCCAGTTCAGTAGCTTGAGCACCTCGAGCTTGGCGTAGACCCGCGCGAGGTTCGTCTTCACCCAGGGCAGGTCGATGATCATCCCGCCATCGCCGTTGGGCGTTTTCTTGGCCCACTCGATCGTCTCGCTGCAAATCTTTTCGAGCGGCCCGACGGAGCACAGCGCAACCCGTTCGTGATTGAGTTGGGTCGTGATCAGATGCCAGCCGTTGTTTTCGCCACCCACGACATTGTCGATGGGCACGCGGACGTTGTCGTAGTACACCGCGTGCACGTTGTTTTCACCGAGCGCGTGCATCGGGGTGATCTGAACGCCCTCCGCGTCGACCGGCACGATGATGATCGAAATGCCTTTGTGTGCGGGCGCATCAGGATCGGTTCGGCAGGCAAGCCACATGTAGTCGGCATGGTCAGCCAAGCTGGTCCAAATCTTCTGGCCATTGATCACATAGTGGTCGCCAGCGCGGACCGCGCTCGTCTTGAGCGACGCCAGGTCGGTGCCGGAGTCCGGCTCCGTGTATCCGATCGAAAAGTGGCACTTGCCCTCGAGGATCCTCGGCGGGTACTTGGCCTTCTGCTCCTCGGTGCCGAACTTGAGCAGCGTAGGGCCCACGGTGTTGAGCGTCAGAATCGGAATCGGAAAGCCCGCGCGCTGCACTTCGTCGAAGAAGATGAACTGCTCGATTGGACCGCGACCTTGGCCGCCGTACTCTTTGGGCCAGCCGATGCCCAACCAACCGTCGGCGCCCAGCTGCTGCATCGCTTTGTGATACAGCGGCCCGCCGCCTTCGACTTCGTCGAGCTCGGCGTGTAGCTCGTCGGTGATGAGACTGTCGAAATATGCGCGCAGCTCGTCGCGCAATGCTTTTTGCTCGGGGGTGTAGTCGAAATACATGGTCTCACGCTTCCCGGCGCGACGACCGGAGTGAAACGTGTTCTAGTTAGCCATTCCCTCGATAGCAAGTCGAACCACAGGCACGGTCACGAAAAAAGCCGGCCCTCGTGAGCCGGCTTTCCCCATACAAAATGCCAAGTCGGTGATTCGCTACTCGGCAGCTTTGGCGGCCTTCTCGGCTTCCTCGGCTGCCTCTTCGGCTGCCTCGCCGGCCGCTTCGGCTGCTTCTTCCGCTGCCTCGCCGGCTGCTTCGGCTGCCTCTTCCGCTGCCTCGCCGGCCGCTTCGGCTGCCTCTTCCGCTGCCTCGCCGGCTGCTTCGGCTGCCTCCGCGGCCTCGCCGGCTGCTTCAGCTGCCTCTTCGGCCGTGTCCTCGGCCTTCTTGCAGCCCATCATCGCGCCGCAGATCGCGAGCACCAGACCCAATCGAAAAATGTTCTTGGTCATAGGGATTCCCTCCGTTGATAACGCGGGGCACACCTCTAGACCCACACTCCCCGCCTCACGCGAGGGAAGTAGCGTTTTCAGAGGATCGCGTCAAACACGTGGCATACAGGAGCGCACCTTGGTCCCCCGAAGCGCTCGGGCGCAGCGGAAAACCACGGACGCCTCAACAGGCTGCGTAACGTGGCGCAAGCACGGGAGGAAGGGGTCTTGCTGCCGGGAGGCAGGCTTCTGCTACAAGCATATTATTGCAGACAGATCGATTGGTCCGCTGCAATTGTCATTTTGTGTCAGCACAATGCGGTCGACCTGGCGGCGTGCGAGCGTGGGCTATTTGCGAAACTGCTTGAAGTCGGGCGGGCGCCTCTCCATGAATGCGGAGAAGGCCTCCATGTTGGCGGGCCCTCCCATCAACTTGCCGAAGCCTTCCATTTCGAGCTTGCGCGCCGAAGCGATCTTGTCGCCGTGCATCGCCTTCATGATCCGCTTGATTTCGACCAGGGAGTCGATCGGCCACTGCGCGATCTCGCGCGCCTTTTCGAG
>CP070713.1:582753-585845 GCA_020351445.1 Myxococcales bacterium
CGCCAAAAAGGGCACAGTCCCCTTTTTGAAAGGGTTAATTCGAAGTAGCGGTCTGCCACCATCGTCGGGTGCATAGGTCTTGCTGTGGCCGCCATCGAGTTCGATGGAGGTGCGGGTTACCAAGTCGTTCGTGAGCGGGCCGTCCTGCCTGAGGGCGCCCTGCTTTCGTGCGGTCGTGACCTAACACGAGGCCCCAATATGCGCTATCCGTAGAGCGAGTCTTAAACCTCACCTTACTTTGCTTCCCGCACAACCAATATGAAACATCAGCTTATCTTGTTCGCGGCTCCGCTCGCGGTCCTGTCCGTTGTCGGCTGTGCGCAACACGACCCCATCGTGGTCAACAGCCTCGAAGACATCGAGGCGCCCCCCGAGGGAACGGTCACGCTTCGTTCGGCGCTCGCCTCTGCCGTTGGCGGCCAACCCATCGTGTTCGACGAGAGTCTCGACGGCGGCACCATCGAGCTGTCGATCGTCGGGGAAGAGCACACGACGCTCAAAGGCGAGGTCATGGGCATGCGCGAAGAGGAGGGCGGGCCTGTGTCCTACTTGGATGGCTACTTCCCACGAGACTACGGAAGGTCGGCGCTCTACGCGCGAAAGAGTGTCGTCATCGACGCTTCCGATCTTCCCTCCGGCATCACGCTCGCGTGGACCGGCGGCGAATCGAATCCTGCGCGGGTCCTGGCGGTCTACGGCAACCTGACCATGACGAACGTGTCCGTGACCGGTGGCTGGAGCGTGGCCGAGGAGTTGCCTCCTCCCGATCCAAACGACGAACGCGGACAGCTGTCGACTCGCGCGCGTGGCGGCGGGATTGCCGTATGGGGGATTGCCCGACTCAGGGACTGCGAGCTCTACGACAACCATTGCAAGAGAGCGGCAGAGGTTCCAGCCAGGTCGAGAGACGCTGGGGCGTTTGGAGGCGGTGTCTACGCTGACATCGTCGACATCGAGGATTGTCTGATCAGCGGCAACTCGGTTTCGGCTTCCGGGGTTTCCGGAGGTGGCGTGTTTTCGGTGGGTGGCGCTGAGGCGGGCTCGGCGGTTTCGAGCATCCGTCGATCGGTCGTCACGGGCAACGGCATCCACGGGATCTTTGCCTATGGTGGTGGTGTCTATTCGGATGGCGGCGGCATCGGCAAATCGAAGAAACTCGCGCTGCAGAACTCTACGATCGCGAGGAACCTCGTCGCGCCAATGCCCGGCTTGCCGCCGTTCATGTACGACATCGGCTACTGGCGCGGCGGCGGTGTCTACATGTCGAACGGCTCCGTCGACATTCATGGCTGCACGATCGTCGAGAACGAGGTCTATGGGACTCCGCGCACGGATGATCTGAGCAAGCCCAACCTGGCCGGCGGTGTGGCGGCGACGATTGGCAACGCGCACGCCGTCGAAGACATGAGGATCGGGCATTCCGTGATCGCCGGCAATTCGGTGCACGAAACCGAGGGCGAGGTGTACGAGCAGGATGTCTTCACCGGGTCCCTCTTCTACTTCAAGAGCAAGGGCTACAACCGCATCGGCGTCATCGATTTCAGTCAGATGCTGGTCCCGGTGGGAGAACCGACCTGGGGGTCACTTTGCAGGAGGCACTACCCGAAACAAGGGGACGAGGGCGGAGTCCAGGTCGACGAAGTGCTGGATCTGGTGAGCGGGGTCACCCACTCGAGCTCAGTTCTGTCTGCGGGCGTCGACGCCCCAAATCCGGCGGTGTTGCACTACGAGCCGCAGGGGAGCGCCCTCGATCAGGTGCCCACGTCGCACTACGACGTCAGCGAGGTCATCGCCGAGTACGGTCTTGCGCAGGGGCAGGACGACGACTTCCTCGCGATCGTGCTCGGCCGGCTAGAAGCACACTATGGGCTCGACGGTTTCGACGCTGCCTTCACATTCGATTTCGAATCGTTCCTCGCGTCGGTCGACATCGATGAGGAGACCCCCGGGGCTCAACCCTACTTGGATCCTTCGGGCGACCCCATTCTCACCCTCGCCGACACGCTGTGGTTCGGCCCGAGCCAGACGTGGCCGTCGCAGCTCTCGAACCATCCCTACATCCACTTCTGGCACCGTCTGGACTCCGCTCTCCTTGCGGAGAACATTCCGGGAATGGGGCCCGAGGTGCTCGGCGATGACGAATGGACAGCCCTCTTCACGTCAGGCCCCCTCGCCGAGAACCCTCACCTCACCATGATCATCGGCGAGTACTCAGCCTCCGGGTTCGCAGCGTTTAACGTCGACCAAGTGGGCAACGCACGCCCGTCGAACATGCTTTGCGACATCGGCGCGATCGAGCTCAAGCACGCCGCGGACTTGTGAGAGGTCTGTGAGGAATTGACGAAGAGTCAGATTTTGGTCTGCGGCCCGCGACTCGGAGGGTTGGGGACTCCGCATCTAGTCTCCTTCTTCGAGGACCCCGTCCTGAATAGCGACTTGGCGCCACTTCGCACCCTGCTCCCTGCCCTTGACTCCCGCACTGTCTCCGGCAGCGTAGAGGATCTCATAGAGTTGGTATTGACTACGATCTCCGGTCTCAGGGTCTCTGACGGTTGCGCGGTTCTTTTCGCAGTACTCAACTCGGTCGCGGAGCCCGATCAGTTGACGGCGCGCCATGATCGAGTCGATGGCCTGAAATACCAGCAGACCGGGGCGGGCTAACAGTCCGCTGGCGTCGGCTGACATCCGGCTGACCAGGCGCGCGCCCTGCCCTTGAGCGGAGACCTCAAAGTAGCTCACCAAACGGGTTCGGGATCCGAGAGCTGTGATGCCATCGACCCACCAGGCGAGGGACCGTCCCGTATCGATGTGACGGAGGTAACCAATTGCCGTTGCATCGCCCAACCTGGGCTCCGGAATCCACGAAACGATGTGCCATGCGGAGGTCTTTCGCCCATTATCGAGCCAGTCGACGCTGTACCATCCCGCACCGCGACCCAGCTGAGAAAGCCACGGCCAGACTCGTTCTGGAGGCGCGTGAATCGAGATAGCCCGTGTCATGGCCACTCGGGCCCGAGGCCCACCGTCCAGATACTCGTCACCTGGCATCTTTCGAGCACGCTCCTCGGGCGTCGATCCCCATCGTGTTCCCC
>CP070713.1:585945-590007 GCA_020351445.1 Myxococcales bacterium
GACCACGGCGTATTTGACCATGCTCGAATACGCGTAGCGTTCGCCCGCGCCGAGTCTGCGAAACAAGGTGGCCTCGAGCAGCCCGGGCAGGGCACGAATCAACGCCAGCGTGAGCAAGCCGATCAGGAACGACCGGAATAAGTCGGCGAGCGTGACCGCGACCAATTGGTCTTCGGTGGTGAAGCGTTCGACCCCGGAAGGGTCGAGCTCGGAGACGGTAACCGTTTGCGTGGCGCTCCAGAGCTCGACCTGATGCAGAATCCTGGCTGCAGGCAACAGGTCGGCCCAGATCCCGAATGCACCGAGGATCGCGAGGAGTAGGCCGGTGCCGACCATCAACCGACTGACCTCCATTGTAGGGGCGGGTCGCGGCGGCCTCTCCTCGAGGGCTTCCTCTTCGAGAGCTGCGCGCCGCTCCGCGATCATCGACCAACGCGCCGTCAACTGCACGATGATCACCAGCAAGAACAGAAACGCCGCAGTGAAATGGAGCCGAACCGCAACTTGAAGCGCGGTCCAATAGAAGCCACGGAGGGCGGCAGCGCCGAGAACGAGCGGCAGCAGCAAGGACGACAACTGGACCGCTCGCCATATCCAAGGACGCCGCGTTCTGCGCACTCGCAACACCTCGGCCAACGAGCCGCCCGACCGCAGGGCCAGGAAGTTGAACACCGCCACCGCGAGCATCGAGATCAAGAAGGCAAGGCGGCCGACTGATTCTCGCCACAGATCTTCCCCCCGCATCTCGAACACGAAGATCACGAAGACCGCGGGCACGGTGATGATGGCGAACCAACGAAGGTCGCGCCAAAGGGCATGGGCCGCTTGGTCCGGCCAACCGCAATGCGCTTCTGCAATGCCGCCCGGGCGAACGAGCTGTCGCGACAGGCGGAGCGTTGCCCAAAATCCAGCCGTCACGACCAGTCCGTGCGCAAAGCTTCGAGTGAACTGCGTGGCTACGGGCGAAAGGCCCAGGCGCCACCCGACGTATGCCAAGAGTGCCGGCAACCAGGCCGCGAACAACACGGTCAGCGCGAGCGCTTCGCCAGTCGGCCCGAAAGCCGCACAGTCTGGCTTCTGGGCTCGTTCTCCGAGTCTCTGAATCCGGGGGCGGACCCGTCGCGCAAAGGGAATGAAAAGGATCGCCAGCAGCAGAGCCACCAGATTCAACGCCCACAGCCGGGAGGCGGCGTCTCGGAAACCCCTGCCAAGCTGCGCCCAAAATTTCGCGCCGAAAAGCCAGGCCATGGCATCTCGCCCGTCCGACAGAAGCTCGGGCTGGACGGCCTTGCCGCTCGGGATCCACAGGATGCGTTCGTCGATGAAGGCGAGGAGGTCTTTGGTTCGATTGATGAGCTCCTGTTGCTGAGCGTCGAAGTCGACCAGCTTCTGAAAGTACGTCTCGTAGTCTTCGATCAACGCGTCCATGTACCTGCGCTGCGTCTGGAAGAGCTGTCGAAGAAGCTGCTCGATCTCTTCGCGCTCTTCGGGAGGTATGGGCTCGTCGATCGACTCCATGACCTCGTCGACGAGCGCGTCGATGTCCGCCAGCGCCTGACGCTGCTCGCGAAGCTTGATCTGCTGGAGTTGCACGCCGCCGATCTGCTCCTGGCGCATGCGTATGAACCGGCGGTACATGCCGATGTCTGGCGCCTCTGCCCGATGCCGTCGCAACAACACGCCCACCGAATCCGCAAGCCCCACGGCCTCGACCCGAGCTGCAAGCCGAACGAGCTCCGACTCGATCTCGGCGACCTTGGCCTCGGCTCGGGCGAGCTTTTGACTGACGTCGTCGATTTGATCGTAGAGGCCGCCCTCGCTAGTCCAAACCGAAGCCAGCGCTTCATTTCGTTGGTAGAGCTCGTTCAGCGTCTGCTTGAACCCCATCGGAAGAGCCGTCAGCTCTTCCATGAGCAGTTTTGCCGCCTCGTTCTCGCGCTCGACCTCGAGCCGCTCCACGTGCTGCGCGGCCTCACGCAGCTTCCCGCTGAGAGTCTGATAGTAGGCGATTCGCAGCGTCGCGCGGTCACGCCGTTTGCCGAGAAGCGCGCCGCGAACATCGTAGGTTCCAAGCTCGTTTTGGTACGCCTCGATCTCCGCTCGCTGCACTGCGCGCCTCAAACCGTTCAGCTCGGAGAGCGCCTCGGCGATGGCGGGATCGGTGCTCGTCGCCGGCGGCGCGCTCTCGAGATCCTTCAGACGTTGCTTCGCAATCGACAGCAACTCGGGGATTCGCCGTCGTCGTTCCGCTCGCTGCTCGGCTTCGGCGTCGAGCTGCATCGCCTCGCGCCGCGCTGCCGCGAGATCCTGCTCGGCTTCCACGAGCTGCGCGTCGAGCTGGGCCGAGGTAGCCTCCTCCGGGATGCTGATCGCCTTGCGCTGCTGAAGGCGCGCTATCTCCTGGTCGATGAGCTCGGTGCGCACTTGCGCTTCTTGCCCTGCCCGCTCGTACTCCGCGGATTGCACCTGCCACTGTTGGAGCCGGGCACGAAGCGCCTGGGCCTTTCGCTCGATCTCAACCCGCTCTGGCGACGCTTCCTCGGGAGCTGGTTCCTCGGTGGGCGTCGGGAGGGGGCTGCGCTGCGCGGCCGCCGGAGGTGGAGCCAAGGCGAGCCCGAGCCACAACCCGACTACGATCACCCACAACTGCTGGCCGCTTCGGTCGATCATCGGGGCTTTCGAATTCGCATCAAGCCCTCTTGTGCCACCGAAGCGACAAGCCTGCCGTCCTGAGAATAGATATGTCCGAAGTTGAGGCCTCGGCCGCCTGACGTTCGCGGGCTTTGGGTAACGTAGAGCAACCATTGGTCTGCGCGAAACGGTTGATGAAACCACATCGCATGGTCGAGACTAGCAATGATCAGCTTTTCGGTCAGAAAGCTGTATCCATGCTGGTTGAAAGAGCCCTCCAGCAGGCCGTAGTCACTGGCATAGGCAAGGACGGCTTGGTGCATCACGGGATCGTCCCCGAGTGCGCCGTCCGCTCGAAACCAAGTTCGCTGAATCCCCTGGTGTGGGACGGGCTCCAAGAGATCGACGTGGTCTACCTCGCGCCGCTGAATCGGCCGATCAAGCGACAGCAGGAAATCGATCGCGGCGTGTTTGGACCCCTCCTGATATGCGCGCAGGCGCTCTTCGTTGGTCGGAATCGTCTCCGGCGGAGGCGCATCGGGCATCGGCGCTTGGTGCTCGAGCCCTTCCTCCGGTGCCTGAAGGGAAACCGACATGTTGAAGATCGCCTTGCCGTGTTGTTTGGCCACTACGCGGCGGGTGGCGAACGAACGCCCGTCGCGAATGCGATCGACGTGATAAATGACGGGGACCGACGTATCGCCTTCGCGCAGGAAGTATCCGTGTAGTGAATGGGCGACACGGCCTTCGACCGTCCTGCAGGCCGCGATGAGGGATTGAGCGGCGACGAGGCCGCCAAAGATGCGTGGTCGGCCGTCGTGAGGGCTGAACCCGCGGAAGAGATCGCTGTCGAGCCGCTCCAGATCCAGTCGCTCGAGAAGGCCGCTGAGGTTTGACACCCGGGTGAATTAGCACGCCCTTTTGGCACGCCAGCGGCGCAATGTAGGGGTCGTAGGCTGGACACCTACACCCTTTAGGGTGTAGTGAGTGTCGATAGGGATTAACTCGATGCAAAAGCGGTGGCTGGCGATCTGCAGCGCTTTCCTCCTGTGGGGCTGCAACGGAGTGATCGGTGACGCGACAGGGGAAGGCGGGTCATCCGCGCCTCGGTGCGGACGATCGGTGTGCGGCGCCACGGGCGAGCTCGCGGCGGGGACCGCGTTTCCCCGGCTCACACACGCCCAATGGGAAAACAGCGTCCGCGACTTCCTCCGCCTGGAAGCGCCGCCCAATCTATCGGGCGGCTTCGAGCCAGACACCCGGATCAGCTTCTTCGACAACAACAGCCGCGCGCTTCGGGTGAGCAGCGATCTGTGGAGCAACTATCAAGCGGCCGCGGAAACGCTGGCCGAGGCAGTGACGACGGATGCTGTGGCGCTCGCTCGCGTGATCCCAAGCGACCTTCCGGGTGACGCTACCGAACGCGCGCGA
>CP070713.1:590107-594206 GCA_020351445.1 Myxococcales bacterium
CCCCGAGATCCTCGACTTGGCGAGGTACAAGATCGCTTCCGATTTACGAGCTCGAACCGGCGGTGAGCGGAAACTTCCCAGGTTGAAGGTGCCAGTGTCAGCGTCAATCCCAGTGCAGTCCTTCACCCTGCCTAGGTCGCGACGCAATACAACCGATACACGTGCACGTCGCGCATGAGGTAGGCACCGGTGATGCCGGCGAGGAAGATCTGCCAGGCACGCAACGTTGGCTTGCCGAGGTTTTTCAGCATCGTCTCTTCGTTGGCCATCATGCGCTCATACCAGGCCGTGGTGGTCTTCGCGTAGTGGAAGGTGAGGTTGACCATCTTTTCGACTTGGAAGCCGTTCTTTTCGAGGGCGCGGACGTGGTCGCCGACGGTGAACCAGTGGAAGCCAGGCCAGACGTACTTCTTGTTGAAGGCGATGCCGACGTTGAAATCGAGAGGGCGGCTTTGGTGGGCGGTCATCAAGGAGTGGTGGAGGTAGCGGCCGCCGGGCTTGATGCGTTTGCGCACTTCTTTGACGTACGGGACGAGGCCGCGCGGGCCGACGTGGCTCACCATGCCGGTCGACGTGAGGTGATCATAGACGCGCTCGTCTTCGCGATAGTCACCCTCGTTGAGCTCGTAGGTCGACGCGTCAAAGCGCTCGAGCAGGCGTCGGCCCTCGGTGGCCTGGTTGTTGGAGTGGGTCCATCCGACGATCTTCTTCGCCGAGTAGTTTTCGAGAGCGACTTCGAGCTGACCACCATAGCCGCAACCGATGTCTAGAACGGTGTCGCCCGGTTTGGGGTCGATGTAGTCGATGGCGTCCTTGAACTTCCGCCATTGGGCTTTTTCGAGCGAGTCCCAGTCGTCGTTCTGTCCTTTGCCGATGTGCAGCAACTCGCCGATATCGAGGTCGTGCGGACGCTCGAACATGCCGCACGAGTACGACATGTACCGGCGGTCGAGATACACGTTGAGCGCGTCTTGCGGGATGTCGTAGTGACTCTTCACGCTGACTTGCGCGCGCCGCACGTTCTGAAACGCCAACACGTCGAGCGCCCGCGCCGCAAGATGCCACGGCTTGAGCTGGAACTTCCCCTGCTCGTTCACGTAGGGAAGGGCGTACAGGTTGCCTGCGAGGTCCACATCGCCCTCGACAAAGCGCTCGATGAAGCGAAGTCCATCGAGTCGCAGCAAATCGCGCCCCGCCGCCTCGGTATGCATTCGCACCTCGAGCGGTTTCCCGCAGAAATGCGCCTCCCCCCGCCCAGCCGAGTACTCGTTTCCGAGCCAGTCCGTCACATTGATCCGCCACCGAAAGTCGCGAAAGCCGTCTTCAATGAAACGCCGTACCTTCGCAGCGATACTACCCCGCCGCACACGGGAGCCTCCGAGACTCCGAGGTCGACTCCTAGTCGTTTCCATCGCGACCTCCCTGGCTGCAAGTGGTCCGATGAATCTACCGCCAACGCGGAAACAACGCTAGGAGCAGCTCGGGCCCTGCGAGGTTCTCGACATCGCCGACCCTCACGCTATTGAGTTGAGCGACCAGTCGTAGCGGTGGTAGTCGAGCTGGTAGCCGGCTTGGAATGCCGCCTCCAAGGCCTCCCGTTGTGCATCGCGGGCGTGCTCGACGAGAAACAGGCGGACTCCTTCGAGTCTGCCGAAGTCGCTTTGATAGTAGCGAAAGATGATCGGGACGCGGACGACACGGTTCGCGTCGTCGACCTCGACGTCTGATGCGACGTAATTGAGGGTCGCGAGCTCGAGCTGGGCGTCCAGCTTGGAGGCCTCATAGAAGGCCACCGGCGGGCAGCTCGTCGATGCGCACACCAGTGCCGAATGAATCCTCGGGTCGAGCCTGGATGGGCACAGGGCGAGCCGTGGGTCGTCGTCATCGAACAAGCGTGAGCCGGTTGCCGGGTGGGGTGCATTGCGCCGGAGGACGCCGTTTTCGATTTCATCGAGGGTGAAGACGAGGTCCCCCACGCGATACGCGACTACGCCGAAGAACGACGGCACTTCCATCACCGAGGTGCGGATTCCAAGCGCGAGCACCCCATGGATGGCGAGCACGTTGTAGAGGTTGATCCAAAAGGCGATGCGCGTGGCGTCGTCGGTCATCTCCGCGGGGTCGATCGTGTGGAGCAGTCCGCTGGCCCGCTTCAGCTCCGCGAACGTGGCTGAGTTTTGCAGCTTCGCGTAGTCGACCTGGCCGTTGTCATCGAGGGCTTCCTGTTTGAGATCATTGCGGAGCTTGCGAAGAGCTTCGGCGACGTCGGTCGGAGTGGTGCCGGCCGCGCCCGCCATGTCGTCGTTCAGCACTTTGCGTGTAAGCCACCGATTGGGCATCAGCGCCTTGGTCAGCTCGGCGGGGTTGCGCGCGCGCCTCAGAAGGTCGCCAGCGTCACGAAGGTTTCGGATCCAGGAGTCGGCCATCTCGTTCGAGCGTACGGCGGAACGAAGCGTTCGTCACTCCGCGAGCGAGCCCGGCAACTGCACGAACGCCCCCGGCGAGGTTTCGAGCGGTCGAACCGTGATCGAGTCGGCGCTGAAATCCTCGCCAGCGACTGGATGGCGTGCGGTGATCCAGACCACCCCGGCCGGCACCCCCCGCAACCGAAACGCCCCCCGCGCGTCGGTGCGGGCGGCTCGTTCCCATCGCGGCGGATCGCCCCACGCCACCTCGGCGTTGGCAACGGGCTCACTCTGCGCATCGAGGACTTCACCCTCCACGATGCCACCGGGCTCCAGTTGGATCGCGTCGAGCTCCTGCGGCCGATCGACGTAGCGTGGAGGCTCGAGCACGACCCGGCGGCTCTGTGATTCGTAGTCGGGATGCGAAAAAGTCAGGTCGTACGTTCCGGTGGGCGCGCGGCGAAACACGAAGGTGCCATCGTTCCGAGTCTCGGCGTCGCGTGTGATCGGTCCTGCGAGCCGAACCCGCACGTTGCCCAGTCCGTCGGCCGTCCATGCGTCGATGACCTCGCCGAGGAACGTGACGCCGGCCGACATGACGACGCGGACGTCGTCGTGGGTTTCGATCTCTGCGATGCGGGCAGGGCTGAATGCTGGATGCTCGGCGTTGAGCTCGAACGGGGGCTCCGGAAGGGCAGGCACGGAGAACATCCCATCCGCATCGGACTTCGCGCTCCGCTCGATGGGGGTCTGGGGGCTCTTCGAGGAGACGGTGAGCAGTGCTCCGCCCACCCCGAATCCGCGTTCGTCGACGACGCGTCCGCGCAGTGTGTAGAGCGTGCTCAATAATGCCAGCTCGATCGTGACGAGCGCATCGTTCCCGATCTCGAGCGACTCCCGCACCGGAGGCAGATCGTAGGGGAGGGCGGTGACCTTCACTTCACCGCCGACGCCGCGAAACGAGAACGAGCCATCCGATGCGGTCACCGTCATCCGTGGGAGGCGCTCTTCCGGCGTTCGGAGCTCGACCGGAATCCCTTCGAGGCCGTTGCCTCGCTCATCGACCACGCGGCCGGCGAGCTCGGCGCCAGGGCGCATCACGATGCGAATGCCGGAACGCGCCGTCCCAGGGCGCACCTGGAGTCGTTCGGATTCGGTAGGCGTGAAGTCGTCGTGGCTCGCGGCGATGGTGTAGGGGCCGGGACGGAGGTTGGGGAGGCGAAAGTCACCGTCTGGCCCGGTCGTGACCTGCCGAACGAACGCAAGCGCCCCGCTTCGGGCCGCGGAGATCGGCGGGACCGGCCCGGAGGTCACCCCGAGAGACTCGGCGGTGCTGGCGGGCGCCGCGCGCAGATGTCCTTCCCCAAACGCGCGGACGAGCGCGCCTTCGATCGGTAAGCCCCGTTGGTCGACGATCCGGCCTTCGAGGGCTGACGCACGTTCGAGCCGGACCGTGACCGGCGGCTCCCCGGGCCTGTGCCGGAGGGGACCTGCGGCCACGTATCCGTCCGCCTCGACGTACAGGCTCTGGTCATCGCCTACGATTCCGGAGAGCTCGAAGCGTCCACGATCGTTGGTGCGAATGCGGCGGGTGTGCAGTCCGAGCACCCCAGTTGCCAGGGTCACCTCGGCCCCGCGGATCGCCCGGCCGGTATGCGCATCGGTCACCTGCCCCGCCATCGTCCAACCCCGCA
>CP070713.1:594306-597653 GCA_020351445.1 Myxococcales bacterium
GCAACCGAGGCAGAGTTCGACAAGGCGTTGAAGGACTTGGGCAAGAAGCATGAGCAGGACGACGGTGCCGGGCTTCGCTTCCTTGCGCCGATTTCCAACAGTCCCTCATTCCGGCGCATGCGGGACCGGGTGCAGGCGAAGTTCCCGAAGGCAAGCTTCCACACCTACAGCGGGGTCGATGATGACAACGCCCGAGAGGGCGCGCGAATCGCGTATGGCGGGCACGCGTTCTCTCCCGTGTACGACTACACGCGGTGTTCAGTCGTGCTTTCGATCGGCGCTGATTTCTTGGGTTCCGAACCGGGAGCGGTTGCTGCGGGGCGGCGATTCGCAGAGACAAGGCAGCCGGTGTCGCCAAACGCGAAGATGAGCCGTCTGTACGTCGTGGAAGCGAACCACACGATTACAGGGGGCATGGCCGACCACCGGCTGCGCATGCCGCAGGGCTACATCGAGTCGTTTGCCATAGCGTTGGCGGCTGAGCTCGCAAAGCGTGGTGTCGAGGCTCTGAGCTCGATAGCGCCGGCCAACGAGGTCAGCGGCTTCGACCCCAACTGGCTGAGCGCTGTTGCGGCTGACCTGTTCAAGAATCAGGGACGATCCGTCGTTGTCGCTGGGGCGGCTCAACCTCCCCGAGTACACGCATTGGTGCACGCCATCAATGAGGCGCTCAGAAATGTTGGAAGAACCTTGTTGTTCGGGCCCGCCATCGATCCGGCCGACCCGGCCAGCCGTGAGAGCATCGTAGAGCTTGCGAAGGCGGCGAAAGACACCAGCACCCTGATCATCCTCGGCGGGAATCCTGTCTATGACGCGCCTGCCGACGTGAAGTTCGCCGAGATTCTCCGCCGTGAGGGGCTCACCTCGGTGCATCTGGCGACTCACCGCAACGAAACCTCGCAGCTCTGCTCCTGGCACGCACCCCTTGCCCACGAGCTGGAGACGTGGGGTGACCAACAGTCGCTCGACGGCACGCTCTCCGTTCAACAACCGCTGATCGCGCCCCTCTATGGGGCAAGGAGCGAAATCGAGCTCCTGGCGACCTTGGCCGGTGAAGAGAAGACGGGCGGGCACGACATCGTACAAGAGTCGGCGGCCGAGCTCACCAAACGCGCAACTGATGCCTTGATGGAGATGGGATACACCAAGGAGACCATCGCTCCAGCGAGCATCTGGCGGGTTGCCTTGCACAACGGGACGCTGGTCAAGCCTTATTACGCATCGAGGACCGAGCTCGATATCGATGCGGTCGCCGCGGCAGTGGCCAAGCGTCCGAAACGCACGCCAGTGAGCAAGGACAACATCGAAGTTAGCTTCGAGCCGGACCCGGCGCTTTGGGATGGCGGTCATGCGAACAACCTCTGGTCGCTCGAGTTGCCGCACCCGATGACGAAGCTCGTCTGGGACAACGCCGCGCTCATCTCCCCTGCCACAAGCAGGGCGCTCGGCGTGAAGAACGGCCAGATGCTTCGGCTGACCAAGGGTGACGCCAAGGTCGAAATCCCGGCTTGGATCGTGCCCGGGCATGCGGACTACAGCGTCACGCTGACGCTCGGTTGGGGGCGTACCGCCGCGGGGCGCTACGGCAACGGCAAGGGCTTCGACGTCAATCCGCTTCGCACCAGCGATGGCATGGATTTCACCGACGGGGTGAGGGTCGAGGCGCTTCGCGAGACGTACAATCTGGTTCAGACCCAGGAGCACGACCGCATGGAAGGTCGCCCGATCGCGATCGACGCGACCCTCGACGAGTACAAGAAGGAGCCGGACTTCGCTTCGTACCGTGCAGTGGATCCGGTGAGCACTCCACCACTTTGGAAGCAGCAGGACTACAGCGAAGGCTACCAGTGGGGGATGGCGATCGACCTCAACGCATGCACCGGCTGCAACGCTTGCGTCATTGCGTGTCAGGCCGAGAACAACATCCCTGCAGTGGGCAAATTCGAGGTCGAACGTGGTCGCGAGATGCACTGGCTACGCATCGACCGGTACTTCGTCGGCGATGACGAGAACGAGCCGGAGATCGCAGTGCAGCCGGTCACATGTCAGCAGTGCGAGGAAGCCCCTTGCGAAAACGTGTGCCCGGTCGCAGCGACCACACACACGCCGGAAGGCCTCAACGACATGGCCTACAACCGGTGCGTGGGCACTCGTTACTGCGCGAACAACTGCCCATACAAGGTTCGCAGGTACAACTACCTCGACTGGCACGGCCACTTGGATGATAAGTTCGGCTGGTTCGAGGAGTTCCCCGAGTCCAGGAAGCTCCAGTTCAATCCCAACGTCACGGTTCGCATGCGCGGTGTAATGGAGAAGTGCACCTATTGCGTGCAGCGCATCGAGGAGGGGAAGATCGCCGCCAAGCGCGACGGCCGCGAGCTCAAGGATGGCGACATCCAGAGCGCGTGCCAACAGGCCTGCCCGACCCAAGCCATCGCCTTTGGCAACCTCAACGACCCCAAGAGCACCGTGGCCAAGTGGTCCGCGGTCGACCGCAACTACAAGTTGCTTCCCGAAATCGGGACGCGGCCGCGCACATCATTCCTGGCGCGCATCCGAAACCCAAACCCCAATCTAAAGGGCAATGGGTAAGAACCAATGAGCAGCTACGACGCACCCATCAAAGAAATCGGCGAGACGTATCTCCTTCCAGAGGGTACGACCCGCAACGACGTGACCGAGACGATCGCCGGCGTCACGGAGAATCCCGCTCCACGCGGCTGGTGGCTTCTGTTCTTGCTCTCGGTTTCCGCGCTCGGTGCCATGGGCGCGGCGCTCGCGTACTTGTTCGTTCAAGGCGTGGGTGTTTGGGGCAACAACGCGCCCGTCTACTGGGCCTGGGACATCACCAACTTCGTCTGGTGGATTGGTATCGGCCATGCCGGCACACTGATTTCGGCGATTCTCTTCCTGTTCCGGCAGAAGTGGCGAACCAGCATCAACCGCTTCGCCGAGGCGATGACGGTGTTTGCCGTTCTCTGCGCGGGCTTGTTCCCCGCGATTCACACCGGTCGCCCCTGGTTCGACTACTACCTATTCCCCATTCCGAACCAGATGGATATGTGGCCGAACTTCAAGAGCCCGCTGATGTGGGACGTGTTCGCGGTCAGCACCTATCTGACGATCAGCGTCATCTTCTGGTACGTCGGCCTGATTCCGGATTTCGCCACGCTGCGTGACAGGTCCAAGAACCTGCTCCGCAAGCGTGTGTACGGGTTCTTCGCGCTCGGCTGGCGCGGCGCTCACCGGCACTGGCAACACTACGAGCGGGCGTACCTGATCTTTGCGGGCATCTCGACGCCGCTGGTTCTCTCCGTCCACTCGGTGGTTTCGTTCGACTTTGCAAC
>CP070713.1:597753-601853 GCA_020351445.1 Myxococcales bacterium
CCGAGCAACTTCTGCCGGATCGCGGACATCAGAGATAGTCGTAGAACAAGCGTTCGGGGTTCTCGAGCGTTTCGATGATGTCGTAGGCAAACGCTGCGCCAATGTGTCCGTCGACGATGCGGTGATCGAGCGACAGCGAGAGCAACATGACCTTGCCGACGACGATCTCACCGTCACGAACGATGGGTTTTTCCTTGATCCGGTGGACGCCGAGGATGCCGACCTCCGGATGATTGAGGATCGGCGTGGCGAGGAGGCCGCTACGCTTGCCGAGCGACGTCACGGTGAACGTCGAGTTGCGCAGGTCCTCGGGGGCGAGCGTTCCCTCCTTCGCCGACTGCGAGAGCCGTTCGATACGGCTCGCGAGCTCGAAGAGCCTCAGCCGGTCGGCGTGCTGCACGACCGGGACCATCAGCCCGGCGTCCGTCGCGGTTGCCACACCGATGTTGTAGTACTTCTTGTAGATCAGCTCGTTGGTGCGCTCGTCGACTGCACTGTTGAGCACGGGGTGCTTCCGAAGAGCGTCGGTAACCGCCTTGATGATGAAGGGCAGGAACGTCAGGTGAATACCTCGCCGCTCGGCCTCCGGCGCCAGGCGTTCGCGGAGGTCGACCAGTCGAGACGCATCGCATTCCTCGACGAACGTGAAGTGCGCCGCAGTAGCTTTGGCGTGATGCATTCGCTCGGCGATCTTCCGACGCATCCCGATGATGGGCTGCCGCTCCTCGAGCGGTGCATGCGGCTTTTCGTCGGTCATTTCCACGCGCAGCGCCCCACGGACATCATCATGCGTCACTCGCCCCCCGGCCCCACTGGGGCGTATTCGACGAAGATCGACTCCCATGTCCTTGGCGAGACGCCGCGTGGCCGGAGTTGCGAGAGGCTTCGCGTGGAAATAGGCGATCCCACCCGCAGCCTCGGCTGAAGTCCGTACCGCCCGACGGTGCGCGGCCGTCGCAGGCCGCACGGAGCTCCGCCGCGTGCTCCCCCCATTCCCACTCGCGCCCCCATTCCCTTGCCCCTGCCCTTGCCCTTGCCCGGACCCGAAAAGCCCCGCACCCGGCAATTGGTCCTGAATATCCCCCACGGCCGTGGCTGGCGGCCGCGATGACCGCTGCGCCGAATCCACGTTCGACGCTGCGTCCGATTCCAGCGTCAGAATCACCTGCCCCACCCGTGCAACGGCGCCGACCTCGAAACAAAGCCGCTCTACGCGGGCGTCGCACGGTGCACCGATCGTGACGGTCGCCTTGTCGGTCATGACCTCGACCATCGGGTCATCCTCGACCACCGTGTCACCGACCCCGATGAACCACTCGACGATTTCGCCTTCGGTGACACCCTCGCCGATGTCAGGAAGCTTGAAGTCGAGCTGTGCCATCGATCAGTACCTCGCGCTTTCCAGCAACGCCGGAGTGATGCGGTGCGCCAGCGGAAGATACTCGCGCTCGTGGGTCAAAGGGAACGGCGTGTCCCAACCGGTCACGCGAACCGGTGGCGCCTCGAGGTGTAGGAACGCGCGCTCGGTGATCAGCGCGACGAGCTCGCTGCCGAAGCCGCAAGTCCGAGGCGCTTCGTGCACGATGACGACGCGGCTGGTCTTCTCGACGCTCGAGACGATCGCCTCGACATCGAGCGGCCACAAAGTTCTCAGATCGATCACTTCGACGTCGACCCCTTGCTTCGCCACCTCTTCGGCGGCGGTAAACGCCTCGTAAAGCATGGCGCCCCAGGCCACGCAGGTGACGTGCTCTCCGGGCCGGACCACCTTGGCCTCCCCGAGTGGCACCGTGTACGCCTCATCGGGCACGTCCATCTTCACCGCGCGATACACGCGTTTCGGCTCGAAAAAGAGGACTGGATCGTCATCGTGAATCGCCTCGATGAGAAGCCCCTTCGCATCGTATGGATTCGAGGGGCACACGACCTTCAGCCCCGCCGTGTGGATGAACAAAGCCTCGGGCGACTGGGAGTGATACTGCCCGCCACGGATGCCACCGCCGTAGGGCGTCCTCACCACCATGGGCACGTGAAACTCGCCGGCAGTTCGATAGCGGTACTTTGCCGCTTCGTTCACCAGCTGGTCGAAGCCCGGATAGATGAAGTCCGCAAACTGAATCTCCGAAACCGGTCGCAGCCCATGAAGCGCCATTCCGATGGCAGTCCCCAAAATTCCGGTTTCCGAAAGCGGCGTATCGAGGACCCGGTCCTCTCCAAACTCTTCTCGGAGACCTTGGGTGACGCGAAAGACCCCGCCGAGCCGCCCGATGTCCTCGCCCATCAGCAGGACGTTCTCGTCTTGCTGCATCGCACCGCGAAGCCCGCTGTTGATCGCTTGGACGAGATTCATCCGAGTCACGACTCGTCCCCCTCGTCTTTGGCGCGGGGCCCGCCGACGCATTGCGCCTCCTGCTCGCGAAGATGCCAAGGCTGCTCCGCGTAGACGTCGGTGAACATGCCGCGAAGCTCGGGCGCGGGCTTCTCTTCGGCGCGCAGCACGCACTCCTTCACCTCTGCATCGCAGATCGCTCGCCAATCGCTCTCGAGGTCGTCGTTCCATACATCGCGCTGCTCGATGTGCTTTCGGAGCCTCGCGAGCGGGTCGGCTTTTCGCCACGAGTCGACCTCTGACTGGCTTCGATAGATGCTCGGGTCGTCCGATGTCGAATGGCCGCCGAGACGATAGGTCATCAGCTCGATGAATGTCGGGCCACCGCCATCGGTTGCCCTTTGCACCCCCTCGCGGACGGCTCGCCAAACCGCCAGGACGTCGTTGCCGTCGATCCGAGCGGCCGGCACCCGATATGCGGCGGCCTTTTCGGCCATGGTGCGCGCGGCCGTTTGATGCTCGGTCCGCAAGCTGATCGCAAAGCCGTTGTTTCGGCATAAGAACAACACCGGCGCCTCATACACCCCGGCGAAGTTCATCGCCGCATGAAAGTCGTTGGAGCTCGTCGCGCCGTCCCCGAAGAACACGCCGACACACTCATCCAGGCCACGTTTTTTCGCCGCCATGGCAACACCCACCGCGTGCGGGATCTGAGTGCCGATCGGCGCGCTCACCGAAAGGTAGCGATGGGATTTGCTGAAGGTGTGGTCCGGCATCTGCCGCCCGCGCAACGGGTCGCCCGCATTGCCGTACATGTGGTCGACGTACCGCTGAAGCGGGTAGCCGCGCCACAATAGCGCGCCTACCTCCCGGTAGCAGGGGACGATCCAATCTCGATCGCGGAGCGCTGCCGCCGCGCCGATGATGGCGGCCTCCTCTCCGAGGGAGCCGACGTGAAACGCAATGCGTCCTTGACGCTGAAGCTTCTCGAGGCGGTCATCGACGATGCGGGTTCGGAGCATCGCCTTGTAGAGAGCGACGACCTGATCGATCGACAGACCGGGGTCTAGCGTTGGGTCGAGGCTTCCGTCTTCTCGAATGACGTGCATGTCCCCCTCAAGTGAGCACGGCGAGCGATCGTTTCTTGCCGTAGCGGTCCATCATGGGAGCCTCGCCCGCATTCGCCTCTTCGCCGAGGACCTCCGTAAGAAACGCCTCGGCCGCGCGGTAGCTCGACCGAACGAGCGGTCCCGATGCGACGAAACGAAAACCCATCTCCAGCCCTGCCTGCTCGTAGTCGGCGAACTCCGCCGGCTCCACATACCGCTCTACCGGCGCGTGGCGCTTGGTAGGCTGCAAGTATTGGCCGATCGTCAGCACGTCGACGTCCGCATCCCGCAGGAGCTGCATCGCTTCGAGGACTTCGTCGCGGCCTTCGCCCAAGCCCACCATCAGCGACGACTTGGTGACCGAGGAGCCGATCTCTTTGGCAACCGCGAGCGTGTTGATCGAACGGTTCCACGAACAGCGAGCATCGCGAATGGGCCGCTGCAACCGCGGCACGACCTCGACGTTGTGTGCGAACACATCCGGGCGGCCTTCTTGCACGACGGTTCGGATGTCGTCGCGATGCCCTCCATAGTCGCCGACCAGCGTTTCGACGCGATGCACGGCGCTGTGATGCTTGATGCGACGACCCGTCTTCGCGACGTGAGCGGCACCGCCATCGGTGAGGTCGTCGCGGTCGATCATGGTCAACACCACGTACGCG
>CP070713.1:601953-605368 GCA_020351445.1 Myxococcales bacterium
CAAATAATCAATATGTATTTGGTAATGGGTGTGATACATCTACTAATAGAGATTTGTGTTTTTATTGGCGAGCTAGTACCAATGTTGGTGCATTTCCTCACATGAAAGATAGTTCAACTACAATTACAACTTCATTTAATGCTGACCTTAATGATGGTAATTGGCACATGATGACAGGTGTTGTTGACCATGTAAACAAAGAGGTTAGAGGTTATCATAATGGTGTATTGTATGATACAGTTTCATTTACATCATTGTCATTTAATCCGACTGCTAACTGGATACTTGGTAATTATAATAATGGTGGCACAGGCAATGATTATGATGGTTATCTTGATGAATTTACAATTTATGAAAATTATGTATTAACAAGTAATGACATTGATGATTTGTATAATTTAGGTTGGCATAAACTAAACAATGAATCAACAACAACTGGTGTTATTGACACAGGCGTTCAAGACCCTAACCTAAGTTTCACTGATTCCAACTTGCCTGACAACACTGATGATTTCTCAGTTGGTTCATGGGTAAAACTTGACATGAGTAGAGATTCAACGTTAGACGGTACAGCAAATGGCGACCCAACATCAACAACAGGAAAAGTTGGTAATGCAATATCCTTTGATGGAGTTGATGATAAATTCACATTAGGAACAATTGGTGACTGGAATTTCTTACATGATGGTTCTGACTTTTCAATTTCATGGTGGCAAAAACTTAACAGTTTACCAAGTGAACAACAAGGAATACTCGGTACAGGAACAGGTGGTTCAAGTATTGGATTTGACCTTAAAGCTCAACTCAATAATAATGGAAGATTAGTAGCTTCAATAGAAAATGGTCAAGGTGCAACAGCAAGTATAACATCATCAAATAACTTTATACCTCAAGATACTACAACATGGTATCATTATGTTTTAACTCACTCAAATGGAGCTTGGAATATTTATAGAGATGGTGGCAATAATGAATCTGCTTCATCAAGCGTGTCATGGTCAACAAGTAATCATAGTAGAGATATGGAACTTGCAAACGCAAATGCAAACACACCTACTGATGTTAAAGACCTGACAGCAGATTTAGATGAAATGGTTATTTATGATAGGGTTATCACATCTTCTGAAATTTCTGCATTGTATAACTCAGGAAGTGGAACATCAACACCTAACACAAACGGAATGGTAGCACATTATGACTTTGAGCAAACTGGAACTACTTTGGAAAGTCAAGTACCTGTACCCCCAACTAATTTCAAGTTATTAAATCTCAATGATGTTACATTCAATGTTGGAACGACAAGTGCAAGTGTGAGTGGTATTCAAACAACTGCAAGTACGTTGGAAACAACTGCTTCACATCAAGTAACTGACGCAAGTGGTACACAAAGTTTGACAGGTACTACCTATCAGATTTCAGCAAATGAAATCCGAAGTGGTTCAGCATTAATCGGTAAGACCGTTGGTAAAATTGATTTAAGTATTTACAATATTGGTTCGCCAACAGGTGAAGCAATAGCAGGGGTTTTTGATTCTAATGGAAATATCTTATATGAATTTGGTAGAGTTGATGTATCAACATTATCTAATACTGCAAATAATCCAAGTGCAAATTGGGTAACTTTTGATGATGCAACAACAAGTTATACTTTATCACAAGGGGAATACTTTGGATTATACTATGACGGTGGGGATAGTTCAAACAAACCCGTATCGGGAAATGATGATTCTAGTCCACCTTTCGCAAATGATTATTGGCATAGATATGATGGTTCTAATTGGCAAAATTATGGTTCATTAATTGATTTAACCTTTAGACTTTATGAGGGAAGTCCAGCAGGCTCTACACCATTTAATATCATCTCAGCAACAGGATTATCTGATAACACAAGTACCCCACAACATTACGTTTTCACACGTTCAGGAAATAACTGGACAATTTATCAAAATTCTGTAAGTGAAGCAACTGCAACTGACACTACATCATTAGGTGCTAATTCAGTTGCCAGTACATTGACACAAGAATTTACTTCAAACTTGGGTGGCACATCTGCTAACGGAATAAGTAGTTCACAAGCAAAAGGTAGTCAATTACAATCAGGTCATGCTTTGATTGGAACAACGATAGGTCAACTTGATTTCAATCTTGCTTGTTCTGGAACTTGTTCAGGTACTTTGGAAGCTGGTGTATGGACAAGTGCTTCACAAACACCTGATGTTAGTTTCGGCACTTTAGATTTCTCAACTGTACCAAGTACATTGACAACATACAGTTTCAATAGTAATAGTCATACATTAGCAGTAGGTGATGTGATAGGTGTTTCATGTATCGGTTGTAGTGGCACACCTCAATTCCAAATGTCAATCAGTAGTGACAATGACCCTAACGAAGTCTTTGCTGAATCAAACCCATCAACAAGTCATACTACTTGGTTAACTAATTCAGCACATGATGTTGATTATACTGCATACAGTGGAAGTCCAGCTTCTACATCATATTACACAACCCACATTGACGGAATGATTGATGAATACTTTATCAATTCTGATTCGTTGACTTCAACTGAAGTTGACATGGCTTATGAGAAAGGAAGTGAACCAACTCAAATAGATACGACTGGTGCTTCTGTAACTGAGTATGACGATTCAAATGTAACTGGTGGCACTGAATACTATTACACTGTCAAGGCTACAAATGCAGTTGGCGATTCTGATTTCCTTACACCTTTCGTTTCAGCATTAGCTGGTACACCCCCTGATGTTCCAACTTCTGTAAGCAGTACAATTAACAGTCCAAACACAGCACCATTGGACATTACTGTTTCATGGTCAGCACCAACTAACGTTGGAACTGGAACTTTGACTGGATTTGAAATTTATCGTGACAGTGTATTAATTGACACAACTGGATTAGTTACAAGTTATACTGATACAGTTCCAAGTGGTGGTGGTACTTTTGAATACAAACTAAAGGCAGTTTCAACTCATGGTACAAGTGGATTCAGTAGTACAACAAGTACGACAACACCAAGTGTACCCCCAGCACCAACTAACGCACCAGTACTTGCAATTAACAATCCAAATCCATCACCATTAGACATTGATGTTTCTTGGACTGAACCAGCTTCAGGTGGTTCTATAATTCAATCATACGAAGTATTCAGAAGTGCAACTGAAACTGGAACTTATACTTCAGTAGGAACTGTGACTGACTTGGACTTTACTGACACAGTTCCAAGTGCTGGAACTTGGTATTATAAATTCACAGCAATCAACTTAGTTGGTTCAAGTGGACTTTCACCATCTAACAGTATAACAACTGCTTCAGTTCCATCTAGTCCATTAAACGCAAGTAGTGTAATTCCAAGTATCAACTCAGCACCTTATGATGTTACTGTTTCATGGGATTTGCCAAC
>CP070713.1:605468-608641 GCA_020351445.1 Myxococcales bacterium
CTGCACTAGCCCCCATGCAAAAGACCATCGTCGGCGCGATCGAAGGGACGGCAGGCATCAGCAAGGTCATCCACATGCGGACTCAGCACATCGGGCCCGACGAGCTCTTGGTGGCGGCGAAAGTGCAACTAACGCCCGGCCTAGACTCAGCTGGAGTCGCGGCTGTGATCAATGAAGCGGAGCACCGCGTTCGCGAAGCAGTTCGTATTACGTTGATGATTTACCTGGAGCCGGACGTGTTCGATCCCAAGCACCCCGAGCTCGCCGAGGGCTGATCAACAGGCTACCAATCGATGATGGCGGCGCCCCACGTGAAACCGGAGCCAAATGCAACCGCCGCGATCTTCATCCCGCGCTGAAGCCGGCCCTCCCGTTCGGCCTCGGCCAGCATGATCGGGATGGTCGCTGCCGTGGTGTTTCCATAGCGCTCGATGTTGTGGAAGACTTTCTCCTCGGGAAGCCCGAGCTGCTTGGCCACGTATTGATTGATTCTCAAGTTGGCTTGATGGAAGAAGAACAAGTCTACGTCATCGAGCGTCAGGCTTTGCTTCTGGAACTCCTTCATGAGGGCGCCGATCATGCGCTCGACAGCATGCTTGAAAACCAAGCGGCCCTCCATGTGCGCCCACATGTCATCGGGCGTGACTTGGCCGACGCCCTCTTCGTTCCGTGGGATGAATGGACGCTTGCGGGTGTCCCAAACTTTCTGAGAGAGGGCATCCGCGTAGCGCCCGTCGGCGCCTAGGTGCCAACTGCGAACGCCTCGATCTTCGTTCGTCGCGCTGACGATCACGGCTCCCGCCCCATCACCAAAAAGCGTGGCAACACTGCGTCCGCGCGTGGAGAGATCGAGCGCCGCGGAGTGGACCTCGGTGCCAACCACGACGATGTTGTCGATGCTACCGGTCTGCACCATCGATGCTGCGGTCGCGAGGCCGTAGAGAAAACCCGAGCATTGGTCGCGAACATCGAGGCAACCGACGAAGTGACCGACATCGTCATCGGTCAGTCCGAGCTTGGTTTGGAGGTAAACGCCCGACCCTGGAAAGCAGTGCTCCGGGGAGAGGGTCGCAAGAACGATCAACCCGATGTCGGTCTTTGAAAGACCGGCGCATTCGACCGCCATCTCCACCGCGGGCACGGCCAAGTCCGCGGCTCCAACCCCCTCGGGGGCAAAGCGTCGCGCCTCGATGCCAGTGCGCTTCTGGATCCACTCGTCGGTGGTGTCGATCCCGTAACGGATCGCCAGGTCTTCGTTGGTCACGACTTCGTCAGGGACATAGAAGCCGGTTCCGGATATGTACGCGTTTGGCAAGGGTCCTCCGGGGATGTCTACCGGTGAGTATGCCACCAGACGTGGTGCATCATGGGACAATTCAGAGCGGTCGACTATAGGAAAGAGGTCTGCCAGGCTTCGGCCTCCTTCGGAGAATCGAGTCATGAAGAGCTTCGAAAACAAGGTAGCCGCGATCACCGGCGCAGGCTCCGGGATCGGCCGTGGGCTCGCGCTCGAGCTGGGGCGCCGAAAATGCCACCTGGCGCTTTCCGATATCGACGACCAAGGCTTGCAAGAGACAGTTGACCGGGCGAGTAGGCTCGGGGTCCGCGTCACCACGAACAAAGTCGACGTTGCGGACCGCGAAGCGGTCTACGCCTGGGCAGACGAGGTCGTGGACGATCACGGAAAGGTCAACTTGGTCTTCAACAACGCGGGCGTGGCACTTGCCAGCACGGTCGAGGCGATGAGCTACGAAGACTTCGAGTGGCTGATGAACATCAACTTTTGGGGCGTGGTCTATGGCACGAAGGCATTCCTTCCCCATCTCAAGGCATCGGGAGACGGACACCTCGTCACTATCTCCAGTGTGTTTGGGCTGGCTGGGATCCCCAGCCAATCGGCCTACAACTCGGCCAAGTTCGCGGTTCGAGGCTTCACGGAGTCGCTCCGGCAAGAGCTCGACATGATGGACTGCGGGGTTAGCGCCACGAGTGTTCATCCTGGCGGCGTCAAGACCGGTATCGCGCGCTCCTCCCGCATCGATAGTAGTGTTCGCGACTTAGGAATCGACGACATCGGAGGCAGGGAGAAGTTCGAGAAGACTTTCATCACCAGCGCGGACAAAGCCGCGCGTGTGATTCTCGAGGGGGTGCGACGCAACCGACGGCGCGTCCTAATCGGACCGGATGCCCGAGTCTTCGACTGGGCGGTGCGGCTTCTACCCTCCGCCTACCAGCGCATTAGCGTAGGGTACTCTAGATTCAGCACCCAATAGCCGGTCGATCCGTCTGTGAAGCTCAAGTACATCCCGAATATGATTTGCATCGTGCGCATCATCTTGGTTGCGCCGATCGTCTGGAGCCTCCTGCAGGAACGTTACGGGCTCGCCTTGGGTTTGAGCTTGGCGGCGGGGCTTTCCGACGCGCTGGATGGCTACTTAGCGAGGAGGTTCGACTGGCGGACTCGGCTGGGCGGCCTGCTCGACCCAGCAGCGGACAAGCTGTTGATATTCGCCGCATTTGTGACCCTCGCTTACATGGGCTGGGTCCCCGTTTGGTTCGCCGCGATCGTGATCGGACGCGACATCGTGATCATCGGCGGCACGCTTTATTATCAGCTCTTCGTAGCCCCGATCCACGGAGAGCCCACAGACGCAAGCAAGCTCAACACGGTGTTTCAGATCTTATTCCTCCTCCTGACGATTACCCACGCCTGGCTGGGCCAGCCGCCGCTGATCGTGTTGCAAGTGCTCGGCGTCGCGATCCTAGTGACGATCGTGATCAGCACGGTCCAATACGTCACAACCGGCCTCACCCGAGCCCGACAAGCCAAGCACTCCGGATAACACCGGCGCCCCGACGAAATCGCAACTGAACCACCGGAGAACGGCTCGCGACGGGCGTGCTCACAGGTTCACCGGGGCTCGGGAAAACACGACACGGGGTTCCGCCGAACGGCTCGGCTTGCAAAGGTGGCCGGATTCACTTGGGGGCTTTGGCCACGCAAGCCTCGCCTCGGCGCGCGCGCCAATCGGAGCGGGTTGCTGTCTTGCCGATTGTCACTTGCGACGTCGACTCCACCCCGCATCGCGTTTTCCCGAGCCCCTATGGACGACTCCTCTCACGAGATAGGGTCACTTCGAGGCCCTCCGTACGTCGACTTCTACACAGGAGAA
>CP070713.1:608741-626276 GCA_020351445.1 Myxococcales bacterium
CCGCCGGGCATTGCATCCCGCGCGTTCACGACGAGGTTGATGACGATCTGCTCGATCTGACCTCTCGCGCAAGCGGGGATACCGCGCTCGGCGCTCAACACTGTCGATAGCGAGACATCCTCTCCGATCAGGCGTCTCAGGATCTCTTCGAGACGATCCACGACTCGATCGAGGGCGCTTTGCTCCTTCTGACCGGTACCACCTTTGCGCGTCATCGCGACGAGCTGGCGTGTCATCGCCGCGCCGCTCTCCGCCGACTGTCGGATGTTGTCGAGGTAGGGGCGCGGTCCGTCGGACTGAATGCGTTTGCTGGCGATTTGTGCGCATCCGCTGATCCCCATCAATAGATTATTGAAGTCGTGGGCCACTCCGGCGGACAGCCGGCCAACGGCCTCTAGCTTTTGTGACTGGAGAAGCCTCGCCTCGAGGGCCCTTCTCTCCGTGACATCGCGCAGAATCGCGGTGTACTGTCGCTTGTCGTCCGCAACCGATTCACCGACCCTGACTTCGAGCTCGAAGGTCGTGCCATCCTTCCGGCGACCGAGAAGCTCGGGGCTCATCTCGCTGGACTCGTCGTCACCGGGTGCCTTGAGGGTCGTCGGGCCTTGCACTTGGGGATCAGCGCTCGCAAGTAGAACGCTGGTGTCGAGGCCAATCAGCTCGCCGCTCCGGTAGCCAAACATCCGATTTAGCGCCGGATTCGTGGCCTCGATCGTGTCCTCATCGTCGAAGGTCACGATGCCATCGGCTGCGGTGTCGAGGATGGCCCGAAGGTGCTCTTCACGGTCGCGAACTTGGAGAAAACGTCTGCGCTCAACACGGAGAAGCGCAACCGTGAGCAGCAGCGCCAAGAAGGCAGTAGCCGTGAGCACCGCGATGACGATGCGGCGTGTAGACTTGTACGGGGCCAGGGCCTCGCCTTCGTCAATCTCGGTCGTCAGTCCGAAACCGAGATCCCGGCTCCACATCCACGCCCCAAGCACACGAATGCCTCGATAGTCGCGATACCCATCCACGTCGACGCCACGACCGGCCTTTGCCTGCCGGACCGGTACGGTCAGCTCTCCGGTTGTGGGGTCCGTGATCGACAACGAGAGAATCGAGCTCTGCCCCTCCGCCAGTGTCCCAGTGGCGCGCAACGACTCCTCGAAGCGACTCGTTGTCAGCATGCGCCCTTCCGCGTCGAACGCGTAGGTTTCACCCGTCTTCGATATGCGAGCGATCTCGACGATACGTGTGAGGCCTGTCGGCGAGTATCGCAGCGCGAGCACCGCGATGGTCCGTTTCTGGTCATCTACGACGGGGGCCGCGAAGTAGAGCGCCGGATCTTCGGCTGCTGTCCCGCTCTCGGGGCCCCGCAAGCGAACGGGTGGCACGAAGACGGGCTTCCCAACAAGCGCCTGTTGAATGAGGTGACGCCGCTGCTCCCACAGTTGATTTGGCGTCCCGAGACCGTCGTCGCCGACGGCGGCGGCGACGCTGATTCCATTGGTGGCCATCACGAAGAAGCCGGTGCTCTGGTAGCGCTGTGAGTACCGCTCAAAAACGCGACGGAGACCCACCAAAGCGCTGCTGCTCCCGAGCGAGTCCTTCGAGCGCCCCAGGGTGAGCTGAGCGGAGATCAGTGACACGAGCTCTGGATCGGAAGCCATCTGAGCGGCCAAAACTTCGCGGTCGCGCACCCAGAAGAGGAGCGATTCGTGCGACGTCTCGAGCACGGCTTGGAGCACTTGCCCAGCATCGTCGCGAACTCGCCGTTCGACTCGTTGGAGGGTCGCCCAGGCCAGGACGGAGACCACCACGAGGAAGGCGATCTCCAGGCCAACGGCCCACGCCCGGATGCTCGAAGGCTTCATCTTGTCGCGCCCTGGACGACGCATCCGTCCCTCGGGGCCTGCTTGCGCCGCTCTCATCAGACCGAGAACCTATCAAACGGAGTGCTCGCCTGGGAACCTCGGACATTTTAGGCAGTGCTGCGCCAACATTGGTCAGCCATACCAGCACGGAAGCACGAGACGCCAAAAGGATCTCGCGGCTAGTCCGCGCGTGGCTGGGTCGCAGGATCGGCGACCTCGAGCTCGGCTGCCTCTTCGTCCGTGAAGACCCGGGATCGGGTGAGAAAGCGATATCCTTCCGGCGCTTCGAGCGAAAAGCCGGCGCCTCGCCCGGGGACTGCGTCGATGATGAGCTGTGTGTGCTTCCAGAGCTCGAACTGCTGTCCGCCGATATAAACTGGGGTGTCTTCGACCTCGCCGAGCCAAACGTCGCGTTGTCCGATCTTGAACTCCTCAGCGGGATAGCACATCGGGGCGCTCCCATCGCAGCATCCACCTGACTGGTGGAACAGCAAAGGCCCGTGGGCCGCGCGGAGCTTTCGAATCAGCTCCACGGCAGCCTCGGTGGCTTTGACGCGCTCGATGGTCACGTTGACGACCGAATCGAGGCTAGAAAAAGCCCATGGGGTTCGGGTCGTAGCTCACCAGCAGGTTCTTGGTTTGCTGGTAGTGCTTGAGCATCATTTTGTGGGTTTCGCGTCCGATGCCCGATTGCTTGTACCCGCCAAACGCCGCGTGAGCCGGGTACAGATGGTAGCAGTTGGTCCAAACACGGCCGGCTTGAATGTCGCGCCCTGCGCGATAGGCGGTGTTCGTGTCCCGCGACCAAACGCCAGCACCCAGGCCGTAGAGGGTGTCGTTCGCGATCTCGATCGCGTCATCGTAGCCTTCGAACGAAGTGACCGAGACCACCGGTCCGAAGATCTCCTCCTGGAACACGCGCATCTTGTTGTGGCCGGCCAAGATGGTCGGCTCGACATAGTAGCCGCCCTCCAGCTCGCCGCTGACCTCGGCGCGCTTGCCGCCCGTCAGGACTTCGGCGCCTTCCTGCTTGCCGATGTCGATGTAGGACATGATCTTCTCGAGCTGATCGGTGGATGCCTGGGCTCCTAGCATCGTCTCATCATCGAGCGGGTTGCCCATCTTGATCTTCTCGACGCGCTCGACGGCTTCTTCGAGGAAGGTCCCGTAGATCTCCTTCGCGATGAGCGCGCGGGAGGGACAAGTGCATACTTCGCCCTGATTGAGGGCGAACATCGCAAAGCCTTCGAGGACCTTCTGGCGGAACTCGTCGTCTTTGTCGAGCACGTCCCTGAAGAAGATGTTCGGGGACTTGCCTCCGAGCTCGAGGGTCACGGGAATCAGATTCTCCGAGGCATATTGCATGATCAGTCGCCCCGTCGTGGTTTCACCGGTGAAGGCCACCTTCGCAACGCGTGGGTTCGACGCGAGAGGCTTGCCCGCTTCGACTCCGAAGCCGTTCACGACGTTGAGCACACCCTCGGGAAGAAGGTCGCCGACGAGCTTCATGAGCTCGAGGATGCCGACCGGTGTTTGCTCCGCGGGCTTCAGCACGATGGCATTGCCCGCGGCAAGCGCGGGCGCCATCTTCCACACGGCCATCAGGATAGGGAAGTTCCACGGAATGATCTGGCCGACGACCCCAAGTGGCTCTGGGAAGTGATAGGCCACCGTATCGTTGTCGAGCTCCGCAACGGAACCTTCTTGAGCTCGAATGCAGCCCGCGAAATACCGGAAGTGGTCGATGGCAAGCGGAAGGTCTGCCGCCAGGGTCTCGCGAATCGGCTTTCCGTTGTCCCATGTCTCGATGACCGCGAGCTTCTCCAGATTCTCTTCGATGCGGTCCGCAATCTTGTTGAGGACATTCGCCCTCTCGGCTGGAGCCGTGCGGCCCCAAGCGGGGGCTGCCTTGTGTGCGGCGTCGAGCGCAAGCTCGATATCATCGGCGCCCGACCGAGGCACCTCACAGAAGGTCTGACCGTTCACAGGACTTGGATTCTCGAAGTAGTTCCCCGTCCGCGGCTCCGTCCATTGTCCACCAATGAAGTTTTGATAGCGGCTATCGAGTTTCGGTGCGTCGTGTTTCATCGCCAGCCTCCTGTCCCTTCGGTGCGTGGGGCCTACTGCTGCCCAGGCCCGGTTGGACGGTAAAAGTACCACGTCGCCGGGGGGTGGTGGGCCGCTCTAAGCACTATCGCGACGCTCAGGTGCACTTTTTCGGTTACACTCGCCCGCCGATGACTCACCTAAGGATTCGTTTCGCTCCCATTGTGTTCCTGCTCGTCGCTGCGTTCGCGCTGCCCGGCACCGCCACGACCATCACCAAGGCCCAGGAATCGTACACGTTGCGGATCGCGTCCCTGGCGCCGGCTGGGTCGTCGTGGATGAAGGTCCTCAACGCATGGAACAAGACGCTGCAAGAAAAGACCCAAGGCAGGCTCAAGATGCACTTCTATCCGGGCGGCTCTCAGGGTGACGAGCGCGACTTCGTCCGCAAGATGCGCGTCGGTCAGCTCGATGGCGGCGTCGTCACCATGACGGGGATGAGCATGGTGGTCCGGGCCATGATCGTCTTGGTGCTGCCGGGTTTTCTCGACACCTATGAAGAGCTCGACCGCGTGCGAGCAAAGATGGCGCCCGAGTTCGAAGCCATGTTCGAAAAAGAAGGCTTCAAGCTGCTCGGTTGGGGTGACGCCGGCAGGAACCGATTGTTCTCCGCGAAACCTTTCAGGGCACCCTCGGACCTCAAGTCTCTGCGCCCGTGGGTTTGGAAAGACGAGCTGGTCTTCGTCGAGCTCTATGACGTCATCGGAGCGAACGCGATTCGGCTTGGCGTGCCCGAAGTCTACCCCGCTCTCCAGACCCGCATGATCGACATGGTTTCGTCCTCGGCTCTCACCGCAGTTGCCCTTCAGTGGTACACCCGGGTGAAGTACATGACCGGGTGGAACTCCGCGATCATCGCCGGCGGCATGATCATGCGAAAGGACAAGTTCGACGAGCTCCCGCCGGACCTTCGGGAGGTCTATGAAACCACTGGGCAGCGCGCCTATGACCTGCTCAACAAGACCATTCGCAAAGACGATGAGAAGGCCTACCAAATCGTCCTAAAAAGAGGGATCCAGGTCGTCGAAGCGGGCGACGCGAAACCCGAATGGGACGCTGCGTACAAGAAGGTTCGTGACAACCTCACCGGCCGCGTGTTTCCCAAGAGCTTGCTGGACGCGGTAGCCGCAGCGGCCGAGCCGTAGTACCCGAGCCAAGGTCCTCGATGGGCTCTACTTAGTGCGCGGCTCCAGCTTGGTCCCGTACATCTTGTTTGCCCGGTCGTAGATCTTCTGGATTACGTCGCGGACATCGAGATTGCCGGACTTGATGAAGTCGGACACATCCTTCGCGAGCTTCATGTCCACGGGGGGCGCGGGTTTGGCCGGTGGTGGCGGCCAAACGTGTTCCTCGTACCGGATCGCACGCACGCGGATGTCCTTTTTGGTGACGTTCCAGACAAGCATGTCTTCGGCGAGTGTCAGTGGACCCCGGTAGGTCTGCTTGATGCCTTCGAGGATCTTGGGAGCGGTGTCGAAGTCGTTGAAGAAGTGGTACGCGACGGCCATGCGTGGGTTCACCTCGCTCATGACCTTTCCAAAGGCTGGCGGCGGCGTGTGAATCTGGGTTCCCACCTCGAGCGCCCGAGAGACCGGGAACTTGAGCTTGTCGACCAAATCCGGAACCGTGATGAAGCACTCGTGGATTGCGATGTCGGCACCCTTCGCTCCCTCCGTGAACCACTTGTTTGGATAGGTGTCCCCGCTGAACGCGAACTTCAAGCCCTTCCACTCCAAGGTGAAGCTGACGGAGCCGTCAATGACGTGGTTCGCCGGATACGAACGGATGACGACGCCCTTCTCCTTGTAAACGACTTGTCCGATACCTTTGTAGTCGAACTCGTGAACGTCGAGGACCTGGCCTGAGGCGGGGAGGCGACCGGCGCGGCCTTCGATGTCCCACCGCAGGTACTCCTGCATGTGTTTCATCGCATACGCCGTGCCCGTCTCTGGCCTGGCTCCGCTCGGGCCCCATACGTGGAGCGGGCCGACGCGGCCGGAGATGAGGCCGCCGACGAAGAGCGCATCCATGTCGCCCATGTGATCGGTGTGCAGATGACTGAGGAAGACCTTGTTGAGGTACTCGTAGGGAATCTCCAACCCGGAGAGTCGCTCGCTCGACCCGGTGCCCATGTCGAAGATGAACTTGTCGCCGTTTCCGAGTTCGACCAGCCAGCAGGACGCGGCTTGAGCCGGGCGTTGATTGGGCATGCCGGTCCCACACGAGATCACGCGCATCTCATTGGCACCGAGGTCCTCGGTGTTGGGGTAGTACACATCACGGTCGGCTCGCGCTTTGACCGGCGATACCTTCGGGGCGCCCTTTTTCGCCTCCGCAGATTCGACGAGGTTGGCCTCGTCCCCGCCGAGTCCGTCGAGCCCTACCCACAGGATGGTGGCGGCAAGAGCGCCGCCCAAGAAGACGATCAGGAGCTGCAATTTGGATCGTGACATGGCGCTACTCGCCAACCGGCTCGAAGGCGAACTTTTGGCCGCCGCCCGCCGCCTCGGCCATGGCGCCCTTGAGCGGTAAGACCATGATGGCAACGCCGTCTTTGTACTTGGATGCAGCGGCCGCGCCCTTTTTGCCGCCTATCGCAGTGGCGGCGGCGCTCCCTTCAAAGCGGCCGGCCTTGAATCGATCTAACGCCTTCTTGTTTTTGAAGAGGATCACCTCGGCGTAGGTCTGGCCGCCCACCTGTGCGCCCACAGTGGTCTGGGTCATCTTCGCGCGGCCGATGAGCTTACCCTTTTTGTAGACCTCGCCCGCCCCGTGCGAGGCGCCGACGATGAACCCACCCTTTCCGACCTCTGGAAAGATCGCGTACGCATGCGCCTTCTCGAGGGTCGAATTGAACGTGCCGTCTTTTTCCTGCCATTGCTTCTTGATCGATTCGACGTTCTGATGAACCTCATTCCAGTCGACGTCTCTTTTGGCGGAAGCACCGCTCACCCCGAGCAACAGGACCGGAACGATCAAACTGAGACGTAAAACATTGAACATGGGACCCTCCATAGTGGTTGTTCGCGCTGGAGCTGCGACTCATACCAGATCTTTTTGAAGCTCGTCTAGGCCATCCGGGGTGTCGACGTCGATGTTCACGCCAGCGCTTTCGACGTCCACGTAACAGATCGCCTCGGGGTGACGCTGGAACAGCACCTTTCCGCCGACGTCGCCCGAGAGCTCGCGCAGCTCCGGGAACCGTTGCGCGCCCCAAAGGACCGGGTTGCCGCGCTTCTGGCCGTACATCGGGATGTAGATGCTGGCCTCTGCATCGGGGCTGAACGCGTCGACGAGTCGATCGATGACATCGGAGCTGACCCAGGGCATGTCCGCGAGCGCGATCAGCACGCCGTCGACGTCATTCCCGAGAGCTGAGACGCCCGCACGGACCGACGTGCCCATGCCCTCCTCGAAGTCGGGGTTGTGCACGAGCTCGACGTCGCGGCCTGACAAAGCGTCGCGGATCTCGTCCGGCTCGTGGCCGGTCACGACGATGACTCGCCCCACCGTGCTCCGCTGAAGGGTGTCGACCACGCGCGCCACCATCGGCGTGCCGTCGACCGGCATCGTCAGCTTATTGGCTTCTCCCATGCGGCGCGACTGCCCCGCGGCGAGAACCACGCAAACGATGTTCGCTCGGTTTTGATTGGCAAGACTTCGCGGCATGGGTCGACCGGAGAAATCCTTTTAGCACGTGATCGAATCCGCTGGGATTTAGGGAGTGAGCACAACCGACCGACGAAGCGATTCGCCGAGGCCTACCGATCAGACGCGACTGGCAGTAGAGTCCTTGGACGGAGGCCGTTTGCCATCATTTTCAACACTCGACTCTCTCGAAGAGGTCGCGGACGCCCTGAACGATCAGGGCTACGTATCGGACCCAAGTCTTTCGATGAGCATTTTTCTCGCGCTGAAGATGCGTCGGCCATTGTTCCTGGAAGGAGCGCCCGGCGTGGGCAAGACCGAAGTCGCCCGAGTGCTCAGCCGCGCCTTTCAAACCGAGCTCATCCGTCTCCAGTGCTACGAAGGGCTCGACGTCCATCACGCGCTCTATGAATGGAACTACCCCCGCCAGTTATTGCAACTGCAGGCCGGGCAGAGCGAGGGGCTGAGAGAGATCTATTCGGACGAATACCTACTCAAACGGCCGCTCCTGCAGGCGATCGATCCCACGCGAAACAAGGCCGCGGTGCTGCTAATCGACGAGATCGATCGCGCCGACGAGGAATTCGAGAGCTTTTTGCTCGAGTTGCTGAGCGACTTTCAGGTCACCATCCCGGAGGTCGGCAGGGTCGAGGCCGTCCATCGGCCGGTGGTGATTCTGACTTCCAACCGTACCCGCGAGATCCACGACGCCTTGAAGCGCCGATGCATCTACTGCTGGATCGACTACCCGAGCTTCGACAAGGAGATGGCCATCGTGTCGATGAAGGTGCCGAGGCTCTCCGAACACGTGCAACGCCAGGTGGTCGCCTTGGTTCAGAAGCTCCGTCGCGAGGACCTTCTCAAACCGCCGGGAGTCGCCGAAACCCTCGATTGGGCGGAGGCCTTGTTGCATCTCGGCATCGGCGACCTCGAAACGAAGGCAATCCAGCAGACGCTGGGCGTTCTCTTGAAAAACCAAGAGGACATGTCGCTCGTCGATGGGCTGCTCGAGGACGACGCCTGGGCAGCACAAGCAGGGTAGCGCGTGGCTCCGGAATCCCAGCTCGCGATCGACTCCAGTGAACCGTCCATGCAGGGGCGGATCGTGGGATTCGTCCGACGCCTGAGAACCCTGGGGTTGCCGATCGGGGTCGACCAGGCGCTCAGCTTCGCGGAGGCGTTTGCCTGGATACAGCCACTGAGCCGCGCCGAGGTATACAACGCAGCACGAGCGACCCTGGTCACGCGCCAGGAGTATCTGGACGTGTTCGACCGTGCGTTCGTCGACTTCTGGGAGCCGCGGGCCGCCAGTGGCCGACCGCAAAAGGCACCGCAAGCCCCGAGACACCGGCCCGAGGAGTTCCAAAGGCCGGGTCTGGTGTCGTTCATGGCGGAAAAGGCAGCCTCGCAAGAGCGGGAGATCGAGGTCACCGATCGCACCGAAACCGCGACCGAAATCGAGTGGCTTCAGCGCAGGGACTTCTCGAAGCTCAGCGACGCGGAGCTCCGCGCGCTTCGTCAGGCCATGGCAGGGCTCCGTTGGGATTTCAGCCGTCGTCGAACGCATCGCCTGACCAAGAGCGAACGCGGCCGCATGCTGGATCATCGCGAGACGCTTCGAAGAGCCGCAAGGTTGGGAGGCGCCGTCATCGAGCTCCCCCGGCGAGTGCGCAAGGAAAAAGACCGGCCGCTCGTCTTGCTGGCCGACATCAGCGGCTCGATGGAGCTCTACAGCCGCATCGTGCTGCAGTTCTTTCACGGGTTGAGTCAACAACTCGACGAGACAGAGACCTTCGTGTTTGGCACGCGTCTCACGCGCGTGACCGAGGCGTTTCAACTGAGAAATGTCGACGTGGCTCTCGATGGGGTGTCGAGTGAGGTGCTCGATTTCGCGGGCGGGACGCGAATTGCCGAGAGCCTGCACACCTTCCGACGCCAGTGGGCGCGTAAGGTGCTTCGCCGAGGAGCGGTGGTGCTCGTGATCTCGGATGGTTGCGAAACCGGGGACGTCGACGCGCTCAAGCGAGAAGTCCAGGCGTTGCAGCGGGGCTGCTATCGGCTGATTTGGCTGAATCCCCGTCTGGGACAGCACCGCTACGAGCCGCGAGTCCGGGGCATGGCGACGGTTCTTCCGTACGTCGACGACTTCTTGCCCATCCACAACTTCGAGTCATTGCGTCAGCTGAGGGATCATCTGGCCCGACTGCCAAAACGAAAGGGAGGAACCATTGAAGATAGCAGGAGACTATAAGTTCGAGGCGCCGGTGGGCGAGGTCTGGACCGCGCTACTCGATCCGGTGGTTCTGGCCGCCGTGATGCCCGGCTGTGAGAAGCTGGAGCTGGTCGAGGATACCTACGTCGGCGAGCTCGACATCAAAGTGGGGCCCGTCCAAGGGAAGTTCCAGGGCAAGGTGAAGCTGAGCGACGTCGAAGAGGAGAAGGGCTACACCATCAATGTGGATGGACGAGGTCAGCAGGGCTTCGTCAAAGCGACCGCATCGGTGAAACTCACCCCCGAGGGCGACGCCGCGACCAACATGGAATACGACGGCGATGCGAGAGTCGGCGGTCGGATCGCCAGCGTGGGCCAGCGTCTCATCGATTCTTCTGCCAAAGCTATCATCAAAGAGAGTCTCGAAGGCCTCAACGCCAACGTGAAAGCCCGGGCGAATGTCGCCGAAGGCGAGGAAGCGGAGGTCATTAAGGCCAGCCAGACGGAATTCGCGACCAAGGTGGCGAAGGAGGTCGCCAAGGATCTCGTTCCACCCGCAGCGCGCTACGTCTTGATCGCATTGGCACTAGTCGGCCTCGCGGCAGTGATATACCTTCTCGTTCGTTAACCGTTCCCCCACCAAGCCAGGAGAAGGCCTGTGATACCTGCAGCGTTTGACTACCATTCTCCGCAGTCGTTGGACGAAGCACTGTCGCTGCTCAAAGAGCACGCGGGTAGTGCGAAAATCCTCGCTGGCGGACAAAGCCTCATTCCGGCCATGCGGTTTCGGCTGGCCATGCCGTCGATGCTCATCGACATCAATCGGCTCGACGACCTTCGATACATCGAAGAGCGGGGCGACCATCTAGCCATCGGCGCGATGGCGCTAGAGAACTCGTTAGAGGATTCTTCAGTCGTCCGGAGCTCCTATCCGCTGCTGCACGACACCGCAGCCGTGATCGCCGACCCGCTCGTACGAAACATGGCAACGGTCGGCGGCAACATCGCCCATGCAGACCCGGCCAACGATCATCCGGCCACGATGCTCGCCTACAACGCAACGGCGGTGGCGAAGGGTTCGAATGGTGAGCGGACAATTCCCATCGATGACTTCTTCACGGGTTTGTTTGAAAACGCCCTGGGGGAGGACGAGATCCTCACCGAGATCCGCGTTCCCAAACCGGGCGCCAACAGCGGCGGCGCCTACACGAAGCTCGAGCGAAAGGTCGGCGACTACGCGATCTCGGCCGCCGCCGTGCAGCTTCGACTCGATGGGGACACCATCAAAGAGGTGCGGATCGGTCTCACCAATGTGAGCCCGGTACCGATGCGAGCGAAGGCTGCCGAGGCCGAGCTGATCGGCAAGACAGCAAGCGACGACGTTCTCGAAGCCGCGGGCAAAGCGGCCGCGGCAGAATGCGACCCGTCGGCCGACCTCCGAGGGTCCGTCGACTACAAGCGGGACCTCACCCGCGTCTTGGTGAAGCGATCCATCCAGCGAGCCGTTGCACGGGCCAAGGGAGGCAACTGATGAGTCAGCACGAGGTAACGATCACGATCAACGGCGAGAGCGTCACCCGCACGGTGGACGCGCGCACGTTGCTCGTGCACTTCATCCGCGAGGACCTGTCACTGACGGGTACGCACATTGGGTGCGACACGACGAGCTGCGGGGCATGCACGGTTCTCGTCTCCGGCAAGCCGGTCAAGAGTTGCACGATGTTTGCCGTGCAAGCCGACGGGGCCGATGTCGAAACGATTGAGAATCTTGCAGCGGGCGGTGAGCTTCATCCTCTGCAGGAAGGCTTTTGGGAGAAGCACGGCCTTCAATGTGGGTACTGCACCCCCGGCATGATCATGAGCGCCAAGGGCTTCTTGGCGGACAACCCGAACCCGACCGAGGACGAAATTCGTCAGGGGATCTCGGGCAATCTGTGTCGATGTACCGGCTACAACAAGATCGTGGAAGCGATCCAGTATGCGGCGGAGAAGCTACAAGCTGCCGAATCCGGAGGTGAGTGATGCCTCAGCTCGATGATCGAACAGAACACCACAGCCCCAAGCCAGACGGGGCATCCCAGCAAGTCCCCACCACCGATGAAGTCCAGGTGAAGACGCCGGACACGATCTCCGGCATGGGCCACCGCAAGAAGCGCAAAGAAGACCCGCGCTTCCTCCAGGGCAAAGGAAACTACGTCGACGATGTGAAGCTTCCCGGCATGCTCTACATGGACATCGTTCGCAGCCCTTATGCCCATGCGAAGATCCTCAGCATCGACGCTAGCGCCGCTCTCGAGATGGATGGCGTGTTGGCGGTCATCACGGGCGAAGATCTAAAGGCGGCCGGTGATCTTCATTGGATGCCGACGTTGATGTCGGATACCCAGATGGTGCTTCCGATCGACAAGGTCGTGTACTACGCCCAGGAAGTCTGCGCCGTCATTGCGACCAGCCGGTACATTGCGGCCGACGCGATCGAGCAAGTGTTCGTGGACTACGAACCGCTCGATGCCGTGGTCGACCCATTCGAGGCGATGAAAGACCAAGTCATCGTCCGCGACGACAAAGAGAACAAGACCAATCACATTTGGCATTGGGAGGCGGGCGATAAAGACGCAACCGACGCGGTGTTCAATAGCGCCGCCAAGGTGGTGAAAGAGAAGTTCTACATCCCGCGAATTCACGTTTCGTCGATCGAGACGTGCGGCATGGTCGCGAACTACAACAAGGCGCGCGAGCACATGCAGATCTACATGACCTCGCAGGCGCCCCACGCGCACCGAACCGTATTCGCGCTGGTCAGTGGGCTACCCGAGCACAAGATTCAGATCATCTCGCCCGACATCGGCGGCGGCTTCGGCGGCAAGGTGCCGGTTTATCCGGGATACGTGGTCTGCGCGGTCGCCAGCTTGGTGACCGGCAAGCCGGTGAAATGGATCGAAGACCGCAGCGAAAACCTGCAGGCCGACAGCTTTGCCCGCGACTATCACATCGAAGCGGAGATGGCAGCGGACCAGGATGGGAAGATCACGGGCCTTCGAGTCAAGACCCTGTCGGACTGTGGCGCGGCCGACGCAGCGGCCAATCCGTCTAAGTTCCCCGCCGGGATGTATAGCATTTGCACGGGGTCGTACGACATGAAGGCAGCGCACGTGGAGGTGGACGGAGTGTACACCACCAAGCCTCCCGGCGGCGTGGCCTATCGCTGCTCGTTCCGGGTGACCGAGGCGGTCCACATGATCGAGCGTATGACCCAGATCATGGCGCACGAGCTCGGCGAAGATCCCGCCGACTTCCGGCTCAAGAACTTCATTCGTCCCGATCAGTTCCCGTACAAGTCGCCCACCGGTTGGGAGTACGACAGCGGAAACTACGAAGCGGCCTTGAACAAGGCCATGGACATCGTCGACTACCGCGCTCTTCGCCAAGAGCAGAAGGAGAAACGGGCGAGGGGCGAGCTGATGGGGATCGGCATTTCGAGCTTCACCGAGGTGGTCGGCGCCGGTCCGTCGAAGGACTACGACATCTTGGGCATCAAGATGTTCGACTCCGCGGAGATTCGGATCCACCCGACGGGTAAGGCGCTGGCGCGCTTCGGGACCAAATCCCAAGGACAGGGCCACGAGACGACGTACGCTCAAATCGTTGCCGAGGAGCTGGGGCTTCCGGCTGACGATATCCAGGTCGAGGAAGGTGACACCGACACCGCACCGTACGGCCTTGGAACCTACGCCAGCCGCTCGACGCCAGTCGCTGGGGCTGCTGCGGCCATCGCGTCCCGGAAGATCAAAGCCAAGGCCAAGAAGATTGCGGCGCATCTGCTGGAGGTGGGTGAAGAGGACCTCGAGTGGAACGTCGATCGCTTCCAAGTGAAGGGCTCGCCCGACCAGGCGAAGACCATTCAGGAGATCGCGTTTGCCGCGTATACGAACCATCCGCAGGGCATGGAGGCGGGCCTCGAGGCGACCGACTACTACGATCCACCCAACCTCACGTTCCCCTTTGGGAGCTACATCTGCGTGGTGGACATCGACACGGGCACCGGCGAAGTCAAGGTTCGGCGGTTCGCGGCAGTCGATGACTGTGGGCACATCATCAACCCGCTCATCGTCGAGGGCCAGATCCACGGCGGACTGACCATGGGTCTCGCACCATCCCTCTATGAGGAGATCGTCTACGACGAAAACGGCCAGAACCTGACCGGTACCCTTGCCGACTACCTGGTTCCTACCGCGGTGGAATCACCCAAATGGGAGCTCGGCAAGACCATCACCCCATCGCCGCATCACCCGATTGGGGCTAAGGGGGTCGGAGAGTCCCCCACGGTGGGAGCACCACCGGCCATCGCCAACGCCGTCGTCGACGCGCTGTGGCATCTGGGGGTGCGGAACATCGACATTCCCATCACCCCGCAAAAGGTGTGGAAAGTGCTCCGGGACAATGGGGTGACGGATTGACCGATCGTCACTAGATTGAGTGAATGGACGCTTGGTACCAAACCGCGAAAGAGCTCGAGGCCAAGGGCGAGAGCTTTGTTTTGGCGACGGTGATCCGGGCCCTTGCACCGACGTCTGCGAAGCCAGGCGACAAAGCAGTCGTGACCGAAGAGGGCGTCGTACACGGCTGGATCGGCGGCAGCTGCGCCGAGCCGACCATCAAAAAGGAAGCCAAGCTTGCGCTTGCCGATGGTGCTTGCCGGGTCGTGCAGATTACGCCCGACCCGAACCTGCCCAATGACCGCGAGGGGCTCGTGGTCGTCCCGATGACTTGCTACAGCGGCGGCGAGCTCGAGATTTACCTCGAGCCACACCGAGCGAAAGCAGAGCTCGTCGTGTTTGGAAACTCGCCGGTCGCGCAGGCCCTGGTCGAGCTGGGTTCGGTGGTCGGGTACCGGGTGTCGCTCGTCGACACCACCGAACGCCCGCCCCTCGCAGGCGCGATCGATGTATTCCGAGAGCTAGAGAACGTCACCGTCAACCGCCCGAACGAGGCGGCGGTGGTGGTCGCCACCCACGGCGTGTTCGACGAAGACGCGATCGAATGCGCAGTGAAGCTCGAGCCGGGGTATCTCGGTGTAGTCGCCAGCCCCAAGCGCTTCGCATCCTTGCGAAGCTCGATGCAGGGCCGAGGCGTCTCGCCGGAAACGTGGGCTAGGGTCGACGGCCCTGCCGGAATCGACATCGGCGCCCGAACGCCACAAGAAATCGCCGTAAGCGTGATCGCCGCGATCGCCGCCCAACGCGAATCGATCGCAATCACCACCAAGCGCCCATCCCAAACGGCAAAAGCAAAACCAGTCCCCACAAAAGTCGCCGCAGCATCCACGACATCAGAAGCAGCCCCCTCCAAAGGCTCCTGCTGCCATTCCGACTCTGATTAAAGGGGACAGTCCCCTTTTCAAAAGGGTTAACCCTTACAAAAAGGGGACTGTCCCCTTTTTCACTTTTCGGGAGGCTTTTGGCGGCGGTTTGTTCCGCCGCACCGCCGCCACACTATCGCCTAGGTTGGCGGAGGGTTTGGGTGATTTGGGCTAGGACTGATACGGCGATCTCGGCGGGGGAGCGGGCGCCGATGTGTAGGCCTACCGGGCCGTTGATGCGCTCGAGGTCGGGCTCGGAGAAGCCTGCTTTGGCGAGGCGGCGGAGGCGCGACGCGTGAGTCTTTCGGCTGCCGAGGGATCCGATGAAGAAGGCGTCGCTGCGTAGCGCCATTTGGAGCGCCGGATCGTCGAGCTTGGGATCGTGGGTGAGGGTCACGACTGCACAACGTGCGTCTAGCTTCAATGACTGCAGGGCCTCGTCCGGCCACTGCAGGTTCAGGGTCACCCCGGGGAAACGGTCGGCCGCCGCAAAGGACTCCCGTGGGTCGATCACAGTGACTTCGTATCCCGCGAGGGCTGCCATCGTAGAAAGGGGCTGAGCGATGTGCACTGCTCCGACCACAACCATGCGAAGGGGCGGATTGAACGGCTGATAGAAGAGCTGGGGTTCGGCGTCCGCCGTCACGCATGCGTCGAGCCGGAGCGCTTGCTTCACATGCGTGCGCTCGGCGTCGGTGTCGCCCTCCCCGCGCTGAAGCAGACGCTGCTCCCCCGAGTCGAGATTGGTCGCCAACACCACCGCACGTTTAGCCGCGATGTGATCCAAGACATCTTGTAGCGTTTTGATTTTCACTGAAGTGGCTCGACGAAAATATGGACCTTGCCGCCGCAGGCGAGACCGACTTCCCACGCCTGTTCGTTGGTGATCCCAAATTCGAGAACCTTGGGGATCCCGGTCTGCATCACGCCAAGGGCTTCTTCGACGACCGCCCCCTCCACGCAGCCACCTGACACCGAGCCCAAGAAGAAGCTGTCGTCCCGGACGACCAAATGGCTGCCAGCGGGCCGTGGTGAAGAGCCCCAGGTCTTGACGACGGTCGCCAACGCCACCTGGTGACCAGCCGCTTTCCAATCCCGTGCTGCGACCAACACTTCGGCTTCCGATCGGTCCGCCATCGCGCGAAGTCTAAACTAGAAGCACTAGCGGAAGGGGAAGATTCCGCTACGGCCGATGTTCTTCGGCACATCCCTCACCAGTTGACTGTTACCGCACCGGCCGACTGGCTCTGTTGCGAACGCCTGGAAAGGACCACCCCAGCGGTCACTCCACCAGCCGCGACGAGCGCAGCCGCGGCCACGATCCAGGGCCACCTCTTCTTCTTGCTGACCGTAGGCTCATCGCGTGGCGCTTGATACTCCGGCATCTGAAACACATCTGGTGGTGTCTTCACACGCGTACCCGCAATGCTGGTATGGAACAGCACGCCACCCTGTCTCGTATGCGCGGTCGCCTCGCACCCGTCGTGCTCGCGCGACTCGGACAGCTCGATTCGGACCTGCGACCCCTGCGCGGTCCGTGCCACCGCCTTGCCATCCTCTCCGACCCTGCATTGCAGGCCGACATGGTCGACGAGACCCGTGGGAACCTGGTCGACTCGGGCCACGACGTAGAAAACGCCATCCGCCGACTCCTCTTGGATCACCAGCTCGACATCCAGGGAAGCGCCGTCGGATTCAAGCATCTGCTCGAACGCCTGTCGAACAGGGGGCGGGGTCAATCGACTGAAACGATAGCTCGGACGCACTGCCGCGAGGCGACGCAAGTCGGCTTGCATCGCGGCCTTGTTGCCGAGCGCGTGGAAGACGAGCGCCCTCATTTCGAACAGGCGAAGGAGCTCCTCGACCGACAGATCCGCGTTCCGCGCCGCGGCGTTGAACGTGCCAAGCGCCCCCTCGAAGTCCGCCTCCTCGTACGAGGCAATCGCCTCATCCAACAAAGGATGAGCCTTCGCCTCGCCCGCAAGCGCGGTCAGCAGACCCAAAAATACAAAGATTCCAAGGGCAATTCGCATGCTCTAGTCCACTCCTAACGTAACAAGAATCAATAAATATTCAAAAATTGCACTATCAACGGCCTTCGCTAGGCTGTAGATGGGCTGCAAGCGTGTCTCTAACTCCAGAAGAAGGGGAGTTCGTCGAGGACTCGATGGTGGAGGAGTTGCCTCCGCTGGAGGATTCCGGCGCACCCGAGCGCACCTCCCCAGAGCGCATCGGCCGCTACGAGCTTTGCTTCGAGCTCGCCTCCGGCGGCATGGCAACGGTGTACCTCGCACGGATCGACGGGCTCTCGGGCTTCGAGAAATTGATCGCGCTCAAGCGCATCCACCGACACC
>CP070713.1:626376-630347 GCA_020351445.1 Myxococcales bacterium
AGACAGCGCAGGCCGAATCGCACCCAAGTAGTTGCCCAAGTGCGGCAGGTGCGTGGGCTTGATGCCGGTCAGAGAGGTCTTCACGGGGCGGAGACTGTCCCATGTGGACATGGGCGGCAACCGGGGTATGGTCGGACGCTCCAAAGAGGAAACATGACAACTCGTCCGTTCAAGGTCTTGGGAATTCAGCAAGTTGCCGTCGGCGCCGCCAACAAGAGCGCCCTTCGCCACCTGTGGGTCGACACTCTGGGTCTGACCCCACACGGGAACTACAAAAGCGAGAAAGAAAACGTCGACGAGGACATCGTGACGATGGGAGCCGGTCCCTTCACGGTCGAGGTCGATCTCATGCAACCGATCGATCCCGAGAAAAAACCACGGGTCGATGCGCCTCCTCTCAACCACATCGGCTTATGGGTCGACGACATCGACGCCGCGGTGCAGTGGCTGGGGGATCAGGGCGTTCGGTTCACGCCCGGTGGAGTGCGTCCCGGCGCCGCAGGCCACCGCGTTTGCTTCATCCACCCCAAGGGCAACGATGCAGCCCCGATCGGGGGTGAAGGCGTGCTGATCGAGCTGGTAGAAGCCCCCGCCGAGGTGCGGGAGGCATTCGAGAAAGTCAGTCTCGCTTCCACGCAAGCTTGAGGCCCGAGACTGCGATGTCCGACTTCTTGGGTCGAATCTCGAGCGTCCGTCGCGCGTCCTCGATGTAGAGTTTCCCGAGTTTCTCGAAGTCGATCACGGAGTCTTTGCCTCGGCACCGTCCTGCTCGAGGAGCAGCTTCCGAGCCATCTCGAATTCGTAGAAGCTCACCATGTTGGTTTCGAGGACGCGTCGAAACTGATCACGCGCGCCTTTGCGATCACCGGCGATGAAGAGACGTGTGCCCTCGTAGTAGAGCGCCTCCGTCTCCTCGCCGATGTTCGAGGCCACGCTGATGAGGTCCGCATAGTCGAGGTCGCCAGCGCCGAAGCTCGCAAGCTTGCCCCACCAGTCGGGGCTCCCGCCGAGGCGGCGAAGAAGCTCGGTGTGCTCTTCAACGGGCTGCTGACCGGCGCGGGCGGCGATGAACTGAATCCAAAGCGTGAAGTAGACCTTCCACTCCGGCGGCAAGCTCAGCTGCAGCTGCGACCTGCGCCAGACCGAGGACGCGAGCTCGAAATCGGGCCGTGCGGAAACGAGGTGGGAGAGGATGGTCGCGTAGACGTCGCGCCACTGAGGGGCGTAGGTCATCGCGCTTTCGAATGCGTCGACGGCCTCTTCGTGACGGCCGAGCTGATCGAGCAGAACCCCGCGCCGCATTTCGACAACCGCCCCCGTCGGCCCCTCGACCTGTTCGCGTGCTTCGGTCCAGGCTTTGAGCGCGCTGTTGTATTGAGCCGTCATGTCGTGGGTTTTGCCCTGGGCGCGCGAGGCATTGCCCATGTTCTCGAGGATCTCTGCACGTCGAAGGTCGTCCGTGAGCGAATCGGAAGGCGCGAGAGCCAAAGCACGACGGTAGCGTTTCAGCGCTTCGGCTGGCCGACCCATACGCTCGAGCAACAGTCCTAGCTGCAACAAGGCCCCCGGATTCTCGTCCTTTTCGAGGCTCTGCTCGAAGCGTAGCTGGGCTTCGGCAGCATGGCCGGCGTTCATCTCCAGCATGCCGATCAGGTACTCGAGCTCGTTGGGTGCGATGGGTGGCTTCGACTCCGGCCAACGCTTCTGTCGTTCTGCGAGAATCGTTTCAGCGCCGCGCGCCAGAGCGCTGGAGCGCTCGGGGTGTGGGTCCGACAGTCGAGCGTCGATGAACTCGTCGAGCTGTCCGAGCGCCTCGTCATAAAGCTCGATCTGCTCTGGCGCGAGGTCGATCGCGATCACATACCACGCGGTGGCGTCTGCGAATTGCTGCGAATCGGCCGCGACGCGAGCCATGCATTGTGGGAAGCGATAGTCCTTTGGAAACCGAGGAAGTGCCGACTGGCAAAGGCCCTGAGCGACATCGGGCCGCGCCACTCGATAGCCCTCGACCAGCTCGAAGGTCGCCGCTGCGCCGATTTCGTCGGAGCTCGTTGCCGCCCGCAGCAAGTCGAGCAGGCGGAGTTGGAGCTCGCCGCCGGGGCCCATCGATTCGACTTTTGTCACAGCGGACTTGATGTCTCCGTGCGCGAGATAGACCGCTGCCACGTTCAGCGGCGCAAGTCTGAGCTGACGCTCGCCTCCGACGCCGAGGCGGTAGCGGTCCTCGTCGGTTTCAGAAGAGACCGCATCGCGGCCGGCGATGTGAAACCCGGCGAGCGTGTCGAGCACTTCCGGTGCGGGTGTCAAATCCGCGTGGTCCTCCCACACCGAGATCAGGCCGGCGTATTGCTCGGAAACCGTGTCGAGGTTCGCGCGAGCCTCGCGTCCCCACGCAGCGATGGTGTCATAGCGTTTCCGGTAGAGCTCGTCTCCGGTCAAGCGTTCGAGAATGAAGGTGGCGGCGAGAACGTATCCCTCGTCGCCGCGCCGTCCGCCCTGTTCCGTGATGTACTTCGCGATGGGCTCGATACCCTTCGGAAGAACGGCCGCTGCATAGTCGGAAGGGGATAGGAATGTCGTCAAGCGGCTCGTCTTGGAGACGACCCCTTCGTAGTCACCGACGTCTGCAAGGCTCTGCGCCTGCAGGAGCACGGAAGCGATCAGGCGATCTCGAAGCTCGCGGCGCTGCGGGTCGTTCGCAGCCATCCGCAGGAAACGCCGTGTCGCTTCTGGGTACTGCGCCTGAGGGATCGGCTCTGCGCTCCTGACCCGGGCGCTCTTGGTCGTCGGTTTGGGGTGCGCACACGCGACCACGAAGCTCAGCAAGCCAAGAACGAACAGAAAACGGATCCTCATGGTGCCCAGCCGCTATAGCAGGGTCGGCCCAATAGGGTAGGCTCATATCTTGCCTGCTACCCAGGGGTACGTGTCAGGCTACGCGTTGTTTTGGGCGGATACATTCGAGCACTGTTGATCGCGCTGGCGGTTCCTGTCCTGAACCATTTGTTCATGGGGCTAGCTGGCTTCTTGCAGCTGAGAAGCGTGAGCGTGACCTGGGGCGAAGCGATCCGCGCCGCCGCCCAGGCGCCATTGAACTATGCGTTGATACAAGCTGCTAGCGTCGGGGTCATCTTCATCGTTGCGTTTCCGCACACACGGCGCGAGGGCGGGTTCCTGGAGTCCGTTCACGTGCGGCCTCTGGTTGGAGGTATCGCTGCCCTTTGCTTCATCGCCGGAGCGTTCATGCAGCTGCCGCTGGCCGAGGCCGGAAACCTCGTTCAGGAGGTTTGGCCCATCAGCTTCGACGAGCTCGCGCGCCGCCACAAACTGATCAACCCGACAACCTGGTGGGGCGGAGTCTCCGCCCTGCTTGCGCTCGTGTTGGTTGCCCCGGTTACCGAGGAGCTCTTGTTTCGAGGTTGGCTGCTCCAGGATCTCAGAGAGAGGTATGGCGATGCACCGGCGCTCGTTTGGAGCTCTGCCCTGTTCGGCTTGGCGCACGTCGAAGCTTCCGCCGTCGTTTATGCGGCCTTCGGAGGACTCGTGCTGGGCGCGGTTGCTCTACGGACGAAATCCACCTTGGCCAGCATCGCCATGCACGCCGGAGTCAACGCTCTGCCCTTGCTGCTACCCGCCACGCTGATCCGCGTAGAGGGCTTCAACACACTGAGCGGAAACGTCGAGCACATCAGCGGATGGCTGCTGCTGGTATCGGTCGCGGGAGCAGCGGGCGCGCTGGCGTTGGTCTGGCGGTCGACAGGCGAAAGGTAAGCAGACCAGAACCCCGACAACCGCTTAACCGCGATCCGCCAACCGCTCAACCGCGATCCGCGATCCGCGATCCGCGATTTTCCCAAAGCGGTTCGCGGCCAGCGGATTTTCGGTCTGCGGGTTCGCGGTTCGCGGTTCGCGGTCGGCAGCGGGCACACCCGCTGCCGCTAGCGCCTAGACGCGTTCGACGTCGATGACGC
>CP070713.1:630447-638972 GCA_020351445.1 Myxococcales bacterium
AAAGATGGGAAGAAAGCTCTGCTGGTTTGCAGCGTCTCGAAGGCACTGACCGACCGGTTCCGAGCGGGTGATATCGTGAAAGCGGCCGCCTTGGTCGTTGGCGGCAACGGCGGTGGGCGTCCCGATTTCGCCCAAGCTGGAGGCCCCGATCCGAGCAAGCTCGGACAAGCGGTAGGCAAGGTGTACGAGCTCGTGGGAGCCGCGTAGGTGTCCGCCAAATCCCAGGCCATCGGCGCCGTCCTCAACGTCTATCTCAACTCGCGGCCTGCGAAGCACGCGTTGCACACCGCAGGTCGGCTTCTTCGCGGTGGACGCCGGCGCGCACGCCTCTACTACCGTGCGGACGACCCATACAGTCATTTATTGGCGCAAGCCGCACCGCGCCTGGCGAGCACGTATGGGGTGGAGATCGAGATCATCCCAGTCGCGCACCCGAGCGCCGGGGCCAACCCCGAACCGGAGATGCTCCACGCCCACGCGATCCGCGACGCCGCGCTGTTGGCCGAGAGCTATGGGCTCAGCTTCCCCCACGACGCCGAAGCCCCGGCCGAAGATCGCGTTCGGCGCGCCCACGCAGTGCTCCTCGAACGCCGCGCCCCCGAGGAGCAGCTGCAGATCGCGGCGGAGCTGGGCGAGGCCGTCTGGCGTGGCGACGGTGAGGCGCTCGCCGCGCTCGTCGGTCGCCACGGCAGCCTCTCTGGCGAATGGGTACGACCCGCGCTCGAAGCGAACTACGCCGCGCTCGAAAGGGCGGGGCACTATCAACCCGGGATGCTCTATTACGGGGGCGAGTGGTACTGGGGGATCGACCGGCTCCACTACCTCGAGGAAAGGCTCCGCAGAGAAGGGCTCGAGGGCGGCCTCGATCTAGTGCGCGGCCCCGCCGCCCATCTGGCGTCGATGATCGAAACTTCCGACGGAAGCAAGCCGCGTATCGAGGTCTTCGTTTCATTTCGGAGCCCGTACTCGTATCTGTCGATTCCCCAGCTGATCGAGATTCGAGATCGCTACGGTCTCGAGGTCGCCGTCCGGCCGGTCTTGCCGATGGTGATGCGTGGGCTAACTGTTCCGCGAGCAAAGAGACTCTACATCGTGCACGACGCCAAGCGCGAGGCTGACCGCCTTGGGATCCCCTTCGGTCATGTGTGCGACCCACTGGGCAAGGGCATCGGCTACTGCATGGCTGTGTTCTTCAACTGCGCGGTCGGCAAGGGGCTCGAGCTCGAGTTCCTGCGATCCGTGATGCAGGGCATCTGGTCCGAAGCCCGAGATGTGGCGCACGTGCCGGATCTGGTGTTCCTGGCCGAACGGGCCGGGATCGGCGAGGCCGAGGTGCGGGCCGCCATCGAGGACCGCGGCTGGAAGGAAAAGGCAAAGGCCAATCGCGACGCGCTCACTGGGCTGGGGCTCTGGGGCGTGCCCTCGCTCCAGATTGGGTCGTATTCCACCTGGGGCCAGGACCGGCTTCCGCTCCTGGAAGCCGAGATCGCTCGCCTTTCTCCGCCGGCCTGAGCTCGTTTTCCAGCGAAAGACTTTACTGGACCGCGTTTTCCTGTGACATTGATCACGTGACCGTTCCGGAAGAGAAGCTGGCTGGGGTGGACCAGGAACTCGCGGAGCTCGGAAAGAGCGACGAGGAGATCTCCGAGGTCCGCAATCGCTACGCGAGCGAGGAGACCGTCGATCTGCAAGCGGTGGATAGCGAGCTCGGAGCGCTGTCCGGAGGCGTCTCAATCGAGCCATTCAGCGCGAATGCCGCTGAAGCCGTCGCGGACGAATCGGCGGCTGAAGACTGGGACAATGAGGCCACCGAGGTGGAGATCATCGACGAGTCCGACTTCGTGTTGCTGGTCGACGAGGACGATCTCGAGGAGCTCGAGAAGGCCGGAGAAGAGGCCGCCCGGGTGACCACTCCGCCCGCGCTTCCGCAAGAGGGCGAAGAGGACGAGGGTTTCTTCAAGAAGCTGTTTAGCGGTCGCCGCAGCAGCAACCGCCCCTCGTCGCCCCCCAAAAAGTAACCAGCAATAACGAGAGGCAACTAGAAGTAGAGCGTCCCGCCGAAAGTGAGCATCGCGCCGCCCGATGTGTTCGTGCCGCGCGTTCCATCGAAGAACTCCGGCCGTGGGTCGCTGTCAACGCGGTGGCGGAGAATGCCCCGAGCGTCCACGTTCAGCGCAAACGCCGGAACGAGCCTGAGCTCTAGCCCCATGCCGGCTTGTCCACCAATGTGCGTCATGCGGCGGACCTCGTTGATCATGTCGACGCGGCCAAACGAGACTCCCGGCCCCACCAAGAAATAGAGCTGGAGCTTGTGCTGCGGATTGACGAAGAAGAGAACGTTGGCTGTGACTGGGATCTCGGTGCGGTTGAAACCCTGGTAGTCATTGCCGGAGTAGTAGCCCGACCCGAAGTCGATGCCCACGTGCTCCTTGGGCCGGAAGCGGAGCGCGCCCGAGAAGCCCCCCATCAGGACTTGAGGTCCGAATGTTCCACCAAAGTCAAAGTGAAGGCCTACTTTGCGTTCCCGTTTTGGGGGTGGGGGAGCCTCCACGACCTGCGGCTGTGAGGCCGGCTTGTGCTTGATGACGACGACCGTCGGGGGCTTGGTCTTGACCACCACTTGGTTTGACGAGTCCTCGGGGACGACGACGACTTCGGCGCGGACGGCTTCCGCGCTCGTCAGCACGAGCGCGAGGGCAATGACAGGCAACAGTACGAATCGGAGCATTGGGCCACCTCTCGTTTTTTTACGAGGACGGCCGGCAAAACATTCAAACTCCCCGGTTCTGCGACCGAAAAACCGCGATTTCAATCGGTTATGGGCGTCAGCGGACCGCGCGCCGGTCTTCGAGGGCCCGGCCCAAGGTCACCTGGTCGGTAAACTCGAGCTCTCCGCCATGCGGCACGCCTGCCGCGATCCGCGACACACGCACCAATGAAGGCGCCAAGGCATCGGCCACGTAGAGCGCCGTCGCCTCTCCTTCGACGTTGAGTGGCGTCGCGACGATGACCTCTTTGACGTCTTCATCTGCGATGCGGCGCTCGAGGGCGTCCAGGGGGAGCTGATCGGGTCCGATTCCATCGAGAGGAGCCAGCAAGCCGTGCAAGACATGGTAGCGGCCACGGAAGCTGCCGAGGGCTTCGAGCGCGATCAAGTCGGGGACCTTGGCAACCACGCACAGGACCGAATCGTCGCGGCGGGGGTCTTGGCAGATCGTGCATCGTGACTCGGCGCCGTAGTTTCCACAGAGCTCGCAGCGCGTGACTTCGCTGTGGATCGTGCTCAGCGCGCGGCCTAGGGCGTCGGCGTACTCCGCGTCTCCTTCGAGGATGTGAAAAGCCAGTCGCGCCGCGGTTCGCTCGCCAATGCCTGGCAAGCGGGACAACAGCGAAATCAGTGATGCAATCGGGTCGTTCGCCGTCATTGCTCAGCCGAGCCCAGGAATGGAAAGACCCCCTGTGATCTTCTCAATCTCCGCGTCGACGTGCTCGCGCGCCTTCGTGAGGGCCGCATTGGCAGCTGCGACGACGAGGTCTTGCACCATCCCGAGGTCTTCCTCTTGAAGCAGGACCTGGTCGATTCGGATCTCGGCGAGCTCGGGAATTCCGTTGGCCATCGCGGTCACTTGACCGTTGCCCGCGCTCGCTTCGAATGTCTCTTCTTTGAGCTCCTCCCGGCGCTTGTCGACCTTGCGTTGGACGCGGCCAGCCTGCCGCATCAGCTCTCCCATTCCGCCACGAAAATTCATTCGATCCTCTCAGTCCGCTTCGATGTGCACTTTGAGCTTGCCGGCCGATTCGGGAAACACGTCGATCGCGTCGCGCACTCGCGGATGATTCAACGCCTCTTTGCGCTTGGCCTCGACCTCCGCCTCTTTGCGCTGTGCTGCGACAGCCGCCACGGTTTTGGTCGCCGCTTCGGCCTTGGCGTCGAATCGGATTTCGATCTCCGGGCACGCGCCGAGTTGCTCTTCCGCGATTCGCCCAATCGCGGCGATCGATTCGGGCGATTCTGCTTGCCGCCCGTAGAAGGAGCCATCCTTGAAGGACAAGACGATCCGGTCCGGGCCGACAGCCTTGGGAATCCCATGCTCGAGCACTGCGGCGAGCGCGGGTTGTTGTTGCTCGAGCCTCCCAACCAACTCTTCCCACTCCTGCAGCGCCGCTCGACGGATTGGCGTCAGGACTTCGCCGCTGCTGGTTTGAAAGCCACTCGAGTGCTTGGTGGCCGGCATGATCGGTTGACTCGGACCCGGTGGCTTAGGCTCAGGTTCGGGTTTGGCCTCGGGTTTGGGCTCTGGCTTGGCTTCGGCCTTGGGCTTGACGGGACGTCGCTCGGGTTTGGGCTTTGGTTTGCGTGGGCGAGGATCGCCTGAAGAGCCACCCGTGGCCCCCGGGTGCCCTTGAATCGCCTCGAGCCGAGCGAGAAGCTCCGACACCGACTGAAGGGGAGGTCGCGTCGCGACACGCACCAACCCCATCTCCAACATGAGCTTCGGATTTGGGCTTTGGGCCATCTCGTCCATGACCATCGAGATCGCTCGAAAGGCACGCTGGAGCTCTAGGATGTCGAGGTCCTCGATCAGGGCTTCAGCCGCCTCGCGCTCTTCAGGAACCCATTCGGCGGGATCGCCGGCGCCGAGCTTGAGCACGACGAGGTCGCGCATCAGTTGAAGGAGCTGTCGGGCGGAGTGCTGCATGTCGACGCCCTTGTCGGCGAGGCCGTCGATGGCTTCGACCACCCCAACGCCGTCGCCCTCGAGCACCGCGCCCACCACGTCATAGAGCGCCTCGCGTGCCGCAATTCCCAAGCTCGCAGCCACGGTGTCCGCGGTGATTCGGTCGTCGGAGATCGCGACGAGCTGGTCGAGCAGGGTGAGGGCGTCGCGCATCGATCCGGCTGCCTCGCGGGCGACCACCGAGATCGCCTCATCGTCGGCAGACAGCGTTTCCGCGTCCAAGATGGAACGGACTCGCTCGGCGATCAGCCGGTGCGGGATCAGCCGAAAGTCATACTGCTGACATCTCGAGCGGATCGTCACCGGCACCTTGTGGCTCTCGGTGGTCGCGAAGATGAACTTCACGTGGTCCGGGGGCTCCTCGAGCGTCTTGAGAAAGGCATTGAACGCCCCGGCCGACAGCATGTGGACCTCGTCGACGATCACGATTTTGTAGCGGTCTCGCTGGGGCCGATACGGCAGAGACTCCTGCAGGCGGCGCACATCCTCGACACTGTTGTTCGAGGCGCCGTCGATCTCCTGCACGTCGACGTCGATGCCTGCGGTAATGTCCAAGCAAGGCCCACATTGGTTGCAAGGGGTCGGGGTAGGGCCCTTTTCGCAGTTGAGCGCCTTGGCGAGGAGGCGTGCGGTGGTGGTTTTGCCGACGCCGCGAACCCCGGTGAACAGGAAGGCGTGCGCCACGCGATCGGCCTCGATCGCGTTCTCCAAAGTCCGCGCAACGTGCTCCTGACCGACCAGGTCTTCGAAGCTTTGCGGACGGTATTTCCTTGCGAGAACGGTGTACGCCATCGGGCGAGCGAGCCTATCACGGCTGCGCGTCCGGCGCAGCCGTGCTCACTCGGTGGTGTCGGGCTCCTGCGCTTCTTGGGCGTCCAAGATTTCTTCGAGCTCTTCGTCCTCGAGTTCTTCGCCTTCGAGGCCCTCGTCTTCGAGTTCCTCGTCGTCCTCGCCTTCGTCGTCGCCCATGGCTTCCCGCATCATCTCTTCCATGGTGGGCATACCGCCCTCGACTTCTTCGCCCTCCTCGTCGATCATCACATCGGGATCGCCGCCCATGATCGCGTTGCCGAGGCCGATCGAAACCTGCGGGTACCATGTGATGATCGCGAGACCGATCAACATCAGGCCCACGAAGGGCGCGACGCTTCGTATGACGTGACCCAAGCCCTTTTCATAGAGTGCGCTCGCCACGAAGAGGTTCAACCCCACGGGCGGCGTGAGGTAACCGATCTCGAGGTTGACGATGAAGATGATGCCGAAGTGCATCGGGTCGATGCCCATCGAAGCTGCGATCGGAGCCAACAACGGCACGAAGACGAACATCGCGCTCAGGATGTCCATCATCATGCCGACGGCCAGGAGCATCAGGTTGAGCAACAGGAGGAACTGCCAGTACGCGAGCTCTTTGCTCTGAATCCACTCGACCATGAGGGCCGGGATGTCTTCCTTCTCGAGGAACTCGCCGAGCGCGAGCGCCATGACCATGATCACGAGGAAGGAACCGAGGAACACACCCGTTTCGCCGAAGATGCCGGGCACCTGTTTGAGCGTCAGCGCGCGGTGCAGCCAGACCTCGACCACGATCGCGTAGATGACGCTGACCGCAGATGCTTCGACCGCATTGAAGATGCCACCGTAGATACCGCCCAGGATCAAGATCGGGAACATCAAAGCCCAGAAGCCGTCCCGCGTCGCGGCGACGAGCTTTTTGAACCGGAAGGCCTCGGTTGGAACCTTGTCGACCATGCCGTGGTAAAACGAGTAGCCGATCAGAATCGAGCCCATGACGATGCCGGGGCCGAAGCCGGAAGCGAACAGTCGCTCGACTTCGATCACCGCGCCCTGGTTGACGATCGGGTACACGATCATCGGGATCGATGGAGGAATTAGAATGCCCAGGGAGCCTGCCGAGGTGAGCAAGCCATGGGAGAAGTGCTCTCGGTATCCCTCCGCGATCAAGGCTGGGCCCATCATGGAGCCGATCGCAACGACGGTCGCCGGGCTAGACCCGCTTATCGCGGCGAAGAGCATGCATGCGATCACGCCGCTCATCGCCATGCCGCCCGGGACCCAACCGATCAAGGCTTGCGCGAAGTCGATCAAGCGTTTGCTGATCTGCCCCCTGCTCATGATCGCGCCGCTCATGATGAAGAACGGGATCGCAAGCAGGGTGGGGCTGTCGGCGAGGCTACGAATGCCTTCGATGACGATCGTGAACTGGGTCAGGTCCCGGAAGCCGCTCCAAAGGAACAGGCTGCCGAGGGTGGCGATACCGATCAGGACGAAAAGCGGCGAGCCTACGAGCGCCGCGGCAATGATGGCGGACGCCAGCAACCCACCCTTGCCCAGGAACGGCAGGAAGAGGACGAGAGCGACGATGATGACAAAAGGAAGTGCCTTCTTCCGTTGCTCGGTCATCCTTCCGCTCCCTTCTTCGAGGCTTGCGTGGCAGCGATCATGGCCTCTTCTTCAGGAGCAGCGCCGTACGAGCCACCCAGGATGGCGCTAATGGCCGCGGCGACGTAGCGAATCATCGTCATGGCGAACGCGGCAGGCACCGCGATCGTCGCCACCCAGTCCGGGATGTTGGTTTGCTCGAAGCGGCCTTCGAGCTGGAGCGCTTCTTTGGCGTATTCCCAGCCAAGCAGCGCCATGAACAAGCAAAACGCGGCTGTCGCAAGATAGCCGATCGCTTCTGTCCAACGGGACATGGACGGAGGGACGACCCGTTTCAGGGCGCCCACCTGGATGTGTTTGCCCTCGTGCGCACACACGCTCGCACCGAGGAAGCCGACCCAGAGCAGCATGATCAGGGAGATCTCTTTCGACCAGCTATAGCCGTCGGGGAAGTACTTGAGTGTGATCTGGACAAACACCGCCGTGACGATCACGAATGCTACGAGCCTCATAATCCAGCCGGGAGCGCGCTCCTTGAGCTGCTTGAACAGCCAGAAGCCGCCGCACAGCGAGTAGAGCAGCAGATAGAACCATCGCGACTCGACCTCCGGCTGGATCATGATCCATCCCAATACCCCGAGGGCTGCGCACGCGATGATCGTTTCGATGATGGGTTTGACGCGCGATCGCTTTCCGGGCTCCGCTCCTCGCGCCTCTGCGGTCCAGAACGCGAAGTAGACGAGCCCCACCCCGATGATTCCGGTGACGATCGGACCCACGGTGGTCAGCGTTTCCATCGCCTCGGGACTCTCGATGCCGAAAATGCGAGCGGTGAGCTCGGCGACCTTGCTGTCGGGCGCGGCAAGGCGTCGGTACATGACGTCGAGAAACACCATGACCGCCGAGACACCGAGGAATGTCCAAAGGATTGCCATCTCGACGGTGAAGATCCAATCGTCTATCCGTCGGATGATGCCAAACCGACCCTTATAGGGGTCCTCTTTGCCCGGTTCCGCCATAGCGTGGGACGGTACGTTTGATCGTGCTGGCAATCAAGACCTGTTGCGGTACGGTCGCAAATGAGCACATGCGTACAGTCATCCACTTCGACATGGACGCGTTTTTTGCGTCGGTGGAGCAGCTGGACAACCCGGATTTGCGCGGGAAGCCGGTTCTGGTTGGTGCGCGCTCGCGCAGAGGCGTGGTGACCGCCGCCTCTTATGAGGCGCGCCCAAGGGGGGTGCGATCGGCGATGTCGATGGTTGAGGCGTTGCGCCGTTGTCCCGAAGCGATCGTTGTTGTGCCCCGGCGAGCGCGGTATTCGGAGCTCAGCGGCCGGGTTTTCGGGGTTTTTCGCCGGTACACGCCTCTGGTCGAGGGGCTATC
>CP070713.1:639072-646816 GCA_020351445.1 Myxococcales bacterium
CGCGGTCGAGCCCGACACGGACTGTGACTCCATTTCACTGGTTCTGGACGCCGGTGGCGTGGTGGAGGGCGCTGGTGGCACCGGCGGCAGCGGCGGCAGCGGCGGCACCGGCGGCAGCGGCGGCAGCCCGTAACGGAGCAAGAAACCGTCTAAGCAACACACCGCTTGCACACGACAAAGGGCGAATGCTGAAAGGCATTCGCCTTTTGTTTTTGAGCTTCGGCTAGCAGGTCAGGGCTTCATGAACCGCCCGACCTTGAGCCGATGCATGACGGCCAGTTTCTGGCGCTCTTTGTACGCCTGGTGGCTGGCATCGCCGGCCTCGTTGATCTCGTCGGTGACCCGATCGAGCACCTGGAACTCGGTCTGCACGAAGATGGTGTGACCGAGCTCCGCGGTGGCGGGAGACGCGGCAGCAAGCACCTTGTCGGGGACACGAACAGGCACGTCGGCAACGAAGTGCACGATACGGTAACTCGGCGCGGTGAAACGATTGTCGATCGCTGAAAGCTCATCCTCCAGATCGAGCGGCAGCTGCAGCTTGGGGATCAGCTTCGTGAGCGCAGGCTCGGACCGGCAGTAGTCGTGGAATCGAGCCAGCGTGTTCGTGGACTGACCCGGGATGACGAAGTTGAAAGGCACGATGCTTCGCTGCACGTAGTTCAGGACCGGAAAGATGTCCCCCGCAGCACGGGTCACGATCCGAAAGCGCACCTGGTCGTAGATCTGAGATGCGCTGACATCGGGCTTGGACAAGAGCTTGGTGTACAGCGAATCCTTGTTCTTTCGCCCGCCGATGAACTCGAGAATCGGAAAGTCGTTGGCCAGGGCGGCAGCCATCACTCGGTAGACTTTCTGCTCTACCCACTGGAAGACCTCCTCGTCCGCAGTCGGCAGCAGGTACAGGAGCTCGCGCGCTTCGAGGTGGTGGATGATGTGCATCACCTTCAAGATCGCGCAGGCGCAGACCTGGCGATGGCCCTTCGAGGACGCAAGCATCAGAAGGCCGACCAAATCCTTCTTGGCCACTGGCTTCGGAACGGGAAAATCGAAGTGTCGACGGAGATATTCGATCGCGGCTTCCTTGACCTGTGCGACTCGGATCGCATCACCCTCGTCGTCCGGGTCGATCTCCTGCGCGCGTACGAACGCCTCGGCCTCGCTTTCGTCGGCGAAGTTGAGCCGGTGCCAGTCGACCACCGAGCCGCCGCGCAAAAGGATACGGATGCCCTCGAGATCGGCGAGGGTGAAGTTGGGGAGACTACGGAGCTCTGGGACAGACACGGCTAGGGAGACCGTTCGAACAGGATCGTGCCTACGAAAATACCGACGGAGACGAGCAATACAATGGCGTTGAGCGCAAGCCCGCCATGACAGCCGCTAAGCGCGGCCAGTCCAAGCAGCCCAACTCCCCATGTTGATTTCCGTCCCACCATCTCGGGCGCCCGATTGATACCAGCCGACCGGTGATCGCGCTAGTGGATTGAGCCGGGCCGTTGCTGACAGCGTAGATCTCGAATATCATTGGCAAAACCAATGACCGATTCGATTTTCCCCGCTGGCTCCGAACCGATCTTGCCCATCCTGCCCCTGCGCAACTCGGTTCTCTTTCCAGCGACGGTCGTGCCGGTCAATGTCGGCAGGGCCCGGTCGGTGCGGCTGATCGAAGAGGCTTGCGGTCGCGAGCGCCCCGCGATCGGAGTGGTGACGCAGCACAAGCCCGAGGTCGAGGACCCCACCTTCGACCAGGTCTATCACACCGGCACGATTGCTCGCGTCTTGAAAGTGATTCGCCTCAACTCGGGGCAATACAGCGTCGTGCTGCAGGGCGTGAGTCGGATGCGCATCGAGGAGCCCCTCGGCCGCCATCCAACGATGCGCGCGCGTGTGCACCGCTACCACGAGGCGCCGGCCGTCGATGTCGAAATCGAGGCTTTGGCCGCGCACCTCAGAGAATCGGCACGGCAACTGCTCCACAACCTCCCGACCGCGTCGCGCGAGTCTTTGCACATTCTCGACAACGTCCGTGAGCCGGGGGCGCTCGCGGACTTGATCGAGTCCAATCTTCCCGTTCCGAACGAGTCCAAGCAAGAGGTGTTGGAAACGCTCGACATTCGGGAGCGGGTCCGAATGGTGCTCGACCAGGTCAATCGCCAGAACGAAGTGCTGCGGGTCAAGCACGAGATCTCCAACATGGTCGAAGAGGAGATGTCGAGCTCGCAGCGTGAATACCTGCTCCGGCAGCAAGTCAAAGCGATCCGCCGGGAGCTCGGCGAAACCGACGTCGATGAAGACGACATCGAGAACCTTCGCGAGCGCATTGCGCTGGCGCGGCTCCCGAGCGAGGCCGAGGCGGGCGCCAAGCGAGAGCTGCGACGCATGGGCAACATGAACACCGCGAGCAGCGAGTACCAAGTCGCGCGAACCTACGTCGAGTGGCTCGCCGATCTGCCGTGGGCGAAGATGACCCCGGACCGGCTCGACGTGTTGCAAGCGCGGCAGGTCCTCGACGAAGACCACTACGGCTTGGACAAACCAAAGCGCCGCATCGTCGAGTACATCGCGGTGCGCAAGCTTCGTCGCGACGGACGCGCTCCGATCCTGTGCTTCGTCGGTCCGCCCGGCGTCGGTAAGACATCGCTTGGACGCTCGATCGCACGAGCGTCGGCACGGGCCTTCGTCCGCGTGTCGTTAGGCGGCGTGTCCGACGAAGCCGAGGTGCGCGGGCACCGCCGAACCTATGTGGGCGCATTTCCAGGCCGCATCATCTCCGGGCTCAAGAAAGCCGGTTCCAAGAACCCCGTGATGATCCTCGATGAGATCGACAAGCTCGGCCGGGATCAGCGCGGCGATCCGGCCAGCGCCCTCCTCGAGGTGCTCGACCCCGAGCAGAACCATCAGTTCACCGACCATTACATCGACGCACCCTTCGACCTCAGCAAAGTCATGTTCATCGCGACCGCGAATCAAAAGAGCACGATCCCCAGTGCGCTGCTCGATCGCATGGAGGTAATCGAGCTTCCGGGGTACACGCCACGCGAAAAGCGATCGATCGCACGCGACTTCTTGATCCCACGCCAGCTGAGCGAGCATGGTCTCTCCCCCGAGCGCCTAGACTTCTCCGATGAGGCCATCGACATGATGGTCGACTCGTACACGCACGAAGCGGGCGTCCGGAAGCTCGAGCAACAAGCCGCGGCCGTATGTCGCGCCGTCGCCGTGCGGCTCGCGGCCGGCGAGGACATTTCGATCATGGCCGACCCGCCGTTCATCGAAAGCGTGCTGGGCGCCGCGAAAACCAGGCGGCAAGAGACGGAGCGAAGCGCGAGGGCGGGAGTGGCGACGGGCCTGGCATGGACCCCTGCCGGAGGCGATCTGCTCTTCGTCGAAGCCACCCGGATGCCCGGCACGGGCCAGCTCCACCTCACTGGTAGCATGGGCGACGTCTTGAAGGAATCCGCGGCAGCAGCGTTCACGTTTGTGCGCGCGCGCGCCGAGCAGCTTGGGCTCCCGGAAGATTTCGTCAGCCACACCGACATCCACGTGCATTTGCCGGCAGGGGGGGTTCCCAAAGATGGGGCCGCCGCGGGCGTCCCGCTGTTCGTGGCACTGGCTTCGTTGCTCACGCAGCTCAAGGTCAGGCCGGACGTGGCGATGAGCGGCGAGATCACGCTTCGCGGCAATGTGCTGAAAGTCGGCGGCATCAAGGAGAAGTGCCTAGCGGCACACCGCGCTGGGGTCTCTCGCATCCTCCTGCCGAAACGAAACGAGCCGGACCTCGAGGAAGTGCCCGATGAGGTTCGGGAGGATCTCGAGATCTGCCTCGTGTCCCGAGTCGACGAGGTGTTGGGCCTCGTTGCCGCGTTCGACGCCGCTGACAATCCGGTGGGGGGCGCGCCCGCGGCAGCTGAATAGTCCGTGGCGAAGCTGTTCACGTTCCGGTTGAGCGCAGCCTTTGCAGCCTTGGTGGGCGTCGTGCTTGCATTCGTCCCGTTGCTCGCGGTCCACGGCGTGGAGAGCGCCCTTGCGCTAGGCGTGCTTCTACCACCATGGGTAGCGGCGACCGCGGCGAGCTACGTCGAGCGGAACCTAGGCACGCGCGGCATCGATCTGATGCTCCGCGCGATCGGAGCGGGGCTCTTGATTTGGTTGATTCCGGTCGTGCTGCTCGCGCTGAGCTCGCTGAGGATCCGGCAGTGCGCCCCAGGTGAGGGGCTGGCCTTCATGATGCTGGGACCGGCGGTGGGTTGCGCGCTCGCCGCGTGCGCGGGCGTGTGGGTGGCCGGCTTGACGAGCCGGCCGCGCCTCGCCCCATGGCTCGCGGCTGCGATCCCCGTGGGCGCCGCGCTGCTCGGGTTGTGGGCGTTCTACTCGACCCCCACGGTCTACGTGTTTAGTGCATTTGCAGGTTACTTTCCTGGCGCGATCTACGACGACCTCGTCCAGATCCCGACTCGCTATCTCACATACCGGGCCACGATGGTGGTGACGGTCCTCGTGCTGAGCGTGCTGTTTGATGCCCTGTGGGACCCGTTTGAGAGGCACCTCGATCTTCGAGGCCGGAGCCGCTCGCGTCTCGGGGCAATCGCGGTCTGCGCAGGCGCGCTAGGGGTGGTCGCCGCGTCCTATTGGCATGGGGATCACCTCGGCCATTGGGTGAGCGAGGGATATTTGGTCGAGCGGCTCGGCAAGACCGAGCAGGGGCGGCACTGCGTCGTGCACATGCCGCGTGAAACAAAGCCCGAGGACGCCAAGCGCCTGCTCGAAGACTGCGACTTCCACGTAGAGCGCACGCGACGGCTCGTCGGCTCCTCGTCGGGCAAACCGGTGACGGCTTACTTCTTCCGGAATCAAAACGAGAAGAGGGAGCTCATCGGCGTGGGGCGGACGCTAATCGCTAAGCCCTGGCGCGGCGAGGTGTATCTACAAGTGGCGCGATGGCCGCATCCGGTACTCGGCCACGAGGTCGTGCACGCCGTGCTCGCACCGGCTGGGCGTGGGCCCTTCTCGGTTGCAGCGAGATTTGGCGGTTTGATACCGAACCCAGGAATCGTCGAAGGCGCGGCGGTGGCGCTTGCATGGGATCTCCGAGACGATCTCGACCCGGACCAGTGGTCGAGGATCATGCTCGATCGACAAGAGCTACCCGCCGCCAGCGCCGTCATGAGCGTTCGGTTCAGCGCCTTCCCCGCGCGCCGCGCATACATGGCCGCGGGATCGATCATTCGCTTCTTGATCGCGACCCGCGGGATGGATGCGTTCCTCGACGCGTATCGGAGCGGCACGATCGAAGGTCTGAACGAGCTCGAAACACAGTGGCACCACTACCTCGAACAGGTTCCCGTCACCCTACACGAGCGCGGTGTAGCCGAGGTCGAGCTCGCACGGCCCAGTATCTTCTCTGCGGTGTGCCCGCACGAGCTCGCCAAGCTGCGAGCCGACCTCTCGGGTGATGCGGCAGCTCGCGACGATGCGCGCACGATCGAGACCTGCCGCGCCATCCTGGACATCGACGAGAATGAAGCCCAGGCCCGCGCTGCTTTGGTGGGCGCCTTGGCGCGTACTGGAAACGGTGCGGACGCGCTGGCCGAGCTCGAGGTGCTTCAGGCGGCCATGCGCGCGCCCAAGCCGATCGTCGCTGCCGCGTTGGAGCAGTATGCCGACGCGACCTGGACGCTCGGCGATCTCGAAGAGGCCGGCAAGCTCTATGAGGAGCTGTTGGCCATCCCACGAACCGATGGGCCGGCGCGGCAAAGCGAGGTGAAGAAGCTCGCGCTCGGAGCCACACCTGCGGAGCGGGAGTTGATCTACGAGATGCTCCTCGGCAGATCGTCGAGCCCGGTCGTGGTCCACCTCGCGCAAGCATTGGCGACGATTCGAGACGATGGCCTCGGACAGTATCTCGAAGCGCGTCAGCTGGTGGGGCAGAACCGTTTCGCGCTCGCTCTGCCGCTACTGGAAGACGCCAAGCGTCTGGGGCTCCCGACGCTTCGCCTCGACCGTGAGCTGAGCCGTCTTCTCGGGATCACGTTCTACGCGCTGGGCCGCTACGGGGAGTCCGCCGAGGCCTGGCGACAACGAGCTTGGACCAGCCGCGCCGCACACGCTGAAGCAGAGCGCTGGTCCGAACGGATCGAATACGCGCAGACGCAAACCGTCAGTCCGGCGTTGCCAGGTCCATCGTCGGCTCGCCGAGCTGTCCCTTGATATGAGCCGCGATCGAGCAGTCGGCGGTGACGATCGGATCGCCCTCAGCTTTGGCGGAGTCTGACTTCGGGCCTATTTGGCTGCGCACCGTGATCAAGCGCCCGCGATTCTCCGTGCGCGACCGCAGAACGAGCTTGTCCTGCTCGAGATCCCAGAGGAACACGTCGACCGGATCCCGAAGGCGGCTCTTGCCCTGCACCACCAGCAGCAGAAAGTAGTCGGCAGGAACTCGCTCTTTCAGTGCGGGGAGCTCGCGTTCGATCGCCCGCGTGAGCTGCTCTTCACGCACCGATAGGCGCTGCATGTCGTTGGTGTCGTTCACTCGGGCGAGCCACTTGGGCGTCAGGACTTCGGGCACATCGGAAAGCGCCGCCAGCGGCGTGAGCTCGAGACCCAGGCAAGCGCCAACTGCGTCCTCTCCCTCGGACTCGATGGCGGCGTGCAGCGCCTCGTCAGTGCGGAGCTCGGGCGCGCGAAGTCTGAGATAGACCACTTCTTTGTCGTGCAGCGCCGAAAGCGGCACCTGGGCCTGCACCAGACGGTTCGCGGCCCCCGACTTCGATTCGAGGGCCTTGGCCTCCAGATCGATCCGAGTGGCTTCGAGCGCGTCTAGAATCGGCGCCACCTGCTCGGCGTGCTGAGCTTGGATGCGCTCTCTGAGCTCGTCGGCTCGGACTTTCTGGCGCCAGAAATAGGCGCCAGCAATCAGTGCTGCCACCAAAACGACGAAACCGATACGCGCCCACGGAAGACGTGGTCGGTATCGGTTCCTACGAACGCCGTCGAACTCGGCAGGAGTGAGCTCGGGCGGCTCCATGGCGGCGAGCTTACTAGAAGTTCACTGCTCGCGCTGGTTCACGGCAAAGCTCACGTTGCCGTAGCCGGCAGCCGCGGCCGAGAACATCACCTTCTTCACGACCCGGAAGTCGATATTGCGATCCGCCTGCACGATGACCTGGCCTGCGAATGGCTCCGAAGGATGAATGGTCTCCCACTTGCGCTTTTCCGTCTCGAGGCCCGCGATGAGCGGCTCGATGCGATCGACCTGCGCCGACTGCCCTTGCGTTTGCGTATCCGCAACCCGGGTGCCGTCGAGCGTGATCACACGCTCGTCGACCGCGATGATCGGCGAGATCTCGATCTGCTCGGTATTCTTTGCCTCCGGCATCGTGATGGTCGGCTGCTGCGCGATCAGCTCACCGGAAGCGGAAAATGACATGAGCAGAAAGATGACGAGAACGATCAGGAAGTCGATGAATGGAATCAGCGGAATCTGATGGTCGACCGCCTTGCGGCCGTGACCGGAAACACGATCACGAACAAACTTCAGCGGAATGTGATGGAGCAGCTCTGGCTCTGGCCGTTTGATCGCCATGATTCCCCCCTATAGGAACGCAGCTCCGTCGGCCATCGACAGGTTGGTGAAGCCCGCCGCTGCCGCGATGTCCATTGCGATAATGACGTCCTCGTATCGGACGCCGTCCTCGGGCGCGACGATCAAGTCATCGCGCTTGTCCCAAGCCTGCTTCCACTGAGC
>CP070713.1:646916-651878 GCA_020351445.1 Myxococcales bacterium
AACGACTGCCTAGGGTGTCATGTCGCTCGTCTTCGTAATCTCGCCGCCCCGCGCCGGGTCGACGTTGCTTCAACGTATGATGGGTGCGCACTCCGAGATCTTCACGCATCCGGAGCCGCACCTGATCACACCCATCGCGCACCTCGGCGTTTACGGCAACGTCGACAAGGCGCCGTACGATCACATCAACGCGGCGGAGGCGACCAAGGCGTTCATCGAAGGATTGCCCGGCGGAGAGCAGGACTATCTCGACGCGCTGCGGGCCTACACCGACACGCTCTACGGCCGGATGTTGTCTACGAGCGAGAGCAGCTACTTCCTCGATAAGACACCGGCCAACGCTCTGGTGCTACCGTTTCTGCAGCGCCTCTATCCCGACGCCAAGTACGTGGTGCTCACGCGGCATCCGCTGGCGGTATTCAGCTCCTATGCGAACAGCTTTTTCGACGGAGACTGGCAGGCCGCGCGCGCGTTCAACCCCATCCTCGAGCGCTACGTCCCGGCCATGGCGATGTTCTTGCGGAACAGGCCGGTTGCGTTGCTGCACGTCGCGTACGAAGACTTGGTGACGGAGCCCGCTCCGCAGCTAGAGCGCATCTTTGCGTACATGGGACTCGAACACGATCCCGATGTGGTCGAATACGGCAAGGCAGGACCCGTGAAGAAGGGGTTGGGTGACCCGATCACCGTCCACACCAAGGACCGACCGGTGGCGGACAGCGTCGACAAGTGGGCGGCAGAGCTCGTCCACGACGCCGGCAAACGCGCACTTGCCGAAGAGATGATCGGGCGGCTCGACCGGGCCGACCTTGAGGCGTGGCAATGGCCTCTCGATGCGTTGTGGGCGCCGGTCGAGCTCGCGGGTGGAGGCCCACCTCCCAAGCCGGCGCGCAACAGCTACGCGCTTCAGCGTCGGGTCATGCTCGCGCTAAAGAAAGACATTCACAACCGTCCGCACGGCAAGATCGTGAAGCGCGTGAAGTACTATTGCGACGTCCTGCTCAGGGAGTAGGGCGCCGCGCTCGCGCGATGATGACCTGAGACTCGGTGGCCGCCGTGATCGACTTGCCGTCGAAGTCCCCCGTGTGGGATTCGACCTTGAAGCCATTGTAGTGCAGCAAGGCCTCGAGCTCTTCGGGGAAGAACTGCCGCTGGCTGAGCGGTGTGCAAAATGATTGGTCTTTGTCGTCCGGATGTTCGAAGTCCATCATGACGGTTTCGATCTGTGCGACGGGGTCGTAGCTGAAGTACTCGCTGTACCGGTACCGGACGCCGTCGCGCGGATGCGGCACTTCACCCCCGCGATACCGCTTGGATGGATTGCGGGCGAGGCTCGCGGGGTCGGGGAGCAGCACGTCGAATGCAAAGCGCCCTCCGGGCTCGAGGTGGTGGTGTACGGTGGCGAACCCGCGCTCGATCTCGTTGCGCGTATAGAGGTGCATCCACACGTTGAAGGGGGCGATCACCAAGGGGAATTTTCGGCGAAGGCGGAGACGCTGAAGGTCGCCCTGCCGGAGCTCGATCCGTTGTCGTGCGGCACGGGTTAGCCGTCTGAGCCGATCGCGGGCCTGCGCCAACATCGGCGCCACCGGCTCCACGCCCACGACCTCGATTCCGGCCTTGGCGATCGCGAACGCCACCCGGCCGGTGCCCACGCCGAGCTCGAGCACCGGGCCTCCCGACTCGATCGCCAAGTTCGTGTAGAAGCGAACGTCATGGCGTCGGCGGCGGTACGCCTGGTCGTAGTACCGACCGTTCTGGTAGTGCGCTTCTGATCCGGCTGCGTGGCGCCCTCGCTTGCGCTTAGCCACGGTGGTCCGCCAGGCGCAAAGCGATTTCGGCAAAGCCGCGACCGCGGTCGCCGTCGGTCACGTAGCGGGGCGGAACCGGGAGGCGGTCCAAGTGATCGCGGATGTTGGCGACCCCGACGCTCTTCGGGAACCGCTCGAACGCCGCGGCGTCGTTGCCGCTATCGCCCACGAACACCCAACGCTCGAGCTCAGCGTCGAGATCGATGTCGAGCACATCGCGAAGCGCCCGCGCGACACCTTCGGCTTTGTCCCATGGGCCCGGAATCGCATGCGCATGCACCGTCGAGACAGAGGTCCGTGCGCCGAGCCCTTCGATGAGCCCAACCAACGCGTCGATCTCCGCTCTCGGCAACGACACCGATTCCCCCACGTCGAAGGCGAGGTCGCACCGACGGTGGCGATGGTCGTTGGTGGTTTTGATACCGGGCATGCGGGTCGCGACCTTGCGGCGAATCGTGTCGAGCAGGGCGGCTTGCTTGGCCCGCTCGGCTGCGTCGCAGAAATACCCTTCGTGCGTCCCGGCATCGTCAACCCACGCCCAGCCCGCGCCGTTTTCCCCGACTGCCGCCCGGACCGGCCACAGTCGCGCGATCACGTCGGTCCAACCGAGCGGCCGGCCAGTCACCGCCACCAGCTCGAACCCAGCGTCCGCCAACCGGTGCATCGCCGCGTACGCATCGGGCTCGAGGACCCCATTCCGGGTCACCGTATCGTCGATATCGAACACGACCCCCCGAATTCCCGCGGGATCCAGCTCTCGGTAGCTCAGCATCTGGGGTCCCCATACCATACCCGTGGGGTTGCGGACCCGTTCTGGGCGGCGTACCGTGGGAGCAGACGGAGGGGATACCGTGCCAAATCTTGGATTCGGCGAGCTAGTCATTGTTTTTCTGATCGTGATGCTGATTTTCGGCGCCGGACGGCTGCCCCAAATCGGCGAAGGGCTCGGGAAGGCAATCCGCAATCTCAAGCGCGGCCTCAACACGGATGACGACATCGATGTGACTCCGACCGAAAAGCAGGTCCCGAAGGAGGCCGCCTCCCGCGTGGAGGACGCTGAAGTCGTGGACAAGGTCGAGACCAAGTAGTCGTCAGCTGCTCGTGCTTTCAGCGCCTTCGGGAGCCTCGGATCGCGCCGTCCGCATCTCGAGGATCATCTTGCAGCTCAGTCGGAGTGGGGGCGCGAGCTCCGAGGATGTTGCCGCCTCTTTGAGCTCACCCTTGCGGAGAAGAGGCGCGAGCAAGAGCGCCGTGTCGAGAGGTGTGTCGGGGTTGCGCAGGATCGCGTTGCGCGGACGGTAACGCACGACCCATCGCCGGTGACGGTAGACCGTCTGCAAGACATTCGGATCATTGGGGCGCGTCGCGCACACACGCACGACGTCCTCTTCGGTGAGCGACGGATTGTCGAGCAGGATGCGCACGACGTCAGGATGCGGGTCGCGCACGACACGCTGGATCAACGAGCGGTCGTGCGTGCGCGCCAGTGACTTTCGCTCGCCGAGCGTCAGCGGCCGCCCGCGTCCAAAGTCGGGAATGCGTCGCTTGTCTTCTGCTCGCTCGTCTTCGATCAAAGGCGGCCTGACGAAGTCCGCGATGTGATGGAGCTCGGCTCGTCTTGCCGTTGCGCCGAGCTCGGCTCGCCTCACTTCGACTCGTGGTTCAAAGAGCGCCCAACCTAGCGCCAGGAACACCAACTGCGCATCGGCTCCGCCCAGCGACGCGCCGCGATGCGCTTCGTGCAACAACCGCACGGCATCTTCATCGGACAGCAGTTCGAGCCGCTCACAGATGAGGCCCACCCGCATGTCGATCTCCTCGAGCCGTGCTAGCCGACGAAAGAGGTCTCCAAACGCTGTCGCCTGATCCACTGCCGCAATGCCCCCTTGATCAGCCTAGTGAGGGAGCCAGAAAGCGCCAGCTTGACGCAGTGCGTCGCCAGGCTAGCCTGGTGTCACTCATGGCCGAGCCGGAACCGATTCGGGTGATCAAGCGGTACGCGAACCGCAAGCTCTACGACACCCGCGATAGCAAGTACGTCACGCTCGACCGCATCGCCGAGCTCGTTCGCAGTGGCGAGGAGGTCAAGGTCGTCGACAATCGCACGAAGCGGGACCTCACGAAAGTCACGCTCGCGCAGATCATCTACGAAGAGCAAAGGAGCGGAAACGCCACGGCTTGGTCGGTGCAGAGTCTTCGAGGCTTCATCCAACAAGGGCGGGAGAAAATCCTTTCGTCCTTGAAGGAGGGGCCGGTGGGCAAGCTCGTCGGGCGCGCCGAGGAGCTCGGCGCCGAGGTGTACAGCGCCGCCGACGATCGCGTTCGCACGGTCCTCGAGAGCGCGTCCGCGCACGTGAAGCAACTGCAGGGCGAGGTGCTGAGGCTCCAGGCTCGGATCGAGGAGCTGGAAGCCAAGCTCCGGCAAGGCTCCTCAAAAGACGACTCCCCTGATAACCTGGAATAATTCCCGTTTTCGCGGGTTCTAAGAGTCAGGCATGCCCAGGAACTCCAAGAAGATCGCTGCCGAACGGCGGCTTTTCGAGACCGAAGCGCGGCCCCATCTCGATACGCTCTATTCGATGGCCCTCCGGCTCACGCGGTCGCCGATCGACGCCGAGGACTTGGTGCAGGATACCCTGGTGCGAGCCTACCGCTTCTACGATCGCTTCGAGGCGGGCACGAACTTCAAAGCTTGGCTCTTGAGAATCCAGATGAACACCTTCGTCAACCGATACCGTCGCGCGACACGCGAGCGACAAGTCTTCGACGGCCCCATGGCGGCCCCCGTTGGGGAAGGCGTGATGAGCCGTGCGAGCATGCGAGGCCTTACCGACCCCGTGGGTGATGCACAGCGGCGATTGATCGCGCGGGAGATCGAGCGCGCGTTCGAAGAGCTTTCGGACGACGCCCGTTCCATGGTGCTGCTCGCCGACGTCGAAGAGCTTTCCTACAAAGAGATCGCCGAGGTCATCGGGTGCCCGATCGGCACGGTCATGTCCCGCTTGCATCGCGCGCGAAAGCAGCTTCAAGGTTCACTGCAGAATCACGCCCTGCAGCTCGGCATCATCGAAGAAGGCGACGACGATACCGAGGATCCCATTCCGCTCGAAGCGTTTCGTGCGAGAAAGACGGCGAAGTCATGACTTGCCGG
>CP070713.1:651978-655665 GCA_020351445.1 Myxococcales bacterium
CCTCTCGAACGGACTGATGTTCGACGACAAGACGTTCAAGGGCAGGCGGTTGAACCTTGATTATGCACAGCGGCGGAGTTACTGGGAGCCGCTGTACGAGGTTACGCAGATCAAGGGCGACGGTGAAACGCACCCCGCCTTGTCTCCCAATGACGAGTTCGCTGACTACTATCGCTGGGACAAGGGGAACTTCGGCTTAGCAGGCAAACAGCGGGACATGCTGCCACGCGAGTACGCACGGCAGGCCTTGATGCGTGGGTTGCAGTACGAAGAGAAACTCGGCGCCAACCCATTCAAATTCGGCATGATCGGCTCGACCGATAGCCATACATCGCTGGCGACGTCTCGAGAGGAGAACTCTTTCGGCAAGGCGACACCTGTTGAACCCGGCGTGGGCCAGGAACGTTATGACGAGTTGATTACGGGCGTTGTTGCGGCGCTGGACGGTTCGGAGACGAGGATTCGCCATTACGAGTCGCTGGCTTCAGGTCTCGCTGCCGTCTGGGCACGCGAGAACACGCGCGAGTCCATCTGGAACGCAATGAATCGTCGTGAAGTCTACGCAACGACCGGTACGCGGATTACTGTACGCATATTCGCGGGATGGCACTTTGAGGAAAGCGACCTACACCGACCGGATTTTGCGGCGCACGGATATGACAACGGCGTGCCGATGGGCGGCGACCTGACATCAACGACTGACGGCAAAGCGCCGACGTTGCTGGTTCGTGCTCTACGGGATCCCGACGGTGCCAACATTGATCGAGTGCAAGTCATCAAGGGGTGGCTAGACAGCGACGGAGATGTCCACGAGAAGGTCTATGACATTGCGTGCGCGGGCGGCAGAGAGATTGTCAAAGGCCGTTGCGCTGGTCCGGTAGGCAATACCGTCAACCTCGAGTCGGCCTCGTATCGCAATGATATTGGTGGGCCGCTAGTCGGTGCCTGGTGGCGTGATCCGAACTTCAATGCCGATGAGCGGGCTTTCTATTATGTGCGCGTGATCGAAATCCCGACGCCGACTTGGCTGGCTTATGACAAGGCCTTTTACGGTGAGGCGATCGAATTGCCGGATGACGCTCTCTTGACCCACCAGGAACGGGCCTACACGTCGCCGATCTGGTATACACCATGATGCGTTAGAGAGGGTTCATCGTGTTGCGTCCAGTTTTGTTTGCCATTGTCTGTATTCTGTCAGCGCCTGCACTTTCTCAACAGGCGGATGTCGAAACAAATACCGACAATGGCGCCAAACAGTCCGGAGGTTTGATCTGGTCGGTAACGCCCTATATCTGGGCCGTCGATACAAAAGTTGACCTGACGGTCGACGATAATCCCGTGGGTGGTGATAAAGTCACCTTCAGTGATTTGCTGGATACACTGGATGCCGCGTTTCAGGTTGTGGTGGAGACGGGTGCTGAAGGTGGAAACTGGAGTGCCTTTGTTGATTTCACCTACATGGACGCATCGGACGACGATACTGTCAATGTAGCAGGCACTGATATAAAAGTTGATACGGACTCGACACAGATGTTCGTGGACGTGGCTGTCGCGTGGTGGCCGCAGGGTATCGAAGGCGATTACAGCTTCTATGGTGGCATCCGACATACTGACCTGGATGATGATTACGACCTAAGCGATGCCGCCTCAGGAACTCCCATCGATAGCATTGATAACTCTCGTAGTTTTACCGATGCGTTGATTGGTGGGCGCTACATGTACGATTTCAATGAGCGTTGGACATTGCAGACCAGGGCAGATTATTCGTTTGGTGACTCGGAAGGAATTTGGCAGCTACAGGCGATGGTCAGGTACGCGGTCGGCGGCAAACAGCAACACGGCGTCATCGCGGGATATCGCTACAAGGAAGCAGAATTCGAAGAAGGCGGCGTCAACGAGGACTACGAGTACAAGGGACCGGCTGTCGCATTCAATTTCCGGTTTTGACGCCGGACAACTACCCTGAGGAGGCAACCTGTGATGAAGATCAGAAACAGTTGTCTTCCTATAATTTTTTTGGGTTTTGCGATCGTAGTTTTTTCTCAGTCTGCGCTTGCCCAGAACTGGGTCCCTATTATCGGCAAGGAGCGCATTCGTGACCTGGTCAGCGGTTCGCGGCCCGAGATACTTTTGCGCGAAGGTGTGATCGCCACGGGTGAATACTATCCGGACGGCACCGCTCTTATTAATGCCTGGGGCGAGAATTTTGAGAGAACCTGGGAAGTCGTCGATGACGAAACCGTTTGTTACATGTCAGTAACGACGACGAATTGCTATACCGTCGAGCAGAATAGCGAAAACCCCGCGGAATTCCGGCTGACTCACACCGAGACGCGCAAGGTTATCGTTGCCATTGAGAAGCGCGCTGACCCGGTCGTGTTCGAGCGATTGGGCCAACCTGATTCAGATGGCGGTATCGGCTCCCCGAGTGCAGCTGAAATCGCCGCAGAGTTGTCGAACCCAAACACCAATTTGGGCTCGATGAATACAAACTTCGAGTACATCACCTTCGATGGCGATTTACCCGGTGCGGATAGCAAGTCAGGGCTGCGAGCCACATTCCAGCCGTCGCTGCCGTACGCGCTATCGCCAGATACCAATCTGTTCGTCAGGCCTGCCGTTCCGCTGATTATTGATCAGGATGTGCCCGGGCCAGATGGCTTTGAATCCGAGAGTTACGAGCTCGGCGATATATCGTTCGATGCGCTGATAGCCAGGACTTTCACGGACATCGGCTTCGTTGGTGGTGTAGGCATTGTTGGCACTTTGCCGACAGCGACGCAAGACAATCTTGGCCGTGATCAGTGGTTGCTCGGTCCAGAAGCCGTGGGAGCGATTGTCCGGCCGTGGGGTGTTGTTGGTGTGCTAGTGACACATCAATGGGATGTAGCGGGCGAAGATGATTTCAGCACCAGCATCACCGGTGGCCAGTATTTCTACGCCTTCAACCTGCAGGACGGTTGGCAAATCAATGCCTCGCCTACTTTTGCTTACGATCACAAGGCCGACAGCGACAACCGCTTGACGCTGCCAGTCGGTATCGGCGCATCGAAGACGAGCATCCTGAGCGGTCGACCATGGAAATTTAGTTTGCAGTACTGGCACTACGTTGAGTCGCCGGATGCGTTCGGGCCCGATTGGCAAATACGCTTTTCCGTCTCACCGGTTGTCGCGCTGCCGTGGTGAAGTTTTTGGTTGCTACCGCCACGGTCCACTTTAGTCTTGTGTGGTGGCATCCGGATCGTCATCGCCGCCGAGCAGACCGAGGGCGTGCCGGCCGAGAACTGGCTGCCGGTGAACCGGGGTGACTACGACCTTGACATCATCATGCGCCTCTACGCACCCGACCTGGAGAGGTTCCGTACCTGGACCCCGCCCAAGGCGAGAATAATCGATTAAGGCTTCGGCGCAATAGAAGCAGGGGGTCGATACGGACGAGGTGGGCCCCGGTGATCTGTTCGGCTCCACAGAACCGGTTCACCGGTTATAGTCTAGGCGGCTGCTTCTGGCCGAAGATTGCCCCTGACGAGAGATTTTTCAGCGTCTCCTATGGAGAAAACTGATCCTCGCCAGAATCGCCAGTCTGTATTGGATCTGATTCAACGACCTGATCGAAATAAATCCATTTCTTCCGTTGTCCTTCACTCCTTTTGGTCGGATGGTCCCCCGTACATCAATTGGGAATCA
>CP070713.1:655765-664470 GCA_020351445.1 Myxococcales bacterium
AGGCGAAGCGCGAGATTCTACTCGAGATGTATTGGTTCGCTTCGGATACCGTGGGCCGTCAGTTTGCCGATGCCCTCATTGCCAAAGCCGAAACCGGTGTGAAGGTGCGCGTGATCTATGACGCGGTCGGAAGTATCCAAAGCGACAACCGGATGTTCGCTCAGATGCGCGAGGCGGGTTGCGAGATCGAGCAGTACAACCCGATCGCCCCATGGCGCGCGCGCTTTCGGATTGGCGTCCTGAACAAGCGAGACCACCGCAAGCTACTGATCGTCGACCGCCACGCTGGCTTCACCGGTGGTGTGAATCTCGGCGACGAGTGGGCGCCCAAAAGCACGGGTGGGGGCGGTTGGCGCGACGACACCATCCGAATCGAGGGACCGGCGGTCGAGCAGATGTGCGGAATCTTCGACTATGGTTGGCGGCGGATTCTGGAGCCCGCAGCGGCAAAACCTAGATTCCAGCCGCCCACCGATACCGGAGACGGGGAGGGGAGTCGGGTCCGCGTTTTGGCCAACCACTACTTCCGGGAGCGTCGCGCCATTCGGCAAGCGTACCTTCGCCGAATCCGCGGCGCCCAGCGCTCGGTCTGCATCACCAACAGCTACTTCGTGCCTGACGGGCAGATCCGGCGCGTTCTTTCGCAGGCCGTCGAGCGAGGTGTCGAAGTCCGCGTGATCGTCCCTGGAAAGAGCGATGTCGTGGCGGTACGTCACGCGGCGCGCAAGCTCTATGGGCGCCTGTTGGAGGCCGGTATTCAACTTCACGAATGGCAGGGCTCGATCCTTCACGCGAAGACCGTGGTGATCGACGGTCGCTGGTGCACCGTCGGCACATATAACCTCGACTCCCGGTCGCTGCGTTTCAATCTCGAGGTCGTTGCGGCCGTCGAGGATGCTGCAGTTGCTGGTGCCATGGAAGAACGCTTCAACGCCGACCTCGAGAATACCCGGCCCGTTTCCTACGAGGAGTGGATGCGTCGCCCCCTGCACGTCCGGATGCTAGACGACTTCTTCTACCGCTTTCACAAGCTGCTTTGACGTGGAACGAAGGCCCCAACACACCTACCTCGATCCGCTCGACGCGATTTGGCTGACGGTCGCCGACCGCATCGGCTTCCGAGTCGAACGCTCCGCCGAGGTCTATGCCTCGACCGACGGGAAGGGCGTCATGACGATCGGGGACCCGACGACGCTCGATCCCGACGACTGTCTTGCGCAAATGATCCTCCACGAGCTGTGCCACTCGTTGATCGAGGGCGCGGGAAGCCTTGCGGTGCCCGACTTTGGCCTCGACAACGAAACCGAGCGGGACCTCGTGAGAGAGCACGCATGCTTGCGGTTGCAAGCATGGCTGACCGAGAAGCACGGCCTCCGCCGTGTGCTCGCCCCGACCACCGACTTCCGGAGCTACTACGACGAGCTGCCGGAGGACCCGTTGGCGGACGACGGCGACCCGGCCACCCGAGCGGCCAAGCTGGGCGCGGAGCGATCGGAGGAGCCCCCTTGGGCGCCACATCTACGGGAGGGCCTAGAGGCGACGGCGAAGGTTCTCGAGGTCGCCAGTCAGCTCGGCGCCGAGGATCCGAAGGCCACAAACCCGCCTATCTGGTCGGAATTGAAGCACTAATTCTCGGTCACGGTCACGGGCTAACCCCCTCGCCTGGCACCCCCCGGTCCCCCCTGGTATAGCTGCGCCGCTTCATTCGAAGCCGGGGCCTCCCGCCCCGAAATCATTCACATCTCCCGGCTCGATCAGACGTTCCGGTGCCCCTTCGGGGTTGTTCGTCTGGGGGGATGGCAGCGCAACCGAAAGGAGAAACGAGCAATGGTCGAAACCACCCATGAGATCCAGGAATCGCCGGAGTTGGCGGCACTGGGAACCCCCGACGTCGCGTCGGGTGATTTACCGATCGGCCTTCGGGCTCTCATCGACGCTGGTGTGCACTTTGGTCATCAGACCAAGCGCTGGAACCCGCGGATGCGCCCCTACATCTACGGCGCCCGCAATGGGATTCACATCATCGACCTGGACCAGACCGCGGAGCTCTTCAAGCGCGCCTATGCGTTCGTCGCCGATGCAGTCGGACGCGGCGGTCATGTGCTCTTCGTCGGCACAAAGCGCCAGGCGGCGGAGGTCGTGCGCGAAGAGGCTGTCCGCGCCGGTCAGTTCTTCGTCACGGGCCGTTGGCTCGGCGGCACGCTGACCAACTTCCGCACGATGAAGGGCGGGATCGATCGCCTCCGTGACATCGAGCAGCAGGTGGAGGACGGCAGCATCGACTCGCTTCGTAAAAAGGAAGCGCTGGCGATTCGCCGTGAGGGCGAGAAGCTCGAGAAGTATCTCGGCGGCATCAAGATGATGAACAGCCTCCCGTCGGTGCTCTTCGTCATCGACCCGCAAAACGAACACATTGCGGTCAACGAGGCCCGCAAGCTCCACATCCCGATCGTCGCGCTGACGGATACCAATTGTGACCCCGATCTGATCGACTTCGTCATTCCCGGCAACGACGACGCGATTCGCTCGATCAAGCTAATCGCCTCGCGCATTGCCGACGCTTGCATCGAGGGCAGCCAGCAACACCGCGACTTCCTCCAGCACGAGGGGGCCCAGGCGCCCGAGGCTCGCGGCGAAGGCGTGCAGGTCGAGTTCGCTCGCAAGCGTGGTTCGGCTCCCGCAGGCCCCGAAGGAAACGAATGATGTCCGAGATCACCGCATCCATGGTCAAGTCACTTCGCGACCGTACCGGCGCGGGCATGATGGCGTGTCGCGATGCGCTCCGCGAAGCCGAAGGCGACGAAGACAAGGCGATCGAGATCATTCAGAAGAAGGGTCTCAGCAAGGTGGCCAAGAAAGCAGGCGCTATTGCCGGTGACGGCCTCGTTCACGCGTACATCCACGGCGCGGGCCGGGTCGGGGTTCTAATCGAGGTCAACTGCCAGACCGACTTCGTGGCGCGCGGCGAGGACTTCCACCAGTTCGTCGAGGAGACCGCCATGCAGGTGGCCGCCGAGAACCCGCTTTTCGTGAGCGAGGAGGACATTCCCGAGAACGAGATCCTCGCCCGCAGCGCTATCTTTCGTGGCCAGCTCGAGGAGGAGGCCAAGGCCACCGGTAAGGAAAAGCCAGCTGCGGCCGTCGAGAAAATCATCGAGGGCAAGCTCGCCAAGTGGAAGAAGGAGTCCTGTCTCCTCGACCAGCCATCGATCATGGGCGACGAAAAGACCGTTCGTCAGCGCATGGAGGAGCTCAGCGCGAAGATTGGCGAGAAAATCAACATTCGCCGCTTCACCCGCTACGAGCTCGGCGAAGGGATCGAAAAGAAGAAATCGGACCTGGCGGCAGAGGTGACTGAGGCGCTAAAAGGCTCTTGAGTCATGACGAACGGGGCCAAGCTCAAGCGGGTACTACTCAAGCTCTCGGGAGAAGTGCTGTCCGTTGGAACCACTGGACAGAGCATCGAGCCTGAGACCCTGAAAGCGATCAGCGAGGAGCTGGCCGAAGTCCACGCGAGTGGATGTCAGATCGGCATCGTCATCGGCGGTGGCAACATCTTTCGCGGCCTCAAAGGGAGCGCTAGTGGGATGGACCGCACCGCGGCCGATCACATGGGCATGTTGGCCACCGTGGTGAACGGCATCGCGCTCCAGGATGGGCTGGAGAAGGCCGGGGTCGACACACGTGTGATGAGCGCGCTCGAAATCAAGGCCGTCTGCGAGCCCTACATCCGGCGGCGCGCCGTGCGCCATTTGGAAAAAGGCCGGGTGGTGCTCTTCGTTGCCGGGACCGGCAACCCATACTTCTCCACCGACACCGCAGCTGCCCTCCGCGCGATGGAGATTCACGCCGGCGCCCTGTGCAAAGCGACCAAGGTCGAAGGCATCTATGACAAGGATCCGACTCAGCACGATGACGCCACGATGTTGCGGCGGATCAGCTACGATCAGTTCCTGATGCAGCGGGTCGGCGTCATGGACGCCACCGCCGTGGCGCTGTGCCGCGACAACGATTTGCCCATCCGGGTATTCAAGCTGACCGAGCCTGGGAACATTAAACGGGTTGTCATGGGCGAAGACGTCGGTAGCCTAGTGACTGCGGAGGGCTGATCTCCGCTCGATTCGAGGGAACCGATGCTTGCTGAAACACTGGAAGAGCTAGGCGCAGCGATCGAAAAAGCGCACGAGGCGCTCAAGCGTGACCTCGCCAAGATTCGCGCCGGCCGCGCGAACCCCGGCATCCTGGATGGTGTCCGGGTCGACTACTACGGCTCGCCAACTCCATTGAAGCAGTTGGCGTCGATTTCGGTGCCGGAGGCGCGCATGATCCTCCTCAAGCCGTTCGATCGCACGCAAATGCAGGCCATCGAAAAGGCGATCATGGAAGCGCAGCTCGGCCTCAACCCGTCCAACGACGGCGAGCTGATTCGGATCCCGATGCCTCCCCTCACCGAGGAGCGCCGCAAAGATTTGGTCAAGGTCGCCCGAAAGTCGGGCGAGGAGTGCAAGGTCGCGATTCGCAAGGCACGGCACGACGCCAAGGACATGATCGATAGCCTTCAAAAAGAAGGCGAGGTCGGCGAGGATGACGCGGACCGCGCCCGCAAAGAGCTGGAAGAGATCGTCAAAGGCGGCACCAGCAAAATCGACGAGATCGTGGGCAAAAAAGAATCCGACATCCTAGAGGTCTAGGCGACAGTGTGGGCGTGGTGGGGCGGGACAAACTGTTCGCCGGAGGCGTCTAGAACGGCCTCCCAAAGTTCACGTAGAACTGCGCCCCTCCGCCTTCGTCGAACCCATACGCGAAGCCAAGTCGGAGCGAGTAGGGCTGCGTGTATCCCAGTGTGAAGTCCATCAGGATTTCCGCACCTGTGCCCTTGCGGAAGTTGTTGAAGTCGAGCTGCCCGAAGTACGCATCGCCGTAGTCGAAAAACACGAGCCCGTACATACGGTCGAAGAACACGGGCACCGTCCCGGGACCCCGCAGCACGCGCGTCAGCGGGAACCGGTACTCTGTCTGCAGCAGATGAAAGCGGTCTCCGACGATGGAAAACGCCGGGTAGCCCCGCAAAGCCACCCCGCCAAGCTGCTCCAGGTTGAGGAGTTGCTCGATCAATGACGTGTCCGGGAACCCGCCCAACGAGAACATGCCCCGCTCGCCCCGGCTGTCCTCGCCGGCCCCTCCACCGTACCGAAATGCCAGGACATGGTGTTGCGCCCAGGGCATCTCGATGAACCGCCGAATGAACCACGAGGTCCGAATGCTCTTGAACTGGCTGCCGATTGCCGGGTGGGCCAAAGCCGCCGCTGCCCCGAAGGTGCGCCCCTCCGACGGCGTGTAGTCGTAGATGTGGCGCCGCGCGTCGTTGTAGCTCCAGGACAGGCCGATGTCTGCGTTGAGGCCTGTGGCGGGGATGATCGGAGGCGGAAAGTTTGGGTTGAGCCGGCCTTCGAAGCTGGAGAGCGAACGCGTCCACGTGAGGCCGTAGCTCGCGCTGATTCGGTTCGAGTGAAAGGAGCGGGGGAAGATGTGCGAGACCGCGAGGCGTCCACCGTACCCGTCCTCGACGTAGGGTAGCCGCTGCCCGTTGACGATGAAGCCGCCGCGAGGGGTTACGCGGCGAAAGAAGGAGACCGACAAGTCCGGAGGCATGCGTCGCAGCGTGTAGCGGAGGTCGGCGCTCACGTAGCCTTCGGTGAGGCTGACACCGAGGCGCGCGAACAAGATGTGGAACTGGGCCGCGTCCTCGCCCCGTGTGAAGATCCCGAGCTGACGCCCAAATGCATCTTCCTCGAAGTCGATGCCCCAAAACCGTGGGTACAGCGTTCGCGCCCCGACGTAGCGCGTCGAGAGCTCGGGGATTGTCGTGTCGGCATCGCTCGGTGGCGGCCGATTGTCGACGTACGGCGAAGCCGGCCGACCGGTCTTGGGATCGAGATCGAGCACGTAGATGTCGTACCCCCGGCTGGTGTAGCCGATGTACGCGAGCCGTGTGCCGTCGGGAGATGGCGCCGGCGTGTACGCGCCGGACACGACGTTGGTGATTTGCGACACCCTGCCGGTCGTGGGCTCCCAGGCGTAGATGTTTGCAATACCCGTCCGGTCGCTCGAGAAGTAGAGCTGACTGCCGTCCGGGGACCAGGCGGGCCCGGTATCGAGGGCCCGGTCATGGGTCACGTGCGTGATCTCCCGGGTCGCCAGGTCGATCACTTGGATGTCACGGTAGCCGCCCTTTCGCCAGGCGCTGTACGCTATCTTCGTTCCGTCGGGAGAGAAGCGAGGCGTGTACACCTGCTCGAAACGTTTGCTTTCGACGAGAACCTCTTGGGTGCCTTCGATGTCATCGAGGCTCGCAATCCACAGGGTTTGGGTGCTCGTGTCGTTTCGGACATAGGTGATCGCGTGGCCGTCCGGAGAGATGTCGGGGTACCGCGCACGGAGGCCCCGCGTCAGGCGCTTGCGTTTCCACGGTCCGCGCGGGTCGAACCGGAAGAGGTCGTAGTAGCTGTAGATGTTGGTCTTGTACGCGTCGAAGGACTCGAAGTAGAGGTCGCCACTCGGGTGCAGCGTCGGATAGCTCTCTCCGGCGCTACGGACGATCCGCTGGACGTCGTTGCCGTTCGCCAGGTCGAGCGTTCGAATTTGTGGGTCGCTCCGCCCGTCCTCCGCGTAGTAGAGCAGCCGATGGTCGTCCGCGAAGCGCAAGCCGCGAACGGTTTCCCCGTTGAACGTGACCCGCTGAGCTCTCGTGACGCCTTGCTTGTGTACGGCCGCCTCCACCTCGCCATACTGACGGCGCATATCCGCGATCCAGAGCTGGTAGAGCTCGTCGAAGGTCTTTCCCGTGAGCCGCTTGCCCATCCGGTTGACGCTGAATGGAATCGCCCGGCTTCCGTACCATTCCGTCATGTCGAGGATGAGCTCTTCGCCGTACTGCTGGACGAGCCAATTGACGAACCGCGACCCGTACAGGTACCAGATGTCTCCGTGCGGCCAGTAGTCCGTTCGATTGTTGAGGGTGTCGAAGTGAAGAATGTTGTTTTCGAGAACGGCCATGCGCATGTACATCTCGTACTGCGTCGAGCGAAGTCGCCCGCCAGCGGTTTCCCTAGACTCTAAGTACGTCGTGATGCCTTCGATGATCCATCGGGGCTGAAGCAAGTTCGGTGCCCAGATCTTGCCGAAGACTTTGTTGATGACTGCAGGCAGGCCGCCGATGTTGTCGAGGTGCAAGATGTGGGCGTGCTCGTGGGTGATGAGCACCGTTAGCCAGTCGTCGAAGTCACTGAGCACCGAGAGGTCATCCGGCGCGCTCACGTAGAGCCGAATCGTGTTGTAGTGCAGCGGCGTGGCGTTGCCATTGGCGGCGTCGATCTCATCGGTCAGGATGATTTGAACGCGTTTCTTGGGTTGGTGGCCGAGGAGGGGCGCCATCCTGGTGGTAGCCCGTTCGGCGATCGCCAGAACGCGCCGGGCCACCAGGGCCAGGGGCTCGGGGTAGTTGACCTCGAAGTGCTCGCTTCGGACCGTGCGCCAGCGCCTGGTTAGGTCCTTGGTTTGGGCCCCCGCTGGAATCGCCCCCAAAAGACCCAGCAGACAAGCCATCGCAGCCGCAGCGCGGGCCATCCTTGACCTTCTAGCATGGGCCTCACCGCAACCCATAACCGTCTGTTCACCCTCCTTTCAGGGTCAAAGGCTTGACCGCTTGCATGGCCAGCTCCTAGCCTTAACTCTGATTGAAGATGGGGATTCGCTAAAATGGGGTCACAGCGAGGGGAGTTGGTCATCGAAGGTCTAGCGTTGCCGTTGGCGCTGCGTTTCATCTCTGGAAAGTATCAGGGAGGAGAATTCCCTCTTCCTGAGGATGGCGAGATTGTCATCGGGCGCTCGAGCGAGCTCGACATGGTCCTCGTCGAGGACATGGTCTCGCGCCGTCACGCGAAGATCTCCGTCGAGAGCGGGGACATCTTTCTGGAGGACCTCGGTTCGACCAACGGCAGCTTCGTCAACGGCGAGAAGATCACTCGGACCAAGTTGGCCGAGGGCGACCGCATCCTGATCGGCACCAGCATCATCAAAGTGGTTGCCTCCGACGGTTCCGCCTCGGTGCAGGACGCCAAAGCCAAGATGGATGCCGCCGCCTCGAGCGCACGTCCCGCCTCGGCAGCGAGCACCATGACCGGTTCCATAGCCGAGGTGGCGTTGCCGGATCTCCTTCAACTCTTCTCCGCTTCCAAGAAGACGGGCGTCTTGCAGATCACGACCGAGACCGACGTCGGGTCGATCTACCTCGATGAAGGCCTGGTGCAGTTCGCCGTCGTCAATGGCGACGAATCGGTGCCGCCGGAAAAGGCGTTCTATCGTGTGCTGGTCTGGGACAAAGGCACCTTCGACCTGCTTCCCAAAGTGGAGCGCACGTTTCCGGCGGAGATTCAGGGGAGCATCGAAGGCCTCCTCATGGAAGGTATGCGCCAGCTCGACGAGATTCGCCGTCTAGGAGACGCACTTCCTTCACTGCAATCGAGGATTGCGGTGGCCTCCCCCCTCGAAAAGCCGCTCCGCGACGCTTCCCCAGAGGAGCTCGACGTCATCCAGCTCGCCCTCAACCACGACACCCTCGTCGACATGATGAACCACGGCGGCAAGCCCGACCCGGAAGTCGCCGAAGTCGTGGTTGCGCTCCTCGAAAAAGGTTATTTGACGAG
>CP070713.1:664570-669083 GCA_020351445.1 Myxococcales bacterium
CCCATCAAGAAGATGTACGGAAAGAGCAGCCTCGTGAGCGCGACCGTGGTTTCAAACAGGGCTTCGTCACGCTGGAAGCCCCAAGCGTAAGCTTTGACGATCCATGGAGCGCACGCGATGCCGACCACGGTGACCACGAGCAGGACGATGGCCATCGCTCCGATCAGGTTTCGGTAAAACTCCCTGGCGCGCGCCTTGCTTTCGCGCTCACGGACCTCCGTGAACACGGGAACAAACGCTGCTGAAACGGCCCCCTCACCAAGCAGCACTCGCAGCGCGTTCGGGATCGTGAACGCGAGCCAAAACGCATCGGTGGCGGCCAAGGCGAACACCGCTGCGACGACCGCATCCCGTATTGCCCCGAGGATTCGCGAGGTAAGCGTGCCCGTGGCCACGACACCGGCCCGGCGAACGATTTCGCCGCCGGAGGTTTTAGTTGGCTGCGCACACATCGGCGGAAGGATGCGCACGAGGCGTCGATCCCGGCAAGAAAGGCGGGCCGCTCAACTCGGGCTCAACAGGCCCTGAAGCTGCGCGATTTCCACGTTGTAAGAGGCGCCGCAATAGTCGCAGCCGATGCTTAGCGCCTCGCCTTCGTCGACGAGCTCTCGGATGTCCGAGCGATCGAGGATGCTGAGCGTCGTCATCACCCGGACCTGACTGCATTGACAACCGAAACGAACGTCGCTGCTCTGCAGCCAGGTAAACGGCATGCCCTCGAAGATCTGCTCGATGAGCCGAGACGGGGAGCCGTCGGACTCTTGCAAGCGGTCCCGAACCTCGACGAAGTCCTCGAGGCGACGGGTCATCGTTTCCATTGCCGCCTCGGCTTCCTTGGCCTCGGGCAGCAGCTGTACGACGAAGCCGCCCGCCGTAGGGTTTTCGCCCTCGACCACCGAGCCCAACGAAATCATCGAGACGATTTGCTCCGATAACTGCATGTAACGCATGAAGGCCTCTGAAAGATTCCCGCTGTTCGGCACCTCGACGACGCCGCGGTGGAGGTCGGTATTTGGGAGCGTACGCATCATCTGCAGGGTCGCTCGCGTTTGCCGGAGGTCGGGGGGCGCATCCCCCGATCCCGGCTGAAATAGCCCACGGGTCCAGCCTTCCGGGTGCGAGTCTGCAACGAGCTGCCCGGCCTCTTCGTCGAAGCGTATGATGCACTGCACGCGCTGCGACGGGGCCATCGTCTCGCGATAAAGCACCGCCGTGGTCACCAAGTCCGCCATGTTGTGAGCGAGGACACCCGAAAGCTTTTGCGCGGCGATCACGGCCTGTCCGGTATCCGTCGTTCGGGCCGCGACGATTCGAAAAGCGCCGTCATTGGTCATCGCTCGCACTACAGAGTCAGTTTCGGGCATGTTTGCTCTTGAAGCGCATTGGCGTACGGTTGGCAAGCGGTACTCTTGGGCTGGGAGCAGGAAATGACAACGCATCCAATCGTTCTCATCCCGGGCGACGGAATCGGTCCGGAAGTCGCCGCGGCAACCACGCGTGTCCTCGAGGCGGCCGGGGCGCCGGTCGAGTGGGTCGAGCACCATGCCGGCGTCGCCGCGCTCGAGAGTCTTGGCGAGGTTCTGCCGGAGCGAACGCTCGACGCCGTTCGCGAGCGAGGGATCGCGCTGAAGGGTCCGTGCACCACGCCCGTCGGGGAGGGTTTCACTTCGGTCAACGTGCAGCTCCGTAAGCGGCTCGACCTGTACGCTGCGGTTCGACCGGTTCGCAACCTGCCAGGCGTTCCGACCCGGTACGAGAATGTCGATCTGGTCGTGATCCGCGAGAACACCGAAGGGCTCTACAGCGGCATCGAGAACGAGGTGACCAAAGGTGTCGTGACGAGTCTCAAGGTCGCCACCGAGTCGGCGTCTTCAAGGATCGCTCGATGGGCCTTTCGCTACGCTCGCGAGCGTGGTCGCAAGAAGGTTACCGTCATGCACAAAGCCAACATCATGAAGATGACCGACGGGATGTTCATCCGGTGTGCGCGCGCGGTTCACGAGAACGAGGGCTTCACCGACATCGAATACCAAGAGGTGATCATCGATGCTGGCTGCATGAAGCTCGTGCAGGACCCGACGCAGTTCGATGTTCTGCTCTTGGAAAACCTCTACGGAGACGTGCTCAGCGACCTCTGTGCTGGCTTCGTCGGCGGTCTCGGCGTCATTCCCGGCGCAAACATCGGCAATGACTATGCCGTGTTCGAGGCGGTACACGGCTCGGCGCCCGACATCGCGGGTAAGGGTGTCGCCAACCCCTTGGCCCTTCTCATGTCGGGAGTGATGATGCTCAATCACATCGCGGATACCCGGGCCGACGAGAGGTGTCGCGCCTCCGCCGCTCGCATCCGAGAAGCCTACAATCGAGCGCTGTCCGACGGGCAGAAGACACGCGATCTCGGCGGAGCGCTTGGTACCGAAGACTTCGCCGCTGCGGTCATCGAACGGTTGGTGGGTTAGTCGTCCGAAACGCGGATGGCGCCGCGTCCACCGGCGACCCTCAGGAGTGGGGGCAACACGATCAGGGTGGCCACCAGGCAGCCACCGATCGTCACGGCGATCAGCTCGCCGAAGTTTCGGACGGGAACGAACGAGCTCAGAAGGAGCACGGAAAATCCGGCCATCAGCGTGATGCAGGAAATGACGATCGCTCGGCCGGTGCCACGCGCGGCGCGCACGAGTGCGGCTTCGCGCCCCATCCCCCGGTGCATCTCCTCTCGGAAGCGCGCAAGCACGTGAATGGTGCCGTTGACCGCCAGGCCGAGGCTGATCGAGAAGATGATGACCGTGGACACGTTGAGCGGGATTTCACGCCACACCATGTAGGCCATGGTCGCAATTAAGGGAATCAAGTTCGGTGGGATGCTCAACAGGCCGAGCCGAACGCTGCGGAAGAAGAAAGCAAGAAGCAGGAAGATGACCACGACCGCCACGAACAAGCTGCCGAGCAGATCGCTGACCACGGCCGCTTGCCCGCGCGAACCCGTATAGGCCTCTCCAGTGAACGACACGGACACCGTCTCGTCGCCTCCAACCTCCGACTCGATGACCGCCTCGAGCTCGTCGAGGAACCGCATCGTGGCCTGGGCACCGACGTCTCGCAGCTTGAACTGGACACGGGCCTTCTTACCGTCCTCGGTGAGCCAATCGCTTAGTGGGCTGGGTTTGCGCTGGCTCATCATGGTGACGAGGCCCCTGACCTGCTTGGCGCTCTTGAAGTTTTCCGACCGAACGCTGGGATCGTCGGCGAGCAATGCGTATGACTCGCGCAACATGTCGCCGTAACTCAGAGTCCGGATGATCTCGGGTCGCAGGGCCGCCCAGTTCCGGATTCTCTGGATGCTTTGGATCATCTCGGGTTCGGTGAAATGATCCTCTTCGGTGCTGACCAGAACGACCTCGAGCGGCCGAACCCCGGCAAGCTTTTCCTCGATCAGGAGTGTGGTCCTGTAAACGGGGTCGGTCTCGTCAAACTGGTCGAGTAGCGCGTGGTCCACGGTGATTTGGCTGGCGACGTAGGCTGCGCCAACGGTGAACAATGCGGTCGCGCCCAGAACCGCCCAACGCCACCGCAGAAGCTTGGCTACGAGCGAGCTCGTCACGTTGGTGAACATGCTCGTGCGCTCCCTACGAACCTCTTCGCGTTTGGGGGGGGTCGCCCAGGTCAGAACCGCGGGCACGAACGTGATGATGACGACGTACGAGACCATCACACCAAGGCCGGATGTGATTCCAAAGTGACGCAGCATCACCGTCTTGGAGACCACGAGCGAGCCAAGGCCAACGGCCGTCGTGGCGGAGGTGAGCATGCAAGCTATAGCGATCGCGCGCACCGTGCGGCGCCCGGCGGCACGGCGGTCAGGATCGTCATCGGCGTACACCTCGTCGCGGTAGCGCTGGATCAAGTGCGTCGCGTCGCTGATGCCAATGATAATCAGCAAAGGCACGATGACATTGTTGAGGATGTTCATCGGCTCGCCGAAGAGCCCCATTCCGCCGACGGTCACCACTGCCGTGATGGCGACTGCCCCCAGCGGAAGGAGGACACCCGGCATCCAACGGAACGACAAGGTCAGCAGAATCAAACAAACCAAAACCGTCAACGGAATCAGCCGAAGATTGTCTGCGCGCATTTTGCTGACGATGACGCTGCGGAGGTAGGGCAAGCCGCCCACGTGAAGCTCGATGTCTTGGAATTCCGGCCGATCCAACCCCTCTCGGAGGTCGTTCATCGCGCTGCGCATCTGGCGTGGGTCGAGCTCATGGAGCTGAAGGGCAACGCCCGCTACCGTGTGGTCCTCGTCGATCAGTCGGCCCACCAGAAGCGGGTTCCCGGCGATCGCATCGGCAAGCTCCACCGCTTCCGCTTCCGTGACCTCCGCGCCCTCGACGATCGGGTCGGTTTGGAGCTCAGCGGAGAGCGCGGGGCCCACTTTGGCGATGCCGTCAGGGAACCGCTCGGGATCGCTTTCGATGATGTCGAGGAGGGCGTTGAAGGCCTCGTCCTCGAGATC
>CP070713.1:669183-672415 GCA_020351445.1 Myxococcales bacterium
GGCGAGCCGCTTTTGGTACTCGAGCAGGTAGGCTTCGTTGACCGCTACGCCGCATTCGCACCCCTGCGACTGGCAGCTGGTCTCGACCACGCCACATGCCTCGCCTTCTTCGCAGGACCGATGCGCCGAGGCGACTTCGATGCGCTCCTGTGGCGGCTCGGCTTGCTCGCATCCGACGAGCGAAACGCCAAGAATTCCGATCCAGCAGAGTAAACCCCGCTCCCCCATGCCATGCGTCCTACCGAACGTCGCGCTTCATGGCAAGAACGTGTCCCCCTGGGGCAGGTTCAGCTATCGCGCCTGAAGTCGCGCGATTCGCTCTTCGAGGGGCGGATGGGTTGCCATCAGCTTGAGCATCCCCTCGCCGCGGATGCCAAACGCCGTCAGATTGTCCGGGAGCTGGGATGGGGCGTCCCGCATGGCCCGAAGGCGGTTGAGCGCGGAAGCCATCGCCCCGGCGCCTTCGAGCTCGGCGCCGCCCGCGTCCGCCCGGAACTCCCGGCGCCTCGAGAACCACGCCACGATCATGCTGGCAACGATACCGAATACCATTTGCAGCGCCATGTAGATCATGAATCGGCCCCGATCGAACTGGCTGGCGATGATTCGAGCGAGGAACAGGACGAAGGTGTTCAGCACACCTTGGATGAGCGTCAGGGTGACCATGTCGCCGTTGGCCACGTGGGAGATCTCGTGCCCCAGCACCGCCTCGACTTCCTGCTTGTTCATCAATCGCAACAGACCCGTGCTGACGGCCACGAGCGCGTTGTTGCGGAACATCCCGGTGGCGAAGGCGTTCGGATCGGGGGAGTCGAAAATCGCCACCTCCGGCATGCCGATGCCGGCCTGCCCCGCCTGTCGCTGAACCGTGCCGACCAGCCACCGCTCGATGTCATTCGAAGGCGTTTCGATCACGTGTGCCCGGGTGGATTTCTTCGCGACCCATTTGGAGATCGCCAAAGAGAAGATCGAGCCCCCAAAACCGAAGAGCGCACACCAAATCAGCATTGCGACGTATGGCGCGTCCGGAGGAATCACCCCGAGCGCGGTGAGCACCGCCATCGCGATGGCCGCCATGAACAGGACGGCGATGTTTGTGGCCAGAAACAGCAGAATTCTCAGCATTCGTACTCCTAAGCCCGAAACTTAAGGCTCCTAGGTCCCTCCGACAACTACACCCGGGACGGTTTCGTGATTCCCCGAGGACCACTAATCCGCGGTCAGGTCCTCGCGCAAGGCTTCCCGCTGGGCGTTGGAGAGCTCGGTTTCCGCGTCGATCCCCGGCATTGCGATGCCGATGGCGGTGGGCGCCTCTTCGCCGATGGCGAACGAGAGGTACTGCACCGACGAGAGTCGCGTGTCGCCCACTTGGCGCGGGTCCCAAGTCGGCCTGATCAAGGTGCCGTCGGGCAGCTTGGCGTAAATGTGCTCGTTCAGGCCCATCCACGCTTGAAGCTTCACGTCCCGCTCGGCTTCGTCGTCTATTCCTACGAGGAGGGTGCAACCGACGGTGCCCTTTGGGTGGACCAGCTCGTTGTAGGTATCGAGCTCGTGCTGGATGTCGTCTTCCTTCACGATGTGTTCGATACGCATCATCTCTTGAACTTGGTAGCGCACCGTCTCGTGGTTCTCGAAAAGGAACGTGAAGTACTCGCCCACGAGGATGCGCCGCACCGACTTGGCGCGAAGCGCCGAGTCGCGGATGGCTTCGCGTTGCTCCCCGTAGGTGACGTAGTCGAGGATTTCAGAGCGACCGACCGGCTTCACTTCGAGTCTCCTTCGGAGGACTCGGCAGAGGGTAGTGCCTTGGGCGCCTCGAAGCCATCTTCGCGATAGGCGCGCGCTAAAATCGACATGGGGTGCATCGGTTTCACACCCGCATGCTGCTGGAACTGTATCGCGGCGAGGGGGCAGTCTGTCGACCAGATCTCGGCATCCGCTTCTTTCATCCCGTCGAAGGCCTTCTTTCCGACGCGAACGGAGTACTCGAAGCCCTCGACCGTCATTGCGTGCGTGCCGTCGTGCCCGCAGCATTCCATGATGGTGGACGGAACCACACCTGGAATTTTGCGCAGCAGATCCCTCCCTTTGAAGCCGATGCCTTGCGTGCGCAGGTGGCAGGGCGCGTGGTAGGCAACCCTGTCCCCGGGGGAGCTCTTGAACTCCGTGTTGAATCGCGGTTCTTTTCGAAGCGACCAGAGGAACTCGCTCGGGTCAGCGACGGCCTCGGCCAGTTTCTTCGCGCGCTCGCGGTCTTGTCCTTCGAGCAGCTCCGGGTACTCGCGGCGCAGCATCATCGAGCATGTCGGGTTGAGGGCGATCACCTTCGAGCCGGCTTCCACGTACGGCATCAAGCGGTCTAGGTTTGCGTGGGCCTTCTTGCGGAGCAACTCCAGGTTGCCGCCTTCCCAGGCGGGCATGCCGCAGCACTCGAGGCCCTTCTCGCACCGAACGTCGACACCGTTCTTTTCGAGCACCTCGACGGTGTCGATTCCGATCTGCGGCTCGTTGCCCTGGACGTAACAGGTTTGAAAGAGCACGGCTTCTCCGCCGACCCCTTTGTCGATCAACCCGGCGCCCTTGGCCCAGGATTCGAACGTCGTCTGCGCGAAATCGGGGAGGAGCTTGCGCCGATCGATTCCGACGAGCTTTTCCATGAACCACCGATGGATGGCGACGCGGTTCATCACGTTGGCCATGCCAAGGCTCGCGCGCGCCATCGCGCTCGCGCGGTCGGGGTCTTCAAGCACCTTCAGGCGAAGCTTGTGCGGTTGCTCGTGTTTACGGTACCGGATCGCATCGTAGCGGTGCACCAGCTTTGGAAAATCGAGTTGAAACTCGTGCCCGTCGCGCGGTGTGTACGGGCACTGGACCTCACAGAGCTTGCATTGAAAGCAAGCGTCCATGACCCGCTGCGTATCGAGCGGCGTCAGCTTGCGGACATCGCCATCGTGCTCTTCGTCGATCGCCGAAAAGAGGATCGGAAACGAGTCACAGTACTTGAAGCACATGCGGCAGCCATGGCAGACTTCGAAGACGCGCTCGATTTCTTTACCGAGCGCGTCTTCGTCCCAGTACTTCGCCTCGCTAGGGTCGTAACTCAACCCATCGGTAGGCTGGTATGAGATCTGCCTCTTGGCTTCTTCGCTCACGCGCGGTGACGGCTCAGGTTATGAGATGTCGTCGAGAAGCGACTGGAAGCGCCCCGCATGGGACTTCTCGGCCTTGGCCA
>CP070713.1:672515-675574 GCA_020351445.1 Myxococcales bacterium
CAAAGCCAGAGCAAGCTCTAACTTCGAGCAGTAGCGCATGATCCCTTACACCCCCCGCGCATGCCAAAATCATTCCGCTCGCTAGTTCACTCCACTGACGGGTGGTGGGATGTATGGGATCGGCCAGTCCGGCACCGGGGTGATCACCGCGGGATTCTCATCCGGAGCAAAAAGGTCGACTTCTTCTTTCACCTGGGTGTCCCCGGTATCGAACAAATCCTGGCCCACGCATTGGTTTGCGGCTTGGGCCAACATCTTGAACTTCTGAGAGAGCACGCCGATGACCGTGAACTCGTGATTGCCGCGGCCGGTGTCGCCTTCGGCGTTGGCCTCGTTCAACGCGGCCTGTCGGCGTTTCATGTTTTGAAGGTTGGCGTTGCATTGGCTCAGCTTGTCGTCCAAGCACGTCGCCCGAATGATGTCCTTTTCGCGCTTGGCGCTCTGAAGCGCTTTCGACTGGGCCCCGCAGGTCGCGGTCGCGTTGGCCACCGCGGCCTCCGCAGCCTTGGCCTGCTCCGCCGGCGACAGGGATTCCTGCTCGGCGGATGCGCCAATGGGCTCGACCTTGACGACGTCGACCGTCGAGTCGCCAGCTTCCTGAGCCACGGCGTAGCCCAGGCCCCCCACGGCCACCACCGCGGCCAAGAGTGCCTGTCCTACGGTCCCCATCCGTCTAAACATCAACGATCTCCTCAACTTGCGGCGATTATACGCCGCACGATTCTCGTGTCAATGGATGCGCTATACAGTTAAGCAGGAATACTATGGTCTCGTCGAAGCTAATTTTGAGGCTGGAAAACAAAGGGATAGCGGAAGGTGACGCTCCCTCCGTCCGGCCCGGGGTTGAAGCGGAAGCGGCTGATGGCTCGGGTCACGCAGTCAGCGACGCCCGGGCTACCGGTCGTATTCTCACTCGCCTTGGCATCGGTCACGTTGCCGCGCTCCTGGATGGTGAACGTCACGGTGACCTTGCCGGCCAGGCTCGGATTCTTGCGAAGCTCGGATTCGTAACAGCGGGTGATCGATTTTAGGCGTTGTTTGATCTGCCGTTGCACGAGCGCCGCATCGAACTCACCGCTGCCCCCGATGTCGCCACCGCCTCGAACGCCGACGTTGCCCCGTACCTCCCGTTCCTTGACCGCCTGGCCTTCCGCAGCGGCCTTGCCGACGCCCTTGCCCTTCTTGAGTGAGCCGAGCCCGGCCTTCTGTCCACTGCCTCCGCCACTGCGTGTTCGCAGTGTGCCGGCTTCGCTTTTGGTCGCGACCCCCACCCCGGAGGCTTGAGCCAAGACGTCGGCTGCATTGCCGGTCACCGCCCCTCCCGCGAGCACATCGCCAAGGGCGCCGCCCTCCCCACCGAGCGCGCCCAGCAGCATGGCCTCCGCTTGAGCGGCAGCCTCTTGTGCGATGCGTGCGCGCCCCTCCGCGGTAGCGCCCGGCCCCGCGTCTGGGGGTGGCTTGCCTTCGACCTTGGTCGGCCTCTTGTCGGGCGCCTTGACCGCTTCCTCTTCCTCTTCGCCCTCGCCTTCTTCCACCTCTTCTTCCACCGTGGGCGGCTCCATCGGCGCTTCGAAGATCAAGCGCGCCAGGCTGTCGGGCACCTCTTGGACGCCCGTGTCGACCTCCCAGTCGGCGTTTTCCATGTAGATGATGAAGCCGAAGAAGAGCATGTACGAGAAGATGACCCAGGTCGTGAAGGTCCAGTCGATGTTCTTGACGAAGCCGCGCTGGACGGCTGCCGGAAGCTGCGGCTTCGGGGTGACCGGCGGCGCCGAGACGAACTCGAAGAAGACCGTGAAGTCTCCCATTCGGATGTTGCCACGCGACGTATCGGCGAGCTTGATTTGAAAGTGCGTGCCGGCGTTGCGGGCGGCGCCTGTATCGCGAAGGTGGTCGAGCTTCTGCACCCCGCCAGGAAGCGCAACTTTGCCGGTCATGTCCTTGGTGAAGTTCAGGATGTAATCGTCACCGACGAGCTGAAAGAGCTCGAAGCGCGACTCGAGCTTTGCGGGCAGAGTCCCGGACTTGATGATCAGGTGGTTCTTGGCAGCAGTTCCGATCGACACGGTTTCCCGCCGCCGTACGATCCGCTCCTCGACGATTTTCTTGTCCCGAAAGAGCCCGATGCGCAGGACCTTGGGACCCGAATGCTTCGTTGGGACCGCCTGCATCGCCATCGTCATGGCGCCAGGACGCGTCCCCTGCCTCGATGTCTGCGGTTGTGCCATCAGAACGGTTCCTTTTGGACGCTGCGGACGACCTTGCGGAGGAAGCTCGTGCGAAGCTCGAGCACTTCATAACCCAAGTTGGATCGGTTGAGGATGTAAAACGCGTTGGGTTTCTGGACCCGGCCCTCGATGACGATCTCTTCGAGCTGGATGACGCGCGGTTGGCGCCTTTTGGCGCCTTGCGCAAGCGCGGCCATCGTCGATACGGCAACGAAAACCAGCGCAAGCAGTATGGTTGAAGCCCATCGTTTCATGAGGCGCCTCCCTGTTCGCGTTCCATTCTGCGTCTGACCCGTTTGATCATGCGGTCTAAGTCACGAAGGTACTCCTCCGACTGGTCGTCCTTGGCCAGCCGCGGTCCCATTTCGCCACGATAGGTCTTGAATTCAGCGACGGCCTTCTCGTAGGCGCTGAGCTCATCGAGGCCGGGGAAATCCCCGGCCGCCGTGAGGAAGAGCAGGCCGAGGCCGTAGTGGGCTTCGGGCAGATTTCCCTGCAGCTCGAGCGATCGCCGGTACGCGCGTTGGGCTTCGGTCCACTGCTTGGTCGCACGGTACGCGTCGCCGAGGTTGACATGGACCGCCGGAAGCGTCGGGACCAGCCGTTCGGCGGCTTGGAAGTGTGAGAGCGCGCCCGGGTAGTTGCCGCCGGCCAAGAGCTGAATGCCGAGGGCCATTCGCGCCTCGGCGTAGCTCGGACGAAGCTCTACGGCTCGCTCGTAGGCTGCCATGGCCTCGCGCAACCGCCCGGGCTTGGCTTTGAGCTTCTCACCCTGCAGGAAGTAGAGCTCGGCGACCCCCGGATCGACTTGCATCGCTTGCTCGAGGATCG
>CP070713.1:675674-680058 GCA_020351445.1 Myxococcales bacterium
AGTGCATCCGGCCACTCTTGCAAGCCGAGCCGTTCGGCGGAACCCCGTGTCGTGTTTTCCCGAGCCCCGGTGAACCTGTGAGCGCGCGCGTCGCGAGCTGTTCTCCGGTGGTACGGCAGTGCCAGTGCCAGTGCCAGTGCCAGCGCGTCGGCTTGGCCCTTTTGAAAAGGGGACTGTCCCCTTTTGTTATTTACGGCGGGTTAGGGGGATGCTGGTGTCGGGGATGGTTTCGTCGGCGGAGCTGCCTTTTGGCAGGGCCCCTTGTGCCGCGATCGGTTTCGTTGCGGGGTCGCTGGGTCGTGACCGGTCGAGTTGATCGCGGGCCCAGCGCACGCTTTGGGCGATCACGTGGGAGTCGGTGACTTCCTCGGTCTCGCGTAGGAGGGCGGCGAGGTCGCGCGCCATCTCTCTGCTCGAGGCGTAGCGTTCGATGGGACTGCGTCGGAGAGCCTTGCGGATGATTTCCTGCAGGGGGGTAGGCACGTCGCCGCGGAATTCGGTGAGGTCGGGGATCTCCATGTCACGGATCGTGCCCACCACCTTCAACGGGTCTTTGTCTTTGATGAGCTTTTGACCGGCGAGGACCTCCCACAGCACCACCCCGGTGCTGAACACGTCGGTCTGAGCACTCGGCTCCGCTTCGTACGTCAGCTCGGGCGCCAGATACGAGAGCTTGCCTTTCACGAAACCGGGGCTCGTGATCGAGCTTCGATCCATCGCCCGCGCCAACCCGAAATCCGTGAGCTTCACGACGCCGCAGTTGCTGACCATCACGTTTTGCGGCGTCACGTCACGATGGAAAATCGGGGCCAGCTTCCCTTCGGCATCTTTTCGCTCGTGCGCGGCGTGAAGAGCCTCGAGAACCTCGATCCCGATCGCCGCCGTCAGGTTCCAGGGCACGTGGTGGCCGTGCGCCTCGTATCCTTGGCGCCACTCGGAGAGCGTCAGGCCATCGACCCACTCGAGGACCAAGTAGTACTCGCCCGCGCGGTCCCGATCGAAGTCGTGAATCTGCGCGATGTTCGGGTGGTCCAGCTCGGAGACGACGCGCGCCTCTTCGACGAACATCTTCAGGAACTCGGGGTTCTGACTCAGCGGCGCGAGGACGCGCTTGATCGCAACCGGCCGCGTGAAGCCCGCGTCCCCATGCGTCTGCCCGCGATACACCTTGGCCATTCCGCCTTCGCCGGCGAGCTCCAAGACCTCGTATTTTCCGCCGAGCAGTTCTGTCATAGGGGGGTGGCTGGCGCCTCAGCTTTCTTTAGCAGAAAGCACGGCGTCGAGTTCACCCTTCTCGTACATCTCGCGGACGATATCGCAGCCGCCCACGAACTCTCCGCGGACGTAAAGCTGCGGGATCGTTGGCCAGTTGCTGAACTCCTTGATTCCCTGCCGGATGGCCGAATCTTCGAGGACGTTCACGTCCTGGAACTCCGAGCCGGAGCGGCGCAGCACCTCGACGACGGTCGCCGAAAACCCACACTGCGGAAAGTGCTTGGTGCCTTTCATGAAAAGCACCACATCGTTGCCGTCGATGATGCCCTGAATGCGTTCTCGCAAAGTGTCTTCCATCGTCTAACCCTGCTGCTTAGCCCAACTCTCGGGCGAGTAGGTCTTGAGCGCAAGTGCATGAACCGGCCCGGCCATCAGCTCGCCCAAGGCCGCATAGACCATTTGGTGCTGCTGGATGGGGGTTTTGCCCTCAAAAGCCCCCGACACGATCAGCGCTTCCCAGTGATCTTTGGTGCCGGTGAGGTCCCTGACCACGAGGTGCGACACGTCGCCCACACCCTGACGAATTCGTTCTTCCAAGACTTCGGCTTCGACCATCGAGCAGCCTCCACTCAACGCCCTTGGCTACGGCCCAGCGGGGGGCTTGTCAATCCGTGTGGGTTCGCTTTTGGCGCGATCCGTGATTTGATTGGGCCGTGACCAATCCGATTTCGCATCAACCTCGGCTGGCGCTGGTCACCGGCGCCACCGGTTTCATCGGCTCCAATCTCGTTCGCGTTCTGCTCGAGGAGGGCGTGACAGTCCGGGCGCTCATCGAGCCGGGCGTCGGCACCCAAAACCTGAATGGGCTCGACGTCGAGCAGGTCGAAGGAGACCTTCGGGATGCCAGAGCGCTCGCCCGCGCCGTCGAGGGTCGCGATACCGTCTATCATCTCGGCGCGATCTTCGACTACTGGCTCCCGAAGCCTGTCGAGATGTTCCGAGTGAACGTAGAGGGCACGGTCCACATGATGCGTGCGGCGCTAAATGCGGGCGTCAAGCGCGTCGTGCACTGTAGCTCGGTCGCATCGCTTGGAACGCTTCCAGGCGAGGAGGCCGCGACCGAAGAAACCACGTTCAACAACTGGGATACCGCGGACGACTACGTGCTCAGCAAGTACATCGCGGAAAACGAAGCCATTCGTTTCAACGGGCCGGACATGGAGGTCGTCGCAGGCCTCCCGTGCATGCCGTTCGGACGCAATGACATCACGCCGACTCCTACAGGCATGCTGGCGCAGCGATATGTCGATGGTCAGAATCCAGCGGTGTTCATCGGAGGCCTGAACTGCGTGAATGTCCGCGACGTCGCGCAGGGCTTTCATCTGTGCGCAACACGCGGGCGTCCCGGTCAGAGCTACACCTTGGGCGGTCACAACGTGACCTATCGCGAAATGGCCGAGGTCTTGTGCGCCGCGGCCGGCACGAAGGTTCCGCGCTACACGATGGACCCGGGCAAGCTCGCGTGGCTCGGGCGCATCAACGAATGGTTCGCCGCGCTCACCGGCATCAAGCCCTACTTCAGCAGCAAGAGCATGAAATTCCTCGGTGCCAGGTATCTGTACTTCGACATTTCCAAGGCGCGCAACGAGCTCGGCTACGAGCCCGGGTCATTCGAACAGACGATGGAGGAGTGCGCGCGTTGGTTCAGTCAGGAGCGCGACCGCGTGCTAGGAGGCGAAGTCGTGCATCCGGTGGCGGCGCGGCCCGAGCCTGTAGCCGAGCCTGCGCCCTTAGTGCACGCCGAATAGTCGCTTTACCGACGAGCGGGACAACACGATGATGGTGAAGATGCCTAGAATCGTCCCGAACGGGAACATGAGGCACTCGCCCCAACCCGTCAGGTAGCAGAACGTCCACCATCGGCGTTGACGGATCTTGACCCCAACGACCGTGAGGTGAACGGCGCTCACTACTGCAAAGAGAACGACCGCCGCGATCATCGTGGTCAGCAACGTGGTCAGGTCTTGAAGCATGGCGTCGGGGTTGCCCCCGAAAGGGCCCGCGCCCGGTTGCCCGGGAATATCCCCCATCGCCATCGAGAGATCGCTGCCGAATTCGTCCACGAGCTTTGCGCCTGCGACTCCGTACACCAGCATTGGAACCCCGCCGAGAAGTGCCACGCCGGCGAGGATGAAGTGGCCGATCGAAAGCGCGCTCAGGTGCTCGGCGTCTTCTGCGTTCGGTCGTTCTTCCAAGCGTTCCCCCATCTAGATCGTGCTATGGAGGCATGCGATGGGCAAGGTCGCATTCGTCTTTCCGGGCCAGGGCAGTCAGAAGGTGGGCATGGGCCGTGAAGCATTCGACGCGTCGGACGCGGCGCGGGCGGTCTTCGAGGAAGCGGACAGCGCGCTCGGTGAAGCGCTATCAGAGCTCTGCTTCGAAGGTCCCGAAGACGACCTCAAGCTGACAGCCAATACGCAACCCGCGGTTTTGGCGACATCGATCGCGGTCCTCCGCGCGCTCGATGCGCCGTTCGACGTCGTGGCCGGCCACAGTCTCGGTGAGTACTCCGCCCACGTCGCGGCTGGGACGCTCGAGCTCGCCGACGCGGTGCGGCTCGTGCGCAAGCGCGGTCAGTACATGCAGGAGGCCGTGCCTTATGGCGAGGGCGCGATGGCGGCGGTGCTCAAGGCCGACCGCGCTTTGGTGGAGCGGATCTGCGGGGAAGTCCCTGGGCTGGTCGAAGCGGTCAACTACAATTCACCCCACCAGATCGTGATTGCGGGCGAGACGGCAGCGGTGGGCGAGGCGGGGGTCAAGCTCAAGGAAGCGGGTGCGCGCGCGAGCACTCTTCCGGTCAGCGCGCCATTCCATTCGACGCTGATGCAGCCGGCGGAAGCACGGCTACGCGAGGACATCGATCGAATTGCGTTTTCGGATCCCCGCGTGCCGGTGTACGTCAATGTGGACGCTGCGCCCGTCACGGGTGCCGCTGCCGCCAAGGACGCGCTGGTGCGCCAGGTGAGCCGACCGGTGCTGTGGGAGCAAAGCGTTCGGACGATGATCGACGACGGGGTTTCGCTCTTCGTCGAAGTGGGTCCGGGGAGGGTCTTGAGCGGCCTTTTGGCCCGGATCGACAAGCGGGCGGGGCGGGTCAGCGTGCAGGGCC
>CP070713.1:680158-684337 GCA_020351445.1 Myxococcales bacterium
TCGCCCGCAACTGTGGTCTGATCAACTGCGCAAATTTCGTCGGGACCAGCTCCGGGTACGAGTCCTGCGTGAGCGGGTGCGTCGCATTCAGCGCCCCAACCCTCTCCTCGGAATGCTCAGCCTGCTACGCAAGCGCCGAGCGATGCAGTGACGATTGGTTCTGCCGGGGCCCATGTCAGAACGACACGTGCAGCGCGACGTGCCTCGAATGCTTGAACGGAGCCGACTGCCTCCTGGACTTCAAGGAGTGCCGAGGCCTGCCAGGTGACGGCTGCGCAGGCACCCCGTAGAGCCGCCAGCGCTGACACCACGCTGACACCGACGTAGGCGCTGATGCCGATCTTGACACTGCCTCCCACGTTTCCAACCTTGTAAACGGGGGCCGGCATGACCGCGATCGACTTTCAAGAGGAGCAACGCATCAGTATGTGGTGGGTGTGGCTGGCGGTTTTCGTCCCGGCAGGAATCATGGTGAACATTTTCGTGGAGCAGATCGTGTTTTGCCGTCCGCACGGCGAACATCCCGGCCCCGACTGGCTCGTCTGGGTGCTGACCGTTATTCTGTGCGCTTGTGTTCCAGCTCTGTTGTGGGTCTTGCGTCTCACAGTGACGATCAGCGACGAGGGCGTTCACGTCCGCTACTACCCCTTCGTGAATCGCATGATTCCGTTCAGCGACATCCGTGCCTTCCGCGCTCGCCGCTACCGCCCGATCCGTGAGTTCGGCGGGTGGGGCATCCGCACGGGCCTCGGCAAGAAGTCGGCATACAATACAAAGGGGGACCTCGGCGTGGAGCTGTACTTACGGAACGGGAGGTCGATCATGATCGGCAGCCAGCGACACGAGGAGCTCGCAGCGGCAATCCGCAAACGCGGGGTGTCCGAGGACCCCAACGCCCAGCCCCCACGGGGTCACTGGCACTGACGCTCACCCCAACACCGATGGAATTAACCCTTTCAAAAAGGGGACTGACCCCTTTTTGCGCGGTTAGATGTTTGGGATGGCTTCTTGGACCTTTTCCCACGGGTCCGATGTGCCGATCACGTCGACAATCATTACGGCTTCGGCTGCGGAAATGTTGTCCTGTTTGGGCGTGCTAATGTCCAGCCAGCCGGCGATTCGTCGTGCGATTGCAAGGCGAGTGGCCAGCTCGACGCGGGCGCGAGCCAAGCTTCCGAAGCGTGTCCAGCGCATCGACCAGATCTCATCGGCGAGCCAGTCGCCGAACACTCTGTTGGGCGATACCGGATCGACGACACGCTCGCCTGCTCGCTCGAACGCGTCGGCCCATGGGCGCTGGCTTTCGGTGCGTTCGCGCCGATCGACCAAGAAACCGATCGCGTCTCCAAACCAGCGCGAAGCCGCGGCAGCGCGCGACGGGCCGTGGAAATCGAGGAGCTCGTCAGCGACCTCGGACCAGGTCGTGTCACGGAGCTCCGGAAACGGCTGCGCCTCCAGCACGGTCGTCAGGTTTTTCCCTTCGATCAAAGCCCCGATGAGCCCTGCCTCACGTTCCGCGTATTCGGCAAATGAGAGCGACTCGACCGACGACCATGCGACATCGTCGAGGACTGCGTGCTCGGGCTTGAGCTCGCCATCCGAAGTCACCAAGCAAGGCCTTGCGTCTTCGACGGTGACCGGTGGCAACGGCCCCAGCGTGCGGCACGTGCACCGGTGCTGGGTGGAGATGCGTCCACCTGCCGGTGTCGCCGTCAACGCGTACGGGAACTGAATACAGGGGGTCGGTTTCATCTCGGGCCCGAGCTTCGCGTGAATCGCGCACCCTTGCTCGCTCCAAAACACGCAGCGACCGGTGTCGCTCCGCATCATCAGAACGGCGGCATCCTCCCCTTCGTGGCGATCGATCGCATCCTCCGAGATCACCGAGAGCATCTCGCAATCTTCCTCACTGAGCGCGCCGACTGCATGGATGTCGCTGCAGCAGAGCCCGTCTCCGACGCAATCAAACCGCGCGCCGGGGCGCACCAGCAAAGGCTCCCGCCTCGCAAGAACCGTCACGGGCTTTCCAAACGAGGCTCAGAGGAGAGGTACAGTAGCTCCATTCCGGGCGTCACCAGCTCATCGGCTCTTGGATTCACGTGCTCCTTGCCTGTCTCCGGATCCCGCACGCCGATCACCAAGCAGCCGGTAGTCGCACGGATTTCCCGGCTCACCTGATCGAATGTTGCTGGCCCGTCCATACCCTCGGGAAGCTGGCCCACGTAGAGATTCTGGTGCCCTTGGAACACCATCCGGCTCGTAGCGTCGGCGGTGCCTGGATAGACCACCGTATGCGCGAGCAGCGAGTACCCTACGCGGCGTGTTTCGATGACCTCGTCGCTGCCCGCGGCCCGCGCGTGGTGCACGTTCTCGGAATCCAAGACCTCGGCGATGATGCGTACGGGCTTCTTGCGCTTCTGAGCGGCCGGGCTTTTGGTCAGCGCCGAACGAATGGTGAACACTGTGAGGATCGTCGTCGCATCGGCTTGCTGCGGCTTCACGCGCCGCGAGCCTGTTACCACGACGGTCGATGCGTGCGTGACGCGCGCCTTGTCGAGCTCGCTTTCCTTGGTCGGGTCGCCTTGCACCCACATGAACTCGGGGGGCAAGCCTCGGGGCCGTTCATAGGGACCAAAAAGAACGATGCGCTGCTCCTCGTAGTTGATTTCCGAGCTGAGCACATCGAGCAGCATGCCGCTGCCCATCTCGTAGCCGCAGACGACGATGTGATTGACGTATCCGCTCATTCGAAATTGCTCCTCCCGGATGCTCAAAACCGCGTGTAACAGGCTGTGGGCGATGACGCCCGCGAAAAGCGCCAACGTGAACAGGCCTCCAACCATCATCGCGCCGCCGATGAAACGGCCCAAAGTGGTCGCGGGGGTAATGTCACCGAAACCGACGGTGGTGATCGTCACCAAAGCCCACCAAAGGCCGTCGCCGACGCTGCCGATCTCGGGGTTCGAATAGCGCTCGACCAGAAACAGACTGATGCCGCCGAGAATCGTCTCCACGCCAAGGAAGGAAAATGCAAAGGTGAACAACAAGCGATCTTCCTCGAACGCGTGCATCAAACCTTGGAACGGATTGGCGTAGCGGAAGAGCTTCTGGGTGCGCAACAGGCGCAAGAGACGCAGCACCCGGAGACCACGAAGAGCTGGAACCAGCGCGAGGACGGTCAGGATGTCGATCAGCATCATCGGGGTCAGGGCAAACCGAATCCGAGCGAAGATTTCGGTGCGCAGCCTGCCGAGCGGCGGCTTCTTGAACACCGCGAGCTCGGGCGGGCGATACGTGAGGATCCGCAGCGTGACCTCGATAGCGAATAGCGACAAAATCACGCGGTCGATCCGTTGCAGGATCGAGTCGCCTCGTGAGTCTTGCGGGAAGAAGGGCTCGGCGACCAGCACCGCGACCGACGCGAGGATCAGGATCCAGACGACCGACTCGACCACCCGGTACGCATGGGTGCGCGGGTCGTGAAATGCAGCATGCAAGAAGTCGCGCGCGGTCATGCGCCGCGCAGCATCAATCGACAGCGCCGCAGTGTCAACCGCCCCGAAGGGCGTCGGGCGGCCTACTCAGCCGCAACGGGCGTCTCCTCGACCTCCTCCAGCTCGATCGCGTCGGCGAGGATTTCGGCGATGTCACGCTGGCCGATCTGCTCTTCCTTTTCCTGGTCCTTGAGACCATCGGTCAGCATGGTCATGCAGAAGGGACAACCGCTCGCGATGGTCGTCGCGCCCGTGTCGAGGAGCTGCAGCGTTCGCTTGTTGTTCACGCGCTCCGGGCCTTGCTCTTCCATGAACATCTGCGCGCCGCCGGCGCCACAGCAAAGGCCCTTGTTGCGGTTCCAGTACGGCACCTCGGTCAGCTCGAGGCCGTCGATCGACTCGAGGATCTGGCGGGGCGAATCGTAGACTTGATTGTAACGGCCGAGGTAGCAGCTGTCGTGGTAAACGACCTTGCCCTTCACGGGCTTCGACGGAACGAGCTTGCCGGCAACGAGCAGGCCGTTGAGAAAGTCGCTGTGATGCACCACGTCGTAGTTCCCGCCAAAGTCGCCGTACTCGTTGCCGAGGATGTTGAAGCAGTGTGGGCAGGCGGTGATGATCGTCTTCTTCGAGGCTTCGTAGCCGTTGAGCGTTTCGATATTCTGCTCGGCGAGCATCTGAAAGA
>CP070713.1:684437-688384 GCA_020351445.1 Myxococcales bacterium
ACTGGTCAAGCTCGGGGACGGCAACTTCGTAGTGCTCGATGTCGAGGCCGACCTCGAGATCGAGGCGCGCCATCGGCAAAGGCCGATGCTCGACGAGCTCGGTTTCGCGAAGGACGATCTTCGGCAGGTGCGGGAGCCCACCGAGTTCGAGCTCGAGGGCGCGCGGATCGACGCCGAAGACCCCCGCGGCATCATCAGTCCAATCGCGGAGTTCGATGGGAACATCGGTCTGGTCATCGGCGCTGGTGGCGGGTCGCTGACATTGACCGATGCGGTACGAAAGCACGGCGGCCGCCCCGCCAACTACGCGGCGATCGGTGGCAACCCGAGCGTCGACAAGGCACGCAGGCTCACGAAGCTCGTGCTGACCAAGCCGGGCGTCGACAAGATCGCGGTGATGTCGAACGTGGTTTCGAATACGCGGGCCGACCTCGTGGCCCGCGGCGTCATCAAGGGCATCACCGAGCTCGGCTTCGAGCCAGCAGACAAGATCCTGATCTTTCGGGTCCCGGGAGCCTGGGAGGCCGACGCAGCGAAGATTCTCGAGAAGTATGGTGTGGAGTACTGCGATCGCACCGTGTCCATCAGTGAGGCGGCGAGGCGCGCCGTCGAGAAAGTCGGGTAGAGGGAACAGCCATGGCCGTTATCGTTCACGAAGACTTTCAATTCATCGTTCAAGGGATCACCGGGCGTGAGGCCCTGAACTTCACGCGCGAGTGTCTACAGTACGGCTCGAAGATCATCGGCGGCGTCACCCCGGGGAAGGGCGGCCGCGAGGTGTATGGCGTGCCGGTGTACGATACGGTCCGGGAGATCACCGAGAAGGAACGCGTCGATGGAACCGTCATCACGGTACCGCTCGCGTTCGCACCCGATGCCGCCTACGAGGCGATCGACGCCGGCATCAAAGAGATCATCATCATCACCGAAGGTATTCCGCGCAAAGACGCGTCTGCCATCGTCGAGTACGCAGAGCTCCATGGTGCTCGCATGATCGGTCCCAACTGCCTCGGCATCATCGTGCCTGATGTGTGCCGCTTTGGAAGCCTCGGTGGGCCGGCGGTCGACTGCCGCAAGGCGTTCAAACCGGGGGTCGTCGGCGTGATGTCGCGTTCGGGCGGGATGACCACCGAGATCTGCAACGCGCTGACCCTCTCGGGGCTTGGCGTGAGCACGGCGATTTCGATCGGCGGCGACCCGGTGATCGGGTCCACCTACGCGGACCTGATTCCGCTGTTCGAGGCCGATGAAGACACCAAAGCGGTTGTGGTCTATTCGGAGCCCGGCGGCACCGCCGAGGCGGAGCTCGCGCGCTGGACCCAGGAAAACAACAGCCGCCTTCCCATCGTCGCGTTCGTGGCGGGCCGCTTCATGGACGAAATGCCCGGCATGAGCTTCGGCCATGCCGGAACGGTCGTAAACAAGAAGGTAGACTCGCCCGCCGACAAGATGCGCCGAATGCGAGAGGCAGGCATCTCGGTGGCGGAAGAGATCGGCGACATTCCAAACCTCGTCCGAGAGCGCATCGGAAACTGAGCGGCAGAGGAACCATCATGGCTATGTTCATACGCGTAGATGTCGACAACAACATCGTCGAAAAAACCGCCGGCCTTGCCGACAAGCTCGTCGAAGTGTGCCCCGTCAAAATCTTCAAGCCCGGCCCGCAGCCCAGTGCGGTCGAAGTCGTCGAGGAAAACGTCGACGAGTGCACCCTCTGCGACCTATGCATGCAAGCCTCCCCCAAAGGCATCCGCGTCGTAAAGCTCTACGAATAGGGGACACTCTCCACCCCCCCAACCCCCCGAATTCACGAGACTCCTGCGCAAAAGATCGCAGCGCGAAAACCACTAAGATGCTGCGATCTTTGCCGGAGAAGCAGTGCGGTATCGCGTACTTGAAGACGTAGAGAGTGTCCCCCTAGTCGGGCGCGCGTCGGTACGCTGCGTTTAGCGTTTCGACGAAGGCGCGGTCGTGTAGGGCATCTTCGGGCCGTTGGATCGGTGTCCCTCGTGCGGCCAGATCCGCCAACAGCGTCTCGATAACTTGCTCGATGGTGAGATCGTCCTCGTGGTTCTGGTACAGCGCCTGCTGCTCCCCGTCGGCAAACACCTGAGCCTTCCATGACACGCTCACTCGCACTTCGTCGAGGGTGTACCGTGCGCGGACGTCGCCTTGCTCGACGACTTCCCATGCGTCTCCTGCCCAGCACAGCTGACTCTCGAGGGTCAGGCCTTTGGGGAGCGTTCGTTCGTCGGGGCCCACGGCCTCGACACGGTGGAACATGTAGTCGTTGTCGCCGACCACCGCTGAGTTGCTAATACAGGGCCGGCTGATCGGAGGCTGGTCGGGGCCGTCGGGCCAATAGGTGAAGCCGCCGCCCTCGCCCTCGTAATACCAGCTTACCGCCGTGACGCTCGGCACGTACCACCGGTCGAACAGCCCCGACTTCAGCATCGTCGCCAGGAGCCAGACCGGATACCGCGTTCTATCGACCCCGCGAAACGCGGGAATATCCACGTGTCCCGGGTCGACCTGCGCAATGGGCGGGTTGAGGTTGACGTACACGATCTGCGGGACGATCAGCCCGCCCTCGAACATCGTCTGCGCGGCGTCCCGAAACCCGGCGTGGTCGAGAAACACCTCGGCCCCTTCGACGCGCGGTGCGTCATAGGCCCAGTCGCCCCGGAACCAGGGCGCGATGAACATCGGCCGATCCTTTCGACCGCGCTTCCCCGCGTCGCTCAGCGAGGCCATCTCCGAGAGATTCTTGACGTAGCGCTGCACGGTCCAATAGGGGGCGCCCCGAGTCAGGAGACCCCGAACGATCGAGGGGTCGGCGAGCACCCGGTCGATCACGACGGGAGCTCTGGGCTGGTCGAAGCTCACGCGGGCGTTATAGCAGTCCCGGTCCCACGCGATTTCCTCGTGAATTCAGCGTTCTGGCGACCGGGGGCTTGCACAACCACGCTTTCGCGGTATCGGGCGCGTGGCAAATCGACCGATCGGACCGACCACAATGATGAAAGACCTTAGCAAGTACCGAAATATCGGCATCTTCGCGCACGTGGACGCGGGCAAGACGACGACCACCGAGCGCATCCTCAAGCTCACCGGCAAGATCCACAAGATCGGCGAGGTCCATGACGGCGCAGCTACCACCGATTTCATGGAGCAGGAGCAGGAGCGCGGGATCACGATTCAGTCCGCGGCGACCACGTGCTTCTGGGACGATCATCAGCTGAACATCATCGACACGCCTGGACACGTGGATTTCACGATCGAGGTCTATCGTTCACTCAAAGTCCTCGATGGCGGCGTGGGCGTGTTCTGCGGCTCTGGCGGGGTCGAGCCGCAGTCCGAGACCAACTGGCGCTACGCGAATGACTCCAAGGTTTCTCGGTTGATTTTCGTCAACAAGCTCGACCGATTAGGCGCGGACTTCTACCGCGTCGTCGAGCAGATCAAGTCGGTGCTCGGAGCCAAGCCGCTGGTCATGGTGCTCCCCATCGGAACCGAGGCCGAGTTCGTCGGCGTAGTCGATCTTCTGACACGCAAGGCTTACGTGTGGGACGACACCGGCCAGCCTGAGAACTTCGAGGTGCAAGAAGTTCCCGAAGACATGAAGGAGCTCGTCGAGAAGTATCGGTTCGAGCTCGTCGAAACCGCCGTCGAGCAGGACGATGACGCGATGGAGCAGTATCTCGAAGGCAACGAGCCGAACCTCGAGACGCTGAAGAAGTGCATCCGCACGGGTACCCGCGACCTCGAGTTTTTCCCGACGTACTGTGGTTCGGCGTTCAAGAACAAGGGCATCCAACAGGTCCTCGACGCGGTGGTCGACTACCTTCCCGATCCGACCGAGGTTCCGCCGCAGCCCGAGATCGACCTCGAAGGTCATGAGACCGGCGAGCTCGCGATCGTCGATCCGAGTCGGCCGGTGCGCGCCC
>CP070713.1:688484-692527 GCA_020351445.1 Myxococcales bacterium
GTTGGCGCATCGAGCTACCTGCCACTGCCACACCGGCAGGGTATCTCAACGAGCTCGTCCGCAACGGCGTCCTGATCGACCGCTATGAACCGCTCGTGGCGCGCATGGACGAGATCTTCGTCAACCTCGTAGGCGGGGGTCACTGAGTCGTGCGCATCGGACGAATTGCCGCAGTTGCGCGCTTCGAGCTCCTGTCGGTCGTCAAGCGCTGGTCGTATTTGATCGCGACGTTCGGTCTACCGCTCTTTCTGGCCGCCGTTTCCGGCACCGTGCTCGGCGTGCAGACGTACTTCCTCGCGCAGCGTGCGGCCGAAAGCTCCCAATTCGGGCTCGTCGACCACGCAGCGGTCATCGACCGCTCCGAGTTCGAAAAGCGCGATGGCTTGCAGGTTTGGACCGCGAGCGGGACCGACATCGTGCTCTACGACGATCGGGACACGGCGACCCAGGATCTCGAGTCGGGGCGCCTTCGCGCGGTGTACGTCGTCGACAAAGACTACTTGGAAAGCGGCAAGGTGCGCGCCATCCAATCCGAAAAGACGCCGCTCTTGAGCATGCGTGGGACGACCGTCGAACCGCTGCTCCGTTCGCTCTTGAGACGCTCGCTCGTCGAAGGACGCCTCGACGCCGACGTGCAGGAACGCGTGCTTTCCCCTGCACATTTCGTACGAAGCCGCCTCGGGCCGGACGGCGACGAGGTGACCGAGGTCGACGAAGCGCTCGACCTTCTGGTGCGGACGACCATCCCGCTTTTCCTCGGGATCCTGTTGCTCACTGCGCTACTGAGCGCGTCGGGCTACCTCGTCCAAACCGTCTCGACCGACAAGGAGAGCAAGATCGTCGAAGTGTTGCTCTCCTCGGTCATGCCCGATGAGATCTTAGCCGGCAAGCTGTTCGGCCTCGGCGCCGCAGGCCTCGTTCAGTTCGCGGTGTGGTCGTCGATGGTCGTCTTCGTGGCGCTGACTGCGTCGGCGGCGCTTGCAGCCGTGGTGTCGGTTCCCTGGCAAGCGTTGGCGGTCGCGCCCCTGTTGTTCGTCCTCGGCTACCTGTTCCTCGGCAGCCTGATGCTAGCGACCGCCGCGCTCGGCGCCAACGCCGCCGAAAGCCAGAAGCTCACGATGGGTTGGGCGATGCTCGCGATCCTGCCGCTCATGGTTCTCGTGATCTTGCTCGATGAGCCCAACGGCGTCCTCGGGCAGGTCATGACGTGGATCCCGTTCACCTCGCCGCTCACCGTCATCATCCGCTTGGCGGTCGATTCGTCGGGCATTGCGTGGTGGGAAATCATCGGCGCCATGGCAGTGCTGTTGCTGTCCACATGGGCATCGATCCGCGTAGGCGCGCGGCTATTCCGAGTGGGCTTCCTGCTCACAGGCTCCATGCCATCACTCGCAGAGCTATGGCGCCAAGCCCGGTGAACTACGCCACCGGAGAACGGCTAGCGACGCACGTGCTCACAGGTTCACCGGGGCTCGGAAAAAACACGACACGGGGTTCCACCGGACGGGGAGGCTTGCATAGGTGGCCCGGTGCACTTGGGGGCTTGGGCCACGCAAGCCTCCCCTCGGCCGGCGCGCCAATCGGGCTGGTTGCTGTCTTGCCGATTGTCACTTCGGACGCCGACTCCACCCCATGTCGCGTTTTTCGCCCCCACACTATCGCCTACCAGGGTTCTTTAAACGGGCGCAGGTCTAGCTCGAAGGTCCATGCGCTACGCGGCTGCTCGTGAAGCCAGAAATACATCTCCGCGATGCTCTTCGGGTCGATCAGTCCGTCCTCGCCTTTCGCTTTGGCCAAATCCGGCATCGCCTCGTGCACGCGGGGGACGTCGATCACCCCGTCGATGATCGCGTGCGCGACGTGGATGCCTTTTGGCCCGAGCTCCTTGGCCATGCTTTGAGCGACTGCTCGGAGACCGTACTTGCCGGATGCAAATGCAGCGAAGTTGGCGCTTGCTTTCATCGCGGCGGTCGCGCCGGTGAACAGGATCGTTCCTCGCTGACGCGGCACCATGCGGCGGGCGGCTTCACGGCCGACCAAGAAACCGCCGAGGGCGGATGCACGCCACATGTCTTCAAAGGCCTCCTCACTCGTATCGAGAATCGAGCTCATCGTGAATCCGCCAGCATTGAAAACCGCCACCTCGGTGGGTCCCAATGCTGTTTCAGCGTCTTCGAAGAGGGCCGTCACGGCAGCCTCGCTGGAGGCATCCACGCCAAACGCCTGCGCCTTGCCGCCCGCCGCCTCGATGTCCGCGACGAGCGGGGCAAGCGCGACCGCGTTTCGGCGAGCGAGCGCAACCGCATAGCCGCCCTGGGCGAAGCGTTTCGCGACCTCAGTGCCGGTCCCTGTTCCGGCTCCCACCACGACTGCGCATCCTTTGCCCATGATCGACCTCCAGGCTGTGTCCATGTGGCTTATGCCCAGAGGCGCAAGTGCCGGCGCCGGCGTAAGTGTGATCGGCTGAGTCTCCGGAGGACGGCTCGCGACGGGCGTGCTCGCGATCGGGGTCAGAGCCAGTGCGAGCGTCAGCGACGGTGACCGAGTTATCCGGTGCCCACGGGGAGTGCCTCAGGGCCGCGCATGACCGCGCCGACGGGCCGTCCCGCTTCGGGGTCTAGCAGCTTCAAATTCGGTAGCCGTTCGACGGCCACGTCGAGGACGAGAGCGAGCTCCTTGCGAGCGAGGTGCATTCCCGGACAGGCGCGGGGTCCCGGCCCGAAGGTGGTCATGATCGGCTTCGGAGGACGGTCGAGTTTGAACGCATGCGGGTCGGGAAAGAAGTCGGGATCGCGGTTGGCTGACGCGATGGCGAACAGTACGAACGAGCTCGGAGGGATCGTGGTGCCCTCAAACTCGACTGGATTCGCTGCGGACGTTCGGGGCAGCACGGGGACCGAAGTTTCGAATCGCAAGAGCTCTTCCACCACTCCGAGACGAATGGAGGGATTGTGCTTGAGCGCCCCCCAGAGATCGGGGCGCAAGAGAAGATGGTAGAAGAGGTTCCCCATCGCGTCGTGCACGGTCCCGGCGCCTGCCGAAAAGATCAGCCGCACGTGTGAGAGAACCTCATCGTCGGTGAAACGCTTTCCGTCGACTTCGGCCTGAACGAGGTCCGAGATGATGTCGTTGCGCGGCTCCGCGCGGCGAGCCGCGACGATGGGCTGCAGATACGTGGTGAGCTCCGCGTTGGCCGCAAGCGCCCGGGCATGGTCTTCCGCGAACCGAAGGAGCGCTTGCGTCCATCGATGAAACTCTCGTTCGGCATCCCGGGGGATCCCAAGAAGCCGAGAGATGATGATGAACGGGAACAGCTGCGTGAAGTGCTGCGCGAAATCGACCTCGCCATCCGATGGGAACTCGTCGATCAGCTCGTTGGCGAGAGCGATGATCTCGTCTTCGTCCTGCTTTCGAACCGCGTTGGCGCGAAAAGCAGGCGTAGCCAGCCTGCGGCGGATCACGTGATCCCTGCCGGTCATCGTTTGAAACGTCCGGCCGCAGATAGGCTCGAACATCATCTGATAGATGCGCTCTGGTGGGAACCGCTCGCCGTCGCGAAAGGCTGCAAGCAACGGCTCGTACCGGGTGATCACATATGCCGGCATGTTCATAAACCGCGTCTCGACCACGGGCCCCGCTTCACGCAGGTGAGCCAGAGTTTTGTGAAGCGCGTCGCCGGGGAACTGGTGGATTCCAAAGTCGAGGTCGGGGTACTTTGGCGGTTCGCCCATGGGGGGAGTATCTGCCAGTGCCAGTGCCAGTGCCAGTGCCAGTGCCAGTGTGAGTGTCAGCGTCAGCGTCAGTGTCGGCGTCAGCGCCACTGTCCGTGCCAGTGACCGTGTCCGGGACCGAGACTATGCGCGGGTTTCTCGGTTGGCGGCCAGGGTTGCCGTACCCTTCTGGGAATGCGCCGCTCCGTTCCTCTGCGCGTCCTCTCCGACCGCGATCACTATGAGAAGGTCATGAAAGCCGTCCTCGGCGCGCAGCAAAGCGTCTGGGTAGCAACCGCCAATCTCAAGGACGTGATGGTCGAGAATCCCCGA
>CP070713.1:692627-697185 GCA_020351445.1 Myxococcales bacterium
AGCCCCGCGCTCGTCGAAGAAGAGGCAGCCGCCGCGTACATCGACCGCGCTCTCGGCGCGCTGCTCGAATGCGGGAGCATGGGCGCGATGCTCTGGTGTTATTCCGACTACGCGGAAAACCTCTGGGGACTTCCACCTTTCGACGTCGCGGTCCACGAGCGATCTTTCGGGCTATGGCGCGCCGACGCCTCGCCAAAGCCCGCGGTTGCCGTGGTCGAGGCGTTCGCAAAGCGATGCGCCACGCTCCCCGCCGACGCACCCGTCGCCGACTCGACGTGGATCGACATCGAAGCCGCCGAGTTCTACCGCGCGCCTGGATCCGAGCTGCCTCGCCTGTACCGGCGCTACTGCGATGCGATGAGCACGTTGTACGGACCCCTTGGGAACGTCAACGAGCCCGGGTGAGCTCCGCGAGAAGGTCGTCGAGGCGCACGGTCGCGATCCGGGTCCCAACGTCGGAGAAACCATAGGGCAGCACGAGGAGCCCGCCTGAAATCATGCTGCCGCACGAATAGACGACGTTGGGCACGTAGCCGTCGCGCTCGTCCGCCGCGGGCTCGAGCAGGGGCCGGGCGAGGTGACCGACGACGCGCGCAGGGTCCTCCTTGTCGAGCAGGATGGCCCCAAGAGCGTATTGGCGCATCGCCCCGACGCCGTGCGTGATCACGAGCCACCCTGCTTCGGTCTCGAGCGGGGACCCGCAATTGCCGAGCTGCGTGATTTCCCAGGAGCGCTCGGGCGTCTGGATCACCTCGCTCTGGTGCCAGAAGCGGATGTTGTCCGACCACATCAGGAAGTTGTTCTCGTTGTCCAGCCTGGAGAGCGCGGCATAGCGCCCGTCGATCTTGCGGGGAAACAGCGCAATGCCCTTGTTCTTGGCGCACGCGCCGTTCAGCGTCGCGATTCGGAAGGTCTCGAAATCGGCTGTCTCGATCAGCTGCGGGAGGATTTGATAACCGTCAAACGCCGTATACTGAGCGAAGTACGTCACTGTTCCGTCGTCACGGGTGAAGCGGACGAAGCGAGCATCTTCCATCCCTTGACTCTCGGTCGGTCCCGCCGGAAAGAGGACACGCTCGGAGAGCTTCGAGTCTTCGGCGAACGAGCTCTCGTAGTTCGATGATGCGAGCCAGTGGATCGTTCGGGTGACGTGTTCGGCCTCGGCTCTGTGACGGTGTTTTTGGTCGACCTTGCGGATTATGGTCTCGAGCTGCTCGAGCGTAAACCGATCCGGCAGCGCGTCGAGCACGGTGGCGGCGATCCCGTTGTAGACGTCGAGCTCACGGAGTTTGGTCTGGAAGATGTGCTTCTCGTAGACCGGAGCACGGTGGCGCGCGGTGCTCGCCTTCCGACTTGGCGCTTCCATTTCGATCTGGCCGCCCGCATCGATGATGCCCGAGCGAAACTCGATCGACGAGATGTGCCCCTCGCCGATGGCCCGTAGGCTCAAGACGAAGCGCTGCTCGCCCGGGGCGAGGCCCTCTTGGTCGGGCGCCGGCACGATCGAAGGATTGGTCAGCGCGGCGGACTCGATCGAGTACTCTTGCGTGAAATAAGCGCCGATGAGCAGCCGGCGCTCCGCCGAGAGCTCGCCCGGTTGGGCGATATGTCCCGCTGCGACGGCTACGAAGTTCGCCTCGAACACCGATCGCAGGTCGATGTGGCGCGCGGCGAACCGGGCTTGCGTCGTGCTCAACGTCGTCGTCACCTCTGACTCAGGCAACGCCAGGATCCGCGACAGAATGCGCTCCACGCGCGAGCGCCCGTCCACTGAGCGCTCGGTTCCGGGTGTGAACGGTTTCGTGATCACCCGGGTCGGATCGGGGACGAAGCGTGCGGAGGTCTTCGTAACGGGCACGGGGACCATTTCGACAGTCTCGTCCTAGGGGCAAGGCATGGCCAGCAGAAACTGTCGAAAGGCTGGATCGTGGCCTGTCGGAGGAGGCCTCTGTGGTGCTACGCACGCCCCTCTTGAAGTGGTGAGTAGCCACTAGTAAATGTGCCGCATGCCTGGTGAACCACTGATTGCCTGCTTCATCGATTTCGAGAACTTGGCCATCGGGGCACAAGTCACTGAGTCCGGACGCTTCAAGATCGAGCTCGTCCTGAAGCGGTTGCTCGAGAAAGGTCGAATCGTCTACAAGCGCGCGTACTGCGACTGGAGTCGCTACCAGAGCGCCGTACGCGAGTTTCACGGTCACGGCATTGGGCTCGTCGACATTCCACAGAGCAGGATGAGTGGCAAGAACAGCGCTGACATCCACATGGTCGTCGACGCGATCGACCTGTGCTATTCGAAAGACCACATCGACACCTTCGCGTTGCTCTCGGGTGACAGCGACTTTTCGCCGCTCGTCTACAAGCTCAAAGAAAACGACAAGCGAGTGATCGGCGTAGGTGTCAAGAAGTCGACCTCTGACTTGTTGATCGCCGGCTGCGACGAGTTCATCTACTACGACGACCTGGTCCGCACGGCCAAGCCAAAGACCACAGGGGCACGTGGCCGTAAGAAGACCAAGAGTAAGAAAGACGAAGCGGTAGAGTTCTTCATGGAGACCGTCAAGTCGCTGGACCAGGACTACGACACGCTGTGGGGCTCGATGATCAAGCAGACTCTCCGACGCGTGCATCCGGGCTTCAATGAGACCTACTATGGGTACCGTGGCTTCCCGGACCTGATGAAGGACATCGAAAGCCGCGGCCTGATCACCGTCGAATACGACTCGGACCGGGGCAATTACAAGGTGACGCCTAAGCTGTAGGGCTACGGCGGCCTAAGGCTTCGTTTCCGTGACACCTTGATCCGGGCAGGCCTGGTGGATTCGATGAACTCCGTCAGCGCCTCGACGAAGATAAGCGCGGCGACAAGGCCGAACGCCTGAATAACCAGCACCGCCCCGACGGTGGCGGGCATGCGAACTCGGGGGGGCCGGGTCGGTCGGAGGGGTATTCACCCCGCCCTTTTCCAGGCCAGGTGATCTTTCGCCTTCTGCCGCCATCCCAGGTACGTCCACAGGCTCGCTCCGAGACTCACAACCGCGAGGAAGCGACAAGCCCACTGCAACCAGAACGCCGTCATCGGAGCCAACTCCCACCTCTGAATCGCTACCTGCGGAACCAGCAGTACCAGCAGTGGCACGGCGAGGAGAAGTCCAAGGGATTGCAGGGGTTTGCCCTCGGGCGGAGGAGGAACCACTGGGAAAGGGCCGACTGACTCCGGCTTCGCGGGAAGCGCTCGGCCGCAGTCACTACACGTATCGCTCTTCGTTTCCATGACTACTTGCGCCTCCCCAGAACCCCGTCCGGGGCCATCGTTGACCTTTCCATGCTCGGGGTCAACCTGACCGACGCCCATGCGGTCGTCCGCCGATCGATGCGGAGATGCTGCGAGGCATGGCTAGCAGAAACGTTGGACGTACTGGATGGTGGCTTGGATCGCGGCAACCAGAAGCTCACGTCTGAGCGATCGCGCTACGGATCCGGCTCGATCTACTCGGGCGGCCGAAGGATTCGTTTCCGTGACACCTTGATCCGGGCAGGCCTGGTGGATTCGATGAACTCCGTGAGCGCCTCGACGAAACGATCGGGAGCCTCGCAGTGCGGGTAGTGCCCCACCCCTTCGATGATTTCGAGCCAACTTCCCGGGATTGCCGCGTGCGCGGCATGGGCGTGCTCGACGGGGATGATGCGGTCTTCCGCACCCCAGACGATGAGGGTTGGCATCCCGGCGGCCAGGTAGAGCTTATCGGTCGCGCTAACCGATTGACCGCGCGGGTCGATGACGGCGCGCAGCGTGCGCAGGAAGGCGCGACGCGCCTCGACGTCCCCGAGCGAAGCGTAGCTCCGCCAGAGCTCGGGAATCACGCTCGCGTTCTCGAGCTTCTTGCGGAGCGTGATGCGGCCGATCGTTTCGACGATGCGCCGGACGGGCGGTGCGCAGGCCACGAGTAAGACCGCTTCCGAACCAGGAAGCGTGAGCATCCGTAGGAGCGGATTGACTTCGGAACCGAGCCCACCGGCATCGACCAGCACCAATCGTTCACAGCGCTCGGGGTACTGATAGGCAAACTGCATCGCGATCCCGCCCCCATAGGACTGCCCGACCACCGTGGCCCGTTTGTATCCCAAGGCCACGATCAAATCGCGCAGCGTGGAAGCCATAGCGCCAAGCGAGTAGTCGCCCTTCGTCTTGTCGGAGTCACCGTGACCCAACAGGTCCGGGGCCAACACGGTGAAGCGCTCGCTCAGAGCAGGCATGACCTGCTTCCAAGTCGTTGCGCTACCGGCCATCCCGTGAATCAGCAGCACGAGCGGGCCTCTGCCAGCAAGTCGATACTTCAGGCGCCTACCATGGATCGTGAGCTCTTCGTGCTCCATCGTATCAAGCTCCTGCCACAGCACCGCCATCCGCTCAAACCCGACTTTTCGCGGCAACTCGCGAGCGTGCTGTGCGCATCTCACAACGCCGCGCATTGAAGAACATGCGCTCGATCTCTGCGACGCAAGGCGAACTCCGACCGCCCTAGATCACCCGCAGCGCTCCCCACGCACGACGTTC
>CP070713.1:697285-700215 GCA_020351445.1 Myxococcales bacterium
CACCGGGCGCACAATCAGCATCCCGAACAGCTTGTTCATGACCGAGCCGGTGCTCAACGAGAGCCTCGCCGGCGAGTACATGCTGCATCTGATGACCATCCCGGTCGAGCGGACTGCCGACCTAGCCGCCCTCGAAGCGAAGGCGCTCGCGGCCGCGCAGGAAGCATGTGCCGGCTTTATCGACGACGTCCGTCGGCCGATCGCATCGCGTTATCGACGCCACGGGTTGACCCCGCCGATCGTCGATCCGCGGGTCACCTATCAAGTCGTCGACAAGAACACGGTGAACATCTTGCTCCGAATTCCGACTCCCACCCGCCTCGAGCGCCAAGTGGAGCAGCGGGTCTTGCGCGCGATGCTCGACGTCCCGGCAGGCCGCGACACGCTTCCTCCACCCGGGTAGGCACGTTCGAAGGGCTGCGCCTTGCGTCCTCTAGGGGTTGTCGGATAGGGCTAGCCTCATGAGCCCAACGCAGTCCAACGACCTCGAAGCTCGCATCGCCCGCCTCGAGGCGATCGAAGCGATCAAGAACCTCAAGGCGCGCTACTGGCACTGCTGTGACCAAAAAGACGTGGAAGGCGTTCGGGACTGCTTTTTGGAAGGCCCCGTCGAGATCCACTATGACGGCCCGGTCGGTTTGGTGAACCATCGGGACGGGCTGTACGAGGTCTTCAAGGATGTCGCCTGCCGGGCACACATCGTCGAGATGCATCATGGCGGCCCGCCGCGCATCGAAGTGCACTCACCCGACGCCGCAAGCGCACGCTGGGGGCTCGTGTATCACCTCATGAACACCGAGGCGCAGACGATCAGCGTGGTCGGAGGCTACTACGACGACGAGTACAAGCGCGTGGATGATGAATGGCTGATCAGCAAAGCGCGGTTCAAGGTTTGCTCGGCCGTGACGTACGGCTGGAAAGACGCGGCGGTTCGGCTCCTGTATTCGGGAGCGACACTGCCTGAATAGACCACGAGCCCAGCATTCGTCCTCCTCGGGGGCCATGGGCCTTGCCCACTTGATCGGTGACGCACGGCGGGTTTTTTGGTAACAACGACGCTCTTGACCCGTTCAAGGCAGTACCTATGAATGGCCAGATGTCGCTAGAACGGCTTGCAAGCGATTTTGAGCGGGTACGCGCGCAGACCGAAGCGCTTGCTGCGGAGCTCTCAGCCGAAGATCAATGCGTTCAGAGCATGCCGGACGCGAGCCCTACCAAGTGGCATCGTGCGCACACGACGTGGTTCTTCGATACGTTCGTACTTCGCCCGGCCGGCATCGAAGGACTTTGTCCGCCGGCCTACGCCGTGCTTTTCAACAGTTACTACAATGCGGTCGGCGAGCAATATCATCGCCCATCGCGGGGGCTTCTGACGAGGCCAAGCCACGACGAGGTGACCGGTTACCGCAGGAGAGTCGACGCTGCCGTTCTGGATCTGCTTTGCAGCGACCTCGACAACGAAATCGCGGGTCGCGTCGAGGTCGGCCTCCATCACGAGCAACAACACCAGGAGTTGATCGTTACGGACATCAAGCACCTCTTGTCATCCAACCCGCTCGACCCCGCGTACTTGGCTCAGGCCGAGCCCGAGGGCACTGCTTCGGCTCCGGCGATGCGGTGGGCCGACCGCCCGGGCGGCATCGTTCGCGTCGGCTGCGACCCGGCACTTTTCCACTTCGACAATGAATGTCCGGTTCACGACGCACTGGTGCACCCTTTTCAGATCGCCCAACGCCTCGTCACCAACGGTGAGTACCTCGCATTCATGGACGACGGCGGATATGACCGCCCCGAGCTGTGGCTCAGTGACGGGTGGCAGGCGGTGCAGACTCAGGGCTGGCGCGCCCCTCAATACTGGCGTGAGGACGAGGACGGCTGGAGCACATACACCCTTCACGGCCGCCGGCGCGTTCGAGACAGCGAACCCACCATCCACGTGAGCTACTACGAGGCCGACGCGTACGCTCGCTGGGCTGGTGCCCGCTTACCGACCGAACAAGAGTGGGAGGCCGCCACCGCCAAGCCGGAGCCCGCGCCTCTGTGTGGCCGCGCGCTCTCGGTGCATCCCTTGGTGCCGAGCCTCTACGGCGCTGCGTGGCAGTGGACGAGCTCTAGCCATGCCGCTTACCCGGGGTACCGCCCCGCCCCGGGTGCACTCGGCGAGTACAACGGCAAATTCATGTGCGGCCAGTACGTGCTTCGAGGGAGCAGTTGTGCCACGCCGGCGGGCCACGCGCGGCGAAGCTATCGAAATTTCTTTCCGCCCGCGGCTCGTTGGCAATTCAGCGGCATCCGGCTCGCTCGGGACGGTGGTTGAATCGATGATTGCATTCGATCCATTGGGCACCGAGGAGCGGGTTCGCATCGTCGACCTTCACCCGCGAGTGGGCGACCTCCAGGCGGAGGCGACCGAGGGGCTCCAACGCTCGCCGAAGGCGCTTCCGTGCAAATACTTCTACGACGCATTGGGTGCGCGCCTATTCGAGGCGATCACCGAGCTTCGCGAGTACTACCCGACCCGCACCGAGCTCGGGATCATGAGCCGTGCCGTTCACGAGATGGCTGAAACCATCGGTTCGCACGCCACTCTCGTCGAATTTGGCTCGGGGGTTGGTCTGAAGACACAGAAGCTCCTCGACGCCCTGATCGAGCCCAGCGGCTGCGTTTTGATCGACATCAGCCGGGCCGCGCTCGAGGCCTCTGCGTATCAGCTGGCGGATCGCTACGACGACATGGAAGTGATCGCGGTCTGCGCAGACTATACGCAACCTCTCCGTTTGCCGCGTCCTCATCGCCCGAGCTCTCGCACCGTTGCGTACTTCCCTGGGAGCACGATTGGGAACTTCACACACGGCGAGGCTGTGTCCTTCCTCGAGCGCGTAGCAGAGCTGGTAGGGCAGGGTGGCGGCCTACTCATCGGCATCGACCGC
>CP070713.1:700315-708781 GCA_020351445.1 Myxococcales bacterium
GCGCCGATCGGCCTGCTTGTACCAGTCGCGGTAGCTTGGGATGTGCCAACTGCTTTCAAAGAGCACGCTGGTGAAGCTCATCGCGAGGAGCTGAATCTCTTCGTGCGGGCCCTCGGGGGTGAACTCGTGCATCGCGTTGAAGAGCGGCATGATCCACTCGAGAAATTTCAGGGTCTTTTCGCCGCGCGCGATTCGAGGATCGCGCCCATCGCGGCCCGGACTCTCGCTGGGGTCGACGAAGGGCTCGAGGCTTTCCCAATACGGAATCCAGCGGAGCGAAGCGTCCTGCGACAAGAGGTTGAAGAGGTGCGTCGTACCGGTGCGCGGGAGGCCCGCGACGATGATCGGACGCTCGATTCTCTCGTCCTCGATCTCGGGGTGAAGGCGGTAGAGCTCCTCGAGGCGGAGCCGTCCCACGAGCATCTGCACGATGAAATGGCGTGCGACGAGTCGCCCGAACGCGGAAAGGGGGGCCTCGGTCCGAAGGCTGTTCAATAGAACTTCGAGAGGCTCGAGGAAGCGCTGGTCACCGAAGTTCTCGAGCCCTGTTTGCTTGCGCGCTCCGGCCAGCACGGACTCCGAGTCCAAGGAGACGAGCTTGCGCGTGGGCCACTCGCCGACCGCATTGAAGGCGGTGAGGAGCAGCGGGATGCGCGGCTTCTTCCAATCGGTAATGCGCATCGGGACGCGGTAGGGCGTCGTCATGACCTGCGGAACATCCTTTCGAAGAGGCGCTCCTGAGCGCTCTTCGAGACCCAGCGATTGAGCGTGGGCAGGACCCAAGCCTTGGGGCCGAGGATGTACCTCGGTTTGAGTTTCTTCGCGCAGACGACCTGTCGATAAGCCTTGTCGGCGAACTTCTCCGGTGTCCACATCGAAGCAGCTGCTTCGAGGACGTCGCCCGGATACTCGAAGTGGCGTCTATACTCCTCGAGCAAGTGATCCGGGAAGGTCGCCCAGAGGTCCTTCTTCTCCTGCTCGGTGAAAGCAGTCATCGGCGTCTTCACGCCATTCGGCTCAAGCGACGTCACTTGAATTCCAAACGGCTTGAGCTCGATGCGAAGCGCTTCCGTCATCTTCGCCAGGGCCACTTTGCTGATCGGATACTGCGCGCCGAGGGGAATCGTGATGTATTGCGATGGCGAGCCAACGATGATGATGCGCGGGTCGTTGCTCTTTCGAACCAATGGCAGCAGCGCCTGCGTCAGCCGAAGCGCGCCCCAGAAGTTCACCTCGAAAAGATGATGGAACGCGTCGATGTCGACGTTCTCCATGCCGCCGCCGGCACCGCTCGCCGTCGCCGCGTTGTTGACCAGGAGGTCGAGCGCGGCTCCGCCCAGCTCTTCCTCGAGCTGGCGTGTGGCGTCCGCTACGCTCTGCGGATCGCTGATCGTGCAACGCATGGTGCGCAGCCCGGGGCCGCAAGCCGCGATGAGCGCATCCGGTGGCGTTTGGTTGTAGCCGGCAAAGACCCGCCAGCCCTCCCGGTCGAGCTTTTCGACTAGGCCCTTACCGATGCCGGTCGCGGCGCCCGTGACGAATGCGGTGCGTGCATTCACGTTGCTTTCCTTTCCGCCAAGAAGTGACCCAGTTCAACGATTGAGGGCGCTGAGCTTCACGACCTCCGAGGTCGGGCTCTGTGGAAACTCTTCCGCGAGCAGCCACCGTACGAAGACGATTCCATCCGAGTGACCCGCAGTGCCGACCCAGTTTCCGAGCCCAGGGTCTTCCTTGGAAAGGTAGATGGTCCACCCTCCATCGGCGTCGAGCGTGGCTTGCGACGAGTTCACACAGACTTTGTGGTAACGCGAATCAAAAGACTGCATGTAGGCGTTCCAGGTTTGAACGCCCCAATAGCAACACTTTGGCGAGCGTCCTCGGATCAGCAGCACCTCATCATCGGCCAGGTCGAAGTGGGCAATGGCATAGATGTTGTCGGGTGAGCCCCATCCCATGCCATCCGGATCGAAACCAAAGGGTTCCCCGATGACGTTGATGTCGTTGGTCGGGGACAACGGCGCCATCGCGGTGGTTTGGGTGACGAAATTGGTGACCGTCCGAAACTGCTCGGCAAGGATCGAATCGGTTAGAGGGCCAGGCGCCGGAACACGCGCCGTATTCTCGATTTGGAGCTCGGCATGGCGCTCGTTGTCGCGGTCGAAGTAGTACTCACGCGTAATCAAGCACACCGCACGTGGCCCCATTTTGAAATGATTAGGCTCATCGGGTTCGTCCGGACCGATGAAGAGCTCGAAGGACCCGTCGTCCTCGAAGTCGATCTCGGTGTGGTTGACGTGAGCCGCGATGTGATCCGACCAAGAACCGTCTGCCTCGCCCGCGTAGATGCAAAAGCTGAGGTAACACGCGTCACGAATGTTTCCCGTGATCCGATAGCGCTGATCTCCGCGTACTTGAGTGAAGTAGTATATGGAGTCGGTGTTGTCGCCGAGGATCCTCATCGTCGGGCTCGAAATCGGGACAAAGGCGGGCCGCAGCGGGTCGCTTTCCATGTAGAGCTCGAACCCGTAGCTCAGCAGATGCGCCAGATGCCGATAGCCTTGAAGTTGGGCCTGTGGGCTCAAGCCTTGGAAGTCGTCGGTGAATGTCTCGGGAAGCTGTCGGTACGCGTCCACGAGCTCGATGAAGGCGTCATGAGTCTCGGTCATCGAGACACCTTATCACCGCCGAACTTCGCCGCTAGGCTCCCCGGCCCGCAAAAACCGCGAATTGGTGGCCGAATTGGCACGGGACTGCCGGAAGTGTTCTCGCGCGGGCCGGTGGGTTGCGGTCCGGGCGACTTTGCGGGAAACACGCGAGCGCTCATATCTTCTGAACGAGAGAACCACGACGATGACCCAGAAGCCGACCATCCTCTACACGAAGACCGACGAAGCACCTCTGTTGGCGACCTATTCGTTGCTGCCTATTCTCCGGGCCTTCACCGCACCTGCCGATGTCGCTGTGGAGCTTCCCGACATTTCTCTCGCAGGCCGGATCTTGGCGAACTTCCCCGAGGCGCTTACCGATGCGCAGCGGGTTGATGACGCCCTGGCAGAGCTTGGCCGGCTCGCAAAAACGCCCGAAGCGAACATCATCAAGCTCCCGAACATCAGTGCGTCGGTGCCTCAAATGAAGGCCGCCATCGCCGAGCTGCAAGCCAAGGGTTTCGCGGTGCCGGACTATCCGGAGGAGCCGAAAACGGACGAGGAGCGCGCGATCGCGCATCGCTACGGCAAGGTCAAAGGGAGCGCGGTCAACCCGGTTCTTCGCGAAGGCAATTCGGATCGTCGTGCGCCACGCGCCGTGAAAGAGTACGCGCGGGCGAATCCGCACCCGATGGGCGCTTGGACGAGCGAGTCGAAGACACACGTGTCGACTATGAGCGCCGGGGACTTTCGTCACAACGAGAAGTCGGTCACGTTGCCTGCGGCCACCACCGTGCGGATCGAGCATGTCGGCAAGGACGGCTCAACCACGGTCTTGAAGAACGGCCTGGCGCTGCTCGAAGGCGAGATTTTCGACGGTACCTACATGAGCAAGACGGCGCTCCTCGCGTTTCTCCGAGAGCAGGTCGGTGACGCGAAGGCGCTTGGGGTCCTCTTTTCCCTTCACATGAAGGCGACGATGATGAAGGTCAGCGACCCGATCATCTTTGGACACGCCGTTCGCGTCTTCTTCGCTGACGTCTTCGAGAAGCACGGTGCAACATTTGAGGAGCTCGGCGCCAACCCCAACGACGGCTTCGGCGAGATCGTCGCACGCATCGAAAGCCTTCCGGCAGACCAGCGCGCCGAGATCGAGGCCGACATCAAAGCCGCGTACGAGAACGGGCCGGCACTCGCCATGGTCAACTCGGACAAAGGCATCACCAACCTGCACGTCCCGAGCGACATCATCATCGATGCCTCGATGCCGGCGATGATCCGTACATCCGGGCAGATGTGGAACGCCGCCGGCGACACACAGGACACCAAGGCCGTCATCCCCGATAGCAGTTACGCTGCCGTCTACCAGGAGGTCATCGACTTCTGCCAGAAGCACGGCGCGTTCGATCCGACGACGATGGGCAGCGTTCCAAACGTCGGTTTGATGGCGCAGAAGGCCGAGGAGTACGGTTCCCACGACAAGACCTTCGAGATCCCGGCCGATGGCGTGGTGCGGGTGGTCGACGACAACGGTAAGGTGCTCATGGAGCACGAAGTAGGCGCCGGAGACATCTGGCGTGCTTGCCAGACGAAGGATGCGCCGGTTCGCGACTGGGTTGGCCTCGCCGTTCGACGCGCGCGCGCAACCGGGGCGCCAGCGGTCTTCTGGCTCGACGAGACGCGCGCCCACGACGCCCAGCTCATCGCCAAAGTAAACGCCTACCTCCCAGAGCACGACACGGAGGGCCTCGATATCCGTATCATGGCGCCGGCTGAGGCCACGCGCTTCTCGCTCAAACGAATGAAGGACGGCAAAGACACCATCTCGGTGACCGGTAACGTCCTGCGCGATTACCTGACCGACCTCTTCCCGATCCTCGAGGTCGGCACGAGCGCCAAGATGCTTTCGATCGTGCCTTTGATGAACGGGGGTGGACTCTTCGAAACGGGGGCGGGCGGTTCGGCACCCAAGCACGTTCAGCAGTTCGAGAAAGAGAACCACCTGCGCTGGGACTCCCTCGGCGAGTTCCTCGCTCTTGCCGCGTCCCTCGACTACCTTTCCGAACGCCACGGCAACCCAAAGGTCAAGGTTCTCGCCGATACGCTGGACGCAGCGGCGACCAAGTATCTGCTCGAAAACAAGGCGCCGTCTCGGAAGGTGCACGAGCTCGACAACCGCGGCAGCCACTTCTATCTCGCGCTCTATTGGGCTCAAGCGCTCGCCGAGTCCGAAGACGCCGATCTGCGCGCCCACTTTGCGCCGGTGGCGAAAGCGTTGGCAGACAACGAGACCAAGATCGTTGCTGAATTGAACGCGGTGCAGGGCGAGCCGATGGATGTCGGCGGCTACTATCTTCCGGACGACGACCTCGTCTCCAAGGCCATGCGCCCAAGCGCGACTCTCAACGCGATCATCGACGCGCTTTGAAGTGGCTGCTTCGAATCCGACCGCCAGCCTAACGCCGAGTGCGTCCGTCCTCCCTCGAGCTGAGCCGGAGGTTCACGATGGTGATTTCGATGCACCGCCACCGCCCCGCCTCTCTGGAGCTCCCTTGGTTGGCAACCTGCCCGAGTTCTTGCGCGACCCCCATGGCATGTTCATTCGAGGCTACCGAAGCCTGGGGCCCGTGTTCTCGGTGCGGTTCATGGGCCGGCGTATGGTCGTGCTTGGCGGGGCTGAGGGTCTGCGGTTTTTGGCCAAGGAAGGGCGCAAGCTGCTGACCTCGAAACCGGTCTGGAGCGAGTTCGTTTCGCTATTTGGAGGTGAGCGTGCGCTCGTAAGCGCCGATGGAGAGTTTCATGCCGAGCTTCGCAAACGCCTACGGCCCTCGATGTCGCGAAGCACTCTCGAGAAGCGCGTCCCCGAGGTGCGCGATGTCGTTCAGCGATGTCTGCAACGCTGGGACGGCCAGACCGTCGACGTGGAACGGTTCACGCGGGATCTGGTCTTTCACGAGCTTGCTGCGCTCATGGACATGGCTGGAGTCGATCCGGACGAGTACTACGAAGATCTGCTTCGGGTGATGCACACCTCGGTAGAGGTCACGGTGGCTCGGCGCTGGCCCAGGTTCTTGCTGTGGGATCCGAGGTTTCGACGGGCCAAGCAGCGCATCACGAAGATGGGGATCGACTTGTTTCGGACCGTTGGTGAGAGCAACCCGGAAGACGGTTTGTTTCCAATACTCCGCCGCTGCGTGCAGGACGGCCTGCTGGGCGAACGTGACGTTCCTCTGCTCGCCATCACGCCGTACTTCGCCGGCATCGACACGGTGGCGGCCACACTCAGCTTCGTCCTTTCAGCGGTATACCGGCGACCGGAGCTCCAAGCTGACCTTCGCAAAGAGGTCGAAGCAGCAAACGCAGCATTGCCTTCGGGTCGCGAATGGCTCACTCGATTGCACTTGGCCGAGGCGGTGAAGCTGGAGGCCTCTCGTCGCTATCCAATCACCCTCACCATGATTCGGCACGCTCGTACGCCGTTCGTGTATGCGGGCCACCAGATCCACGCAGGAGACCAGGTGCTCACTACCCCGGGCGCAAACAGCTTGATGGAAGAGTACTTCGAAGAGCCCTGGAAGTTCGATCCCAGCCGTTTTGTGGGCACCAATGCGATACGACCCGAACCCGGTGCCCTAAACCCTTACGGCATGGGGCCCCATACTTGTCTCGGAGCGGCTCTTGCGGATGTGCAGGTGATCGCGACGCTAGCTTTGCTGCTGGAGCTGGCCGACATCGAGCTGGTGGACCCTGACCGGCCGCTGGAGATGAAGTACTCCCCGTATCCGTTGCCCAAGGGGGACAAGCTGCGCATCCGGGTGCGGCGTTAGCCTTCCATCTGCATGAGCAGGGGTGGCAAGAACAACAGGTCTGCGCCAAGCGCGACCAGAAGAACGATAGCGGTCAAGAGCCCCATGCCCGCGTTGAGGCCAAAGGGTGAGAGGGTCAGCACCAAGAACCCAGCCACCAAGACGAACGAGGTGACCACGAGAGCAGACCCCACCGTGGAAAACGCGTAGCGAACAGCTTCCTGTGAGGTCATTCCACCCTCTCGCCGCGCGCGGAGATACTTGCTCAGGAAGTGGACACTGTCGTCGACGATGATGCCGAGCGCCATGGTGAGCACAATCGCGTTGCCCACGTTGATTTGCCCGCTCGCGATGCCCCATATTCCAAAGGCCATCAATGCCGGGGCCAAGTTGGGAAGAAGGCTGATGGCGCCGAACTTCACGCTTGCGAACGCAATCGCAAGAATGATGGCGATCAGGCCGAGCGCGATGAAGGCACCGAGGATCGAGCTCTTGATGTTGCGTTCCGAGATGTGCGAGAACATCAGGTTGGTGGATGCCGGAACTGTCCACATCGTTTCGGGCGTGTTTTCGCGAAGCCACTCTTCGGATTGGCCCTGAAGCTCGCGCATCCGGACCGCCGAGATGTTGTCGGTGGTGACGATCAGACGAGTGGACGACTTCTCGACGTTGATGGTGTCGTTGAGATCGAGCCCGTAGGGAAGGGACATCTCGTAGAGCAACAGGTATTGCGCGGCCAGATCGCGTTCCTTGGGGAGGGCGTACCACTCGGGATCGTCAGCGTGCATGTTCTTATTGAGACGTTTGAACGTATCGGTGATGGTGAACACGTGCTGCACGTCGGGTTGCTCTCTCGACCAGTCGGCAAAGGCATCCACGTCTGCCAAATAGCTTGGATTCGATATGCCGCCCTCTTCGCCCGAAGCGAGAGAGAACTCCATGGTGTAGATACCGGAGAGATTCTCGCTGGCGAAGTCGGTATCAGTCCGGAACGCGAAGCTTTCGTCGAAGTACTTGACGAACTCGTCATTGAGCTCGTTGCGGGTGACCATGATGCTCAGGAAGACGATCAAGAAGGCGCCCAGCCAAAGGAGGCCTTTTCGATTCGAGATCACGAGCTCGCCCAGCTTGACGACGGGCCGCGACTCTTCGCTTACGGCTTTGCCAGCTCGAATCGGGAAGATTGCCACTAGAGGCGGCAGGAGGACGACCGTATAGAGGAACGCCGCCGTCACGCCGATCGTGGCGATGTTTCCTAGGTCGTTGAAGGGGCGCACATCGCTGAGATTCAGGGCCAGAAGGCCAATGCAGGTTGTGAGGCTCGTCAAAAAGACGGGGCTCAAGTTGATGCGCATGCTCTCCGTCATGGCTTCCTTCTTGGGCATGCCCTTGCGCATCGATTGGAAGAGGCTGACGAGAAGGTGAATGCTGTCCGCGACAGCGAGGGTCATGATCACCGTGGGCGCGCTGGAGCTCGGCGGGGTGATCGGGATCCCGAGCCAGCCTGAGAGCCCCATCGCCGTCGAGGCCGAGAGCATGATGATCACCAAGGTGATCATCATGCCCCAAAACGATCGAAGAAATACGACCGCCGTAATCAAGAGAATCGCGTACATCAAGGGGACGAGCGTCGACAGGTCTTGAACCGACGCCTCGAAGAACGAGTTCGACAACATCACGCCGCCCGTGAGGTAGATCGAGTGCCCGGGGTACTTGTTCTCGATGTCGGCTGCCAACTCGCGTGCGGCAAGCGCAGCTTGAGTCTGCTCGTCGGCGGCCCTGCGAGGAACCGTGTGTCGGACACTGATCGCCGTGACGTGCGCCTCGTCAGAGATGAGCCGCCGCTTCAGCAACGGCTCCGCTAGCGCGATCGCTTGGAGCTCTTCGAGCTCTTCTTGCGTGTACTCACGCTCGAGGTCCACCAGATCATCGACGATAAGATCGTCTTCTTCGGCCTGCGTGTGCTGAAAATTGGTGACGGAATCAACACGCGTCGCGAACGGCAGCTGCCACGC
>CP070713.1:708881-717466 GCA_020351445.1 Myxococcales bacterium
CACGACCGCGCACCTCGCTAGGCTCACCGATTTCGTCTGGCTGGGCGTCGCGGTCTTCGTTGGCGGTCAGATCGGAAGCCGGCTCAGCACCCAAGCGCTCTCCGAGCGCGTCGTGAAACGACTGACAGCTGCGCTCGTGGTCTATGTCGCTGCGCGGCTGCTCTACATGAGCTTTGGGTGATGCTCCGTGGACCGGATGCGGTGTCAAGACGCGCGCACCCGAGAATTGACAATCGCGATGAGCGAACCGGCGCTTACGACCGCGATCACGTAAGCGCCCCCGCGGTCGAAGATGTGCTCGTGCACGTGATAGAGCCCAAGGCTCGCGCCGATGCCGACGCCGTACGCGAACCACGGCTGCTCCCGCCAACGGATCTGTTGTCGTTTCGTGACAATCGCCACGAACGGCCAAAACGAAGTCGCCGCGACGTAAGCCCGGTAGGGTTCACCGAGCTCCGCGACGAGCCGGCGGTCTTGGTGCGTCCCGCCAACGAACGCCAGCACGATGACGCCAATGAAGAACACAAAAGGCACTGTCGACGGCGCCAGCAAGGCATGCGCAGCCGCCCATATCGCGATGCCCGAAAAGAACGGATGCCGCGTGATCTGCTGAACCCCGCGCGCGGGCACCACGCGATGCCGGAACGTGGCCATGGGAAACCGCGGATAGACGAGCACGGCCGTGACGAACAGCGAAAAGCCGGCCACCGATAGCGCCAGCAGCCCCCCGCGGACCGGCGGAATCGTCACGATCAACGAAGCATGAGGCTCGTCGAAGCGGTGCAGAGCTACGTAGTGAACCAGCGCGGCAAAGGTCACGATGGCGATCACCGAGTAGACGAAAATGAAGCCAGCCTCGCCCAACCGCCGGACCAGGCGTTTCCGAATCGGCTGAGCGGTGAGGCCAACGTGGGTCCCACCGAACAGAAGCCACAACAGGGCAGTGACAAATCCGTCTTGCATCGGCTCGGGCTAACCTACGACGGTTTGTCCCCTCAGACCACCGCAGCGCGGAGTACCTGCGCGTAGTTGTCCGCAATGCAGGCGTCCTCGAGCAGGCCGCGCTCGCGCAACATTTCGTGGAACTTCGGTAGATTGTAGTGCGGCACCGTCATCAGAAGATGGTGCTCCAAATGGTACTGAACGCGGTTTGGAGCGATGAGCAGTCGCGCGAGCCAACCGGCTCGGACGGTCCGGGTCTGACCGATCGGGTCGGTTGGATCGGGAACCACCGCATGCTCTGCAATTGACCGGATGCGCGCGACGAGCTTGTTCGTGGTGAGCCATGCGCCGAGCCAAAGCAGGTAGAGCAGCGGGTGACCGAGTGCCCACAGGATTCCAAACAGGATGAGGTTGGTGACGATGGTCCCAACGACCATGCGAATCGCCGGACCGCGCTCCAGGCGAAGGGGTAGCGTGCCCGCATCGACTTGCTCACCGCGAACGACCTTGAGGACGAGATACGTCGTGCCGATCAGCTGCTTGAAGCCAGTGATCCCGAATAGGTCGCGCGCGACCTTGCGAAGCATGCTGGCTTTCGATACCGGAAACCCCTTCGCGAGGCTCAGGTCGGGGTCTCCGTCCGTCCACGTCTTGGCGTGGTGTTCCAGGTGATGCGTGCGATACATGTCCGCGCTCAAGTAGATGGGATAGGCCGCCAACCAGTTGCCCACGAAGTCGTTGAGTTTTCGGTTCCCAAAAAGCGTGTGATGCGCGCTTTCGTGCATCACGACCGCGAAGCCGAGCTGCCGCGTGCCGATGATGAACAACGCGACGATGACAGTCAGAGCGTTGGGCGCATAAGCGGCCACGGCCATCGACGCGGCGATCAAACCATAGTTGACCAAGAGGGTGAGCCACGCGCGATGCTCCCGAATGACTCGCAGCTCCCGAATCTCGTCAGCTGTGAAATGCCTCAGCCAAATTCTGCCGTCTGCGCCCAATATTTACCCGCGGTGGATGTACTGCTCTAGCTGGTCGATGGTCATGTCTTGCTCGGCCACGATGCTACGCACCAGATCGCCGATCGACAAGATACCGAGAAGCTCACCGCTTTCCATCACGAGAAGATGGCGCGTCCGCTTGCCCGTCATGATCGCCATGCAATCCCTCGTGGTTTCCTCGCGCCCGACGGACAATACCTCATCGGCCATAGCTTCGTGCACAGGCGTCGTCGGAGAAGATTTGCCCTTGAGGAATACGTTGCGGGAGTAGTCCCGCTCTGTGATCAAGCCGACGACTCGACCGTCGTCGATCACCACGAGGGCTCCGATGTCGAGGTCGGCCATTTTCTTGATCGCGTCGTAGACCGTAGCGTCGGGAGCAATGGCGACGACGTTGTGGCCTTTCTGATTCAGCAGCTGAGCGACAGTGGTCATCTCGCACCTACCAAGCGTGGAATCACCTCTCCACGTCAATGCACTCGAGACTACCATCTTCCTCCGCCAGGTAGAACCCCACACCTTGGAGCCGTTGATCATTGGTGGGCAACTCGGTACAAGGAATGCGGCAAGATCATCGCCCGAATCGCCCGCCGACCGCGGCGACAAGTGGTCTATCCTTTCATGATGCGGCTCTACTATTGGACGTACCTGCTGTTCCCGTGGATGACTCACAAACTGCTGAGGCTGACCGGCCACAAGGGCCGAGACTGAAGCATCACGACGGTGCTGGTTATGCCCTGGTTGCAGGAGCGACGATGACGGGGATGCCGTTCACGACTGCGTTTCCGGACGGTACGTCGACCAATGCTCCAGGGGCCAGGACGTTGTTGCAGACCCCGGCATGTCGCGAAGCCACGGAAAGCCTTGCGCCTTGTTTGTCGTGGCCAAAGCCGTGCGGGAGACAAACCACGCCGGGCATCATTTCATTGGACACCTCGACAGGCACCTCGAGCTCGCCGGCATCCGAACGAATGTGGCCGAGCTTCCCATCTTCGACTCCTGCGGCCGCTGCATCCTCCGGGTGGATTAGCAATGTGCACCGGGGCCTTCCGCTCATCAGCGATGCGACGTTGTGCATCCACGAATTGTTCGACCGGAGTTGGCGCCGGCTCACTAGCACGAGCGGCGGATGGGCGCTCGCGAGTCGCGCCTTCAGCCGGGGCACGTCTGCCACGATATAGTCGGGTGCGAGCTCGATCTTGCCCGATGGGGTTTGCACAATATCATCGACGCGAGGAGTGAGTGGCCCCATGTCGATTCCATTTGGGCGCTGCTTCATCCGCCCGAGAGTGAGACCGTCGGGATCGGCTCCATAGGCATCGCCCCATGGCCCGGTTCGAATCGCGAAGTCGAGGATTCGCTCGGGCCCGGGCTCTGGATGTTCGGCAACGATTTCCTCCACATCTCGCCCGTGAATGCGGGATCCCTCTTGCTCCGTGATCATGCTGACCAAACCGATGAAGTAGAAATCATCGATCTCTTCGACATCGACGTCGGCGGCGGTCTGCCCTTGCACCATTGCGGCCAACCGTAACAGAACCTCCCACTCCGGTACCGTACCGTCGGGAACAGGGAACAGCGCCGGGGAATACTTGCCCGCGCTTCGCACCGCCCAAGACCAAATCATCTCGTCGTAGTGCGCCTGCTCGAACGGCGATTGGCCGGGCAGGATCACGTGTGCATGCCGGGTGGTCTCGTTGAGCCAATTGTCGACGCTGATCATGGAATCGAGCTGGGCCAGCGCCTCGTCCAATCGGTCCCCGCCCGGCGCGCTGAGAACCGGATTGCCCGCGATGGTGATCAAGCCCTTGATCTGCCCTTGTCCCGGCGCGGCGATCTCTTCGGCCAGGCAGGACACCGGAAACTGACCGAGCACCTCGGGTGCACCGCGCACCCGGCTGTGGAATCGGCCCAGCTCGAAGCCCTCCTCGAACTCCGGCGGCCGCAGACTGAGCATCGACCACGCAATCGGATTCGAGAACATCGCGCCGCCAACTTCGTCGAAATTGCCGGTGAGGATGTTGAGCACGTCGATCAGCCAGGACGAGAGCGTCCCGAACTCCTGGGTGCATGTGCCGATGCGCCCATAAACGACCCCGCTGCGGCTTCCTGCGAGCTCGCGGGTTAGCTGCCGGACTCGCTCCGCCGGAATGCGACAGGTGCCCGTAACGGCTTCCGGCGTGAAGCCAGCGGACAACTCGCGTACGGCGTCTAGGCCACGGACTTTGCCAACGAGAGTCCCGAGGTCGACCAAATCATCGGCAAACAAGACGTTGACCATGGCAAGCAACAGGGCGGCATCGGTCCCCGGCTGAATCGGAATCCACTCATCGGCGCGCTTGGCAGTCCCGGTGCGCCGAGGGTCGACGACCACGAAGCGACCACCCCGCGCTTGGATCCCCCGGAGCCGCTTCATGAGATACGGCGCCGCCAACAGACTTCCCTGTGAATCGAACGGGTTCGCGCCGAGCATCAGCAGGAAATCGGTTCGGTCGACGTCGGGAATCGGGATGCTCCACGCCCTACCGTACATCAGGGCCGAAACGACGTTCCTGGGCCACTGGTCGACCGTTCCCCCCGAGTAGATCGCCGTAATCCCCGTGAGTTGGATGAAAGCCCCGATGTACCTCGAGAGCGAAAAGTTGTGCGCCACGGGATTGCCCGCATACACCGCCAGGGCATCGGGGGTTTCGAGCAAAGGCGCCAAGCGCCTCTCGACTTCCTCGAAAGCTTCACCCCAGGAGGCCTCGCGAAAGCTGCCATCGTCGTTGCGGATCAGCGGCCGGCGCAATCGATCGGGATCGTCGTGCAAGTGGTGCAGCGCCGTCCCTTTTGGACAGATGTAGCCCTTGCTCCACACGTCGTGTTCGTTGCCGCGAATTTTCGTGACGCGACCGCCCTCGACGAAGACCTCGATGCCGCACATCGCCTCGCAGAGCGGGCAGGTACGGGCATGCGCCCCACTGGCTGCACCCGGCATGCGCCTACCTAACCAAGGCACGGGCATGCCGTCAATCGTTTGCGCTTGCGAACCGACCTAGAAGCCACCACAAAGCGGATGGCCAATGGCTCGCACGCGATGACGACACCCTCACCCACTCGCATCACGGACTGGGATGCCCCTCGTCTCCCACTCTCTTTTCGGCTACTCAATGCGGTCGGCGAAATACCCACCCGGGCCTTCGTTTCTCTCGAGCCGGACAACTTGTTGGCAACCGCCAGCAAGCAAACCGGTCTCACCAACTTCGGGGATGACCGTTTTCGCGAACCCCTAGAGATCTTACTCCGCTCGATACAGAACGAGACAGAGCTGTCGTCGTTCGGGCGCGTCGCTACGCGCCAACTCGTGTTGCAGCTGTTGAGGAGCCGACTGCGATTGGAGGAGCTCTACCGGCTGCATCCCGAAATCGAAGACGAAAGAATCGATCGCCCGATCATCGTCGCCGGGCTTCCAAGGACGGGCACCACGCACCTCTTGAACCTGCTCTCGCAGGACGCGTCGCTACGCTGGTTGCCCTACTGGGAGAGCCTCGAGCCATTTCCCGACCCGAACGAACCCCCGGGGCGAGACGGGCGCGATCCCCGGATCGAACGGTGCGCGAAGGCCTTGGCCTTGATCAACAAAGTCATCCCTCTGTTCAGCGCCATGCATGAGTTCACGGTGGAGGGGCCGCATGAAGAGATTCAGCTCCTGGCGATCGACTTCTCCACGATGCTCTTCGAAGGCAGCTATCACGTTCCCAGCTACGGCGATTGGTACAAGCGCACGGACCAGAAGGCCACTTACGGCTACCTCAAGCGCTGCTTGAAGGCACTTCAGTTCCTGCGCCCAGGTGAGCGATGGCTGCTCAAGAGCCCTCAACACCTCGAAAACCTCGACGCGCTGGTGGCAACCTTTCCGGACGCCACGTTCATTCAAACGCATCGCGACCCGGTACGGATCACGGCTTCACTCGCCACCATGGTCGCATACGGATCTCGCATGCAGGAAAAGGCCCCCGACGTACGCGGGATTGCGCGGTATTGGGCCGGACGCGCCGAAGATCTGCTTCGGGCCGGGATACGCGACCGCGAGCTGTTGCCCGAGTCGCGCGTCATGGACGTGCATTTCCATGACTTCATGGGCGACATGCAGGGGACTGTGAGGCGGATTTTCGAGTTGGCGGACCACCCGTTCTCCGAGGAGACCGCCCGAGCTGTCGATGCGTTCATCGCGCACAATCCGAAAGGGAAGCACGGCCTCGTCGACTATCGGCTCGAGGACTTGGGGATCGACCCACAAGAAAGGAGCGCCGCCTTGGCCTTCTACCGCGAGCGATTCAATGTCCCGGAGCGCTAGACGCTTTCACCCCAAACCCTGCCCGAGGTAAGCATGAGCAAACGAAGCTATGAAACGACCGCAGCCTTCCGCGAAGTGATCGAAGCCATGCGCGAGCTCGAAGACACGTTCTTGTTCGGTGAGCGCGCCGTGGAGCACGACGTCTCGGTGATCGAAGGCTACCGGTGGATCTTTTCACTCACGCAGGTTGCCTTCGATTGCTACGTGTGGGCGGACAAAGACCGGCCGCATTTCGTCGACATCGTTGGCCGGTATAAGAAGTGGGGCGGGGACAACGCGGACGCCTACTACCAGTACGCCGCCCTCGACCCGGCGCGGACATACCGTGTGCACCTCGACGCTGGGGATGCGGTCTATCTGTCGTTGAGCGTGTACGAGGGCCCGGACGATGGTCGGCCTGCAGAAGGAATCGTCGGTAGCCTTCATTTGGGGGAAATGGAAGCCAATGCCGATGGAAGCTTCGACATCGTCTTGAGCGCAAAGGAACATCCGGGAAACTGGATTCGCCTCTCGCCGGACGCGAATGCCGCGATCACGCGCGACTATCTCGCAGACCCGTTCAACGACAAACGCGCGGTATGGACGATCGAGTCGGATGACCCGCCCCCGACGACGCGCGTCACGGACGAGGACATGGCACGACGGTTCCGTGCGGCAACTACATGGATCAAAGAGCAATGCGAGATCACGCCCGTGCCGCCGATCGGTGATCCAAACACCATGCAGGAGCCGCTTCCGATGGGTGCGATCACGTATGGATGGGGCGCGAGCGACGCTTCGTACGGGATGGGGAACTACGCGTTGGAAGACGATGAGGCGCTGGTCATCGAAGGGACATCGCCCAAATGCCCATTCTGGAACCTGTGCATCTGGAACGAGTTCCTACACACCTATAACTACGACTACGAGCGGGTTTCCATCAACGGGCATCAACTGGTCTACAACGACGACGGCTCTTGGACGATCGTGATCTCTGCGCAGGATCCCGGTCATCCCAATTGGATCCGGACCCAGGGCCACAAAAGCGGCGTGCTCTGGGCGCGCTGGTTCCTTCCAGAGGAGACCCCCGCGCAGCCCCGGACCCGTGTAGTGAAGCTCACGGCTGGGAGCGGCCTGACTCTCTAATGACGCCTCGGATCAGGTCGACGTAGCGGCCCGTGATTACCTCGGGATCGAAGCGCTGCATCCAGTCGGCTCGTTCCGCTCGGCGCGCGTCGGGCCCGACGTCGGGCTGGTCGAGCTCCGCCTCGAGCGCGGCGGCGAAGCGCTCGGCGTCTCCCACGGGCACGAGACGCCCGAAGCGCTCTCCATCGAGCGCTTCTCGAGGACCGAAAGGACAATCCGTCGAGACGATAGCGGCGCCCACCTCCAGGGCCTCGATCAAGGCACCTGGAAAACCCTCGTTGCGCGACGACAGCGCGAAGACGCGGGCGCGACGCATGTAGGCCTGAGGATTCGTCACGAAGCCGGGAAAGAACGCGCGACCGGACAAGCCGAGCTTCTGAGCCTGGGATTCTAGCGAGGCGCGGTCTGGACCTTCTCCTAGGACGACCAGGTGAAGGTCTCGTTGGGCGGCCACATCGGCAAACGCACGGAGCAGCATCGCGAAATCCTTTTGCGGTGCAAGACGCCCTACGCCAAGCACGACTGGTCTTTCGAACAGCGGCTCGTGCTCGGGTGCGACCTCGAACGAAGCCTCGCGCGACCTTCGTGGGTTGGGAATGGACAGCACCTTGTTCGGCGGCAGGCGGAAAACCTCGGCAGCTTCGTCCGCCACCCCTTGGGAGACACCGACCACGCGGGCGGCGCGCTTGTACAGACGACGCTCGGGCGCGAACCCAAACCAACTCCGGAACCACCATTGGGCTGCGGGATCGCAATCGAGCGCGATGCGCAGGTTCACGATGACCGGCACATGGGGCACGAAGAACGCGCCGATGCCCGAGTTGAAGTTCGCGGTATGGATCATCGACATGGCGCAACGCGGACGGACCCGCTTGAGATAACGCACCCAGGCCGGCGCCGCGAGGATCTCGGTGAGAGCCCCGAGCTCCACCTTCGTCACTCCCGGCAGGTGTTCATCGCGGAGCGCGCCGTGGCCGCAAGCCACGACGAGGTCGACGCGAAGACCGGCATCTGCAAGGCTGCTAGCCAGAAATAAGGCCACGCGCTCGGCCCCGCCTCCCGCGTAAGAAGGGATGAAGAGCGCAAGGTCGGGGCGTGAGGAGTTAGATGGAGCGGCGCGGGACATGGCTGCGAGCGTCTTGGGGGCCGACGATGGGTCATCGACGAGGGCCTCGCAA
>CP070713.1:717566-724434 GCA_020351445.1 Myxococcales bacterium
GTGAGGTGCAAACGGAACACATCGACGGGAATGAAAATCGGCCACGCGAAGATCGCGGTAAAGAGAAACGCTGAGACGATTCGGTCCGATCTGGGCTGGCTCTTCGATGTCGGGACTTGGACTCGCGCCTCGAGACTAGAGGGCGCGATTAGGCCGAGCACAACGATCGAAACCAGGACAACCCCATAGGCCCCGAGAAACTGAATCGCTCGCGGCCAGTTCCATGTGCCGGCCGGGATGAGTAGGGCCGCCGCGAAGAGCGCGACTTGAAACAACCCCCCGGACGAGACCCTTCATGATCAACATAGAGTTCCCTTCATCACTAGTCGGGGCGACTGGATTCGAACCAGCGACCTCATGCTCCCAAAGCATGCGCACTACCAGGCTGTGCTACACCCCGAGACCGACTCGGTAGCCGATGGCTAAGGCTTCTGCAACTCCCTGAGCAAGGGCACGAGCTTTTCCGCTGCCTTTGCGCGGTGGCTGATCTCATTCTTGGTCTCGAGCCCGAGCTCCGCCATCGTCTGCGTATATCCTTCGGGCACGAACAAGGGGTCGTAGCCGAACCCATGGGCGCCTTTGGGCTCCTGGCCAATGCGGCCCTCGCAAGCGCCTTCCACCACGGCGAGCTCGCGTCCGCCCGAATCGACGACAGCGATTGCACATCGAAAGCGAGCCGTTCGTTGGTCGTCGGGCACGTCGCGTAGCTCATGAAGAAGTTTCTCGTTGTTCCGAGCATCGGTCGCACCCTCCCCCGAGTATCGCGCCGAATGCACCCCCGGGCGCCCGCCGAGCGCTTCCACTTCTAGGCCGCTGTCGTCGGCCAGACATGGGATTCCGGCCACCGCAGCGATCGCGGTCGCCTTCTTGCGCGCGTTGCCCAGAAACGTATCGAGGTCCTCCTCGACGTCCACGGGCTTCGACAGCGATGCCATCGTCTCGAGCTCGAGCCCGGGCACGTCCGCAAGAAGCCGCTCGTACTCACGAAGCTTCCCCGCGTTCATCGTCGCGACCAGAAGTCGCATCAGGGCAATAGCCGCTCGATGTCGACGTCTAGCGCCCGAAGGGCACCGAGCTGGGCCTCGGCGAGGGCCGGCATCGCTCCCAGCGCCAGGTCGATCATTTGATCCAGCTTCTCGCGGACGATCGGAGCTCCTTCGGCGGTGCCCTGCACTTCGACGACCCCGCCCCGCGGGGTACCGACTACGTTCAGATCGACTTCGGCGTCCCGGTCTTCGGTGTAGCAAAGGTCCAACATCGGACGGTCCTCGAGCAAGCCGACGCTGATCGCAGCGATGGGCTCGCGCAGCACGCCTTTGTGGACGAGGCCCGTCGCCCGAAGCCGATCGAGCGCGATCACAGTTGCGACCATTGCGCCGTTGATCGATGCGGTCCGCGTGCCACCATCTGCATCGAGCACGTCGCAGTCGACCGTGATCATCCGCTCTCCAAGCTTGCCGAAATCGATGGCTGCCCGAAGCGCCCTCCCAACCAAGCGCTGTATTTCCGAGCTCCGACCATCGATGCGCCCACTGCGTCCTTCGCGACGCTTGCGCTCCGGATTCGCCCGTGGGTGCATCGCATACTCTGCAGTGAGCCAACCGTGGCCCGAGTCGCGCATCCAATCGGGCACCCCTTCGGTCACCGACGCTGCAATCAACACGGTCGTTTGACCGCAGCGATAAAGCACCGAGCCCTCCGGGTTTCGCTGAACGCCTGTTTCAATCGATACGGTTCTCAGCGCGTCATACGAGCGCCCGTCTGTTCTGGTCATCCGACCCTCCACGCGGTCGTTTTGGTGGTGGGTGGCGGAGGGGCGCTGGATATTCTGGCAAGCAGCGAGTCGAGGTCTGGCAACCATATCTCGAACGTGGTCCCGTGTGGATGGCGGGCTTTGCAGGCGATCTTCCCGCTATGTGCGATCACGATCTGTTGCGTCAGCGGTAAACCCAGCCCAGTTCCACGTTCTTTTGTCGTGTAGAACATGTCGAAGACGTGCTTGCGCTCCTCTTCGTCAATGCCCGGCCCCTCATCGTGTACCTGAATTCGGACTCCATCATCGTATCTCGTGGCTTCGAGCTTGACGACACCTCCCTCGGGCATCGCCTCACGCGCGTTGCGCAGCAGATTGAGCAGCGCTTGCCGAAACTGCGGCTCGTCCATCGCGACGGCTGGTAGCTGTGCAGCCAGGTCCAACCGCAGCTCGACGCCGGCAGCATCCATCTCACGCCGAACGAACTCGGCAACGTCGTTCAGGAATTCCGCGAGGTCCTGGGGGGTCAGGGAGGGCTCGGGGAGTCTCGCAAGCCGAAGGTACTCCTCCGTGATGCTCTCTAGGCGCTCGAGCTCCCGCTGGATCGACTCCAACAACCGCTTGCCCTCGGGGCCCGCCTCGTGAATCTCGTCCCCCAGCATGTCGACATTGAGGCCGATGCTCGACAGCGGGTTACGAACCTCGTGCGTCACATGCGCAGCCATGCGCCCAATGGCGGCCAGACGTTCCGTCTGGATGAGACGGGATTTCGTGGCGATTGCATCCGAGACGTCATCGGCGACGACCAGAACCCCGCGAACCCCGCCCGCGCTCACTTCGTCGCCAAATGGCGTTACGAGCACGTCGACCAAGTGCTCGTCGAAGCCTGCGATGCGCTCGCCTTCGAGGGTCAGCGCGTCTCCTCCCTCGGCGACGTCGGCAATGGCGCGAGCCAGCGCCGGAAAGCGCCGAAGCAACGAGGTCTCGTCGACCGGCGAGCCGACATCGCGCGCGTTGACTCCTAGGATCTCGTCGGCAGCGGGATTGGTGGTTCTGATCAGCCGCTCCCGATCGATGACTAGGATTGCGGCACGCAGCGATTCGACGATCTGAACCTGCATACGCTGAAGCCGCTGCTAGGCGACCGATGCCTCGCGCAAGCTCTGGTCGCGCGCACCCAGAGCCCGAACCATCCGCTCGAACTCCGCAACGAGATGCCCGAGATCGTCGTCACGCTTGATTTCGACGGCGCTCGACAGATCTCCGCGTGCTACTGCTGCAACTCGCTGATGCAACAGTGGGATCGGCCGGAGCAACCGCTGCGACAGGAACGTCACCGCAATGCCGACGAGCAGCGAAAGTAGCCCGAGCAACCCCAAGAGAAAGGTCGCGCGCTCCGACTGCGCAGCCGCCAGCGCACTGGTGCGCGAGATCCTCTGTTGAACACTTTGCGATGCCCGATCGTAGTTCCGCTCGATTCGTTGCTCGGTGCGCCGAAGCTTGCTCAGCAAATCCTCGGTTGCTTCTTCATCCTCGTTGGCGCTGTCGAACAGCTGCTCGTACTTGGCATCGATGTCGTCGTACGCCTTGGCGATCGCGTTGAGCTCACGTCGGACCGAGCGAAGCGGCGCCGGTGGACCGATTTCCTCGGCCAACGCCTCTGCTTTGTCCACACCGTCATATGCACGCTGGAGCGTGGTCGGTCGAATGCGCAAGGCGGCGCGAAGCCAGGACTTGGTCGGCGTGCTTCGTTCCGAGTGGAGCGCTCGTTCCACCAAGTTTGCATAGACGCTTTGCGTAGCCTTGGCCTGGCTCAATGTCAGGGCCAACGGCAAGTATCCGTCCTCGAGCAGCCCAAGCGTCTGCGACGTGCGATGATGCTGCAGGAAGCTGAGTCCGCCAACGACGCCAAAGGCGACCAGCACCACGATGTATCCCAACACGATGCGGGTTGGAATCGTGAGCCATTTCCGGCGACCCGGACGAGTCATCTCCCGATCCTAAACCCCCTAGCCGAACCTGGCGAGGATCCCGCCCCGGCGGATGCTGGGCAGGTGACGCAACGACGAGAAAGTGGCGTGATCCGCCTCATCTTGCCGTCGTCGCAGGGCCTGATCACGATCGCCCGCCACGAAACAACAGGGTTAGTTGACGTGCGCCTCGGTTGCGCCGCCAAGGGACCGGCCGGGGCGCGCGTGATGTTCGATCGCCGCACGTACGAAGCTCGTGAACAGGGGATGCGGTTGATGAGGCTTGCTCTTGAACTCGGGATGGAACTGGCATCCGATGAAATGGGGATGGCCGGGAAGCTCTACCATCTCGACGAGGCGCCCGTCGGGAGACAATCCACAAAGCACGAGCCCGCCCCGCTCGAGGTCCTCACGATAGTGGTTGTTCACCTCATAGCGATGACGATGTCGCTCGCTGATGTACGACGCGCCGTAGATCCGGGCGGCAAGTGAGTCCGGCGCGATCGTGCAGGGATACGCACCGAGGCGCATGGTCGCACCCTTGTCTTCGATGCTGCGCTGGTCGGGCATGATGTCGACGAGGAGGTGCTTTGCATCGGGATCGAACTCCCCGCTGTTCGCGCCTTCCAGCCCGCACACGTTCCGGGCGAATTCGACCACGGCCATCTGCATGCCCAGGCAGATGCCAAAGAACGGGATGTTGTTCTCGCGAGCAAATTGAATCGCGCGAATCTTTCCCTCCGAGCCACGATCTCCGAAGCCTCCGGGAACCAAGATCGCGTCGTGGCGACCGAGACGCGCTTCGAGGTCGCCCCTCTCGAGCTCTTCGCTGTCGACGTAGTCGAGGTCGAGCTTCACGTCACATTCGAGTGCGGCATGCACCAAGGACTCATGAAGGGACTTGTAGGAGTCGCGCAGGTGGACGTACTTGCCGACCAGCGCAATCGAGACGTGGCCCTTGCCGGGAGCCAGGTAGCGGTCGACCGTCCGACGCCAAACCGAGAGGTCCGGGTCGCGTGACCAGATGTTGAGCCGCTCGGCCAACAGGCGATCGAGCCCCTGATCGTGGAGCGTCAGCGGAAGCTCGTAGATCACCCGGACATCCGGCGCGGCGATGACCGCTTCCACCGGCACGTTGCAGAAGTGCGCGATCTTTTCTTTAAGCTTGCGCGGAAGCTCCCGATCGACCCGGCATAGCAAAAGCTCGGGCTGAATTCCGAGGCCCAGGAGCTCCTTGACCGAGTGCTGTGTCGGCTTGGTCTTGAGCTCGCCAGCGGCTGCGATGTGCGGCACCAGCGTCACGTGTACTGAAACACTGTTCTGTGGACCAAGCTCCACGCGCAGCTGACGAACCGCCTCGAGGAACGGCAGAGATTCGATGTCGCCCACCGTGCCGCCGATCTCGACGATGGCGACGTCGACGTCGCGGGTCGCTTCGCGGACCCGCGCTTTGATCTCGTCGGTGACGTGCGGAATCACCTGAATGGTGGCCCCGAGATACTCCCCACGACGCTCTTTCGAGATCACCGAGTGGTAGATGCGGCCAGTCGTGAAGTTGTTCGCCTTGGTCATCGTCGCTTTGGTGAAGCGCTCGTAGTGACCGAGGTCGAGATCGGCTTCAGCGCCGTCATCGGTGACGAACACCTCTCCGTGTTGGAAAGGTGACATCGTGCCGGGGTCGATGTTGATGTACGGGTCCAGCTTGATGTTGGTGACCCGCAATCCTCGTGCTTCGAGGAGAGCGCCCATCGAAGCGGCCGCTAGGCCTTTTCCGATTGAGCTGACAACACCCCCAGTGACGAAGATGAACTTAGTGTGTCGCGCGTTCATCCGGTGGGGCTCCTAGAGCATTGCGTGGCTGACGCAACAGCTCGGACCTTAAAGGCCAGGCCCGATGGTGTCAACGCGACCGACGACGCCAGTTGCGGATGCTGCGATTGTTCGACTTTTCTAGCGTCGCGAAACTCCGGTTTCGCCCGGGTCGGCGATCAAGGAAGCGCGCGTTACGCCTGCCGACCCGAACCGTTCGCGCAACGCTCGCGTCGTTGCCGCCAAACGCTCGCGCCGCTCTCGCTCGGGATCGGGAAACAGCTCGGCGTCGGGTGTCTTGGTCAACGACGAAACCGAGACCCCGGTGAGCCGCACCCCCGAATCGAGCGCGTCGAACCGCCCGAGCAATTCACCGGCCGCCTGGTAAATGGCGTCGGTGTCCGAGACCGCTCGCGAGAGGCGAGCCTGACGCGTACGAATGCGATGGTCTCCGTACTTGATCTTCAGTGTGACGACCCGCGCCCACAGTCCCTTGTTCACGAGACGATCGGCAACGAGCATGGACTGCCTCAAGATCGGCTTGAGGAGCGCGTCGGTCGTCGTGAGATCGTGCTCGAAGGTAGCCTCGCTTCCGAGACTCTTAGGCGGCGCGCCGACGATCACAGGACGGTCATCGAGCCCCCGGGCAAGCTCCCGCGCCACGGGCCCCCAACTCCCCAGCAACTGCTCGAGCGTGCGAACATCCGCGCCCGCAAGGTCTCCGATAGTTCGTAGACCGGCATCACGGAGCCTCACGCGCGCCTTGGGTCCGACCCGCCACATGCGCCCGAGGGGAAGCGGAGCAAGGAACTCGGCCTCCTCGCCGGCCGAGACCACGGTTAGGCCATCAGGCTTGTCGAGGTCGCTGGCGATCTTGGCGACGAACTTATTGGGCGCGACTCCTGCCGAGCCGGTCAGCCCGATCTCGGAGCGGATGTCCTGCTTGATGCGACGCGCGATCTCGGAGCCGTCTCCAAAGAGGGCTTGGCTCCCGGTCACGTCGAGGAAGGCCTCGTCCACCGATAGCCCCTCGACCAGAGGCGTGTACCGGCGAAAAACCCCGAAAACCCGGCCGCTGAGCTCCGAATACCGCGCTCGCCGGGGCACAACGACGATCGCTTCGGGACAACAGACATGCTATTTAATGATTTTGAGACGATCGAGTCCATAAGACACTATTTGAGGAGCATGAACGACCTGGAGAGACTGGCCGTTAAGTTATCGACCGGGCGCGTTAACGCCAGGGACCTGACAGGCATAAAGAACTCTATATATATATTGCCTAGGATAAGGAAATCGATTGAGCACCTTGAAAGTGAGCTTATCGTCTCTATAA
>CP070713.1:724534-732020 GCA_020351445.1 Myxococcales bacterium
GGCATCAGAACCGCACCGGAAAACCATGGGGGCGGCCCCTTGGCGCGCATGAGCACCACCGCGCACGGGCCCTCGTTCCAAGGCATTCGAACCGCGACTTGCGTGCGCCGCTGACCTGCGGAGCGGTAGGCTGCGACGTCGTTGCCGGCCTTGAGTTGTTGCGCAAGCTCGATCGGAAACGGGGGGTTGTCGGGATTCCGACTCTGAAAATCTGCGTCATAGGCGAACACTCGGTGCGGCCGAAAGGGGCGATGAGAAGGGGCGGGGCGCCGGCGGGCTCGTCGTTCCTCTTGCGGGCCCGGCCAACGTTCTGGATAGGCCTCGCAACGCTGCCGCCCACCGGACTCCATTCGGTGCACCGCCGCCTCGGCGAGCGCGCTTACTCTGACTTGCGAGTGCCAACGGGATTGAGCCCAGCCCAACAGCACCAGCAACGAGATCGTTGCCAGTCCAAGCGTCAATGCCAAGCGTGCCCGAAGCTTCATGAGCCTTCCGCAAGGCGATAACCAATGCCCCATACGGTTTCGAGCTGTGCAGCATCGATGCCGAGCTTGCTGCGGAGCCTAGAAATGTGCACGTCGAGGGTGCGCCGGCTGGTGTCGTGCGCAGGGTCGAGCGCAGCGTCGACCAGCGCGTCCCGGGTGACCGCGGAGCCTTTCCTGCGAGCCAGGAGCGCGAGGATTTCGAACTCCACGGGTGTTAGTGAAAGCGCGCCTTTGCTTGCGGTCACTTCACGGCGCTCGAGATCTACTTGAATGGGCCCGGCGACGAGCCGCTCGGTGCCGACGAGATTGGGTCGCCGCAAGCATGCTTGGATGCGCGCGACGAGCTCTTCGGGAAAGAACGGTTTGGTCACGTAGTCATCCGCGCCGAGCTTGAGCCCACGGATCTTGTCCGCGGTGTCGTCTCGAGCGCTGAGGATCAATACCGGCACCTCCGACTTCGCGCGAAAGCGTTTGAGCAGGTCCATGCCGTAGGTGCCGGGCAGCATCAGATCCAACACGATCACGCGGTAGTCGTCGGGGTCGAGACCGCGGGCCGCGTCGCCGTCTTGGACCCAGTGCGGATCGAACCCTGCCTGCGAAAGGGTCTGCACCACTTGTTGACCAAGGGCGACGTCATCTTCCACGAGCAGGATTCGATTGGACACCGGGTGCTCCCGTTATTTCGTGTCTCCCGAGTGGCGGCGCTCGAAGCGCTCCTCCATTCGTTCGACTTTGTGCTCTCGCTTCAGCAATCGAAGCTCTTCGCGTTGTTCGCAGTTCAGGTTGGCATAGATTTGATCCTCGGTCGCGAAACGGAGGTCTCGTATGGCGACGAATTTCTCTTTGCCCCGGGGCATCTCTTTGATTTCCTGACGTTGCGTCTGGGCCTGCTCCACGATGGCCCGAATGTTTGCCTCTTGCTCCGCGCTGAGGTCGAGCCGCTGCGTCATTTCGGTGAGGTGCTCTTCCATCTTCTCGGCCGACCAGGGGCCGTGATGGCCTCCGTGCGCACCACTGTACGCAAGCGCGACCCCACCCATGGTGAGCGCGATCACCGTCAAGCCGCCGACGAGGGCAGCGATGATGGTTTCTTTGTTGATGAACTTCATGAGGTTTCCTTTCTGGGAGGTCCCGCCTCCTCATGAAGTAAACAGCTCGAATCTTAAGGGAGTCTTAACACGGGCGGTTTGTTGGCTTTTCGGCTAGTTTCACCCGGTGGCCCGCTCGTTTCTCGTCCTCGACATCGAAACCGTACCCGACCCCGAGCTGGCATGGGATGCGGCAGTCGATGGCTTTCCGCCCGCGCCGTTTCATCAGGTCGTCGCGCTTGGAGTGTTGTGGCTCGACGGCGATCATGCGTTTCAAAAGCTCGGCGCTTTTGGCGGCGAGGAAGACGCGCCGCCCGATGAGTCAAAGGTCCTGCAGGAATTTGCGGAGTTCATCGGCAAGCGACATCCGACGATGGTGACCTTCAACGGGCGGCGGTTTGATCTGCCCGTGCTTGCCAACCGCATGTTGAAGCACGGTGTGCCCTTTCCGGCGTACTATGCGGGCCGCAGCGGGGGCCCCGATTATCGCTACCGTTACAGTGACGAGGGTCATATGGACTTGGCCGACGTATTGACCGACTACGGTGCGAGCCGGATGCCGAGCTTGACCGCGCTTGCGCAGCTCGTCGGTATGCCGGGCAAGATGGACGTCGACGGCTCCAAGGTGCAGAGCATGTTCGAGCACGGCCGCCACGCCGAAATCCGCGACTATTGCCTCCACGATGTGATCCAAACCACATTCGTATTCCTCCGCGCAGAGCTCCTACGAGGCCGATTAACCCCGGCCGACTACCGACACCGCGCCCAAGCCCTCTGGACCGCCCTCGAACAAGACCCCCGAGCCCTCCCAGTCCTAACCCGAGCCAACAAACCCCAAGCCCTCCTAACCAATTAAAGGGGACAGTCCCCTTTTTAAAAGGGTTAATTCTCCACACCTTTAACCCTTTCAAAACGGGGACTGTCCCCTTCTTTTTAAGGGTTAAGGGGTTCGTAAGGTTTTGGGGCGTCGGAGTGGGTGAATGCGGGGATGGCCCGCAACGACTCATGGAAAGACGAGGGATTATCATGCGACATCTACTTCACTTTGGGCTTTTTGTGTTGGCGCTGACGGCTGTTACTCGGGCTGATGCGCAGGATAGGCGGCACGGCGATCGTCACACGACGGTGGTCATCGCTGCGGGGAGCGGTCCGCGTGTCGTTCGGCCCGTTCGCGCGAGCTACGACCCGCCGCGTGCGGTCTACGATTCGCGGCGGACGGTGCAGAGGCCATCCGCAGCGACACACGATGCGCGTCGCGCTTATTTCGAACAACGGCACGACCTAGATCAGATCGTCCGCATCACGGAACGGTGGAAGCAGGCGACTGCCAACCGCGATCGACACGCGCAATGGAAGGTCGACCGGCGACTCGACGCATGGCTCGAGCGCGAGATCCGCGAATCCACTCGTGAGCCGTACAATCACCGCTATGCGCAGCACGTGCGCATGCTCCGCGACGAGCTCGCAATTCTGGAACGGCGAACTCACCACTCGCACGGTTACCACTCGCGCGGCTACCAAGGGCGCCGCCATCAGGAGCGCGGTTATCATGGGCGCGGCCACCACGAGCGTGGCCACGGCGCTTACTACGCAAAGAAAGCTCGGATTCTCGACGAGCTCGTCGAGCTTTCGGAACGGCAGGTCTACCGCGCGGAGGCGAGGCTTCGCCATCCGCATTGGCCCTCCTTCGCGTATCGCTGATCGAAAGACTCGGCGAACCACCAAGCGCCTCGGCAGCCGCCGGGGCGCTTTTTTTGGCTAACCGCCAAACGCGCGGCGCTCTTCCTCGAGCGAGCGTTCGATGTTGCCGCAGACGATCTCACAAAGGTCGAAGACCGCAGGATCGGCGACCGAGTAGTACGCCGAGTTTCCACGCTTCTCGCGTTTCACCAACCGGTGCGCGAGCAGGGTGGTGAGGTGCTTGGAGACGTTCGGTTGTGTGCTGCCCGTGGCCTCTACCAGGGCCGTCACCGTTCGCTCGCCACTGGCGAGCTCGTTGAGGATCTGCAGCCGGAGCGGGACCCCGAGGATGCGGAACCTCGTGGCGACAGACTCCAGGTTCTGGGGATTTAACGAGGTTTTCGGCATCTCCCTCCTTATATAGCGCCGTTTTAGGAAAAAATCACCACTTGACTATATGATTATGTGCTCATATAGTCGAATCCGGGTTCAAGACGGAGTTGTTCATGAAACGAAAGATTCTCGATTTTCCTCTCCAACACGCGCGCCTGGTCTTCGTGGGATTGGCCGTACTGACCATCGGCCTCGGCTCGGCCATTCCATGGATCCAGATCGATACCGACCCGGAGACCATGCTCTCCGAAGACGATCCGGCGCGGGTCTTCCACAACGAGACCAAGGAGGAGTTTGCCCTTCACGACCTCATCGTCGTGGGCATCGTGAACGAGTCCGAGCCCGAGGGTGTGTTCAATCCCGAGTCGCTCGGCCGCATTCACGAGCTCAACGAACAGGTGAAGTCGATCGATGGCGTCATTGCGCGAGACGTTCTCGGGCCGTCCACCATGGACAACATCGAGCAAGCGGGGCCCGGCACGATTCGCTTTGAATGGTTGATGGAGGAGCCCCCGAAGACACCGGAGGAGGCGCTCGCGATCAAGGAAGCGGCGCTTCGGCTTCCGATGCTGCGCGGCACCGTGGTGTCCGACGACGGGAAGAGCGTCGCCTTATACGTTCCGATCGAAAGCAAAGACGAGAGTCATCGCATCTCCGAGGAAATCGAGGCCATCGTCGCTGGTTTCCCTGCGAACAGCGACGAGTTCTACATCACCGGCCTTCCCGTCGCCGAAGACACGTTCGGTGTCGAGATGTTCAAGCAGATGGCGATTGCCGCGCCGCTTGCCGCGCTGGTGATCCTCCTGTTGATGTGGTGGTTCTTCCGCTCCTTCTCGTTGGTTCTCTCGCCGATGATCGTGGCAATGACCACCGTCACCATCACGATGGGGGCGCTTATCGCGAGCGGGTTCACCGTGCACATCATGAGCTCGATGATCCCGATATTCTTGATGCCGATCGCGGTAGTAGATTCGGTTCACCTTCTATCCGAATTCGTCGATATCTATCCGAAGCACCGCGATCGTAAAGCTGCGATTAGGGAGGTCATCGGGCACCTGTTTGCGCCGATGTTGTATACCTCGCTCACGTCGGCGGCTGGCTTCCTTTCGTTGATGCTAACGCCGATCCCTCCCGTTCGCGTGTTCGGTGCATTCGTTGCGCTCGGAATTGGCCTGGCGTTCGTCCTCACAATTCTCTTCGTTCCTGCCTACATCGCGGCGCTTCCCGAAAAACGTCTTGCCGCGCTGCTCTCGAGCAAGCGTGACGAGAGCGACGGTGGCTTTGTCGGCCGTGTAGTCGAGGCCATGGGCGCCAAGAGCCTTCGTTATGCCAAGCCGATTTTGGTTTTGACGGTCGCCATCATCGCGATCAGCGGTTACGGCATCACGCAAATCAATATCAACGACAACCCCGTTCGTTGGTTCAAGCCCTCTCACAAGATCCGTGTCGCCGACGACGTGCTCAACCGGGAGCTCGCCGGCACCTACATGGCCTTCCTCGTCATGAAGCAAGACGTCGATGCGGAGCGGGAGATCGTGGCCGCCGGCGATGCTGCCCTCGAGGGCGCAGGTGATGACATGCGGTCCCGATGGGAAACGCTCAAAGCTGAGGCTCGAACCGCAAGCGAAGCGGGTGACACGACGGTTGTCGATGCGCTGATCGAAGCAACGTCCGATCTGTCTTTCGATACGACTGGCGAAGAATCCGAGCAATGGCAGGGCATCCAGACGGCGCTCGAAGAAGCACAGACCCGAACCAAGACCTTCCAGAACCCGGAACACCTCGCCTACGTCGAACGACTTCAGCGTGAGGCGGAGGCGCTACCCTTGGTCGGCAAGACCAGCTCGATCGCCGACGTCGTCAAGACCGTGTATCGCGAGCTGATGAGCGGCGAGGACAAGGACTTCCGCCTTCCCGCGACCACCGAGGGAGTCGCCCAGACGCTTCTTCAGTTCCAGTCATCTCACCGTCCGAACGATCTGTGGCACTTGGTGAGCCCCGATTACCGCGAGAGCGCGGTCTGGATGCAGCTCAAGAGTGGGGACAACCAGGACATGGTGGCGGTCAAGACCGACGTCGAAGCATTCCTTGCTGAAAACCCGCCACCCGAGGGCCTTCGCGCTGAATGGGCCGGTCTCACCTACATCAATGTCGTTTGGCAGGACGAAATGGTGGGCGGGATGCTCGAAAGCTTGATGGGCGCCTTCGTCATTGTGTTCCTGATGATGATGATCTTGTTCCGCTCGCCGGTCTACGGCGTGCTGGCCATGGTCCCGCTCACAATCACCATCGTGTTCACCTACGGGCTCATCGGTCTCCTAGGCAAGGACTACGACATGCCCGTGGCCGTATTGTCGTCGCTGACGCTCGGCCTCTCGGTCGACTTCGCGATTCACTTCCTAGAGCGCGCCCGCGCCATTCAGGCCGAAACGGGCGACTGGAAGGAGACGATGGCGCTCATGTTCCAGGAGCCGGGCAGGGCGATCACCCGCAACGCGATCGTCATCGCGATCGGCTTCCTTCCGTTGCTGGGGTCGCCACTCGTTCCCTACAACACCGTGGGCTTCTTGATGGCCGCCATCATGGCCGTCTCGAGCATCGTCACCGTGATGCTCTTGCCCGCGATCATGACGAACATCCAGAACTGGCTTTCCACCAAGAAGCAGCGCGTTGCTGAAAGCGCGGACATCGCGCCGGCGCCCCTCGGGACCAACAAGGAGCAAACGACATGAGGACCCTTACCAAGACCTGGTTGGCGGCCTTGGCTGCCGCGATTCTTCTCTCGGCCCCGACGGCTCCCGTCGAGGCAGGAGACATGAAGGATGCGAGCGAGATCGTAAATCGCACCAACACCGCGCAGTACTACGCGGCAAAGGATGGGCGGGCGCTGGTCCGGATGAAGATCGTCGACAGCAAGGGTCGCTCCCAACGCCGCCAGTTTGCGGTCCTTCGGCGAGACAAGAAGGACGGTGGCGACCAGAACTACTTGGTCGTCTTCGACCAGCCGGCCGACGTCCGCAACACGGCGTTCCTCGTGAAGAAGCACGCCACCAAGGACGACGATCGGTGGTTATACCTGCCAGGTCTCGATCTCGTGAAGCGAATCGCAGCAAGCGACGAGCGCACGAGCTTCGTGGGAACGCATTTCTTCTATGAGGACATCTCAGGACGACATCCGGCCGAAGACAAGCACGAGCTTCTCGAAACGACGGACACCGAGTACGTCGTCAAGAGCACACCGAAGAGCAGCAAGGGCGTGGAGTTCGCGCATTACACGCTCCAGATCAACAAGAAGACCTTCTTGCCCAGCAAGATCGAGTACGTGAACGCACAGGGCAAGATCTACCGGCGCATCGAAACCGTCAAGGTCGACACCGTTCAGGGCCAGCCGACCATCACGCGCCTCAAAGTGAGCGATCTCGAGTCGGGTGGGTACACGCTGAGCGACGTCAGCAACGTTCAGTACGATCTCGGAATCCCCGACGACATCTTCGTCGAAGGCTCGCTTCGCAACCCACCCCAGAAGTGGCTCCGCTGAGCGCGGCTCGACAACGAGCATGAGGGAGTAGCTCGATGAAACCGACCCTGTGTAAGACGAAGCAATGCCGTGGTGGCGTTCCGTCACTGAGGTGCCTGGCCGTGGCCGCAGTGGTATTCGCGGCCCTTGCCCTGGCCTCGGGTGCGTTCGCTCAAGCCGACCAGGACGCGGCAGCCGTCAACACAGAGGAGGGCGCCGGCGAGTCCGACGCAGGACCATCTACCGACTCCGACGCCGAGGCGCCACCCGAGCCCTCGGTCGAGGAGACGCTCGAGGCCGAGGCAGAGGGCCCAGTGGACGCC
>CP070713.1:732120-742182 GCA_020351445.1 Myxococcales bacterium
CAGGCCGCAGGCTCCGGGCAACCAACGCAACTCGTGCGCCTTCCGCGGCCAGCCGTACTGCGATCGCCTTCCCAATCCCGCGGCTCGCCCCGGTAACCAACGCAGTGAGTCCTTTACACGCGTCACCCATGATCAAACTAACCCTTTCAAAAAGGGGATAGCCCCCTCGAATTCCCGGATGCCTTCGGCGGCAGTTTGTCCCGCCCCACCGCCCCCACGCTATCGCCTACCCCTTTTTCCGTTGGTGGGTAAGGCGCCGTCTTTGGAATGGAGGCCGGTTTGGGCTTTGGCTCTCGTGAGGAGGGCGTCTCCGATGTGGATGAGTGCGACCAGTGCAAAGAGCGGACCGGCGACCACGACGCCTTCGATGCCTCTGCGCATGACCGCGGGGATGAGTGTGCTCAGGAAGAGCGTCCACAGCATCGTGGCGCCGATGACTTCGAGCACCGCGTACTTGCGATAGCCGAGATAGTAATCCCCAAGGCCGGGGAACATGAGGGAGCGGAGTGCGGCCTTTTTGGGGCTCTTGAATTCTTCGCCGCACTTCTCACAGCAAGGCGGAGCTGAATCGGTGGGTGCGAAACATCGCGGGCAGAGGTTCTGCCAACCCCCTTCCTTGCTGGCGGTCGAACTGAGCAGGCCCCTCAAGTGTCTCGCTTCTGAGCGCTTCACACCGTGGAACATCAACTGCTCGCGTCCGGTTCGGATGAAGATATAGCTGTTGCGACCCGTCGTCGCGCGAATGCGGTCGAGCGGCAGTTGGTTCGCGAACATGCGCGGCCGTTGCTTCCAGTCGGTGTGGATCAACAGCACTCGCTTGTCGGTGAGCACCAGCGTCGTGCGGTTGGCAAACGGGTTCATCGACCCCGCCGTGAGCAACCACCACATCAGCTGCCGTACCCCGTTCGTCGCGAAACGCACTACCTCTGTCGCACCAAGGGCGCGCTTGAGAACGGGCTCCGCCTGGCGAAGCATCTCCGCCCGCTTGCGATCGCGCCGCTTGACCCGGCCGTTGCGGAGATGCGGAAACATCTCGTTGAATCGCACCGCGATCGAAGCGGGCAGGAGAGCCTTGAGCTCCTCCTCTGGCTGACCCCCCCTTGGCATATCCGCCTGGCAGCCTAGCACGATCGTGCCGCCCTCATTCAGCACTGCTCACACCGTCAGGATGATGCTAGTATCCCCGTAGCTCGCTTCCTGGGGGATTTGGAGATGGTAGTTCCGCTTTTGGTGGCCGTGACGCTTCTGCTCGCCGCCAATCTCGTCATCACGCTCGTGCTTCTTAACAGGAGGGTTGGTGAATCAGCAGCCCATGGCCGGGCCGAGGCTGAAGCCCGTGCCGAAACAGCCAATGCACTTCGAGCGGAGCTCCGGGCCTCTCGCGAAGAGGCATCCGCTGTTGCCAGTGAGCTCCGCCAAGAGGTTTCTCGCACGCATCAGGCCAGCACCGAAACCCTAGTCAAGACGATCTCACAGATCGGCGAGTCGCAAACCACGAAGTTCCAAGCCTTCACCGTGCAGCTCAAGGCCCTGACCGAGTCGAACCAAGGTGGCCTCAAGCACCTTCAGGAAACGGTCGACGGCCGCCTTCAAGAGCTCCGCAGCAGCAACGAACGGAAGCTCGACCAGATGCGCGAGGTCGTCGACGAGAAGCTTCAGAGCACCCTCGAAAAGCGGCTCGGCGAGTCGTTCAAGCTCGTTGGCGATCGTCTCGAAGCGGTGCAACAAGGCCTCGGCGAGATGCGAAGCCTCGCGAGTGGGGTCGGTGACCTCAAGAAAGTGCTCACGAACGTGAAGACGCGCGGCACCTGGGGTGAGGTGCAGCTCGGCGCGCTGCTCGATCAAATCCTCACCCCCGAGCAGTTCGATCGCAACGTAAAGCCACGCCCAGACTCGCGCGACATCGTCGAGTTCGCGATCCGGCTTCCGGGCCCGAGCGACGAGCCCAACCAGTGCGTGTGGCTTCCGATCGACTCGAAGTTTCCGCAGGAAGACTACCTGCGCCTCGTCGAGGCGAGCGATAACGGCGACGTCGCTGCGGTGCAACAAGCGCAGAGCGCGCTGCTCCGTTCAATTCAAGATTCGGCAAAGGACGTGAGCACCAAGTATCTCAACCCACCGCTTACGACCGACTTCGCGATCCTCTTCCTTCCGACCGAGGGTCTCTACGCCGAGGCGCTTCGCCATCCTGGTTTGGTCGAGCGCTTGCAGCGTGAGCACCGAATCGTCGTTGCGGGGCCAACCACATTGGCGGCCGTCCTGAACAGCCTGCGCATCGGCTTCCGCACCCTCGCCATCGAGCAGCGTTCGAGCGAAGTGTGGAAGGTGCTCGGCGCGGTCAAGCACGAGTTCGGCAAGTTCGGCGGCGTTCTGCAAAAGGTGAAGCGTCAGCTCGAAAGTGCCGGCCGCACTATTGAAGAAACTGGCGTCCGAACCCGCGCCATGGAACGAAAGCTCCGCTCCGTTGAAGAGCTCCCCGCCGACGCCGCCTCGTCGATGCTCGACCTCGCCGAGGAAAACCCAGTAGACCTCCAAGAAGCCAAAGAAGATGTAGGCGATAGTGTGGGGGCGGTGGAGCGGGACAACCTCCCGCCCAAGGCGTCCGGGAATTAAAGGGGACAGTCCCCTTTTTCTAGGGGTTAACTGACTTAACCCTTTTGAAAAGGGGACTGTCCCCTTTTTCCGTCACTCGGTGATGGATTGGAGGGTTAGGGCTGGGGTGGCTGTTTGGCGGCTGGCGGGGAGGTTGATTTGGAACTGCATGTGCCAGCTGCGGTGGTTGTCGGGGTCGAGGAGGATTTGGGTGAGGTGCCATTCCGAGTCGCCTTGCTCGATTTTGAGCTGGGCGCTGCTGCGGGCGTCGGGGCCGATTTGGATGGCGTCGTACTCGGTCCAGTAGGGCGCGAGCGCTTCCGCGAATCGCTCCGCGTTCCATTCGTTGGCTTCCGAAACCTCGGATAGCGCCTCCGCGGCTCGCTCGTACTCCTTGAATGCCAAGAAGCGCACGATCTTCCACACGGCGTTGCGCACCATCGTCGTGAAGCCGCGCACGTCCTTGGTGATGTCGATCGTTTCGTCGTCGTGGAGCTCGACGGGCGCGGCGAAATCCTCTTCAGGCGACTGCAACTGCTCCCATTCGTCCAGAAGGCTCGCGTCAACCGAACGGACCGTGAGGCCCAGCCAATCCGACACATCGTAAAGCTCGTCGGTCTTTGCCGATTCCGGCACCGTTTGGACGAACCCCTTGTAGGCGTCGGTCAGGTAGCGAAGCAACACGCCCTCCGATCGCTGCAATCCATACTCCTTCACATACTCGACAAAGCTCATGCCGAGCTCGTACATGTCGCGCGCGATCGACTTCGGCCGGAGCACATCGCTGCCGACCCAAGGGTGGCGCTCCGAGAACACCTCGTACGTACCGTACAGAAACTCCGCGTTGGGCTTCGGGTAATCGATTTTGTCGAGCTCGGCCATGCGCTCGTCGTATTCCATACCCTCGGCCTTCATCGCAGCGAGCGCGCGCGATTTCAGCGTGTCGGTTTGCCGGTAAAGGACGGCCCACGGATCTTCGAGCGTGGCTTCGACCAAGGTCAGAACATCGAGGGGGTAGGCCGCATCCTCCGGATCGAGCACTTCGACCGCTTCGACGACGTACAGCGACAACGCCTGGTTGAGCGAGAAGTCCGACTGAAAGTCTTCGTTCACGCGCGGCCTGTCCGGGCCAAGCTCGATCACGCCGGCATCCCGAAGCGACCGGATCATCGCGATCGCGCTCCGCGCATGTCGCCGCTTGGCTTTGGGCCCTTCGTGACTGCCGCGAATGAGCCTCCGAAGCGCGACACAACCGTCGTCCTCCCGCTCGAAGAGATTCAGGATCATCGCGTTGCTCACCCGGAACCGAGACATGAGCGGCTCGGGCGGTGACTCCTGGAGCCGCGTGAACGTATCGGCGTCCCAATGCGCATATCCCCGCTCGGGCGGCTGCTTCATCTTGAGCTTCCGTAGCTTCTTCGCGTCGCCCCCGGCCTTCGCGCGGAGCTTCTTGTTTTCGATCGCATGCTCCGGGGCTTGTGCCACGACGCTTCCCAGTGTGTCGAAACCCCGTCGCCCGGCGCGCCCTGCGATCTGTTTGAAGTCGCGGACGCTCAGCACCTTGGTCTTCTCACCGTCGTACTTACAGAGCTTGGTGAATAGCACCGTGCGTATCGGCACGTTCACACCGACCCCCAGCGTGTCGGTCCCGCAGATGATCCGCAGCTTCCCCTCCTGCGCGAGACGCTCCACCAGTCGCCGGTAGCGTGGAAGCATGCCGGCGTGATGCACCCCGATCCCATGGTGCAGGAACTTCTTGAGCTCCTTGCCAAACGGCGTGTCGAAGCGCGTCCCACTGAGCTCGTCCTTCACCGCCCTCTTCTCCTCTTTGGAGAGAAAGTCGATGCTCATGAAGCTCTGTGCCTGCTCGGTTGCGGCGCGCTGCGCGAAATGCACCACGTAAATCGGTGCCTTCCCGCCTTCGATCAGGTCGACGACCGTATTGTGCAGCGTCTCTTCGCTGTACGAGAAATCGAGCGGCACGGGCCGATCGGTGCTCTTCACGAGCATCGTAGGCACACCGGTGAGCTCCGTGATCGCGTCTTCGAATACCCGCGTCTCTCCAAGCGTCGCGCTCATCAGCAGAAATCGCGCCTGGGGTAGAGTCAGCAAGGGGGTTTGCCACGCTACGCCACGGTCACGGTCCGCATAGTAGTGAAATTCGTCCATCACCACGCTGTCGACATCGGCGCGCTCGCCTTCGCGCAGCGCGAGATTCGCCAGAATTTCCGCTGTGCAGCAGATCACGGGCGCATCGCGATTGACCGTCGCATCGCCGGTCATCATTCCCACGCGCTGCGGGCCAAGCACTCTGCACAAATCGAAGAACTTCTCGCTCACCAGCGCCTTGATCGGCGCCGTGTAGAACGACCGCTCCCCGAGCGCGACCGATCGGAAGTGCGCAGCAAGCGCGACCAACGACTTCCCCGATCCCGTCGGCGTGTTGAGGATCACATTGTTCCCGACGAAGAGCTCCATCACCGCTTCTTCCTGAGCGGGATAAAGCTCCAACCCCTGATCGCTGGCGTACTCCAGGAATCGCGTCAACAGGGTGTCGCCGTCAACGTTCTCATCGAGGTCATCGAGGTAACGATCGAGCGTGCTCATGCATGCTCGCCAAGACTGGCATCCAAGTAGGCCGCTTCGATCTTGTGGCCATCGGGGTCGCGCGCGAACGCCCCGTAATACCCCTCGCTGTATTGGGGCCGCGGGCCGGGAGGCCCGTCGTCGGTCGCACCCGCTGCCAAAGCAGCTTCGTGAAACGCGTGCACCGCCTCTTTGCTCGTGGCGATGAAACAGAAATGCGTCCCGTTGCCGACGGTAGCGGCCTTGCCGTCGATCGGGGTCTGCACCCAAAGCTCCGGGAACCGTTTGCCGTACGCGACGGCTCCCGGATACTCGAAGAGCTTCCTGCAGCCCAACACGGGAAGCACCGCGTCATAAAACGCGACGGAGCGAGCCAAGTCGTTGGTTCCGATCGACACGTGGGAGATGATGCTCGGGTTCTCGTTTTCCATACTTCCTGCTGTGACTGAGTTTCACGAATGCGTGACGTTTGTGCGTCACGCATCCTGCGATGCGGTTGTTCACGCCGAGTATATTGTAGGGGTTCGCCATTGGCACGACGGTTGCACGGTTTGACACCGAACGGGCAGCGGGAGGTGTCATCATGCTTCGATTTGCCTATTTCCCCCTCTGCCTGGTGTGGGCGTTCATGTTGGTGTCGGGTTGCGCCGGCGATGAAGAGACTATCGAAGTCCTTCCGCGCGACGCGTTCGTGGTCCTGCTGAGCGAGGCCGCTCCCATTCGCGTGGGGCCCTTGTCCGATCGGCTGATCCTTGCGGGGCATCAATACTTCCTCGTCGAGCACCTCGATTCGGACGGACAAAAGGTCCAAGGTCATGGTCTCGCGGAATTCACGCTCTCGCCTGGCCTGCAATCGTGCGACGACGGGCTGGGGCCTGCTGAGCTTCATTGCCTGCTGATCGAAGAAGCGGGCAGTCACGTGTTGGAGGTGAGCGTGGGAGACAAACGCCTCGTTCTCCCATTTGAGGCAGTGCTCGAAAGCGAAATCATCGAAATCGAAGTCCTGCAACCCGATGAAGAGGAATTGCTGCCTGGGACCTGGGTGCACGTCGACGTGGTGGGCGTCACCGAGGACGGTACGCACGTTTCTGCGATCCATCCCCGCTTTGAGGTCGGCGACGATTCGTACTTCGGATACTTCGCGTACCAATACGACCCCAACGCGCCGTCTCAGACACTCGACATCGAGGCGCTCGACCGGAGCACGCGCACGAAGTTTCGTGGGACTCCCCGCTAATTTGGCTCGGCTCACGTAGGCGTAAGGGCTCTCAGAACAAAATGAAGCCGGTCAACGTACTCGATGTTGACCGGCTTCTCATCATGGTGCTTCGGGGGGAGGCCGGGGCGGGCACCACTTCGGGGAACGCTGTTTCGCCTGACTCTGGATGGGATGGTGGGCTCATCCTTTGCCCGCGTTCCGTACCGCTGGTGCCCGCCTCGCACCGAATGACAATGAGAACCTACGCGCGTTCCGTGCACCGCCGACGACAAAAAGACGCACCGAATACGCCACCGTTTGTGACAATTCACCCTCAGGGCTTGTAATTCACTCGCCCCTATGGATCGATCGTGCCCGGTGGGCGAAAGATCCGGGAAAGCCAGCATCAGCAACGGCATCAGAGTGTCGGGAGCGTGGGCCCGTGGTGTGGTGAATTCGTTCCGGGCTATCGGGTTGGACGTGGAAGCGCTCTGCGATGAGGTCGGCACCAACGTTGACATCTTCATGGACACCAACAACCGGCCCCCTCGCGATGCGTTGGGCCGCTTCTGGCGCGCGGCGCTTTCGCAGAGCGGGGATAGGCACCTCGGGCTCACTGCTGCCGAGGCGTGGGAGCCGCGTGCGGATCACCTCGTCGTGTTGCTTCTGACGAGCGCCGAGACCGTGGGCGAGGGCCTCGAGGCGAGCATACGGTATCAAGAACTGTTGTCGCACGGTCGAGTCGTCACCTTGGGCGAGCATCCCGAGTATCACGTTCTCCACATCAACAAGATCGAGCACGAGCTTCCCATCACCGCTCACGAGATCGAGTTCATCGCCGTCTTCGTCATGAAGCTTCTCCGCTTCGCTACCGACGGAAAATTCAAAGCGCGGGAGGTTCACTTCGAGCACCCTTATCGCGGAAACATTCAGAAATACACGCGCGCGTTCGGCTGCTCCGTGCTGTTTGGCAAGGAGAAGACGGCGATCTTTGTCGACGACGAGGCATGGTCCCTTCCGCTCGCGCACGGCAATCAAACGCTGCATAGTCAGCTTAGCGGCGTCGCCTCGGGGCTCCACTCAGCGCTCGAGTCCCATGACTTCGTCGACACGGTTCGTGACCGAATCAAGATTCTGCTCCCGAGAGGGCAATCCAGCATCGAACAAGGTGCAGCTGCGCTGCACATGACACCGCGCACACTGCAGCGGCGCCTTCAAGACGACGGGACGACCTTCCGTGCACTGATGGATGCCACTCGCAAGTCGATCCTCATTGCCTGCGTCGAGCGCAACCAAACGCCCGACGAGATCATGCGGCACGCCGGTTACAGGAACCCTCGCAGCTTCCGCCGTGCGATGAAGCGCTGGCACCTGGGCTAGGGGCCCCGTACTTCCAGCGCCGTCCACCCATCGTTGCGGCGCACGGTATGCTGGTTTCGGTGCTCTTCGCTCGCTTCGTCCCACTTCAGCTTGGCCTGTTCCGCCCTCGGCTCGATCTTGGAACGTTTCCACGAAACCCATTCGGTGCATTGCCGAAGATCGGGCTTATTCGGGACGAGCTCGCGGACCGCGGGTGGAAACGCTTCGAGGGGCTGCTCGCTCCGCCTGACCACCTCGATCGCGACCGGGCTCTTGACGTTGACGCGCGAGCGTAGGTTGACGACATAGGTCTTCCCACCGCTTAGCTTGACCTGCATGAGTTGGATGGTCGGAGGGGCGGTGCCTGTGATCACCATCAGCATGTGCTTTCCAGGCCACATCGGCGCGGCCATCTGCCAGCCGTTGTTGAGCACCGCGATGCACCGGCCGGCCTGGTTGACGATTCGATAGGTGGTTTCGCTGGCTTGTCTCCGGCGCGGGCGCGAGAACACCAGCAGCGCTTGGTCGGAAGGCGCCGCATAGGGGGTTTCCACCGTCTTTGGAATCTGTGCCCCGGCAGGCGTGGCCGTCGCAAGCAGCGAGGCCACCAGTACGCCAAGCGCTCCACGAGCTCTCATCGGTCGCCCCTCATATTGTGACGTATCTCGCATGTCGCGGTGCCCGCTTCCAGGCGGATTCAGGCCATTTCCTCGCAATTCGAGACTCACCGGCAACCACCTTTGTTTTTGGCAATACTGTATCGGTGCGCTCTTCAGGGGAGGGAAGCCGGGCGCCAACGCTACCGGCGACCCCGGATACTCAGATACCGCGGATCGGCGATGTTTTGGATTCGCGCTACCGGATCACCGGGGTTCTCGGCTCGGGCGGCATGGGCTGCGTCTATCTTGCGGAGCACGTCTCGATTCAGCGGCCGCTGGCCCTGAAGCTTCTGCACCCCGAGGTCGGCGAGATCGACGAAGTGACCAAACGCTTCGAGCGCGAGGCGTTCGCCATCGGCCGCGTCGACCACCCGAACTGCGTCAACGTCTCGGATTTCGGAAAGCTCGACGACGGCACCTTCTACATGGTGCTCGAGCTTCTGGATGGCGTGTTGCTTTCCGACCTGCTCGAGCGCAAAGGGCGCCTCGAGTGGAAGCACGTGCTGCGCATCGGCCGTCACGTGCTCAGCGCTCTCGCCTATGCGCACGATGCCGGGATCATTCACCGGGACGTCAAACCCGAGAACGTGATTCTTGTCGAGCAAGACGGCGATCCGGACTTCGCCAAGATCCTCGATTTTGGAATCGCAAAGCTGCACGACGATGCGAAACCCGACGCGGACACGGGACTGCTGACCAATGACACCAAGCTGACCCAACATGGCGTCACGATCGGCACGCCGACGTACATCGCGCCCGAGCAGGCGTATGGGATGCCCATCGACGGGCGGGCCGACCTCTATTCTCTGTCGATCATGCTGTATGAAATGATCACGGGCGTGCCTCCGTTCGACGCCGACGAAGTGGGCACGCTCCTGCGCATGCATGTTTCGTCGCCAGTTCCGAGGTTCAGCGAGATCGCCCCCGACGTGCAAGTCCCCGACGCCGTGGAGGCGCTGATCCGAAGCGGCCTCGAGAAGAAGGCGGACGACCGTATCGGGAGCGCGACGGAGTACATCGATCGAATCGACGAAATTCTGGGGCGCGAGGAGGAGGCCCAGTCGGGGCTTCGTGAGGTCCCGGCGCGCGTCTTCGATGGCTTTCGCGGCTCGATCACGCCGGCGGTTGCGCGCGTGGTCACGAAGAAGCGGACGCTGAAGCGGCTCCTCGCCGCTACGCTCATCGTCCTCGGTGTAGTCGGCACCTTGAGCTTTGCGTTTGGGAGCAAGGGCCCCGACTATCTTCCGAAGGGTGCGCTCTCGCCGTTGGTTCCGCCGGAGCACGGACCCGAGGCCAAGACCGCGGCGGAGATGCTTGCACAGGGGCGTCCCAAAGAAGCCGCCTCATATCTCATGAATCACGGGAAAGAAGTGCGCGAGAAGCCCTACGCGCAGATGGTTCTCGGTCATGCCCAGGCCAGCGCGCAGCGAAGTATTCAGGCCCTGATCGCCTACACGAAGGCGATCTCGCTCGAGCCCAAGCTCGCCAAAGACAAGCTCATGCGCACCAACATCGAGCTCATGTTGGACAAGAAGGCTCCAGGAGTCGTCGATGCCGTCATCGATTTCCTGGGGAAGTTGGTCACGGAAGCAGACGACTGGGCAGCGGCCGATCAGCTCGTCGACATGGCTTCTTCATCCAAGTCGCCGCGTAGGCGGCACAAGGCCA
>CP070713.1:742282-745756 GCA_020351445.1 Myxococcales bacterium
AGGTTGCTGCGGCCGGAGCGGTGCCGTCGGAGGGATGCTCGACGAGAGCGCGCTTCGAGCAGTCACTTCTGTGAAGCGGCGTCTTTCTTCACCGGGCACAACGTGGAGCTGGGCCTGGACAACGTCGGAATCGTGCTCTTGACCCTGACCTTGTTGATCTCGATGATCAACGCCAGCGCGGGCCGGACCAATATCCTCCAAGGCGTGGTCCACTTGCCGCTCTTCGCTGCATTCCTCGCGGTGATCGTTGGCTTCCATCGTGTCGTTGAACCGTTCGAGCGAAGGACGGGATGATGCTGCCGGTACTCGTTGCTCTAGCTGCCGAGCTCGAGGACGACTAGGTCGCCAGCTTTTCGAGCCCTGCGGCTTCGACCAGGTCGCCCCCCGAGCTCTCAGCCCCCGCGTTCCGTGGAACGGCGACGCCCCCTTTTTCGACGTGGCACCGCCGCCAGTCTTCCAGCAGCAGCTTCACGCCAAAGTATCCGAAGATGAGAGGGAAGAGGAAGTACTGGTACTGCGTCCAGACCAGGGCGAGCAGGGTGTCGGCCACTCCGCCCGGCATGTTTTCGAAACCGGCGAACACCTCGGAGAAAGAGAAGATGAACGTCGCTGCCACGGGCTCGCCGCTTCCGAGCACCGGGATCAGGTAGCGATAGGGCGAACGCTTCTTGTTCAGGTAGAAGAAGAAGATGACCGACAGAACGTTCACGAAGGAGTAGAGCTCCAGCGTGTAGAAGGTCGAGTTGTGGTTGACGGTGCGCAGATCCACGGAACTGAAAGACGCCAGCACCCACCAGTACATGTTGAGCGGGCTCTCGCGCATGAAATCGGTGTACGCCACCACGTCATCGAGCGTGTGGAGGTTCTCGAACACGAAGGGGGAGAACAGCACCCAGGGGATCTCCCACAGGGCGTTGGTCAGCGCGTAGGAGAGCATCCACACCACCAGGGCGTCATGGTAGAGGTCCAGCTTCGACCGGCCTTTGTTCTGCGGCAGCAGGAACACGAGTATCCAGGCATTCAACCAGATGCTGATCGCGTAAAGCCCGATCTTGGCGCTCGTGGTGAACTCCAGGACGCCCACGTGGAACAGCACCGCGCAGACGCCCACCCCACCCCAGACGAGTGCGGTACAGGTCCAAAAGACCTTTATCGTGCTTCGAGAGGCCGCGCGCGCACTGGCCTGCCCAACCATTTGCAACTTGCTTGCTGCCGCTGAAATGCTCATGTCATTCCTTCTTGCCTGCTGCTCATATTATAGTTTGTCTGGTTCGTCACCGACGAAGACAACTCCCGGCGTCGCGCCCGCTACGGTGTAGAGCCTTCACAGAGCTTCCAGGTAGGCCTTCAGCAATGCGGCATGGTTGCCGTCTTCGGCCTTCGTGGCGAAGAGGAACGTCGACGGTCGGATCTTCTTCAGGCGACGCGGTCGTCCCCGGCTTGCGCCCAACACGTGCTGACCGCACGCTCCGACGCAGTGTCTGAAGAACGTCGAGAACCACAACCCACGACAGCATCGAAGCCAAGCGCCCAGCGTGAAGAGCGCTTCCTGGACTTGAAAGGCCGGGGCCGTATCCGCCTGGTCGAGCACAAGGGGCCCGAGGGAGCTCCCACGCTGATGCTGCTCCATGGCCTCGCCGCGACGGGGCCACTGAATTGGTTCACCGCTTTTTCCGATCTCGCCAAGCGCTATCATGTCGTGGCGGTCGATCACCGCGGTCATGGCCAAGGGATCCCGACGCGTCGGTTTCGATTGAAGGATTGTGCAGACGATGTCGTCGCCGTGGCCGACGCGCTCGGCATCCGCGAGTTCATCGCCGTCGGATATTCGATGGGGGGGCCCATCGCCAAACTCTGTTGGAGCCGGCACCCCGAGCGCGTACGAGGATTGGTTCTTTGTGCGACGGCGAGGCATTTCACGCCGCGGCAGTACCCGGTCCTCACGCGAGCGATCTTGCCCGGCGCTGTCATCGGTGCTCGGGTAGCGCCCAAGCTCGTGCTTGGCCAGATCATCGAAGGCATGGTTAGAGACATTCCGGCGCCGAAGGTCAGAGATTACGTACGGAAGGAGATGTCAGGCTCTGACCCCGCTGCGCTCGCGCAGGCAACGCGCGCCGTCCTTCGTTTCTCGTCGCGCAACTGGGCTTCGAACATCGCGGTGCCGACCGCGGTCGTCGTAACGACACTCGACAAGATCGTACCCACCCGCCGTCAATATGCACTCGCAGCTGCGATCCCGGGCGCCAAGCAGTTCGAGGTCGACGGCGATCATTTCGCTTGCGCGAACAAGCAAACCGATTTCGTGCCGGAGTTGATCGCTGCCTGCGACCACGTCAACGCGGCCGCGGCCTAACAAGCGAGCTCGGACGATGAACAAAGACGCAGGGGGAATCGACTTTCTTTCGGACGGTTCGGTCATCAGCGCCGGGCGCTTCGTGGGGACGGCTACCTTTTTCAGCGGCACCGCCGACGAGATAAACCTCACGAGCAATGGCGAGAGGGATTGCTTCGTATCCCGCTACCCTGCGGACGGGATCTAGCTCGCTGAGCACTAACGCCGCGTGCCTTTTAGAACCTTCTCCATCCGCTGGAACACGTCGTCGATGACCTGCGCTTCGGGCAAGATGGTGATGCGGAAATAGTTGCGGTAATCGACGTTGAAGCTCGAGCCTGGCGCCACGAGCACGTGCTGCGTCTCCAGGAGCTCCATCGCGAAGTCTTGGTCGTCGAACCCCGGCAGCTTGTCCGCGTCGGCGCCGACGAAGGCATACATGGAGCCACCGGGCGCAACGAGGCTCAGGTAATCGCTGGCTTCGACGCCCCTGATCACGGCTTGGCGAGACTCGTACAATCGGCCGCCGGGACGGATCAGTTTTTTCAGGCTCTGGTAACCGCCGAGGGCCGTCTGCACGCCCCACTGGCCGGGCACATTGCTGCAGAGTCGCAGCGACGCCAGGAGGTCGAGGCCGTGCAGGTAATCCTTCGCAAGCTCATTGGTGCCGCTGAACGCCACCCAGCCAACGCGGAAACCACACGCACGGTAGACCTTAGATAGCCCGCTGAACGTGCCGAACAGGGTACTTTTCACCAGCGGCGGAATCGGGACGAAATAGGAGTCGTCATACACCATGCCGTCGTAGATTTCGTCGCTGAAGACGACGAGATCATGGTGTTCGGCGAGCGCCACCATCGCCTCCAGCACCTCCCGGCTGTAGACAGCGCCCGTTGGGTTGTTCGGGTTGATGATGGCGATCGCCCGGGTTCGGCTCGTAATCAGACTGGCCAGCGCATCGAGGTCAGGCTGAAACCGCTTGTCCGGCGGACACGGGTAGTGCACCGCCCGACCACCGTTCAGTCTCACCGAAGCGGTCCAAAGCGGATAGTCGGGGCTCGGTATCAGCACTTCGTCGCCGTCGTTGAGCAGTGCGCGCAATGTCAGGTCGATCAGCTCGCTGACACCGTTGCCGATGAACA
>CP070713.1:745856-750936 GCA_020351445.1 Myxococcales bacterium
CCCGCGTCCGCGCCGCTCTCGCGGTCGAATTCGGTGACGAAACTGACGCGCAGCAGACGCGCAACCGGAATCTGGTCGATCGCCAGGCGCTGGACGGGACGGAAAACCGTCCTCCCGCTACGATGAACGCGCCGCTTTCCAAGACGATGCCGCCTGCCCCGGCACGGGGATCATTTAATTGCAGGAGCAGCGGCGCAACCTCGACGTTTTCTCCGTCCCAACGCACCTCGTCGACGAGCCGCGAGCCATCGCCGCCGATGACCAAGGTGCTTTGTGCTGGTTGGAGCGCATTCATACGGGCCCTCTCCCACTGAGGGCCCGCGCCGGACATGCAGGTGTCCGGACAACTGTCGAAGCGAACCGTGTCTTTCCGTGGGGTCGCCGCGTCGGCGGTTCCACCGATCCAAAGGGCGCGGCTTTCACCGTCCCCGACGAGAAGGCCGCCTTCGCGAACGCCATCCGGAACGCCGGCGACAGGCTGCCCTATCGGCGCGCCCTCGAAAAGAATCTCGGCGTTGCTTTCGGCGTTGCCGCCAACGACCAACACGTCGGTGCCGAGCGCGGTGGCTGCGGGGCCAGACCTCGGCACGCTCAGCTCGAGCGACGTGACATCACCACCGGGCTCGACGAGCGACACGCCAGACTGCGGCGCTTCGTCGGCGGCCTCTCCGCCGATCACCATCGCGCCCAGACCAGGAACCGAAACGAGCGCCGAGCGTGGTCCCGCGCCCCGGTGTAGTTCGACCACGGTCCGCCGATTGCTCGCATCGGCCATGTCGAACACGAAGGGTGCCGCTTCTGCGGCCAGCACCAGAATCTGGGTCTCGTCGATCGACGCCGCCCGCGTCTCGCCAAAGGGTTCGAGCGCTTCGTTCAAGTCGTCCAGCGTATTGGTGTTCGAGTCCCACCGCAGCACATCAAAAAATTCCAGCTGCACATCGGACGGCGTAGTCCCTCCGGCCACCAGCGCGAAAGTTCCAGACTGCACCATCCCGAATCGCACCCTGGGCGCTTCCATGACGTTAAACCCCACGGGCACGCAGGATGACGGCGGCGCGGTCACGACCCGCATGAATCCCTGGCTGAGCCAGGGAACGAACTGTGGCGGCGCAGTGAGAAGCTCCGTGGTTGAACCTTCGATCCCGACACGGATGCGCGTGGGCTCTGTAAAAGCACGAAACTCGAGAATGGCCTCGAACTGGCCGTCTGTAATCGGGTAGTCGAAGGTCTCTGCGGGAAGCTCACCCTCTTGGATCCCGATGAGTAAGGTCGTGGCATCCGTGCCGGCAGCAGGGTTCCCGTTGTCGCCATCCACGATTCGCGCATCGAAAACGAATTGGGCCACGTCCTCCTTGCACGCCGAGGCGGTCGTGCAGAGCAATCCAAGGAAGAGCATCCGGCGGAGCACGGCGTGAGGTTGCGTTACGCCTCGGCGGCGAGCAAGTAGAGGAGCGCAGTGTGGGCCGAACGCGTTGCTTCGATCGATGAGCTAGCCGTCGCGCGGCGGCTGAGCTCGGAACCCGGGTTTGCTTGGCTTGACTCGAATCGAAGCGAAGCGCGGGATGGACGCTATTCGTTTCTCGCCGCCTGGCCGACCGAGGAGATCCGAGTCGAGTTTGGGGCCGAAGCTCCTTTCGCCGCGCTTCGTGGCCTGAGCCGAGTGACCGCGGAGGCGAGCACCGAGGGTCCGGAGCCATGCGAGGTTCCGAGGTGGATCGGATACATCGCCTACGACGCGTTTTGGTCGGATCCGGTACGGGGCACGCCGCGGCTCGAACGTGGACACGATCCGATTCTCCTGTTCCGCCGCTACCCTGCACTCCTCGCCGTCGATCACGAAGCCGGCGATACATGGGTCATCGGTGACGACCGCAGCGAATGCGAAACATTCCGAGCGCGCCTGGCCGGACTGCCGGAGCGACAAACGCCGACGCCTTCGATCGGCGCCATTGCCGTCGACGATGCCGGAGCGCACCGGCAAGCCATCGAGACGGCCCTCGACTACATCGGAATGGGCGAGGTGTACGAGGTCAACGTGGCGAGGCGATGGTCTGCGGCGTTCGAGGGCGACGCGCTCGAGCTTTGGCAGGCGATGCGTGTAGCCAGCCGCGTACCCCTTGGGATGTTCCTCGATGGCGGAGACCACGCCGTGCTCGCGTGCACCATGGAGCGCTTCATTCATTGGGACGCCGAGAGCAAGACGCTGGTGACGCGCCCCATCAAGGGAACGATCCGGCGTGAGCCGACCGACGACGGCGCGTCACAACGACTGCGCGCCGATCCCAAGGAGCAAGCCGAGCATTCGATGATCGTGGATCTCATGCGAAACGACCTCGGGCGCGTCGCTGAGATCGGTACCGTGAAGGTTGATGCCCCGCTGATCGTGGAGCCTTTTACGGGCCTCTATCACCTCGTGAGCACGGTGAGCTGCGTCACTCGGCCCGAGGTTTCTCTCGCAGACATCTTGGAGGCGACCTTTCCACCCGGCAGCGTCACCGGCGCACCGAAGGTTCGCGCGCTCGAGATCATCGAGGAGATCGAGCAGCATCCCCGCGGAGTCTATTGCGGCGCGCTGGGTTTCATCGATCGCGACGGTGGGCTCTCGCTTGCTGTAGCGATTCGTACAGCGACCGTGGCCGGGGGGCGGGTGTATTACTGGGCCGGCGGCGGGATCGTCGAGGCCAGCGATCCCGACCGCGAGGTCGCGGAAACCGAGCTCAAGGCGAAGGTGTTTCTAGATGCGGTAGAATCCCTCCAGGGAGAGGCCGATGAGTGAGCGCATCGAAGAGATTCTGGATTTCTGGTTCGGAGACCTCGACGAGCTCGGATGTTCGAGCCCCGAACACCGAAAGCGCTGGTGGACGAAGTCCGACGCATTCGACGAGGTGATCAGGTCGCAGTTCCTGAGCGACTATGAAGCGATTGTGGCCGGCGATCGAGAGGCTTGGCGAAGCACCGCGCGAGGCGCCTTGGCGTTCATCATCGTGCTCGACCAGTTCTCGCGGAACATGTTCCGCGGAACGCCCAAGATGTTCGCCGCGGACGAGCTTGCCCGAGACGTATGCTGCGAAGGCATCGACGCGGGCTTCGACACCGAGCTTTCGTTCGATGAGCGTGTCTTCTTCTATCTCCCGCTCGAGCACAGCGAAGAGATCACCGACCACCGGCAGTGCATCGACCTCTTCAACGCTTTGCTCGACTGCTCACCGGAGCCGCTCGAAGCGGACGCAAGGAACTACCTCGACTTCGCCCAGCGTCACAAAGCGATCATCGACCGATTCGGGCGCTACCCCCACCGCAACGAAACCCTCGGCCGCCCCTCGACGCCCGAAGAGGCCGAGTTTCTCGAGGAGCCGGGCTCATCGTTCTAGCCTGGTACGGCAATACCACAGGAAACAGTCCTCGCTAGGTGCCCGGTCGTCCGAAAACTGAGTCGTTTTTGCCGCAACCAGTCTAGTCAGCGGGCTGTTGGACGCTTAACTTGGGCCTGTCCGTGGGAGGTGCATCATGACTGAACAACGACATCCGTTCTTCCAGGTACCGCAAACGGTTCGCGCGACCAGCGAAGGAGACTTCGATTTTCCGATCTTCTATTTCGACGCGAGCAATCTGCTAGCGTTTTTTTTGGGCGACCGCGATGCCGCGGCCGCCCATCTGAGCGGAACTGGGCTCCAGCCGGCGCTGACGATCGGGAATCGGGCGCTCGTGGCATTATCGCACTACGAATACCGACGCACCGGGATCGGTGCCTACAACGAGGTCGGTCTCGCGTTACCCGTGCTGCCCGAGGGGGCACCGCAGGTCCGCAATCCGATCCACGCATTCTATGGTGCGGTCGATGAGCGCCACCTCGGTCTTCACGTGCTCGATTTGCCGGTGACGACGGCGCTCGCGTGTACCGGTGGCCGCGAGGTCTACGGGTTCCCCAAGTTCGTCACCGAGATCCCGTTCCGGCTCGATCGCAACGGCTTCGAAACCAGCGTTCTCGATCCCGACGGTCAGGGGAACATCTTTTCGCTCTCCGGGCGCTTGCTTCCAGGGGTCCCCGTGCCTCCGATGAGCTTGGTGCTCTACTCGCATCTGCAGGGAGAGATGCTCCGCTCGACGGTGAACGTGCGTGGCCGAATGACCCTGCGTCCGGCGCACGGTCTTCGGCTTCAGGTTGGCGAATCCAATCACCGCATGGCCAACAACCTTCGTGAGCTCGGTCTCGAGGGCGCGCGTCCGGTGGTCGTGATGGACACGCATCGCTTCCAGTCCCGCCTAAACGCGGGGGTCCCAATAGGCAAGGGTGCGGCGCCAGTGGTACACGCTCCCATAGACACCGCCACAACCACCCTCCACTAAACGCTCCTAGGCGACAAGTGGTGGGGTGGGAAAGACTGCCGCCGAAGGCGTCCGAAAAAAGGGGACCGTCCCCTTTACCGCGATCAGCTCTCCATTTTCAATGACGTCGCCTCGATCGAAATGGATCTCTTTCAGCTGACCGCCGACGCGAAACCCGAGATGGCGATCATCATGTTCGACGACTCCCTGGTACCCGGCGGGCGTCTTGCGCTCCGCGCTACAGCTCGCTGCCGCCCCTGCAATGATGACCGCCGTGAGCACCTTGGCTGGGACAGAAGCCGTCATGACAGGCGAGGACAGCAGATCCCAGTCGCCGACACTGACGCTGTCGCTGACACCGACGCTGTCGCTGGCGCTTGCGCTGGCGCTGGTGTTACAACGCTCCCCGCATCCGATGCTCGAAGCTCTGGAGATAGTCCTGAACGTCGCCATCGCGGTCTTCATCGCCGGCGTCCTGTTCACCGCGGGCCTCGAGGTGACCTTCGCGCAGGTGCTGCGGCCCATGAAGAACACTGCGGTCGTAATTCGAGCCCTAGTAGCCAACGTCGTGCTGTCGCCGCTCATCGTCTACGGGATGAGCGTGCTGTTTCCGCTCGAACGGCCGTACATGATCGGCATCCTGCTCTACGGTTTCGCCTCCGGTGCACCGTACACGCCGAAGCTCGTCGGCGCCGCCGCGGGACACGTCCCCAACTCCATCGCGGCGACGATGCTCCTGACCGTGCTCACGATC
>CP070713.1:751036-754233 GCA_020351445.1 Myxococcales bacterium
AGTCCACCCCGCCGCTCATCGCTACCAGCACTCGCTTCATCTCGGACATCGGATCTCGATACTGAACAAATCAACCGTGGGGCATTACACTTAATGGAAACTGTTGTGAGGAAAATCTTGCGGATGTTCGTGCGTGTTATTTCAGGTAGTTACGAGTCAAAACGCCATATTGATATAGGTTTACGCCCCGAGAGCTAAAATCTCCTTGAGGTTCTAGGCGCCGCTTCTGGCTAGTACACGCCGAAAAGCCTGTGATGCCATCTCGATGTCGAGGGCCGTCGTCTCGATACCTAAACTGATTCGAACCGCAGAGCCAGCCCGCCACTGCTCATCCGGATACATCGCGCGAATCACGGCAGATGGCTCCTGTAGGCCGGACGAGCAGGCCGCCCCGCTCGCCACGCACACGCCTTCTAAGTCGAGCGCGGCAACCAGGAGCGGCCCCTCCCAGCCACGGAAGCTCACATTGGACACCGTGCCGATCCGCGGCGCACCTGCGTTGCGGACGCCACCGAGTTCGGTGAGCTTCGCCTCGACGTGGTCGCGCAGCTCGGTCAGGCGCGGTTGTTGCGCAAGGCGGTCCCCGGTCAGACGACACGCGGCCCCGAAGCCGACCATGCTCTGCGTGTCCGGTGTACCGGGGCGTCGGCCTCGCTCCTGTGAGCCGCCCTCGAGCACCGGTTCGAGGTGAAGGCCCCGCCGCACCCAACAGGCTCCTGCCCCCGCCGGCCCGCCGATCTTCTGTGCAGCGATGGCGACGGCATCTGCCCCCAACGCCTCCACGTCGACAGGCACCTTGCCGAGCGCCTGCGTCGCGTCGACGAAGAAGCACGCCTGGTGCTCGCGGCAAGCTTGCGCGTACTCGTGGACTGGAAACATGGTGCCGGTTTCGTGGTTCACCCACTGGACGGCCACGAGGGTGTTGCGCCTCAGATGCGCAGCGAGCTCCTCGGGGCTCGGGGGCCGGCCTTCAACGACGCTCAGCGCGATCACCTCGCGCCCTTCGCTTCCGAGCCGCCGTACGCTTCGAGCGACGGCTGGGTGCTCGACTTCGCTGGTCACGACCCGAGCACGCCCAGCGGCCAGCCCCCGGATTCCGAGGTTACAGGCCTCCGTGCCTCCGCCGGTCAGCACGACGTCCGCTGTCGCCGCACCGATCGCGTTCGCGACGTCTTCGCGGGCGGCCTCGAGCAGCTGACGCGAGGCACGTCCCGCCGCGTGTGGGCTCGACGGGTTGGCCCAAGCCACCGTCGAGGCTTCCTCCATCGCGCGCCGGACCACATCGGGTGTCGGCGCCGCTGCGTGGTGGTCGAGATAGATCACTTCGAGTGCATCTCGGGGCGTTCCGGAACGCGGCCCACGCGGAGCTCCACGAGGGTTCCACGGAGCTGCCGCTCGGCGACTTCCCCTGCCGGCGGGCTCGAAATCTCGATACCTCCACCGAGCGCTTCGGTGACTCGCCTCGCGAACGCCAGACCCAACCCGACGCCCCCGTGGTCGCGGGTCACCGAGCCGTCGACTTGATAGAACGGCTCCATGATGCGCGCGATGTGCTCGGGACGAACCCCGGGTCCGCTGTCCGACACGGCGAACAGCAGGTGGTCCTCGTCTTCAGGGCGGACCTCGACCGCGACCTCGCCACCGGTCGGCGTAAACTTCGAGGCATTGTCGAGGACGTGCACCATCGCGCGCAGGAGCTTGTCCGGATCGCCTTGAGCCGGCATCGGCTCGCCGCGAACACGCTCGACGAGCGTCACGTCGCGTTCATCGAGCTTCGGGCGAATTTGATCGAGTGCCTTCAATGCGACGTCCCGAAAATCGTACGGGCGCGTGTAGTAGTGCATGCGGCCCGTCTCGAGTGAGCTGACGTCGAGCAGCGTGTCGACGACGGAACGAAGCCGTTGCGTCGATGCTTCGATCGAGCCGAGACACTTTCGTTGCAGATCGGTCAGCGGCCCGAGCTCTTCGTTGAGCAACAGACGCAGGTATCCGACGACGGGTGTCATCGGTGTCGCAAGCTCATGGCTCACGTTCTGGAGAAACTCGCGGCGAAGCCTCGCGATGTCTTCGAGCCTTTGGTTGGTTTCGGAGAGCTCGACGATCTTCTTTTCGAGGCGCTCCACGATCTTCTGGGTCCGTTCGCGCAGCAACCGGTCGGTTCCGTCGTCGGCCCACTCCCGATGCCCTCCGAGGAACTGAGCGATGGTATCTGCAAAGTGCGCGGCGTCGATCGGCTTGGCGATGAAGCCGTCACAGCCCACCGCAAGTGTCGAGTCCCGGTCCCCCTCCGCCGTGATCGCGACGATGGGAACATCTTGGAGCGTCGGCGTCCCGCGCAGCCTGAGGGTCACCTCGTACCCATCCAGGTCCGGAATGTTGATATCCACCAGGACCAGGTCGGGCAGCCTATCGCGGGCCAGCCGGATCCCCTCGACACCGCCTTCGGCCTCGATTACCTCGTGCCCGGCCGCCCCGAGCAGCTTCTGCACGAGGCGCCGATTGTTGGGATCGTCCTCGATATGCAGGACTCGAGCCATCGGGGTCCGATGCTATCAGCCTCTCGCGCTTGCCGCACGCGGGGACCCTGGCTAGGAATCGGGTATGGCAGGGCGATTGGTCGAGCAGCTCGTCGAGGCAGGACTCATCACCGAGGTCCAGGCGCGTGCCGGCGACGTCGTTGATCCGGTCGCACCTTCGGCCCGTGTCGTCGAGAGCCTCGTCGGCGCAGGTGTCGATGAGCGTGCCCTTGCGGGCTTCTTCGTTTCACGCGGCTTCGGTCCGATGCTCCAAAGCCAAGAGCTCGCCCGCGCTGACGTCAATCTCATTCGCCGTTTGCCGGGGACCGACGCGCACGAGCTTTGCGCGATGCCACTGCGGTCGAGCCCGGCAGGGGCGATCGTGGCCATGGCTGATCCCACCGATCAAGGCGCGGTCGCCAAGCTCAGCGAAACACTCGGGGGAAGCATCTTGCCGACGGTGGCGAAGCTTTCAGACTTGCTGGCGTCGATCGACCGCGTCTATCCAGCGGACCGTCCGACCCCTGCTACCGGTCCGCTGACGTCGGCTGGTTCGCGGACACCGAGCAGTGTCGTCCCGTTGGTTCAAGAAAAGGCCGACGTCGGTGCGGATGAGACCCCGTCGTCCCTCGACCCCGGGTTGTCCGAGCTCGCATCGACCGCGAGCCCGGTTTGGGATCG
>CP070713.1:754333-757467 GCA_020351445.1 Myxococcales bacterium
CCATCCAGATGGAGCGCCGCGCAGAGCCCAGCCATGTGCCCCAGAACACCATCGAGCGCGTCGTGCGCCAGATGCTCGAACACGGCCGCCTGGCCGATCTGCTCTTCGACGAAAGCGACAGCCGCGGCGCCGCCTTCCTCAACCACGCCGTACGGGCGATCACGAAGCTGCCTCCCGCCGAGCGGGCCCTAGCGTCCGAGCAGGTGCAGTCGCGCTTCGTTCGCTTCGTGCTGAAGAACGCTCCCGCAGCAGCGGCCTAGGGCCGTGAGCCCCACTACAACTGTCGCATCGCGGCTTTGACCCGCGCTGGAGTGCACTAGAGGCTCACGCAACCTCCGACACATCGAAGTCGGGAAACAAGATCACCGCGGGATGCACCCTGAGGGCTTTGGCGAGCACCAGCGCCCGCTCGCGGCCGAGCTCTCGCGCCCCCGTTTCGAGCGCAGACAAATTCGACTGAGCGATACCGGTTCGCTCTGCCAGCTCACTCTGCGTGAGCTCTTGAAGCTCGCGAATCGTGCGGAGCATTTCCCCCGGGGTGATCGAGACGCCCACCCGCGCCGGGACGAGCTCCGACCTTGGTACTCGCTTGCGGCTCCTCTGCCGGCCGCTTTGCTTTCTAGTACTCATGAGGATTCACCTCGACGACGTGGACCTCGAGCTGCGCCTTCTCGACTCTGTAGATGAGCCGCCACTGACGGCTGAGGCGCGAGGACCGGAATCCCTTCCACTCGCCGCGCAAAGCCTCGTCGTGAAACCCTTTGATGAGTCGAAGGCCTTGGGGGCCGCTTTGTTCGGCGATTCTCTTCCATGCCTCATATCGAACGCGGACCTGTCGTGGCGCGCGTTCGACTACCTTTCGGACGGCCTTTGTCTCAAAGATCCGCCACATATGCAATAGTGTATACCAGCGTCACCGCGGCAGCAATCGGACGGTGGTCCAAACCCATGCCTCGACATCGGCCAGTGACCGCCGCAGTTTCTTCCTGTGCCCGCGTGAGCGTCAGCGCTAGCCGACCTTCCCGGTGCCGGCTGCGACTGACGACGGTCCGATTCCCACCACGGTCGTCCGTTTGACGCTACTATGAGCTCAAGGACCGGGATCAAACTATGAGCGAACGCGATTACGACCTCCTCGACTTGGACGCGCACACCGACGATCCATGGCCCATGTACACCTATCTCCGGGAAGAGGAGCCGCTGTATTGGGATCGGCACAACGAGCTCTGGGCGGTATCACGACACGCCGACGTCGTGGCGATGTCGACGGACACCGAGACGTTCACGTCGGGTGAGGGCGCTTTGGCGAACATTCCTCCGGACCCGTCGATGATTCATCAGTACCCCGAGCAGCACACGAAGCAGCGGCGCCTCGTCAGCTCGGCCTTCACGCCCTCGCGAATGCGTTCTCTCGAGGCCGCAGCACGGGAGATCGCCATCGAGATCATCGAGAACGTCAGGCCACAGGGGCGATGCGACGCCGTGACGGACTTGGCGAAGCATCTGCCGTTGAGGCTCATCGGTGCCATGCTCGGTCACCCACACGAAGATCTCGAAACGATGCAGAGTTGGACCGACTTGATGGCCCTCGGGGGCTGCGGTCCGCAGTACGTAGACGAGGCGACCAACGATGCCTTTGACAAGTTCGCGACCTACCATGAGGAGGCCATCGCCAAACGGATGCAGAAGCGAGGTGATGACATCTTGAGTGTTTGGCTCGACGCGGAGATCGACGGAGAAAAGCTCGACGAAAGCCAGCTCCTCTTCGAGCACGCGCTCATTTTTGTCGGTGGCAGCGAGACCACACGAAACGTGATGTCGTGCGGCATCGAAATGCTGATCGAGAACCCCAAGCAGCGTGACTACTTCATCGACAATATCGACGACCCCGCGGTCAACAAGGCCGCGGTCGAGGAGATGATCCGTTGGGCGGTGCCATTCACTCGAATGGTGCGGGTCGCAACGCGCGACGTCGAGATGTACGGCAAGACCATCAAGGAGGGCCAGGGCATCATGATGATGTATCCGCCCGCGATGCGGGATCCGCGTGTTTTCGACGACCCGGACACCTTCGACATCCGTCGGCCTGCCCCTAAGGGCAACCTTTCATTCGGTCATGGGCGACATCTGTGCCTTGGTGCAAACCTCGCGCGAATGGAGCTGAGGATCTTCTTCGACGAGCTGCTCCGCCGCATTCCCAACATGGAGTTCGATCCCGAGCGATCGCGGACCAAGCGGCGTTCCTCGTTCATCCGAGGGCTGACTTCTCTCCCCGTCGTTTGGGAGACGGCGAGCTAGCTCATCGAATCTCTGCGGGTACGTCGAAGTACTCTTGGTATGGGCGAACGCGCTCGCGCTCTTCGGCGACGTCGAAGCCGAAATCGTGGAAATCGTACCGGTGTGCGCCGTGTTGGTCTGCCGTGTGGGTGTTCAAGTAGTCCTGCATGCGATTTCGAATGCTGGTCGAGAGCTCGAGCTCGAAGAAGTCGTAGATGCGCTGGACCTGCTCTAGCGGCGCGTCCATGAATTCGTAGAAGCTGACATCGATGATTCGGCCACTACCGATGAGCCCATCCTGCCTGGCGCGGGCGGACGCGTTGACCGCAGCGGCATTCCACCGGGCCCATTGCTTCCCGATGGCCACGGGATCAACGTGATCACTGCCCATGGCCCTCAGGGTGGTGATCAAGCTTGCTAGTGAAGACGTGGTCTTGAGCGGGTCCCGGTGGGTTTGAATCAGTCGGGCGTCTGGATACGCCGCCAACATTTCTTCGAGGCTCCACAGATGCGCCGGCGACTTGAGGACCCAGCGCTCGGCGGGGCATTTCCATTGCAGGAACTGCAGAAATCGGCGGTGATAGTCGTAGGCCGGTCCGAGGTCCGCCTCCTCGAGCAGCCAGTTGGAGTAGCTGGGCACGTCGTAGGTGGTTCCGAAGATCATGCTTGCAAACTCACCCGCGGTAATGCGCACGCACTCTTGGGGTAGTCGCGCCCCCATGCGGTGCATGCTCTTGAAGTTGGGGATGATGCTGTCGGTACGATCGAGTCGGCTCTGTATGGCAGCGATGCGCGGGTCGCTGTCGTAGGTGGCCCTGTCCGGCGCGGGAAAGGGCATGTCCACTTCCCAGGTCGCG
>CP070713.1:757567-760280 GCA_020351445.1 Myxococcales bacterium
CCCCATGCGCGACCAGGACGGCGTCTTTCGAGTCTCGGGCTATTACATTCGCTAGGCAGCGGTTCGCCCTAGGAAGCTCTGCTCCAGAAGGGTCTGCTCCGGGCTGACACCAGTGGGGTTCCCGGCTATCGTTCCGCGGTGGAAGCGAAGTCGGTAGCGCGTCAGCACGATGACGGCACAATGCACCGAATGCTTCGCGAGACTCCCCTCTCGGATGCGGTCGACCTTCCGTCCATGCCGGCGCGCCACGTCGAGGGGTTGCCGGGCGACGCTGGAGAACACCAGTTTCGCGACTCTCTGCAGCAGCTCCGCGATATGCAGGGCTTCTTACAGACGCGTCGGCAACGCTTCGGGCCGAATTTCACGCACGGATACTTCGGCTTTGTACAACTGGCGGTTGGCGAGCCCGATCTCGTTCGCGAGCTTCTTCTCGACCGTGGGGCGAACTTCTCGAGCCGAATGGGTTGGGATTTCTCGATCGGCGAGCTGTTCGAGGGGGGCCTCATGCTCCGCGATTTCGATGACCATCGCTCCCAGCGGAACATCATGCAGGCGGCGTTTCGACCCGCCGCGATGCGCGGCTACCTCGACATCATCAACCCCATCATCGACCAAACGCTGACACAGTGGGGTCGCAGCCCTAGCTTCCGTTTCTTCCCCGCCATCAAACAACTGGGCTTGCAAGTCGCCACCGAGCTCCTGCTTGGAGAGTCGCTCGACGCCAAGACAGGGCGAAAGATCGGCCGCGCCTTTGTCGATGCCGTCAGGGCTGCGGTGGCGGTCGTGCGACGACCGGTGCCCCCCAGTCGCTATTGGCGAGGCATGCGGGGCCGGGCTTTTCTGATGCGGCACTTCGCATCTCAGATCGAGGAGCGGCGGCGCGGCAACCAGACCGACATGTTCTCGCAGCTCTGCCGCGCCGAAGATGAAGCTGGAGGCCGGTTGAGCGACGAAGAGATCGCGCAGCACATGATCTTCTTGGTGTTGGCAGCACACGACACGACCGCGAGTGCGATCACCACTGCGGTCTGGGCGCTCGGGGAGCACCCCCACTGGCAGGATCGACTGCGAAACGAAATTCGAGCGCACGAGCATGCGATCATGCAATACGACGTTCGCGATGCGCTCGTCGAGACGGACTGGGTCTTCAAGGAAGCCCTTCGGCTGGAGCCCCCCGGGTCCTTCATGATGCGTCGCACCGTTCGAGAGGTTCAGCTCGGGCCCTACACCCTGCCCAAGAACCTCACGGTGACCCCCGTCTCTCGGATCACACACTTCCTTCCAGACTGGTGGACAGAGCCGACCCGCTTCGATCCCTTACGATTCAGCCCCGAACGCGCCGAGCACAAACAACACCCGAGCCTCTACTATCCCTTTGGCGGAGGCGCCCACATGTGCCTCGGCGTCCACCTTGCAACCATGCAAACCAAGGCCTTCCTCTACCAATTCCTCCGCCGCTACACCGTCACCCTGAGAAGCCGCTGCCCGACCCGCTTCCAACCGGTGCCCATCCCCCACCCGACCAACTCCCTCCCCATCAAACTGAGTCACGCTTCCACCTCGGAGGGGGTCTAATCCCGTGAGCACACCGCCGGTGCCCGCGTCGTCGTCGCGTCCCGTGTCTATTGGACGCACTCGCCGATGAAGGGGCCGGTGTTTCGTTGGCCACACGCTTCGGTTGAGGCGCACTTCAAGCCGGCGCAACATGGTTTGACGAGTTGATTCGTCGGACTGAGACACCCTGTCGTTCCCTCCGGGGCGCATGCATCCGGAAAGGGAAGTCCAGTGGCTGCTTCGAAATCATCCTGTTGAATGCAGACCGACGGCTCGCCTAGAGTTCCGAGCGGCGTGCAGGTCTGCGTCGAGCCGACCCAGCCGCCTTGGCAACTTCCCGGTCCCATGGTGCTGCCCTCGCACACACCGCCACCCGCGAGGCATCCGCCCGTCACAGCCGGCCCCTCACAGCAGAAGCCCGAATTGCATGTCCAACAGATATCCGCAGGTGCGTCGTACGCACAAACGACCTTGCCTTCCGGGCAGGCTGGCCCACTGGAAGCGTAGCGACACTCGCCTCCCTCGCAGCAGGGCTCGTCCACCGGTTGACACAGAAGCCCGCAGTGATGTTGCCCCGCCGGACAATCGTTGCTGCCGATCGTTCCCGTCTCCGCGCAGCAAAACCTCGCGACCGCGCCCAGTGGAAAACCAGCCTGGCAGTTGCGGTCATTCGGATAGCAGCCGCCGCCGGCGGCATTCGCGCAGTAGCTGCTGGCGGCTGCGTTCTGGTTTTCGCAACAAACCGTGTCGGGCGGGCGACAGCCGTTGCCGCACGGCATCAAGTCATCTGGACAGCCATTGACACTGCCGCCTCCGTTTTCGCTGCAACCGAGACAGCAAAAACTCAGCGCCCACATTGCAGCAAAGCAAACGAAAATCCTTGTCATCCCCCGCTGGCTTCCTTAGCGTCCTGAGCTCGGAGAATAACTTATCGTTCGCGCACGGGAAAAAACCCGCGCGCTTCTGTGAACCACGATGCCGCCGGTTCCGCCATTTCCGCCCGACCTGCCGCGTGGAACGGGGCACTTCGGCCTGTCCGATTGCTTGTCCGGCTCTAGCGTTTGCTAAGAAACGAACGGACGACGTCGACTACGTAGCCCGTTTCGCACGCTAGCCAGTACAGCACGTCGAGTGACGACAGGGTACCGACGAGCTGGCC
>CP070713.1:760380-763665 GCA_020351445.1 Myxococcales bacterium
CATCCTCTTCGTATCGGGCGGGGATTTGTGGGAAATCGATGCGGTCTCGGGATCACTCCTGCAGATCACGACGTCGGCCGCTCTCGAGTTTGGGCCAGCCGTGTCCCGCGACGGGCGAATCGCCTACTCGGAGTATGGCAGCGCGAAGGATCTGTATGTCGTTTCCCTCGAGGAACGGTCACACGAACGGTTGACCTCGCATACGGGCGGACAGAACCAAAACGCTCGCATCTCTCCCGACGGCACGAGGATCGTCTATGATTCGGTGCGAACTGGCGACCGCGAGATATGGGTCATCGACCGAGGCACGGGCAGCGAGACGCGACTGGCGAGCCATCCGGCCTCCGATAGTTTTCCCAGCTGGTCGCCCGACGGCAAGCAGGTCGCCTTCCTCTCTTTACGAGACGGCGAGGCGGCCCTCTGGGTCGCCAACGCGGACGGCAGCGGCGGGCCACGGCGCCTGACCGCAGAACATGTCGGCTTCGGCGCGGGCCACCTGCGCTGGTCGCCCGACGGTGCGGCCATCGGCTTTCTGGGGGCCAGTGAGCGAGGGCCGGCGTTGTACGAGCTGGATCTTGCCACCGGCAGCGTGACCCTCAGGAAATACGGCGTCGAGACGTTCGGCTGGTACCTGGACCGCGAGCACGTCGTCTACACTCCGACCGCCCGTGATTCGGCCGGACGGATGGAAATGCGCGTCGTCAACTTCCGGACAGGCAAAGAGGATGTGCTGCTCGAGGAGCCCCACACGGAGCTGATCGTCGCCCAGGACGGTACCGCCGTGGCTTACTGCCGCGCGGCCAGCCACTTTGCGATGCAACTGTACTATCTGAAGCTCCGCCCGCCGTCGCCGAAATCCGTCGACGGACTCCCGACACCCGAGGGTCAACCCGTCCAGCTCACCGACGGCGATTATCACGTCCACAACGGTGGCTGGTCGCCGGATGGCAAGGAGATCGTCTACACCCGCGCCACCGATGAGGGTAACATCTACGTGATCGAGCCGCGCTAGCCACGGCCGCCATCCCGCCGGGCCGGCCCGTCGACCGCGGCGAGTGTCACGCCGGCGACGGTGGGACTTCTCTCGAGCTAACCGTTGAGTGTCAATTCGGGGTCAGGTCTAACATTCCAACATTTCCCCCGATTTCGCGTAGAATCTACGGGGTTGCGCGGCGCGTGCGAACATCAACATGGGGAATGACGGGGTGACCCTCGAGCCTGGAAAACACCTGCTCCACTACCGCCTGATCGAGAAGATCGGCGAGGGCGGGATGGGCGTGGTCTGGAAAGCCCTCGACACCGAACTGCAACGCCACGTCGCGCTCAAGGTCCTGCCACCCGAGCTGACCAACAACGAGGAACGCCGTCTCCGTTTCCAGCGCGAGGCCCAGGCCTCGGCAGCTCTCGGCCACGCCAACATCGCCGTGATCCACGGGGTCGGCGAGGACGGCGGCGTTCGATTCCTCGCGATGGAGTACGTCCGGGGCGTTACCCTGCGCCAACACATGGCCGGGAACGCGGGAGACCAGCGGGAGTGGCTCCGTCTCGCGCTGCAGGTCGCGGAAGGATTGGCCCACGCGCACGCCAACGGCGTCGTTCATCGCGACCTCAAGCCCGACAACGTGATGGTCACGACCGAAGGCCAAGTGAAGATCCTGGACTTCGGCTTGGCGAAGTTGCTCGAGCCCCGGCCGGGGCTCGAGGGCGAGGGAGGCAGCCGAGCGGATACCGAGACGGCTCTGGACACGATCAGCCGCGAGTTGACGCGTGCCGGCAAGGTCTACGGCACCGTGAGTTACATGTCGCCGGAACAGGCACGCGGGGGGGCCATCGACGCGCGTTCGGACCTGTTCTCGTTCGGAATCACGCTCTACGAGATCGTGACCGGAAAACTACCGTTCGCCGGGGACAGCGCGATGGACACGTTGTCGGCGATCCTGCGCGCGCGTCCCGAGCCGGTGGTCGCCAGCAAGCCGGACACGCCCGCCGAGCTGCAGCGCATCCTCGACAAGTGCCTGGAAAAAGAGCCGCGGGACCGCTACCAGGACACGCGGGACCTCGTCGTCGACCTGCGGCGCCTGCGGCGCGAGACGGACTCGCAGGCCGCGCAGCGAATCGAGACGACCTCCGGCGTCCAGGTCCAGACCGGGAAGCCCCGGCGGTCCGCGCTCGGCTGGGTCGCCGGCGCTCTGGTCCTCGTCGCGATTGCGGTTGCTGCGTGGTTCGTACTTCCGCGCCTCGGCCAATCGCCCGGCGCACAGCGGGATCTGCGTCCGGTTCAGCTGACCGCAAACCCGCCCGGCAACCCGATCACGGCGACCGCGATCTCGCCCGACGGGAAGTACCTGGCCTATGCGGATTACGAGGGGATCTACTTCCGGCTGCTGTCGAGCGGCGAGGACCACCGGTTCGAATTGGAAGAAGGCTTCTGCTTTAGGTGAGGCTCGATGTCGTGGTTCCGGGACGGAACCCGCCTATTGATCAGCGGAACGGTTGGGCCGGGGGATCGTGAGCGCGGGACGACCTCGATCTGGCTCGTCTCGATCCTGGGCGGCGCACCGCGAAAGCTGCGAGACGGCGCGTACCGGGCCAACCTTTCGCCGGATGACTCGCTCGTGGCGTACATGGGCATGAAGGGAGGCATCTGGCTGGCCGACGCCGACGGTGAGAATCCGCGAGAGTTCATCGGCGCGAAGGAATGGGAGTTCCTCGGATCTCCGGATTGGTCGTCCGACGGAAAGCGCGTGGTCTACCGACGGGTGGGCCCGTCCAAAACCGGCATGCAGGCGACGATCGAGAGCCGCGGCCTGGACGAGGAAACCTCCACCGTACTGGTACGCAAAGAGAACATCCGGTTTACGAAGCGCTCCGTCGTTGGCCTCGCCTTCGGGGCGGACTTTCTGATGCTGGACGATCGCCTCGTCTACGTGATGGACGAGCCGGCACCCCGGAACCGCGACCAGAATCTGTGGGAGATCGCCATCGATCCCCGCAGCGGAAAGCCGATGGGCGAGCCGAGGCGGCTCACAGACCTGGTCGACTTCAGCATCCTCGATCTCTCGGTCACGGCCGACGGATCACACCTCGCGTTCCTGAACGACCGCGGTCAGACCGACGTCTACATCGGCGAGCTGGGCGACGGAGGCCGGAGTCTCGACAATGCCCGGCGATTGACGCTAGACGACCGCAACGACTCGCCGTCGTGCTGGACGCCGGATAGTCGCGCGGTCGTGTTCCAGTCGGACCGGAATGGGAACGATGACCTTCTCGTGCAGGGCCTCGACC
>CP070713.1:763765-767726 GCA_020351445.1 Myxococcales bacterium
CTCGTCGACGTGAAACTGCATCCGGTCGAGCTCGTTCAACAGGTCGTTCGGGAACTCGACGTCGGCCTTGTCGATCTCGTCGATCAGCAGGACCACCCGCTCCTTGGCGTCGAAGGCCTCGCCCATCGGGCCGAGCTTGATGTACTGGCTGATATCGTTGACGTCTTTGTCTCCGAATCGGGAGTCGTACAGACGCTGGACGGTGTCGTATACGTAGAGACCGTCCTGCGCGCGCGTCGTGCTCCGGATGTTCCAGCGGAGTAGAGGCATCCCGAGGGCCTCGGACACAGCGTCGGCGAGCAGAGTCTTGCCGGTTCCGGGCTCGCCCCGGACCAGGAGGGGCCGTTCGAGGACGACTGCGCAGTTGACTGCGGACTCGAGGGCCTCGCTGGTGAGATAGGTGGAGGTTCCTGAAAAACGTCGAAAATCGTCGGCCATGGCGCGCAAACCTATCATGGTCCTGCACCCCGTAAAGACGACGCTGCGCATCGTCCACGGGGTTTTCTAGAGTGAATTCGAGTGTGGGGCGGGTTTGCTAGCACCGCCAGGGCAGGGGGCCGCTGCAGGGGTGCAGGGGACCCGTGGCCGTGGCCGGGAGCGCGGCCGTGACCGGGTCCGTCACCGCGGCCGTGACCGAGCCCGCGACCGAGTGCGAAATCCCCGACATTACAAACAGTTAACCAAGCAGACGGGGCGGGTAGCACCCTCCTTGACAGCCCCTGGACCACGACGAATAGTAGCGCGTTCTGGTGGCCCGGAGGGCCGCTTGGGCGTCGCCTGTCGAGCTGAATTCAATGTCTACCTTCGTCCTACAGATCCGGGACCTCGACGAGTCCGGGAGGGATTGGAACTTTGCCATCGGCACGGATTGGCTGGCGTCCGCGCTTGCCGATACCGAGCTGACGGCCGGAGCCGAGGACGGTCGGCTGACGGTGCATGCGCAGCGCAATGGCATGGATGTCCTGGTGCAGGGGCACATCGAGGCACAGGTCGGAGCGACGTGCGCCCGCTGCTTGGCCGACGTTTCGCTCGATGTGGACCTCGCCCTGACCGCGTTGTTCAGCCCAGAGCACACGCGTCCCGAGGGCAGCGACGAGATCGACGTCCAGTTGGACGAGGTCAACCGGGACTACTACAGCGGCAGCGAAGTCGTGTTGGACCCGATGGTGCGGGAGCTCCTGTTGCTCGAGGCGCCGATGAAACCGCTTTGCTCCGAGGGCTGCGAGGGAATCGCCGTTCCAGAGCATCTTCGGCCTCCCGAGGAGGTCTTTGGGGATTCCGCGCCCGATGCGCGACTCGCCCCGCTACTCAAACTCAAAGAAGAACTTACGAAGAACGAGGAGTGATCCCGTGGCAGTACCGAAACGCAGAACCAGCCCGATGAAGCGCGACCAGCGCCGGGCCCAGCACGACAAAGTCACCGCCCCGAACGTGGTCCCATGCCCGAACTGTGGCGATGTGATGCTGCCGCACCGAGCGTGCCCGGCATGCGGGTATTACAAGGGCCGGCAGGTCACCAAGGGCACCGCTGAAGAGCTCGAGTAGGTCGTGTTCGACCTGACGGGGAAAATCGCCGTCGTAACTGGGGGCTCACGAGGCATCGGGCGCGCGACCAGCATTTCGCTGGCCCGAGCCGGTGCGTACGTCCTCGTGAACTATCGCTCGAACGAGGAGGCCGCGGCGGAAACGGTGCGCCTCGTCGAGGAGGCAGGCGGGCAAGGCGAGCTCCTCGGCTTCGACGTGGCTGACCCAGAGTCAGTAGAACGCGCCATCAAGGAGGCGGTCGGGCGCCATGGCGGCATCGACATCCTCGTGAACAATGCGGGAATCTCGATCGACCAGCTGTTGTTGAGAGTGTCGGCGAAGGACCTCGAGACGACCTGGGCCACCAACGTGAACGGAGCGGTGTACTGCGCCAAAGCTTGCATCCGCCCGATGATGAAGAAGCGCTGGGGGCGCATCATCAATCTTTCGAGCGTGGTGGCGGAGTCCGGGAACCCCGGCCAGGTGGTCTATTCGGCCTCGAAGGCTGCGCTTTTGGGACTCACGCGCACGCTGGCCCGCGAGTACGCGACTCGGGGCATCACCGTGAATGCGGTCGCTCCAGGATTCATCGAAACCGACATGACTGCAGAACTGCCGGATGCGGCGAAGCAGGGCATCGTCGATCAGACACCGCTAGGGCGAATTGGGCGCCCCGAGGAAGTCGCGGCTGCAGTAGTATTTCTGGCGAGCGAAGAAGCGAGCTATATCACCGGGCAAGTGGTCCGGGTCAATGGAGGCATGCACGTCTAGGACGCGCGTGACGGAGGAAGCAGATGGACATCGCTGAGAAGGTCAAAGAAATCGTGTCGGACAAGCTCGACGTCGAGGGGGCCGATATTCAGGAAGAGCAAGACTTCATCGAGGATCTCAAAGCGGACTCGCTTGCGATCGTTGAGGTCGTCTTGGCGCTCGAGGAACAGTTCGAGATCGAGATTCCGGACGAGGACACCGAGAAAATCAAGACCGTTCGCGACGCGATCGAGTACATCAAGGCGCAAAAGGGCTAGTAGCGCCACTGCGCATCCCTCATCGGGTAGTTGATGCGGCGAGTAGTCATCACAGGCGTGGGCGCCGTGAGCCCATGCGGCGCGGACGTCGCGAGCACTTGGAAGAACGTTTCCGAGGGGCATAGCGGTGTCGCGCGAATCGAGGCGTTCGATCCGGCGGACTTCGCCTCGCAGATCGCGGGCGAGTGCACGGATTTCGATCCGCTCCAGTACATGCAGAAGAGACGTTTGCGAGAGACGGCGCGCTTCAGTCAGCTCGCGATTGCAGCAAGCGCGCAGGCGATCAAGAGCTCAGGCTTCGATCCGACCGACGAGCAGAAGGAGCGGGTCGGTACCTTCATCGGCGTCGGCTTCTGTGGGCTCGAAGTATTCGAACAGACCTGCAACATCCTCTACAACAAGGGGCCCCGCCGGGTGTCGCCGTATTTCATCCCGTCGGTCATCTCCAACCTGGCGCCCGGGCAAGTCACCTTGGATTGGGGCTTCAAGGGGCCGAGCTACACGCACACGAGCGCATGTGCGTCTGGGGCGCATGCCATCGGGGATGCCTTTCGCTGGATTCAACGTGGAGAGATCGACGCCGCCCTTGCCGGTGGCGCTGAGGGCGCGGTGACCCCGGTTGGCGTGGCGGCGTTTGCATCGATGCGGGCGCTGTCTCGGCGGAACGACGAGCCCGAGCTTGCGAGCCGGCCCTTCGACGCGGACCGCGACGGCTTCGTGATCGCTGAAGGAGCGGGCGTGTTGCTCCTCGAGGAGCGTGAGGACGCGATCGCACGTGGCGCCGACATCCTCGCCGAAGTCGTTGGCTACGGGGCCACGTCAGACGCCTATCACATGGTGCAGCCCGCGCCGGAAGCCGAAGGAGCGCGGCGTGCGATGAAGCTCGCGCTCGCCGACGCAAAGCTGAGCGCCGAAGACATCGATTACATCAACGCGCACGGCACGTCGACGCCGATGGGTGATGTTGGGGAGCTGCAGGCGATCCAAAAGCTCTTCGGCGCGCATGCGACCAACGGGCTTGCGGTTTCGAGCACCAAGAGCATGACCGGGCATCTGCTCGGTGCCGCGGGCGGCCTCGAGCCGGTCCTGTGCAGCCTCGCGATGCGCGACGGCATTCTTCCGCCCACGATCAATCTCCAAAACCCCGACCCGGCCGCGGCAGGGATGAATCTGGTTCCCAACGAGGCCCAGAGGCGGCCGATTCGCGCACTGATGAACAACTCGTTTGGCTTTGGCGGGACCAACTGCGCGCTCGTGCTAAGAGCTCCCTAGCCAATGGCCAAGACCCTCATCGTCGGTTCGGACCACGCAGGGCTCGAGCTCAAGCGGGAGCTATCGGGTATCGCCGCCGAGCTCGGCTACGAGGTGGTCGACCTCGGCACGCACACGAGCGACTCCACCGACTACCC
>CP070713.1:767826-770993 GCA_020351445.1 Myxococcales bacterium
GGGGATGGCGCCTGGGCGGCGGAGGCCTTTTAGGGTGCCAGTGACCATTTGGTTGGGGAGGTCGAGGACGGTGTGGAGGCCCTCCGGGGTGACGCCTTTGACGAGGACCACGCCTCGGCGCTCGCCTTTGGTGAGCATCATTTCGTTGATCGAGAAGGGGGCGATTCCGGCAACTTCGGGCATTTCGCCCACTGTGCGCAGGACGTCGCGGTAGTCTCGGAACTCGCGGCCGTACTTCAGGACAAGGACGTGCGCGTTGACGCCGAGGACCTTGTCCCGGAAGGCTTTCTCGAACCCAGTGGTGATCGAAAGGACGGCGAGCAGGGCTGCCACCCCCAAGGCGACGCCGATGATCGAGATCAAAGTGATCATCGAGACGGTGGCTCGCTTCTTGGAGCGCAGATAGCGAATGCCGATCTGGAGGCTGTAGCTCACGCGAGCGTCGTAACACGGGCACGTGTTAGGCGCGAAGCCCCGTGGACGTCGCAAAGCGGCGTCTTTGCGGGGCCCCTTACTTGCCCGCTCCAGACGGACTCACTAGGGTTCGATAGATGAGGCGGATTTGGCCCTTCGCTACATGCATCGGGCTGCTGATGGCGTGCCATCAGCAGAAGAACGTGCGGCGCGAAGTGTGGCCTCCGCCATCGGAGCCCAAGCCCACCGTGGCCGAGGCCCCGACACCACCGCCGAAGGTCCTCGACCCGGTCATCGTCGAGGTATCCGACAAGTCGACGGTGATGCAGGTGCGCAAGCAGCTCGACAAAGACAATCCCAGCAAAGCGCGCGAGGTCGCCGAAGCGGCTCTGCCGACCGCGGGCGCACGCGACAAGGGCCGCCTTCACTGGTTGGCGGCCAGGGCGGCGCTCGACGAGGGATACAACCACATCGCGCTTGCCCACCTCGATACGCTCGGCACCTTCAACCACCCGCTCGCGCGGTGGGCCAAGCTAAAGCGAGCGTCGCTGCTCGAGCGGACGGATCCGGTAACCGCCGCACAGATCGCTTCGTCGCTGACCGACAACTGGGCGGGAGGCGGTCGAGCGCGATCGATCGAGACGCGTACCGCCGGCTCGAGCGAATCCGGCGCGCACCTCGCGATCGGCTTGGACGGAAAGCCGCCCGCACTCACGAGCAAAGAGAACGTTCGCCCACGCATGCAACAACACCTCGACAAGGCAGAGTCGCTCTACGACGACAAGCGCTATCGCGAGGCGGAGCGGCTCTTCGGAAAGCTGATCAAACACCTCAAGGCCGGCAGCTTGGTGTGGTGCAAGGCCCGCTACAAACAGGGACGCGCGCTCCTGCAAGACCGTGAACGCACGCGTGGCGCACCAGTCATGCGCGACGTCGCCGATGAGTGTGCCAAGGTCGACCTCGATACCCGCACTTGGGCCCGCTATTACGCCGCGCGCGCCTACGGCCGAATCGGCCAGTGGGACGAGTCGATCCGGCAGTTTGAAAAACTCGAAGCGGAAGCTCCCGGCCACAGCCTTGCCGATGACGCGAGCTACCGGGCCGCACTCGCCGAGCTCGAAAACGGCAGGCCAAAGGCCGCTGTTGCGCGCTTGGCTTCGATTCCAAGGCGCTACCCCGAGGGCGACATGTGGCCGCGGGCCCTGTTCAAGTTGGGTTGGGTCCAGCTTCGCGACGGCCAGTATCAAAGCGCGTACGAGCGCTTCGACGAGCTCGTGGAGCGTGGCGGCGACGAGCGCCAAGAGGGCATCACCGGACGGGCAAACTACTGGCGTGCGCGCTCGCTCTTCATGATGGGGCGGCGCATCGACGCGGTGGAGGCCTACGAAGACATCGTCAAGCGTTGGCCCTTGCGTTACTACGCGCAACAAGCGCTTTGGCGTCTCGGCGAGATCGTTCCGGAACGCGCGAAGGCTGTCCTCGCGGAGATGCGCGCGGGTGATGAGCCCACGCGGATGGTGTTTGCGTGGCGCGACGAGTTCGACGATCCCGCCTTCGATCGAATGATCGAGCTCTTGGCTGTCAACGAGGTCACCTACGCCTCGTCGGAAATGAGCACCCTTCACATGCTCGGCAACGAGGTCGATCCCGAGATGGCGGTCGTCGGTGCGGTGCTCCTGCAACATGCGGGTGCGCAGACGAAGCTCAGCCGCGTCATCCGAGCGCACTTCGAGGACTTCGAGGGACTTCTGCCTAAAGGTGAGGGGAAGCTGATCTGGGAGGCGACCTACCCCCAGGCGTTCTCACCGCTGATCGAAGACGTCGCCGACGAGGAGGGAATCCCCGCCTCGTTCGTTCGTGCGATCGCCCGCGAAGAAAGCTCTTTTGACCCCGAGGCGGTGTCGTGGGCCAAGGCCTACGGGCTGGTCCAACTGATCATGCCCACCGCCAAGCGTTTCGCGAGCGAGGTCGGCGAAAAGGCCACGCCGCGCACACTCAAGAAGCCCGAGGTCAACCTCAAGATCGGCGCGCGCTACATGGCGTGGCTCTGGAGCCGCTTGGACGAAAACCCGGCCCTCGTGCCATCGGCTTACAACGCCGGCGAAGGTGCAGTCCGTCGCTGGCTCGAGGAGGACCCCGGGCGCCCGCTCGATGTGTTCATCGAGGAAATCCCATACGACGAGACCCGCCGCTACACACGCCGCGTCTTGCAGACCTACGGCGTGTACCAATGGCTCGCCGACGAGCAGCTTCCCGAGCTTCGCGCCAAGCTTCCAGCCGCGAACAAGCCGCAGCGATTCAGCTCGCTTCCCCGTAAAGCGACTCCGTCGCCACGGGGCTTCGCGCCGTAATGCGGAACGCCCGTTTAGGCGATGACTTTCGGCAAGAGCGAACCGAACTCGATCGCCTTGTTGATGTCGCCGTCGACACGAAGCTTGCCCTGGACGAACGCGATCTGAGGGTCGAGCTTGCCGCGGAGAATTTGGGCGAGATGTGCATCGCGGATCGTCAACGTGGCGTCGGCGGGGCGGCCATTGCCCTCGGTGACGCTTCGGTCTTGCAGATCGATCATCCAACTCTTCTCGTCGGCACCCGTAATCCGAAGCTGAAATTTCCCTTCGCCGAGCGATCGGTCGGCGGGTGCATGCTCTAGCGTCGCCCTCATCTGGCTGACGAAGGCGGCGGTCATCTCGGCGACCGCCTGTGCATCGACCAGGGCGGCTTCGGCATCCGGCTTGCGGTGGGGAAGCACA
>CP070713.1:771093-779321 GCA_020351445.1 Myxococcales bacterium
TCAGCCCGAATAGCCGCTGACGCGCCGGCGCACCCCGGTGAGGTTCCTCGGCAATCGCGAACCCCCTGCCGCCCATTAATCCTGCGAAATTCAGCCGACTTTGACGACGTCTGTTCGATCCATGAGCCTGTGGGGAGGGGGGGATTATGTTGATCTTGATTCGAATCTTAGTGGTTGGGCTGCTCGTTCTGGTGGCCGCCTGTGGTGGGGAACCGGGCGTCGAAGAGGTGTGCGGGACTTGCCCAGAGGGGCCGGTGTTCGACAGCTGCGAGGAAGTGTACAACGCCTGCGCCGGGGTCCCGACGCGGACGGCGAGAAACCTCTGCTTCGATCAACTCGGCTCACCCTGCGACGACATCACCGAATAGGCCAGGATGCGCATCCTTTGGATCAGCCTAGTTCTCGTCACAGCGTGTGGCGGTGGTGCCGGCGATGATTGGAAGCCCGCCCCTGGCGCTCCGGACTTGAGCTCGGTGATCGACGTCTGGGCGTTCTCTCAGACCGACGTTTGGTGGGACGTGACCAACGAAAGCGCCGCTTAGCAACGCTCATCTCACTTTCGGCGGCGGAATGAGAAGATGTCGACTCCCCGGCGGCGCGAGAATCGCGTCGCCTTTGAGCGAAGAAAGCAGGGCCTCCGCGTGCTTGCGTCCTGCATCCGATCGGACGTTGGTCAAGGACCAGTCGCCGTCCTTGATGAGCACCACGCCTCTCATGTCGGGAAGCACCAGCTTCTTGCGCATGAGCTTCTTCGCCTTCGCGGCGATGGTGATGTCGAGGATCTCGGGGATCTCTACCGAGTCTCCCTCGAGGATCTCGTCGAGGTAGATCGATCGAGACTCGAGCCGCAGGTCTCCGACGAACGGTTCGCCATCGAGAAGGAGGGCGTTCACCGGTGAGAGGGACCCTTGGATGGCGAGATCGCTCTTTCCGTATGCTCCATAGAGTGCGTCTACCTTGGTGGCTTTGGGGGTAAACGTAACCGAAGTGGCGCTGATCTCTAGATGCGGGGCGTCTCGCGGTCGGTACGCCACGGCGGTGGCGGTCATCCATCCCGTAAGCCGCTCGACCCGTTCGCCCTTGGCCGCTAGCTCGAGCTTCACGCCCACTGTTCCTCGGAGATCTGCCGCGTCGGCCACGGGATACGCCTTCGCTACTTCCGCGAGATCGAAGCGGCCGTCCACAGTCAGTGCGATACGAGGCCGAGAGATGGGCGTCGCCACGGCGAAACGACCGGTGACGTGGCTCTGCCCCGCCCGAGCAGAGAACATCGGAACGTCAATCACCATCTTGTCGAGGTGGCCACCCGGATGCTTGACCTTGGCATCGAGGTCGATGTTGGTGAGCGGAAGTGAGCGGTCGGCATGCTGGAGCGTTCCGTTACGAACGAATAGCGATGCCGAGAACGACGGCGCGTGGTCGTCGCGACGGCTCAACCGTCCCTTCACCTTCGCGCGAATGGAGTATCTTCCGCTCGCCTGAAGCCCGTTGATGTCGCCCGCGTACGCGCGGGGAATCGCCGACACCAGCGCACGGATCGATTGTCCTTTACCCGAGGCAAGCCCGAGGTCCAGCTCCACTCTCCCGTCCCGCCATTCGATCGTCCCCTTAGCCTCTCCGGTGAGCTCGTTGAACGCGACCTCGAGGCGCTCGACATCCAGGCGCTCGTCATCGGCGTGCAGGACCGCACCAAGGTCAAACCTCGCTCTGGCTTCGCTGATGTATCGGACGTTCCCGATTCGAACCGTCAACGATTCGACCGTCGTCGAGGACGCGACCGTGTAAGTGGCACCGTCGACTAACGCGGAGCCCTGGTGCTCGAGTCCTTCGAGCGAAACCTCGGCGCCTGGTGCGTCGTACTCGATCCGTCCGCCGGTGATTTCGTACCGCTGAAGACGAATCGTGAGCGCTCCGGGCTCGTCTTCGGCCTCGGTTTCTTCTTCCTCGTCAGCCGCTTTGATGATGTCGTAGTTTGCCTCTCCGTCTTCGTCGACGATCAGATAGATCTCGGGCTGGTCGACGGTAGCCGACTCGATAAGCAGCTGATCGTCGCGAACCAGCCGACCGAGGTCCACCCCTGCACGCAACGACTGGACCGATGCAAGCGTGACACCCTCGAATTCGCCGGCGCCCACGACCTTCAGACCAACAACCTCGATAGTGAGCGCGGGAAAGGTCGACAGCAGCGAGAGCTCGACGTCTTCGAATCCAACCGTCGCCTCGAGTCGCTCGCTGATCTGCCGTTCGACGAGCTCGATAACGCGGTCCTTCAAGAGGAACGGGGCGAGCAAGAGCGCGCCTAGCAACAACAGAACGGATACGCCGACTCCAAGGAGAGCCGCTTTCAGCAGGGTCTTCATGGTCAGGTTACTCGAAGCGTCGCAGCCGCGGCATCTCTAGAAGACTACCCCGAGATGTCTTGGCAAGACCGAGAAATGCAGCTTGTGTTCGGTCGTCGGCTCACCATCGAGGTTGAAGTGTACTTCGCGTTCGGCTTCGATCGTGAATTCAGGAAGCTGCCAGTAGCGTAGAACCTTGTTGTCTGGATTGTCAGGCGTTTCCAGCTCCGTGCTTAGCCGCATCAGATCACCGCCCGGCGCGTGATTGATGACCGCCAAGTCTAGCAAGCCATCATCGAGCTGAGCCTTAGGGGCAACTTCGAAGCCCCCGCCTGCCAACCGGTTGTTGCCAACCGCCATGAACAGCATGCTGCCCTCGATCGGATCTTGCCCGGGAATGAGCAGCCGGCCCTTGTACGGCTCGAGGCCGAACGCCTTGATGAGCCCCATGAGGGTGTACGCGCCACCACCAAGTGCCTTCTTCATGCCGACTGGTGTAGTCGCCGTGATCTCCGCGCCAAAGCCGCCGCTGGTCACGTTGATGAACGAACGCTTGTTCGCGCGGCCCACATCGATCGGCTTCGCATCTCCAGTACAGGCGATCTCGAGACACTTCTTGAGGTCGTCACAGGGAAGGCCAAGCCCATGCGCGAAGTCGTTCGCCGTTCCGAGTGGGAGCACACCCATGGTGACCTTGACACGCTTCTTTCCCTTGCCCACGAGCGCGTTGACGACCGCGTTGATCGTGCCGTCCCCACCACCGGCAATGACGCGCTTCGCTCCATCCGCGATGGCCTCCCTCACCACCTTGGGCTTGGCCTTCTTGTTCCAGGGGATTCGAACGCTGAGGTCGATGCCCTTGCTCCGAACGTACTTCACCGCCTCTTTGATCGCAGGCTCGTTGGCGGACTTGCGGTGCAGAATCAGGCAGGTCTCGGAGCTCATGGTTCATCTCCATCTGTGCTCCAATGGCAAAAAGTGACGCCCTGAGGAAACACGAGTGCGCAGTATAGCGCGCCTGGCTCGCCTTGGTTGGCTGTGGCGACAAGGCCTGAAACGCTTCGCCACGAACGATTTTCGTTGTTAGCCAGATGCGGCCTTGAAACTCTGCATGAAGCCCCGTTAGTCTCGCGTTCCCATTCTCCGAAGGAGCGCCGAATGCGAAACGAAGAGATCAAGGCCGAGCTTTCGGCGTTGCGCGCGGAGGTCCTTGCCCTCGCCGAAGCTCGCAAGCAAGCGGAGTCACAGGCAACCCCGCAGGCGCAGGCAATCGAGAAAACCGAAGAGGAATCCGAGGCCGCCGCCGAGCACGAAGGCTTCCTTGGTCAGGTGCAGGAGCTGGTCGAGCTTCTCGAAGAGGAGCTCAAGGAAACGCCGGTCGTGAGCGGTCTGGTGATCTTCTCGGTTGGCATTCTCGTCGGCCGGTTCTTGCGGTGAGGAGGCCCCAATGAACGAAATGATGCTCAAACTTCGAATCTGGGCGCGCGCCGAGACGACGTTGTTGAAGATCAATGCCAGGCGCACCGGCAATCGCTTTACGGCGCTCGCCATCGCGCTCGGCCTCGCGGTCCTCGCGGTCGGCATGATCAACATCGGGATTTTCGAGCTGCTGGCGGAGAGCTACGGCCGCGTCAAAGGCGCGTTCTATCTCGCCGGTGCCAACGGCGTACTCGCCGCCGTCGTCGTGTTCTTCGCCCAACGCAGCAAACCGGGGCTCGAGGAAGAAATGGTGAACGAGATACGAGAGATGGCCCTTGCGGAGCTACAGACGGACGCAGACGAGATCAAGGAGGAGTTCGATCGCATTTCAGAGCACGTCAAGCAGATCGAAGAGGCCGTTTCTGCCTTGCGGGGCATCGGGCACGGCTCAACTTTTTCGAGCTTGGGGCCCGTGGTCGAGCTCGCCGTTCATGCACTGAAGTCACGTCATGGAGGGAAGTGATGGCGAGGAGGTCTCGGATCATTCTCCACGGAAAACAGACTGCCAATCAAGAGCTCCGGGACGCCGTCGCCGCTGTTCGCGAGGACGGGCACGAGATCGACGTGCGTGTCACTTGGGAAGCCGGCGACTCAGGCCTCTTTGCGGCGGAAGCATCGAAAGAGGGAGTCGATACGGTCATAGCCGGCGGCGGAGACGGAACTGTAAACGAAGTCTTGAACGGTCTCACTCACGTCGAGGGCAACTCCAGCGCGCTTGGAATCATTCCTCTGGGCACCGCGAACGATTTTGCCCGAAGCGCAGGAATTCCACTCCAACTCGAGGCTGCGCTCCGGGTCGCCGTGGAAACGGATCCGGTGATCGTCGACGTGGGTCGTTCAGGCGATCGCGCGTTCATGAACGTTGCCACCGGAGGCTTCGGAACCGAGGTCACCGTCAACACCAACCCTAAACTCAAGCGCCTCTTGGGCGGAGCCGCCTATTTCATCACGGGCCTCGGACGGTTTTCCGAGCTCGAGCCCGTCGAGGTTCGGCTTCGCGGACCGGATCTAGACTGGGAAGGCAAGCTCCTCGTGTTGGCCGTGGGCAACGCACGCCAAGCAGGCGGTGGTCACGTGCTTTGCCCAGAGGCTTTGCTCAACGATGGTCTCTTGGACATCGGCGTGTTGCCGGACGTTCCCGACGACCAGCAGAGCGAGGCGATCTCGGCGCTGATGACCAAGGGCATGCAGGCTGTGAAAGACGCCGCGCTTTACTGGCGCGTACCGTGGGTCGAAGTCGAGGCGCCCAAAGGCATCTACATCAACTTGGACGGTGAGCCCACGCACGCGACCCATCACCGATTTGAAATCGAGCCGAAGCGATTGAAGCTGCATCTCCCGGAGTCGACGGAGCTACTTGCCTCATGAGACTCCTTCAAATCATCGGGAGCTTCCTTTACGCCATCCGGTGGCTGCTAATCGTGGCCATTGGGATCGGGCTACCCCTCTACATCTACCTCGCCTTCATCGCCAAGGAGCCTGTGTTTACCGTCGAAAACGATGTGGAGCTTGGCAAGATGTCGGCGCAATCGCTCGCCGAAGACCCGGAGGAGTATCCGATCTTACCGGAGAGCGAATACCCCGAGGCCTACGAGCACCTTCGTCGCGTCGTCGGTGGGATCATCGATTCGCCCGAGATTCAATACCGGGATGTCTTTGCGTACGATCAGATGAAGATCATCAACCGGGACGATGTCTTGAACGCATTCTGCACGCCGGGCGGCTATATTTACGTGTACACGGGCCTGATCAAGTACCTCGACCGGGAAGATGACCTGGCAGGCGTGCTGGGACACGAGATCGCCCACGCCGAGAATCGGCACGGCAGCGTTCGCCTTCAGAGGGAGTTTGGCGTCAAGGCCCTTACGGGCTTCTTACTCCTCACCGTTCCAATCTCGACGAGCGACTACATCAACGCCAGGATTCTCAAAGAGCTCATGGGCCTCTCCTACAGCCGCGATCAGGAAGCTCAATCCGACGCGTACTCGGTTCGGTACCTCGCGACGAGTGACTACGCCTGCGACGGGACGGCCGGTTTCTTCATCAAGCTCCAAGAATCAGGCGACGACGTCGGAATCCCTGAAATCCTGAGCGACCATCCCGACTCGGGATCTCGTATCCGCGAGATCCAGCGCGAAGCCAAACGCGTCGGCTGCAGCACGGAGCCGGCCGACCCATCTCGATGGAAGGCATTTCAGCAAAGCCTGCCCCAAAAAGACGCCGCCGCCGCCGAAGGCGCCTCAGAGTGAGCTCGGCTTGGTCGTTTGGAAATATCCGGTCCACTTCCTCGCCTACGGTTTTGGGACCGGGCTTGTACCCGTTGCGCCGGGTACCGCAGGCGCCTTGGTCGGCGTCGCGCTGTTTCGCGCGATGGCGCAGCTCCGGCCCGCGTATTACGAGGCGATCACTGCCATCTTGGGCGTTGCGGGCATCTTCATCTGCCAGCAGACCGCGAATGACCTCGGGCTGGCAGACCCGGGCGCCATCGTGTGGGACGAGATCGTTGGATACCTCGTCGCCATGTATCGCCTGCCAGCGGCGTGGGGATGGGTCGTCTTTGGGTTCGTCGTCTATCGACTCTTCGATGTGTGGAAACCCTACCCGATCGGCATAATCGAAGAGGGATTCGGAGTCGGGACGAGCATCATGGCCGACGACATCGTAGCTGGTATCTACACTTGGTGCGTTTTGCAGTTGGTTCGATGGGGTCGGAAGCGGTAGACCTCTTCGCGGGCGAATGAGCAGCACGCGCCAGTCTTGGAGGGATGTCGTCGCGCGGGTCCCCGGAGCCGCGGTGATCGTTCGTGCGGCAGAGAAGAGCAACGAGGATCACGCCAAGGACATGGCCGCGAGCGTTGCCTTTTTCGGCTTCTTCTCGCTTTTCCCGCTTCTAGTCGGAGTGGTCGCGGGGGCGAGCTTTTTCATCGACCGCGACGAGATCGAGTCGCACCTAGATCGGATGCTGGCCGGCGAGTTCCCCGGAAGCGCCGACTTCCTCAGAACCAACATCGAAGCCCTGATCGACCTGCGGGGAGCGGCGGGCGTAGCGAGTGTGGTCGGACTCCTATGGTCTGCCAGCAAGATGTTCGGCGCTCTCAGTCGAGGCGTGAACCTCGCACTCGGCATCCCCAAGGGACAGCCCTTTTACCTGTCGAAGCTCCGATACTTCGCAATGACCATCATCGTGTCACTGGTGCTCTTCCTTGCGGTTGGAGCGTCGATGGCGCTCGATGTATTCACCCAAATCGACCTGACGCGCTTCGGCGTGGACAGCACGGTTTTCGACTCTATTTGGGGCCACCTGACGAGCTTCCTGTTCATCTTCGGGACTGTGCTGTTGCTCTACGCGATCGTCCCATACAAGCGAAGCCCGTGGCGAGAGCTGGTTCCCGGAGCACTCGTTGCGGCCTTGCTGTTCGAGGTGGGCAAAGCGCTGTTCGTTCTCTACTTGGACAACGCGCGCAGCCTCGAAGCGGTCTATGGCTCGCTATCTTCCATCATCGTGCTTCTTCTTTGGCTCTACTTCTCGGCGCGCGTGCTCCTATTTGGTGTGGAGATCATTGCGGTGCGCAAGGAACCTCACGCACACGAGCTCGTCTGACCAGATCCCGCCCTCGCGTAGCTCCCGGCCGGCAAACGCTATGACCCGCGCCCACGCTGTTGCCGGAGCGCGTTGAACACCGCGAACATCGCGCTGACCTCTGCGAGCTCCCGATTCACGTCGGGGATTTGTGACATTGTCATAAGAATGTCCGGTAACGCGTTTTCCTCGTGTTCTTTGGACGTGTTCTCGTCGATACCTGTCCGCGAAACCGTTAGAGGATCGTCGAAATCAGGTGTACTGACGTTGCTTCGATTCCCACCGCCTCCACTACGACCGTCCGCCCAATCGATAAGAAGCTTACGAGCCCCACTACTAGCCATGGTCTCGGCCTTTCCCCCCGACACAGCCGGTCATTCGCGTTTTTCAAAGTAGCCTCTCAAGAAGTTTTTTTAACTGGCGAAAGTCCTCAAAGACTTGGCGCTTTCTCGCTCTGACCCCCCAGTCGTTGGGCAGCTCAGCTGCGGACTTCCGGTCCACGGACCTACGGGCACCTTGGAAACCGTCCCAGAGCGTTGCACACCGCTTTGAACAAAGAGCTTCGAATGGGCCTTCCCATGTCAGCGCTCAGCGCGTGAGGTGGGTGCGATGGCGAGCTCGTTCGGACGCAGATTCGACGCTTGCTATTCTTACCCCCTTGGGTTTCCATACCCGTCCTCGGAGTTGTCGCAAACACAGGAGACGCCTGATGGATCAAAGCAACGGAAAGTGGTTTGCCATCGTCGCCCTCGCGCTGGCCTTGGGGCTATTCGTCGGGGCGCAGTACAAAGACGAGCTCGTGGCGCTGTTCGGTGAGGCGCCTGCCGAGG
>CP070713.1:779421-787403 GCA_020351445.1 Myxococcales bacterium
CTTACCGCGAGGTGCTCGACAAGTTTCGCTCGCGGGGGGCGACCATCATCGAGCTCCCGCTGGAACGGGAAACCCTCCGCCACGTCGAAGATGCACAACAGGGCAAAAACATGTTCGCGGTAGGGCTTTTGTGCGCCCTCTATAGCAAGGACCCGAATGTGCTCGAAGATGTGATCCACCACATCTTCGAGGAGAAAACCCGCGAGGTGATCGAGACGGCGGTGAAGCTCGCAGCCGCCGGTTATCGATATGGAATCACACACCTGAAGGAACGCTTCGAAATTCAAGCTTCCCCGGCCGACGTGCCGAAAGTGGCGATGAACGGGAACACCGCACTCGCGCTCGGTGCCATCTCGGCCGGCTTCGAGCTCTGTTCCATGTATCCGATCACCCCGGCGACCTCCGCTTCGCACGAATTGTCGGCGATCTTCGAAGATTTCGGTGGCTTCGTCCATCAGGCCGAAGACGAGATCGCCGCAATCGGGGTGGCGCTCGGGGCCTCGTACGCCGGAAAGACGGCGCTGACGATCACCTCGGGGCCCGGCATGGCCTTGAAAACGGAGTTCCAGGGTTTGGCGGTAATGACCGAGACACCGCTCGTCATCGTCGATGTTCAGCGGGGTGGACCCAGCACCGGGCTGCCGACAAAAATCGAGCAATCGGATCTGCTTCATTCGCTCTACGGCGCTCCGGGGGACGCGCCCAAGGTGGTGATCGCGCCGAGTACCATCGAAGAGTGTTACTATATTCTGTCCGTCGCGCGAAAGATCGCGGAGGAATTCCGCATGCTGGTCATCGTCCTTTCCGACGCAAACCTCGCGACCGGTCAGCAGCTCTTCGATCGCCCCGACGTTTGGCAGACGCCGCGGCGGCCTCCACTCGACCTCAGCCCGGCGCCGCCGGGAGCCCTACCTTATGATTGGGACCCGACGACGGGCCTTTCGCAGCGCCTCATTCCCGGGCAGCCGGGCGGAATGGGGGTGACGACCTCGCTCAACCACGACCGCGACGGAAAGGCGTGCTACGACTCCGAGCGCAACCAACGCGGCCATGCCATGCGGAGCCGAAAGCTCGCCGCGTTGCAGCAAACCCTCCATCCGCCGAGCGTGTATGGAGCGCCCGAAGGGGACCTCCTCCTCGTGGGTTGGGGCAGCACGCGGGGAGCGATCGAGGAAGCCGTCGACATGGCGCGTGGCGAGGGCCTAGCGGTTTCCTCCCTCAACATTCAATTCCTAAGTCCCCTGCCCGCCGGACTCGACGAGATCTTCGCGGGTTTTCGCCGGGTCATCACCGTCGAGCTCAACTACAGTGATGATTGGAAGGACCCCTTGATCACAAAGGAAAACCGCCGCTACGGCCAGCTGGCGTGGATCCTGCGGGCCGCCACCCTGCAGGACATCGACTGCTTTGCCAAGGTCCCTGGCCGCCCGTACATGCCGGTGGAGATCTTCGACGAAGTCAAACGCATCCTCGGCGCTCAATCGGAAATGGAGAGCCCCGCACAAACGCTTGCCGCAACCGAGGGAGTCAATTGACGATGTCCACGATTGCTGAGATATGCCTCCTCGAGAGCGCCGAAATCGAAGCGTACTCCCTCGAAGACTACGAATCCGAGAAGCCCCGCTGGTGCAGGGGATGCGGCGACCATGGAGTGCTGGCGGCGCTGCAGCGCGCGTTGCGCAAAAACAACCTCGAACCGGAGAATGTTGTCTCGGTTTCTGGCATCGGATGCTCGAGCCGCCTCCCTCACTATCTCAACACGTACGGATTTCACGGCATCCATGGCCGGGCTTTGCCGATCGCCACGGGCGTGCGCCTCTCGCGTCCCGAGTTCCCCGTCATCGTGATCATGGGCGACGGTGACTGTTTCAGTATCGGTGGCAACCATTGGCTGCATGCAATTCGCTACAATATCAACGCAGTCGTGCTGGTGCTCGACAACGAGGTATATGCCCTCACCAAAATGCAGGCCTCACCCACCACGCCGGACGGATGGAAAACCAACACCACCCCGCGGGGCACCTATCTTCACCCCATGAACCCCCTCAGCGCAGTGATGGGGATGACCAACGTTTCCTTCCTCGCCCAAACCGCCACCTGGCTGCCTGCTCACCTCGACGAGACCATCGAAAAAGCCTGGGACCATCATGGTCTCTCCTTTGTCCGTATCCTGCAGCGGTGCCCGGTGTTCATGCCCAAAGCCTTTGGTGACGGCGGATTGAGCTTCCCGGTTGTGTTCCTCGAGCACGAAGACGGCATCCCCATTCACCCCTCCTTACTCAAGCGCGGCCCCGCTCAAGCGCACAACCATCGCGACATCAACGAGGCTCAGCGCGTCGCGGTGACCGTCGACCCCGCCCCCATGGGTCTCATCTATCAAAATCCCGATGTCCCTGCCTATGAAGAGATCCGATGGCAACGCCAGGATCGGCCAGATCACCGAACCTTCCTCGAGCGTCTCGACGCCGCGATGGACCGTTACACCGTCACCTGATCCGCGTGTCCGTCATGAAAGAGCAAGTCCTCAAACCCATCGAAGATGTCTGGCACGACCATTGCGCCGCCCTCGGCGATGCTCTTGCCGAGGCGATCTCCGAGCTGCAAAACCTCCTTCGTGTCGACGAGTACCATCGCCATGGGCACGATCCCGAACACCTCGAGCGCGCTCTCGGGCCCCTCGCCGCGACCAACCTCGACGTCGGTTCCTTGTCCCGCGTGCTCGGCGAAAGCGCGCCCTCACGGGCGATGACGCCCGAACGCCTCATACGTGTACAGGAGCTCATCCCGACGCTCGCCGAAATGAAGCAGGACTGCTCGAGCACTGCTCTCGATTCTGCCTCGGCCGACATCGACAAAGAGGAGAGCGAAATACGGGATCTCGCCGAGAAACACCTCGATCGGGTCGCCCGAGTTTTTCGCACCCTGCGCATCGCCCAACTGGAGATCCGTTCGAAGTACGAATCCGAAACCCACGATGCGGTCTTTGCCAACTTCAACTGGCGGCAGCTCAGCCCCGGTGAGCTCCGATTGTGTCCGCCCTTTCTCGTCATGGCACGTCTGGACGGCGACGATGGCGCGCACTTGCGTAAGATGATGGCGCTGCTCGAAACCGGCATGCCGATCAAGGTCGTGGCTCTCCGCTCGAGCTTGCGCGAGGTGCACTCCGCGGCCTCCGACACCGGCGTGCCGTCCACGATGACTATTGAAACGCTGCCCCTGGCAATGCGTGGTGTCTACTTCCTCCAGACATATGCAGCCGCGCCTGATTTTCAAGAACAACTGTTCCAGGCCCTGACCGCCCCGCGACCCGGCGTGATTTCGATCCTCTGCAAGCGGGATCACGAGGCGCAGGCTGCCTTTCAAAGTCGCGCCGAACGCGCCGTTCGCGCCCGGGCCTTTCCGATGTGCGTTTACGATCCGGATCGTGCCGACCGGTTCGTCATGTGTCTTGATCTCTCCTCAAACCCGTCACCGGACACGCTTTGGACGACCGAAACGCTCTCCGGCCGGGATCCGCAGGGGCAACCGATCGAAGTCGAAGAGGCCTTCACCTTTGCTCATTTCGCCGCCTCCGAGTCTGAGTTCGTTGCGGATCTCAGCGACCCGCCCGCAACGGGCAATCATCTGGTCTCGTTGACCGACTACCTGACATTCTCGCGACGGCAGCGTGTCGGGAAACTTCCCTTCATCTCGCTCGCCGGCAAAGATGGCAGCATCGTTCGAAAAGTTGTTTCCCCAAAGATGGCCCTGCAGTGCTCGGAGCGCCTCCACCTCTGGCGCACCCTTCAGGAAATCTCCGGGATCAACAATCCGTATGTGAACAAGACCCGCGCGACGCTAAAGCAAGAATTCGGCGCTCAACAACAAGCACAGCTCGAAAGCCTGCGGCAGGAAATGGAGAAGGACGCCGCCGACCGCGAAAGAGCCGCCGTCGCCTCCGCGGTACGCAAGCTCGTCGCTCACCTCACCGGTATCGAACCTCCCGTGTAGACAGCGGCAGGGGCAGCCGCAGTGTCAGTGCCCGCCGCAGTTTCAGCGGCAGTGTCAGCGACCTGCTCATGGCTGGGCGTTGAACGGCACGCCTAGGCTCGTGCTCGCTTGCGCCCTCTGTTCCATTCCTTCCGCAGGTCGCGGGCGTAGAGCACGTGGTCGACCTGCATGGTGTGTCGGCTCGAAGCAACGTAATGGCTTACTTGGCGGGCCTCGTCGCGTTTGATCGCGGCTGCCATCTCTTCAGTTGGCGGCAGCGCGTATTCGCCAGCTAGATACGCAGCGATCCACTTGGCCTGGTCTTGCACGAAGCCGATGATGCTTGGGATCGCTTGAGCGAAACCGATGAACATCAGGTTGTCGATCCCGGGCACGAAGATACGCTTGAACAGCGGAAAAACGTTGTCGGGCGCTGAGATGAAGTCCGGATCGAAGAACGGGAACGTGATGTTGTATCCCGTGGCGTAGATGATCGCGTCGATGGGTTCGACGCTTCCGTCGATGAACTCGACGCGATCGCCCCGTAGCTCCGCGACGTTGGGTTTCACTGTGATGTCACCGTTACCCACCCGCTGCAACAGATCGCTGGATACGGTGGGGTGCGCGGTGAGGAGCTCGTGATCCGGCGTCGGCATCCCATAGTTCTCGACACGGCCAACGAGGAGGCGAATGAGGAGCGCGGCCGCCTTGCGCTGGAGCGTCAAAGGCAAATAGGGATTCGTCTCGACCATCTGATCGATCGGTCTCCCAAGCAGGTACTTCGGAACCACGTGCGCGCCGCGGCGCGTCGATAAGACCAGCCGCTCGGCGAGCCCACGGTTACTCAGCTCCGATGCGATGTCGACGGCGCTGTTACCGATTCCAACGACTAACACGCGCTTGCCCTTCAAGTTGATCGGATCAAACGGGTCGATGTAGTCGTGAGAGTGAATCACCGGCCCATCGAAGCGCCCCGCAAAGTCCGGCCACTTCGGATCCCAATGATGACCGGTGCCAACGATCAGGTGGTCATACTGCCGAACCTCGTCGTCGAGCGTGATGCGCCATGTCCCGTCCTCGGTCCTCTCGGCTTTGCGAACAGGGGTTTCGAAGCGAATGGCGTCTCGAATTCCAAAGTGATCGACGAGATCCTCGAAGTACTGGCGAATGTGCGTGTGATGGCAAAAGGTCGGGTACTCCGCCGGCATCGGGAAATCGGGGAACTCGAGCTTCTTCTTCGAGGTGTCGATGTGAAGCGAGCGGTAGGCAGACGACATCCCGTTTGGGTTCTTGAACACCCAGTTTCCACCCAGGGTGGATGAAGCTTCGAAGCAGTCGTAGGAGAGCTCTTTCTCCTTCAAGCACTTTGCGGTGGCGATGCCGGAGATGCCGGCGCCGATGATGCAGATACGAAGCGGAGGGCTTTTCATGGTGCCAAGCCTAAAGCCAATCCGCCCGAGGGCCTCCCGTCCAAGCCGACATCCCAAGGAAGGAGCACTCTGATAACTACTTGAATTTTCCGTCCTCGCGGCTTTAGGTCCGGTAAACAATTACGTATGGACCTCGGCCTCGATTCGTGGATCCTGTCCACAGCCTGTGTGTTGGTGTGGGTGCGCATCGTATGGCGGCGGTGTGCGCGAGGCGCCGGAGAAACGAGGGATACGTGGACCGCGTAGGCTCAGCGATCATCGATTTCACCGAGGCGGCCTACGACCTCGAGGTCACCGACGAGGAGTGGCTTCCGACGCTGCTGAAGCGCGGCCTGCCGGTGCTCGAGCAGGGGCTTGGCGTCGCCGGCTATGAGTACGGCCGTCCTCCGAACGGAGGCCCGGTTCAACTCATGAACGTTCATGTCGCCTCCGGCCCAGAGGACTTTGCGGAACGACACCTTCGTGCGTTATCCACGACGGACCCCGAGGTGCTGCGCGAACAGCTGCGCCCAGGATCCGCGACCACGGGCTCCGAGTATAGCCAAGACAGACCTCAGGATCTCGCGCACTACATCTCGCACGTCGACTACTGCAAGGACGTGCTTTTCCTGACCGCAGTGGATGCCAGGGGCGCGGGCGTGGCGGTCGTCGCACCGCTCGTGGAGGTGACCACGTTGACCGACCACGAGGCGAAGCGGTGGCAGATGCTCGCCGCGCACGTGGAAACTGGGCACCGCTTGCGGCGAGGCCTCGCAGGCGCGCACAAGGGTGAGGAAAGGTGCACCGACCTTCCACATGACGCCGAGGCGATCTTCGATGCGCGAAGCTTCCGTATCAGTGATGCCGTCGGACGGGCAAAAGAGGGGACGGCCACGACGAAGCTCCGCGAGGCAGCGGTGGCGGTGGATCATGCGCGTGGCAAGTTGCGAAATACCGATCCCGACAAGGCACTCGAGATTTGGAAAGCGTTGGTGCGGGGGCGCTGGTCGATGGTCGACTGGTTCGATTCCGATGGGCGACGCTTCGTTCTGGCGATTCCAAACTCGCCCCACGTCAGCGACCCTCGGGGGCTCATCGAGCGCGAAAGCCAGGTCGTGGCGTATGCGGTCTTCGGCCACACCAACAAGATGATCGGTTACCATCTCGGCCTCTCGACCTCCCGCGTATCGCTGCACCTGCGCAATGCCATGCGAAAGCTTGGCGCCCGGACACGCGCACAGCTGGTGAAGAAGATGCGCGACTTCCAGTCGCTGGCGTAGTCTCCATCCCGATCGCGACCATGTCTAGCTAGAGGACCAGCGGGACGGCATAGGTGCTGCAGTAACCCTCGAAGCGCTCGCGAATCTGGCCGAGGGTCATGCCGAAGTCTTCGAGCTCGTAGCGATGAGCGCCATGCTTACCGCGCGGATTGTCCGCCAAGAATCCGCGCATCCGGCCCTCGATGTCGGCGGACCATGGAATATCGAAGTGCTCGTATGCCCGGCCAAGAGCGGCGACGGGATCGGCGACGACCTCCTCGAACTGGATGTCGATGAACTGATCGGCCTTGTCGCTGTGCTTGTCCCGCGCGGCCGTCGCCAGGTCGGTCGCATCCGCCCACCACTGCATCACGTGTTGGCCGACCGCATGCGGGTCGACCGAGTCGCTCGCCAATCCGCGAATGACGTAATAGAGACTCGCAAGCGAAGGCATCGTTTTGGCGGGGTCGCGGTGGGTGATGATGAACCGCGCGTCGGGATACTCGGCGAGCAGCGCGTCGAGCGTGCGCAAGTGCACGGAGGTCTTGAGCACCCAGCGGTCTTTCATGTGCTTGCTTTGCAGGTGCTCGAGGTAGTGCCGGTGATAGGTGTACGCGGCAGCGTGACTTTGCGCGTCTACCCAATCCTGGTAGCTCGGCACGTTGAAGGTCACGCTGAACTGAGGGCCGAGCATGGCTTGCGCGAGGATCGGCAGACACTCCTGCGGGAGCTCGGCGCCGACTTCATGAATGGAAGCAAGCGACGGCGCCATCGTGTCCATGTGACCGAAGTACTTCCGGGCCTCTTTGATCCGTGGGTCCGTGGTGAACGTCTCGCTTTGCGGTGGGGGGTCTGGGAACTGCACCTCCCAGCTGAGGGGCGCCCGATTCGCAGGGTCCTGGGCGAGCAGGTTGAACAGAATCGTCGTCCCCGTGCGTGGGAACCCCACGACGAAGAGCGGCCGCTCGATCGGAACGCCAGCAATTTCGGGATGGGCAGCGCGATGCCGGTAGACGCTGAAGCGATTCTGGAGAAACCCGAGCAACGACTGACGGAACATCACACGGCCGAGCCAAGTCAAATCCGCTTCGTGCTCGATGGCGTTGGAGAGCACCGGAAGCGCCTCGAGGAAACCCTCATCGCCGAATTCGTCGGACTTCGCCGCACGGGCGGCGGCGCGAACGATGTCGTCCGGGTCCAGAGACGGCCACCGTGGAGCCAACATCGGCCCTACGCGGTTGAGCACGCGCATGGTGCGGGTTCGATGTGGAGGCGCTGCGGGCATGGCATCGATGCCCGGCGAGGCCTTTGCCCGACCGGGTTGCGTCGAGTAGCACGCCCCCCC
>CP070713.1:787503-790841 GCA_020351445.1 Myxococcales bacterium
CGACATCTATCTGACCGGAGCCGAGCGTCTCCACCGGGCACAGACGATCCACCCGTTGCTCGCCACGCGCGGAGTCCCCGGGACGCACGACGTCGAGCTCGGGATACGTGTGCTTCGTTGTTTGCGAGAGGGCAAGCCGATCGCGCTCCCCCGATTCGACAAGGCGAAGGACGAACGCTGTCCAGCGGCCGAGTGGCCGAAGTGGGAGGGCCGGTGTGACGTGGTGATTTTCGAGGGCTGGTGTATGGGCGCACGGCCGCAGCGCGGGGACGAGCTCAAAGTGCCGATCAATGGTCTCGAGCGGATGGAGGACCCCAGCGGCGATTGGCGTTGGTATGTAAACCGCGAGCTCGGTGGACATTATCAAGCGTTGTTTGCCGAGCTGGATCTATTGGTCATGTTGCGTCCCCCCGATTTCGATCATGTCTACGCATGGCGCGAAGAGCAGGAAGCTCGCCTGCGCGCTGCCGGCGGCGGCTCCGAAGTCATGACTCCGACCGCGGTGCGTCGGTTTGTCATGCACTTCGAGCGTCTGACGCGGTTCATGTGGGAGGAGATGCCGGGACGGGCGGACGCGGTCGTGCATCTCGGAGAGGACCACATGCCGGTGCACGTAGACCTCGGAGACGGCTGAACGCTCGGGACCCATCCGTGGCTGCTCACGACGCTTTGTCGCGGGTTTCTTCTTCGACGTCGCGGTCGAAGTCGCCGCTCGGGGCCTCGACCATATTGCCCGAGTAGTATTTCACGAAGGTTGCCATGATCTCGTCGAGCGGTACGTCGTCGTACTCGCCGCGAAACCGGAGATACTCCATATGCTGGCGGCCATCGAGATCAAAGGGGTGGTAGATCGAATCTTCGGTTCCATCGAACTCCAAGGGCTTGATCCGAAACTTCTCGCAGAGCTCGATGTTGAACGCGGGGGTGGCCTTCACCCACTGGCCGCCGAGCTGAATGGCGGTGTAGCCGTGCCAGTAGAACACGTCGGTTCCCATCGACTGGCGCAGGCGCTCGGTGGACAGGTGGTTACGCACGTCGGCGTACCCGAGCCGCGCGGGGATCCCCTGGGCGCGGCAGCAGGCCGCCAGCAGGATCGCCTTGGGCACGCACCACCCGCGCCCCGCTTCGAGCGTCGCGCTCGCACTCAGGCCTGGGACTGTCAGGACCAGCGAGTAGGGATCGTAGCGAATGCCGTCCCGGACGGCGTAGTAGAGCCGGACGGCCCGCTCGACGTCGTTTCCCGCCCCTTTGGTGTTCGCTTCCGCAAAGGCGACGACCGACCGATGATCGGAGTTGACGGCTGGCGTGGGCCTCAGAGCATCGAGCATGGTTGCGATTCTGACCCATCGGTCGCCCCGGTGCAGCTCGAGCCAGCGCCGGCGGTGCAACCAAAGCAATGCCGGCTGGTTTGAATCGCGCGGGCCTCGAGGGCAGCGCGATCGAAGTCGCGGATGTGGCGGGGTGCTTCTTCGGACACCGGGATGTCGAGCATCTGGTTGAAGTCGCAATCGTAGAGGCGCCCGTCCCAGCCGACTGAGACCGTGTTGCGGCACATCAGCCCGTCAGCCGTCTGCGGATTGAACGATTCGACGAGCCGCCGCATGTAGCCTTCGAGATTGCCCGATTCGAGCAGCCACTCGAGGTAGCGGCTGATCGGCATGTTCGTGATCGTGTAGAGGGCGTCGAACGAGATATCGTACAGGCGCGCGAGCTCGCGTTTCCATTCCGCCTCGAGGCTCGCCTGTGCCGCCGGCAGCACGGCGCCCACCGGGTTGGTCACCAACACGAGGCGAAGCCCCGATCGGCCGTCGCCATAACCGAGCGCGTTGAGCCGACGAAGCGCGCGGATGCTCTTTTCGAACACACCCGCCCCGCGCTGCACGTCGGTGCAAGTCGGTTGGTAGTGTGGAAGCGAGCACACGAGCTCGACCCGGCGCTCGGCGAAGAACTCGGGCAAGTCCTTGTGTGCCCCGGTTTCCAGGATCGTGAGGTTACAGCGGTTGATCACGTGCCGACCGAGCGACGCGCACTGCTCGACCAGCCAACGGAAGTTGGGATTGAGCTCCGGGGCACCGCCGGTGATGTCGACGCTCGGGATCGCGTGGCGCCGCAGCGCCTCGATGCACTCCTCGGCGGTCTGTCGCGACATGACCTCGGTGCGATCCGGGCCCGCGTCGACGTGACAGTGGCGGCACGTCTGGTTGCAGAGCTTGCCCACGTTGATCTGCAGGACGTCGATCGTGGTCGCTTGCAGTGGCCACAGGCCCTCGTTCGTCATCGCCTCGTCAAAGTCTCGGCTCATGTCCAGCTGGTCGAGCTGCATCCGCTGCCGGCCGGCTTCCGCGAGGGGCAGGCGCCGAGCGTGGAGAGAGCGTCTCGGGGTCGTGTGGGTCTGCTGGCTCGATGACATCGGTCGGCTACGGCGCGCTACTGGCAGCGCATACGTGATCGCTCGCCGCACGTTAGCAGCCGAACCGCCGTCCTGTAGGAAAAACTAAAGTCGCTTGTAGGTTCGGTCGCGAGTCCCTAGCGCAAAGGGGGTTAAACAGACTGTAGCGCCCGTGTCCGTTAGACGGCCGGCGAGCCAGGACGGCTCCACGCCTTCCGCGAGCAGGTCGTAAAAGGCAAGCGCGGCGCCGCGCCGCTCCGAACGATTGAGGACCAGTTGATGGCCGTCCGGGTCGAAGGCCCTGAAGCCATCGTTGCACTCGAAGCGATAGGGCGCGATCAGGGTGAAGGGCTCGGACAAGGACGGATAAGCCTCCACCGACCGCCGGTACCCCTCGGCGACCTCGGCAAAGCTCCGCCTCGCGACTTGCTGTAGGCGTTCCCAACTCTTGGCAGGCACGCCCGGTTCGACCTCGTATTGGAGCACACGGATCCGCTGCGGTGCGGGTCCCGCCTCGACCTCGGCCAAGCCGAGGCCCAGCTGCCTTGGACATGGGCCGAGTGAAGCGGTGGCGTGTCGCGGACGGTCCTCACGGTAGATGGTGCCCGATCCGATGTCGATCAGGTACCGCCGCTCGACGCTTGCGCGTTCGGTGCCCGACAACCACTCGCGGCCGACTTCGATCATCGTGCGGTCGTAGAGCAGCTCGACTTTGGGCGTCGATCCGGGCGGCGCCCCGAGCCATGCGCCAAGACGCTGCTCGGACTGCGGCGTCGGGGCTTCCGCTCGCATTGCTTCGGCGAGCTGCGACGAGCCCGCCAGCAGTCGCGCCACGCGCCGGAGGTCTCCCGATCGAATCTCCTGTTGGAGGCGGCCGACGAAACGGCCAAGCCCCGATGGCGTCGGCTGCGGCGCTACGCTTATGACGCGCTCGAGCGCCGCATCGACC
>CP070713.1:790941-794788 GCA_020351445.1 Myxococcales bacterium
GCACTGAGCGTTTTGCCGACGTAGATCGAAGCCCTTGGAATCGGCGCGAGCAACAGTCCAAAGACCGCGTCGTTTTCACGCTCCAGCGCCCAGCTTCGGCCGATCAACAAGATCCCGCAAAACAGGATCGAAATCCAAAGCACTCCGGGGGCGACGTTCGGCGAGCTGACCGGGTCGGTGTAAAACGCCAGCGAGCCAAGGGTCACGACCAGGATGGCAAAGAGGCCGGTCGAGGTCAGGATCTCTTTCGTCCGCAGCTCGAGCTGCAGGTCTTTGAGGGCGACCAACCAAGCTGCGCGCAGCGTGCTCACGCGTCTCGCTCCACGATTCGGCCGCGGTCCATGTGAAGCACCCGGTCGGCCACCGCGCTCGCAAACTTCGCTTCGTGGGTCACGATGATCACCATCGCGCCCTCTTGTTTTTCTTGCTCGATGAGCTCAATGAATGCCGCGGTAGACTTGACGTCGAGTCCGGTTGCGGGCTCGTCCATCAGGAGCAAGCGCGGTTCGTGGAGCAGGGCCCGGGCGATCGAGACGCGCTGAGCCTGGCCGCGGGAATAGGTACGGATCGGCCGGTTCCAATACTCTCCGAGCCCGAGCGCGTCGCAAAGGTCGGTGGCGCGCTTCTCCGCGTAGGGGATGTTCTGTAGCTTTGCGGCGAGCACGAGGTTTTCATGACCGCTGAGCCCCGGGTAGAGCTGGAGCTGATGTGCGACGAAGCCGATTCGACCTCGGAGACCGTCCGCGTGCCCGACGCCGTACTTCCCGTACCGAATCTCTCCTCGCGTCGGGTGGGCGAGCATCGCCAGGAGCCAGAGGAGGGTCGATTTCCCGGACCCGTTTGCGCCCTGGATGACGGTGACCGTCCCGGCGTCGAAGCTCAGGTCGACGCCGGCCAGCGCGAGCGTCGGTCCGTAGGACTTTGCCAGGCCAGCGACCGAGACTTGTTCAAAATCGAGCTTCACCGGTCCGCACTCTAGAACAAGTCTCGCACAATGCCGTCAAGTTTCAGCCAACGGTCTTGGGGTACCCGTAGCCAGTCTTCAGCTTGCACGAGATCGCCCCGCTCCATTGAGCGTTCGATCTCCCGCTCCCGACCTGCTCGGGGGTCGCGTCCTGCTCTCTTCGCGGTCTCGACGAGGTTCATCCCGTCGATGGTGCGAAGCCCGAGCATCAGCGCCTCTCGAACGATCTCCTCGGGGCCCAGCTTCTCGACCTCCGCTTCCACCGTTTGCTGCTGGAGATACCGCTGCGGGTTCGGTTCGTTTCGCCATCGTCGTGCCCGCCCCGGCCCGTGATCGAGGCAGCCGACCGCCGCGGCGCCTAGCCCGACATAAGCGCCGCCGCGCCAGTAGTGGAGGTTGTGGCGAGACTCTTCTCCAATGGCCGCGTAGTTCGACACCTCGTAGTGGTCCCACCCGAGATCAGTGAAGCACCGCTCGGCGTGTTCGAAAAGCTCCGCGTATTGCTCTTGTGGGGCGACGCGAAGCTTGCCCGCGCGGTGGAGTGAGCCAAACATCGTTTTGTCTTCGATCGTCAGGGCGTAGGCGGAGACGTGTCGAACACCGGTTTTGGCGACGCGTGCGATGTCCTCGCCGAGCTCCTGCAGCGTTTGGCCTGGCATGCCAAACATGAGGTCTGCGCTCACTCGAGGCATCTCCTCCGTTGCCTCTTGCAGCGCGGCCGTTGCCTCTTTCGAGTCGTGTAGGCGTCCGAGAAAACGCAGGTATCGATCGCGGAGCGATTGCACACCAATCGATAGCCGGCCCACACCCGCTTTGCGAAGGAGGGCGGCGCTCTGTCGGGTCAGCGAGCTCGGATTGCACTCGACGGTGACCTCGAGCTGATTGTGCACGTGGTCAAACGCTCCAGTGATCCCCTGCAACGTTCGACTCAGCGCCTCGGGTTCCCACAGCGACGGCGTTCCGCCGCCAAAGAAGATCGACTTCAGCTCGCGCCCCTGCAGATCCGTCGCGCGGGCATCCAACTCGCGCAGCACCGCATCAGCATACTCGCCGTGCGGGAGCTCCCTGGTTCGGATCGGCTCGGTAGCGAAATCGCAGTAGGGGCACTTGCGCTCGCACCACGGGAAGTGGACGTAGACCGAAGTCTGTGTGGGTTCGCTTGACATGCGTGGCGCCGGGCAGGAGGTATACTCCGCTTTTTGGAGCTGGTCGCAGATGACCTTACCGGTGTTCCCCTCACTACGAATTACGGCCGACGCCCTGATCCCTCAAGGCGCCTTTGCCGAGGCACAGGCCGCCTTCCTGAAGCCGGACCGCGAGCTCGTCATGCAGCTCACCACGCTGCTGCGGGACAAAAACGCGGGCGTCGTGGCTCACTTCTACATGGATCCGGAGCTCCAGGGCGTGCTGTTCGCGTGCGATTGGCCGCACATTCACGTGTCGGACTCGCTGGCGATGGCAGACCGTGCGATCGCGATGGCCGAGCGAGGTGTCAGCACGATTGCAGTCCTAGGCGTCGACTTCATGAGCGAAAACGTGCGCGCCATGCTCGATGCGTCAGGGTACGAGCACATCCCGGTCTATCGCGTGGCAACGGACCCAATCGGCTGCTCGTTGGCCGAGTCCGCAGAGGCGCCTGCCTATGGCGCCTACCTGATGGAGGCGGCCGAAACGCCGCGCTCGCTGCACGTCATTTACATCAACACCAGCCTGGTCACCAAAGCCAAGGCGCATGCGATCGTGCCTACGATCACCTGCACCTCCTCGAACGTCGTCCAGACGGTCTTGCAGGCTGCAGCGCAGATTCCCGACGTGCATATTTGGTTCGGCCCGGACACGTATATGGGCGACAACCTCGCGCACATGTTCCAGAGCCTCGCCGAGATGTCCGACGAGCAGATCCGGCATCTCCACCCCGCGCACGACCAGGCGTCGGTTCGCGCGCTGTTGCCGCGGTTTCACTACTTCGAACAGGGCACCTGCATCGTTCACCACATGTTTGGCCATGAGGTGGTCGAGTTGGTTCGCAAGCACTATCCCGATGTCTTCGTCACCGCGCACCTGGAGGTGCCCGGCGAAATGTTCGAGCTCGGCGTGCAGGCACAGCGCGTAGGCAACGGCGTCGTCGGCTCGACCTCGAACATCCTTGCCTTCGTCTTGGGGAAGGTCGACGAGGCGATCGCCCGCGGCAAGCACACCAACCTACGGTTCATCCTCGGTACCGAGGCCGGCATGATCACTCCAATTGTCCGCCAGGTTCAGGAAAAGCTTCGAGACTACGCCTCCGAGGGCGGGCCCGAGCTTTCTGCGGAGATCATCTTTCCCGTCGCGGCTGAAGCGATCGCTCGAGACGAGCAAAGCGGGCTCGAGATCGTGCCGGGCGTTGCTGGTGGAGAGGGTTGCTCGACGGCAGGAGGCTGTGCGACCTGCCCCTACATGAAGATGAACTCGCTTCACGCGTTGCTCGGGTTGCTCGAGCGTGTCGACGTCGAGTCCCGCTCGAATCTGGTTCCGTTCGAGCCCCGCAAGTACGTCCAAGAGATCCGCGGTCGAACGGCGGCCGACCTCGGCGGCGAGCCCATCCTGCACATGCGTGCGTTCCAACAGACGGGTGAGCTTCCCGACGCGCTCGTCAACGACGTCCTGAGCCGCGGTAGCGAGCGGGCCAGCTCCCAGAGCTAACGCGGACGCTGACGCTGACACTCACGCCTCGACATCTACACAGGAGAACGGCTCGGGATGGGCAGCACAGCGATTGGGCGGGAGGCGAGACGTGTGTTGGTGTAGGGAGACGGCCGAGCGGGCCCCGATCGCGAGCCCGCCCGTCGCGAGCCGTTCTCCGGTGGCGCAGTTGGGATCGGCCAGGCGTCCTCGTAGGTTCAC
>CP070713.1:794888-798160 GCA_020351445.1 Myxococcales bacterium
GAACGCCGCGCGCCTCGATCTGGTCGCTCACCATGTGGAGCCGCGCTTGCTCCTGCGACTCGGTTTCGGACGGAACGGCGCGGGCGGGCCCCGACTTCTGACTACAGGCGCCGAATACGAGCAGCGCAATCCATGCAGCTCTTCGCATCGCCTTCAAAGTACCACGGAAACGAAGGCCGCGGGGTGGCGGTTGCCCCCCTGAACGTCGCGGCTATTCTTCGGCGCCCAATGAGCCTGGTAGTACAGAAATATGGCGGCACGAGCGTCGGTTCGCTGGACCGAATCCGCATCGTTGCGGAGCGCGTCGCGGACACGTACCGCGAGGGCCACCAGGTCATCGTCGTGGTGAGCGCGATGGCGGGCGAGACCGACCGTCTGCTCAGCATGGGCTGGGAGCTCTCCGACGGTCCCGCCGAGCGCGAGATGGACGTGCTCGTCTCGAGTGGCGAACAGGTGAGCGCGGCGCTTTTGGCAATCCAGCTCAACGAGCTCGGCGTACCGGCTCGTTCGTTGCTCGGCCACCAGGCGCGCATCCTGACCGACAACGTGCATCGCAAGGCGCGCATTCGCACCATCGACGGCACCGGCCTTCGCTCCTCGCTCGAGACTGGAAACGTCCTGGTCGTCGCGGGCTTCCAAGGCACGGACGCCTACGGCAACATCACGACGCTGGGGCGCGGCGGCTCGGATACCTCGGCGGTCGCAATTGCCGCCGCGGTCAAGGCCGACGTGTGCGAAATCTGCACCGACGTCGACGGGGTCTACACGACGGACCCGGGCGTCTGCCCGAACGCACGCAAGATCAAATGCATCAGCTATGAGGAGATGCTCGAGCTCTCCTCACTTGGGGCCAAGGTCCTACAGATACGTTCGGTGGAGCTTGCGATGAAGCACCGGATGCCGTTGCACGTGCGCTCGAGTTTCTCGAAAGCGGAGGGAACGATCGTGACCGACGAAGAACACCTGCTCGAAAAAGTGATCGTGGCCGGCGTGGCGGCCGACAAGAAGACCGTGAAGCTCACCGTGCGCGCGCTGCCGGACCATCCCGGCGTCGTGGCGAGCGTGTTCGAGCCGCTCGCCGAAGCGAACATCTCGGTCGACATGATCATCCAAAACGTCTCGAAAGAAGAGCACACCGACCTGACGTTCACCGTGAGCCGCGAGGATGCGGACCGCGCGGAGCGCATCGTGAAGGACCTCGTCGAAAGCGTCGACGCGGAGGGCGTGGTGCGCGATGACGCGGTGGCGAAGGTTTCGATCGTGGGTGTCGGGATGCGCAACCACGCGGGCATCGCGGCCAGGATGTTCCGACTCTTGGCCGACAATGACATCAACATCGAGGCGATCAGCACGAGCGAGATCAAGACCTCGTGCCTGATCGAAGCCGAGCACGCCGACCGCGCCGTGGCGGTGCTTCACGACGGCTTCGCGCTCGGCAAACCGGCTGGCTAGCGGCGATCGAGCAACGTCCCGAGGGAGCGGTCGATAGAGGGTCGTGGCCGCCCCTTCACGTGCCTCGTCGATTCGGTCCGCCGCGTGCGTCGTGCTCGTGCTCGCGTGCAGCGCCGTCGTATCGAATCGGCCCGTACAGATCTGGCACCGGCCCTATCATGGTGGGGTTCGCCTCGAGTCAACGAAGGTCGAAGCGAACACCGACCCGCGCCGCCGCGGTCACGATGAAGGGGTCGAGCGGGCTGTGCGCGTTGGTGGCCACCCAGTAACCGCGCACGTCCGCGCCGATGAGCCAACGCTGGCTGATGAGGTAGTCCACGCCCAACAAGATGTGCAGGGCGAAGTCTCCCCGGGTCCCTCGGTCGCGCACCGTCAACAAGCCGTCGACGCCGAAGCCGATCAGCGGAACGAACCGGACGATGTCGAGCGCATAGACCGTCTCGATGCCGGCCATGCCGAGGTGAAGCGGTCGTTCGTTCGGGAAGATGTTGTAGCTGAGAAGCCCTTGGATGCTCCACGCATCGCCGATGCCGCCCCCCGCGCTCAGGCCGACATCGATGCCGTTTCGGGGAAGGGTGTCGCTCCCCGGGATGCCTGCGTACCCGACCTCCAAGCCGAGGGTCGCTTGGTCCTCGTACGCCCAGGCCGTCGACGGGAGTGACACCAACACGGCGAGGCTCCCCAAGATCCAGACCAGGCAACGCACAGCGAGCCCTCTAGCATGGGGGTCGCGCCCGATGCGAGGCTACGTTGACTGGGAAGGGGCCACGTGTATAGTGCCGACCCGATTTGCCGGGTTTTCCCGGCCTTTTGGAGGAAGCCTTGGCCAACGACTCTGCCGAAGACCAAAAACAAGCACCCCTGACCGCGGGCGAACGACTTGCCGCGCAGCAGGCCGCAAAAGCGGCTCGCAAAGCCGCCCAGCGGGGGCGCGACGCGGAGCTCGTCGAGGAGAAGGCGATCGCGCAGGCCGCCGTGGCAAAGGACTGGCTCCAAGAGAATCTGAAGCCCCTGGGGCTCATGGCGGGCGGGGTGCTCCTGGTCGCCGCCATCGGGATCGGATGGTCCACCTTCACACGCGGTCAGAATACCGCCGCGGGCGCCGAGCTTGCGGCTGTCCTGGAAACCGACGCGGACGACGCTGCAACGCTCGCCCGCGCCTACGCCGCAGTGGCTGATGCGCACGAGAAGACCCTAGCCGGCGCATGGGCGCGTATCGGCGAGGGCCGGACACTCTACTCGGAGGGCCAGTGGGAGAAATCCAGAGCGGCTTACCAAGCCGCACTCGACGGCAGCGACGACGAAGCGGTTCTTTGGGCTGCGCTCGAAGGGATCGCGTACTCGCTCGAAGCGGAAAAGTCTTACGACCAGGCCATCGAGCAACTGGAGGCATTGCGCGAGCTCGATAGGCATGTCGCCCCGATCGCCGGATACCATCAAGGACGAATCCTGGCCTCGCAGGGCAAGCTCGATGAGGCGAAGATCAAGTTCGACGGCGTCTTGCACGCGCTCAAGGAGGCCGACGCTCCGCTTCTGCCCTACACGCAGGAACAAGCCGAGGCGCGACTCGCGCTCATCGATCCAAGCCTCGCGCCTGCGGCTGGCGCCGACCCGCGCCAGGCTGAGGAGATCGTTCGAAAAATGAACGAACTACTTCAACGGCAGCCGCCGGAAGAGTAGACCGGAGATCGATGCGCAGAAGCTCCGCCGCCGCCTTCCTTATCGCCTCGTCGCTGCTTGGGACTCCAGGCTGCGGCGCCGCCGGCCATCCGGCAACCAACGCCGATCACTTCGGTTGGGTGGAGGAGGGCGATGAATAC
>CP070713.1:798260-803369 GCA_020351445.1 Myxococcales bacterium
AGCAGATCTATTCGACGCTCCACGGGAACTTGACCGTCAGCATGGATCGTTTGGAGCAACTGCCCCTCAATGACTCTGTGCGCGAAGCGTTTCTGCTCGGACGAGAAGGTATTCGCCAGGTCGTGCTGGATCCGCTCCTGCCCGAGCCCTTGGTCGACGAAGACAAGCGCTCATCCATGGTAGATGTCCTGCAAAGCTACTGCGACAAAGGCCTAAACCTCTGGGCCCGCTTCCTAGAAGTCGATTAAAGGGGACAGTCCCCTTTTTTAAAGGGTTAACCCTTTTGAAAAGGGGACTGTCCCCTTTTATGCTGCGGCGGGTATGAAGGCGGCGGATTTTGCATTTCAGACGGTGGACGGGGCCAATCTTCACGTGAGCGGGTGGGCGATCGAGAAGCCCAAGGCGATCGTGCAAGTGCTGCATGGAATGGCGGAGTACGGGTCTCGGTATGCCCGTCTCGCGCAGGCGCTGGCCGCGGCGGGTTACACCACCTACGCACATGACCATCGCGGACATGGCAAGAGCATTCCCGAAGGGAGCCCGCCGGGTCACATGGCTGACAGCGATAGTTGGAATCGGATCGTCGAGGATGCGCACGGCGTCAATCGCGAGATCGCCAAGCGTCACCCCGGTCTTCCCATCATCGTGCTTGGGCATTCGATGGGTTCGTTCGTTCTGCAGCAACTTCTCTTCGAGCATCCAAGCGACATGGTCGCCGCGGCGCTGTCCGCTTCGAATGGAAAGCCTCCTCCCATCGCCGTGATCGGCAGGCTCCTGGCACGGCTCGAGCGCGTCCGTGTCGGCAAGCGCAAGTCGAGCCCCGTCCTGCAGAGGCTCACATTTGGCGAGTACAATAAGGCGTTCTCGCCAGCGCGCACCGAGTTCGACTGGCTCTCACGCGATCCTGAGGAAGTCGACAAGTATGTAGCCGACCCTCTCCTCGGTTTCGCCGTGTCCACGCAAACGTGGCTCGACTTGCTGAACTCGCTCAATCGCATCTCGAATCCCAGCAACGTGGCGAAGGTCCCGAAAGGTATGCCGCTCTATCTGTTCGCGGGCGACCAGGATCCCGTCGGCGACAACGGAAAGGGCATGAAGAGCCTGTACGACGCATACAAGCGCGCAGCGATTTACGACGTTCGGCTCAAGCTCTACCCGGGCGCACGGCACGAAACGCTCAACGAAACAAACCGTCAGGAAGTGACGAACGACTTCATCGCCTGGTGTGACGAAGTGATCGCCGCTCAAGCTTAGTGTGTGAGAGATTTTCGCTTGTGGTCGAGCGCCCCCGCAGAGAGCGACTGAGAGGTACGTCCGTACCTCGCAGGGAGCGAGCGAGGAGGTAAGCCGACCACAAGCGAAAAGATCCACACACTAGGTCTTGGGCGGACGGCTCGTGTAGAGCGGGCCTTCGACCGCACCCCGAACCAACGGCCGCGTCTCCGGGGTGACCCGGCACTGCCACAGGGCACTGCGCGAGCCGATCGCTTCGGCGCCGTGGTAGCGATTGAAATCCTCGTAGACCGCCTCGATCAGGAAGCCGGCCTCTCCGAGAACGCGCTGTTTCTGCAGGCCACGCTCACTAGCCCGGCGGCTCTGTCCGAAGCACACATAGAGCCTCCCATCGGGCTTGAGCATTTCTGCCGCTCTGCTGATGAAGAGCCGAAAGCCTTCTACCGCGTACGGCGGATCGGTAAACACCGCGCCATAGCGACCGCGCATCACCTTGGGAATCGGTTGCCGCAGGTTGTGATGCACCGTGTCTAGCTCCCAACCATGGCGTTCCGCCTGGCTGGCCAAGATTTGGAGAATCTCTTCGTCGGTATCGAGCACCGTGACCTTGCGACCCGCACCCGCGAGTTGCACCGCGGCGCTGATCAAATCGTCGTCACCCAGGAACACGAGCCCACGCTGGTGCTCGCCCGCCTCGAGCAAAAGCTCTGCACGGCGCACCGCCGTGTCGGTCGTGACATAGACCTGATCGAGCGCGCGCTTGGGCGTGCTGCGCTCGTCGGCCATCGCTTCGTATGCCGCGCGCCAAGACCCGTCGCCGGCCTCGCCCGCGTCTCGAGCGACCAACTCACGCGCCAGTGCCGCCAAGCCGCGCTCCGAGCAACGGACTCGCCCCTCGTCGTCTTCAAACCACTTCGGATAGCGTTCGATGACTTCGCGAACGACCGACGACGCTTCGCCCGCGGCATGAACGACCTCATCCTGGGAGCGCGATCGACCGTCGCCGAGTGCTCTGAGGATGCGGAACGCTCCTTCGTACACGGTGAGAGCTACTTGTCGCGAAACACGATCATGCCGTGCGTGAGGTCGTACGGGGACAGCGCCACCGTCACACGGTCACCGAGGATCACGCGGATCCTGAACTTGCGCATCCGACCGCAAAGCTGCGCGCGCACCGCAGCGCCGGAGTCCGTCGTCACTTCGAACTGGCCGCCCGCGAAAACCTGCGTCACCACGCCGCTAAGCTTGATGTGGTCGTCGCGCTTGTCCTCCTGCTCGAAATTGCGCTCGAACTTCCTTTTCCTACCTCTCGGGCTGCGTTTCGCCACTCAGTCTCCTTTTCCGTATCGCCGCAACGTAAGTCCTCTGGGGACGGCCCGCCACTTTGGCGGGTATCCTTCTTGATACCCACGGCGTTCTGCTTTTTGTAGCACCCCCCATGGAAAAGTCAGCCGGAACGCATCATGTTGCCCAATCCGGTGCTCCAGCGACACCCCGACGATGGATGGACACTCGCGGTCCCCATGAAGGTGGGCGCCGGGATGGATCGGGTGTTGCGGCAACTTGCCGACGCCATCCTTCCACCGAGCCCCCGCACCAAGACGACCCTGGAGGACGCGACCCGGCATGCACTCGTCTGCCTTCAGTACATGCCCCGGTCGTCGGCAACGATCTTCCTCTTGGGAATGCGGCTGTTGAACTGGTCGCCGCTTTGGCGACTGCGAGGGGTGCGCCCCCTAACCGCCCTTTCCGTCGACGTGGCACGTCGTCACTTGGCCGGCGTGACCAGGAGCCGCTGGTTGCCGGTGAGGCTCCTCATGTACGGGCCCCTCGGGCTCTTCATGTCGTCATATTTCGATCAGGACTACGTTCACCGCGAGCTTGCCTATGCCCCTGCTCCATTCGTCGCCGAACGGATCGAGCTACGGCGCAAATGGATCGAGGGGGAGGAACCCGGGGCCAGCGAAGAGATCCACCACCTGACGGCCCGTGCGCCATGACGATGCTCGCCCACCGCGACTACCGAAACGGGGAAAAGCACGATGCCGAAGTCGTCGTCATCGGCACCGGTGCTGGCGGCGCGGTCGTCGGAGCCGAGCTCGCGGAAGCGGGGCGCGACGTTCTGTTTCTGGAAGAGGGCGGCTACCACCCTACCTCGAGCTTCAATCCGTATCTCACAGAATCGATCCCAAGGCTCTATCGGGATGCCGGCGGGACGATCATCATGGGCAGGCCCCCCATCCCGTACGCCGAAGGCCGATGCGTCGGTGGCGGGACGGTGGTCAACGGCGGAATGGCCTGGCGTCCGCCCGAAGAGGTGCTCATGGAGTGGGAGAGCATCACCGGGCAACCCGATCTCGGCGCCAAGGCGATGGAACCGCTCTTCGACCGGGTCGAAGCACGCATTCACGCCAAGCCGCAACACCCGACTTCGATCGGCGAAGACAACCGCCTGCTCGAAGAAGGCGCACGCCGGCTTGGTTGGCAGTACGAGCGCAATCCCCGAGCACAGGACCGCTGTGTCGGCTCGAACCAGTGCATCACCGGGTGCCCGACCGGCGCGAAGCAATCGACCTTGTTGAGCTACATGCCGCGGGCTTTGTCGAGTGGTGCACGTTGCCTGACCGAAGTTCGCGCGCACCGCCTTTGGATCGAAGGTGGCCGGTGCGTGGGCGTGCTCGGGAAGGCGATCAACCCGCGGACCCGCGAAGAAGACATCGAAGTTCGCGTGCGAGCCAGGGCGGTTGTCGTCGCCTGCGGCGCCGTCCAAACCCCGTTTCTTCTTCTCGGCCATCGGCTTGGGCGCCCAAGCCGTCAGCTGGGCAAGAACTTTCTCTGTCATCCCAATACCAAAGTGGTGGCCGTCTATCCGCACGACTTGTACGCATGGCAGGGCGTGAGCCAGGCCGGGCAAGTTCGCGAGTTCCGCGATGAGGGGATTTTGATGGCGGAAAACGCCGTCCCGCCAGGCACGGCCGCGGCACAGATTCCTTTCCTCGGTGAAGAAGCATTCGATCTGATGAAGCGTTACAACGCCATGATGATGACCGGCGTCCTGGTCGAGGATTCTCACGCAGGCACCGTGACGCGAAGCTTCGGCGCGCCGATGGCGAAATACAGCATCACCCGGTACGACCACGAACGCTTCCTTCGAGGCGTGCGACACCTCGCCACCCTTCACTTCGAGATGGGCGCCGAGAAAGTGATTCTGCCTTTCAGTAACCTCCACGTAGCGAGCAGCGTCGATGACCTCGCGCAAATCGAGCGCACCCAGCGATCGCGAAGCACGATCGAGCTCTTCACCGTGCACATGATGGGCACGTGCCGAATGGGGAGCCGGCCGCGCCATTCGGTAGTCAACCTCAGTGGGGAGCTCTGGGACCTTCCGGGCTGCTACGTAGCCGATGCAAGCCTGTTCCCGACAGCCGTTGGCGTGAACCCTCAGGTGACGATTATGGCGCTCGCAACTCGCGTCGCGCAGCGGTTGCAGCTTCTGAATTGACAAGCCGCTGGCTTTTCATCACATCGTATCCGTCCGATGCTCGACCTCCCACGACTCAAGCGCATCCGGCTGATGAAGCGGCCGATCGGCCAAGTGTTCTTCGGCCACACGGTCCTGACTCCGAACTACAACCACTTTCCCGGCATCGACATTCAGCTCGAGGGGCTCGAGAACATTCCCGACGAGCCGGTCATCTACGCGATGAACCACACCGACCGCTTCAACTACTTCCCGTTCATGTACAAAATGTGGAAGCTCGAGGAGCGCTACATCACGGTTTGGGTGAAGGGGAAGTACTACGAGAACCCGGTCGTGGGAACCTTCATGGAGCTCACGAGCAACCTTCCGACGGTGTCGCGCGGGTACATCATCAC
>CP070713.1:803469-806864 GCA_020351445.1 Myxococcales bacterium
CGTTGCACTCGTTCGGATCGTCGTGCTCCACGGTGTAGTAGACTTCGTCATCGTCCTCGACGTCTTTGCCGCTTTGGTCGTGCGGGACCCGAACGACGCACTCGCCGTCGGTCGAGTTGCCCGAATCATCGACCGCGGTCCAGGCAAGCCTGTAGGTGCGGCCGTTGCTCCCCCCTTGCCGTTCCGAGCGGAGCTCCACGCGGTCACACTCGAGGATGATGTCAGGCTCGGTGTTTCCGTCGCCCTTGGCATTGACCGGCTCATCGCTGGACGCCGAGTGGAAGGTGACCGTGAGGTCCTGGTCGCATGCATCCTGGACGCAGTCTTCACCGGAAATGGTGTGGAACTTGTGGTTCGGCGGCCACAGCTCGATCGTTTCGCCGTTTTCCTCCGGCGGCAGTTCGTCCACGATCGTGAGCGTCGATTCACAGTCCTCGATGAGCTCCCCGTCTATGCGGGCTTCCACCACGACTTCATGGTCACCCAGCCCCTCGAAGGGCCCTGTGTTGTCGAGGAAGAGCTCGAGGTCATCGCAGCTTGCGGGAGGCTCCCCTGAGGGCACGAGATAGATGTAGTCCGGATCGGCGCCGCCGTCCTCACATTCGGCCTCCAAGGGTTCGCCACACAGCCAGTCTTCTTTTTCGAGGTCCTCGACCTCTTGCCGGCAGTCGGCCTGGAGCTTCGTTGTCGTCCCGTCGACGGTTTCGCTGTTGGAGCATCCGAAGGCGAGGACAGAGGCCAAGAGAATGAGTAGATTTCGGTATGACATGGGCCGTTATGTCGCACCTCTTGGAGCCGGGGCCAAGATCTCCAGCTCACAAAATACGACAAATTACACCCGCCCGGGCGTGCCAGGTCGCACGGCGTGCCGAGATGTGAGATTGCTTACACACCAACGCTGAATAAGCGCGGAAACGCGAAAATTGCCAGCTCTGGTCGATCGCGATTTCTTCCGCCCTACACGGGTAGCTGTCTGAGTCGTCATCGACGTTGGTGGGGAGCTTGTCCGCTTTCTTCAGACGTCGAAAGCGGCGTGGAAACGCCACATTGACCTGGATCTCGCTCGCGGGTTGCCCCAGTTCTAGTTCAGACGCATTGTGGCCCAGTGAACAAGGCCTACGTTACGACTCTTTGCAACGGCGACGGCTATGTTCCTGGAGTGGAGGCGCTGGGCAAGTCGTTGCAGGCTCACGGTGCGCGGGCTTCGAGGGTCGTTCTGGTGACGCCAGATGTTTCCGACGAGGCGCGAGGCCGCTTGGCATCCGCGGAGTGGGAGATCCGCGACATCGAGCCGCTCGAAAACCCCAATCCCAAGACCGCGCAGCTCTTCGAGCGCTTTCAGGGCGTCTACACCAAGCTGCGGGCATGGGAGCTCACCGAGTTCGACAAGATCGTCCTCATGGACGCCGATACGATTACCCTTCAAAACATCGACGACCTCTTCGAGCGGCCCGGCCTTGCCGCCGGACCTGATTTCTTCCTCCCGGACCGCTTCAACAGTGGGCTGATGGTGATCGAGCCATCGATAGAGACCTTTGAGCGTATCCTAGAGGCGCTGTGGGATACCCCGAGCTACGACGGGGGCGATCAGGGATTCCTCAACATCTTGTTTTCGGATTGGTACGCGATGCCCGTCGAGCATCGCCTGCCCGCCGGATACAACCTGCCCCACTTCATCTTTCAGTTCTTGCGTGGCCACCCACACCTCAAAGAAGAGCTCGAGAAAGAGGCCAAGGTCATTCACTACACGGTGCAAAAACCTTGGCTTGCCAAGGCGACGCTCACGGGCGGCTCGGAAGCGTGGTGGAAGGCCTACTTTGGGGAGGACCCAGGCAGGGCCAGTGAATGGAAACGCCGCTGGCACGCGATGGAAGACTGGACCTTCGACCACGCCGTGGCGGCGCTCGTCCGCTGATGAACGACACGAACAACCATCGCTGTGATCTACCGTGGTGGAAACGCACCACCGTCTATCAGATCTATCCGCGCTCCTTTTACGACCGAAACGGTGACGGAATCGGCGACCTGGAGGGCGTCGTCGACCGGCTCGATTACCTCCAGTGGCTTGGGGTCGAGACGATCTGGTTGTCACCGTTCTTCACGAGTCCGCAAGCCGACTTCGGCTATGACATCAGCGACCATTTCGGCGTAGCGCCCGAGTACGGTTCACTCGAGGAATGCCAACGCCTGTTCGACGAGGCCCACGCCCGGGGAATGAAGGTGGTGTTGGACATGGTCCTGAACCACACCTCAGACCAGCATCCGTGGTTTCTCGAATCACGCAGCTCACGCGACAACCCGTATCGCGACTTCTACATCTGGCGTGACGGACGCAAGCCCAACGGTGCGGCGCCGCCGAACAACTGGAGCTCCATGCTCGGCGGGTCGGGCTGGAACTACGACCCGCAGACCGACCAGTGGTACTGGTCAAGCTTCCTTCCATTTCAGCCCGATTTGAACTACCGCAATCCGATGGTGAAGAGCGCCATGCTGGACGTGGTACGGCATTGGCTGCGCGCAGGCGCCGACGGTTTCCGGCTCGACATCTTCAACGCGATCTACAAAGACGCCTCCTTTGCAAACAACCCGCGCTCGCTGCGCATCCCCTCGGAAGACAATCCAGCCTTCTTTCAGCGCGCTCTGCGCACGCAGAACCACCCCGATACCTTCGCCTTTGCGCTCGAGCTCCGCGCTGTGGTCGACGAGTTCAAAGACCCCCCGCGCTTCGTCGTGGGCGAGGTGTTTGGCCCTCCGGAACTACTTCGCCAATACTGCGGACCCTCGGGGGATGGACTCAACCTCGTGTTCTTGTTCGAGAGCTTACGGACGCCATTCCGCGCATCGGCATTCCGGGAGCTGGTCCGCAATTTCGAATCAACTTTCGCGGAGCCACTCCATCCGACATACGTCTTCGGGAACCATGACCGGCCACGCCAGATGGAGCGGCTGAGAGACGATCCTCGGCGGGCGCGGTTGCTTGCTGCCTTTCAGATGACCGTGCGAGGGGTGCCGTTCATCTATTACGGCGACGAGTTGGGCCTGGCACACCATCACGGTATGCAACGCGATGCGGCGCGCGATCCCATGGCGGCGCGCTTCCGCTTCATCCCGAAGTTCCTACTGCCGCTACTACGAAAGCGGGGAATCCTGACGAACCGAGACGAATGCCGAAGCCCGATGCCCTGGCACGATGGTGCGCACGCCGGCTTTGCACCGCCGGGGACCCGCTCGACTTGGCTTCCCCTGCATCCGCAGAGCTCCATTAAGAACGTAGCGCAGCAGACGAAGGATTCGACCTCGGTGCTGTCCACCTATCGCCGAATGTTGCATCTGCGTCGGAGCAGTCTCGCACTCTCCTCCGGGAGGCTGGAGTTGTTGGATGCACCTGCCGATCC
>CP070713.1:806964-809669 GCA_020351445.1 Myxococcales bacterium
ATTGGATTTGCCGGTGTGGACCCCACGATCATGGGACAGGGTCCGGTGCCGGCCAGCAAAAAGGCCCTTGAGAAAGCCGGCCTTAACGCCAGCGACATCGACTTCTGGGAGATTAACGAAGCATTTTGCATCGTTGCGCTCAACTGCATTAAAGAGCTGGGGTTAGATCCGCAAAAGGTAAACGTCATGGGCGGCGGCACTGCCATCGGGCATCCGCTGGGCGCCACCGGCATTCGCCTGACCGGCACCCTGGCCCGCATATTGAATGTCAAAGGCGGTCGATACGGATGCGCCAATGCCTGTGTTGGCGGTGGCCAGGGCGTGGCCACCATTATCGAGCGCGAGGAATATGAATGGTGCTAAAAGCGCATCACTTGGGATGCGCTTTCGGATCGGGGTGAAATAACGAATAAACAACCGGAATAAGCACCAGCGTAATCAGGGTCGATCCGGTGAGGCCTCCAACAACTGCCCGTGCCAGCGGCGCCTGAGCGTCGGATCCTTCTCCGATGCCAAGAGCCAGCGGCAGCAGGCCGAGGATAGTGGTCAATGTCGTCATCAGAATCGGCCGTAATCTGCGACGGCCGGCCTCTGTCAGGGCATCGCGCGTGCGCATCCCTTTGCGAGCCAAGCGACCGGCCTGATCCACCAGGAGAATCGCGTTGTTGACCACGATGCCCCCCAGCATAATGCAGCCGATGTAGGACTGCACATTCAGTGTCGTTTTGGTGATAAAGAGCGTCACCAGCACGCCGACCGCCGCCAGAGGAACAGAAAACATGACCACCAGTGGATCACGCAGGGATTCGTATTGACACGCCAGCACCATATATACGAGCACCAGCGCCAGGACAAGTGAGATGACCAGTTCTCTGAAGGCTTTTTGCTGTTCTTCGTAATTACCGGCAACCGTCAGATCATAGCCGACCGGCCGTGGAATTTGATCCAGCAGGACCTGCACGTCCTTGGCCACTGAGCCCAGATCGCGTCCCGCAACGTTGGCGCGGACCGTAACTGTTCGCTGCTGGTCTTTGCGATCGATCAGGATCGGGCCCCGGCTCGGCTCATATGCGACGACGTTGCGCAGCGCCACCTTATCGCCGGATTCCGTTGTCAGGGTAAGATTGAGAATTTCGCCCAGGGAACGTTTCTCGGCATCCTTTAGCTGTACCAGGATGCGATAGGAATTGCCCCCCGAACGGTATTCACCGGCTTTGGAACCGGCCACCGCGGTTTGCAGCAGCTCGGTGACGTCGCGAACACTCAGGCCAAGATCGGCGACCTTGTCCCGGTTTACCCGGATTTCCTGCTGGGGTATGCCGGCTTCAAGGCTGGTCTGAACGTCGGTGATGCCCGGTACATCCACAACCAACTTCGCGGCGGCTGCGGCCAGCGCGTCAAGTGTCGCAAGCTCGTAGCCGCGGACCTCGATCGTCAGCCCCTCATCACCCCCCAGGAGTCGTTCCAGCAAGAACTGCCCCTGAGGTGCCCGGACACGGGTTTCCATACCGGGAACGCTGCCGGTCAAACGACGGCGTAAATCTTTCGCAATTTCCACATTGGAGCGTTTGCGCTGTGCCGCCGGAAGCAAAGACATTCGTATTTCGCCCTCGGCGCCCGCATCAGCCCGCCAGCCGGAGGCACCCACGCTGACCACCGACGCTACGGTCTCGGGCACGGCCGGCTGGACGATCTGCTCCATTATGCGTGTCTGCCGGTCGACCAGCTCAAGCCGGGTGCCGATTTCCATCTTGCCGCTGACACTCACCTCGCCCTCATCGCTGGGGGGCAGAAATTCACTGCCGATCAGCGGCAAAAGCAGTAAACTGGCGCCGAGCACCGCAGCCGCCGCAAAGACAGTGACCAGACGATGATTCAAAACCCAGCGCAACAGATTCAGATAGGCGTTTTCGAGACCCGAGAAGATGGAATCCGCCACAGCGGCCCAGCGGTTCGGTCGAGAAGCCGGCGCCTTGACGTGGTTTCGCTTTGAAGTCAGTAGCCGGGAAGCCAGCATGGGCACCAGACTCAGCGCCACCGTCAGTGCGCAGATCAGCGCAAAAATAATCACGTAGGCCAGCTCTTTGAAGAGGATGCCCGAGACGCCGCGCACAAAAACCAAGGGCAGAAAAATGACCAGCGTGGTTATCGTGCTGGCGATGATCGCCGTCGCGACTTCCCGGGCACCTTCCACCGATGCTTCCTCGGGCGCTTCGCCCTCCTCGCTGCGGCGCCGGAAAATGTTTTCGAGCACAACGATGGAACTGTCGACCATCATGCCCACGCCCAGGGCCAGCCCGCCCAGGGTCATCAGGTTGAGCGTGAACCCCCCGAAAAATATCAAGGCAAAGGTGGTCACGATGGAGATCGGAATCGACAGGGAAATCACCAGCGTGCTTGGGATGTTTCGCAAAAAAAACAGCAGCACCACGATTGCCAGCCCACCACCGTAAAGAACCGAGCGGGCAACGTTGGCGATCGACCGCTCGATGAAATTGCCCTGGTTGATGACGGGCACAACTTTGACCTGAGGAAACGCTTGGTTGACCGCGTCGATTTCCGCCAGGATGCGTTTGGAAACTTCGACCGTATTGGCATTGGCCTGTTTGCGTATCGCCACGCGCAGTCCGCGCCCACCGTTTACGCGGACGATGCGCGTCAGCTTCTCATAGGTGTCTTTGACCTCGGCGATTTGACCCAGCGTG
>CP070713.1:809769-816368 GCA_020351445.1 Myxococcales bacterium
GCCAGCCCCTCCAGTCACCAGAATCTTCACACGGTCTCCAAAGGTTTGGACTCTCCGACGGATTGGCTGGCCCGCGTTGGAGGTTCACTGTCAACGGTGTCGTCTCCGTACTCGGGAACGAGCTGCTCGAGGGCTTGGCGTATCGCCAAGGGATTCGCTGTCGTACAAAGCGAACCGAGCGTCTCGAAGTGCGCGCGAAGCCGTGGCAAGTGCAGCGAGTCGTAAGTCCCGGTGAAGATCTTCGGGTGAGCGGTTCGCTGGACACCTTCGCTCATCGTCGAGAGCTCCTCGAACAGCTTCTCGCCGGGCCGAACGCCCGTGAACCGAATCTCGATGTCCTTTTCGGGCTCGAGCCCGCTCAGCCGAATCAGGTCATGGGCCAGGTCGATGATGCGAACCGGCTGCCCCATGTCCAAGATGAAGGTCTCGCCACCCCGGCTGAGCGCGGCGGCCTGCGTGACCAGCTGCACGGCTTCGGGAATCGTCATGAAGTACCGCGTCATGTCGGGATGCGTCACGGTGATCGGCCCGCCATCTTGAATCTGGCGCCGGAAGATCGGAATGACGCTCCCTGCAGAGCCCAGCACGTTGCCGAAGCGCACGGTGGCAAAGTGGGTGGCGCTGCTCTCGGAGAGCGCCTGGATATACAGCTCCGCGGCCCGTTTGGTGGCGCCCATCACCGAGGTCGGGTTCACGGCCTTGTCTGTCGAGATCATCACGAATCGCTCGACCGCGAGGCTGTCAGCCAGATCGGCGACCACCTGGGTGCCTACGATGTTGTTCTTCACGGCCTCGGCCGGGTTCCATTCCATCATCGGCACGTGCTTGTGAGCCGCTGAGTGGAAGACGATCATGGGCCGGTGCTCGCGGAAGACTTGCGTGACGCGCGGCACGTCGGTGATGTCGGCCACACAGGGGATGATCTCGAGCTCCGAAAACCGGTTGTAGAGCTCGGAGTGAATCTCGAAGAGGTTGTTTTCGGCCCGCTCGACCAGCACGAGACGGGAAGGGCGGTACGCTGCCACCTGGCGGCAGAGCTCCGAGCCGATACTCCCGCCTGCGCCGGTCACCATGATCGGCTGCCCGCGAACGATATCTGCGACCGCCTCGGTGTTCAGCCTCACCTGCTCGCGCCGCAGGAGGTCCTCGATGGCAACCTCGCGGATGCGCGAAAGGTTCACGCGTCCGCCGACGATTTCGTAGGCGCCGGGAACGATCTTCACGGCGAGTCCCGCGTTCTTACAGCTGTCGGTGATGCGCCGGATCGCCGAGCCCGGGGCGTTCGAAATCGTGATGAGGGCCTGCTTCGCCTGGTACCGCTGAGCGAGGCGCCGTAGGTGTTCCGTGGTGCCCATGACCTTGATGCCATGAATCACAGCGCCTTGTTTCACGGGGTCATCGTCGACGAAAGCGACCGGCAGGATGCCGAGATCGGGACGGCGCGCGATCTCCTGGGCGATCAGGACGCCGCCCTGACCTGCACCGACGAGTAGAGTCGGCTCGCGACGCTCTTGTCCGCTTTTGTGCTGTTTGTGTGCGATCCGTTCGCCGAGCATCCTCCGAAGGGCCCTGACCCCCGTCAGCCCGATGAACGCCACCACGAAATCGCCAAGCAACACCCCAAGGGGAACGACGCCGTAACGCGCGAGCGGGAAACGCTCGATCAACGCGGGGCTCAGGAACCGGAGCACGACCAGGAGGGCCGTTGCAGACGCAATCGCAAGGAAGATCCGAACCGTGTCGCGAAGGCTGATGTAGCGCCATGAAAATCGCGTGATCCCGAACCCGGACAAGAACCCGTATTGCAACAGCACCACGTAGGGGAGCACGATCGTCAGCTGTCGAAACATCACCCTGGGCACGCTCCAGTCGAAGCGCAGCAGCATCGCCACAAAGAAAGCGAGCATCAGGACGCTGATGTCGATCAGGAACTGCGAGGTACGTGTCTTGAGCCGGGTCATCAGCCGCTTACCCCCAGAACGGCATCCCGATACCAGAGCCAGAACTCCCGGACCCCTTGCTCGACGCTTACCTTGGGGGCGTACCCGAGGAGCTCCTTCGCACGGTCGACACTGGCGTAGGTGTATTCCATGTCGGCCGCGGGCATGGGCTTGTCGATCAGGTCCGACCGCTTGCCCGCCTGCTCCTCGATCAACTTCACGAAATCGGCGAGGAGCGTCGGCTGCCCTCGGCCGAGGTTGATGACCTCGTAGCCGAGCGGGCGATCCGCAGCGGCGACTACGCCCTGCACGATGTCGTCTACATAAGTCCAATCGCGGTGCATCTGGCCGTTGTTGTACAGGGGCACCTCCGTACCGTGAAAAATGTTGTCCAACACTTTGTAGGCCATCATGTCGGGACGGCCTCGGGGCCCGTAGACCGTGAAGAACCGAAGCGCGGTGAAGTTCTGGCCGAACAGGTGGAAGTACGAATGGCCGAGGAGCTCGGCGGCTCGCTTGCTGGCTGGGTAGGGAGCCAGAGGGCGGTCGGCGCGATCGCTTTCAACGAAAGGAATCACCTTCGTCCGGCCGTACACCGAAGAGGTCGACGCAAAGACGAAGAGGGGCTGGCCATGACGCTGCGCCGCCTGCAGAAGGTTGAGAGTTCCGCCCAGGTTCACGTCGAAGTAGAGCTTCGGGTCCTCGATCGAGGCGCGGACGCCGGCCATCGCGGCGAGGTGGATGATCACATCGAAGTCGTGCTCGGTGCACAGCACCTCGATCGCGTCCTCATCGCGGATATCGGTCCGATGGAAGATGAACTTCGCCGCATCGGGCGCCGCCGCCCGAACCTCCTCCAGGTTCGCCTCCTTACGAGCGGGGTCGTAGTAGTCGTTGAGGTTATCGACCCCGACGACGATATCGCCACTGCGCAACAACGCGGATGCAGTGTTGCTCCCAATAAACCCAGCAGCCCCCGTCAGCAGGATCTTCCTCATCGCCCCCTCGTGCCCCCCAGTATAGGCCGTTAAGGACCCAGATTGCTTGGTCCGATTGCACGGTGACGACTACGATGCCCTCGTGCAGGCCATGCTTCTAGCAGCCGGGCTCGGGACGCGCCTCCAACCACTCACCGATCTCCGCCCCAAACCGATCGTCCCGGTCGCCAATCGGCCGCTCGCGGCGTTTGCGATCGAACATCTGGCGCGCAGCGGCGTGCGCACCATCGTTGCGAACACCCACCCGCAGCCCGAGAAGGTAGAATCCGCATTAAAAGCGGTGTGTCCGACCCAAGTGGAGTTGCGTTTTTCCCGTGAAAAGACCCTTCTCGGAACCGGCGGTGGCCTTCGAAAAGCGCACCCTTGGTTTGATGAGTCACAGGATTCCGTGATCGTCGTGAACGGCGATACGCTCTTTGCACCGGACCTCCCGCGCGCCTACGCGGAGCACCACGCGCGCGGCGCCGTTGCAACCATGATACTCCGTCGAACCTCGGACCCGGAACGGTTCGGGGCGATCGGAATCGACGCAGAGGGCTCGGTTCGGACCCTTCTCGGCACTCCGAACGACGATCGGGTGCGCGAGGTTCTAATGTTCACCGGAGTGCACATCCTCGCCCCCGAAGCTTTCGAAGCGATGCCCGAATCCGGCTGTGTCATCCGAAGTGCCTATCGCCATTGGGTAGACACCGGCGCGCCCGTAATCGGGCTCGTCGACGAGTCGCCTTGGGCCGATCTCGGAACCGTGTCGGAGTACCACCGCCTAAACCTAGAGCTCGCCTCAGGTTCGTTCGCGTGGCGCGGGGTCGAGCCGCGGGACGGATGCATCCTGGGGGGCTCGATCGAGCGGCCCGAAAACATCCGCCGAAGCGTCATCGGTTCCAATGTGCACGTCGGGGAGGGCGTCGTCCTGGACCGATGCGTGGTCTGGCCCGGCAGCAGGGTGGACCGCTCCGCCACCGACGCGGTGATCACGCCGAAGCACCGAATCGAGCTCAGCTGAGCCCCGCTCGCAACTCGCATCACACGATGCGGGCTTTGGCACAGGTTGGCACTCGACCGCGTTGATTTTGCATGGGTTTTTGCTGGCACGTGCTTTGCACATCCCTACGTCCAACGGAGTCGTGTCATGTACAGGTCCCTTGCGCTCATCTTCTGCCTGACCCTTGCCTCTCTCGTCGGTTGTGCGTCCGATACGAGTCCTGGCATTGCAAACCCCCTGCCCGAAGTCGCGCGGAGCCTTGCTGGGCTTCAGCCGGCCGATGGGTGCGACGACGTCGCAGCGGCCTTGCGAGAACAGGCGATCGAGGAAATGGAGCAACGTCTCAGCGACAACGAGCAAATGCTCCTGAGCTCCCTGTCCGGTGGCTATGGGTGTTACGAAGCCGAGTATGACGCAGCTGGCAGCGGCCCGCCTGCTTCCAGTGCTTCCCGGGACGAGGGCGCGAGCGACTACTCCACCACGAACACGCAGGTCGCAGGGGTCGACGAGGCCGACTTCGTGAAGAACGACGACCAATACATCTACGTGCTGGCAGACGCTCGCTTCACGATCATCGACGCCTGGCCGGCTGCCGAGGCCCATGTGGTGTCCAGCATTCCCGTGGAAGGCGAGCCCAAGAAACTGTATGTCCACGACGACAGGGCCGTCATTTATTCCTCTCTGGATCCGCTCCAGGTGGCCGACGATCCAGGCTTGTGGTGGGGCGGAGGGTTCGCTCCGGTCGCCAATGGCTACTACGACCCGAGCGAATGTACCTACGGGTACGATTGTGACTTTCGCGGCGACGGGCGAGGCCTGCGCGTCACCATCTTCGACATCGAGGACAAGAGCAGCCCTAAGCTCCAGCGTGAGAGCGAGCTCAACGGCTCGTACCTGAACTCCCGCCGCGTGGGCAGCGTCGTGTACACCGCCATCACCTTTCCCGAGGTGACCCTACCCGGAGTGAAGTACTGGCCTGAAGGCCTGCTCGACGACTTCGGCTACAGCTGCGAGCCACCCGACCTCGACGAGAACCAGGTCAAGGTCGCGTTCGCGTTGCTTAGACTGACCAACCGCGCGTTGATCGAGGAGTCGTCCATTCATGACTATCTTCCGAGCATCCGCGACACGCGCTACGTGAACGGTGATCGCATTGAGGAAGACGGCCTCTTGAATCGCTGCGAAGGCTTCTATCTCTCGAACGCACGAGACGGCCGTCAGTTTCTGAGCCTTCTCTCCTTTGATATGACCGAGCTCGATGCCCTGAACACCACGACGATCGTAGGTCGTCCCGGCGCCGTCTACGCCAACGAGAGATCGCTCTACGTCGCAGTGCGCCACGATCACTCGGCGATGCCGGTCTGGTATTTCGACGACCCGGAGCAACGGCCAGAGGCGACCACCGTTCACAAGTTTCGTCTTTATCCCGGAAGCATTGCGACCGACTACCGCGGAAGCGGAGTCGTAAAGGGCCGCATCCTGAATCAATTTGCGATGGATGAGCATGATGAGCATTTGCGCATCGCGACCACGACGGGACACCTGCCGAGCCCAGACGTGCACAGCACGATGAGCGTGCTTCGTGATGTGGAGGGCGAGCTCCTGGTTGCCGGTGACGTCGATGGCATTGCTCCCACCGAAGACATCCGTTCGGTGCGTTTCGACGGCGATGTCGGTTTCGTCGTGACATTCAAGAAGACCGATCCGCTTTTCGTATTTGATCTGTCTAAGGCGGACGCGCCGAAGATTCGGGGAGAGCTCAAGATTCCTGGGTTTTCGACCTACATGCATTTGATGGATGACAGTCACTTGCTGACCATCGGCTACGACGCCGACGACCAGGGAAGCTTCGCCTGGTTCCAGGGTGTACAGCTCCAAATCATCAATGTCGCCGACCTCGAAGACCCGCGCCTCATTCACAAGGAAGTCATCGGTACGCGTGGCTCGACGTCCGAAGCGACGACCAACCATCTCGCCTTCAACTACTTCGGTTCACGGGATCTCTTGGCGATCCCGATGACCATCTGTGAGGGTAGTGGATCGGGTGGAAGCTACGCTCATGAGATGACCTTCGGGGGCCTCCTCGTCTACAACGTCACGACGGGCGAAGGATTCGACCTCCTGGGCGGCGTTCCACACGCCACTCCCCAGAGCGGACCAGACTACTGGAGCGCCTGCGGCAACTGGTGGACCAACAGCAACAGCCTGGTCCAGCGCAGCATCTTCATGGAGAGCTACGTGTACTCCATCGCTCCCGACAAGATCAACGTCGCTCACATCGACGATCCTGCAGAAGTCTTGGTCAGCATCGATCTGATGGCCGAATAGCGGATCAGCTGAGCCCCATCACCTTGGCGGTGATCGCTGCCCTCAATGCACTAAGAATTCCGAGGCCTTATCGGAACCACGTTATCGGGGAGATCACCGGATCCCACACGATCTCCCACAATCTTGTCCCCTCCCACAACAAGCTTCCAAACCTGCGGCATCGCCTGGTTCTTCTCCTCGACGCCGACGTGGCTGTAATGACAGGTGAGCGCCGAGGTCGAGTGCCCCGTGATCGCGCGAGTGACCTCGGCCGACGCGACCTGCCTCAGCAAGTTGTTCGCTGATCCATGTACCTCGGAAAGTTGCCGGTCTTGGAAAACAGGAAATCCTTTCCCGAGTAGCCCTGCTGAA
>CP070713.1:816468-819585 GCA_020351445.1 Myxococcales bacterium
GCGAAGCCGACGATCCGTGGGCGGAGGGGCCCGCCGTGCGGCGCCTTTCGACGCGGCTTCCTGGCCTCGGCAACGAGACGGGTCTCATCGATCTCGACTCCGAGGCCATGCAACAGGCTGCGGAACACGATCCCGAAATCGCTGACTTCGTCCGAAGGGCGAAGGATTTCTGGCCGTCGTACTTCGCGGCTGCGCAAGAAGCCGGACCTGACTATTACGCACGCGGCTGCGGCTGGGTGGAGTAGCCTGAGCGGCGGATCTACCACAGCGCTTCCGCTGCAATGCCATTGGCTCAGAAGATGTGGCAGGTGGGGCGGAAGGCGTTTGGGACTTGCAATGGTGTGCCGAAGTCGAACTGGAGGGCTTGAAAGAGGGCGCCTGTAGCTGATAGGGGATCGATGCCCATGAGTATCAGTCCGATGCAAAGACGCGAGTTCATGAAGACTACGACCGTGGCGTTGGCGGCCGGGGCGGGCCTCGGTCCGTGGATTGCGGGGGGTTGCAACGATACCTCGACGACGAATCGGCATGCCGTCACGATGTGGGAGTTCTCTTGGCTGACGCGTCGTGACGGGGCCGAAGCGGAGTACTCGGACTGGGACAAGGTACTCGATGAGCTCGTGGCGCGCGGCTACGACACGATTCGCATGGATGCGTTTCCCCATTTGGTCGCGGCGGGGCCTGGGGGTGAACAGGTCGACCGCTTCACGATATTGCCGCAACCGCCGCTCTTCATGTGGGGCAATCACGCGCCCGTGGAGGTCGAGCCACGCCCTGCGTTGGTCGAGTTCATCACGAAGGTCCGCGACCGCGGAATGAAGGTTGGCCTGTCGACCTGGTTCAACGACGACTCGCTTCATCGGGCCCAGACCGTGGCAACACCCGAGGACTACGCTCGGATCTGGCGCGAAACGCTGGATCACCTGGCGGGAGCCAATCTGCTGGACGCGGTTCGGTGGGTGGATCTGTGCAACGAGTTTCCTATTGGCAAGTGGGCGACAGGTGCTTATCCGCTGATCTTCGACGGAGCGGATCCTGAGAATCCGATCCCGGCGATTACGGAGTGGTCATCAGAGGCCCAAGAGCGGGTGCAGCAATACTTGGACGAAGGGATCGGCCCGGTGCGCGATGCCTACCCCGAGCTGAGCTACACGTTTTCGTTCGAGAGCGTGAGCGGCCCCAATGCACGAAAGCTCGACACGAGCGCTTTGGACATCGCCGAGGTCCACGTGTGGCTCTCGAGCGATCTCGAGTTCAGTAGCGCCTCGGGTCAACTCGAAGTCCTGCTGGAGCAAAGCCCCGATGCGCTTCCGGCCCACGCAGAAAAGGCTCCCGAGGTGTACTACTCGGAACGGGACAGATGGCTGAGGTCACTCGAAGGACTCGTTGACGAATGGGCTGACTGGGCGGCAGAACGCAAGCTTCCGCTAGCGACCTCGGAGGCCTGGGGCCCGATTAACTACGACGACGTCGATTCACTTGAAGGCACGTCGGAGTGGGATTGGGTCAAAGATGTCTGCGCTGAGGGTGTTGGCATGGCGATCGACAAGGGTTGGTGGGGGATCTGCACGCACAACTTCGCTCAGCCGCACTTCGAGGGCATGTGGTCGGATGTGGCGTGGCACCAGGAGCAAACCGCGCGGATCAAACGCAGCTAACTCCCTGCGATGTCGGGCTCGGCGAATCGATCAAGCAAGCGGTTTCTCCGCGACGATTCTCCAGTTCAAATCTGCGATTTTGGCTTTTTCCGCAACCGTCCAAGCTTCGCCACCTTTTTGAAGTAGATCAAGCGACTCGTCGACCCATGGAGGCAAAACGCGAATCGCCTCGAGGGCTTTGACGACTCGTCGACCCATAGAGACCAGATCACGCTTTTGCTCGCATATCGGCCAGGCTTCGCCTTTCGAAGGCGCGGAAGTGAGGATTTGGAATCCCGCTCTTTCCAATGCGGCACAGACGTCGGCCGGATACATCGAGTGCGTAGCCGCCAGCGTTGGCAGGAAACTCTTGTGAAGCGTCACATGTTCTTCGTTGTTCCAATCAAAATGATGGGTCAGCAAATACTCTGAGCAAGCGTATCGCGCTCCGGGTTTCAATACGCGGTACATCTCTTTCGCATGGTCATCCAGCTCCTCCTTCTTGAAGAAGGGCCAAACGGCCCCGAATGAATAGCATCCATCGAAGGTGCCCGATTCGTAGTCGAGCGGCTCATGATGATTGCCAACTTTGAAGTGGAGCCGCTCGCTCATCTCGCATTCCCTGGCCCAGTCGATCGCGCTTTCAATCTGATTCGAATCGATGTTGTAGCCGGACACCTGACCACCGGTCAGCGTGGCGAAGTGATACGAGATTCTTCCTCTCCCACACCCCATATCCAATAGATGGGACTTTGCAGGGTTCTCGAGATTCAGCTCCTTCAACACGAATTGTTCGATCAACAACTGGTTCCCATACAAACCCTCCGATTCGTCCAGCTGTGGCGGGATGTAGAGCTTTTCCACGTCGAAGATCGACAACACGTTGTTCAAGACCTTGTAGTAATCGGCAACCGCTTTGGTCTCGTCTTCTGTCTCGGTCTTCTCACCAGCTTGCATTCGTTCGAAGAATTTGTACGCGTCGATGCAGGCTTGCTTGTCCTCTTCGGGCAACGTTGCCAATCGTTTCAACCCGATGAACGAGGTCTTGATTCTGTACCAATTCATTCCATGCAGGCCTGTCGAGGATGAGTAGGATATTCAGCTTCCGTGCGAGTTGGCGAGCGAAGTCGGCGACCGCGCGCTCGTGCGGGCTTTCGGAGGGAGCAACACGTCTAACCAGGCTGGCCTGACTGGACGAGCTCGCTCACCCGCTTGGTTGCCTCGGTGACCGACGCGGCGACCTCCGGCGAAAGACCCTCGCCCAGGCAGCTTGGAGAGTCGATCGAAATCCCTATCAGAGTGACCTCCAACGCCGGGTTGACGTGAGCTGCAAGCTCGATGGCCTCGATCACGGTGATACCGTGGGACGACACCGGTCGAACCCCCGCCTCCAAGTCAGCGCGATCCAACACGTGAATCGTTCCAGGGGAGCCGCCGCCCACGACCGCGTCGATCACGAGCACCCGGGGAGCGCCCGCAA
>CP070713.1:819685-825436 GCA_020351445.1 Myxococcales bacterium
CAACTTCGATGCGGTGGATGACAGCCCAGTGCGCTACATCCTGCTGACGCAAGGCCATGTCGACCACGTCGGCGGCGTCGACCTGTTTCGCGAGGAAGGGACGCAGCTCGTCGCGCATGCGAACAATCAAGCGCACCAGACGGACGACGCGCGCATTGCATCGTTTCGGGCAGCGCGCAGCGCGTTCGCGTTTGCCGATGCGATCGCGCGTGCTTGGAAATACATCCAGGACAACGTCGGGGGAGCGATTCCCGCGCAGTCGCGTCCCACGCCGGACATCACCTTCGAAGATCGCCTCGAGCTCGAGCTCGGCGGCGTTCGAATGGAGCTTCTTTGGACACCGGGCGGTGAAACCACCGATTCGATGGTGATCTGGCTACCGGACCACCGGATCTGTTTTTGTGGGAACCTCTTCAGCGCGCTCTTTGGGCATTTTCCGAATCTCGTCACGGTTCGCGGCGATCGCTATCGCGAGGCACTGCGCTTCATCGAGTCACTAGAGCGTGTGCTCGCGCTCGAGCCCGAGCTGCTCCTGACAGGGCATCACGGTCCGGTGGCGGGCGAAGAGACGATTCGCAAAGAGCTGACCCGCCTGCGCGACGCCGTTCGATACGTCCACGACGAGACCGTACGCGGCATGAATCATGGCAAGGACGTACACACGCTGATGCGAGACATTCAGCTTCCGCCGGAGCTCGAGGTCGGAGAAGGCTACGGCAAGGTTTCCTGGAGCGTGCGGGCGATTTGGGAGAACTACGCGGGATGGTTCCATCACAGCTCGACGACGGAGCTTTACCCGGTTCCTGCAGGGAGCGTGCACGCCGACTTGGTGGAGCTTGCGGGTGGCACGGACGCCGTTGCTCAACGGGCGAAGGAGAAGCTCTCTTTGGGAGAGCCGCTCCAGGCGATTCACCTTGCGGAAGTGGTACTCACCGCATCGCCCTCGCACGCGGCTGCGCTCGAAGCGATGATCGACGCGCATGAACAGCTCGAAAGAGAGAGCGAGAATTTCTGGCTCACGCAATGGCTGAGAAAACAACTAGGCGACCTGCGCTCCAGGCTTGAAGCGGCGAAGCGCATGGAGAGTCAGTCGTGACCGGCGCACCCGACGACATTCGCATCGACGACCTCAAGGCACCGGTTCTCACGCCAATGCAGAAGATGGTGATCGAGGGCTTTGCAGGGGTCGACGTAGAGTTCACCGAGGAGGCGGTGCTTGGCGAGGCGCGGAAGCGGACCGGGCTTTCCAATTTCGGCCCCGACGACTTTCGCGAGCGGTTGGCGGTGTGGTGCCAAGCGGTCGACGAAGATGCCGAGCTCGGACCGATGGGGAAGGTGCGGTTCTTTGGAGATATGGTCAGGTACGCTACCAATCGGCTCCGCTTCCACGACTTACTCGCGCGACACCCGGAGATCCTCGACGTCGAGATCCACAAACCGATCATCATCGCCGGCCTTCCGCGCTCCGGCACGACGCACCTGGTCAACCTGATCGCGGCCGACAAGCGTCTTCGCTCTCTTCCGTATTGGGAAAGCCTCGAGCCGATCCCCGAGGCCGGCCTTGCGCAAGGGCCCAAGGCGCAGGACCCGCGGTACGTGAAGTGCGCCGGCGAGTATCAGATGTTCGGCCAGATCGCGCCGCTCCTCAAGAACATGCACGACATGACGCCCGATCACGTGCACGAAGAGATCGAGGTAGCGGCTCTCGATTTCTCGACCTTCCTGCCCGAGTGGCTGGCTGTGGTGCCCCGATGGCGCGACTACTACTTCGCCCACGACCAACGTCCACACTACCAGTACATGAAGAACGTGCTCAAAGCGCTGCAATGGATGCGGGGTCCGGACCGTTGGATCCTGAAGTCGCCACAGCACCTGGAGCAACTCGGGCCCCTCATCGAAACGTTCCCGGACGCGACGGTGGCCATCACCCATCGCGACCCGGTTTCGGTCGTAGCCTCTGCCATCACCATGCTGACCTATGGCGACCGCATGCGCCGGACCAAGGTGGATCCCCCCGCCGTCGCCGCTTATTGGAGCGATCGGGTCGAACGCCTGCTGCGCGCATGCGTTCGAGATCGCGATCGCTTGCCGGCGTCGCAGAGCATCGACGTGCTCTTTCACGAATTCATGGCGAACGATGTCGCGATGGTCGAACGCATCTACGAGGTTGCGGGCCTCGAAATGACGGGTGGGGCTAGGGCGTCATTACAGCAATACATGGCCGAAAACCCGCGCGGCAAGCACGGTCGTATCGTGTATGACCTTCGTGGCGACTTTGGCGTCGATCCGGAGGTGCTTCGCAAGCGCTTTGACTTCTACTACGAACGATTCCCCATTGAGATGGAAGCATGATGAAGCAGGTCAACATCCACGGTCCGGGCAAGGTGCAGCTCGATGACGCGGACAGTCCCGAGCCCGGTCCGCGAGATGCAGTGGTGCGTGTCGCGGCGTGCGGCGTGTGCGGGACCGATGTCCGGTATGTCCGAATGGGAGGCCTCCGGCGCCCCATGCCGCTCGGCCACGAGCTCTCCGGGGTCATCGAGTCGGTAGGAGTCGAGGTGTCGGATTTGGCGCCGGGGACGCGCGTGGTCCTCAACCCCACCGCCTCCGGGAACATGATCGGCAATGGCGGCTCGGAGGGTGGCTTCACCCAGCTGCTGCTCGTTCGAAACGCCGCCGACGGCGGCTGTTTGTTTCCGATCCCCGATGGCCTGCCGATGCGCCTCGCCGCCCTTTCGGAGCCACTCGGGGTTGGGATGAACGCGGTCGATCGTGCCGATGTGGACCCTGGGGACAAGGTTGCCGTATTCGGGGCGGGCCCGATTGGGCTCTCGGCGATTGCGACGTTGCGGGACCGCGGCGTTTCCGACGTCGTCGCCATCGATCTCTCGCGGCGCCGGCTAGAGCTCGCAACGGCGCTTGGGGCGCGGGCGACGATCGATGCCTCCGTGCAAGACCCCTGGGTGGAGCTCAAGAAGCTCCACGGCGAGGCACCGCTGATGGGCGCGCCGATGGCGGGGACAGACGCGTACATCGAGGCGTCCGGAGCGGGCAAAGTGATCACCGACGTTCTGCAGAACGGCAAGGCCGAATCGCGTCTCACCGTCGTGGCGCTCCACGAACAGTCGGTCAACGTCAGCTTCCTTTGGGTGATGATGAAGCAAATGACGATCCGTGGAGCGATGGAGTATCCGGCCGACTACACCGATGCCGTCGAGCTCCTGACCCGATGGGACCTGTCCCCGATGATCACCCATCGGTTCCCGTTGGAGCGTATCGGCGACGCCATCGAGGTCGCCACGGATCCAAATGCCGGCGGCAAAGTCATGATCGATATCGACGAAGAGGTGAGGTAGTGCGTAATAGAGCGAGCTTTGATTTCTCCGGCGCGCGAGTGCTGGTCACCGGCGGCAGCAACGGGATCGGCGCGGCCATTGCAAAGGGGTTTGCGGACGCCGGCGCTCAGGTGGTGATCACCGGAACGCGCGCGTCTGCCAGCGAGTACGACGGCGACTTGTCGGCCTTCGAGTACCACCAGCTTCAGCTCACGGACAAAGCGGGTATCGAGAGCTTGGCTGCCTCGCTCGATCGCTTGGATATCTTGGTCAACAATGCCGGCGGCAACTTCCCGGGCGGCAAGCACGAGGCTGTACCCGATGTTTTCGAGGAGTCGGTCGCGATCAATCTTTTCGGTGGCTACCGGCTGGCGGTCGGGTGCAAGGACAAGCTCGCCGCGAGCACCCTCGACGGCGGGGCCAGCATCATCAACCTGGCCTCGATGGGCGCCTTCTTTGCCGTCCCCATCGTCCCTGGCTACGGGGCAGCCAAAGCCGCCACGGTACAAATGACGAAGAATCTGGCTGCTACGTGGGCCGGGGATGGCATTCGGGTCAACGCGGTTGCGCCAGGTCTGGTCGAAAGCAACATGACCGCGGTTATGAAAGGCGTGGAGCCGCTCGAAAAGCCATTCCTCGACCGAACGCCGTTGGGGCGCTGGGGCGCGCCGGGAGACATCGCGCCGGTCGTGCTCTTCCTGGCCAGCTCGTCGGCGCGCTTCCTTACCGGTCAGACGATCCTGGTCGACGGCGGCTTCTCGATCACCTAAGGCTGTCGGTGGCCCCCATGCACAAGCCCGAGGTCATCGATCCTGCGATCACGTATGGGACGTTTCCCGTCGTGTTTGGCGGAGTCATGGCCGCTGGGATCTACGGAATCGGCCATGGGTGGAATCCCGTGGCGACGGCGATGGGGCTCACCGCAGCGGTGGTCCTCACGTTGCTCGTCCTCGAGCGAATCCATCCCTATCAGGAAGAATGGCTCCACAGCCACGGCGACATCCGCACCGATCTGGCTCACAACCTCGTAAACCTGTGGATTCCCGAGGTGTACACGGTGGCGTTCGTGGGGGGGCTCACCGTGGCGGCGTCTTGGCTATCGAATGCGCTCGGCATGAAGCTTTGGCCGGCGCACTGGCCGCTGACAGCGCAGCTGTTGCTCGCACTGGTCATCGGAGAGCTCGGCACCTATTGGATTCACCGCTTGATGCACGAGAACGCGTTCTTATGGCGCTTCCACGCAGCCCATCACAGCGCGCCGCGACTCTACTGGCTCAACGCGGGTCGCTTCCACCCGCTCGACTTGTTTGCGCAATATTTCTTGGCCCTGACGCCGTTGATCCTGCTTGGCGCGGACACGAGGATCATCGCACTACACACGCTGTTCACCGCTGCCCACGGCATGTTCCAACACTGCAACGTGAAGATCCGACTGGGCCCCCTCAACTGGTTCTTCAGCATGGCGGAGCTCCATCGTTGGCATCACTCGAAGCATTTGGAGGAAGCCAACACGAACTACGGCGCAAACATCATCTGGTGGGACATTGTGTTCCGATCTCGGTTCTTGCCGCGCGATCGCAAGCCTCCGACCGAGATCGGCATCGGGACTTTGCCAAACTTCCCGCGGGGGTACTGGGCGCACCTCCTTTCACCCTTCCGCTGGAAAGACATCGAGGAGTCCGCTCGCGCAAATTAAGCGCCTCCGAGAGTTTGGGAGGCGAACGCTTTTCCGCTACAGAACACTCATGGGGCGTGTGTACTGTGGGGGCTGCTTCGCGCTGTTCCTTTTGATCAGTTGCGGCGGGAGCGATGCGCCGGGTGGGCCTGCGCTCGAGCCGCGCCCCGAGGTGCAGACCTGTCTGCCCGACATATCGGAGGGCATGCCGGCGCGCCTTTCCGACACAGGCTGCTTCACCGACCTCAAAACGCTCGAGCCGGGTCCGGACCTCATCCCGTACGATGTCAATTCAGCCTTGTGGACCGACGGCGCGTTCAAGCCACGGTACATGGTGGTGCCGAGCCACGAGCAGATCGGCATCCGGGAAGACGGCTCGTGGGCGTTTCCGGAGGGGAGCGTCCTGATCAAGGTGTTCGGCCTGGAGTTCGAGGTGGGCAATGCGGAGAGCCGCCGGGCCGTCGAGACGCGGTTCATGGTGCGGCGGGGTGCTGGTTGGCAGTATTCCACCTATGAGTGGAACGACGAGGGCACCGAGGGCACTCTCCTCACGGAGCGCAAGACCGTGCAATACACGATCGTGGAGAACGGCGCGCCCCGGGTCCTCGAGTATCTTTTTCCCCAAGAAGATGACTGCACCACGTGTCACGGCCAGGCGATCGACGACGTTCTGGGGCCCAAGACATCTCAGATCAATCGCACCCGCAACTACGACGGCGTGGTCGCGAACCAGCTGGTAGC
>CP070713.1:825536-828055 GCA_020351445.1 Myxococcales bacterium
CGCACCTCCCCGCTTTCGATCGCCCCCGCGTGCAACAGGTGCACCGGGCGGAAGACGTGGGAGGCGCTGATCAGCTCGCCGTCTTGGCTCCACGCCGTGGCACCGAACTCGGAACTCAGCTCGGAGGTATGAAAGCGGTCTCCCTCGGGAAGCGCGAGGCGGAACCTTGCCGGTAAGCCGGTGAAAAGGCCCCGACTCGCGGACCCGACGTCGGCCAAACGGCCGCTGATGCGTTGTTCCGACGGGGCCGTACGCCGGGAACCGAAGAACTCGGCAACCGACCCGACCGCGGCGCCGACGGCAAGCAGGGTGGTGCCGCTCCAGCAGAGTTGATGCGTCCACTCTCGGAGACGCTCGCTTCGGGTCGCGCCGGGTCGAGTCGCGATCACCGCGAGGCTTCCTGGCTCGTCATACGTGCTCGAAGGCGAAAGGAGCGGCCCCTCGGCCACCACAAAACCGTAAACCCGTAGGTCGGAGGCGAGCTGAAACGCCGAGCCGTCATGCACGACCGTGGCTTTCCGCGGTCGTGTTTGAATGCGGGAGTGTCTGCTTTGAGCTTGGTTTCTGTCTGTTTTTGCCATCGTTCGGGCTCCCGGCCCCTCTCACGACGGCTTCAGATCATTAAACCAAGAAGGCCGCCCTGAGAGGCGGCCTTTGAGCGACAAAACGCGCAGGCCACCTCAGTCGGTGAACCAAAAAAAGTAGCGGTTGTCGCGCACGGTCTTCATATCGACCAGTATTCTACTGCGAGCGGAAAATACGTCAAGCACCTGTCCAACGCCCCGAAGGAATCAGGGGAAACGCGTCGGTATCACCCAAATAGATGTACGTCCAAGCGAGGATGGATCCGCCGGTGGTCACCGCGCTGACCAAGGAACGCCGGTAGAGGGAGCTCTCATCGTCGTAGCCCGAGAAGTCCTCATACGAATCGAGCTCTTCGAGCGTCGCAGTGATGTCCTCGAGCTCGTAGAGCTCGCCATGGACTGGGCCCCCATCACTGAGGACCAGCCCCGGGTACCAGTCGATGTGGATCAAAGAGGCGCCAACGACGTGAGCTGAGCCGTGCGCGCGCCGCACTCGAGTTGCAAGCAAATCGTGTCTGCGTTCGCCGCTCATCAAGGTGCCGTACGTGAAGATCGCTGCGGGGGCCGGTGGAGCCGAGCCACCGCCTGCCGCGGCGACAAACCCGTCGTCGCCGTGCCCGAAGCGCGAAAGCCCACGGGTCACCATCTCCCGATACTCCGGGCCGGGAGCCACAAAGCGGGTGATGCGTTCGTCGCAGACCCGATAGGTCGTTGCCGAATGCGCTCGTCCGTCGGCGGTCAACGCCGTGACGGCGATCCGCCGGTAGTAGCCGCCGGACACGCCCTCTTTGGCATCGAGGCCTTCCCAGTCGTGCACGCGAAACAGCGCTCCGGGAATCGCGGTTCCGTGACGGGGACGAGCATCGAGGGCGCCGCCTCTTCGGAGCCGCGACTGATAGTGGAAAACGAGCTCATGATCGGGCAACCAAGCGGGGCCAAGCGCTTCGATCGACGCGGGATCGTAGCCTTTGTTCTCGCACCAAAGCGCCCAGTTCTCGGCGTCGAGATTGGAGCCGTACGCAAAGTAGAGCACGCCGTAGTGTAGTCCAAGATGTTCCCGCGCGCCGTGGACCGGTTATAAGGTCATCGACCGCATCAGCATTCGAAAGAGGAGTCTCGCTTTGGATGATTTCCCGATCTTGATCGCTACTGCCTTTGCATTCGGCCTCGGCGTCCGCTTTGTGGGCTTGCCCCCCTTGGTTGGATTCCTGCTGGCGGGCTTTGCCCTGAGCGGAGCCGGCTACGACACCACGCCCACGCTGCAACGAGTCGCTGACCTCGGAGTGACGCTTCTTCTGTTTACGATCGGCCTCAAGCTGCGCATCAGCAGTTTGCTACGCCCCGAGGTCTGGGCCGGTGCGACGCTGCACATGGCCCTCACCCTGGCCCTTTTCGGCGCACTACTTTACGCCCTTCCTTTCGGGATCCTCGGAGAGCTCGATCTCGCGACTATAGCCCTGATCGCGTTTGCGCTGACCTTTTCGAGCACGGTGTTCGCGATGAAGGTCTTCGAGGCGCAGGGGCAGTCTGGCGCCCTGCACGCGCGAACCGCTATCGGCATCCTGATCATGCAGGACGTGATCGCGGTGATTTTCCTCGCTGCGTCGACAGGGAAGGCGCCATCGCCGTGGGCCCTTGCGCTACTGTTGTTAATTCCCGGACGCCGTCTGCTGACGTGGCTCATGGAACGCGCGGGCCACGGCGAGCTTCTTCTACTGCTTGGCGTGATGATGACGATCGCCGGGTATGTCCTGGGGCGAAACCTGGAACAGGTCCTGCTCCAGCACAATGAAGTCGGCCAGCCTGCCGGGAGCCAGAGAGCCCTTGGTCAGCCCCTCTCCCGAGGCCCTGGCCGCGCCCACGGTGTACGCGCGCACGGCGTCTGCCACGGAGAGGCGCTCCTGCGGTCGCCAGCCATCCTTCCCCGGGAACCCG
>CP070713.1:828155-831644 GCA_020351445.1 Myxococcales bacterium
ACCGTCTCCGAGCTCGACCCTTCCGGGGTCGAACGCTTCACCACCGAAGACCAATTGGTCGCGGTCACGCTCGCCGACTTGTTCCGGTCGTTCCTGATCGGTTTGCTCACGCTGGCGTTGATTCGTGCCCTGCCCGGGCTGCTCGAGGCCACCTTGTTTCGCCGACTCGGCCCGGGCGAACGCTACGCGTATTCGACCATCGTCAAATACGCCGTGGTCCTCGCTGGTTTGGCGTTCGCGTTCGACGCGGTTGGCGTTGGCTGGTCGAACATTCAGTGGTTGGTCGCCGCGGTCGGCTTGGGCCTTGGGTTCGGTTTACAAGAGATCTTCGCGAATTTCATTTCCGGCCTCATCATCTTGTTCGAGCGACCGATTCGTGTGGGCGACACGGTAAGCGTTGGCAACATCAACGGCACAGTCAGCAAGATCCGAATCCGCGCGACATGGATCACGGCGTTTGATCGCAAAGAGCTTGTCGTGCCCAACAAGGAGTTCGTCACCGGGCAATTGATCAACTGGACGCTGTCCGATCCGGTTCTCCGCATCAATATCCCGGTTGGCATCGCATACGGCTCCGATACGGACCGTACCATCGAGGTTCTCACGAAGGTCGCACGCGACTCGATGCGCGTCCTGCGCGATCCACCCCCTCAGGTCCTGTTTCTCGGATTCGGAGATAGCTCGTTGTCGTTCGAGTTGCGTGTATTCGTTCGCAGTGTCGCGCAGTTATTTACCACCCGGCACGAGCTTCACATGAGCATCGACAAGGCGTTTCGCGAGGCTGGAATCGAGATCGCGTTCCCCCAGCGGGACCTGCACCTACGGTCGGTAACGGCCGATTGGCGGCCGCCGACTGCCCCCTCCGAGTGAGCCCCACTACGAGGCACTCACTGCAGGCTGTAGTTGATGATCATCGATTGACCGCCACGTCGGATCGATAGGTTGAACTTGTCTGCGGTTCTCAAGGTCGTGTACGCGCCCAGGGCCGCGTCCGGGCTGCTCAGTGGCTGCCCGTTCACGCTTTCGAGGATGTCATCGTTCTGGATGCCTAGCTTGGTCAAGAGGGTGTTGGGCCGAATGCCGCGGATCACCATGCCGATCGACCGGCCGCCCTCCATTTTGGGCGCAACCGCAGCGATGCCGATGATCTTGCCCGCATTGTCGAGGACCTTGTTGAGCATGGAACGAGAGACGTTGTAGTTGGTCTCGTTCACCTTCTCGATGCCTTCGGCCATCTCCTGGTCGGTCAGGCCGGCATTGCGATCCGCCAAAGGGCCCTTCTTCTTGGACGGCGGCTTTCTCCGGTCGGCTACGCGCCTCGGTGTAGGCTTCTTGTCCGCGCCTTCGACCTGGAACATGGCCAGGCGGCATAGGCCGCTCGTGTTTTGAAGAACCACGCCGTCCGAATGAATTGCGCGGATTGTGGCGCCTTCGACCTCGCCTCCCCCGTAGTACAGCCCGGTCTTCTTGTCTGTTCCCACGATCGCGGCGAGCGAGCGTTCGAAATCTCCCGGAAGCACGACCGTGCCGATCAGGCGCATCGAGCCGTTGCAGGGCGTTTCTACGTCTTCCGGAGGTAGATCCACCAGAGGCAGCTCGGGGTCTTCGGCGGGGATGAGGGACAAGTCGCCCAGGGCCGAGTCGAAGATATTCCGCCTCAAGATGATGCTGGGATCGTGCTTGTGGCGAGTCCGTGCGGCCGCGACCGCCCTGCGCGACGGGGCCGGACGGGCATCGGGCTCGGCGCTCAACACCTTGGCGGCGAGGAGAGCCGTAGCCCCTTGAGCGCAGAAAAACGCACACAAAGCGAGTGTCGTCAGCACAAGCCCATTGCGCAGGCGATTGTTTGCAGCCGTCGCCATGTTTCCAGAGCTTAGCCTACAATCGGTCGGGTCAATCGGTTATAGTCCCGCGCCCCGATGCAGAGGATCAAGCGGTTTTTCCGGCGAGTCTTGCTGGACTCTTGGCGAGAGGCGGACGCGCAGGCGGACACCGCAAGCGGCGAGCAGCTCGATTGGCGGCCTGTCGTCATACTCATCACGGCCGCTGTCACCCTCACCCTGGCGCGCTACTTTGGCGGCAACGCGACCTTTTCGGCCTTGGTCCCGTTCGATAAGGAGCTCTACACACGCGACGAGTGGGATCTCATGGCCAGGGCCTGGTGGTCGGGAGTCCGCATCATCACCTACGTGGTCATTCCGATGATCACCATCATCCTGATGCCGGGAGAACGCATCCGAGACTACTACATCTCGTTCCGAGGGTTCAGACGGCATCTTTGGATCTATATAGGGTTGTATCTCTTGGTGCTTCCGTTCGTCCTTTTCGTGGCGACCCAGGATCAGTTCCTGAGGACGTACCCATTTTACAAGTACGCCAACCAATCCCTCGGTCACTTTGTGCGGTGGCAGGTGTTGTACGCTGTGCAGTTCATGGCGCTGGAGTTCTTCTTCCGTGGCTACATGCTCCAGGGCCTCCGGCACAAGTTCGGTTACGGCGCGATTTTCGTGATGGTCGTGCCCTACTGCATGATCCACTACCCGAAGCCGCTGCCAGAAACGCTCGGCGCAATTCTTGCGGGGATCGCCCTTGGGACGCTAGCAATGCGCACCCGCTCGATTTGGGGAGGCGTATTCATCCACGTCGGAGTCGCCCTGACCATGGATTGGCTCGCCGTCGCCCAGTGTCCCCCGCCTGGCGAGGGCCCCTGCCGCTCCCGTTAACCCTTTCAAAAAGGGGACAGTCCCCTTTTCTTTGAAAGTGGGACGGTTTTTGCATATCGAAGAGGTGAGATGGTCGAGGTCGACGCGGCGAAGGTGAGCATTCGTTCTGCTAACGAGGGCGATGTCACGGCGATTCAGGGGCTCTTTGTCGTCTGCTATGGCGATCGCTATTCGCACCCGGAGTTCGTTTCACCCGCATACCTCCGGAAGATGATGTACAGCGACAACTCGATCGTCCTCGTCGCGGAGGATGACGAAGGCGAGATCATCGCGACAGCGTCGGTCGTGATCGAGGTCGGCGCGTATGCGGATCTCATCGGCGAGTTCGGGCGTCTGGTCGTTCACCCGCAGATGCGGGGCAAGCAGATCGGCCACCAGTTGATGGCCGAGCGCATCAAACGCGTCGCGCCCTATCTCCACATCGGCTTCGCGGACAATCGAGTTGCGCACACCCGCTCGCAGCAGATCTCGTTGGCCCACGGTTTCGCTCCGATCGGCTTTCTCCCGATTCACAACGGCGAGTCAGTCGCGCTGTTCGTACGCCACTTCGGCGATGGCTTGAAGTTGCGCCGTAACCATCCGCGTGTGGCGCCTCAAGTGTATGGGTTGGCGCAGCGCGCATTGCGAAGCTGCGGCCTCGATGCCGACGCCATAGTGGATGAGATGTCTCCGCCCTACGGCCTCGACGAGAGCTTCGAGATCGAAGAGATGGGCGCCAAAGGGTATGCCTCGCTCCTGCGATTCGAGCGAGGGCGGGTGAAGAACC
>CP070713.1:831744-839200 GCA_020351445.1 Myxococcales bacterium
CGCGCGCAACCTGTGCGGCCCTCGGCGGCGAGGCGAAGATTCTTCGCCTCCGTCGGATCCGGCTACCAGGTTTTCCAGGCTTTTTGGGCCGCCGCCGGTGGTACAGGCATTGCATGTTCTCAAGGGCGATGGACATCAGTCGCCGGCATTGGAGCGGTGTGTCGGGTACGCCAACGCGGTTGGATTCTCCTCCGTGCGCGGGAGTCTGCGGCGGATCTCTCGCTTTGCACAACCAGCCGCCCAGTGGTTGCCTTGGCGCTGGGGCTTGTTCCGGGCCGTGCGACTGAAGTCCTTCGTAAACTGAGTTGTGGCTGAGACACGCTGGTTACGGATTTCGTACTGGGTGGGCGCGATTGCCGACGCCCTCGCCGCCGCGGTTATGGTCGTCCCCGAGGCTGCCCGCATCGTCTACGGCGTCACGGATTTCGAGCCCGGGGTGGATTATCGCTACGCCATGCGGCTCGGCGCCTCGTTGATGCTCGGTTGGTCCGTGCTCCTGCTTTGGGCCGATCGAAAGCCGCTCGAGCGTAGAGGCGTCTTGCCGATCACCGTATTCGTGATCGCCGGCCTCGCGTGGGCAGGAGCCTACGCGGTGAGCGTGGGCTTAATTCCGCTGGCCAACATGATCCCGACCTGGGGGCTGCAGGTCGCATTGGTCGTCTTGTTCCTCTACGGCTACTTCCGATCGGGGCGAGAAGCCGCGAAACAACCAACGGCCGAAGGTGCCTCATCACTGGCCGGGGCCGCTGCAGAGTTTCTGTCACAAGAGCGCTTCGCGGTAGCGGGCGTGTCGCGTGCGGGCAATGCCCCCGCCAACATGATCTTCGAGAAGCTCGAGGCTAGTGGTCGAGAGGTCTATGCCATCAACCCCAACGCTGAAACGGTTGGTGGCGCGCGCTGTTACGACTCGTTGGCCGATCTCCCGGAGCGTCCAGATGCCGTAATGATAGCGACGCATCCAGACCAAGCCATCCAGATTGCGCGCCAGTGCAAGGGCGCGGGCGTCCCGTACGTTTGGTTTCATCGCTCGATCGACGGGGGTTCCTATTCGCGTGAAGCCGCTGAGCTCTGCACCGAGTACGGCGCCCTAGTCATACCCGGGAGCTGCCCGATGATGCACTTAGAGCCCGTAGACATCGCGCATCGATGCATGCGCGGTGTGTTGAGCCTGACGGGAAAGCTGCCGAAGGCCGTCGATGCTCCGAAAGACTAGCCCTTCTTCGGCGCTTCGCGTTTCGAGCGCAAATTGCATTGCAGGATCGCCTTGCGAACCCGCACGGCGTCCGGCGTGACCTCGACGAGCTCGTCCTGGTCGATCCAATCGAGCGCATTTTCGATCGTGAGCTCGCGGTGCGGCGTCAGGATGACGTTCTCGTCGCGCCCCGCCGCTCGGATGTTGGTGAGCTTCTTCTCCCGGGTGCAGTTGACATCGAGGTCACTCGGGCGATTATGCTCGCCGATGATCATGCCTTCGTAGACCTTCGTCCCGGCGCCGACGAAGAGCTTGCCCCGCGGCTGCAGGTTAAAGAGGGCGTACGGCGTCGTGGCGCCGGTGCGGTCGGCAACGATCGCTCCGTTCTTGCGGCGTAGGAGGGGGCCTGCATAGGGGTCCCAGCCCTCGAACATCGTGTTGAGGAGCCCCTCGCCGCGCGTCTCCGTCATGAACAAGGAGCGAAAGCCGATCAGCCCGCGCGACGGTACCCGGTACTCCACCCTCGAACGGTTGGCGCCGATCGGGGTCATCTTGCCCATCACGCCTCGGCGGTCGCCGAGGAGCTGGGTCACTGTTCCCACATGATTCTGAGGCACGTCGACGACGACCGTCTCGACCGGCTCACACTTCTGGCCGTCGATCTCACGAACGACGACCTCGGGCATACCGAGCGCAAACTCGTAGCCCTCGCGCCGCATCGTCTCCGCCAGGATCGCCAGCATCAACTCGCCGCGGCCGTAGACCATGAACGAATCGGCCTCGTCTCCCTCCTCAACCCGCATCGCGATGTTTCGTTGTGCCTCTTTGAGCAGCCTGTCGCGCACCTGCCTGGACGTGACGTAGTCGCCCACGCGTCCGGCAAAGGGCGAAGTGTTCACTAAGAAGCGGATCTTGATCGTGGGCTGCTCAACGGTGATCCGCTCGAGCGGATCAGGGTGGCTCGGCGCAGCGATCGTGTCCCCGATGTGCACGTCGTCGATGCCGGAAACCGCTACGATGTCGCCAGCGGAGGCTTCCTCGATGCGAACGCGTTCCAGGCTCTCGAAGCCCCACAATGCACCGACCTTCCGTTCCAGCACGCCATCCCTGCCGACGATTGCGACCGTCTCTTGCGGCCTAATCGTGCCGTTTCGAATGCGGCCGATCGCAATACGGCCCACGTAGTCGTCGTGGATCGTGTTGTGCACGAGGAGCTGCAAGGGGAGGGCAGGGTCGCCTTCCGGGCCGGGGAGCCGCTCCGTCAGTGTTTCGAAAAGCGGTGTGAGGTCGCTCGATTCGTCTTCGAGCTCACGTTTCGCGATCCCGTCTTTCCCGATCGCGTAGACGTGTGCGAAGTCGGCCTGCTCGTCAGTCGCCCCGAGGTCACAAAACAGATCGAACACTTCATTGAGAGCTTCGTCCGGGCGCGCATCGCTTCGGTCGATCTTGTTGACGACGGTGACGACCGGAAGATCGAGCTCGATGCACTTCGAGAGGACAAACCGCGTTTGTGGGAGTGCACCTTCGGCGGCGTCCACCAAGAGCAGCGCGCCGTCGGCCATGCGCAGCGTGCGTTCGACCTCGCCGCCGAAGTCGGCGTGCCCCGGCGTGTCGATGAGGTTGATCTTGTAATCCTTCCACCGAATCGACGCGTGCTTCGCCAAAATCGTGATGCCGCGCTCACGCTCGAGGTCGTTCGAGTCGAGCACACGCTCGCGCACCGCCTCGTGCGCCCGAAAGACGCCCGTTTGATGCAACATCGCGTCGACCAGCGTCGTCTTGCCGTGGTCGACGTGGGCGATGATCGCCAAATTTCGAATCTTTTCCTGCACGCGGTATCCCCCACGCTTTGTCGGGAGGGCGCGTCTTGGCAGATCCGCGTCGAGGCCGCCAGTCGCTCGGTTTGGGGGGGTTGCTCTTCCGCAGCTATCGTAGGGCTGGGGGAACCGGGGATGTCACGATTCAACCGCTATTGGTGTGCGGTCTGTTTGGCGGTGGCGCTGATTGGCTGCGGCGAGTCACCTCATGGCAGCGTATCGGCTGACCCTCCAACCGATCCACGGACTGATCCGAATCAGGGGCCGCCGACCGGCAATGGCGACGGCACCTGCGACGTGCCCCCTGAAGCCCAAGAAGAAGACGCCTCCGACCCGGACACGGTGATCGGCGACGGGACTCCGGGGAGCTGCACATCCGGTGCGTTTGTCGAGGCGGTCGCGCGCGGTGGTGTGATCACATTCGACTGCGGGCCAGACCCCATCGTCATCACGCTCGACCGCACCGCGAAGGTCTTCAACGATCAGAACCCCGACATCGTCATCGATGGGGGGGGCAAAGTGACATTGAGCGGCGGTGGGGGCGTTCGCATCCTCTATCAGAATACCTGCGATGAGCAGCAGGTTTGGACGACATCGCATTGCAATGACCAGGACCACCCCCGGCTGACCGTGCAGAACCTGACCTTCGTCGACGGCAATGCCAAGTCCGAAGAAGAGGGGGGTGGGGCGATCTTCGTTCGAGGTGGACGCTTCAAAGTGATCAACTCGCGGTTCCTCAACAACGTATGCCACGACGTCGGCCCAGACGTCGGTGGCGGGGCCATCCGGGTCTTTGACCAGCACCAAGATCGGCCCGTGTACGTCGTGAACAGCACCTTCGGCGGCGAAGGGCTCGGCAATGTGTGCTCCAATGGTGGCGCGCTGAGCTCGATCGGAGTCTCCTATACCGTCATCAACAGCGCGCTCACTCACAACGAAGCGATCGGCTACGGAGCGAACCCGCAGCGGTCCGGAACCCCGGGTGGCGGAAGCGGCGGCGCGATCTACAACGACGGCAATACGTTCACACTCACCGTCTGCGGAACCTTGATCGCCAACAACACGGCCAACGAAGGCGGCGGCGCGATTTTCTTCGTGAGCAACGACCGCACCGGAACTCTGATCATCGAGGACTCCGTCTTGGAGAACAACCCAAGCGACGGGTTCGAAACCGAAGGCTACCCAGGCATCTTCGTCCTAGCGAACGGCGACCCCCAGATAACCAACTCCGTCATCCAATGATTAACCCTAGGCGATAGCGTGGGGGCGGTGGGGCGGGACAAACCGCTGCCGAAGGCGTCCGGCCCGAAAAGGGGACAGTCCCCTTTTCAAATGGGTTAACCCTTTCAAAAAGGGGACTGTCCCCTTTTTCAGACGCTGACGGCTACGTGTCGTTCGTACAAGGGGTCTTGTGCGGCGGTTTGTTGCTGCTCGGGCAGCGCGGTTGCGTGGGTAGCGTCGAGGAACTTGAGCACGGCGACGAGCATGTGCGAGGTCCGAGGTGAGCAGAAGAGGTCGAAGGCGTGCTGCGCTCCGCCGAGCTCTGCATAGATGACGGGCTCGTTGGAGATGTCCCGCAACTGGTCGGCGAAATACCGGGCCTCTTCCACCGGCGCGAGCGTGTCCCGGTCCCCGTGGATCACGAAGAACGGCGGTGCTTCCGAATGAATTCGATCGATCGGGGAGGCGCGGCGGAATACTTCGGGCTCTTCATCGCGGAACGCCTTCATGATGAGCGACTCGAGCCTCCGATACCAGAACGGAAGCCGATTCACGCCGAGCCGGCTCGTGAAGTCGTAGACACCGTAGAGCGGCACGGCGGCTTGCAACGACGTGTCCGCTTCTTCGAAGCCAGGTTGGTACTCAGGATCATTGGCGGTCAATGCCATCAGCGCTGCGAGATGCCCTCCGGCCGACCCACCCGTCACGGCAATGAAATCGGGGTCGATTCCCCACTCGTCGGCGTGCTCGCGAATCCAGGCGAGCCCGGCCTTCAGATCGATCAAGTGATCGGGAAACGTTGCGCCGGGGCTCAGGCGGTAATTGAGGTTGAAGCAGACCCAGCCGTTGGCCGCGAGGTGCGACATCAAAGGCCATCCTTGCTCGCCTTTGTCCCCCATGACCCACGATCCTCCGTGGATCTGCATGATGGCCGGCCGGCCGGCCCCGCCGTCAGCCGGCGCCACGACGTCGAGCTTGAGGACTGTACCCGCAACACGGCGATAGACGATGTCCCGCGTGACCTTCACGCCGCGGCGTCGCTTGGAAGAAAACGGCAACACCACCTGGCGGCGTGGCACCCTTCTGGTTTTGGGAGGCGCTCGAAGGCCTGCCAGTGAGGCTTGCAAGGTCTTGCGGGCCCGATTGCCGTCCGCGAACAGTACGAGCAGGCCCAACCACGACCCAAACGTGATGATCAGCCCCGCCCACCCCGGCCACGCGGTGAGCGCGCCAAGCTCCACGAACACCAAAGTGGCGATCGACTGCCAAAATACGTGATGAATCGCCAGCTCGGCAGTCAACCAAGAGCCGAAAAAGCTCGGCATGAACAATGCGGGCACGCGGCGCACCGGAACGAATGCATTGGCCGTGAACACGGCGCCGATCAGGCTGACCGCCAAGAAGGCCCAAGTGATCGTCGGTATGCCGAGAAACATCAGCCCATTTTATCCTTTCCACCGAACAAAGCGGCCGAGTAGCGGCCGCGGGTTTTCGATGGCGAGTGCGTCGAGCGTGGTCTGCATGGTCGATGTGATCTCTTCGTAACACTGCTCGAGCACCGCTGGATCGTCGGCGCCCTCGGGGCCGAAACGGCTCCAATCGAGCGGCTCACACACCTGCACGGTGATCTTCGCTGGGAGCGGCACGCCGGGCATGGCGGGGCTCGAAATCCCCCACGGGATCTGAAAGAGGAGCGGCGCGCCGTCCATGCGCACTTTGTCCAGGCTCAGAAGCTTGACCAATCGCTCACCACGCGTGAGGACGATCGTGGTTTCGTGTCCGCCATGACCGACCACCGGGACTACGGGAACCCTGGTTTTTAACGCCAGCTTGATGAAACCAGTCCGGCCCTTGAACACGATGCGGTTCCGGTCTTTCCATGGGCGGAACACTTCGTACGAGCCGCCGGGGTAGAGCAGAACCGAGTTGCCGTCCCCGAGCGCCGCCTCCGCGTTGTCCATGCTGGCCGGCATTTGCCCGATCTTCCACATGAGATCGCGCCATCCAGGCACGCCGTAAATCCCATCGAACGCGAGGCCCATCAGTGGGTCCTCAAAACCGCGCGCGCGGTACCACGCCGCGTAGACCGCGCTGGTGTCCGGGGTGATGATTCCGCCCGAGTGGTTGCCGATCAGCAACACGGGGCTTTGCGGGACGCGATCCATGCCGCGCACTTCGGCACCAAAGTAGCTGCCGAACGTTTCCATCTTTGGAACCAGCTTGCGCATGAACTCCGCATCAAACTGCCGAGCCGGTTCCTGCAAGTGCGTCTCGGTCGCCTCGGCCCATTTGCCCCAGACCTTGGTCTCCATAAATCGCCGCAAAGCCTTCACTACACTCGGTGGCAGCTTCTGCTCGACGCTGTTTGATCCGTTGTTCATCGGGTTGCCTGAAAATAGTACATGTTCTATTTTCGATCGACCGGAGAAAGAATGGTTGGTACAGGTGCGTGGTTGGGTCTGATTCATCGGTTATTTCCGTGGCGTGCGCCGGTCGGCTCCGAACGCTCGCGCCGCCGCAGGCGCAAGCCCGCCCGGGCTGACGGGCAACGCGCAGGCGCAAGCATCCGGCTCGCGCGACGAAACGCGTACACCGGGTTTTCCCGCTTCACCGGGCGGTCTATCGATCGGCTGTTCCTCACGGCCTTGAGCCGGCCGCATCGCTATCCCGGCCCGGGGGACCTGCAGCGGGTTGGGGAGGAAATCGCCGGCGCCCACGCCCTCTATCGCGACGGCCGGCCTGCAGCCCCGAGCGCGTTCCATACGGCTCCGCCGGCGTTGGACTCGCCCGCGATCGAGCCCGCTTGGCATCCTTCGATGCGATTCGAATGGCTCTCGTTCGAGAGTGGCTATTGCGCCTCAGCCAATGATCCGGCGGGCGAAAGGTGGAACAACTACGACCGTAATCACATCGGCCACGCCTGGGTTGCCCGCCACAGCGGCCCAGAGCGGCCTTGGCTGATCTGTCTGCATGGCCTCGGGACGGGCGGCCCTTACGCAGACTTCGCCGGCTTCCGGGCCGAGATGCTCCACCACGAGCTCGGGCTGAACCTGTTGATGCCTGTGCTTCCGCTTCACGGTCCTCGCAAGCCTGCGGCGTTGCCGGTGGCCTCGCTGTTGTCCTTTGATCTTCTCGACGCGTTCCATGGCGTGTCCCAAGCCCTGTGGGACACCCGCCGTTTGATCCAATGGGCGCGCGCCCAAGGCGCCACCAAGATTGGGGTGTA
>CP070713.1:839300-842495 GCA_020351445.1 Myxococcales bacterium
CACATAGCGAATGTCCGCCGGTGGAGTCCGTTCCGCAATGCGCTTCCGTTTGTATTGCTGCGTCGCGGGGTGATCGACCTCGAACACGGTCGCCCTTTTCAGCGCCTCGAGCCGCCACGCACGCGCATCGAGGCCCGCCCCGAGGATCACGAGCTGATCGATCCCCGACCTCAGGGCCGAAGCGAGATGTGCGTCGATGGCCTTGGTTCTCAGCACCATGTGATCGACGAGCCCGAAGGTCGTGGCGCGTACGGCGTTGCGGTACAGGCCCGCTGCACGGCCTAGACGGCTTGGGGCACCCGCAAGATGGGCAAGCCACGGTGGTAAGAGCTCCGCGGCCAGCGGGTCGAGCTCCTGGTCGTCGACCCCAAGGCCGCGCGCAAACGAAACCAACAATGACGTGCCGCTCGGCAAACCAGCACGCATCGATCAGTCCCAAGCTGAAATGAGGGTCTCGCTGGTTCCCTCCGCGAGAGCCCGAACGCTCGTCGCATCAGCGGCGGGGCCCCGCTCGGTCTCCAAGTGGTGCTTCAACACCACGGCGTCGGTCCCGATCACGCCGATGCGCTTGGTCGAAACGGTTACGCGCTCGCCCGGCAGGACAGCGCTACGAAAGCTCACCTGTTCGGCCACGGGCCGAAGCAGAACCGGATCGAGGCCAGCGGCGAGCATGTGGCGGCTGGATGCTTCATCGCACCAATCGATGTACGCCGGGTGATTGGCGTGTGCCAGTGGGTCAGCCCAGGTTTGCCACATGTCGAACACGAACTCGTCCTCGGCCCCGGGCAGCTCTTCGAACTTGGGCATCTTCACCGATGGCTCGACTTCGGCCTCGGAAAACGCGGCCGCCGTCTCGACCGAGCCTTGCTTGGGCTTGAGCGTCTCGAAGTCGACGTGAACCCACTCCTGAGTTGCGGCCGCAACCAACTCCCCGCCGGTTCGAATGCGCACCTCGCGGGCACAGAGCGTCCGGCGCCGTAGCCGGGATACCCATGTTTGCGTATCGAGCACCGTCCCGTACGCGGTTTCGGCCTGGTGCAACACCGTCATTTTATAGACGATGAAGGCGACATTCTCAGCGCGGAAACGGGACGGCGGCCAGCCGGCGCGAATCGAGGCGTGCGTCGCCACGTCCTGGCACACACGCCACATATCTCCTGCACGGGGAACCTCGCGCGCGGTGAATGCGTTGCGTGGTAAGATCAGCGGGAACTCCCAAACCGCGTTCGTCACCGGATTCCAATAGCATCTCCGCTGGTTTGTGCGACCGCTCGGCTCAGTCCGTCGCAAGGGGACGTCCCTGCCGGCACCACTCGCTCCAAGATCCGACGTAAAGCCGAGCGCCTTGGAGGCCGCATGCTTCCATCGCGAGCAGAAGATGGCAGGCGGTGACACCCGAACCGCAATAGCAAACGACGCGATTGGGCGGGACGTTGTCGAGGACCCGTGTGTAACGCTCCCGAAGCGCTGCGCACGAATCGAACAACCCGTCAGCGTCGAGTTGCGACTGCCAGTAGAGGTTGTGTGCGCCTGGAATGTGTCCCGGAACAGGATCGAGCGGCTCCGTCTTTCCATCGTAACGTTCAGGGGCGCGCGCATCGATCAATCGCCATGCGGGATCGGTGCGAATACGTTCGACGAACGCGGCGTCCACGATTGGCCAACGATCGACCTCGCTCGGATAGGGGCCCAGGGGGTTGGCGCCCGAGTCCCCTGCTTCGATCGGAACGCCCGAGTTGCGCAGCGCCTGCCAGCCACCGTCGACGACTGAGAGAGGCTCGTGGCCGATCGCATGGAGCATCCACCAGGCCCGCGCCGCAGCCATCCCGCCACCCGCAGCGTCGTACACGACGACCGGGGTCGAAGGTGCGACGCCCCAGCTACCCAGACGGGCAAGCCACACGTCGAGAGACGGAAGCGGGTGCCGACCCCCTGAGGCGGGGTTCCCGACCTCCGAGAGATCGGTTTCGATCTCGACGCGAATGGCTCCGGACACGTGGGCTACCCGGTACGCGCGAGTCGCGTCGGGCTCAGCCCTTGCGTCCAGGAAAGTCGCCTGGCCGAGCAGGGAGATGGCGTCGTCGGCCGTGATGAGTGGACTTGAAATCATTCGATTCGCCCACTCTAGCCCACAGTGTAAGTAAAGTGTCTAGTCACACTTGACACTTTGTTGCACTTCCGGCACCGTGATTCTGATGGAGGGTAACCGCCGCAGCCGCCGTTCAGGGCGACTCGATGCAGCCGCATCGCTTGCCGCGCGCGCACTACCCGACGTGTTCACTCCGTGGATCGACCAGGCTCGGCACGACGTACGCATGATCGTCGACCGGACGAGCGGTCGAACACCGGCGCCACTCGTCGATGAGGTCGCGGCTCCGGCTCCCCTCAGCGAGGTGGATCCGCTGGACCTGCTGCCACGCGGCATGGCGGACCGGGTGCGCACGGCTAGGCGCGATGCGCGGATGCTTCGCGACCGATTGCTTCGAGGCAAGACCCCTCCCCCTTTGATCGAGCGTCCGCATTCCACCGCCGGCGACGTGGTGTCGCTGCCGCGCAAGGCGCCGGACATGGCGCGACCACTGAAGGTGGTGAAGGTCGTTCGCGAAACCAACGACGCCGTTTCGATCTACCTGACCGAAGCAGACGGCTCGACCTTGGAGTTCCGTCCCGGTCAGTTCCTGAGCGTCGACGTCGTCATCGATGGGGAGCGTTTGCGACGCGCGTACTCCCTGGCAAGCGCCTGTCTCCCCAACGTTCCGGTGCACATCACGGTCAAGCGAATCGAGGACGGTCGCGTGAGCAACCACTTGAACGACACCATCCAGGAGGGCGATGAGCTCGCGGTCTTGGGTCCCTCTGGAAACTTCACCGTCGAGCCGCGATCGGTCAACGAACGGCACCTTGTGATGATCGCGGGCGGAAGCGGCATCACGCCGATCGTGAGTATTCTGGAGACCGTGCTCCGTGTGGAGACCGGAAGCCGGGTCACTCTGATCTACGGCAACCGTGGCTGGGACGACGTGATCTTCCGAGATCGGCTGGGCAGGCTGTGCGACGAGTTTGGGGAGCGTTTGGTCGTCGATCATGTGCTCGAGCGGCCTCCTCAGAGCTGGTCGGCAGGCGAAGGCCTTCTCAGCGGCGACGTGCTCGAAGCTCGCCTCCAAGCGCTCGGCATCGAAGACGAAGGGCTCATCC
>CP070713.1:842595-845459 GCA_020351445.1 Myxococcales bacterium
CCCGGGCCTCGTTCGACCTGTCATGCCCTGCAGACGAGCTCGAGCTCACCGTCCTGTCCACGGAGGGAGCGCGCAAGCTCGCCAACCAGATCGGCGTGACGGGCTGCGGCAAGAAAGCGGTGTACGTGTACTTCTCTTCGAGCGACACCTGGATCGCCGACTCGGCGATCACTCCGGCCATGACCCAGCAGGAAGAAGCCTACAAAGCGCGGAAGGCGCAGGAGGAGCGCGCCGCCGAGGAAGAACGGCGCTTCGAGGAGGAGCAGAGCTACCAGCGGGGTGTCAGCCAGTAGCTCGCCTAAAGCCAGCCGAGGACGGCGCCGAAGATGATCAGGCACAGGGCGTCGAACGTGAGGATCGCCCCAACGGCAGCCGCTTGTCGCTTGATGCACTTCATGTCGTGCACCCAGTACGCGACGACGAAGAATGGGAAGTAGCCGAGCAAGAAGATCAGCCAGGGCGCCGATCGATTCCACCAGGAGTAGTCCCACGTCAGGGCATCGACGGCGTTCAGCAGATATTCGATGAAGACCGCGAGCGCGCTGAAGAAAACTGCGAAGAACCAACGGTTGGGGACGCCCAGGATCTTCGTTTCCTTGGCTGGAAGCATGACGGTGGTGACGATCCCGAGGATCGCGAACATGAAACAGATCTCGATGTTCAGGCCGATGAGGATCAAGTACGCGGTCTCGCCGGGTGCAGCCCACGCGGGCGCGTAACCGCTGAAATGGAAGATCAGCGAGTTCCAAATCTCGTTGAACCAATCCATCCCCCACAACGCGAGGCCCGCGAAGACCACGCTGTAGTTCTTGCGGCCGATCTGGTCGTGGTAGATGTAGAGCACGATCACGAGGAGCGGGATCACGTACCACTGGAAGTCGGACGGATCGCGAAGATTGGAGAGCGCCTGCTGCGCGAATTCGGAGGGCATAATCGGGGTTTAGCATCCGCGGTCGGGCAGCTCCTAGTGCAGAAATTGGGCGCAAATTCCCCCACCTGGCTGATCTTTTGAATCCCGCGGAAGTGGCGCTATCCTCGGGGCTGCGGTGCGCGGCGGGTCGTGCGCCGACTTCAAATTGGACTGACATGATACGGTTTTTCACGAATCGATGGTCTTTGTTATCCCTCGCGGTTCTGATCGCCGCTATCAGCGGTGGAGCCGTCGCCTTCGGCGAGCATGCGGCCACCGAGAAGCAGCACCGCGCGGAGACGATCGACGGGCACCGTGTATTGCGTGCTCCCGGCCTCGACGGCTGGAACGATCGGCACCAGAGCCCGAGGAGCAACCCGGGCACGACTGGGCGCTTCGGATCCGCGTTCCACTACGATGCGTTCATCTACGACAAGGCCGCCAGTAGCCCGAAGGTCGCCGGCGTCATGCGTCGGGGCGACGTGCTCGAGCTCGGCGACAAGGTAAACGGCTCGGGCTGCAAGAACGGAAGTTGGTACAAGGCCACACCATTCGGGTATGTCTGCTCATCCCTCGGCTTTCACGTGAGCGACGCACCGAGCACGAACCGTTATGGCGTGCCCCGTGCCGAGGTCGGCAACCACCTTCCCTATCAATACTCTCGCGTGATCACCAAACGGGCGCCGCGCTATTACCGCATTCCGACCGTGCAAGAAGAAAAGCAAGCACGGCGCGCGATGGAGAAGAAGGGTGCGACCCCCGAAGCGGTATCATCGCTCATGGAAGGCGACTACTTCCTCGCTCTTGCCGAGAAAGAGACCCGCAAAGCCGACGGCGCCGTCTTCTACCGAACCGTTCGAGGCCGCTACGTGCGCGAAACCGACGTGGAGCTTCGCAATCCGGAGGCGATTCGGGGAGAGGAGCTCGGGCGGAACGGCTGGCGGCTCCCGCTTGCGATCGTCTACGGCGAGGACCGGGCGCTGCTCGACCTCGAGGGCGCCGAGCCCCGGGTGGCGGGCACGGCTCGGAAGCACTCCCGCTTCGTGATCGAACAAGAGTTCACCAAAGAGGGCGTCGCTTATGTCTCGGGCAGGGCCGGCGCGGTCCACCGCGACGAGGTGCGCGTGTTGCGTCAGGCGAAGCGCCCGAGCGGCGTCCCCGCCAACGCCAAGTGGATCCACGTCGATCTCTCGGAACAATCTCTCGTCGCATATGAGGGCGACAAGCCAGTCTATGCAACGGTTATCTCGAGCGGCAAAGAAGGGTACGAACCGCCAACCGGCCTCTTCAAGGTCGAGCAGAAGTACATCTCGACCACGATGAACGCCACCGACCCGATCGACGGGTTCTACGAAGTCGAAGAGGTTCCGTGGACGCTCTACTACCACGGCGGATACGCGCTTCACGGCGCCTACTGGCACACCGATTTCGGCAAGGTGCGTAGTCACGGCTGCACGAACATCGCGCCTGTCGATGCGCGCTGGCTCTACTACTGGACCGATCCGGAAGTCCCGCCGGCCTGGCATGCCGTACGCTTCCAGCCAGAAACGACCTGGGTCCACTTCACCAGTTGAGCACGCCGCGCGCGAGCAACAACAGGGCTGCGCCGCCGGCGATGACCACGATGGCATTGCGCAATCGCGGGCCGTCCACGCGTGGAATCAGACTGTGACTCACGCGAAGCCCGAGCCAAACCGCCGGTAGCAGAGCTGCGCCGATCACCACCTCGCTCCAACTGACCTCACCTGCGAGGGAACGCACGCCGATGGTGATGCTGAGCCCAACCGCAAACACGAGACCCAGATTGGCCCGCACGGTCGGTCCAGAGTCGTTTCGGTAGAGAAGCGCAAAGGGAGGCCCGCCGAGGGCGGAGACCCACGCCATCGGTGCGGAAGCCACCCCCGCCCCCAACACCCCCGCCGCCGGTCGGTGCAAGGGTCCGCGGCGTGCGGCG
>CP070713.1:845559-881984 GCA_020351445.1 Myxococcales bacterium
GAAGATCCCCGCCGGCACTTCCATGAAGTGAATGAAGATGAAGATGGGGACGAGCGTCACGACGCGGGCGTGCGGGAACAGGGTGATGTATCCAGCCAAGACACCCGAAATCGCGCCCGAGGCACCGATCATCGGCACCATGCTGTTCGGGTCGACCAAGATCTGCCCCACGACCGCGCCTAGGCCACATAGCGCGTAGAACAGCACGAACCGCCCTCGACCGAGCACGTCCTCGACGTTGTCGCCAAATACGTGGAGGAAGAGCATATTGCTGCCGAGGTGCAGCAGCCCTCCGTGCAAGAACATGCTCGTGAACGGTGTGACCCAGCTCCCGATCGCACCCCCACCAGCGCGCGTGGCGGCCCAGTTTCCATGGACGATCACGTCGGGAATTACTCCGAAGCGCATCACGAGCGCCTCGGCCCCCGTGCTCCCGAGGCTCAGGCTCCCAACGAAGATCAGCAGGTTGGCGCCGATCAGGGTCCACGTGACGACCGGAGTGCGGCGCGTCTGATTGATGTCGCGGATGGGGATCACGATCCGGCTTTCTATAGCGCGTTGCTAGGGCAGCGGCAGTCCCTCGTGCTAGAGCACGCAAATGGATGCGGGTCACCTGCTTGGACCGACGGGACCGATGGCCCGTGGCGTGTCCGGCTACGAGCATCGTCCTGGCCAGATTCGGATGGCCCGCGCCGTGCAAGACGTGCTCGAGCACGACGGAGCTCTCTTGATCGAGGCGGGAACAGGCACGGGCAAGACCTGGGCCTACCTGATCCCAGCCGCGCTGAGCGGACGCCGCGTTCTGGTCTCCACCGGCACGCGCGCTCTGCAGGACCAGATCATGGAAAAGGACCTGCCAGCCCTAAAACGGCACCTCGGCATCGAGATCGACGCTGCCTGTGTCAAGGGCCTCAGCAACTATCTGTGCCGCCGCCGGTTTGCCGAGCTCTCGAGCAGCGCGGACGCGATGCAACCGCGGTTCGCCCGATCGCTACCGACGCTTCGCAGCTGGGTCGAAACGACCGACTCTGGCGACCGCGCGACTCTCGCATCGATTGCCGAGGAAGACCCGGTCTGGTCGCGCGTGGTGAGCGGATCGGACACCCGAATCGGTGCTCGCTGCGACTACTACGACGATTGTTTCGTGACCCGCGTGCGCCGCCGCGCGGAGGACGCCCAGCTCGTCGTGGTCAACCACCATCTGTTCTTCGCCGATCTAGCGCTCCGTGACACCGGTTTTGCTTCGGTGCTGCCCGATTACGACGTCGTCATCTTCGACGAGGCCCATCAGATCGAAGACGCCGCCACCCTCTTTTTCGGCTCGCGTCTGTCGACCGCCATGCTCGAACGGCTCACGCGCGATGCCCGGGGCGCGCTTGAGGGTGAACGCAACGACCGAGAACACGACGCAAGGCTGCTCGATGCGGTGCTTCAGCGGTCCTCCAACTTCTTCGGCGCCCTTGTCGGCGATGCCAACGGCGGCCGCGTCCCGTTGCCGCCCGAGGCCATCCCAAACGATGCGCTCTTCGCCTTGGACAATGCCTTGGCAGAGCTCGCGGCGGCGTGCCGAAACATTCGGCCGCCCCGGGAGAACGTCCTCCAGATCGCCAGGCGCGCAGAGCAGCTTCGTGATGCCCTGGGCTCTCTCGAAGCACCGGGCCAAGTGAGCTGGGCCGAGGGGGGCGGGCGCAGCCCTTCGGTTGGCTCGAGCCCGATCGACGTCGGCCCGCTGCTCCGCGAGCGTCTTCACGAGCGCGTCCCTTGCGTGGTGTTCACCAGCGCAACGCTGACTACGGGCGGCGATTTCAGCTTCGTCAAGCACCGCCTCGGCATCGAAACCGAGGTGAGCGAAGAGGTCGTCGAATCCCCTTTTCGCTACGAGGAGCAAGCCGCGCTGTACGCGCCCACGCATCTGCCCGACCCGCGCGCCTCGGATTTCCCCGACGCTGCGGCCAAAGAGATCCTCGAGCTCATTCGAATGTCGGAGGGGGGTGCGTTCGTTCTTTCCACCTCGCTTCGCATGATGCGGATGCTCGCGAAGCGCGTAGGCGACGAGCTCGATTACGAGTGGTTTGTGCAAGGGGACGCCCCGAAGCAGACCCTGCTCGATCGGTTTCGGGATCAAGGAAACGCGGTGCTGTTTGCAACAGCCAGCTTCTGGGAAGGCGTCGACGTCCCGGGTTCGGCGCTTCGGCTCGTTGTGATCGACAAGCTCCCCTTCGACGTCCCGACTGACCCCGTCGTGGCTGCGCGCTGCGCGCGCCTCGACCAGGCCGGCGAATCCTCCTTCATGCGATATCTGGTTCCGGCCGCCGCACTCTCGTTGAAACAGGGCTTCGGGCGATTGATCCGAACCACCCAAGACCGCGGCGTCGTCGCCATCCTCGATTCACGAATTCGTCGAAAAGGCTACGGCAAAGTCTTTCTTCGAAGCCTGCCGCCGGCACGGGTCTGCGATACCCTCGACGAGGTTCGAGCGCTCTTGATCTCTAAGAGCCCAAGCCCCAACATGTCCTCGCTGTCTGCGCCGTAAAGGAGGCACCGTGACTCAAGCCGTCCCCGAAACGCAAGGCTCCGCCGCGATCCCCGAAGCCGAGCATCGAATCGAGCCCACCTCCCAGTCGAAGCTCGACGAAGCGCTCGCCATTCTCGAAGACCACAAACAGGAATGGACCGAACTCGACATCGAAGAGCGCATCGAGCTCCTCGAGCATTTGCGCGATGGAGTCGTCGAGGTTGCTGAGCGTTGGATGCAAGCGGCCATGGAAGCCAAGGGCATGGCCCCGGGTTCAAACGAGGAGGGCGAGGAGTGGCTCGCCGGCCCCGGGTCCGTCGTCAAGAACATCTCTCTTCTCATCGCATCGCTTCGCGACATCGCAGAATACGGCGTGCCGCAGCTTCCAAAGGATCCGTACACGCGCCCCGACGGCCAGGTGGTTGCGCCGGTGTTCCCGGCTGACGGCTGGGACGGCCTGCTCTTCATGGGTTTCACCTCTGAGGTCTGGATGCAGCCGGGGGTCACCCTCGACAGTCTGAGCGAGAACCAGGCCGCCTTTTATAGGGACGAGTCGCCGAAAGGGAGGCTCGCTTTGGTCCTCGGCGCCGGGAACGTCGCTTCGATCGGGCCGATGGACTCGCTCTACAAGCTCTTCGTGGAGGGTCAGGTCGTCCTCTTGAAGATGAATCCGGTGAATGAATATCTCGGTCCGTTCATCGACGAGGCGTTTGCCCCGCTCCGCGAGCGAGGCTTTTTCCGGGTTGTCTACGGAGGCGCAGCCGAAGGCGACTACCTGTGCATGCATCGCCTGGTGGAGGAGATCCACATCACCGGCTCCGACAAAACTCACGACGCCATCGTCTACGGGGTCGGTGACGAAGGCGCGCGACGCAAGGCGAACGACGAGCCTCGCAACACCAAGCCACTCAGTTGCGAGCTCGGCAACGTGACTCCGATCATCATCGTCCCCGGCCCCTGGTCTCAGAAGGACCTAGACTTCCAGGGCGTGAATCTCGCCTCTTCGTTGTGCAACAACTCGGGGTTCAACTGCGCTGCGACTCGGGTCATCATTCAGCACGAGGAGTGGGACAAGCGCGAGAGTCTGCTGGCATCGCTCCAACAAGCGTTTGCGAATGCCGAGGATCGAAAGCCGTACTATCCCGGCGCCGAAGAGCGGCAGAAGAGGTTCGTCGAGCACCATCCCGACGCGGACCAGTTCGGCTCCAAAGGCCCCGGTCACGTGCCCTGGACGTTGATCCATCACCTGGACCCCAATCAGGCCGACGACATCTGCTTCACCACCGAATCATGGTGCGGTCAGACCAGCGAGACCGCGCTGTCGGCGACCTCGGTCGTCGAGTACATCGACAAAGCGGTCGAGTTCTGCAACGACTCGATCTGGGGAACCCTCAGCGTAGGCATCTTCGTGCATCCCAAGTCCATGAAGGACCCGGCCGTCGCCGAGGCTGTCGAGCGGGCGGTCGCCAACCTTCGGTATGGCAGCGTCGCGGTCAATCATTGGCCCGCGATCAACTATGCTCTGGTCACCCCGACCTGGGGCGCATTCCCTGGACATACCAGCCAGGACATTCGCTCGGGACGCGGCATCGTGCACAACACGTTCATGTTCGATAGGCCTCAGAAATCGGTGTTGCGCGGGCCGTTTCGCATGTGGCCGAAGCCCCTTTGGTTCATCGACAACAAGTCGGCGGCCACGGTCGGTCGAAAGATGACCTACTTCAACGCCGACCCGTCGCTGATGAGGCTTCCCGGCATCCTCTGGGCCAGCCTGTTTGGTTAGTAGCCGTCCCTACGCGCGAGGAGAGCCTCGTAAGTTCTGTCGGGATGGGCCTCGACGGCGACCTCGAGACCCGCGCTCTCCCACCCCGGCTCTTGCACTTGACCGAAAGGATCGCGTGCCCCGCCGTGCCCGGCGCGCTGGTCGACGACGTCCGCGAACCCGGCCCCCATCAACGCCTCGGCCGCCCGCAGCGAGCGGTTGCCCGACCGGCACCCGATCACGAGCTTCGTGTCTTTCGGGAAGACTGCGAGGACCACGGACATGAAATCCCCATTGGGACGCATCCCGGACGGCGTCGCGTGCAGAAGCGGGATGTTGTAGGCGCCTGCTGTGTGGCCCGCGTCGAACTCCGGAATGGAACGCACGTCGAGGTAGACGTAACCGTCCTCTTTGATGAGCGCATCGGCCTCCCGCGGCGAAACCCTTTTGACGTCCATGGCGTAGATCTAGGGACCCGCGTGGGTGGAGCAAGTGGGTGGCTCAGCGGCCTGCATCCTTCAAGAACAGGTTCTCGAGCGTCTGTCGCTCCGGGATCATCGCATCGAGCTTTGCGCCCGCCGCGGTCGAGATCCGAATGATCTCCTCGACCGCCTTTTGACCCTCGACCTGCAGGGTCAGGCGCCCGTCTCCATCGTCGAGAATCGACCCGCGCGAGCCGAGCGAATCCTTGAGCGCCCGCGATGCACTGCTCAACCGAATCTCCACCCGGCGACTCGCCGACTTCAACAGGTCGTGCACCTGTCCCTCGGAAGTGATTTCGCCCTGCTGCATGATCACGACTCGGTCACAAAGGAGCTCGACGTCGCTCAGGATGTGGCTGGTGAACAAGAGCGTCTTTCCGCGCGCTCGCTGTTCCAGCAAGACGTCGCGCACCTCTTTTCGGCCGATCGGATCGAGCCCGCTCATCGGCTCGTCGAGCACCAGCAGCTCCGGGTCATGAAGGAGGGCCTGCCCGAGCCCGATCCGTTGCATCATCCCCTTCGAGAACTTCCCAATCGGCCGATCCACCGCATCCCGAAGGCCAACCTTGTCGATCATCTCTTCGGAGCGGGCGCGGCGATCGGCTTTCGGGATCGCGACGAGCCGCCCACACAGGTCTAGGAACTCGAGCGGCTTGAGGTATTGATACACGTAGGGATTTTCGGGCATGTAGCCGATGCGCTTGGCCGCCTCCTGGTCATTCGCTGGGCGCCCGAAGATCCGGATCTCGCCTTTGGACGGGAAGATCAGCCGTAGGATCGCCTTGATGGTGGTCGTCTTTCCGGCGCCGTTGGGGCCGAGGAGTCCGAAGATCTCGCCCCTCTTCACGGCGAAGCTGGTCCCTCGGACCGCCTCCACGCGCTTTCGGAAGAAGCCGATGTGAAAGACCTTCCAAAGCCCCTTCACCTCCAACACGATGTCGTCACCCATCGAGCACCCCACGAAGGCTCCGAACCACCTCGTCGACTTCGGCGTTTCGCATCTGTGGGTAGAGCGGAAGCGCGATGCCTCGCGCCGCAATGTGTTCGGCGATAGGTAGCGAAGCGTCACTTCCGGCGAAGCTGCCGAGCTTGTGAATTGCAAAAGAAAGCAGCCCGGCTTCGACGCCACGTTCGCGTAATTTCTCGCGGACGACGTTGCGGTCGTATCCCTGCGGAAGGATCACACCGAACGTTTGATAGTTGGATTCCGCGCCGGCCGGCGTGCTTTGGAGGTCTAGCTTGCCGCCGAGAGCCTCGCGATAGAGCCCGGCCAGCGCGCGCCTTCGCGCCACGATGTCGTCGAGCCGCTGGAGCTGCGCAAGGCCGAGCGCAGCCGCGATTTCGGTCATCCGAGAGTTCCCTGCGGCCACGACGAACTCCCCCCGCAGCTGTCCATGATTGCGTAGCATCCTCAGCTTTTCCGCGATGTCGTCGTCATCGGTCAGGCACATCCCGCCCTCGCCGGTCGTCAGGATCTTCCGCGGATGGAAGCTCAGGCACGACACCCTGCCGAGACTGCCGCATGGCCCATTGGTGAAGCGGCTACCGAGCGCGCACGCCGCATCTTCGATGATCGGCAATGCCCCGAGTCCGTCCCGGATCTCCTCGGCGCGTGCCGGATTCCCGAACTGGTCGATCACGATCGCCGCCCGTGTATCGCCGGTCCTTGCCGCGCGCAACGCTAGCCCGGAGCTGTTCCACTCGTCCTGATCCACGTCGACGAACTGCACCTTCGCTCCCGCGACTCGAACCGCATGCGCGGGGCTCGGCCAACTCAGCGCCGGGCATAGCACTTCGTCGCCCGTCCCGACTTGCAACGCCCTGAGCGCGAGCTGTAGCGCCGACGTTCCGCTCGAGACAGCGACGGCATGCTGGCGGCCAACCAGCGCTGCGACCGCTTGCTCGAACCGCTCGACCAGAGGCCCTTGCACCAGTTGTCCGGATTCGAGAACGGCGGCGACGGCGCGCTGTTCGTCCTCGCCGATCCAAGGTTTTGCCAGGCGAATCAAAGCGGCATCATCTTACCAGCTCGGCCTTCCAAACGACCAGATTGCGGGGCGTCCCCCTCGGGCGCACGCTAAGAGCGTGGATCTCGCGCGACAGCTCGATGCCATGGAACGAGCCCTGACGCGCCTCGGGATTCGCCTCCTCGAAGAAGAGCTTCCCGACGAAGCCCACATCGACGGAGGCCTCTGCAAGGTCGCGGGCGAGCTCGTAGTCTATGTCTCGGCCACGGCCCCACCCTGGCGCCGCGCGGAGGTGTTGCTCAACGCGCTCCGCCGATTGCCCCATCGCGACATGTGGCTCCCGCCCGAGATTCGCCGCCTACTCGAGAGCGATGATTTCTGCGACAACCCGTTTCAACTGATACGCTTAAGAGACGAGGAACAACGTTGAGTGGACTTGGCTTGATACTTTCGGGAGGCGGCGCGCGGGGCGCGTACGAAGTCGGTGTCCTCGAGTACATCTTCAGCGAGTTCGCCGATGCGCGCGGAAACACACCCAAGGTCGACCTGATCTCGGGCACCAGCGTCGGCGCGGTCAATGGCGCCTTCGTCGCTTCGGCGATCGGCGACATCCCGAGCGCCGTGAAGCAACTCGTCTCGATCTGGACGGACCTCGAGCTTCCTCAGGTGCTCGGCTTCGGCCTTCGCCAAGCTGCAGGGCTCTATCGCGTGCTTCTTGGCGGCAGCGGCCAGGCGCGTGGCGTGTTCGATCCCGCACCCCTCTCGGCCCTGGTTGGCAGGAACGTTCGTTGGCGCCGATTGAGGCAGAACCTCCGCACCGGGACGCTTCGCGCTCTCACTGTGAGCACCACTCATGTGGGCACCGGGCAGCCAGTGATCTTCGTCGATGCGGCCCCAGGCGTTGGAATTCCCAAGAGTTTGGGACTCCACGCGCTGGTTCGCCGGGCGAGGATCGGCCAGCACCACGTGCTCGCTTCCGCTGCGATTCCCTTGATCTTCCCGGCTGTCGAGATCGGCGACGAGATCCACTGCGATGGCGGTCTGCGGCTAAACACACCGATGGGGCCTTCGATCCACCTCGGCATGAACCGGCTCTTGGTCGTGGGGCTTTCGACTCCTCACGCGCCGGACCGGCGCGCCGTGCAGGACGGCAAGTTCCCCGGCGCAACCTACATGCTCGGAAAGGTGCTCAACGCGTTCCTTCTCGATCACGTCAATACCGATCTTCTCGAAGTGCAACGCATCAACGACTTCTTGCACGACGGGATCCGCGCGTACGGTCCAGAGTTCCTCGAGCGAATCAACGAAGCCGCGAAGGCGCGCGGCGCCTTGGCACAGCGCCGCTTGATCAGCTCGCTGGTGCTGCGGCCAACCACCGACATCGGCCAAGTCGCGTCGGACTACCTCGCTTCGAACCGCGTGCGATTCGGCAAGAGCCTCGGGCGTGCGTTCATCAGCATGATCGACGTCGGTGCCGGCGCCGATGCGGATTTGGCGAGTTACCTGTTGTTTGACGGCGGTTTCGCGCAGACCCTCATCGAGATGGGGCGCCGCGACGCCCACGCGCATCGGGCCGAGATCGAGGCGTTTCTGTTCGAAGACCCCGAGGCCATCCTATCGAGACCACCCACTGTGGAGACGGCACCACATTCGGTTTCCAAGCCGCCGGAATAGCACGCCCTTCGGAGCGCACCGCGCCTGTGGAAAAAGAGTGGAACCCTGACCGAAAGGTCAGTGCCATTGTAATATTTTACCCATAACGGTGGGTGTGGTACGCTCCAGAAGTGGCTCAACCCGGCGTCGCGCACATCTCGGAAAACGCGACTCAATTGTCTCGGCGCCTCGTCCAAAACGTCGCGCTCGTGGTTCGCGGAAAAGAGGAAGTCATTGAGTTGGCTGTCGTCTCGCTGTTGGCGCACGGACATCTGCTCCTCGAAGACGTACCCGGCGTCGGCAAGACGACTCTGGCGCGCGCGTTGGCCGCGTCGGTCGGCGTGTCGTTCCGGCGATTGCAGTGCACTTCGGATTTGATGCCGACCGATGTTCTTGGCGGCAACGTGTTCAACCAGTCGAAGAGCACATTTGAGTTTCGACCGGGTCCGATCTTCACGCAGGTTCTTTTGGCTGACGAGATCAACCGGACGACACCAAAGACACAAAGCGCACTCCTAGAGGCCATGGACGAGCGTCAGGTTTCGATCGACGGCGAGACGCACCCCCTCGAGGAGCCGTTCTTCGTGGTCGCGACGCAAAACCCGCAAGAGTTCTATGGCACGTATCCTTTGCCCGAATCGCAACTCGATCGCTTTCTCGTGCGACTCAGCATCGGCTACCCGCCGCCCAGTGTAGAGCGCGAGGTGCTCAATCGCCGTGGCGCCGATCCGGTCCAGCAGCTCGGTGCGGTCATGACGGCAACCGAGCTCCGGCACGTGCAACAGGCTGTCGATTCGGTGCGCGTCGACGACGCAGTCCTCGACTACCTTCACCGAATCGTCATTGCTACGCGAAACACGCCTCTTCTGTCGATCGGCGTGTCCACCCGAGGTGCGCTCGGTTTCGAACGTGCGGCGCGGGCGAAAGCTTTGGTCGAGGGCCGCTCGTATGTCCTGCCCGACGACGTCAAAACGCTTGCAGGCCCCGTCTTGGCCCACCGCGTGAAGGTGAGCGGCGCCGTGGGCGGCGCAGTGGTTCGCGACGACGCACAGCGCGTGATTCGCGAGCTGCTCACCGTCGTGGCTGTTCCCCTCTGATCGGTCCGGTCGATGCGGATCTTTGGACGAAGGCGGGGCAGGCGAAAGTTTCGACTTACGCGTGAGGGCAGAGCCTTCCTCTTCGTGACGGTGGGTGTTGGGCTCGCGGCGGTGAACACCGCCAACAACCTTCTCTACCTACTGCTTGGCCTGTTGCTCAGCCTCTTGTTGGTGAGCGGTGTGCTCAGCGACCTTGCGCTTTGGAAGCTTCAGATCAAACGCAAGCTCCCAACGCGCATATTCGCCGGGAAGAGCTCGCTCATCGACGTGACCTTGCTCAACGGGAAGCGCTGGCTTTCGAGCGTCTCGGTCGAAACCATCGATGAGCTAGACGGAATCGAAACCGAGCCGGCGCGCTTCGTTCGCATTGGGCCCGGCCAGACCGAAGTCAACAGCTATGGCTTCCAGGCGGCGCGCAGAGGTATCGTCGAGCTAGGCACCATGCGAGTGCTCACCCGGTATCCGTTTGGCCTCATCGAGAAGGGCTACACGATCTTCCGGCCCGACGAGATCATGGTCTATCCCCAGTTGCTCGACCACGTGGCGACTCCGCCCATCCAGCCGCTGCCCGGCGACTCCTCGCCGATGCCCCGGACGGGTCGGGGCAGCGAGTTTGCCGGTAGCGTTCGCTTCTACCGGGAGGGCGACGAGGCCAGGGACATTCATTGGAGACGAACGGCGAGCCGCGGCGACCTCGTCGTCCGCGAGCATGAGCAAGAGTCGAGCGCTGTGGTAACGCTGAGTGTCGACAACGTGCTCCCCTCTGGCGTTGAGGACGAAGCGGCCTGGCAAGAGCGGTTCGAGCGCTCGATTTCAGAGGTTGCGACGGTCGCTTCTGCCTACCTCTCGCAGGGTGTTTCCGTGCGGGTTCAGACGGGTGACGGCGCCTCGCCGCTGGTCGCCGGGGGCACTCCGCCCGATCCGATCTGGCGCTTCCTGGCACTCCTACAGCCCGTTCGCGCTAAGGCGCCACCCGGCGGCCAGAAGCACAAAAAGCAGGCCGCATGAGATTCGTGTTCGCTCACAAGATGGTCGCCTACCTCTTCGCCGGCCTCGGCCTGGTCGCATTGATGCTCGGCACCACCTTCAGTCCCATCGGATCGCTGATCCTCATCGCCGCGTTCGTCGCGAGTTGGTTCGCGGAGTCACCGCTTCTCGATCGCCCCGGCTACTCTCGGTTCTGGAACATCGCCGCCGTCGTCGTTCTCCTCATTCAAATCGCACGCACGATTGGCGGTGAGGCCACGCTGACCGCCGGCGTACAGTACGCTGCCTTTCTTCAAATCTCTCGTCTTTCGCACCGCAAGACGGCCGCGGACTACCAACAGATCGCGATTCTCGGCTTCTTGCACCTGATCGCCGGCACCGTGCTCTCCTCTGGGCTCGAGTACGCGGCCGTGTTCTTTGGCTTCGTCATCGTCATGCCGTGGATGCTCGCGCTCACGCACCTGCGAAAGGAGCTCGAGACGCAGTACGGGGTCGACAGCCCCATGCTTGCCGCCGAGCTCGAAAGCACGACGCTTACGACCCCCGCATTTTTCGGCGGTACGACCCTCCTCGCGGTGCCGCTCTTCATCCTGACCGCGGCGATGTTCTTCGCCTTCCCCCGCGTCGGCTTTGGTTTCTTGTCGAGCTTCGGCGCCCGCACCCAATCGGTGGCCGGCTTCGGCGACGACGTCGAGCTTGGCGGGTTCGGCACGATCCGGGATGACCCCACCGTCGTCATGCGCATCAAGCTGAAGAACCGGCCGAATCCCCCGCTGCACTCCATCGGACTACGGCTGCGAGGCACATCGTTCGACCGCTACGGCGAAGGACGCTGGTCGCGCACCCAGGGTTCCGGCGCGGAAATGAGACGCCTTCAAGACCAGTACATCGTTTTCCGCCCGCCGAAGTCCACGGACCAGGAGTACGAAATCATTCTCGACCCGATGGAGGAGGCGGTCTTGTTTCTGCCGGAAGGCACCGTGGCGCTGCAGGTGCCGCCCGCGATTCGCTCGGGTCGAAGCCGTTTTCGGCGGATCGTATACTCGCCGGGGCACGACATCCGCTACCGCGGTCACCTCCAAGCACCTCTCACCTACAAGGCTTTTGCGGCGCGGAAACGCCGCGGGTTTACCGAGCGCATTCCGAAGCGGCTTCGCGAGCGCTACGTCGAAGTGCCTGAGGGCTACGAGCGCGTCACCGCGTTGGCGCAGGAGGTCGTGCGCGGCCTCTCCCATCCCCACGCCCAAGCACAACGGGTGGAACGGTACCTCCGCGGAGGGGGCAACTTCCGATACACGCTCGAGCAGCCGGACACCGAGGGCAAAGACCCGCTTCACGTCTTCTTGTTCGAAGCCAAGGCAGGGCACTGCGAGTACTTCTCCACCGCGATGGCCATCATGATGCGGTCACTCGGGCTGCCCGCGCGCAACGTCACCGGCTTCCTCGGCGCCGACTACAACCCGTACGGCGACTACTACGCGGTCCGCAACGGCCATGCGCACAGCTGGGTAGAAGTTCTAATCGACGGCCGCTGGTTCACCTTCGACCCCACGCCGGCCTCGGGTCAGGTCTTCGCGGCCCCTTCGGGCTTTGCGGTGAAGCTTCGGCAGATCATGGATGCGATGCGTGTGCGCTGGGCCGAGTACATCGTCGAGTACAACATCCGAGATCAGGCCAAAGCCCTCCAGGGCCTCGCCGCTTGGTACCGATCGCTCCGCGGAAGCCGCGGCCCTGGGCGCGCAGGCGCGAACAGTGAATCAGGCAACGCACAGGGCTTCGGGCCGATTCCATTCCGCCCCGATTGGCGCTGGTTCGTTGCGATCATGAGCATCTTCGGCGTCGGCGTCCTGTTTGTTCAATGGAGCCGGAAACGTCGGCGCCAGACCCGCGCAGGCCGGCAACTCGATCCCGACCGAGATCGCGCCGTGCGCCTCTATCTATCGCTCGAGAGCAGCCTCCGAAGCACTGGGCACGCGCGCCCCGCCGACGTCACGCCGATCGAGCACGCCGAAGCGCTTGGCCGTTCCGGCTTCGCTGCGGCAGATGAAGTTCGCGAGGTGACCCACGCGTACCTCGCAGCGCGCTTTGGCGAAGACGGCCTCCCGCCTCAGGACTACCATCGGCTACGACGGGTGAGCCGCAGCGTTCGAGCGAAAGCAAAGCGGCCGCCTACTGCGTGAGAAACCAGCCTGCTGCAACGCCGGCCGCTGCTAGCACGACGACGCCGAGGATGATGAGGGCCACCTTCGAACCCCCAGACTTCCGCTCGGGAGGTTTCTCGCTCTTTATTTCCTTCTGTTCCTGCGCCGGCTCACTTTCCGGGTCCGCCAGGATCGAAATGGGGCTTGCCCCGGGCGGCCGGAACGTCATTACCGGCCGTGAGCCGTCCGGCGCCTGGGAGCGCGAAGGCGGATTCAGCGACGGCCCCATTGGCACGGCTCCTGGCCGAGGCACCTTGACACTGTCGTCCTTCGACTCGAACCACCCCATCGTTGCGCCGGCCGGCGCGCTGTCGCGTACGTTCTCGATCGCCGTCTCGACCTCCGCATCTCCGGTAAACCAGTTGCTAGGGTCGACGAAGTCCGATGCATCGAGCGGCCGCGCGCCTTCGTCGGGACTGAGCGCAAACGACGTCGACGGGTCGATCGGGACGTTCGCGGTGCTTTCGAGAGACGTGAACCGCGCAAGCTCCTCTTGGATCATCCCGTCGATCATGATCGGCTGCGGCGGCACCGATTTCTGGCGATCGAGGGCGGCTTTCACGAGATTCGCGATGTCGTACGAGGTCACCTTCATCTGGTGGTGGAAGAGATAGCTCGCCAGCGCATCGCCGAGCTCACGCGCGGTTTGAAAGCGCTCGACCGGGTTCTTGGCAAGGGCCCGCTGGACCAGGGCGTCGAATTGCGGGTCGACCTCGGGATGGAGACCGACCAGGGTCGGGACGTGGGCGTTCGACACGGCCTGGACGGTCTCGTAGTCGGTATCACCGAGGAACAAGCGCCGGCCGGCCAGCATCTCCCAGATGCAGACCCCGAGCGCGAAGATGTCCGCGCGCTCGTCGACTTCCTGCCCTGTCGCCACCTCCGGCGACAGGTAGCTGAACTTCCCCTTCACCACGCCCGGGTCCGTCCGCTCGAGCTGCGTCCGCGCCTTGGCCAGCCCGAAGTCGGTGACCTTCACCTCACCTCGTTTGCTGATCAGGATGTTCGGCGGCGACACGTCGCGGTGGACCAGATCGACCGGGTTCCCGTCCTCGTCGAGAAGCTCGTGCGCGTAGCTCAGTCCACGGCACGCTTCCATCGCAATGTAAATCACGTCTTTGAGCGGAAAGGGATGCCGCTTGATCCGCAGCGTCTCCATGATCTTCTTGAGGTTCGTCCCGTCGACGAACTCCATGACGATGAAGAAGCTGTTGTCCGACTTCCCAATGTCGAAGACGCTGACGATGTTTGCGTGCGTCAACCGCGCGCCGAGCCGCGCCTCGTCGAGAAACATCCCGATGAAATTCGTGTGCGAGGCGAGGTGGGGCAGAACGCGCTTGATCGCGACGCGTTTCTTGAAGCCTTGGACGCTCGTTGCTTCCCCGAGGAAAACCTCGGCCATCCCCCCGGCTTCAAGTTTTTCGATCAGGTGATATCTCTGATCGCTCATCCCAGCTCGTCAGCCCCTCTCTAAGGCGTCATTCCATTGTCGTTTGCGGGCACTATCGCGGTCAAGGAACGGATGCCATTGACATGCTGCCCCTGCGGCGCTTGACTGCTGCCGTGCCCAGATCCCCGAAGCCCCTCAGAATCGCCCCCTCCGTTCTTTCGGCTGATTTTGGCCGCCTTGAGGCTGAAGTCCAGGCAGTCGACCAGGCGGGCGCCGATTGGATCCACGTCGACGTCATGGACGGCCGATTCGTACCCAACATTACCATTGGCCCGCTCGTCGTGAAGGCCATCAGGGCTGCCACCAAGCACGTGGTCGACGTCCACCTCATGATCGTCGAGCCGGAAAAATATGTTCAGTCGTTCGCCGAGGCGGGCGCAGACGTGATTACCGTGCACGCCGAGGCCTCGACGCACCTGCATCGAACGCTTCAGCAGATCCGCGCCCTCGGAAAGCGCGCGGGTGTGTCGTTCAACCCCCATACCCCTCCCGATTGCCTACGGTACGTCCTGCCCGACGTCGACCTGATCCTCGTCATGAGCGTCAATCCGGGCTTCGGCGGCCAAAGCTTCATCCCTTCGGCCAATGCCAAGCTGGCTCAGATTCGCGACATGATCGACGACGCCGGCCTCGACATCGACCTCGAAGTCGACGGTGGCGTCAAGCCCGGCGTGGCACGGCAGGTCATCGAAGCGGGCGCCGACGTGATCGTCGCCGGCAGCGCGGTCTTTCGACACGACGACTACGTAACCGCCATCGAGGCGCTCCGAAAGGACGGCGAGTGAACGACGATCCGGCGCTCACGACTGTATTCGTCGATCGTAAAGCGACCAAGCGCAAGCTTCGCAAGAGTCGGCTGGTCGTCGAAGAAGGCCCGCAGAAAGGGACCCGGCTCGACATTGCCAGCGAGCGCATGACGATCGGCCGGAGCGTCATTTGCGACCTCGCACTGACCGATTCGAGGGTGAGCGGGACGCATTGCGAGATCGTCGCCAAGGAGACGGGTTTCCTGCTCCGTGACCTCGGCTCGGCGAACGGTACTTGGGTCGCCGGCGTGCGCGTACGAGAAGCATGGCTCGAACCGGGCATGCCCTTGAGGCTCGGAGACACGGTGATCCGCTTCGAACACGGTTCCGGCTCGATCGAAATCGACCTCAGCCGGCGCGAACAGTTCTACGACCTCATCGGGCACGGCGTGCGAATGCGCGAGATTTTCGCGGTGCTCGAGAAGGTGGCGGCTTCGGACCTCACCGTGCTGATTCACGGCGAGACGGGCACAGGCAAGGAGCTCGTCGCCCGCGCCATTCACCGAGCATCGAAGCGCGCGCAACGCCCCCTGGTCGTCCAGGACTGCAGCGCGATTCCGGCCAACCTCATCGAGAGCATCCTGTTTGGCCACGAGCGCGGCTCGTTCACCGGGGCCGCCGACCGCAAGCGCGGCTGCTTCGAGGTGGCCGACGGCGGGACGTTGTTCTTGGACGAGATCGGCGAGCTCGACATCAGCCTGCAGCCCAAGCTCTTGCGCGTGCTCGAGACGCACGAAGTCCAGCGCGTTGGCGGCACCCGCATGATTCCGGTCGACGTGCGGGTCATCGCTGCGACAAACCGCGACCTTCGCCAGATGGTCAACGAAGGCACATTTCGCGAAGACCTCTACTATCGGCTGAGCGTCGTCCAGGTCGACTTGCCGCCACTTCGCGAGCGGCCAGAGGACATCCCCGGGCTTGCTCATCAGTTCCTCGAAGAGTCTGCAAAGCGAGGCCCGCAAGGGGAGGACGCGCACTTCACGATTTCGAACGATGCGATGGTCAAGCTTCAGGCGTATCCGTGGCCGGGTAACGTCCGCGAGCTGAAGAATACAATCGAGCGCGCTGTATCGTTGGCCGACGGAACCGAGCTCGGAATGCACGACCTTTTGCCCGCCTCGCAAAAGACGCCGCCGATCGTCTTTCCAGGGGGCACTGCCGAGCAGTTCGTCGACAACGACATCCCATTCAAAGACGCCAAGCAACGGATCGTCGACGCGTTCGAGGCGCAGTACCTCAAGGCCGTGCTCGACAAGCACGGCGACAACATCAGCCGAAGCGCTCGGGCCGCGGGCCTCACCCGCTATCACCTCCGCGAGCTCGCCAAACGCTACGGTTTGCGCGGCGAAACCAACGGCCCAGACGACGAAGATTGACCTTTCTCGCCCCCTTTTGCCTATAGTGAAGGCATGGGTGGGATCGCGTTCATGGTGATCGCAGCGGTGGCTTTTGGTTGGCCGCAGTCGGTCGCAGCCGAGATCGCCGTCGGGGATACCGCCGCGCCCGCGCCGTCGTGGGCCAAGTCGATCGAGGTGATCGACGATGGCGCCCCCGTGATGCTCGGGCCCAGCGACGAATCACGCCGCCGCGGCACCGTCGGCGCCGGCACGCGGCTCGATTTCACGCGCCGGGTGTTCGGTGAAGGCTGCTCGACCCGTGTCTGGTACGAGACCCGTGACGAGCTCTTCATTTGCGAGGCGCACGTCTCCCCGTCGCCCGAGCCACCGGGACCTCGCGTTGACGACTGGGCCGGAACCGGTTCTCGCTTGCCGCAGCGGTACGCGTTCATCCGCTTTGACGGCACCCGCGCCTACGCACACCCGAGCGATTACTTCCGAAACGACTACGTCGAAGCGTTCGGCAAGAGCTTTGGGATCGTCGTGACAGGGGAGCAAGTGTACGAGGGCGTCGAGTTCATCCGCACGCGCCGGCACCTTTGGGTCGAGCGCGGCTCGGTGCACTTCGTCCAAGGGAGCCCCTTTTCGGGTGTGAAGCTCGGTCGGAGCAAGCCGCTCGACATCGCGTGGGTATCGCCAAGGCCCGCCAGGGTGCACGAACGTCCGCAGGGACGCGTCGTGAAGCGTCTCGATCGCCACACCGTCGTGCATGTCGAGGCAACCAAGGGTGCGTGGACAAAGCTCAGCGGGGGAGGGTGGATCAGAACCGCCGAGCTCGCGCCCGCCAAACGCGCGGAGCCACCGGAAGGCGTCGGCCCAACCGACCGCTGGATCGACATCGACATCGAAAAACAAGTCCTCGTTGCTTACGAGGGTTCGACCCCGATGTTCGCGACCTTGGTTTCAACCGGTAGGAATACCAAACAATCCAAAACCCCCCTCGGGGTTTTTCAGATCTGGGTCAAGCTCGACTACACCGACATGGATGACATCGAGCGCACGGACATCCCCAAAAACTACTCGATTCAAGACGTCCCCTGGGTTCAGTTCTTCAAAGGCTCTTACGGCTTCCACGCGGCGTTCTGGCACAACGACTTCGGCCGCCGCCGAAGCCACGGCTGCATCAACCTCTCCCCCAAAGATGCCCGCTACCTCTTCCACTTCACCCAACCGATCCTCCCTCCAGGCTGGAACGCCATCCTCCCCCTCCCCGAAGACCACCCCACCACCGTCCAAATTCGCTAAAAGGGGACAGTCCCCTTTTTCAAAGGGTTAATTCATCGACGTCGCTGTGGGGCTCGCAGGTGCCCCGCAAACGAGCACGCAACGTCTGCCGTCCGCGGCCGATGAGGAAGCGTGGTGTTCGCGGAGTACACGCTGGTGACAGGGGTCGTCGTTCTTGCGGCGGGTCTTGCGCTCTACGGGCTCGGCGTCCCCCTGGTCCAGGCTTACTACCTGACGAAACTCTTCATCCTTTTACCTATTCCCTGAAAGGAGGGCACACTCATGAACAACGACGAAGAAAGCCACAGCACGCTCGTGCGCGATGAGCGTGGTCTTACGACCGTGGAGTACATCATCGTCCTCGGTTTGATTGCAGTCGTCGGGATTGCCGCTTGGCAGCAGTTTGGCGAGACCTTGATCGGCGAGGTCGAGGCAGCCGACGGTTACATCGCGGACGTGGTGCAGTAGCAGGCGGTCCGATGAATGCGGCCGCTACCATCGCTGCTGGACTGGCCCTAGGCCTCGCGACGACGGCGGCGCTTTATGACTGGCGACGAGGCGAGATCCCAAACTGGCTGACCCTTCCGCCTATCGTATTTGCCCCGTTCGCCTACGGGCTCGCCTTTGGCATCGAGTATGCGCTTCACAGTCTTGCGGCCACCTTTGTGAGCGCGCTCGTTCCGTACCTTCTGTTTCATCGCGGCGCGCTGGGTGGCGGCGATGTGAAGATATTTGGGGCCCTCGGGGCCATCAACGGGTTTGATCTTCTGGCCGGAATCGAGATCCAGCTCGCGGCACTCGCGGTGGCTATGGTTGTCGCCTGCAGTGCGCTGGCGTGGAAGGGTGTGTTACTGAGGACCCTCGGCAACGCCCTTGCGCTGCCCTTCAACCCGTTGCTTCCGACTCGGTGGCGGCAGGAGCCATGTGAAGCATTGTCCGATCCGATTCGGATGGGCGGGGCAATCTTCATCGCGACCGGCATCTTCGCCGCTCCTCATCTCGTGCTTGCGTGGGGGGTGCTGTGACGCCGCCGCAGCCAACCGGCCGTCAGCTGTTCGCAGATCAGCGCGGCGTCGTCTTTCTGGAGTTCCTTATCGCGTTCGTTCCGATGTGGACGTTCTTCCTGTGTGTGGTTCAACTCGCTTTCATCACGCACGCAAACCTGATGGTGAAGCACGCAGCGGACTCGGCCGCGCGATCTGCTGTAGTCGTGCTGCCGGACGACCCCAACGAATACGGGGGCGAAGCCGAGATGAGCGTCGACCGCAATCGCGTGACCGCATCCGATATCTCGAGAGCACTCGGGCATGTGGGATCGGCGCTGCGGAGCAACCCGAGCTCCGACATGTTCGTGTCTGCGCTCTCCGAGGAAACATTGGTCAATCTCGGGAGGTCGCGGCTAAATACAATTCGACTGGCTGCGCACATTCCCTTGATGCCGCTTGCGCCCATGAACGTTGGTCGCGACTCCCAATTGAGCATTGCCAAGGCCATCGGCGACAAGCGAAAGCTCCTCAGCGCGCTTTACTACCAACCTTTCGCTCTCGCAGTGACCTTCCCCGGACTCGAAGAGGGCGTCGTAAGCGGCCCTGAAATCACGGTGCGCGTGACCTATGCCTACCAGTGCACGGTGCCGCTCGCACGCAGAATCCTGTGTGAGGTCTTTGGCGACCTTGAAGCGAAGGAAGAGCTGAGTGAAGCATTCTTTCCTCTTGCGCAGCGCTTCGTTGGCGGCCGTTTTCGAGCCCTGCACCACGAAACGACGCTCATGATTCACGACGCGCCCTACGGATATCGAATGCGGGGTTCGTGATGTCTGCCGGACGCCCAAACGTGATCCGAGATACGGGGGGATCCATGATGCTGTTCTCCCTCTTCATGGCGCTCTTCCTGATCGGAACCATTTACTACGTCTTGGGCGTGGGCGACGCGGTGATCTACAGGCGCATCATGCAAGACAGCGCCGATGCCGGAGCACACGCCGCATCGGTCATGGGTGCGAAAGGAATGAACCTTCATGCCCTGCTCAATGTCGTGATGGCGGTTACTGCGGGGATTCTCTTGGTCATTCGTAGCGTTGAAGTGCTCCTCGAGATCATTCTCTCCGTTCTCTATGGACTGGCCGCGTCGATCATCTTTGCCCCGAAAGCGGTTCCGCTCATCGGTGTCCTCACCCCGGTGGAGAGCACTGTCGAGAACGTGGGCGACACGGTGGAGCAATTTGTCCGGGTTGCCCACGACGCTCTGGATGCGGCTCATCATGCGATTCAGCACGGCTATCCGTTGTTGGCGCAGGTTCGGGCGGTCGATGCGATGGCGTTCCAAGACGCTTACGACCCACCGGTAGCCGCCGGCTTTGTCGTGCCGCTACTCGGGCCGCGGCTACCCAACGGCGGGCGAGGTCTACCTATCGAAAAGGACGACGTTGGCACTCTCTGCGATCGGGCTGCGGACGGTCTGAGCAACAGGCTGAGCAGTGTGAGCTCTAAGGTCCCGAAATGGCTTCTGAGGTTTCTGGGCGGCGTCGTCAGCAGGGCACTACGGCTGGGCAAACGTAGGACGTGCGCTGACGGCGTCGTCGAGTCACCTCGACGGGTCATCACGACCCGCACCGATGGGACCCTCGTTTGGTTGGGACACGAGGAGTTTCAATACCGGGCTTACGGAATTGGCAGGAGCGCCCACGAGAGTCATTGGAGGCACGGCGAGAACGGCATTCGAATGGCCCAAGGCGGCAATAACGACGGTCGTAGCTCCACTCGCGATGCCCACGTCGTAGGTCGAATTGGCTTTGCTCAATCGGAATACTATTTCGACGGCGTCGAGCACAACTCCGAGTGGCTCTGGAAGCAAAGGTGGCGAGCGCGGCTCCGCCGATTCCGAATCTCACGAGGATGGATTCCAAGAGGGATTCTGAGCGCGTGCTCCAGCGCAAGAGGACGTGGCTCGCTCGACAGTCTGACGGGCCTCTGTGACGTCGCTCGGGATTTCTCAATCAACGCGGTCTCCGCCCATTGACGACACGATGTCTGGGTCGTTTTCACAACTGCTGCGAGACAACAAAGGCACGGTGCTGGCCGAAGCGCTCATCAGTCTGCCTTTCTTCATCGCGGCACTGGCAGGCGTCGTGGCGCTAAACGGCATGTACACGGCAAAGCTCGAGGCCAAAGCCCGCGCACGGCGCATGGCTTGGCTACAGGCGGACTCTGGCGACTGCCCCGCTCAAAGTTGTCGCAGCGGAGAGTGCGGACGCATTGAAGGCGAGATCCGAACGGGCGGGCTCGATGAGTTGCTCGCCGTGCACGATGGCCGCTTCTCTCTTGACTCTCTTCTCGGAGACGTGGGTCGCTTCCTCCTCGGGAAGGCAACCAATGGGGTCGGTGTGGCAGAGGGGTTCATTCCCGCGTTGGTGAGCTCGGGACGAACCTCCCAACATGGGGTGACGACACTGCTCTGCAACACAACCCCGCGGCAGACGGATACTGACGGCAGCGTTCTCGAGCACGCTTGTCGGACCGGTCTACGCACAACGGAGTACGCGAGTGAAGTCTGTAGATAGAAGCGAAGAACTGGGCCCCCGCCCGATTCCTGGAGGGTCGTTCCTAGGCTCGGTCTTGCGCTTGGGGCTCTTTCTGAGCGCTATTGGCGCGGTGACCTTCGGCCTCCTCCTTCGGTCTGTCCGGGCCGACGTCACAGAGCTCCTCTCGAAGGTTGGTGAACAGATGATGGAGTATCCGGGCGCACCTCAGGAGCCGGTGCGCCAACTTCAGCTGAACGGGGTCCGCGTCTCCTTTCGAACCCAGACGGTCAATGCCCCCTTTTCCGACGTTCTCGCTCACTATGAAACCGTCTGCGGAACCCCAGCCGCTCGGCTGGCCAATCCCCCCACGAACCTATCGAGCGCGCACTCCAACTCTCTATCGATCCCCGAGGCCCTTCGCGCAATGGCCACTCAGGCTGTGCGAAATCAGAGTGTCGGCCACGTCGCTTGCCTCGACTTCGGCGACGCTCCCCAAGATCTAGGGGCACTCGCAAGCCGTTTCCTCAGCTTCGCCCGGACTGGCGACCTACGAGCGGTCGGGAAACTCCGATACGTTCGCGCACGTCGCATCGCAGGCAGCTCCAACGACAAGACGCTCCTTTTCACGATGTGGGCAGACTCCCCGATCCATCTCGACCGTATGCTGCCCCACGCGAGCGCGGATGCGGCGGGCCATGACCTGGTTGGGGTACCACGGCCAGCTGGTTCGCAACGCATCTTATCGGCGTGGGAAGCTCAGCAGCCGACCGGCGTCTTTGTCTACCGCGTCCCAGCAAGCTCGGCTGCAAACCTCGAGTCGTTCTATCGCGATCAGCTTCCTAGAAGCGGTTGGAGGATCATCGAGCGGAACCCGACGGAAACGATTCAGGTTGACGGCATCCGCATGCTCTCTGCCGAGAAGAACAATCGTCACGTCACTGTCCTCGCTCATCCCGGCGAAGGGCTACAAACGCTTCTAACCGTTCTTGCCTCCGGGCCATCGTGAAGTCGGCACCGTGTCCATGAATCGCACAGCCATGCTCGCTTCAGTCGCTACCGCCGCCCTCGGGTTCGTTCTTCTCGCCATCTATGTGCGACAGTTTCAACGCGATGCCACGGGAGGCGAGCCCGTCGAGCTTCTAGCGATGAGACAGGACGTCGCAGCCGGGCTGCCGCTCACCGAGCAAATGCTGGTGTTGCGCACACTTCCCGAAAGTTACATCGAAGACCGCCAGGTCCTCGCGTCCGACCTTCCGAGGGTTCTTGGTGTCCGCGCGGCGATCAGCCTCGAAGCAAATCAGACTCTGCTGTGGACAGATCTGGCAACCACGCCGCATGATCGAAGCTCGTTTTCGAGTCGCATTCCGAAGGGAATGCGGGCAATGAGCGTTGCCGGCGTGGGCCGGCGCGTGCTTGGCGATCTGCTGCGCCCCGGCGACCGAGTCGACGTCTTGTTGACCAAGGCGAAACCGGGTTTGGAGGCGAAAGTTGTCACGGTACCGCTTCTGCAGAACACTCTCGTTCTCGCTGTGGGAGACAGGTTCGGCGCAACAGAGCAAGAAAGCCCCGCAGTCAGATCGAATTTGGTAACGCTCCTCGTCACCCTCGATCAAGCGAGCCTACTTGCCCAAGCTCGACGCGGCGGAACGCTGAGCCTCGTCTTGCGCAACGAGAATGACCTCGAGATCAATGAAGGTCTTGTCGAAACGGATGACTCCGACGTCCTCGAACAGGAGGAACGAGCGCGCCGTCAACATCGCTTGCGAATTGAAAAGGTCGACTAGGGTGTGGGGTTTGAAGAAAACGGCCTCTGTGGCGGGAGTCGCAGTCCTCATGACGGTGATCGAAGCAAACGGCGGAGCGGACATCGAGGAAGCCCGTCCGATCGTTCTGCGAGTCGGCGAGCAGAAGAGCCTATCGGCCAGGGGAATCCGGAGCTACTCGGAGGGAGCGTCCGGGGTCGCGGATATTAGAGTCACGCGGGATCAGAGCCGATTCGTCATCGTCGGCAAGAAAGAGGGCACGACTTCGCTCCTTCTGATCACAAATGACGGCGGACAGCTGCAACACACGATTCGTGTGATCGCTGCAGGCGCCGATAAAGGGTTTGGAGGTCGGGAGAACATCCGCTTGGACCTGTACTTCGTGCTCATTCAGGACCGATACAGCCACCAGATCGGACTCAACTGGCCAGGGAATATTGGGAGTACGATCACGCCGTCCGAGGCAGCTATCTCGATCACCGGCGGGAGTGGGCAAGCCACTCAGAGCGCGTTTCAGATCTTGCCTCAGACGTTCCTGCCGAGCTTCGATCTCGCCCAGGCCAAAGGTTGGGCGAAGATGTACCGGCAAGCGACACTGGTCACCGCCAACGGCACCGAAGCGGTGTTCTCGTCGGGCGGGGAGTTCAACGTTCAGGTTCAGAACAATCTGACCGTGAACGTGCAAGCCATCGAGTTCGGTACGAAGGTAAGTGTTCTTCCAAAGTATGACTCAAAGACCGGACGCATGGAGCTCGAAATCGTAGCGGATGTTTCGGACTTGGATGCGGAGAAGGGGATTCAAAGGATCCCAGGTCGCATCACATCACACGTCGAGACGCTCGTGAACCTGGAACTAGGCCAGTCGGTTTCGTTGGCAGGGATTCGCGCCCGAACCGAGAGGCGAACGAAGAACGGCATTCCCGGACTTGCCCTCATCCCTTTCATTGGAGCGCTCTTCGGGACGCAGTCCCGCGAAACCGAAGACAACGAGTCCTACATGTTGGTGGTCCCTTCGGTCGTGGAGCCGATCAGTCTGAGCCAACGGGATCGCGTTGAAGAAGCCATACGCGTATATGAGAGCTTTCATGGTGGGGTTGATTCCCACGCGCTCATGGATCAACCGCGCGTAGGGCGCGACTCGCTGCCCACGGGCGAACGTGAGCGCGTGCAATGACAGCTGGCTTCGCAGTATCCGTGCTCATGCCAGACGGTTCGGAGCACAACATCAATGTTCCGAACACGGGCTCTCTGACAGTAGGCCGTGACCCCACCTGTCACATCGTCCTGCCATCGCCCTCGGTCAGCCGAATCCACCTCCGGGTCGAGCGGAGTCCAGACGGAGTGCGGGTCATGGACCAGTCTTCCAACGGCACCACCTTTGGTAACGAACCTCTGTCGGCTTTCGGAAGGGAACTGACGTCCGAGGCGCTTCATGTGGGGCCCTATGTCCTCAAGATTGCGCTGCTCGCTGATGCTGGTTTCGAGAGCGGCGCGTCGGCCGAGTTGAGGCGGCGAATTCACCGGTCGCTTCTCGATCACCTCGACCTCGCTTCTCTCGATGGCAGCGAAATGGATGCGCCACTCCTGCGGCCACGAGTAGTCAAGGCGCTCGAGCAGATCCTTTCGAGGTTCGAATCCGAGCTCTGCCCCCGGACCGATCGAGCGAAACTCGTTGCGGAGATGGCCGACGAGGCGCTCGGTCTTGGGCCGCTGCAGGAGCTTCTCGACGACGACGCGGTTTCCGAGATCATGGTCGTTGACCCGAACACGATCTACGTCGAAAGGCAGGGCAAGCTCCGCCTGACGCCTTTGCGGTTCACCGATGACGAATCGTGTCGCGCCGCGATCGAACGGATCGTGACTCCGCTAGGGAGGCGCATCGACGAAAGCACACCACTGGTCGACGCACGATTGAAAGACGGTTCACGCGTCAACGCTATCATCCCGCCACTCGCACTGCGCGGGCCTTGCATCACGATTCGCAAGTTTGCGCAACACCCGCTTCACATGGATCAGCTAGTCGCGTTGGGAAGCCTAAGCGATCAGATGGCGAGGTTCTTGAAGCGCTGCGTACGCGCCAAGAAGAACATAATCATTTCGGGAGGCACCGGTAGCGGTAAGACCACCTTGCTGAACGTTCTGTCTGCTGAAATCCCACCGGAAGAACGGATCGTCACGATCGAAGACGCCGCGGAGTTGCGGCTGGAACAACCACACGTCGTCTCGCTCGAATCGAAGCCGCGCAACCTCGAGGGCGCCGGTGGCTACAGCATTCGCGACCTCGTGAAGAACGCGCTGCGGATGCGCCCAGACAGAATCATCGTCGGAGAGTGCAGAGGTGGGGAGGCGATCGACATGTTGCAGGCGATGAACACTGGCCACGAGGGTTCCATGACGACGGCTCACGCAAACAGTGCCGGTGAAGCACTCAAGCGTGTCGAGACTCTTTGTATGATGGCGGGCCTAGACCTGTCACATAGAACTGTCCGCGAACAGATCTCCGGAAGCGTTCACATAGTCATTCAGCAGACTCGATTCTCTGACGGGGCTCGTCGCCTGACGTCCGTCACCGAAGTCGGCCAGTTGGGCGAGGACGGTGAGCTCATCCTCCATGACATTTTCGCCTTCCATCGCACCGGCACGAACTCCTCAGGCGAGGTGTTGGGGCAGCATCGGACGACGGGCTACGTGCCAAGCTTCCTCGACGAGTTCATCACGCAGGGGCTGATCGACGGCGGGGAGTACTTGTGACGGTTGACTCGTTCTCGCTGTTGTTCCTCGCTGGCGCACTCCTCGTTGGTGGATGCGCTGCAATCATGTACTTCGGACTCTCGGTCGAGGGAAATCCAGTCGAGCGAATGCTCAAGAACTACGCGGCTCGCTTGGAGCGGCATTCGGGCTTCCTTCTACTGTCGTTTCGTGGAGCGCAGATCGCGAGAGCCCAAGTCATCGTTTGCCTCGCGGCCGTCGCGCTGTTCGCCGTCACCCAAAGCCCCGGTGTTGTGCTACTCGGTTCGGTTGCAGCCGTAGCCCCGCCCTTTCTGTTGTGGAAGCGACACGCCGCGCGAGTTGCCCAACTCGAACGTCAGCTCGACACCTGGTTGTTGATGTTGGCGGGCGCGTTGAAGGCTACTGCCTCCGTAGGCGAAGCCATCGGCTCGACTGTTTCCTTGGTGCCAAAGCCGTTCAGTGAAGAGGTCGACCTCTTGGTCAAAGAGATCCGCCTTGGCGCTCCTCTCGACCGCGCCGTGAATGCGATGGCTCACCGAATCAACAGCACAACGATATCTGGAGCTCTCGCAACGATAGTCGTTGCGAGGCAAACCGGTGGCGACTTGCCCCGGACTCTGGAACAGGCGGCGGCGGCCCTACGAGAAGCGGCTCGGCTCGAAGGCGTGCTCCGAACCAAGACCGCGGAGGGCCGCGGGCAGGTGCTCGTCCTAGCTTCTGTGCCCTTTGTTCTCTGCGTCATCATTGCTTGGTTGGATCGCAGCTGGTTCGACCCGATGTTGAACCACCAGGTTGGGAGAGCAATTCTCGCCGTCTGTGCGCTGGTCTGGTGCGGCGCTTCGTTTTGGGCTCACCACATCGCGAAGGCCGACCTGTGATTGGCCGACTCGAAGCTCTACTCGCGCTAACCTTCTTAATGATCTTGGCCGGTGTCTCCGCACTTGCCTTCCAACTGGCGGCGATGCCAACGGTCCCGCGGCCAAAGTTGGGCTGCCGCGGGCTCAAGCGCGCAGATGCTTTGCGTAGAGACAGCCTTTTTCGCCTGTCGGACCCGCTTGTGCGTCTTGTTGCAGCATGGGTCGCCGTTCTGCCGCTCGAGAGCATCCGAAGGCGAGGACGCCGTTTGCTGATTCATGCAGGTGAGTACATGGGGCTGTCCGAAGACGAGTTGATTGCTTTGTGTGCGCTTTGTGGCCTGTGTCTTGGGGCTGCCTCGTGGGTCCTCGCTGAGCTCTTGGGACTGCCCCGGATGTTGGTGGTGGGGGCTCTGTGCCTCGGGGTCACCGCACCATGGTTTCGTGCGGTGGCAGTGGCTCAAGCGCGTGCGAGAAGCATCGATCGTGGGCTTCCGGGGGCTGTCGAGTTGGCTGCCATGTGCATGAGCGCCGGCCTCGATTTCCCCGGATCTCTTCGGCGGATTGTTAGCAGCGCTGCAGATCCGAGCCAACCCGTGATCGAGGAATTTAGCCGAGTGCTCCAGGAGTTGGATCTCGGCCACACTAGAAGGAATGCCATGGAAGGTCTCGCGGCGCGCGTTCCGACCGATCAGGTTCGTGAGTTCGTGAACAGCGTCGTTCAAGCCGAAGACAAGGGCAGTCCTCTGGCCAGCGTGTTGACGATACAGGCGCAGACACAGCGGCTGCGACGCAGCATTGCAGCGGAGGAGACGGCTTCAGAGGCCGCGCTCATGCTCCTGGGTCCGATGACGCTCATCTTCGTGTGCGTGATCGTCCTCCTTCTTGGCCCAGTAGTAGTTCGGTTCATGACGGGAGGTCTCGGACCAGCATGACCGCTTCCCCGACCATCAGGCGCATGGGCCTCATCACGTTGCTTGCAATACTCGCGCTTGCGTTGTTTTCGGCGTTGCTTGGCCACCGGGCACCCCGCGGCACGAGCAATCGCCCGGTGGACGACTACCCGGAGCTGTTCGCGGAGGCGACCGCGTGTCCTCGCCGGAGTCCCGGCCTCGAGAATGCTCGCCGATTGGAAGAGCTAGCGCGTCTGCGTGCAGATCGATACGCATACGATCCACGAGACGGCATCCGCGCGGTACACCGCTATCAAGAGGCGGAGGCCTGCTATCGAGTCGCCGGTGAAGAGAGTGAGGCGCTTCGAGCGGGTCGCGCAAGCGCGAGACTCGCTGCTCGCGTGAACACTGACTATGCGGCGGCACGCTTGAATTTGGTCAACGCGCTCGAACAGGAGCGGTGGTCGGTTGCACTCAGCGAGATCCATCGATTGCTCCTTTTGACGGACCACTACGGGAGACACGAATATGTCGACTGGCTCAAAAGAATCATCGGAAGAGTCGCCGCTCGGGCAAGCACGGCTTCGTAGTCAAGGGCTCGGCCTTCGGCTCTCGTGCTGCTTCACAATTCTGTTTGGATGTAACTACGCGGCACTTCACCAGGGAACCGACCTCCAAGCTCAACTGGCGTCGATCACCCCAGAAGACCTGTTTTCGTTGGCGGTTTCCCACGCACGCTCAGGCGACCTTCTTCGCGCGGAGCAGTATTTGAGCGCTGCACGACAGCGGGGTCATGATGAATCCGAGGTGGTCTATTGGCTGGTGCGTGTCTGTGTCGCCTCTAGTCGCTACCAGTCCGCTTTGGCTCACGCCACCGACTACCTTCGCGATCATCCCTCGGATTGGTCCCTTCGCCTTGTCGTTGCGACCATCTACGAGGCTCTCGGAGACGTCGCCCGTGCGCAATCGGAGCTCGAGCGCATTGTGACGGCGGAGCCCAGAAGGCCGTTGCCTCACTATCGGTTGGCGATGCTCTACCGAAAGCAGGCAGCCGGCCAAGAGCAGGCGACGGCACACCTGGAGGAGTACCTCCAGCTCACGCCGGACGGGCCTCACGCTGCAGAGGTAAGGTCCGCCCTGAGTGAGGTTACCGAAACCTCAACAGGCCCCCGACTCATTCCATACCCAAGGACCATCGTTTCGGGGAAAGAGGCACCGTGAGCATCCCCCGCCGCGTATTCGAGCAGACGGTTGGCTCGCTCTTCGCTCCGGTCATTCCGTTCTTGGAGGGAGACGAGGTGAGCGAAATCATGATCAACCGCTACGATGAGATATACGTTGAGAGAGACGGGCGACTCTATCTAACAGGGAGTAGGTTTGCATCGGAGCACGACTTGATGTCCGCGCTCCGCAACCTTTCCCAATTCGTGGGTCGGGAGCTCAACCCACGGCAGCCGATCTTGGAGGCTCGGCTGCCCGACGGTTCGCGTGTGGAAGCGATCATCCCGCCTGCGTCGCCGGCGGGTCCCGTCGTGTGCATCAGGCGCTTTCAGCAAACGCAGTTGACGCTGATTCGGCTCGTCGAGCAGGGGGCGATCTCGCCTGGCACCGCAGGTCTTCTTCGGGCGGCCATCGCCAGAAAGGACAATGTGATCGTTGCCGGCGGAAGCGGCTCCGGCAAGACATCCCTTCTGAACGCCCTAGCGTCGCTGGCTCCTGACGAGGAGCGCATCGTAGTTATCGAGGATTCTCAGGAGCTGCAAGTCGGACTCCCCCACGTCGTTCAGCTCGAGGCACAGCCAGTAGACGGGCGGGGTCGTGGTGGGGTCGCCATTCGCGAGCTTTTCAGAGCGACCCTTCGTATGCGTCCCGATAGAATCGTGATCGGCGAGGTACGCGGAGGCGAAGCGCTAGATCTGATCCAAGCGATGACATCAGGGCACCGCGGCTGCCTGTCGACTATTCACGCGACGCTCCCTATCGACACATTGAGTCGGTTGGAGACCATGGCGCTCATGAGTGATGTCGACGTGCCCTTGGATGTGCTCCGGGTACAGATCGCTTCGGCCGTCGACACCGTCGTTCAGGTTGCGCGGCGTTGTGACGGACGGCGCTACGTAACGCACGTCAGCGAAGTGGTTGGCTATGCGCGAGAGAAGGGCTACCAAATCAGGAATCTATTTGAGCGACTCGGAGGGGATGGCGAATGAGCTCGCCTCCAACGATGCTCATCCAAGAACAGGATGACCAAAAGACGCTCGTCGATCCTCGCATCGCACGGTTCAACCCCGACGGTGACATTACCGAGGTCTTCGTCGACCCTAAGACGCGACGAGAGCAAGAGCTGCATACGAGGTCGTCCAAGAGGAAATTCACGGAGGCCGGCGTGGTACTCGCTCTAATTCTTGGTCTCGGAGCCGTCGCTTATCAGCAACATCGGGTTGCCGATAAAATGCGCGCGACAATCGACGAAATCCAAAGCCGCCGATCCGAGTCGTCGGTCCGGGCTCCCGTTGGATCTGTGAGTCAGGAATGGACGTCGGCACGCATAGAAACAGGTTCCGCGGTATCGTCCATCGAGTTCGAGGCAGATCAGCGGGAAGCATTGGAGAATCGGGGAGCAAGCTTGGTCGCATCCAATGACTTCTTGGGTGCGCTCGCCCACTACAAAATGCTCGCGGAGCTCCTTCCGGACGAAGAGGTGTTTCAAGACATTGTATTCGCGCTAAAAACAAAGCTGAGTTGCGCAGATCCCTTCGATCCGGCGGGGAACGCATGTCCGTGAGGGCCCGTTTGATAGCCGCTATGGGTGGCTTCGTGCTGGCATCATGCAACGGACCGTCCAATACAGCCCTAACATTTCCGATAGCTTTCGCCGTCGAATCCGATCCTGGTGTTCGACTTGGCGGAGCCCGTGTGTTCGTCGATGGGGACCCGATTGGCGAGACGGATTCGAATGGGTTGTTGCAAGCGAAGGTCTACCGACGGCCCGGCCTCCAGGTCACGGTCGAACACGACTGCCCGGATGGGCACGAGGCCCCACTGGGGCCCAAGGTGTTCCGGTTGCGGGAGTTCGAAGGTGTTGATCCGTCTGGCCCACTCACGATGGAGATCTCGCTGAGATGCCGACCTGAGAAACGGCTCGTCGTATTTGTCGTCCGGGCGAAGAAGGGTCCGTATCTTCCTGTTCTTCTAAATGGAGAGAGTGTGGCTCGAACAAATGGATCCGGTGTCGCTCATTTCTCCGTCTGGGCGGCACCTGGCACTGATTACCTAGTAGAGCTCGATACGAGGGAACGATCACGGATCATCCCACAATCGCCAACGCACCTGTTCACCGTTCCCGATGCCGACGAGATTTTCGTTGTGAACCAGTCTTTTGACCTTGCAAAGCAATCTCGGCGTCCAGATCATCGGCCCAAGAGAATCACCAAAATTGAATAGACACGCCGGCGCGTACTATAACCGTCGGGATGGGTGAGCGGGCGGATGTTGTGGTCGTGGGGGCCGGATTGTCGGGGCTTTGTGCTGCGCGCAAGCTTCGCGCGCACGGCGTGTCCGTGAACGTGGTCGAGGCCCGCGATCGGGTCGGTGGGCGGACTCGCACCGACCAGATCGGACGGGGCACATTTGATGTTGGCGGGCAGTGGATCGGGCCGGGGCAAGAGCGTGTCCATGCGCTTGCTAACGAGCTCGGGATCCAGACCTTTCCCACGTATGTCAAAGGCAAGAAGGTGTTGGAAGTCGAGGGGAAGGTGTCGACCTACAAGCGGTCGATTCCTTCGATGTCGGTGCCGAACCTGATCCAGATGCAAGGCGCGCTCAGTTATCTGAAGCGCGTGCGGAAACGGATTTCACCTATTGCCCCCATGAACGCGGAGGGTGCGGAGGCGCTCGATGGGGAGACGCTCGAGACTTGGCGCGCGCGGTTTGTGAAGTCGAGAAAGATCAATGCGGTGATGGATGCGGCGATTCGAACGATTTTTGGCGCGGAGGCGCGCGAGCTTTCGGCGCTCTACTTCTTGATGTACCTCAACGCCGGAGGCGGGATGCTGAGCCTTTCGGAGGCGCGCGGTGGAGCCCAGCAGGATCGCTTCGTCCCAGGCGCGCAGTCGATTTCATTGAGACTAGCAAAGGAGCTCGGGGGCTCGGTGAGGCTGGGATTCCCCGTCCGCAAGCTCGTTCAAGGTGCCGACGGCGTGGATGCGGTGTCCGACGGAGAGACCGTCGGAGGTCGCTATGCGATCGTTGCCGTTCCGCCGACGCTTGCCGGACGCATCGAATACGAACCCAGCGTTTCGGTTGGGCGCGACCAAGTCACGCAACGGTTTGCGATGGGCGCCGCGGTGAAGGTGCTCGTCACCTACGAGCGCGCGTTTTGGCGTGACGCAGGGTTTTCGGGCGAAGTGGTGAGCTCGGACGGACCTCTCAGCATCGTGTACGACAACACGTCGCATGATGGCCGGCAGCCTGCGTTGATCGGCTTCGTCGTTGGAAGCCAGGCGCGGCAATGGTCGTCGCAACCCTTGTCGGACCGACAACGCCGCGTGGCTGGGGCCCTCGCCCGCTACTTCGGGGAAGAGGCTGGTTCGTTCCAGGAGTACCGCGAGCTCGACTGGGGCGGGGAGCCGTGGTCGCGGGGTTGCCCGGTGGGCGGATTGCCACCCGGCGTTCTCACGCACTCGTTTGCGCATCTCCGCAAGCCGGAAGGTCGCATCCACTGGGCGGGCACCGAAGCCGCAACCGAGTGGATCGGCTACATGGAAGGCGCGATCCAATCGGGCGAGCGCGCTGCGAATGAAGTCCTCCGCCGCCTCTAGCCGTCGCGCCAAAAAGGGGACAGTCCCCTTTTTGTAGGGGTTAACCCTTTCTAAAAGGGGACTGTCCCCTTTTTACGTGCTGGGAATCAGGCGGACAGTGACGTCTTTGGAGGCGGGGGTGTAGCTGTCTTCGGCGAATTTGTTGAGTGGGACGAGGACGTTGGCTTCCGGGAAGTAGGTGGCTATGCAGCGGCGGGGGATCGGGTACGCGACTATCGTGAAGCGCGGGGCGATGCGGTGCTCGCCGCCGAAGTCGTTGGTGATGTCGACCAGGGTGCCTGCGGTCAAGCCCGCCTCGCGCATGTCGTCTTCGTTCATGAATACGACGCGCCGGCCTCCACGGATGCCTCGGTAGCGGTCGTCGTTTCCGTAGACCGTGGTGTTGTATTGGTCGTGGGTACGCACCGTCATCATGCGGTAGGTGCCGTCGGGCAACGTGAGATCGGGTGCAGGGTTGATGGTGAACGCGGCTTTGCCGCTCTCGGTGTTGAACTTGCGTTCGCGGGCGCCATTGTGGAGGTGAAAGCCGCCTGGCTCGCGCACCCGGGCGTTGAAGTCTTCGAAGCCGGGGATCGTTTCGGCGATCAAGTCGCGGATGCGGTCGTAGTTTTCGATCAACCAACACCAGCTTACCGGGGTTTCCGGGCCGAGCACCTGCTCCGCGAGCCACGCTACGATCGATGCCTCGCTATAGAGCTCGGGGTGCGCCGGCTTGAGATGGCCGTGCGAGGAATGGACGACGCCCATCGAGTTTTCGACGGTGACGAATTGAGGCCCGTAGGCTTGTTGGTCGACCTCGGAGCGCGCGAGGCAAGGCAAGATGATCGACCACTTCCCGCGAACTAGGTGTCCGCGGTTGAGCTTGGTGCTCACGTGAACGATCATGTCGCAGTTCTGCAATGCGCGTGCGGTTCGGTTCGTGTCGGGCGTGGCCTGTAAGAAGTTGCCACCCATCGCGAAGAACAGCTTGGCGCGGCCTTGGAGCATCGCGTGAATCGCTTCGACGGTGTTGAACCCAGGCTCGCGTGGGGGGTCGAAGCCGAAGACTGCTTGGATTCGATCGAGCAAAGCCTTGGATGGGCGGTCGTGAATGCCCATCGTTCGGTCGCCTTGGACGTTGCTGTGGCCGCGTACGGGGCAGGTTCCTGCGCCCGGCATGCCGATGCTTCCGCGCATCAGCAGGAAATTGACGATCTCGCGGACATTGCCGACGCCGTTCTTGTGCTGGGTCAGGCCCATCGCCCAGCATACGATCGTCTTTCGGCTTCGCAGGATGATCTCGACGGCTTTGTCGAGCTCGGCACTGCTGACCCCAGCGGCGTCGATGAGCGCATCGACGTCTTGCGATCCGAGGTGCGCTCGCAGCTTGGCGAAGCCCTCCGTGTAGAGTCCGATGAAGTCTTCGTCGAGCACATCGCCGGGGCTCTTGGCTTCCGCCTCGAGCAGCAAGCACATCAGCGCCTTGAGCAACGCGACGTCGCCGTTGATCTGAACCTGAAGAAACAAATCGGCGATCTGCGTGCCGCCTGTAAGGATCTGGCTGGGGCTCTTTGGATTCACGAAGCACATCAAGCCCGCCTCTGGAAGCGGGTTGATTGCGATGATCTGCGCCCCGTTCTTCTTGGCCTTTTGCAGCGCGGTCAGCATGCGCGGATGGTTTGTGCCCGGGTTTTGACCCATCACGATGATCGTGTCGGCTTCGTGAACGTCGTCGAGCGTGACGGAGCCTTTGCCGATACCCACGGTCTGCCCGAGGCCGACGCCGCTTGATTCGTGGCACATATTCGAGCAATCGGGCAGGTTGTTCGTCCCAAACGCGCGCACGAACAACTGATACAGGAACGCAGCCTCGTTGCTGGTGCGGCCGGACGTGTAGAAGATCGCCTCGTTCGGAGAATCGAGCGCCTTGAGGGCATTGGCAACGCGCTTGAAAGCTTCGCTCCACTCGATTGGCTCATAGAAGCGAGAGCCTGGGCGAAGCATGAGCGGCTGCGTGAGCCTACCTTGTAAGCCGAGCCAGTAGTCCGACTTCCTTGCGAGGTCGTCGATGCTGTACTGCTGGAAGAACTTCCAATCGAGGCGGCGCCGAGTGGTCTCCCACGCCGCCGCCTTTGCGCCGTTCTCGCAGAACTCGGTCAGCGCAGCGCGGTCGTCCGGATCGGGCCATGCGCAGCCGGGGCAATCGAATCCGTCGGTTTGATTCATCTGACCGAGGATGCGCACGGCCGACTGGAGCGAGTGTCCGTGCTTATGCATATGTGCGAAGGCGGAGCGCACGGACGCCAGGCCGGCAGCCCTCTTCATGGGTGGTTCGATTCGGAGGTCGTCGTCGGTTTCGGGTGGCTCGGCGCTACTCGGTGGGCGGCTTGCCATCAACCGGCCCCAACCTGGGCAAACGCAGGCTCGTTGGCTTCGAGGGCGATGCGCTCGCCATTCGAATAGACGTTGAAGCCGCTTTCTCGTGCGAAGCCCACCAATGTGAGGTCGAAGCGCCGGGCGGTTTCAACGGCCAAGCTCGATGCGGCTCCAATCGCAACCATCATCGGGAAGCCCACACGAACGGTTTTCTGAACGAGCTCGAAGCTCGCGCGGCTACTGACCACGACGAAACAATTGGCAGAGGCGTGGGTGGCGTCTCGGATCCAAGCGCCGACCAGCTTGTCAAGCGCGTTGTGGCGCCCGACGTCCTCGCGGTGCCGCAAGAGCTCTCCGTCGTCGTCAAACAGTGCTGCGCCATGCGTGCCGCCGGTGTGCCGGAACCACGCCTGCGACCCTTCCAATAAAGCAAGCGCGCGTCGAACCACCATCGGGCGAAACGCATCTGCCGCGACAGGAATCTGTGTGCAGCCGTCTTTTGACAACGACTCGACCGTGCGCTCTCCACAGACGCCACATGCGCTAGTCACCGTGAGGTTTCGCTCGAGCAGTCGCGACGGCACGACCACGTGCTCGCGTAACACCGCCCGCACTACGTTGTCGGGCGTCTCCGATCGAGCGCAATGCCGGACGCTGATCAACTCGTCCGTTCCAGCGATGACGCCTTCCGCGTAGAGAAAGCCAGTCACCAGATCGCGATCGTGGCCCGGCGTCCGCATCGTCATCGCCAACGGAGTCTCCGCGCGTGCATGCCCTTCGCCGTGCTCGACAATGATCTGCAGCGGTTCTTCGACCGCAACCAGGTCACTGGTTTGCTCCCGGCGCAGGCGCTCGATGCGTTCTACGTTGGTGGAAGCAACCGGGGTGCGGGTCATGACCCGGCAAGCCTACTGCGCATTAACCCTTCTAAAAAGGGGACTGTCCCCTTTTTGAAAGGGTTAATTGGGGGGCTAATAGATTCCGGGGATGATTCGGTAGGGGACTTTTTCGCAGTAGCGGGTCCAGTCGGCGCCGTATTTTTTGGAGCAGAAGTTGTGGTCTCTTCGTTCGCGGTGGATGAGGAGGATGGCGAAGTAGATCGGGTAGAAGTAGGGGAGGATCGACTCGAAGAGGCAGGGGAGGGACCAGGAGAGGGCCATCAAGATGTCTCCGACGTAGTTGAAGTGACGGGACCAACCCCAGAAGCCGGAGAGCAAGAGCTTGCCCCCTTGCTCGGTCTGCAGGTACTCGACCTTCTTGCCCCAAATCTTCGCGTGCTCGGGGTCTTTGCGGAACTTGTGCTTCTGCAGATTGACCGCGCGGAAGATGTAGAGGCCCAGCATGTTGATGCCGACGATGAGGACCGCCCCCCACCACGGCAACGAGTGCACGTGGTCGATGAGGTAGTGCGCCTGCAGTGAATACGTCATGGGCACCCACACCAAGTCACCGAACGCAAGCATGTAACCGAAGTTCTCGTGCTTGATGTCCATCGTGGTGAGGATGGCCTCTTCATTCCAAAAGTAGTCGACGATGTAGAACATCTGGAAGAGCCAAACCAGGATCATCGAGGTGGAGACGAAGCCATATTTCTCGTATTGCACGTACGCAAACGAGGTGTTCAGCAACACCCACAGAATCAGTCCCGGCCGCGCTTCGCAGAAGATCTTGAGGTCGAGCCCATCCCGACCGGGCGGCACGCGTGGGTTGTGGCCGGTCCCCATCCAGAAGTCGTGGATGAACTTGCCGCTCAGGTGACGCGCCTGCCCGTGCTGCTTGCCATACCAGTAGAGGTAGATGCTGAAGATAAAAACGAAGATCGTCATCACGCTGATCAGCGCGCCAAACTCGTCGTAAAGCTCGCGAATCGAAAACACACCAGACCAATGCAGAATCGCGACCGCGATGAATGTCACGACGAGAGAGAACAAGCCATTCATTCGGTAGGG
>CP070713.1:882084-897863 GCA_020351445.1 Myxococcales bacterium
AGTGCCAGTGCCAGTGCCGGTGCCGGTGCCAGTGCCGGTGCCAGTGCCAGTGCCGGTGCCAGTGCCAGTGGCAGTGGCAGTGCCGGTGCCAGTGTCAGCGACGGTGTCCGTGCCAGTGTCAGCGACGGTGTCCGTGCCAGTGTCAGCGACGGTGTCCGTGTCTAAACACCGACCAGGGGCAGCTGCCTTCGTAGCCCCACGTCGTCGGTGACCGGGATTGGATAGCGGCCGCTGAAGCAGGCGCTGCAGAAGCCTTCGCCGCCGACCGCGCGTTTCAAACCCTCGAGCGACAGGTATCCGAGGCTGTCTGCGGTGACGTACTCATTGACCTCGGCGACCGAGTTGTGGGCGGCGATCAGCTCTTCGCGGGTGGGAGTGTCGATGCCGTAGAAGCAGGGCCAGCTCGTTGGCGGCGAGCTGATCCGTAGATGCACTTCCTTGGCGCCGGCATCGCGGATCATCTTTACGATCTTGCGGCTGGTGGTGCCGCGGACGATCGAGTCGTCGATCACGATGACGCGCTTGCCTTCGAGAAGGCTTTGCACCGGGTGCAGCTTAAGACGAACGCCGAAATGGCGGATCGATTGGGCGGGCTCGATGAAGGTGCGGCCCACGTAATGGCTTCGGATGAGGCCGAGCTCGAAGGGGAGCCCGGCGGCTTCGGCGTACCCGAGGGCGGCAGCCACACCGCTGTCCGGCACGGGAACCACGATATCGGCTTCGACCGGCTGGTCTTCGGCGAGGGCGTGCCCCATTCGCTTGCGCGCGTCGTATACGCTGATCCCGTCGAATGAAGCGTCGGGCCGGGCGAAGTAAACATACTCGAAGATGCACATGTATCGGCGCTCGGCGTCGGTGCGGAACGGGCGGAGACTCTGCAGTTCGGAGCCGTTGATGACAACCATCTCACCGGGATTGATGTCGCGGATGAACTCCGCGCCGATCAACTGAAACGCGGGCGGCTCCGAAGCGATGACGTACGCGCCGTCGAGCTTGCCCAAACACAACGGACGAAACCCATATGGGTCGCGTACAGCCACCAACTCGTCGGGTGAAAGAAAAACCAGCGAGTAGGCTCCTTCGACTTGATGCAGCGCATCCGCCACCCGGTCAACCATCGTCTGTGCTTTCGATCGCGCGATGAGATGAACGAACACCTCGGTGTCGCTATCGGAGGCGAAGATCGAGCCGCCCTTTTCGAGTTGATGCCGGAGCGCGAGGCCGTTGGTTAGATTCCCGTTGTGGGCGACGGCGATGGAACCATGCCCGCAGTCGACGGCTAGCGGCTGAGCGTTCTTGATGTGGCTGCCGCCGGCTGTGGTGTACCGAACGTGGCCGATGGCGCTCTTACCGGGCAGTTTCTCGAGCTGATCGGCAGTGAAGACGTCTTGCACCAAACCCATCCCGCGATGGACGAAAAGCTGCTCACCGTTGCTGGAGACGATTCCCGCCGCTTCCTGGCCGCGATGCTGCAACGAGTGCAGGCCGAGGTACGCCAGATTCGAAGCCTCATCCGCCCCGAACACGCCAAACACGCCGCATTGATCATGAAAATGATCGTCGTCCATGACCCACACCGCGCCTTCATAGCGCTGGCATCGCCCTGCGTCCATGACCCCCACATGCCGTTGGTCCAGGCGTGCGCTAGAACCAACCGGTCGGGATGCCGCATGTATTGAAGCGAATCGAATCGGTCGTTCCACGAAGAGCCTCCGGCTATGGCGGCAAGGCGCGCAGCCTGGCTGCACTCGCACGGGCCGGGTTCCCCGTCCCAGCCGCGTACGCGATGCCCGGCTGGGTCGGCGACTCGTTTTTCTCGAGCGTGCTGGAGATCGCCGACCGCCCAAGGGCGCTTCTGCGAACCCCGCATGTCCCCGACGCGCGCCTTCAATCGATCGCCAAGCGCGTCCGCGAGGCTACGCTTCCGCAAGACGTCGTCCGCAGTGTGAGCGACGCGTTGCTCGCCATGAGGGACGAAGGAGCCATCAGCTTTGCGGTCCGTTCATCGGCCATGCACGAAGATCAGGAGGGGGCGTCCGCTGCAGGTATGCATTCCACCCTCCTCAACTTGGTGCGTGAAGACGAGGTTCTTGACGGCATCAAGATGTGTTGGTCGAGCCTTTTTCGTCCTCGCGTCCTTTCCTACTTGCGCGCGCTCGGCGAAGACGTTCCTGTTTCGGTTGGAGTCGTGATTCAGGCCATGGTCCCGGCCGAGGTTTCCGGCGTCCTGTTCACCGCCAACCCCCTCACTGGTGATGCGGGGGAGGTCGTCATCAACGCGGCATACGGCTTGGGGTCTTCGGTGGTCGACGGCCGGGTGACGCCGGACACCTACCGCGTCGACAAAGCCACCGGGCAGCTACGCGACCAGATCATTGGGGCCAAAGCGCAGCAATCGCTGCTCGAACGTTCGGGCGGTGTGCGTGAGGTGGAGGTTGCTCCGGCGGAGCGCGAGCAGCCCGCGCTGAGCGAGCAACAGCTGTTGCACCTGTGTGACCTCGCGGGTCGGGTTGAAAGCCATTTCGGAGATGCTCGCGACGTCGAGTGGGCCATTGCCGAACAACAGGTATACGTCCTTCAAGCCCGTCCGATCGTCGTCCCGAGCGTGCGGCACCGTCGCTCCGCGCGGAGGGACCGGCTGTGGGACCGCCGGAAGATCGTCTGGAGCAATGCGAACGTCGGTGAGGCTCTTCCGGGCGCCGCCACGCCATTTACCTGGTCCGTGCTCAGCCAGTTCAGCGACCTCGGCTTTCGTCGCGCGTTCGGCGCGATGGGTTGCACGGTGCCGCGCGACGCCGAGCTCGTGGGCGATTTCCGCGGTCGCATCTACCTCAACCTGACCGAGTTCAGCTCGATCATGTCGCAGATCCCATGGATTCATCCATCGACGCTAGTGCGGCTTGGCGGTGGGAAGTACGTTTCGGAGCTCGACGAGGTCGTCGCGGAGCGGAGCTCGACCGGCTTCTTTCTGCGGCTGCCCCAGACCGTTTCTCGATACGTCCGAGAGAACTACCGCCTCCAGGCGCGCATCGACGAGTTCGAAACCTATTTCTCCGACGAACGTACGCGGATCAACGGGATCGACCCAAGGCTTCTCGAACCAAGCGGCCTAGACCGCATGCTTGGCGACGTCGAGCATCTGCTGGACGAGACCGGCTCGATCATGCTGACCGCGTACGCCAATCTGCTTACCGCTGTGCTCGCGTTGATCGGCGTTCTGCGCGCGTTTGCTCGACATCAGCGCTCGGGCTTCTACCGCGAGCTTCTTTCGGGTTTGCAGGACGTCGACAGCGCGCGTCCCGGCTTCGCGTTGTGGCAGATCGCCCGGCTTGCCCGCGAGGAGCCCGAGGTGGCAGACCGTATCCGCACCACGGAGCTCTCGGAGCTCACGGTGCCCGGCTTGCCTGCCGGCCGCACGCGGGATGCGCTGAACCGGTTTCTGGAAGACTATGGGTATCGCGGTGTCCGCGAGGCCGAGATCGCAGCACCGCGGTGGTCCGAAGACCCGACGCTGATGTTTGCCGCGCTGCGTTCGCACCTCGCCAGCACAGTCGACCTCGACGCGCGCGGGCGGGACTTGCAGCACGCGCGCCACCAGGCCGAGCAAAGCCTCGAAAAGAGCGTGCCTTTCCCGCTCCGCGCTGCCGTGAGGAAGCTTCTTGACGTGGTGCAGCGCTTCACTCGGATGCGCGAGCATTTGCGCGGTCACGTCGTGGAGGTACTCGGGATGTTCCGTCGCGTTGGACTCGAAGCCTCACGCCGCATCGAAGCGCGCGAGCCCGAGGCGGGCGCAAACGCGGCGTTCTTCCTGACGCTCGCGGAGGTTCGTCGTGTTCTGTACGATGAGAACGAGCGTGTGTCGATTCGCGTGCAGCGGCGCCGGTTGGAGTACGAACGCAATCAGGCGTTGCCCGAACCACCCACAACGTTCGTCGGGTTCCCTCCCGATGACTCCGGCATCGCATCGGGCGCGAAGCGTCTCAGTGGGCTGGCGGCGAGCCGTGGCACGGCCGAGGGCAGGGTCCGCATCCTTCGCGATCCGTCCCAGGCGGCGGATTTCGAACCGGGCGAGGTGCTCGTGGTCGCGGCCGCTGACACGGGGTGGGCTCCGTTGTTCCTGGCGGCGTCGGGCGTGGTAACCGAGCTCGGCGGGCCTCTCTCTCATGCAGCGATCATTTTGAGAGAATACGCGGTCCCCGCCGTGGTCAACGTCACGAATGCGACTCGTTCCCTCCGTGACGGCGACATCGTTCGTCTCGACGGTGATGCCGGCACGGTGGAGGTGCTGGGTGTCTGACGTCGGAGACGTTGGACCCCAGATCATCCATCACGACGAACAACTCCTCATCGTGGACAAACCGCCAGGCCTGCCAACGACAGCCCCGACCTCCACCGAGCCTTGCCTCGTTCATTGGATTCGCGAACGGTTTCCCCACCTTCGACTCCACGCGACGTCCCGGCTCGACTCCCCGGTTAGCGGCCTCGTGACGTTCACACTGACTCGGCGCGCCAATCGACAGCTGCTCGATGCGCGGCGCTCCGGGAGTTATGAGCGCGTCTACATGGGCATCACGGTTCACGAAGTGCCCGCCGACGAAGGAGAGTGGAGTTGGCCGATCTCAATGGATCCGACGAACCCGAAGCGTCGCGTGGCGGGACCTGGGCGTGGCGAGCGTGAAGCGCTGACCCGATATCGAGTTGCAGCCCGCACACCGAGTGCGACGCTCCTTCAGCTCCTCCCAGTCACGGGCCGAACCCACCAGCTCCGCGTGCATGCGGCCAAGGCAGGTGCGGTGCTGTTCGGTGACTCGTTGTACCAAGGCGAGCGGCGCAAGGTGCTGCCCGATGGAAGCGTAGTCACCGCGCGCCGCGTGATGCTTCATTGTGCTCGAGTGAGCTTTCCATCCCCCTCGGGCGCCGGACGCGCGTCGTTCGAGGCGCCGGCCCGAGCCGACACGCAAAAGGTCTGGCTCGGGTTGGGCGGGGGGCTGTCCGACCTTCAGCCTTGACGCTGTGAGGAAAACTTCCCGCCGGGAGCCTGGTCCGTGGGCCGCTTGAAGTGGGCCTCGAGCTCCCGGTGCAGGATCTCGCGGACGCCTTCTTGGAGCTCGAGCGGATGGCGGATCAGCCGCTCGATGTTGCGCTGGTACACGAACAGGCGCCGCTGCTGCTCCCCGCCGCCAGTTGTCGCCATCTCGTCGAGGAGGAGTGGGGTGCGCGGGTCGACGCCCTCGGCGACGACCTCCAGACCAGGCAGGTCGGACACCATGATCAGGTTGCCCTCGAGTCGTTGCGTGAGCTCGTCGGGCAGCTCACGCAGCGCGGCCTGTACGGTTTTTTCGAAGCGCCCGTGCGACGGCGACCACGGAGGCCGCGGCACAAGGCCATCGAGGTGCCGGGTTTTGAGGAATGCAAGTGAAGCCTCCGACGTGCGCTCCTGTCGATCGCGCAACAGACCGAGGTAATACAACACGTCCGGAGATGCGTCCGATCGCGAAGCCGCACGCTCGATCAAAGTCGCAGCCGCATCGACTTGGTCGAGCTCGAAGTGGGCCCGTCCGATCAGGAAATCGAGCTGTTGGTTTTCGAACGGCCCTTCGGGGAGCCCTGCAAGGAGCTCAGCTGCCGCCGCGCGATCGCCCTGCTGGAGCAACGCGTCGACCTTGAGGATGGAGGCATCGGCGATGTCATCGGCTGTCTGGCAGCTTTCGAGCGCTTGGTCGAGGACACGAATCGCCTCTGCAAAGCTTCCGAGCGGATGGATCAGGAGCTCGGCCGCGTTGAGCATGGCCTCGAGGTAGTGCTCGTCGAGGTCGATGGCCTGGCGATAGTGCTCGAGGGCCAGATCGAGGTTCCCATTGGCGGCGTGGATGTACCCGATCAGGTTGTGCGCATCGGGCGAATCGCCGTCGAGCTCGAGGGTTTGCTCCGCCGACGCCATCGCGCCATTCAAGTCTCCCTGCGTGACCAGCTCCCAGCCGCGGTCTAGATGCGCGCTCAGGCGGTCCATGAATCCTTCATTCTGCTCGGACATGGGTCAATTGCGAAAGTTACGTGGCCGGTTTGGGACGTCAAGCGGAACCGTGCGCTATCATGGGTTCGGAATGGTTAGGTTTTTCACGGCAGTCGGAATCCTCGCGATCTGCTCGTGTATGACGGAGCCCCTGCCGGCGGGGCAGACGATCTCGGTCGGCACCGTGAACCAGGGATACCTTCATGATGCTGTTCGACTTGCAAATCGCGGCGACGGCTACCGGCGGGCGCGTCCCATGGAGAGCACCCGGTACGGGACCGCGACGTTGGTGGGCGCGATCGAGCGGGCGGCGCGTGAAGTAGCTGACGCTTTTCCAGGGGGGTACCCCCTTCGCGTTGGCGATCTGTCGAACCCACACGGAGGCTCGCATTCGCGGCATCGCACGCACCGTGTCGGGCGCGACGCCGATCTGCTGTTCTTCGCCCGGGATGCCGGCGGCCTGGCCGCAAATGGCGATGGCTGGCTACGGTTCGATCGTTTCGGCCTCGCGACGCTTCGCGACCGCGTGTTTCGTTTCGACGAAGCGCGCAACTGGCACCTCGTGCGCACGCTCGTCTTGGACGACCAAGCCCGCGTGAAGTGGCTTTTCTGCTCCAACGAGCTCAAGGCGCGTCTTTTGCGGTACGCGGCCCGCTACGAACACTCGCCGCGCGCGGTGGTCCGAGCCACCTGGATCCTTCATCAACCGTCGCGCGGTGATCCCCACGACGATCACTTTCACCTGCGCGTTGGCTGCGCGTCGGCGGAACGAAGCCTAGGCTGCCGCGAGCAAGCTCCGCATTGGCCGTGGTTGAGCGATCCCGCACGCAAAGAAGGCACCGACGCAAATATAGCCGCAAGCGACTCACACTTGGTTCGTTGGTTACTGGCCGAGGAGCATGTGGATCAGCGCCGCCACGTCGGCGGGCGTGGCTTCGGCTCCGCAGCGCAACCATCCGTGGTCGCCAGTCGCTAGCTCGGTCAGATCTCGGTGTTGCTCGGTTGCGCCCCAAACCAATACCGCCGAGTTCTTCGGAAGCTCGTGGGCCAAGGTCGCGATCGTCGAAGGCTGAACCGAGGCTTCGACGCAATCGATCACGACCAGCGGGCTCAACGAAGCGGTGGCCTTGAGGTTGTCGAGAAACGCGACGACGTCTTCGATCTGCTGAACCGCAGCCGAGTCACCGACCTGCGTGGCGATCCCGGCGCATCGTTCGCGATTGCGGGTGGCGACGAACACCATGGGTAAGGCGCAACCCTGTGGCTGCATGGTCGGATACTTCGAGGTATCGGTTTCCGGCGGTGCTGGCGGGTCCTTGCGCGTGACACCCGAGTGTTGCCGATCGCGGTTCAGCTTCCGCGTTTCGTCGGAGCGTGACCTGCGCGGAGGTTGCGAGCTGATCCTCTCCGCGAGCGTCAGCATGGGCTCGAGGTTCTGCATCACCGCATCGCTGGCTTCGTTGCCCAAGTAGAACGCCATGGCGGTCCGCAGGTGCTTGTTGACGAAGCGGTGCAGTGGCTCGCCTGTCGTGGGGATCTCGTGCTCGCGAGCCATGTGGAGCGCGCGATGGAGGATCTGGACGCGCACCTCGGGCGTGGCGACCGTTTCGATCGCCTCACGCACCATACGGGCGATGGCGGTTTCCCTCTCCATTTGATCCTCGTCCCCAGAGGCAGCGTGTATCCGGGCTACCACAATATCATAATATTACCGTGATTTGGCCATTCGGCCAAACCGTCAAGAGTGGTGCGGGCTGGGGCCGCCGTGATACATGGCGGACATGCTCGTGATGGGGGTCGACGAGAATGGTCTAGGGCCGCGGCTAGGACCCCTGGTCGCCACCTCCGTGGCCCTCCAGACCCCTCGATACGCCCGAGCGGCCTTGCGCGAGCGGGGGCTCGCCCTCGGGCTGACCGACAGCAAGGAGACCGGAGGATTCGGCCGGATGAGGTTTACCGAGTCGGTGGCCTTGGCGCTTCTGAAGCGGGGTGGCGCGGGGCTCCCGGGCTCGGCGGACGGGCTTCTCGATCGGGTCTCACCCGACTTGCGCGAGCGTCTTCGCGCTTGTTGTCCCGACGATCCGACGGCCGAGCAGTGTTGGGCCGTCGATCTTCCACTACCGGCTTTCGGGGGTGACGAGTCTCACGGGGAAACGCTTCTCGATCGGCTTGTCGGCCGCTCGAGCCTTCGCGTCGTCGATGTGCAAAGCCGCGTGGCCTGCGCTGGCGTGCTCAACGCGAAGCTCGCGGTCGGCAAGAACAAGCTCGCCGTCGACCTCGAGCTCTTCGAGGACCTGATCTCGTCCGTACACGGCAGGCACGGCTCCCCCTTGCTCGTGGTCTGCGGAATGATCGGCGGCATTCGCGACTACGCGTCACGGCTCTCTCGCTTCGAGCGACACAATGTCGAGCCACTCGCCGGCCGCCGCGGCCAAAAGAGATACGCGGTTGACGGCGTCGGCGAGGTTCGCTTCGAGGTCGATGCGGACGCGCACCATCTCCCGGTCGCGTTGGCTTCGATCGTCGGAAAGTATGTTCGCGAGATCTGCATGCGCCGGATCGGGGAGTTCTATCGGCGAGGGGACCCAGAGCTGAGGCTCGCGAGCGGCTATCACGATCCGGTGACGACGCGCTTCATCGACGCGACCGAGCCGTCACGCCGCCGTCTCGGCATCGCGCCCGACTGCTTCAGGCGGCAAGCATGACGCTTGTGGTAGAAGGCTCCTATGTCCGAGCGTGACAAGGTTCCGCGTTGGGTCCTCTGGCTCGGCGTCACGGTCGCCGCCGGGTGGCTGCTCTACGCGTTGCGCGGGGTCTTGGCGCCGGTGTTCTTCGCGTTCCTCATCGCCTACATGCTCGATCCGCTGGTCGATCGCATCGAGGGGAGCCGACTGCTCCGCGGTCGACCGATCGGTCGCGCCGTGGGCATCGCGGTGCTCCTGGTGGGTGTGTTTGCCGTGGGCGCCATCGCGATCTTGGTCATCGTTCCGATGGTCTACGAGGAGATCGCGAGCTTCCTGAGACGATTGCCCGGGCTCGTGGCACGCAGCCGGGCCGAATGGGAACCGCTTCTCGCCGAGTACGGGCTCGCGGTTCCGACGTCCGTGGGCGAGGCTCTCGAGGAGCTGCATCTCGACATCCAGTCGGTCGTCACCAAGGGCTATACCCCCGCAACCGCAGTGGCCAAATGGCTCCTCGGCGGAACGGCTTCGGCGATCGGTGCAATCGTTGCCGCGCTGATCGTGCCCGTGTTTGCGTTCTATCTGCTCTACGACTTCGACGCTCTCGTGGCCAGAGCGGCGGAGCTGATCCCACCACGCCACCGTCCGGAGGCCCATGGTTTCTTTCGCGAGGTCGATGCGGTCCTCGGGCAGTTCTTCCGAGGTCAGTTCACCGTCATGGCCATCCTCGCCGTGCTGTATTCGGTAGGGTATGGGGCGATCGGCGTGCCGCTCGCACTGCCGATCGGGCTCATGGCCGGGTTGTTGTCGTTCATTCCATACGTCGGCAGCACCCTCGCCCTGGCGACGGCGCTGCTGATGACGGCGCTCGATTGGCAGGGCTGGACGCAGGTTTTGTGGGTGCTTGGCGTTCATGCCGTCATTCAAGGCTTGGAAGGCTTCGTGATCACCCCAAAGATCATGGGCGACACGGTTGGGATTTCTGCGATCGCGGTATTGTTCGCGCTACTGGTCGGTGCCGAGCTCTTGGGGTTCACCGGGGTGCTTCTCGCGGTGCCGACGGCGGCGGTCGTCAAGATCTTGCTGCAGCGAATCGACGAGCGGTACCGAAAGTCTGAGTTCTTCGTCGGCCTCACCGCGGAGGCGAAAAGCGCTACCGAGCCCCCGAAAGACTAGATACGTCGAGCGTCACACCGATCGTGCGGCCACGAACCTGTACCCGCGCCGATTGCAGCACTTCCGTCCATGGAGGCTCGACGGAGTCGGGCGGCGATGCGACCCAGGCCCTGATGAGCCCCGCATCCTGCTCGGCCAGCACTGCGTCAGCGACGTCGATGTACACATCGACCGTCTGCCTGCTACCGGATGCGACCGACAGCGCGACGGCTTGAACGCCCTCCATCGCGGAGGCCTCCTGGCCGAGCTTCGCCACGCGTTCGAGTGCTGACTTCCAGTGCTCTGGGGGGTCCAGAACCACAGCAATACTCGCGCCGGCGCTCACCCGCGGCCAGAGCGCGGCAATGCGGGGTTGTTCAACGAGGGCGGGCGCTGCTCCGCGCCGGACCGCCATCACTTCGGCCACGGTTCTGACCGAGCCGGTCACGATGGTGCGGTCATCGAGCAGCGCGATCGCGCTTCGGCGATCGCGGCTTGCTAGAAACGGCCCAGCCGGACCGTCGAGGCGGACGATCGAGCCGCCTCGCGTTTCAACCAACGACCGGTGACACTCCGCCAGCGTTGCGGCATTGACCGAGCGTCCTCTCAACATCAGGCCGATCGATTGAAGCGGCTGGTCTTCGGGCCCCCGAACCCAAATCGTGGCTTCACTGAGGGCAGCGAGTGGGTCCAGGCCGCAGATCGCTTCGATCTCGCTGAGCTGTTCCTCGGCAACGAACGCGTCCAGAAGCGTCTTGGCCGCCGCGGTGTGCTCCAGTGCTCCCGTGTCGATCCGCAACACGGCTCGCGCGGTGCCCGGAAGCTCGTGCAGAGCTCGGCTCGCCCGAACCGTGCGACCGCGTTGCATCACCGCGAAGAGCAGGCCGACCATGGCGATCGAGACCAGGACGGCGACTTTGAGCGAGCGAGACACCGATCGAGGGTAGGAAGTTCTTTTCACAGAGCAAGCCCTCGTGCTAACGCGTGCCGCATGCCGTGGCGTCGGATGCGGTTGCGCAATGCAGAAGTTCTCGCCCGCTGTGATGAGAACGGAGAGCTCGTTTCAAAGGGCGGGCGGGTCGAGGTTCGGTACAAGCCGAACGACGGGCGGGCCTATTTTGCAAGCGCCTCCAACCTGAAGCCCTCGGCCGGCTCCGCAAAGATCGAGCCGGACGAGTTTTGCGGCCCAGGCGAAGCGGTCAAGAAGGCCTCCAAGGCTTCGAAGAAGCCGACGCAGACGGCGCCGGTAGAACCCGAGGGCGATGAGGTTCTCGTCTATGCGGATGGTGCATGCAGTGGAAATCCGGGCCCGGCCGGGGTGGGCGCCGTGGCTCTGTGGGCGGATCAGAAGCGCGAGCTCAGCGAGTACATCGGCGAGGCGACGAACAACATCGCAGAGCTGACCGCCATTCTTCGAGCGGTCGAGCTCGCGCAGGAGCTCCGTAGGCCCCTGCGCCTCTACACCGACTCGCAGTATTCGATCGGCGTGCTGACCCAGGGTTGGAAGGTCCGCGCCAACAAGGAGCTGGTCGCCAAGGTGCAGCAGGCGCTCGATGCGCATCCCGATGTCGAGCTCTTTCACGTCCGCGGTCATCAAGGGGCACGGCTCAACGAGCACGCCGATGAGCTCGCGGTGCGCGCGGTCCAGAGCAAGGAGTCTACCGGTTGGGTTTCGACTTGAATCGTTGGGCGGCTTGTTCGAGTGTGACGAGCTCGTAGCCGGCTTCTCGGATCACCCGAGTCGCTGCGCGAAGAGAGCGGAGCTTGTCGACGGCCGTTCTCTTCAAGTCTGCGCGGTGTGGCCCGAGCGCTTCGAGCCCATCATCGATTGCGTCTGCCACATCGAGTCCGTGAAGCTCGAGATTGATCAGCTCTCTGCCGAGCATCTGCTTGGTGAGCCTCTGGGCGATTCGCTCGCCGCCGAGCACCAGCGACGTCCCGATGTACGGGAGCTGCAACGGGGTCACGCCGATCGGGAGCTCGATCAAGCCGTCTCCCTTGCGCCAGTATGGCCGCCCGATTCGGTAGGGCTCTCTCGGAGCCCGTAGCACTGCAGGGCTGTCCAGAATGCTGGCACTCTTTCGACCTCGAACCCTGATCGCCGCGAGCGCCGCAGCCTTGGCCGCGTAATAGCTCGGACACGGAAAGACACTCGAATCGTATTCGACGCCCGATCGTTCGAGCGCGCTGAACAGCGGGTCGCTCACCGTATACCCGGGCGCGCGAAAACCGGCTGGCCGCTTTCCGCAGACGTCCTCGATGATCGCTGCGCCCCGTTCGACCTCCTCGCCGATGTCGCCGACTGCACGGCGCGTGAGATCATAGTGGTGGTGATAGGAGTGATTCCCGATCTCGTGCCCCGCACGGTGGAGCGCCGTGATGGTCGTTCGGTTCTCCTCCCGATCGAGATCTTCTCCAATCGCAAAGAAGGTGGCCCGAATCGATTCGTCCTCCAGCCATGCCGTGAGTCTCGGCACGCAGCGGTCGTACACGACATGGGCCGCTAGTCCTCGCGGGGTCTCCAGCCCATGGATCGCCGCATAACGAGGCGTCTCGTCTAAGTCGATCGATATCGATGCCAGCTTCAGACTCACTTTTTGATCCGGATTGTAATGACGAGCTTAACCAAGCTCTTCAACACGTTGGGCAATCGCCTCACCAATCCGATTGTCGGAGGACGCTTTTCCAAGACTCGGACCGGTATCTCCCGCATGCCAAGCCCAGCGCGCTCCGCCCGAATGACGAGCTCGGACGCAAAGAGATCGCGGTCGACTAGGCAAGCACGCGCGATCGGTTGAACGGGCTCTGTGCGAAAGGCCTTGAGCCCGTGGGTGTCGGACCCCTTGAGTCCCAGGGTGGCCCTCAGCACGCGATTGATGACGATCGTACCGAGCCGCCGAAACAAGGGCCGCTCGTCCAAGGCGCCCTCCATGACTTTCGAACCGACGACGAAATCGACCGATGGGTCCTGGAGCGCGGCAAGAGCGCGCTCGTAGAAGTCGGTATCGCAAAGGTCGATCTCGTCGCAAAGGACGATGTCACCTCTGGCGTGCAGGATGCCTTCCCGAAGCGCTTTGCCGTAGTTCGGCTCCTCTGTTCGCCTGCACACGAGCTGGTCAAAGCGCGCGCCGAGCTCTGCGGCCACCTCGACCGTTCGGTCCGTAGAGCCGTTTTCTGCAAGCACGAGCTCATACGACCAGGGGAAGGCGCTGAGGCGATCGACGAGGTCGACCACGGCGGCACGCAGGATCGCTTCCTCGTTGTACACAGGGATGACGATCGAGATCGACGGGACGGTATCGGAGTCAGCCAAGGCGCGGCACTGTCTTATGCGGGCATGGCGGCGTCAAGCCAAGGTGCAGAGCATTGCGTGCGACGCATCCAGCTCGATGTGAAGAGGACCCAGGCACGCAGGCAAGGCTGCGGTCTGACCGCGGGGCAGCTTCAACACCGTCTCGCCATCGCGCAGCTCGAGCGAGCCGTCCAGGACGGTGAGCGAACGCAATCGATCGTCCGCGTCGAGCTCCAGGGCACCCGAGCCGGCCAAGCGTTGCAGGAAGAAGACCTCGGAACGAAGAGGCCCGGTTTCACTCACGAGCACGTCGAGGCTTGCCGGGGCTTCAATCGGGGCCGACCCGGCCCGGTGACACACCCGCTCGAGGAGGGCGTCGCCCCGGGGGCCTTCCCAATGCGTGACGTCGAGCGCGCGCTCCCGATGGAGCTCGCGCGGCTGCCCGTTCGGGCTCAGTCGCCCCTTAGAATCGTACTTGCGGTTCCAGTCCCAATAGCGATACGTGATGCCGCGTTTACCTGGCGAGACACGTTGGGGTTCGAGCAACAGCACTCCCTTGCCGATCGCGTGAGGCGTTCCCGGCTCGATCAGGAACACGTCTCCGGGGGACACGGGCACGAACGACATCAGTGTGTCGACCTTACCCTCGTTTGCGATCGCGACCTCGATGTCGTGCCGCGACACGCCGTCACGAAACCCGAGGTACAACCCCGCACCGGGCTCTACGTCGATGATGTACCAGGCTTCCGGCTTGCCGCTTTCGTCCGCAGCGAGGTGGGGGTCGGAGTCGGCCGGGTGAATCTGGACCGAGAGGTCGTCGGCGGCATCGACCAGCTTGACCAATAGGGCCGTCGATCCGAGTGCGGCCTCTCTTCCGAGGAGGGCCGCATCGGCGCGCAGCACTTCGTCGAGCGTCGGCCCATCGACCAGCCGGCTCGGAAAGTCAGGCTCCACGGAGAGCTCCCAGGCTTCGCCGACTGGCCCATGGACCTCCAAACCCGCGCCCGCCTTCAGCACATCGATCGTCCGGCGACCCCCCCAAGGGGTGCGCACCGGCGGTGTGAAGTTGTCTGGCTGCAGCAGCAGAGCCCGGCGCCAGTTTTTTGGTCCTACTTTATCCCACATGTAAGGTGATCCTGAATCCTATCGTAGCGCCCGGGGAGGTTTGGATGGGCTATTTGGGCAAAGAACGCCGAATTCATCGCATCTTCGTTACTCGTAACAGTGAATACCATGTGCGCCGGAATGTGTGCGTGGGCGTCCGTGATCGCCGGAGCGGGGAGTGGTTAAAGGGCCACCTCGCGCTGCGCAGCACCGTTTCGGGCGGCCTCAAGTTCCACGACAACGGGGCCATCAGCGCTTCGGAGGGGCTCCCCACGGTCGGCGAGTCGCTCTTCTTCATTGCGGCGGGCAGGGACCTGATCACGAGCCCGGTGCTGAACGTCGAGCGACCCGCGCGGGACCTCGTACACAGCTACCCGATGTAAACACCCCGGGGTGGGATGCTATATCCCGCATCGTGTCCTCGAAAATGAAGACCATTCGCGTGGTTGCCGCCCTGGTCGAACGAAGGGGGCGATATCTGATCACCCAGCGTCGCGAGAACGCCGTGCTGCCGTTGCTCTGGGATTTTCCAGGCGGACGCGTCGAAGAGGGCGAAACGGATGAGGCCGCCCTGGCGCGCGAAGTGGACGAGCGCCTCGGGGTCGCCGTCGAGGTGGGGCAGCTCATCTCGTTCGTGAACCATCCGTACGAGAAGTATGCGGTCGATTTGTATCTCTACGAGTGCAGGCTGCTCAGCGATCAACTGCATTGCCGCGCTGTCAAGGACTACGCCTGGGTGACCTCGAAAGAAATGGAGTCGTATTCCTTCACTCCCGTCGACGAAGCGTCGATGAGCAAGCTCCTCGACGAAGGCTGAAGGCTGATTACACCGCCGGAACCCAATGTGTGATCCACAAACCTAGTGTGCGAGAGATTTTTTCTTGTGGTCGAGCGCGCCCGCAGGAGCGTAGTGAGAGGCACTCATGTGCCTCGCAGCGGAGGGACGAGGACGTAAGCCGACCACGAGGAAAAAGATCCGCACGCTAGACGTCGTAGAAGATCGGTGGGCGCTTCCGGATGAAGCGCAGCACCAGGTCTCGCCCCTCGTCCGAGAGCCCTTCGAATTGGATTCCCATGCCAGGCTCCGATTCCGACATGAAGTCCATGGGGTCGCGTACGAAGCGAACGTAGCCGTCGCACTCGAATTCGAAACCGCCGGGTAGAGTGACCAACATTGTGACCGATGTGTCTTTCGGGAGCGCCTCGTAGGTGGCGAGGAATACGCCGCCATGGGCGATTTCGCCGCTGAAGCCAACGTAGAAGTTGGATTGCGTCGTTGCGCCGAGGTTGGCTTCTACCGGGAGTCGTTCACCTGTTGGAATCGGTGCAGGTGGGGGTAGCATCGAGGTTGGGATTGGAGCCGGCGCGCCGGAACGCGGCCTGCCAGAGGCCGGCCGATCTGACGGAGCATTGCTCACCGGTCGCTGCGAACCCGGTGCGCTCGCCGGCGGTGCGCTCGCCGGAGAGCGCTGTGAAGCTGGGCGCTGTGAAGCTGGGCGCTGTGAAGCTGGGCGCTGTGAAGCAGACTCCGGCC
>CP070713.1:897963-905507 GCA_020351445.1 Myxococcales bacterium
CAGTCGCCGGCAATCCTCTATGATATGAAGCTGCCGCGGCAGGCCGAAGACCGCGAGATCGCGCTGATGCTCAGCATCGCCGATTTTCACCTCGAGCGCGGCCTTCCTTTCGTGGCGCTCGTTCGTCACCAGCGTGGCACCGGCGTCATTGCGGCGCGCCACCGCAAGGCGTTTGCGGATTGGCTCGAGGAGCGTCGCGAGCAGTTGAAGCGCAATGATTTTGGAGTCGTCGTCGTGATCCCCGAAGCGATCTTTCGCGCCGTGCTGCGGGTCGTGTACCGCTTTCGGACGCCGCCCCTTCGGACCGTCACCACGCCTGACGTGGGGAGCGCTACCGAAGCCGTGCGTCGTGAGCTCGCGCGAATTGGGCAACCGATCACGCCGGAGATCGACAGGTTCCTCGACGGCGTGCCGCAGTGAAAGCCCGAGGCTCGTCGGCTTGACCCGTGGACTGAAACGCGTTTCACTTCGGCCAACCGTCGAAGGGACGCGCAGTGGGCATTTCACACGAAATCATTGATGGAATCGCCGAAATCGTCGTTGACTATCCCCCGGTGAATGCCATTCCCGTTGGGGGTTGGTTTGACCTCGCGGAGCTGATCACGGCTGCCGGGAACGATCCGAACACTCGCGCGGTCATCCTTCGGGCCGAAGGCAGGGGCTTCAACGCCGGTGTCGACATCAAGGAGATGCAGGACACCGAGGGCTTCGACGCACTCCTCGGTGCCAACCGCGGGTGTTGGGAGTCCTTCAAAGCGGTCTACGAGTGCAAAGTCCCCGTCATCACCGCCGCGCATGGCTACTGCGTCGGCGGCGGCATAGGTCTGGCTGGCAATTCGGATATCCTCATTGCTGCGAAAGGCACCAAATTCGCGTTGCCCGAGGTCGACCGGGGCGCTCTCGGCGCGGCGACCCATCTCGCTCGTCTGGTCCCGCCGCTCAAGATGCGCGCGATGGTTCTCACCTGCGAGCCCGCAACCGCCGAGGAGCTGCACGCCTGGGGCTCCGTCTACGCAGTCGTCGAACAAGATCAGCTCGCCGACAAAGCAAGAGAAGTCGCTCGCACCTTCACCAAGAAGATCCCTCGCGTCGTGCGCGTGGCGAAGGAGTGTCTCAACAACATCGATCCGGTCGACGTGAATCGTTCGTATCGGTTCGAGCAGGGATTTACCTTCGAGCTCAACTTGGCAGGTGTGGCCGACGAGGCCCGGGACGCATTCGTGGAAAAGCGCGACCCGGACGCCGACAAGAAGTGAGGTAACTTCGTGAACGACAAACGTATGACGGTGGATCAAGCCGTCGCCGAGGTCACCGACGGAATGACCATTGGCATCGGAGGTTGGGGCTCGCGGCGCAAGCCGATGGCGTTCGTACGAGCGCTGGTGCGCAAGGGCGTAAAGGATCTGACGGTCGTCTCCTATGGGGGCCCGGATATCGGAATATTGTGCGCGACCGGGCAGCTCAAGAAGGCCGTCTACGGCTTCGTATCCCTCGATTCGATCCCGCTCGAGCCGCTTTTCCGCAAGGCACGGCAAAATGGGACACTCGAGGCGGTCGAGCTCGACGAGGGGATGTTTCTGCTCGGGCTTCGGGCGGCGGCGCAACGGCTCCCGTTTCTGGCGACCCGTGTGGGCCTCGGCTCCGAGGTCTTGAAAATCAACCCGCACCTCAAGACCGTGAAGTCGCCCTACGAAGACGGTGAGGAGCTCGTCGCGGTGCCTGCGCTGAACGTCGACATCGCATTCATCCACATGAATCGCGCCGACGCGTTAGGGAACGGGCAAGCTCTAGGCCGCGACCCGTACTTCGATAACATCTTTTGCATGGCCGCCAAGAAGGCGTTCATGAGCTGCGAGAAGATCGTTCCGACCGAGCAGCTCACCAGCGGCGGCCCGCTTCAGAGCTTGCTGATCAACCGCATGATGGTGAGCGGTGTCGTCGAAGCCCCTGGGGGCGCACACTTCACCGAGTGTCCCCCCGACTATGGGAGGGACGAGAAGTTCCAGCGCGAGTATGCCGCGACCGCCAAAGACGAACAGGCGTGGGAGGTGTTTCGCACGAAGTACCTCGAAGCGAGCGAGGCCGATTATCAGAAGGCGGTGGCGTCATGAGCAGCGCCGAGGCCACACGCGCCGATGTCTGCGCCCTTGCCGTCGCAGAATGTTTCCGTAGTGACGGAGAGATCATGGTCAGCGCGATGGGGACGACCCCGAGCCTGGGCGCCCGCCTGGCCAAAGCGACGTTCGCGCCCGAGCTGCTGATGACCGACGGATTCAACCTGCTGCTTCGCCGGGCGCTGCCACTCGGGGCGAAGCCTACCGACCAGGACGTAGAAGGCTGGATGCCGTTCGGCGCCGTGTTCGAAACGTTGTGGTGGGGACGCCGCCACGTCATGATGGGCGCGTCCCAGATCGACCAGTTCGGCAATCAGAACATCGCGTGCATCGGCCGCTGGGAAAGGCCCAAGGCGCAGCTTCTCGGTGTGCGCGGCGCCCCCGGCAACACGATCAACCACGTGACGAGCTACTGGGTGCCGAACCACAACCCGCGTGCATTGGTTGCGGAGGTCGATATGGTGAGCGGGGTCGGCTATGACCGCGCCGCGGCCCTTGGACCCGAGTCGAGCCGCTTCCACGAGATTCGGCGCGTGGTGACCAATCTCGGCGTGTTTGATTTCAACACCCCGGATCACCGCATGCGGTTGGTTTCGCTACATCCAGGCGTGGAGCTTCAGCAGGTCATCGACAACACCGGGTTCGAGCTCGTGATTCCCGACAGGGTGGACATCACCCCGGTTCCGACCCCAGAGGTCGTGGGCGTGTTGCGCGAGCTCGATCCGCAAGGTTACGCGCAGAAAGAAGTCGTAGTATGACGGTGCAGAAGAGGACCACGAAGGCGCCCCCAAGGAAGCGAAAGTCGACCGCCCCCAAGGCCAAGCGGACGACGAAGCCGCCGGCGAAGAAGCGCACGACGAAGCCGCCCGCCAAGAAGCGCACGTCGACGGCGCCCAAGGCCAAGCGCACGACGAAGGCGCCTGCGAAGAAGCGAAAGTCCGTTGCGCCCAAGCCGAAGGCCAAGCCGAAAACGACGGCACGCAAGAGTAAGCCCCCCGTCCGCGCGAAAAGCGTCGAGGCACCACCGGCCAAGAAGGCTGCCAAAGCCAAGTCGGCGCTGCACACCCGCATTTGCGACATGTTTGGCATCGAGTACCCGATCATCCAGACCGGGATGGGCTGGGTGTCGGGTGCGCGGCTGACGTCGGCGACCAGCCAAGCGGGAGGCCTCGGCATTCTGGCCGCCGCTACGATGACCTTCCGCGAGCTCGAAGAGACCATCGCCAAGGTCAAGGATCGGACGGACAAGCCTTTCGGCGTGAACATGCGCGCCGATCAGTCCGACGTGATGAAGCGCGTCGACCTTCTCATCCGCGAGAAGATCAAAGTCGCCAGCTTCGCGCAAGCGCCAGGCGAGCGCGTGATCAAGACGCTCAAGGACGCCGGCGTGCTGACGATGCCAACGATCGGGGCGCGGCGTCATGCTGAGAAAGTGCAGGCATGGGGCGTCGACGCGGTGATCGCACAGGGCCAGGAGGGCGGCGGTCACACGGGGCAGATCCCGACCTCGATCCTGATCCCGGACGTGTCGGCGGCGGTCGACATTCCGGTCGTTGGCGCAGGCGGGTTCCGCGACGGCCGCGGCCTGGTCGCGGCCTTGGCGCTCGGAGGAGAGGGCATCGCGATGGGCACGCGCTTCTTGCTGACCCAAGACAGCCAAGTACCCGATCACGTGAAGCAGATCTACGTCGACACCAAGGCGAACGGAACCGTCGTCACCAAGGCCGTCGATGGCCACCCGCAGCGCGTCATCCGGACTCTCCTCATCGAACAGCTCGAGAAGGCGAACATGCTGACTCGATTCCCGCGCGCGGCGCTCAATGCCTTGTCGTTGATGAAGGTAACCGGAACCTCGTTGCCTGAGCTGCTCGAAGAGGGCATCGCGATGAAACAGAGCCAAGAGCTCACCTGGGCTCAACTCGCGATGGCCGCCAACGCTCCCATGCTGACCAAGGCCTCGATGGTCGATGGCAAGGTCGAAGCGGGCATCCTGCCTACGGGGCAGATCACCGGCGTCATCGACGAAATCCCAACGGTCGCGGAGCTTCTCGAGCGGATCATGGCCGAGGCTCGGGACACGCTCGAACGGCTCGGTGCGTGAGCAAGCTCGATGGATCTCACCTTCACCGATTCTGAAAACGCCTTCCGGCAAGAGTGCCGGTCGTGGCTCGAGGCGAACGTGCCCCGCGAGCCCCTGCCTTCGGGTGACACAAAAGAAGGGTTCGCGCTGCATATCGACTGGGAGCACGAGCTCTTCGACGCGGGGTGGGCTGCGGTCTCTTGGCCCAAGCAGTATGGCGGGCGCGAGGCCTCGCTGTTCGAGTGGTTGATCTTCGAAGAGGAGTACTACCGCGTCCGGGCGCCGAGCCGCGTCACCCAAAACGGCATCTTCCTCCTGGCACCGACCCTGTTCGAGTTCGGCACCGAGGAGCAGAAGGAACGCATCCTTCGGCCGATGGCACGGGGCGACGTCACATGGGGGCAGGCATGGTCGGAGCCGAATGCCGGCAGCGACCTCGCGTCGCTCAAGAGCACGGCGCGCCGCGTCGATAGTGGCTGGAGGTTGAGCGGCCAGAAGACCTGGTCCACGCGGGCCGCGTTTTGCGATATGGCGTACGGCCTTTTCCGCAGCGACCCCGAGCAGACGCGCCACCGTGGGCTCACTTACTTCATGTTCCCGCTGCAGGGGGAGGGGATCACGGTTCGCGGCGTGGACCGACTCGATGGCGACGAAGGGTTTGCCGAAATCTTCCTCGAAGATGTATTCGTGCCCGACACCGACGTCATCGGCGAGGTGCACCAAGGCTGGGAAGTAGCCATGGCGACCACGAGCTCGGAGCGCGGGTTGAGCCTTCGGAGCCCCGGGCGCTTCATGGCGACGGCGTCGCGTCTGATCGACCTGTACCACCGCCACCGCGATCGGTCTGACCCGGTCCTCCGCGACGAGGTCGTTCAGGCCTGGATGGACGCCCAGGCGTACCGCTGGTTCACGTTCCAGACGGTCACCCGCATGATGCAGGGCGAGTCGATCGGACCGGACTCCAGCATGAACAAGGTGTTTTGGTCGGAGATGGACGTTCGCACGCACGAAACCGCCCTCGCGCTCATCGGCGATGCGCTCGAGCTGGACGAAGGGTCCGAGAGCTCGGTTGACGGCGGCCACTGGATGAAAGGCTTCCAATTCGCACTTGCCGGCCCCATCTACGCTGGCACCAACGAAATTCAACGCAACATCATCGCCGAGCGCGTCCTCGGACTTCCCCGGAAGTAGCTGCATGCGTTTTGCCTTCACCGACGATCAGAAGATGCTGCGCGACACGGTGCGTGAGGTCTTGCAACGAGAGTGCGCGCCCGAGGTCGTTCGCGCGGCCTGGGAAGAACGTCCCGAGGGCGTCCGTTCGGTGTGGGACACGCTCGCCGAGACGGGTGTGATCGGGATGACGGCTTCGGAACAGGCCGGCGGCATGGGGATGAGCGAGCTCGACCTGGTGCTTCCCTTGGAGGAGACCGGCTATGCCGCGTTGCCTGGTCCGATCGTAGACACGGCGGCGGTGGGGATTCCTCTCCTCGAAGCGGTTGGCACCGATGCCCAAAAAGACCGCTGGCTCGGGCCGGCGGCTTTGGGCGAGGCGCGCGTGGTCGTGTCGTTCGAAGATCAGGCGATCGTTCCCTACGCGGGTTCAGCCGACTTATTGATCGCAGAGCGGGGTGGGGCCGGGTACTGCGTTCCCATTGCGGAGGCGTCCATCGTCCCAGAGCGATCCGTCGACCGCGCCCGTGAGCTCGGCCGCGTGTCTTTCGAGGCCGGCCCGCACTACCGGATGCGAGAGGACGTCGACGTTTCGGCTTCATTCGCCCTCGGGCGGGAGCGCGCCGCATTGGGTACCGCAGCCCAGCTGATTGGGCTCTGCCGCCGCATGCTCGACATGACGGTCCAATACGCGAAAGACCGGGAGCAGTTTGGCAAGCCAATTGGGGCGCAGCAGGCGGTGAAGCATCGGCTTGCGAATGCGCTCATCGAGCAAGAGTTCGCCCGGCCGATGGTGTATCGCGCGGGTTGGTCGATGGCGACTTCGGCCCGAGACGTCGAGATCGATGTCTCCCTTGCTAAGATCTATGCAGGTCAGGCTGCAAGATTCGTCGCCAAGCAGGCGCTGCAGGTCCACGGGGCGATCGGTTATACGATCGAATGCGACCTGCATATGTGGATGAAACGCGCATGGGCGCTCGCCGCGGCGCACGGTGACGCGGCCTATCACCGCGAGCGGGTTGGCCGCCACATCCTTTGAGTTTTCGGGGTCGCCCCTTGCGGGCGACGACCACTCCCTTTAGAGATACGTTCATAGCGAGGTTCAGATGCCCGAAGCATACATCGTTGAAGCAGTTCGTTCGCCCGTCGGAAAAAAGAAGGGCGGATTGAGCAAGGTGCACTCCGCCGACCTTGGCGCGCACGTCATCAAGGGGCTCGTCGAGCGTGCGGGGATCGACCCCGGCGCGGTCGACGACGTGGTTTTCGGTTGTGTGGACTCGGTTGCCACCCAGGCCGGTGATATTGCCCGCACCTGTTGGCTGGCGGCTGGCTATCCGGAGCACGTTCCCGGGGTGACTGTCGACCGGCAGTGCGGTTCCTCGCAACAGGCCGTCCACTTCGCTGCGCAGGGCGTGATGAGTGGCACGCAAGATGTCGTCGTTGCGGGCGGCGTTCAGAACATGAGCATGATCCCGATCGGCGCCTCGATGATCGCAGGCAGAGAGCTCGGCATTCCCGATCCATTCTCTACCTCCGTCGGCTGGACCGAGCGCTATGGCGATAAGCCGGTCAACCAGTTCTACGGCGCCGAGATGATCGCCAAGAACTGGGATCTGTCCCGCGACGAGCTCGAGAAGTACGCCCTCGAAAGCCATCGGCGTGCGCTGCAGGCCCAAAAAGAAGGCCGTTTCGACCGCGAGATCATTCCCTTTGGCGACGTCACGGCCGACGAAGGGCCGCGCGCAGATACCACCCTCGAGAAAATGGCCGCATTGCCGATTCTCATGGAGGGCGGCCGGCTCACGGCTGCGGTGGCGAGCCAAATCTCGGATGGTTCCGCCGCGCTCCTGGTCGTGTCTGAAAAAGCGCTCAAGGAACACAACCTCAAGCCTCGCGCGCGCATCCACCACCTCAGCGTCCGTGGTGAGGACCCGATCCGCATGCTCTCCGCTCCGATCCCAGCCACGCGGTACGCGATGGACAAGACCGGGATGAGCCTCGACGATATCGATCTCGTCGAGATCAACGAGGCATTCGCCCCCGTCGTGTGTGCGTGGGCCAAGGAGCTCGGTGCCGACCTCAGTAAGGTGAACGTCAACGGCGGCGCGATCGCCCTCGGCCATCCGCTCGGGGCAACGGGCGCCAAGCTCATGACGACACTCCTACACGAGCTCGAGCGA
>CP070713.1:905607-909527 GCA_020351445.1 Myxococcales bacterium
CTGCAGCTCGATCGCGGCCAAGCGTCATTGCGGGAGCGTGTGCGTCACCGCGCGGATCGATGCGCTCGAGTTCAAGGCACCGATCAAAGTCGGCGACGTCGTCCGGTTGACCGCGCGTCTCAACGCCGCATTCACGAGCTCGATGGAAGTCGGCGTGCGAGTCGAGCGCGAGCATGCCTTCACCGGAGAACGCGCGACCTGCGCCGATGCGCGTGCCACCTTCGTCAAGCTCGGAGACGACGGGAAGCCCGGCCAAGTCCCAGCTCTCCTGGCCGAATCCGAAGAGGACCAACGCCTCGCGGCCGAAGCAGCCGACCGGCGAAGGCGCCGGCGCGCGGCCGAAGGAGTATCCTGACGGCAACACATGGTCCTCCCCCTGACTCCTCTAGCTCACTCGTGATATCGCGCATCGACTAGGGCGCCGAGGGCGACCTTCGCGCTCGAGCGTTCGTAGCCGTAGACGCCGATCAGAACCTGGAGTGCTTGTTGGGCGGCTTCCCGGAGGTCGGCGTCCAGCGTGTCGTCCTCCTCGAGCACTGAAACGATCGCACGCCCGATTTCCCCGATCTGCCCGCGACGCTCGTCGAAGTACGCCTGCCGCACTTGCTCGATGTAGCGCGGGAAGAGCGCTTTGTAGTCGACATCCTGCTCGGGGTGGTCGATGGCCCAGGCCGCGATCGCACTCAGGAGCTCGTTGCGGAACGCCTGCGCGTCGTCGGCGCCGAGCTTTCCTTCGACGCTTTTCATCAGGTCCACGTCCGGGTCTTCGTCTTGGCCGGTCACTGGGTTGAACACCCGCTCCTTCTTCACCCAGTGCGAAACGTGGGTCACGTACCGATCGAACAGCCCGAGATGGCTGTGCTCGTCGATCAAACCGCTGGCGGCGCGGAGCTCGCCCTCCACGATGTCGAGCCATCGCTCTTTCACGACGTCCACGAAGGAACGATGATCCCGGTAGGCACCATCGGGCTGCTCCTTCAAGAACTCATAGTCGTCACGGGCACAGAACTCGGCGAGCCGGTTCAGAAACGTCACGGGCGAAACGCATGGCTCTTCGAAGTTCGCTGCCGCATCGAGGAGGAGCATTCGAATTTCGCGCGGGGAAGCCCCGTTGATGCCCTCATAGTCCGACGAGGCCGTGCCTTGAAGCTCGACCTCCGCGATGCCGCCAGCGAGGATCTTCGCCTGGTCTGCGTCGAAACGCGCCGGCACCAAGCCATCGGTCAAGAGATCCGCCTTCTCTAACGGTGTCAGCGACGCGGCGATCGTACCGAGGTCGCTGTCGGCAAACCACGAAGCGTCCGGCTTGCGAAGGCGGGTCAGCACAGCCCAAAGCGCAGCGACATACGTCGTGTGCGGCGCAACATGCTTGGGGATCTGCGGAATGATCTGGCCGTCGTAGATTTCGCGCTCGCGCTGCACATCGAGCAGATACGACATACGAATTCGAACGATGCGACCGCGGAAGGAATTGTACTCGGGGTGCTGGCGAAAGGCGCTCAGGTGAAGCTCGTTCGAGCTTGCGACCATGACGGCATTGATGGGCAGATTCGACATCTGCAGCGACACCTCTCCGTTTTCGATTGCCAGCAGCAAGTACTTCCACGCTTCGAGAGGCCGCTTGAGCAGATCACTGAACTCGACGATGCCTCCGGACGCGTCGACGAGCTCTCCGTACGGCTCGAACAGCGTCAGCGCGCTCAACGAAGCGGGCAGCGATTCGATCGAGCGGTCCGCGGTGATCTGCCGCTCCGACGCATCGACCGACATCTGCGGGCCGATCGTGACCGCTCCAACGCGGTAGCGCCGTGAGATGTAGAAACGCTCTACCTGAATGTGCGCGAGCACTCGCTCGAGGTCGCCACGGTACGCGGTGAGGAGCGCTTGGAAGATCTGTTGGTTCTTGCGGCCGAGCTGGCCGGTCCAGACCCAATCGGGCGCCGCCTCCGAAAGCTCCGCTGCTTCGTAGGCGCCCGCGATCAGCTGTTGGCGCACGTCGCGCGGAAGGAGCAACAGCGGGTGCTCCCGAACTGAGCTCTGAAGCTTGGCGATGATCCGGTCTTCGGGCATGTGCGCAAACGACTCGGCCTGGCCGAGCTCGTCCGACTCGGTCGTGAAGCCGATGCCGCCACCCTCACGCGCCCGGGGGAAAATCCACGAAAACCGATAGAGCGCCCCATCGTCGGTGTCGGAATAGGCCTCGAGCCCCCGCATCAGGCACGCCACGAAGGTCGATTTGGCGCTTCCGTTGGGCCCGTGGAGCAGGAGCAACCGGTTGGCGCGTCCTTCGCGCTCGAACCCGTCGAGGATGCGATAGAACGCCTCCTGCGCGGGCTCGTGCCCCGCGAGACGATCCCGCAGCCTCAGCTCGGCCTGGTGCCCGCTGTTGTGACGGCCGAACTCGAGGTCGAAAAGCTTCCAGCGTTTGAGGTTCCCGGTGGGCCGTTCGACTTCGTACGAGCCGAAGAAGTCCATGCAGTCTTTGAGGTACCGCCCCGCATCCCGAGTGTACCGGCGGGGATTGTCTTGAACGAGCTCCAAGTACTCCCGAAACGAGAGCACTCGCTTCTGGGCCTCGAACCGCGCTTTGACCTCCCCACGAATCGCCTCCAGCGCGGTTTTGAGTCCCCCTTCGCCCATCTCACTCCACCTTGAGTTGCGTCGCCACGGTTCGCCTCTCGAGGATACAGTTTTCTTCGGTGCACATGGCAAAGGAAACGTCACAGGTCACTTCGTGCTCCCCTGCGGCCGACGGCTCGAGCGTTGCGACGAAGCGGACCTTGTCTTCGCCAAACTCCTTCGCATCGTCCTTGACGAGCTCGTTCTTCTTCAGCGCTACCCCAGGGGCGGCCTTCAGATCGATACGGATCGGGTACTCCTGATTGACGTGCCATTCACCGCGGCCCTCGAGCGCGATCTCGACCTCCCCTGCCTTGCCGACGGCGTAAGAGGGCTGGGCCGGGGCCACCGCGAGCAGGAACGAGCCGGTTTCGATGCTCGGGCCTGCGGGCTCGTCGGACTTCTTTGCGGGCGGCGGGTCCACGGCCGCATGATCGTGGTGGTGCTTCGAGTGATCGTGCTCACCGGCTTTGGGCGCCGGCGCCCCGCGCTCGCAACCGCTCAGCGCAACGAGAAACGACAGGATCAAGAGAAGGGGCCAAATACGCATCTGCATCACTCCGTGCTTAGTCTACGATGAGGCTCGAGGTTACGTCGAACTCCCCGCTAGGGCTCAACCACCTCGACCTCGGTGTGGGCATCCCTCGCCGGATGGCGAAGGAAAAAGTCGATCTTCTCGCGAACGGCTTCCGAATCGGGCGAGAGATGCCAATGGGCGATCAGCTCCGGCGACTCCGGGTCGGCCTCCCATTTGACGAACGCAACGAAGGGGTCGTGCAGAAGCCGGTCCTCGTTGACGCGGACGGTCTCGTACCCGGCTTCGTCGTCCCGGACGCGCAACACGATCTCTTTCGAGGAGCTCCCCTTGAGCCGGTTCTTGACCCTGACGTTCAGCCGATAGCTCGATCGCCGTTTAACCAGGTCCGAACTCAACGAGTCGACGCGTACCACCGCGATGAGGTCCGCCCGGCCGACGCGTTGCTCGAACGCGCCGCTCCATTCCCCCTCGACGATGACTGGCGTCTCGACGAGATCGACCGCATTGTCGAAGAGCGCCGCATCGGAGGGGCGATACTCGGTCGTGGGCGCATTGGATGATGCACCGGCGCACCCGATCCCCCACAAAGTAATGGCTGCGATCAGCACACGCACCGAATCGACCCTAGCACGCCCCCGTGAGGGCGAGCGCAGCCTCGGCCGGGGGCTCACCCCACAATGCGACCAGGTCCTCCGCAAGCGGCGCTCTGAGCGTCATCGGCTCGCCTGTTGTGGGGTGCGTGAGCTCGAGCTCGTACGCATGC
>CP070713.1:909627-914230 GCA_020351445.1 Myxococcales bacterium
AGAGCCACCAGCGCCACTCGTACAATCAGCGTTAGTCGTGCACGGAAAGCCCTCATTATCGCCGCTATCCTCGTCGCAGGTCCCCACGACCATGTCACTCAACACGATTTGGGCGTTTGCACAATCTGCTGTGGTACTCGCCGCGAGACGAATCACGAGATCCAATGTTCCCGGCGGATCGACACAAAGCGCGGCTTCCAACGCATCGTCTAGGTTTTGCAAGTCACTGCCAATATCCTCCAGCAGCGGTAGAAGCCCGGCGACCTGGTTGTCGACGCCATTCGTGCCATCTGCGCCCGATGCGAGCGTACCTTGCGTGCAGCTGCGATCCACCTGTTCGCACGTGCCCATCGGACAATCGGTCATAGTCATGCAATCGTTGCCTGCGCTGGGCCCACCGACGCACTGCAGCCCCGTAGTGTTCTTGCCGTCGAGGTTGAAGCCCTTGTCGATGTTCTTCTCGGAGACAAGCAGTGTCACCTGGTGATCGACTGGAAGATCCGTTTCGGCCGTCTCGCAGCTCGCCGGATTCGTCAGGGTCGGGTCAGCGCACGCATCGGTCAGCGTTGGAGGAACCTCCGGTGACGTGTTGCAGATTGGCTCTTCTCCTCCGCCTGTTCCGCCCGCACCGCCCCCGGTGCCCCCGGTGACCCCGCCGCCGTCCTCGGCGCAGCCAAAGGCCGTGAGTGCACCACCGAGTAGTGCGATTAAAGCTAGTTTGCTGTTGTTCATTTTCTTCTCCTTCGGTCCGGGATATTCCGGCACGCCCCTTCTGATGCGCGTACCTAGCATGAGTTCCCCCGGAACCACAACCAAGTGAAATCAAGGAAGGGAACAGATTATCAGAGGTAGAGCCGTCGGTCACCGCCCGGATTTTGGCAACTTGAAAGCGTGCCCCGGCGCTAGGGTCCTATCTACTTGTTTTTACGGTGATTTCCCGGTTCGCCTGGTTGCCGGCAGCGTCGAACGCCCGCAAGGCCACGATATGGCTTCCGTTCGACAGTTCACCGAGCGAGACGTCGAAGCGCTCGCTTGCAGCGTCCAGCAGCGAGTCAGTCGGAAATACGTCGCGCCAGGTCCCGGCGTCGACCGACATTTGAATGCGGGCGATCGGACCCAGGCGGTCCACCACGCGCCCCCTTACCCGCCCTTTGCGGACCTTGAGCTCTTCGATGCGAGGTGGGTGGTTGTCGATGCGAATCGGTTCTGAGGTCGCGCTCGATCGCAGGGTGAGGGCGTCCGGGTTGGATTCCTCGTCCGAAGCTTCGACCCGCACGACGTAGTACCCGTCGGGGATGCTGTCGGTGTTCCAGGTGTACTTCGCATCGGTGAGAACCGTGTCCTCGCCAAACATGTGACGCCACGCGGGTTGTCCTTCCTCTCGGTAGGCAATGCGGTAGCGCAACGGGTCCCGGTCGGGGTTGTCGACCTTCCAACTCAGGTTGAGCAAGATGGTCGGCCGCGGCGGTCGTCGAGGCGCTTGACCGCGCTCGGGTGGTGGCCGGTCGCCACGAATGTTGGAGACGCGCGCCCGCTGATTCTGAGGCAGATAGAAGAGCTCGACGGCGCGAAGCACTGCGGTGTCGTCTTTCGGGAGGTTGGCACGCACCTGGATGAAGCGTCCGGGCGGGCTCGAGATGACCCCGGGTTGCTTGAGCGCCTTCGACCAAGCGCTCCAGGTCTCGCCTGGCTCTTGGGTGTTGCCCGAACGTGTTTGGAGCACGAAACGCCCTTTGCCGCGCCACGTGAGCCGGCCCCACTTCGAGGCGAAGCGCGTGTCGAGGGCCTTGCTAGTCCAGACCGCGTCGTGCGGCTTTCCCGGTCGTACGCGGTAGATGGCTGCGCTGTCACCCGTGACGAACGTTGGACTCTTTGCGCGAAGGTGCAGAGCGGTGACCTGCCGCTCCTCGACGTCGACCCAGATCGAATAGCTCCCGTCGGCCTCGACGCGAAGGATGCGGCCTTCGTGGCCGCCGGCGGCGTAGATCGCGCCGTCCGCACCCCACTGAACCGCCGTGAAATGCGTGTCTTTTCGGCTCACCAGCATTTCGGCGCGTCCGTCGGCGTCGACGCGCCACAGCTCGCCACTCCCCGGCCGTGGTCGGGTACCCGGGCGCGCTGGCTTGCCGCCTGGCCCAGCCGTCGGCTTGAACTGGGCTCCCGGGGCGGTCTTGAATTTGTTGGCAGCCACGGCGAGCTTCCCGCTGTGATAGTCGATCGCAGTGACCTCGTTGCCGGGGAAGTCGTGGACGACCTCGGCTTGGTTGTTCGGCTTGATCCGTAGCACCAAGGCGTCGTCGCTGGTGCCCGCGTAGATCGCGCCTTTGCCGTCGGTAGCGAGCGCCATGACGTGGGAGGCCTCCGCGGTGTGCAGCACTCTCGGGCGACCGATCGGGTCGATGGAAAACACCTTACCCTCGGGTCCAGTTCCGGCGATCAGTCGTCCGCGCTTCTTGTCGTAGAGAAGCGCCCAGACGTGTTTTGCGCCCTTCGGGCTCGAGAAGCGCTTCATCTTTCCGGACTTGGGATCGATTCGGTAGATCCGGCCGTTCGGCAGTGTGCCGGCGTAGAGCGCTCCGTCGCCGCCGAAGGCCAACGAGGCGACGAGCAACTCGCCAGTGTTGGCGAACACCTTCGCCTTCTTTCCATCGAACCGATAAACGACGCCGCTGGCGCCCGTCCCCACGAACGTCGCGCCGCCGCGTTGAGCCAGGCTGTAGGCAAGAGGAATGTTCTCGAGCTCGGTTCGCTCCGTGGCTGCGCCCACTCGCACCGAGCCGTCGGAGTGGACGGCAGCGCCGTCGAGCTCGCCTTCGAAGAGCTCGTCGGCGCTGTCGAGCACGAAGCTCTGGGTGGTCACCGCCGCCACGCTCGCGCTCGTTGCGAGCGCCAGCGCAGCGAACACGATCTGAAGGGTCGTCTTTGAGATTTGCATCGTTCGTTACTCGCCGAGAAGCTGGTCGCGCGCGACCTTACGGACGCGAAGCGCAAGGTTGGTGCCGCCGACTACGACTTGGGGCAGTTTGATCTCCGCACGGGATTGCGTGACGAAGGGACGGCTGTCTTCCGAAGTGCTGACGAGCTGAAGCGCGTTCAGCGCGGAGGGCGGAAGTGAATCGACCACATGACCCTCGAAACGGAGCCCTCGCGTGGGCATTTGCAGGGCGACGACCAGTGAGGTGGCTGGATAGCGCCGCTGCGTCTGCTCGATCAGGTCGCCTAGCGAGCCGGGTCGAGGCTGCTCGATCGCGACTCGGTTGCCTGCGGAGACCGCCACCCGAACGGTCTTACCGGCCGCGGCCTTGGGAATGCGAACCTTCACCGCGCGGGTCGTGTCGGGCTGATCCACGCGGCGCAGCCTGACGTAGATCGTGATGTCGTCGCCAGGATCGACCTCGTCATACGCTACCGAGGCATCCGCGATCTGATACACCTCGCGACTCTGCTCGAGGTCGAGCTCGAGGTCGATGGAAGTCAAACGCGAGGTCTCGAATGGGTTGGCAAACGCGGCCTCCATCAGGGCGAACATCTGCAGTTGGGAAAACACGGCCGGACTGGCGGCGCCCATCGGCGAGAAGCCCTGCTCGTCGAGCGACACCAGGCCATGGCCTTCGATCCCGACTTTGCTCCTTGCCCGGAAGATGACGTCCGTGGCATCGCTGGCCGTGGATTTGACGGCGTTTGCGATCACGCCGAAGACGATCGAGGGCGTCAGGACGCGGTGACTAGCAACGTCGACGCGCCACTCGGTCTTCGGCGCACCCTCGACCCCATTCACTTTTACGCGAACCGGGATGCGAGCCGGCTCGATGCCGGGGTCGATGACGATGGCGGGCTGCCGATCCTGTACCAAGGCGCCCAGGGGTTGGGCCGCCTCGGCGATCTTGAAGGAGCGGAATTCGCTCACCAAGACGTGGAGCACGCGGGCGGTAGCCGTTGGAAGGCCGGTCGCGCCGGCGTCCAGCATCGGGTGACCAAACGCAAGGGTTCGCCCCCCGCCGCCCACGTACGTGATCGTGCCGACGCCCGTCATGGCGATATCGCCCCGCACGAGCTCGACGGCCACGGCCCCGCCTGGCTCGAAACGACTGGGTCCGCCTTTGCGGCTTCCACCCGCGCTCGACTGCACTGCCACGAAGCCCAACGGCTCCAGTTCTTTAGCGAGCATGTGGGCGACCGAGTCGTCCAGGCCGCCAAGCATGATCGGGGTGGTAGCGCGATGCAGTCCGACCGGCGCCTGCACGCCGGCCCGCTGCTCTTGGAGCGCGCGAATCGTGGACAGAGCGCTTACCTCGTGCTCCCCGCGAAATGGCGGAAGGCCGGCAAATCGTTCCTTCGAGGGGCGCTGCGTCGACTCGGCGCGGGGCCGATTCGGGAGCGGTTTCGCCCCCGGGAACATGTCCAGCCGCACCGGGCGCTTGAGCTCCGCGAGCATGTTCGCGATCGGTGTCACCCCGACCACCGGGTCGGTGCCGTGGCTCCAGCCATACGCATACGCACCCGCCAGACGGCCCTCCAGATAGATCGGGCTTCCGCTCATGCCAGCGACCCCGCGTGCCCGGTCGAGCAGGGGGTGTGGCGTCCGGATCAAGATCAGGTCCTG
>CP070713.1:914330-918001 GCA_020351445.1 Myxococcales bacterium
GCTCGACTGTTGTTCGCTTCCCTCCACGACCAAAGAGCGCATCAGCCCCGGTGAGGCGAAGCCGCGGCTCGAGATCAACTTCGGGGACATGAAGTGTGAAATCGAGCTTTGGGACCGAGAGTGGCGCGAGGGGCGCGCCCGGGAGTGCGGGTTCGCGGTTGCCCGGCTCCACGGCACGGGTTTCGTGCCCGACCCGCCGGTCGACGAGGCGTCACCCTAGCCGTATGCTCGCGCGCCATGCCGACGAAGTATTTCTGCGCGCACTGCGACAAGGAGTTCATCCCGGAAGAAGCCGGAGACAAGCCGCGTTGCCCTCAATGCATGCGAAGGGGCGGCGTCGAGCCAGTGAAGCAGGCTGGGCCTGAAGGTGGCGCGCGGCGTCCAGGGCTTCTGGTCGTCGTGTTGATCCTCGTGGCGGCCGGCATCGGGTACGGAGTGTATCGATCGACGACGGTGACGCTCGAAGAAACACCTCCGCTCCGTCCGCTCGAAGCGCATGAGCTTTCGGCCTATCTCGAGCGCGACCAGATCCAGGTCGGAGCGTACGCGCCGATGATGATCCTTCCCGGTGATGTCGATGGCTGGCCCGAGGGCGCGGCCGAGATCGCCTCGCGGATGCACGCCGAGTCCTCGTCGTGGTCGCTCGAGCACCCCTTGCCTCGCGAGGTCCTCACCGCCGAGCAGGCCTTTGCAATGGTCGATGCCCGCGAAGAACGTGTAAAGCTGTATCCGCTCGAGGCGGCCACGGCGATGACCGTGTTGCTTCGCGAGCGCGGCGCCAAGGCGATGGTCGCCGAGGTGTGGGAGTTCGAAGGTGCGCGCGGGCCTTCCGATCCATCGGGCACGTTGGGATACTTCGTGGCAGCGGTGTATGACGACAGCGGCTCTGAGGAACCGTCCGCGTACTTCGATCCCTGGGGAGGCCGTGGGGAAGTCGAGGTCTCGTCTGTTCGCGTGCTCCGCGATACCGAAGTTGTGGCCGCAGCCCTCGGAACCGAGGCGGCTCGTATCTTTGGTCGCTCGGGAGATGGGACGAAGGCGCTGCCCATGGTCGAAGCGGCGCTTCTGCTCGATCCCGTGTCACCCACGCTTCGCGCGGTGAACGGGGCGGTCCTCGCCGAGTCCGGCGGGCTGCCTCAAGCGCTGAAGGAGTTCGAGGCCGCGCTTCAGTTGCGGTCCGACGGCCCTCGGCAGCTCGACATGGCGCAACTGCACCTCGCCCAAGCCGGGATGCTCGAGGCGAATGGCCAGCCCGCGGCAGCCGAGGCGCAGTTCAGCGAGGGCAATCGCATCATCGGGGAGGTCATTCAACGGTGGCCGCGCTACGGCCGCGCGCGCGTCGTCTTGGCGACGATTCATCTGGGCTTGCAGGAACCCGAGCGGGCACGGGTCGAGCTCGAGACGGCGGAGACGCTCAGCCCCGACGCGCCAATGCTGTGGATGGTTTGGGCGCGGTACCATCTCGCTGAGGGTGATCCGAGCTCGGCAGCGGCCAAGATGAAACGCGCTGTCGATCTATACCCATCCAGCTGGCAGCTACGAATCCAAGCAGCGCGCGTCTTGCAGGATGCGGGCGATGACGATGCTGCAAGCGAGAACGTCGCTGCGGCCTTGCAGTTGGTACCGCCGGACAAGCGCACCGAGGTCCGGCGCTTCGTCGAGCAGACGATCGGGCCGGGGGCGCTGAGCGACGCGGCGACTCCGGAGCGGGAAGAAGAGGCCGGCGGCAGCCTGGTGCTCCCCGATCCGACGGTGGTTGTTCCCGCGCAACCCCGGCAAGCACCTTCGGGCGATCCCGCGTTGATGCTTGGCGATCCGTCGGATGTGCGTTTGCGCGACCCCGACCAAACTTTGAAGCTCGATCTGGACGAGTAGTCGTTCAGGGTTGAGCGCCCACGTCCGGCCGCTCGATGCTGCTCACCGACAAGAGTCGCCTCCACAGCGCATCACGTCCGTCGCCCGAGACCGAGCTATAGGCAATGACCGGGCGGTCAAGCTCGCGTCTGAGGGCCGCAATTGCTGGCTTTCGCTTGCTTGCGGGTAGCTTGTCGATTTTCGTGACCACCACAATCGGTTTCACACGGACGCTTTCCAGGAATTCGAGGAGCTGAAGGTCATCGTCCTGCACGCCCCGCCGAATGTCGAGGATGACGACCGCACCCCGCAACCCGGGTCTCTCGCTGAGGAAGCCCTCGATGAGCGGGCCCCAGGACCTACGCTCGGCTTTGCTTCGTTGCGCGTAGCCGTATCCAGGCAAGTCCACCAGGTCGAGATGCGCCTCCTCATCGTTGGTACGGAGGCGCACGCGAAAGATGTTGATCGCCCGTGTGCAGCCCGGCGCGCTGCTGGTTCGCACGAGTTTCTTGCGGCGGACGAGGTTATTGATGAGGCTCGACTTGCCGACGTTCGATCGTCCCGCAAACGCGATCTCGGCAAAGGTCGGCGCCGGCAACTGTCCAAGCGCAGTGGCCCCCGCGACGAATTCTGCATCGAGCACGTCCATGGCGGGGTTCTAGCGCCCCTGGGCGCTCACGCACGCATGCGGCGGCGGATGGCGGCTCTGAGGTCACGAAGCTCGGGTGAGCCGAGGGCCGCAGTCACTGCGAGATAGGTGAGAAACCCGACGACGACGGTCCCCGCGAATACCGCGAGGTTTTGGGGATCATTGCCGCCGCGCTCCCAGCGGCCAAGGCTGGCGCCTGCCCACACGACTCCGCCCATCACCGTGCTGGCCACGACGATGCGCAGGACGCTCGCACCGACCTCCGCCATTCCGAGGTGACCCGACTTCCGGTGAAGAAGCCATAGCAGGGCGATCAGCTGGGTGACCGCCGCCGCAGTCGTCGCGGCAGCGAGGCCAGCGTGCTGCATGGGTCCCATCAAGGCGAGGCTGAGCGAGACAAAGGCGACAAGGTTCAAGGCGCTTGCGATGACCGGGGTTCGGGTGTCGTTGTGCGCGTGGAACATCGGCACGATGGTGCGCACCGACGCCACGGCCCAAATGCCGGCCGCCTGCCACACCAACGACCGTGTAGTCTCGTGAATGGCCGCCGCGTCGTAGCGCCCGCGTCCAAAGAACACCGTCGTTGCCGGCTCCGCCAGGACCGCCAAGGCGACCGCCGCCGGAACCGCGACGAACAAGGAAAGTCGAAAGGCGTGCCTGAAGAGCCGCTTGGCTTCCTCTTCGTCGCCATGTGCCACGGCATCGCTCAACGAGGGAAGGGCTGCTGACGCGATCGCTAGCGCGAACATGCCCTGCGGGATTTCGGCCAAGCGCTGACCATAGTAGAGGTAGCTCACGCTCCCGGTCGGCAAGAAGGACGCGAACAAGCGCGAGAGAAGCACGTTCAGCTGATACACGCCCAGGCCTGCGAGCAAAGGGACCATCAGACGCGCGCACTTGCGCACGTAGATGTCGCTGAAGCCGACGCGTGGGCGGACGACCAGGTTCTCCTTGCGGAGCGAGGGGAGCTGCGCGACGAGCTGGAGGGCACCGCCAAGAAGCGCCCCGACGGCAAGAGCAAAAATTGCCGGCCAGCCAAGCTCGTGGAGCATCGGCGCGAGAAGGAGAGCGGCCGCAATGAGGGAGATGTTGAGGAGCGCAGGGGCAAAGGCGGGCGCCGCGAAACGCTTGCTCGCGTAGAGTGCCCCCATCATGAGCGCCGAGAGCC
>CP070713.1:918101-926738 GCA_020351445.1 Myxococcales bacterium
AAGAAATGGCCCCACATGATGTGTGTGCAGAACATCGATCTGCTCGCGGGCGAGGAGCGAGCGAAGTTCGAGAACGCGGTCTGGGCGCAGGCCAGGACCGACGCGTAGCATCGTGGTTCTCACGCCCGCCGCCTCGAGCCCTGCCCGGACCGGACCGTCTCCAAGGTATCCGATGACCAGGCTGTCGATACCGTGCCGGCGGGCTTTGACGGCGAGGCGCTCTACCATGCGCTCGAGTCCGCCGACGGCGAAATACTGCATTAGATGTGCGACACGAATGGGCTGTGATGGCATGGATGTCTCCGTTAGGGCGCTATTCGCCTACCGGTTTGAGCAAATACCGGGCCATTGGCTGACCGGGTGGGAACCAGCGGCAGCCGTTCCAATTCAGTGCCGCAGCCGTACCGCTCGCTCCAAATTGGAACACCTAGTGTTTCGGGATGGGTCACATCGAGCGCGTACAGGGCGCCCACCGCGTTTCGGCCCCGATCTTGCTCTGCACGCAGATCGAAATGTCCGGTTTCTCGAAGATGCTGCTCGCCGAGCACAAGCTAGTCGCACGTGCCTTTCAAGCGGCGGACCAGGCGGGCGCGCGGCGCGTGTTGCTGGTCTCCGCCAATCCGGGGGATGGAAAGTCGCACCTGGCCGGCTGCATCCTACGACATGCGGCGACGGTGACCGATGCCCAAGTGCGGGTCCAAACCCTCCCCGCCCTGCAAGACCTCGGATGCGATGAGGACGACGCGTACCTCTGGGTCGATGGACTCACGCTCCTCGAAGAGCCTGGGCCTCGACTGCTGACGCCGTCCGTTCGGGCCTCGCTCCACGGAGCGCTCCTGATCGCCCGTGGGATGGCGACCACGCGCCGCGAGATCGAGGAATGCGGACAGCGGCTGCGAGCTCTCGGACTCAACCCACTTGGCGGCATCTGGAACGAGTGCGACCACCCGCCCGCTTCAGAAGCACTGCGCGCGCTGCGATCGAGCGTCTCTGGATGGTCACGACGCCTCGTGCCAGGCGCCCTTGTCCGCACAGCCCGGAGGTCACCATGACCGATGGGGGACGCGAGCTGAATCTGGATGCGGTCTTGCATTTGGGGATTCGCCGCGGTTGGCTTCTCTTGGCGGGCGTAATCGTGACGCTGGGCACCGCAGCGGCCGCGTGGTCTTTCGTCCCAGGACAATACGAGTCGTCCGCGCGCCTTCTCGTTCAAGACCAACAGACCATCAACCCCTTCCTCGAAGACATGGTGGTCGAGTGGACCGTCAAGCAGCGCCTACCCCTCATCCAGAGCGTCATCAAGAGTCACGCAACGTTGGGCCACGTTCTGCGGGAGCTGGGCCGACTCGATCCCGACGCGAGCGCGGACGAAGTGAACCGCGCGGTACAGCGCTTTGCGCGGCAGGTCGAAGTGATTGGGCTCGGTGGTGGGCTGGTCAAGATCAAGGTGCGCGCGAACAACGCAGACGCCGCCTTTCAGGCAACCCAGGCACTCGTCGCCCGCTTCACCAATGAAATTCTGCGTCCCCAGAAGCAAGCGGTCGAGGCGTCGGCAGGGTTTCTCGGTGGCCAGATCGAACGCTTGCGCGGCGAAATCACAGAGCTCGAAGAGTCGGTCACGACGTTCAAGAGCGACAACGCAACGCAGCTTCCCGACGTTCAACGCCTGACGATCGACGAACACCTGGAGCTTCAGAAAGCACTCGTCGAGGCGGAAGTGCGCGTCGCTGCTTCGCAGAAGCGTCGAGCGCTTTCCGAGCAGAAGATCCGCCAGCTCAATCCCATCGTGCGGCAGCTTGAAGCCGATCTCGTGAAGGCGCGGGCGCACAGCAACGAGCTCGAACACCGTTTTTCGGCCGATCACCCAGAGCTCGCAGCCGCGCGCGAGCGCGTCCGCTGGCTGACCTCCGAGCTCCAGCGCGAACGAAAAGCACGACGCGAGATTCCGATCGAAGCTCTCCGGTCGCAGCTCGTGGCCTATGAAAATGCACATCGAGAAGACGCGCCCCGCGGAGAGGGTACGGATGTACCGACCAGTGAAGTATTCCAGCACCGCGCGCTGGTCCTGGAGCTCGAGGGGGCCCGGGGCGAAGTCGAACTGCTTCGCAAGCGCTTGTCGGAGTCCGACCATGCACTGCGTCTCAACGCCAAGAATGAGGAGTCCCTCAACCGCCTCACACGTGATCTCGACATTAAGCTCAGGCTCTATCGCAGCTTGCTCGAGAAGTATGAAGACGCGCTCGTCACCGAAGAGCTCTCGGTGTTTGACGAGGAGCACCAGGTTTGGACCGTGGAGGCGCCCGTCCGGCCCACGCGTTCAACAAAGCCCGCGCTGTGGATGGTATTGCTCGGCGCTTTGTTCGGGGGCCTCTTCCTCTCACTCCTTGCGCTTGCGGTCTTCGCAGCGTTCGATGACAGCATTCGCGGCGAGCGGGAGCTCGCGACGGCACTCGATGCGCCCTCGCTCGGTCGGATGCCAAGAGGAGGATTCTAAGTGCGTGGCGCCGGAGTGTTGGGCGGCCTTGCCATCATTGCGGGCTCAGCGGCTGGCGCGATTCATCCGCTGGCCGCGGTTGGCGTGTTGTTGGGCGTGTGCGCAATCGTTTGGGTGTTGTCCAGCCCATTCAATGCGACACTCGCGTTCCTCGTTGTCCTGATCGCGAGACCCGCGGATCTGATGCCGGGCCTCGAAGTGCTCAAGCCAGCCAAGGTGCTCGCCATCAGCGCGCTCGGACTCTGGCTTCTGGGCAAGCTCCTGCGCGAAGACTTGACCATCTCGCGGGCGCCGCACGGCAAGTGGATGGTCGCGCTCGGCGTGGCCGTGCTGTTGTCGACACTGACGAGCAGCCACCCAGCGGCGAGCATGGCCCTCTTCACCGACTCCTTTGTGAAGATCCTCATCATGTACGTACTGGTCGTCCACCTGGTCGATGACAAAGAGCGAGCTGTGAAGCTCCACATCACGCTCAGCCTGTGCACGACCGGTTTGGCGCTCTATGCGCTACACGAGAAGATTTCCGGCGTAGCCGTAATCGAAGGCAGTCGGGCCGGATTTGTCGGGCTCCTTGGCGACCCCAACGACCTTGCACTGGTGCTCGTGATGTACGTGCCGTTCCTCATGGAAGCGGTTCTGGCAACGACAGGAGTGCGACGCTCTCTACTTGCGATTCAGCTACTCGTACTAGTAGCAGGGTTGGTCTCTACCCTGTCGCGAGGAGGCTTGCTGGGCTTGGCGGCAGCGATGGCGTTGGTCTTTCACGACCGCGGTTCATTGAAGCAACGGGTGCTTCCGGCGGTCTTCGCCATAGTTGCAGTTTTCGGCGCCGCACAGGTAGCGGGAGTCGCCGAGCGCGCCAGCGGTGGAACGCAAGAAGAAGGAATCGACGAGTCGGCCCAAGCGCGCTTGGACGCGTGGAAGGCAGGTGGCCGCATGGTCATTCGTCACCCACTTCTGGGCGTCGGCTTCGGACGTTTCTCCGATAATTACGAGGCCTACGTTGCCAACGCGGTGATCTGGGGAAAGCTCGAGACCCACAACTCCTACATCAAGGTTGCATCGGAAACGGGCGTACTGGGCTTCGTGCCTTTCATGATGCTCGTTGGCCTCACTCTGCGCGGCGGCTATCGACTGCGAAAGCGCCGCGTGGAGGACGCCGGAATGGAACGAGCCGTACGCCGAGCTTTGTTACCGGCGATGTGCGGCTTCTGCGTATGCGCCTTCTTTCTTTCGCAATGCTGGAGCTGGTTCTTCTTCATCATGTTCGCGCAGTCTGCGGCCATGCACGACGTGTGGTCCCGCGAAAGCGCTCAGGCCTGACTTGCCGGCGCTCTGGCCTGGATGCAGAAACTCTCGGCCAGATCCGAAAACCCGCAAGCCTGCACGGCGAGCTGCCGGGCGGCTTCGAGCAGGTAGGCGGGTGCAAACGCCTTCAGGTAGTCCGAAGCATAGTACGGCGTCACCTGGATGGAGGTCAGTCCCGAGTTGCGCATCAGCCCTCGCATGCCCGAGGGCGTGCACCGGCGGTAGTATGCCTCGAAGCCCTGACTGACCTTTTTCTCCGGGTACAAAGCAAACAAGAGCCGCTTGGAAAACGCCGGTCCGAGGGCCCGATTGACGAGGGCGAAAGGAGCGAGCCCGCACGGAATGAAGTGCAAGGTCGTGCCTCCTGGACTGAGCGCGCTCGCCATGTTCGAAATCGCATCGGGCGTGTTGGATACGTGCTCGAGGACGGCGCAAGAGATGATCGTATCGTACGGTCCGCTCAGATCTGCCGACGCGATATCGCCAACGATCACGGAGTCATAACACCCGTCCGGGGCTCGCGATAGCTCTCCTTCGTCGACATCCAGGCCGACGACGTGCAAGCCGAGACGACGTTTGGTCGCCAGATCGATGGCCGGGCGTTTGCCACTGCCGACATCGAGAATCCGGGTGCCAGGCTGGATGGCTTCGGGGAGCACGCGGGTGACGAAATCGGTCCAGCCGCGCTTTCGAGGACAGAGGGATTCAAGCGCTTCGTCGATGCGGTCCGACGCGCGAACATTGACGTCCAAGAAGCGACGAGTCGCGGTTTGAATCATGCTCGAAACCGAGCGTTGTCTAAGACCGAGTTCTGTCATTGCTTTCTCCTTGGGTTGATCGTGGACAACACGCTGGGTCAATCGGCGCGCAATAAAGAAAGGGTTCTGCCGAGAACCCTCAGGCGACGCGACGGAAGGGGGCGCCGCCGGCCGCGCAGCAGTGGCGCCAGATGGCCTCGACTACGCGGTCGGCGGCTCGGCCGTCCCCATAGGGGTTTTGGGGCGGCCGGCGGGAGATCCCTTCACGACGGGCCAACAAGACAGCATTGGCTGTGGAGATAATGGTTTGCTCATCGGTACCGACCAGCTTCGCACAGCCGGCTGCAACGCCTTCAGGCCGTTCGGTCGACTCGCGCAGGACGAGGATGGGAGTCCCGAGGCTCGGCGCTTCTTCTTGGACACCGCCGGAATCGGTCAGAATGATTGTGGCACGAGCCATCAGAGCGACGAATGCGTCGTACTCGACCGGTTCGATGAGCTGGATGTTCGCAACGCCACGGAGATAGTCATGGGCCTTCCGACGCACGTTGGGGTTCGGGTGGACCGGATAGACGAAGTCCACATCGGGGTTTTGATGAGCGAGCTTGCGCACCGCAGCGAAGATCCGCTCGATCCCGGGCCCGAAGCTCTCGCGGCGATGAACCGTCATCAGGGCTAGCAGGCGACCTGGGGCGACGTCTACGGGGAGCGACAGAGGGCGCTCGAGCGTCTCGAGCAGCGCATCTACGACCGTATTGCCAGTCACCGTAATGAGGTGAGCCGGGACGTTCTCTGCCAACAACGAATCGCGCGCCGCCTTTGTTGGCGCAAAATGCAGGTCTGTCAGCACGGACGCCAGGCGACGGTTGGCTTCCTCGGGAAACGGGGTGTTGCGGTCGGCAGTACGAAGCCCTGCCTCAAGATGCGCGAAGGGCACCTTACGATGATTAGCCGCGAGCGCCGTAGCCAGCACGCTCGTGGTGTCGCCTTGGGCCAAGGCGATATCGGGCTGGAATGACATCAGCGTTCGATCGATGCCGAGGAGCAGTTTCGACAAGAGCGAGCTCAGACTCTGGTCTGGCGTCATGACATCGAGGTTTTCCTCGAACTGCACGTCCATTTTTCGTGCCGCCTCGGTGAGCAGTTCTCGGTGTTGGCCGGTGAACAGAACATGCACCTGGAACCGCTCGGAATCCGCGCGGAGGCGGCGCACCACGGGTGCCATCTTGATGACCTCGGGCCGCGTGCCGATCACGCACAGAACGCGGATCGGCAACTTGGCCCGTGTATTCACACCTTCGTCCACCGTAGTGTCCATCGATCAGGCCTGAGCCGGGATAGGCATCGTGACCGCATGCCGACGGGCTTGGGGCTTCGCCGTCGCTCCTGCGGCGAGGAGCTTGTCGAGTCCAACGCGACGCAGCAGATCCTCACACGGCCCCTGAACATCGACGAGATTCAGACTCGCGCCGCGCACCCGTAGGTGCGAATAGAGCCGAACTAGCATGGCCAGGCCTGCGGCGTCCACGTCCGAAACCTTGTTGAGGGATAGGACAACATGATCCGCGCTGGCCATTTCTCCGAGCGGAAGGCGGTCTGAGAGCGATAGGGCTTGCGGGCCACGAAGGTCCCCATCGATAGTAATCTCGAGCGTGTTGGAAAGCGAGTGCTGCATCCGGTGTTACCTCCTGATGCGCCTCTTCAAAGCATTTGCCGTGCCAACGCGATCACGCCCCAATAGCGCGTGGTAAACGCTCGCAAACGTTCACGAGTGGAACAGGTTCGAAGCCTCCGGCGTACCGTTCCGGCAGGCACGCACCGAAACGGCACACAACTGACAAGCGCGGTTTGGTTAACGCGCTCAACGCCTTCGGTTTATTCGCCGGCCATGCTCACATCAAGCTCGAGCAAGCAAAGAGCTGGCGAGCGAGACGCAGCGTTCTTCCTAGAAGAACAAGCGTAGCTTGATGCCGCCGACAGCCAAGACGGTCTTCGAGGTGTTGTACGTCGGGTTGAAAATGAGCTGCAGGTTCGGCGTCACCCAGAGGTCTTCGGCGAGCAAGATCTTCCAGTAGGTCTCGATGCCGTACTGATCGCGCAAGCTGCGATTGATGGGTTTGGCCCATACAGCCCCCAAAGACCACTCACCGTTGATGTGGAACGGCCGCAGAAACGCGAGTCCGGCTGCAACCGAGTGGTCCGCGACGGTGGCGCCGAAGGGCCCACCCTCGGCTGAGTTGTACGTGTAGTTGCCATACACGACCCAGCGGTCGATCTGCTTCGAGCCGTGGGCCTTGAAGATCCAGCCGGGCTCGCTGCCTCTGCCGAGCAATGCACCGGCAGGGGCCGGTTGCGCGGGCGCGGAGGCGTAGATCACGTTGACGTGAAGGTGATCGAAATCACCTGGCGCTCGCTTCCAGAAATACCCGATCTCGAGCCCATAGTAGAGGTCGCCCTTCGTGAAGAACTCATTCCAGCTGTAGACTTCGATCTGCGCGTTCTGGTCGTGGACGAGGCCCGTGAAGTAGAGCTCGTTGTCTTTGATCGGCCTCAAATCAAACTGGATGCCGAACCCAGGTGGCGCGAAGGGGTTGATGAATGCCGGCGCGGTGAAGGGGGAGCCGGTGAACGACGTTCTTGGGTCCTTGAAGCGGAAGAAATCGATGAACTGAAGAGGGCTGAGGTTTCCAAATCTGAGGACGAACACATCCTTTTTGAACGCCTGCTCATAGAACAACACGGGGAACCAAGGGCGCCAGGTCAGGTAGTAGAAATCGTGCGGCCACAGCGAGCCCGTATCGAGTGAGAAGAACGCAGGTTGCGCGCTGTTCTGAAGCGTGTGCCGCCAGTCGAAGGACGCGACGAGGCTTCCCGGGTAGTCTTTTTCGCGTTGGTAGAGAACCCATTGGGCCTCGATGAGAAGGTTTCCGGCCCAGGCGGTTTGCTTCCCCTGCGACAAATCCTCGCCGGCGGGTTTCGCGCTCGAAGCCCCGAGGGCGATCATCTGATAGCTGAAGGCCACCTTGAGGCCGGTCCGGTCGTAGAGTGCTTCCTTGAACTCGAAGTAAGGCCTCGGAGGCGGGATAGAGGGCAACACCGAGCCTCGCTTGGGGAAGCCGTCTTCGAGGTCGGTCTCCACGTTGGCCGGCATGGCGACGCCGCGTTCCGGAATCGGATAGCCTAGCTCCTCGGCAGGCTCTGGCAGCTCCACCATGAGCCGTGACCCAATTTTCGTTCGCTTCTCGACGACCTCGCCCTGGGGCGGTTCGGCGCCGGCTCTGTCTTCCTCTTCGGGTGGAGCGTCCCCTTCTTGCGCGGGTTGCTCCGTCGCTGGGGCCGCGACCTCTTCTTCCGCGGCCGGCTGTGCGCTGACGTTCGCACTACTCATGAGCGCGCAGAGAAGTGAGCCTCCGAAGACGACCACAAGCCACCTGGCCGTGGTGGGCTGTGACAATCGGTTCGCCGGAAGGCTGGATTCCCCGTCGTGCATGGATTGGCCGCCACATTACCCAGGACGCGTACGCTCGTGAAGCTTTCATATCGCATCTCGGTGTGTCGCAGGAGATCTGAAGAAGCACCCGTGCGCTCCGCGGTCGAAAGCCATATCATTCGCCATGTTGCGGGTGATCGTCGCTTGCCTTGCGCACAGCAGGAGAGCAAGATGAGCGGCTCGGAGGAGGAAAGCGATGCGTCAATCGATCATATTTTGGGCTGTTCTGGCAATCGCGGCCTCCGGGTGCACGAAGAAGAAGGAAGCTTCGCCCGAGCCCGAGCCACCTGCCGAAAAGGCTGCCGCGGAGCAGCCTGCCGAAAAAGCGGAAAAGCCACCGAACTTCATCATCGTCTTGCTGGATGACACCGGGTACGCCGACTTCGGTGCATACGGCTCGGAGATCAACACGCCCAATATCGACCGTCTTGCCCAGAACGGCGTGCAGTTCTCGAACTATCACACGCCGGCGGCCTGCTCGCCGACTCGAAGCATGCTGCTCACGGGCGTAGACAATCACCTGACCGGCATGGGCAACATGATCGAGATCATGTCCGACAATCAGTTCGATCAGCCCGGCTACGAAG
>CP070713.1:926838-937017 GCA_020351445.1 Myxococcales bacterium
CGGGAGCCAAACGCTCTGTCCACGCCCGGCCGATGCACGGCCGCCTTTTTGGCACACAGCGAGATCGCCTCGACGGATGCCGCGAGGTTGCGCGGCCCGCCGGTCAGCTTCGCCATTTTCGGCTCGAAGAAGCGCTGCACCTTGGCGGCAGCCTCCTCCGTGCAAAACCCGGCCGCGTACCACGGCATGGTGCCGGCTTGGAAGCCGCCGAGCCGGTCGGTTAGCTCATCGAAGTGTGTCTCGAGCCAGGCCCACGCCCCTTGGCGCGTTCGTGGATTTCGGAACTGCGGTCCCAGCAGGCGTGGGATTTCGTTGACGCGAAGGCGCGGGTCGAGCGCTAGGTCGAGGGCACGCGCGCTCAGCGCCGGATCTTCGGTGTGTCCGAGCGCGGACAGGATGCGGTTGCGCTCGGTCGCGTCGGTGTTCGAATCGAGCGAGCTGACGAGCTGCTCGAAGAGGCCCGTGTCGCTCTCCTGCACGGCGGTGGCGAGCACGAGGCCCGCGAGCTGTGGATCGACGATGCTCTGCTTCGCTTGGGTCCGATAGCCGATGTAGGTCCTGCCGAGACGCGTTGCCCGAGCGCGGGCCTGGGGATCACGCACATCCATGACCATGAAGCGGATGAGAGCCTCCCGGAGCAGTTTCGTGTCGCTCGAGTCGCCCGGCCGCGCCCGCCAACCGAGCTGTCTGTATCGCTTGCGGTAGAGCCTGCTTGCGTACGACGCGATGCGCCCCGCAAGCTCTAGAGGCGCGATATTGTGTTGCATGAAGCGAATCGGCCCCATGGGTGCGGCGGCCACTTGCCTCAACGGGCTCGCCGCGAATTTGGGGAACCACGGAAGCAGGTCGTCGACCTCGATGACGCCGCGATCAAACGCGGCCTCGACGCTGTCGGCGACCGCCATCCGTCCACGGTCAGAGAGGTTGTCGAAGCCTTTCGTTCGCAGGTTCGCCCAATCCGCGGCGGACATCGAGAAACGGTAATACCCGGCGCCGTCGTCGTTGGGCATCCACCAGCTCGGGCAGCCCGGGAGGTCGATGTGCCCCTCGGTGTCGGTCAACAGAGCGCAGGTGGCTCCGGCGCTATGCCGAACGCAAAGGGGTATCCGCCACGCTCGTGCTGTGTCACCGGTCGAGCCGATCGGGAAATAGCGTTCTTGCGCGAGGTGCACTCGGCGCGAACCCTTCTCGCAGGACTCCTCGGCACTTCCAGACACGAGGGGAACGCCGGGCTGGCTCAGGAAGGTCAAGAAGGGCGACGTGATGTCGGCGTCGCTGACCTCGTCGAGCGCCGCGAGCAAATCACTGGACGTTGCGGTGCGCCCTTGGTGGCGGCGGAGGTAGAGCCGGATGCCTTCGCGGAACGTTTCGAGACCCATCCAACGCTCGAACATCTTCAGGACGGCTCCGCCTTTGTCGTAGGTGATCGTGTCAAAGGCGTTCTTGATGTCGTGATTGTTCCGGACCGGTTGGCGGATGCTGCGTGCGCTGCTGAGGCTGTCGAGCCGCATCGCACGTTGCGCCGAAGCGAGACTTCCGAGGTCGGCGCGGTATTCAGGATGCAGTGTCTGCACGATCTTACCGCCCATCCACGTTGCGAACGCTTCATTGAGCCAAACGTCGTTCCACCACGGCATCGTCACGAGGTTGCCGAACCACTGATGCGCTAGCTCGTGTGCCAGCACGTGCGCGAACGCGCGGTGCTGGTTCTCCGTGGCCCGTTCGTCGTCGATGAGCAGCAGCCATTCACGGAACGTGATCAACCCGACGTTCTCCATGGCGCCCGACGCCAGGTCGGGGACCGCGACCAGATCGAGCTTGCGATACGGGTACGGGATGCCGAAGTAGTCTTCTAGCGCCTCGACGAATTCCCGGGTCCGCGCGAGCGCGTAACGCAAGTGCTGCCCCTGACCTTTGGCCGCGATGCCGCGGAGCGGAACGGGAAAGGGGCGTCCTTCGGTCGGCGGAATGGCCGGCCCGGCCACGACATCCAAGGGCCCCACCGCCCATGCGACGAGATAGGTGGGAAGCGGCAAGGTCTGTACGAAGCGGATGCGCTGAAGCCCGTCGGGGAGCCTGATGGCGCGGTCGACGGGAGTGTTGGCAGCGGCGATTTGATCTGCCGGAACCGTGAGGGTCACGTCGAACGGTGTCTTGAAGCGCGGCTCGTCAAAGCAAGGAAACGCGAGCCGTGCGCTGATCGATTCGAACTGCGTGAACACATACCTATGCCCGCCGGACTCCACGCGGTAGAGTCCTCGTAGCCGCATGTCGAAACCGGCGGTGTACTCGATGTGCAGAGTGCTTCTGCCTGCGGGCAACGCTTCCTGAAGCTCGACGCGCACCACGCCGTCCGAGGTTTTCTGTTCCCACGTTGCTGCGATTCGAGTCGTCGAGTGCATGGCGTGAATCGACGTGACGTTGAGGCTCTGGCCGTGCATCCAAATCGTGGCCGCTGGCGTCTCGAGATCGATGCCGATGACCGCCGTCCCCGAGAACGTATCTCGTTCCGGGATGATGGTGAGGTCCAAGCGATAGCTGGTTGGCCGAACGCCGGCCGGGAGCCGGCCTTCGGGAGATCGCTCGACGGTCGGCGCCGTCTCCGCTGCCTCGCTCGCGCCTCCGCACGCGGTCGAGGCGAGGCAGAGCACACAAAAGGCGAGGGCGGCTCGCGCGCTGCCGGGTTTCATGATTGGGGCCTTCGTCCCGGGTCATGGCCGAGGGCGAATAGGCGATCGTAGAGCGCGGGGCCGAGGGTTTTGTGGGACGTGCGCGGCAACGCTTGACCGAGGCCAGGTGGCAGGCTCCGAAGCGTTTGTGCGAGCTCTTGCATCGATGGGCCTTCCGAATCGAGAACCGGACTCGACGACGGTTGCCGATTGGCGAGCCAGCTCGCAACCACAGTGAAGAACACGGCCAGAGCAGTCGCCGCGACGAGCTTGTTTGGATCATCGGCTCCGACGGCCCCGGCCAGGATGAAGACGACGACCGACAAAGGAACCGCCACCGACCAACGGACCGCGCCCGCCATCCGCGAGCGCAATGCGCCTCCGACCTCGTACCGGACCAGCGTTTGCCATCGTCGTTCGGGGGCCCGGTTGAAGAGACCGTCGCTGACCAGGGCCGTGCGCAACCAAGGCAATGCCGCCGTATGAGTGAGAAAAGGGGTCGGCGCCGGAAGGTGGACGAGTCGCCACGACACCCCGTCGGCTTCGATGCGGCGTGGGAATCTGGACCAGAGGCCGAGCTTGATCACGAGCCAGGGCGCGGCGACGATCACCGCAGCGACGCCAAGGAGCGCCGCCAGGAGCGCTTGTCCGATCGCACCGAACGGGAGGAGCGCGTCGATTACGGCGCGCGCCAGCAACGAGAGCCCGGTTGCCAAGATCGGAACCGCGGATATTTGCACGGTTCGTCCGGTCGTCTCGAGATGGGACATCAGAGACGCCTCCTCGGGAGTGCGCTGCGCCAACGCCAGGCTGACCCAAGTCGTCATCGTGCTCAGGCTGGCAAAGAACCAAGAGCCCGCCGTCGGCCATCGCGTCGACAGCGACGGGTCTACGGCGAGTGCTCCGGCGACCGCGGCAGCCGGAAGGACCACGATGCTCACGACGAGCACGGCGCGGCGATAGTGTCCAAGCGCGCGCTCTCGCGTCGCAGGTGGCGCCGCTTCCTCGAGGGTGACCAACGCTCTCAACGCGCCGCAGACGATCCACGGCACGAGGGCACACGCCGCCAAGACGATCAACGAGGTCATGCGAGCTCCACCACGACCGGCGCATGGTCCGAAGGAGATTTGCGCGCCCGCTCCTCACGGTCGACGACGGCACCGATCGCGCGCTCAGCGAGCTTGGGCGTGCAGTAGATGTGGTCGATGCGCAGCCCGTTGCCGCGCTCGAAACCCCTTGCGCGGTAGTCCCACCAGGAGAAAACACCGCCGGTCGGGTGGAAGGGGCGGACGACGTCGTGAAGGCCGAAGGACGCGAGGCCGCTCAAAGCCTCCCGCACGGCGTCGCACGCCAGCACCGACGAGCGCCACTCGGCGGGCCGCCCGATGTCGTCGTCCCAGGGCGCCACGTTGAAGTCGCCGCAGAGCGCGACCTGGTCGCTCTCAGGATCGAATCGCTTTTCGAGCGCCCCCCGGAGCCGCGCTATCCAGCGGAGCTTGTACTCGAATTTGTCGGAGCCGACTTCGCCGCCGTTGGGGAAGTACGCGCTGAAGATCGTGACGCCTTCGACGTCACCGCTGATCAGCCGCGCCTGCGGATCGTCTTCGGCGTCGTCCAGGCCTCGCACGACGTTCGAAAGGGGATGGCGGCTGACGATGGCCACTCCGTTGTAGGTCTTCTGCCCGTACACAGCCGTCTCGTATCCGCACTCCTGGATTTCCTCGTGTGGGAAGTCGTCCTCGGTCACCTTCAGCTCCTGCAGGCACAGGACGTCGGGTTGTGCCGCGTCGAGCCAGTCGATCACGTGCTGACGCCGCGCCCGGATCGAGTTCACGTTCCACGTCGCGACCTTCATGCCGGATATGCAGTAGCATGGAATCATGACGAACAAACGAATCGAAACCGATCGCGCTCCTGCCGCGATCGGTCCGTACTGCCAGGCGGTCGCCGTTGAACAATGGGTCTACTGCTCGGGACAGCTCGCGCTCGACCCCAACGATGCCCACATGGTGGGCGATGGGGATATCGAAGCTGAGACACGGCAGGTGTTGGACAACCTGGAGGCCGTGCTCGAAGAAGCTGGGGCAAGTCGAGGTGACGTCGTGAAAGCCACCGTCTATCTGACGGATATGGGTGAATTCTCGAAGATGAATCAGGTTTATGCCCAGTTCTTCGAGGGCCTCGTTCCCCCGGCGCGCGCGACCGTGCAAGTCGCAGGGTTACCCAAAGGCGCCAAGGTGGAAATCGACTTCGTCGCGAAAGTCGGAGGCTAGCCGCTGAAAGGGTCGCGGAGGTCGGCGGTCTCCTCGCGATCGGGGCCGACGCTGACCACACCCACTCGACAGCCCACCTCCTGCTCGATCCGCGCGAGGTAGCTTTGAGCAGCGGGGGGGAGGTCGTTCCGGGTGCGGCATGCGGAGACGTCATCGGTCCACCCCTCGAGGGTTTCGTAGACCGGCTGGACCGCTTCGAGGCGCTCGTACGGCGGGTAGGTGAGACGCTCGCCGTCTAGCTCGTACGCTACGCAGACCTTGAGCTCGGCCACCGCCGTCAGGACGTCGAGTTTGGTGATCGCCAGCTCGTCCAGGCCGTTGACCGCCACGGCATGCCGGAGCGCGACGAGATCGAGCCAGCCGCAGCGGCGAGGGCGTCCCGTGGTCGAACCGTACTCAGCGCCGGCGTCCCGCAGCTGTTGGCCGGTCTCGTCTTCGAGCTCGGTCGGGAACGGGCCGCCCCCGACACGAGTCGTGTAGGCCTTGGCGATTCCGACGGCACGGCGAATGTGCGTCGGGCCGATTCCCGCGCCCGCGCAAGCCCCGCCTGCCACCGCGTTCGAGCTGGTGACGAACGGATAGGTCCCGTTGTCGATGTCGAGCATCGTGCCCTGGGCGCCTTCGAGGAGGATCTTCTCGTTGGCTTGGATCGAAGCTCGGACGATGGCGGCGGCGTCGCCGATGGTCGTGCCGAGCGCTTCACCGAGCTCGGCGTATTGGCTCACGACCTCATCGGCGCTCGGAAGGGTGCCGCCGAGGTCTTCGGCGACGGGCTGCCAGCATTCGAGGTTCGCTTCGAGCTTGCTCCGCAGCCGCTTGGCGTCGCGCAGATCACCCATGCGCACCCCGCGGCGCGCGACTTTGTCTTCGTAGCAAGGGCCGATGCCTCGCTTGGTGGTTCCGATTTCGCCGTTCGATTTCTTTTCACGAAGCTCGTCGATCAATTTGTGGTGCGGCAACACGACATGCGCGCGCTGACTCGCGAGCAGCCGGCCCTGTGTGTTGACGCCTCGCTCACTCAGAGCATGGATCTCCTTCAAGAACACCGCCGGGTCGATGACGGTGCCTTGGCCGACCACGCACTTGGTCTGCTCGTGAAGGATGCCGGACGGAATCAAATGGAGAATCAGCTTCTCGCCGCCGACCACGAGCGTGTGGCCTGCGTTTGCGCCGCCGGCGTATCGGACGACCAGGTCAGCGTACGGGGCGTACAGGTCGACGACCTTGCCCTTGCCTTCGTCGCCCCACTGGGCCCCTACCACCACCAATGCACTCATGTTTCGTTCCCAGCTCGCGCCCAAGTGAATAACTCGTCGAACAACTCGTCGTTGAGCTCGCCTTTGAGCGCCCGTGTGCGGCCGTCCTGCAGACGAGTGAGACGCACACCGCTCCCTTGTTGCCAGATCAAAAGATCATAGTCCCACGCCTTGGCGTACTGCTTGGCCTCGGCGTTTCTCTTGGTCGGAAGCACGCCGACGCGTGCTCCGCGGGTCCGCCAGAGGTCTGCTGTGTTGCGGCGGCGGGGGTAGGTCCCTCCGGCCACCACGACTCGCAAGGGCAGGTCCCCTTTGAGAGATACGCCCGCTTCGGAAAGCGCCCACAGCACGTTGTCGACCTCGAAGGCAAAACCGGTCGCCGGCGCCGGCGCGTTGTAGCGGCCGAGCAGGTCGTCGTAACGCCCACCCATTCCGAGCGGCTCTCCGGGGCCCGCGGCGAGAAGCGTCATGCTGACGCCCGTGTAGTAGCTGTGGCGGCGCAAGTCGCTGAGGTCGATGGCCACGCGGTCGCCGAGACCCGCAGACTCGAGGCGTTCCACGACACGCTCGAGCTCGTCGAGCGCGCGCCTTGCAGCCGCGTTTCGCAACCGCCTTCGGGCATCTGCGATTACCGAGCGGTCGCCATAGAGATCACAGAGCAGGAGCAGTCGTTTGCGCTCGGCGGCAATGACGCCGGCGTCCTTCAGCAACTTCTCCAGGTTGGTCGCGTCCTTGGCCGCGAGCGTATCGACCACCGCGAGGCGCGCGTTTTCAGGCACGTGCTCGAGCACCTCGGCGCCGATTTTCACCTGCGCGAGCTCGACCAAGAAGTCCCGGAGGCCCACCCGCTCGCAGGCGCGGACGGCAACCTCGATCACCTCGGCGTCCGCCTCGGGGTCTTTCAACCCCACGCATTCGATACCGCACTGCAGAACCTGATGTTGCTTGCGCGCGCGCCCGCGTCGACGTCGCACAATCGTGCCCTCGTAGCACAGGCGCCAAGGCGCGGGGCGGTCTTGGAGCCGCGTCGCAACGATGCGAGCGATCTGAGGCGTGATGTCGGGACGGAGGAGCGCCACCTCGCCCGAGTCGGGCTCCACGAAGCGCACCAGGTCGCGTCGGTCGACCGTGCCGAGCCCGCGTTCGATCACTTCGGCGTACTCGACCGGTGGGGTGGTCACCCGTTGGTATCCGTAGAGGTCGAACGTCTCCATCAGCCGCTGCCACAGAAGGGTCCGTGTCATGGACGCGGGCGGCAGCAGGTCGCGCATTCCGCCGGGTGGAGTCATCGGCAGGTCAGGATTCGACGTACCGAGCTGCGCCGAGCTCCCGGTTGGTCGCTTTCGCGCCGAGGGGGGCATCTCAAAGCCTCAAGGTATGAACACTGCTGATGTAGTCGATGGCGCGAAGCTCCTTCAAAGCATCGCTGCTGACGGTCGAATCGACGTTCCAGAGCGCCAGCGCTTGGCCGCTCTTTTCGTCGAGCCCTACCTGCATCCGCGAGACGTTGATCCCTCGGTTGCCGAGCAGGGTGCCGACCGATCCGATGACACCGGGTCGGTCCTGGTTGCGCATGATGATGACCGGGCCTTCCATGACGGCGTCGATCTCATAGCCTTCCAAGCCGACGAGCCTGGGCTCACCTTTGCGGCCCGGTGTACCGGTTGCCGTGTGGATGCCCTTCTCTCCGGTGACGGTCACGCGCACCGTGGTGGCATACCGGTCGCTCGCTTCTTTGACCTCGGCGAGCCGAATGCCGCGCTCCTGTGCCTCGTACGGCGCGCTGATCGGATTGACCGGCTCTTCGAGGTGGTGTTCGAGAAAGCCGGCCAGGGCTGCACGTGCGATCGGCGTCACGCCGAGCTCGCCGGCCTCGCCGGTACACGTCACCCTGAGCTCCCGAACGTCGATCGGATCGAGCTGGCCGACCAGGCTGCCGAGCGCCTTGGCGACCTCAAGATAGGGCTGGAGTCGTTCGGCGATCTCCGGAGGCAGCGCGGGCACGTTGACCGCGTTCTTGACGATGCCGAGCTGGAGATACCCGATCGCTTGCTCCGCGATTTCGATCGCAACTCGCTCCTGCGCCTCCGACGTCGAGGCGCCGAGGTGCGGGGTGCACAGCACGTTGTCGAGCTTGAGCAATGGGCTATCCGGATCGATGGGCTCCTTGCCAAACACGTCGAGGGCAGCGCCCGCGATCTTGCCCTCGGTGATGGCGCGCGCGAGTGCCTCCTCGTCGACGATGCCGCCGCGGGCGGCGTTGACGAGCAGAGCGCCGGACTTCATTTTCTCGAACGCCGTGTCGTCGATCATGTTCTTCGTTTCGGGCGTGAGCGGCGCGTGAATGGTCAGGAAGTCAGCCCGCGCCAAGAGCTCGTCGAGCTCGACCAGCTCGATGCCGAGCTCGGCGGCACGATCGCTGCTCATCACCGGGTCCACGCCGATGACCTTCATCTTGAGCCCCTGGGCGCGGTCGGCGACGATGCGTCCGATGTTGCCGAGACCGACGATGCCCAGTGTCTTGTAGGCGATCTCGCGGCCTTGGAACTTGCTCTTCTCCCATTTGCCGCCGCGCATCGAAGCGACGGCCTGCGGGATCTTTCTCGCGAGCGAGGCGAGGAGTGCCAGGGCGTGCTCGGCCGTCGTCACAGAATTGCCGGTTGGGGTATTCATCACGACGATTCCGCGCCGGCTCGCAGCCGGGATGTCGACATTGTCGACACCGATGCCTGCTCGGCCGATGACCCTCAGCTTGTGCGCTTCCTCGATGACCCGCGGTGTGACCTGGGTCGCGGAGCGGATGATGAGGCCGTCGTAGTCTCCGATGATGCTGCAGAGCTCGTCTTCACTCATGCCGGGTCGAAACTCGAGCTCGACCTCCGGGGCCTCGCGCAGGACGCTGAGACCCGCCTCGGCGAGCTTGTCTGACACGAGGACGCGTACGTTGGACATGGCTACTCCTGTGGAATTCGACCCCAAAAAGCCGGGCGCAGAGCTAGCAGCAGCCTACGGAGGGGTCAAGGAGGGAGGGCGTCGAGTGTCACGCCCAGTGAACCGCGCCGAGGCTCAGAAGCAGGGCAGCGACCCGGTATCCCCGTTGAGGGTCGGTGTTGCCCGGTTGCTGGGTCACGAACTGCGCCAGCTCCTCGACGGAGTGCGGCGTTTTGCAAAGCCTTAGCGCCGAACGAAGGTCGTCTGGAAGGGCGGCGGTCGCCACCGCGGTATCGATGCGATCCGCCTGGACGACCTGGTGCCGTCCCCGCTCGAGGATGAGCGTGCTCTCGAAGCCCGCCGCGATCCGGCGCTGAAGCCCCCGGTTTAGGATCTCCCACGCATCGAGGCGCAACGGAAAGCCGCTGCTCGGGGGGTCGACGCCTTCGTAGAAGGTTGCGGTGCCCGAGGCCCAGGTGAACAGGTCCAGTAGCTTCTCTCGGACTTGCTCGGCGATGTGCTGAAAGAGCTCCAAGGGCTCGACGAGCCCAAGGGCGACCAGCGTATCGCCAAGCTTGCCTTCGAAGCGCGGCATGACGGCCAACGCCATGTCGAGCTCGCTCCGGTTGATGACTCGCTTCTTGACGAGATACTCCCCGAGCAGCTCCCCGGCTAAGTTGCTGGTCACGAACGCTGGGACACCGTGCTTCGTGTAAACCTCTTTGCGAACACCCCCTTGCTCGCACAGCCACAGGCCGGTGCGGCGCGTGACGAGAGTGCGAGCCAGCGCGGCAACGAAACCACCGTCCGCGAAGTCCATGCTTCGGTCGGCAGCCGCCGTCGATTCCACACGCGTCGTAGTCGGCGTCATGCGCGAAGCGGGCACGTGGCGATAGAGGTCGCTGACCGATGAGAGCGGCTGGAAGTCGCCGCCGGCGATGCTGATATCGTCGTTGCCATCGACCTGTCCCGTCGCGACCGCTTCGACGACCTTGGCGTACGCCAGGGGACCAACTGTCGCGCCATTGGGCTTGCGAATCTTGTATTCGA
>CP070713.1:937117-939624 GCA_020351445.1 Myxococcales bacterium
GATGAGCCCCCCCTTGGTCTTTTCGTCTTCCTCGATGCGCTTTACGAGGAGTCGGTCGTGCAACGGTCTCACCTTCATGGCTTGATTCTCCCTCAGTGGCCTCCGCCTAGCGGGGCCTGCTCAAGCGGCCTTTACCGGCTGGTCGCCAGAACGACTCGGGCGCTCACGCGCGCTGCCCTCGGAGTCGATGTAGAACTCCCCACGCTGCGTCTGGAAGTGGGTTCCGTGTGTGAACCGGGCCCGCCGCAGGTCGCCGTCCGGGGGATTCCACAAGACGCCGACTCCCTCGACCCAGACGTAGTCGTGCTCGAGCAGGTGCGCCTTCTGTTGCGACGTCAACGCCGTCAACAGCTCGTGGCGTTCCTGGGGCTGGAGCCTCGTCCGGGTCCACTCGATCCACTGGGTTTCACGCATGGTGTTTCTCGTCCGCCGAGCCGGAGCGGAGGTGTTTGTAGTGAGCATCCGCCGGCAATGCTAAGAATAGCACGCGAATCAAATCAAACAAGCAATTACATCAAACGCTCGATAAAGTACGCAGATTCGCGATACTGGGGCGTTATGGCCGAACGCCAGAGCCAACCCCGGAGCACCCGGAAGCACTCCCAGGTCGAGCTCGGCGGCCTGCTGGCCCATCTGCGTGTTGCGAAGGGGCTCTCACTCCGAGAGGTCGAGGACGCCACGGACAAGGCGCTCTCGAACGCTTACCTGAGCCAGCTGGAGAAGGGGAAGATCCAGAAGCCCTCGCCCCACGTGCTGCACAGCCTGGCCGCGGTCTACGAAGTGCCCTACGAGGCGTTGATGGAGAAGGCCGGATACTTGCTGCCCTCCGAGGACGGAGGCGGGCGCCGCAAGAGGCTGGCGGCCTTCGCGATCGAGGATCTGACCGCCGAGGAGGAGGAAAAGCTGCTGGAGTATCTGGCGTTCCTTCGCTTCCGCACCACGTCATGAAGCCGGTAACAGCAGCAAGGAGCAACGGGGATGAGTGACCACACAGCTCTCAGGGAGGCGGCTCAGGAGTATGCGGCGGCGTACGCGGCCCACTACTCCGAGCGCGACCTGGCCAAGGCTCTCCGGCTCTACCAGAGGATCATGGCTTCGCACACGAGCGCTCCAGAAGCCGGGTACTCCCGAACGCAGGTTCAGAACATCGTCAACGCAGTGGTTCCGGAGCAGGAGCTCCTGGATGCTCAAATGGAGCTCGCGCTCGCCCGCCTCGAAGGCCAGGTCTCACCCGATGCCGAGCCGTAAAAGCGGCGAACATGAGCAAGATCCGTGCAAAGCCCGCTCCGAATGCGAAGGCTGAGACCGCGCGCAACGCGACTCGGAAGGGCTGATCGAGCCCCTCCGGTAGATGTCTGGCCAGGACAGGCCGATCCCGCGGCTTCGAGGACGCCCCGGCCGACCGTGACCGAACGGCCTCGAGGGAGGGGAAATGGGGTTGGAAATCCTCGTCGCGATCGGAATCGCCGCGGCGGTTTTCATCCTTGGGATTCGCGTCATCACGGAGTACGAGCGCGGCGTGGTGTTTCGCTTCGGACGCTTCAACGGCATCAAGGAGGCGGGGCTCCGCTGGATCATCCCCGGCATCGACCGCATGGTTCGGATCAGCTTGCGCGAGATCGTGATGGACGTGCCCGAGCAGGACGTCATCACGCGCGACAACGTGTCCGTCAAGGTCAACGCCGTGCTCTACTTCCGCGTGTTGCACCCGGACAAGGCGGTGATCCAGGTGGAGAACTACCTCTACGGCACGTCGCAGCTCGCCCAGACTACGCTGCGCAGCATCTGCGGCCAGGCGGAGCTGGACGAGCTGCTCGCCGAGCGCGAGTCCATCAACCAGAAGCTCCAGGAGATCATCGACCTCCAGACCGAGCCGTGGGGGGTCAAGGTGCGCGCGGTCGAGCTCAAGAAGATCGATCTGGCCACGGAGATGCAGCGGCCGATGGCCAAGCAGGCCGAGGCCGAGCGCGCGAAGCGCGCCAAGGTGATTCACGCGGAAGGCGAACTCCAGGCCGCCGAGCGCCTCGCGGAGGCTGCACGGGTGCTCGCCTCGGAGGAGGTGGCGCTCCAGCTCCGCTACCTCCAGACGCTCTCCAAGATCGCCACGGAGCACAACTCGACGACGATCTTCCCGGTCCCGATCGACATCCTCAGGCCCTTCTACCAGGTCGACCGACGCCGTCGAGGCGCGAGCGAAGGTGGTGGAACCGCAGCCTAGTTCGTCCCCAGCGACGAGGAGTCGACGACTTGGCAAGGGCGGCGCGCTCGTGAAGCTTCGCGGGAACAGCGCCGAATAGTCGCCGCAATTCGGTGGCGCGCCGGGGGGATTCGAACCTCCGATCGTCAGGTTCGAAGCCGAACGGCGCCTTCTGCCGAGGATGCATCCCGGGTCTCGTGGACTTTCGGCGCAGAACGATGACGCTCCCCACGCCGAGTCTCTACCCAACGTCTGATTCGATGCTATCCAGCTCGCGCTTCACCTGAATCGAGAAGTTCCGAAGCGCTCC
>CP070713.1:939724-944680 GCA_020351445.1 Myxococcales bacterium
CGCAGGCTCTAACGGCCGGAGAGCCTCCAGGACATCGCGCAGATTTCATCGAGCGCGATGTCCACCTCGCTGATCCAAGAAGTCGGGACGTAGCCGTAGGCGACTGCGAGCTGGATCCCCGCGCGCACCTCCTTGGCCGAACCGCAAGCCGACGCGAATCGAGTCCTGGCCGTCCCGGCATCGTTTCCGTTCGCCTCGGCGATGTTGAGGACGACGCTATTCAGCGCCCGGTGAATCTGCTCGAAGAGCGACTTATCCCGCTTTCGAACGACGGGAAGGAGCTGCCGCAGCCCGCCCGCTGCCTGAAGCGCCTTTTGCTGAATGATGAGTCCCATGAGTGATCTCCTTTTTGCGAGTGAGTGGGGTTCACCGAAAGGGCGAAAGCCCGGCCCCACTCACTCGCAAAAAGGAGATCACGATGACTCAGTCACACCACAAAGACACTGCCGCTGGGACTGACGCCGTTAGTGACGGTGCCTGGCGGCTCGCACCATGGCCTCCAGGATTTCCGGCCCCTCCCCTGACTCCAACCGCCTGCAAACATCCTCCGGCAGGGCGACGGTCACCGCGCGAAGCTTGTTCTCGGTAAGAAGTGAGAGCGTAACCCCCAGCTCCTTTGCGATCCGCTTCATGAGGTCGACACCGGGATCGGATACCTCGGCGTTTTCGAGGCGGGCGATGGTGCGTCTGGAAACGCCTACTCGCTGGGCCAGCTCGAGCTGGCCGACTCGACTGTGGAGCTCGCGCAGGATTGGGAGATTGGCGGAAATGACATCGATGGCAGCCATGGGCGGACAGTATCGTCGGCGACCGGCCGGAACAAGGCCATTAGCGCCGGCCGAGGCCCTGGGCCAGCTCGGAGACCAGCGCCCGGACCGAGGCCACCGCTTCGTCGGGGCTCGCCGCGTCTTCGATCGTGCGGACCACGGCGCTCCCGACCACGACACCGTCGACGTGGGGCGCGACCGTGCTCACGTCCTCTTTGGTTTTGATGCCGAACCCAATCGCGACTGGGCGGCCGAGCTCGCGTTGCAAAGCGCCTGCGCGCTCCGATGCGCTGGCCAGGTCTGCCGCTTTGGAACCCGTCACGCCGGTCATGGAGACGTAGTAGATGAAGGAAGTCGCCGCGCTCGCCGCCTGGGCGATACGCTCCGGGTTGCTCGTCGGCGCGACGAGCGGAACGAAGTCGAGGCCCTTGTCGACTGCCGGCCCTCGCAGCCCGGCGCTTTCCTCCGGCGGAAGATTGACGACCAGAAAACCATCGGCGCCGCTCTGCGCCGCATCGTCCACCAGCTTCTGCTCGCCGTACGAAAGAATTGGGTTGTAGTAACCGAAGAGCAAAATCGGGACGTCGGTGCGGCCTCGAATCGCGCTAACCGTGTCGAGCACCTTGGCAAGCGTCGTCCCGCCTGCCAGCGATCGTTCGGCAGCCCTCTGAATCGCGGGGCCGTCGGCGGTGGGATCGCTGAAGGGCACGCCAAGCTCGATCACGTCGGCGCCCGATTCGGCCGCGGCCACCACGAGGTCGGCCGTGGTGCTCAGGTCGGGATCCCCCGCGCACAGGTAGATCACGAGCGCCGCGCGGTTCTCGTTTCGCGCGTTCTCGAACGCGTGAGCAATGCGGCCCACGCGCGTCAGCCCCTTTCCTTGAGCTTCTGGAGCACGGTCTCGAGGTCTTTGTCGCCGCGACCCGACAAGCACACGAGGATGTCGGCATCGGAACCCAGCTCCTTGGCAACCGCCGGCAGGTACGCGAACGCGTGGCTGGTCTCGAGCGCGGGGATGATCCCCTCGGTGCGGCAGAGCTGCTGAAACGCGTCCAGCGCGGCGTCATCGGTTACCGATACGTATGTCGCGCGCCCGATGTCTTTGAGCCACGCGTGCTCGGGACCGACACCCGGATAGTCGAGACCGGCGCTGATCGAGTGCGCTTCCTTAATCTGACCATCCGGGGTCTGCAGTACATAGCTCTTCGCCCCGTGCAACACACCAACGTCGCCTTCGCACAGCGGGGCGGCGTGCCGGCCTGTTTCGATCCCCTCGCCCGCGGCCTCGACCCCGATCAGGCGAACCGACTCGTCGTCGATGAAGCCTGCAAAGATACCCATCGCGTTCGAGCCACCGCCGACGCAGGCCACGACAGCATCGGGAAGCCTGCCGGCTTGCTCGAGCATCTGCGCACGGGCCTCTTGGCCGATGACGGCTTGGAAATCCCGCACGATCAGTGGATACGGGTGCGGACCTGCCACTGAACCAACGCAGTAATGCGTGGTGCGCACGTTGGTGACCCAATCCCGCAGAGCCTCGTTCATCGCGTCCTTCAACGTCGCCGACCCCGATGTGACCGAGTGGACCTCCGCACCGAGCAACTCCATGCGCCGAACGTTGGGTGCCTGACGGCGCACGTCCTCCGCCCCCATGTAGACCTCGCAAGGCAGCCCCATCAGCGCGCACGCAGTCGCGGTCGCGACGCCGTGCTGGCCCGCACCCGTCTCGGCAATGATCCGCGTCTTACCCATCCGTTTGGCCAACAAGATCTGGCCGATCGTATTGTTCACCTTGTGAGCGCCGGTGTGGCAGAGGTCCTCGCGCTTGAGCCAGATCCGGGACCCGAGCTCCTCGCTGAGGCGAGACGCGAAATACGTGGGTGTTTCGCGCCCTGCATAGTGGTGGAGCAGCGAACCGAGCTCCGCCTGAAAGGCCGGATCCCCCTGGGATTCCTCGTAGGCGTGCGTCAGCTCGTCGAGCGCCGGCATGAGAGTCTCGGCGACGTAGCGTCCACCGTAGGGACCGTAGCGCCCGGAAACCGGTTCGGGGGGTTGCATGAGGCGCGGAACGTAGCGCATAGGAGAGACCTGCGCATGCGTATGAGTGAGCAAACCCAAACCGCCCCACCGCCGTTCGACCGGCAGGGCTACGAGCGCCTGCTCCGGCGCATTTCGTTCCTACGCGAATGGTTGCAGCCAACGATCGAGGGCATCGAGCACATTCCCGCCGACGAGGGCGCGCTACTGGTCACCAACCACGGCCACTTCGGCATCGACCTTCCGGTTCTTCTCTCACTCATCCTCGAGGGGACTGGCCGATGGGTTCGGTCGCTTGGCGACCGGGTCGTCTTTGCGACTCCCTTCTTTCGTGACTGGGCGCACATGATGGGGGCGGTCGAAGGTGAGCCCACAGCAACCGTCCGGCTCCTGCAGGACGACCAACTCGTCTTGGTGTATCCGGGCGGTGCGAGGGAGGCGCTCGGAGATCCCGAGGACGCGTACCGCTTGCAGTGGGAAAACAGCCACGGGTTCATTCGGACGGCCCTCCGCGCGCAGAAGCCGATCATTCCGATCGCGGGCCTCGGAAACGAAGAGCTCTACGTCCAGGTCGTCTCGCAGGAACGGGTTCGCCAGAGCGGCGTCGGCCGTTTCATCTCGAAGATCCTCGGGGACAAATATGTGACACCCATCTACATGGGCCTCGGACTGCTCCCGTTTCCGGTAGAGCTCCACTACATCGTGGGAGAACCGATCTACCTGCCCCACGGCCCGGAAGCCGCCGACAATCCCGAAATCGTCGCGGAGCTTCACCGCCAGGTCACCGAAGCCACGCAGCAATTGATCGACCGCGGCCTGGAGGAACGGAAGATCGCAAGCGCTGACGCCGACACTAACACCGGCGCTGGCACCGACACCGGCGCTGGCACTGGTATTGCTACCACCACCTCCCAAGATCGACTCGTGGTATAGTTCGCCACCCGGGGGGAAGCGTGCCGTACAGACTCTACCGACGAACGTTCACGAAACTCAGCGTGCTGACCGGCGCGAGTGTTCTAGTTCTCCCTGCGTGCAACGACGATTCAGCCGGACCCGCCGACTCAGTCACACTGACAGCCGACGAGCGAGAGCTCGTGGAGCGCTTTGCTGAGGTCTACTTGCCGACCGAAGGCACCTCGCTCAAGCCCCGAGCCGAGGTCCCCGTCGTCGACAACAGCGAGCACGCGCTTTCCCTCATGGACGCTCCAACCCGCAAGCAGGTGCGAATCGGACTCAAGCTCTTCAACCTCGGCTCGATCCTGATCGGCCTCCACTTCACGCGTTTCGTCAATCTCTCGGCGGACCAGCGGCTCGCCTATATTCGGCGATGGGAAGAGGGGATCGAGATGCAGCGCGGGATCTCCACCGTTCTCAAGAAGCTGGTGTGTTACGCGTACTGGAAGGACATCGAAGCCGCGCGCGCGATCGGTTACCAGGGGCCGGTTTCGGAGGCCGCCGGCATTCCAAGTCTCGGCAATGCGCCGATGCCCAAGGACCCCAGTTAGTGAGCACAGTGGAAGGCGAAGTCAAAGCTGCAATCCCAGGACGTCCGGTGCTAAAGGTGACGCAGCCGAGCGACATTCCGGATGCCGGTCTCGATCTACAGGCGGACGTCGTGATCATCGGCTCTGGCGCGTCGGGCGCGGTGGCCGCTTACGAGCTCTCGCGCTCGGGCGCGAAGGTCGTCGTACTGGAGGCGGGTCCGTACATCCCGTCGAGTGAGTTTCAGGAACATCTCCCGACGTCGGGCGAGACCTTGTACGAAGAGAACGGCTACCAGGTAAACACGACGGGCGACCTGGCCATCCTTCAAGGCAAGTGCATCGGAGGTTCGACGGTCATCAATGCGGCGGTTTGTTTTCGCGTGCCGGACCAGGTTCTCGAGAACTGGGCCAAAGTGCATGGCCTCGACAATCTCTCCCCCGAGGCCCTCGCGCCCTACTTCGAACGGGTCGAGCGAAACCTCTCGATTCACCAGAACGCGCCCCGCGAAGTGAACTACAACGGGCGCCTACTACTCGAGGGCGCCAAGAAGGTCGGCATTCCCGCTGCCCCCACCTCCCGCAACATCAAAGATTGCGCGCTCAGCGGACACTGCCTCGCCGGGTGCAAAACCGATCGCAAGCAATCGATGCTGGTGACCTACTTGCCC
>CP070713.1:944780-949002 GCA_020351445.1 Myxococcales bacterium
AAGACAATCGTACCACGAACACCATGGTCCCTTCCGCGACCTAGTAGCCGTCGATCTCGAAATCATGTCAGCCTCGTAGCAAGCGGAGGAAGAGCTTGACACCGACGCCCATTGCGTAACCCAGCTGGGTCGCGTCGAACAAAAATGCGAATCCGGCGCCGATCAGCAGGCCCCCCGCGACCGCCAAGGCGACCTTGCGTTCGCGCGCCGTCGGCGGGAGAGCCACCGTGTGCGTGTATCGGCGAATGACGCGGTTGTACAGGACCTCGGCCGGGTGGTTTCTGAAGATGACCGTCGCGAATGCCACCCCCGCGGCAAACCACAACACCCACGGAAGGGCGAGTGATGTACCGATCGCAACGACGCTCGTACAGCTCATGGTGGCGATGCGCGCCCACCGACCGAGGTCTCTGACGTCGTTTTGGGGGTCCGACTGTTCGGCGTGCGCGAGACTCTTTGGGATGACCTGCTCCATCTTCAGCTCCTCTTGCCAGGGAGATGTGCAACCCCTGTGCCATCCCGTGGGGGCCCGCCTGCCGAGCTCAAACAGCGCGTTTTGTTGCCGCTGAGCGAGGCATGTCCGATCTGGACATATCCTTTCGGACATGACCGGCGACGCCGTCATATCCGCTTCGACATGCCGCGTGGTCAGTAGCTGCGCACCCACTGCGCCGACCGCTTCCGAAAACCCAAGCAAGACTGCGCCTGAATCCGGCACCACCCTTGCAAGACACGAGATTCGCAGCTCACGTGGGTCCAGTGCAGATAGGCGAAACAAGGCCGGAAGTCGACAGAATGGTATCAAGAGTGATGAGGCCGCGCGGCCGGCTATACCACCCTCAACGACGACGGACGTACCGAATGCGGCACGGGCTCTCCGGCCACTTGGTCTCGGTGCCCGGTTTGGGCTTGGGATTCTTGTCGAGCAGCGTGATGTCGTAGTTCTGGAAGAGCTTGGCGGTGATGATCTTCATCTCGAGCTTGGCGAAGTTGACACCCGCGCAGCGATGCACGCCCCCGCCGAACCCGATCAGGCTGTAAGGCGTCGAATCCTCCGTGCGGTCGGGCGCGAATCGAAGGGGATCGAACCGGTCCGGATCCTCGAAGATCTCCGGAAGGCGATGGGCGATCTGCGGCACGACGAACACCATGGAGCCTTCCGCGACCTCGTAGCCATCGATTTCGAAGTCGTCGCGCACGCCTCGCATGTACATGTGCGCCGCCGGATGCGTGCGCTCAGTCTCCTTGATCGCCCAGTCCACCGTCGTGAGCTTCTTTAGGTTCTCCGGCGTATAGACTTGCTCGTCCCCGAGCACCTCAGACAGCTCCGCTCGAACGCGCGCCAGGTAGTCGGGGTGGCGCAGCAGCTCGATGATGGTCCAGCTGGTGTGGCCGACGGTCGTCTCGTGACCCGCCCAGGGAATGAACAACAGGATGCTGACGAGGAGGTTGTCCGGCATCGTCTTGCCGCCGTAGTAGGTGGAATCGATGAACTCCTGAAAGAGGTCCTTGGGCTCGACTGGATTCGCCCGCCGCTCCTGGATCAAGTCGTAGATCATCGACTCGATGCGATGCTTCGCTTTGGCGCTCCTTCGAAACTTCGGAAGCGGGAGCCAGGATGGGAGCACGACGTCTGCGCCGAGCGCGAACGTCCGAAAGACATCGAAGTAGTGCGCGCCCAACCGGCGCCGAAAGTCTTCGCCAAAGAATGCCCGTGCCGCGACGTGCATGACGAGCGGCCCGAACGCCGCGGTCACGTCGGTCTCGCCCTCCTCCCCGAGCACGTTGTCCATGAAATCATCGACCTCTTGGACCATCATCCCCGTGAATCGGTCGTTGTTCTTGAAGAGTGGCGCAACGACCTTCATCTGCTCCTGGTATTCGGTGAGGTGCGCGAAGAAGAGCATGCCCTTGTCGAACATCTTCATCATCGTCTCGTAGCCCTGACGAATCGAGAAGATGCGGTCGGTCTCTCGGAAGAAGAACTTGTGGTACTCCGGCCCCACGAGGAACACCGCCTTCTTGCGCCCGAGATCGACTGAGAACACCGGACCGTGCTCCGCGTAGCCGCGTCGGATCACCTCGTGCGGATCGCGGAGGAACTCGAGCGAATGTCCGACGAATGGAACCCCACCGCTCACCGTCGGCGGGGGCGTCGTCCGTTTTTGCCATGGGCGTCGAGCCGACATGCTCATCGAGGAATTCTTATCAACGAAGCGTCGTTGGCACAAACGCACGGAGTCCCGTCGTCGCTGTTCAGCCTCTTCCTCTTGGGGTAACGTCCAGTTCCCGCGCAGTGCTACTGGTACTGTCTCGGACTTGCCGCCCAGCGCTTTGGTGTCGTCGTGCACGCGGGCTGCTTGATGAGCACTCACTCACACGAAGTCTAGTCAGATCTATTCACAGCGGATCACGCGGCCCAGATCGGCTCACTGGCCCTCAGTAGCCCGGCCGCGAAAGAGCCGGATGCGGCTCGTTTCGTTCGCTCTGAAGGTGCTGTTGACGACGGCGATCGCTCCCGCCCCGTTGACGGCGAGCTTTCGCATCAACAAGCCCTGCTGGCTGCCGTTGAAGCCGAACGCCGGATCGGCCGTGCCCGGCACGATCGAAGGCGATGCGAATGTCTCCCCTCCGTCGCTCGAATACGTCAACCCGAGTCCCCGGGGCTGGCCCCTCCAGTTTGGGAAGAGCTCCCAGATGACATAAAGGCGGTCCTTACCGTCCAGACTTAGTGCCGGGAAACTCATGCTCTCGAACTGCTGGCCATGGGGGCCTGCAATCTTCTTTGGTTCCTCGAACGTATTCGCACCATCGATGAGCCGCGTGTAGCGCACGTCATATCGCCTGAAGGGGCCGGTAGCACTTTCTGCGTATACGAGATGAACGGTTCCCTTGCCGTCCACCGCGAGCTTCGGCGCGTCGGCATGGCCGCCACTTTCGAACACAATTTGCGGCTCGCCGAATAACCGGCCATCATCATCGGACTTCGCGAAACGAATGTCGGCGGCCCTGTCCTCTCCTACCGTCCAGGCAAGATAGATGGTCCCCTCGTCATCGACTGCCATGGAGGGGCCGCGTGCGGGATTGGCGTCGTTCCCGCCGGCGATACGCAACGGATCGGAGAAGCTCTCACCCCCATCGGTGGAACGGCTGAACCACAAGGGACCTTCGTACTCGGTCCACGCGGCGTAGAGATTGCCCTGCGGGCTCACGGCGAGATCGAGACTCCCGTTGTGCCAAATGCGCGCGGTGAGGCGTCCTTTGCCGTCACCGGCGGTGGTGTTCGAGAGGTTTACGGCACCACTGAAGGACTTCCCACCATCGGTCGACCGCGCGAAGAAGATCTCGCCGCCGTGCGAGCCGCCCGAGAAGACGATTTCCTGCCAGAGCAGATACACCTTCATCGGGTGATCGGATGTGATCACCATGCGCGGCAACCAGGAGAAGGTGTTCGGACTCGCGGAGACGTTGACCGGCTCTTCGAGCTGCGCTTCTCCGTCGGGCGCGTAGAGCTGGAAGTAAACATCGAGCTTGGGATGATCTGCCCAGGCGACGCCAACATGGCCTTGCTCGTTGATCGCCACGGTGGGGTCGTCGACGAAGTCGAACTTTGATTCGTTCATCCGCCAGGGCCCGCGGAATGCATCGCCTGAGGCGACTTCGATGTTTTCATCCCACTTGATCGCCGGCCCGCCGGGCCAGCCCGGAGAATTCACTTTGCTCCCCGGCGAATCTGCCTCCCGCCGAGTGCACGCCGCGATCAGGGCAAGAGCCAAGAGCAGCACCCAACCGACAGGCAGTTTGGTGTCCATCGCATCTTGAAGCTAGCGCGCGGGAGTGGACGGTCAACGGCGTCGCGTGCGCAGCTGCAAAGCAGCGAGTACACCGCAGGTGAGAGGACTGGGGGCACGCCTATGCGAGCCAAGCGAGTATGGGTGGGCCATCCAAGGCTTGGGGCGTGGAGAAGTCGTGCATTGCGGAGTGGACGCAAGTCCATGGAGCTGCACGAATTCCCGCGCACTACGCAGGCACGCAGGAAGGCCACAAGCCAAGGACAGAAATGGCGGATCGGTTTCGAGGCGCTGTGCGAGCCGGTCTCGGTGGCGAGGAGCCCGCGGAGCGCACTGGTGTGCGTGAGCCGGCACCGCAGACAGCGAGGCCGCATCGTGCGGCGGATCGGAAGCGAGATGCCGTTTCTGGTGGGCCATCCAGGACTCGAACC
>CP070713.1:949102-952897 GCA_020351445.1 Myxococcales bacterium
CGGAGTCCCGTTTCCGCAGGCCAGGTCTCTGCACCCCCGGCACTTCGCCCAGGTGCTCGATCGCGTCAAGGACGAGCCGTATGGCACGCTGGTCGAGACGGTGCTGCTCCGGTCGATGGCGCGCGCCGCCTACCAGCCGGACGGCCACGGGCACTTCGGCCTGGCCCTGGCCCATTACGCCCACTTTACCTCCCCCATCCGGCGGTACCCCGATCTCCTGGTCCATCGTGCCATCAAGCACGTGCTGTCGGGCAGAGATTCGAACCGCTTCCCCTACTCGTCCAAAGACATGGACGCGCTCGGCGAGCACTGCTCGGCCACGGAGCGCCGTGCCGACGACGCCACCCGGGACGCGATCGCGTGGCTCAAGTGCGAGTTCATGCGCGACAAGATCGGCAAGGTGTTCGAGGGGCTGATCACGGGCGTGACGAGCTTCGGCGTCTTCGTGCAGCTCGAGGACGTATTCATCGAGGGTCTCGTGCACGTCACGTCCCTCGAGAACGACTACTACGAGCTCGACACCGCGAAGCACCGGCTCGTCGGTACGCGCACCCGCAAGACCTACCAGCTCGCTGCGCCGCTCCGGGTGCGCGTCGTGGCCGTCGACATGGAGCAGCGGCGCATCGACTTCGAGCCGGTGGAGCCGAAGCGGCAATCGCGAGGCCGGCGTCGCAAGCGGTCCGCGGGGACGCCCGCGTCCGGTCACCGCGACGTCGAGCCTCGGCCCGCCAGGCGACGGCGATAGTCGCGCGAGTCAGCGCGGAGGGGCGGGGCGTCACGCCTTCGTCAGCGTCATCAGGATGTCGGCGTACCAGGCGGAGTTCAGCCCTGACCGGCCCCCTTCAAATCGATCCAGCTAGTTTGTTCGGATTGAGGAAGGGAGAGAGCAGATGGCAAGGAAGCGACACACTCCGGAGCAGATCATCCGGAAGCTTCGAGAGGCGGAGGTCGAGCTGGCGAAGGGCCTGACGACGGCGGACGTGGTCCGCAAGCTCGAGATCACGGAGCAGACGTATTACCGCTGGCGAAAGGAATACGGCGGTCTCCGACTCGACCAGGCAAAGCGCCTGAAGGAGCTCGAGAAGGAGAATGCCCGGCTGAAGAAGCTCGTGGCGGACCAGGCGCTCGACAACTCGATCCTCAAGGAAGCGGCCGAGGGAAACTTCTGAGCCCGGCGCGAAGGCGCCGAGCCGTCGTACACGTGTGCGAACGGCTCGGCGTCTCCGAGCGTCGGGCCTGTCGTGTCCTGGGGCAGGCTCGCTCGACGCAGCGTCACCAGCCCCGAGGACGGGCCGACGAACCCCGGCTGGTGGCTCGAATCATCGAGCTGGCCCGGGAGTACGGTCGCTACGGCTACCGCCGGATCACGGCTCTGCTCAGGCGAGAGGGTTGACACGTGAACACCAAACGAGTGGAACGCATCTGGCGTCAGGAGGGCCTGAAGGTGCCGAGAAAGCAGCCCAAGCGAGGTCGGCTATGGCTGGGCGACGGCTCCTGTATCCGGCGTCGTGCCGAGCACCGCAACCACGTCTGGTCCTACGACTTCGTCGCGGACCGTACCCACGATGGGCGCCCGATCCGGATGCTGACGATGGTGGACGAGTACACGCGGGAGTGCCTGGCGATCGACGTAGAGCGGAGGCTGGACTCGGAGGACGTGCTGGAGGGGCTGACGGCGCTCTTCACGGATCGAGGCACCCCGACCTACATCCGATCGGACAACGGAGCCGAGTTCACGGCGAAGGCGGTGCGGGAGTGGCTGGAACGGCTCGGCGTGAATGCGCTCTTCATCGAGCCCGGAAGCCCCTGGGAGAACGGATACAACGAGTCGTTCAACGGGAAGCTGCGCGACGAGCTCCTGGACGGCGAGATCTTCTACACGCTGACGGAGGCGAAGGTCTTGATCGAGCGATGGCGGCAGGAGTACAACACGTTCCGACCGCACAGCTCGCTTGGCTACCAACCACCGGCCCCGGAAGCCTGGCGGCTCATGCCGCCCGCTTCCGCTTCGCTCCAGCGGGCGGCACCTGCGGGGCTAACATAGAGGTTGACGCTTCGCGTCTCTTCGCTCGAGGGAAAGGGCGAGCATTGCAGTCGATCGAGCAGCGGTCCGAACCTCTACAGTCGGGTCCGCAGGAGACGAGTCCTCCGAAGATGATCGAATCCATTCTTCTGAGCGCGGTTCGGGTTTCGACGTTCGAGGGATCCGCCCCTCTCACGAACGCGAGTGGCTTCTTCTTCGAGCGGGGAGATCGCCTTTTTTTGGTTACGAGCCGGCACGTGATATTCGACGAGCCGACGAAACACTTCCCAGACCGCCTCGAGATCGAGGTGCACACCGATCCGGACAATGCTGCAAAAACCTCCGGCTTCTCGATCCCGCTCTATCGGGAGAGAGAGAGCACGTGGCGGCAGGGCAAGGACTCAGCCGGCGAGATCGACGTGGCTGCGATCGAGATCGAACGCGAGGCGCTCCCCGAGAGCGCGACCTTCCGTTGCTTTACGCCTGCGCACCTTCTGGATGCGCAGGAGACGATCGAGATCGGGACCTCGGTGCTGATCCTCGGCTTTCCGCTCGGGTTTCACGACGCTCTGCACAGAATCCCGATCGCCCGACACGGAATCGTCTCGTCTTCGTTCGGTCTCCGCTTCCAGGGGGAGGGCTATTTTCTGACCGACGCGCGCACGCATCGCGGAAGCAGCGGAGCCCCCGTCGTCCTGCGGGTCGCCCAGCCGGAGGAAGCGCTGGGCGGGCTTCCCTGGAAGCTTCTGGGCGTCCATTCCTCGCGCGTCGATGTCAAGACGCGCGAGGCGGGCAAAGACGAGGCGTTGGGACTCAACACTGCCTGGTACGCCGATATCCTCATGACGCTCACCAAGAGTTGAGCGCGGTCTCGCTTCGAGCCACCCTCGACGTGCGCTCGCAAGGGCGTTGTGCGCCAGGGTTCCGCCGACGGCAATCCCAAGCGAACTCGGAGACTTGCCTGCAGCCGCAACCTCCCGAGTCGGCCGAACCCTCTTCTCTCGCCCGAGTCATGGGGACAGACGGATGGCGTCATCGCCGTGGTTCCGAGGCACCTCATGCAGAGAAGCACTTCTCTGCTCTTCGAAACCAATTCCCTGCTCGCGGGAATTGATTCCCTGTTCCCGGTCGCAGGGAATTCCTTGCTAGCTCTTCGGATCGGCTCGGGAATCTTGGCCCCGGGCTGGGCAAAAGAGCCGAAATGCCGAAGTTTTCTCTGTACTTTCCCTGCATATCAGGGATCCGCCCCCAGAGACGAGTTCGCCCCTGACTCCCCCCACCGCCATCTAGTCTGCGTCTCCGCGGTGGGTTCTCCTGGAGCGCGCGTCAGCAGCGGAAAATGCCGCCGTTCCGCGGGGTTTTGGAGTGAGCGGCCAGGCGGCTCCCGACCGGAGACGCTGGGTCGTGCGGACCAACGCCGCCAGAGAGCCCGATCGTCTCTGTAAGCCATTCAGGTGGTCTGGCTTCGCCTGAGAATCGCCTTGCTCGAGGCCTCCCGCTTACGAGACTGGCGCCCGCTCGAAGCCGAGGAAGGATGCCTGTTCTTTCCAACCGATGGACAGGTCGAGACGAGGGTTCGCGCCAGCCTCGGCTCTCTGCTCCGCTCTTCCGCCGAGCCGTGCCGGCTATTCGCCTCCGACGCATCGGAAACTGGAGGCATACCGAAAGTCGCCCGCGCGCTTGTACATCAGGTGCTTCGGGTGTAGGTCGTCAAGAGATTCCGGACCACGAACGCTCTTCGCTGTACCCCTCACGATGCGTTCCCTGCAAAG
>CP070713.1:952997-956984 GCA_020351445.1 Myxococcales bacterium
GAAATGTCGAAGTCCTTCCCAATCCCGCAACCGAGCGCGCTCACGATGTCCTGGAGCTCCCGGTTGCCGAGTATCTGCGCCTGCGACGCACGTTCCGCGTTCAGGACCTTGCCTCGGAGCGGAAGAATCGCCTGCGTCTTGCGGTCGCGCCCCTGCTTCGCGTTGCCGCCGGCGCTGTCGCCCTCGACGAGGAACAGCTCACTCTCATCCGGATTGGTACTCGAACAGTCCGCCAGCTTGCCCGGCAGGTTCAACCGATGGCTCACCGCCGTCTTGCGTGAAACCTGCTGACTGGCCGCACGGCTGGCTGCGCGTGCTCGCGCCGAAATGATCACCCGGGCGACGATCGACTCAGCCGAGGTCTTGTTGTTGAGCAGCCACTGCTCGAACGCCGTTCGGACCGATGTTTCGATCTGTGCCGTCATCTCGGGGTTGTTGAGCCGGTCTTTCGTTTGTCCTTGGAACTGGGGTTCCTCGACGTACACGCTGACCAGCGCCACGAGTCCCTCGCGAATGTCGTCCGCGGTGACCTTCACGCCCTTGGGCGTGAGCTTGTGGGTGTCCATGTGATTGCGGATCGCTTTGGCAAGCCCTTGCTTGAACCCGCTCTCGTGCGTGCCGCCCGAACCCGTCGGAATGCCGTTCGCGTATGACCGGATCACCTCGTCCGTGGCTTCGGTCCAGCGCAACGCCACTTCGAACCGCGGGTCTTCCTCGTGCTCAGTCGTGAAGGCTTCGCTATGCACCGACGGCTTCCCGCCCTCGATAACTAGCTTCTCGAGGAAGTCGACGATCCCCCCGGGGTGCTCGAACTCCTGGCGCTCGCCACTCTTCTCGTCGATGAACAGGATCTTGAGACCTCGATGAAGATAGGTCTTGGCCTCCAGTAGGTCGGCCACGCGAGCTGCGTCGAACGCGGTACGCTTGCCGAAGATGTCCGTATCGGGCCGAAAGTGAATCGAGGTTCCGCGCTTGCTGGTCTTGCCGCCGCGCTTGAGCTTCGTGGTTGCCTTTCCGCGTTTGTAGCTCTGCGAGTAGGTCTTGCCGCCACGCCAAACGGTCGCCTGCAACTCTAAGGACAAAGCATTGACCACCGACGAGCCTACACCGTGAAGGCCGCCCGCCACTTGGTAGCTCTTCCCCTCGAATTTGCCGCCGGCGTGAAGGGTGGTGAGGATCAGCTCCAGCGCAGACTTCTTGAACTTCGGATGGGTGTCGACCGGAATGCCGCGCCCGTTGTCCGTGACCGTCGCCCCGCGGTGATCCGCATCCAGAGCCACCTCGATTCGGGAAGCGTGCCCATTGATCGCTTCGTCGACCGAGTTGTCGAGGATCTCCCACAGCAAGTGATGGTAACCGTGGGCGTCGGTCCCTCCGATGTACATTGCGGGTCGCTTCCGAACCGGCTCCAACCCCTCGAGCACGTCGATGTCTTTGGCGGTGTACGCCACTACTCCTCCTCGAAGATGGGAATCTCGGGCTCTTGGTAGACTTCGCCCTCAACCGCGCCGCGCGTGAAGAGTTGAAAGCCTTTCCCGCCCCGAGACACGATCTCGTACTTGCGAAGCGTGATTCGGTACTCGCTGCCGCCCTCGCGCTTCGCGATCAAGACGTCGTCGTCATACGATAACACGCGCGCCGCGAGAACCTCGTCGTCCTTGTGCAACTTGATCAACATGACGCCGCGTCCTGCGCCGGCCAACAGGGACACATCCTCGGCCTCGCAGACCAGCGCCCGGCGCTGCTTCGTCACACAGGCAATGCAGTCCTCCTCGAATACCGGCGCCACATAAATCACCTCGTCACCCTGCTTGGGTCGTGTGAACTTGCGACCCGAACGCGTCGAGGGCTCCCTGTGACCCCGGAGCGAGAAGCGCAATGCGAGCCCGCCGCGGGTCACCGCGATGGCGTAGGGCGGCTCCGGCTCCTCGGACTCCTCGTCCGGAGGGGGGACCTCCAAGAAGCGTGGGTCGAAACTCATCGCGCCGACGATGCGCTCGCCATCGGCCATCTTGAACATCGTCTGGAGCGGCGTCCCGTGACCGGTTGTCGCCGCAATGTCGACGATCCGAGTCACGTAGCAGACCCCGTGACTACTGAAGAACGCTGCTGAGCTTTTGGTCGAGCCGGCTAAGACGGCCAGCACGCGATCGCCTTTTCGCACGCGAGTCGACGCCACGTCCTTCACCCGCTGCTGCCGCTTGACCCACCCCTGCTCCGTCACGACCACCATCGCGTCCTCCTCGACGATGAATGCCTCGGCGTCGAACTCGGGCTCGTCGAGCTTGGCCGTGATGCGGGTGCGGCGCGGGTCGGCGTAGGTGGAGGCCAGCTCCTGAAGCTCTGCGCGCACCAGCTTCCAGCGGGCCGCCGGGCTCTTGAGCAGTTTCTGAACCCGGCGTGCTTCCTTTTGTTTTTGCTCGAGCTCGGACCGAATCTCGAGGATTTGTAGCTTTGCCAGACGGTAGAGCTTGAGCTCGAGGATCGCATCGGCTTGCAGGTCGTCGAGGTTGAAGCGCTTCATCAGTTTCTGGGCGGCGTCCTGCTTGCCCTCCGAGCGCCGGATGATCCGAATCGCTTCGTCGAGCGCATCGAAGATGATGACGAACCCTTCGAGGATGTGGATGCGCTTGAGGAGCTGGTCTAGCTCGAACTGCAGGCGCTTGGTGACCACCTCCATCCGGAAGTCGAGGAAGTGCCGAAGGATGGCCTTGAGACCGATGCGCTGCGGCGCCGCGACCTCGGGGTTGGCGGTGGGGACGAGACAGGTAAGATTGACCTGGACGTTCGTTTGAAGCGGGGTGTGTTTGTAGAGGTACGCCATGATCAACTGCGCGTCGGCGTCCTTCTTCATCTCGCAGACGATGCGGCAGTCGTCGGTGCTCTCGTCACGCACGTCGATCAGCACCGGCAGCTTCTTGGCGATAATCACCTCGGCGATCTTCTCCACGACCGCGCGGCGCTCGACCGAGTAAGGGATCGAGTGAATGACGATGAGCGGGTTCCCGCTCCGAGGCTTTTCGGTTTTCCATTCCCCGCGAAGCTTGAGTGAGCCCTGTCCGTTCTCGTACGCCGTGGCCAGCTCGTTCTTGCTGCTGATTAGCTCGCCACCCGTCGGAAAGTCGGGGCCCCGCACGAACTTCATCAGTTGCTTGGTCGTGAGGTCTCCGTCGATGAGCGCCACACAAGCCTGGATCACCTCGGACAAATTGTGAGGTGGAATCGAGGTTGCCATGCCAACTGCAATGCCCTGTGAGCCATTCACCAGCAGGTTCGGAAAGCGTGCGGGTAGAACGACCGGCTCGAAGAGCCGCCCATCATAGTTCGGCCGGAAGGCAACCGTCTTCTTGGCCAGCTCGGCCAGAAGCTCGTCGGCAAGCTTCTGAAGGCGAGCTTCGGTATAGCGCATCGCCGCCGCCGAATCGCCATCGGGGGAGCCGAAATTACCGCGCCCGTCGACGAGCGGCTCCCGCATCGTGAACGGCTGCGCCATGCGGACCAGGGCGTCGTAGATGGCGGTGTCCCCGTGTGGGTGAAATTTACCCATCACGTCGCCGACGATGGCCGCCGACTTCCGGTGCTTCGCATCGCTCCGGAGCCGAAGCTCGTTGTACATGGTGTAAAGGATTCGCCGCTGCACCGGCTTGAGCCCGTCGCGAACGTCGGGCAACGCGCGCGAGGTGATCACGCTCAACGCGTAGTTGAGATATCGACGCTGGGCCTCGACGACGAGTGACGCATCCTCGATGCTGTCCATGGGCAGCTCGATCTGCGGAGCCCCCTTCTTCTTGCGACGCCGCGCCATCCGAAAACCTGCTCGCATGTAGCAGCCTCGCAAAAGGCGAGGCAACTAAAGCGTTCGCAAAACTTCGAATCGGATTAAGGTTTTTCGTCCAGGCCCCAGAGATGATTCACGGGCCTGGCACCCTTCCCGACCTCGAAAGCGTGGGCGAGCGCACCGGTGAGCCATGCCCTGGCCTCATCCAC
>CP070713.1:957084-961758 GCA_020351445.1 Myxococcales bacterium
GTGAACATCAGAACGAGCACGAAGCTCGCGGTCGGCCGGAGCCACCCATCATGCGTTGCCGTGTGCATATACAATCCCCGTGAAACTCTCTTGCCCGGCCGAGTAATCGGCCCCAGAGGCCGCTAGTGCTAGTCGAAGTTGCCCCGGCCCTCAAGGCGGCTTGAACGTTGAATAATGGAGTTGCGCGCTATAGAGTTGCGGCGATCCCGGAGGTCGAAATGAAGAGAATAGACTCGAGGTTCATGGCACTTCTTGCTGCGCTTTGGCTGCCCGCGACCATTGCATCCGCCCAGTGGGACCCCTCGACGCAAGAGGGAACGTCCACGACGGCAACCACAGCGCCGACCCCGCCTCCGGCTCCGCCCGACCAGATGGTTTCGGACACCCCCCAGCCCGCGGTTCAGCAGCCCGAGGAAAAGAAGGGCCTCGAGGTCGGCTTCACCTGGGGCCTCAGCATCGGCGTGCCGATCATCTTGGACGTGCCTCGCCAGAACGTGCGTCCCGGCGCGTCCCTCAACTTCTTCGGGGGCGCCGACTTCGGGTTCTTCGTCATCGGCGGCGACTTTGGTCTTCAGTGGAACCCGATCGATTTGAACGGTGTCAACGTGGGCGGGACCATCCTATCCGGGCGCTCCCCGCTTACACGCATCTACCTCTCTGCCCCCGAGGTCCGCTTTCAGGTCCCCGACCTCAAAGTCGTCCTTCCGTACATCACCGGCTCGTTCGACATGAACTTCTGGAACTTCCGGGAGACCGCGGTCGGTTGTGGCTACTGGTACTGCAGTACGTACTCGGTCTACCGCTTCACGCCGGGCTTCACCGGCAGGGCAGGCGTGGGCTTCAACATCAACGAGAGCGGCGTCCACATCGACGTCGGCTTCCAGTACTCGTTCACCGGCAAGGGCAACTTCTTCAGCGAAACCGGCTGGTGGTTGGCGCCCTACGTCGGCGTCCTCGTCCGCCGGAGGTAGAGGCGATCAGCTAGCGCCGTCGGCCGCCACCGGCGCGTCCGCCGCTACGGCTTCGACCGCTGCTACCACTTTGGCTGCGGCTGCTGCCCGTGCTCGAGGCGCCGCCATTAGACGGCTGCTGTGAGGGCTTGGTGCTCGGTTGCTGCGAAGGTTTGGTGCTCGGCTGCTGTGAGGGTTTCGTCGAGGGCTGTTGGCTCGCGTGTGGCGGCTTGGAGCCGCCTCCCTGACTTGGCGGTCGCCCGGAGCTCGGCGGCCGGTTGTGATGCCCGTAGTGCGCGGCCCGGTGTGTCCTGGCGTAGTGGTAACGCCGGTGGCGATATGCCGGCGCGCGACGGTAGTGATAGTGCCGATGGTACCAGTGGTAGTGGTAATGGGGGTGCCAGATCGGATAAAGGATCAGCGGCGCGACGTAGACGCCGGTATACACATACACCGTGGTCGTCGCCGGTTGCGACTCCGCTGCCTCGGTGGTCGCCGCCGGAGCCTTCTCGGCATTGGCTGCCACGTCCGGTCCTCCCGGCGCGGGCGTTGCTCGATAGACGACCTTCCTGGTTCCCGGCTTCGCCCAACCCGCCCCGTGGAACACCCACTGCTTGCCATCCCATTCCCAGCGCGGCGGCACGAGGATCATGTCCTTGACTTTGTAGACCCACTCGCCGCTCTTCCACTCGAACTGCTGACTGGTCCAAATCCAATGACCCGGCAGCCAGTGGTACGACGTCTTGGCGAGGGTCTCCGCGGTCGGCTGCTGCTCTTCGAGCGCTTCGGGCGTCTCGGGGTGAGGCGGTCGTTCATCGGTCCCATCCACGGGAGGCGCTTCGGCCGGGGGCGCGTCCTCCGGCGGATCGGGCATGTCCTCAGGGATTTCGTCCGCGGACCGAACGTCCTCTCCCCCGGAGGCTTCCTGCGCCAGCCCCGAGGCGGACACCCCCAAGGCCAACATCAACACGACGAGCACTCGCATGGCCACTCCGACTTTGGTGGCCCCAGCGTTATTCATCGCCCCCGACGCGCACGGCGATGAAGACCCAGTCCTTCTTCGAGCCCCTGAGCCGTCCTCCCCAATCGGCCAACGTCATCTGCCAACCGTACTTCTTGTGGAGCGCTCGGAGCACCGATTGCTTTCCGGCTTCATCATCGACGAAGCGCGCCGTCCCGTCGTGCCAGGGGCCCTTGAGCGCACCGCGAACGTTGCATTCGGCGATGCGGACCTTCGAATTGCGGCGCAGTCGTTTGACCTTATACGAGTCGCCGTTCGTGAAAATCACCAGCTCGCCCCCGTCGGGTGCCACCCAAACCGGGGTTTGGACGCCGGTTCCATTCTTCCGAAATGTTTCGAGATTCACGTAGCGGGCTTTACCCAGAGCATCGATGGCGGACATGGCCCGATCATAACCCGGTTTGGCCGCCGCGCATCTCCTGCTAAGAGGCGAGGATCATGCTTAGCCGACATTTTGTTCCACTGCTCATCTTTGCGACCGCCTTCGGGTGCACCTCTTGCAATTCGGACGACAGCGGGTACAAGCCGACCACCGACATATCGGATCTGTGCACCACGCCGCTTGCACCCAATGAGCCGCTTTGCAGCATGGCCTTTGGCGACACGGCTTGGCCGGGGTCCCACCGTGGAAGTTATGCGCAGGGCTCGTCGCCGCTGCCCGGCCCAACCGAAGCCAACACGGTCGTCGCGGAACACATCGACCTGCCAGGCGCACCGATCATCATTTCGTTTTCGGCACCTTACGCCGATGGCGGGCGCGCGGCCTGGTCGACGGTGCTTGGGGTTTCCAACGCGGTCATCAAGGTCGACCACGAACGGTTCGAGGTGATCGATACCTACATTCCGGCGGACCGTGAGGGGGACGACGCCCCGACGGTTCCACTCGGCGTCAGTGGAGCTTACGCGGCTATCGACAGTGAGAATCAGTTCATCGTAGGCCGTACGAGGTTTGTTTCGTTCTTCGCGGACAGCATCGAGGGCGATCGGTCTTCCCCCATCGAGCTCAAGAAGCGCATCCACATGCCCGCAGAGGCGTTTTGCAACGAGGAAGACATCATTGCCGGGATGTCGCTGACCTACGATGGTCATCTCGCCTTCGCGACGGAGCTTGGCAATCTCTTTGTGATTCCCGCAGATGCCGACCCAGACAACCTCGGCGACGTGCCGGTCATCTCGACGAATCCCGATTGTGCGACTGCGGATCGCGCCGATCTCGAAATCGTCTCGAATAGCATTGCCATCGACGAGGACGGCGGAATCTACCTCGTGACTAGTGCCGCGATGTATCGCTTCGACTGGGACGGCGACGCGCTGACCCTAGCGTGGCGTACCGAATACCAAACGGTCGAAAAGCCAAGCCCGATTCGTCTCGGCCCTGGCTCCGGCTCGACGCCGAGCTTGATGGGCACTGCTGCCGACGACGACCGGTTCGTGGTCATTACCGATGGTCAGGAGCTGATGCACGTGGTTTTGTTTTGGCGGGAGGAGATTCCCGAAGACTGGGAGCCGATCACCCCGGGCAGGGATCCTCGGATCGCTTGTGAGATGCCGATCGACTTTGGCACGGGAGCGACCAGGACGAGCTCGGAGCAGTCGGTCGCGGTACGCGGCTACTCCGCGATCTTGGTGAATGACTTGCTTGTCGATCCGACCATAGTCGACCCGGAGACCGCGCTTCCCATCGAGCAGAACCTCATCTCGGCCCTCGAGGGAGGAATTCCTACCAAAGCTCCGTTTGGGCTCGAGCACGTGGCTTGGGATCCGGGGACTCGTACCTGCGCGTCAGTGTGGACCAACCCGGATATCAGCGTTCCCAACGGCATTCCCAGCATCAGTGAGGCGTCGCGGATGGTATACGGGATCGGCCAGCGAAATGGTCAGTGGGGCCTCGAGGGCCTCGACCTCGACACCGGCGAGTCTCGTCTGTGGGCACCTGGCGGGCCGGGCACGTGCGATCCCGCTCTCATTGGCGTTACGGGGGTGCTTCCTAGCGTGGCCGCCGTCCTGCAGCAGGCCCCCGGTTCCTGCGAGAACTCACTATACTCCGCGACCACCGTGGCACCAGACGCCATGGTGTACACCGGCACGTTCTTTGGCATGAGCCGCTACGTTCCCGATTCGTTCGAAGACTTGTCTGCCGACGCGCAGGTCAGCGCCGGCATCGATCAGGGCCTCGACTTGCTCGACCGTGCCGAAGCCGGGTCTACGGCAGGACAGATCAGCGTTCGCGATCACCTGCGCCGCGCGCTCGTGCAGGTCGGGACGGCCGACGACTCCGCACGAGCGGGGGGATTGAACCAGGTCAGCGAATCGCTGCAGGCTGCCCAACAGTCCATCGACGCCGCGGTTCAAACGCTCGATGCGGGGGGCTCGATCGACGCCGACGTGGCGGTGGCCCGGGCGTCGCTCGAGGAAGCCAAAGCCGCACTCTGAGAAAGGGGACTCAGGCGGTGCTTTCGAGCCGCGCCATCACCTCATCGGTGAGGCGCGGGATCACCGCGAGCGCACCCATGTTCTCGTGCACTTGCTCGACGCGGCTCGCGCCGGTGATGACCGTCGACACATGGGGGTTCTTTGCACACCAAGCGATCGCTAGCTGTGCGGGCGTGCAACCGAGCTCTTTCGCAACTTCGAGCGTTCGCCGAATCCGTGCGTGGTTGTCCGGCGTCGTGATGTACTCGCGAAGCCATTCGTAGCCCGGCA
>CP070713.1:961858-965086 GCA_020351445.1 Myxococcales bacterium
CGGCTGACGCAAGTGGTGAGAGCCGCCCAGTCATGGTCGCCGTTCATCCCCGCCGGCACCGTAATGACTTTCCCGGGGGCCGTGGTCGCGCACCCCCGCGCGAGCTTGCCCCCCGAGCCGGAGACCACCACGCCTTCTCGCGTCACGGTCACGTTCAAGTTGAGGGCTTCATCTTCTGCGGCGCGCTTACCGATACCACCCTTGCGGTACTCGGGGAGCGCCGCCTCGACCTGCGAAAAGAAGGCGATCGTGGTCAACGTCATCAACAAGAACATGATGATGTTCACGACGATGTCCAAGAAGGGGACGATGTTCAGCTCTTCGCTGAGCTCGGACGGGTCGGGGTCAGGAATGCTCGTTCGCTTCCGGACGTAGGCTCGCTGGCGTGGTGTCAGTCGCGCGGGCATGGCCTGGCCCGATCAACCACCTTGCCGGCGCAGGGTCAGGAGGTTCTCCAACTGCATCGTGACCTTTTCCATTTCGTGCTTGTGACGCTTGGTCAGCCCGTGGAGCACGAGGTGTGCGACCATGAATATCACCGCGATCAAGAGACCGAGGAACGTATTCCACATGGCCTCGGCGATACCGGCGGAGAGCAGTGCGGTTTTTTGCGAGGGGTCGTCGATGGTGCCGACCGCCTTGAAGGCTCGAATGAGGCCGCTGATCGTTCCCAACAGACCGATCAAGGTGGCGATGTTGGCTAGCGTCCAGAGTGAACCGGTCCGCTTCTCGAGCGCTGGTACCACCTCGGACATCTTTTCTTCCATCGAGGCAATGACCGCCTCTTCACCGCGGTTGACCTGGGTCAGCCCGGACCTCACGACCTCGAGCAGCGGGACGGCCTTCGCCTCGCATTGGCGAATCGCGCGATCGATGTTCCCTGCCTGCACCAGCTTCCGAATCCGGTTCATGAATTCGGTCGCATCGATGCTGTAGTTCGTCCAGATGTACCAAGCGCGGTCGATGATGATGCCGACGCCGAAGGCTAGAACAAAGAGATTGATGAACGAAAACGGAGCACCTTCGCGCAGGGCCTCCCAGATTTCATGCATGCTTGCGGCTCCCTCCGGCTCGCCGGTGATCTGGCGAGAAAACCCCTCTTTTTCGCTCACCTTCAGCCGTACTGAAATTCGGACCCAGCCGCCTGGAATCCGTTGAAATCATTACGACTGTCGGGGCGAACCCCTTGACCGAGGGGCAAGCTACCGCACGCCCCGCAAAGTTGTCAACGCGAGTACGGCTTTTTCCGCATTGGGACCCAAGCTCGGGCTCCGCAGTGGTTTCTAAGGAGCTGAATCGGGCACGATATTGACTTGCTGGATCCAACCGTTATCATCCGTATGTAGTAAGCAAACCTTGGAATTGCTTACTGTTCTGGGGGGAACAGCGAGTTTTGGTAAGAAGACAGTGGTGGGGATCGCACCGTACTCACTCGGGGTCCGGATAACACTGTCGAAATAAAGTTCGCAGGAGGCAGGAAAAAATGGCCAAGTTGGCATACCACTTTGAAGCAGGCGGATGGGCGATGTGGCTGATCCTCGTTTGTCTCGTGTTTGCAATCGGGTTCACGATCGAGCGCGCGATGTATCTCTACAAGGCGTCGATCGATAAGGACGAGTTCATCGCGAAGATGCAGAAGTGCATCACGTCGGGAGACGTCGCAGGCGCGATCAAGGTTTGCTCCGCCGAGCACAACCCGCTCGCACGCATCGTCAAGCAAGGTTTGCTCAAGGTGAACCGTCCAGACGCTGAAGTACAAGCAGCCATGGACGAAGCTGCACTCAAAGAGCTACCGCTGATCGAGCGACGCACGCCGTACCTCGGCCTGCTCGCGAACGTCGGCATGCTGTGCGGTCTGTTCGGAACGGTCGTCGGTCTGATCACCGCGTTCGGCGAGGTGGCCAAGGCCGACGCGGCCAGCAAGGCAACGGGTCTCGCCAAGGGCATCGAGGAAGCGATGAACTGCACCGCGTTCGGTCTGATCACCGCGGTCTTCGCGCTTCTGATGATGGGCCTCCTCAACGGCAAGACGCAGAAGATCATCGACGACATCAACGCGGCCACCGTGCAGGTTCTGAACCTCGTCGTGGGCAACCGCTCGAAGGTCGACCTTCAGAACATTCCTGCGGAGTAACGGCTCCAATGGCGTCAATCGATACCGGCGGGGGCGGCTCCGGAAAGAAACCGGTCGATCAGGACATCCCCCTGATCCCGTTCATCGACCTCCTGCTTTGCTGCGTCATGTTCTTGTTGGCCACCGCGGTCTGGAACCAGCTCGCTGCGATGAACGCCAATCAGCAAGTCCCAGGGCAGGCTTCGACCGAAGATGCGCCTCCAGAGGACGAAAAAGTGAAGCTCATCTTGCAGGTTCGGAACTCGGGCTACGTCCTCGGGTCGTCCGCTGGGGAAAGCATCGACATCAGCAAGCGCGTCGTAGCCGAACAGAAAGAGTTCGACGTCGACGAGCTCGAGACCAAGCTCGCTCAGTGGAAGCAGGCTTGGGACAAGCGCGATGACTTGATCGTCGCGCCCGAGGACGGCGTCCGGTACGAGGACGTCATTGTCGCAATGGACATCGCGGCAGCGGCAGGCTTCATCAACCTGTCGATGGCCGACGGAGCTGCGTTCCTATAGGGGGAAATCATGGCGATCAAACGGCCAGAGCCAGAGCTGCTCCATCACATTCCGCTGAAGTTCGTTCGTGACCGTGTTTCCGGCCACGGGCGCAAGGCGGTGGACCATCAGATTCCGCTGATTCCATTCATCGACTTCCTGATCGTTCTCGTGATCTTTTTGCTCATGTCATTCTCCGCTTCCGGCGAGCTGATCGCGCAGCAGCCGACCATCACGATGCCGAAAGCGAAGAATACCGAGCAGATCGAGATCTCCCCGATCGTTGCGGTCGACGAACGCGTCATCACGCTCGATGGCACTCGAGTCGCGGACACGCAGACCCAAGGGCAATCGGCGCAAGTGGACCGCATCGAGCCTCTCATCCAGGGCCTCGAGGCGGAGAAGCGGAAGTGGGAGACGATTCATCCGTCCGAGCCGTTTGCCGGTCAGGTGATCATCCAAGCGGACCGCAACATCGACTTCCGAGTCGTGAAGAAGGTCATGTTCTCGGCGGCGGCTGCGGGCTACGGCAACGTCAGCTTCGCAGTCAACCAGGCCGAATAAGCAACAGTCGCGATGGAGCCTTCCGAGCTCACTCCTGCCGAGTTCGAAGGC
>CP070713.1:965186-973355 GCA_020351445.1 Myxococcales bacterium
GAACGGCCTTAATCTCAACAACATCCCGGGCGCGCCCGCGGACACACGGCGAGAAACGCTCACCAACATCTTCTTCTCCTTGGGTATGCGTTTCGCCGCACCCAACAGAACCCGCGTCGCACCGTTCCTGGACGGTTGGTTCGACTTCAACTGGTGGCACCTCAACGAAACCCAAATCATCTGCAACGTCTGGTACTGCAGCGGGTATAACCAGTATCGCTTCACCCCAGGCTTCCACGGACGCTTGGGCATGCAGATCCGGGTCGCCCCGCAAGCCGATCTCGAGATCGGCTTTGGCGCCGGGTACAGCTTTCAAGGCCAGTTCTTCACGCGAAACCGGTCGTGGCTCGAACCTTCCATCGGCTTCACATACTCTTTCCCCGCCGGCTACGAGAACCGAACCTCGATCAAGGGCTACTGACTCGGTCCAGCTTGACCGAACCAAGCCCTGTGTGAGAGATCCAAACCGTGCAATCTTCCTGTTTTGAGCTGACGGAGAGTGGTCAATTGACGCCGGTCGAAGCTGGGGATGCGCGGCGGCGGTGGCGTGGAGGTGACGGAGCCTTTTGGATCGACCTCACGGAGTGCGCCGCCGGCGATCTGGAAGCCCTTCTCGATGAGCTCGAGGTGGGGGGCCTCTTGAAGCGTCGCGTACTTCGGGCAGGGAAGGGGACGAAAATCATTGCCTCGCGGGATGCCGCGTTTTTTGAATGGGCCGTATTTGCGGACGAGGCATGTAGCCGGCGCGCGTACGTTGCCGCGCTTTGCCGGAACAACTTGCTCGTCACGGTGCAGTCCGATCCGGTCGAAACCCCGGCGGAACCAGAGCACTCGATCGATCTTTCCGAGCTCGGGCCGCTTTCCACAGCAAGTTTGCTGTGCTCGATTCTGTTGTGGCAAGGAGCCAGGACCACGCGCGCGGCGCGTGCGCTTCGAGAGCGGCTGTTGGAAATGGACCAACGCATGGACGAAGAGCCGGGCAACGTGGAGGACTCCGAACTCGCCGAACTAAAAGCGGACCTGTTGCGCGCCGATGCCATCAGTGAAGAGCAGGACGAGGCGTTCCGGATGCTGTTCGAAGCGGAGACCGACGCCCTGAACTTCTCCACGCTCAAAAGCTCGATGAGCCTCTTGACGTCGAGCGCCAACGCGACGCGAAGGCTCAACGATCGGCTCCAGGACCGTTTCACGGAGCTTCGGCATCGAGCGTCGGAGTACAAACAAGGCACCCTCAACCGTCGGCTCGGGTTCCTCACCGTCATTTCGACGGTATTTCTGCCGCTCACCTTGCTTGCGGGGATCTGGGGGATGAACTTCGAGACGATGCCAGAGCTGAAGCACCCGTACAGCTACCCAATGGCACTCGGTTTCATGCTACTGGTCGCGGGCAGCGTCACCTGGTTCTTGCGCAAACGCGGTTGGTTCGACTGACCCCTCAGCCTACATCGGCCAACTGCACCGGGTTGGGCTCAACCCGCCAAATGTCCCGGCAGTAATCGCGGATAGTGCGATCCGAGGAGAAGTGCCCCATCCGCGCCGCGTTGAGGATCGACATCTTGGTCCAATGCTCCTGATCTGCCCACGCCTCGCTGACTTCCTTCTGACAGTCGACGTAGGACTGAAAGTCCGCCAGAACGAAGTACTCGTCGTGATGGATGAGGCTGTCGATCAAAGGTTGAAACAGCGCCTTGTCTCCATGCGAAAAATGCCCGGAAGCGATTAGATCGAGCGCGCCTTTAAGCGACGGGTTCCGTTCGTAGTACTCGAAGGGTCGATACCCTGTCAGCTGCAACGCGTGAATCTCGTCTGTGGTGAGGCCGAAAAGAAAAAAGTTCTCCGCGCCGACGGCATCGCGTATCTCAACATTGGCTCCATCCAGCGTGCCAATGGTGAGCGCGCCGTTCATCGAGAACTTCATGTTCCCTGTCCCCGAGGCCTCCTTCCCGGCCGTCGATATCTGCTCGGACAAGTCAGCGCACGGGTAAACGAGCTGGGCTGTCTTGACGTTGTAGTTCGGAATGAAAACGACCTGCAGCCTACCCCGGGTGTCCTGGTCGGAATTGACGACGTCGCCCACGGAGTTGATCAACTTGATGATGAGCTTCGCCATCGTGTATCCGGGCGCCGCCTTGCCGCCAAAGATGAAGGTTCGTGGCGCGGTCGCGAAGTCCGGGTTCTCCTTGAGCCGTCGGTACAGGTGCACGATGTGCAGCACTGCCAGCTGCTGACGCTTGTACTCGTGGATGCGCTTGACCTGGACGTCGAACATCGAGTCGAGATCTGCCTCGACCTTCATGAGCCGCTGAGCCTGTTCGGCCGCGGCCCGTTTCCGGGCGGTCTTGACGGCCCGCCATTGCCTCTGAAAAAGCGGGTCATCCGCGAGGCCCTCCAGCCTGTGAAGCTGGTTCAGATCGGTGATCCACGCCTCGCCAATATATGCCGTGATCAGCTCTGCAAGCTCGGGGTTGGCGAGCGCCATGAAACGGCGGGGCGTCACTCCATTGGTTTTGTTGTTGAACTTGTTGGGGTAGAACTCGTGGAAGTCGCGCATGACACGAGTCTTCAACAAGTCGGTGTGAAGGGCGGAGACACCATTCACCGAGAAGCTTCCCACGGTGGCGAGATTCGCCATGCGCACCGAGCCGCCGCCGTGGTCATCGATCAAGGACATCCGTCGTTGCCTCTCGTAGTCGTCCGGGAAGCGTTCGCGTACAGCATCCATGAAGCGAGCATTGATCTCGTAGACGATTTCCAGGTGACGGGGCAGCAGTCGCCCAAACATCGGCAGCGGCCAGGTCTCGAGGGCCTCGGGAAGCAGGGTATGATTCGTGTACGCAAACGTCTCGGAGGTGATCCGCCAGGCGGCTTCCCAGCTCATCCCGTGCTCGTCGAGCAGCAGCCGCATCAGCTCGGGTACGGCGAGCGCCGGATGGGTGTCGTTCAGCTGGATGGCGAACCCTTCGTGCAGGTTGTCGGGTCGACCGCCGCGAAGCTGGTGCAGTCGCAGCAGATCCTGCAGCGAGCAGGACACGAGGAAATACTGCTGCTGGAGCCTGAGTTCCTTGCCCTGGGCAGGCTCGTCATTCGGGTAGAGCACTTTGGTGAGTGTCTCCGAAGCCACCTTGCGTTCGACCGCACCGTAGTAGTCACCCACGTTGAAGCTTCCGAAGTCGAACGTTTCGGCTGCCTCCGCGCCCCACAGGCGCAGCATGTTCATGTTGTTGACTTTGTAGCCGGGAATGGGGGTGGCGTAAGCGACCCCTTTGACCACGGTGTCCGGACGCCAGCGAACCCGGTAGCGACCGTTCTCATCCTCATACGATTCGGTATGACCGCCGAAGTTCACCGGATAGGTGTACTCGGGCCGGACGACTTCCCAGGGATTGCCCTGGTGCAACCACTTGTCGGTGCGCTCGACCTGCCAGCCGTCTTTGATGCGCTGCTCAAAGATGCCGAATTCGTATCTCAACCCGTAACCCACCGCAGGGATCTGCAATGTCGACAGCGAGTCCATGAAGCACGCGGCCAAACGACCCAATCCGCCATTGCCGAGGCCTGGCTCGCGTTCTTCGTCGATGAGATCGTCGAGGTCGTGCCCTAGCGATGCGACTGCCTCCGCGACCTGATCGCGAATGCCGAGGTTCAGCAGAGCGTTGCCCAGGGAAGGCCCCAGCAAATACTCCGCCGATAGATAACAGACCACGCGCGTCGGCTGAGCCAGCAACGTCCGGGCCGTGCTTAGCCAGCGCTGCATGAGCCGGTCGCGCACCGTATAGGCGACCGCCAGGTAGTAATCCGATCGGGTTGCCAGTTGCGGGACGTTGCCGCAGCGATAGAAAAGGTTTTCCTGAATCGCTCGGCGCAGCGTCTCGACGCCAATCCCGGTCCGGTCGTCTTCGACGACCTCTGCTTTTTGCGATGGGGAGCTCTTCGCGTCCATTGCCGTATCCTCGAAGAATGAGCCCGGTGTGTGGGGTCCGGCGAGTGTCGACTTTCATCGAGAAGATGGCAAGCAGGTCTCGATGCTATCGTGCAGAGGCAACTCGGGGGCTTTGCCCGCGCCCAAGGCTTTCTCCAATAGTACCTTCCCAGCGTTAGCATCAGAGAACTGCCGAATGCTGGCGTCTGTTCTTGTCGGCTAGAGTCGGTCCGTTGCCTCCGCGAGTGCGTGTAGCCGCCTGGCCAGCGCGCGATTCAGCTGTCGGTCTTTGAGCCTCCAGGTCCAGTTGCCGTGCGTGGTTCCGGGACGATTCATTCGGTGCCTTTCGTCGAGGTGAAGCACATCTTGAAGCGGCAGGATCACGGTGTCCGCAGGGGATGCGAAAAGGGCCCGAATCGCGGCATCGACAACATCCAATTCACGGCTCGTCCCGAAGTAGCTCTGGACGCGCCCGAGCTCCGCCTTGGCGTTCGCATCATGGGACCGTGCCCGGCGCCGGAGGTCTCGATACCAGCCGAGCATCGTGTTGCTGTCGTGGGTCCCGGTGAACGCCATGCTCGCGCGGGGGTAATCATGTGGGCGATGCACGCGGTTTCCGGGTTTGCTGCCAAAGGCAAACTGCAGCACCTTCATTCCGGGAAGGCCGTACCGGTCGCGCAACTCCCAAACCTCCTTGGTGACCGCTCCGAGGTCCTCCGCGATGAGCGGGAGCTCGGCGTGCGCTCGCGTGAGCTCGTCGAAGAGCCCACGCCCGGGGGCGCCGATCCACCGCCCCCCCTTTGCCGTCTTGGAGCGGCTCGGAATGCGCCAGTATCGGGTGAAGCCGATGAAATGGTCGAGCCGCACCAGGTCGAATAGCTCGAGCTGGCGCTGCAGCCGGGACTTCCACCATGCAAAGCCGGTCCGCTCGTGATGCTTCCAGTCATACAGGGCGTTTCCCCAACGCTGACCGTCTTCGCTGAACGCATCCGGCGGAGCGCCCGCAACGAACCTGGGGCGCCCGTTCGCGTAGAGGAGAAACGCATCGGCGTGGGCCCAGACGTCCGCGCTCTGATGGGCCATGAACATCGGCAGGTCGCCAATGATTCCCACTCGCCTACCGCCGCAATGCCTTCGAAGCGCCTTCCACTGTCGGTCGAATAGAAACTGCTCGAAAGCGAAATAGTCGATGTCGTCCGCAAGCGCTTCGCGCGTTGCACGAAGGACGGGTGGCTCGCGCCGCGCGACGTCTTTCGGCCAGGTCGTCCAATCGGAGGTCCGGTAGCGCGCTTTGAGCGCAGCGAACAGACAATAGTCTTCGAGCCAGTCCCGCTCGCGATTTCGAAAGGCCCTGAAGTCGCGCTGCATCGCCCGTGACCCTCGCTCGAGGAACGTTTGATAGGCTTGCGTCAGGAGCTTCGACCGAAGGCGCCTCGATCTGCCGAAGCTGGCCTTCCACGTCTTCGAGCCGCCAGGCAGACCCCGAAGCGACCCCGCGTTCAGCAATCCGTCCTCGACCAAGGTCTTGGGCGAGATCATCAGCGGCTCGCAGGCGAACGCCGAGATGCTGGAGTACGGCGATTCGTAGGCACCGATCGGATTGAGCGGGAGAGTTTGCCACCAGCCCTGGCCAGCTTCCGCGAGGAAATCCGCGAACCCATGCGCAGACGGCCCGAGATCGCCGGTGTAGGGACCACCCGGGAGCGAGGTGATGTGCAAGAGGATTCCGCTACGCCTCGGGAGCTTCACCTTCACCTCTGACCGCGGTCTGCGACGAGGACGACGGTCGAGTGCGATTGCACGACGTGCTCGCTTTCGGTCACGACCTCCGCTTCGTCCGGGTCGGCAAAATCGTGCGGCGATCGCCGGTGCGTGTCGATCAAGCGCCGCCACTGGCTCGCCTCACCTTCGCGGAGGGAAGGGAGCTCGAACGTCAACGGCTCTGTGTACGCGTTGAGCATGAAGTGCCACCAGTAGCGAAAACCCTCGACGGAAAAGGCCAGGCTTCGCGAGTGCCGCGCGACATCGGGTTCGTTGAGCTTGACGCCGTGCCAGTGCACCGGAACGGCGTGCAGCAGGTCCGAAAGGCTCATGCCCGGCGCCTCAGGAGCTACGCGAAGCCGGAAGTGGATCAGCTTTTTCACGAAGCGATGAAGACCGGCGTGCCGTTCGAGGAGCTCCCAATCGAACCAAGTGAGCTCGCTATCGTGGCAGTACGGGTTGTTGTTACCTCGCTGGGTTCGGCACGCTTCATCGCCCATCAGCACCATCGGTACACCGAGCGCTAGAAGGTTCGTCGTTAAGAAGTTCTTGATCTGCTGGTTGCGGAGTTGCTCGATCTCCGGGTCATCGGTCGGGCCTTCGATACCGCAGTTCCAGCTTCGGTTGTCGTCCGCACCATCCCGATTCTCTTCCTGGTTCTCCCAATTGTGCTTTTCGTCGTAAGAGACGAGATCGTTGAGCGTGAATCCGTCGTGGCAGGTCACGAAGTTGATGCTCTGCTCGGGCTCGCGCCGCTGGAGCCCATAGATGTCGGGGCTCGCGAGAAACCGAGCTGCAAGCTTTTCGACGTGGCCCCTGTCGCCTCGAAAGAAACCGCGCACATCGTCGCGGAACCGGCCGTTCCATTCCTTCCAGTGGTCACCGAAGAAACTGCCGACCTGATAGAGGCCCGAGGCATCCCATGCTTCTGCGATGAGCTTGGTGCCGCTCAGAACCGGGTCGGTTTCGATGTCCCACAGGACCGGTGGGTTCATCACCGGGCGACCTTCGATGTCACGCGAGAGGATCGATGCGAGGTCGAAACGGAAGCCGTCCACATGCATCTCGGTTACCCAATGGCGCAAGCTGTCGAGAATGAGGCGCCGCACGACCGCATGGTTGGCGTTGAGCGTGTTCCCCGTCCCGCTGTAGTTCGCGTACTGTGACCGGTCTCCTCGTTCGAGAATGTAGTAGCTGCTGTTGTCGAGGCCCCTGAACGAAAGAGTCGCACCGTCTTGTCCTGCCTCGGCTGTGTGGTTGTAGACCACGTCGAGAATGACCTCGATGCCGGCGCGGTGGAGCGCTTTGACCATGTCTCGAAACTCGTCGACGACGTCCAATGGATTGTCGCGGGAGGCGTAGCCGCAATGCGGCGCAAAAAAGGAGATCGGGTTGTAGCCCCAGTAGTTGGTGAGGCCGGGGGGCGCCTCCTGGGGGTCGAACTGAAAGACGGGCAAGAGCTCGACCGCGGTCACGCCGAGCTCCTGCAGATACGGGATCTTTTCGATTAGACCCGCGTAGGTTCCCCGCTTCTCGTTGGAGACCCCCGAGCTCGGATGCCGGGTGAACCCGCGCACGTGCATTTCGTAAATGACTGTCTTGGAGAAAGCGTGACCCGGGGAGATGTCGCCCTCCCAGTCGTATGCGCCGAGGTCGGCCACGACACTCTTCATCGCCGTCGCCGCCGTATCACCTGGCCGGCGAGCCGCTTCACGGTCGTAGCCTCGCGGCACTGCGACGCCTCGACCGTAGGGGTCGAGCAGCACTTTTTCACGGTCGTAGCGGAGGCCTTCCTCCGGTGCGTGCCGTCCCTCGGCCCGATAGGCATACACCTGGCCTGGTCCGATGCCTCGCACGAAGGCATGCCAGTAGTGAAACGTTCGATGGTTTCGCGATGGGTCGAGCCGGATCACCCGCGACGGCCGTCGGTCTTCAGGACCGTCGAACAGGAGCAGCTCGAGCGCGTCGCAATGCTTCGAATAGACGCTGAAGTTCACGCCCTCCGGGCGAGGCGTCGCACCCAACGGAAAGCTTTGTCCGGTGTCGATCATCGAAGAAGCCAACGAGGCTGACTTTATATCGCATTACTTCGCCATCGGGATCTCTTTCGCGCCAGTTCGCTCAACGGGTTTGTCGGACCTTCGAGTAGCTCCATGGCCATCCGGATCACCTCGGTATCCGAGCGTGCCGGGAGGTTCTGGTCTCGAGGATTCGGTCGGTGAGACGGTCGAAGTCGGACTCCATGATGTCCGGCGTGGGGAACAGGGGATTGGGTACCATTCCGGGTCGAAGGAGATATGCACCTGCGCAACCGGCTGCCATCGCCCCTGCGATATCCCAGTCGTGTGCGGCCACCATGCGCATCTCGTTCGTGGTGATTCCGAGCGTTGCAGCCCCCATTTCGTAGACCTCCCGAGCCGGCTTGAACTTGCCCATCGTCTCCACGCTCATGATCTCCTCCAGCACGGGAGCAATGCCGGCGTTCTCGA
>CP070713.1:973455-980047 GCA_020351445.1 Myxococcales bacterium
AGCTCTACGCGTACTGCGTCGCAGACCACAAAGGCACCGATGTCGACCAGCCCCGTAATCTCGCCAAGACCGTCACCGTGGAGTGAGGCACGTTTGCAATGAAGGTTGGCCTTCTCACTACCGGCTTCCCGCGCTTCGAGGGCGACTGCAGCGGCTCCTTCCTCCTGACCTTCGCGCGTGGGCTGGTCGGGCACGGCCATACGGTCCGGGTGTTGGCTCCGGAGCCGCGGCGTCAGCGCCCCGTTGCTCGGTGGCCCGGAATCGAAGTGAGCTGGGTGTCATACGCTAGGCCGCACGCCTTGCAGCAGACATTCTATGGGAGCGGCGCGCCGGATAACTTACGCTTGCAGCCACTGAGGTGGGCAGGTGCCGCGAGCTTTGCGGCTGCCCTCTACCTCGCCTCGGAGCGAGAGCTTGGGGACTGTGATGCATTGGTCAGCTCTTGGTGCATTCCGAGCGGGTGGGTCGCCTCGGGCACGGCCGGAGGCCGCCCGCATCTTTGCATCTGCCATGCGACCGATGTCCGCTGGCTTTCGAAGATGCCCGGAGGCGGAGCCGTGGCGCGCCGGATTGTTTCGGGAGCCACTTCGATGTGGTTTCTGAGCGCCCCGCTCCGCGATCGGTTCCACGAAACCGCGGGCCTCGATCCCTCGATCACCAGCTCCCACGTCGGTCCCATGCCCATCGAGCCACCGCAAACGCCATCCGAGACCCGTTCGGAGCTGCGTCGCCGGCTCGGCATCGACGGCTTCACGCTGCTCTTTCTTGGTCGCCTCGTGCCGGTCAAAGGCATCGACAACCTCCTTCGCGCGCTCGCCACCCTCCCCGAGCCGGTCAGCATCCGAATCGCCGGCGACGGGCCAGAGCGCAGCAGGCTGGGTACTCTCGCGCATCAGCTGGGCATTCGCGCAACCTTCGAGGGGTGGGTAGCCGGCAAACGAAAAGAGGCACTGCTCCAAGCATGCGACGCCATCGTGGTGCCCTCGAGACCCCAAGACGGGCTACCCACCGTGCTCTTCGAAGCCAAAGCACGCGGCATCCCGATCATCGCGACCGAGGCGGGCGCAATCGCGAACCACTTGCAGGGCGATGGACGCACCCTCCTCGTGCCCCCGAATGATCGCGTCGCCCTCAGCCGAGCGATCCGCCAACTTCAAACCACTCGCGAAACGCGGCAAACGCTCAGGGCGTGACCCTCTGAGTACCCTTCGGTGGACGGTAGCTGAAGCGCTTGTCGGGCACATCGCGGTTGAACTTGATCTTTGAAAAGTCGAAACGGTTACGATTACCAGCCGAGTCGATGATCAGAACGCGCTGTACGACCCCCGCGCGCTTTCCTTCGTTGGTCAGCGTTCGCACATAGAAGACGAGCTGCTCATAGTTGGGTGTCCGCCTTCGCGGAATGAGCTGCAGCACATAACCGTCTTTGAACTTCGCGTTGTCGTGCTCGAGGAGGCGGACTTCAAAGTCTTTCTCGAGATTGCCGCCGCCGATGAGGAACGAAAACGCCGACGGGAGTTGGTCCTGGTCGAGCGCGCGCTCGATGAGCTGGCCGCCCTTTTCACCCTCCTCGGGCGGCTGGTAGATGAGCAGCTTCTTTCCGTTGCTGACGAAAACCTGCCCGTTTGGCTGCGCATAGTCCCAGCGCATCATCCCGGGTTTCTTGAAAACGACCTTCCCGTTCGCGCGATCGTAACGATCGTAGAGGCGAGTGTAGCGAGTTTGCTGAAACTCAGCCTGCAAGGTCTTGGTTTGGTCGTAGAACGACTGAACGAGGCCGACGACGACGGCCGCGTCGAGGGGCTTGCCTTCCTGGGCCGCAACGCTTCCGCCGAACGCAAGTAGCGCGAATCCCAGACCTATCACCCCAACTCTCAAGGCCATCAACGTGTTGAACGCTCCCGGAGGCTTAGTATTCATCCTGCCGAACGGTGCACAAGGCAACCACAAACCCCCCCAACGTGGGATTGATCATTACTGCTCGGATCCGTAGGATATAGAGACGGGCGCTCTCCCGTGCCCGGATTTGGCTTGGTTAGCTTGCGAAACCCGTCAGCACCTTGGAGGTGACATGTCCAAGCACCACGCTCGAATCATCCCGCCTGAGCGACAGAAGTCGCGTCTCGAAAAGAAGCATGCTCAGCTCGCGGAGCGCGTTGCCGCTCTCGATAGCCGGTTGAGTCTCACGCCGAGCGAGGAGCTGGAGCTCCAGCAACTCAAGAAACAAAAGCTTTGGACCAAAGACGCCCTCCGGGAGGTCGGATAGCGGCCTCTCTAGAAACTTGTCCTAACTCTCCTTCGAAAAACCGCATGAACGGCCTGCTCCTCCCGGTGGGCCGTTCTTTTTTGTAGTGATTTCGGAGCCCAAAAGCAAAATGGGCCACCAATCGGTGACCCATTTCAAACGAAAGAATCGATGCTACAGTGAAAAAGCTAGGGCAAGTAAGCCAAGAAGGATGACCCATCGCCGCGCGGATGCCGGGCAAGCTGGAAAGTGCGCGGCGTGGGTCTTAAGCAAGCAACCCGGTACACTGCAATCGCAGTGCCAACTTGTCAGCGCCCGAAAAAGCAGGGTTTTCTTCGCCGACCGAGCTATCGGTAGGACATTTCTGTCATAGACCCGCACCGGATTGTCGCGGTCGCCGCAACAGCAGCGCGGCGGGCCCGATGAGCACACATCTCCCTACTGCGCCGGTTGAAGTGCGTGCGCCCTCCCGCGTATGATCTCAGCAACCGGACAGGCCGGACCCGATGCCAAAGTGCAAGAGCTGCAACGGTAGTGTGCTGAGGACGGACGCGTTCTGCGGCGTATGTGGCGAGCCGGTTCCCGGCGGCAAGCCCGTGGTCCCAATCGCGCGAGAGTCGAAGCCAGGCGGTGTGCAACACATGCCCGATCGCATGAGCGGCGGATTCCCGGCACCCACTGCACCGACGTCGCCGGCGCGAGCGGTCGCGGTCGTTGCCCTTTCCGACCCTGAACCAGCGGAGCCCCCGGACACCGGCCTCAGCCGCACGACGATTCGCGAGCGCGAGCCAAAGAGCGAGCCGGCGCCGGTCTTGCCCCTTCACCGTAAGAAAGACGGCACGGCAAGCGAGCGCAAGGAAGACCCCGCGCCTGTCAGGCCCGAACCGGAAACGCCTCGGGCCTCCGCTCCGGATCGCGACACGAGCTTACCGAACGTGCCGATTCCGCCAGGGCCACCGATCCTGGCCTCGGACTTGCTGCGGGAACCAATGCGTCCGTCGAGCCCGGGCGACAAAGCCCTGCGCCGTGCGACCGTCGCCCTGAGCGCCGTGGGTGCGCTCGGGGTATTGCTCACCGGCGGCATACATCCGTTGACATTTGTCTCGCTGGCGCTGCTGGTCACGATGGCTACCTTGGCGCTCACGCCGATGTCGTACCGCAGCCGAGCCGTCGCGCTGCTCTTGATGGGCTGCGGCGCAACCGGCGTTGCGCTCTGGCAGCAAGCGCTCCAAGACATCGCGCGCGGTGGCATCATCCTCGCGGGAGCGACGATCCTCCTCAGCGGGAGTCTGCTTTTCCGTGCGTACTACCGAGGCGCGCGGCTTGCTCGGGTGTCGGTGACATTGGGCGTGCTGGCGCTAGGCGCCTGGTTTTTCGTCTCGGGGGGCCACGAGAGCCTCGTCATGCTCGAAGGAGACTGGCAATCTTGGGCGCCCGCTAGCACGCACATGGTATTTGGGCTGCTCGCCCTGCTCTCGCTGATGGCCTTCATGGACAACAGCACCCGTGGTGGCTCCCATGTGTGGGCCGTCGCGCTGCTCGTCCTGTATGCCGTGCACATCGGGGTCCTCGTCGCGAGCGAGGTCTGGCCGGCTCAGGCCTCGCACGTGCGCATCGAGGGGCAAACGATCGCCACCATTGTCGCCGGCGTGGTAGGCGCAATCATCGCGGGCATGGCGCTCGCGCAGGTCCTGGTGGTCGTGTACCAAGCGACCTCCAACCGAATCAAACCGCGCGTTTCCGTCGCGTCCTGAGCTCAGGGCACTTTGCGCGGCCACGAGGCCAGTAGGACGACCGCACAGGTCCGTCCCCTTTCGTCCTGGGCCTTGCCGTAGCCGGCGTCCGTGAATCGCGGGTCGGTCACCGTCATTCGATGGCTCGGGCTGTCCTCGATCACATGGAGCGCTTCGCGCATGGTGGCGGCGCGCGCCACGGCCTCGCCGACGACGCGCGCTTCGATGCCTCGCTTGAGCAACCGGGCTTCGGGGTCACCATACGGATCGAGCTCGTGGCCGAGCTTACCGGACTCGCAGACCATTCGTGCATGGCTCGTGGCCTCTTGCGTCAGCAAGCGATTCGAGCGCAGCGAGCGCGCGCCAGCCGCCCGTCGGAGCTGCATGAGCCACGCCTCCGGTGACCGCGAGCCGCGCGGGGTGCTCTCGCCTTCCGGGATCTTGCCCACCCAGCGCTCCGCGACCGGACGCGGCCCACTCGGCCCCGTCGCAACCAGCTGCACGAAGAGGGGACGGTCCCACTCCAGCGGGAGCGAGATCGTCGCTCCGTAGGCTCCTCCGTCGACCGCAATGCGTCGCGAAGAACCTTTGGAGTCTCGCACCACCAAGTATGGATCGCGGAAATCTTCGATGACCTCTGCGTGAAGTCGATTCTTGCCGACGAGCTTGAGCGCGCCCGCACGAACGGCTGCGACCAACACGATGCGTTGTCCGGAGCGGGCGCGCCCGCAGATCAGTGGCGCATCGGCGGTCTCGTTCAGGTCCTCGAGCCAAGTCTTGAAACTGTCGAACTCCCCGGTGACGCCGAACTTCGCATAGACCGGGTTTGCATCGACCCCAGCCTCACGCGCCGTACGAATGAGCTCCGGGGACGGTGGGATGTGCTGAAGGTGGGCCAACTGGCTCGCGACGCCCTCCAGCTGCGTGCTCTTGATGCACAAGCGTTCGGGCTTCGCAGGCTTGGCGGCTGGCTCACCCGCGGCGGGTGGGTTGTCTGTGTCGGCGCCGGCCGTCGCGTGAACCGCGAGCAGCATGGCGCAAAGGAAAATCGATTTACGCAGCATCTTTTTGAGTCACGTCCGGTAATCGGCGTTGATCCGAACGTACTCGTGACCTAGGTCGCAGGTCCAGTAATGGCCAAGGCCTCGCCCGCGTCCGACCATGACCGAGATCCCGTATTCGGGGCGCTTCATCGTCGCTGCGGCTCTGGCCTCGGTTTTTGGGGTCATGATCGGAGTTCCTCGCCGGTAAATCGGAACATCGCCGATCCTCATCGAGACGTGATCAGGATTGAAACGTGCCCCCGAACGGCCAGCGGCCGCAAGGATGCGGCCCCAGTTCGGGTCGCAGCCGTGAAGCGCGGTCTTGACCAGTAGGGAGCCCGCTATCGTGCGGGCGATCTGCACCGCATCCGCGTCGGTCCGGGCGCCTCGAACCTCGATCCGGACCAAGTGTTGCGCGCCCTCTCCGTCGGCGACGATCTTCGTGGCAAGCGTCTCGAGCACCTCGGTGAGCGCGCCGACGAACCGACGCCCTGCCGGGCTCTTTTCTTCGATCGCTCGATTCGTGGCCACACCCGACGCGAGCGCGTAAATCGAGTCGTTGGTGCTGGTGTCTCCGTCGACCGTCGTGCGATTGAAGGTGCCCTCGGTTGCCCGGCGCAGGACCCTCGAGAGCGTTGCCCGCCGCAGTCGCGCGTCGGTGGTCACGAAGGCGAGTGTCGTCGCCATGTTCGGGTGAATCATGCCGGCGCCTTTTGCGATGCCGAGCACCTGGCAGGTCGTTCGTCCAACCCTCAGCTCTGCCTGCGCAACCTTCGGACCGCGATCGGTGGTCAGGATCGCTCGGGCGAAGCGGGCCGCGCCAGCCTCGGATAGATCCGAAACGAGCTCCGGAATCGCGGCCTCGATGCCTTCACGGGGGAGCTGCTCGCCGATGACGCCCGTCGAGGCCGGGACGACCAGCGAGGTCGGAACACGGAGGCACACGGCGGCGCCGCGGCTCAGCGCCAATGCGGTTTGACGACCTTGCTTGCCAGTGCACGCGTTGGCATTACCGCTGTTGACCAGGATCGCCTGACAAATGCCTTTCTTCAGGCGGCGCTCGCTGATGACGACCGGCGCGGCCCGGACGCGGTTCTTCGTGAACAGCCCCGAAGCCACTGCGGGCTCGTCCGCGACCACCAATCCCAAGTCCAACGCGCCATCCACTTTGACTCCGCCGTGCACGCCGGCGAAGCGAAACCCCTTCACGCGTCCGCTCATGGCGTGCCTATTACCAGATGGCGGTTATTGCGGCGAGGCTGCAGCCTGGTCTTCGCGATAGTGGCAATTCTTATACTTCTTGCCACTGCCGCAGTAGCAGGGGTCGTTGCGCCCGAGCTTGGGGCGATCGCGCTTGATCGTTGCCTGCTGCGCCGCCGCGGGTTGCTGCCGAGGCGGCGTCCCGGCACCGGCGCCACCGGCTCGCCGGCCGCGTCTTGCTGCTGCCCGGCGCGCCTGTCTGCTGAGGCCTGGTTGCTGCTGGGCGCCGCCCTGATCGCCGTCCTGGTGGCTCGCCCGGATCTGTTGCTGCCGCTTTTCCGTTGCCTGACGGCGCTGCTCCTCGAGCCGCC
>CP070713.1:980147-982685 GCA_020351445.1 Myxococcales bacterium
GCCCTGGGTGACAGAGGACGGTCAGCTCGAGGTTCGGCGCACCCTGAAGATCTGCGCCACCTTCGACCACCGCGTCATCGACGGCATCCAAGCCGCCAGGCTTTGTCAGGAGATTAACAGCCTGCTTGCCGATCCCGATTCGCTCCGCTGAAGCACAGGCGATAACGACCATTTTGGAATGCACCATTGAGAGGAACGACATGGCCGCCTTCGACTTCTTCATTACGCTCGATGGCAACTGCCTCAACGGGTTCGAGGGCCTCTGCGGCGTCGCCCGCCTTCGCTGTGACCCCGACGCCGACCGCTGGGAGAAGGAGGTCCACTTCTTCGAAGGGCTGGCTGGCGGTCACGCCACGCAGGTGAACCCTACGGGGACGCTGGCGTTCCTCGGCAACCTCTCGCAGACACTTCTCTTCTACGATCCGCGCACTCTGCGCGAGGTGCGCCGCCTCTCCACGCTGCGCTTCTGTGCGCCCGACGTCCTCTACTCCAGCCAAACCCACGTGGTGTGGCTGTCCGAGAAGAGCTTCATCACAGTGCTTGGAGACTCGTTCTGGCGCTTCGACATGGACGACCTCGAGCACCCGGTCCGCCTCGGCGAGCACCTCGTGAAGCTCCCTCACGCGCTCAAGCTCTCGCCCTCGGGACGCTACATCGGGTACGGTTCCATGGACCACGACCACAAGGGCTACGCGCGTGAGCTCGGCGTCTTCGACCTCACCACGAACGAGGCTCGCGTGGTGGAGCTCCCGGCCACCTGCTGGCATATCGCGGCGCACCCCACCAAGGACTTCTTCTACGGCCCCAGTCAGCAAGTCGCCCCACAGGGCCGCGAGTTCGGCGAGTACACGCTCGCCCACTTCAAGAACTACGTCTTCGAGGTCGACGCTGAAACGGCCACCGTCACGCGCCATGCTTCCATCGCCAAGGAGCTGCCCGCAGCGTTCACCTCCGACGTGGCGGTCACGTCCGATGATGTCTTCTACAATGCGTGCGCCGGCGGCACGCTCGTGCGGGTCGATCTCGAGACCTTCAAGCGCGTGCAGTTCATCGACGAGCGCCCGGGCTTCCTCCGCTCGCTCCCCCATCTGCGCAGCGGCGTGTCGAATCTCGTAGAAGCCTTCAGCCGCGCCAACGTGCTCGGCAACTCGCATCTGCTCCTGAAGGCGCTGCGCGCCACCCGCTTCAGCCTCCTCGACGGCAGCCTCGGCCTGCAGGTGAGCCCCGACGGGCGCTTCATCCTTTCTGCCCACCGCGGCCTCAACGAGGTCATCGTCTATCGCCACCCGGAGATGAAGGTGCACAAGCGAATTCGCTTCCCCTCCATCCGCGGCTTCTTCCCCGAGCACGTCGGGCTCCTCAGCGATCCTCGCCTCGGCTTCCACCACACCACGATCTCGACCGCGACCGTCGGCGCGTGAAAGGAAGAAAGACGCCCTCGGATGCGGCTGCACGAGCGCACCGCCGGATCTAGATACTCCAAAGGGTTTCATCAAGGAGAGAGAGACGATAGGCTGCCGAGGTTGTGGAAGCGCGATTGGGCGCCCAATACCAAAAAAAGAGCGATGAAGAGACTGAAACAACTCGAGGCCACGATCCTCGCGCGCACGAACGGGGAATCACAGGAAACCGGGTCCTGACCCACTGGACTTAGCGCGCACGGTTCTTTCGAGCTCCAAGCACGCCGAATCGCGTGAGCTGGCGCGCGTCGTCTTGGAGCTCCTCGCACAATGGAGGCGCACCGAGTGACGACCGAATCCAGCGACCCAGTCGTGGCAAGGAGGTCCAAGTCCCGCATCGTGTCCTTTCGCGTCGATGAAGACGACTTCGCCCGCCTCGATGCCCTTGCGCAGCAGACTAGCTGCTCGCGCGGAGAAGCTTGTGGAAGGAGTACGAGCAGAGCCTTGAGCAAGCTCGCACGCAGCGCCGACAGGCATGGAGCGGTTACCGAGACTCCGCCTCACGGGAGCGTCGACAACTGAAGCAGAAGTATCGCTGCCAAAGGGGCGTCGTCGCCACGCTACCCTGAGGCAAGGGGCCGCTAACTCACGAAGCGGCGGCGCGCTATGAGGAGCAGCGCGAGCAGGATCGGCCACATCGTGTCGGTGCGTGTGCCGCTCACGCTGCAGCCGGCAGGTGACTGCGAAGACGCTGCTGTTGGGAGCTCGTCGTCCGAGGGGAATGTGTCGGGCGTGGCGGTAGGTGACGGATTTCCGGGCGAGTCCGCGGAACCCGACGGCGTGTGCTCGCCGAACCCCGCATCGGCCATCGCGTCAGGCTCGCCAGCATCGGGGTTGCTTGCGTCGGGAATGCTCGCGTCGGGCACGCTTGCGTCGGGCACGCTTGCATCGGGAGGATCGGGGACGCCCGCGTCAGGAAGGATAACATCCTCGACCTCGCATGACGCGTTACATCCGTCGAGGTCGTTCGCGTTGCCATCGTCGCACTGCTCGGCTCCTGCGACGAACCCGTCCCCGCAGGTCACCACGTCGTACCCCAGATCACCTAAGGTCTGCAGCTCCCACGCTTTGTACTCCC
>CP070713.1:982785-985684 GCA_020351445.1 Myxococcales bacterium
CCCATCACCGACGTCGGATGGACGCCGTACTTCAGCTTGATCGCTGGGCTCGCAACCGACGTCGGCAGTGCGGTTTCGCACGGTGCGGTCGTGGCGCGCGAATACGGCCTTCCGGCGGTCGTGAACCTGCGGGTGGCGACCTCGCGTTTTCAAACAGGCGACTTGGTCACGCTCGACGGCGACCACGGAACGCTCAAGCTAGAGTAGCGTTCGGGGACCTTGACTTCCAAGGGCAATATGCGATCCGCAAGTCCCTAAGGAGCTCACATGGTCGCCACGATCGGACTCACCGGCTTGCGCCCGGACCCGGCTCGCGTGTCCCGAATCGCGTCCCCGCCCTACGACGTGATCAAACCAGGGACCCCGCTCGAGAAGCTGCTCAAAGAGGACCCCGACTCGCTGTTTCACATCATCTTGGGGGACCAACCTGCAGCGGCGACGGAGCGCTTAGTCTCGAACGGCTCCCTGATCGAAGACGACGAGCCTGCGTACTACGTGTACGAGCAGACCTGGCCCGAAGGCCGGCGGACGGGCGTGTTCGTCGCGGCGGAGGTGTCGCCCTACGAAGCGAAGCAGATCATCCGGCATGAAAAGACCTTCGACGCCAAGGTCAAGGGGCGGATCGCCATGCGCCGCGCGACCGGCCTTCATATCGGGCCGGTTTTCGTTCTGACGAGAGCTCCGATCGCTACCGCTCTGGAGAAGGCGAAGCAAGAAGCCGATCCGGTGTACGACTTCACCAGCGCGTTTGGTGGTTTCAGCGAGCTCGAAGGCATTCGGAACAAAGTCTGGCGTGTGCCGGAGCAAAGCGAAACGGGTCGCGCGATTCAGACCGCGCTCGACACCGAGCCGCTGTACATCGCCGACGGGCACCACCGGTACCATGCGAGCCTTCTCAACGAGCAAACCCACTTCCTTTGCTACGTGACCGAGGAAGCGGTCATCCAGGCGTACAATCGTGTGATCAACGGGGTTCGCCCTTTCGCCGAGATTGCGGGAGACCTGCCCCTGAGACCAGTCGACTCTTTCCGCACGCCTGCAAAGCACAGCTTCTGCATCTACACCAAGGATGGTTGCTTCGAGCTCGATGCGCAGCACGTACCCGACGACGTCGTCGGCCGCCTCGATTGCGCGATCCTCGAACGCGAGCTGTACCCCAAGCTCGGATTGACGCACGACATGATCGTCGACCCGAATCACTTCGACTACTACTCGGAGTCGGCGCTCGACGAGATGAAAGCAGCCGTCGACCGCGGCGACTACGACATCGCGGTCGCACTGCATCCGGTGAGCCTCGATGAGCTCATGTCGGTGGCGGACGCGGGCCTCGAGGACCCGGAGATCGTGATGCCGGAAAAGAGCACCTTCTTTCAGCCCAAGATCCTCTCCGGGCTCAGTCTCTATCGATACGCAAACCAATGACGGCACTACCCCAGTACGGAAAGCACGTTCATCCTCGAGCGAAGATGAGGGCGGTCGTCATCGACCGATACGGCGGCCCCGAGGTGCTCCGTCCGACGACGGTTCCACGCCCGGTTCCAACACGGGGGCAGGTGCTCGTCCGCACGCGCTTCATCGGCGTGAACCCAAAGGACGTGATCGTTCGCAAGGGCAAGTTCCAGGTGGCAACGGGGAAGAAGTTTCCGCTCATCGTCGGACACGACATCGCAGGCGAGGTCGTGGAGGCCGGACTCGGCACCGATCTCGCACAAGGCGATCTCGTCTACGGGATGATCAACGACTTCGCGGGTCGGGGCTACGCGGAATATGCCACCGTCGATTGCCAACAACTCGCCAAGGCGCCGTCTTCGATCGAGTTACGCGTGGCCGCTGCTGTGCCACTCGCCTCCCAGACCGCGTTGCAGGCGCTCCGCGACGACGCTCGGGTTCGGCCGGGCGACCATGTTTTGATCAACGGCGCCTCGGGTGGAGTTGGCGTCTTTGCCGTGCAGATCGCCAAGATCCTGGGCGCCCAGGTCACCGCGGTTTGCAGCCACCGGAACGTGGGCCTCGTCACCGAGCTCGGTGCCGATCGGGTCATCGACTACACGAAGACCGATCTGGTCGATGTCGACGAACGCTTCGATGCGATTTTCGACGTGTTTGGCAACTACCACTTCGACAAGCTCAAGCATCTGCTCACCCCGGGCGGCACGTACGTGCACACGATTCCAAGCGCGCGCATCTTCAAAGACGTCGCTCGGACGTTCGTGCGCCGGCAACGGGCCAAGTTGGTGATCGTGAAGTCGCGCAGGGAACAGCTCGACTGGATGCGGCAGCATATCGATGCCGGCAGGCTTCGGGTCGTGGTCGACCGCTCCTTTTCGCTCGATGATGCCGCCGAAGCCCACCGGTACGTGGAAACCAAGCGTGCCCGGGGCAAGGTCGTCTTGGAAGTCGGCTGAGATCGGCTATCTTCCGGTCCCGTGAAACTTGAAAAGCTTGGTCTAATCCTGATTGTGCTTGCGGCCGCATGCAGCGGCAGCAGCAGCGAGAGCCGCGTCGACGAGCTCGTCTCGCAGATGACGCTTGAAGAAAAAGTCGCGCAGATGGCGGGCGATGGCGCCGTATTCCCTTCCGAGGGCGAGGTGATGTGGAGCGCGCCGGGCGTAGAGCGCCTGCGTGTTCCCCCCTTCGTGATGGCGGACGGTCCACGAGGGGTCGGCCCAGTGGAGGGCGCAACCACATTTCCGGTCGGTATGGCCCGAGGGGCCACCTGGGAGCCGGAGATTGAGCGGCGCGTCGGCGCGGCGATGGGACGCGAGCTCAGGGCCGCCGGCGGCAATGTCCTGCTTGCGCCCACGATCAACATTTTGCGCCATCCGAGTTGGGGCCGCTCTCAGGAAACATACGGCGAAGACGTGCATCACCTTTCGCGCATGGGCGTCGCGTTCGTCCA
>CP070713.1:985784-1003650 GCA_020351445.1 Myxococcales bacterium
ACGAGAAGTACGTCGTCAACTGGGCCTCCCAGGCCGCATCCTACGCCGCGCTCAACTTCGCTCCGGCGGATCCGCTGTACTTCGAGTACCACATCACCGCGGATACCACAGGCACCGTTTCGGGCTGCGGCAAGCCGGCCAGCAGCAGCCTCGTGTACACCTTCACGGCCAACGGTGACCTGGACGGTGACAACACGGAGTCGACGTTCAACCTCGCGGCTGGCTCGAACCCGGACAATGCGCTCTACCGCGCACCGGGCATCTACACCGTCGACCCGCTCGAGTAATCGATCCGAGTCGAACGACTGGAAAGGTCGCGACCATCGTCGCGGCCTTTTCCATTTAAGGGGGGCCTACGCCCCTATTCGATATAATGGCGGCATGAGGGTTTGGGCTCGGTTGGTTGCGGCCCTGGCGCTGTTGGGCGTGCTCGAAGGGGCTAGGTCGCTTCGCGGGAGAGCGATGGACCACTATCTCGAGACACAGACCTACGAGGATATCTACTACCTTCCTCCCCCCCAGTGGTTGCAGGTGATGAGCTTAGGCCACCGGCGAGCTCTCGCGGACCTGATCTGGCTTCGCGCTCTGATCTACTTTGGGGACGAGTTCGAAAACCGCGGCGCGGTGAAGCATGTCTTCAACTACGGCGACTCGATGTTGGCGCTCGACCCGGATTTCCGCCGCGTGTACCGCTGGGTCGGCGTAGCAGGCGTCTATACGCCGACCGGTAGCCCGCGTGAGTACATCGAACGCTCGATCGACGTGTTGCGCCGTGGCGTCGAGCGCTTCCCTAGCGATGGGGAGCTAGCCTGGGATGCCGGAGCAACGATCACCTATGAGCTCCTGCCACACCTTCCCAAAGATGACCCGAACCGCGAGCGTCTCCAGGCGGAGGGCAACGACTACATGATGGCGGCCGCGCGCCTAGGAACGGGCCCTGCTTGGCTCGTCCTGACGAACGCGACCTCGCTCCGGAAGCTCGGCGAGACGGATCGCGAGCTCCGGCACCTCGAAGAAATGTATGCGGTCATCCGTGATCCGGGCGTGAAGGCGCAAATCGAGCAGCGTCTCTCCGAGCTCCGGGACGACGCATATGCGGAAGCCTTTCGAAGCGTGAACGAGGAGTTCGAGCAGCGTCGGCTGCAGGAATTCCCCTACTTGCCCTCGACGCTCTATTTCTTCGTGGCCGACCCGCTCGAACACACCGTGGGCCTCGAAGACGCCAGCTAGGCTCTTGCCAAACCGGTTGGGGCCTCTCACAGTCCCGCGACCTTGCCCCGCGGTCGTCCGAGATTGAGCCTGATCGAAGTCGCGCTCCTTCTGTGCCTCATCGGCATCCTGCTGGCGGTGTTCGTACCGACGTTCGTGGCTCGGGTTCGCACCAACAAGATCAGCGAAGCCTCCGAGCTTCTGCAAGAGATGAGCGATCGCGCCGCGGCGTATTACGCCACCTCGTGGGGCGGAGGGAATCGTCACTGCCTGCCGCCGAGCGCTGGCCCGACGCCCGCAGCGCCGACGGTCGACTTGGTGGAGATCGATTTCTTTGCGCCGGACCACGCCGGTCACGCGTCGTGGGAAGCGCTCGACTTTCAACCGGACCGGCCGGTTCGCTACAGCTACAGCTACACGCCCAGCGGGGATGGTTGTGATTTGGCCAGTGGTGACGATTTGGCTTCGGTCTCGTTTCGCGCCGAGGGCGATCTCGACGGAGACGGCGTCCGATCGACCTTTGAGCGGCGGGCAACCCTAGAAGCCGATGGTTTGAAGCCAGCCGACGCGTTGCGAATTCATCAGCGCATCGAGTGATTCCTTCCGCGAGAATTCACTCTGTGTGCCCCGACGCGATGCGCGCCTCAGCGTTGACGAGGGCGGTCACGATCTCACCGGACGCGCGGCGCAGGGCCGGCAGCGCGCCATCCCCGAAGCGGTCGGGGTGCAGGTCTCGAACGAGCTTGCGAAGCGCGAGCCGCGCCTCCCGTCCTCCTGCGCCTTCTGGAAGGTCGAGCAGCGCGTGTGCGGAGGCCCGCCTGCGCACCTCCCTGCGCTTTCGGAGCAACAAAGGATAGGAGCCGCCCGCTTTCGGTGCGGCGGCGCGCAGCAACTTGAGCATCCAGACAAAGCGGTACCCCGCCAAGCCGCAACCCGGCAGCGTCGAAACCTCCTCGGCCGGGACCCCTCGGCGCAACCAGAACAGAACGGCCGTTTCCTCGGGACGAAGCTCCGCTCCGAGGAAGAAGGCTTCGCCGGCTTCGGTGAGGTGATAGACAGCGTCTCCGAGCTCCGCCCGCACGCTGGCGGCGTCGATACCCTTCACCGCGGCGCGCATGATCTGAAGTGCTAGGGTCCTTGCCCGGATCGGATCGCGCAGCTTCCACCAGGTTGCCACGGCCGGTGACTGTGCGAGGCGCAGCGCAAGGCCTTCCCATTCACACATCTGTAAGACGTTTTCGAACACTTGGCGGTGCGAGGTAGCCACCCGTCGATCGACATTGGCGCCCACCACCTGACTCGACTCGAGTGAAATCGTCGCGGTGCGTCCCTCGCCGCGGACGTGCAAAGTGCCGGTCGCGTCTGCTCGGTCGAGACCGATCAGAACGCGACAGACAGTCGTGGCGCTTGGAAGGGCGCGCATGATTCTCGGATATGCGATTGACGGTGCGGTGGCCAGTTTTCAGCGTGACGCGGCATACCGCGGGTCGCCGGGACGCAAGGCGAGCGCGTTGCGGATTTGCGCAAAGCGCGCCGATACCGACGTGGGCGCAACACCGTACCGCCGAGCGACCTCGGCCTGCGTGCACCCTGGACGCTGCTCGACAACCGCAATCGCATATTCGAGCGCGGCCGCCAAGACCTCAGGCTTAGTCACTCGAAGCTCGCAGCGCGCCTGCATGTCCGACCACAATTGAGTGGCCCGTTCGATCTCGCCGCGGGAGAAGCCTGCTTCGCCCATCTTGCGTTGCACCGTCTCGGCAACTTGATCGTTCGGTGGACGACGGACGGTGGCCGTCGCCGCAGGTGTATCGGTCGCGCCGCCCTCGATCCATTCGAGTAGTGCGCGGTGGTCCGGATTGCACGGGCCCTTGTCCTGCGCGAGCCGAGCGAGCTTCTGCGCCTCATCGAGGTCGCCGAGACGCGCAACGCAATGAGCAAGCGAGCCGATGATCTCGTCGTGCTCCGGCTCGAGATCATACGCGCGGCGAAGGTGGCGCTCTGCGCCGATCGGATCGTCGAGCGCAACGTCCATCAGATGGCCGAGGTTGTGATGATACCAAGGGGTCTGCGGCGCGAGGTTCGATGCCTCGCGATAAGACCGCACCGCGACGCGATAGTTCCCGAGAAGCGCGTGGCAGAGGCCCGTGAGCGCGTGAAGGATGTCGTCTTCGGCGCAGTACGCGAGTACCCGCCGCAGGTGCAGCGCCGCCTTCCAGGGGTTGTCCTCGAGATGAAGCTCGGCGAGGTGACGGTGAGCGAAAAGTGAAGCGTCGCTCCCGGCCTCCGCTACAGACACCAACTCAGCCAACAGCGCCTGTGCGCGCTTCGACGATGCTTCGAGCGCTTGTTCAGCTTGCTCCCAAAGCTCTTCGACCGTGCTCGCCCGTTCACCCATTTGCATTCGTATAGCCGGTCATTTTTTTGAAAGCAAGACTCGTCAGCAACGAGCCTTTGCGTACAACCGCAACGCCGCTGCGGATTGATTCCGCGAAACTGCACTCCGAGCGGGCATGAGGTATGCTTCAGGGGCTTGACCCCAGAAGGGTCGAAGGATAACGAAACGATGATGCCCGAGGAATTCGAAGAAAAGGCTTCTGACGACCCCGAACAGGGAGAGCGAGAGCGCCGCTGGTCCGAGGGTGTCCTTCGCGACACGCTCCGAAAAGCCGTCGAGAAGGGCATCGAAGCTGGCGTCGGGACACTTCGAAGCGCTGACAGCGCACTTCGCGGCGTCACCCAGGACGGCAAGCTCCCCAAAGAGCTGATCGGCTACGTCTTCGCCTCGATTGACGAAACCAAGAACGCGATGGTTCGCGGCGTTGCCAAGGAGATGCGCGACTTCCTCGAGGCAACCGACATCGCGGGCGAGTTCTATCGCGCGCTCACTTCTCTTTCGTTCGAAGTCAAAACGGAAATTCGTTTCATCCCGAACGAAGCCGGCGGCGTTCGGCCCCAAGTCCGAGCGCGAGCGGTACAGAAGCGCAAGCGGCGCGGCGGCGTGGTCGAAACCGAACCGATCATTCCACCCGACGATTCGAACAAGACCTGAGCAGCATGACCGCGCCCGGCAAAGTGTACTTGGTGGGTGCCGGCCCGGGCGATCCAGAACTGATCACCGCGCGAGGGCTTCGGCGGCTGAATGAAGCGGACGTCGTGCTCTACGACGCGCTCGTGCATCCGGATCAACTCAACGTGGCGAGGCCGGACGCCGAACTCGTGTTCGTCGGCAAACGCGCGGGCCGAGTCAGCGAGCGGCAGGCCCAGATCAACCGCAAGCTCGTTCAAGCTGCGCGCGAGGGAAAGACGGTCGTACGGCTCAAGGGTGGCGACCCCTATCTGTTCGGCCGCGGCTCCGAAGAAGCCGAGCTGCTGGCGTCGGAGGGGATCCCATTCGAAGTGGTTCCGGGGGTGCCCTCGCCCCTTGCCGCCACCGCCTATGCGGGGCTCGCTCTGACGCACCGCGAGCTCGCGTCGAGCGTCGCCTACGTCACAGCGACCGAGTCCGTGGAAAAGGACCGCGCCGGACACGACTGGGCCAAGCTCGCCACCGCCACGCAGACGCTGGTCATCTTCATGGGGATGCGCAAGCTCGACTCCCTCATGAAGCTCTTGATAGAGCACGGCCGCCCTGCCGACACGCCGGCGGCGGTCGTGCAATGGGCGTCGCTGCCACAACAGCGCACCGTCGTCGGGACCGTTGGCGACATCCATCAGCGCGCATCGGAAGCCGGGCTCGGTTTGCCCGCGCTCACGATCGTCGGCGACGTGGTCCGGCTGCGTGACAACCTTCGTTGGTTCGACACCAAGCCCCTCTTTGGAAAACGCATCCTCGTGACGCGCGCCGTGCACCAAGCGCGATCGCTCGCTGCGCTGCTCCGCGATGAGGGTGCACAGCCGATCCTGGCGCCGACCATCCGCATCGCGCCACCCTCTGACGCGGGGCCGCTCCACGACGCAGTGACCCATCTGGACTGCTACGACTGGATCCTGTTCACGAGCAGCAACACCGTCGACGCGTTCTTCTCGGCGATCAGCCACGCTGGTCTCGATGTGAGAGCGCTCGGTGGCACCAAGGTGTGCGCCATCGGCGCCAAGACGAAGGCGGCCTTACGAGCCCGGGGCGTCGACGCAGACCTAGTCCCCGAGGACGCTCGTGCCGAGGGCGTGATCGCCGCGCTCCAGCCGCTCCTGGCCGGCCGGACGCGCATCCTGCTCCCCCGCGCTGAAATCGCGCGAGAGGTCTTGCCCGATTCGCTGCGCGAGGCGGGCGCCGAGGTCGATATCGTCGCGGCATATCGAAACCTCCCACCGGAGCCCAAAGAGGTCGAACGCATCCGAAGCCTCGTCGATCCCGTCGAAAGCGAGGCCGTCTTGCTGACGTCTTCGTCGACGGTTCAGAACCTGTTCGACGTTCTGGACGAAGACGCGGTCGGCCACCTGAACGCCCTCGATCTCTTTTCGATCGGCCCGATCACGACCCGGACCGCCGAGCGTCTGGGCCTCGCCGTCGCGGCCACATCACCCGAGCAAACTATCGAATCGCTGGTCGCGACAGTACGCGCGTACTATGCCTCCGCTGGAGATGCGGATGCCTAGGTTTGCTTGGTCGGGTGCCTTCACCGTTTTCGCGCTCGTCGGCACGGCTTGTGGGGACCCGTGCGGCGACGCGGAGGATCGGTCGGTGGCTCTCAGCGAGCTTCCATGCGAGATGACAAACGCCGACGGTGTCTGGGAGTCCCACCCCCTTCCCCCGATCGCGGACGAGGACGAGGAATGCTACTGGCTCGAGTTCCGAGGGTGCAGCAAGTATGAAATCGCCCACCCACTCGGCCGGGTACCAACGCTAGTGGTGGGCTACACCTCGTTCGACCAGGACGGCAGCTTCTCCACGGTAGGCTCCGGCAATAGCTTCGTCGTTCAAGAAGCCAGCGCCTCCACGGTGACCATCCGCAACGCCCAGAACCAGTTTTTCTATCTTCGACTCGTGCTCGAGTGACCCCCTAGCGGATCGCGGGGACCGGCCTTAGATTGCCCAAACGCCCGGGTTATGCCGGGCTGGGCTGGGTCACAGAAAGCGCTAAAATAGGGTATGGCCGACAGGTTCGAGAACGATGCCGGGACCATCACTCAGGTCAAACCGGAAAAAAAGCTCAAACGCCCACGGCTTTACCGGGTTCTGCTCCACAATGATGATTACACCACCAGGGAGTTTGTCGTTCAGGTTTTGCACACCGTATTTCGCCTCGGAGAGCAAGATGCGATCCGCATCATGCTTCACGTCCATCACAACGGCGTGGGCGTGGCCGGGGTGTTCACGCGCGAGGTCGCGGAAACTAAAATCCAACGCGTCGAGCGAATGGCGCGAGAGCAGGAATTTCCTCTCCGCCTGACCATGGAGCCCGAAGAGGAGGAAGACGCGTAGACATGGCCGGCCCCGTCATCGACAAAGAGCTTCAGGCGACGCTTCGCAAGGCATTCGACCGTGCGGGGTTGATGCGACACGAGTACGTGACGCTCGAGCACCTGCTCCTCGCCCTCACCGAGGACCCGAAGGCCTCAAAGGCCCTGCGGGCGTGCGGGGCAGACCTTCGGCGTCTGCGGAAAAAGCTCGAAGAGTTCATCCAGGAGCGTCTGTCGCGCGTTCCCGAGAGCGTCACGGTCGAGCCACGGCAAACGCTTGCCGTCGAGCGGATCCTTCAGCGAGCCGCGATCCATGCCATCTCTTCCGAAATGAAGACCATCGACGGGAGCAACGTGCTCGTGCAGCTGCTCAAGGAAGATGAATCGTACGCGGCCTTCCTGCTGCAAGAGGCAGGGGTCACCTCGTTCGACCTCAAGCGTTACATCGCGCACGGCGCGGGCACGGACATCATCCCCGGGGAAAGCGACGCCTACACCGACACGGATTTCGACGACGACGAAGGCGAATCGGTCGCCGGGCGTGACCCCCTCGAAGCGTTCGCTACCGATCTGATCGCCGAAGCAGCCGAGGGACGCATCGACCCATTGATCGGCCGCGACGACGAGCTCGATCGCACCGTTCAGGTCCTCTGCCGGCGGCGGAAGAACAACCCCGTGTTCGTCGGCGAACCGGGCGTCGGCAAGACGGCGATCGCCGAGGGCCTCGCGCGGCGGGTCTACGAAGGGCAAGTTCCGGAGGTCCTCGAACAAGCGCAGATCTACTCGCTCGACATGGGCGCTCTCCTCGCCGGCACGAAATTCCGTGGGCAGTTCGAGGAGCGTCTCAAGGCCGTCATGAAGCGCCTGCAGGAGCTCGATAACGCGATTCTGTTCATCGACGAGATCCACACCATCGTCGGCGCTGGCGCGACCACGGGCAGCTCGATGGATGCTTCGAACATCCTCAAGCCCGCGCTGGCTTCGGGCAAGCTGCGCTGCCTGGGGTCTACGACGTACACCGATTTCAAGCATCTCGACCGCGACCGCGCTCTCGCTCGCCGCTTCCAGAAGATCGAGGTGCACGAGCCTACACTCGAGGACACCGTCGAGATCCTCAAGGGCCTCCGCCAGTACTACGAGGAGCACCACGACGTGAAGTACGACGACGAAGCGCTCGAGGCGGCGGCGCAGCTCGCACAGAAGCACATCATCGAACGCTTCCTACCGGACAAGGCGATCGACGTGATCGACGAGGCGGGCTCGCTCGAACGCATGCGCCCCGAAAACGAGCGCACCCACCACATCACCGTCAAAGAAATCGAAAAAGTCGTCAGTAAGATGGCGCGCGTGCCGGTCGAGTCGGTCAGCGCCAAGGAGCGCGACCAGCTCAAGGAGCTCGGCCCCGAGCTTCGCAAGGTCATCTTCGGCCAGGACGAGGCGATCGACAAAGTCGTCAGCGCGATCACGCTGGCGCGAGCCGGTCTGCGAGCGGAAAACAAGCCAATCGGGTCTTTCCTGTTCGCTGGGCCCACCGGGGTCGGCAAGACCGAGCTCGCCCGGCAGCTTGCGCGCGTGATGGGCGTCGAGCTCTTGCGGTTCGACATGAGCGAATACAGCGAGCGGCACTCGGTGTCGCGGCTGATTGGCGCACCTCCGGGCTACGTCGGGTTCGACCAAGGCGGCTTGCTCACCGACGCGGTTCGAAAGCATCCACATGCGGTGGTGATTCTCGACGAGATCGAAAAAGCCCACGGAGAGCTCTTCAACATCTTGTTGCAAGTGATGGACCACGCCAAGCTCACCGACAACAACGGGCGTGAAGCCGACTTCCGCAACATCGTGCTCGTGATGACCACCAATGCGGGCGCGTTCGAAGCGACGGAAAAGGTAGTCGGCTTCGGCGGTAGCGCCGAGCCCACGGATTTCGCGACCGGACGCACGCGGCAGGCGATCGAGCGCATCTTCACACCTGAGTTCCGCAATCGCCTCGATGCGATCGTGTACTTCGGCGGGCTGCACAAGGAGATCATCCGCATGGTGGTCGACAAAGAAGTCGCGCTCCTCGGCGATATGCTCGCTGAAAAGCAGGTGCGGCTCGAGCTCAGCGACGTCGCACGCGACTGGCTCGCCGAGCATGGCTACGACCCGCAGATGGGCGCGCGCCCCATGGCGCGGCTCGTCGAGCAGAAGCTCAAGAAGCCACTGGCCGAGGCGATGGTCTTCGGGAGCCTCAAAGAAGGCGGGACGGCGCTTGCGGAGGTCCAGGACGGGGAGATAGTCCTGTCGTTCCGCGAGACGAACGCCCCACCCGCTGGTAACACCCCCGCCCCGCCCGCCCGGTCCTGAAGGCCAGGAACCACCATCCGAGCTGACGTTGCGCTAGCCTACGTCGTCTGCTGATGCCTGTGTACCTACTGGATAAGGAGCTCACCTTCCCTGCTCCCGAAGATGCCAATGAAGAAGGCATCGTAGCCGTCGGCGGGGACGTATCCCCCGAGCGCCTCCTGGTCGCCTACCGCAGTGGCATCTTTCCATGGCCCGCGCGCGGCTACCCGTTGCTGTGGTTCTCCCCCGATCCGCGTTTTGCGTTGGAGCCCTCGCGTGCTCACGTGTCCCGCTCGTTGCGCAAAGTGATCCGCAAAGAGCAGCTCCGTGTGTCGGCCGATACGGCTTTCGGTGACGTGATCACGGCGTGCGCTGCCGTGCCGCGCCCGCACCAGCAGGGCACTTGGATCACCCGGGAGCTTCAGCACGGTTATCTCGGGCTTCACGAGCTCGGGTACGCGCATAGCATTGAAGCATGGCGCAACGACCAGCTGGTCGGCGGCCTCTACGGCGTCGCGCTTGGAAAGACATTCGCCGGCGAATCGATGTTTGCATCGGAGCCTGACGCATCGAAGGTGGCCTTCACGACCCTGCTCGGGCACCTGGCGATGTGGGGCTTTCGCGTTGTCGATTGCCAAGTGCACACCGAGCATCTCGCACGGTTTGGGGCTACCATGTGGCCCCGTGAACGTTTTCTCTCCGAATGGCGCGCTGCGGTCGATGAGCCCAGCGTTCTGGCCCCATGGCAGCTCACGCTGTCCCCGCAGCAGGCGCTCGAAAGACTGCAACCTGAGGTATGATGCGGAGTGAAATGAAGCCAAAGCTCACCTGGACCTGGGTCACAGCTTTTGTGGTCTGCGTGCTGGCGGCGCCCGCCAGCAGCTTCGCCCAAGACCAGCCCCGCGACGCGAACGAGACCGCGGGCGAAAACGAGGCCGAGAACGAGACTGGGGTTGACGCCGGGACTGATGTGGACGCCGGAGTGCCGGAGGAGGAGGAGCACGAGCCCGAGGCGGCGTCCGACGCCAAGCGCATCATGCGCATCCGCCAGGTGATAGACCTCGACACGCAACGCCTCCGGTGGCTTCGCAGCGAGCTCGGCTCCCGGACCCGATGGTTCGAGGACCTGGCGGCAGGAATGGCGGAGGTTGCGGAGGAGCGCAACGTAAAGAAGGAGAGCCTCGAAGCGCTCGAGGCGGACCCCGAGGCAGACGCCGAAGAGGTCGCTGCGCTCCGGGGCGAGGTCGAGGAGCTTCAAGAAGACTATGGTCTCTACGACACCCAAACCGACCTCGCGCTCAAGGCCGAAAAGGCGGTTCGCAAGCAAATCGAAGCCTTAGAAAAAAAGATCGCAAAGGACGAGCTCGTGCTCGGCAAGCTCACCGGCGAGATCGAGGTCGAGCTACCGGAAGCAGGCGCCGCCGAGCCTACCGCCCCTGCCAAACCAACCGAAGCCGCAAAGCCGACGACGCCCATTCCCGTGCCGGTGACCGCGCCCGGCCCCGGTGCGCCGCCCGCACCCAAGAAGAAGACTTCCTCCGCGATGACGGCCGCGCAGCTTCAGGCTCAAAGGACGCTCGCGCGCAAGCAGCGGGAGGTCGAGATCTCGAAGATCGCGCTTTCCGATTTCGTTGAGCGAAAACGTGCACTCCAACGGCAGATCGAGTTTGAGGAAGGCCTCGCGAAGAACGACGCCAAGGAAATCGAGAACCTGGAGCGCGTGCTCGAGATGGCCGGAGCGCGGCTGGAGAAGTATCGCGAAGCCGAAGCGCCGCCCGAGAAGATTCAGCGCCGCGAACGCAGCAATCGGGAGATCGCCCGCCTGATCAAGGACTTGAAAAAGAACGGTGAGGAGAGGGCTGAATACATCGAGTCCCTGATCGAGAGACTTGCCCATCTCGAGGAAGCGGAGCTGCGGGTTACGGAGGAGGTCGACGCAAAGCAGGAAGAGGCCTCAAAGGCTCGCCGCCGAGTCACGTGGCTCGAGAGCCCGATTCACCCCAAAAACATCCAGCATTGGGCCAAGGAACGCGGTCCACGCATCCTCATAGTCATCGCGGCTGCGGTGTTCCTGCTGCTGTTCGTGCGGTTGACCGCCCAGCGAATCGCGAGGACGGTCGTTGGCACGCGTCGCGGCCATCGAACCACCGGCACCGGAAGAGCCGACACACTTGCCTTCAGCTTTCGGAGCGCGTCGCGGGTTCTCATCGTCGTGTTCGGTGTCTTGTTGGTGCTGCAGGAAGCCGGGGTCGACATCAAGACGGTGCTCGGAGGCGCTGCGATCATCGGCGTTGCGATCGCGTTTGGCGCGCAAGACCTGATGAAAGACTACTTCTCGGGCTTCCTGATTCTGGCGGAGGATCAATACCAGCTCGGCGACCTGATCACGATCCGGGGAATCACCGGGACGGTCGAGTCGGTCAACATGCGCGTCACCGTGCTGCGCGACCTCGAAGGCCGAGTGCACTTCATCCCCAATGGCAGTATCGACCAGGTCACCAACCGAACCTACGCTTGGGGGCGTCCTGTCTTCGAGATCCCGGTCGGATTTGGGGAGGATGTCGACAAGGTGATGGAGACGCTGGTCGAAATCGCCAAAGAGCTCCGCGATGACCCGGACTGGAAGGGCTCGATCATCGGGGACCCCGAAATGCTCGGCGTCGACAAGTTCACGGAGTTTGGCGCGGTCATCAAGTTCATGGTGAAGACCCAACCCGACATGCTGTTCGCCGTGCGCCGAGAGATGCTCCGGCGGATCAGCAAGCGGTTCAAAGAGCTGAGGATTCAGATCACAGTGCCACAGCGGATCTTGCTGCGCGACGACGACGACGCGGAGGCTTGACCTGGGCGGTTGGCTTCACTTTGGTGTGCGAAAGATGATCGTCCCGACGTCCGGCCCCAATAGCTCGAGCGGGAACACACCGTAAGCTTGCAGCTCTCCTTGAAGCCGCGCCTTTTCGGTATACCCGGCAGGCGAAGCGGCAAGCGCCTTGGCGCGAGCGACCGGATCCCGAACCAAGGCGTCGACCTGCGTGGGGGTGTCCCAATGGAAGATGCGATCTCCCTTGTAGAGATAGACCCAGACGCGGGCCCCCTTCTCTTGCTCGACGCGAAATTGACGGCTTAGGCGTTGAGCCAGGCGCGACAGAGGGATACCCGCCAGGACGGCGCCCACTACTTTGTCCTCACGGAGAGACGGGGCGGCGAACAGGATCGACCAGGACGACGGCGCGTTGGGATCCTCGGCGTAGAACTCCCCGAGCGCCGTTGCTGCGGTCCCACCGAGAGCCTGCCTGACCACCTCGAAGCGGCTCTTGAAGTCCTGCCCGGCCATCCGATCGGGCTCCCGATCCCGGGCGATGACGACTCCGTCGAGGCCAATGGCGGCTAGAAACGACATCGGCGACGCTACGAATTCATCAATCCCTCTCTTGGGTTGCTGGAGAATTCTCAAAGCAGCTCGCACTTGTGACTCGCGCGCTGTGGGGTTGGCGAGGGCAAAACCGGGGGCGAGCTTTGCCGCTGCCTTCACGACCCCGGCTTGATGGTTCTCGAGGTCCTGCTGAATCAGCGCCTGGACCCGCGGAAGGTCGATATCTCGGATGTGCTGCTGAGCACGCTCGACGGCAGCTGAGTCTTCGCAGCCGATGAGCGCGAGGATCATGAGTAGAAGGCCCCCCCGGCGCATGGAGGGAGTTTAGCAGGGGTTTGGACCCGGGTCCGGTTCCGGGGCCGGGGCCGCGGCCGAGTTCGGTGACCGAGTCCGAGGGGCCGGGACCGGGGCCGAGTGACCGAGTCCCGAATCGTGAATGTGTCAGCACCGGCGTCGGCGTCGGGCTAGGAGGCCGAGGGTTGCGAGCACCCAGAGGGTTTCGTGGCCTCCCCCCACCGGCCCGACCGCGCATCCACTGCTTCCCGACGACGCCTGTGCCTGCACCTCGTCGAACTGACCGGTCGGATTTCGTCGCTTGTTCACCGCCTGGTAGCGCGCCCGCAACACGGCGGCTCGCTCCCCCTCCGTCACGGTCGGATGGCTCTGGGGCAGGTTCGCTCGGATGTCCTCGAACGCGACCACATTCACCGCCGGCTTCTCCGGGTACTCGTCTTCGGACGGGCTTTGCCAGCGCATGAAGATGCCACCGTCGGGATGGCCGGAGATATCGAGCCAGTTCGGAACGCCCGGGTCTTCGTGGGCGAGCACGTAGCGGATCATGCCATCGTCGTCGGCGGTGGACTGGAACCAGTTGAGCGACGTCTGCCGGGTCTGGTAGTCGAACGACTCCACCCATACGTTGCCGAGCTGGATCCCACCGTGGATCACGTTGGGCTCTGGGGTCTCGATGATCATCGCCTCGTCTTGTCCGAGAGAGTACCGCCCCGCACTGCTGACGGCGGTTGGAATTCCGGCTCCAGGAATACCAAACGCACCCGGATCCGGTTCGTTCAAGTCGTTTAGTGGCCAAGTGTCTCGAGCGTTCTGCATCGCGTTTGGGATGTTCGTAAGCCGGGACGACAGCGCCGCCATGTCCGAGACGAACTCGTCGGGGGTAAGGTGCGACACGGGCCCGCTCATCGGCCCTTCGATGACTTCGACCTGCACGCTTGCTTCGATCTCGTTGTTCCAATCATAGAATCCGTTGCGAAGGATGAACCGACTGGCGCCTGACTTGAGCTCCATCCAGTTTCCTTCGTGTGGCATCGCGCTGAGGATGATTTCGTAGCTCCCATCCGCCTTCACGATCAGGTCTTCGGAAGTCATGAAGACCGATCCTCCCAGCGGATTGTCGAAGACCTGCATGCTGATGTAAGGCACCGTCCCGCGCTTCCCGTAGACTCGGTACGTGTACTCCGCGCTGATCGGAGCGACATTGATGTACGTGAAGTCGGGGTTGTCGAACCCGACCTTGCAGACGACGCTCGGGCAACGCGAGACGTGGGGATTGGCCGCATCGTGATCGTCGGTCGCAGGCGCGTTCTGCATCTCGATCAGGCGAACAATGTGACGCAGCCCTTCCGCGCGGTCGGTCCCATCCTCGGAGGTCTCGTTGAGAATCAGTTGACGCGACGTCTCGAGCGCATCGAGAAACCCCTGAAAGGCCGCATCACTGTCCTGTGCGTGAGAGCTCGTGGAAGCAAGAACACCGGCAACCAAGGCGGCGAGGAAAAGAGAAGAACGAATCATGAGAACCTCCGGCGGGGGGGGTTCTAGCACGGCCGCCGACACTGACACTGTCACTGTCACTGACACGGCCCGGTCACCGCCCCCCTGGACAACCAACCACCCCGGCGTTACCCGTACCCCAAGGAGGTCCGATGATGTCCGAGCCCACCCCCGAAATCAGCCGGAGCGTCTCTCCATCCGAGGCCATCACGGCGGTCGAGCTACGTATGATGCCGCGGGATGAGGTGCTGGCTCTCTACCATCGCCTCGAGGCACCGCCCTTCGAGGAGATGCACGGCGAGTTTGCCGCAACGTTGCTCGATCAGGGCAGCGCGCGTGGCTATTTGCTCAGTGCGTTTACGGTGCACCTGAAAGGCCGCTGGCTTGGCAAGGCGTTCGAGCCGACCGGTCCGAATCAAGGCCACGGATACAACTACTACATGACGCCGCGTGGCGTGCGCCGCGCAACACGGATGAAGACGCGCCTCGGCCCCTCCAAGCTGCCCGGCGATACAAACGATGCGTTCCACCTCGAATACGCCGATCTCAACGACTTCAAACGAGGCGGCATCGGAGGCGCGCTCGTGCACACCATGTTCGACGAGCTCCGCAAAGTGTCGACGGGCCTGTACCTAGGCATCGGCCGCGCAGGCTTCACCGAGAAGGCACGGGCGGACCTCCATCCCTTCCTCCTAGAGGGCCCAGTCGCCCCCTTCGTAACCACCCGCTGACACCGTCACGGTCCTACACCACAACACCGGAGAACGGCATGCGAAGTGCGGACACTCGCACCGAGGCTGCCGCTGGCGCCGACACTGGCAGGATTAACCCTTTCAAAAAGGGGACTGTCCCCTTTTTTTCCAGCGACGGCGCTTCGGCCCCCGGCTCACCCGCCCGAGCAGAAATGCTCGTAATCGATGTAATCTGTGATCGTCGGATGATCCCCGCACACCGGGCAGTCCTTGTTCCGCCGAAGCTTGAACGTCCGGAACTGCATCTGAAGGGAATCGTACTGCAGCAGCCGCCCGACCAAGGGATCGCCGCGCTCGAGGACGATCTTCACCGCCTCTGTGGCCTGAAGAGTTCCGACGGCGCCGGGCAACACGCCAAGAACGCCTGCCTCGGCGCACGACGGCGCGAGATGGGGCGGCGGTGGCTCGGGATACAAGCAGCGGTAGCATGGGCCGTGGCGCGGCCAGAACGTCGTGACTTGGCCGTCGAAGCGGAAAATCGACCCGTGCACGACGGGAATGTCTTTCCATACACTCGCGTCGTTGACGAGATAGCGCGTGGCGAAGTTGTCCAGGCCATCGACGATGACATCCCAATCTTGATCGAAAATGCGATCGACATTCTGCCGCGTGAGTCGCTCATTGAACGCAATGACGTTCACGTCGGGGTTGAGGTTTTCGATCGTGCGTTTACCGCTTTCGACCTTCGCCTCGCCCACGCGATCGAGACCGTGCAACACCTGGCGCTGTAGATTCGATTCGTCGACCGTGTCGCCATCGACAACGCCGATCGTGCCGACGCCGGCAGCTGCAAGGTAGAGGGCCGCCGGCGATCCCAGCCCCCCCGCGCCGAGAAGCAGCACACGACCCTGGAGCAACTTGGCTTGGCCCTGCTCGCCAACCTCGGGCAACAGGAGATGCCGCGAGTAGCGGTTCAGCTGCGCATCGGTGAACGCGAACGGCTGCGTGGTTGGGAAGCCCTGATCCTTCCACTGATTGAAGCCGGGGTTCGCCGACTCGACGTTGGTGTAGCCGAGCTCCTGAAGGACGTCCGCAGCAAACGCAGAACGGATACCCGCCGCACATATCGTCACGATCTTTGCGTCCTTGTCCGGCAGCCTCGACCCCGACTGCATCTCGAGAAAGCCGCGCGGGATGTGAAGCGCACCGGGAATGTGCCCTTGGCGCCACTCGTCTTTTTCGCGAACATCGACGAGGATGAGCTCCTCGCCTGCGTCGAGGCGTTCTTTCAGGTCCTCGAGGGATACCTGCCGAATGGCGGCCTTCACCTCTTGGAGTAGGTCGGCGTATGTCTTTCCCATCCCCGCCAATATGTAACTTCGGGCCGTTTCGTCAAGGCTAACGGGCCCTTAGCGTATATCTCATGGTTTTCACATCGGTTTTGTCGGGTATTTCTCTCAGCCCGCGCTCGTTAGGCCGCAGACCGGAGAACTCCCTGGTCGGCCGCATAGCTCCGGAGAGCCCTTCGGAGCCGCTTCCTGCCCCGGTGTAGGCGCGACATGACGGTGCCGACGGGACACGCCAACTGGTCTGCCGCGTCCTGATACGAGAAGTCGCCCAGGTCGACGAGCTCGACGGCCTCCCGAAACTCGGGCCGGAGCGCGCCGAGGGCCGCAGCCACCTCATCGCCAAAACCCTCGTGCGCGGCGCCGGCGCTCATGCGGCTCAATCCACGGAGCTCCTCCATGGCCTCCCGCTCACGCTTCTTCTTTCGGTAGTGGTTGATGTAGGTGTTGAATAGAATGCGGTGCGTCCACGCGCGTGCGTTGGTGCCGGGGCGGAAGCTCGCGCGCGCTTGCCAGGCCCGAGCCAGGGTTTCTTGGACGAGGTCATCGGCAAGGGCAGTTCCCCGGGCAAGCCGCAAGGCGGTCCGAGAGAGGTCGGGCACGCAGGGCAGGATCTCTTCGTTGTACTGTTCTTGGTTCTGCATCGAGATGGTCTCCACCCCGGCTTCATTGCAACGGCAATGCCACTCCGAAAAACCCAAACATTCTGGGGGTGCGGCCTGCGAGATGGCGTCACCTTGTCCCCCCGTTGACACGGTGTCGTGTCAACCTGTCGCCTGGGCGTCCGCTCAGTGCCCGGGGAGGCCAGCCAGCAGAGAGGGAACCACGTCGGCGACTTCCGACGCGATCAGACCACGATCACCGACCGATGCGGCTGCGCCGGCAAGGGCATGCAGGAGCGCCCCAGCTATCGCGGCGTCGATTGGCGCGAGGGTGAGCGCTAGCGCGCCGACGAGCCCGCTCAAGACATCGCCGGTCCCTGCAACTCCGAGGGCCGGCGTTCCCTCCGCGCAAACCCGAAGGGTACCCGCTTCAGCCACGATGCTGCGCGCGCCTTTCAAGATCACGACCTGCCCTGACTGCTTCGAGAGCGCACCGGCGGCCGCGTAGCGGTCTGCCTGAATGTCGGTCGTCGATCGACCCAACAGACGGGCTGCCTCACCCGGATGCGGGGTGAGAATCCGAGGCGCTGCCGCGGTCTGCAACGATGCCAGCCCGTCTTCCGCGAGGTTGGTGAGACCGTCTGCGTCGATGACGGTGGGGACCGGTGCGTGCAGCGCGAAGGCGCGCGCCCATGCGCGTCCCAGATCGTCGAGCCCCATCCCCGGCCCGAGCACGACGGCGCGCTTTCCTTCGCAAAGCGACTCCACGGCGGCCTCGCCGACTCGATCGGGAAGCGCGGTGGTCATTAACTCGATCACCTTTTCTTCGAGGGCAGCCCGGGCATCGGCACGCGCGCCAATCGTCACGAGCCCTGCACCGGCGCGAAACGCCGCACGACCTGCAAGCACCGCCGCGCCTGTCTTCCCCGGCGCCCCGCCGATGACGAGCAAGTGACCGGCCGTGCCTTTGTGGGCATCATTGGGGCGCGGCGTGATCAGCGCGCCGAGGTCATCACGCGTCCACAAGCTTGCGGCGGGCGAGCCTCCAATCGGGATTCCGATATCGGCCACATGCACTTCACCGGCGTGCTCGACACCTGGATACTGTTGGAGACCGCGCTTCTGAGC
>CP070713.1:1003750-1008925 GCA_020351445.1 Myxococcales bacterium
CCTCCGACTTTGACCTTCCTGATGCCTCTTTCGTTGAAGTCGCGACGCAGCTCTTCGCTCACAGATCCCTATTTAGACGGAATCCAACGGTGAACCAAGCCCAAACCCAACACGAATACGAGTCCGACCGAAGCGTGCCCCAACAGCTCGTGTGGGGTGCCCGGAATCGAGCAGTGCGCTTTGAGCACGAAGTTCCCTGCGACTCCGGCGGCTGCTGCTGCGACGAGGCTCCCAAGGGCGTTGCCGCGATCCACGAGACGCAGCAGAGCATAGACCGGGATGCCCAGGAGGAGCCCAACCCCCATGCATGCCCCAGCCATGACGCCGCCGCTGTGATCGTGCGTGGCGGCCTGAGCTGCGGGATGAGGCCAGAAAGCAGCGATCACGGTTGCGCCGATCGCGATGCAAATCAAGCACACCGACTGCCAACGCGGAAGAGCCGGTAAATGTACGGGACGTGTGACCATGAACATCGCCAGGACGAGCAGGACGCAGAAAGCCGCGAGGCTGATTGCCCATTGCACCGTGCGGGCTTGATCGCCCACCAGCGGGAACGCGTACCAGCCGATGATGGCTAGCACCGAGAACACGGTAAGGACGATCAGGCGCCGTACCATCGTCGACCGGCTTCTGAGAAAGCCGGCTATGGTTCGGTCGCTCTTGTCGCAGCGAGCCTTCATGTCGGTGAACATTCGATCCATGCGCTCGCCGTCTTTGGGCACGTCGGGCGCATCGAGCTCGCGCAGGCGCTCGCTGAGACCTGCGTCGGGTCTGTTGCTGCCACTAGTCATTCATCACCACGTATTTCCGAGACCAACAATTGTTTCAAAGTTGCGTACGCACGATGTGCGCGAACCCGTACGGCCCCCTCGGAAGTCCCCACAATTTCGGCTACCTCCGCATAGGGGCGTTCCTGAAACCAATGGAGCTCGACAACCTCGCGCTGGCTGGTGGGGAGCTTCTGCAGCGCGACGTGGAGGAGCTCGGAGCGCTGGCGAAGCTCTAGGGGCATGAAATCTGCCTCCGGTGCGGCCTGCGTTTCGACCTCGAGGGCGGTCATCTTGCGCCGCTTCGTTCGACGCCAGTGCTCGCGGACGAGGTTCATGGCGATGGTCATTACCCATGGGCGAAGCTTCGAGCCGCGCCGGAAATCGTTTCTTGCGCCGTGAAGTCGGAAGAATGTCTGCTGCACGATCTCTTCGGCGAGCTCATCGTCGCGTAGGTGCCGCCGCGTGAGGCGAAGGAGGATTGGGCCGTAGCGCTGGAACAACGCCTGGAACGCCCCATCATCGCCGTCGATATAGGCCTCCATCAGCTCTTCGTCGCTGAAGTTGCTTGGTGGACTACTCGACATGTTGTGCGTTGGGATCGAGGCCAAAGGGAACTGTTGTTTCGTTCGGCCTGGTTTGCGATTTCCACCAGTATCCCGAGAAGACGAGCGTACCCAGCAGGATCAACAGAAGCGTGATCTGCAGCCACCGGCGGCCGTCACCCTCGTCGAGCGCTTCGATCACGATCGGCTCGATGGGGACCGGTCTCGCGCCCGAGGTGCTGAGGACCTTTCCGGCTGGGTGACTGCTGCTGACGTGCGTCGGCGGAAGAGTCGACGCGAGTGAGGCGACTGGGATGGAGCCGACGTGCGAGGTTTCCATCCAGGGCGCGATGTCCTGAGTCTGAGGGTTCTGCTTGGCCGACTCGACCTCGATCCATCCGAGTGCCGCCCGCATCGACGCTGCATTCGGATATCGGTTTTGTGGACGCCCGTCCATCGCGCGTCTGATCACATCGGGCAGACCAGGCACGTCGTCAAACCCCTCGTCGGTTTCCCAGCCGACCGGAGGTGAGCCGATCACCATGTGATGGAGCAAGGCCCCCACGGAATACAGGTCGGCCGGCGGTTCGAAGGTGCCTCCGCCGAAGAGCTCCGGCGCCATGTACGCCACCGCGTGCTTGCCCGAGCCGGTGTGCGCCGCGTGCGCGCTTGTCTCGGGGTTGGCTCGAAGCAGGGGGACGGCCCCGATGCCGATCACCCGTGCACCCAGTCGGCCGTTTCGCTTGCGGGTTACGATGATGTTCTGCGGGGTGAGATCGCCGTGGACCAGCCCGTGAGCGTGCCCGGCGTCGAGGGCATCGAGAACGTCGGTCGCTAGCCGAAGCGCCGTCAGAGAGCTGAGGGGCCGATCGCGCAGGATGTCCGCGAGAACGGTCCCCCGGGTATCTTGGAAAGCCAGATAGGGGACCCCATCGATGACACCCGCGTCGAGCACGCGCGGAACCGCGTGCGCTTGGATCGAGCCCAGGCCGTGCGCCAGTTCGGAAAACGCAGCCTCCGCGCGCGCGGACCGGCTCACGTCCATGGGCAGGACGCACAGGATCAAAGGCGTTCCCTCCGACGATGCGCGGTAGTACGAAACCAGCCCGCCCCAAGGCAACGCGCCATCGACCGCATAACGCCCACCAAAGAGCTGTTCCGGCGGAGGATGCGCACCACCAGGTGAGGGAAACATCGGGTCGCAGAATAGACCCAATGGCTCGTGGACGCGACCTTCTTTAGCGTTCCGCCTGAAGAACTTGCCCGCGCGAGAGGACCTCGCCGTTCGGTTGTCGGGTCAGCTCGTAGGCCCGAGTGCGATCCCCGGTCACCCAGGTCTCCATCTGAACTTGCTCTCCTGCGTGCGCTTCTCGGAGGTACTCCACGGACAGGCCCTCCAACGGGCCATCGACACCGGCCGCTTGCTGTGCTCGGGCCGCGAACCATCGGGTGTCGTCGATGTAGTCCACGTATCGAGCCTGATTTACGTGGCGAAAGCTATCCTGGTCGCTAGGACGGACGACCCACTGGCGCCTCCAAGACTGCGCGCGCTCGCCCTCGGGCCACGGCCGCACCGGGGGCGTCGTCTCGTCGATGACGTAGGTGGATACGATCGGCTCGAGGGGGGCGGGGCCGTCCGGCCCCAAATTGACCACCGTCATGCGAGCTCGCGCGGCGATCGCGCCATCTTGCAGGCGGACGATTCGATGGCCGAAATCGAAGCTGGTGCGGCCGACCCGGGCGACCCAAGTCGCGATCTCGAGCTCGTCTCGATAGGTGAGGGGCGCGCCGTATTCGAACGTGCCCGCTCGGGCCACGCCGCCTTCCAGGCGGTAGCGGAGGGCGAAATCGTCCATCGCGAAGACCTGCCATCGGGTCTGCTCGAAGATCCGGGACAACCACCCAGGAGATACCGAGCCGCTCGCGTCGAGCTCGATTCCGCGGACGGTGTAGCGGACCTTGGCGAGTTTCTGGAGCGCGTCGTTCATGAGCGGCGCGGATGCTAGCAGGCGGCAGCAAGAAGAAGTAGTCCGAGCCCCTCCGTACGTCGACTTCGAAGCGCAGGCGCAAAAAAGGGGACAGTCCCCTTTTTGAAAGGGTTAATTCTGCCAGTGCCAGTGCCAGTGCCAGTGCCTGCGTTCAGAAATCGTATTCGTCGTTGTCTGGGTCGAAGTCCTCGTCCGTCAGACCCGGGCTGAGATCGAGCTTTGGGTACTCGTACTGTTCGTAGAGCTGCCCCTTGTGGTCCCAAGACGTTTCTTTGAGCGGCATTCCGGTGTTCTTGCCGATGAGGTACTCGAGCCGACTCGCGTAGTGATCTGGAACGAAGATCTCCTTGCCCCTACGAATGTCTTTGGGCGAGTCGACGTTGTCGTTGTGGTGCAGGATCACGTACATGTCCTGGCCAACTCGCTTGGCGAATTCCCAAAGGTTCTCGTCGCCGTTGGCTTTGACTGTCCGGCCCGTGCTGGGAAGGCGACCTTCCACCTTCCAGACCGGCTCTCCAAACAAGACCCCACCGTCGGAAACCTCGTAGCTTCCCTCGCCGCGCTCCACAGCCTTGCCGTGAATCTTGGCCATGATCCGGATCTGCCTTTCGATCCCGAACGTCATGATCGGTTGATGACTGTCCTTCATCGCCTGTCGTCCGTAGGGGCTGAGATTGACGGTGATGTCGGGGAACGATCCTTTGTGCGCCTTGATCTTGTTCTTGTTCTTGCCGCGGATGTAGAGAACTTCCTGCCCAGGATTGGGGTCGACGTACTTGAGGTACACCTTGAAAGGCCGAGCAAACTTGAAGCTCATCTTCTCGGTTTTCAGCTCATCTTCGATGCGCTCCCGCTTCACGAACTCGCCCTGATAGTCGTCGACCGGCTTGATGGCTTTGAGGGACTGGGCAAACACTTCGGTCACGCTCGGGGCCGCGCTGCTGGGAACCTGAGCTGCCGTGTCGGCCCCCTGATGCGTACAAAGGGCCGATAGGAAGAACGAAGCGGCGAGCGTTTGTTTTAGAGCGGTCCTCGTCATGCAACGCGACCTTCCTTGCGGATGCGGTTGGCGATGTAGTGCTGTCCCACCTGCAGAGCCTCCGGGTCGTTCAGCGACGATAGCAAAGCTTCCGCATCTTTGCGCGCGTCGAATGTGCCTGCGCGAATCGCCAGGAGCTGCTGCTTGGTCACCCGAAGCACGCTCGAGGGCCTGCCCGCGATGTCTGCCGCGAGCGCCCCGAGCTCTTTTTCGAAGCGATCGACGGGAACGCTGCGACTGATCAAACCCCCCTGGAGCGCTTCATCCGTGCCAAAGGGCCGGCAACTCAACACCAAGTCTGCGGCGAGGGTTTCGCCTACGAGGCGCACCAGATGTGCCATGCCTCCCCACGCGAGTGGGATTCCCGCTTCGAGCTCCGGGACCGCAAACCGGGCGTCATCCGCAGCGATGCGGACGTCGCACGCCCCCGCCAGTACCAAGGCGCCGCCCACGCAGTGACCACGAATCCCTGCAACGGTAATCTGCGGCAGCTCGGCGATGGCGTCGGTGGCCCGCCGGCCGAGGTCCGCCACGGCGTGCGCGTCGGGTCCCGATAGCTCGGCGAGGAAGGCGGGCAAGTCGGCCCCCGCCGAGAAGAAACCCCCAGCGCCTTCGAACACGGCCACCTTCGTCGAGTCGTTTTGTTCGAGATCGGCGCAGACCGCGATCAGCCCCTTCAACAGCTTCGGAGAGAGGGCATTGAGCACCTCGGGTCTGTTGAAAACCACCCGCGCCACCCCGTCCGTCGAAGAGAATTTCAAGTCGCCCATCTTTGCCCTCCGAAGCCCCCTCTTCGTGCCTCGGGGCTACGCGAAGTTCCCCGGCCGCTCGACGCA
>CP070713.1:1009025-1017286 GCA_020351445.1 Myxococcales bacterium
AGAGCAAGCCGCCAAGGCCACCGAGGTCAAGGTTGGCGCCACGCAATCCCGCGAGCGTGCCGACCGCGAGCGTTCGGTGTTGGGGCAGCTCGACCGTTCGATCGCCGAGCTCAATGCGCGCGAGGACCGCCTGCGCGAGGATGTGGCCATCGCAGATCGCGACCAGGGCCAAGCCGCGGGGCGTATCCTGTTGCACCACGGCCGCTTGAGCGAGACGGCGCACGAAGCTGCGGTGGCGCGGGAGGAGCTTTCCGCTCAGCGCGGGCGCTACGACGAGGCGCAGATGCAGCTCGGCGAGGCCGAGGCTTCGCTCAAGGAGCTGCGCTCCACCATCGACGAGCAGTCTACCGAGCTCAACGCACTAACCCTTCGCGAGCGGGAGCTCACGCTTTCGCTCGATCACCTCGAAGAACAAGTCCTCGACAAGCATCGGGTGGAGCTCACGTATGTCATCGGCGACCACCACGCGCGGGCTGTGCCCGATGCCGAAGTCACGGCACGCGCGGAGGAATTGCAGAGGCTGATCGATCGCATGGGCGAAATCAACCTCACCGCGATCGAAGAGTACGAGGAGAACGCCGAACGCTACGAGTACCTCACCGGCCAGCGCCGTGACCTCGATGACGCCCTCACCAAGCTCGACAAGGCTATCCGCCAGATGAACCGCGAGAGCAGGGCGATGTTTCGCGAGGCGTTCGCTGGGATCAACGAGCGCTTCAAGCGCATCTACCCCATGCTCTTCCGCGGAGGAAAGGCCGAGCTCCGGCTGACCGACCCGCACGACATCCTCGAAACGGGTGTCGACATCATCGCCCAGCCACCAGGCAAGCGCCTCGGCTCCCTCGAGCTGATGAGCGGCGGCGAAAAGGCCTTGACGGCGGTCGCATTGATCTTTGCGATCTTCCAATACAAGCCGAGCCCCTTCTGCTTGCTGGATGAGGTCGATGCCCCGCTCGACGAGGCCAACATCGGCCGCTTTGCGGAGGCCATCCAACAGATGACCGACCGCTCTCAGTTCATCATCATCACGCACTCCAAGCGGACGATGGAATTCGCCGATGTTCTCTATGGCGTCACCATGGAGCAGCCCGGCGTCTCCAAGCTAGTCTCCGTGGAGCTCCGCGGCGAAAAGCGGCCTGTCCCCGCCGCCGAGGCAGCGGAATAGGGGACACTCTCCGGGTCCCTAAGCTGCCGAAATTGCGGCGATCCTCAGCAAAGGATCGCAGCGGCAAATCATTCAGAGTTTGCGTCGTTCCCGACTAGGATGACTCGGACGCGGGGAAACGTGGCCAGCGAAGAGTCAGATTCATACGCGGCCGAGTCCGAGACGGGGTTTTTGGACCTGGGATCCGGAGTGGGCTTGGTTGTCGCCAACATGGTCGGAGCGGGCGTCTTCTTGAGTGCCGGTTTCATGGCCCAAGAGCTCAGTGCCGCTTGGATCCTCGCCGCGTGGGGAATCGGGGCGTTCTTGGCGATGGCGGGTGCGCGCACCTACGCCGAGGCGGCGCTCTTGATTCCGCGGTCCGGGGGCGAGTACCGCTACCTATCCGAGCTGCTTCATCCCGCTGTGGGATACCTTGCGGGGTGGGCTTCTTTGCTCGTGGGCTTCTCGGCACCGATGGCGATTAGCGCGTTTGGCGCGGCGGCTTTTGCCTTTGCAGTGTTCGGCCACGGCGATGCGAGATTGGGAGCGGCTGCGCTGATCGCGGTACTGACCCTATTCCATGCCGTCGGGTTTCGGACTTCGAAGTGGACCCAAAACGGGCTGGTCGTCATCAAAGGCCTCCTCATTCTCGCCTTTGTCGCACTGGGTCTGTCGCTGGGGGACAACCAGTGGCCGAGCTGGACGCCGGCCAGTGATCCATCGAGCTTCGCGCTCCCGTTTGCCACCGGCCTGTTTTTCGTTGCCTATGCGTTTTCGGGTTGGAATGCGGCAGCGTATGCGGCGGAGGAGTTTCGCGCGCCGCGCCGGGATGTACCTCGCGCCATGTTGATCGGCTGCGCGCTGGTCGGCATCGCCTATCTGTTGGTGAACTGGATCCTAGTCGCCAACATCAACCCAGAGCGCGCACGCATCGTCTTCGAGTACGAGGAGGCGCGCGTGACGCTAGGACACCTCGTCGCGAAGGACTTCTTGGGAGACGCGGGTTCCAATGTCATGTCGATCGGCATCGCGGCCATCATGATATCGAGCACCAGCGCAATGCTCCTCGTAGGACCGCGCGTCTACGCAGAGATGGCCCGAGACGGCTTCCTTCCATCATTGCTCCGTGGCAAACCGGGAGCGCCGCCCCGCGCGTCGGTCATCCTCCAGGGCACGCTCGCGATTGCGCTGCTCTATCTGCACACGATCGGCGAGCTCCTCCGCAATGTGGCCGGTATTCTCGTCCTCTTTTCGGCATTGGTCGCAGTCGGCCTATTTCGCGTGAGGCGATACAAACCCAACCTCCAAAACCCTCGGCCTCCGGCCTTGATCGCCGCTGCCATCTACGCGGGCTCCTCCGTCTGGATGCTCTACAACGCCTTCAAGACCCAAACCGGCCTCATCCCCTGGATCGCCGCCGCCTCGGGAGCCGCGCTTTTGGCCTATGTCCTGACCCCCAAAAAGGCTAGCTGACGATGGAGTCGAGCGCGGCCGCGTGGGACTCGGTAAGCTCTTCGACGGCCACTTCGCAAACGCCTTCGATCGCCAAGGTAATGCCGGCGACGGTCCCGATCTTTTCGAACGGAACGCTGTAGCGCTTGCAGATGTCACCGACCTCGCCGACGTTGCTGGGGGACAAGCTGACGATGATGCGCGAAGGCTCTTCGCTGAAGAGAAGAGCATGGGCGGGCGCGTCCTCGCTCGAGGGCAGGGTGACGCGAGCGCCGTGACCGTGGGCGATGCACGCTTCGGCCAAGCACACCGCGATGCCGCCGTCGCTGATGTCGTGCGCGCTTCGCAGCAGCTTGCCGCGAGCAAGCTCGAGCACGGCATGCTGAAGCGCGGCCTCGGCTTCGAGATCGATGCCGACGGGCGCACCCGTCAGCGACCCCGCGTGTTGGACCAGCCATTCGGAGCCACCGAGCACGCCGCGGGACGGGCGTCCCAGGTGCGCGATGACGTCTCCATTGCCGACGAATCCGAGCGCGAGGCGATGCTCAGGGCTCTCGAGCTGACCGACGACCGCAACCGTCGGGGTTGGCAGGATCGCCTTGCCGTCGGTTTCGTTGTAGAGGCTCACATTGCCGGATACGACAGGCGCGCCGAGCGCGGAGCACGCGGCCGCCAAACCGTCAACCGCTTGCGCGAAGCGCCACATTTGCTCGGGCACTTCGGGGTTACCGAAGTTGAGGCAATCGGTGGTGCCGAGCGGTTTGGCGCCCACGCACACCAGGTTGCGCGTGCACTCTGCAACGGCCATCGCGGCCCCGCCGTACGGGTCGAGCTCCACGTGCCGCCCGTTGCAGTCGGCGGAAACCGCGAGAAACTTCTCTCGCGTTCCATCAGCGTCCTCGCAGAACACGCGAATGACGGCCGCATCGCCCTCACCGGGGCGAATCACCGTGCCATCTCGGACGATGTGATCGTACTGGCGCCAGATCCAAGAACGGCTTCCGATGTTGGGTGACCCGATCAAGCGTACGAGCTCTGCACCGAGGTCCTCGGGCGCGTCGCCGGTCATCGTCACCAAAGACGCCTCCTCGCTGCGCTCCTCCTGAGGTCGATCGTATTTGGGCGCGGCATTCGTGAGCAGCCCGACTGGGAGATCCACCACGACGACCGGATCAGGCTGACCGGTGCCGTCGAACGGGTCGTACCCAGGGGTGGCCTTGCAGACGAAGCGTCCGGTGTCGGTCACGCGACCTACGATCGACGCATCCAAGTCCCACTTGGCGCAGATGTCGAACACTTCTTGCTCGCGGCCCGATTTGGCGACCATGAGCATGCGCTCCTGCGATTCGCTGAGGAGCATCTCGTAGGGGCTCAATGCTTTGGTCCGGCGTGGAATCGCGTCCAGATCGAGCTCGATACCGTTGCCGGCGCGATCAGCCATTTCGACCGACGACGACGTCAGGCCCGCGGCGCCCATATCCTGCACACCAGACAGGCAGTCCGTGGCAAAGATCTCGAGGCAGGCTTCGAGCAGCAGTTTCTCCATGAACGGATCGCCCACCTGCACGGTCGGGAGCTTGCTGTCGGTCTCTTCGCCGAACTCAGCGCTAGCCATCGTGGCCCCGTGAATCCCGTCGCGGCCTGTCTTGGCGCCCACGTAGATGATCGGGTTTCCGACCCCCTCGGCCACCCCGAAGAAGAGGTCTTCGGTCTTGGCGATGCCCACCGTGAACGCGTTGACCAAGATGTTGCCATCGTAGCTCGCGTCGAACTGCACCTCGCCGCCAACCGTGGGCACGCCAATGCAGTTTCCGTAGCCGCCGATACCGGCGACCACACCTTTGAGCAGATGCGGGGTCTTGGGATGATCGGGCCGGCCGAACCGCAGCGAGTTGAGGGATGCAACGGGCCGCGCGCCCATCGTGAACACGTCCCGCAAGATGCCGCCGACACCGGTCGCCGCACCCTGGTAGGGCTCGATATAGGATGGGTGGTTGTGCGACTCCATTTTGAACACGGCGCAGAAGCCATCGCCGATGTCGACCGCGCCTGCGTTCTCGCCCGGCCCCTGAACCACCTGCGGGCCGGTGGTGGGCAGACGGCCCAAATGGACACGCGAGGACTTGTACGAACAGTGCTCCGACCACATCACGCTGATGACCCCGAGCTCTGCGTAGCTCGGCGCGCGGCAGAGCGTGGTTAGGACGCGGTCCCACTCGTGATCGGCCAATCCGAACTCTCGGGCGAGCTCGGGTGAGCTGTCGGGCTCTCCAGGGAAGTTCGCTGGCGTGCTCATTCGAACCCCAAGTGACGTCGAAGCGACTGGAATAGAGTGAGCCCATCGTCGTTGCCGAGGATCGCTTCGCTTGCCCGTTCGGGATGCGGCATCATGCCGAGAACGTTCTTTTCGCGGTTGTACACGCCCGCGATGTCAGCCACCGACCCGTTGGGGTTGGCATCGCTGCCGTTCGCTGCACCGCCAGTGCGCGTGGTGTAGCGGAAGGCGATCTGGTCGTTGCGCTCGAGCTCCGCGAGACCATCCTCGGTGGTGTGATACCGGCCGTCGGCGTGCGCGACCGGTAGGCGCAGCACGGTGCCTCGGCCCATGCCGGTGAAAGGGCCTTCGTTCTCGACGCGCACGTAGATGTCGCGGCACTCGAATCGAAGATGGGCGTTTCGCGTCAACGCGCCGGGCAAGAGCCCCATCTCGGTCAGAATCTGAAAACCGTTGCAGATTCCGAGGACCGGTCCGCCGCGTTCCGCGAACTCACGGATCGCGCTTACGATCGGGCTGAAGCCCGCGATCGCTCCCGCGCGCAGGTAGTCCCCGTAGGAGAAGCCACCGGGGATCACGATGGCGTCGGCATCGCCCAAGCTGGCCTCTTTGTGAAAGGCATACCAGGCCTCCGCACCCATGACGTCACGCACCGCGTGCAGGGCGTCCCAGTCGGCGTTTGAGCCTGGAAATTGTACGACAGCGACTCTCATTGGATGGTTCTGGCGTCCTAGGCGCGCGGAGCATAGACCGGACCGGGCTTCAGGCAATGCGGAAGCGCCGCTATCGAATCAGCTCGAAATAGCGGTGGGCGATGTCCTTCTCGAGGCCCTCGACGGGGGTAACTCGAAAGACGATCGTGCCTCGGCAGGTCGACGCGTCCACAAGCCCATAGGCTCGGCTGTCTTGGCCCATATAGGCCCGGTAGTCCCCGAGTAGGTAGAGCTTGCCGTCAAACACCTCGGTCTTTCGAACCAAATGCCGGCCGTTATCCTTCATGAAGATTCGGTGAGGTTTGGGTCCGAAGTACTCGTCGCCCCACATCACGGAGGCCGTCAGGTCGTTGTCGGCGTTGTAGAAGGAGGTGGAGCCTTGCCGGTGGAAGACGATCGGCTCGCCATCGATTCGAAGCTCGTCACCGAACGAGTCGATCGTCATGCCTTCAGTCGCTGCGACCCGGCCCACGACCCAGCCAACTTCGGTGGGGTGCTGACACACCGCGATCGAGCCGAGCGCGGGCGCAGCCCGCTTGTTGATCAAGACCCGCTCTCCGCGCACCAGGGTGGGAGCCATCCCGTTGTGCCCGACCTCCGCCATGTCGAACAGGAGCACCTTGAGCACCAACGCGACGACGATGATGCCGGCGCCAACCCACGACAGGCACCCGAGCCCACTTCGAACCGCTCCCACAACGCTGGCTATTCACCGTTCGAGAGGCTCTTGTCAAGCTCGTGCACGAACCGTTGCAGGGTTTCGCTGGGCTGAGCAGCCTCGTAGATCGCCCTGCGGATCGCGACGCCGAATGCCCCTACGGCGAGCAATGCCCTTGAATCTTCGGGCGCGATGCCCCCAAGCGCGTATGTCGGAATCCCGACACCGGCGATGGCGGCTCGAAACCCGTGGATGCCGATCGGGGCAGCCTTTCCGGGGACATGGAAGATCGGGCTGAGAAACGCGTACGTCGCGCGGTCTTGCTCCGCGGCTTGCAGGCCTAGTCGCCCGTGCCGGGAGACGCCGAACATCCCCAATTCCGGCCATTGTCGTCGCAGGTCTGCCACGGGCAGTCCGAGCTCGGGGAGGTGGACGCCGTCTGCGCTGACGATCTGGGCGATATCTACCCGCCGATTGACCGTGAGCGCGCTGCCCGTCGCGTGGGTCACCGCCCGCAGCTCGTGGCCCCATTGAACCAGCTGTCGATCGGAAGCGCGGTGCGCTCTGAGTTGTACGCCCACGACACGCGGCGGGCATCCTTCGAGCGCGCGTCGGATCGGCGTCACCGGGCCGCTCGGGTGGTCCGGGTCAGTGATGATCCAGATCCGCGGAAGCCCTTGGGTCATGGGTCCGTGATTACGACCGGGCGTCGTGGTCGGAGCCGATGACGCCTTCTAGGGGGCTCGATGCCGTCGCGTAGAGCTTGCGCTGGATCCGGCCGGCGAGGAACGCGTCGCGGCCAGCTTCGACTGCGGATTTCATCGCGCGCGCCATTCGAACGGGGTCCTTTGCTCCGGCGATAGCCGTGTTCATCAGCACACCGTCGATGCCAAGCTCCATGGCAACCGCGGCATCAGACGCGGTGCCGACGCCCGCGTCGACGATGACCGGCACGTTGGCGTGCTTGACGATGATCTCGATGTTGAAGGGGTTGCGCACGCCGAGCCCGCTCCCGATCGGCGCGGCGAGAGGCATGACCGCGGCACACCCGAGATCTTCCAGGCGCTGCGCGGCGACCGGATCGTCGTTGAAATAGGGTAGGACCGTGAAGCCGTCGTCGACGAGAGTCTTTGCCGCCTCGAGCGTCGCAGGGACATCGGGGAAAAGCGTCTTTTCGTCGCCGATGACCTCGAGCTTCACGAGTGGCGTGTCGAGAAGCTCTCGCGCGAGCCTTGCGGTACGAACCGCATCCTCGGCCGTGTAGCAGCCGGCGGTGTTGGGGAGGATCGTGTAGTTGCCCTCGCGAAGGACCGTCATGATCGACTCGGCTCCGGTCGCCTTCAGATCCACCCGACGCACTGCAACGGTGACGACTTCGCAGCCTGAGGCTCGAAGCGCCTTCCTTGCGGTGTCGAGGTCCGGGTACTTGCCTGTCCCCGTGAACAAGCGGGAACGAAACTCGAATTTGCCGATCTTCAGGACATCTTCGGACACCTAACCGCCTCCTACGAAATGAACCACCTCGACACGGTCGCCTTCGCGGAGCTCGGTGCTCTCGTGCCGCGCGCGCGGTACGACTTCGTCATTGCGTTCCACGGCCACGAGGGTCTCTGCAAGGCCAAGGGAGGCGAGAAGTTGCCTCACGGTCGTGCTTGGCTCGACCTGCCGTTCTTCACCGTTGACCAAGAGTCGCATCGACCGTGAGCGTAGGGCGGCCCCCACCGAGCCGCAAGCGGGCCCGAAGATGGGCGCACTCGGCGGGCGGATGATAGGCTCGGCCGCGTGAACCGAATCGTGCAGGGTGACAACTTGGAGGTGTTAGGGACGCTCCCGCGCGATCTCGCACGATTGATCTACATCGACCCTCCGTTCAACACGGGGCGCAAGCAATCGCGCCAGCGGATGCAGGTGCGCGCCGCCGCGGATGGCGAGCGGAGGGGGTTTGGCGGACGGCGTTACGACGTGGAGCGGTTCGACAGCCCGGCCTACGAAGACGAGTTCGACGAGTACATCCCTTTC
>CP070713.1:1017386-1020962 GCA_020351445.1 Myxococcales bacterium
ACACTACCGGCAATCATCCCAGCGCCGCCAACGGACGTCAGAACAAAGCCGGCAACGCGAGGTCGCCAGCAGGCATCTCTTTGGTCCCAATCGTCTAACTGATAGTTGTAGCAATCACCACTCGTTCCGAAGACCAGAAGCGCCACACCAGCAGCGGTAACGACAGCGGGCGCGATGAGCCCGAGCGCTGCTCGGCGCTTGCGAAGCTCTAGCTCTTCGAGCGTGTACCCGTTGAATGTTCGTGGCGGGGTCGGCGTCACCTCAACACCCGCATCGTCTAGCTGGAGCTGCAGCGCAGGCTCTTCGGGGGCCGGCTCAGTCGAGGGGGCGGGGTCTTCCGGTGCTGGCTCGGGCGAGGGCGCTGGCTCCTCGGCACTTGGCTCCGAGGTCGTTCCTTCGTCACCAGGTTGCGCACTCACGCTCAGAGGCAACGCCAACCCCGCGACCACCATCACCAAGACAAGCCTCATGACACCTCCCCGGTTCAGTGAGCACCGCTAGGTAGCTGCATCAGGCGTGCCAGGTGTTGCCCCGGAACTGCTCAGCTCTTGGCGCTCCCGCCGCGCAGCTTTTGCGTTCTACGAAGGCACAGGCGCAGGGGGTGCGCCCGATGTCGTCGGCGCCTGTGTGGTTGAAACGCTTAGGGCTCGGTCAAGTGGCGGTCGACAGAAAGGAGGGTTTGCTCTTGGTCGAACTCCATCACGCACCCCCTTTCGCCAACTCTTCGAGGAGTGCTCGACGCTCTTCGCGGAGCTTCTCTTCGGCGGCTTCGATGGAGCGTAGACGGTCGAGGATTAGACGAACGTCACCGTTCTTCGGCGCTTTGCGCCGGTCTACGGAACCGGAGGTTGGAGGTTCGAGTCCTCCTGGGTCCGCCCCGTAAAATCTCGCTTCGCGAGATCACGGGGCTTCGCCCCCTACTGGACCGGATAGACGTTGACGTGGGCTTCGTCGTCTTGGGAGGCGAGAACGGCGCCTGCGATGATCGAGCTGACGAAGAGGCCGACGCCCGTGTAGAACATGGGCGGGTAGCGGATTTGGCTGCCGTAGAACGGGTCGTAGCGGTAGTTCACCGAGGCGAACATCAGCGCCATGCCGGTGATCGAGCCCGCGACAAACGTAGCCCAACCGGCTTTGCGCATGCGGCTCTTGTCGACGTAGCGGCCTTCGACGATCGAGTCGGTGGTGAGATCGACCGGTTGAGCGACATCGACCGGCTTGCCGCCTTGGAGCGAAAGCGCCAGACGGTGGCGGCCGGAAAGGAGCGTTGCATTGCAGGGCGTCTCGCAGATCGGTTGGTAGGCCTTGGTGACGACCTCCCCGTAGTACGGCGCGACTCCATACCCCACGCCGTAACCTCCCCAGCCCCAGCCCGGGCCTCCCCAGCCCCAGCCCATCCCAAAGCTCACACCGCTGATCGAGGAGTAGCTGCCGCCCATTCGGAGCTGGAACGACACCCCGTCCGAGGGTGACCGGAAGTTGATATGCACCGGCTTTCCGTACAGCAGGACTCGACCCGGTCGGTCGAGGATGACGCCGGTCGATGGTGTTTGAGGTTGGGGCGGGCCGGGTTGGCGCCGCGGTGGTGAATCGATGACGATGATCGTCGAGGGCTCGTCTTTGGGTTGCGTTGTGGGCGTCTGTTGACCGAGCGCGGCGGCCGGCTGAATGGCCATGGCGAGCAAGATGAGGGCGATGCAAACACGCATGATTCGCTCCATCGCTAAGTAAGCCTCTTGCCCCGCATCCAGCAATATAGCGTTAAAAAAGGCCCCGCCACACGCCGGTGACCGCTACCGTTGCTCCCTTCCGGGCCTGGCGGATTTCACGGGCCGGCGTTGGCAGGACCATAAGGCGGAGAGGAAGGGATTCGAACCCCCGGTACCTTTCGGTACACACGATTTCCAGTCGTGCACCTTCGACCACTCGGTCACCTCTCCAGGCGGAGTCCGCCTTCCTTCACGCGTCGGCCCCCGCTTGCGGCAGGGACCTGTGCTTTCCTCAACTTGTAGGTCAAAGAACTTGGCGGAGAGCAAGGGATTCGAACCCTTGGTACCTGACGGTACACTTGATTTCGAATCAAGCACCTTCGACCGCTCGGTCAGCTCTCCGCGGCGGAAGCTAGCAAAAGGCTTTGGGGTGTCAACGACTGTCGCGGGGGTTGTTCTTCGCTCGGATTGCCCCGAAAAACTCGGTCAAAAGCTCGCTGCACTCGTCGCCGAGGACACCCGGGACGCATTCGAACCGGTGGTTGAGCCGTTCGTCGCTTCCGATCGTGTAGAGGGTCTTGGTCGCGCCGGCCTTGGGGTCGTCGCACCCCCACACGACTCGAGGCACGCGCGCGTTGACCAGCGCACCCGCACACATCGGACAAGGCTCGAGCGTGACGTAAAGCGTGGTGTCGATGAGGCGCCAGCTTCCGAGCTCGTTGGCGGCTTGGCGCAGCGCGATCATTTCGGCATGCGCGGTCGGGTCTTGGGAGGACTCGCGCTCGTTGTGACCACGCCCGATGACCCGCTCGCCGTGAACGATTACCGCGCCGACCGGGACTTCGCCCTTGGCCTGCGCGAGGCGTGCTTCCCCGATTGCGACCTGCATCCACTCTTCGTCGTTATCGCTCGTCATGGGCTGTCCTGGTTTTCCCGATACCACGCGGCGAGCTCGACCATCCCTTGCTCGCGCGTCACGACGGGCTCGTATCCGAGGTCCTGCTTGGCTCTGTTCATCTCGAACGCACTCGATCGTCCCCGCCGGATCACTTGCGTCGGGTGCAGGGACGATAGCCCCGTCCTGCACGAGATCCAGGCCCAACGATATGGACCTGCGCTTTTCGGAGCAGGCCATCCGAGTGCCGCGCTCAACTCGGTGAAGAAGTCGCGCGACAACGACAGCTCGGTATCGACGACATAGTAGACGTTGCCCGTCGTAATCTTCGTTTCGAGCGCGCATCGAACGGCGTGTGCCAGGTTTCCGATGAAGGTCGTCGCCATCAGCTTCTTGCCCCCGCCGACGATTCGGATGCCACCGTCGTCGGCTTCGGCCTGCCATCCCGGAAGGTGAGTCGTGTCGCCCGGGCCCCAGACGAGGGCGGGCCGAAGGACGGTGGTGCGAAAGCCCCGCTTCCCCGAAACACGAACCAGCTCCTCGGCGTGCAGTTTCGTACCCGCAAGCTCGCCGAATGGCCGCCCGGGAGCCTCGTCTTCATTCCAAAAGGACCGGGGGCCGTCGTAGAGCGTCACGTCCGCGCAGGAGATGTGGACGAAGCGGCGGCAACCGGCTTGCTTGGCTGCGTTGAGCGCGTTCTCGGTACCGGCGATGTGCACCCACCCGAGAGACTCGGCGTGAGCGGAAGGGTCTGCGATCCCTGCCGCATGCACCATCGCATCGCATCCGGCCGCCCCAATGGCCAATCGATTGGGCTCGCCGAGATCGCCGACCACTCGCTCGACGTCCTGAAGCGCTCGGGAGTCCGAGCTCTCACGGACATATGCGACGACCTCATGCCCCGCCGCCTGCAGGCCTCGCAATACCCCACCGCCGATGAATCCGGTTGCCCCTGTAACCAGACAGCGCACG
>CP070713.1:1021062-1023919 GCA_020351445.1 Myxococcales bacterium
AGGAGCCACTGGAGCCTCCAGTCCCTGTGAATGGTGGGGCAGTGGCCGGCGACGGATCACCGCAAGCCACAGCAAGCGCGAGCGATCCGAACACGAACGCCCACCGCGTGGCAGCGGGTAGCTTTGGGGCTGCTTTGGCGTTCGTGATCTTGCTCATGGTTGGTATCCCGCCTGACAGCTCGGTGCACCGCCATCCCTTGCAGATGCGCAGACCTGCCGGACCCCGCACTGGGTGGAGCTCGAGCAGCTCCCGCCGCTTGGTACGCATTCCTTGCGTTCATCGGGCCAAAGACCGACGCAGCTGAAGCCGGCCACGCAATCCGTGTCATTGCGGCAAAGCCCGTACTGTCCGCACTGGGTCGTGCTTCCTACGCTTGCAGCTTCACAGACGGGCGCTTCGGCATCGCTGCACTCTGAGTTGATGCATGCATCGGGGGAGGACGCATTCGGATCGTAAGTACCGGCGCATTCTTTGTTGCCATCTCCGTCGATATCCTCACACCGAAAGGCTAGGCCGACACAGTCAAACTCGAAAAGGCACTCCTGCTGGATGCGCCGGCAGAAGTTCGAGGTGTCCGTTCCGCCGCAGACATGATTCTTCGGGCAGTGCTCGTCGAGATCGCATGGGACACGGCGATCGACGCAGGTCCCATTCTCGCAAGCAAAGCCGGGCACACAATCGAAGCGCGTGTCGCAGCCTGGCGTAATCTTGACACAGCGCATGCCTTCTTCGGGCACGTCCCGGCACACTCGCCCGAGGGGCGTGCACATCGCGTCGCTGGTGCAGGCACCACCGCCGGCAAAGACGCATTGCGTGATCGGCAGGCCGTCGAGGTCGTCGCAACCCGACTCGATGCAGACAGAGCCAATGGAGCAGTCGTCATTCGTCTCGCAAAACCCTTCGGTGGGACACGAGCGACATAGAACGCTCGTGGCGCACAAGGGCGCCGACCCGCCAGTACCCCCGACGCCACCCGTGCCTCCGCCGGTGCCGCCCGAGCTAAACGGGTCTCCAGTCTCTTCGGTCCCACAACCGACTACGCACACCACCGAGAGCAGCAGCACTCCAAGCCATCGATAAGCCATCAGGGCCTCCTAATAAACAAATTCACGGAAATTTTCCGCTGACGCAAATCAGACCAGACCCGGATGGGGGTTAATTGCCGATTATGTAAGTAACCGTACAAGCCGTCGCGGGAAGTGCCTGGAATCCGTCAGGAATCGGCGGGCGCGAGGACCTGGTCTGCCCTCGGCGCTGGCGCTGGCATTGGCGCTGCGCCATTGCTGAACCTGCGAGGTGAGCATCACCGGCTCGAAAGGACGAACGAACATGCAACTTGCTGGAAAACGCGCTCTGGTGACCGGAGGCGGCACCGGGGTTGGATTTGGCTGCGCACGGCGCCTGCTCGAGCACGGCGCCGAAGTGTGGATCGTCGGGCGTCGCGACGACGTGCTCGAAGAGGCGGTTGGCCGGCTCAACGCGATCGTGCCGAACGCCAAGATTTCCTTTCAGGTGTGCGACATCACCGTCGAAGACGAGGTCAAAGCTGCGGTCGACGCCGCAGCCGGAGCCGAAGGTCTCGACATTTTGGTCGCCAACGCCGGAAGCGGCTACCCCGGTCCGATTCTCGAGGCACCGATCGACGCCTGGCAGTTCTGCTGCGAGCTCAACATCGTCGGCACCGCGATGTGCATCAAGCACGCGGGCCTTTCGATGAAAGACCACGGCGGGGGAAGCATCATCACGATCTCCTCGGTCGAAGGCTCGAAGGTCGGAAAGTGGATGGCCCCATACAGCACCACCAAGGCGGGCCTCGAGATGCTCACCCGCTGCGCAGCGCTCGAGCTAGCCCCATTCCAGATTCGGGTGAACTGCGTTGCGCCGGGCTACATCAAAACGGAGGCGCTCGCGGAGAATTTATCGGAGGAGTTTCTCGCCGGTCTCGTCGAAAGCACGCCGCTTGGGCGCGGCGGCGAGCCCGAGGAAGTCGGCGATGCGATCGTCTACCTATCGAGCGGCATGGGCAAATGGGTCACCGGCCAGGTCTTCAGCGTCTGTGGCGGACTGAGCATCCCGCAAGGCGAGGACTTCGAAGAGGTCAACCGAATGATGTACGGCGATGAAGTCATGGACGCGTGCATCGGCAAAAAGGCATGAGCCAAACCGAGGAAGTTCAGGTCGGGCAGCCGCACCGACCATTTGGGGTGAAGATGATCAATCTCTTCGGCCGGGCCGCCAATGCGTTTGGCATGCGCCCGGTGGCGCTCGATGAAGAGAGCCTGATCCAGAAGGCCATCAAGAAGGCGGGAAGCTCGGATTTCGGCGGCGATGAGTTCCGGGAGGGCCTTCGGCGGTTCTTGGCGAGTGCACAAAGCGAAGCCGACCTCACCCTGCTTGGGCGCCTGATGGTCCAGGGATATGTCACCGACAATCTCGTCAACCGGCTGAAGCTGACCGACTGGCGAAAGCAGCATCCAGAGATCGAAAAGGAGGAGATCGTCGCTCCGCTGTTCATCGTCGGTCTGCCCCGCACGGGCACGACCAAACTTAACGGGTTGATCGAACAGGACCAGGCGAATCGATCGCCGCTGTCCTGGGAGGTCCAGTTCCCAGTGCCACCCGCCACGCCGGAGACATGGGACAACGACCCGCGGATCGCGGAAGACCAGAAGATCCTCGACCAGCTATTCCAACTGGTTCCGGGGTTTGCTGCGATGCACCCGATGGGTGCGACGATGCCGCAAGAATGCGTGGCCGTGTTCACCATGTGCTTCATGTCCGTGCAGCTCCATGTGCATTTCTACGTACCCTCTTAACAGGCATGGCTTGACGTGCAGGACATGCACACCACATACG
>CP070713.1:1024019-1028984 GCA_020351445.1 Myxococcales bacterium
AGGCGTATAAGACCCTGATCGAGCGGGGCATCGCAGAGGTCGACCTCTCTGTGCACCAGGCCGAATGGGACGCTGTTGCCAAGAAGGCCCGCGAGCAGCTGGCAGGCCGCGTCTATAGTAAGAGCCTGCTGGACGAGGTTACAAAGCTGGCCGCCGAGAAGTGAACAATTGCGGCCTGAGGCCGTCCAACCGTGAGTCGATATGCAACCCAGCAAATACCCCCTGATCCTCGCCCTCGTGCTCGCCGCCCTGTTCATCCCCGGGAGGCCCGCGGGTTCACAGGTTCCGACCGTCCCGGCAACGACGATCCGCATCGCGTCGCTCGCCCCGCCTGGTTCCTCTTTCGTCAAGGTGCTCAAGGCTTGGAGTCGCACACTGCAAAAGGAGACGGAGGGTCGCGTCGAGCTACGCGTCTTTTCGGGCGGTAGCGAGGGCAGTGACCGAGACCTCGTGCAACGTATGAAGGCGGGGAAGCTCGACGCGGCAGGCGTTGCGACGACCGGGTTGAGCATGGTAGCGCCCGAGCTGCAGGTGCTGACGGCTCCTGGGCTTCTCACCGATGATGCGCAACTCGATCGCGTGCGCGACAAGCTCGACACACAGCTTCAAAAGCTGATCGACAAGGGCGGTTTCAAGCTTCTCGCCTGGGGTGACGGCGGAAAGAACCGTGTCTTCTCGGCGACCCAGTTCGCCGCGCCGGCAGACCTTGCGGGAAAACCCGCATGGGCTGGCAAGAACAATCCCGTCGCGCTGGAGTACGCCAAAGCCCTCGGCGCGAATCCGGTCCGGGTTGGATCCTCCGGCGTATTCCCCGGGCTCAAGGACGGCAAGCTCGAAGTGGTGCCCGCCTCCGCCATGGCTGCGGTTGCGTTCCAGTGGTACACGAAGCTGAAGTACATGAGCTCGAGCAACTTCAACATCATCGTTGGCGGCTCGATCATCAGTAAGAAGAAGTTCAACGAGCTGAGCAAGGCCGACCAAAAGACCTTGCTCGACACCGCCAAGCGCGCGGCCTCCAAGCTCGACCAAATCGTCGCCCGAGACGACGCCCGCGCCTATCAGACCTTGCTCGGCCGGGGCATTACGGAAGTCGACGCGACCGCCCACAAGGCAGCCTGGGACGCGGTGGCCAAAAAGGCCCGCGACCAACTGGCCCAACGCGGCGTCTACAGCAAGAGCCTTCTAAAAACAGTAGAAGCCGCAGCCAAATAGGCGATAGACTCCGCGCCCGTGTCTGCGGAGTGCATTCTTGCGATCGATCTCGGGACGAGCGGGCCCAAGGTGGCGCTCGTGACTACCGAAGGCGAGGTGCTTGCATCCGAGGTGGAGTCGACCGAGTTGTTCTTGAGCGAGGGCGGCGGCGCGGAGCAGGATCCGGATGACTGGTGGCGAGCGATCATGACCGCGACCCGGCGGATCACGGACCGCGAGCTGGTGCCCGCCGAGCAGATCATCGCGGTGGCGGTGACCTCGCAATGGGCCGGCACCGTCCCGGTCGACAGAGACGGGAACGCACTTGGGCGAGCGATCATCTGGTTGGACTCGCGTGGAGCGAAGTACGTGCCTGAAGTGGCGGGTGGCTTGATTCGCATCTTGGGCTACGCCCCGCTGAAGCTCGAGAGCTGGCTTCGCAAGACCGGTGGGGTTCCGAGCCTGGCGGGCAAAGAACCGGTCGCGCACATCTTGTTTCTTCGGCACGAGCGGCCGGAGATCTACGAAGCAGCCTACAAGTTCATGGAGCCGAAGGATTATCTGAACCTGCGGCTCACCGGGAAGTTCCTCGCCACGACGGACTCGATTGCGCTCCATTGGGTGACGAACAACCGCGACATCAACAACATCGCGTACGACGAGCGGCTGCTCGCGCAGACCACCCTCCCCCGGGATAAGCTTCCCGACCTTACCCGCTCCGTCGATGTGATCGGAACGCTGACGCCTACGGCTGCGGTCGAGCTGGGGCTGAACGAAAACACCAAAGTGGTGGGCGGCACGCCGGATGTACCGGCCGCGGCGGTTGGCTCGGGAGCGGTTGGCGACTTCGAGGGGCACCTCTACGTCGGGACGTCGTCGTGGCTCACCTGTCACGTCCCCTTCAAGAAGACCGACATCATTCACAACATGGCGTCGCTTCCGTCTGCTCTTCCGGGTCGCTACTTCGTTGGGAACGAGCAAGAAACCGCCGGAGCCTGTATGACATGGCTGCGCGACAACGTGTTCTGCCGCGACGACGCGCTCGACCCTGGAGCTCCGCCCGAAGACGCGATCGAGCGCTTCGGCGAGCTCGCGGCAGAGGCGCCCGCTGGCAGCGACAAGGTGATCTTCACGCCATGGCTCTACGGCGAGCACACGCCGGTCGCCAACCCCCACCTCCGGGCGGCGTTTTCGAATGTGTCGCTCAGAACGACCCGCTCACACATGATCCGCGCGATGATGGAAGGCGTCGCCTACAACACGCGGTGGCTCATGGGCGGGGTGGAGTCGTTCATCGGGCGCCCGTTCGAAGGGCTTCGGTTCATCGGTGGCGGCGCAAGGTCGGAGCTGTGGTGTCAGATCTTCGCGGACGTGCTGAACCGTCCCATCGATCGGGTCGCTGACCCACTTTCGGCAAACGTTCGGGGCGCTGCGTTCGTCGGCGCCGTGGGGCTTGGGAAGCTCAAAGTCGAGGACATCCCCTCGCGGGTTCCCGTCGAAAAGCGTTACAGGCCCAACCGAAACCACCGATCGACTTACGATGAGTTGTTCAAGGCCTTCCTGGAAATCCAGAAGAACAGCGAGGCCATGTACAACCGGCTCAACAGCTAGCAGCGGAGGGCTCATGGACATCAAAGATTTAGCGAACGTCAAGCTCGGGCCGCTCGAGCCTCTGGTCGCGCGCATCTATCGGTACGCGAAGCGCCTGCCCATCGTGAAAGAGAAGCTCGAAGCGGAGTACGCCCCCATCATGGAAGAGCTCCGCAAGTCGGCGAAACCGTATGCGGGCGAGGTCGAGAGTCACGCCGCTCTTCCCCCCGAGGGTAAGGCCCACGTCGACATTCTTGCCGAGATCCGTGAGCTGGAACGGCGAGAGACCGAGCGTTGGAAAGACGGGTACGTATCGGGGGCGGTGTATCACGGTGACCCGGAGCACATCGCGTTTCTCAACGAGGCCTACGCGATTACCTCCCAAACGAATCCGCTCCACTCCGACCTCTGGCCGAGCATCGCGAAGTACGAGGCCGAGATCGTCTCGATGACGGGGAACATGCTGGGCGCACGGCGAGCCGTGGACGCCCAAGTATGTGGAGCGGTGTCGAGCGGGGGGACGGAGAGCATCATGCTCGCGATGCGCGCGTATCGCGATTGGGCCCGCGACATCAAGGGCATCCATTCGCCCGAGCTCGTTGTTCCGACTACCGCGCATGCGGCCTTCGACAAATCGGCGCAGTACTTTGGGATCAAGCTGGTGAAGGTGCCGGTGGGCCCGGATTTCCGCGCGGACGTGGCGGCAACGAAAAAGGCGATCAACCGCCACACCATATGTGTCGTCGGATCGGCGATTTCGTTTCCCCACGGGGTGATCGATCCCATCGAAGAGCTTTCGGAGCTCGCCCGCAAGCGGGGAATCGGCTTCCACACCGACGCTTGTCTCGGGGGGTTCATCCTTCCATGGGCCGAGAGGCTTGGCTACGCCATTGCGCCCTTTGACTTTCGGCTACCGGGTGTGACCTCGATGTCCGCGGACACCCACAAATACGGATACGCCGCGAAAGGCACGAGCGTGGTGCTCTATCGCAACTACGACCTGCGGCACTACCAATACTACAAGGTCGCGGACTGGCCCGGCGGCCTCTACTTTTCTCCAACGTTTGCGGGGAGCCGCCCGGGGGCGCTGAGCGCAACGTGTTGGGCGGCGATGATGTCGATGGGGGAGAGCGGATACCTCAACGCGAGCCGCCGCATCCTGGAGGTCGGAGGAAAGATCCGCGAAGGCATCCGTGCAATCCCCGGGCTCAAAGTGCTCGGCGATCCCCTTTGGGTGATCGCGTTTGGATCCGACGAGCTCGACATCTATCGCGTCATGGACTTCATGACCAAGCGCAACTGGAACCTCAACGGCTTGCACAGGCCGCCAAGCGTTCACCTCGCGGTCACCCTCCGACACACGCAAGCGGGCGTCGCCGATCGCTTCCTCGCCGATCTGCGCGCCGCGGTCGACCACACCAGGGCCCACCCCGACGAAGAGGGCGGCATGGCCCCGGTCTACGGCATGGCCAACACCCTCCCCGTCCAAGGCGTAGTCACCGACCTCCTAGAACGCTACCTAGACGCCCTCTACGAAGTCTAAGCGACACTCGCCCGGCAAAGGGGACAGTCCCCTTTTCAAAAGGGTTAACCCTTCAAAAAAGGGGACTGTCCCCTTTTTAGCCTCGCGCTAGTATCCGCGTGGGCATGCGACTTATAGAGGTCTACGAATCAACCGACCCTTTGATCACCGCGTTGTGGGTGGCCGGCGGACTCGCGCTCCTCTGTTGGGTGCTGTCGGTCATCACCAAGGAGTATTCGTGGGTCGATCGATTGTGGTCGATCACGCCACCACTTTTTGCGATCCACTTTGCCGGCCATGCTGGCTTCGACGATCCGCGTCTCAATCTGATGGCAGCGCTCACCGTGCTGTGGGGCGTTCGCCTCACCTACAACTTCGCACGTAAAGGCGGCTACAAGCGGGGCGGCGAAGACTATCGGTGGGAGGAAATCCAACGGAAGATCGGCCCGAAGTGGTTCCAGGTGTTGAACGCCACGTTCCTGGCGCCCTTTCAGAACTATCTTCTTCTGCTGATCGTCGTGCCTTCGTACGCGGCTCATCGTCTCATGGGGACCCCGCTCAACGCCCTCGATTACGCCGCCGCGATCGTGTTCGTCGTATTTTTCATCGGGGAAACCATTGCGGATGAGCAGCAGTGGAGGTTCCAGAACGCGAAGCACGCC
>CP070713.1:1029084-1036576 GCA_020351445.1 Myxococcales bacterium
CCAGCGGCGTGATGGCAGCGCCCGAAGCAACCTCAACGACGACCAGTTCACGCGGCGAGCGCTCGAGGACGGCTGATGTCGAAATCGTCGCTCATCGTGCTCGCGAGTCTATTGTACTCCGGGTCTGCTTCAGCCGCCCCGCTCGCGGATGATGAAACATCATCCAGCGAGCAGGGCGGCCAAGCCACGATGGGCGCCGATTCGATCGACGACTTGGATGCGCTCGACAACCTCGATGAGCTCGACGGCGCGGGTGGTGGAGACGGGGGTCAACGCTTTCGGCTTCATCAGTATCGCTACTTCGCGGCTGTCGAGGTGCGAAGCTTCCTCGTCGATCGGGATCTCCCCAGCAACGACGAACAGCTCTTGCTTGAAACAGAGCTGGAGCTCGATTTCCGCTTTGCTCAGCGGATGAAGCTCTTCCTACGGCCGAGGTTCTTGATCGATGGCCTAGACACCGAGCTCATTCGTTACGAGCCGCTCGAAGCATACATGACCTACGAGGGATCGCGCACCGGTGTGAAGTTCGGCCAGTTCATCGAGAACTGGGGCGTCGCCGAGGTCAACAACCCACTCGATGTGTTGAACCGTCGCGACTTCGGTGTGAAATTTCTCGACCCTCCGCGGCTTGGCGAGCTCGGCGTACGCGTGACCCAAAGCTTCAAAGGAGGAAGCGTTGTCGACCAACCGACGCTGTCTGCGTACTTCATGCCGCTCTTCCGCCCGGCGCTCCTCCCCACCAGGCAAAGCCGCTGGCGTCCGGTAGAGCCGGGCGTCGATTTCCGCCCGGGGTTGAGCTTCGAACCGACCGGGGCTCAGCAGATGTTCGGGGCGCTGCGGTTCGAGCACACGCTGAACACCAAGCCTTTCAATGCCGATGTCTCGTATCTGGTGTCGCACGGACCCGAGCGCTTTCCTTACTTCCTACCCGTGTTGGGCCCCACGGGCGTCGATTTCATTCCAATCTACTATGGAGCGACCGTCGCAGGCCTCGGCATGCGCGCGGTTCCGAACACCATTGGATGGTCGCGCCTCACCTTCAAGCTCGAGCTCGCCTATAAGCGTCCGTTCGAATTCGCCGGCTCGCCTGGCCAGCAACAGGACGACTATGTGCAATACACCACGGGCCTGGATCTCCTGATCAACCCCGTTTTTACCGACCGCGATCAGGTCCTGCTCACCCTCGAGTATGCCGGGGAAAACGGCGCATCCGACCTTGCAAGCATCTTCCGGCCCTTCGACTCGGACATCGCCGTGCGCCTGTTCTGGGAACCGCTGGATTTCTCGCGCACCGCCATCGAGCTCCGCGCCGTAGTGGACGTGAAGCATGGAGAGCTCGTGGCCGAAGCCACCGTCGGCCAGCAACTACGATTCATTCACGACGACCTGCGGATGACCGTCACCGGCACCTACATGCGCGCGGCACCCTCCGGCCAAGGGCTTCTCACCTTCTTTTCGAACAACAGCGCAATCGTGGTGCGCTTGCAGATGGACCTGTGAGTGCGAATCGAGGCGGCGCCCATCGGCCCATGCCTCAATTCGGCGCAAGCCCTTCGCGAAACGCCAACGGCGAGGCACCGAAATGCTCACGGAAGGTGTGGGAGAAGTGACTGCGACTGGAGAAACCTACCTTGCTCGCTACCTCATCCACGGATAGATCGTCGCGGCACAGAAGCTGTGCAGCACGCCGAAGCCGGACGTCGCGCAAGTAGTCCATGGGAGGTCGGTTGAAGCACTCGGCGAACCGACGCGCAAAAGCCGATCGACTCATGTGAGCGGTCGATGCCAGCGACTCGACCGTGTGGTGCTGCTCGGGGTGCTGGAGCATCACATCGATGACGCCCGCCAGCTGCGGGTCCTCGAGGGCCGATAACCACGGCAACGAGCCTTGGGCCTCGTCGCTCATGCGCCGCAGCACGAGGATCAAGCACTGGTTCATGAGGGCCGTCATCATGGCGTGGCTGGCGGCGCCCGTTTCGTGATACTCGCTCACGAGCGCTTCGAACGTGGTGCGCATCTGTGGAGAGTCGTTGAAATCGAGGACGATGGCTTTCTGCAAATGATCGAACAGGCCAAGGCCTTCTCCATAGGTCACCTGAATGCGGCCGCAGGCGATCGTGAGGTTCACCTCATCGAGGGGGCCAGCGACGAATTCGCACAAAGGCGCGTCGGTTACCTGACCATCGACGCCGGTTTCGTGATTCACCTCTGCACCGCACTCGATGGCGTGGTTGAAGTTCGGGGGCATGACCGCGAGCACGTTGGCCCCAAGCGGAAGGATTTCTCCTGTGGCGAGGCGAAGCCCGCCGCCACCTCGCAGCGTGTAGTGAAACGTCACCCAGTCACGGCACGGAAGCCGGAGCCTCCATCCGTCCGCCAGCCTGCAGGTCGCAAAGGGATCCACCGTGAGAACCAAGTTTTCGAAGAGGCGCTCGAGAATCATGACCTCATGTTCTCGCGCCAGCTCGATCGCGTCAATGACCAGGATCGTTGGGTTTTTGAGACGATCCAGCACGCCATCGGGACCCTTCCGCACCCCGACTTTGCCAGTCTGATCGTGTGTTCGGAGCGAAAGGAGACCCCATGGAAAAGACGCAGCTTGGGCAACGGATCGTGGATAGGGATGTGAGCGGCTCGCCACTCTTCTGCGACGGTGCCTCTGGATTGGCGCACGTGGTCGCCCATCGTCACCTGGACGCGGGCCAGCCCAAAGAGGGACATCGCGTGCTTGGCGCTTGGCTCGCCACTCACGAGGGTACCGGCAGCGATTGGATTCACTTGCAGTGGCACATGGCGGTGTTCGAGATCGCCACCGGACGGTGGACCGCGGCCTTTCAGCGATTCGTGCGCCACATCCAGCCGGCCGTCTCCGTGGGCGAGGCGTATACCGACGCGCCCTCTCTTCTGTGGCGACTTTCCCTCTCGAATCCCGGACGGTTGGAGATTCCATGGGAGCCCGTTCGCGAAGCCGCCATCGAAGGACTACGCGCGCCCAGCTCTCCGTATGTCGAGCTCCATCACCTGCTCGCCCTCGCTGGTGCTGGCGATGGGTCCTCCATCAACCGTTGGCGCAGCACCCGAACGCGCGATGGTTCTTCACTTTCCGGCCATGTCCTCACCCGCATGGCCGAAGGATTGGGCGCCCTCGTCGCGCAGGATTACGCGCGCGCAGCCGTCACATTGGCTGCGACAGCCCCCCAAATATCGCGACTCGGTGGGAGTCGCGCACAAAACGAGCTTTTTGAGCTCGTTTCACAGGAGGCGCGTTGGCGGGCTGAGGGCACTTCGGTCTTCGCCGATCAGCGTGCTGCATGAGGTTGCAGTGCCTTTCTTCGTTACGTTTCGCCCACCCAGCCGTATGCGGAACACACCAACGACGAAGGCCTGCACCGTTGGAAGGGAGTAGACCATGAAAAGCAAACGAATCGTGTCCGCGGCGACACCGTTCTTATTCCTCGTTCTCGCGTCGACCGCGCTGGCCGGGCTGCCGGACCCAGGGATGCAAGTCGATGCAAAGACCGCACTCGTCATCACCGACCCTCAGAACGACTTCTTGAGCCCCAAAGGCGTCACGTGGGGCGTCGTGGGTGAGAGCGTCACCGCAAACAACACCGTGCCGAACATCGAAACGCTGCTCAAGACAGCCAAGGCACACAACGTTCCGGTATTCATCTCACCTCATTACTACTACCCGACCGACGACGGATGGCAGTTTGGCGGCGCCGTCGAGACGATGATGCACGGGATCCACATGTTTGACCGAAAGGGCGCGCTGAGCCTCAAGGGCTTCAACAACTCCGGCGCCGACTGGCTCGCCCGGTACAAGAAATACATCAACGACGGCAAGACCGTCGTGACCAGCCCGCACAAGGTCTACGGCCCGGAGAGCAACGACTTGGCCCTGCAGCTGCGCAAGCGCGGCATCGAGCGAGTCATTTTGGCCGGCATGTCGGCCAACCTCTGCGTCGAGTCGCACCTGCGGGAGCTCCTCGAGCAGGGCTTCGAGGTGGCGGTCGTCAAGGATGCAACCGCTGCGGCCATCGTGCCCGAGGGTGACGGTTACGCCGCCGCCCTCACGAATTTCAGATTCCTCGCAAGCGCGGTCTGGACGACCGCTGAAGCAAAAGCGGCCATGCAAAAAGCGCTGGCCAGAAAGTAGGGAAGCAGCCATGGCAACGAAAGTCGTAAGTGGAATGGACCTCGATAAGCTCGAGGCGTTTCGAACATCACTTGAAGAGAGCCCCGTGATTCTGGGACTCGGCGCGCAGGGCGTTTGGGAGGGTCACTCCGGGCGCAGCACCGTACACATCGGGCCGTACGACCTCAATGGTCAGCACATCGAACGCAAGACCCGGCACTACACGATCCCTTATGGAGCGTGGAAAGAGGTCGAGGAGGCGATCGGGTTCGTTGGTCCAACCGACCGCGCAGAGCCGGTCGAGATGGCGCTCGGCGCCGTGGCTGCCTGCCTCGTCAACAGCATTGCGCTCAACGCGCCGCGGCATGGGATCAAGCTCGAAGGGCTCGAAATCACGGTCCACGCGGACGTCGACCCGAGCGTGCTCTTCGAGGTGAAAGGGCCCGAGTCCCATACCTCCTGCATGCCGAAGATCACCACCGAGGTGAAGGTCAAGGGAGACATCACCGATGAACAGCTTCAAACGATCCACGAGCTGGTTCATTACTCGCCGGTCCACGGGATGGTGGAATATGCCAACACCGTGGAGGCCAAGGTCGAAAGGGGGTAATCCCGGAGCTTCTGCCCGCTACGCTAGTGGCGGGCAGAAGCCGTCGGTCGAGGTCATCGCGCTTCTCACGAAGCCGGCAGCGCTCGCAGTAGCGAGTGGCGGTGGAGCCCCGCGAACAGCTTCTGATTGCGCGCCGCGTCGTGGTACGGAGCCCACGACGCGCGGCGCGCGCATAGGCCCGGCTCGAGTCGCTCGCACTCGCGTAACGCTTGCTCGGCTTCCTCGACGCGGTCCAGGTTTGCCAGACAAAGGGATAGGCGAAAGAGCAGGTCAGGATCGTCTGGTCGAATCAGTAGCGCCTTTTTCGCCCACCCGAGCCCGGTCTCGTGATCCCCTTCAACCGAGTACGCCCGCGACAAGAACCCCATGTAGTGCCATCGATGTGGATCTCGCGGGTTGAGTCTCAACGAAGCCTCCATCTGTTCGATGCCCGCCCGGGTGTCCCCAACGAGATCGAGCCGGTTCCCGACCGCCATGGCCGCCAGCGCAAAATTCGGATTCAGGTCCAGGGCGCGGTAAGCCGCTGCCAGCCCGAGGTCCAACTCTTCATTCCAGATGTGCGCGGTGCCCAAGACGAGGTGAGCCACCGAGGAGGCGCTGTCGAGATCGATCGCGTTACGGGAAAGCTCAAACGCTTGCTCGAGGGAACGTGCCCGGTTGTCGGTGCATCGAAGGTCGATATCGCGAATGTGCGTCCATGCCAGATGGGCCCACGCATCGGCGTAGTCGGGGTCGTGCTCCGTCGCCGACTCGAACATCGCTCTGGCCCGGCGATTGGTCTCGCAGTCCTCGCGGTGAAAGTGCTCCATGCCGCGAATGTAGAAGTCCCAGGCGGTGAGATCGCTCGTTCGCTTGGACGCCACGCGATTCCATTCCGCATGATGAAGCTCTGGGGCGATTTCACCAGCAACACGCGTGGTGATTTCGTCCTGAATGCGGAAGATGTCGTCGAGCGCGCGGGTCAGTTTCTCCGCCCACAGATGATGGCCGGTCTCCGCGTCGAGCAGCTTCGCGTTGACCCGCACCTGATCACCCGCTCGACGGACGCTCCCTTCCAGGATGTAGCGAGCGCCCAGCTCGACTCCAACCTGTTCGACCCGAACGCTCTTTCCTTTGTACGTAAAACTGGAGTTTCTCGCGATGACCGGAAACGACTTCCAAAGCGAAAGAGCCGTGATGAGGTCTTCGGTCAACCCATCGGCAAAGTACTCGTCGTCGGCATTGTTCGACATGTTGTCGAACGGGAGCACAGCGACAGCCGGTCGCTCGGGTAGCGACAAAGCCGTCGACGGCCGGCCGACCAAGCGCTGGAGCGTGGGGAGCAGGCTCTGCGCTTCGTGGCGCAGCGCGGTGAGCCAGTTCTGGTACTGGACACAATCGGGAAGGTCGTACCCCGCGAGGAGCCCGTTCTCGATGCCCTCGGCCCAGCGCTCTAGAGTACCCGGCGGCTCTCCAGTGAAGTTACGGGACGCCGCCGCTCGAAGCTCGAACCAGTCTACTACGCACTGGCTTGCATCGAACGACACGTCCTGGCCGTTTGTCACTAGCCGCTCGCGGCCGCCGGCGTTGGCAATGCCGCGAATCTTGCTCAAGCTCCAACGCAGCGCTGCCCGCGGATCGTCGGCCGTTTCCCAAAGCATGGCGCATAGCCGGTCACGGCGAATCGGGCGCTCGCACAGAATCAGGTACGAGAGCAGCGCCAGGGTTTTTCGAGACTTTGGAAGGTCCAGGGCCTCCCCCGCGTGGAGCACCGCCGCGCCGCCCAGCAGCCTGACCTCCAGAAGTAACTCGTGACCATCCAAAACCAAGCCCTTGGCCCACGACTTTATCCCGTGACGGCGGCCGTGTCAGTCCTCCAACGCCCGCTCCAACGGCCGGTCACACGGGGCCTTCTTAGGGTGAAACCAGAGTCAATCCGCCGAATCGGCGGTCACCAAGGAGGACATCATGATCTACGACACGATCGCCACTATGAGCAGCGCGCTCTCCGACGTCCGGTCGAGCCTGAAGCCCGCAGACCTCAGTCACATTCCTTTCGCCGAGACCAAGCTCGACGGGATTCGCTTTCGGTACGCCTTGGTCGGACAAGGCCCGCCGGTGGTGTTCCTGCACGGCTTCACGCTCGACGCGCGTATGTGGACCCCGCAACTGCAGGCGTTCTCGAAAAGACACCAAGTGCTGATCTACGACCAGCGTGGGTACGGAGGATCAACCGCCCTTTCACCAGACGCGCCCCGAAGGACCCACGGAGAAGATCTCGGAGCGCTGCTCGACCACTTGGGGCTTCCCCGGGTAGCGCTGATCGGCTCCTCGATGGGAGGAAGGACTGCGCTAGAATTCGCGCTTCGGCACCCCGAACGAGTTAGCGAGTTGGTTCTGGTGAGCTCTCACGTGGAGGGATGGAGACCCTCGCGGCAAATGGCGAAGATCTTCCAGGACGTGCGGACGGCCATGGCCCGCTCGGGACCGCATGCGGCCAAGCAAGCATGGGCGGCATCATCGTTCTTTCGTCTTGCGCTTCGAGGCGAGCACGGAGCATTGCTAAGGCGCATGCTCGAGGAAAGCGATGCGGATCACTGGCGCAAGCCATCGCCTGCGAAGTCTTCGACGATGATTGGAAGGCTGCACCACATCGAGGTGCCCACCCTCGTGATGGTCGGGGAAATCGAGGTCGAGGACTTTCATCAAATCGCGGACACACTATCTCAAAGCCTGCCGAACGCGCGCCTGCACGAGCTCTCGCG
>CP070713.1:1036676-1039649 GCA_020351445.1 Myxococcales bacterium
GGCGAGCACAAGAGCGCGCGGCCCATCTCTTCCATCAGCGGATGCAGGTCGAGATAGCTCATGCCGAGTCCGCCGTACTCCTCGGGGATGGTGAGCGCCGTCCAAGCGAGCTCTTCGGCCAACTGTTCCCACACCGCGAGGTCGTAGCCCTGTTCGGTTTCCATTGCGGCCCGAACGCGCTCCTCCGACGACTCGACCTCCAAGAACCGGCGGGCAGCTCTCCTCAGCTCGTCCTGGTCTTGTGAGAACGAAAACTCCATCCGCTCACTCGCCTCGATTGACGCTGGCAGCCGATAGGAACGCCGGCGTTTCCCCGCCGCCGTGAAGCACTAGGTTGGCTCCGCTCACGTAGGACGCGAGGGGCGAAGCAAAGTACAAGCACGCGCCTGCGATGTCCTCGGGTGTACCAAGACGCTTGAGAGGCACCGTCTCCGCCACTCGCCCAATGCCCTCCTCGTCCCCGTAGTGCAGATGGGCTTGCTCGGTTCGGATGAGCCCCGCTGAGATGGCGTTGACGCGCACCTTTGGGGCCCATTCGATGGCGAGCGTGCCGGTGAGGTTGATCAGTCCCGCTTTGGCCGCGCCATAGACTGCGGTGCCGGGGGAGGGGCGTACGCCGGACACGCTGGCGATGTTGATAATCGAGCCACCTGAGTCCTGGCCCTGCATGACGCGGTTGGCCTGTTGGGCACAATGAATGGCGGCCGTGAGATTCAGTTGAAGGACCTTCTCCGAAAAACGCGGTGACGCTGTTGCAGCCTCGGCAAAGGGCGCGCCGCCCGCGTTGTTCACCAGCACGTCGAGCCGACCGAGCTGCTCGACCACCTCGGTGACCATCTTTTCGACCTGCTCGGCATCACGAACGTCGGCGCTGACGAAGATCGCGCTCTTGCCGCCTGTGCTCGGAAGCTCGTCCGGTTCCTTGCGACCGCACACGGCAACGGCCGCGCCGGCGGCGAGGAACGCTTCAGCGATACCTCGGCCGATCCCCCGGCTGCCACCGGTGATTAGCGCTGCACGGCCACTGAAGTCGAGAGGGCTGCTCATGTCCCGTACACCTTGACCAAGGGTTGCGCCTTGGAAAGCAGGCCTTCGACCGCCGGGCCAACCTCGGCCGGATCCCAGCGCTTGCCGAGGTCGACCGTCTGCTCGCGGCGGTAGCCGTCGAACACGGTAATCGTGCCGCCAAAGATCTCCCACACGCGTCCGGTCACGCCGCGCGACTGCGAGCTAGCCAGCCATGCGACGAACGGAGACACGTTGGCGGGATCGTTCTCGTCGAAACCCTCATCCGGCGCCCTCATCGCATCGCCAAAGGCTCCCTCGGTCATTCGGGTGCGCGCGATCGGGCAAATCGCGTTGGCCGTGATGCCGTACCGGCCCAACTCGGCGGCCTGCACCAAGGTGAGGGTTGCGATGCCGGCCTTTGCCGCCGAATAGCTCGATTGCCCGACGCTTCCAAGCACGCCGGCTCCGGAGCTCGTGTTGATGATGCGCGCGTCGACTTCTTCGCCTGCCTTGACCTGGCCACGCCAGTACGCTGCGGCGTGACGGGCGACACAGAAGTGCCCCTTGAGATGCACGCGAACCACCGCGTCCCATTCTTCTTCGCTGCAGCTCACGAACATGCGGTCGCGGACGAAGCCCGCGTTGTTGACGACGGCATCGAGCCGTCCGAACTCGTCGATCGCTTGCTGCACGAGCCTTCCGGTCTGATCCCAATCCGCGACGTCAGCGCCGTTGGCCACCGCCTGGCCGCCCAAGTCCCGAATGGCTTGGACAACCTCATCCGCAGGCCCTTGGCCTCCGCCTTCGCCGCTGTTGCTCACCCCGAGGTCATTGACGACGACTTTCGCGCCTTGCCGCGCCAGCTCGAGCGCGTGCTCACGGCCGATGCCGCGGCCCGCGCCCGTTACGATCACTACTCGTCCTTCACAAATGCCAGTCATTGTCAAACCTCTGCGTCGGCCAACTCGACCGTGAGTTTTCCTCGATTCTCACCCCCGCAGAAGGCACCTCAGCGGGGCGCTTCTTGCATGGAATTTGCTGGTTAGCCTGCGTCACGGGGACTCGCTCGTCGGGGTCCCTAGACTGGAACATGTTTCACTTTTTGCAAGACGATTAACCCTTTGAAAAAGGGGACTGTCCCCTTTTTGGAAGGGTTAATTCGGGGGGTTAGGCAGGTGGGGTTGATCGGGTTAGAAGTCGGGTGATGTCTTTGAAAGTCATTCAGTGGAGCACCGGAAATGTGGGCCGTTATGCGTTGCGCGCGATCGTCGGCCATCCCGAGCTCGAATTGGTCGGCCTTTTCGTGAGTAGCGAGGCGAAAGAGGGTAAGGACGCGGGTGAGCTCTGCGGTATCGGGCCCGTGGGCATTCCCGCGACGCGCGACGTCGATGCGTTGCTCGCCTTGGATGCCGATTGTGTCTGCTACACGGCGGATGCCGGCATGCGCCCCGGCGATGCGATCGAAGACATGGCGCGGATTCTGGCCTCCGGAAAGAACGTCGTGTCGTGCTCGATGGTCGGGCTCGTTCATCCCACCACGCTCAACGATCTGTTCACAAAACGACTCAGCGACGCGTGCGAAGCCGGCGGCACCTCCTTCCTAACCTCGGGCATCGATCCGGGGTTCGCAAACGACACACTGCCGCTCGTGCTTTCCGGCCTCTCGGAGCACTGGAGTGAGATCCGCATTCAGGAGATCATCAACTACGCGACGTACAATCTACCCGAAACGATCGTCGAGATCATGGGGTTTGGGAAGCCACTCGATCACACGCCGGTCCTCTTGGCGCCGGGGATGTTGTCCTTTGCTTGGGGCGGCACGCTCCGACTTCTAGCCGAAGGCGTTGGGCTCGAGCTCGAGGAGATACGTGAGGTTCACGAGCGACGACCCGCCACCAAACCCATTCAAATCGGTCCCTATCTCGTCGAAGAAGGTACGACCGCTGCGCTGCGGTTCGAGGTGCA
>CP070713.1:1039749-1044940 GCA_020351445.1 Myxococcales bacterium
GAGGCACGAGCGCGGATCGATTCAGGGAAACCCTCGATGCGATTTCGCTCGCTGCGGGTTGGGAGCAAGTCCTCGCTCGAACGCTCGTGTTGGGGGTGGGGTACGACTTCACCTATCAATGGGGCTTCCTCGCGAATCCGTATCGGTCGGTGTTGGGGGGGCAGCGTCCAGAGGAGCACCCCGACCAGCGCTTTCGTCACCTGTTGTTCGGGCGACTCGCGTGGTACATCCCGCGCTCCCGCACCTCGCTGCAGGTCTTGTATCGTTCCTATCTCGACAACTGGAAGGTCGGCGCCGTCAACCCGGAGTTTCGCATCTACCAAGAGATGTCCCCATTCTTTCAAACCCGGTTGCGTTACCGCTACTACACGCAGACGTCGGCATTCTTCTACAAGAGCAACCCGAACGACTACACTTTCGAGGAACCATACGTCACGGCAGATCCCAAGCTGAGCGACTTCCATGTGAACGAGATCGGGATCCAATTCCTGGTGCTCGGCGCCTTCCTCGAAGGCAAGGCCCACCGTTCACTCGCCGGCGCGCAGTTCGACATCAGCTTCAACTACCGCTGGAACACCAACGCTTTCGGCAACCAAGTCGTCGCCCAGACCGGCCTCAGAATCCCGTTTTAGGGGGACACTCTCCACCCCTCCAACCCCCCGAAACCACAGCGATCCCCCGACAAAGATCGCAGCGACTCGGTTCGAAATGCCGGAGCTCGCGCATGCCAAGCCCAGAAACCTCAGTGATTTGGCGCTGCGATCTTTGGTGCAGAAGTCTTGTGATTCCAGGGGGTTGTGGTGGTGGTGAGTGTCCCCACGGTGATGGAGAAGGCGTGGAGGAGGTGGCGGTCTGGGCTCTCGAGGGCGGGGCCCCCATAGAGGGTGTCGCCTAGCAGGGGGTGGCCGATCGAGGCCAGGTGGGCTCGGATTTGATGGCGGCGCGCGTTGTTGGCGCGGACTTCGATGAGCGAACCGTGCGCGGCGGCGGTACTGGTGAGGATCTCTGTTCTTGCAGGTTTGGCGCGCAGACGCTTGATCTCGCGCGGGTCGACGCAGGCGCGAACTTTTCGGCGGTCACGCGGATCGTTTGCGATCGGCGTGTCGATCACGATCGGCGCCGGCACGATGCCCTGGCAGCGCGCGAGGTACCGCTTTTCGATTTCGCCAGCTTGGAGCTGTCTGCGGAGCACTTCAAATGTCTCCTGATCTCGTGCGGCGAGCATCGCACCCGACGTGTCGGTGTCGAGTCGATGCAGGATGCCGGGCTCTCGCTTGCTGTGGCCGACATCGCGCATCTCTGGGTAACGCGCGACCAACGCGCCAGCCAACGTGCCGACCTCCCCCTCCCTTAGAGGGTGGCTCGGGACCCCAGCCGGTTTGTCGACCACGACGAAATGTTCGTTTTCCAGCAGCACCTCGAGCGCCAAGCTGGGGTCGGGCGCGGCGTAGAAATCTACGGGCCCCGGAAGACTCTCCAAAGTAACCAAATCGCCGGCGGCCACCGCATAGCTCTTTTTTGCCCGCCGCCCGCCGACTCGGACTCCGCCCTTGGCGATGAGAGCCTTGGCCCGAGCCCGGCTCAGCTCGGGTACGTGACGGGCGAGCACCACATCGAGCCGCTCCCCCGCGTCGTCCTCTCCCATCTCGAGCTCGAGGGCCGCCATCTCCCTGCCCTCCCACACTCTGAGGGACTTTTCCACGCCGTTTGCACGCTCACTTGGCGCGTCTAAACTCCAAAAACCAGTGACCCAGCGTGATTACTACGTGATTCTCGAAGTGAGCCGCACCGCTTCGGGCAACGAGATCAAGCAAGCCTATCGTGCGCTCGCAATGAAGTATCACCCGGATCGCAACCCGGATGATCCTGCGGCCGAGGACTTCTTCAAAGAGGCAAGCGAAGCGTATGCCGTCCTGAGCGACCCCGATAAGCGCAAGCAATACGACCGCTACGGGCACGCCGCATTCGACCGCACGGGGCCGGGCTTCGAAGCCGGTGACTTCGGTGCGGTTAGCGAAATCTTGGAAGGCCTGTTCGGTGAGGTGTTCAGTGGTGGACGCCGCAAGCGCCACGGTGGTCGAGACCTCACGTACGATCTCGAGATTCCGTTCGTCGAGGCTGCGCTTGGCGTCGAGCGAAAAATCGACGTGAACCGTCCAGCACCGTGCGCAACGTGCAGCGGCTCGGGAGCCAAGCCCGGCACGCCCATCTACAACTGCAATGTCTGCCAAGGCCGTGCGCAGGTGAAGTATCAGCGGGGTCTCTTTGCGGCTGCGCGTCCGTGCCACGCCTGCCGCGGGACGGGCAAAAAGATCCCGTCGCCGTGTGACGCCTGCAAAGGCACTGGCAGCAAGATGCGCTCTGAGCCGATGAGCGTGAAGATCCCGGCCGGCGTTCAGGATGGCGCGGTCCGCACCGTGCGAGGCGCGGGCGAAACCAGCCCTGGCGGCAATGGTGACCTACACATCAACGTCAAGGTCACCGACCACCCACTGTTCCAACGCGACGAAGCCGATATCTTGGTATCGATCCCGATTTCCTTTCCTCAAGCGGTCCTCGGTGCAAGCATCGATGTCCCGACGCTCGATGGCAAAGTGGTGATGAAGGTTCCTCCCGGTACGCAGTCCGGCAAGGTGTTTCGACTTCGAGGCAAAGGGATCCCAGTCTACGGCGGCTATGGCAAAGGCGATCAGCTCGTGACGGTCATCGTCGAGGTCCCGCAGGAGCTGAGCCGACGGCAGCGCAAGCTGATCTCCGAGCTGGCCCAAGACATCGGAGACGAGACCCACCCTCAGCAGGCGAGCTTCCTCGAGAAGCTACGAGGTCTGTTCGACTCCTAGCGGGCGGATTACTTGCGCTCGGAGCCGGGCTTGCCAAGGTACGTCCATGCGAACCCCAGCCCTATTGATTCTGGCCGGAGCATTCCTCCTGGGATGCCCCAAAAACGAAGAAGCACAGACCAAGAGCCAAGGCGAAGAAAGCCCGGCGCCGGCTCAGGAGGAGACCACGCAAGTGCCTCAAGACAAAGCACAAGCCCCTGATCAGTACACGGTCGAGCTCGACACCACCAAGGGAGCGATAGTGATCGACGTCCGCCGCGAGTGGGCCCCGCACGGCGCGGACCGCTTCTACGAGCTCGTGCAGAACGGTTACTACACCGATGTTGCCTTCTTCCGTGTGATTGGCGGTTTCATGGCGCAGGTCGGTATCAGCGGTGACCCGGCCACCAACTCGGAATGGCGTGAGAAGCGCATCCCGGACGACCCGGTGAAGGCCAGCAACACGCGCGGCACCGTGACCTTCGCGACATCGGGTCCCGATTCTCGAACGACCCAGTTCTTCATCAACTTCGGGGACAACTCCCGCCTCGACGGCATGGGCTTTGCGCCGTTTGGCAAAGTCAAAGACATGGCCCCGGTCGATGCCCTCTACGATGGCTACGGCGAAGGAGCCCCTCGCGGTCGCGGCCCCTCGCAGGGGTTGATTCAAACTCGAGGCAACGCGTACCTCCAAGAGAGCTTCCCGAACCTCGACTACATCAAGGGCACGAAGATCCTCGAGTGACGCGCCCGTCCTCGACGTGAAAGTCGACCCGGTCGTCCTCGAGCAGGATGAACTCTGGATGCGTGGTGGTCAGGAATACCTGACCCCCAGCATGGCTCAACACCTCGAAAAACCTACGGTTTCGACTGCGATCGAGCTCGCTCGACACGTCGTCTAGCAGGAGGATCGGTACCATTTTTGTGCGCTCGCTGAGCAGGTCGAGCTCTGCGGTCTTCAGCGCGAGGACGATGGTCCGGTGTTGTCCCTGTGAGCCGTGATGGCGTGCGCCAACGTCATGCAGCTGGAGCTCGAGGTCGTCCGCGTGTGGGCCCTCAGCGGTGAACCCGCGCGCGCGGTCTTTGTCGAACGATCGCTCGAGCGCCTCGGCAATGGCTTCCTCCTTAGGCTCGACCCGAGGCAAGTAGCGAACGCCCAACGGAGTATCGCCCGCGAACACATCCGAGAATGCGCGCTCGACCCTTGGCGCCAGATCCTCGATCAAGCGCTCACGGGCCTGTGCGATGACCGCCCCTGCCTTGCTGAGGATCGCGTCGTACGCCCGTACCGACCGTAGGTCCGTCCGTTCGTCCTTGAGCAGCCGGTTGCGGCTGCGAAGGGCCTTCTCGTAGCGCGTAAGCGTCGAGCTGTAGATCGGATCCATCTGCTCGAGCATCCGGTCCACAAACGCGCGCCGTCTGTCCGGCGCGCCTGCAGCCAGAACCAGGTCTCCTGGATGAAACAACACCATACGAACCGTCTGGTGCCATATGCTCGACGAACGCGGACGTTTGCCATCGAGCTGCAAGCGGCGGCGCTGCGAGCGCCCGATTTCGATTCGGAGGTTGTGAGGGGCGGGCCCTCCCTCCAATTTGCCTTCGAGCCACGCCTGTTCGGAATCAAGCGCCACCAGATCATCGGTTTTTGCCCCCCGGAAGCTCTTAAGAGCCCCTAGGTAGTAAATCGCTTCCAGGAGGTTTGACTTCCCTGCCCCGTTGTCGCCGTGGATGACATTGAAATGCGACCCGGGCTCGAACGCGAGTGACTCGAGATTCCGAAAGCCCTGGGCACGCAGCGATGTCACCCGGCTGGGGGTTTGCGCGCTCCGCGAGTCCGACGCCAACGCCCCGCCCTCGCTCGACTAGATGCGCATGGGCATGATGACGCCGATGAAATCGCTGTTGTTTCCGACGGGTTTCAGCACACCCGGGTCCCGCTCACCGCTCAGCTCGATGGCGATCTCGTCGTGTGGCAGGGCGCTCAACGCATCGAGTAGATACCGCGCATTGAAACCGATTCGGAGACCTTCGCCAGCGTAGTCGACGTCGACCTCCTCACTGCCTTCGCCGACTTCGGGGTTCTGGCTCTGCAGTCGCAGCACGCCCGGCTCGATGATGAGCTGAACGCCTCCGCTCTTGTCGTTGGCCACCAAGCTGATGCGCCTCAAAGCTTCGACCAGCGGTCCGCGCGCGGCAATGATCGTCCTGCTTTGCTTGCTCGGGATGACCTTGTTGTATGGCGGGAAGTTCTCGTCGGCGAGCTTCACGCTCAGGCAGAGGTCTTCCCGCAAGAAGAACGCGTTTCCGCCCGCAGTGGCAATTCCAATGGTGGCCGCTTCCTCACCCTTGCCCTTCGGAGCTTTGACATCATC
>CP070713.1:1045040-1056684 GCA_020351445.1 Myxococcales bacterium
AAGTGGGATGGCAAGCAGCCAACCATCGTTGGAGAGGGTGGTGCGATCCTCGATCTCGGCCAGATCAAAAAGGCCGCGGGCCGTTGATCAGCGCGTCTCACATTCCCGCGATGAAATGGCCGTAGGCCCAGGTTGCCGGCGCGGTGAACGCCAACGCGTCGGCACGGTCAAGGATGCCACCGTGCCCGGGGAGGATCCCGCCGGCGTCTTTCACCCCACTGCTGCGTTTGAGCACGGACACCAACAAGTCGCCCGCCTGACCGGCGGCGCCGCCTAGAATGCCAAGCGCAATCGCATCGAAGAAGCTCAGCCCGGGCAGGAAGAAGCTCATGATGACTGCGCCGACTACCGCCGCGGCCAAGCCGGCCCCCGATCCCTCGAGCGTTTTCTTGGGGGAAATGCGAGGCGCGAGCTTGGTTTTGCCATACTTGCGACCGACGAAATAGGCGCACGTGTCGCTGCCCCACGCAAGCACCATCGTCAACAAAACCCATGCCCCGGTGGGATCGAAGTCACGCACGAGCGCGACAGCCGACAAGGTGCCGCCTACGTAAATCGGCGTACCCAATAACCAACCGATACGCACACTCGCGTTGTGGAGCGGATCCTCTTGCAAGAGGCTCCACGCCATCGCGCCGAGGATGATCAGCAACACGACACCATAAACCGCGCTGGCGGTATCGATAAGCATGATCGCGTACGCGAACAGAACCGAGGTAACAGATCCCCAAGCCCGAAGACCACGCGACGAAGGAACCTTCATTGCCATGAGCTCGTAGCCAGCGATCGCGATCGCTGCCAAGACGAACGCCTGCCAAGCCCAACGCGGCCCCGCAAACATCATCCACAAGATGATCGGAATGAGCGGCACGACGGTCGCGACGCGAAGCGCAGTTCCCGACAGACCTTTCTTGACAGGCGGTTGCTCGATCACGTCGCTCATATTGCGCGCTCCAATTCGTTGCTCGTCTTGGCAGTAGGCAGGTCCTCTTCTGCATCGGGAACGAGTCCGAATCGCCGCTCCCGTCCTTGGTATGCTTGAATCGCGCAATATAGCGAATTTGCACCGAAATCTGGCCAAAGCTCGTCGGTGAAATAGAGCTCCGCATAGGCGGATCCCCACAACAAGAAGTTGCTGATCCGTTGCTCTCCGCCCGTGCGGATCAACAGGTCGACGGGACCGACATCCATCGACGGAAGCAAGCGCTCAATCGCCGGCTCATCGATGTCGCTGGGATCGATCTCACCTTCGCGTGCTTTGATTGCAAGCGCACGTGCGGCGTCCATCAACTCTTCGCGTCCGCCGTATGAGAGCGCGAGTGTCAGCGTCATGCCTTCGTTCGATTCCGTTTCCGAAGTGAGCGATTGCAATCGCGCCTGCGCACGTTGCGGAAGCTTGTGCAGACGACCGATCGCGCACAATCGAATCTCGTTGTCGACGAGCTCGTTGCGTTCCGACACCAAGCACTCACAAAGAAGATCGACGAGCGCGTTGATCTCCACCTGTGGTCGTTCCCAGTTCTGTTCGCTGAAGGCGTACAAGGTCAGCGCCGGAATGCCGAGCCGCCGAGCAGCACGCATCGTTGCGCGTACGGCATCCGCGCCGCGCTCGTGCCCCGCCGTGCGCGGCTTGCCACGCGCCTGAGCCCACCGCCCATTGCCATCCATGATGATCGCGACATGCTGCGGAAGGCCGCTGACATCGACTAAGGCCATGGCGAGCGAGTAACATGCGGCCTCGGAGGCGGCAAGAACGGCGGCCGGATGCGGCCGATGAAGCAAACTGGCTATTCTAACCCAATTATATGCCAAAAGTGGCTTTTGCGACGTAATAAACAGACTAATTCGCTCGATAGAACGGGCGGCTGGCATTGAAAGAAGTCCTCGAATGGTTATCTTGAGCGACCATGGCTGACCGCGATTTCTACAAGATTCTGGGCGTGTCGAGGGATGCGAGCCCTGCCGAGATCAAGAAGGCGTACCGCCGGCTTGCAAAGGAGCTGCATCCCGACCTCAACCCAGACGACGAGGAGGCTGAGGAGCGCTTCAAGGAGGTCTCGTCGGCGTACTCGGTCCTTTCTGATGAGGAGAAGCGGAAGCTCTACGACCAGTTCGGCGAAATGGGCCTGCGGGAAGGGTTCGATCCGGAGGCCTACCAGGCGGCGACTCAGGGAGTCGGCGGCTTCGGTGGGTTCGGTGGCTTCGACTTGGGCGACATCTTTGGGGCGGCCGCTCGAGGCCAGGCAGGTCGCGGCGGCGGGGGCCAGTTCGAGTTCAACTTGGAGGACCTCTTGGGGGGCGCCGGTGCTGGACGCGGCGCCTACGTTCGCGCCCCGCAGAGGGGTGCTGACCTCAAGTCGGAGATCGCTGTAGATTTCCGAGACGCAGTCCTCGGTTGCACCAAGGAGCTGAGCGTTCGATCAGCAGAAGGCGAGCGTACGCTCAAGGTCCGGATTCCGGCGGGGGTGCGGAACGGTGGCAAGATCCGTCTTCGAGGCCAGGGGGGGCTCGGGGTTCAAGGTGGCCCGGCAGGCGATCTGCTTCTCGAGGTCAAAGTCCAAAAGCACCCGTACTTCTCGATCCGTGGGAAGCAACTACACGTCAAGTTACCCGTAACTCCGCTCGAGGCGTACGCGGGAGCAAAGGTGAACGTTCCGACGCCGGAGGGCGGCGTTCAGCTTTCGATCCCCGCCGGTTCCCAAAACGGGTCCAAGCTGCGCCTGCGCGGCAAGGGGATTCAGCGAAGAGGAAAGCCAAGGGGGGATCTGATCGCGCACCTCGAAATCGTGCTTCCCGAGGCCGGTTCCAAAGAAGTCGAGGAAGCCTTGGAGACCGTGCAGAAGGCCTTCGAGAAGGACCCTCGCAAGGATCTCGAGCTCTGAGTGTTTCACGTGCAACAGTCCGCTGCAGCGTACAACGGACTCCCGGTGTTTCACGTGCAACACCCCGCGGAAGGGCGTGTTTGACCCCTGAGGAACGGTAGGCTTAGATCCCGCCCATGGGCTTTCAGAGCCAAATCCGCGAAGCCCTGTCTGACCTCGAACGGGCCGGCCTCCTCCGCAAGCCCCTTCGGATTTCCGGGCCGCAGGGGCCGGAGATCGAGATCGCCGGTCGCCGCGTCCTGTGCTTTTGCTCCAACAACTATCTAGGCCTGGCGAACCATCCGGCCCTTGCCGAGGCATCGCAGGCAGCGGTTAGGACGGACGGCGTCGGGGCCGCGGCCTCTCGCCTGATTACCGGAACCATGGATGCTCACCAAGATGCCGAGCTTGCCTGCGCCGACTTCCTTGGCGCGCCGGCGGTGGCGCTATTCTCCACAGGCTATGCGGCAAATGTCGGGACACTTCAGGCACTGGTCGGTCCCGGGGACGCGATTTTCAGCGACGCACTGAACCACGCGAGTCTGATCGATGGTTGTCGCCTTTCGCGCGCTGAGGTCCACGTCTATTCACACCGCGACGTCGACCACCTCGACTCACTCCTCCGGCAGCACCGATCGCGTGCCCGGCGAGCGCTGATCGTTACCGACGCTCTCTTCTCGATGGATGGTGTAAGGGCGCCTCTGCCCGACATCGGCAAGCTGGCTCGTTCTTTCGACACAGGGCTACTCGTCGACGAGGCCCACTCGCTCGGCGTGCTCGGACCCAAGGGCCGGGGCCTTTCGGCCCTGCACAATGTCGAAGCGGACGTCGTTGTCGGAACGCTCGGTAAGGCATTCGGAGTGGCGGGTGCATTCATCGCTGCAAGCAAAGAGATCGTCTCCTTCATTCAAAACCGAGCGCGAAGCTTCGTCTATTCGACCGCGCCCCCGCCGATGCTGGCACGCGCAGCCGTCGCGGCCCTTGAGCTCGCCCGTGAAGCGGACGATGCGCGCGCAACCTTGCTTGCGTATGCAAGCGAGCTTCGGTCCGAGCTGCGCGCACTCGGCTTTGACGTGCCTGAAGGAGATACTCAGATTGTCCCTGTTTTAATCGGTGAAAACCATCGTACAATGGAGCTCTCGGCGAAACTCCTCGACCGGGGAATCTTCGTTCAGGGGATTCGGCCACCGACGGTTCCAGATGGGACCGCGAGGCTTCGGCTCACGCCCATGGCTACACATCGACCAGAACATATCCAACGAGCGATCGGCGCATTCGCGTCACTCGTTCGCAATCCATAGGAGACGACAGGAAATGAAGGGGGCATTCATCACTGCTACGGGGACCGGGGTTGGAAAGACGTGGCTCGCCAGCGCACTTGCAACCGCCTGCGTGCAGCGAGGCAAACGTGTCGCGGCAATCAAACCGATCGAAACCGGTGTGGACCCGGATCCCGTCGATGCGCTCGCACTCGCGCGCGCGTGCGGCAATGACTCGTTGGCAGACGCGCCGGGTTTGTATCGCGCCAAAGAACCACTTGCACCGTATGCGATCGAAAAGCGAGGTGGTCCGAGCGTCGGCTCACTTCGCGCGCTCGCCAAGCGCATTCGTGAGCTTGCGCGCGATGCAGACTACGCGATCGTCGAGGGCGTCGGTGGCGTGTTGGTTCCAATCGATCGCGAACGCACGATCGCCGACCTTGCTGCGCTTCTCGATTTGCAAACCGTCGTCGTTGCACGCAACGCGCTAGGCGTTTTGTCGTACACACTCACCGCGGTGGAGGCCCTTCGCAAAAGAAAGATCTCCGTGCGTGCCATCGTGCTCAATCATGTCGAGCGAAACCACCGCGACGACTTGAGCCGCACCTCGAACGCCGATGTTCTAGCGGACTGCTTTCCTCGGATCCCGATCTTGCGTGTTCCGCGTGTACAGAGCCCCAGTGACATGGTCGATGCCGCGTCACAGCTACTCAACATACTGAAAATATAGACTTTTCCCAATTGGGGGGTAGTATCTTTTTCGATACTCACTTCAGAACGTTTTTGATACCATAACGCCGCTCGGCGACACCGAAACCTGTGTCTTACGCTTCTCTTTGTTGCGCTTTGCGTTCAACGCGAGCCACGTCGCGCTCCCTGCCAACGCAGCCACACCGATGCCTCCATAGACCCACGTCCACGCCGTTGCGGAGTGCTCGGTCACACACCTTCCCGCAACTTCTCTGCTGCATGATCCGTTCTTCGCGAGGGCTACGCTCATCGCTGCAACGCCTGCAGCACCAGCGGCCGCCAATACGCTCGAGCCGATGATCGCTGAAGTCGAAATGCGTGTCCCGTCACTCGACCCTTCGCGTTGCGTTGGTGTTTGGTAACGGATCGCTGCTTCTTTGAGCGCACGTTCGGTTGCTTCGCGTTCGGCGATCGACAGTTGAAGCGCACTAATCCTTTCCCGCACTTCGTCTTCGCGCTCAGGGTTCTCGGTTTCTTCGAGATAGTGCTCGAACGCTTCGAGTGCTTCTTCCTCACGCTGCAATCGATCGGCCGCAACACCGATGTTGTACTGAAGCTCTCCCCGGCGACTCAACCGATAGGCGTGGCGGAAGTATACCAGCGCACCCTCGTAGTCGGCTTGCTCGAACGCCGTTCGGCCGCGCTCGAAGTACTCGCGCGCCGCTGCATCGTTGGGCGTTTGCTGTGCCGCTGCCGGGACGGCATGAACGACTCCCAACAACAGAGCCGTCGCGCAAAGCCAGCAAAAGACGATCCCCCGGGTCTCTCCCATGGCTTCAAGGTAGAGGGGCGAGCACCCCCTCCGCAAGCTCGGTAACCGCACGAATTTTCAGGTAGTCGAGCTTTTCCGCCGGTTGTTCGAGTTGCACGACAAAGCCGCACAGCTATACGAACGCCCGACCTTGGGGTTGTAGCTCAGTTGGGAGAGCGCCGCGTTCGCAATGCGGAGGTCAGGGGTTCGATTCCCCTCAGCTCCACCATTTTCCAAGGGTTGGACCGCGCCGCAAGAGCGAGTTGCACCGCCCAGAAGCACCGCTAGGCTGCCGCGCCTATGACTCGCGTAATCAACTTCAGTGCGGGGCCTGCGACGCTTCCGTTGCCGGTTCTCGAGTATGCCAAAAACGAGTTCCTCGATCACGAGGGCACTGGGATGTCGCTCATCGAACACAGCCACCGCGGCGCCGCGTACGCGAAAGTTCACGAAGAAGCCAAGGCGCTTCTCCGTGAGCTGCTCGACATTCCGGAGACTCACGAAGTGCTCTTCATGCAAGGTGGCGCAACCGGTCAGTTCGCGCTTGCGCCGATGAACCTCCGCGGCCCCGGTCAGTCGGCGGACTACATCCTCACCGGTGCGTGGAGCGACAAAGCGATCGCCGAAGCCAAGGTCACCGGCGAAGCGCGCGAGGCAGGTACCGGCAAGGTCGACGGGAAGTACATTCGCGTTCCGAAGCAAGCCGAGCTCGATCTCGACCCCAACGCCGCGTACGTGCACTTCACGACCAACAACACGATCATGGGAACGCAGTTTCACCGGTATCCGGACAGCGGAAACGTCCCGCTCGTGGCCGATATGTCGAGCGACGTGCTTTGGCGCCCAATCGATGTTTCGAAGTTCGGTCTGATCTACGCCGGCGCCCAAAAGAACCTCGGTCCCGCGGGCATCACGGTGTTGATCCTCCGCAAGGACTTGGCAGAGCGCAGCCCGAGCACGCTTCCGAAGATCTTCCGCTACAAGACGATCCTCGACGGTGATTCGCTCCAGAACACGATTCCGACCTTCCCGGTCTACATGGTTCGCAACGTGCTCCGCTGGGTGCGCGACCAGGGGGGCGCACCCGCAATGCAGAAGCGCAACCGCGACAAGGCCGGCTACATCTACGCCATGATCGACGAGAACCCGGACTTCTTCCACTGCCCCGTCGAGGTCGAGTCACGCTCGGTGATGAATCCCGTGTTCCGCCTTCCAACGGAGGACCTCGAAAAGAAGCTCATCGCGGACGCCGCCGAGGTGGGCATGGTCGGCATCAAAGGCCACCGCTCGGTTGGCGGCATCCGCACCTCGATCTACAACGCCATGGATCCCGCAGACGTCCAGAAGTTCGTAGATTTCGCCAAAGCCTTCGCCAAAACCCACGGCTGAAAAAGGGGACAGTCCCCTTTTTAGAAGGGTTAATTGCCAGCTCCGCCCACGGCGTACGTGTCGTAGAGGTACCGCCGAATATCGTCCGATTCGAACATCTGCGCCCCGGTATTCGGGTCCAAGAGGTATGGGACCTGCATCTTGCCCGAAATCGATACGAAGTCTTCTCGATCCGGGCTTTGTCGGGGCACGTTGTGCAGGCGGTGCGGGAGCTCGAGCTCACAAAGCGCTTCCCGGGCAATGCGGCAGAACGGCGAGCCCTCATAGGAGTAGAGCTCGAGGAGCTCGTCCGGCTGACGTGATTGTACCGCGTGCCGACCGCGAGACGGGCGAAAGCCAGACGCCAACATCGAGGTCGAGACGGCGAAGGCGCGCTGTCGCAAGAACCAAGGGACTCTGCCGTCTCCGTACTCGCGAAAGAGGTACTCGGCGATGTCTGCAGATTCGTACATCGACACTCCGGTGTTCGGGTCGACGAGATAAGGAAATTGGTAACGGCCGCCCTCTCGCTTGACCTTCTCGCGGTAGAGCGTCCCGCCCTTCGGGCACGGATAGACGATCGGATCGAGGCTCAGCGCCGACAACGCCTCCCGCGCAATGCGGCAGTAGGGACACACCTCGAACTCGTATAGCTCGAGCGGCTGCGCTGGCACCTTTCGGCGCTCGTAATGGACGTTGCCGAAATTGGGGCGCGCCGCGCTCGCGGCGGTTGCGGTCATCAGATCCCAAAGGCGTGGCAGGTCCATCCGTTCTTCATTAAGGGGACTGTCCCCTTTTTCAAGGGATGATAGCCTTGGCCGATGGCGCGGGAGCTTGAGCTCGTCACCGATTTGCGGCCCAAAGGGGACCAGCCGGAGGCGATTTCCGAGCTTTTGCAGGGGCTTTCCCGAGCAGAGCAGCACCAGGTTCTGCTCGGAATCACGGGCAGCGGAAAGACCTTCACCGTGGCCAACGTGATCGCGGACACCAAACGCCCGACACTGATCATCGCACCCAACAAGACCTTGGCCGCGCAGCTCTACAGCGAGATGCGCGAGCTGTTCCCGAACAATGCCGTCGAGTACTTCGTCAGCTACTACGACTACTACCAACCCGAAGCGTACATCCCGTCGAGCGACACCTATATCGAGAAGGACGCGATCATCAACGACAAGGTTGATCGGATGCGCCACAGCGCAACGCGATCACTGCTCGCCCGACGTGATGTGATCATCGTAGCAAGTGTGTCCTGCATCTATGGCATCGGATCGTCGGAATGGTACCAAGAGATGTTGATCAACTTGGAAGTCGGTCAGGAGTACCGACGCGATCGCCTGTTGCGTCGCCTCGTCGACATTCAGTACCAACGCAACGACATCGACTTTCACCGCGGCACGTTCCGCGTGCGCGGTGACGTCGTAGAGATTTTTCCGGCACACTCGGAGAATCTCGCAGTGCGCATCGAGTACTGGGGCGATGAGATCGAGCGCATCGTCGAGATCGACCCCACGCGGGGCAAGGTACTCGAAGAGCTCGACCAGTATGGGGTCTATCCGGGCAGCCATTACGTCACGCCGGACGAGCATCGAAAGCGCGCAATCGAATCGATTCGAGAGGAGCTCCTTCAATGGCTCCCAAAGCTCGAAGCCGAAGGAAAATTGCTGGAAAAACAGCGTCTCGAGCAGCGAACGATATACGACTTGGAGATGCTCGAGCAGATGGGTTTTTGCCACGGCATCGAGAACTACAGCCGGCATCTTTCCGGACGCAAAGAAGGCGAGCCGCCGCCCACTCTTCTCGACTACTTCCCGGAAGATTTTCTGGTGATCCTCGATGAGTCGCACATCACGGTTCCGCAACTCGGCGCGATGTTTCGCGGCGACCGATCACGCAAGGAGACTTTGGTCGAGCACGGGTTTCGTTTACCGAGCGCGCTCGACAATCGACCGCTGCGTTTCTCCGAATGGGAGCAGCGTGTTGGCCAAGTCATTCACGTGAGTGCAACGCCCGGTGACTGGGAGATCGAGCACGCCGGCGGCGTCATCGTCGAACAAGTGATTCGCCCCACGGGTCTTCTCGATCCGCACGTGCACGTCTGTCCGACCAAGCACCAGGTCGACCACCTGCTCGACGAAATTCGGCAGCGGGTTGCGCGCGACGAACGCGTCTTGATCACGACACTCACCAAACGCATGGCCGAGGATCTCACCGAGTACTACGCAGAGCTCGGCGTGCGGGTGCGATACCTTCACAGCGACGTGGACACGCTCGAACGTGTTGACATTCTTAGAGATTTGCGCCGGGGCGAATTCGATGTTCTCGTGGGAATCAACCTCTTGAGGGAAGGGCTCGATCTGCCCGAGGTGTCCCTGGTCGGCATTCTCGATGCGGACAAGGAGGGCTTCCTACGCTCGCCGCGCTCCTTGATTCAAACGATTGGACGCGCTGCACGCAACGCGAGCGGGGAGGTGATCATGTATGCCGATCGGATCACCCACGCGATGCGCTACGCGATCGAGGAAACCGAACGTCGGCGTGCGCGCCAGGTGGAATACAACGAGGCGCACGGCATCACCCCCCAAACGGTCAAGAAGGCCGTCCTCGAGATGGATCCCTCCACGGGCGCAGGCGACTACGTCGTCATCCCCGTCTTGAGAAAGGGCGAGGTGCCGGACGACCCGGCCGACATCCCGGCACGTATCGAGGAGCTCCGAAGCGAGATGCTACTCGCGGCCGAGGAGCTCGAATTCGAAAAGGCAGCCGAGCTCCGTGACCAAGTCGTAGAGCTTCGGGCCAAGTTGCGTCCGGGCAAGCTCGAGCGTAAGCGCGACCGCCGCTCCCAAAGGCCGCGGCGCTAGCCTCTTTGCTAACACGTCGTTATTATTGCTTCTTTTTGGCTAAGGGGTGGCTTCCTTGAGGCCAAAAAGCGCCGCGGCTAGGCTGACTTCGATATGCGTTTTGGTTTGCTTGGATTTTGGATGGTCGCGTTTTGGCTCGCGACCCTCGGCAGCGGCGCCGCCCAGGAAAGCGACCGCCTGCTGGAATTCCACTTCACGCCGACCAAGCGCGCTCAGATCGCGATCTGGATCGAAGACGCCGACGGCACCTTCGTGGAGACGGTGGCGCTGACCTCATCCGTTGCGCTTCGTGGAGTCGGCAACCGGCCCGGTGCACTCCAAATGAACAGCGGTTTCCGCTGGCCGTACGGACGCCGCGAGGGGATCTTGCCCGTGTGGGGGCATCGGCGCGCAAACGCGCCCGGCGCCGAGCATTTTCCCATGGTGATCTTCCAAGATCGTTTCTCGGAGGGGTTTGCGTCCCGAACCACGGTCGACGCGTCCCCTGATTCCTACTTCTGCCTTTCGTTCGACCAGACCACGACCACACGCGAAGCGCTCGACGCAGTCACCTGCGCGAGCGTCTTCAACAGCGACAAAGGCCGCTTCGTGACGAGCGCAGATGTCACCAACGGCTACGCGGAACCATTCGTAGACCCGTCCGGGTCGGATACCATGCGTGCTTTGGCCATTGGCTCAATCTATCCACCCCGACGGGACGTCGAGGGACTCGGCCAGTACGATCACAGCGACGTCGCGCGATTCGCCGATGAGGCACGTCGCGTCATGCCAAACATCGATGCCGTCACGATGGCAACGCCCACGGGCGACGTGCCCCGCATCGTGCAGTTCATCGCTCCGGACTATTGGGAAGACGGGGAGTATAGCGCCTGGATCGAGGTCAACGTCGAGGGCGACTACAACGACCTCTTCAACGACGAGACCTACCCGACACCCCTCTCGGACATGTGGGACGTCTGGGCCGAGACTTACGGCTATCCCTACCGCGGGCAGCCGACGATCCTCTACAAGGTGCCGTTCACGCTAGGGCCCCTCGTCGCCGAGTACGAGACGTTCGGGCCGGTTGGCTATGGAAGCGTGCACGGAGACTCCGGTGAGGTCTACACGATGGATTCGTCGATCACCGATGACCCTGACAACGCCCCTGGCAGTGGAGCGGACCGCCTACGTCGTGGCAGCGGGGGCGCACGCTTCAAAGTCTTGGTCTTGGCTACGAACATTTGCAGCCAACCGGATCCACCAGAGATCTGCGGACAGAGCTGCGCGAACGATGCGGAATGCGGCATGGGCTTCATCTGCGCCGACGATCGAACCTGCATGGGGCTGTGCGATGTCGAGACCCCGCCCGCCGCCATCTCCGATTTCAGCGTGGAAAACCATCCCAATTCGAAGTGGTCGCACGTCGTCGGGCGTATCCGATTCACTGTTCCCGAAAGCTCGCGCCCACTTCGTCAATACAAAGTTCTAGCAAGCAAGATCCTCGTCGACAGTGTTGTCACCGAAGACGCCCATGCAGTCGAGGTCACGAGCGAAGGCAAACCAATTCAAGGGGACGGGCTGCACATTCCCGTCGACTCCGAGTGCAGCGATGGGACCGCAAACGAGACGCTTTGTGGCCCCTATCTCGCAAACGACGATGGAGAATGTGAAAACGGGATCGACGTCGACGGCGATGGCGATTGCCTCGATCCCGGCGACGTCATCGAAGTCGACACCGCGTTCGACGCCCATGAGACCGAGTACGATGTCGAGATCACGGCGATCGATGTGTGCCAGAGGCAAAGCGAACCGGTCGCC
>CP070713.1:1056784-1061239 GCA_020351445.1 Myxococcales bacterium
CGCGGGCATCTCGGCCGACTCGGGCCTGCCCACCTATCGAGGCATCGGGGGGCTCTATGAGCAGGAGGAGACCGACGATTTTATCCCCATCGAAGCCGCCCTCTCAGGGGCGATGTTCCAGCGCGACCCGGCGCTTACCTGGAAGTACATCCATCAAATCGAAAGCTCCTGCCGTGATGCAGGCCCCAATCGCGCGCACTACGTGATCGCCGAGCTCGAACACCGTTTCGACCGGGTCTGGACCCTTACGCAAAACGTCGATGGGTTGCACCACGCAGCGGGAAGCCGGAACATCATCGACATTCACGGCGATGTGCATTGGCTGGTGTGCACACGCTGCGGTCACCGCTGGCGCGTGGACAACTACGCTCGCATCTCGATCCCACCTTCCTGTGCCGAATGTGACGCTTTGGTAAGACCTGAGGTCGTCTTGTTCGGCGAAATGTTGCCGTTCGATCGCGTCAAGTCACTTCAAGAGCAACTGATGCGTGGGTTCGACGCCGTGTTCTCGATCGGGACCACGAGCGTTTTTCCCTACATCGCGCAGCCTGTCATCGACGCGCGCCGCCGAGGGGCGCTCACCGTAGAGATCAACCCCGGCGCGAGCGAGGTGTCACACATCGTGGACTACCGACTCCGGACAGGGGCTGCTGCGGCGATGGAAGCGGTTGTGCGCGCGCTCGATCATGCCTAGGGTTGTCTCGCGATGGGGGGCAAGGAGAAGCGATACCGTTACGACGCGTCTTACGAGGAAACCATTCACCTCTCGGACGGCCAGCGCGTTCAGCTTCGTCCCATGCGTTCATCAGACAAGCAGATGCTCCTCGACGGTTTCGAGCAGCTGTCGCCGGACTCGCGGTACGCGCGGTTCATGGCCCCGAAATCCCAGCTGACCGAGAGGGAGCTCCGTTATCTCACCGAGGTTGACGGCATCGACCACTTCGCGATGGGTGCCATTGTCCGACACTTGGTATCGAGGGACAAAGGGGTAGGGAGCGCGCGGTTCGTTCGTCTGAGCGATGAGCCGGACACCGCGGAGGCGGCCGTCACGATCCTCGACGACTTTCAGGGCAAGGGGCTCGGGTCGATGATGCTGCAACGGCTGATCGAAGCGGCCTGGGAGCGCGATGTTCGATGGTTTGTGACCGAGCTTCTCGCCGAAAACACCGCATCGAGGCGTATGATCGAGTCCCTCAGCCCCGAGGTGAAGTTCCGCCATTCCGGAGACGGCGCGGTCGTCGCCACGCTGCCGGTCCCGGAGCCTGACCGAACACCCACCGCGCCGGGCTTCTTCGTCGGGACGCCGGTCCACAAGCTCTTGTCCTACGTGGCCCGAGCCAAGGTTTCGGTTCGGCCTCGGGTAACGCAGCCGCCCGAGCCGCCCGGCTAGGAAACCTGCACGGGGAACATCATCGGAGCGCGCACCTCGACCATGCGCTCGGCGTCGGTGAGCGCGCCGACTATGCGCAAGGCAAACGGAAACGCCGTGCCGGGGCCGCGGCTCGTGATCAGGTTGCCGTCCGCCACCACGGAGTGCTCGCTGTATTCGCCCCAGTCCTCCAGCAGGTCCTTGACGCTCGGATGGCTCGTGAGCTGCCGATCCCGAAACACCCCGTGCGCCTTGAGCGCGATGGGCGCGGCGCAAATCGCACCAAGCCAGCGACCGCTCTTCTCTTGCCGCCGAAGAATTTCTCCCACCTTGGCGGATCGTACCAATCGTTGCGCCCCTTCCGCGCCGCCCGGGAGGACGACGATATCAAAATCGCCGGCGACGTCGTCGAGCGCGATGTCTGGTGTGATCACGACGCCACGGCTGCATCGAATCGGGTCGATGCCGTCGACGCCCGCAACCGTCACGTCGATCCCGCCCCGGCGCAGAACATCGATGCTGATCACGGCTTCCATCTCTTCACTACCCTGTGCGACCAGGACCAAGGCTGTCGCCTCCGCGCTCATTGCAGGTCCTCGCAGTTTCGGGATTTGTCGGTTCGGCAGATTTCGGCGATTCGCTCGCGGAGGGCCGTCTCGAACTTTTTCATGCCGAGGCCCTTGGCCAAGTCGATCGCTGCGGCGGCGCTCATTCGGTCGACCACGAACGCTTTCAAGCCCAACAAGGCGCTCACGCGCTGCCCAGTGCTGCAGTGCACGACAGCCGGCAGCGCATCTTGTTCGGTGAGGGCCCTACCGAGCGCACGTGCGTTGTCTTCGGTGAGTCCCGCGGCGCCCGGGACGGGAATCGACACGAACTTCATGCCCATGCGCTCCACCGAAGCCTGCTCCCCCTCGTCGCCTCGCTCGCTCTCGGGCCGAAGGGTGACGACCGTTCGGTACCCCGCATCGTGGATCAGTTTGAGCTGCGCGGGAGAGGGTTGGCCTCCGATGAGAAGGCCCGTCTTGGTGACCCGCGCGTTCGGGATAGGAATCAGCGGGGGGGTTTCGTCGATGTTCTTCGGCGCGCTGGGCTTGTCCGGCGACCGGTCGGCCGCCGCATGAGGCGGCACGCCGAGCATTCCGAGCGACAGAATCAGACCAATGACTGGGATGACACGATGCAACATGAGGGGCCTCACCCGATAGTGTGGCGCTTCAGCGCACGACCAATGTACCACCATGCACGGCTTTGCCACATCGGTCACCTCACACCCCGGCCGCTGCGGATCGCTCGTGCCGCGATACGACCTGAATACACGCAGCCTCCGAGGAATGTTCCCCCGAGGGCGCGCTTGCCGTGCATTCCGCCGCCCCCGAAGCCGCAGGCCTCGCCGACCGCGAAGAGATTCGGAATGGGGTTGCCTCGTTTGTCGAGGACCCTCGCGTCGAGGTCCACCTGGATGCCGCCGAGGCTCTTGCGCGTGAGGATCTGCGTACGGATCGCGATCAGCGGCATGGCGCCTGGGTCGAAGATGCGTGCCATGTTGCAGGTCCGCAGCCGGTCGCCGAGGTACTGGCGGACGTGCGCGATGCGACGAAGCTGGTCGTCGTTTTGAAGTCTGTCACCTCGCTCGATGTTGGCGTCGTAGTCCGCGATCTCTCGCGCGAGCAATTTCGCGTCGACGTCGTCGGTTTCCGCGAGCGCGTTCATCTTGTCGGCTAGCTCGGCGACGCTTTCGGCGGTGACGAAGTCGGGGCAATGGTCGATGAACTCTTGGACCTGCTCTCCGTTGCCTTGCAGAAGCCGCAGGATGAACGCTAGTACCTTCTTCTTCCGGACCGCCGGATTGAACTCCGCGCCCGAAATCGAGAACTCCTTGTTGGCAATCTTTCGGTTCAGGACCTGCCACGAGTATTTCTTCTCCTCGCGGCAGATGCGGTCGATCAGCAGTAGGGTGTCGTACGAACCCACCAGCGGCGGATCGACGAAGCGGCGGCCTTGGTAGTTGACCCAGAGCTGGGACTTGCCCGGCACCAGGCTGAGTCCGTAGTTGGGGAAGGGCGGCTCCCAGTGCCGGATGCCCGCGGCGTAGTTCCACAGCTGTTCCAGGTGCGTGACGTTCGCGCCGAGCTCTTCGGCGCGGTCGAATAGACGGCCATCGGCTTCTGGAATGGAGCCATTGAGCATCACCTCGGGTGGCTCGCCCAATTGGTCTCTCGGCCACACCTCGCGCACCTTGTCGTCGTTGCCCGCGATCCCGCCAGCGGCGATGACGATGGCGTCGCCTCGCGCCTCGAACGACCCCGCGCTGTGGGTGCCGTGGCAGCCGACCACTTGGCCGCCTTCTTGGGTGAGGCCCTCCACCCTGTGATCGAAGTGCAGCTGAAGCCGTCCGGCCCTCTCGTGTTCTTCCAGATGCGGAATCAGCGCAAGCACGATGCCCTCGCCGGTTCCCCACGCGATGTGGAAGCGGGGCACCGAATTGCCCGGCACGAAATATCCGCGCTCGGTCCAGTTCACACCGCGGAAAAAGCGTACTTCGCGACCTACGAGCCAGCCGCGGACCTCCTCGGTGCAGCGGTGGACGTAGGCTTCGGCCCAGCGATAGGGCCAGATATCGGCTGGGTCGAGCTCGCCGTAGCGAACCCAGTCGCGCATCGCGAGGTCGACCGAGTCCTTGATACGGGTCTTGCGCTGCTCGGGGGAGTCTACGAAGAACATGCCGCCAAACGACCGCAACGCGAGCCCGCCGAAGCGATCGCGAGAAGCCGCATCCAGCAAGACCACGCGCTTGCCCGCATCGAGCAGATCGAGCGCGGTCGCCATCCCCGCGAGACCCCCCCCAATGACGACGACCTCGGCTTCATAAGTACTCTTCCCAGCCATAAAGACGGCGGAGGATAGCTCACGAACAAAAAGGGGACAGTCCCCTTTTTGAAAGGGTTAATTCTGGTCTGGCAGCGCCAGTGCCAGTGCCAGTGCCAGCGTCAGCGTCAGCGTCAGTGTCGGTGCCGGTGGCCGCTACAAGCTACAGCTGGCTGGGCTCTGTGTGCAGCTGCCGCTTCCGCAGACCGGGACGGGGA
>CP070713.1:1061339-1064664 GCA_020351445.1 Myxococcales bacterium
GCGTCGGTCTTGGTGCTCTTGATTCGTGCTTCCTCGAGGCGCGGCAACAGCGCTACGGCCACACCTCCGGCGATCATCGCGAAGATCGTGATGACGATCATGATCTCGATGAGCGTCATGCCCTCTGGGCGCCTCCGGCGGTCCAGTCGCTGTTGTAGGCGTGTGTTGATCGTGTTCGACATGAAGACTCCCGTTCCCTTCATTGAATGTTGTCGTCCTTCAAGAGCGAGCCGCTTGGGCCCGCGGAGATCACTTCGGCTTCCTCTTCGAAGTAGCCGGGACACCGGATCGAGAGAGGCCGCCCCCAACCGTCCTTCGGCATCGAATCGAGGTAGTGCTTCTGAGAGAGCGGCGGATGCAGCAGCTCCGTCTGGGAGCTCGGACACCGACCCACGTCCGCTCGAAAACGGTCGATCGCTTGTTTCACCTGCGCGATCGCGACCTGTGTATTGCGCACTCGCACCCGATCCCGGGCATAACGTGCGAATCCAATGGTGAGCACGACCAGCAGCACTAACCCCAATAGAGCCTGCCATCGCGTATTGCGAAGGACGCCGCGCCAGCGTCCGCCTCGGCGCTCCCAGGGCAGCGAAACTCGTTCTCGTTGTCTTCGTCGATTCACGCCTGCTCCTCATTGAATCATCTCGTTGAGCTGAAGAAGCGGCATCAGGATGGCAAATGCGATGCCGCCGACGACGGCGCCCATGACCACGATCAGCAACGGCTCGAGGATCGAGGTCAGCGCCCCGACTCGCACCTCGACCTGTTGATCGTAGGCGTCTGCCACATGCAGAAGCATTTCTTCGAGCTGGCCCGAACGTTCACCCACGGCGATCATGTGGGTCACGATGGGAGGGAACCTACCTGCCTGCCGCAGCGGCTTGGCGATGCCTTCGCCTTCCCGAACGCTCGCGCGGGCCTCTTCGACGACCCGCATGAGCTCTGTGTTGCCAAGCACGTTGCGGGTAATGTCCATCGCCGTGAGTACGGGAACGCCGCTTGCAAGAAGCGTGGCCAGCGTGCGCGCGAACCGCGACACGGCGACCATGATCAACAGTGGTCCAAACAACGGGACCTCGAGCACGAAGAGGTCCCACTTCTTGCGACCTTCTTCGGTCGCAAGCCAACGTCGGAACCAATAGATGCCGCCGCCGGTGAGCGCCGCGAGAAGCCACCAGTAGTTGCCGAAGATGTTGCTGACCCAGATCAGCAGGCTGGTGTACCAAGGAAGGGTCTGGTTGAAGTTTTCGAAGATGGCCGTGACCTTCGGGACGACGACCGACATCATCAAGAAGAGTATGAGGACGACGACCACCGCCATGACGATGGGATAGGCGAGGGCGCCGCGAACCTTGCTTTGAAGTCGAGTCTGGTCGTCCAAGAACTCAGCGAGCCGCCCAAGTACCTCCTCCAGTGTGCCCGACGCTTCGCCGGCGGCCACCATATTGATGTAGAGAGAGGGGAAGAGCTTCGGGTGTGCCTTGAGCGCGTCTGCCAAGTTGCTGCCTTCGTTGACCTGATTGCGCGTGTCGGTGAACGCGGTCTTCAGCTCCGGGTGGTCGAGTTGCTCGATCAATGCGCTCAAGGCTTCAACAAGAGGAACCCCGGAACGAAGCAAGACGGAGAGCTGCCGAGTCGCCACGGCTATGTCCATCGGCGAGACACGTCGAAACAGCCGCCCAAGATCGATGTCACGCGCTGCTTTCCGTGCCGCCTCGGATTGCTCGAGGATTTCCGTGGCCAGGATTCCGTCCCGTCTGAGCACGCTGCGCAGGGCTTTGGCGCTGTCCGCGTCGCGGACACCCTTGACCGACTTGCCTCGTGCATCGACGCCTCTGTACGCATAGACCGCCATGACTTAGACCTCGGCGGCTTGGGTCGCTGCGAGCACCTCTTCGACGCTGGTCACGCCCGCCACGACCTGGCGCGCGCCGTCTTCGCGTAGGAGTCGCATCCCTTGCTGTTGTGCGACGCGCTGGATCGTTTTCGCATCGCTGCTGTTCAGGATCTCGCGGCGTACGGGCTCGTCGATCATCATGAGCTCGAAGATTCCGATTCGGCCGCGATAGCCGGTGTTGCTGCAGGCGTCGCAGCCACCGGGATGGTAGAACGTCAGTTTCCCCGAGTCGGCGCCCGCCGGATCCGGCAACGTCGCGGTGTTGCTGCGGCCGATCACGGTGCTCGCCGCGAGCCTCCGGAGCTCGACTAGCTTCTCATGCGCCATCGCCGTGTCTATGCCGAGCTCACGCAGGTCTTGGGCGGTTGGCCTGTACGGTGTCCTGCACTGCACACAGAGCTTCCGAACGAGACGCTGTGCCAAGACAGCGAGGACGGAGGACGAAATCTGGTAGGCCTGGACGTCCATGTCGACCATGCGTGTGATGGCGCTCGGTGCGTCGTTGGTATGCAAGGTCGAGAGCACGAGGTGGCCGGTGAGCGATGCATGAATCGCGATTTCCGCCGTTTCACGGTCGCGAATCTCGCCCACCATAATCACGTCTGGGTCCTGACGAAGGAAGCTCCTCATGCCGGACGCGAACGTCAGTCCGATCTTGGGCTGTACCTGCATCTGGCCGATCCCGCGCAATTCGTACTCCACCGGGTCCTCGGCGGTCAGGATGTTCTTTTCGGGTGTGTTGATTTTGTTGAGGCACGCGTAGAGCGTCGTCGTCTTACCGGAGCCAGTGGGGCCGGTGACGAGAATGATGCCGTTGGGGCGAGCGATCAGGTACTCGAGTTGGTCGAGCTCCCGCCGAGCGAAACCCAAGTCGATCAGATTCAGCAAGACCTGCTCCTTGTCGAGCAGACGCATGACGACGCGCTCGCCTTTGGCGGTGGGGATCGTCGACACACGGACATCGATCACCTTGCCCGCGATCTTCTTGGTGATGCGGCCGTCTTGAGGAAGGCGCTTTTCCGCGATGTTCAGGCCCGCCTCGATCTTCACGCGACTCACGATCGACGAAAGAAACCCACGGTTCGCCTCTTTTCGAGGAACCAGTCGCCCGTCGACCCGATACCGGACGATGACCTTGTCCTCGGTTGGCTCGATGTGAATGTCGGACGCGCGCTCTTTCACCGCGGTGTAGAACAGGTTGTTGACCCAGCGGATGACCGGCGCCTCGTCAGTCATGTCGATTAGATCGCGAAGCTCTTCGACCTCCTCGCCTTCTTTGGCTTCCGCGAGTGCGGTTTCGTCTTTCCGCTCGTAGACGCGATTGATGGCGTCGTCGATCGTCTCCTCCGATGCCGCGACGGCAACGATCGTTTTCCCGAGAAGAATTCGGAGGTCGTCGATCGGGAAGGGGTCCAGCGGATTGGCGAC
>CP070713.1:1064764-1080885 GCA_020351445.1 Myxococcales bacterium
GGCCGCAACACCGTGATCCGGCCGTTGCTTTATTCATCGGAACAAGACATCGCGGCATACTCCGGGCAGTTGGATTTCCCGATCATCCCTTGCAACCTCTGCGGTTCGCAGCAAAACCTCTGGCGCCAGCAGGTCAAACAGATGCTCGACGACATCGAGAAGCGCGCACCGAAGGTACGGCAAAGCATGCTCGCGGCGCTCAAGAACGTGCACACCTCACACCTGCTGGGGACCGGCTAGGCCGTATGAGGCGTTTCGCCGCGGTCTTCGGGGTCGTGATCGCGCTCATGGCGTCGACGTCGGTTTCCGCGCAAGAGCTCAACATCGAGCGCTTCCGTCCGACCCTCGATCGATTTGGTTTCTTGGGGATGCAGGGCAGCGCCACGCCCGGCCATGCTCGCTGGAATCTCGGCCTCTTCACTTGGTACTCCAATCGCCCGCTGCGCATTCGATACGCCGATGGTACTGGCGAGCAGGTCATCGACAATCGAATGACCGGGGATCTGTTCTTCGAGGTCGGCCTCTTCGGCCGATGGTCACTGGCGCTGGAAGTGCCCCTGGTGCTCTATCAAAACGGCGAGACCGCGCGGCCGGTCAACGGCCGGACCTCCTTCACCGGATTCGCCGTCGAGGATCCGCGGTTCACCACCAAGGTCCGGTTTTTTGGGGAGAAGACCGCACAGACGCAGAGCCGCCCAGATGGGCCGGGGTTGGCTCTGCTGCTGACGATTCCCGTACCGATTGGAAGCTCGAGCTTGTACGCGAGCGAAGGGCAGTTTTCATTCGACGCGCAGTTCCTCGGAGACTTCCACCTTCTCGGCGCCGGCGCAGGGATGATGTTGGGTTGGCGCTATCGTGTGAATGAACGCAACTTCGGCGTGGACTCGCTTTGGCAGGAGTTCCAGTACGGCTTCTCGTTGAAGCCACCGATTCCACCCGCCAAAGACCTGTTCGGGCTCTTGGAGCTCCGCGGAACGACCGCTTTTCGCGGTCGAAGCACCAACACCCTCGAAGGCGATCTCGGCGTTCGCTGGACCAAGAACGAGGTGACGATGACCGCAGCGATTGGCATGGGCTTTGTCCGCGGCCTCGGACAACCGCGCTTCCGCGCGATCGTCGGCGTGTCGTGGTCTCCGGAAACCGACGACATGGACGGAGACGGCATCCCCGACTCCGGCGACGAGTGCCCGCGCCTCCCCGAGGACATCGACGGCTTCGAGGACGAAGACGGCTGCATGGATCCGGATAACGACAACGACTTCATTCCGGACGCGGATGACCGGTGTCCGAACGAGGAAGCGATCGAGGGCAGGGATTTGGATGAAGACGGGTGTACCGATCCGGAGTAGGCGGGAACGGGAGGGAGAAGCCCTAACCGCGAACCGCCAACCGCGAACCCCGGACCGCCGCCCGCGAACCGCGAACCGCGATCCGCAAACCCCAATCGAGGTCCTCGGTTTGCGGTCAGCGGTCAGCGGTCTGGCGGTTTGCGGTTTGGCGGTCAGCGGTTTGGAGGTTCGCGGTAAAGCGGTGTTTGCGCTGGTGTTGGTATTGGCGGGCGTCCTTCTTGCAGCCTGCACCCCACAAGGCGATCCCGGAATTGGCGCTGGCTTCGCCGACGACTTCGAGCGCACGCAGCTCGGCAACAGCTACAACAAGACAGGCGGCAACTGGCGCATCGAAAGTGGGGAGCTTCATGTGCACGGGGCGAAGAATCATCCTCTCTGGCTTCTTCGGACCCTGCCTCGTGAGGTTCGGGTCGAATTCGACGTCCGGAGTGAGACCCCGGAGGGGGACATCAAGGTGGAGATTTTTGGGGACGGAGCATCGTACGCGAAAGAGGATCGCTACACGGCGACCAGCTACGTCGTCATCTTCGGTGGCTGGAACAACTCGCGGAACGTGTTGGCCCGGATGGACGAGCACGGGGAGGACCGGGTCCTCGGAAAGCCCCGCAAAGTCGAGCCCGGCAAGACCTACCGGTTTCGGATCGACCGGATTGGTGGCACTCTCACGGTGTGGGTGGATGAGGATGTTTTGCTGCAAATGGCCGATCCCGAGCCTCTCGGGGGCCGGGGGCACGACCATTTTGGCTTCAATAACTGGCAATCCGACCTCTGGTTCGACAATTTGAAGGTCACACCGCTGTGACGGTTGAGTCATGACCCCGAAAGAGTTCGAAATCATGTTGTCGGATGCCGAGGTGCAGCTTTCGCGCATCAAGCATCTGTACGAACAGTGGTTTCAAGGGATCGAGCGCATCGAGCCGCAGATCCCGCGCAAGCAGTTCGACCGAACGCTTCACGCATTGCGGAAGGTGCAGCCGAGAAACACCGCGCTTCGGTTTCGTTTTCAGACCCTGATTCAGCGCTACACCACGCTCCAAACATATTGGCGGCGCATCGGGCGTCAGATCGAAGAGGGCACGTACCGGCGTGATCTGCTCCGCGCGAGGCGGCGTCGTGAGGCCGCACGAGCAGAACGCGAGCAAGAGAGGCGCCGTCGAAGCAGTAGTCCGCTGGAGCTCGATCCGAATGACGACGCGAACATGGACGAGTTGATCGCCGACGCCAGCAATCGGATGGACGAGCTCCTGAAGGAGGCCGAGCCCTCGTCGAAGGCCGCCACGCCCGACTCACAGAAAACGAATGGTGCTCCGGCGGACAAGCCTCCTGCCAGAGCACAGCCTTCCGCCACATCTCAGCCCGAGCAGCAGCCAGTTCGGTTTGGAAAGCCAAGGTCTCGAAGACCTGCTCCGACTAGGGACAAATCGAATTCCGCAATCACTCCGAGCCGCCGTGCGCCGCCTCCCATCGCAGCGCGCTCCAAAGGGCCCGGCGAAGCGCGGATGCGTCAGATCTATGAGAGTTACGTCGACGCAAAGCGCAAGAACAACGAGCGCACCGACAGGATCGACTACGAGACCATCGCTAAGAGCCTCAAGAAGATGGTTCCCAAGCTCGATCGCAAGCACAAAGGCAAACGCATCGACTTCAAGGTCGTGGTCAAGGACGGAAAGGTCGGCATCAAGCCGGTCGTGAAGAAGTAGGCTCGTCCGCTTGGAGCATCGGGTGCGAGACCTCGATGCGTTCGTCGATGGCTCGTTTGAGCGCGCCGAGTGAGCTCGGTGCGAGCGCGCTGATCGGGACACCCCGGTCTGCAAGGGTCGCGTGAGGGGTTTCTAGCTTGTCGCACTTGTTGAATACGACGATCCGCGGGACTCGCTCGAGGCCCAAGTCGACCAATAGTTTCTCGGTCGTTTCCAGGTGCTCACTTCGGCACGGGTCTGATGCGTCCACAACTTGAAGCAATAGGTCCGCGTCTTGGGTCTCGTCGAACGTCGCGCGGAAAGCCGCGAACAGGTCTTTGGGCAGGTCGCGAATGAAACCCACCGTGTCGGTTACGATGACCTCTCGGCCCGAGGGAAGCCTCAGCATTCGTGAGCGGGTATCGAGCGTCGCGAACAGCTTGTCCTCGGCGATCACGTCGCTTCCCGTGAGCGCATTGAGGAGGGTGCTCTTGCCGGCATTCGTGTAACCGACGATTGCCACTGTAGGCGTCCCGCTTCGCTTTCGACGCGAACGCCTCTGCTCCCGCTGCCGGCCAAGTTGCTTGAGCTGCGATTGAAGGCGAGTGATGCGCTCTCTCGCTCGACGGCGCCCGACCTCGAGCTTCGTTTCGCCGGGCCCGCGCCCACCGATGCCGCCGGTCAGGCGGGAAAGGGCATCGTCTCGTTGGCCGAGACGCGGCAGAAGATACCGCATCTGCGCGAGCTCGACTTGTAGCTTACCGTCGCTGCTTTCGGCGTGCTGAGCAAAGATGTCGAGGATGAGCTGTGTGCGATCGACGACCCTGAGGTCGGTCATCCGTGCGATGTTGTTTGCCTGCGCTGGCCGAAGGTTGCAGTCGAAGATCAGCGTTTCCGCATCGAGCTGCATGGCGCGGATCACGATGTCCTCGAGCTTTCCGCGGCCAAGCACATACCGAGGGTCCACCCGGTCGCGAACCTGCAAGACGCGATCAGCGACCTCGACCCCTGCCGTGCGCGCGAGCTCTTCCAACTCTCGGAGCGAGTCTTCGGCTTGGCCGGCGCTTCGTTTGTCACACACGTGGATCAAGATGGCACGGCCGTCCTTGGCGGTGACTCCACGCACCCGGGCCGCGCGAGCGAATTCCTGCTCGAGCGTCGCGATGATCTCGGCGGGGTTTTCGCGGACCTTCGTGTAGGGAATCGGACCGAAGGTACGAAAAGGTGGCTCATCGCTGTCGTCGACGACGGGGAAGTTGTGTCCGTAGTACACGCACAAGGCGCGTTCTTCGCCAGGCGCGAGGCAGATCGCCACGACCATGTCCAAGTGCAGGCGCGTCAGGTCGACCAGGTCGTCCCGGCTGAGCGGCTCGTTGCGCAAGTGGGTGTGGATCAACCGCAGACCTCGCAGCCTGCCAGCGCCGGCCCTCATGCGGCCCACGTCGGGCAGCATCAGCTTCGACGCATCACCCACGATGACGTGATGCACTGCCCCCCGGCGGTCGACGAGAACACCGACTTGCCTTCCAGTCGCGTGCGAAACGCCGACCAGTGCCCGCGTGAGCTCGGGAGTCGTAAGACGATCCAGGGGCACCTTGCGCCGGTAGATGCGTCCCAGCGCCTTGGTTTCCGATGGGCTCAGGCCGCTCGTGTCGCCGTAGATCTCCAACGCTTCCTCAGCTCAACACACGAAGCCGTCCTCGCACGGATCGGGCGTCCGCAGTGTCTAGCGCGTTTTTGAGGGGAAGGGCAGGGGGCAGGTCGTGGATCCGTCGACGGAGTACGTCAGCGCGTGTTCGGGCTTCCGCGAGGCGGGCGCGAAACCGCTCGTTGCGGCCGGCTTCCATCGCGATCGTTTCGCGCAGGCGAGCCGCCGCCTCGAGGTCGGAACAAACGAGGAGCAGGTCGCATCCCGCTTCGATCGCGAGCACGCCGGCTTCCTCGATGGAGTAGCGTTCGGTGATCGCTTTCATCTCCAGATCGTCCGAGAACACGGCGCCCTCGAAACCGAGCTCCGCGCGCAGGATCCCGGCGATCGTCGTCCGGGACATCGTGGCGGGAACCGCGGGGTCGACCGCATCGAATACGACGTGTGCCGTCATCACCGATGGGATCCGCTTGGCGGCGGCGCGGAACGGACTCAGCTCGACTTCCTCCAGCCGCGCGCGGTCGTGGCGGAGCGTCGGAAGGGCGAGGTGGCTGTCGAGGTCGGTATCCCCGTGGCCCGGGAAGTGTTTGCCGCAGGACAGAACTCCACCGCGGCGAAGCCCCTCGGCAAACGCGAGCGCGTGCTCGGTCACCACGTCGGGCGTTCGACCAAACGCTCGATCGCCGATGATGGGATTGTGCGGGTTCGTGTCCACGTCGAGTACCGGCGCAAAATTCAAGTTGATTCCGATCGCACGCAACTGTTGACCGAGGACCATAGCCGCGTCGCGGGTGAGGCGCGTGTCACCTGCTGCGCCAAGCGCCCGCATCGGAGGAAGCTGGAGCACCGGCTCGCCAAAACGCGCGACGCGTCCACCTTCCTGATCGACACAAACTAGAACCGGAAGCGTCGGATCCCGGTCGGCAACGCACGAGGAGATCAACGCGGCAGCCTGATGCATGTCGCCGATGTTGCGCTTGAACAGGATCAAGCCTGCCACCGATTCTTCCGACAACCACTTGTGAACCGGTGCGGGCACGTCCAAGCCGGCAAACCCACACACGATTACGTTGCCTGCCATTCGTTCGAGCTCGTTCATTTTGTTGGGAGACGGTAGCATTGGTCTTAGATTGCCGTCAGGAGGGGTTGTTGCTACAAGGTGAGAACTACCTCTTGGCCCTCATGGGCTTTGGAAATCGATGACCCGAGTTATAGATACGGACTTCGGTCAACGAGACGACGAAGAGCGAGGCGTTTTCCCCGAAGAGCCGCCCGAGCCCGTCGTTTACGCCCACCCGATCCCGCGTCGGCTCGTTGACCAAGATGCGGCAAAAGTGATTCGCCGCCTCAATCGACATGGGCACACGGCCTACCTCGTTGGCGGCGGCGTGCGCGACCTGATGCTCGGCCGGAAGCCCAAGGACTTCGACCTCGCCACGAGTGCGCGCCCGTACGAGGTGCGGGACCTCTTCCGCAACTGCCGCGTGATCGGCCGACGCTTCCGCCTGGCGCACGTCTTGTTCTCGGGAGGGAAGGTCATCGAGGTTGCGACCTTCAGACGCGATCCGTCCCAGCACTACGAGGTCATCAAGCCCAAGATCGCAAAGAAGATTCCCCTTTGCGCGGGTCCGGAGCCGGTGCGCCTCATCCCCTCGCGCCAAGCGACCGGTGAGGGTGAGGATGCGGACCTGCTGATCACCAACGACAACGTCTTCGGCGAGCCGCACGAGGATTCGATCCGGCGTGACTTCACGATCAACGGTTTGTTCTACGACCTGGAGCGCGGCGAAGTGATCGACTTCGTCGGGGGCGTAGCCGATCTCGAAGAGCACTTGCTCCGTACGATCGGCGATCCAAACGTTCGCTTCCGGGAGGACCCGGTGCGCATCCTCCGCGCGATCAAGTTCAGCGCCCGCCTCGACATGGGGCTCGACCCGGACGTCTACGACGCGATGGTTCGCCACCGTGCCGATCTTCGGCGCGCTGCGGCGCCTCGGGTGCTCGAGGAGATCCTACGCTTCCTGCGTGGCGGCGCCGCACATCGCTCGGTTTTCCTCGCGTGGGACGTGGGCGTGCTGAGCGAGGTTCTGCCCGAAGTTGCATCGTTCTTGGATGACGACCTCGAGGGTGCATCGCTCACCTTCGGGCGGCTGAAGGCGGTCGATGCGCTGGCCGCCGAGGATCGGCTTCCGAGCGACGCGGTCTTGTTTGGAGCGCTCCTGCTCGGGCCGATCGATGAAGCGCTCGAGGGCGTCTCGGACGTCCCAGTCGCATACGAAGAGTTCGTTCGAGAGCTTTCGCTTCGACTGTCGCTGCCGAGGCGGCTCAAGGACCGCATCCGTTTGCTCGTGATGGCGCAGCGGCGTCTTCGTACGGGGCGCATCCAGTCGATCGCACGTCGCGAGTACTTTGCCGACGCTGCGACGTTGTTCGCTCTCGATCGTATGGCTCGCGGCGAGGACCTCCCAGCATGGGCCCGTGAGCCCAACGAAGCCGTCTACGACGCCGAGCCGCGCAGCCGCCGCCGCCGCCGCCGCCGCCGTTAGTGTGCGGATCTTGCACGCTAGTCCTGACTACTGTCGACGATCAGCTCGAAGGCGCGCTCGCTCACGTCGGGTTCGTCGGCATCCGGTAACGTGCTCGAGAGGTTCGTCACCACGAACAATAGACGTCGGGTCGTGTCGTCGAGCTCGATGGGCAGATAGGCTTTGGGCGTTGTGCCGGTGTGGGGAGCCGCGATGCGACGAACTTCGTTGCCATGGCCATTGAGCTGGACCGCCACGAAGGACCAGCGCACCCCGTACTCCCCCTGAAGCCATGCGTTTAGACGACTGCGGTCGCCCCATACGGCCGCATCCATCACTACGTATGCGCTACCGAACGATTGCAAGGGGCGGCGGCCAATCACTCGAGTAGGGAGGCGCCTCATCTGCCGGGAAACCGGGACTTTCGCATCTTCATCGATCGCGGCCATGATGCCATCGTTCGATTCGCCCCTCCCGACAAACCATCGGAGAACCGCGAGCTCTTCGATGTTGCCGAGCAAGCTGTCTCCGCTGCGGTCGACTGCGGTCTCGATCGCCGACCAAAGATCCGGATCTGCGCGAAGCGCGGTCCCCTCCCACGTGCGTTGGGTTGCGAGCCCCCAAACGTCACGCATGAAACGGCCTGGCACGGCGTCGTGTCTTGCCGAGAGATACGCGAGCCAGAGGGCGCCACCCGCGCCGTCGCCGGCGGCTCCACCCACCCACGAGCGAAAAGGCTCCGCCTGTTGACGGGCCAGGGCTTCGTCACATCCAAAGTGGCCGGTGAGCTCCCAAGTCAGCCATGCCGCCGTTGCACGACGCCACGCTCTGGCCTCGGCGGGATCCATGCTCATCAACAGCGCTTCGGCGTAGGCTGCGGTCACACACGCGTCGAGCATGGTGGGGGGCGTTGCCGGACTCAACACCGCAAATGTCGAAGCTCGATCCAGGTACGTCCACGGTGGCATACCGTCCGAGTACGCATCGGCGGGGAGGCCGCCGGTCAAGTAGAGATCGAGCTCCGGCCCGCCACCGAGATCTCCGTCCGAGACTGGCGCGGGCCAACCCATCCCGTGCAGACGCGCTCTCGCGTGCTCGAGCGCTGTCATCGCTTGCCGCACGGTTCGCTCGCTCACCCCGGGATCGGCGTGAACCGTGAGGAGGGCGTACGGCGATTGGAGCGCCACTGAGGGCTCGCTAGGCCGCTCCACCGGGTTGGGGGCCGGCGTTCGGGGTCCGGTCCATACCCGCGAGGTCATCGCCACGATCGCCTCGGCCATCCCGTCCGCATCCAGCAGATCGCCCTGCGCCTGGGCGGTTTGCGTCTGCAGGGCAATCGCAAGGGCGATGCAGACGAGATTTGATTTCACCCACGGCATTTGACACGATCCGCCTATACCTTCTACATCCCATCTGAAGGGGGACGTATGCACGACGGCCGTTTCGATCCTAGCGGCTTCTATGAGTTCGATCTGACTGGGGGAATGGTTCGCACCCGCGCCGGGGAGCGAGTGGTCATGCTCAGTGAGGATGTGCTCTCTTCTCTGGTTGCGGCTGCAGCGCGCGATGGCGACCTCACCCCGCTTCGACGATTGGGCGAGCTCCTGGGCGAGCAGGTGCTGGGCAGCCTGGACAGGCCCGCATCGGTGCTCTCGCCGGAGGCCGTGCTCGGCCACGTGTCGGCGGTGACGTCGCTCTTCGGTTGGGGGCGACTGACTTTCGAGCGCTGGGGCCCCGCGCTGGTGGTCGCGCTACGCGACAAGCCCGAGCTGGACGAAGACGAGCTTGGCGCTGCCGCGCTGCTAGGCGGCATGTTCTCAGAGATTTCCCAACGGCAGGTTTCGTGTGTCCCGACCGGTGATTCCAAGTTCATCATGGTCGACTTCGAAGTAGCGGAGACCGTTTGGGGTTGGTTCAAGGATGGAGCAGACTTGCCTGCCATCGTAGGCATGCTCGAGACGAAGAGGGCATCATGAGTGATCGCGAAGACAGGCTTCGGTCTCTGCTCAACAAGGTGAGGGCCAAGCGCCCCGAGGACCGCACCACGCGAGCGGCGGACGCCCTCGAGCGGATTCGGACCGCTTCGGGCACCACGGTGGCTGCGGCGACGTCGTCCTCAGCGCCCCTTCCGGCCGAACCGTCCCAGCCCGTTGCGGCTGAGCCCCCCCAACCGGTTGCGGTTGAACCCTCCCCACCCGCCGGGGTTCCAAGCGCGCTTCCGACGCAGGTGCCGTCGTCGCCGCTGCCCGAGCCGTCGACTTCGCCGGCGATCGAAAGCCCGACGCGCTACTCGTCACAGCCGCCCCGGGTCGAACGCCCGCTGTCGATCGAGCCGCGAGCCCGGTCGGTTCGACCATCGTCGGGAGCGCCCGTGGCGGGATCACAGCCCGCGGTGGCGCCGCAATCGCGACGGCCCGAGGCGATTCGCGCGCAGAGCGTTGCACCCACTGGGCAGCCGGTCGTCTACGCCACCGATCAACCGGAGTTCCCGCGACCCAAGACGTTCGGGGATCTCCTCGAGTTGACCCTGTCTTTGCGGCCCCGGTAGATGCTCCTGGTCGTCGATGTCGGCAATACGCACACGGTGCTCGGCCTGTACGACGGAGAACGCCTGGTCCACGACTTTCGAATCGAGACAGCCAAAGGCCGAACCAGTGATGAGTATCACGTTCTGCTGCTCAACTTGCTGACGCTGGCTGGGATCAAGCGCTCCGACGTGCGAGCTAGCATCCTCGCCTCGGTAGTCCCATCTTTCAACGACACGGTGATCGATGCCGTCGACCGCGCGTTCGATCACGAGATCATGGTCGTCGGCCCGGGGATCAAAACCGGGATGCCCGTGCTTTACGAAAACCCCCGCGAGGTTGGCGCCGATCGCATCGTCAATGCGGTTGCGGCATACGAGCGAGTCCGAGGGGCAGCCATCGTCGTCGACTTCGGCACGGCCACGACGTTCGACTGCATCTCCGAAAACGGCGAGTACCTCGGAGGCGCGATTGCCCCTGGGATGCAGATCAGTGCCAGCGCCTTGTTCGCCCGCGCGGCCAAGTTGCCGCGCAGCGAGATTGCCCGACCGCCGCGCTCCATCGGGCGCAACACGGTTCACTCGATGCAGGCAGGCATCGTGTTCGGCTACGTTGGCTTGGTCGATGGGCTCGTGCGGCGCCTGGCCTCGGAGATGGACACGGAGGTCGCGGTCATTGCCACGGGCGGCCTCGCCGGGCTGATCGAGCCGGATAGCGAGACGATCGACGAGGTCGACGACTTCCTCACCCTCGAGGGCCTCCGCCTCATCTACCTCCGCAACGCCTAGTGTGCGGATCTTTTCGCTTGTGGTCGGCTTACCTCCTCGCTGGCGCTACGCGCCGCTGCTACGCAGCCCTGCGAGGTACGGATGTACCTCTCAGTCGCTCTCTGCGGGGGCGCTCGACCACAAGCGAAAATCTCTCGCACACTAGGGTCGCGTTAAGAGGGCCATGGCGACGATGCTCATGGCGACCACGATTGCTGCGAGCGCGTACACCGCGATCTCGCTTCGACGTAGTCTGATCGGCTCAGCGGGCAGCTCGGTGTCCGGCGTGGACGGCCGCGGCCTCGACGGCCTGGATTCTCTCGCGGGGGGCGGCTGACCCACCGCTTCTTTCGGGATGGGGAGCAAGTCCACGCGCTCGTCGGGGCCGCGTTGGATGGCCTCCAGCTCGGCGTCCAGCTCTTGGTCCGACTTGCCCTCGAGTTGTTCGGAGAGCATCCGCCGTGCGTAGTCGGCGGTGAGCCGGGCCGACATCGTTTGCGCCACCGGAACCCCGACGTCGATGGTGAGTCGGTAGCCGCCGAGGTCCACGACGTCATGGTTGCGCAGCGCCTTGGGGCGCCCCGGAACCACTCGGATCTCGTTGATGCGCGTGCCGTTGGTCGAGCCCTCGTCCACGAGGACGTAACCTGCGTCCTGCTCGCGAATGCTTGCATGGGTCCCACTGACAGCTGCGTGAGGTAGCTGAACGTCTGCGCTCCGCGAGCGTCCGATCACGATCCGGGATTGCGCGAACTCGAAGACGAAGGACGAAGGGTTAACTTCGGCCCAGAGCGACTGCACCGTGATCCGCACGCCCATCGTGACCGCCAAGACTGGGGTCCCGCCGCGAAGTGGTCAAGGAAGCGGGTTGCAGAAAAGTGGACGCTTTGGCGGAGTTTTGGGACCAGTCGTGATGGGGGCGACTCACGAGTCGCGCAGGAGAGCATTCGATGAACACATCCGCGGGTTACTATCAAGCACCTCGGCCGCCGCGTGTGCCGCTCGACGAGGTTCTGATCAAGCTCCACCCCGAGGGCTTCCATCAAGAATTTGAGGCCGACGGAATCAACGTGGGCTCCGGTGGGCTCTCGATGCGCGCGTCGGTCTTGCCCGAGGTCGGGTCGACACTCCGTTGCCAGTTGGACAACCCCAAGGGCGGCGAGGCGATTCAGTTGATCGGTCGGGTCGTTTGGGCCCACGAGAGCGGCCCGCACGTTGGTGAGTTCGGGATTCGTTTCACCCATCTCTCGGACGACGATCAGATTCGGATCGAGGCGTTGATTCAGCGCTGGGGCCGGACGACTGCCAAAGCGCCGATCGTTCGGCTGCAGCTCGATGGCGTCGGTTCGCCCATCGTGGCCGAGGTTCAATCCGAGAGCGACGCTGAGCTCTCGGTCGAGCAACCCCTTCCCTTTCTGGCAATCGGGAGCCCAGTGCGGAATGAAAGCGCAGGTCGCAGAGGCCATCTGGAAGCCGTCGAGCTCAAGATGGACGACAAGACTCCGAAGTTGGTGTTGAGCATCGGCTACGAGGCCGAGGGCGCCTCCGAGGCCTCCGTCGGCGAAGGCGGGGACCGGGATACAATGCCGGACGACATGCCGTCGGCGGCCGAGGCGACTGCGCGCGGTAGGGAAGAGCGGATGCACGATACGCCGCGGATCGTCCGGTATGACCCGCAGGCGGAGAGCATGGTGACGGAGACGACTGCGGATCGGCTGCGCGCCTATGCGAAATCGGCGACAGACCAGCTGGCGAGCTCGGTGGGTAGCGCCCGGAGCGCCGTGACCGAGGGGCTGGTTCCGGGGATCACCACGAAGGTGACGGACCTATTGGCGCTGGTCGGGCGATTCGTTGGGGCGTTGCGTTCACGCCTCGACGACAAGCCTCGCCGCAAACAGGTTCCACGCAGCGAAGCCGCGCGTGCACATCTCAAGAACACGCGCCGCAACGGACGCCGCTATCTGATCGTCGTGGCCATGGCCTGTGGAATCATCGCCGCAGGCTGGGGGATCTATCTGTGGGCGGCGGCGGGATCCGAGACCGAGGCCGAGGCCGGTACCGAGACCGGGACCGAGACCGCGAACGAGACCGAGACCGAGACCGCGAACGAGAACGGGACCGAGACCGCGAACGAGAGCGGGACCGAGACCGAGACCGGGACCGAGACCGGGGCTGGAGAGTATGCGGTGCAGGGGGCGCCGTTGCCTCCTGAGGCGGTTCGCGGGACTGCGTTTGGGGCGGACTCGGTTGCGGGTGGCGAGAAGTACGTGCTGCGGATGAGCAATCCGGTTGTCGAGATGGACGGGATCATCGAGGAGGACGGCTTCTCCGTCACGATCCCAGGGAGCCTCTCGCTTTCGAGGGCGGGGCCCATCGCAACTGCCCATCCTGACGTGGAGCACGCCAGCATCCTCAATCGCGGCGATTTCTCCGAGCTAACGCTTCGCTTCGTGGCTGGGCGCCGGCCGGCGTACCGCGTCGAGGCGCGTGGCCCCGCCGTCGAAATCACACTCGCGAGATAACGCTACTTCCCGCGTGAGTCCGACTTAGCGATCGGCTGAAAGAAGCGTCGCGAGTCGCGTTCGATATAGAGCAACGCTTTGCCGTCATTCAGCGCTGCGCGAACGTCAGCGATCGATTGAACCGGCCGGCGGTCTGCCTGAAGAAGGATGTCGCCCGGACGAAGGCCGGCTCGATCCGCGTCGGATCCGGGCGCCACGCCACGCACGAACACCCGGCCATCTCCTTCGTAGCGGAAACGCTCCCGAAGCCGTGGTGTCATCTCTTCGAGCGCGAGGCCGAGCATGCTGTCATCTTGGACAGCTTCTTGGCGGGATCGGGCGCCGTCTTCGTTCGGTCTTTCGCCAGTCAAGAGGGAAACCCGCTTTGTCTTGTCGCCGCGCCGCACCTCGATGCTCAGCCGCTCGCCTACGCCGTGGCGCAAGACCGTGCGTAGGAGGTCGTGCCCCTCTCGGATCTTCGTGTCGCCAATCGCGATGATGACGTCACCGGCTCGGAGACCAGCCCGGTCCGCTGGCCCCTGAGGTACCACGGAGTTGATCAGTGCTCCGCCGTCGAAGCTCCCACCGAAATGCGCCGCCAGCTCGGGGGTGATCTCCTGGAAGGAAACCCCGAGCCACGCGCGCTTCACGGCGCCGTTTTCGATCAGCTGCCTAGCGACACGCTGGGCGATCTCGGACGGAATGGCGAAACCGATTCCCGATCCGCGGCCGATGATCATTGTGTTGATCCCGAGCACTCGGCCGTGAAGGTCCACGAGCGGGCCGCCGGAGTTCCCAGGGTTGATGCTGGCGTCGGTCTGCAGATAGTCCTCGATTTCGTTTGCGCCGATGCCGCCGCGACCCTTCGCACTGAGAACGCCCGTAGTCACGGTGTAGTCCAGACCAAATGGCGATCCGATCGCGATGACGAGCTGCCCGACTCGCGCTTTGTCCGAAGAGGCGAACTCTGCTTTCGGTAGGCCCTTCGCGTCGATCTTCAGCATGGCGAGGTCCGTGGCCGAATCAGCGCCAACGAGTGTCGCCGGGAGGCTCTTGCCGTTCTTCAGGCGAACGTCGATGCGACTGGCTTCGCTGACGACGTGGTTGTTGGTCAGGATGTATCCGTCCGACCGCAAGATGACTCCCGAGCCGCCGCCACGAACGATGCCACCGTGTCCCTGGCCTCCGAAGAAGAAGGGCAAACCGTTGTTCTGAGGCCTGCGCACCTCGACCCGAATGCTGACGACCGAAGGTGACACCGACTCGGCCACGCTGGTTAGCGCCGTTTCGAACGCTACCGCCCTCGACAAGGCATCTTCGTCGACAACTCCCCTCTTGGGCGATGCAGATGCCGTGCCGAGCATGCTGATGGCGAGTGCGGCGCCGAGGGCGATGACCCAGGGCTGCCGAAGCGTGGTTGGGAACATGAACTTACCTCCGTTTGTTCGCCTAACCTTCGAGGCGTCTGGTTGATTCCACACATAGGGCCGAGTGCCCGGAAGGTTACGGAAAACACATGTGATTGCAGCCGCTTACTGGTCGAGGCACGGTAGCATGATCGAGACGGTAGTGCCGCGGTCGACTTCGCTGTCGATCTCGATGGTTCCTCGATGTTCCTCGACGATGTTCTTGACGATCGAGAGGCCGAGCCCCGTTCCCTTGCCCCTTCGGCGCGTCGAGAAAAACGGCTCGAAGACCCGGTCGAGCTCGGTGCCTTGGATTCCGACTCCGTTGTCCTCGACCTCGACGTGGATTTGATCATGGCTGTGGAGGCGGGTCGACAAGTGCAGCTGCCCGCCTGCTTCGGGCGCTGCGTTGCATGCGTTCGTGATGAGATTGACGAAGACCTGATGAAGCTGTCCCGGTACCGCATTGACTTGCGGAAGGTTTTCACCATAGTCGCGCACGACCGTGACGTGCGCTTCCTTGATCGAGTGCTCGCAGAAGCCCACGGCCTCTTCGAGAACGTCGTTCAGCGAGACCGGCTGTGCTTCTTCCTTCGAGGGGCGTGCGTAGGTCAAGAGATTGCGCGTGAACGACATGATGCGGTCGGAGCTCCGCAGGATACGCTCCACGCGCTTGAGGTCGGATTGCTCGGCGCCGCCACGCCTCAGCTTGCTCAGCAGGTACTCGCCGTAGATCGAGATGCTCGTCAGTGGGTTGTTGATCTCGTGTACGATGCCCGCCGCGAGCTGCCCGAGCGTCGCGAGCTTCTCGGCGTGGATGACCTGGCCTTCGAGCTCGCGCACCTCGGTTCGGTCTTGGCCGATCGCGATGACGCCAGCGACCCTGCCTTCCGATTCGAGAATCGGCGCCAGGGTGAACTGCAAGCGCGCGTGTCCACCCCCGGCCTTCGGTAGCCTCAGCTCGAATGGCGGCACGTCTCGGCCACGAAGAGCGCTGACAAAGGCCGACAAGACACGCACGCGCTCGCTCTGCCCCGCTAGCTGGAGCACGTCTTTGGAGACGAGCTCTGCCCGATCCAGGCCCGTGATCCGACCAAATGCGCCGCTCACGACGCGAATGCCTCGATCGCGCCCGACTACCAGAACCGGGATGTTGGCGTGCTCCAGGAGCTTTTCGAGATAGTCGCGCAGATGAAGCGACTCTCGGCGAAGACGGCCGCTTTCGATTGCTGCGCTCGCTTGAGTGGACGTCATCAGCACCGCGTCTTCCAGACGCGATGGAAGCTCGGCTCCCCGATCGAACTCGGCTGCCAGAACCCCGATGACCTTTCCGGCGCGTCCCAGCGGGGCATCGAAGCCGTCGGCTGCCAGCGGCTCCTCGTCTGGCCGGGGAACCAAGATGGGCTGATACGTCCGCCGCAAGGTCATCCCTGCCGGGGGCCCCGCCGGCTGTGGGAAACCCCCTCGCAGAAGCCCGGCTTCGGTGATCGAGACTTCGTCCATCGCTTCGGGCCGGATGCGATGCGTCGTGGCTTGTGTGACGGCAGTTCGCTCGCCCGTTCGCGCGGACAGCCTCATCGCGAAGCGGACGTTTGGATAGAGACGCTCGAGCGCGTGCAAGTAGGAGCGTAGGATCTTCTCATCCGTTGCAAACCCACTCGTCTCGCCCTGCGCCTGGTTGAGCGACGCCAACACCTGCGCAAGCGTCGGCCCCTCGGCCG
>CP070713.1:1080985-1091670 GCA_020351445.1 Myxococcales bacterium
GATGGCGCTAAGGAGCTCGCGGGGAAGATCCGGCGTTTGATCGGAGACACGCGCTTCGAGTTCGAGGGCACGCGAGTCGTAGTCACGGTAAGCGTAGGAGTGGCCGAATGGCAGGCGCACTACGAGGACCCATCCGATCTATTCAAAGCTGCCGACGACAAGCTCTACGAAGCCAAGCGAAGCGGTCGCAACCAGGTTTGCTACTGAGCGACCGACTGCTGATCACTAGGCGAAGCCCCGTGGCGCCGAAGGCGCTTTACCGGGGGCAGCCACGCAACGAGCTCCATGAAGGCCCTCGCGATCACCCGGAGCGACGCCCCCGATTGGCGGCCGGCCTGACGCGGATAGTGGCTCACGGCGCACTGCCCCACGCTGAGCTCGGAGCGGTGGGCCTCGAAGAGGAGCTCGGCACTGATCAGTGCACCTTCGCTTCGAAGATCGCTCGACCGCAACAAGGTCTGCGGAAACAACTTGAACGCGCAGTTAGCGTCTCGGATCCGCAGGCCGAAGATCCGGTTCACGAGCGCCGTCCACGAGCGGCCCCACAGTTGCCGCCACCAACCGTCCCGGCGACGCGTCCGGTATCCGGCCACCACGTCATGCTCGCTCAACAGCCGAATGGCGGCTGGAAGCTCCCGCAAATCGAACTGCCCGTCGCCATCGGTCAGAAATACGTAGTCCATCACGGCTCGATCTAGCCCCGAACGCACCGCGGCCCCGTATCCCCGGTTTCGAGGGTGCGTCACGATCTTCAGCTCGGGAACCGCCCCCCGCAGCGCCGCCAAGACCCGTGCGGTGTCGTCCGTGCTGCCGTCGTCCACGACGACGATCTCGAGCTCGAAGGCCAGCTGGCGCCCGACTTCGGCGGCCTGCGTGACCACACGGCCGATATTGCCTTCCTCGTTGAAACATGGAACCACCACCGAGAGACGCATCGTGTGGAGCCTAATTCGGGGACCGGAGAGCTTCAATCGACGAAGTCCTTGACGTGCAGAGGGAGCGCCACAGGTGAGACCCTTGCCAGGAAAATGGTGCGTGGCTATGTTCGCCACAGTACTGGAAAAACTTGGGTTCTGACGGAGTTGGAGTAGAACGACAGCATGAGCGACGAAGAGGAGACAATCACATCGATCCCGCCCCCCGATACGGGCGAAATCGAGTTCGGCGACGAGCTTCCGGTTCTACCGATCCGTAATGCGGTGCTCTTCCCGGCCGCCGTCGCGCCCTTCGACGTGGGCCGCGAGAAATCCGTGGCGCTCGTGGAGGATATCGAGAACCTCGATCAGCCGATCATCGCGATCATCGCCCAACGAGATCCATCGACCGACGATCCGGATCAGAGCGACCTCTATCCGGTCGGCGTTGCGGCGCGCGTCCTCAAAGCGCTCAAGCACAGCTCTGGCAATTACAGCCTTATCCTTCAGGGCCTCGTGCGCATCCGCCTCGAGCAGATGGTGACCTCCGAACCGTACATACGCGCCCGCGTGTCGCGTCTGCACGAGCCGCCCGCCGAGGACGTCGAGAGCGAGGCGCTTGCGATGAGCCTCCGAGACATCGCGAAGCAAGTCATCCAACTGATGCCGGAGCTGCCTCGCGAGGCGGGCTCACTCATCGACTCGATTCAGGAACGGGGCCAGCTTGCCGACCTCGTGGCGGCGAACCTCGACGCCCCGGTGGACGAAAAATCGCAGCTGCTCGAGACGCTCGATCCCAAGGAGCGCATTCGGAAGGTTCTGCGTCTGCTGACGCGCCAGCTCGAAATCCTCAAGATGCGGGAGCGCATCAACTCCCAAATCAAGGAGGAGATGGGCAAGAACCAGCGCGAGTACGTCCTGCGCCAGCAACTCAAGGCCATCAAGGAAGAGCTTGGCGAGGAGGAAGGCGATCAGGGCGATCTCGACATCCTCGAAGAGCGCATCGCCAAGGCGAACCTGCCGGGCGAGGCTGACAAGGTCGCGCACAAGCAGCTCAAGCGCCTGCGGCAGATGCAGGTTGGCTCGGCGGAATACACCGTCGTTCGCACCTACATCGACTGGATTCTCGACATCCCCTGGAGCAAGCAGACCGCCGACAACATGGACATCGCGGCAGTGCGCAAGGTGCTCGACGAGGACCACTCCGGCCTCGAGAAGGTCAAGAAGCGCATCGTCGAGTACCTGGCAGTACGCAAGCTCAAGACTGACAAGAAGGGTCCGATTCTCTGTCTCATCGGCCCTCCCGGCGTCGGTAAGACCTCCCTCGGCCGTTCCGTCGCGCGGGCGCTCGGGCGCAAGTTCCACCGCATCAGCCTCGGCGGTGTGCATGACGAGGCCGCGATTCGTGGGCACCGGCGCACGTACGTGGGGGCCCTGCCCGGCCAGGTCATCCAAGGGATGAAGAAGGCCACCACGATCAACCCGGTCTTCATGCTCGATGAGATCGACAAGATCGGGCACGACTTCCGCGGTGACCCGGCGGCGGCGCTGCTCGAGGTCCTCGACCCCGAGCAGAACGACACGTTCAGCGATCACTACCTCGAGATTCCGTACGACCTCTCGAAGGTCATGTTCATCGCCACGGGCAACGTCGGTGACACCATCCCGGCGGCCCTTCGGGACCGCATGGAGATCATCGAGATTCCCAGCTACACGCGCCGGGAGAAGCTCGACATCGCGCGGGTGCACCTCGTGCCGAAACAACTCGACGAGCACGGCATCAAGGCCGAGCAGGTCACTCTGCAAGACGCGGCCCTCGAGTCGATCATCGATCACTACACCCGTGAGGCCGGCGTTCGTAACCTGGAACGTCAAATCGCGGGCGTCATTCGTGGTGTTGCCGTGAAGGTCGCCGAAGGCGAGGAGGGGCCGTGGGCGATCTCCGACGAGGAGTCGCTAAGGCCTTACCTCGGAGCGCCACGCTTCAGCTCGGATGTCGCGGAGCGCACGGCGGAGACCGGCGTCGCGACTGGGCTGGCCTGGACGTCCGTGGGCGGCGAGATCCTCTTCATCGAATGCACCAAAATGCACGGTACGGGCAAGCTTCAGCTCACCGGCCAGCTCGGTGACGTCATGAAGGAGTCCGCGCAAACCGCTATGAGCTATGTCCGCACGCGTGCCAAGGCGTTCGGCATTCCCGAGGACTTCCTCGAGAAGAGTGACATCCACATTCACATCCCGGCGGGCGCGATGCCGAAAGACGGGCCGAGCGCGGGTGTCACCATGATGACGGCGATTGTCTCGCTGCTGACGGGCATTCACGTGCGTCACGACGTCGCGATGACGGGCGAGATCACGTTGCGTGGCCGCGTGCTTCCAGTCGGAGGCGTCAAGGAGAAGGTGCTCGCTGCGCACCGCGCGGGCATCAAGCGCGTCATTCTTCCCGAGCGCAACACTGCGGACCTCGACGAGGTTCCAGAGGAAGTGCGGGAGACGCTCGAGTTCGTGCCGGTTTCCAAGATGGACGCCGTGCTGGCAAATGCGCTCCTCGACCCAGATCGCGTCGAGCTCGACCTCAGCGATCCGCGCCCCGACAAGGGCGAGGCCGTACAGCCCTCCGCGCCGTGAAACACCGCCAAGCCTTGATCGGGCGAAGCCCCGTGGTGCCGAAGGCACTTTACGCGGTAGGATTCGCGCATGGGTGAGATCAAGACCACGGTCCTGGGTGCGGGCTCGTGGGGCACGGCGCTGGCGAAGCTCCTTGCCGACCAGGGCTACCCGACTCGGCTCTGGGCTCGCCGCAAGGTGATGGCCGACGCGATTCAGACCGATCGCGAAAACCGAGCCTACCTGCCTGGATTCTCCCTGCCCGACACACTCGAGACGACCTCCGACCTCGAATACGCGCTCGATGGCAGCGAGCTCATCGTGTGCGTCGTACCGACCCACGGCTTGAGGGAAGTGCTCAAAGACGCCGCACCTTTGTTTGGCACGAAGGCTCCCATCGTGAGCGCCACCAAAGGGATCGAGATCGACAGCCTCATGCTGGTTTCCGAGATCTTCGAAGACATCCTTCCCGAATCTCAGCACCGGCAGCTTGCCTGCTTGGGCGGCCCGAGCTTCGCGAAGGAAGTCGCGGCCTGCCTCCCGACAGCGGTGTCGGTCGCAGGGCACGATGCCGACATCGTCGCCACCGCGCAGCAGGCGTTCACCACGGACCGTTTCCGTGTCTACAGCACCGAAGATGTCGTGGGCGTCGAGCTTGGCGGTGCGCTCAAGAACGTCGTCGCCATCGCGGCCGGCATTGGTGACGGCCTCGGTTTCGGACACAACACGCGAGCAGCGCTGATCACGCGCGGGCTCGCGGAGATCTCCCGCCTTGCGATTTCCAAAGGGGCGAACCCCCTGACGTTGGCGGGTCTGAGCGGGATGGGCGACCTCGTACTCACCTGCACCGGCGACCTCTCTCGAAACCGCAACGTCGGCCTTCAGATCGGACAAGGGAAGTCACTGCATGAGATCTTGGGAAGCATGCAGATGGTCGCGGAGGGCGTGCGCACCGCCAAGAGTGCGAGAGCGCTTTCCGAGCACCTCGGCGTCGACATGCCCATCACGCAAGAGGTGCACGCGATGCTTTACGAAGACAAGCCACCTTTGAAGGCCGTGGTCGACCTGATGACGCGGCCGCTGCGAGCCGAGCGCGAGTAATGGAAGGCGGACGCTTTCGGCTAGCCTATCTGATCCTGGTTCCGGCGATCCTGATCGCTGCCGGAATCCTCGGGTACTACACCTTTCGCTCGGCTCGTGAGCACACCCAGCTCGGCGAACAGACGATCGCCCAATCCTTGCTGTCAGTGGCCCAACAACGCGTCGAGCGAATCGAGCGCTACATCGTCATCGCCGACCACACGGTGTTTCGCCTCGTCGATCCCAATGACTCGAGCACCATCGACACGGTTTGGCGTCCGCAGGCCGAAACGCAGACCCCAAGCGTCAAGTCTGTGCTGCTGGTGGACCAGGATGGCAGTGTCATCCAGTGGGCGAGCAGAGGCGACAAGAAGTCGCGAAGGGCTTTTTTGCGTGTGTTTCGGCAAGAGCTCGTGAAAACTCTCGATCTCGATTCGCCCGAGCCGAACGAACTTCGGCACGCGCACGAACAGTTCGAGGAAAAGAGCTATCTCTTGTCGTACAGGGCCTATCGAACACTCGCAGGCCAGATTACGTACATCGTCGCGGCTCACGACACACAGTATTTGGTCGACGAGGTCTTCCCAACGATGTTCGTCTCAGACGAGACCACACCGCTCTACAACATCGTCGACGAAAGCAACCAGCTCGTGTTTGGGCCCGACCTCTCCGAGGCCGGTGTCTATACGGTCGACCATCGGTTCCCGACGACGCTCTACGCTTGGCGCCTCCAGGTGGCTCCGCGTCAAGCTGCGCTCCTTCAAGCGCAGGGACGGTTTCGCATGCGGGGTGAGGTGACGCTGCCCCTGATGTCGTTCACGATCATCCTGCTCAGCGCCATCTTCTTTTTCTACGCAGCAGAAAAGGAGCGGCGGCTCAGCCAACTCAAGAGCGAGCTCATGGCCAACGTGTCACACGAGCTCAAAACCCCTCTCTCGGTCGTCCGGATGTTCGCCGACATGCTTCGCTCCGACCGGGTGCCGAGCGAGGAACGCCGGCTGGAGTATCTCGACATCATTTGCCGAGAGTCCGAGCGCCTGACCTCTCTGATCGACAACGTGCTGGATTTCTCTGCGCTCGAGGGTGGAAAAGGGCCGTATCGATTGAAGCGCGGCGACCTCGGCGACGCGGTGGGCCGCGCACTCGATGCGTTCCGCTACCGCAGCGAGCAAGACGGCGTCGAAATCCATCTAGAGCAATCCGAGGACCTCCCGCCGGTACTGATCGACCAGGAAGCGATCGCCCTCGCGGTGATCAACTTGCTCGACAACGCGGTCAAGTACGGCGGGCAGACCCCGGTCGAGCTCGAGCTCACCGCGAAAAGGTCTTCGGTAGACGTCGCAGTGCGCGACCCCGGGCCGGGGATCCCGAGCGACTCACTCCGCCAGGTGTTCGACCGATTCTACAGAGGGCCATACGCGAGCCCGACTCGGGGCTCGGGCATCGGCCTGTCGCTGGTCAAGCACATCGCTCAAGCACACGGAGGGCGGGCATGGGCGAAAAACGCGCCCGGAGGCGGAGCCGTCGTAGGTTTCTCGATTCCCGCCGCCAGGGGGAGCGCGGCCGCCTGAGCCCGGCGTCTTTGCCGCCCCGGTGGACTACAGCTATCTTCGGAACGATGTCAGAGGACGGACGCGGAATTCTGCTCGTCGAGGATGATCCAGCGCTTGCGCTGGGGCTCTCCGACAGCCTACGGTTCGAAGGATACCGGGTGGTGCATACGCCCAAGGGCGCCAAGGCCATCGAGCTGGCGGCGTCCGAAGATATCAACTGTGTGATCCTCGACCTGATGTTGCCTGACATGAACGGCTATCAGGTCTGCGAAACGATCCGCCGGGCCGACCCGATCTTGCCGATCCTCATGCTGACGGCGCGGGGGCAAGAGTCGGACAAGATCCGCGGCCTCGAAGCCGGCGCCGATGATTATGTCACGAAGCCTTTCTCGATCGGTGAGCTAGTCGCGCGCATTCGAGCGCTCTTCCGGCGTGCGGGGCGCTCGATCCGACCTTCGCAGGCGGAGATTCAGATCGGCGACATCAACGTCGAAACCGGCTCTCAGACCCTGACGCGCGGCTCCGATACGATGCACCTGTCGTTCTACGAGGTGGAGCTTCTGAAGTTCCTGTGGGAGCGCGAGGGCGAACCGGTGTCGCGAGACGAAATCCTGGAGAAGATTTGGGGCCTCGAGGCCGGCCCGAACAACCGCACCGTCGACAACTTCATCGTGAAGCTACGTCGCAAGGTCGAACCGCAGCCTGACCGCCCGGTGCACATCCTGACGGTCTACGGCGTCGGGTACAAACTCGTCTGCTGATCATATGGGAACAGGGGTCACCACCTTCCTGTGGTACGGGCTGTGTGGCGGCGTCGTCGCGCTCACCATCGTGGTGGCCGTAGGCCTTTTTGTGTGGGGAACCAACCGCGAGAAGCGGAAACGCCGAAATCGGCCGCCGTCTTGACCTGGTGCGGGCCGGTCTGTACAACCAAGCCGCTTTGGAGACAACAGTGGTGGACGAGGAGAGTCTTTGCCGCGAAAAGAAGAACGAGGCGGACTTGGCCGCCGGCTGGCGATAGGCATCTACTCGATCGCCCTCGCCTACTTGGTCATCGTGGGTTTCGCCTCGGTCATTCCGCAGGTTTTTTGGCCCGAGAGCGACGACTCGTTCGACTTGGAGTGCGCGGACGGCTTGCAGCTGCTCCGCCACGAGGTCGACGAGCTGAGACTCGCGTACACGTCCCTCAACAAAACCGACCCGACCGAGCTCCGAAGCGCCCTCAAATCTTGGGATCTTCGTATAAACGCGCTGGCCAAGCGATGCGACAAGGACCAAGTACACTTGCTCAATCAATACCGACACCGTGTCGAGCTCGACCTCCAGAGGTACATGCGGGAGGACGCGCCTCTCGCCAATCGCGTCAGTGAGGCGCTCGGCTCGGAGCCGGACCCCCCATCACCCAACACCCCGGAGCCCTCTCCATGACCGAGCCGCCCGAAGAGGAAGGCGCCCAAACATTCGCAGATCTTGGCTTGCACGAGGATGTCCTCGAAGCGATCGGAGAAATGGGTTGGGAGATCCCGACCCCCGTGCAGCGCGACTGCTACCCACTGGCCGTCGCAGGCCATGACGTCATCGTTCAATCCCGAACGGGCACCGGCAAGACGGGTGCGTTCGGAATTCCCATAGTCGATCGTTTGATCTCGGTCGATGGAGACGAGCAGGCTCTGGTGCTCGCGCCGACCAGAGAGCTCGCGCTTCAGAGCGCGCGTGAAATCGAGAAGCTCGGCGCCCGTCGCGGTATCGATACCGTCGCCGTTTATGGCGGTGCGTCGATGGAGCGACAGATCCGCGCGCTCGAAAAAGGCGCGCGCGTCATCAGCGGAACGCCGGGACGCGTGCTCGACCACCTCAATCGCGGGACGATCGACGCATCGCGACTGCGAATCCTGGTGCTGGACGAAGCGGACGAGATGCTGTCGATGGGCTTTGCCAAGGAGCTCAACGCCATCATCGAAAAGCTCCCCAAGAAGCGCCAAACCCTACTGTTTTCGGCCACAGTCGACCGGGCCATCAAGCGTGTCGCAGAGCGGCACATGCACGACCCGCAGTTCTTGGGTCTTTCGGGCGACCACGTAGGCGCGCTTGGCATCGAGCATTTTGTCTACATGGTGAGTGGCGTCGGGCGTGTTGCAAACCTGATCGCGGTTCTCGAGATCGAAGATCCGGAGAGCGCCCTCATTTTCTGCAACAAGAAAGCCGAAACCGAAGAGGTCTGTGCGGCGCTGCAGCGCGCGGGGTTCAACGCCGAATGGTTGAACGGCGACCGTCCCCAACGCGAGCGCGAGGAAGTGCTCGGGCGAGTGCGTCGCGAAGAGATTCGGTTCCTGGTTGCAACGGACGTGGCGGCACGCGGCATCGACGTGTCTCACCTCACCCACGTGATCAACTTCTCGCTTCCGGAAAACGTCGAGCAGTACGTGCACCGCACGGGGCGCACTGGGCGAGCCGGAAGGACCGGGACGGCGATCTCGATCGTTGGCCCCACCGAGCTCGGGATTCTCTACTATCTCCGCCTCCAGTACCGGATCTTCCCTGTCGAGCGAACGCTCCCAAGCGAGGGCGAGCAGCGGACGCGGCAAGAGGCCGACCTCATTGCGATGATCGACGCGGCCTACCCCAATGCGCCGAGCGAACGCGACCTCGCATTGGTAAGGCGGTTCATGACCCATGCCAACGCCGAGCGGATGCTCGCCGGCTTGCTCACGGCGTTCTTCGGCACGGAGACCGAGGACATCGACAAAGTCGCCGCAGCCCACCGACGGCGGGGCAAGGAGCACGTCGACGCCCACGCCCAGACCAATGGCGATACGCAGAAGCCAGCGCACGCCGAGGCGGAATCGCCCTCGACGGCGACGTTGTATGTGAACGTAGGCCGGCGCGACGAGCTGAAGGCCTCCGAGCTGGGCCGCCTCCTGCGCGACCGGACCGGCCTGAAGCGCAAGGAAATCGGCCGCATACGAGTTCGGGACAAGCACTCGCTCGTCGATGTCCCCGAGGACCGCGCCCAAGACGTGATCGAGTCGATGGCCGGGGCGGTGCTGCGGGATCGGGAGCTCGAGCTCGAGCTTGCCCGGGGCGACTGACCCCGAAAAATGCCTTCCGCCTCACGGGGCTGTGGCCTCCAAATTTGGGGACCCGTCCTCCGGTCGTCTATCTTGATCTCGGGAGATGCCGGACGGAATTGCATCAACGAGGCCGGGGGCGTCAGGGTTGCACCCCGGCGCCGTGGTGGGCGGCAGATTCGAGGTCATCGATCAGATCGATGAGGACCTGCAAGGGGCCGTCTGGTCCGCCAAAGACCAGCAGACCAAACGCGCGATTCTCGTTCGAGTCATCCGCCCAGAGCTAGTCCCGTCCGAAGCTGCGCCCAACTTCCGGGAAGCTTGCCGAGCGGCGGCGACCCTTTCGCACCGCAACATCGCGCGTGTCTTTGGTGTCGGCCGAACGCCCATGGGCGAGCATTTCATCGCTGGCGAATGGATCGACGGAGCTCGCCTGTCGGATTTCGTGCAGGAGCGCGACCGCGACGGGGATCCGATCTCGCTCCGAGGCGTCTACAACGTCATCGCGCACCTCTGTAGCGCGCTCAGCTACGCGCATGAAAAGGGACCGCATGGGACACTGCGTCCCAGCATCGTATGGGTCACTCGTGGCGGACGGGTCAAAGTCCACGATTTCGGAGTGGGACAAGTGCTCCTCGACGCCGCAGGCCCAGGCGCCTTCAAGAATGCAGACCACGCATGCTTGGCGCCCGAGGTGAAGCGCGGTGAGCCCGCAACGCCACAAAGCGATGTATTTGGAATTGGGGCCATCCTCTACGAGCTCCTGACGACGCGCGCTCCGGGGTCCGACTTCGTCGCCCCCTCGCACGTTCGGGACGACATCCCCCCCGAAATGGACGGCATCTTGTTCCAGTGCTTGGCGCCGGATCCCAAGGATCGTTTCGAATCACCAGAAGCGGTTCGCAATGCTCTTTTGCCCTTCGTCACAGAGGCCAACTCATTGCCGCCGCCCGCGGACGCCGGCGTGAGCGTCGACATCGACCTGGCCTCGGTGCTGCCGCCTCCAGATCTCGACATACCGATGTTCTCGCTGGCGCCGCTCGGGACGCAGCCGCCTCTTGCTCCACCACCGCCGCCCAAGCGCGGCCTCATGAGCCTGATCGACGAGCTCTCCGCCGATACGAAGCAACGGTGGATGGTCGCTCGGGACAAAATGGACCACGGGCCGTTCAACGCGCGCGAGCTCATCGAACGCCTCAACGTCGGCGGTTTTGCAGGCGACGACCTCACGTTCAACACCGACACGGGCGAGCGCAAACCGCTGCGCGAGTGGCGCGAGTTTCGCGAATTCATCTTGCAGCGCGAACACCAGGACACGACTGCAGCCGAGCAGGCTGCCCGCCTTAACGCCCACCGATCGGAAAAACGATCTTCGGCGATGAAATTGCTGATCGCAGCGTCGATCATTGGCGTCGTTCTGATCTCGGTCGGAGGCTTCCTCTTGTCGCGCTCGAGCGACATTC
>CP070713.1:1091770-1100875 GCA_020351445.1 Myxococcales bacterium
ATCGGCTCAACTACGTGTCCCCAATGCTCAACAACGTCGGCTGGTCGCTCGCGGTCGAGAAGCTTTTGCAGATCGAGGTTCCCGAGCGCTGCCAGTACTATCGGGTCATCCTCGGCGAGCTCTCCCGCATTGCAGATCATTTCACCTGCAACGGCGCATCGGCGATGGAGCTGGGCGCGTTCACGCCGTTTCTATGGTTGCTGAAGGTCCGCGATTGGGTGTGGGACATCCTCGAGCGCGAAACCGGAGCCCGGATGACGCACAGCTTTGGACGCATCGGTGGCATGGCTGCGCCGCCCACGGCGAGCTTCAAGGACGACGTGCGGCAGCTGATCCCCGAGGTTCACAAGGTCGTCAAAGAGACCGAGATCATGCTGCTCCGGAACCGAATCTTCCTCGACCGCATGCAGGGTGTCGGCGTGCTGACCAAAGAGCAGGCACTGTCGTACGGGGTCACGGGGCCGGTCGCACGCTCCACCGGCATTCCCTATGACGTCCGCAAGGACCATCCGTACATGGTGTACGACCGCTTCGACTTCGACGTGCCGATCGGCGAAGACGGCGACAACTGGGATCGATTCATGGTCCGCCTCGAAGAGATTCGGCAGTCGGTCCGAATCATCGAGCAGGCCATCGAGCAGATGCCAGACGACGGCCCGATCAACGTCGACGATCCACGCATCGTCTATCCCGACAAGGACGAGGTGTACACGACGATCGAGGCGACCATCGCCCACTTCAAGCTCGTCATGGAGGGCCTCCGCACACCCAAGGGCGAGGTCTACAGCTTCACGGAGGGCGGCAACGGGGAGCTCGGCTTCCACATCGTGTCGGATGGAAGCGGTACCCCATATCGAGTCCGCGTTCGGCCGCCGTGTTGGTACAACCTCGCGGCCTCTCGCGAAATGCTGCTCGGCGGCATGATCGCCGACATCATCCCGACGTTTGGCTCAGTAAACATGATCGGCGGGGAATGCGACAGATGACCCGGCTTCACCACACCTGCCGGCTTACGTCCTCGCTCACTCCCTGCGAAATAGCTTCCGCTATTCCTCAGTCGCTCGCTGTGGGCGCGCTCGGCATCTGCGGCAAATCCGAGTCATCTGAGAATGTGAGCGCTCCGCATGCCTAAGTTCACGCTGGATGGCAGGGAGATTTCTTTTGATCCTGGCGAGACCGTCATGGAGGCGGCTTGGCGCGAGGGTATCGAGATCCCGCACTACTGTTGGCACCCCGGGCTGTCGGTCGCGGCGAATTGCAGAATGTGCCTCGTGCACGTCGAAAGCGGCCGCCAGATGGAGATGCCCCAGCTCGCGTTCGATGAGAAGAAGGGCGAGTATGTCCCGACCACCAAGCCGAAGCTTCAGCCCGCCTGTCAGCTCGCCGCCGCCGAGGACATCGTGGTCTCGTCCACCAACGACGAGGTGAAGACCGCCCAGGCATCGGTGCAGGAGTTCTTGCTTCTCAATCACCCGGTCGACTGCCCGATCTGCGATCAGGCCGGTGAATGCAAGCTGCAGGACTACTACTACGAGCATCAGGCCACGCTGAAGCGCAAGCTCACCGAGCCGGTCCACAAGCCCAAAGGCGTTCGCTTCGGCCCGACCATCATCTATGACGCCGAGCGCTGCATCATGTGTACGCGCTGCATTCGTGTGTGCGACGAAGTAGCCAAGGACCATGTGCTCGACATGCGGGAGCGCGGCAACAAAAACGAGATCGTCCTCGCTCCAGGCCGAGAGCTCGACCACCGGTACACATTGATGACCGAGCACGTCTGCCCCGTGGGCGCGCTGACGAGCCAGGACTTCCGCTTCAAGGCGCGCGTTTGGTTCCTGAAGTCGGGGCAGGGGGTGTGCACCGGGTGCGCGACGGGGTGCAACACGCACGTCGATTATGATCCGCGTTACGGCAAGGTCTACCGGCTTCGCCCGCGCGACAACGCCGACGTCAACAAATACTGGATGTGCGACGACGGCATGATGACCTACACGCGGCACGATACCGACCGGCTTCTAATGCCCACGACGGGCCGCGGGGACGAGCGTATGCCCGTTGGAGAAGACGAAGCGCTGGATCTCGCCGCCGAGAAGCTGAAGGCCGTGGACGCATCGAAGCTCGCGGTGGTGTTGAGCGCACAGCACACGACCGAAGACAATCTCGCGCTCGCCAAGCTGGCGGCCGCTCTCGGAGCCGACCAACTCTACCTCGCGGCTCTTGGCGGCTGGGAAGGCGACGACATCCTGCGGAGCGACGACAACAACCCGAACCGCGCCGGCGCGACACAGGCTGCGGGCGGGGTGACGCTGAAGTCGGTGGACGACCTCCTGGCGGACGCGCAGAGCGGTGCCGTGCAGGGCGTGGTCGCACTCGGCTGGGCTAGCGCCGAGCAGCTCGAAGAGCTCGCGCCCCTCACCGCATTGGACGGCGTCGTTTCGTTGACCAGCCACGTCGGAGCGTTCCCGGCCGTGGCCTCCGTCGCAATTCCGGTCGCGGATATCTTCGAAATCGACGGCAGCTTCGTCAACGACAAGAGCATGCCTCAGGCTTTTCGGCCGGTGCTTGCGCCACCGACGGGCGTCGACCCCGCGTGGAAGACGATTTCAGCCCTTGCGGGCAAGCTCGGCAAGGACCTCGGTTTCCAGGACCTCCAAAGCTTGCGCCAAGGCCTCTCGGATGCGGTGGAGGCGGCCCAATGACCACCACCTTCCTCGTTGTGTCTTCCTTGGTGAAGGTGCTGGTGATCCTGCTGATCACCGTCGGCGCCTTTGCGCCGATTCTCATTTGGGCGGAGCGCCGTCAGAGCGCAATGATTCAGGACCGGCTCGGCCCGAGCCGGGCTGCCATCGTCCTGCCGGATTCTGCCGTGGTGTTCATCGACCGCGCGCGGCTGCCTCTTTGGCGATTGGCGGCGCTGACCGGCATCGTCGCCATCGTTGCGCTGATCACGCTCACGTTTGTCGCCATCGAGGGGAGCAATCCTCTGCCGATTTCGACGTCGGCATTGACTGCATCCCTGGTGGGGTTTGGCGCAGCCTCGGTGTTGCTCCGGGCGGGATACGGCGTGCACACCATGATCGTTCGCAATGGCGGAAGGATCATGCTCATCGGCCTCCTGCACCCGCTGGCCGACGCGATCAAGTTCATCTTCAAGGAAGATTTCGTTCCTCCGAAGTCCGACAAGCTCCTGTTCTCCGCTGGCCCCATCATCGCGCTCATTCCCGCGATCGCGGCCTTCGCCGTCATCCCCTTCGCGAGCACGCTTCACTGGGACTATCTGAACCAGGTCCTTCCGCGCACCGGCGAGATCGCGGGCCCGGCGGTCCCGATGCAGGTCGCGAGCATCAACGTCGGCATTCTCTTCATCTTCGCAATCGCGAGCACCGGCATCATCGGCGCCGCGATTTCGGGCTACGCCTCGGACAACAAGTACTCCCTGCTCGGTGGCATTCGCGCCGCCAGCCAGATGGTGAGCTACGAGGTCGTGCTTGGCCTGACGCTCGTTCCAGCGTTCATGGTCTACGCCTCGCTTCGCCTCGAGGACATGGCGATGTGGCAGCACCGGCACATGTGGGGCATCTTCATCCCGCCGCTGACCCTGGCTGCCATCAATTTCTTCGTGGCGGCGGTTGCCGAGACCAAGCGCGTTCCCTTCGACCTTCCCGAAGGCGAGAGCGAGCTCGTCGGAGGTTATCTCACGGAGTACTCCGGCATGAAGTTCGGCATGTTCTTCATGGGTGAGTTCGTCGAGGTCGTGTCGCTGGCCGCAATCGCCTCGGTTCTCTTCCTCGGGGGCTGGGATGTGCCTTATCTCTATCGGGACGGGTTCGAGTTCACGCTGCCATTCGTTGCGGGCAGCCTCTCGGTGCCGCTCGTGCACTGGCTCGTCGTGGCGATCCAGTTCGTCATCTTCCTGTTCAAGATCATCATCTTGATCTGGTTCCAGCTGATGATTCGCTGGTCGCTCCCACGGTTCCGCTACGACCAGCTCATGTCACTGTGTTGGAAGGGTCTGTTGCCGGTCTCCTTGCTCAACATTTTGGTCGTTGGGGCCTTTATGCTGTCGGGTTGGCTCGACATCTGGGTCGCATTCTACGAGAAGCTCTTCTGAGGTCGCGCATGGCAGTCGAAGTGAAAGTCATCAAGAAGCCCGGACGAACCATCGCCGAACAGGTCTACATTCCGGAGATCGCCAAAGGCCTCGGCTTCGCGATGGGGCGCTTCTTCAAGAACACCTTCGGGCCGCAGGCCAAGAAGGAAATCGCTACGGTGAAGTATCCGGAGGAGAAAGTGGAGTACCCGGAGCGGTTCCGGGGCATTCACCGTCTCACGCAGCGCACCGACGGCTCCCCGCGTTGCGTCGCGTGCCTTTGCTGCAGCACGGCGTGCCCTGCGCAATGCATCTACATCGAGCCGGCCGAGTATGACCCCGATGATCCACGCTACGGCTACGAGCGCTACCCTTCGGTCTTCATGATCGACGAGCTCCGCTGTATCTTCTGCGGCTACTGCGTCGAGGCGTGCCCCTGCGATGCGATTCGAATGGATACCGGCATGCACATGCCCCCCTCGACCCAGCGCGAGCACTTCCTCTACGACAAGGAGACCCTCCTTTCGATCCCGGGACGGGACGGGAGCTACCTCACGGCCAACCCGCGCCATGAGCCGGGCGACCCGACGCACCCCGGTGTCGATCGCGAGCGCGGACACTGAGGTGACCGAAGGACGTACGGCAAGCCGGACGGCGATCATGGTCGCCGCCTACCGCGGCCGGGCGTCGGCTGCTGCGGACGCGATTTGTAGCGACCCCTGGGCCCTGCGTCTTGCGGGGCCGGAGGGCGAAGCGCTTTCCCATCGATGGGACGAGCACTCTCCGTCGATGGTGCTGTGGATGGGCCTTCGGACGCGGTACATCGACGACTGCGTGATTCGGGCGCTCGATCGAGGTATTCGGCAGGTCGTGATTCTCGGGGCCGGGCTCGACACGCGGGCAGCCCGGTTAGCGCGCGAGGGCGTTGCGTTCTTCGAGGTCGACCAACCCGCGAGCCAGGCCGACAAACGTGAGCGTCTTTCGAGGTTTGATGGCTATCCGCTCAATGCGGCGACGTTTGTTCCGTGCGACTTCGAGCGGGATGACTTCGTGGAGCTCCTCGAGACGGCGGGTCTCGACCGTGACGCGCCGACCTGCTTCGTCTGGGAGGGCGTGATCTATTACCTCGCCGAGGAAGCAGCTCGGTCGACCCTCCACCGACTGGCGTCCGAATTCGATCCCGGGTCGCTTTTGGTATTCGACTACCTCAACACCAACATGGCCAGGTCGAGTCCACGCCTTCGAGACGAAGACCTGGAGATGAAAGGCATCGTCGAGGAGCTCGGCGAGCCGATGCGGTTCGGCATCGACGACCCGACACCCCTGATGGCGGAGTGCGGCTACCGATTCATTCGCACCGTGTCGTTCGACGAGCTGGCTTTGCAGTACACCGGGACCTATGCACGCAAGCGCTTCTTTCGCTTTCAATCGATGGCCCTTGCGAGCGAAAGTCAGGACAATGCGTTGTGGTAGAGACCCGGCAAGTCAATGGACGCAACGTTACCTTCCGGTACGAACGGGGCAGGGCGCCCACCCTGGTCTGCATCCACGCCTCCTCCCTCAATCACCACGCCTACGACCGCCTCCTCGACGCGCTCCCCGACCGTGACCGATACGCGATCGATCTACCGGGCCGCGCCGGAACAGTGGGCCCGCCACTGCGCACAGTGAAGGAGATGGAGAGGTTCTTGACCGACTTCCTCGAATCGGAAGTGGAGGGCGACTACGTGCTCGTCGGGCATTCCATTGGCGGTGGCATTGCCATCGAGCACGCACTGACGTCTTCCCGGGGGCGCCTCAAAGGTATCGTGCTGCTCGCAACCGGCGCACGCCTGCGCGTGCATCCGATGATCCTCCAGCTCTTCGAGCAGGCCCCGAAGCCAGGAATGCTGCCCCCGGTTCCTCCAGGCCTTTACGAGAAGAACGCCGACGCAGATCTCATCGCCGAAGCGTCGAAGCACCGTGAGCTCACCCCGTTCGAAACGGCGGGCACCGACTGGCGCGCTGCGGACCGTTTCGACCGCTTGCATGATCTCGACGACATCCAAGTCCCGGCCCTCATCATCGTGGGCACCAACGATGCGTTCACCCCTCCGAAGTACGCGGAGTATCTAGCGGCCAACATTGCCCAGAACGAGCTTCATGTGATCGAAGGCGCCGGCCACATGCTCGTCATGGAACGGGTCCCCGAAGTCGCCCGATGGATCGACGGCTTTCTATCCGACCTCGACAGCCGGTGATGCTGCCTTCCATAACAGGGCGCGAGACTCCTCGGTGAGCGTGGTCAGGGCATACGCCACGTCCCATCGTTGCGGACGGGCCGGCATGCGCGCGGCCAGCCGGTTGATCTCGGCCAAGAGATCGCCCAGCAGCGTGTGGAGTCCCTCGCGATCGAGCTCGACTTTCTCTCTTGGCGTGCGGTCATGCCTGCGCGCGTCGAGGTAGCCCGGGTCTCCATCGTCTCGACGACGCTGCTCTTCGCGGGTCAGCACGATCGCCGAGTGCACTTCTCGAGCCGGTGACGCCTGCGTGACAATCGGCGCAAAGGGCGTGGGGCTATTGATATCGACGACGCACGTGAAATGCTCGGCCCAGCAATGGTCCTCGCCGTAGCCCGTGTCCGTGATCGCCACTACATTCGCATCCGGATCAAAAGCACGCGGACAGATTTCGCGCAGCTGCTCGATTTTGGCGTTCCCGCTATTGATTCTGTCCGCGGTAGAGTAGCCCGCACGATCCGCACCGAGCTCTTCGACCGCCACGTCCAACATCGACTTCGGTGAAGCACTGCTCAGAATGATTTCGATGCCGGGGCAACGCGAGCGAACCCAATCGAGGTCTTCGCGACTAACCACCTGATCGGGAGCGTGGCGCCTCCAGACTCTGCGAGCGAGCTTCAGCAGAAGGGACTCGTCCGCCGTGGCGAGGTGTGTGAGTGCAACCGTCTGTGGACGCCGCTGCACGGCAGCCGTCGGATCGGGGCCGAAGCGACGGTATGCGAGTTGCCGAAGCGAGGGGATCCGCGAAGCCATTCTGCCCCAGACGAGGTAGTGCATCCCGGGCAAAGCCCACCTGCGCGCGCCGGATCCAAGGTAGCGGACGAGCTTCGCCGGTTGCGCCCAATCCACGAGCACCCGCTCCCCAAACCAGCGCTGGACGGGGCGCTCACTTCCCGAGTCGCCGTACACCTCGTGGGCGCAGAGCTCCCATTCGAGGAGCTCCCCGAGGTTGCGGCCGAGGTGCGTGGTCTTGTCGAGGTCGAGGATCAGGCAGTCGCGTTCTTCTTCGAGCACGCGAGCGCAGAGCTCTCGAAACGAAAGAGGGGCACCGTGATGGACGAATCGATCGACGACTCGCATCGCAGGGGACTGCTGAGCCATGGGCTAAGCGTTATACCAGCCAACGCGCTAGGCTTGGACCCGATGAACCGCATCTATCCATTCGAAGAGGTTTCCCGCTTTGATCTGAGCACCGACGTGCTCGTTGCCGGGTTCGGGGGGGCAGGCGCCAGCGCGGCGCTCGAGGCGCGGCGGGCGGGGGCCGAGGTCGTCGTGCTCGAACGGGCGAGCGATGGCGGAGGCTCCACGATGATGTCCGCCTGCGAGATGTACCTCGGCGGAAGTGGCGGGACTCGCCTTCAGCGGGATCTGGGTTTCTCGGATAGTACTCGGAATTTCTTCGACTATTTGATGGCCTGCTTTGGCCATCATGCGGACGAGGCGCGGGTGCGGGTGTTCGCCGAAGGGGCGGCCGAGCACTTCGACTGGGCCGAGGGGCTCGGGGTGAAGTACAAGCGGGGCTTCTTTCCCGGCCGCGACGTGGTGGCGCTGACGGGGGACTCCCTTCAATACACCGGCAACGAGAAGGCCTATCCATTCAGCGAACGCTGTACGCCGGTGCCCCGGGGACACCTGCCGGCCGACTCCGGGCACAAGGGCGGGGTCACTTTGATGACCACCCTGATGAAACGGGTCGAAGAGGCGGGCGCCGACATTCGCTGCGATGCGCGGATGGTCGGTTTGATCCAGGACGCAGATGGCCGGGTCCATGGCGGAGTGGTGCGTATCGGTGAGGACGAGCTCTTCATCGAAGCCTTGCGCGGCGTCGTCCTATGCATGGGCGGCTTCATCATGAACGAGGCGATGACCCGGCGACACATCCCACACGTCGAGAGCTTCTGCACCCGTCATGGAAACCCCTACGACCTAGGCGACGGCATCTTGATGGGCGTTGCGGCGGGGGGACATGCGATTCACATGGGCGAAGCGTTCATCAGCATTGCCCACTATCCACCGGAGAGCCTGACGTTCGGGATCTTCGTCAACGACAAGGGGCAGCGCTTCGTCAACGAAGATGCCTACCTTGCCCGCATCGGCCACTACGCCTCGGTACAGCCCGGCGGCCGCATCTTCATGTTCATCGACGACGCTCATTTCGCGCGCCCCCGGTATGTTCTGAACACCGAAATCGTGGGGACGGGCGACACGGTGACCGAAGTGGAGCGAGAGGCTGGGCTCCCGGACGGCGCGCTTCAGTCTACGGTGGCGCTCTACAATGAGCATGCGGCACACGGGTCGGACCCGTTGTTTCACAAAGCTCCGCAGTGGCTGACCCCGCTCGACCAACCTCCGTACGCCTTGGTCAGCTACGAGCTCGACAAGATCGTCCCAGCGGCGTTCACCTTGGGAGGGCTCGACACCTTGCCGACCGGGGAGGTCGTGACCCCCGATCAAAAAGCCATCCCCGGACTCTACGCCGCCGGCCGCACGGCAGCCGGCATTCCGCGTACATCGAAGGGATACGCGAGCGGGATGTCGGTGGCGGACGCAACGTTCTTTGGAAGGCTGGCGGGCAAATCAGCAGCCAACCGTGGGCGCGAGACGGCGTAAGACGGGCGAAAACTGCAACACCGGAGCACGCCCGTGCTCGCAGGTGCAACGGGGCTCAGGGGAACACGACACGGAGATCCCGCGGACGGGTCGGCTTGCAAATGTGGCCGGTTGAACTGGCAGGCT
>CP070713.1:1100975-1117683 GCA_020351445.1 Myxococcales bacterium
CCGTGCTGGCGAAGAAGCGGATTGTCGTCGACCACCTGCTCGGGCGGGCCTTTGTCCTCGAACATGCCCGTAACGCTTCCGATCGTGCTTTTGGCGCGTCCCACCGCGTCTTCGACGAGGTCGGTTTGCTCGTAGGCCACGGCGGTGCCGCCAAGTAGCAACAAGACGAGCAACGCGGCCTTCTTCCAACCGAAGCGAGACGTCTTCTTCGGGCCTACTCGCCGCTTTGTGGGCGCCGCGCGCTTTGGAATCTTTCTCGGAGAATCGGGTCTCGAATCCTCGCTCACCTTCGAGCCCGGTGTCACAGCTTCATCGGAAGGCGCAGGCAGCGGCGCAACGACCGGCGCATCGAGCAGATGCCCCAAGTCGACGCCATCGCCAACTCCCTCGACCTCGAGCTCCCGAATGGCACCCGGGATTTGCGAAACATAGGACTTCGAGGAAGAAGCCGAATCGTTCGCATGATGCATGTCGAGCGTGATCGAGGCGCCGAATGGCACCGTATCGACGCGCGGCCCGCGGGTGAACTCCTCTGGAAAGACCTTCTTGACGAAGTTGGCGACCTCGCGCTGCTTGCCGAGCTGCTCGATCGACTTCCCGAAACGCTCGAGCTCGTTGGCGAACTCCTCGGCGGTCGCAAAGCGGTCCTTGGCCTCTTTCGCGAGCGCCTTTTGCAGAATCTTGTCGAGGTCCTCCGGAACGTCGGGAAGGTGCTCTTTGAGCGAGGGCACCGGATCCATGATCACGGCGCGCATGGTCGCAGCTTCGGTCTGCCGTCGGTAGAGCGAACGGCCGGTGAGCGTCTCGAAAAGGCAAACGCCAAGTGCAAAGATGTCGAGCCGATGGTCGGCCTGACCTGCCGTGCATTGCTCGGGCGCCATGTAGGCGAACTTGCCCTTGACCACGCCGGCCTGGGTCTTGTGCGCGCGGTGGTCCGCCTTCGCGATCCCGAAGTCGAGCAGCTTCACCGAGCCGTTGTAACCGATCATGATGTTGTGCGGCGACACGTCACGATGAATGATATTGAATGGCTCGCCGTGCTCGTCGTTCGCGATGTGCGCGTAGTGAAGCGCCCGCGCCACATCGACACCGATTCGAAGGGCAATCGGAAGCCCCACCCCACCGGACTTGCGCGCCTTGCGGATCAACCGCCCAAGCGGCATGCCGTTCACCCACTCCATCACGATGAAGTGCGACCCTTCGTCCGCACCGAACTGATGGAACTGGATGATGTTGGGGTGCTTGAGTTGCATCCCGATCCGCGCCTCGTCGAGGAACATTTGTACGAAGTCGGTATCCTGCTCGAAGTGCGGAAGAATCCGCTTCACCACCAAGTAGCGATGCTCACCTTCGGTATTGGCATGACGCGCAAGAAGAATTTCGGCCATTCCGCCGAGCGCGAGGCGCCCGAGGACGTCATACCCGGCGAACTTTCCGAGAACCGGAAGGTCGACTGGCGGCTTGGGAATCTGGCTGGCTGCGGCTTCTTGCGTCACTTCGTCCCCAGACACCCTCCCGCCGGACCAGTCCTACCGCTCAAACTTCCCGGTAGCCGGCTATCCCCCCTGAGGGAAAGTGCCACACGAAACAGCATAGCCGCTCGAACCAGCGATCCGCTACTTCGGGAAGGGAAATCGTGGGTGAAGCAGGCGAGGTGTGCGATTTCTCACAAAATGCGCTCGATGCGGCTGAGCTCTCGACACATGTTCTTTTGGTGCGCTTCGAGCGTGCCGCCGCCGATCTCGAGGAGCTTGGCGTCCCGCCACAACCGTTCGACGGCGTACTCTGCGACATAGCCATAGCCGCCCAGCACCTGGATGGCACGGTCGGCCACGTCCTTACCCATCGTCGAGGTGAACAGCTTCACGCCGTCCGAATCGAGACGGTGGCCGGGGGTACCGAGGCTCATCGTCGAGGCCGTGTAATAGGTGTAGGCCCGACCCGCCATGTACTCCGCATACGACTGCGCGATATAGCGCTGGATTTGGCCGAACTCACGCAGTGGCTTGCCAAAGGAAGTCCGCTCGCTCGCATAGCGGTTCATGACTTCGATCGACCTTCGAGCAATGCCTAGGCTCATCCCCGCAAGGGTCAGGCGCTCGATCTCGAGGTTGCGCATCATGTGAATCGTCGCGGCGCCCTCGTTGCCGACCAGGTTCTCCGCTGGAACCTCACAATCCTCGAACACGAGCTCAGCCGTGGTCGATGCACGCATTCCGAGCTTGCCCTTGATTTTCTGACCGAGGCTGAAACCCGAAAACCCTTTTTCGATGATGAACATCGAAAGCTGATTGCGTGGCTGCCCTTCGACGCGAGCGTACACTAGGAAAGTGTCACCCAGCTCGGTGTCGCTCACCGCACCGTTGGTGATCCACATCTTGGCGCCGTTGAGCATGTAAACGTCACCTTTTCTTACCGCTGTGGTCTGCATGCCGAGTACGTCCGTACCTGCTCCAGGCTCGGTCATGCACATCCCGCAAACCTTCTTGCCGCTGCACGCATCGGGGAGGTACTTGCTTCTTTGCTGGTCACTGCCGTTGACCTGAAGGTTGTTGGCGAACAGCATCGCGTGGGCAAGATACGCCAACGCGAAGCCGGGGTCGGCCGCCGAAAGCTCCTCGTGTGCGATCACCGCGGCGACAGGATCCAAGCCAGCTCCACCAAAGCGCTCCTCCACGGTAATCCCGAGCAGACCGAGCTCGCCGAGCTTCGCAAAGAGCTCGACGTTGAACCGTTCCTCGTGGTCCGACGCCTCAGCTTGCGGGTCGACTTCTCTTTCGGTGAATGAACGGACGAGCTCGCGGAGCGCTCGATGCTCCGAGGATGGATTGAAGAGGTCGGTCACACGGCGGGCCTATCATGCGAGGCCCTAGATCGAAAGCTGACCCCGAAAGCTGACCCCTCAGGCCGCGTCTGCGACCGGCGAAGTCGTCAAAATGCTGGTAACGATCGCGCGCGAAGCGATGGCGGTGGCGCGATCGAGATTGTCGACTCGACCGTCGAGATAGGCCTCGGCCAGGCCATAGACGACGCTGACGAGCAACTCTGCGTGCAGCGCAGCATCGGACCCAGTGATCTCAGGACGCACCTGAACGACGATTTGGCGCATCCGCTCACGCAAGCTTCCCGTGAGCACGGTCCAACGCCTACCGAGCGCGTTGGTTTGATCTCGGCGGTTGCGGAGAAAAACCTCCGCGACTTTGCGGTCCCGAACCAGGGAGCGGGTGCACTTGCGCACCGCCTCTTGCAGTACGTCGGCAGCTCGATCGAGCTCAGCGGACGCATCCGGATTGAGGCGGGGGTCGAGCTCTTGCGCGACCCACTCGGCCACCTGCTCGAGCGCCTGGTCCATGCTTCGAAAGTGCACGTAGAAGGTTGGTTGTGCCACCCCCGCAAGCTGTGCGACTCGTCCGGTCGTCAGAGTGCCATGTCCGTACCGATGGATCGTTTTGAGAATCGCCTGAAGCAGGCGACGCCGGGTACGTTCCTTGTTGATTTGGCGAGACATGTCGTTCGTGTAGCAGTCGACTCGACGTCGTTCCATCGAAAGTTAGGTAGCAATCGTGCTAATTACGCAAAAGAGACAAACCTATGCTCGGGCAGGCGCAGAAATTGCGCTCGGGTCTTCATGACGAAACAACTGCACTTACAAGCCACGTCCAGTGCGAACGGTGATTTTGCACCCGGTTGGTACGTCGTGGCGGCCAGCAACAAAGTGGAAACAAAGCCCAAGCCGGTTTTGTTGAACGGATTACCACTCGTTACATTTCGCGACTCGGGTGGACAAAGCCGCGCGCTGCTCGATCGCTGCGCTCATCGCAACGCGCCGCTGTCCGCAGGTAGGGTTGTGAGCGGGAATATCCGATGCCACTACCACGGATGGGAATTCGATGGGGCCGGTACGTGCAAAGCGGTGCCTGGTTTGTGCGCCGAGCCCGACCACCCGGCGCGCCGTGTTCCATCTTTTGCGTGCAGGGACTCCCAAGGTTGGCTGTGGGTTTACTCCGAAGCCGATACCGACCCGGATTCGGAACCCTATGAGATCCCCTTCGCGGATCAAGCCGGATACCTCACCATCCGAGAGCGACTCGAAATGCCGGGACCGCTCGACGCCGTCGCGGAGAACGCACTGGACGTTCCGCATACCGCCTTCGTGCACGCCGGTCTCTTCCGCAAGAACAAGGATCGCAGACCGATCGAAGTCGTCATTCGAGCGCTGAACGGTGGTGTGGAAGCGCAGTTCATCGGTGAGGAGCGACCGAAAGGCTTGGCCGGCCGCATCTTAGCGCCGCAGGGCGGCGAAGTGTTCCACTGGGACCGCTTCCTCCTGCCTTGCATTGCTCAAGTCGAGTATCGGCTGAGCGATCGTAGCCACATCGTCACCACCGCCGCGCTGACGCCACGAACACCAACCGTCACGGACCTCTTCGCTACCGTCGCCGTCAAGGTTCCGCTCCCAAACGCGATCCTGCGAACGGTCTTCAAGCCAGTTGCGATGTGGATCCTGCGACAGGACATCGAGATCCTGAGGAGCCAAACCGAACAGGTGAGCCGCTTTGGCGCGGAGGAGTTCGCATCGACCGAGATCGACGTACTCGGGCTCCGTATCAAGAAGCTCCTTCGCGAAGCCGCCAGTGGAAAAACGAGCAGCGCCCAGGAAGAGCGCCGGATCAAAATGCTCGTTTGACGCCGATTGGTGTACCCTGATGGGCCATGGGGTCAGGAAACAAGTCGGACTCGACTTATCTCATCAAGAACGCGCCCTCCGATCGCGTCGATGCGAGCCCGAGCGATGCTCCCAAGTCCGAGCCTCCTGACGATCGTTGGCGAACCTCGAATCCACCGCCCGGCGAAAGCCTCGAAGCCAAGTGGTGGCCTGATCGCGAGCTCGGCAGGGCGTTTCGTCGCTGGACCGGCATCCCCCCTGCGCGGGGTGACGAGGCACGAGCGGTCGCCATGAAATTCCTGGTCGAGCACTTGAACGTCGGCGAGCTGACCGCGGTCGGGACCGCGCCCCGGACGCCATTGCCCGCCATTGAGCCACCGGATTTCGCAGCACGCGTACAGACCATGGTCATCCGCCTCGGAATGCACGGTCCGAACGAGGACGCGCCCGACCATAGGGCCTTGCTCGCGCTGGGTGACGAGGCCCTACCCATCTTGCGAGATCTCTTTCCCGGGCGCCTCTGGTTCAACCGCTGGGAGCCGCACGTGCAGCCTCCCCGCGGTAGGAGCGTGTCAGGTCTTTGCAGAACCCTGGTCGCCTTTGGCGAAGCCGCGGTGCCTTACATCGCGGAGCTCCTCAAGAACGAGGAACCGGAAACCCGCTACTACGCAACGCTCGTCGCCGCCGAGCTGCCGCACCCACTTCTGGTCGAGCCGTTGGCCGCTGCCCTATTCGACGACGACCAAGGTGTCTCCCGGAGCGCACTCTATGCACTAGAGGTCTTCCAAGAACAAGAAGGGGTCGAGGGGCTCAAGGAATCGCTGCGCGCGTTGGCACTCGCATCGGACTCCGACCAGCGCTCTCGCTTGCTGGCGATGCGGGCGCTGGCCGTGCTCCGCGACGACCAGTGCATCGAGCCGCTCATCACCGTACTGTCCGAGCCCAGTGTGCTGGGCGAAGCGGCGTGGCGAGTGTTGCGCATGCTGACCGCGCAAGACTTCGGCAATAGAGAATCGGATTGGCATGCGTGGTTTGTAGACAACGGTGGACGTTCGCGGATGGAGTGGCTCATCGACGGCCTCGATCACGAAGACCCGGAGATTCGTGCGATCGCGAGCCGCGACCTCGTTCGCGCGTCAGGCCGGGACTTCGGCTACCGGGTCAACATGCCGGGTGACGACCGCAAGGCGATCGGGGAACGATACCGTCTTTGGTGGGCTGAACGGGACGACTCGGGCAAATAGAAGGTCACCCGAGCAGCTGTCCCGCTATCGCGGAAGCCTGCCTGCCGTCGATTTGGCCGGGGAAGCGCAGCTTCACTTCTTTCATGACCTTCCCCAGCTCCTTCTTGCTCGAGAGACCGAGCTCCTCGATGATGCCTGCGATCGCCTCGCGAGCCTCGTCCTCGGTGAGCTGCTTAGGCAGGTACCGTTCGATCACCTCGATCTCGGCCTGCTCCTTGTCGGCGAGATCCTGCCGGTCCCCCTCGACATAGCTCTTGATGCTGTCGCGTCGTGACTTCACCGCGCGGGCTAGCACCGCAAGCTCGTCCGGATTGTCGAGCGTCAGGAGCTCGGACTTGATCATGCGAAGGGTGTCGCGGGTCACGTTGTCCCGCTCGAGCATGGCCTTTTTCAGGTCTGCGTCGATCTGTTCGAGGAGTGCCATGCCCGAAGCCTGTGCGCGCTCGGCTAGCCGCGCAACGCCTCGATCGCCCGCAACGCGTTGCCGCCGAGGATCTTTCGAATGCGCACGTCGGACCAACCACGGGCAAGCATTTCCTCAACCAACCGCGGCAAGGTCCAAAGGCCGGGCAAATCCTTGGGCGGCCTGATAGCTCCGTCATAGTCGGTGCCGATCGATGCGTGATCCTCGCCCACTGTGTCCACGATGTGCGCGAGGTGGTCGACTACGGTACGAGCGCTGACGCCGCGTCGCCCGAGGAACGAAGCGTGCAACATGACTCCGACGGTGCCCCCGGTGTCCGCTACGATCCGAAGTTGTTCGTCGGTGATGTTTCGCCAGTGCTCGTAGACGCCCGCCAAGCCCGTGTGCGTCACAAACAAGGGCTGTGACTTGTCGTGGACCTCGACCGCATCGAAGAATCCTCGGCGGCTGATGTGAGCGAGATCGACCCCAACGTGGAGCTCGTTCAGCCGTTCGACGTACGCCCGGCCAAAGTCGGCGAGCCCTGCGCTGCGCGAGGAGCCCGGGGCGCTCGATGCGCCGAGTCGTGACGAGGTCAGGTGAATCAGCGTGACGCGGAGGACCGAGCGATCCGCGATCAGCTCGAGCGCTTCGATGCCGTCGTCGAGCGCGTTGCCGCCTTGGATTCCGATGAAGGCCGCGTGCTCACCCGCACGGCGCGCCGCTCGGAACTCTTTGGCGGTGCGAACGTGCGTGATCCCGGGCGAATCGTCGAGCAACGCGCGCAGCGCACGGAGGTTATGTTCGAACGCCCGGCGGCGGCCGCGGGCCGATCGCGCGGGATTGGTCGTGATCACCCAGGTTGCCCCGCCGAGCCCACAGTCGCGCGCGGTCGGGAAGTCGGCGTGGCCAAAAAAGCTTCGCCCGAACAACCCTCCACGATGTGCCCGATTGAGGTCGTAGCCGAAGATCCGGTGCCAGATGAACGACTCGAGGTGCAGATCGATCGCATCGGAGCTGCGGAACAGCTCGACGGCCTCTGTTGTGACTCCGAGTTCGCTGGCGGTGGTGGCTGCGTCCATCGAAACGCTTCTCTAACATGCCGGGTACGGAGACCCTTGTAATCCTGGCTAGTTGGCCGAAAACCACCTCAAACGGGGCTTTGTAAATCGCTTGTAAATGCTTGTTTTTGCAAGGTTTCAGTTGACTCGGAGGCAGCCTCAACCCACAGTGGGCGTTCCCGGCTAGTTAAGTTGTAAACAGCCGAGGCAGAGAAAGGACATGAGATGTTGTCGGCGACCACAGCAGCGGCGACTGGTAAATCCGCGGATTTGCTGAGCTACCGCAAAATCAACCACGTGGTGGTCCTGGGTGCCAACGGCGCGATGGGCCTGGGAAGCGGAGCACTATTCACGACGGCGGTGCCGCGGGTCACCTTCTTGGCGCGAACCAAGGACAAGGCGGACGGCGGGCTTGCCGCAGCCGTGAAGATGGTGCGGTCGAGCACCGTGGCCAATCGAGTCGATACTGGAAGCTACGACGCGGACTTCGATCGGGTGGTCTCCGAAGCCGATCTGATCTTCGAGGCTGTGACCGAGCAACTCGATCTCAAGAAGGAGTTTTTCGACCGCATCGACAAGGCGCGTCGGCCGGACTCGATCGTCGCCACGGTCACGTCGGGCCTGTCGATCAATCAGCTCGCCGAAGGCCGCAGCGATTCGTTCCGCAAGAACTTCCTCGGCTTGCACTTTTTCAACCCACCGAACGTCATCGTCGGCACGGAGCTGATCGCAGGCAAGGAGACCGACCCCAAGCTGGTCGACTTCATCGATGCGTTCTGCACGAAGCGCCTCGGTCGTGCGATGGTGCGGACCGCAGACACGGCAGGCTTCGCCGGCTACCGGGTAGGCTTCAAGGTGCTCAACGAGTGCGCGATCCTAGCGGAGGAGCACGGCCCGCTCCTGATCGACGAGCTGGTCGGTCCGTATACCGGCCGCGCGATGACGCCACTGGCCACGGTTGACCTGGTCGGGTGGGACATCCACCGCGCAATCGTCGACAATATCTACGAGCTTGCTCCGGACGAGGCGCACGAAACGCTCAAGCTTCCCCAGTACATGGCGGACCTGATGGCGAAGGGCGTGCTCGGCCGCAAGACCGGCGGCGGCTTCTTCGCCAAGGATGATGCCGGCGAGCGGATCGTCCTCGACCCGAAAACCCAGAAGTACGCGCCGAAGTCCTCGCTCCCGAGGCCGGACCTCGATTTCATCGACGAGATCTCGAACCTGCACCGGGTCGGACGCTACGTCGACGGCATGCGCGCCTTCGCGGAGGCGAGCGGGCCGTACGCGGCGATCGCGCAGAAGGTCATCGCCGGCTACATCAGTTACTCGTTCCACCGGGTAGGCGAGGTCACGGACGACATCTCCGGCATCGACCGCATCATGGGCTACGGCTTCAACTGGGCGCCGCCAAGCGTCTTGGTTGATACCATCGGCCTCAAGCCAACCATTCAAATGATCGAAAAGGCCGGCCTTCCCGTGCCGCCTGCACTTGCAAACGCCCAGGAGGGCACAACGTTCTTCGATGACCCACAGGTCAACGTGGGTAAGTTCTTCGTCGCTACGTGAGCGAAAGGTTTTGGTGAAAGAAATGGCACAGGTTCCTGAAGTTTACGTTCTCGGCGGCTACCAGACGGACTTTGCCCGTAACTGGAGCAAAGAGAAAAAGCACTTTGTCGCGATGATGCGCGAGGCGGTCCTTGGCGCGCTCGACAAGACGCAGATCGAGCCCAGCGAAATCGAGGTTGCCCACACCGGTAACTTCGCGGCCGAGCTCTACAGCAAGCAGGGGCACCTCGGTGCCTTCTTCCTGGAGATCGACCCGGCGTTCAGCGGCCTTCCGACCTCGCGTCACGAAGCTGCATGCGCATCGGGTAGCATCGCGATCCTCGCGGCCTCGGCCGAAATCGAGGCGCAGCGCTACGACTTGGCGTGCGTGGTCGGCGTAGAGCAGATGAAGACGGTTGGTGCAGGCGAAGGCGGCGACTTCCTCGGCACGGCGGCTTGGTACGAGCTCGAGGCAAAAGGCATCGACTTCCCATTCCCCAAGCTCTTCGGCAAGCTCGGAGACGAGTATGACAAGCGCTACGGGCTCAAGGACGAGCACCTCGCGGAGATCAGCACGATCAACTACGCCAACGCGAAGCTCAACCCGAACGCGCAGACCCGCACCTGGTACATGAACTACGACCACGCGATGAGCCGTGACGAGTTCAATGGCGCCGTCGGCGGCCGCATCCACATCTCAGACTGCTCGCAGGTGACCGACGGCGCTGCGGCGCTTCTCCTCGCCTCCCCTGAATACGCCAAGAAGTGGGCCGACCGAGTCGGCGTGCCGCTCGAGTCGATCCCGCGCGTCAAGGGCTGGGGTCACGCCACAGCGCGTATCCGCTTCGAAGACAAGATCGCGGAGAGTGCCAATGCGCAGTACGTGCTTCCGCACGTCCGCAGCACAGTGACCGACGCCCAGAAGCGCGCCGGCATCGCCGACGTGAGCGGCATCGACGCGATCGAAACGCACGATTGCTTCACCACCTCCGAGTACATGGCGGTCGACCACTTCGGCCTGACCGCCCCGGGCGAGAGCTGGAAGGCGATCGAGGAAGGTGACATCGCCCTCGGCGGCAAGACCCCGATCAATCCGAGCGGTGGCCTCATCGGAGCTGGCCACCCCGTGGGCGCCACCGGCGTCCGCCAAGTCCTCGACTGCCACAAGCAAGTCACCGGCGAAGCCGGCGACTACCAAGTCGAAGGCGCCAAAAACGCGCAAACGCTCAACATCGGCGGCTCCGGCACCACCAGCGTAAGCTTCGTCATCGGCACCTAGGGGACACTCTCCACCCCCCCAACCCCCCGAGATCACCCCCCTTCTCACCCAAAGATCGCAGCGACTCATTGCGCAGGCCTCCAACGGTTTGTGAAGCGTGTCGTTGCGATGCAATTGGGGCTCAGCTCGTGGCGGCGAATTTCACAATTATGTGCCGCTGCGATCTTTGGGCTGAACTCTCAAGGATCTCGTGTGGTTGGAGGGGTGGAACGTGTCCCCCCTGCATGTTAGGACGGCGCGGTGCGGTATTCGCGGGCGTTTATTCCGACGCTGAAGGAAGTTCCGAAGGATGCGACGATGCCGTCGCACGTGCTCATGCTTCGGGCGGGGTACGCGCGGATGGTCGGGGCGGGGATTTACGAGCTACTGCCTCTGGGCACGCGCGTCCTGCACAAGATCGAGCGGATCATCCGCGAGGAGATGGATGCCGCCGGCGCGCAGGAGCTGCTCATGCCGGTGTTTCTCCCCAGCGAGTACTTCAAGGAGACGCGGCGTTGGGAGCTGTACGGTCCTACCCTCTTGCGCATCAAAGACCGCAAGGGCGGCGAGTATCACCTCGCGCCAACTCACGAGGAGATCATCACCGATGTCGTCCGACGCGAGGTCAAGAGCTACCGGCAGCTCCCGCTGAACCTATACCAGATTCAGTCGAAGTACCGCGACGAGCCGAGGCCCCGCGCGGGGCTGCTTCGGTGCCGCGAGTTCATCATGAAGGACGCGTATTCCTTCGACGTATCGGAGGAGGCCGCTCTAGAGAGCTACGCGCACATGCACGACACCTATCACCGAATCTTCGAGAGGCTCGGGCTCGAGTACCGTGTGGTCGAGGCCGACAGCGGGGCGATCGGCGGGAAGCAGAGCGCCGAATTCCAGGTGCTGGCGCAGACCGGCGAAGACTGGATTGTCGCGTGCGGCGCCTGCGACTACGCCGCCAACGTCGAGGTCGCACAGGCGGGCCGGGCAGAGCCGCCCGCAATCAGCTCGGCCGAACCGGCGGCGCTCGAGAAGGTCGAAACGCCCGAAACGCGCTCGATCGACGAGGTCGTGTCCTTTTTTGGTGGCGAAACCACGACGGCCCACACCTTGAAGTCGCTGCTCTACGTCGCCGGCGAGGAAGTCGTCCTGGCGATCGTTCGCGGGGACCACGAAATCAATGAGATCGGCTTGGCCCGACACCTCCGCGTCGACGAGGTGCTGCTTGCGTCCGATGCCGCGGTAAAAGAAGCAACCGGCACGGAGATCGGTTTCATCGGCCCCGTCGGATTCGAGGGCCGCATCATCGCCGATCCCGACGCAGTCGCCGTGCCGAACGCGATCGCCGGCGCGAGCGAAACGCCCTACCACTACAAGAACGTCAACTACGGACGTGACTTCGAAGCGGAGGTCGTCTCGATTCGCCAAGCCACCTCCGGCGACCCCTGCCCGAACTGCGATGGCAAGCTCGAGCTTTACCGTGGCATCGAAGGCGGGCACATCTTCGTTCTCGGCACGCACTACAGCGACAAGATGAAAGCGACCTTCCTAGACGAGGAGGGGCACAGCCACCCGATCGTGATGGGCTGTTACGGGATCGGCGTCACCCGCTTGATCGCCGCCATCATGGAACAGCATCACGACGAGCAGGGCATTCGTTGGCCGGTCCAGGTCGCCCCGTATCAGGTGATCATTACACCGATCGGCAAAGACGAGGAGCCTCTCATCAAGGCCACCGAGATCTACGACGCGCTAAAGGTCGAGGGCGTCGAGGTCCTCCTCGATGACCGGTCCGAGCGACCTGGGGTCAAGTTCAAGGACGCCGATCTTCTCGGGATTCCGCTTCGAATCACCGTCGGTGCTCGCGGCCTCAAGCAAGGCATCGTCGAGCTCAAGAAGCGCACCGAGAGCGAGTCGCAAGACGTCCCCGTGGACGGCGCCGTCGCCGCAGTGCGCGCCGCGTTGGCGGAGCTCGGAGGCTGAGCTCATGCCTCGCAACGACGAGGGGTACGTAACCCCGAAGTGGCGCACCTTCTGGCTCGCGATAGGCTTCTTGGTGCTCGTTGGAATCGGCGTCGTCACCGTCCTGCGGCCCGAACTCGAAGACGAGCCCAACGAAGATGCCCAGGCCGAAATGGAGACGACCGAGGAGTCGGAGACCGAAGAAGCCTTGCAAGAATGAAGCGCGCGACAGCCCTTTACGTATAAAGAGGTGTGTTGGCAACTCTATCTTTGCGTCTCAACTCACAAATCTGCAATATTATAAGGACCTTGGCTCATCGCGGACTCATCGCAGTGGTGTTCGCGGCGGTGCTCTTCGCATCGTCTCCCGCAACGGTTTATGCATCGCCCGATGTGCCGATGTGTGTCGCCGACCCACCTCAACCCGACGTAGCGCCGATCAGCTTGGTGCAATGGCGCGCGCCCATGTGCGGACCGTACCCAAGCGCCTTCGCCATCGCCGACGCACAACCTCCCAAAGCTCGGGCTATCGAAGCGTATCGTGAAGCCACCGAGCAGATCGCGGCGGCGAATTACGATGAGGCGCGGCTTCAGCTCGACTTGGCCCACCGCGGGCTTCCACGGATCAGCGACCGCATCGCCCTCCAGAACGCCAGGCTTGAACTCCTCCGGGAACGACCGAACCGGGCAGCTGAGTTCTTCGCGGAAGCCGGCCAAAGCCCGCATGAATCCGTGCGGGTCGAGGCGCGCTTCGGCCAGGTGCTCGCCCTCCTTCGGGCGGACGACCCGACCGCCGACCAAGCCCTCCACGATCTGGTCTGGGCCTACCCTGCAATTCCCAATCGCAATGAGTTGATCTTCGAGCATGCCCAGAGCCTTCTGCGCCAAGAGCGTCACGAGGAGGCCATTGCGGCCATGCATGCGGTCCGCGTGGACTACCCCGGGAGCCGCATCGCGCCGTGGGCTGAATCAGCGCTCAGACGTCTGGCGTTGCTCGGCCATCCAACGCCTTCCATGACGGATGAAGAGCGGGTGCGCCGGGCGCGCCACCTCGTACACACCGGTCCGCTCAGCGAGGCAAAGGCCGCGATCGCCGAGCTGCTAGATAGCCCGCTCACCGGAGAGCAGCACGCGGAGGTCCACTACCTCGCCGGCCGCCTCGCGCGTGACGAAGGCCGGTGGAAAGCCGCGGAGACGTACCTGCGGACCGCGCAACTGTTCCCCATCGACGGCCCCACAACCGCAAGGCACATCGAGAGCCGCGCGAACGACATGGCGGAGACCGCGGGCGCACGTGAGCCGGAGCAAGCGATCCGACAGCTCGCCGGATTGCGTGCGGGTCGCGCAAGCGCGTCGATTCCGTCGAGCCAACTCGTAGACATGGTGCGCGTAGCGTCTGCGGCAGGGCTCCAGGACGAGGTCGAAAACATGCTCGTCACCCTACGCGCGCGGGCCGGAGCTCCCTCTGCCGTGCTTTTCGACGCGGCGATGGCCGCCGCTGGGACGGGGAGCGAAGGCCTGGTCATCGCGCTGCTGGAGCAGATCGCGAAGCGCCCTGGCTCCCGCTACCGGGCCGCCGCTACATACCATCTAGCCAGGGCTCACGAGCGCGCTCACCGGCCCACCGAAGCAAGCTTTTTCCTCACCCAGGCGAAAGCCGCCGCAGAGCTCGCTGGTGACGAGTACTACGTGCTTTGGGCTGAAATCGGGCTCGGGCGAGTGGAACGCGGCGACAGGAGCTCCGGCCAAGAGGGGCTCTCCAATCCGGCGGGGCAGAAGCTTCCCCGGGCGCCTCGCGTTTCCGACCGCGCGCTCGCGGAGTGGCTCCAACCGATCGGCGAGCTGCACGCCGACAGCTACCCGTGGATTGCACGTGCCGCCGATCTCATTCGAGTTGGCGAATATGATGCAGCCACTGCCGAGCTTTTCGAAGCGTACCTGACCTGGCGCCACGCGCTTGGGAAACCAATCGCGAGGGCGGGCCTGGACTGCGTCGCACGGGCAAACGGCCGAACCCGCGCGCCGATAGCAAGCGATGTTCGGGCCGCGCGCCTCGAGCTCTCCGACGAGGATCGCGCCACGCTTGCTTCGGTTGCTGCGGCGCTCGGCGACATGGGAACATCGGGCGGCTTCGCGGGGCCTGACTTCATCGATACCCGGCCTCGGGCATACGAATGGCTAGCCGTTCCCGCCGCCAATCGATACGGCGTCGATCCGAACTTGCTGCTCGCGGTGATGCGAGTCGAGAGCGCCTATCAGAAGCACATCGTTTCGTACGCCGGTGCGGTCGGCCTCATGCAGATCATGCCGCGCACGGGCCAACTGATCGCCCATGCGCTCGGTCACGACGATTTCACGCCGGCCGATCTCCTCGACCCGCGGCTCAATCTCGAGTTCGCCGCGTGGTACCTGAGCTCCTTGATTCACCGGTTCGACGGACGTCTCCCGTTGGCCATCGCCGCATACAACGGCGGTCCGCACAACGTTCGGCGCTGGATCCAGGAAAGCGCCGAAGGAACCCCGGTCGATGTGTTGTTGGAACGGATTCCCTTCACGCAGACCCACCGCTATGTCCGTAAGGTCTTGGTGCACTACGAGGCTTACCGGCAGCAGCGCAAGCTACCGATGCCACAGCTCTCGGTGAAGCTGCCGGCGCAGCGCGTAGACCCGCTCGCGTTCTAAGGGATGACGATGTCGGAAGCGGTCGATGCGGTGGTGATCGGTGCCGGCGTCGTGGGCCTCGCCTGCGCCTATGAGCTTTCGCGGCGGCTCGACTCTGTGGTGGTCATCGAGCGGGAGATCGGCCCCGGACGGGAGATGTCGAGCCGGAACAGCGGCGTGATTCATGCGGGGATCTATTACCCAAACGACTCGCTCAAGACGCGGTTGTGCATCGAGGGAAAGCAGCGCCTCTACGAATGGTGCGAAAATCACGAGGTACCACACAAACGCACGGGGAAGCTGATCGTCGCAACGAGTGCCGGGGACGAGGAGCGGCTCCACGCCATCGCCCGCCACGCAAGGGAGGTCGGCGCGGGCGAGCTCCGGCTCATGAGCGGGAAAGAAGCGGGCGAGCAGGAGCCGGAGCTCCGTTGCGAGCTGGCGCTCCACTCTCCGACCTCGGGTGTGGTTGACGTTCACGAGCTCATCACGAGCCTCGCGCGTGAGATCAAGGAAGCCGACGGCGCAATCGTTTACCACACTACCGTCGAAGAGATTCGGAAATCCTCCGATGGGTGGGTCGTGCAGACCACGGACACGATGGGGAGCCGAATGGAGTTGCACGCTCGGCGGGTCGTGAACTCCGCCGGCCTTTCGGCTCTCGAGTTAGTAGCGAAGTCTGGACTGCCCGAGTCGGAACGACCTTGGCGCTTGTATCCATGCAAGGGCTCGTACTTCGCGCTTGGTGCGGGCGCGCCACCCACCCGCAACAGCCTGATCTATCCGCTCCCGGCAGGAGGCGGCCTTGGGGTTCACATCACGGCCGATATTTCGGGCGCGCGACGGGCGGGCCCGGACGCCGAGTTTGTCGACACCATCGACTACGCCGTCGACGAATCCCGAGCGGAACGTTTCGCGCAAGCGGTCGCCCGGTATCTGCCGGCGATCCGGCCGGAGCACTTGACGCCGGACTATAGTGGAATTCGGCCGAAGCTCGTCGGGCCCGGCGGCGGATTTGCGGACTTCGTCATCGCCAACCCGTCGTCGCAACCGGGGATGGTGCACTTGATCGGCATCGAATCTCCAGGGCTTACGGCCTGTCTTGCCATCGGTGCGCACGTGTCCGATGTGATCGGATAGGGGTTGCGCACCCGGCTGCGGGTATGCATAACCCCGGCCTCACGAGGAGCATCATGAGCCATCGAGTCTTGATCATCGGTAGCGGACCTGCAGCCCACACCGCGGCAATCTACGCTGCGCGTGCCGAGTTGAGCCCGGTGCTTTTTGAGGGTTTCATGGCCGGCGGCATCGCCGCGGGAGGCCAGCTGACCACCACGACGGACGTCGAGAACTTTCCCGGCTTCCCCGAAGGCATCATGGGCCCCGATCTGACCGATCGCTTTCGCGCCCAATCCGAACGATTCGGGACGACGATCCACACCGAGACCGTCAACGAGATCGACCTCTCGAGTCGTCCCTTCCGCTTCAAGGCAGACTCCCAGGAAGGCAGTGCTGACTCGGTCATCATCGCGACCGGCGCGACCGCCAAGCGACTCGACATCCCAGGCGCAAACGACGGGGAGCTCTGGCAGAAGGGCATCTCGGCTTGCGCCGTGTGTGACGGCGCGCTGCCGGCTTTTCGCAATCAGCCCCTCGCGGTGATCGGCGGTGGTGACTCCGCCATCGAAGAGGCCACGTTTCTCACGAAGTACGGTTCGACCGTGTACATCGTTCATCGCCGAGATGAGCTCCGCGCCTCGAAGATCATGCAGCAGCGCGCTCTCGAGAACCCGAAGATCGAAATGCTATGGTCGCACGTCGTTACGCAGGCCAAAGGCGCCGACTTCCTCGAGGCGATTCGAGTCAAAGACCTGAAAACCGACCAGGAGCGCGACATCCCCGTCGCAGGCC
>CP070713.1:1117783-1122068 GCA_020351445.1 Myxococcales bacterium
CGTTCTCTCATAGTCCGGCGACGCTAACTTCTGAGGTGTACCACAGCTCAGCGCCAAAACGTGGTGAAGCACGCAGTCTTCGGAATACAGCATTCCGATGCGTCTCAGGATTCGGCTGAATGGCCCCAGGACAAACGAACGATCAGGATCGAGGAAGTCGCTGACACGCCGATCACGCAAGACGCTAGCTGGCGCCCGGTCGCCCGCCGTCGTTCACTGCCAAAGGCTCGACGGTCCACCCGACTCGCGAGCCGCGTGCTTCGAGCTCAGGGCGGATTGCGCGGAAGACACGCTGGTATCTATACCAGGGGATCGTCGTCCATAGATGGTGGATCAGGTGATAGTTCTGCCCCAGCAGAACCGCATTTAGCAATCGACTCGGGTAGATCCGCGTGTCGAGGAAGCGCGCCCGTGAGTCGTAGGGATAATGCGGCAAGAAATCGAAAGTGAACGCGAGGAACAACATGGCAAGCAGGACCGGCCCGAACCACAGGGTGGCCATCAACGAAAAGGTGCCGGTCACGAGCGAAGCGACGAGTGTGACGACCAAGACAATCTCCATCGCCATGGCTTCGGCAAGGTCTGCCTTGTTGCGCCACAGCTTGCGACCATAGAAATGTATCCGATACTCGACGATGACGATAAGACACCAAAAGAGCACCAACCAGCGCGGGCGGCGCGACACGCCCAGGTCGGGGTCTCGCTCCGGGTCATTGGTGTGCGAATGGTGTTCGTAGTGAACCGCGCGAAAGAGCGGCAGGGTCGCGGTCAGCGTGAACGCTGAAAGACGACCGAGTGTCGCATTCACGAAGCGGGACCGATGCGCCGTGCGGTGAACGCTGTCGTGCATGACCGTGAACATCACGTAAAACGCGATCGCGTTCAGCGCCACGGTCGGAGCCACGGGTAGAGCGCCTTGCAAGTGATATGTCGCAGTAAGCGCAAGCGTCGCCGACGCGCCGATGAAGAGCCACACGGTAGGGTTGCCGACCAGCGCGCTGTCCGGTGCACCGACCCAAGAACGGTCTACTTTGATCCTTGCGGCACTGCCATTCATCGCAAGCGAAGGGACTCTACCACGGGCGACGGAGAAACCCATCGTCTTGGGAGATGACGGCAACATCCATCTGTTCCGCAAATGGTGTAAGCAATTCTATTGAATTGCGGCCAGCTCGTTTTCGAGCTCCGCCGCCGCATGAACGAGCTGAAGGCCCGCGACAAGCTCGAGGACCTCGTGCTCTCTCCCCCTTTCCCAGGTTGAAAATCGAGGAAACCGCAGGCAATGTTGACCGAGACAGAATTCAACCTGGGAAGGTTCGTTCGCGGAAGTACCCATTCCCTACGGTCCCAGAAGATCAGATGGACACGACCCTGCTTCGATCGGGCCTCATCGTCGACGGCCTAGGTGCTCCCGCCTTCCCCGGTCACGTGCTGTTGCGAGGTGATCGCATTGATGCGGTCCTGCGGGAAGGCGACGCGACGCCCGAGGCCGCGCGGCACGTCGATGCAACGGGCTGTGTGATCGCTCCCGGGTTCATCGACATGCACTCGCACGCGGATTGGCAGCTTCCGCTGGACGATCACCCGGAGCTCCTGTCGAGCATGCTCGAGCAGGGAGTTACGACGGTGATCGGTGGCAACTGCGGAATCTCGCCCGCTCCCCTGCGGCACGAGACGCTCGGACGACTTCACGACTTTGCGTCCATCGCTCGGGATCGCCCCTTCGAATACGCCTGGGAGTCGTTCGCCGAATACCTGGAACAGATGGGAAAGGGCAAACCCGCGCTCAACCTGGCCGAGCTCGTCGGGCACTCGACGTTGCGCTACGCCGGGTCCGATGCCGCGCGCGGGCCTATGCCCCGGGAGGATCTCTCGAACTGCCTCGACCGGCTGAGGCAAAGCGTCGAGGAAGGAGCGTGCGGCTTGAGCTTTGGCCTGGGCTACGACCCGGGTATGTACTCCCCGTTGGAGGAGTTGCAGGCTTTTTGCCACGTGGCGGCCGAGGCCGATGCCACCGCAACGGTTCACCTCAAAGCGTATTCGCGCATCTCGCCCTGTTACCCCCTGACCACCCCGGAGGCCCACAACGTGCGCGCTCTGCGCGAGATGCTCGAGGTGGCACGGCAAACAGGCGTGAGACTCCAGCTCTCCCACTTCATCTTCGTCGGACGACGCAGCTGGCCGAGCGTTGAGGCGTGCCTCGAGATGGTGGACGCTGCTCGGCGCGACGGGCTCGACATCATGATCGACGCCTTCCCCTACACCTGTGGCAACACCACCATTCATGCCCCGTTTCCCCACTGGTTCCTGGCGGCGCTTCCCGGTGCCTACCGGAGCCGCCTCGCCCGCATGCGATTACGCGTCGAGCTCGAGCTGGGCTTCCGTTTAGCGGGTTTCATCTACAGCGACGTTCAGGTGATGGACGCCGGCGTCGAAGGCTGGGAGGAGCTCAACGGGCTCACCATTGCCGAGATCGCTCGCAAATGGAAGACGTCGCCGTTCGACGCGATGCTCACCTTGGCCGAGCGAAGCAAAGGCGCGACGACCATGCTCTTCCACAGCTACAGCGGCGAACCGCAGGACCAACACGCGCTGGAAACGGTGCTCGGTCACGAAGCATGCCTGTTCGAAACCGACGTGATCGTGAAGAACGGCGGCCACCCCAATCCCGCCGCGCTCGGGACGTTCCCACGGATCCTCGGGCCGCTCGTACGTGACCGCCGCCTTTTCAATCTGGAAACGGCCGTTCACCGCATGACCGGCGCAAGTGCAGGCCGCTTCGGCATCAGCGACCGCGGTGTGCTCGCATCGGGCAAGGCGGCAGACGTCGTGGTCTTCGATGCAGCGCAGATCTGCGACACTCCGCCTGAGGGCAAGCAACCGGCCGGACGCTCCCGCGGCATCGAACACGTCTTCATCAACGGCGCGCATGCGGTGAAGGCGGGAGTGTATCAATCTGGGGTTCGCGCAGGGCATGTCATCCGCACTTGAAGCCGTCAGCCGCGCAGAGAGCCGACCGAGGTTCGCATCAGTTGAAGATGCGAAGCGCGCTTGCCGGACCGTGACACAGAGCCCTGCGTAGGCGCCGAGTGGCCCTCGAAATCGTGCTCGTTTGTCCGGAGGCGGATTTCGAGCCGTTGGGGCGCTTGTCTACAGTCCAAGCCGCGAGCGCTTTGTCGTACTGCGCGTTGAAGGCCCTCAGGCGCGATATCACGTCATTTCAGGTCGCCATGGCACCCTCAGGGCACCGGAGCTGCGCAACATCCCAGTTCCGCGCCGCACGCTCGGCAGGTAGTCTGCGGGCGACCGCATGCGAGCTCTTGCCAAACTAGCCAAGGCGAAGGTCTTTCCATGGGCATCGTGGGGGATCGTGATCACGATGGTGCTGGGGCCCACTTGCTCCGAGCCCGAATCCCAAGAAGGTGAAATGGTCGCGTCGCCCGAGCCGCCCCGAAGCGAGGAGCCTCAGCCTGAGCCAGACGACGCGGTGACCGCGGATGTGACGGCCGTGCGTGTGAGTGGAGCTCCAGGCGCCTACACCTTCTCGGTCACCCTGAGCAGCCCCGACACTGGATGCGACCGGTACGCCGATTGGTGGGAGGTGATCACCCCAGACGGAGAGCTCGTCTACCGTCGGATCTTGGCGCACAGTCACGTGAACGAGCAGCCGTTCACGCGAAGCGGTGGGCCAGTCGAGCTACAAGAGACGACGCCTGCGATCGTGCGAGCCCACATGAACAACGCCGGCTACGGAGGAGTCGCGTTCTCCGGCTCGCCGGCCTCGGGGTTCGCTGCCGACCCATCAGTCACCCCCGCATTGGCGCCGCAACTGGCGGACGCGGCCCCGCAACCCAATAGCTGCGCGTTTTGAAAGAACCTCCGGGCAGCGACATCGTGGCTCACAGTGACAAGGCGCTCCGCCTTCGCGACGGCCGATGTTGACAAGGCCTTGGTCGAACGACGAGAGATACGGCAATACCTGGCGGCAGGCTTTGCCGAAGCCCTGAGGCAAGGAGGCGCGGGCTCGGCGCACGAGCTCGTGATCAACCATGGGCGGCCATGGGGCTTTTCGGTTGAGGATATCGAAATCGGGGTGCGCCTCTGGCAGGGCGAAGATGACCCAAGTGTTCCCCCCGCCATGGGTCGATACCTCGCCCAAACCATTCCCAACTGCGAAGCGACCTTCATTCCGGGCGCCGGGCACCTGTGGATCTTGGACCACGTCGGGGAGGTCCTCGACGCATTGGTCTCTCAGCGCGAGGACGGAGGCGATGGCTAGCCCGTC
>CP070713.1:1122168-1131228 GCA_020351445.1 Myxococcales bacterium
GGGCCGCTGCGGCGATGCTTCCCGTCGAGATCACCGCACGGCGGATCGTCGTATCTTCCTTTTCGATGTCGAGCTGCGCCTCTAGCTTGGCTTCCTCGCTCTGCTCGACGATCACTTCGCTCTTCGCGTCGGGCGCGAAATCGAGCTCCGCGACTTCGCCGTATCCGACTTGGACGGTTTTGTCGCCGACGTGCTTGCCCTCGCCCACGACGACGACGGTATGCGTACCAGGCTCCACCTCGAGCTTGGCGGGTGTCTTCTTCTTGACGGGAGCGCCATCGAGCAGGATCGCGTGACCGGGCTCCCGCGAGCGGACGACCAGCACGGCCGGGCTCTGCAAGAGCGTTGCGATGCGTGCTTCGACCGAGACGCGGTCTGGGGCATCGGGCCGTTCGGCCAAATACTGCTCTAGCATCGCGACGGCGCCCGGCTCATCGCCACGGCGTTGCCGCGTATCGGCCACGCCCACGAGGAGGGTCGGGTCCCGCCCGAGCGAGTGGGCGCGAAGCCAGGCACTCTCTGCAGCTTCGTAGCGCTTCGCCTCGAAGAGCCGCGCGCCAACTTCGTACGCGTCCGCCGCTGTCGTGTTCGGATTAGCGAGAAACGCGTCCAACTCGGCATCGGAAGGCAATGGCGCGGCCTCCGTAGGCTCTGGCACTACCTGTGCGCTCGCGTGCCCCGCGATGAGGAGAAGCACCAGTGCGAGCCGGGCCGATCTCATGGAGCCTAGGGGCCCCCGCCCGTGCCGCCCGTGCCAGCTGCACCGCCCGTACCAGCTGTACCACCTGTGCCAGCCGCGCCGCCCGTGCCAGCTGCACCGCCTGTGCCGGCTGCACCGCCTGTGCCAGCTGTGCCGCCTGCGCCGCCTTGGCCACCCGTGCCAGTCGAGCCCCCGGTGCCGCCTTGCAGCTCGTCGCAGACTTCCTGGGTCTGACACGAGCCCTGCGTAAAGGGGCTACCTACGTGACAGCAGATGAGCGAGCCGTTGCACTCGTCGGGTTGAAAGCAGGTGGTGCCCACATCGCCCGTGCAGGCGACCACAACGACGAGACAAACTAAAGCAAGCCAGACCAAGGGAAAAGTGAATTTTCGCATGAGCGCGGCGAGCATAGCGCACCGATCAGCGCCGGGCCACGCTTCCGGCTCGATCGAAAGCCGACCCCCGCTACACTCTCGCCCCCCATGCCAAGGCCCGAAAACCAACGTGAAGTGCCGCGTGCCGGTCGATGCGCGATCGTAGGACGCCCCAACGTCGGGAAGTCCACGTTGCTCAATGCGCTCCTCGGGCAAAAGCTCGTGATCGCCACACCGAGGCCGGGCACCACGCGATCTTGCGTGTTGGGCGTGTACGCGTCCGATGATCCGCCCACACAGGTGGCCTTCGTCGACACGCCTGGGCTCGAGCGACCCAAGGGAGCATTGGGTCGCGTGTTGATCGACAGCGCCAAGCAGGGCCTCCTCGACTGCGACTCGGTCGTTTTCGTGACCGAGGTGCCAAAGGCTGGCGCACCACCACAGGTCCACGAAAAGGACGGGGCGGTTTTGCGGGCGTTGGAGGCCGCGAACGTGCCTGTGATCCTCGCGATCAACAAGGTGGACCGGCTCAAAGCCAAGGAGAGGCTTCTCCCGTTCATCGAGGCATATCAGAAGAACCGCCCGTTCGAGGCGGTCGTTCCGATCTCCGCGACCCGCGGAACCAACCTCGACGCGTTGCTCGGCGAGATTCGCAGGACGCTGCCCGAAGGTCTGCTCTACGATGCCGATTTCCTAACCGACAGGCCGGAGCGCTTCTTCGTGAGCGAGCTCATTCGCGAAGCGGCCATGCTCAACACGCGTCAAGAAGTCCCGTACGGAATCGCTTGCGACCTCGACAATTACCGCGAAGAAGATGGGTTGCTTCGGATCGAAGGCACCCTCATCGTCGAGAAGCAGAGCCACAAGGCCATCGTGATCGGCAACCGCGGCGAGACGATCAAGAAGATCAGCACCGAGGCCCGTGAGCAGATCGAGGCCTTCTTGGAACGGAAGGTGTATCTGCGTCTGTGGGTGAAGGCAGTGCCTGGGTGGACTCGCGACCCGATCAAGGCTCGGCAGCTGGCCGTCAAGGAAGGTCAGCCATGAGCGGGCGGCACCGCAATCAAGCACGGCGACCGGCGGGATCGGTCGTCAACAAACCTCTGGTTGCTATCGTGGGGCGGCCGAACGTGGGCAAGAGCACGCTGTTCAATCGGCTGGCCGGGCAGCACATCGCCATCGTGGAGGACATCCCGGGCGTTACTCGGGACCGCCACTACGCTGACGCATTTGCGCTGGGTCGCGAGTTCGTGTTGATCGACACGGGTGGCTTCGACCCGGAAAGCGACGATCCGATGAAAGCGGGCATCACCAGCCAGGTTCGGCTGGCGCTCGAGGAATGCGACGTAGTCGTTTGCGTCGTCGATGCGACCGTCGACCCACTGCCCGCCGACCGCGAGGCCGTCGCACTCCTTCGCGATGCGAGGAAGCCCGTGATCTTCGTTGCCAACAAGGCGGACTCGCAGGCCAAGGAGCACGACGCCGTGTCGTATTACGAGCTCGGAATCGGCTCGATCATGCCGATCTCGGCGCTTCACGGGCGAGGCATCGGCGAGCTGGAAGAGGCGATCGCGGACCGCCTTCCTGAAGTCGTCGAAATCACGGAGCCGGAGCTGGACGTCCCTAGGGTGGCGATCATTGGCAGGCCCAACGCGGGCAAGTCCTCGTTGGTGAATCAGCTCTGCGGCGAAGATCGTCAGTTGGTCGACAACCGCCCCGGAACCACCGTTGATAGCGTCGATACCTTGGTCGAACGCGACGGGACGCGGCTGATCCTCATCGACACCGCGGGGATTCGCCGCAAGCGGAGCGTGAAAAAGCGCGGCGTGGAGGGCTTGAGCGTGCTCCAGGCAATCCGATCGATCGAGCGCAGCCACGTGGTCGTACTCATGATCGACGCCCTCGCCGGTGTCGGCGAACAGGATGCGAAGATCGCCGGCCTCGCGCACGACCGGGGCCGTGCGCTGATCATCGCGCTGAACAAGACCGATCTTTTGAGCCGCGAGGACCAAAAGAAGGCGATGGATCGGACCCGCGAAGTGCTGGCTTTCGTTCCCTGGGCCCCGTTGGTGACCGTGAGCGCGCTGAAGGGACGGGGCATCAAGGCCCTGCTCGGGCGTGTGGAAGACGCGGTGGCGGAGCATCGAAAGCGTATCGGAACCGCGGAGCTCAATCGCTTTTTCGAAGAAGTGCTCGAAAAACACCCCCCACCGACGATGCATCATCGGGCGGTTCGGCTCTACTACATCACTCAGGCAAGTATCGCGCCGCCCACGTTCGTGATCATGACGAACGCGCCCAACGACGTTCACTTCAGCTATCAGCGCTACGTGATCAATCAGATCCGCAAGCGCTTTGGGTTCAAGGGGACGCCCATCCGGGTTCGCTACCGCGGCAAGAAACGGGGCAAATAGCTACACTCGTACCGTTCGAAGCGCGCGGCGCTCCTCGCGAGCCGCCGGATTGCCCAGTTGTCCGCAAGCGGCCATCACGCTTCGGCCTTTGGTCACGCGCTCCCGCACGGGCAAGCCTTCGGCACGTAACCAGCGGATGAAACGGTCGACCTCCGCCTCCTCAGGTGCGCGTGTGAGCGGCAGCGACCCCGGATTGTAGGGAATTAGATTCACCAAGACGCGACCCAGGGGCTTGCAGAACTCGGCGACCGCGCGCGCGTCCGCCTGGGTGTCGTTGATCCCCGGGAGCAAGCAGTAGTTGACGCCCAAAGCGAAGTTGCGGCGCGGCCGGTACGCCGTCAACGCCTTTTGTAGCTCTGCGAGATCGGTACGTCGGTTGATCGGCATCAACTCGCTTCGAAGCGAATCGTTGGCGGCGTTCAGGCTGATCGAGAGGTTCAGGCGCTTGAGACCCTGCTGGTCGAGGAGTCGGATCCCGTCCACGTGGCCTACGGTGCAGATCGTCAGACGCTCTTGGCTGATCGCAAGGCCGGCTTCGTCGTTCAAGACCCGCAACGCCTGGAGCACGTTCGTCGCGTTGTCGAGCGCCTCGCCCATCCCCATGAAGACGATATTACGAATCGGCCAGCCCAGGCGGTGTCGCGCGACGAGCAGCTGCGAGATGATCTCGTCGGTCGTGAGATTGCGGAGCAGCCCCATGCGACCGGTCTCGCAAAACGCGCAACCCATCTTGCATCCGACCTGGCTCGACACGCACAAGGTGTATCGCCCCTGTCCCATCGGGATACACACCGACTCGGCTTCGAGCCCGTCCTGCAACCGCAGAACCATCTTGGAGGTCGTGCCGCGGTCGCCCTCGTCGGTTTGGACCGCGACGAGGTCGGGAAGCTCGAACGAGAACTCCGAACGCCAAGCTTCACATGCTTCGGGACCGAGCCGGAAGCTCTCTGGGTCAAAACGGCCATCGAGCATCGCCTGCCGATGGATGCGTCGGGCGAGGCCGTGCCCACGTGGCAGCAGCTCTCGCGCGCGTTGCACCAATTCGGCGTTGGTGAGGCCGTGAATCGGCTGTTTGGTCATTCGAGCGCGTTACTCCTGAACCAAGAGGAAGTGCGCGGTTGCAACGGCGACGGGTCGCCCCGGGTCGTCTTCCTGCCACGCGAACACTCGGACATTGGCGACGCGGCGTCCGTGACGCGTGAACTCTGCGCGAGCGAGCACGTCCTCCGGGCGAGCACCCCGGAGGTATTCGACGGTGATGTTGATCGTCTTGGGCACCGTGGTGGTTTCCCCATGCCACAGGAGCTTGAAAATCGCGGTCGACTCCATCAACGCGCCGAGTGTGCCTCCGTGAAGTGCAGGGACTGCAGGATTTCCGACGAGATGGTCCGAGTAGCGCATCCGGCCGACCACATCGTCGTCGATCAACTCCGCCGTGATGCCCATGAACCGGGTGTAGGGGATTGCCTCTTGGATCGCCGTGAAGTCGCCGCTTTGACGGAGGGCGGTGACTGCATCGCGCAGCCTCACGCGGACCCTCCGTCCTCGGCCCGTCGTCCTTCGTCGCGAAAGACCACGAACGTACCTGAGGCGGTTGCGATCGGGCTCATCTTGTCCCCATGGTGCGCCGCCGCCCGAACAAACGCGACGTGCCGGGTCACCTTGTAACAATGCGCGTCGCAAATGACCTCCTGGTGAGGCAGCGCCGGGCGCACGTAGTCGATTCGCAGGTCAAGGGTTGCGATGCGCCGGCGTGCAGCGAGGGACATGATGACCGCGCCGCCACAGGTCGCGTCGATCAAGCTGGTAATGCAACCGCCGTGAAGCACGCCCGTCTCCGGATTTCCCACGAGGTCTTCGCGGTACGGGAGGGCCAGCGACAAGTGCTCGGGGCTGTAGTCGACGACTCGAAGATTTAGAGCCTGATTGTGAGGGACGGCGCCGATGTAGCGCCCTTCCAAGCGCCGCTTGATTTCATCCTTTTGCGGAAGAAACGAGTCGGACATCGGTCAGGGCCTAGGCGGCGGGGGTGGCGTCATCTGCTCGATCAACCAGTGGTCCGACGAGACGAACTCAATCCCCGACACACTCTGAGATGCGAGAAGATCGGGGTGGTCGGTCATCACCCTACCCACCCCGGCAGCCTTGGCAAGGGCGACGAGCGCCTTGTCCCAGTCCTCGATGAAGAACTCGTCGGTCTGCACCAGGTCCACGAGACCTCGAATGGTTGCCATTTGCTGCGCGATTGCATCGTCCTTGAATTCGGGAATCGCTCGGAGCATCGACTCTACGCGCTCCATGACCCAGGGGGACGCTTTCGGTTTGCCAGGGCCTCCGAAAGCACGACGGACGGCGTGCTCGGGCGCAGAGCCGAGCGCCACCGATGCGTTGACGTAGATGTCGGGTGCCAAAACGACGTCCATGGCGCGACTCTAACACGGCGCAGGGGAGCTTGACATCGTTCTGGCTGGCATTACTCGTCCAGCATGAAGGCAGTCTGGATCCCGAAATACGGAAAGCCCGATGTCCTCGAGATCCGCGAGGACCAAGACCCGACCCCTGGCCGCGGCGAAGTGAGAATCCGCGTCCGCACATCGGGCATCAACTTTGCCGAGATCATGGCCCGCCAAGGGCTCTATCAAGACGCGCCGCCGCCGCCTCTGGTCGTCGGGTTCGAAGTGTCGGGCGTGATCGATGCCGTGGGCGAAGGCGTGACTGACCGAAGCGAGGGTCAACGCGTCTTGGCGATGACGCGACTTGGCGGGTACGCCGACACGGTTTGCGTCGACGCTGGGCAAGCGTACGCGATGCCGCAACAGATGACCTTCGAGGAAGGCGCCGCGCTTCCGGTCGCGTACCTGACCGCGTACCACATGCTGTTCAACGTGTTCAGGATGAGGGCGGGAGACCACGTCCTGATTCACCAGGCTGCTGGCGGCGTGGGTACCGCGGCAAGTCAGCTCTGCCGATCGGTCGGCGGGGTCACCAGCTACGGCACGGCGTCGAAGCGCAAGCACGATTACGTGCGAGAAAACGGCTGCGACCATCCAATCGACTATCACACGGTGGACTACGCGGAAGAGGTTCGAAGACTGACCGACGGCCGTGGCGTGAACGTGGTGCTCGATGCCCTCGGGGGCCAAGACTGGAAGAAGGGATATTCATTGCTTCGTCCGGGTGGCCTGCTCATCCCATTTGGATGGTCGAACATGGCCAAGCATGGCAAGCGGCGAATGACGCACGTGCTCGGCCAGTTCGCACACCTGCCGTGGTGGACGCCGATGAGACTGATGCACGAGAACAAAGGTGTTGCCGGGGTCAACATGGGGCGCCTTTGGGACCAAAGGGAAATGACCCTGCAAGCCTTCACCGAGCTCCTGAAGCTCTACGAACAGGGCCGCATCAAGCCTCACATCGACCGTTCCTTCCCGTTCGAGCAGGCCGCCGAAGCGCACGGCTACATCGAGGCTGGCCAGAACGTCGGGAAGGTCGTACTGACGCCCTAGTCATGCCGGTCCGCGTATGCTTCGTATGCCTTGGGAACATCTGTCGGTCGCCGACGGCAGAGGCGACCATGCGCCACCTGCTCGAAACCGAGCAGCTCGCTGCGCACATCGAAATCGACAGTGCGGGCACGGGGGCCTGGCATGTCGGCGAGCCGCCTGACCGTCGCGCAAGAGCTGCAGGCAAGCGCCGAGGTATCGACGTCCGGGGCCGCGCGCGTAGGGTTGTCACAAAGGACTTCGAGTACTTCGACTACGTGATCGCGATGGATCGTTCGAACCATAGCGACCTCCGGCGGATGGCGCCCAACCCGGTAGGCAAGGGCAAGATCGAGCTCTTCCGCAACTTCGATCCCACATCGCCGCGCGACGCAGACGTTCCCGACCCCTACTACGGCGCGGGTGATGGGTTCGAGAGGGTGCTCGACATCTGCGAAGCAGCGTGCCGTGGGCTGCTTCAGCACATCCGAGAGATCCACCGGCTATGAGCCCGGAGCTGCGCGCAGCCCTCGAGCAACGGCTCGGCACCACGATGCTCGGCGCAAAGCGGCTGGGTGGCGGAGACATCAACGACGCCTTCGAGGTTTCGCTCGACGACGGGACGAGCATCTTCGTCAAGACCCATCCCAATCCGCCCCGTGGGATGTTCGACGCGGAGGCGCGAGGGCTTCGCTGGCTCGAGGAAGCCGCCGCGATTCGCGTCCCGCGTGTTGTCGCGGTTTCGGACGCGCGCCCGGCGTACCTCGCGCTCGAGCTGCTGACGCCAGCCAAGCGGCGGCCGGGATTCGACGAGGACTTGGGCCGCTCGTTGGCCGCGCTCCACGCATTTGGCGCACCGTCCTTTGGGCTCGACCACGACAACTTCATTGGGCGGTTGCCGCAATCCAATACCATTGCCCGCGACTGGGCGTCGTTCTATTGGACAGCGCGACTGGAGCCCCAGCTGCGTCTCGCGACCGATCGCGGATTGATCGACCGTGGGACACTTTCCAGCTTCGAAGCGCTGCGCCGAGCTCTGCCTGAGCGCGCCGGCTCCAACGAGCCTCCGTCACGGCTTCATGGCGACCTTTGGGGCGGGAACCTTCACGTCGACGAAACGGGGCACCCGTGCTTGATCGATCCGGCCGTTTACGGCGGGCACCGTGAGGTGGATCTGGCGATGATGCGTCTATTCGGAGGGTTTGGGGAACGCGTGTTTGCGGCCTACGACGAAGCGTGGCCGCTGGCGCCGGGCGCGAACACCCGCATCCATCTTTATCAGCTCTACCCTCTGCTCGTTCACGTCAACCTGTTCGGCGGTTCTTATCTTGGATCGGTGAAGCGCGCCCTGTCGGCGTGTGTCTAGGCGCGCAGTGGGCGCATCAGGACTTCTTGACACCAACGAGGCCCAGGCCCAGATACCTCGGATGGGCAGCTCCGAAGCAAGAACGGCGCAAGCCGGCGCACGTCGAGCGGTTCTCTTGGTCGACCATGGAAGTCGTCGCGCCGAAGCAAACGCGCTGCTCGATGAGGTCGCCGCACTCGTCAAGAGCCGCCTCGGCCACGGGGCCATCGTGGAGCCGGCGCACATGGAGATCGCGGAGCCGACCGTCGCGCAGGGGGTTGCACGCTGCGTCGAGCAAGGGGCGACATTGATCATCGTGCACCCGTTCATGCTCGCGCCTGGTCGGCATGTGAGCGAAGACCTACCAACGCTGGTCGAAGAGAGCGCATCGGCGCACGAGGGCGTGGCCTTCGCGGTGGCAGCACCGCTTGGAACCCACGCAGGTGTCATCGATGCGGTGATCGAACGGTGCCAGGCTGCGCTTGCAGACGCTAAAGGTCACGAGCCCTAGGGGATCAGGACCACTTTGCCCGTGGTTCTTCGGGAGGCGAGCGCGCGGAGCGCCGCTTCGGCCTCCTCCAGCGGGTAAGTTGCTGAAACCACAGGCGAGATCTTGCCATCCGCATACAGGCGAGTGAGGGCCTGCTGGGCGTCGTGAAGCACTCGAGGGTTCTTGTCGAAGTACAGGCCCCAGTGCAGCCCGACGAGCGAGAAGTTCTTGATCAGCACACGGTTCATCTTCGCA
>CP070713.1:1131328-1135755 GCA_020351445.1 Myxococcales bacterium
ACGCCGTTCAGATCGCCATCCAGCTCGGCGCCGAGGTCTGGGGCACGGCAAGCGCCGCAAAGGCCGAGTTCGTGCGTAGCCTGGGAGCCGCGCGCGTCATCGATTACAACGAGACGCCCCTCGGGTCGATCGACGAGAAGTTCGACGTGGTGCTCGACGCAGCATCGAGATCTTCGTTTCAAGAGGTGAGAGGATTGCTCAACCGCGGCGGGGCGTACGTAACTCTCCTGCTTTCCCCGAGCCTCTTTGCTGGAATGCTTGTGAGCGTCTTTTCGAGCAAGCGGGCGAGCTTTGTCGTCGTGAAGTCACGAGCCGAAGATCTCGACCAGCTCGGCCGATGGCTCGGCACAGGGCAACTGAACGCGTCGGTTGAACGGACCTTTGGCCTCTCGGAAATCACCACGGCGCTTGCCACCTTCGAAGCGGGCGGGGCTCGCGGCAAGCTCGCCGTGCGCATCACCGACTAGGCGCCATCAGCGCGCGCAGCGAAAAAGGGGACAGTCCCCTTTTTTAAAGGGTTAACCCTTTTGAAAAGGGGACTGTCCCCTTTTTCGGGTTAGTTTCTTTTGGGGGGTTGGAATAGGCGGAGGAAGCCTACTAGGTCGAGTGCGCTTCCCTGGAACTCTACATCGCCGGAGGCGAAGGCTTTGACGGGGCTGCGTAAGCCGAGGACGAGCTCGCGCCACACGGTCGAGTCCGCGGTGATCGTTAGGTCGGGGTTGTGCGGGAAACTCCCTTTGAACTCGGCGACGCCGCGCCTGATGTGGATGCCGTAGCCTTCGTCGACGTCGGGGAAGCGGAACCCGACGAGGATCTCCTTGTCGGCGCTTCGTTCGTAGTTGAGATTGGCGGGCATTGCGGCCACAAACTTTCGGATGGGGACGGTGCTCACGAAGGAAAGGGCGTTTTCCGGTCTGGCTTCGGTGCGGATCTGGACCTTACCTTCGAGCTCGAGGGCTTGCGTGAGGTAGTAGCTCCGGGCGTTGGCATTGATGTGCTGGCGGCCGAGCGCCCGAAGCGCGGCGGCTTTGATCTGCTTGGCCGTGCCGCTGCTGGGGTCGATTCGAATCAAGTGCGTCGCCAGCTCTGCTGCCCACTCGTACCGTTTCGCATCGAGCGCCTCGCGCGCGGCCCGTTGCAAGGCCTTCACACCGCCGGCAAGCGATGCGATCCCGGCAGCTCGCTCGTCTGGGGTGACTGGTTCGAGCGCGGCTGCGTCACCGTCGAACCAGCCGAGATAGCCGCTGAATATGGAGCGCACGGACCACTCCACCGCCCCGTAGAACTCCTGCAGGAACGGGTGCTCCGCGAGGTGCGGGGGGAGCTTCACAACCTCGACGAGCTCGTCCGGCGTGAGGCCTTGATTGATCCCGCGGATCGTCTGGTCGTGGACGAACTGAATGGCATCGCGATAAGCGGTGAGTATTTCGTAGATCTCTTCTTGTCCTGAGATTGGGCGCGTGTGACTCGGCGCCAAATGGGCAGGCCGGAGGGCCCGCATCTCGTCGATGCTGTGCGCCCAAGCGAGGATATCTCGATAGAGGGTCCCGCGAATGGTGTAGAGGTTCGGGAAGGCTTTGTAGATGTTGTCCCCGGGCATCAGCACGTCGCGCTCCGGAAGCCAGACGAAGAGCTGGTCGTTCGTTTCACCAGGAGCATGCACCAGCTTGACTTGCACGCCGCAGATCTCGGTCTCGAGCTTCTCGGAGAACGTCTTGTTGGGGCGGATGAGCCCAATGGTCATCGTCGGGTCGAGAGTCTCGATGAACGGGCCGAGGCCGACGTTCTCCAAGCGATCGGGCCCTGGTCTCGGCAGGTAGCTCCCGAACATCCGGGCGGCTCGTAGGCTCAGGACAGGACGCAAAACGCTAACCGCCCGGTTGATGTAGTAGTTCGTGGTCTCGTGCGCGTAGACGTCGACCTCGCCATCCTGCACAAACCCAAGCCCGCCCATGACGTGATCGACGTGGTTGTGGGTATAGATCAACGCGCGAATCGGCTTGTGCGTGATCTTGTCAAACTCCGCTTTGACTTCCTTGGCGGTTTCAATCGAGCCCATGACATCGATGATGAACACGCACTCGTCGCCCTCGACCATGATCGAGTTGGCGATGCCGAAGCCGACCGCCTGATACACGCCCTCTGTGACGGTGTACACCTTGCGCTGGAACTCCTCGCTCTGGCGCACGAGTGCGGGATGGATGTCGTCATCGGTGGCGACGGGCTCCGCTTCGTCCATCCTCCCGGGTTGTTCACAACAGGCGAGGAAGACCATCAGAACTGCGGCCAGGACTCGAAGCACAATCTTCATTGCGGGCTGTTCGAGTGATCACCTGGGCCCGACTCGCCGAGCCGCAGATGCATCACGCCACCGAAGGTTGCAAAGAGCGGATCGCCGTTTGGCAATACCTGGAGGGCCAGCATGATCGGGTTGTAGCGCTCGCTTTGTCCGAGGGTGTAGATCGCGCGCGTCTCTCCGGTGTCCCAGTCGAGGGTTTGCATCGTCCACTTGCCGTCTTTGAGCCCCACGGTGTGAAGCTGCCGGTTCTTGGTCGTGACGACGGGCGTGCTGTTCGGGCTCGAGACATCGGGGCGCGTCCAGGCGACCTTCCATTCACGCTTCTCCGGGTCCCACTGAAACTTCTGCACGCCATAAGGCGTGCGCTTGGGGTCCTTCATCTTGAGCTGCACGTCGAGCATCATCTTTTCGTCGGTTTTGACTTGGTTGTTTGCCAGCACTGCGCCGTAGTCGAAGATGGTGGCGGAGTTCTCCGAATAGGAATTGCTGAGTGACTCATCGCCGAAGTTGACCGGAAGCAGGCCTGCGATGCGGCGACTGCTGGTGCCCGGGATCTGCTTCCAGTCAGGGGGGATCTCGTCGCGCCAGTAGAGGATCAGGTTGTTCACGTTGGCTGCATCGGCAAACACGACGAACTTGTCCTTGTCGTCCGGGCCGCCCATCAGCGCTGGCGTGGTTCCCGAGCCTCTCTCCGCTCGCAGCGTCGCATCGAGAGACCCGATCTCATACGCCTCGACCCATGCGCCATCCTTCGGGTCGTCGCTGAACCGGTCTCCCTTCCAGATCAGCTTGTGGAGCTTCCTCGTGCCGGGCACATAGATGCCTCCGTGCTCGTCGATGGCGATGCTGTTCCAAATCTGCTCGTCGCGGAGGTTGTAGTAAACCGCATCGCTCAGGTCCGGCTTGATCGCGACCACCGTGCCGTCGATCGTGACGGCGATGATGCGTCCGTCCGGCGTGACGTTCATCCCGATCATGATCGGAAGAGGCATCTTGAACCCGAGCTGCAGCTTCAGTTTCTTAAAGACGTACTGGCCGAGCTTCACGATGCCCGAGCTCGGGTTGCCGGGTTCCGCGTCGCCGTACGCCACGACCCCATTGCGGTTGCTCACGTAGAGGATCCCCCTGTCGCTCACCATCGCGTAGTACGCACGCAACCCTTCGATTTGGTAGCCGTTCCACTCGTCCGCGAGGTCATCGTACTCTTTGGTTCCGAGCTTCGCGGCATCGAGCTTCGCGACGACGCGCTGCATGTCCTCCGGCGAAAAGCGCGGGAACTTCTTTGGTTGGACCGGAAGCTCGGTGATCTTTTGCAGCCGATTCTGCTCATCGAGCCGCAACTTCATGATGCGGTCGACCTGCGACACCCAGAACACCGTCGTTCCGTCGGCATAGGTGTAATCGAGAATCCCGCCAGCGATCGGCGACGACCAGAGGTGATCGATCACATCGTTCCCAAGCACCTGCGTTGGCGCCTCGGGCCCTTTCAACGGCAACGCATCGGTCTGGTACGTGTTGCAGTGGATCGTCGGACACGTTCCATCCGATAGCCGTGTCGTATCGAGGTTTGGGAGCTCGATGGGCTCCGTCCGGGCACACCCCAACAACCCGGCGACCAGCACGATCGCCCCATGTCTCGTCATCATCATTTCACCTGTCTTCGATCTCCATGATGAGCTCGGGTGCGCCGGGCGGTCCGTATGGACCCTCGAACCGCACCAAGCGGTAGGGCGCCTCATCCTCGCACCACAGGTGGTACTTCGGCATGATCGGTTTGGCGAGTCGCGCCATGGTGGAGCCGACGCGAACGAAGTCATTGAGGTCCGGGTAGATCACCATTTCGATCGCTTTCCTCGGGCCGCCGGGGAGTTGCACTGTCTTCTCTCCCTGGGTCTCCACGTACACCCGGGACACAAAACGATCATTGATCCAAGAATAGAACGCGCGCGTCCGTTGTATGGTCGGCCAACCAAGCATCAGCGGCAGCAAGACCTCGGGGTACGTGTTGGGTGCGACGCCCAGATTCGCAATGAAGTCGACCTCCTCCTTGCGAACCTGTCTCCGCTCCGTGTCGTACATGTGCCGCTCGAGCCGCTCGCTCTCCAATCCGTGAGGCGTCTTGCGCAGG
>CP070713.1:1135855-1138433 GCA_020351445.1 Myxococcales bacterium
ACCCTGGACGTCCACGAGGACGCGCTTCCCGCGGGGTCGTATCGCCTCGAGGTCAGCTCGCCGGGCCTAGAGCGACCTCTGGTGAAGCTCGCAGACTTCGAGCGATTCTCCGGTCGGGAGATCAAAGTCCGGACGCGAACGGCAATCGAACAGCAGCGCCGCTTCCACGGCAAGCTGCTCGGAGTCGTCGATCGGGCCATCGAGCTCGATCAAGACGGCAAGGTCCTTTTGATTCCACACGCGGATATCGCGCAGGCGAACCTCGTGTACCGATTTACGAACTAGGTGGGTAGATGGCTATGCAACAAAGCGCGCTCTCCCTTCAGCATGTGATTGAACAGGTCAGCCAGGAGAAAGGCATCGATGCCAAGATCCTGGTCGAGGCGACCGAGCAGGCGATTCTGACGGCGGCCAAGAAGACCTTCGGTCCCGATCGCGAGCTCGAAGCGAGATTCAACGACGAAACTGGGGCGGTTGACCTCTTTCAGTACATGACCGTCGTGCAGGCGGTCGAAAACAGCGAGCAGGAGATCTCGGTCGAGGAAGCGGAGACACATGGGCTCGAAGCCGAGATCGGCGAGGAGCTCGGCTTCCAGATTTTCTACCTTCCCGAGGACCGCGATAAGGCACGCGAGCAGGACAAGCAGTTTGGGGAGCTGTTGAGTCTCGACCAGAGCCGGAGCCGCTTCGGCCGGATCGCTGCGCAGACGGCCAAGCAGGTCATCATTCAGCGCGTCCGCGATGCAGAGCGCGAGCGGGTCTACGCCGAGTACAAGAACCGCCAGGGCGAGATCATCACTGGAGTCGTCCGTCGTTTCGAGCGTGGCTCGAACATCATCGTCGACCTCGGCCGTGGCGTGGAAGCCGTGCTGCCGCCGCGCGAGCAGACGCCGCGCGAGAGCTACCGCCCCGGCGACCGCATCGTGGCCTTTTTGAAAGACATCGACCGAGAGGCGCGCGGGCCGCAAATCATTCTCTCCCGCACCGACGTGGGGCTTCTGGTGAAGCTTTTCGAGATGGAGGTGCCGGAGATCTACGAAGGCATCGTGCGAATCGTGGCTGCGGCGCGTGAGCCGGGCGCGCGCTCAAAAATCGCGGTGAGCAGCCGCGATTCCGATGTCGATCCGGTCGGTGCTTGCGTGGGCATGAAGGGCTCGCGTGTGCAGGCGGTCGTTCAGGAGCTGCGCGGGGAAAAGATCGACATCGTCCCGTGGGATCGCGATCCGGCCCGCTTTGTTTGCAACGCCATTGCCCCCGCAGAGGTCGTGCGTGTCGTCATCGACGAAGCCAACTCCAACATGGAGCTCGTCGTTCCGGATCCAAAGCTCTCGCTCGCAATCGGTCGGCGCGGTCAGAACGTGCGGCTCGCATCGCAGCTGACCGGCTGGCGGCTCGACATCGTGAGCGAGTCCCGCTTCAAGCAGATCGAGGAAGAGGCGATGGCTGCGCTGTCGCGCCTGAGTGCCGATGAGGAGATCTCCCGGTCGCTCTACCGCATGGGCTTCCGAAGTCTCGACGAAGTCGTGGAGGCCAGCGAAGGCGAGCTTGCGTCGGTGCCCGGTATTTCGGCGGAGGATGTGGCGCAGCTTCGTGATGACGCCGGCAGAGCGATGGAGGAGCTTCGCAAGGAGAGCTTGGCTGCCATGGCCGATCGGACCGAAGCGCCGACGGATCGTGACAAGCTTCTCCTGGTGCGCGGAGTCAACGGGCGCGTCGCAGATCAACTCGAGCAAAATGGATACGGATCGGTCGAAGCGATCGCAGCCGAAGAGGACACCGATCGGCTTGCGATCAAGTCGGGCCTCGGCGCGTCCAAGGCTCAAGCGCTCAAAGCCGCCGTCGCTGAATTCGTCGGCACCGAATGGCCACCCGTCGAGGTGAAGATGCTCGAGAGCATCGCGGCCGCGCAGGCGGAGGCCGCACGCTTGGAAGCAGAAGCAGTGGCAGCTGAAGAGGCGGCGGTTGCGGCAGCGGCTGTGGCGGAAGCAGCGGCCGCGGCAGAGACCGGGACCGAGTCCGAGGCCGGGTCCGCGGCTGAAACCGAGTCCGGGACCGAGAGCGCGAACGAGACCGAGACCGAGTCCGAGGAGACGAAGCAAGGGTGAACCTGTTGATGCTGGACGAGATGGCCAGGAGCGAACCAGACAAGTCGTCGAGGCGGATGTGCGCTGGGTGTGGCGACCGCGCTGAGCGGGGCGAGCTCGTGCGTCTGGTGGTCGGGCCGAGCGCGCCGTATGTAGCCGTAGACCTCGCTCGGGGGCTTGGCGGCCGGGGCGTGTCGGTCCATCCACGACGAGCGTGCATCCGGTCGGCCTCTGTTCGGGGCGGGCTCGCCCGCGCGCTTCGCGGCGTCGCCGATGTCGAGCCCGAGAGCATCGAACGGATGATCGTACAGCAGCTGGAGCGACGGGTCGTGGGCCTGCTCAGCTCGGCCCGGCGCACGCGGAACCTGGCTCTGGGGACCGACGCCGTGGGTGCTGCCCTGCAAGCAAATCAAGGGGATCTATTGATCCGCGCAAAGGATTCGCGTGGTCGCGGGGATGAGCTCGCACACGCTGCAACGGCGCTAGGTTGCGCG
>CP070713.1:1138533-1143312 GCA_020351445.1 Myxococcales bacterium
AAACGGTCGTCGACGACATCGATGCCGTAGAAATGCCCTTCGCTCTCATCCTTGCCTGCGCCGATGACATAGATTCGACCGGTTCGCGGATGCACCGCCGGGGTGTTGGTGATCTCGTAGCGGTGACCCCGCAGGATCTCCCAGACCTGATCACGGATGGCCGGGTCGACCAGGTTCTTCCACAAGGCGTCGGGAATCGGCGGACCCAAGGGACTGTCTGCACCCGGCAGATCCAAGACCGGCATCGCCAGCTCGCCGTTGCTGCGGCGAAGCAACATGACCTTGCCATCGAGGCTCACACCACCGACATGGTCGTTGACGATCATCCCGGTCACGAACCCGCCGTTGATGCCGAGACCAGGCAGATCAGTCACCCACTTCACCTCACCGTCGGGGTGAAAGGCCCAGAACTGATTCCCGTCGCCGATGTAGATGTCGCCGCTCTCATCGAGCACCGGCGCGCTGAAGACCGCCAGCGAGTCCAGGTCGGCCGGCGACTGCTGTGGTGCGGATTGCCAAAGGATCTCGCCTTTTGGCGAGATCGCATGCAGATGGCTATGGCCCGGCCCCTTGCCAGTGACCGCGTAGACCGTGCCGTCCGTCCCGACCACCGGCGGGGTCCAGATTCCCGCCCCCTTCAGCAGATGCCACCGCTGGCTGACGTTTGGGGTCATGGCCAAGGGGACGTGATCGGAGTTGCTGGAATCGGTGTGTACCGTGGACCAACTGCTGTGCAGATATCCCTGCGCCTGACGCGGATTTTCAAATGCGGCAGCGTGTGAGGCGAAACATCCCAGTAGCAATGCCAGTGGCAACAACCGTTTCATCGTGATTCCCCCTGGATGGTCTCTCCGTCAGCCCAGATCGGCGTCTACCATGGCGGCGACGTGGAAGCCTGAATCGACGGCCTGATGGGTGCCGGCGCCGCGGCCGCCAGCATCGCAGCCGACGAGGTACAGGCCGGTCAGCGGTGTTCGCGCGTCAGGCTTGGACTTGCCCACCTGGCCCACCACCTGGGCGATGCCCACCGCCTCGCCGCCTCGCCCCGGCAGAACCGAGTCACGGCTCAAGCTCGAGATCGCCTTGGGGCCATAGGGTTCCTTACGGATGATGTGGTTGCGCAGCTCGGGCCAGAGCTCGTCGAGGACTTGCTCAGCGCGACGGACAGCTTCCTCTCCCATGCTCGATTCCGGGTCCGGAGAGCAGAAGACCTGGCAGTTGGCGATCTGGTGGCCGGGCACCGGCGAGAGGCTGGGATCGAACTCGGAGGGGACGTCGATCGCGATTAACGGAACGTCCGGCCAGCTCCCCTGCTCCATGGCCTCGTAGCGCTCGTCGTCGAGCCAGCTCTGATCGGAGAAGATGGGGATGAGGGCCGCGTCGAAGATCCGCTTGTCGAGAACATAGCGATAGCCCGCGATCGCCCAGCTGGGCTCCAAGGATTTCACAAACTCGATGTACTCGGCCGGGAAGTGCTCGCTGCCAGCGAGCTTGAGCACTGTGGGCTGGATCCCTGCGTTGGAGATGACGGCTTGCGCACGCAGCACCCCGTCGTCGGTCTCGACCCCGATCGCGCGGCCGTCCTCGATGGCGATCCGGTGGACGCGCTGCTTCGGGAGGTAGGCGCCCCCGTGCTGAACCACGTAGTCCGCGCACGCCTCTGCCAGGCGTCCGTAGCCGCCCACGCTGTAGCGTCCCGCACCGCCCATCGCCTGCTGCCGCATGGTGAGGATCGCCTCCGAGGCTGCCAGCCGGTCCACCGGCACCACGAAGAGCGTGTTGAGGTTCATGCAAATCTGGCTCTCGAGGCCCTTGGGAAGCCCAAAAGGGCGCATCCATTCGAGCATTCCGACGTCGTCGAGCGCCTCGAGCTCCTCGTCTTCGAGCGACAAGATGGTGGTGTAGAGCTCGGCCAGTGCCTCGAGCTCCTCGTCGCTGGCGCCGAAGACACGCTGGAGGTTTTCCATCTCTTCGGGCGCTCCGGTCATCTGCAACGGGCTGTACATGGTGCGCCATTCGCCGCTCGGGGCTTTGTAACGAATCGATGCAACGTCGCCTTCCGGAATGAGAAACTCCACCTGGTCGCCGATGTCGAGCACCTCCACGAGCTCGTGAAAGCGGGAGTCGTGCGCAGGGATACCGACTGCTCCGAACATCTCGAAGCGGTAGCCCTTGCGGTCGACGGTCTGCACCTTGCCGCCAGCCACTTTGGTCTTCTCGATGAGCGCGACGCGCCGCCCCGAATGCGCCAGGAGGGCCGCCGCGGTAGCGCCGCCGTAACCGGCGCCGATAACACAAACATCGTAGCTATCCATCTACCTTTGGCTCACTTTGCTGAAAGTCATCATGCGCGGATACTACACCAGAGCGCCCCGTTGTCAGCGTCCCGTCATGTGTTAAGAAGAGTCGGCTTTTGTGCTTGGAAGCCTGAGGTTGGTGGAGATGTCCGAGGAAGCTTTTGATTTCATCGTCGTTGGCGCTGGGTCGGCCGGCTGCTGTCTTGCAAACCGTCTTTCCGCAGACCCTGCGAATCGAGTTCTGCTTCTCGAGGCCGGCGGCAAGGACAACAACCCGCTGATCAAGATGCCCATCGGCTTCACTCAGCTGATGTACGACGAGAAGACGACGAATCTCTACAAGACCGAGCCCGAGCCTGAGTTGAACAACCGTGAGGTCAGCGTGGTGCGTGGCCGCGTGCTTGGCGGGTGCAGCTCGATCAACGGCATGCTCTACATGCGCGGCCAACGACAGGACTACGACGACTGGGCGGCGCTCCCGGGGTGTGAAGGCTGGTCGTACGCCAACATGCTTCCGTATTTCAAGAAGTCTGAGAACTACGAGCCCGGCCCGGCCAATGAGTATCACGCCAAGGGCGGCGAGCTGAACGTCACGCATGTCCAGATGAAGTACGACATCAGCGATGCGTACATCGACGCGGCGGTGAGCGTCGGCATCCCGCGTAACGACGATATCAACGGCGAAAATCAAGAGGGCATTGGCCACGTTCAGGTGAACATGAAGGGCGGGCAGCGCTGGAGCTCGGCCGATGCATTCCTGAGCGCCGACGTGAAGAAGCGCCCGAACCTCACAATCGCGATCAAGGTTATCGCACAGCGTGTCTTGCTCGATGGGAAGAAGGCCGTTGGCATCGAGTACACGGACGCCAAAGGCACCACGCACCAGGCCAAGGCGAGCCGCGAGGTCGTGCTTTGCGCCGGTAGCTACAATTCGCCACCACTGCTCGAGCTCTCGGGCATCGGAAACCCGGAGGTGCTCAACGAGATCGGCGTCGAGGTGAAGCACGAGCTTCCGGGGGTGGGCGAGAACTTGCAGGACCATTTCCAGGTCTGGGTTCAGCAGGGCGTGAAGACCAAGCAGTGTCTTTCGGAGGACGGGAAGTTCCCGCGCGTCGTCCTCGGTGTCCTCAAGTACATGTTCGCCAAGAAGGGTCCGCTCACGATGCCCGCCTGCAACGTGGGAGGCTTCATTCCCAACGAAGGCGCGAAGCGTCCGATCTTGCAAATCCACTTCACGCCTGGCGCAGGGGGCATGGATGCCGACGGCAAGATGGTGGCGACCCCGGATCCCGGCATCAACTCCACGGTTTGCACGATTCGCCCGACTTCGCGCGGTAGCATTCACGCGCGCAGCACCGACCCGAAGGCGTTCCCGAAGATCATTCACAACTACCTGTCGACCGAGCACGACCGCGACCTCGCCGTCGAAGGGTTCAAGCTCTTGCGGAAGATTTTTCAGTCCGAGGCCTTCAAGCCGCACGCCACGTACGAGATCCTGCCGGGTGAAGAGGTGCAGAGCGACGAAGACATCCTCGAGTTCTGGAGAACCGAGGGCATGAGCGTGTATCACCCGGTCGGCTCTTCGAAGATGGGCGCAGCGGACGACCCCACCGCGGTCGTCGACAACGAGCTTCGCGTCCATGGCATCGAAAACCTTCGAGTCGTCGACGCCTCCATTTTCCCACTCCTCCCCTCCGGCAACACCCACGCCCCCACCGTCGCGGTAGCCGAAAAAGCCGCCGACCTAATCCTCGCCAACCCGACCGCATAAAAGGGGACAGTCCCCTTTTTGAAAGGGTTAACCCTTCTGAAAAGGGGACAGTCCCCTTTTTCAGGGTGGATGGTTAACATGCTAAACAGCGCCCACATGCGCCCGTAGCTCAGTCTGGATAGAGCAGTGGCCTTCTAAGCCGATGGTCGGGGGTTCGAATCCCTCCGGGCGCGCCGGAAATAGCAGTGCCAGACGCCGACTCGGCTTTTTCGTCTAGCGGTGCTGGACCTTCTTTGGAAGGGGCTGGGCGTCGGCTGGATCCCTAGTTGCTGAGTTCTCGGCAGAATGTCCCGCGCCCGTTTCGCTCCCAGTGCTGTCAGGACAGCACGTCCCACCTTGATCAGGTCCAGGGGGCCATCGTGTTTACCTATCTGCACTTGATCGTGGATCCGCGTGGCTATTGCGTCGGCCGCAGCTTCAAAGGCTTCCCAGTCTTCCTTGCCATCGGGGCACGCAGGATAGCCGGGACAATGGGCGCGAAGGCTTGCAGGCATGATCGCCATCAAGTCGCGTGCAACTGCTACGGAGTCGCCGTCCCGGCTTTTGATCGAGACCGGGATCAGGTTGACCCACGTTCGGCATTCCCAGGTGTTGCGGTGTGGTGTCTTGAGGATTCCAGCTCCTCGGGCGTCTCTCCCTCTTTAGCGCTAGGTTTCGCTTTGGTCGGCGGTTTGTCCATTGACTGCTGGTCCGTGCCCGGAGCGCTGTAAC
>CP070713.1:1143412-1148533 GCA_020351445.1 Myxococcales bacterium
AAGGGATGGGCATGATGTTACCGATGTGGCCAGCGTTGCCGTCGCTGAGAAGGAGCGACCAGAGTGCTTCGACTTGGTCATCACCGACGTGAGGCTCACAGGTGAAACAGGCGATGTCTTGATCGAGCGCGCGGGCCAGGTACCGGTGATCGTCATGACGGCATACGGTTCGGTCAGCTCAGCGGTGGACGCGATGAAACGGGGAGCAGCGGACTATCTGTCCAAGCCATTCGAGCCCGAGGCGCTGAGCGCAGCCGTCGATCGAGTGCTTCGGCATCGAGCGGCCAACGGGACGAGTGCCCCGGGCGTAAGTGCAGATCCATTCGATATCGTCGCCACCCTATCGAGCCCCATGCAGGAGGCGCTCCGATGGGCGCGCAAAGTCGCCCCCACCGAAGCCACGGTTCTGATCCTCGGCGAGTCGGGTACCGGAAAGGAGCTCATCGCCCGCGCGGTGCACAACCAAAGCACTCGTACCGGCGCATTCGTGCCCGTCAACTGCGCATCGATTCCCGAAACGCTCCTCGAGTCCGAGCTCTTCGGGCATGAAAAGGGAGCGTTCACCGGGGCGCTCAGCCGGCAAGAGGGTTTGGTGCACGCCGCCAACGGCGGGACGCTCTTCCTCGACGAGATCGGCGAGTTGTCGCAAGCCGCTCAAGCTCGATTGTTGCGGATGCTGCAGCAGCGTGAGGTTCGTCGTGTCGGTGCGCGAAAAGCCGAGGCGGTCGACATTCGCCTCGTTTCAGCAACCCACAGAAACCTCCCAATGCTCGTAGAACGCGAGGAATTTCGGGCGGATCTGTACTTCCGTCTCAAGGTGGTGGAAATTCAGCTGCCTCCCCTGTGCGAGCGCGGCGACGACATTTTGGCGCTCGCCGAAGTGTTCATCACACGGACTGCGGCGAAGCTCGGCCGCCCGCGGCTCGAGCTCGACGAGGGCGCGGCGGCTGCGATGAAACGTTACAAATGGCCTGGGAACGTGCGCGAGCTCCAGCACGCGGTAGAGCGCGCTGTGATCCTGCACGAATCGGGGCCGATCACCGAGGAGCTCCTCGGCCTGCCGTCGTCGAGCGCTCCCAACAGCATCGACGGGGACGCTGCGGGCGAAGACGCCTCGCTCGAGGGTTACCTGCGGCGGTTCGTGCTCTTGCACCAGGACGAGCTGAGCGAAACGGAGCTTGCCAAGCGCCTTGGAATCAGCCGCAAGACGCTTTGGGAGCGACGCCAACGCATGGGCATTCCTCGGCGCGAGTCCCGGCCGCCTGAATAGCGAAGCGGCGTTTCGAAAATGTTTCGTTGTGTAGCGCAGTGCTACGAATCGTAACGCTTGCTGCAGCGCGTTAGACAGAGATCCGGAGTGGTTTCGCCGTAACCGGTTTTGGTACGTGTATTGCGTATGAATCGGAGCACAAAAGTGTAAGGTGTACCGATGACACTCACACAAGCGACTCTGGGATCCAGAAAACGAATCAGCAATCTAGAAGATTACAACCACCTCTACGACAAGAGCCTCGCTGCCAACGAAGAGTTCTGGCGCGAAGAGAGCAACGAGCTCCACTGGTTCTACGAACCGTACAGTGTGTTCGAGGAGCACGGGCCGGGCGAGTTTGTCTGGTTTGCGGGCGGCCGGCTCAACGCCGCCGTCAACTGCGTGGACCGGCACGCCGCCGCGGACCCCGACAAGACCGCGATCATCTTCGTCAAGGACGAGCCAGGCGAGTACGAGCACATCTCCTTCGGGGACCTCAAGACCGCGGTCGGCCGTACGGCTAACGCCTTGAAATCATTGGGCGTTCGAAAGGGTGATCGGGTCTGTATCTACCTGCCGATGATCCCCGAGCTGGCCTACACGATGCTCGCGTGTGCCCGGATCGGGGCAGTGCATTCGATCGTGTTCGGCGGCTTCAGCGCCGACGCGCTTCGTGACCGCATCATCGACGCACATGCCAAAATCCTCGTCACCGCGAACGAAGGGCTCCGTGGCGCCAAGCGCATTCCGCTGAAGAAGATCTCTGACGATGCCGTCGAGGGCCTCGCCGTCGTCGAGAAGGTGCTGGTCGTCAGGCGCACCCACACCGAAGTCAACATGGAGCAAGGGCGCGACGTCTGGATGCACGAGGCCACGGCCGAGGAGCGCATCACCTGCCCCGCGGAATGGATGGCCTCCGAAGATCCACTCTTCATCCTCTACACCTCCGGGTCGACCGGGAAGCCCAAAGGGCTCGTCCACACGACCGGAGGTTACCTCACGTACGCGGCGTCGACCTTCAAATACGTGTTCGACGTCGGTCCCGACGACATCCACTTTTGCGCCGCAGACATCGGTTGGATCACGGGCCACAGCTACATCGTTTACGGGCCGCTCGCCTGTGGTGTCACCACCGTCATGTTCGAGTCGGTTCCGACGTACCCCAACGCAAGTAGGTATTGGAACGTCGTCGATGACATCGGCGCGACGACGCTCTATACCTCGCCCACCGCGCTCCGGGCCCTCATGCGCGAGGGCTCGGAGCCGGTTAAGGGCTCGAGCCGCAAGTCGTTGCGGGTGCTGGGTACCGTCGGCGAGCCGATCAACCCCGAGGTGTGGCGCTGGTACAGCGACGTGGTCGGCAACGGAGAGGTGCCGATCGTCGACACGTGGTGGCAGACCGAAACCGGCGGCATCTTGATCAGCCCCCTCCCGAATGCAACTCCCACGAAACCCGGCTCGGCGACCTTCCCGTTGTTCGGCGTCGAGCCGGTGCTCGTGGACCAAGAGGGCAAGCTCCTCGAAGGCAACGATGTCAGCGGTTTGCTCTGCATCGCACGCCCGTGGCCGGGCCAAGCGCGGACGATCCACGGTAACCACCAACGCTTTCTCGAGACGTACTTCTCGCAGTACCCACCTTACTACTTCACCGGCGACGGCTGCCGGCGCGACGAGGACGGGTACTACTGGATCACCGGTCGCGTCGACGACGTGATCAACGTCTCTGGGCACCGTATGGGCACAGCCGAGGTGGAGAGCGCGCTGGTGGCGCACGAGGCGGTTGCAGAAGCCGCAGTCGTGCCTTTTCCGCACGAGATCAAGGGCCAGGGCATCTTTGCCTTCGTGGTGCCGATCGCGGGTGGCGACTGGGACCCGAGCGAGCTTCAGGGCGCGCTCAAAGAGAAGGTGCGCGAGGCGATCGGGCCGATTGCGACGCCAGACGGGATCCGTATCACGCACGGTCTTCCCAAGACGCGATCCGGAAAGATCATGCGGCGAATCCTCCGCAAGATCGCTTCCGGCGAAGCCGACCAACTTGGAGATATTTCGACCCTCGCCGACCCGAGCGTGGTCGAGGCGCTTTTGAAGCAAGATTGAGAGCCGCCAACGGCGGAGAAACGGAACCACGATGACGGAACAATCGGACAACAACCAAAAGATGCGAGACTACTGGCGGAAGAACGTCCGCCTAGTGATTATCCTGCTCGCGATCTGGTGGATCGTTTCGTACGGTGCGGGGATCTTCTGGGCGGGATCGCTCGACGAGTACACCATCCCTGGGACCGGCTTCAAGCTTGGATTCTGGTTTGCTCAGCAGGGCTCGATCTACGTGTTTGTGGGGCTGATCTTCGGCTACGCGTGGAGAATGAACAAGCTCGACAAAGAGTACGACGTCCACGAGGACTAATCGTTCGAGTCATAGAAGGAGAGAACCATGGACGTACAGACTTGGACATTCATCATCGTGGGCGGAACCTTCGCCCTCTACATCGGCATCGCAATTTGGTCCAAAGCGAGCACGACAGGAGACTTCTACATCGCGGGCCGAGGGGTCCATCCGGTGGTCAACGGGATGGCGACCGGAGCGGACTGGATGAGTGCGGCCTCGTTCATCAGTATGGCGGGTTTGATCTCGTTCATGGGGTACGATGGAGCGGTCTACCTGATGGGCTGGACGGGCGGCTACGTGCTGCTCGCGCTCTTGTTGGCGCCGTATCTTCGCAAGTATGGCCAGTTCACCGTCCCTGACTTCGTTGGAGACCGTTACTACTCGAACACAGCCCGCATCGTGGCCGTCCTCTGTGCGGTGTTCGTCTCTTTCACCTACGTCGCCGGTCAGATGCGCGGCGTGGGCGTTGTGTTCAGCCGATTCCTCGAGGTGGACATCAACATCGGCGTTTTGATCGGCATGGCGATTGTGTTCTTCTATGCGGTTCTCGGCGGCATGAAGGGGATCACGTACACCCAGGCAGCGCAGTACTGCGTCCTGATTTTCGCCTACCTGGTGCCGGCGATCTTCATCAGCATTCTGCTCACGGACCATTTGGTGCCCCAGATCGGATTTGGTGGCTCGCTTGGCGGCGCGATCGGCTCTCAGGTCGCAAACGGAGAAACGATCACCCTGATGGAGAAGCTCAACCAGCTGAACACGGAGTTGGGCTTTGCGGAGTACACATCGGGTAAGAAATCGATGCTGGATGTCTTGTGCATCACCGGCGCCCTGATGGCGGGAACCGCCGGGCTGCCCCACGTCATCGTGCGTTTCTACACGGTGCCGAAGGTGCGCGATGCCCGCATCAGCGTTGGCTGGGCGCTCTTCTTCATCGCGCTCCTCTACACCACCGCGCCCGCCGTTGCTGCCTTCGCACGTACGAACCTGATCGACACGGTCAGTGAGGCCAGCTACACGCAGGTCGAGGGTGAGAAGTCGATTCCCCAGTGGTTCAAGACCTGGGAGGACACTGGCCTCCTCGCATGGGTCGACAAGAATGGTGATGGCAAGGTCCAATACGTGGCAGGGGCCGCGCTCGCCGGTAAGCCCGTGTTCACCGATGAACGGGGCGCCCATGGCGAACGCATGGTAAGCAACGCCAATCCGGAGACCAAGAACGAGCTCTATGTCGACCGCGACATCATCGTGCTTGCGAACCCGGAGATCGCAAACCTTCCGGCTTGGGTCATCGCGCTAGTCGCTGCCGGCGGGCTGGCTGCCGCGCTTTCGACCGCTGCGGGCTTGTTGCTCGTCGTGAGCACCTCGATCAGCCATGACCTGCTCAAGCGCGTATTCGTCCCCTCGATCACGGAAAAGCAGGAGCTGCTCGCCGCTCGCATCGCGGCCGCCTTCGCCGTCATGATCGCCGGCTACTTCGGCA
>CP070713.1:1148633-1151556 GCA_020351445.1 Myxococcales bacterium
GTATGACATGTACATGACCGCAACCACCATGAAGGATCGCAGCCGAGACTCCTACGAGGCTCACTGGCAGCAGATCAAACCAGTGCTCGGACACCTCTTCATCGAGGAAGTCGATACGCCTGCGATCGACCTCCTCAAGGCGTCCCTGCCATCACACCTCGGACCGAAGTCCGTCAACCACCGGCTCTCGCTGGTGCGGACGGTGCTCCGGTTCATGTGGAAACGGGGGCGCCTCGCGTCGGTTCCTTACGTGCCGACCCTCAGCGTCCCGGACCACCATCACGATTGGTACACGGAAGCGGAGCGCGATCGGCTCCTCGACGGAATCTTTGCGCGGTTCCCCGAGTGGTACGCCTTTTTCTACCTCACGACCCGGCTCGGGCTGAGACGGGGCGAGGTGTACGCCATCTCGAGGGACCGCATTCGAGACACTCCGCCCCAGCTAATCGTCGACCGGGCGGTCCAGGAAGGGCTCAAAGAGCGGCCAGCGAAGCTCGTCCCCCGCAAGAACAATCAGGTCCTCGTGCTCGGCCTCCCAGGCGACGTGATGGACGCGATTCGATGGCACATCGAGCGGGGCTACTCGGGCGAGGAGTTCCTGTTCAGCCAAGACGGGACGCATCCACAGAAGGTCAACGCACATACCAAGGTGCTCTTGGCCGTCCAGAAGGCGCTCGGGCTTCGCGAGCTCGGGCATCACAAGATCGGACGCCACTCCGTCGCCTCCCAGGCCGTCACGGGCGGGCACTCGATCAAGACCATCCAGGCCCAGCTGGGCCACCGCTCGGCCCAGAGCACGCACCGCTACGCCCATCTCGCAAGTCGGGCACAGCTTCGGCTTGTGGAGGCGCTCGAGCCAATCTCACCGCCGCACGTCAACCTCACGTCAACCGGGAAGGGATGACGACGGTGGCCACGCGGCGTAACGCATCGCAATCACAACCAGAACGCGCACGCCGAAACAGTGCCGGGGGCGGGATTCGAACCCGCACGTGTTCCCACGAGCGATTTTAAGTCGCCTGCGTCTGCCATTCCGCCACCCCGGCAACGCGGGGAGCATCGCGTTAATGAACGAGCTCGTCCACCCGGCGGGGCATTTGCGGGCCGGCGCGCTCCGGGCCGGTGTCGACGATTCGATTCTTGCTATCGACGAGCACCACCTTGGGCTCGTGCGCGCGCGCTTCTTCGTCGCTCATGTCACCGAAGCTCGCGATGATCGCCAGATCGCCGGGGCTCATGTGGTGAGCGGCGGCGCCATTGACACAAATCACACCAGAGCCCCGCGGGCCCTGCAGAGCGTAGGTCGCTAGGCGCGTGCCCTGGGTGATGTTCCAGATCTGGACTTCTTCGTGCTGGAGAATGCCGGCGGCATCGAGCAAATCCGCGTCGATCGTAACGCTGCCTTCGTAGTCCAGGTCGGCGTGTGTGATCGTAGCTCGGTGAATCTTTCCGAGGAACATTCGTCGGCGCATTTTTTCGAACCTCCGTAGCGTCCCGAAGTGGGTACGCTCAGATGGATCACGAACTTAACCCCGGACGACCGACCCCGCAACCAATCGCATCATTCGCGATCCTGGGTGCAAAAGCTCAGTAATTTCAAGCCTCTGTCGCTGCGATGAACTCGAGGCCCATCACATAGCCGTCCGGCCGTGCCTTCGACCAAACCACCTTCGCGTGCTCGATCGTTGCATGGTCAGGGGCGGTCCGAACCCGTAGCGTGCACACGTGGTCGACCGGTACGCCCATGTCCACAGCGACGCGGAGGCCTCCGACGCTCGCGTTGATCGCGAGACCTGAGCCTCGTCTCGGCGTCAAGAGCTCGACCTCGGCATCAAGAGCCCACCGACGGAACCGGCGCCGGGCGCCGCGATGGACGGCAACGTCAGCGCCACCCTTCGGCAAGATCGAAGAGAGTCTGTCAGGAGCGGGCGTCAAGACACCGCAGAATGTATCGAAGCGCGTGATCCTTGGCTAGCGTTTTCTGGCTGCGTTTGCAGCAAAAACGATCGCGCTCTTACCCTTGAGGGGGACACACCCCCCTCAATTGTTGGCTCACAACAATTGCGTCGATGACTTCGATCATGGGACCCTCACGCTGCCCGAGCGAGGGTCCCCAGAAACGGAGAGCAACAGGAGCTGATTTGCCCTCCGTGTCGAGGGTGGTACCTTGCTCGGCCCTCAATGTGAGTGGGTTGGAGGAAACGCTGAGGATTCAGGACATTCATCAGGCGCTTGCAGATGCCGGAGTGGAGATCTACCGGAGCGAAGAGCAGGAGCTCCGAATCGCAGAACGGGTACGACTTCACATCATGGACTCCGGGGTCCGAGTCGTGTTGAACGGCGGGCTGGCGGTGCAGTTCACCGCGCGCACCCAACGCTCAGACGCTCCATCGGCCCACTCCGACGACCTGTTCCGGCGGGTGCGCGAAGAGATCGGAGAGCAAGCCGGTAGCCGTGGCTACGAAGAGTCCGGCGCCGAAATCGTCGAGGTGAAAGACCCCGTCGACGAGGCCCGTGTCCTCGACGTCTGGCACGAGGTCACCTATCGCAAGCCGCTCGCTGCCCTCGACGATGCCGTCGTGGAAGTTCGTTGGGCGCTCGACCTCGAGAAATACGTACGGCCTTGAGCACGATGACTGGGGCGCTAGCTGGCCACCATTGTCAGCTGCTGCCCCACTTTGACGTTCTCGGCGAATTGTCCACGTGGCCCGAGGCGCAGCTCGTATTCGACATGTTGCCCCTCGCGCAGTGTACGGTAGCCATCGCCTGTGATCTGGGAATAGTGCACGAAGACATCGGACCCATCACGACCGGCGATGAAACCCCAGCCTTTGGCGTTGTTGAACCACTTGACCAACCCTGTTTCCATGACCCCCTCGTAGGCAGACATCGACAAGACCCCGGTCACGCAGAACCTTCTCTA
>CP070713.1:1151656-1155264 GCA_020351445.1 Myxococcales bacterium
AGTATACCGAGGTTGCAGACTTGTATACTTACTACGGATGTACTAACACTGACCAGATCACGTGCGCCGATGGCCCTGAACGATACCGAGATATGTATACTCACGTTTACAGCATCTTTGCTAGTGAGGGAGTTACAAATGTGACCTGGGTCTGGGTGGTGAATCATGAGTCTTTCCCCAACGAATCCAGCTACCCCTGGAACCACCCTGATAACTACTATCAGAATGCGGCGATCAGCGGCGAGCACGAGTATCGCATCCGGGGCAACCGCGGCACGGTTCACTACCTCGGGTTCTTCACGCAAAAGGGAAACTACGGTCAAGGCCGCGGCATGCCGCCCACCGGGTACCTCGAGGCGTCGACGATGGAGATCGAACCGGACGGAACCTTCGAGATCACCCTGAGCACCGAGGAGAAACCGGGGAACTGGCTTCCGATGGATAAAGACACGGGTACCTTGATCGTGCGTCAGACGCGGCTGGATCGCGAGAACGAAACGATCGCGGACCTACACATCGAGCGCATTGGTGGGGACGGAATGCCATCGCCCTTTGATCCGGTGAAGTGCGCGGAGGGGCTGACGACGTCGGCGGGCCTCGTTGCGGGCGCAGCGATGCTGTTCGCGAGCTGGGCGGAAGGCTTCAAGAAGCACGTCAACCAGTTGCCGCGGTTCGACCAGAACGTTTCGAACATGGCTGGCGGCGTACCGGACATCGCCTATTACCACAGCTATTGGAAGCTGGCGCCGGACGAAGCGCTGGTGATCGAGGCCACGCCCCCGGAGTGCGAGCACTGGAACTTCCAGCTCAACAACTACTGGATGGAATCGCTCGACTACCGCTACTACCCGATTCACGTGAACAAGCACACGGCGAAGTATCGGCCCGACGGATCCGTGCAAGTGGTGGTGGCCGCGCAGAACAAGGGCTTCGACAACTGGATCGATACCGTGGGCCACGAAGAGGGCACGATGTGTTGGCGGTGGGTGCGGGCGAACGAACATCCCGAGCCGCAGACCCGAGTGGTGAAGCTGTCCGAGCTCTGAGGCCTGCGATGTCTCCCGGCGAAGTTACGAGCACCTTCGATCGACCGTATCGTCCAGCTGCCATTGCAATTGCGAATCGGGTAGGGCGGATACTAGGAATCGGTCGCGGTCCAATCCTGGTGGATCGCGTCCTTGCCGAGGCGCAGCGTAAGGTGGGGATGAGCGATTTCGGGGACGAGGCGTTCCTCGAACCCCTCGAGATTCTGGTCGATTCGATCAACCGCGAGGCAGCGCTCAACCCCGTCGGTCGAATGATCATTCGGGGGCGGATTGTCGGCATCTTGATCAACAAGTTGGTTGCCCAGGACGCGATCAAGCAGCACCCGGAGATCCTCGACGTCCGGGTGGATGCTCCGATTGTCGTCGCTGGCTTGGCGCGCACCGGCACGACCATGCTCCACCGCTTGATCGCGCAGGACGCTGCGATTCGCTCGCTCGCGTCATGGGAGGCGATCAATCCTGCCCCGCACACCACGCACAAGCCAGGTCAGGGGAAGGACCCTCGTTTTGCCCAGGCCGCGAGGGCCGCAAAGGGCCTCAAGTACATGTCGCCCGGCTTCTTTGCGATTCACCCGGCCGAGCCGGATGCACCAGAAGAAGAAGTGATTCTCCTCGAGCAAGCATTCCTGACCACCACGCCCGAAGCGATGATGAACGTGCCGACGTACTCCAAGTGGCTGGAAGAACAGGATCACGTGCCGGCGTATCAGGCGCTCAAGCGCATGATGCAGTACCTGCAATGGCAGCGGCCTGGTATCGGCAAACACGTGCGCTGGGTGCTCAAGACGCCCCACCATCAGGAGTACTTCGATCCGCTCCTCGAGGTGTTTCCGGATGCGACCATCGTTCACACGCATCGCGACCCGCTCAAGACGAGCCCATCATTCTTCAGCATGGTCACGCACCTGCAGATGATCTTCAGTGACGACGTCGACCCGAACCGAGTGGCAGCCCACTGGCTCGGTAAGATCGAAAACATGGCGCGCCGTGCGATGTCCACCCGCGATCGCGTGAACGACAAAGGCTTCGTCGACGTCTCGTACTACGACCTGATCAACGACCCGATCCCCGAGGTCGCCCGCATCTACGAAGCCGCCGGCCTCGATCTCACTGCGGAAGCCAGAGATGCGATGGAAGCCTCCCGCAAGGTCAACAAGCAGCACAAATACGGCCGCCACAAATACTCCCTCGCCGACTTCGGCATGACCAAGGACGACGTAGAATCTCGCCTCGCCCCCTACCGAGCCCGCTTCAACGTCCCCTACGAATAAAGACCAAAAAGGGGACAGTCCCCTTTTCAAAAGGGTTAACCCGGAAAAAAAGGGGACTGTCCCCTTTTTAGAAGGGTTAATATCCGCGCGATGTGGAGTGAGGTGGAGACGGTGCCGGTTTGGCAGCGGTTGGTTTCGCTCGGTGGGCTGTTTGCGATGGTGGGCATTGCTTGGCTGCTTTCCAAGCGCCGCGACCGGGTGCCGTGGCGTGTGATTGGATGGGGGATCGGGTTGCAGGTGTCCTTCGGTGTTCTGGTGATGAAGACCGACATTGGATTGAGGGTGTTCTCGCTCTTGAACGACGTGGTTCTCGCCTTGCTCGGCTTCACTGCGAAGGGCACGGAGTTCATCTTTGGCGACTTTGCGTCCGAGAAGTTCACGATTGCGATCAACGTGCTTCCGACGCTCATCTTCTTCTCTTCGCTGATGACCATCCTCTACTACTTCGGGATCATGCAGCGGTTGGTCGGGGTGTTCGCGTGGATCATGCGCCGCACCATGCGGACCTCGGGGTCCGAGACACTCTCGGCGGCGGCGAACACCTTCGTCGGTCAAACCGAAGCGCCGCTCATGATCGCGCCGTTCATCGGCAAGATGACCACGTCGGAGCTGATGGCGGTGATGACTGGAGGATTCGCAACGGTCGCCGGTGGAGTGCTCGCCGCCTACGTCGGCCTCCTCAAAGGCGTCTTTCCGGACATCGCCGGGCATTTGATCGCCGCAAGCGTGATGAGCGCGCCGGCGGCGCTCGTGATCGCCAAGGTCATGTGGCCGGAAACCGAGAAGCCGGAGACCGCGGGGGATGCCACCGTCGAGGTCGACAATCCAGACGCGAACGTCATCGACGCTGCTGCGCGAGGGGCATACGAAGGAATGAAGCTCGCCCTCAACGTCGGGGCCATGTTGTTAGCCTTCATCGCGCTGATCGCGCTCACCAATGCGCTGCTCGGCTTGCCGTTCCAGCTCTACAACGACTGGATGGGACTGGAGGGCGCGGCGGCTGTAGCGCCGGTCACCTTGCAGCAGATCCTCGGATGGATTTTTTGGCCCTTCGCGTTTCTCGTCGGGGTACCCGTTGCCGAGTGTGCCACCGTAGGAACATTGCTCGGCGAAAAGCTCGTCCTCACCGAGTTCATTGCGTTCTTGCATCTCTACGAGTCGTTGTCGGAAGGCGTCGCGCAACTCTCTCCGCGCACCGTCGTGATCGCGAGCTATGCATTGTGCGGATTTGCAAATTTTGGATCGATCGGGATTCAGTTGGGCGGGATCGGCGGCATTGCGCCAGAGCGAA
>CP070713.1:1155364-1162465 GCA_020351445.1 Myxococcales bacterium
GACCGGCCCGACGTGCACGGCCGCGAGGAGATCATTCGCATCCACGCGCGCAAGGTGCCGTTGAACGTGGACGTGGAGCTGGGCCTCGTCGCTCGCGGGACTCCGGGATTCAGTGGTGCCGAGTTGGCCAACCTGGTGAACGAGGCGGCGCTGAACGCGGCCGGCCGGGGCCGGGAGACGGTGACCCGGGCCGATTTCGAGCACGCGAAGGACAAGGGGCTGATGGGCAGCGCGCGCCGGTCGCTGGTCGTGAGCGAGGAAGAGAGGCGCGCCATGGCCTACCACCAGGCCGGCCACGCCCTGCTGGCCCATCTGCTGCCCGAGGCCGACCCTCTGCACAAGGTGACGATCCTCCCGCGCGGCCGGGCCCTGGGCACAACCCAGCAGATCCCGGCCGAAGACCGGCACACCGCATCCAGACCCTATCTGCTTGCAACGATCTGCGGGCTCATGGGCGGCCGCGTGGCGGAGGAGTTCCAGCTGAACCGGCTATCCAGCGGTGCCGGCGACGACTTCGAGCACGCCACGACGCTGGCGCGCAAGATGGTCACGGAGTGGGGCATGTCGGAGAGCCTGGGGCCGTTGGCCTTCGGCAGGCCCGCAGAACAGATCTTTCTGGGCAAGGAGATCGCACAACATCGGGACTACAGCGAAGCCACCGCGGCCGAAATCGACCGGGAAGTCAAGAAGATCGTCATGAGCTGTTACGACGAAGCTCGACGGATTCTCGACGAGCGAGCGGAAGCGCTGACGCGCGTCGCCGAGGCGCTGCTGGTGCACGAGACTCTTGCGGCGAAGCAAATCGCGGCCCTGGTACGAGGCGAAGCGATGCAGCCAGCTGGCGAGCCGAGCGCCGACGGTCGCGAGCAGCACGAGGGCGCGGGCCGGAAGCGAGAGGTCGGCACCGGTCTGTCCGTGTTTCCGGAGCCCGGCCTCCGGCCGGCGTAGGGAGTTGGCCATGAGAAGCAAGGATCCGCTGCAGATCGCCTTCGTGGGAACGTACCCGCCGTCCCGGTGCGGGATCGGCACGTTCACCCAGGACCTGAGTGACGCCGTGATATCGGCGGACGAGGGAATCGGCGCGACGGTCCTGGCGATGACCAGTGCCGACTTCGATTCCGAGTACCCCGAGCGGGTCCGGTTCCGGATCCGTCGAGAGGTCCAGGGCGACTACGCTCGAGCGGCAAGATTCGTCAACGACGGCGACGTCCGGCTGGTGTCGATCCAGCACGAGTACGGGATCTTCGGCGGGCCGGATGGCGCATTCATCCTCGACTTCCTCGCCGGATTACGCAAGCCGAGCATCGCCACGCTCCACACGGTCCTCGACCGACCCTCGACGTCGCAGCGAGCGATCGTGCGTGCAATGGCCGAGCGCTGCGAAAACCTGGTCGTCATGAGCCGCCTCGCGGTCGACCTCCTCGAAGCGTCTTACGCCGTCCCGCGCGACAGGATCCGGGTCATCCCGCACGGCATCCCGGACATGCGCGCCGACGAGCGAGACGTCAGCAAGAGCCGGTTCGGCTTGACGGGCCGGCGCGTCTTGCTGACGTTCGGCTTGCTCGGCCCATCCAAGGGGAGCGAGGTCGTCATCCGCGCGTTGCCGAAACTGGTCGCCCGGTTCCCCGACCTGACCTACCTGGTGGTCGGCGTCACGCACCCCGAGGTCAAGCGACGTGTTGGAGAGCAGTACCGCGAGTCGCTGGAGCGCGAGGCCGAGTCGCTGGAGGTTCGCGACCACGTCGTCTTCCGTAACCAGTTCGTCGAGCTGCCCGAGCTGTGCCGATATCTCCAGGCGTCCGATGTCTACATCACACCGTACCTTCACGAGGCCCAGATCACGAGCGGCACGCTGGCCTACGCCATGGGGTCCGGCGCCGCCCCTGTATCGACGCCGTACTGGTATGCCAAGGAGCTGCTGGCCGAGGGCCGCGGGCACCTGTTCGACTTCAACGATCCCGAGGGGCTCGGCGACGTCCTGCGATCGCTGCTGGGCAACCCGGACGAGATGGCGCGCTCGCAGCGCCGCGCGTACGCGTTCTCGCGGCGAATGCTCTGGGCGCAGGTAGGAACCGACTACGTCGAGCTGGCGCGACAGGTGGCGCGTGAGGCCGCCGCGCCGGGTACCCGGGCGCTCGGTCGACGAAGCCTGCCCGAGCTGCGCCTCGAGCACCTGATTCGCATGACCGACGACACCGGCTTGTTCCAGCACGCCGTGCACAGCGTACCCGACCGCCGCTTCGGCTATTGCGTGGACGACAACGCGCGGGCGCTGATCGTCACGCTGCTGGCGCGGCGGGCGAACGGTTCCGGCGATTCGAGCGGGACCGAGAGATTGATCACGACCTACCTGAGCTACCTCCATCACTCCCAGGGCGATGACGGGCAGTTCCAGAACTTCATGGACTTTCGCCGCAACCTCGATGGCAGGCCGGGCTCGGAGGACTGCGTCGGCAGGGCGCTGTGGGCTCTGGGGCTGGCGGTCGCCCTGGCGCCGGACGAGGGACATCGTCTGCTGGCCAGGACGATGTTCCACAAGGCGATGACCCTGCCGTTGGCGTTCGGCCCGCGTGGCTGCGCGCTGGGGATTCTGGCGCTTGACGCCTACCTGCAGCACGAGCCCGACCACGGTCTGGCGCGCGCCACGCTGGATACGCTCGGAGCCACACTGATCCGCCGCTTCGAACAAGAAGCCGGAGACGACTGGCGCTGGTTCGAGCCCGAGCTGACCTACGAGAATGCATTGCTGCCGCTGGCCCTGTTCAGGTTTTCGATCCGCACGGGCGACCAGCACGCGCTGCGCGTGGCACGCGACAGCCTGTCGTTTCTCGAGTCGACTTGTTTTGCCAACGGGCATCTCCAGTTGATCGGCAACGCCGGCTGGCACGCTCGGGGAGCCGAGCCCATGGTCGCCGACGAGCAACCGATCGACGCGTCGGCGTTCGTGCTGGCGTTCCGCGCCGCCCACGACGCCACCGGCGATCGCCGGTATCTGGCTCGAATGCGCGAGTCGTTCGACTGGTTCCTCGGCGCAAATCGCCTCGGGGTCTCGCTGCATGACGACTCGACGGACGGTTGCCGGGACGGGCTCGGCGTTCTCGAAGTCAACCTCAACCAGGGGGCCGAAAGCGTGGTCTCGTTCCTTTCCGCCTTGATCGCGATGCGTGGCCTGGGCGACGACGGGCTCGACTGGAACGATGTCCACGAGACTCCGGCCGGATCGCTCGTCGGAGCGCTCGAGAGTGCCCGGGAGGCGCATCAATAGCATGCCATCAACGAGCGAACCGTTGCGCCTGACGAGGACGCCCCACCGGTTGCTTCCCGACCCGACGCGGGTCATCACCCGGCCGTTCCACCCGAGTGACGTGGAGATCGCCAGCGGCGAGGCGTCCCGCATCAGGGCGATCCTCGACCGGGTCCTCGCGATCCCCACGGAGGATCTGCCGGCGATTCTGGAGCGGCTCTGGCGCGAGTTCTCGTCCCGGCACCGCGACTTTGAAAGGGTGCTCGACGAACACTACCGTCTGGTGTCGATCCACCTCGACCTCGACGAGCCGCTGTCGCGCGAACGACGCCTGCTGATCGGCGCCTACTTCACCCACGAGTACTCGATCGAGGGTGCGGCGCTATTCAATCCCTCGATCGTCCCGGCGCCGGATCAGTCCGGCTTGCCGCCGGGGGCGCTGCGCTTCGTCATGAGCACGCGGGCGGTGGGCGAGGGGCACATCTCGTCGATCGGATTTCGCGTGGGCGTGATCGGCCCGGCCGGCGAAATGGTCTTCGACCCGACCAGCCCGTTTGCCTTCACCGGAGCACGCACACCGAACCCCGCGTACGTCAAGAGACTGTTCGCGGAGAAGCTGCGGGAGGTCGGCGTCGACAACGAGGTGTCCCGCCGGGTCCTCGCTCGCGTCCAGGAGCGATTCAGCACGGAAGATCTGCACGCGGCCTGCGCCGCGTCGAAGGCAGAGCGGGTGCCCGCCGTGTTGCGGTGCAAGACCCTCGACGTGATCCACTGGTTGGCGACGTCCAGCTATGACGTCGTTTTCCAGCCCGACTCATCGATCTCCGAGCGCGTGATCTTCCCCGAGGGCCCCAACGAGAGCCACGGCATGGAGGATGCACGCTTCGTCCGCTTCGTCGAGAAGGACGGTTCGGTGTCCTACTACGCCACGTACACGGCTTACGACGGGCACGACATCCTGCCCCAGCTCATCGAGACCGCCGACTTCCTGCACTTCGGAGTCCGAACGCTCAGCGGCAGTTGCGTCCAGAACAAGGGGATGGCGCTGTTTCCCCGGCGCATCGGCGGGAAATTCGCCATGCTCTCGCGCCACGACGGCGAGAGCCTCTATTTCCTGACCTCGGACAACGTCCGATCCTGGAGCGAGGCCAAGGAGCTTCACGTCCCGTCCAATCCCTGGGAGATCGTGCAGATCGGCAACTGCGGCTCACCGATCGAAACGGAAGCGGGTTGGCTGGTGCTGACCCACGGGGTCGGCGCGATGCGCTGCTACGCCATCGGCGCCCTGCTGCTGGACCTGGACGATCCGCAACGCATCATCGGGCAGCTTGCCGAGCCGCTGCTGGTTCCCGCAGCAGACGAGCGCGAAGGCTACGTCCCGAATGTCGTCTACACCTGCGGGGGAATCGTGCACGAGGGGCAGCTGGTCCTACCCTACGGTTTCTCCGACGTGGGCATTGGCATCGCCACGACGCCCATGGACGAACTCATGTCGCGACTCCGAGATGGATCCGCCGCGTAACCGCTTCACAATCCGTTCCGAGCCTCTACCCTCTTTCTGGAATACAGGCCTCTCCTCGCCGTCGATAGCCCGCGTCGCAGCTCCAGTCGTTTCCGGAATAGTCGAGGTGAGCGTTCGCCGGCATCACGACGGCAGCGCAGGAGCCACCTTGTTTACTGAATCCGCGCCCGCATTCCCAGTTCCGACCGGAGGAGGCCAGGTAGCCGTTGGTAGGCACCTCGACGGCCACGCAAGAGTTGCTGCTCTTGCGGTAACCGCGATTGCACTCCCAGTCGCGTCCCGAAGAATCGAGAAAGGCATCCTGAGGTATCTCGAGAGCCAGGCACGACGTGCCAGTTTTTCGAAATCCTCGATCGCATTCCCAGCGGTCTCCGGAAGAGCCGAGATAGCCGTTCGCAGGCACCTCGACGGCCACGCACGACCGATCGGCTTTCTTGAAGCCTCGACTACACTCCCAATCGCGCCCGCGCGAATTCAGGAAGGCATTCGGAGGTACTTCGACCGCGGCACATGCGTCATCGACTCTTCGATACCCTCGATCGCACTCCCAATTACGTCCGTAGGAGTCCACCAGGTAGGCGTTTGCGGGTAGTTTGATTGCGACACATGACTGGTCGGCCTGGGTGTAGCCTCGATCGCACTCCCAATCATCCCCGCGGGAACTCAAGAAAGCGTTGGGAGGTACTTCGACCACCGCGCAGGCCTGCTTGACTTTCCGGTAACCCCGGCCGCACTCCCATCCGTCGCCGGACCGGTCCAGGTGAGCATTCGTCGGCACCTGGACGGCCACGCAGGATTGGTTGACGTTGCGGTAACCTCGATCGCACTCCCATCCGTCTCCGTAGCTCTTCGCGTGAGAGTTGAGTGGCGCTTCGGCAACGTCGGCCTGAGCGGCGACGAGGGAGGGCGCGATCCCCAGGAGCAGCGCGAGGGGAACCAAGTGGAGGATCGATCGATTTGGGCCCGCCGATCTCAACAGGTCTTTCTTCATGAGAATGTCTCCTTCAAGACGTCCAAGAGGAAGAGGGAGCGGATGGATCCGACCCCGCCCGAACGAGGGGATCTACCGCGGCGCGGGGGTGGCGGGAATCCTCTGGATGGTCGAGTTGGAGACCTCGCCACTCCGGACGTCAGGAGTACCCTCGACGACGGTCTCGAGGAGCTTCACGACTTCCGAGTACTGGCCGCTGCCGTAGGCCTCGGCGTTCTCACGCCGATCCCACAGGCTGATCGCGACGGCTTCTTTGTCACCCGAGGCAACGAAGCTGAACTCTTCCTTGAAGCCCGTCTGCTTCCGAAGCAAGGGAATGATGTCATTCTCCAGCGTGCGGGTGAACTCCCGGACGCTATTGGGTTGGAGTTTCATCGTGACCCAGCGTGCGAACATAGGGACCTCTTGGCCGAGGGGAAGATCGGAAGGTAACCGTCAAGAGTTAATCGGACCCTCTTGGCTTCCTCTGTACTTAACCATACTAAGTGACTTCACTTGCTTCGTCAACGGCGATCTGAGAGAATGTCACGGAATTCACTTTTCTGAGTTAATTCGGGTCGAGAGCAGCTTCATTCGGATGGGCGGAGGCATCGGATGGACTTTGGTTCCGTGATACGAGGGCGGCTCGAGGAGTTGGGACTGGAGCAGAAAGACCTGGCTGCCGCCGCCGAGGTGACGGAGTCCTACATCTCCCAGTTGCTGAGCCGAAAGAAGGCGCCCCCGGCGCCGGACCGGACCGATATCTACGACAAGATGGAGGCGTTCTTGAAGCTCCCCGTCGACAGGCTCTCCAAGCTGGCGGAACACGAGCGCAAGGATGAGTTGAAAAGAGCTCTGGGCGACACGCCGGCACCTTTGCATGGGGAGGTTCGCGAGCTGATTCTCCGCAAGTGCGCCCCTTCCAAAGAAAAGCAGATCCGCGCGACCTTCGAGAAGGAGCCCTTCGGCGCTCTCGAGCACCTGGTCACGCAGAAGCTCCTGGACGCCGTCAAGGGCGCGGCCAAGAAAGAGCTGGAGAATGAAAGTTGGCTCCAGTTGGTCGCGAAACGCACCGGGCGCAGCTACAAGCAGATGCGTGTCCTCGTCCTCGAGTTCCTGGACACGGACGTGTTGACCGTGTCGGTCGACAACTGTGTCTCTTTCCTGGATCCGCTGATCGAAACCTGGGACATCGATCTGAACAGCTTCGCCATGGAGATCGTGCTGAATCAACGACTGGCTCCGGGTCACTCCCGCAGACTCGAGTTCGTCGAAAGGGAGCTGGACGAGCGTGCCGACGAACAGCCTGGATTGAAGGAGTTCCTCCGGAACCGCTCCCTGAGCGGTGACATCACCGAGGAGGAA
>CP070713.1:1162565-1176574 GCA_020351445.1 Myxococcales bacterium
CGACCCTTTGCTGCTCGACCGGCTGCTGAGCATTCGGGTGACGTTCGGCATCGACGCGTTTGTTTTTGGCACGTTCTACCTGGTGCTCGTCTACGCGTTCGTGCGGCGCCGGAACTGGATCCGCCTACCAGCGTTGCTCTACGGATCAGCAATGCTCTACTCGATCGTGGTCTACGTCTTGATGGAGGTTTTCAGCGAGCACGCCGCCCAGACGAATCTTCCAATGGTCTTGTTGATCGGCGCTCCCTACACGATCATCCCGCTGCTCTTGGTCTACCGAATGTGGAAACCCGACCCCTTTGGGCCGAACGAAACAATCCCCGCTGACCCTGGGAGTTGACCGAACCCGTCAATCCCCCCAAAGATGCCTCGCGTGACCACGGAGAACGTCTTGAAGGTGCACCCCTGGCGCGCTGAGCTCTATGAAGAGCTTCACAGTCGGCCTTCACCCCTGGTCGAAACGCCGTGCACCATCAGTCACATCGCCGTCCAAATCAGGCCGGATGAGCGCGCGGCCGAGCATGCGCATCTTGCCGAGCTCTGCCGCCGATTCAGCACGCGCCCGCCTCCGGAGGGCGCCTCGTGCTTCTATCAAACCTTCGAAGGTTTCGAGCTTCGCTGGGAAAGGCACACGGAGTTCTCGACTTACACGTTCATCTGCAGGGTCCTGGGCGACCCCCTGCGGCAACCGAGCGCGCTTACTCACATCCCCGGCGACTGGTTGGCTGAGATGCCCGGCAGGGCAACGGCGGCGCTGCACTTGGCGTTCAGCTGCGCCGAGGGAGCGCTCGACCCGGCCGAGCTCGATCGCTACTTCGAAAAGCAGCCGCTTCGGGGCGGGGTCGTCAGACAGGGGACCGCATACCTCTACGGCAGCTTCCGCATGCACTCGGATGGTTTCGGCCGGGTGGTGCTCCATGCCCGCGACCTGACGCCCCTTCAGGCGGGTCGACTGGTGCAGCGGGTGCTCGAGGTCGAGACCTATCGCCTGATGGCGCTCCTGGCTCTGCCCGTGGCCCGAGAAATCACGCCCGAGGTGAGGGCGATGGAGCGGGAGCTCGCCCGGATCAACCAGGAGCTCACGCGGGCCGAAGGCGAGGCCGAGCAGCATGCCTTGCTCGACGAGCTTTCGAACCTGGCCGCCCGCGTCGAGCGGCATCGCTCCGACACGACGTACCGCTTTGCCGCCACCAATGCCTACTACGACCTCGTGCACGAACGGCTTCGCGAGCTCACCGAGGAGAAGATCCCGGGGCTCCAGCCCGTGCATGTGTTCATCGAACGACGTCTGGCGCCCGGAATCCGAACGTGCAACGCGGTCCGTGATCGGCTCGAAGGGCTCTCGGGTCGTATCAGCCAGGCGAGCGACTTACTACGAACCCGGGTGGAGCTTTCGATCCAGGGCCAGAACCGGGAGCTGCTGGCTTCGATGAATCGCCGTAGCGAGACGCAGCTACGCTTGCAGCAGGCGGTCGAAGGCCTGTCGGTCGTAGCGATCACCTATTACTTGATGGGTTTGCTCGGCTACGTCTACGAGGGCTTCGCCTGGGCCGGCCTACCGTGGAGCAAGAAGCTTGCGTTCGCGGTCGCCGTCCCCCTGATCATGCTCGTCGTGTGGCGAGTCGTCCACGGCGTCAAACGCCGGGTCCAACGAGAGTAGAGAAGCGCCCTACGCGAAGTCGCGCTCCATCCGCTCCTGGTCTTCTTTGCAGCGGATGCAGAGCTCGGTCTCGGGACGCGCCTCGAGGCGCTTGATGCTGATCGGCTCTTCGCAGTCGTCGCAGACTCCGAACACGCCTTCGTCGAGCTTCTTGAGAGCTTTCTCGATCTTCTGAAGGAAGACGCGCTCACGCCCGCGCAGGCGGAAGGTGAACGACTGCATGTACTCACTCGACGCGAGGTCCATCTCGTCGGGCAGCTCGGACGCGTCGAGGGTCATATCCTGGTCCATCGTCTCGCGCGCACGGCGAATTACGGTGTCCCGTTTCTCTTCCAGAATGGCGCGAAACCGCTTCAGCTCGGTTTTCTTCATGCTCGTGACCCCCTTTGAGGGAGCGCGAGCATAGTGATCGCGCCCCACTAGTCAAGAAGGGAACAGGCAAGAATCTGAAATCACGAGAGAATTGACTAACTCAGGTCCTCGAAACACGAGCGATCGCCCGTCAGCCCGGGCCCCCAGAGAATCGCCTCGACCCGCTCACCGGCTGCGAGCTCGGCCCGATCCTGGGGCAGGATGACCAGAGCGTTGACCCCCACGAACGAGGGGAGGGAGCCCGAGCCCTGGAGGTCGTGAAGAGCGACGACGATCTCGTCGCCCTCGCGGGCTGCGACTCCGCGTGCGATTTCGACCCTGCCGGGCCGCCGTCGATACGAATCGCGCAGTCGCGCGACGACTGGCTGTGGGTGCGGCTGCGGGTCGCCGAGCATCTTCCGTAGGCACGGAGCGATCAGTACTTCGAAGGTGACCATCGCGCTGATCGGATTTCCCGGAACGCCGATGACGGGCTTGCCGTCGTATTGGGCAAACGCAACGGGCTTGCCGGGCTTCATGCGGACTTTCCAGAACCCCAGCTCGATACCCATGTTCTCGAAGGCTTCTTGCGCGAAGTCGTAGGCGCCCACCGATACTCCGCCCGTCGTAATGACCACGTCCGCTTCGAGCGCCTTTCGGAGCGCAGCTTCGATATCGGGCAACGAGTCCCGGGCCGCAGGAAGAGCCATGGGAGTGGCCCCCAACGCGCGCAACATCTCGGTCAGTACGTAGACGTTCGAGTTGACGATGGCGCCTGGCTCGAGGTCGTCACCGAGCTCCCGAAGCTCGTCCCCGGTCGTGAGGACTGCAACCTTGGGCCGCCGAAAGACGTGTACGCGATCGATGTTCTGGCTTGCTAGGAGCCCGATCTCTCCTGGCCACAAGCGGTCACCCGCTCGCAACAGAACCGCTCCCGCTGCGACGTCGCTGCCCTGCGCGCGAACGTGCTGCCCTGCCGGCGAAGCGTGTCGAATCTCCACCTGGTCGCCGTCCCGCTCGGTGTCTTCTTGGATGACGATGGCATCGGCGCCCATCGGCATGGCCGCGCCGGTGAAAATGCGGCAAACGGTGCCGGGCTCCAAAGTCCCGGGGAGGGCTCCTCCGGCACGAGACTCACCCCGCAGTGGAAGGCGAACCGGCGTGTTCTCGGTTGCGGTGGCAACGTCGGCGGCGCGCACCGCGTAGCCATCCATCGCGCTGTTGTCGAAAGCGGGCGAATCGAAGCGGGCCACTATATCCCGCGAAGTGTAGCGCCCCGACGACTTCGTCAGATGCACCTCTTCCTCCCCTAACGGAGAAAACGCCGGCAACATCGAAGCCAGGGCCTCTGCGATCGATCGCATGAGCGGACGAGCCTAGCACGTCTTGCTTGGTCGGCTGGCTAGCCCGGACACACCCGGTTGCGACCGGCCCGCTTTGCTTCGTAGAGCCGTTCATCCGCTGCGCGAACGAAGTCGTAGGAGCGCCACTTCGGATCGAGCTCTGCAACGCCGCATGAAATCGTGACGTCGATATCTTCCTCCTCGAATACGAACGTTTCGGTGGCGATCATCTTCCGAAGCTCTTCTGCGATTCGAACACCTCCGGCAAGGTCGGTTTCAGGCAGAACGATCGCCAGCTCCTCGCCACCGTATCTCGCAATGACATCGTCGGGGCGAAGCCGGCTCTTCGCGAGCTGCGCGACCTCTTTGAGCACATGATCTCCAGCAAGGTGTCCGAACTCGTCGTTGACCCGCTTGAAGTGGTCGATGTCGCAGATGACCAAGGACAAGGGACGGCCATGCCGCGTCGCTCGGGACAGCTCCCGATCCAACTGCTCGACGAGGTAGCGCTTGTTGTGGATGCCCGTGAGCCCATCCATGATGGCCATCCGGTAGATCGTCTCGTGGTATTGGGACTCGAGGTCGGTGCCGCTGAGGAATTTCAGGATCGTATCTCCGATCTTGATCTGGTCTCCACGGCGAAGCTGATGTTCGTGCACGAGCTCGTCGTTCACGTAGGTCCCGTTCGTCGAATGTGCGTCTGCGAGGTGGTAGCTGCCCGCCCGGCTCTCGATGCGCGCGTGGCGGCGCGAGACGCTGTCGCTGTGAAGGACGACGTCGTTCTCGGTACCACGTCCGATCCTTACGATTCCGTCGGTCAACGAAAAGCGCTTGCCGAGTTGCTGGGAGCTCGGCGAATAGATCACGACGAGGCAATCCTGGCCTCCCCCCGTTGGAAGATCGGGCTCCTCAAAAGGGGTGACCCTCGTCTTGATTTCGCTCTCCACGGGTATCCATTCAGGGTAGAAAGGGCCGTCTCGGGCGTCAATGTCGTCGGATGAAGGTCATGTTTCGCTGGTTGATCCAAACGTGTGCCAGAACCGGGCCCCAGAGCACGCCGGTCAGCTCGAAGATCAGCCCAAACAAGAACCCCATCACAAACGCCCAGGCCGTCCAAGCCAAGAAGACTCGCTTCGGCCCGACGTGAACGGCGCCGAAGATCACCGACGTGATCAGCAGTCCCAACACCGGTTGCATGGCACCTCGAAAGAAGAGCTCCTCGGCGAAGCCGGACAAGAGCGCGAGCCACGTGATTTCAATGGAGGAGAGCGGTGTGATGATCTCCTTGAGCTCTGCGTGCAGGGCGCGCGCCCATCGGGCTCGCTCGATGAGGCCCGGAGTCATGCCAACGACCGCCAAGGCCAATGCAAGGCCGAGGGCCAGGGAGAGCGCAAGGCGTGCCCCGTACGGCACGGTGAGCCAGGGCGTCTCGAATGACCAAGCAAAACGTCCGGCGGCAAGCCATGCCCACACCAGGGCAGCCACGGCCAGCGGGCCGTAAACGACGAGCGCGAGCGTGGTGATCCGGGTAGACGATGGCAAGGTCGACCGGGATGTATCAAAGTGGCCTTCGAGCGGCAATGCGATCGAGACACGGATTTGACACACCCGCGCGGGGCGGAGTACTAGCCAGGGCCAGACGCTCATGAGCGGACAGCCTGGCGAAGACGTCGCGAAGGTCCTCGTAGTCGACGACGAGGAAGTGATCCGAGAGATTCTCGCTGACTTCCTGACCATGGAGGGCTTCTACGTTCGGACAGCCGAGGACGGAAGTGGCGCGTTGGTCGAGCTCTCGCGAGACCGGTTCGACCTGGTGCTGAGCGACTTGAAGATGCCGAACATGGGCGGCCTCGAGCTGCTCGGCGCCATCCGCAAGCACACGCCGCACGTGGTGACGATCATCATGACGGGCTTCGGCACGGTCGAAACGGCCATCGAAGCGATGAAGCAGGGTGCATACGACTATGTCCTCAAGCCGTTCAAGGTGGAGGAGGTCGTGCACACGATTCGTCGAGGGCTCGAGAAACAGCGGCTCGAGGCTGAGAACTTCCGACTCAAAGAGGCGCTGTCGCTCTACAAAGTGAGTGAGGCGATCGCCGCAAGCCTGTCGCTCGAGCAGGTGGTGCACACGTTGAGCCGCGCCGCGATCGACGAGGTGGACTCCGACTTGGTCACCGTGCTGCTGAGCGACGGCGGCGGGAGCTTCTACCGGCGAAGCACCGAGGTAAGCCCTAGCTTTCGTCTGCGGCGCGAACCGGACACGCTGAGCATCGAGACCTTGAGCGAGCATTTCGTCCATGCCCCGGCCCTGCTCGAGCATGGAGAGCGATGCTGGCGCTACTTCGAAGATGTCGGAGAAGAGCCCTCGCCGCAGTCGCTAGCGGTCGCTCGGCTGACCGCGCGCGGCGACACCATCGGCTTTCTATCCGCCGTCAGCTACACGCAAGGCAAGCGCTTCGACGAAGGGCAACGCAAGCTTCTGCACGCCACTGCGGACCGCGCGTCGGCTGCCATCGAGAACGCCCGGCTCTATGAAGACCTTCAAGCGACGTTCAAGCAAACTATCCGTGGGTTGGCGAGCGCGATCGACAAGATGGATCGCTACACTGCAGGCCATTCCGCGCGCGTCGCGGCATATGCGCAGATCCTCGCGATCAAGCTGGGCTTGAGCGACGCGGAGATCGAAATCGTTCGCCAGTCGGCGTTGATGCACGACATCGGCAAGATCGGCTGCGTCATGAACCTGAACAAGCCCGGCAAACTGTCACAACAGGAATACGAGATCTTCAAACAGCATCCAGAGCACGGCCGCGACATCTTGCAGCCGATCGAGTTCCTGCATCCACTGATTCCGGGCGTGCATTTACACCACGAGCGTTGGGACGGCCTAGGGTATCCCCTCGGGCTCAAAGCGAACGACGTCCCTCTCATCGCGCGGATCATCGCTGTTGCGGACACCTACGACGCGATGACGAGCGACCGCGCCTATCGAAAGGCCCTCACGCACGGCATCGCCATCTCGGAGATCGATCGTTGCGGTGGGAGCCAGTTCGACCCGGAGCTCGCTCACGGGTTTCTCGAATCGATCGAAGAGTTCCGCGACGACGGGAGGTCGCTCGAGGAGTTTCCCGACGTGCGGGAAACCCGGTCGGGACTCATGGCGCCACGGACGTGACCGCGCCGGTCGGGGGTGCGGGCAGCGCAAACGCAGCGTTCCAATGACGCGACGAGACCGGCGCGGACCACCTGCGGGCAATGGGAGCCCGATCCGGCACTTTGAAGATCGTGACGAGGCGCACCCCGCGGCGCCGACTCTGGCTGAGCCTGCGAGGCACCACGGAGACTAAGGTCAGGGTTTGGGACGGGCCAATGGCAGGATCGGCGTAGTCGAGATCGCCCAGGCCCTCCGACACGAGGCGCTGGATCGTCTTTTCGTTTCGAAACGACCGCGTCGTCGTGACGAGGTGACCGCGCTGGTCCTTCCAAGAGGTCGGGCCCGTCGCAAACTGCTGGGGATTGCCGAGCTGATCGCAACCGACTAGCAACCACCAGACAGCGAACAGCCACACGAGATTAGGTCGACTCACGGCTTCGCTCTCGTGCCACGTCTCGCTCGGTCGCGACGCCTGGGACGGGCAGCTGCGCTTCGCCTTCGCTTTCCTTGTCCTGCCACGGGTACTTGATGCGGTTGTGGTAGGCGTTGCAGAGGGTGTCGGTCAGGGTGCTCTGCAGCACGCGAAGGTCTTCCATCGTCAGACCGGACTCGTCGAGCTGACCCTGTCGTAGCTTGACGTTCATCACGCGCTGCACGATGCCTTCGAACTTTTCGCGCGTCGGCTCGTCCACCGTGCGAGCCGCCGCTTCGATGGCGTCGATGAGCATCAAGATGGCGGTTTCCTTGGTGCGCGGCCGCATCCCGGGGTATCGAAACGCCGAATCGGACAGCCCCTTCGAGTTCCCGGCTTCCAAGCACTTGTGCCAGAAATACTCGATCACGCTGGTTCCGTGGTGGGTGTACGCGAATTCCACGACCGGCTCCGGAATCCCTCCCTCACGGAGGATGCGAGCGCCCTCGACGACGTGCGCCATGATCGCGTCTGCGCTGACGTCGGGCTCGAGGTCGCCATGTGGCGTGGGCTCGCCCGGAGAAAGGTTCTCGACGAAGTACTTTGGCTGAATGGTCTTGCCGAGGTCGTGGTAGTAGGCGCCGACCCGAGTCAGCAGCGCGTCTGCACCTATTGCGGCGGCCGCACCCTCGGCGAGGTTGGCCATGGCGCGCGCGTGCTGCCACGAGCCAGGCGCTTCCCGCGCCATCTTGCGAAGGAGAGGGTGGTCGACGTCCGTGAGCTCTTGGAGGCGGCCCCGGGTCACGACGCCGAGCGCGGCTGTCGCCAGCCGTTGCAGCAGCACTGCAAGCACGCCAGAGATCATGCCGCCGGCGATGGTCGACAACAGGACCGACTCGTTGAGCTTGGCAATGTCGCCGATGACGTCGATTCCGTTGCCGACCGACATCGCGACGCTGATCAAAACCAGCGCGGCAAAGAGCCCCGCAGCCGTCCCTGCGACGAGCATGTGGGTCGCGTGCTTGCGGTCGTGAAAGAAGATCACGACGCCCAAGGTGGTGGACAGATAGACGACGACCACGGGCATCGAAAAGTGCAGGAACGAAGCGCACACCAGAGAGATCACGAGGCCCGAAGCCGTAGCGGTAGCGCGGTTGAAATAAAGCGCCGCCCACAAAGGCACGGTTGCCAACGGCAGAAGGAAGGGAGAGACCCCCGTGAACAACAGGACCAGCTTCGCGCCGAGGCACGTCGCGCCAACGAGCACCAGGAGCCCAGCCTGTGTGCGCAACAGCCCCCCGCGCCCGCCTGTGAACAGGCGCAGGTACGCGAGGAAAATATACGCGATGAGGAAGTAGCTGATCCAAACGCCCAACAGCGTCTCTTGATCGGGGGGACGCCGCTCTCGCTCGAATGCCCGAACGATGCGCTGGCTCTCCGGCTCGTTCACCACCTCGCCGCGCCTGACGATCAACGGCTGGGGCAACCCCCGGTGCTGGCGAATCGATTCCTTCGGCAGATAGCGGTTGGGGATCCGCAGCGTAACGAGTGCCGGGCGCGCCGGATCCACGCGCAGCGGTTCCAGTACGACCTCGACCTGGCTGGCGAGGGTCACGATCGACGCGAAGACGGCGCTGAGAATCAAGCCCGAGGTGCGACCGGCGATGAGGCGTGTGCGGAGCATCGTCTGCGAATCGTTCAGGGTTGCCCCTCGAACGCAAGGATACCGAATCGTCGAGGGACATGGAAATCGCTGGTTCCCAGCGGTGACCACGCCGCCGCCTGTTGCCGATCCTCGAGAAGGTCCATGACGTACATGTTTGCCCGCCATTCGTCCCCGATCGCGGGCGGGCCGAGAGATTTCCCGTCCAGACTGAACGCCTGCCACGGGATCGCGATCTCGACGGTGTATCCCGCATCAGCCTCCGTGTCGTCGAGATCGCCGCGAAGCGACACCCCGGCGCGGGCCCTGCTGTCCCAGTCGGTATCGCCAAATGGTCGGGGAACGCGAGGCGCCTCGAATCGCGTGTCGAAGATCACCCCGCGAGGCGAGACCTGGATTTCGAAGTAGCTCTTCCCGTCGCCGTCCGGATCGACCATGAGCTCGACACAGTCCTGTTTCCAAAGATGATCGTCGCGCTCGGTGTTGCTGGCGCGAAGCAGTCTATCGTCCACGTCGACGCCGACATACAAATAGTGCTCGTCCCATAGAAGCTTTGCGGACGCGTGAAGCGGCGCGACGCCTCCTCGGCGCGTTTCGACAAAGTTCCGTGTAGCGTTGGCGAGACGCCAAACTCGATCCCCGAGCGACCCGTCGAGCTTTGGCGGCTGGTTGGTTTTGACGACAACTTGCCGCGGTACGGGTATCGGCGGTTCGGTCTTGCTCGTGCATGCTGCGCTCAAACCGGCGAAAAGAAAGAGGGCGCAGCGCGTGAAGCTCATGACGCGCGCGCTCAACGTCGCGATTTGCGGCGCGACTTTTTCTGCATCTTTCGCTTGGACTTCTTCTTGCCCTTGTTGATCACGCGCCTGGGCGCCTGAGCGCCTCCAGGGCCGAACCCTCCTTGCTCCACAACCGCAGCTTCCAGCAACGAATCGGCCAGGTTGGCCATCATCGGGTTTCCTTCGAGGCCACCTGTCTTCACCGCATCGCGAAGACGATTGGCCGCAGCCATCTGTTTCATGCCCGGGATCTTGGACAGCATGCCGGCTTGCGATCCGATGCTGCCCATCATCTGCTTCATGAAGGCAAATCGTTGTAGGATTTCCGCGACCTGCTTCTCGGTCGTACCCGAACCCTTCGCGACACGGATCAGTCGGCTCGGCTGCTTTTGAAAAAGCTCGGCCTTGGCGCGCTCCTGACGAGTCATCGAGCTGACGATGGCCTTGATCTGACCGATTTCCCGCTCGTCGACCTGGAAGCCATCGGGGACGCTGTCGGCAAAGAAGGGGACCTTGTCGAGGAGATCCTGCAATGGGCCCATGCCCTGAAGCATCTGCAGCTGCTCGAGGAAGTCGTCGAGCGTGAATTGGCCGCGAAGCATCCGCTTGGCGTCCTGCTCAGCCTTCTTCTCGTCGACGACGTCCTCGAAGTCCTTCATCAGGCCGACGACGTCCCCCATCCCGAGAATGCGGCTCGCCATGCCCTCGGCACGGAACTCCTCGAGCCGATCGAGCGCTTCGCCGGTGCCGACGAACTTCACCGCCGTCCCGGTTACGTTCTTGATCGAAATCGCGGCTCCGCCGCGCGCGTCACCGTCGAGCTTGGTGAGGATGACGCCGCTCAGCCCGAGCAGCTCGTGGAAGGACTTAGCGGTCTTGACCGAGTCCTGGCCGATCATGGCGTCGACGACGAGGAAGACGTTTTGCGGGTCGACCGACGCGCGAATCTCGTCGAGCTCCTTCATGAGGGCCTCGTCGATCGCGAGGCGGCCCGCGGTGTCGTAGATGACCGTGTCGCACTTGAGCTTCTTGGCGTGAGCGAGTCCGCGCTTGCAGATCTCCAGCGGCAGCCCGCCCGGGATCGAGAACACCGGCACGTCGATCTGCTCACCGAGGACCTGAAGCTGCTCGATGGCGCCGGGACGCGCCACATCCGCTGCCACCAGGAGCGGCTTGCGCGCGTTGGTGGTTTCGAGCAGCAGCGCCAGCTTTGCCGAGCTGGTCGTCTTACCGGAGCCTTGAAGACCGACCATCATGATACCGGTCGGCTTGGGCTTCTTGGCGAACTCGACCGGGTCGCCTTCGAAAGCCATCATCGATTCGAGCTCGTCCTGGCAGATCTTCACGAACTGCTCTGCCGGCCCGATCTTGACCTTGCGCGCCTTCGACTTGGCGGCCGTCTCCACGACTTGTCCGACCGCCTTTTCCTTCACCCGCGCCAAGAACGCCTTGGTGACGCCGAACTCGACGTCGGCTTCCAGCAACGAAAGGCGCACGTCGCGAAGCGCCTGATCGATGTTCTCTTCGGTGAGCTCGGTGACTCCGGCGAGGCGATTGCGGGCGTTGCGAAAGCCCTTTGTGAGCGTCTCAAACATACGAGGTGGTGTTCCGGGGCTGCGGCTCGTGCGCGTAGCATGCGGCAAACCAGCCACGCAACCTGCTTCGCACCTTGACCAGCGGTTTCGGGCATTGGATGGTGCCGGCGAATGGCGGAGGAGCTGCCTAAGAAGGGGGATCCTGAGACGATCTACGTGATCGATATCAGCTCCTACGTGTTCCGCGCTTATCACGCGCTCCCGCCGCTCTCGAACAGCAAGGGCGAGCCAACCCACGCAGTGGCCGGGGTCTGTGCCATGCTGCTCAAGCTACTGCGCGAGCGAGAGCCGCACGGGGTCATCGTCGCGATGGACTCCAAGGAGAAGTCCTTTCGCAAGGAGCTCTACCAGCCCTACAAGGCGAATCGGCCCCCGGCGCCGCCCGATCTGCAACAGCAGATGATTCGGGTCCGGGAGATCGCCGAAGCCTGGGGTATGTCGCCGATCGAGGCAGCCGGCTTCGAGGCGGACGATATCATCGCGACCCTGGTGGGACTGGCTCGCGCCAAGGGGATCCGCGTCGTGATCGTCAGTGCCGACAAGGACTTGCTCCAGCTCGTGGGCCCCGATGTCGTCATGTACGACACGATGCGAGACAAGGTGTTCGGCATCGCAGAGACCAAGGAAAAACTGGGGGTCGCGCCGGCGCAGGTGCGCGACCTACTCGCGCTGATGGGTGACAGCTCCGACAACGTGCCAGGCGTGCCTTCGGTCGGGCAGAAGACGGCAGCCAAGCTCCTCCACGACTACGGAAACCTCGAAGGCATCTACGAGAACCTCGACCACATCACGCGCAAGGCGCTCAAGGCGAAGCTGACCGAGCATCGCGAGGACGCGCTGACCTCCCGCGAGCTGGTGACTCTTCGCGATGACGTCGCGGTCGACGCAGACCTGGTAACCCGGCCCTATGCTGGCGGCGACGCCGGCATGCTTCGAGCGATCTTCAGCGAGCTCGAGCTGACGCGCCTGCTCGCCCAACTCGAGCCGGCGCCGGTGGTCGCGGGACACTATGAAACCATCACGACCGCCGAGGGGCTGGCCAGAATCGCGAGCGCTATCCGCGAAACTGGCAGCTTTGCCCTGTACTCCGTGATGGACATCGACGACCCCATCCGCGCCGAGCTGGTAGGCGTCGCGGTGAGCTGGCTCGAAAGCGTCAGCGCTTATATCCCGCTCGGGCACCGCTACATCGGCGCACCCGATCACTTGAGCTGGGAAGACGCTGGGCCAGTTCTGAAACCGCTGCTCGAGAACTCGCTCATCCCGAAGCTCGCGCTCGCCAAGCGCGAAGAGGTTTTCTGGGCGCGGCGCGACGTGACGCTTCGGGGCGTTCGGTTCGACCCCTCGCTGGCGAGCTATCTCTTGGACCCCGCACGGCATGCCCATCGATTGGAGGACGTGGCCCGTCAAGAGCTGGACGGTCAGCTGAGCGCAGAGGAAGCGATTCGCGGGAAGGGCAAGAAGGCGCTGACCTGGGACGAGCTCGAGGTGAGCGCTGTGGCTGGGTACGCCAACGAGCGCGCTGACTTCACGTTTCGGTTGAGCGAGCTGCTGACTCCGAGGATGCACGAGGGGGAGTTCGAGCGGTTGTTTTACGAGGTCGAGCTACCGCTGGCTCGAGTGCTGGCGACGATGGAGCTCAACGGGATCCTGGTCGACACGGGGCTTCTCAAACGGCTGTCTGCCGAAGCCGACGGCGAGCTCGAGAAGCTGCACGCCCGGTGCACTGAGCTTGCCGGCCACGACTTCAACGTGTCCTCGCCGCGGCAGCTCGAGACCATCCTCTTCGACGAGCTCGAGCTGCCGGTGATCAAGAAGACGAAGACGGCCCGGTCAACCGACCACGGGGTCCTCGAGGAGCTCGCGGTCATGCATCCGCTGCCCGAAGCGATCCTCGAATATCGCTCGGTTTCCAAGCTCAAGAGCACGTATTTAGACGCTTTACCGCGAGAGGTGAATCCGGACACCGGACGTATCCACACGCGCTACAACCAGCTGGTCGCGGCTACGGGGCGGCTCTCCTCGAGCGATCCGAACCTTCAGAACATCCCGATTCGGACCGAGATGGGCCGGCGCGTCCGCGACGCCTTCGTCCCGGAGGAGGGCTGGTCGATGCTCGCGGCGGACTACTCCCAGATCGAGCTCCGGGTGCTCGCCCACCTGAGCCGGGACCCGGCACTCGTCGATGCATTCTCTCGCGAGGACGACGTCCACGTGCAAACCGCCTGCGCCCTCTTCGGCGTCCAGCCCGACGAAGTCACCAAACACATGCGCGGTCAGGCCAAGACGGTGAACTTCGCGGTCATCTACGGCCAAACCCAGTTCGCCCTAGCACGCAACCTCAAGATCGAACGAAGCGAGGCCAAGCGCTACATCGATGCCTTCTTCGATCAGTATGCCGGGGTGAAATCATTTCTCGACGAAGTCGTCGAGCAAGCACGCGCCAACGGCCTGGTGACGACCTTGCTAGGCCGCCGCCGCACGCTCCCCGACATCCGCAGCCGCAACCACAACCTCCGCTCCGCGGCGGAACGCATCGCCCGCAACACTCCGATTCAAGGGACGGCCGCTGACATCATGAAGGTCGCAATGGTGCGCATCCAGCAGGACATCGACAAGCAGCGCATGCAGAGCCGCATGGTCCTGACGGTCCACGATGAGCTCGTGTTCGAGTCGCCGCCGGAGGAGCGGGAAGTGCTTGAAGCGTTGGTGGTGGATCACATGCAGAACGCCGTGCCGCTGTCGGTGCCGTTGCCGGTCGAGGTAGGGTGGGGGCCCAACTGGGGGGCAGCACATTAGACGAACGGGCCCTGGTGCACTTTCGACTGCATCACCGGAGGACGGCTCGCGACGCACGTGCTCGCAAGCGGGGCCCGCTCGCCTGGCCCCTTACGTCCATACACGGCTAGGCTCCCGCCCACTTGCTGTGCCGCGCATCCCGAGCCGGGCCCGGAAGTAGGTAAGCTCCGGCGTGTCGATACCCGCGTGTTCCAGTCGCGCGATGAGCCGGGTGACACGCTCCCGGTCCACTCCCCCGGGGTTGAAGTAGTAC
>CP070713.1:1176674-1179351 GCA_020351445.1 Myxococcales bacterium
GGCGTTTCTGTCGTTTTTGCGGCTTTTTGTGTGTCGTTATTGTCTACCCCGGCTCGTGCTACCCTCTCGTTTGGTGGATCCGATCGACGAAGCCTGGGCACGGGTCGAAGCCGACTGGGGGAATGAGGAAGCGCATCGGCGGTTCGTCGGCGCGTGTGTTGCGCTCGATCGACTGCCGGAAGCCGGAAAACGGTACCGAGAGGTACGCGAAAACGACCCGGCTCGGCGGGAGGATGCCGCCAAGCAGATCGACAAGCTGATCGGGCTGGCGACTCGGCAGCTCCAGGACACTCGGCTCAAACCGGCCACGACCGAACACAAAAGAACGCTGACATGGGCCGCGTTCTTTATCATGTTGGTGTTGATGGGGGCGGGGGTCTTGCTCTTGATGCGGGGATAACCCCGCGGTCGTGAGCGACACCGCGGCTCGGCATGCAAGTAGATTTTGGCGCGAAAGAACTGACTGTGAAGCTGGTCTACTACGGACCCGCGCTCAGCGGTAAGACGACCAACCTGCGGGCGATTCACTGGCTGGGGACCTCGAGCGCCTGTGGCGAGCTCATGACGCTCGAAACCCAAAACGATCGCACGCTGTTCTTCGACATGCTCCCGATCACGGTCAGCTCGGAAAGCAGTCTGAAGGTTCGGTTGAAGCTGTTCACCGTTCCGGGGCAGGTGATGCACAACGCAACTCGGCGACTGGTCCTGCAGGCAACCGACGGTGTGGCGTTCATCGCGGACTCGCAACGCAGCGAGGCCAACGCGAACCGCGAATCGTTCCTCAACCTCAAACAGAACCTCGAGGAAAACGGGATCGACCCGGCGCGCATTCCGATCATCATTCAGTTCAACAAACGGGACATGGATGATATCCGGCCGGACGAGGAGCTCGAGGCGATCGCGAACCAAAGCAGAGAAACGATCTACAAGGCCGTGGCGACGCGTGGTTACGGCGTCATGCAGACGCTTCGTGGTCTGATCCGCGAGACCTGGGACAAGCTCGAAGAAGAGCATCAGCTCGAGAAGAAATTCGGGATCAGCCCAGCACGGTTCATGAACGAAGTCGAGTTGAACCTGAAACACAATCCGGGGCGACAGGAGCGATGATGCAGGACGACATCGACGCCGCTGACATCCTCATGGGAGACGTCGTTCGCCTCGAAGACGTGGTGAGCCGCGATTCGGTGACTTCGGTCGCCAAGTCCTTTTTTGCCTTGTTCGGAATTCCCGTTCGCGTGATCTCCCACGAGGGTGACCTTCTCGCCGACGTGCATCGTGACCGGCCGCTCTGCAACTACCTCAACACGCTGCCCAGAGGCGAGCGCGAATGTGCCAGCACCGTCGGCGTCGTCCGAGACTTGGAGCCAAATGGGCAGACCCTCGTGCATCCTTGCTTTTCGGGGGCGGCGTATCGAATTGTGCCGCTTGCGTATCAGGGTCGTCCCATCGGCCGTTTCATCGTGGGGCCCTACGTGCCCGCTGAAACCCGCGAACCACCCGTGCCGCTGATCTCGGTCGACGACGCGATCGACGCTCCCACTGCGCGTGCGCACTTCAATCACATGCCCCGCGTGCGCGAAGACATCGCTGAACAGCTCACCGACCACCTCAAGGGTGTGTTCGAGCTATTGGTGTTTTCGGGTCACCGCGCGCAGCTCGCATCGACGATGCAGGTCGCCAACGTGCGTGAGAACTACCGCGAGCTCGCGGAGAAGAACGAGGCGCTCAAGGCTTCCTACGACGAGCTGGAACAGCTCGATCAACTCAAGTCCACCTTCTTGGCGACCGTGAGCCACGAGCTGCGAACCCCACTCACGTCGATCATCGGCTACACCGAGATGCTCGAAGGTGGCGCCGCCGGAGCGCTTAGCGACGGCCAAGCGGAGTTCCTCAAGACGATTCGCGGCAAGGCAGACCAGCTACTGGGGCTGATCAGCAGCCTCCTCGACCTCGGCCGCCTCGAAGCAGAGAATCTCGAGCTCCACAACGAGGCGATCGACCCGCGCGCCCTGCTCTCCGACGTCGGGTCGACGATCGTGCCCAACGCCAACCGGCGCAACGTGGCACTCGACATCCAAGTGGCCAACGACACGCCCAAGATTTGGGGAGATGCCATTCGGCTTCGGCAGATCGTACTCAACCTCGCCGACAATGCGTTGAAGTTCACCCACGAAGGCGGAGAGGTGGTCCTCGGTGCGGCGCCGGGCAAGCTCGAAGCGGGAGGTCCGTCAGGCTTAGGCGCGGCGTTGTTTACGGTGAGCCGGCCCGCGGTGGTTCTGACGGTGCGCGACACAGGCATGGGGATCCCCGAGGAGAGCCTCTCGAGGATTTTCGAGGCGTTTTATCAGATCGACGCGGGTACGACGCGAGTGCATGGGGGCGCCGGTCTGGGGCTATCGATCGTCAAGCAGCTCGTCGATGGCCACGGTGGAAAGATCGAGGTGACCAGCGCGCTCGGCAAGGGCACAATCTTCACCGTGAAGCTACCCGCCGCCGATCCCGATGCATGATGAGTTCGCCAAAATCGAATGGCTGAAGACCCGTTTCGACCTCGATGGTGACTCGAAGAAGGTCGTGGTCGGCATCGGCGACGACGCGGCGGTGATCAACTTCGGTAACCGGCCAACCATCGTCACGGTCGATACGCAGGTCGAAGGCATCCACTTTCGGCGTGACC
>CP070713.1:1179451-1182303 GCA_020351445.1 Myxococcales bacterium
CGCGTGGCTCCGACTGACGATCCGGCCACCGAAGCCACTCCGTCTCACCGAGGGTCGCGACTACTTGCCGGGCAGCCCGATAGAATCGCCCACGCGGTCGGGTTCAGGCTCTTCGACGGCCGCGTAGAGCCCGCATTGCCCAGGCTGCCGGCGGCTGCGATATACGTGGCCATCGCAGCAAGGCATCCTTCGCGTGGACCAAGGCCCGATGATCCGCCTGGCGAACAAGCTAGAGAGCCTCGATCAGGTCCCATAGATCACTGAAATCACACGGAAAGACCCAGCTCCGCATGCAGCGAGACGTGCACGCTCATCGTCCAGTAGCCCGCCTTTACTTATCGTGACGCGTAGGGATCGCGGGCGCGCTGCGGCGGGCGGCGGCGCGAATACCGCCCCTCGTGTAGCGGCCGATCAGCGAGCGCCATTCCATGATGACCTCGCCGCCGGTTTCCTTGTGCCGTTCCTGGAACGAGGCGATGAGATCGAGGCATGCATGGTCGATGAAATCGAGCTCGTCGAAATGCATGTGAAGCTCGCTACCAGGCGGGATCTCTTCGAGCGCTCCGGCAAGCAGAGGGAGCGCGAGAAATGTTGCGGCGCCGTGAAGATGAAGCTCGATGCGGTCATCGGTATCGATACGCTCGATGTCGAGATGGGCCAACGAGTACACCAACCGGGCCGTCGAAATTACCAGACCGATGACGATGCCTGTGAGCAGGTCGATGGCCACGATTCCGATGACGGTTGCCAGGTAGATCCCGAACACGGGCCACCCGTACTCGAGGAGCTTTCTCGGAGCGGAAACCTGGAACAAGCGAAACCCGACGTAGATCACGATCGCAGCCAGTGCCGACTCCGGCATCAAGCCGAGGAGCCCCGGCAGAAGCGCGGCGAAGAGGAAGACCCAGGTCCCCTGCATGACGGAGGACCATCCAGTTTGTGCGCCCGCCTGGACGTTGGCCGTGCTCCGGCTGATGACGCCCGTAATCGGGAGCGACCCCAAGAAGCCGCAAGCGAGGTTCCCGATGCCTTGTGCTGCGAGCTCGCGGTCGTAGTTGGTGCGCTCGCCCCGGCGCATGTTGGAAACAGCGGTCGCACAAAGAAGCGTCTCGGCGCTGGCGACGAAGGCGAGGGCGACCCCGGAGATCAGGATGTCGACTTCCATAGCCCTCGAAAGTGAGTCGACGGTCGGCAAAGTGACGTACGAAAAGAGCGACTCCTTCACGTCGACGTAGTCGATCGGGAGCCGAAATACTGCTGCAGCCAGCGAGGCAACCAAAACGCCCGCAAGCGCGCCGGGAAGGTAGTGCAACCTCGCTGGCCGGAAACGATCCCAAAGCACGATCGTGAGCAGCGTACCCACCCCGATCAACGCTGCGATGTAATGAGTGCGTTCCCCCCCGGTAGTGACCGTCTTCAGCATACCGGCCGGGATTTCGTAGATGTTGTACAGAACGCTGCCTTCGATGTCGTTGTCGATCATGACGTGGAACTGCCTGACCACGATGATGATCCCGATCCCGGCGAGCATTCCGCGGATGACCGCCGGAGAGACCGCGCGGAAATAGGTCCCGAACTTCAGGAAGCCGGCGACCGCCTGGATCAGTCCAGCAAGCATGACGATGATGGCAATGCTGGTGATGCCATACGGGTCCGCGTCTGTGCGGTACTCGACGACCCACTCGAGCACGAGCACGCTCAAGCCCGCTGACGGTCCTGAGATCTGAAGGGGCGCACCCCCGAGGAAGGCTACGACCACGCCGCCCACCACGGCGGTGATCAACCCGAGCGAGGCCGGCATCCCCGAAGCGCGCGCAATCCCCATCGACAAAGGGAGTGCGATCAGAAATACGACCACCGAGGGCGGGATGTCTTTCGAGATCGCCCTCAGTTTGTCGTCTAACGCAGCTATCCCCAGCTCCTTTGGTCTGCAGGCGGTTTCAAGAGGGCGTTTATACCACAGGAAGCGCCGAAACCACCGCAGTGACAAGAACGCTCGCGACGGATACAACCGATATGCCATGCGTGCAGCGATTCTCGATAGGAACGGGCCGATCGACAGTATTCGTATTGGCGAGATCGAGCCACCACGGACCGGGCACGGTACGATTTTGGTTCGCGTTCATGCAGCGGCGATCAATCCGGCCGACCTCAAGGTCGTCAGCGGCAAGGATGGGGGAGCCTTCCTTCGTGCGAAGAACTTTCCCGGAGCGATAGGATTCGACTTCAGCGGCGTCGTCGAAGAGGTCGGAGCAAACGTCCGGGGACGATCGGTGGGGGACGAGGTGTTCGGGTTCCTCGCGTACTCGAGATCCAACAGGCAGGGGAGCTTTGCCGAGTTGGTGGCGGTGAAACCCGATGCGGTCGGTAGCAAGCCACCCAGCGTGACGCATGAGGAGGCCGCCGCCGCTGCGACGGTTGGTTGCACCGCGCTTCAAGGTCTCCGAGACAAGGGACGTTTGAGGGCGGGGCAGAGAGTTTTGGTGAACGGCGCCTCTGGTGGCGTGGGAAGCTACGCCGTTCAGATCGCCATCCAGCTCGGCGCCGAGGTCTGGGGTACGGCAAGCGCCGCAAAGGCCGAGTTCGTGCGTAGCCTGGGAGCCGCGCGCGTCATCGATTACAACGAGACGCCGCTCGGGTCGATCGACGAGAAGTTCGACGTGGTGCTCGACGCAGCATCGAGATCTTCGTTTCAAGAGGTGAGAGGATTGCTCAACCGCGGTGGGGCGTACGTAACTCTCCTGCTTTCCCCGAGCCTCTTTGCTGGAATGCTTGTGAGCGTCTTTTCGAGCAAGCGGGCGAGCTTTGTCGTCGTGAAGTCACGAGCCGAAGATCTCGACCAGCTCGGCCGA
>CP070713.1:1182403-1187167 GCA_020351445.1 Myxococcales bacterium
ACGCTGGTTTTTGCCAAAAGAAGTCCCTGATTTCATTGATGAATGACGATTTTTCACTTTTTTGGTTGACGGCACGAACGGTCGTACTATTATCAACATATGACTAAAGGCGAAGAGACCAAGCGAGCCATCGTCGACCAGGCGCTCGAGCTCGTCAGCACCGTCGGGCTCGAGAATCTGACGATCGGCGCGCTCGCAGGCGCGACTGGCATGTCCAAGAGCGGCCTCTTCGCCCACTTCCGCTCCAAGGAGCAACTCCAGCTTCAGGTTCTCGCGGAGGCGCGTGAGCGCTTCATCGAGATCGTCATCGCCCCCGCGCTGAAGAAGCCGCGAGGCGAGGCCCGCCTTCGAGCGATCTTCGAGAGCGCGATGAAGCAATGGGAGCAAGACCTACCCGGAGGGTGCATTTTCCACGCTGTGTCGGCCGAGTTGGACGACCAGCCGGGTCCGGCACGAGACTATCTGGTCGAAACGCAGCGCGACTACGCGGACACACTGAGGCGTGCCGCCGAGATTGCGGTCGAAGAAGGTGAGTTCCGCAAGGATCTCGACCTCGATCAATTCGTGTTCGAGCTTGGCTCGATCACCGCTGCCTATCACCACTTCGGGCGTCTCCTTGGCGACCCAGACGCCGAGCAACGAGCTCACAACATGTTCGAAGGACTGCTTGCGCGGTCGCACTAAGGAGAGACGCCATGACCACCCACACCGCAAACGCTTTGTTGATGGAACAAAAAAGCACGAACGTTCGTTCTCATGCATCGACACCTGTTTGGCTTAGGACGACATTTTCGACCGCGAGCCGTGTCGCCCCCGGCCTCACCGCAGCGGCGGCAGAGCGTTTGTTCTTCAAGACCCGCCGGAGCGGACCCCGTGCTGGCGAGCACGACGTTCTCGAAGGAGCCACGCCGTCCTCGATCGCAGGAATGAAGAGCTGGTCCTGGGGCCACGGCCCGACGGTGCTTCTGGTCCACGGCTGGAACGGACGGGCCACGCAGCTAGGCGGGTTCGTCGAGCCACTGGTCGCGCGAGGCTTTCGAGTGGTTGCCTTCGATGCGTTTGGTCATGGCAAGTCGCCGGGCGGCAGTATGTCGCTCCCCGAGATGGCATCGTGCATTGGGCGAGTCGCCGACGAGCTTGGCGACGTCTACGGCGTTATCGCGCACTCGATGGGAGGGGCGGCGACGACGATCGCTCTCGCAGACGGTCTGCAGATCGAGCGCGCGGTCTTTATCTCGCCCCCCGCCGACCCGAGGCAGTTCCTCGAGATTTTCAGCGCTGCGCTCGCGATCACCGATGACGTGCGCGCCCGACTGAAAGAGCGGGTTGAGCGCCGCGTTCGCGTGTCGATGGAGGACATGCGCGCAACCCAGATCGCGCCGTCGCTGCAGGTCCCGCTCTTGGTCATCCACGATCGTAACGACAAGGAAGTTCCGGTGCGCTCCGGCCAAAGTATCGCCGAAGCGTGGCCGGACGCCGATCTCATCATCACCGAAGGCCTCGGACACCAGCGAATCCTTCGTGCCGACGCCGTCCAGAATGTCGCCGTGAGCTTTATCGATGCACCGAAGCGTCTGAAGACCGCGGCATGAATCAAGAAAGGAAAGAACCATGACTACAGAAATCAGAGACCCACAGTTCGCGAACGCCGTGAACGAAATCGTAACCTCCATCCAACTGCCGGACGTGTCCTTCACGTTGAGCGCCTGGGAAGCCGTGGTCGGCGCGGTCATCACGTTCTATGACGCGTTTGCCACTCCCGATCGCGTAATCCTCCGCCACGCCCTGAACGGGATCGCGTTTTGAGCCGATACTCTCGACAAGCCGAGTGTCAGGAAGCCGGGTCCGAGCCGATGCAGACCGTCACCATCGAGCCTCCATTGGTCCCGGCTTCCGTCACTGGCTCACAAACGTAGTCAGCGCGGCAGACCGGCGACTAAGATGCGAAAAAGCCCCGTCCCCTTTCTTGGAGGGTGGGCGCAGGTTGGGCTTTGGAGGCGGCTGTCGGGTCGGTGCAGAGCAGGCGCACCGGCGCCTCTTCGGCTGCTTTCCATTCACAGAGCTCGGCCACCCGGCCCGCGCCGTCGGCTCCCGGACGGATCCAAACGAAAGTCTGCTCCCCGAGGCGGATCGTGCATTCCGGATCGGCAAAGGCCTTGGACCAGAAGCCGCCATTGTAGAGGGTGATGGGGCCCACCTGTTCGCATTTGGGCTCGTGGGTATGCCCGAAGACCACGCGGCGGGCGCCTGTGATCTTGAAGATCAGCTCGGAAACCCGCTTCGTGAGCAGCGGCGTTTGAAAGACCGTCGGCCGGACGGAAGACGCATAGGCGAGATAGGGGAGCATGAAGATCAGCGCCGGAACGAACACCCATAGAGGGCTTATCGGCCAAGCGATGTTGATGTGAAGCACCACCTGCCAGGCAAGGAATAGGGCCGCCAGCAAGAAGAATGCACGGTCGAGCCAGAGCTCGCGTGCGATCCGAAAGGGATTGTTGGTCGCCGATGGGACGTGAAGGGCGTTGAGCTTTCGAACCATCGATGGCGTAGCCTGCGACCTGATGGCGATCGAGCGCACTTTGTCGTCGACGAGCAAAGGATCGCGCATTGCGGGAAGCCAGTGCGTGCGAAGCGAGATCCACAAGGTGGCATACGCGCCCCAGAACCAGGTCCAGATCAACAGAGGCTGGGTCCTCAGCATGTAGCGAAAGAAGAACCGCAGGTACGAGACCGCGCCCATGATGTAGTTTTCGGACTGATGAGGATTGAAATATCCCATGCCGTTGAGCATGTAACGCGCCGCTAGGTCGCCGAATGGAATCCGGACCCGCGGCTGCCCACGCACTTCGATCAGCGGATCGACCGGGTCACGCACGACACAATTGGGATCGTACTGGTGGCCGTGACTGACGTAAGTATCCCCGCCGCTCAGATAGAACCAGTTGCAGAACACGATGGGGTCGTCGTCTTCCTCTTCACCGATACTCGAGGGAAACGGGGCGCCGAGTGCATCGCAGATCATCCGTTGCACCGAAGGCCAAAAGAGCTCGACATCGTGGTTGCCAACGACGAAGACCGCCCGGTGCCCCCTTGCGATGAACCGACCCAACGCCTCGAACCAGCGGGGGTGATCCTCGATGATCACCTTCATCTTGAACTGGCTCTTCCACTCTTCGCTCCCGAGCCCGCGCGACCGCTCGAGCCAGTCGATGTGCCGATCTTTGCTGGGGACGGCGGTGACGCTGTCGAAGTCGAATATGTCACCGTTGAGTAGCAGCTCGATTGGCCCGTCCGCCTTTTCCTGAATGTGGTCGAGGAACGCCGCAAAGTCGTCGTCGATGAAGAACTCCCGACGCTTGTAGGCCATCCAAAGTGGGCGCGCCGGATCGGGCTCCTCCCCCTCGGTGAGGTGCATGTCGGAAACGACAAAGGTGTGGAGGTTGGGTTCCATCAGCCCGACTCCATTGTGTCAGGCCTCGGAGCCCGACTCCAGCAACCCGCTCGTAGCGCGCCTACCTGCTCAGTCGGACAGGGATGCCACGTGCTGCTTGCGCCCGATGACCAAATGGGCGAGGAGCAGCACCGTCAGGCCGGTCGCGAAAATCGCGACATACCAGGTGCCGAGGCCGGGATTGGCTTCCGTCAGGAAGTTCGCGATCTGCTTCTTACCCCACATGACCGGCATGAACGGCTCCACCTTGATGGCTGCCTTTGGATCGAGGTTGTGCCCGAACGTGTAGAGCTTGTAGTAGAGTCGTCCGAACCCAAAAATCCCGGCATAAGTCGTCATTACCAGCAGGTCGATCATCGAGCGGACCTTCCCGATGACGGCCGTTCGCAGCCCGAAAATGATCATGCCGACGAACAGGAACGGAATCCAGTCGAGATCTGTGAGCGAGGCGCGGTCGATTGGTGCCATCCCGATGTAGTGGTTGAGCACGTTGATCTCGTGCACGTCATTGCCGTCGTTGCCGCCATCCACCTTGTACGAATAGATGTAGAGGTCGAGCCCTTCCGGGTACTGCGGCGCCTTCATGTTGATGTGCCACATCGGTACCATGAAGCTCAGCCCGACGAAGATCGTGAGGACCGCGAGCGCGACCCGCGCCCACGGAAAGATGGGCTCGTCCAAGAATCGATAGAATGCGTCCATTGCCTTTGACATTTCTCCTCCTGTTGGGCCTTCACTTCCTAAACGACGTCACCTCGACGCAACTTCCAAAGCCCGCTCATCCACGCGAGCGTCCCGAGTAACATGGGCCAGACAACACCCAACATGTACAGCCCCGTGCTGCCGATTTGGTTGGCCAGATAGAAACCAACCGGACCGAGCACGCTAAGCTCGGGATCAGCGGAGGACAATAGGGCCATTCGAATGCTCTGGACAGGGTTGAGGGCTGCCAGTGCGAACACGACTCTGGGCTCCATGCGCCATTGCAGCATCATCCCGGCCAGTGCGAAGTCCATGAGAGCGACGCCGGCCACCCAAATCAGCAGTAAATACATCGTGGCCCGGGCGGAATTCTGCACGGTGGTCGACACCCACAGGCCGATCCCGCAGAACGACCAGACCAGGACGGAGCAGAGTACGAGACAGTGCCCGATGAAGCTCCAGGCGATTTGCTGACCAAACGCGAAGCGGCCGAAGATCCCGACGGCAGCCATCAGCACCGCGAGGGGCACGAGCAGCACCAGGAAGCGAACGCTCGAAATCGCGCTGAAGAAGGCGCCACGGGAGATCGGCTGACTGAACAGGATTTCCAA
>CP070713.1:1187267-1190086 GCA_020351445.1 Myxococcales bacterium
GACAAAGATCTGCGTCATGAGTCCTCGCTATAACTCTAGCACCCGCACTAGCTCGCCTTGCGAAATCTGTAACAAGCCAGCTGTTTCTTGATCGATGACGACAACGTCCGACTCGTCCAAAATCGCATTGGAAAGGCAACACCGAAAGTCCCGAGCTCGCGTATTGCTGAGCAAACATCTCACGGCGTTGCTTGTAATCGGCGCGAGACGCGCATGGCGTCGCCGACTCGTCCGCACCGCACGAATGTCTTCGCGGCGACACTCCACCGTCGGCCCAGCATCGAAGATGTCGATGTAGTTCTCGTAGCGAAAGCCTTCATCTTCGAGCAATCGAAGCGCATGTCTGCTGTTCTCGTGTGGCTCTCCAATGGCTTCCTGCGCTTCAGGCGGCAGGAACAACACGTAGATTGGATGCTTAGGCATCAGCTCGGCGATGAAGGACTTGTTTCCCGCTCCCACCAAGTGGTCGGCCGTGGGGAAGTCCATGGCGAAAAAGTGTTGGCCCAGGCCATCCCAAAACGGCGAGCGTCCCGTGGTATCCGAGATCCCGCGAATCTCGGCGATTACCTTATCGGCGAAACGCTGCGGGAACTCCGCGATGAACGATAGACGGGACTTCGAGAGCAGTGTGCCCAGGCCTTTGCCACGATGAGAGGGTCCGAGGAAAAGGGAGGTGAGCTCGGTGCATCCGGTGTAGTCGTTCGAGAGGTAGAGCGCTGGAAGCTTGCGGTGGATTCCAAGCTCCCTCGATGCGTGTACCTCGGTGCCGACTCGATAGCTGTAGTACGGCTCATGCAAGCCCACGGCCGCCCGAATGGCGCACATCCCCGCGATCTCATCGCTTTCCTGTTCTTGCAGCACGAAAAAATACCGCTGGTCGCCGGGCTCGCTGACTTCGGTCGAGAATGACGTCAACGACTGCTCGATCCTCTGCCTAAGGGTCTCGCGATCGATGGCCAACGAAGTGATGCCCGCCCGGACCTGCGAGATGAGGGACTCGAGCGCCTCGAGGTCTGTCGCTTCCGCAGGCCGAAGGACGAAGCTCATGCGGGGGAAATGCTACCACCGAGCCATGCGGACCTGAAGCCATACTGTCACGGTTTAACTTCGCCGATGAGCTCCACCGTGCTGGCCTGCGGCCCCGCCTCCCCCTCCCCCTCGGCGAGCACGTATCGCACGACGCCCCCGATGTGGAGGTCTTCGAAAGCGTCATTGAGCACGGCATTACGGTGAAAATAGACTTCGACTTCGTCTGGCCCCTCGAGGAAGCCGTAGTCCTCAGCGAGATAGAGCTTGGTGACTCGCGCGTGTGACGGGAGCTCGTGACGCTTGACCTTACCCCGTTGTTTTCTGGCTACGTCCTGAAGTTGACGCCTCGCTGCACGGAAAGCGTCGCGGAGCGCGACGTAGACGTCCTCGTGGGCCTGATCCTTCGGCCCCTGGTGGCTGACCACGACCTCATCCCCAGGGACGGTGATGTCGATGCGAATGTCATAGAGCCTGCCGTGATTCGAGTGCCGGTGAGGGGCCTCAACCACCACGTGGCAGTGAACGATCGGATCGTAGAATTTCTCCAGCTTGGCGGCATACTCCCTGATCCGGGTTTCGATAGCTTCGGAGGGCTCCATCTCTTTGAAGGTGATACGCACGGGTTGCTGCATAAATCCCGTCCTCCTTTCACTATTGGAGCACGCAAACTTCATGCCGTTCGATCTTCAACGACTTTCCCCAATTCTCAGCGATCCCGGGCGACACCCCGCGCAGATCCTGCGCTTGGGGGCATCCTAGGCGTTAGTTCTTCGCCCCGGCGTTCTGGCACCGATCGAACCGGGTCTTACACTTGCGCGATGCCTCAGCGCTGGCCCATCACATATGAAGACGTTGTCGCTGCTCGCCAGCGGATTCGACCGTACCTGCCGCCCACAGCCCTGCGTCGCTACGCCGAGCTCGACCGTGCGGCGGGGGCCGGTCTTCGAGTCCTGGTGAAGCACGAGAACCACCAGCCGACCAATTCGTTCAAGGTCCGAAATGCTCTGTCGGCGCTTACCGTTCTTCCCCCGGAACAGCGGTCGCGAGGTGTGATTGCAGCCAGCCGCGGCAACCACGGGCAGGGCTTGGCGTGGGCGGGTCAAATCCTCGGGATACCGGTTGTGATCTGTGTTCCAGAAGGCAACAATCCGGAGAAGAACGCCGCTATTCGCGGCTTTGGGGCCGAGCTCGTGATCGAAGGGCATGACTACGATGCATCGATCGAAGTGGCGCGCCGGCTCATCGCCGAACGTGGACTCTGCGAGATCCACGCGACCAACAACGCGGAGATCATTGCGGGTGCTGGAACGATTACGCTCGAGATCTTGGAGCGGGTCGGTGATCGGCCACTCGATGCGTTGGTGTTCTCGGTTGGAGGCGGCTCACAAGCGGTCGGCGCGATGCCGGTTGTCGAGGCACTTCGACCGGGGTTGCCCATCTATGCCGTTCAAGCCGCCGGAGCAGCGGCACAGCACGACTCATGGCACGCACGCGAACGGCTCGTGTCGGAATCGGCCGACACCATTGCCGATGGTTTAGCGACGGGCGGCACCTATGACCTGACCTTCGAGGCTCTGAGGGACGGCCTGACCGATTTCATCACGGTGAGCGAAGCGGAGATCGCAGAGGCAATTCGCATTTGCCTGCGAACCACCAATAACCTCGTGGAGGGTGCCGGAGCCGCGGGTCTTGCTGGGCTCATCACCCTGCGTGACCGGCTCGAGGGACAGACCGTGGCAATCGTCTTTTCAGGTGGCAATATCGACGAGGGGACGTTACGCCGAATCCTC
>CP070713.1:1190186-1195696 GCA_020351445.1 Myxococcales bacterium
CGGTCGTGCAAACGCCTGTCTGGTCGAGCACCGATCGGCTTTTCGAGAATGCTGTGCACGTCGAACCGACCAACACCGCGGCCTGGGACAAGCTCGCATCGTCGGCCGCGAACCGTCACGACTACGAGCTGGCTTGGGCTTACACTCGGCGTGGCTTGGAGCATTCCCCGGGACATTGGCGTCTTGTGCACCGCCAGGCGCTCCTTCTGGCCTCCGAGGGAAAGTTCGACGCGGCGATCGAGACAATGCGCCGGGCGGCGTCGGTCCCGGAGTCAGACAGGGCATACGCCAATCTGGCGCTGCTTTATCTCAGGCGCGGCGACCGGGAGGACGCGTTGCGCATGGCCGAGCAAGCTGTTCGCCTTCAGGCTCAGAATGTCCACAATCAAAGGGTGCTCGGCATCGTCACATACGAGCTTGGGGACACCGAAACCGCATGCCGCGCCTTCGAACGGGCGGCGGCGCTCGATCCCTATGACGAGAACAACGTGCGCAATCTCGAGTTGTGCGGTCGGAACGGCGCAAAGCCAGGGGCGGTGCCGTGAGGGTGGCTCGGAGCCCGGCACATGCGTGAGGTCGGCATCGTCGTTGCGATTACCGCGGTGATGTGTGTGTTCAGCGGGGTCTGGTTCACGCCGTGGGAGACCCTCTATTACAACGGCATTTGGGTGACAGTGGCCGGCTTCGTCGTCGGAGTCCCGACGGGCCTCTTCTATCATGTGCGTCTCTATCGGTTGCTGAATCCGCGAGGCGAGCTGCCGCGCGGATGGTATTGGCGACCTCTCCGTTTCAACTCGCGTCTCCGTCCGGAGGAACGCACTGGCGTCATGGCGTGGTGCTACATCGGCGGTTTCGGCTTCGCTATCATCTGTCTCGGACTGCTGATGATGGGCGCGGGAGTGTCGATGGCGCTGATACGCGGGGCGTAGACCGAGTCAGGGACCGCGCCAGTTGGCAGCGTCAGTGCCAGCGTCGGTGTCATGCGTTACTCAAAGCTCAACCAAGACCACCTGGGATGAAAAGGGGGTCGGACCCCTTTGTCCCGAACGCCTTCGGCCCGGTTCGTCCCGCCCCACCACCCTCGCGCTGTCGCCTAGGGTTAACCCTTTCAAAAAGGGGACTGTCCCCTTTTTAGAGTTGGGTGATGGTTTGGAGGGTCGCTTTGGAGCGGTTGAGGGTGTAGAAGTGGATGCCGGGAGCGCCGTTGGCGAGTAGGGCGCGGCATTGTTGTGCGGCGAAGCTCACGCCCGCCGAAAGGGCCGCTGCGTCGTTGTCTCCCGCCTCGCGGAACGCGGCTTCGAGCTGGGGTGGGATCGTGGTTCCACGGGACAGCGATGCGATGCGCTGCAAGTTGGCGAGGTTCAGGACGGGCATGATCCCTGGCACGATCGGGACGTCGATGCCCTCTGCGCGGACTTTGTCCACGAAGCTCCAATATTTGTCGTTGTCGAAGAACAGCTGGGTGACCAAGAATTCGGCACCCGCGTCGACCTTGCGCTTGAGATTGTGGATGTCGGCCTCGAGGCTGGGCGCCTCGTGGTGCTTCTCGGGGTAACAAGCGCCGCCGACACACAGCGAAAATCGCTCGCGGACGAACGCAGTGAGCTCGTTGGCGTAGCGAAATCCGCCTTCGACAGGCGTCCAGTTCGTGGCGCCCTTTGGGGGATCGCCCCGAAGCGCGAGGACGTTGTCGATTCCGTGTGCTTGCATGTAGCGAAGCGTCTCGTCGAGCTCGGACTGCGTGCTGCCGGTGCACACGAGGTGCGCCATGGTAGTAAGCTCGAATCGCTCTTGGATTTCGATCGCCAGGTCCGCCGTACGCTCGCGGGTGGTGCCAGCCGCGCCGCACGTGACGGAGACGAAGCCCGGCCGGATCGCCTTGAGGCGTTCGATCGCACGAAACAACGCCCTGCGTCCCCCCTCGTCCTTCGGCGTGAAGAACTCGAGCGAGAAAACCGGCGCCTCCGTGGCAGCGTATAAGTCAGCGATACGCATAGGCGGCTCTCTATACGAGGAACCCACGCCTACGGGCAAGACGGCGAGCAACGAGGATCAGGAATAGCGGCATCATCCCGAACACATTCTCGACCCCGCGCGCGACATTGCAGCCGCCAGCGGCGTCAGTGCCAATGCCAGGATCAGTGCCAGCGTCGAGATCAGGTGGTCCAGCGCCCTCACGCAGCACCAAGTCCGCGCACTGATAGTAGATGTCGTTCCCCGGTGTGATGTAGGGTGGCTTGTCGTACATCACCTGGATCACCTGGAGCGTGCAGTTGTCGCAAGTGATGTTGGGGAGGGTCACGGTTGCCACGTAGTCGCGCTGGCCCGCTCCCTCGTCGGCGATCCCATCGAGCAGCACCGTGTCGTTCGAGTAGAGCTCCGTCATCGTGGCCGGGTCGGCGAAGTCATCGTCGCCGTCGTCGTCGAACGCGATCCGATAGTGCGCGGGATGGTCGACGTACTCGTCCCATCTCACCTCGATCGTCTGACCGGGCTCGTAATAGGTGATGTGTTCGGTCCGCTCGCCACCGGCGACCCCGCAAGGGCCGGTTTTGAGGACGTCAGGCCCATACCGCGAGGTTGGCGACACCAAGTCCAGATGGGCGTTTGCTTCGACGGGCGACAAGCCCACGATGGCAAGCAAGAGAGCGATATGCACGAACCGCATCGGAACACCTTAGCGTAGGCAGCCTTGCCGAGCACAAATCCAGCCGCGACTTGATCGAAGCCCCCGCATGGCGCTAAGGACACACCATGTCGCGAGTTGCTCTGCTTCTGTCGCTCTTCGCTCTGCTGCCGGCCTGCGATCGCTCGAAGATCAACGAGGCGAAATGGAAGGAGGCAGGTGCAGAAGCCGTGCTTCCTTTTAAGAAGAATCTCAAGGAGGCGCTCGTCAAGGGGTTGGAAGAGGGGCCAACGCAAGCGATTTCCGCATGCCGCGTCGAGGCTCCCAAGCTTGCCGAGGCCGCGAGCACGGGGGGGATCAAGGTCGGCCGCACGAGCCAGAAGCTGCGCAATCCGAACAACGCCTCCAAGCTGTGGATGCAGTCATTCCTTCGGGTCTACGAAACGGATCCAGAGCGTAGAGAGCCCGGGGTCGTATTGATCGACGACAACACGGTCGGATATGTCGAGCCGATCTTCGTTCAGCCGCTTTGCGTGACATGTCACGGCGCGGAGCTGGCACCCGACTTGAGCGCAAAGCTCACCGAGCTGTACCCGGAGGATCAGGCAACCGGCTACGCTGCGGGCGACTTTCGCGGGATCTTCTGGGCGGAGCTGCCCCGGAAGTAGTCGAGCGTCGCGCGTCAGCCCATCGTGGCGACCCGCTCCGGCTCGATGTAGTAGAGCACTCGAACCTCGCCGGGTTGCCGGAAGGGATACTCATCGACGCCCATGTACTTTTTCGCCATGCGATCGATGTGCTGGTCAGCGCCTTCGTTGCTGATTTTTGCAACGCGGCCCCGGATCGTGAGGGAGCGGTAAGGGTTCTCCGGATCGGTGACCGAGATCGCAACCCTCGGGTCCCGGCGGATGTTGCGGTCCTTGAGCCTGCCCTCTGCCGAGTTGACAACGATCAACGGCCCATCCGTGTCCACCCAAACCGCGCTCGCCTGCGGGCTACCATCGGACATGAGCGTCGATAGGTGAGCAAACGCGGGCTTGTCGAGGATGTCGGCGTGGGATTCGGGTAACTGCTTCATGGCGCTTCTCCTGAAGGTGGGTTGCCTTCTGCTCTAGGGCCGACCCCGCCCTTGTCCACTCCGCCACCTCACTGCCAACCAGGCCTTTACGGGGTGACGATGTTGAACGTCCCGTCCGGCTTGTCGAACAGCCGGAAGAAGCCCACCAGGTCCAGGCGGCTCCCTTCGATCTTCAAGTCATCGCTGAACAGTGTGTCCTTGAGGCCCACTCGGCCTGTCACCATTCGAAGATACATGTCGTGTGTGATCTTCAGGGTCGCGTTGGCATCGGGGTGCGGGTCGCGCTTGTAGTGCCGGAGTACCGAGTTCTTGAGCTCGAGCACGTGGGTGACCCCGAGGTCGGTGAAAACGAGGTTCACGATCATCACCCTTCCTTCGGCCTTCGGGCCGTTCAAACGCGCAGCCATGGCATCGAGGAAGCGCTCCAAGGGGGCATGCGTGATCAAGTCGATGGCTGCCGCGATATCGACGCCTTCATCGGGCCCACCATGACGGAGCTCGAAGGCGCCTGTCAGATAAATGTCGCGCCACGGACCGGACTCGGCCTGGTAGCCGAGCTGGTCGTAGGTCTTCGCGAGCAAGTCGCGAGCGTCTTGGTTGTCGGGGTCGGCGAACACCAGATGGTTCAGAACCTCCGCCGCCCAGCGGTACTCGCCGCTATCATACGCGGCCTGCGCGCTCTGAAGGACGTTGGCGGCGCCGCCCGCGAGCTCCACGTACTTGGCGCCTGCCTCAGTGGGTGGGAGCGGATCGAGATTGGCTGGATTGCCGTCGTACCAGCCAAAGTAACGCTGGTACACAGCTTTGGCGTTGTGTTTGAGGGTGCCGTAGTAGCCGCGATTCGGGAACGACGTCCGTAACGCTTCGGGGAGCTCCAACTGTTCGGAGATTTCGCGTGGCGTGTAGCCGTGGAGCGCCAGCCGCAGCGTCTGGTCATTGATGTATTTGTACGTGTCCCGCTGCTTTTCGAGGAAGTCGGTGACGCGTTCGTTGCCCCAGATCGGCCAATGGTGGCTTCCGAAATAGACCTCTGCGTCTCCGAAGAGGGCGATGATCTCGTCGATGTAGCCGCTCCACTTGATCGCGTCCCGGACCTTCGCACCACGCAAGGTGTAGAGGTTGTGCATGTTGTGCGAGACGACCTCAGCGCCGCAAAACGCCTTGAGATCAGGCAGGTAGAACGTCAGCTCCGCTGGCGCCTCCGAGCCCGGGGCGTTTTGAAACACGAACTTCACGCCGTCGATCGTCAGCTCGGTCGGCGTCTCGCTGATCGTGTCGGTAGTCGGAAGGATGCCGAAGGTGCCGGCTGCGGGGCCCTTGCCGAGACCGGAGCCGACATGGCCGCGTTCACTTCGAGGCAATTGAAGCCCAAACATGTAGAGCGAGCGCCGCCCCATGGTCGTGCCGGCCACGATGTTTTCGCTGGTCGCCTCGTCCATGAAGAACTCCGGGGCGATGATCGGCACCTTCCGTTCCTCCGCTTCCTCGGGTGAAAGAACCCCGAGCGCGCCACCGAAGTGATCGATGTGGCTGTGGGTGAAGATGATGGCGGACACCGGCTTGTCACCGAGATGCTTGCGGGCGAAGGCCAGCGCAGCCTGCGCGGTTTCTTTGGAAGTGAGCGGATCGACGATGATCCAGCCGGCCTGTCCTTCGATGAGAGACATGTTGGCTAGGTCGTAACCGCGGAGCTGATACACGCCCTTGGCGACCTCGAACAAGCCGTGGATGTTGTTGAGCTGCGCCTGCCGCCAAAGGCTCGGATTGACGCTGGCCGGAGCGTTTCCGTCGATGAAGCCATAGGAG
>CP070713.1:1195796-1198949 GCA_020351445.1 Myxococcales bacterium
AACGGCGTGAGCTTGTTCTTGGTGCCAGGCGACGCGGCGGGCGTGAAGCGCGCTTGGCTCCCGACGATGGATCAAACACGACGCTTGGCCTCAGTCGAGCTGGCTGACGTGGCCGTTTCACCCGACGCCCTCCTCGGCGAAGAGGGACGAGGCTGGGAGCTATGCGAGCGCACGTTGGACCTCGCGCGAATCGCACTTGCAGCGGAGCAAGTCGGCGCTGCCGAGATGTGCCTCGACATGTCCGTCGAATACGCAAAGGTGCGCAAGCAGTTTGGCAGGCCAATCGGGTCGTTCCAGGCGATCAAGCACAAGTGCGCCGACATGCTGATGATGGTCGAGTCGGCGCGCTCCGCTGCCTTCTACGCGAGCGCGCTTGCTTCACAGGGTGACGCCAGCATCGATGAAGCCGCCTCGAGCGCCAAGGCGTTCTGCTCCGACACCTTCTTTCACTGTGCCTCGGAAAACATCCAAATCCACGGCGGAATCGGTTTTACCTGGGAGCACCCCGCACACATGTACTTCAAGCGAGCCAAGGCCGCCGAGGCACTCTTCGGTGATCCTGCCTTTCACCGCGAGCGAGTCGCGCAGCGCATGGGTTTGTAATGGAACTACAGCTGACGAAAGAAGAAGAGGCGTTCCGCCAAGAGGCCCGCGCATGGTTGCAGGAACAGCTCAACGGTCCGTTCAAAGATCTACAAGGCCGTGGAGCGTCGGGCGATCAGGACACGTATGTCGAAGAACGGATCGCCTGGGGCAAGGCGATGGGCGCGGCGGGGTGGAACTGCATCGGCTGGCCAAAGGAGTTCGGGGGGCGAGGCTGCAGCATCAAAGAAGAAGCGGTCTTCAACGAGGAGTACGTCCGGGCGAACGGCCCAGGAAATGTCGGTCATATCGGCGAGACGCTGCTCGGCCCAACGTTGATCCACTTTGGGTCACCCGAGCAGCAGAACCGTTTCCTACCGCCCATCGTTTCGGGAGACGAGATCTGGTGCCAGGGGTACTCCGAGCCTGGCGCAGGTTCCGACCTTGCAAACGTCCAAACGAAGGCAACGCTGGTCGGCGAAGAGTGGATCATCGAAGGGCAGAAGATTTGGACCTCGGGCGCGGAGTATTCGGACTGGTGCTTCGTCCTGTGCCGCACCGACTCGGAGGCGCCGAAGCATCGTGGCATCAGCTATCTCTTGGTTCCGATGAAGCAGGACGGCGTCGAGGTGCGCCCGATCAAACAGATGGGTGGAAGCGCCGAGTTCGCGGAGGTCTTCTTCGACGGGGCCAAAGCCCACAAGGACCACGTGGTTGGGGGCGTCAACAATGGCTGGAAGGTGGCGATGGGCACGCTCGCATTCGAGCGAGGGGCATCGACGCTCGGGCAGCAGTATCTGTTCCAAAAAGAGTTCGAGCAGGTTGTCGCTGTGGCCAAGCGCACGGGCGCAGCGAGTGATCCGGTGTTTCGGCAGCGAATCGCACACGCCGGAATTGGCCTCAAGATCATGCGCGTCAATGCCCTCCGCATGCTGGAGCACGAGGGCGCCGACCTCAACCGCGAGGCGCTGATCAGCAAGCTCTATTGGTCGAACTGGCATCGCGATCTCGGCAAACTGGCGATGGACCTGCTTGGACTGGAAGCCGAGCTCCTCGATGCTGCGCCCTACGAGCTGACGGCCATGCAAAAGTGGTATCTCTTTGCGCGAGCGGACACGATTTACGCCGGCTCGAACCAGATTCAACGAAACATCATCGGCGAACGAGGACTCGGACTGCCGAAGGAGCCACGATGACCAACAAACCCACGTACGTCGGCGGGCACAGTCTGCTCGAAGGCAAGACAGTCCTCGTCACCGCCGCCGCAGGCACGGGCATTGGATTCGCAACCGCCGTCCGGTGCGCCGAAGAAGGCGCGGCGGGGTTGGTGATCAGCGACATTCATGAGCGACGCCTCGGCGAAGCTGCCGACAAAATCGAAGCCGAAACCGGGATGCGCCCTGAGACGGTTCTGTGCAACGTCACGAAAGAAGACGAAGTGCAGGCGATGTTCGCGTTTGCCATCGAAAAGATGGGGCATCTCGACGTGTTGATGAACAACGCCGGGCTTGGTGGCTATGCGAAGATCATCGACATGACCGATGAGCAATGGAACGTCGTGCTCGACGTCACTCTCAACGGTTGCTTTCGCTGCACGCGCGCTGCACTCAAGCACATGATGCCGCGCGGCAAGGGCGCCATCGTCAACAACGCCTCGGTGCTGGGCTGGCGTGCGCAAGAGGGGCAGTCGCATTACGCCGCCGCGAAGGCCGCCGTGATGGCGTTGACTCGATGCGCGGCAATCGAAGCGGCTGAAGCAAACGTACGCATCAACTGCGTCGCCCCCTCACTCGCCATGCACCCCTTCCTTGCAAAGGTCACCCCTGCTGGCTTGCTCGAGGAGCTCCAGAAGCGCGAAGCATTCGGCCGCGGCGCCGAGCCTTGGGAGATCTCGAACGTCATGGTGTTCTTGGCGAGCGACTACAGCTCGTACATGACGGGCGAGGTGCTCTCGGTGTCGAGCCAACGCGCCTGAACCCGCTACACGCGGCGCTTGTGCGCCTGCCAGGCGTCGGAATACCGCAACATGAACCACCGGACGAGTGGCGAGAGCAGTTTTACGAGCCATCGGGTGAAACGCGAAGCGTGGCGCAGCGCCGTGATGAACCCGTCGAATCGGACCTGCTGATAGTGCAAGAGCGCCTGGCTTTCCGTCGTGTCGAGCCAGTCGCAGTAGTACAGGCCGGTGCCGTAGGCCTCGGGCGGAAACCGCCCAACGCCGGTCGCGTCGAACATCTGCCCGTAGAACTCCCGGAACGTCAGGCGGCAACCTTCGCCGCCACCGATCATCAGTATCTTGCCATGGGCTGCAGGGGTTTCGATCGCTCGGACTTGCGCCAGCGCGACGTCCTTTGGATGCACCCATTCCAACCGAGTGTCTGGGTTGATGCCGAACAGCGTACGAAAGACGTCGGGCGAAAGATCGCCGGCCGCGGCCTTGACCCCGACCGAGACGCCGATCCGGAAGATGACGTACGGTAGGCTCGACACCTGCAAGAGCCGCTCGCACTCCGCTTTGTTCGAGGTGTAGTTGTCGGTGCCAATCGCGGGGTCGGCGCCGGTCAGCGGCGG
>CP070713.1:1199049-1202662 GCA_020351445.1 Myxococcales bacterium
AAGTGTTGGTCGCGCGGGAACGCCTCCTGAGGATTCAGCAAGACGCGTTGACGGCGCACCAAGACTATTACCGCGATGTCGCCGCGCTCGAAGCGGAAGTCGGCACCGAGGTTTGGCCCGATGAACACCACGAGCATGGAGACAGCGCCGGAGGACACGACGATGAATAGGTATCTGCTCTTGCGATGGATGGTCGCCCTCTCTCTGCTGATGGGCTGCGACAACCAGCCGCCGCCCCACGAAGACCGTGGTGACCATAGCGGGCAGGAGCCTAGCGGGATGGTCCGAGTGTCGGAAATCGGCCTCGAACGCAGCGGAATTCGAACCGAGCCCGTTCGCCGCGAACGGCTCGTAGGCGGGGTCGATGTTCCCGCAGAGGTCAAGCTCAATCCGGACCGCACGGCGCACGTCACCCCCATGGTGTCCGGCCAGATCGCGGCAGTCCACGTTTCTCTCGGCGACTCCGTAAAAGCCGATCAAGCATTGACCACGATGCGAAGCGTGGCACTCGGCGAGGCGCGCTCTTCCATGGCCAACGCTCGCGCCGCGGTCGAGGTCGCCCGCGCCAACTTCGTCAGGCAAGAGGAGCTCAAGCGCGAAGGGATCGGTTCGGAGCGAGCCTATCTCGAAGCCCAAGGCACGCTGCGCAGCGCCGAGTCGGATCTGGCGGCTGCGAACGAACGATTGCGCGTGTACGGGGGTCGAAAAGGGGCCGGAAGCACGACGGTGATTCGAAGCCCACTGGACGGCATCGTCATCGAACGACACGCGACCACAGGCGAGGTGGTCTCCGACGGCAGCTCCCTGTTCATGGTTTCGGATCTGTCGAGGGTGTGGGTGGTGGGCCGTGTCTACGAGCAAGACGTCGCTGCCGCCCGCATCGGAGCACCGGCCGTGGTTTCCCTTCAGGCCTATCCCGGCAAGACGTGGCAGGGCGAGGTCAGCTACGTGAGTCACACACTCGACCCGCACACGCGCACGCTCGACATTCGGGTCGAGCTCGATAACCCGGACGGAACGCTTCGACCCGGGCTGTTCGGAAGAATCTCGCTGAGCCCGGAGGGCGACGGCGTGGAACCGGTTCTCGTCATTCCGCAGAGCGCGGTGCAACGCGTCGAAGGCCAGACACTGGTGTTTGTGGCTACCGGCGAGCCTGGCGTTTTTCGTCCAACGTTCGTCACGCTGGGAGCGCTCGCGCTCGGCAAAGTGGAAGTCCGCGACGGCGTGGCCGAAGGCGACCAGGTGGTCGTGTCTGGCGCTTTCACCTTGAAATCGGAGCTCTTGCGCGGCCGGCTCTCCGAAGGCGACCACGCGCACTGAGGGGAGCCATGATCGAACGTCTCATCGATTTCTCGATTCGGAACCGCGCGGTCGTCATCTTCGGCGTATTGCTGATTGGAGCCATCGGCCTTCGGTCAGCGCAACAGCTACCGATCGACGCCGTCCCAGACGTGACCAACGTTCAGGTTCAGGTCCTCACCACGGCTCCGGCGCTCGGGCCCCTCGAAGTCGAGAAGTTCATCACATTTCCGGTCGAAACCGTGATGAGCGGCCTTCCTCGGCTCGAAGAAATCCGAAGCCTCTCCAAGTTTGGTCTGTCCTCCGTCACGATCGTCTTCGAAGAGGGAACCGACATCTATCTTGCCAGACAACTCGTCGCCGAACGGCTTGCTGAAGCGCGCCAAGCGATCCCCAAAGGCTACGGGAACCCGACGCTGGGCCCCATTTCGACGGGCCTTGGGGAGATCTACCAGTTCACCGTGGAAGGGGAACCGATGTGTCCCCGTAAAGCGACTTCGTCGCCACGGGGCTACGCCGAGGACGACGAGTGCTACACGCCGATGGAGCTGCGGACGGTCTTGGACTGGTATATCGCGTACCAACTCCGCTCGGTTCCCGGCGTGGTCGAGGTCAACACGTTCGGTGGTGAGCTGAAGACATACGAAGTGCAGCTCGACCCTGCGCGCCTGACGGCTCTCGACATTCCACTAGGCGACGTGTTCAAAGCGATCGAGCGCAACAACGCCAACGCCGGCGGCGCGTACGTTCAACAAGCGGGCGAGCAGCTGCTCATTCGAGGAGAAGGATTGATCGCCGACCTCGATGACATCGGCCGGATCGTCGTCGCCAACCGCCACGAGGGAACCCCGATCACGATCGACGACCTCGGAACCGTCGTGAAGGCCCCAATGGTGCGCCAGGGCGCGGCAACCCACGAAGGCGAAGGCGAAACGGTCATCGGAATCGCCATGATGCTGATGGGGGCCAACGCGCGGGAGGTATCACGCGATGTTCAAGCAAAGCTAGAAGCGATTCGTCCAACGCTTCCTGAGGGCGTGACCGTGGAAACATTCTACGACCGTACCGACTTGGTCGATCGCACCATCCGCACCGTGGCAACGAACCTCATCGAGGGTGGCGTGCTGGTGGTGGTGGTGCTTCTCCTGCTCTTAGGCAACGTCCGAGGTGGTCTGCTCGTGGCGTCGGTGATCCCGTTGTCCATGTTGGGCGCCTTCATCGCGATGCGGTCTGCCGGCTTATCAGGCAACCTGATGAGCCTCGGCGCAATCGACTTCGGCCTCATCGTGGATGGCTCCGTCGTCATCGTGGAAAACGTCGTTCGGGTGCTGAGCGAACGGCGGCCTCGCGACCAAGCGCTCAGGTCGACCGTTCACGAAGCGGCCCTCGAAGTCGGCAGGCCCGTCGCCTTCGCGGTCGTGATCATCATCCTCGTCTACATTCCCGTCCTCTCTCTGCGCGGCGTGGAGGGAAAAATGTTTACGCCGATGGCTCTCACGGTCGTGTTTGCGCTGGCGGCCTCGCTCGTTCTGGCTCTGACATGGGTGCCTGCGCTTTGCACTTTCGTCTTTCGCAAAGGGGTCGTGGAGCACGAGACGTGGCTGCTTCGCAAGATTCGAGCACGGTACGAGCCACTGCTAGAACGCTCGCTTGCTCGGCCGAAGCGAACCCTCGCCCTGGCGGCCGGGATCTTCGCCCTGTCCCTGACCGCGCTGCCCTTTCTCGGTGCGGAGTTCGTCCCTACGCTCGAAGAAGGGGCCATCGCCATGCACGCGATCCGGCTTCCGTCGGTCTCGCTCGAGGAGTCGGTGAAAGCCACCACCCGAGTCGAGCGAGTTCTTCGTGAGCGGTTTCCCGATGAGATCGAGACTATCGTGTCGAAAACCGGGCGGCCGGAAGTGGCTACAGACCCGATGGGAGTCGAGCTTTCCGATGTCATCATCATGCTCACGCCCGTCTCAAAGTGGACCGCGGTGGAGACGAAAGACGAGCTGATCGAGGCCATTGAGCAAACACTCCGCGACGAGGTACCGGGCCAACGCTTTTCATTTTCGCAACCGATCGAGATGCGGATGAACGAGCTGATCAGCGGTGTGCGTTCCGACGTTGCGGTCAGCGTTTACGGCGAGGACTTGCAGGCGCTGAAGAAGGCGGGGGACGACCTCGTGCAGATCCTCGGCGCGGTGCCGGGCGCCGCAGATGTCAAGGCCGAACAGGTCGCGGGCCTTCCGGTGCTTCGGGTGCAGATCGACCGTGACCGAATCGCCCGCTACGGCATCAACGCAAGCGATGTTCTGGACGCGATCGCGGCGAT
>CP070713.1:1202762-1205699 GCA_020351445.1 Myxococcales bacterium
CGATTTGCTTTGAGCCATCGCTTCACTCGGCTCTTGCCGGCATTGTAAGCGGCGATGCTCAGCGGATAGACATCATCGAACTCTGCGGCGAGCGCGGCCATCTCTTCGAGCCCGAGCGCGATGTTGTTTTCCGGTCGACGAAGCATGTGGCGCGTGACCGGTTTGCCGGCGAGCTTGGTCGCTAGCTCCGGCATGAGTTGCATCAAACCGACGGCGCCGGCCCTGCTGACCACCTCGGGACGGAAACCGCTCTCCTGACGCATCGTCGCATAGATCAATGCGCGCGGAAGCTCGCCGCGATGTTCGTCGACGATCGACCGCCAGGGCATCGGATAGGCGGCATCCCACCACCAACGATTCTGCGCCGGATCGCTGCGCAGATAGGCCATCCGCCGGCGCGCGACGAGCAGCGCCTCGCGATAGGCGCCTGCGTCGCGATAGAGCTCGATGAGAAGCGGGATGCGCTGCGCTTTGGGGTAGTCCGCAACGAGTGCGTTTTCATGCCCGTTGAGCCACGCGATTCCGTCCAGGTCCAGGCCCAGCTGCCGATAGGCCTCGAAGGTCGTCGGCACGGGAAGATCGGTTTCGGGAGCCTCGGCCGAGGCTGGAGAGGCTGCGTTTTCAAACGGGGCTGGCGGCTTCACCTTGAGCCGCTCGAGGCGAGCTGCCGCGAGAACCGCGTACCAGTGTAACGGCTCGATCTCGATCGCTTTGCGATACGCCGCGATCGCTTTGGGCCCCCGTCGATAGGCGCGACCAAGCCAGTAGAAGCCTCGGGCTTCGTCCATCGAGGTGGTGACGAGCGTAGTGTACTGAGAGAGGTAGCGCACCGCTCGGCCATAGCGGCGCGTCTCGAACGCGCGGAAGCCGAGCTCCCAAAGCGCCGAGCGGCGCCATCGACCCCGCACTTGCGACTTTCCCCGGACCAGCCGCTCCATCTGCTTTTCGCCATTGGTGCGGCCGAGCCGGATCTCCAACCAGGCGGCGAGGAAGCGGGCCTCGGGAGCGCGCTTGCTGCGCGGATACCGGTGGGCAAAGCGTCGATACGCGCGGATCGCCCGCGCGTCCCGATCCGCGCGCGACAATGCGCGAGCTGAATGAAAAGCGTCTTCGATTTGGTGCTCGCCGCCCAACGACGCCGACCGGTAGAGAATTCGCGCAGCGTCGAGATATCGGGTGCGCATTCGAAAAAGAGCCATGCCGTAAACGTGGTGCCATCGGGCATCGAGCGTGGCGTCTTCTCTTACGTCGATCGCCTCGAGCTCCTGGACCGCCTTGGCAAAGCGGCGCGCGGCCATCATCTCCTCCGCGCGCGAGATTCGATCCGACACGCCGGGGGTTGCGCGCCCTTCCAAGTGACGAGCGGCACTCTGTTGGTGCGGTTGAACGGCAGAAATCCACGCTCGAAGCGCCGCGTCACGCGCGTCATCGGGACGATCGAGGTCGACATACACATCCGAAAGCAGCGAGAGCAAAGCAACGCGATTGCCGATGCCGTGTTTTGTCCGTGTGAGCCTGTCGAGCTCCTCTGCGGCGACTTCGAGCTCGCCCAACTGAACGGCGCAACTGGCGGCGGTGGCCCGGTCGCGGCGGGTCGTGGTGGCGTCGCTCGAGGCCGCGCCTAACAGCACCGGCCGCGCTTCGGCGCAGTGTCCGCATTGTGCGGCAGCGGTCGCCCATCGGCGCATCGAGTCGCCGCGCAGGGACTCCGGAAGCGTCGAAGGAGTCCGTGCAAGCTTGTCCATCGCGTCGCAGGGCCGGCCGACACTCAGCAGAAGGCGGCCCTCGAGGTAGCGCAGGGCGTCCTGCTGGCGGGTCTTTTCGGGAAGACGTGCGATCTCCTCCAACGCCGCGCGCGCATCCCCAGCGCGAACCAAAGGCGCGACACGCTCGAGCCCATTCCCAGCCAGCGCCCCGACGCAAGCAAGCCACGCGAACCCTGCCCCCAGCCAAAACCGTCGCAATACGGAGGGAATCTACCACTCATTCGCGTGGGCGCAGACCGATTGGCGATCGCCCGATGGGTCCCGTATGCTCCGCCGCTGACGATGGGACGCGCGATTATCCTATTGCTTGCCGGTGTGGCCGTGGCGGGGTGCAAGAATCACATCGGAGACAGCTGCGGCAGCTCCACCGACTGCTCGGTCACAGGTGAACGCCAATGCGACCTGGCCCAGCCGGGCGGCTACTGCACGGTCTTTTCGTGCGATCCCGACACCTGTCCCGAGGGCGCGTGCGTCGAATGGCGCTTCATCCCAAGCCGCACGGCGGAAACCTGGTGCATGAAGACCTGCGACAACACGGGAAACTGCCGCGCCGAGTACTCGTGCGTGTTTCCCGATCAGATCACGATGAGCGGCGGATTCGACCCGAATCTTCCGGAGAACGAACGGGTGGCTCGCATCATCGACCTCAATAGCTTCAAGGCCTCGGCCAAGATCTGCGTGGCCCTGACCCCCGGGGTTGATCCTGACGCCCCCTCCGAGCTGGGGCTCGACGGGGGGACGTAGCCCGCATCCAGCACGGAAACCGACGCACCAACCGATTGAGCGTAGTATGGTCCGGGTGATGTCTCCGGGCCTCTTGCGGTATCTGGCAGGCCGCCTCCTACGTGCGCTGCTGACCGTCGTTGGCCTGGTGACGATCGTGTTCCTCTTGGTGCGCCTGATTCCCGGGGACCCCGTGGAGGCGATCCTAGGCGACCAAGCCGGCCCTGAAGAAAAAGCCGAGCTTCGCCGCGCGCTCAACCTGGACCGCCCCGTGGGCGAGCAGTACGTATCGTTCCTCGGTGACATGGCCGATGGCAGCATGGGGACCTCGTTCCGGCAGCCCGATCGCTCGGTGTGGTCGATGATGCGCGCGGTATTGCCCTACACGATCGTGCTCGCCCTCGCGGCATTGCTCGTCGCGTGGTTCGTGGCGGTTCCGCTCGGCACC
>CP070713.1:1205799-1208676 GCA_020351445.1 Myxococcales bacterium
CGAGCTCCCGCCGGCCCCGAAGCAGCTCCCCGAGCTCCTGATGTGTCAAGAAGAAGACCGCGTCTTGATCAGGCAGCAAGCCCTCCTCTGCCATGCGTGAGCCAAGCGTGCGGTACGCGTGCTTGAACTCGGTTGTCACGGCGACGAGGCCGGATTTCGTGTACTCGCGGCTGCGAATCGCCGCGTGTGCGAGTGGGAGGAGTCTTCGCAGCAATGGGTGCGCTTCGGCTGCGCCTCGCTCTGAGGCTTCGGCTCGATGCGGTGCCCCGTGCTGGAGGCGCGCGCGCAGGCCCGACTGCAGCGACGTGATCAGAGGCATCGGATCGACCGCCCATCCTTTCTGGCGCAACTCGAGCTCTCGGACGGCACGGTGCCCGTGGCGATCCAGATAGCGTCCGAACTCCTCCCCAGCGCCCCCCGAGTCTGTCGAACAGAGCCAAGCAAGCGCAGCCTCCGGACCGGCGGACACAAACTCTTCCTCGGCGTCCGGGTTCTCCAACAGTCGCTCGATCACCCGCTCGATTCCCTCGGCAATGTCGGCGCTCTCGACGTCCTTTGCGCCCGCGAGCATCTCCGCTACCTGCGCGTGGTGCTGCTGGGTCGGCTCTTGTCCCTTGGCGAGGATCCCGAGCAAGATGGGGCTGAGCGCACCAGATGACGCGGAAGAGTTCAAGTGGAGCTCATACGCCCTCCAGACTTTCGGAAGGTTCTCGTCGATCGCTCGATACAACTGCTTGGCCGTCCCGAGCTTCGGGAGATCCAGGCCGGCCAGGAGCGCATCGAGGTCCTTCTGATGCTTTGCGGCAGCGAACAGGGTGCCAAAGTAACGCGCGCCGCTGACCACACGTCGGAGGATCGGTGCAAGCTCCGGGTCCGCTACCTCGTCGACGTCGCGGCCGCACAGTGCGATGCACATCTGCGCTTTGGTCGACCCCGCAACGTCTGCTGCGATCTCCGACAAGGTCGTGAGATTGAGGAAGAGGTGGCCGTAGAACATCCCAACGTACCGGATGCCGTCTCCGGGGGGGACTCTGACGCCAACGTGCCGGTAGGCGCGCTGCATGCCGATGTCGATGCCCCGGCCGGTGATCGAGTAGGTCAACGGGGTGACTGCGCCGGGCATCATCTCTCCGATGTTGCACCAGGTGTAGACGTCGCTGGGATTCTGGTCGGTGTCGAGCTCGTTTGGATCGCCTGGAAGCTGTGTGATCGGACGGGCTTGAAGCCACTGGAGGTCGCCATCCTGGTCGATCGCCCACTCCATGTCGAGCGGCGCTCCGTAGCGTTCTTCCGCGCGTAGCGCACCGTCGAGCAGGAGGGTGAGCTCAGCCTTGCTCAGCACCGGCTCATCGCCGTGCATGTCGCTCTCGAACACCGTTCCATCTCTCGTGAGGAGCCAATGGTCCGGCGTGGCCTGTCCACTGACGAGCGCTTCCCCGACACCCGCGACCGCGTCGATGACGACTTGATCGCGCCGCGCGTTGACTGGGTTCACGGTGAACAATACGCCCGCCGCGCGCGCGTCGACCATTTGCTGCACGACGACGTTCATCTGCACTTCGCCCTTGCCGGTCTTTTGGTCGCGGTAGGCGAGGGCGCGCGCATTGTCCACCGAACGCACGCAGGCCTCGATCGCTGCGCGTAGCGCGTCCGTGCCCTCGACATTCAGCACCGTCTCGTATTGGCCTGCAAATGAAGCGTCACCCGAGTCCTCCCCGATCGCTGACGACCGAACTGCAACTTTTCCAGCGCCGATGCGCCGATAGTGCTCGTCCAGGTTGTCCGGGAGATTCCCGGAGCGTGCGCCCATGACGACAAAGCCCGAGGGGACATCGAACCCGTAACCCAACAGGCGGACCAGGCCTTCGGCTTTGCCGCCGACAGCCTCATTCGAGATCGCTTCGAGCGGAATACACTTCGGTGCCGTCATGTGGGTTCCATGCGGCCTCTGAGGCCGCTGATGATTTCGGACGCGCACTCTTGCGGGATCGGGAAAGGCGACGCAAAGGCGAGCCGTCCGGCAAGGGAGCCGTAGCGTGCGTCCAGAATGTCGGCGATTTCGTTCGGCGTGCCCACGGCAGCGATTCGGCTGAGGAGCTCGTCGTCGATCAGGCCCGCCATTTCATGCCAACGACCCTCTTTGGTGAGTCGACGAAGCTCCGGCTGAAGCTCGCCGCGGCCCTCTGACTCGAGCACGCTGCGATACGCAGGCGTCGACGCGTAGAAGGCGATCTGATTCCGGGTCATCATACGTGCGCTCTCGAACCCGGCCTCATCCTTCCCCGTCACCACGAGCACCTGGGCGCAAAGCGTGAAGTCGGATAGCTGGCGTTCGGAGGCGGCCAGCCCTTTTCCGAGATTGGGCATCATGACCTCTCGAAGCGAGCGCTCGGTGTGGAATGGGTGCACCAGCATGCCGTCCGCGACCTCGCCGGCCGCCTCCGTCATCTTCGGCCCCACGCCTCCGAGATAGATCGGAGGCATGCCCCCGTTGGGTGGCCCGGGGTTGAAGATCGGCGGCATCAGGGTGTGCGTGTAGAACTCGCCGCGGAAATCGAGCTTTTCGTTGGTGCTCCAACTCGTCAGGATCGCCCGAAGCGCCTGGACGAACTCCTTCATGCGCGTCACCGGTTTGCTCCATGGCATGCTGTAGCGCGCCTCGATGTGCGGCTTGATCTGCGAACCCAGCCCGAGCCAGAACCGACCGTTCGAGAAATGCTGAAGGTCGCGGGCCAAGTTGGCGACCGTCATCGGGGTGCGAGCAAACGCGATCGCGAGCCCCGTGCCGATCTCCAGGCCCGAGTGCTCGGCCGCCAACACGAGCGGCATGAAAGGCTCGTGGGGCCCTTCGAAGGTGAAGCATCCGTCGAAGCCGGC
>CP070713.1:1208776-1213765 GCA_020351445.1 Myxococcales bacterium
ACCGGGGGAACGACCGGGCGGCCGAAAGGTGTACGCCAGCCCTACCGCTCGGCGGCTTATATGACGATGGTTCAAATGGCCGAGTGGGAGTGGCCTGAGGAAGTTCGCTTCCTGATCGCGACGCCCCTTTCGCATGCGGCCGCGGCATTCGTGGTCCCGACCCTACAAAGCGGCGGGGCGTTCGTTGCCTTGCAAGGGTTCACTCCGGATCTCTTCTTCGACGCCATCGAAAAGCACAAGATCACATCGACGTTTCTAGTGCCGGTGATGATCTACCCGCTGCTCGATCATCCTCGCGCGACCACGGCAGACCTCTCGAGCCTCGAGACCCTCTTTTACGGCGCGTCGCCAATGAGCCCGGCCCGCCTCAAGGAGGGCGTCGAGAAATGGGGGCAGATTTTCTTCCAGTGCTTTGGGCAGTCCGAAGCGCCGATGGCTCTCACGCACCTCAAGAAGAAGGAACACGATCTCTCCAAGCCAGAGCGCTTTGCATCCTGCGGGCGTCCGAGCCCCTGGGTGCATCTAGCCCTGCTCGGTGACGACAACCAACCGGTTGCCGACGGCGAAGCAGGCGAGATCTGCGTTCGCGCCCCATTGGTCATGGAGGGCTACAACGGACTGCCGGAGCAGACCGCCGAGGCACTCGCTGGCGGTTGGCTGCACACGGGCGACGTGGGCCGTTTCGACGGTGAGGGCTTCCTGCACATCGTCGATCGCAAGAAGGACATGATCGTCACGGGCGGGTTCAACGTGTTCCCGCGCGAGATCGAAGACGTGATCTCCGCCCATCCCGCAGTCGCGCAAGTTGCTGTCATCGGCGTGCCCGACGAGCGCTGGGGCGAAGCGGTCAAGGCGGTAGTCATTTTGCGGCCGGGGCACGAGGGCAGCGAGGCTCTTGCTGCCGAGCTTCAGGCCGCGGTCAAGGACGCCAAGGGCTCGGTGCAGTCGCCCAAGTCCGTGGACTTCGTCGGGTCGATCCCCCTCTCCGCTCTGGGTAAACCCGACAAGAAGGCGCTCCGAAAGCAATTCTGGGGCGATCAGGCGCGCGGGGTGAACTGAGCCGTGGGCGCTCGAACTTGCTTCGTCACGGGCGCCGCGACCGGCATTGGAAGGGCGCTCGTCGAGCGACTCGACCGTGAAGGTTGGCAATGCCTTGCCGGCTACAACCGCCAACCTCCCGATGCGCTCCTTGCTGCATGCAGTGACCGCGTGCGCGCGGTGCAATGCAACATCACCGACGACGCGAGCGTCACATCTGCATTCCAGGAGATCGCCCAGGCCATCGGCGAAGGCTCGCTCGACTTGTTGGTCAACAACGCAGCGAGCACGGGAGGCGCGGGTGGTGGCGTGGAGAACGTCGACATCGATCGATTCAAGGACTTGTTCGAGATCAATCTCTGGGGACCGATTCGCGTCACCCAGGCCGCCCTCCCCTTGATTCGCCGAAGCCAGGACGGCCGGGTCATCAATGTTGGATCAGCGTCGCAATACCTCACGATTCCGATGGGATGCTCGTACCCGGTGACCAAGGCCGCGCTGCAGCGGGTCACCCGAGCGCTCCGCGCGGAAATGAAGCCCTTTGGTATTCAGGCGACCTGCGTGGAACCCGGTGGCGTACATACGCCGATGATGGACCTCACCGAGCACCAGCGAGCCGAGCTGTGGGCGTCGTTTCCTGACGAGCTACTTTCGCAATACAAAGCTCATTTCAAATACCCCGGTGACGCCATCCAAGAGAACGTCCCGCTCTGGACGTCCGAAAAGTTCGCGGACCACGTCTACCGGAATGTCATCTGCGCCAAACAAATGAAGGTGAACTACGTGATCGGGCCCAAGCTTTGGGTTCTGCCGGTTATGCGGCGGGTACTTCCGGATTCGCTCCGCGAGCGGATTTTCGAGCGCATGTTCAAGCGCTGAGCGGGGCGTTCAATAACGCGCGATCAGCGACTCATCGACGTGGAGATCCTGGTACTTTGCGAACATGAGATACTGTGCGAGATGCGTTTGCGCATCGTCGATCGCCATGATCTCGCCCTCTTCATCGAACGTGATCAGGTCTCCAGTCTGATGCGTGAGAAGGATCATCTCCTCCGGGCTGTCATCGAACACCTTGAGCGTGTGATTCGAGTTGGGCATCTCGCAGATCACGCAACCAGCGGTCGCAACGAAGTCGTCCTCTAGGTAGGTCCATTTCCCCTGAACCGTGTACGCGAACACGGTGCCGCTGTGCCTGTGCGTGGGGATCTGGGTACCGGGCGGGTACTTCGTCAGCAGAGTGTACGCCCCCGTGCTCTCGTTGACGCTCAGGTACTTGAACATGATGTCCATCCCGATCTCTACCCAGGGCAAACCGTCCGCATTTGGATTCACGAACGCGGGGTGCAACTGCGACTGTGGCAGCTCGAGCGGGTTCGCAGATGGCAAAAGGACTTCTTCTTCAGTTCCGTCGGTCATTTCGGCTCCATTTGGTGCGGACAATCAAACGAATTTGGACCCCATCTCGTCGATGCGCCAGTGCGCCGGGACCGGAATTGCTTTCCGTGTCTTGGCATCGAACGCCACGAGAACGACCTCCAGCTTGCAGGCGACCTTGTCGTCGGCGTGCACGATCTGCTCGAAGGTGATCGTCCTTTCGCTCATCTTCGCAACCCGGGTCGATAGGGTGAACGTTTGGCCGAAGCGCGCCTCGGAAACGAAGTCCATCCCGAGGTGCACGAGCACGAACCAGGGGATTTCGGATTGGGGCTCTGGAACTTTGGTGAAAAATGCCGCGCGTCCCACTTCGGCAAACGCCGCGTAAGAACCGGAGCTGATGTGTCCCATCGCATCGGTGTCCGAAAAGCGGACCTGTATGGTGTTCTCCACGCTCGGCAGCGTGAGCGGTTCCTTGCTGATGTCTGTCACCTATGAGCTCTCCCTGACGACGCGCTGGCTTCTAGGCCCGCGGTTGCACGGCCGCCGTGGGCTGCGGCGCAGGTTGTGCAGCGCGAGCTTCGAGGATCTTCTTGTATTTCTTGAACCAGCCCCGAAACACGAGCTTGAGCACAGGCCCGGTGACCGGGTTGAGGTAACGCATGAACCCCATGTTCTCGATCGCCACCGTCCAGATCAGGCGCGTTTCGTTCGGCCCGACGCCCTCGACGATGTAGTCTTCGGCAAACTTGGAAAGGTTCGGAATCGTGGAGTCCGTGACGTAGAACGCGACGCGCTCGTTTTCTTCCCAATGGAAGAAAACTTCCTTGACCAGCATGCCGCCAACGAGCGAGACGTCGCGCGTGGCGTTCTTGGCGTAGGGCTTTTCGGAGGTCCACTCCACGCCCTGAATGACGCCTGCCCACTCGGTCCAGACCGTATCTCCGCGCAGCGTCTCGAAGAGCACCTCAGGCGTGCATTTGGCCACCATCGTACAGCGGACACGAAGAGGCGCGGTGTCGAAGAAGTCCAGGGTAACCGGGTCGAGCTTATTCATCTTGGTCATGAGGGTTTCACGCGTTCCGTATTCAGTTCTCGGAGTCGGCAGTATGGGACAGATGAGGAATCCTGCACGCGGTCCGCGCTAGCAGGCTATGTCTTCATAGAACTGCGCATACCAACGCCGCAGATCGGCGATCGGCCCATCGCCATCGCAAAGCATCGGCTCATCCTGCCACTGCTTGTGCTCCCAGATCGCGACATCTTGAAAATACCCGGTGTGAAGCGCGTCGATCCACATCTCACCAAGCGTGCGGCCGAGCCTCGTGTCGTAGTCGATGCCTTGCACCAGCAGCCCCATTCGAAGCTCGAGATTGTTTTCATCGATCGGGATGTGCGCGTTGAGGATGATGGTGTTGAATTCCCCGTCCATCTTGCTGAACTGAATCCCCGGGCCGTAGTAGGTCGCTACCGTGCGTTGCTTGGTGAGTCGACCTTTTTTGTCGTAAGCCGTTGTGCGCGTGCTTTGAGTGGCCGTCGGACCTTCGAACTTTGCGTCGAAGCTGAGAACTTCGTTTCCGTGAATCGGGCCAAAGTGAGCGATGTCGGCGACGTTCTCGACGACCTCACGAGGATGGGTCTTGATCTGGGCCATTCGATGCACCCAGGGCGTCCAGCCCTCGGCGCCGAACTCGTCCATGATTGGAACATAGTCCTCGGGCTGACCGCCAGCTGGGTCATGCCAGAGCATCACCATGCCGTTACGCTCGAGCGTCGGCCAGCTCCGAACCTGCGCCTTGGGCGGAACGCGTTTCGCGTACGGAATGTCGGTGCACTTGCCGGTGGAGTCGAACCCCCAGGCGTGAAACGGACAGCGAATCGAGTCCCCTTCGACTTGGCCGCCATGGCCGAGGTGCGCGCCGAGATGCGGACAAAACGCGTCGAACACCCGTGGCTCTCCGGCGCTCGTCCGCCAAATCGCGAGGTCTATATCGAAATACCGGGCGGGACGGACCTGACCGCTCTCGAGCTCTTCGCTAAACCCGATGACAAACCAGCCCCTAGGAAAGCGTCCTGTCGTGAGGGACGGCCAATGTTCTGTCATGACCCTATGATTGTCATCCGCAATTCCCAACGTCAATTGCGGAATTCCGAAGTACGGGACCGTGCCAGCGTTCGGTCTAAGTGGATCGACGCGCTGAAACAAGACGCCGGTGTAGTGCTTGCAAGACTTCGAGGAAGCCCGCTAGAGTCGCCTGCCGTGCCCCATCGCGTTCGAGAAGACCTCAAAGCAAGCGGCGCATGTGACGTCGTCGAAGATGCGCGGCGCTCATTGGCATTCGGAGCCTTGGGCGACGGCTTGTCGGTTCGAGAAAGGGCTCGCAAGATCGGTTTTTCGGACGTGCGCCCATTCAAGCGCGCATTTCGACGATGGACAGGTATGACGCCCACGGAGTTCACAGGGAACGTATGACCAAAAAGATTGCGCTCATTACCGGTGCAGGAGGAGGCCTCGGCCATGCGACCGTTGAGCGCCTCGTGATGAACGGCTGGAAGGTATTTGCGGCGGACATCAGC
>CP070713.1:1213865-1236223 GCA_020351445.1 Myxococcales bacterium
CAATCGGCCGACGCGCACGTTGCGTCCGCAGATCGTGAAACCGCGCTCCTCCAACAACGACGCGACGAGCTCTTCGCCGCGGCGGGCGACGTTTCGTTTACTGAGCTTCGGCGATCGGGTCGCGGACGCAGTAGCTTCCGCGGATTCCATCGCCACCAGTTTCGAGGACCTCGTCGCAGAAAAAGCCGCTCGGGCAGTCGCAGGTTGGAACCCCGCTTCCTGCGGGAGCTCCGCATCGGCAGGAGCAGTAGACCTTTTCTTCCACCTCGATCGCCGAGACGCAGGTTGCGTCGTCGCCCCGCGGGCAGCCGTCTTCTTGAAGGTTCCTCGGGTCACCTTGAAGCTCTCGGACGAGGCACACGCGAGTTGTGCACTGCACCGAGCTCTTCTCGAGATAGGTCTCCGACGCCAAGAAGCCCCCCGCCGGCACGTCTTCTGGCACGCATGGGTCGCCTACGGCGCTATTCGAGCAGCCCGACCCGGCCAGCCAAAGCAGCGAGATCGCCACGAACCCCATCAATTCAAGCAATTTTCTTCGCATCATGCCCCCCTAAGAACCCCCCGGTCATCCACAGCATAACGGCAATAAGAGATCGGACCCAAACTTCCCCTGCCGCCCGGGGTCAGAAAGGGGAGACGTAGGGCATGCCCCACGCCTCAGACCGAATTTGGCAGGTCGATGAGCACGTTTCCAGTATCAATTGCAGTCAGCCCATCAAAAGCTCAATGGCGCTATACCTTGACGACCCCTTTGGCGGCTTTCTATGATGGTACCCGAGCGGGCCGGAAGGGGCTGGTTTCGTTCGAATTTTGGGGGTCAGGGGGGAACTTGGAAAACCAAGGTTCCGCGACAAGGAGCGCTTTATGAAGTGGATCCGCTTTTGGGCGGTGCCTGTGTTGATCTGCGGACTGGCCGTGTCGATGTCGGCCAGCGCACAGGACATGAGCTTCGGTCTCGAGGAGACCGGCCAGAGCCGCGCACCCGTGAAGCTCGGCAAACCGTCGAAGCGTCTTGCCGAAGCGCAGAGCGCTTTCGAGAGCAAGAGGTACGAGGCTGCGGCGATGGGTTTCGAGCGCGTGTCAGCCGGCAAGTCGAAAGACGGCCGAGGCAATCGTCAACGCGCCCAGTTCATGCTGGGTCAGACGCTCTACCGGATGGGCTACTACCAGTCGGCGCTCACGGTGTTCGACGACATCAGCGCCCAAGGGCCGGGGCATCTGTATTTCAGTGAGACGCTCGAGTGGCTCGGGCTGTTGGCGTCGAAGCTTCCGGAGTCATCCGGGATCATCGAGAAGGTTGGCCGGTACGGCATCGGCGCACTCGAGGAGTTCAAGGACAAGGCCCCGGGACTCTACAACCAGCTCCTGTACTTGATGGGACGGCATCTCTACGCGCAAGCGTCGTTCCGTCAGGCCATCGACGTCTTCCAGGAGGTGCACCCGAGCTCCGCGCAGTACACCTATGCGAAGTTCTTCGAAGGCATTTCATTCATCCGCATGCGCAAGGCCCGCCCGGCCATCGCGTCCTTCCGTTCGATTCTCGAGGCGATCGACGCGGGTGACGTCGACGGCGTCGACGAGGACCGCATGGCCAACCTCGCATGGATTTCTCTCGCTCGCGTCTACTACACCGCCGCGAATCAGGGCGGCCAAATCGATGGCACCCTGCTCGGCCAGTCAGTCGAGTCGTGGACGAAGGTCGAGCAGTCGAGTGAGTACTGGCTCGATTCCCTATTCGAGTCGTCCTGGGCGTTTTTCCTCGCCGACGAGTATTCCCGCGCGCTCGGTAACGTGCATACGCTGTACTCGCCGTACTTCGAGGAGTCATTCTATCCGGAAGCGCTCGTGCTCAAAGCCGTGACCTTTTTCGTGAACTGCCAGGTCGACAACGCCGAAGCTACGGTTGCGCAGTTCCACGACCGCTACGACCCGGTCAAGAGGGAGCTCGACGCCGTGCTCCAAAAGCACCAAGACAACGCCGACTTCTTCGAGTTCTTGAAGAAGGTCCGAAACGACCAGGCAGACCTTTCGCCTCGCGTTCGTCCGGTCGTGTCGACCGCGTTGAGCGATCGCACGGTGCTTCAGCATCTCGAGTACGTCGCGATCCTCGACAAAGAAGAAGCGCGGCTCGGCAAGTCCGATGAGAAGTTCCAAGGCTCGCCCATCGGCGGGAAGATTCTCGAAGATGTTGCGCTCGCAAGAGCGTTTGCCGTGGACCAGGCTGGCGATCTAGCGCGCGGCCGCTACCAGCGGCTGATTCGCGAGCTTCAGGATCTCAGCAATCAGGTCGACACGGTGGAGCTGGAGATCGCGACCTTCCGTCGCGGTCAGATCGATCAGGAGCTCCAACAACAAATGTCGCTCGCCAAGCAATCAAGGGGTGGCGACGTCAATGTGGACGAGGAACATCAGCTTTGGCCGTTCAATGGGGAGTGGTGGCGAGACGAGCTCGGGTTCTATCGACAACAGGTGACAAACCTATGCACGCGCTAATGAAATCAAAGTACGCAGCGAGCCTCCTTTGCGGGTTGCTCGCGGTGGTGATGGGGGGCGAGGCCGCGGCGGAGCAAGCGCCGATGAGCACCGCCCCGATGTGCATTCCGCAGAGTACGGAGCGAGCGATCGCCGCGTGTCCTGCCGGAGCACGGAAGGAAGTGGCCAAAGAGGGAGGCAACGCGCCTGTCTCGCGCATGAAGGCCGCGCAGCCGAAGAAGAGCGCGAAGCAAGGGCCGACCGGCCCGTCGCTCCAGATCGACATGAGCACGCGGCTCGGTCGGGAGCAGACCCGCGCCAGGGCCGAGAACCTGCTCGAGCGGGAGATCGCCATCCTTCAACGGCTCGTCAAGAACAGCGCCGACGATGACCCGCGCCGGCCCGAGGTCCTGTTGCGACTCGCCGAGACGCAATTCGAGATGCAGATCGCCAAGAACGCCAAGGTTCGGTCGTTCGATGACCCGATCTACGAGGCCTGCGTTCGGGACAAAAACAAAGCGCTTTGCAAGAAGGCGCGTGACGGCCAGAAGGCAGCCGAAGCCGACCTGGACAAGATCCGCGCGGACAGCATTCGGACCTACGCAACCCTCGTTCGCGACCATCCAAACTTCAAGCGGATGGACGAGGTCTTGTTCTCGTTGGCGTTTGCGCTCCAGGAGCTCGATCAGTTCGACAAGGCGCGCTCGGTATACCGTCGGCTGATCAAGGACTATCCGCGGAGCCGCTTCGTACCGAACGCCTATCTGTCGTTTGCGGAGTACTACTTCAACGACAGCGACATGGATGCAGCAGCGAAGTTCTACCGCAAGGTGCTCGAGTTCCCGCCGAAGCGAAACTCAGTCTACGGCTACGCGCTCTACAAGATCGCCTGGGTCGAATACAACCGCGAGCGCTACCGACAATCGTTACAGGGCTTCGTCGACATCCTCGAGTTTGCCCGCAAGAACAAGTACGCCAACGACGCCAAGAACTTGGCCCGTCAGGCGCGCAAGGAGCTGGTGCTGCCGTACTCTCGGTACGGCTCCCCGGGTAAGGCCCTCGAGTTCTTCCGGCGGTACGCGAAAAACGACGCCGAAGCGCACGAGATGCTCGAGAACCTCGCTGAGCTCTACTACGACACCGGCCAGTGGCCCGAGGCGATCACCGTCTACCACAAGCTCATGGCGGACGCCCCGCGCAGCAACGCGCTTTGCGATTGGCAGACCAAGGTCACCAATGCGGTGATTTCGTCGCGGCCCAAGCAGGAGCAAATCGTCGAGCTCAAGCGGTTGGTCGACATCTACCGAACGTTCAAGAAGGGCGGAAAGTCCCCGGCCAAAGTCGAGCAATGCAAGGTGGAGACCGCGACCACGATGCTCTGGCTCGGAACATCCTGGCACCGCGAGGCTGTCGGCACCGACTCGGCTCCCGGCACCAAGAACAAGAAGACCATGTCGCAGGCCGCAGTGCTCTACCGGACGCTGCTCAAAGAGTTTCCCGACATGGAGCAGATGGAGTTCACGAACATCGACAAGCGCGACTGGCCGACCAAGTACAAGCTTTCGTACTTCTACGCCGAGCTGCTGTGGAAGATGGAGGAGTGGGGTCAGTGCGGGCCCGCGTTCGACCACGTCGTCGAGCTGAACCCGCAGGGCGACTTCACGAGCGACGCCGCGTACGCCGCGGTGCTTTGCTACAACAACCTGTATCAGCAGCAGTACGTGCCGCGCGAGACCAAGACGAAGTTCATCAGCAAGAGCGACCAGAAGGCGCTGAAGAACGCGAAAGCCACGCAGAACAAGTTCGCGCAGAAGAAGCTCACGCCGCTCCAGGAAGGCATGCTCGAGGCGTTCAATCGCTACGTATGTTACGTCGATAAGGCGGAAGACCTTGCGACCATCAAGTATCGCCGCGCCCGCATCTACTATGAGGCCAATCGCTTCGAAGAAGCCGCGGTGCTGTTCCGCGACATCGCGTTCAACCACAAGGACAGCGAGCTCTCCGAGTACGCGGCAAACCTCTACCTCGACTGCCTGAACGTGCTGGGCACGCAAGTCGCGCAACCGCGCGTCGCCTGTGTTCAGGAGTTGAGCGCAGCGATCGATCCGATGAGCGCGTCGTTCTGTGGCACCGAGCAACTTGCCGACGAGCATCCGGACCTTTGCGGGACGCTGAGCACCTTGCAGTGCCAGGTCCGCCGCAAGGAAGCGGAAATCTACCAGAAGACCAAGGAGTTCAAGAAAGCTGCTGCGACGTACGTGCGCATCTTCCGCCGCCACGAGGAATGCGGCGAGATGGACGAGATGCTCTACAACGCGGCGATCAACTTCGAGGCTGCGCATTTGCTCGGTCGAGCCATTCAGGTGCGCACCGTGCTGATCGAGCGCTACCCGGAGAGCAAGCTCTCCAAGAAGGCCGTGTACCTCATTGGCCAGAACTTCCAGGCGCTGGCGTACTACGAGCAAGCGGCCAAGTACTACGAGCAGTTCGCGCGGAAGTTCCCCGGCGAGGACGGCACGCGCTGCACTGCCGAAGACAAGGAGAACGACACCTGCCCGAACGCCATCGAGGGTCTGGAGCAGGCCACCTTCTTCCGCATCGGTCTCGGGGACGACAAGACCGCCATGGAGGACGCGGACCTATTCGCACGCAACTACAGGCGAAAGCTTCCGCGCCAGACCTCGCAGGTCATGTTCTCGATCGGCTCGATCTACGAGCGGCAGAAGCGCTGGTTCGAGGTCATCTCGCACTATCGCGACTACCTGAAGAAGTACGGCAAGGTCGGCATGCCGCATCAGGTGATCCAGGCGAACACCGCCATCGGGCGAGCGTTCTGGGAGCTCAACAAGAAGAGCGAGGCCAGGAAGCACTTCCAGGCCGCGGTCAGGGGCTGGACGTCGGGCGCGCCGAAACGAATCCGGGCGCTCAACAACACCTCGAAGGAGAACAAGGTTCTGTTCATTCGCCAAGCGCTCGACAGTGCGGCGGAATCGCAGTTCTATCTATCGGAGTACAAGTTCGCTGAGTTCCAGAAGGTCGCCTTCCCGCAGTATCGCGGGGGCAAGAGCATGGCTCGCGTGAAGAAGTGGTCGGACACGGAGTTCAAGAAGTGGGTCAAGCGCAAGCAGACCGTGCTTCGGGCGGCCGAAGCCGACTACGCGAAGGTCGCCAAGATGACCGTCAACGCCGACGGCGTTCAGATGAAGTCGGCGCCTTGGCAGATCGCGGCGGCTTCTCGGACCGGCGAGATGTATCGGAGCTTCGTGGACGAGTTCCGCGACGCACCGATTCCGCGGGAGATCGAAAAGGACCCGGGGCTGTACGATATCTACGTCGGAGCCTTGGATGATGTGTCTGAGCCGCTTCAGCGTCAGGCCATCGACAAGTTCGAGTTCTGTCTCAAGACAGCGACTCAGGTCCGCTGGTTCAACAAGTGGTCGCGCTCGTGCGAGCAGGAGCTCAACGGGCTCAATCCGACGAAATATCCGGTTGCGGCCGAGCTTCGAGGTGAGCCGAACTACGTCAAAGCCACGGTGGGTGAGCCCGGCGTGGTCGATCTCGACGCGATCAACCAGCAGAGACTGAATACAAAAGATGCGGTTGCCAAGAGGGAGGAGCCGTGATGCGAAACCACAAGGTAGCGTTCATTGCCATCGCGCTCGTCGTGGGCTGCGGTGGAGAGAGCACGAGCTCGAAAAAGGGAACCACTCCGTCCGCCGACGTTGCCCGCACGGCTGGAGGCGAAGCGATCACCACTGCTGACGGCAACGCCGTCAGCAAGAAGGCGCACGGCAAGTGGGAGTCGGCTTTGGCCGAGTTCGAGAGCAACGAAAAGAACGGCTGGACTTCGGCCAAGTGCAGCTCGTCGGAGAAGTCCTTCGAGCGCGCCGCCGACGCACAAGGCGGAGGCTTCGCAGAGGCGCACTATATGGCGGGACTCGCCCTGTCACGGTGCGGCGATGGCGGCGCCTACAAGCACTACGAAGAGGCGCTCAAGGTCGACTCCAAGTTCTGCAAGGCGCGCGTGGCCCTCGGCCTCCGCGACCTCGGGAGCGGGCGCACCGCACAGGCGAAATCCACGTTCGAGCAATCGATCAAGGACGATCCCCAATGCACCTCGGGGTACACCAACTTGGCGATCGTGCAGCGGGCCCAGGGCCAAAACGAGGAGGCGCTCAAGAACCTTCGTCGCGCGCTGGCCATCGAGTCCGACTACTTGTCGGCCTTCAACCAAATGGCGCTCCTTCACTATGACCGCGGACGCAAAGGCAAGCCGGCCGAGCTCGATCTCGCGGAGGTCGTTTGCCGGCAGGCGCAGATGTTAGATGCGGACTACGCGCCCATCTACAACACCTGGGGCTTGATCAAGGTCTACAAGGGCGACGTGATCTCGGCGCTTCGATTCTTCCAGAAGGCTATCACGCTCGATCCGGACCTTTTCGAGGCCCAGATGAACTTTGGCGAGGTCACGATCTCCTTCCGTGGCTACGAGGATGGCCGAAAGGCGTTCGCTCGTGCCGTCGAGCTCGAGCCGAACAGTTACGATGCAGTCATCGGGCTCGGCACCGCCCTTCGCGGCCTCGAGCGTTTCTCGGAGGCGCAGGCACAATACGAGCGCGCCAAGCAACTCGATGCCAGGCGTCCCGAGGCGTACTTCAACCTCGGTGTGCTCTATCAAGACTACATGTCGGGCTCAGTCGCTGACCTGAAGACCGCCAAGGGCTACTTCACCGAGTTTCTGAAGCGAGCCGGCAAGCAAACCGAATTCCGTTCGAGTGTTCAAGACGTGAGCAATCGTTGCTCACAGAAGTCGGGCAAGAGTCGCGGCACGGCGAAGTGTCGGCCAGGGCGCATGCAGAACATCGACATCTCGATCGAGGCCATGCAGGTCGCGGGGTAAGGACGAATTATGGAAAAAGCAATTTCGAAGTTTATCGCACAAACCCTCGTTTTTGCTGCACTAATTGCAGGCATTGCATTATGGGCCCCGGCCGTCCAGGCGCAGGGCGCGCCGCCTTCGGAAACGACCTACGACTTCGAAGATGACCTGGTTACGGGGGATCTGGTCAGGCCCGATGGCGAGCAATTGATCGTTCGTCGCCGCGGGCGCCGAGCATCGCTGATTCAGATTCGAGAGCATTTTATTCCCGAGATGCTGAAATCTGTGGAAGATTTGTAATGGGGGATCCGGGTGAGTGAGTCGAGCCACAATACGTCGGTCGCGTTTTCTGTCTACGACGGAGACGAGTTGCTCAGCAGTGAAACGCTGAGCCAAGAGATCATCAAAATCGGTCGTCTGCAGACGAGCGATGTTCGCCTCGATGACGACAAGGTCAGCCGCATGCATGCGGTCATCGAGGTCACTGCGCCGGGGGAGGTGTTCATCATCGACCTCGGTTCCGCGTCGGGCACGCTCGTCAATGGCGAGAAAGTCAACAAGCGGAAGCTCCAAACGGGGGACCAGGTGCAAGTCGGCAACAAGCGGCTGCACATCGACATCATCATGGGGACAGTGGCAGTTGCCTCGAGTCCGCCGGTCGCGATGGCGGCAGGTGCCGAGCGGGCAACTCCCGTCGTAGATGAAAGCGCAATGAGCGCGATGCTCGACGAAGAGTCCGAGCCGCGGGCCAAGGCAGAGCCCAAGGCCGTTGAAAAGGAAGACGAGTCGGGACCCAAGTTCAATCCGTTCGAGGTGGGCGCCAAGCGGATGTCTCGCACGCCGTTCGCGAACACCACCGAGGAAGACGGGGGACAATACGGCCTCATCGCCACCGCGCCCGCGGTTCCGTCACACGAGATCGAGACCAACGAGCGTGCGATTGAGGTGTCCGTGCTTTGGGGCGACCGCAACGTTCTCAACGTCGACTACCTGACGCCGCCCCGTGACTATTACGTCGGCGAGCCAGACGGCGAAGACGTGGACTATATCCTCGGACACGATGCCATTGGCAAAGACCGCATGCCGCTGTGTATCGCCGAGGGGGCCGGTGTCACGGCCATCGTTCCAGAGGGCGCAAAGGGCGAAGCCACGATTGGGGATCAGACCCGCTCCTTCGACTTGATGCGTGGCCAAGGCGATTTCCGACAGAGCTCGACCGTTGCCGGCGCATTGGAGTTCCCGGTGCCTGAGGGTGGCTCGGTTCGCATGAAGCACCGCGACTTCACCTTCATCATCAAAGACGTGAAGGCCGGCAAGAAGGTTGCGGGTCACGCGAAAATGGACGTTCGTCCTATGATCTACGTCGCGGGTGCGGCGCTCTTCGCGAGCCTCGTGCTGACGATGTTCTATTTCCAGCCGCCGCGGCCGCGGGGCCTTTCCTCGGACTTGCTGGCGACCGACTCGCGCTTGATTCAGTTCCTGATGGAGCCGGAAGAGCTCGAAGAGCCGGAGCCCGAGTGGCTGAACGGCGTCGATTCGTCGGGCGGCGGCACGGGCAAGGCCCACGAGGGCGAGCAAGGTCAGATGGGCGACGAGAGCTCAGAGAAGACCAAGAACAAGTACGGCATCCAGGGGCCGGAGGACAATCCCGACCCGGTCATGGCGCGCGAGCAGGCCGAGGAAGAGGCACGGACCGCGGGTATCATCGGGACGCTCGCTTCGATGCAGGGGTCGTTCAACTCGCCCACGTCACCCTACGGCGCCGACTTTGCGCTTGGCAACGACCCGAGCAGTGCTTTGGGCGCGATGACTGGCAACGACATTGGTCAGAATTTCGGCTTCGGCGGCCTCGGCTTGCGCGGCACCGGTCGCGGCGGCGGTGGTCTCGGACAGGGCACCATCGGCATGGGTAACTTCGGCACCATCGGTCGCGGTGGCGGCCGGGGTGCAGGCGAGGGCGGCTATGGACGCGGCGTCGGCGGCTTCCGCGGTCGCTCGGCGGGCGTGCCACAGGTCCGCAGCGGCGGCGCAGAGGTTCGAGGCTCGCTCTCGAAGGAAGTCATCCGACGCGTGGTGCGACGCCACATCAACGAGGTGAAGTTCTGCTACGAGCAGCAACTCAACGCGCGGCCCGACCTCCAAGGACGTGTGACGACGCGCTTCGTCATTTCGCCGACCGGTTCGGTGCAGTCCGCGATGGTCGCAAGCTCGAGCTTGCGGAACGAGGCGGTGGAGAGCTGTATCGTGCGCGCGGTCCGCAGGTGGACCTTCCCGGCGCCTGACGGGGGCGGCGTGGTGGTCGTCAACTATCCCTTCCTGCTCGACGCAGCGGGCCAGTGACCTCCGGGTCGCAGACCGAAAAGCGAGATTTCCCTCTGATATCCCTGCTTTCCAGGCCCTGCTCTCGCGTTCAGGGCAGGTGGGCTAGTCTGAAACTGGCCAAAAAGGCGAGAACAGCTGAAAAAGAGCTGTGTTTACAGTTGTTGGCTTCGCGACAAATGCTGTAGGATTGAAGTGCTTGTGAATTTCCAAGCGTAGGAGGCAAGCATGCGAGCTTACATGTTCGGGGTTGTGTTGGTGGGTCTAATCCTGATGGGCGGTAATTGTTCACGCGCCCGTGTCGAATCGATGAACGAGATGAATGCGGGGGTCGAGCTCGCGCAGATGAAGCGGTTCAGTGAAGCCGCGGAGAGCCTCGAAAAGGCCGCTGCGATCGATCCCACCAATCATCAGGCGTACTTCAATCTGGCCATCGTTCAGGTCGAGCTACGGTCGTTCTCAGCCGCGCGTGAGGCGCTCGAGCGCGCCATCGTCGCGAAGCCCGATACGGCGGGCTACCACGAGAAGCTCGGCACCGTGCTAATGGAGCTCGAGGAGTGGAAGGGTGCTCAGAGTGCACTGACCAAGGCGCTCGAGCTCGATTCGTCGCTGTTCAAAGCGCACTTCAAGCTCGGCCGCTGCAGCGAGGAGCTCGAGGATCCGCAGAACGCCCTCTACCAATACACCGACGCGATCAAGACTGGGCCCCGGTTCCTTCCGTCGTACTCCGCTCTGGGCCGCTTGTACGCGGACCTCCGCTATCCCGACCAGGCCGCGCAGGTGCTGAACGAAGCGCTCAAGGTGGCCATGCCCGCGACCGAAGAGGAAGCCAACATCCATCACCTTCTGGGCACCGTGTATCAGCAGCAACGCAAGTTCGACGAGGCCATCGCCGAATTTCAAGCGGCCCTGGGGATCGTGCCGGGGATGAGCGATGCGTTGTTTTCGCTCGGCTGGACATATGCCCTGCAGGGCAACGACGAGGAAGCGAAACGCTACCTCGACAAGTACGTGATGATGGCGGGCACAGACGCGCCCGAGCATTACGTGAAGGCTGCACGGGACCGTCTCGCAGAATTGAGGACCGAATCGCCGTAGGGGGGCTGAGGCAAGATGTCGGAAGAACAATCGGGGGATGAGGTTCGGGAGCTGACGGCGGCCGAGGCCGCCGAGCTCGAAAAGCTCGACGACGCCATCGCGAAGTTCGAGCAACAGAAGCGATGGTCGGACATGATCCGGTCCATCCTCAAGAAGGCCGAGCTGGTTCAGTCGCCGGAGCAGAAGGTGGAGCTGTTCCGTCAAGCCGGCACGCTCTATCTCGAGCGGTCCAGCAACCAGGCCGAGGCGATCAAGTGCTTCGAGCACCTTCTCGAATTCGATCCGAAGGATGTCGACGCGATCGAACGGCTCAAGCAGATGTACGAGAAGCGCCGCGATTGGGAAAAACTGATTCGCACGATGCAGCGCGAGGTCGAGCTTCTTCCCGAAGACGATCAGTTGCTCCGCTACGGCGAGATGGCCGAGCTCGCCACGCAACGGCTGCGCAAGCCGGACGTGTGCATCGAGCTTTGGCAGAAGGTCCTCGAGGGTGATCCGGAAAATCCGAACGCGCTCAGCAATCTCGCGCAGCTCTACGAGCGCGCCCGGCAATGGGAGCCGCTCGCCGAGGTGTTGGAGACGCTCGTCGAGAGTGACACCGACGTCGCCTCGATGAAGCAACAGCTTCAAAAGCTTGGCATGATTTACGCCGACAAGATCGGCAATGACGAAGGCGCCATCGGAGCGTTCAAAAAGCTGCTCGAGCTCGATCCATCGGATCGCCGGGCGCAGGAGCAACTCAAACGCCGCTACGTTTCGCTCGGGGCCTGGGACGAGCTCGAGACGTTCTACGCCGCCAACGAGAAGTGGGATGAGCTGATCCGCATCGTCGAACGGCAAGCCGAAGCGCAGGAAACAGGGCCGGACGAACGAATTCCGCTGCTCTTCAGGGCCGCGCGCCTCTGGGAGGACAAGAAGGGCAAGCCCGATCGGGCGGCGCGCGTGTACGAGAAGATCCTCGGTGCCGATCCCGACAACGTGCGGGCCGCCGAGGCGCTGACGCCGATTTACGAAGAGGCGCATGATGCGCGCAAGTTGGTTTCGGTGCTCGAGGTGCGGTTCGCGCATGCTGCCGACGACGCGTCGAAGGTCGAGCTCCTCGGCAAGATCGGCCATGTGTTCGAAGAGCGCCTGAGGCAGCCTGAGATTGCCTTCGAGCGCTACTTAGAGGCGTTTTCAATGGCGCCGACGCACGACGAGGCCCGCATGGACGTCGAGCGGTTGGCCGAAGAGATGAACGGTTGGGATCGCTTGGTGTCCGGTTTCGAGTCGGCGATCGAGGCGGTTTCCGATCCGCATCAGGCCGTTCCGATTCGCCTGAGCTACGGCCAGACCTTGGCCCAACTCGATCGGATCGACGACGCGATCGACCAGTTCCGGCTGGTGTACGAGCTCGAGAGCAACAACCTCGGGGCGATCAGCGCGCTTGGAGATCTGTACGTCCGAACGGAGCGGTTCCGGGATCTGCTGGACATCTACGCCCGGCGGATCGAGCTGGAGGAAGACCCGGAGGTCCGCCTCGAGATCGCGTATCGCCGCGCTCAGCTCTTCGCAGAGGCACTGAACGACACCGGTAGCGCGATCGAGGCCTTCGAGGGCATCATCGACGAGTACGGCGTCGAGCAGAGCGATGCCTGCCGCGACCTCGAGGATCTCTACGAGACCGAGTCGCGTTGGCAGGAGCTCGGTCAGCTTCTCGAGCGCCGCATCGAAGCCGGCCCGGAGAGCCACGAAGAGCTCGCCGCGCTCAAGTTTCGGCTCGGCCGAGTTTGCGAGTCGCGGTTGCAGGACAAGCCGCGCGCCGTCGAGCTCTACCGCGAAGTGCTGTCGATCATTGCAGAGCACGATGGAGCCAAGGAGCAACTCGAGCAGTTGCTCGACGACGACGAGGTGGCGGCTGAGGCTTCTCGAGTCCTCGAGCCGGTCTACGAGATGAGCGAGGACTGGGGGCACTACGTCAACGCCCTTCGCGTTCAGTACCGTTTTAGCAGCGAACCGCAACAGAAGCTCCGTTTGCTCACGCGTGTCGCAGACACCTATTTTCAGTGCATCGGCGACACTGAGCGGGGATTCGTCTCGCTGTGCGAGGCGTTCCGCGCCATGCCGTCGGACACCGCAACGTTGCAGCGGCTCGAGATGCTTGCGAGCGAGCACGGGCTGTTCGAGGCCGTGGCGGAGCTCACCGGCGATCTCGCCGCGAGTGTCGAGGACGTCTCGCTGAGCCGGTCGCTCTGGATCAAGACCGCGCAGATTCACGAGGCGCATCTTCAGAACATGGAGGCCGCGGTTTCGGCTTACCGCAAGGTGCTCGAAGTGGACGCCGGGGACTTCGAGGTGCTCGATGCGCTCGATGCGCTCTACCGGGGCGCACAGCGCTGGCACGAGCTCATCGGTGTCCTCCGGGCTCGCGTCGAGGCGCATTCCGACCCCGACGACAAGATCGGCATTCTCGCCGAGATGGCTCGCATCCACGCTGACCTCGTCGACGAAGCAGACCAAGCGATCGCTCTGCAGAACGAGATCCTCGAGCTCGATCCGACCAACCGCAGCGCGCTGAGGGCGCTCGACGACCTGCTCGCACGGCAAGGCCTGTGGAGCGACCTCGCCGACAACGTCGAACGCCAGCTGTCGATGGCCGACGAGCAGCACGAGCAGACCGTGCTCTTGCTTCGTCTCGCCGAGATCCGCGAGGAGCGCATGGGCTCGACCGACTCGGCGATCGAGATCTACCGTGACGTGCTCGCCAATGACGCCAGCAACCCGGCCGCACTTGGCGCGCTCGAGCGCCTCCTGGAGTCGCCGGAGTATCAGGCGCCCGTCGCCGACATTCTGGAGCCGATCTACAAGGACGGCGGAGCATCCGCCCGGCTCGTCGACGTGTACGAGATCCAAGCCCACCACGCGACGGCTCCGGAGCGCCGCATGGAGCTGTTCCACGAGATCGCGAAGCTGCAGGAGTTCTCCTTGAGCGACTTGCATGGCGCCTTCGAGAGCTATGGAAGGGCATTCCGTGAAGACCCGGGCCACCCGAAGTCGAAGGAGGAGCTCGAGCGCCTCAGCGCTGCGGTGGGCGCTTCGGACGCGCTCGCCGGCGTGTACGAGCAAGTCGTGGCGTCCCTTGACGATCCGCAGCTCGCCATCGCGCTTCTGCTCCGGGCCGCCGAGATTCGTGAGGAGGACCTCGGTCAGCTCGACCGCGCCGTCGAGCACTACCAGAAGATTCTCCAGATCGACGAGGAGCATCACCATTCGGCCGACGCACTGGAGCGCTTGTTCCAGCAGGCCGAGCGCTACGAAGACCTCGCCGGAATCTACCGTCGCAAGGCGCGGATGCTGCCGTCTCCGGTCGAGCAGCGCGAGCAACTCGTCAAAGCAGCCGCTATTTACGAGGACATCCTCGACAAGCCGGTCGATGCCATTGCGGTGCACCAACAGGTTCTCGAAATCGACCCAAGCGACCTCGAGTCGCTCGATCGTTTGATCGAGCTGCAGACGCAGCTCGGCAAGTGGTCGTCATTGCTCGAGACCTACGAGCGCAAGGCCGAAGTCGTTTCGGATCCGGACCTCCGCAAGGAGCTCTTCACGGCAATGGGTCGCGTGCACGAGGCGCAGCTCGACGACTCGGACAAGGCGATCGACGTATACCAGCGCGTTCTCGAGATCGACCCGGACGACTTGCCGGCTCTCGGTCATCTGGATGGCCTCTTCGAAAGCACCGGGCAATGGCGGGACCTCCTGCAGGTGCTGGAGCGCCAATCGGAGCTCGTGACCGAAGACGATGCACGCATCGAGCTTCGCTTCCGGATCGGTGAGCTTTGGCGGCGCCACCTCGAGGACCCGATGCAAGCGATCGAAATCTACCGCGACATCTTGGCGGAGGCGCCGGGCCATCAAAAGACGCTCGATGCGCTCACTACGATGACTCAGGACGCGGTCGAGCCGTTGGCCGCGGCCGAGGCGCTCGAGCAGGTCTACTTGGCGTCCGGCGAGTATCGAAAGCTCGCACACGTTCGCGAGGTGCAGATCCGATTCACCGAGGATCCAGGCGAGCGCGTGGAGATGCTCCAGCAGCTCGCTGAGATCTACGAGATCCAGCTCGAGGATCCGCCCTCGGCGTTCAACGCGTTCGTCCGGGCGCTCCCGCTAGACACGCGAAACGAACTCACGCTCTCTTCGCTCGAGCGGCTCGCGGAGCAAACGAGCAGCTGGCATGAGGCAGCTTCTCGTTATGATGCAGAAGTCCAGAGAATGCGTGAGGAATCTCCGGAAGAGATCGTCCACCTCGCCAAGCGTTCCGCCGTGATCAACGAGGTTCAGCTGGACGATGTCGATGCAGCGATTTCGCGCTACCAGTTTGTCGTCGACGTGGATCCGGCGGACATCCCCGCCATCGAGGCCCTCGACCGGCTCTACGAGCAGACCGAGCGCTGGGACGACTTGGCCGCCACGCTTCAAATGGAGGCCGCGGTCGCGACGACGCCGGAAGACGTTCTGAACCTGCAGTTCAGGACTGGGCAGATCTTCCAAAACCAGCTTGGCAACATGGATTCGGCCATCACGCAGTATCGCGAAATCATCGCCGCAGCACCCGAGTACGCGCCGGCTGTCTCCGCGCTCGAAGGCCTTTTTGCAGATGGCGTGCGGCCACTGGAGATCGGCGAGGTGCTCGAACCTCTCTACCGAATGCAGGGCAATTGGAATCAGCTGCTCAGCGTGCAGGAGGTCCAGGTCGAGCATCAGAACGATCCGGTCGAGCGGGTCGTCATGATGCACCGGCTTGCAGAGATTGCTGAGGACAAGGCCGATGACCACGGGCGGGCATTCGAGTGGATGCAGAAAGCGCTGCTCGAGGATCCGAGTCACGATCACTCGATCGGCGAAGCAGAACGCCTATCCGCGATCGTCGACGGCTGGACTCAGCTGGCGACGACGTACGCAAATGGCATTCAGCACACCGGAGACCCGATCAACAAGGCGGAGCTCGGTCGCCGTCTCGCCAAGGTGTACGAGGAGCAGCTTCACGATCTAGAGCGGGCCGAAGAGACCTATCGGTTCGTGCTCGGCGTAGATGACCACGACGAAAACGCGCTCAAAGCGCTCGACCGCATCTACACGGAGCACGGCGCACACCGAGCGCTCGCGCAGGTGCTTCGCAAGCGCATCGAAGGCTCCAACAACAGCTCTGAGCTCATCGATCTTCACCACCGCCTCGGCATCGTGCTCGAGCGACGGCTTGGATGTACCGAGGAAGCCATCGAGGTCTTCAACAAGCTGCTCAGTGACCACGACTCCGAGCACGCGCAGACGATTCAAGCGCTTCAGGGCATCTACGCCAACCTCGAGCGTTGGCCGGAGCTTTTTGCCAGCTTCGAAAAGGAGCTGAGCATTGCGCTCGGTGATTCCCAGCAGGCCGACGTCTTTGCACGGATGGCCAAGCTTTCGTCCAACCGGCTCCGTGATCCGGAAAAGGCCATCGGGCTGTGGCAACGCGTCCTCGACCTTCGGGGGGAGGACCCCGAGGCGCTGAACGCCCTCGGCGACATCTACGCTTCGCAAGGGAACTGGCGCGACCTCGTCGACGTCCTCGAGCGCGAGGCGGCGATTGCCGACGACGATACGTTCCGCATCCAGGTGTACTCCGACCTCGCAAGGGTCTGGTACGAGAAGCTGGAGCGTGAGCGCAACGCGATCGAGAACTGGGAGCGGGTGCTCGATATCGACCCGGGCAACACCTACGCCCTATTCAGCATCGCTGAGATCCAGAGGGCGGGCGGTCAGTCGCGCGAGCGCGCCGACACCCTACACCGGATCATCGACGTCGGCGCGGCGACCCTCGAGGACGCCGACCTCGTCACGGTCTACATGCAGCTCGGCCACATCTACAGTAACGAGCTCGGGCAGCCGGGCGACGCCGTCGACGCATATCAGAACGTCCTCACCATCGATCCGGCGTTCTTCGAAGCGCTGGACTCCCTGGAGCTGATCCATCGTGAGGAGGGTGACTGGGAGGCCGCGATCGGGGTGATGGAGCAGCGGGCACAGGCGCTGGTCGATCCGGAGGACAAGGTCCGCCAGCTCATCGCGGTCACCGAGCTTTGGGAGAGCGAAGTGGGCAACAAGGACGGTGCCGCGGGGGCCCTTGGCCGCATCCTCGACGCCGATCCGATGCATGAATACGCCTTCTCGGAACTGCAGGCGCTGCACAAGGAGGCGGAGCGCTGGGACGAGCTGATCGACCTTTACGTTAACCGCATCGAGGCTACCGAGGATCGCGACGACCGTATCGAGCTCTTGCGCGCTGCTGCCAGGGTCTATGAAGAGCACCTCGACAACGGTGAGCAGGCGTACCACACGCTCTACATCGCATGGTCCGAAGACTTCTCGAACAAGAACACGGCGGTCGATCTCGAGCGGGTCACGGCGGCCAATGAAAAGTGGAACGAGCTCCTGACCTCGGCCAACCAGGTGTTGCAGGAGGGGCAGGAGCCGGAGACACAAATCGCGATCTGTCTGTGCTGCGCGAAATGGTACGGCCAGGACCTCGGACATCCCGAGTACGCGATTCCGTACTACGAGCAGATTCGAGCGCTCGATCCCAGCAACGCCAAGGCTTGGTGGCAGCTCGGCGACCTGTACGAGACCACCCAGCAGTGGGACAAGCTCGCGCAAGCGCTCGCCAAGCTCGTCGAGCTCACTAGCGACGACGAGGTCAAGGCCAACACCTATGTCCGCATGGGCGACCTAGCGGATGACCGGTTTGCAATGCGGCAAGAGGCGGAGGACTACTACCGTCGGGCGCTGCACCTGCAGGACAAGCACGTCGGTGCCCTCGAGGCGCTGGAGCGCATCTACCGCGAGGACGGCCGTTCCAACAAGCTGCTGAACATCCTCGAGCGCAAGGCAGAGGCGGTCCAGGACGTCGACAGCATCGTGTCGGCGTTGTTGCAGGTCGCAGAAGCCTATGAGGAGCGTTTCAACGACCCGAAAGCGGCCATTGACAACTACGAGAGGGCGGCGGAGCTGTCGCCCTCGGACCTCAACGCGCTTCGAGGTTTGGAGCGGTTATACGCGCAACAGGGGCGTTATCAGGATTTGATCGGCATCCTCGATCGGGAGTACGAGGTCGTTGCGACCGAGCGCGAGCGGATCGATATCCTGATGCGACTCGCCCAGATGTGGGAGCAGGAGTTCCGCAAGCCCGACAATGCCGCGGAGCGCTTGGAGCAGGTTCTGGACATCGATCCGCTGCATGACGCTGCGCTGTGCCAGCTCGAGAAGCTCTACCGGACGATGCAACGCTGGGACGACCTGGTGCGCACGTACGACCGTCATGCGAGCGCGACGTCGGACACCGAGGAGCGGGTTCGCATCTTTCGTGAGCTCGGGGAGGTCTACGCTTCGCACAAAAACGACGTCGAGCAGGCGATCGACAGCTATCTCAACGCGCTCAACCTCAACGAGCACGATGTCTTCAGCCTCCAGGCCCTGACGAAGCTCTACGAGCGCAAGGGTGACCATTCCGCGGCCCTGGACATGATGGGCCAGCTGGCACTGGTCGTGGATGATCCGGCGGACCAGGTGGCGCTCAAGCACCGCATGGGTCGCATTCTCGACCGGGAGCTCGGGGATCGCGTCTCGGCGTTGGAGCAGTTCCAGGCGGCGATCGATTTGGACCCGGCGCACCTCCCGTCCCTCGAAGCGATGCGGAGGATCCACGTCGACTCCGGTGACTGGGTGGCGGCTGCCAAGACCCTCGGTCTCGAGGTCGAACACACCGAGAACGCCCGGATTCGGGCCGCCCGACTCGTAGAGCTGGGCCGAATTCGTGTCGAGAGACTCGACGACGAAGCAGGCGCGGTACAGGCCTTCGAGGCAGCGTCTGCGGCCGACCCCGACAACGAGGACGCTCTGTTGCCCCTCGTGGACTCGTACGTCGCGAACGACCGGCACGCGGAGGCTTTCCCGCTGCTTCAGATCCTGGTTCGACGCTCGGACAAGCGCGACCGGGACGAGCAACACCGGCTTGCATCGATGTTGGGCGAGACGGCAACCAAGCTTGGACACGCCGATGAGGCAGTGGGCGCGTACGAGCGTGCGTACGAGCTTGACCACGACGACTCGGTCACACTCAAGGGGTTGGCTGGGAGCTACTTCCGAGCCCAGCGCTGGGACGATGCTTTCAAGCATCACCAGCTGCTGCTAGTGCAGCATCGCGACGCGCTCGGTCGCGACGAGATCACCGAGGTCTTTTACCGGCTCGGCGTCGTGAAGCGAGAGCAGGGCGAGGACAAGAAGGCGCGCAACATGTTCGACAAAGCGCTCGAGGAGGACACGCACTTCGTGCCCGCGCTCGAAGCGATGGTCGACCTACAGGCCGCCGAGGGCGATTGGGACTCCGTGGTTCAATACAAGAAGCGCATCCTCGACGTCGCCGACGAGCCGTCGGTTCGGGCAGCGCTCTTGGTCGAGCTGGGTGACCTCTGGCACGAGAAGCTCAAGCAACCGGACGCGGCCGCGGAGGCGTTCACCGAGTCGCTGGACCTCGATCCCGGCAACCACGTCGTGCTTCACAAGCTCCTGGTGACCTACCAAGCCGCGGAGCGCTGGTCCGAAGCCATCGACACCATCGAGCGCGTCTGTGACCTCGAGCAGCGCGACGAGGCCAAGGCCAAGTACACCTACACGATCGGTGTCATTCTGCGCGACAAGCTGGAAGACGAAGACGCAGCCCTCGAGCGTTTCAACGAGGCACTCGACTTCGACAGCACGCAGCTCAAGCCCTTCGAAGCGATCAACAAGGTGCTCAACAACCGCAAGGATTGGAAGGCCCTCGAGCGGGCGTATCGAAAGATGCTTCACCGCATCATCAACCAGGGCAACACCGACCTCGAGCACAACCTATGGCACACACTCGGCATCATCTACCGCGACCGCCAGCGCAACTTCGACGCCGCCGCGGAATCGTTCAAGATGGCCGCCGGGCTCAAGCCGGAAAACGCCGTCGAGCATCAGATTCTCGCCGAGCTCTACGCCACGATGCCGGACAAGACGGAAGAGGCCATCGCGGAGCATCAGTGGCTCCTCGGCGCCGACCCGAACCGGCTCGACTCGTACCGGGCTTTGTACAAGCTCTACTTCGACGCGCGCGCGTATGACAAAGCGTGGTGTATCGCGCGGACGCTGACCTATTTCAAGAAGGCGGACGAGGAGCAGCAGAAGTTCTACCAGCAGTACAAGCAGGATCGAGAGATCCAGCCGAAGACGCGGCTCAGCAACGAGAACTGGGTCAAGGACTTGATGCACGTCGACCAGGACATCTACATCTCCAAGATCATGGAGGTGATCGCTCCTGCGGTTCGTGCGTCGCTGGCGTTGACCGACAAGAAGCTCAATCTGCACAAGCGCAAGCCGGAAGACCTCGCCAACCCGAGCCTCGCCCTCGCGCGGCAGTTCAAGTTGGCGCAGGACGTGCTCAACGTCACGATCCCGGTTCGTCTCTTCATTCAGAAGGAGCTGTCGGGAGCGCTTCGCGACGAGTCACGGAGTAATCCGCCGGCGATCATCACCGGCTACACGCTGCTCTCTGGGTACCGTCCGGTCGACCTGGCCTTCGTGTGCGGGCGTCACCTGACGTACTACCGCGGCGAGCACTTCATTCGAACGATGTACAACTCGCACACCGAGCTGAGGACGCTCCTGCTGGCTGCTATGCGCGTGGTTGGGATGGGAGGCGGCGACGCGAGTGTCGAGTCCACGGCGAAGCAGCTGGCGAAGTATATGGATCAGTCGCACCTCGACGTGCTCAAGCAGGTGGTTCGCAAGTTCGTCGATGCCGGGGGCCAAGGAGACATCAAGCGGTGGATGCAGGCCACCGAGGTCACCGCGCTTCGCGCCGGGTTGCTTTTATGCGACGACGTCGACACCGCGGTTCGCATGACGCAGCAAATCGCATCCGAGTTCACGGCCGACCTCGCTCCACGCGACAAGGTCAAAGAGATCGTGATCTACAGCATCTCGGAGAGCTACTTCAGACTCCGCGAGCAGCTGGGCATCCAAATCAAGGTTTAGTGTGCGGATCTTTTTCCTTGTGGTCTCTCGCACACTAGGTTTCTGAATCACACACCGATAGCGTGCACCGGGCCCTGTGATGTGACAGGGCTTGTGCATGCTGGAGCTCGAGCTCGAAAGCGAAGCCGATACACTCGCGCTGGCGCGGTCCCTCGGGGCCGTGCTGAAGGGTGGCGACGTGATCGGGCTCGAGGGCGGGCTCGGGGCGGGGAAGACGACCTTCGCACGTGGCGCGGTTCATGGGCTCGGCGTGTCTGAGGAGACGGCCGTCACTAGCCCGACCTTCGCGCTGCTGCATCAGTATCAAGGACGTCTCCCGATCGTCCATGCCGACTTCTACCGCCTAACCGATGAGGTGGAGCTGGCGGAGCTGGGCGTCGACGAGCTGCTCGACGAGGGGTGCGTGCTCGTCGTCGAGTGGGGCCGGAAGCTTCCCACAATGGCGGACCGTACCGTTCTGTGGGTGGAGCTCGAAATCGTTTCCGACAACGTTCGGCGGGTTCGATTGCGCCCGCAGGGCGCCCGGGGAGAGGCGATCATCGGTGCCCTCGTTAAGCGACTTCCGAGGTGAGGAATTCCCGGTTGCGACGCCCTAGGGGCTCTGGTAAGTCCGCGCGAACGTCCAGGTTGAACCAACTCGATGCCCCGCCGTGATGATATTGAAAGCATCCTTCTGATTGGGTCGGGGCCGATCGTCATCGGGCAGGCCTGCGAGTTCGACTATTCCGGAACCCAGGGCGCCAAAGCGCTCAAAGAAGAGGGCTACCGGATCATCCTGGTCAACTCCAACCCGGCGACGATCATGACCGACCCGGAGTTCGCGGACCGGACGTACGTCGAGCCGCTGACCCCGGAGATCCTCGAAGCGATCATCGAGCGCGAGAAGCCGGATGCGGTCCTGCCGACCCTCGGCGGTCAGACCGCGTTGAACCTCACGTTGGAGCTCGCCGACCGCGGCATCCTCGCCGAGCATGGCGTCGAGCTGATCGGCGCCAACGTCGATGCCATCCGCAAGGCCGAGGAGCGGGAGCTCTTCAAGGCCGCGATGGACAAGATTGGTCTCGACAGCGCGCGGGCGGACGTGGCCCGAACCATCGAAGAGGCCAACGAGGCGGCCGAACGCATCGGCTTCCCGGTCATCTTGCGTCCATCGTTGACGCTCGGTGGCTCTGGCGGTGGAGTCGCATACAACAAGGCCGAGTTCGACGAGGCGATTCGTTGGGCCTTCCAGTGCAGCCCAATCCACGAGTGCCTGATCGAAGAAAGCCTGCTCGGGTGGAAGGAATACGAGCTCGAGGTCATTCGCGACAACGCGGACAACTTCGGGGTCATCTGCACCATCGAGAACTTCGACCCGATGGGTGTCCACACCGGGGATTCGATCACGGTGGCACCGGCCATGACACTCACAGACCGTGAGTACCAGCGCCTTCGCAACGCCGCCCGCGCCATCATCACGGAGATCGGGGTCGACACCGGTGGCTCCAACATCCAGTTCTCGGTCAATCCCGCGGACGGTCGG
>CP070713.1:1236323-1241421 GCA_020351445.1 Myxococcales bacterium
AACGACAGCTCGGCTACACACACCTGAGAGCCCCCGAAGCAGGGACCTTGGCCACGGTGGACATCGAGGTGAACGAGTACGTGCAGGCGGGCGAGCTGGTCGCCACGCTTCTCGCTGGAGAGCAGATCGAGGTCAGTGTCTCGGTGCCCGCATCGATCATTCGCAGCATTCGGAGAGGCGACGATGCCGCAGCAACATTCGGCGCACTGGGGAAGAAGACTTTCAAAGGCACGGTCACCGAAGTCGGTGTCGCGAGCGTCGGTGGAGCCACGACGTTTCCGGTTACCGTTCGTCTGACCGAAGGCCAGGACGAGGTCCGCGCCGGCATGACCGCTGATGTGACCTTCGTCCTGGAGCGCTCGGAGGGCGAGGCGAAGTACGCTCTGCCGACGAGCGCCGTTGGCGAGGATCGGGAAGGCCGTTTCGTCTACAAGGTCGAAAAGACCGAGAATGGCCTCGGCATCGTCCATCGAAGCCAGGTGAAGGTAGGCGAGCTTCTTTCGACGGGAATCGAAATCTATGAAGGTGTCGAGCCCGGCGACCTGGTGGTCACCGCGGGCGTGAGCCGAATCTACGATGGTCTGGAGGTCCGAGTTCCACCCAGACCAGGACCCGAGCCCTCCAACATCGCGTCGGCAAACCCGAACGACGACGAGCCAACAGCGCCTGACGAGACGCCATGAGCCTGACCGAGTTTGCGCTGAAAAGACGGACGGTCACGGGAACGTTGATCGTCGTCCTGCTCTTTGCGGGGGTCGCCGCCTACCAAAATGCGCCAAGGCAGATGGACCCGGGCTTCATCATCCGCACCGCGATGGTCACCACGTACTTCCCTGGTGCAAGCCCCGAGCGCGTAGAGCAACTGATCACGGACCCAATCGAAAAGGCCATTCAGGAAATCCCAGAGCTCGACTGGGTCGACAGTGAGAGCAGGACTGGCGTCTCGGTCATCTACGTCAATATCCGTGAGGAGTTCAAGCAGATGCGTCCGATTTGGGACGATCTGCGGCGCAAAGTCGACGCGGTCGCTCCCAACCTTCCAGACGGAATCACGGGTCCAATCGTCAACGACGAGTTTGGAGACGTCTACCCGATCATGTTCAGCATGACCGGCGATGGGTTTTCGTACATGCAGCTCAAAGACATCGCCGACGACCTCCGTGACGAGCTCTTGCGCATCAAGGCCGTCGCGAAAGTCGACATCATGGGTGCCCAAGAAGAACGGCTGTTCGTCGAGTACAACAACGCGGTGCTGAGCAATCTGGGAATGACGCCCAGTTTCCTCAAGGACAGCCTCCAGCAGCGAAACATCATCCAGCCAGGCGGCGAAATCGACGTGGAAGCGGAGTCGATCGCCCTCGAGCCAAGCGGAAACTTCTCCTCCGTCGAGGAGCTCCGCCGAACGGTGATTCGCGTGCCCGACACCGACGAGCTGGTCTACCTCGAAGACATCGTCGACATCTACCGCGGTTACGTGGACCCCCCCGAGGGCCTCGTCCGCATCAATGGCCAACCGGGGCTCACGCTCGCGATCTCCATGGCGGAAGGCGGCAATTTGATCCGGCTTGGAGAGGAGCTCGAAGGCTTTTTCAAGTACATCCAGGAGCAGTACCCCCACGGCGTCGACTTCTACCGCACGTACTTCCAGCCCGATCTCGTCGAGCGCAAGGTCAACGACTTCGTCTCAAGCGTCGTGCAAGCCGTAGTGATCGTGCTGATCGTCATGCTCCTGACGCTCGGACTGCGTACCGGCCTCGTGGTCGCCACTCGGGTTCCCACCACGATGATCATCACCGTCGCGGTGATGAGGGTCTTCGACATCCAACTCGATCAGATGTCGCTGGCCGGACTGATCATCGCGCTTGGGTTGCTCGTCGACAACGCGATCGTCGTGTCGGAGTCGATCATGGTGCGTATGGCCGAAGGGCAGAAAGGCTTCGACGCCGCGATTGGCGCGACGAATGAGCTTCGGGTTCCGCTCTTGATCGCCTCGCTCACCACCGCGGCGGCGTTCCTCCCGATTCGGCTCGCCGAATCCGCAGTCGGCGAATACACCGGCGTGCTGTTCTCGGTGGTGGCGATCACCCTTCTGATCTCCTGGATGCTCGCGCTCACGATGATTCCGATGCTGTGCGTACGCTTCTTGAAGCCCAAACCGGTCGAAGAGCCGTTTGATTCACGGTTCTTTCGCTTCTACCGAAGGATCATCCTTTCGATCCTGCGTCGTCCCGTGCTGAGCATCGTCGTTGCGACCGTGGGCTTTTTTGGAGGGATCCAGCTCTATGGGCTCGTGCCCCAGCTCTTTTTCCCGCAACAGGCGACGAATTTCTTCGTCGCCGAGCTGACGTTTCCGCCGGGCACTTCGATCCGAACCACCGAAGCGATGATCGAAGACATGGAGACCTACATCAGAAGCGACCTGGCCGCGAAAGAAGGCAAAGACGGAATTACGCATTGGGCGTCCTTCATCAGCACGACGCCCCCACGGTTCACGCTCACCTACAACCCTGACGCCCCTAAACCGCGCTACTCGGAAACCATGGTGCACAAGACGACCGCCGAAGTCGTTCCCGAAATCATGGAGAAGCTGGAGCACTACGTAACCGAGCGCCATCCGGACGTCAGGCCCCACGTTCGCCCGCTCGGAAATGGACCTCCCGTGCGAAAGCCGATCGAAGTTCGCATCTCGGGAAAAGAGGTCGACAAGGTTTTCGAAATAGCGGAGGGCGTGAAGCAGTGGCTCAACGCCCGCGCTGACACACGCAACGTCGGTGACGACTGGGGTCCCAAGGTCAAGAAGCTGTTCGTCGAAGTGAGCGAGGAACGAGCGCGACGCGCCGGCATCACCAATGAGGACGTCGCGACGTCGCTCCAGACCTTCCTGAGCGGCTACGAGACGACTCGTTACCGCGAGGACGACAAGACCATCCCCGTGGTGTTGCGTTCCGTCGCGGAGAGCCGTCGCGACATCGACCGGCTCGGAACCCTCAGCGTCTTTGCACAGGACGGTAGCTCGGTGCCGCTGACTCAGGTCGCGGCGGGAGAGCTGGAATGGGAGTCGTCCGAGATCATGCGGCGAGATCTTAGCCCGACCGTTACCGTGGACAGCGATACCATCGAAGGGGTCACCGCCTTCGAGGTCATCGCCGAGATGACGCCCTGGCTCGAAGAGCAGAAGAAGAGCTGGGGCATCGGCTACCGGTACGAGTTTGGAGGCGAGGTCGAAGGGTCGGGCAAAGCAAACGCATCGATCGCGGACAAGCTGCCGATCGCCGGCATGGTGATCATCATTCTATTGGTCTGGCAGTTTGACTCGCTTCGCAAACCCACCGTCGTTCTCGCGACGATCCTGTTCGCATTGGTAGGCGTTGCGATCGGCCTGCTGATCGTCGATCGCGTGGGCCTGCCCGGAGGCTACTTCGGTTTCATGACGCTGTTGGGGATCGTCTCGCTGGCCGGCATCGTGATCAACAATGGGATCGTCTTGATCGACCGCATCGACATCGAGATGAGCGAGAACGGCCTCAGCGCGCCCCACGCGGTCATCCAGGCCGCCCAGCAGCGCTTCCGCCCGATCATGCTGACGACGGCCACAACCATCGCGAGCTTGATTCCCCTTTACGTGGGTGGTGAAGAAATGTTCCAGCCGATGGCGATCGCCATCATGTTCGGCCTCGCTTTCTCCACCCTGCTGACCCTCGGCTTCGTCCCCCTCATGTACTCGCTGTTCTTCCGCGTCAGCTTCAAAGACTTCGTCTATCCCAACTAGAAAAGGGGACAGTCCCCTTTTTCAAAGGGTTAATTACGAAGCATTGCACCCGGACCGTGCGGTTTGATTTGGCGTTATGATCCCCACCGCATATCTTCACCGGCGTGCCGTCTGCATCAAAGGGAGGACAGAAGCGGCACCTGGGCCCAATCCAAGCGACGGGCGTAGGTGTTGGCGCCATCGTCGGCGGTGGCATCCTCGTTCTGGCTGGAGCCGCCTTCCGGGAGACCGGCCCGAGCACGATTTTGGCCTTTGCGCTCAACGGCGCGGTCGCCCTCATCACCGCCCTCAGCTTCGCGGAGATGTCCTCGATGTTTCCCGAATCGGGCGGCGCCTACACGTTTGCAAAGAAAGTGCTCACCGTTCGCGCGGCGTTCGTCGTGGGATGGGTGCTTTGGTTTGCATACATCGTCGCCGGGGTTCTGTACGCGCTCGGCTTCGCCGAGTACTCGGTGCTCGCGATCGGTGAGCTGTGGAGCACGGGTGGAGGAGAGCCTCCTTCGTGGCTACACCAACGCTCCGCCGTCCTGGCGCTCGCGGTGCTCGCAACGGCTGCGTATAGCCTCGCGCTGGTTCGCAAGAGCGAGGGCGGGGGCCAGTGGGAAAGCATCGGCAAGCTGGTGGTGTTTGCCGTGCTGCTCCTGGCCGGCTTCTGGGCGCTCGGCACCTCTCCCGCAGGAACCGTGGAGCGCGGCCTTACTCCCTTTTTTGAACACGGGACTGGCGGCTTGCTGACCGCCATGGGCTTCACCTTCATCGCGCTTCAAGGCTTCGACTTGATCGCAACGGTTGGTGGCGAAGTGAAGGAGCCCAAGCGAAATATCCCGCGCGCAATGCTGACTTCCCTCGGGATCGCGCTCGCGGTTTACCTTCCGCTCCTCTTCCTGATTTCCACGGTGGGGACTACACCTGGGCAAGGCATCGCTGCGATGAGCGCCGAACGCCCCACCACCGTGGTGGCCGATGCCGCGTACAATTTTGCCGGACGCTTCGGCTATTGGCTGGTGATCGTCGCGGCTGTTCTCTCTACCCTCTCTGCACTTTCAGCGAACGTGCTGGCCGCAAGCCGCATTTCGCTTCGAATGGCGCGAGACCGAACCCTCCCCCGCGTGCTGCAGCAGCGTCATCCGATGCGCGGCACGCCGGTCATGGCGATCTACGCGACCGCCTTGGCGATGACCTTCACCTTGCTGATGGTTCCCTCGGTGTCGTCGGCTGGTGCGGCTGCGAGCCTCATCTTCCTGATTTCATTTGCGCTCGTGCACTGGACGAGCTTGCTCGCAAGGTTGCGGTCCCGGGCGCCGGCTCCCTTTCGGACGCCCTGGTGTC
>CP070713.1:1241521-1244153 GCA_020351445.1 Myxococcales bacterium
AGAGTCGCAAGGGCAGCTAGAGCGTCTCTTCGTCGAGATGGTTCAGGCGGGTGTCGGCGACGCGCATCTCGAGGCGCTATTTCCCGGCTGCACCGATGGCCTCGACCGCGCGATGTTGGATCAGGTCGAACTAGGCGAGCGCATCGTTCCCGAGGCGGTGAAGTGGGGGGTCGCCGTACCGCGAATCATGGCCTCGAACAACTGGTGCGTTTCGGGTTCGCGGACGGCATCTGGCGCGGCGATGCTCGCCAACGACCCGCACCTCGAGACGAATCGGCTCCCGAACGTCTGGGTCGAGCAGAGCTTTCGCTGCCCCGATGGCTACGCGATTCTCATGACCATGCCCGGCCTGCCCGCCCCGCTTGTGGGACGCAACGAACACCTGTCTTGGGGCCCGACGTACACGTTCATGGATGCGACCGATTCGTGGGTCGAACAGTGTCGGGATGGAAAGTTCCGTCGCGGAGACGCTTGGATCGACTTCGATCGACGCGTCGAGACGATCAAGCGGAAGAAGGGCGAGCCGATCGTCGAGACCTTCTGGGAGAACCAGCATGGCGTGCTCGACGGGAGCCCGACGGTGGAGGGGTATCGGCTTGCCACACGTTGGGCTAGCGCCGATGGAGGCGCCCAATCGATCAATACACTGCTCCCGATGTGGACTGCGAGGACGGTCACCGAAGGGATGACCGCGTTCGCTAACGTCGAGTTGGCGTTCAACTGGGTCTTCGCCGACAGCGCGGGGGACATCGGCTACCAGATGTCAGGCCTGATGCCGAAGCGCGCCGAAGGCTGGTCGGGCTTTGCGCCTCGGCCCGGATGGGACGAGCGATTCGACTGGCGGGGTTTCGTCAGCCCCGAGCATCTACCGCGCGCGCACAATCCGGCGGACGGCGTCATCGTGACGGCCAACCAGGATCTCAACCACCTAGGTGACGCGAGTCCCATCAATGCGCCGATGAGCGACTACCGCGCGCGCCGCATCACGCAACTGCTCAAAGAGCGCGACGACCATGACGTGAACTCTTTCCGCGCCATTCAACTGGATACGTACTCGATTCAAGCCGCCGAGTTCCTCGAAATCCTCGAGCCGCTGCTGGGGACGGGCCCCATCGCCGACGCCCTCCGCGCTTGGGACTGCCGCTACGAGCTGGCTTCCACCGGGGCGACCGCATTCGAGATCTTCTATGCCGAGCTTCTCATCGAGATGTTTGGTACTGGATGCGGTGCTCAGGTCATCGAGCACCTGCGCGACACAACGGGCATGTTCATCGACTTCCACCAGAACTTCGATCGCGTTCTGATCGCCGAATCGTCGCCGTGGCTCGGCGAGCGAACGCGCGAAGAGGTCTGGCGCGCCGCCCTCACGAAGGTAGCGGACCAGGTGCCGGAGCCTTGGGGCAACCGGAACCACCTCACGCTCACCAACATCTTCTTTGGCGGCAAGCTCCCTCGCGTCCTCGGGTTCGACGGGGGCCCAATCCCGATTCTCGGGGGCCGCGCGACCCCGCACCAGGGACAGATCTACCGCGCCGCCGATCGGCTCACCTCGTTCACCCCCTCGCTCCGCCTCGTCGCCGACATGGGGTCATCGGTGCTTCACTCGGCACTCTGCGGAGGCCCGTCGGACCGCCGATTCTCGAAGTGGTACAAGAACGGGATCGACGGGTGGCTCGCCGGCACTCTCAAGAGCCGAACGCCCTCAGCTTAGCCTAGCCGCGCATCTTTTCGATCGAGCGCTTCATGATCGAAAGCGTCCAGGCCCGAGGCAGCAACTTCGAGAGCAAGCCCGCCGACATTCGGTCGGCCCAGGTTGGGACCAGCGCGGGCTTTTTGCCGAGCGCCCGAAGCGCGGCTAGCGCGACAGGCTCGGGCCCGGTGACCGGTACGTAAAATGGCAGGTCTGCGGCTAGCCCCTGGTCCTGAACCGGCTTGGTGTCGGTCATCCCCGGACAAACCGCCAAAGCCTCGACGCCGCTTCCTCGAAGCTCCGACCACAACCCACACGCCAGATTCAGGCCGTACCCCTTGGTCGCTGCATAGTGGCAAAAGTACGGGGAGCCCGACAGTCCCGACGCCGAAGAGACGATGATGATCCCCCCACTCCCCCGCGAGGCCATCGCTTTTCCAAGAATGTACGTCAAGACGAGCGTGGCCCGGCAGTTGAGATCCAAGGTCGCCAGGTGCGCGTCCAAGGAGATGTCGAAAAAGGGATCGAGCAAAGAGATCCCCGCGTTGTTGACGAGGAGGCCGATCTCGTACCTGCTCACCCACTCCTCGGCCTTCGCCGAAAGGTTCGGTTCGGCGAGGTCACAGATGAGCGCGCGTGCATCGATGCCATGGTCTGCACCGAGCTCTTCGGCGAGGGCGATCGTGTCGCCGGCCTCCCGGTCGACGAGTAAGAGGTCGAAGCCGTCGGCTGCGAGATGCGTGGCAAATGCACGACCAATGCCTCGCGCCGCCCCTGTGACCAGCGCATAGGGTCCATAGCGGGCGTGCAGCCCAAGCTTCGCCGTGTCTCGCAAGCCGGTCTCCTTCACGTAGTGGTCAACCGACCCTTGGCACGACTGCGGTCGTGAATCCAGAAGGCGAGCCAAATGACCAGCAGTCCCACGAGGCCCCCGATTCCATA
>CP070713.1:1244253-1248796 GCA_020351445.1 Myxococcales bacterium
CGAATACCGGCTCGTCGTAGCCCCTCCATTCCTTAGCAAAAAAGAGGTCTCGGATTTGGACCTCTTCGGCGAACTCGGCCTCCCAGAGCATTGGAATGGCTTCGCGCGCGATGAAGATGAAGATGAGCGCGATGGCCGCGATCGCGGCAAGCGCGAGCACCGCAATCGCGCGTTCGGCGACGCGATGCCACAACGGAGTGCGAAACGAGCTCGCCAGCTTGGACTTGGCTCGACGCGGACGCTTGGTGATGCGCCGCCGGGTCTTCGAGGCGCGGGCCTGTTCACCTGCGTCGAGCACGTGCTCGGTCACTCGGCCGCCGCGGTGGCTTCCTTTGGAAGCGGGTAGTACCCGACTCCCTCGACGACCTCCTGGCCCTCTGCCGACAACACGAAGTCGATGTAATCCTTGGCGATTCCGGTGGCCTCGCCCGCGCTGTAGATGTTGAGGAAGCGCGACAGCGGGTATTTGCCACTCGTCGCATTTTCCATGGTCGGCTCGACAGGCTCCCCGTCGGCCGGCGCCACTTTGACGGTACGGACGCCTTCGGCGTACGCAATGCCACCGTAGCCGATGCCACCGCTGTCTTTGCTGACCGCGTTGATCACCGCAGCGGTCCCCGGCAGCGTCTGCGCGGTTGCTGCGAAGTCTTCGTTGTCGAGCACGTGCTCTTTGAAGTACGCATACGTGCCCGAGTTGTTTTCCCGGCTGTAGAGAACGATGGGCTTGTCCTCACCGCCGACGTCCTTCCAGTTCGTCGTCTGGCCCCGGAAAATCTTCTTGAGCTGCGGAATCGTCAGCGACTCGATCTTGTTCGCGGCCGGAACGTACACGGCGAGGGAGTCCAGCGCGACACGGAACTCCTGGGCCTGCACGCCACGGCGTTTCGTGAGCTGCTTTCTTTCCTTGTCTTTGATGGGGCGGCTCGCGTTCGCCAGGTCGGCGGTGCCGTTGATCAGCGCAGCGACGCCGGTGCCCGAGCCTCCCCCGGAGACTTGGACCACCTTGCCCGGGTTTGCCTTCATGAAGGCCTGCGCCCAGTTCTGGGCGAGAATGACCATCGTGTCGGAGCCCTTGATCGTCAGCGTCGAGCTCGCTCGCGTTTGTGACGCGCCTTCTGAACCTCCTGCGGCCTGCCGGCTCTTGCCCGAGGTGCACGACGACGCCACTAGCGCCGCCGCAAGAATCAGAAAAACCCAATGATTTTGATGTGATTTTCTCAATGTATTCACTCCGATCGCCCCGACTCTGAGCCCCCTATGTGACAGCTGCGTGACAGCCGGGCGACGACCCCGCGTCACATCTAGGAGCCTCTGTCACCTTACGCCGATGCGAGTGTATCCTCACGGCGTGGACGACTACGGGCACTTCCACAAGAACAAGACCAATCTCATCATGCACCTACTGGTGGTGCCGCTGTTCGTCGTGGGTATCGTCTATGCACTACTGGCGGCGATGCAGGGTCGCTGGCTCGCGGCAGTCCTTGCCCTTCTGCTGCCACTGGTCTCTATCGCCGTTCAGGGCGCGGGACACAAGAAGGAACCGAACCCACCACTACCCTTTGACGGCCCCGGTGACTTCGTGAAACGGATCTTCTCCGAGCAGTTCTACAAGTTTCCCAAATTCGTGCTCAGCGGGGAGTGGCTTCGGGCGGTTCGCGCCTCCCGATGAATGCGGCTGACCGGCCAGCACGTACCGGCTTTCGTTTGTATCAGGTGAGTACGCTTCGTATCCTGGAACCGTGCTTCGCTTGGTCGGTGCCGTGCTGGTCGTATGCATCCTGTCGAGCGGGGCGCATGCCCAGCAGACCTTCCAAGTGGCTCCCGAGGAGCAAAAGAAGCCGCTGGTCACGCCTCCAAAGCTCGTCCGCTTCGTCGAGGCCGACTATCCGGAGACCGAAGGCGAAGAGCCTGTCGAGGCTAGCGTCGAGCTCGACATCGTAGTCGGCAAGGATGGCCTGGTCACCGAGGTGAGCGTCGCGAGGTCCGCGGGCGAAGCCTTTGACGAGGCCGCGCTCGAGGCCGCGCGGCAATTCGTGTTCGAGCCCGCGCGCAAGGACTGGGAACCGATCGCTGCACGCATTCGCTACCGGTACATCTTCGAGCTCAAGGCGCCGCCCGAAGAGATCACGACCGGATGGCTTTCGGGCGCGGTGCTTCTTGCAGAGGACGACAGCCCTGCGGGCTCGGTCGCGATCGAGATCCTCAACGAACGCGACGAACTGGTGCGCGACCTCGTTGCCGGAGCGGACGGAACCTTCGTCGCGACCGACCTCGAGCCTGGCAAGTACCAAGTCAACATCCTCGGCGGCGAGTACGGGGACTTGAAGGTGGAAGAGGAGCTCGTAGCCGGGCAGGTCACGCAGGTCATCTACCGGCTCGGCGCAAAGAAGAAGGCAGCGTACAGCGGATTCGGCGCGACCGCGGTCATCGACGCGCCCCCACGCGAAGTCGTAAAGCGCACCATCGACAAGGAAGAGTTGACCCGGATTCCCGGCACCCGCGGTGACGCCCTTCGTGCGGTCGAGCTTCTGCCCGGTGTCGCGAGGCCGCCTTTTGGCATCGGGCTACTCATCGTCCGCGGTTCGGCGCCTCAGGACAGCGAGTCCTTCATCGACGGCGTTCCGGTGCCGCTGATCTACCATTTCGGGGGCCTCACCAGCATCTACAACTCATACATGCTCGAGAAGATCGACTTCTATCCGGGCAACTTCTCGGTCCGGTACGGCCGGCGCACTGGCGGGATCTTGGAGGTCACTACCCGTGATCCGGCCCAGGATCGTATCCATGGCGTGGCCGAGATCTCGATCATCGACACCTTCATCACCCTCGAAGGCCCGATCACCGACAAGATCCAGATCTCGGGAGGCCTTCGGCGAAGCCTGCTCGATTTGATCTTTCCCGCGGTGGCACCCGACGACATCGGTGTGCGGCAAGCCCCGGTCTACGTCGACTACCAGTTCAAACTGAACTTCCTGCCAACCAAACGCGACCGCGTTCGCATCTCTGCGTACGGGTCCAACGACCGGCTCGAGCTGATCTTGGAAGAGGCGGCGGGGGACGATCCCGCGATTCGCGGCCAGACAGAGCTCGGCACCAGCTTCTACAACAACCAGATCGACTGGACGCGGCGAGTCGGCGAAAATGTCGATCAGGAGCTGGCCTTCAACGTCGGCCCGACCAAGATCACTTTTGGTCTCGGCGACGAGTTCCGGCTCGAGGGTACGTTCATCCAAACCTACGGCCGAGCGGAGTGGCGATATCCAATCACGGACCGGGTTCGACTCATCGCCGGGTTGGACGTGTACACCGCCCCGATCGATCTCAACTATGTCGGCCCCCAACCTCGCGCGCAGGAGGGAGCGGGAAGCCAGCAGGGGTCGCTCGCCGCTCAAGAGCAGGTCTTTGCCGACGTGGATAGCACCATCTTTCGGCCTGCCGTCTATCTCGAGTCGGACATGAAGCTCGGCAAGCTCACGCAGCTGATTCTCGGCCTCCGGATGGACTACTTCAGCGAGATCAGCTCTTTTTCCGTCGACCCCCGCCTGACCACGATCTTCACCGTGGCCGAAGGCATGCGGGTCAAGCTCGGGGTGGGCATCTTCAGTCAGCCACCGGAGTTTCAAGAGTCGGACGTGACGATCGGGAACCCAAACCTCGACCCGATCAAGGCGGTCCACCTGGGCGCTGGCTGGGAGTACGATGCGTTTCCCGGCGCTCGTTTCGGGGTCGAAGGCTTTTACAAATATTTGTGGGATCGCCCCGTGGCAACGCCCGCGGGCGAAGCTCCGTTCTTCGTGACCGGCGGCATCGGGCGCATCTATGGCGCGGAGTTCAGCATCAACATTCGCCCTGCCACCGGCCGGCACTACTTTGGTTATCTTTCGTACACGCTCTCCCGAAGCGAGCGCAAGGACGGGCCGCTCGAACCGTGGCGACTCTTCGACTTCGATCAGACGCACATTCTCACCGCGGCGTTTGTCTACAACTTCCCGCGCAACTGGGAGATCGGCGGAACCTTCCGCCTCGTGAGCGGTAATCCATACACGCCGGTGATCGGTTCGATTTACGACGCGCTCAACGACATCTACATTCCGATCGACGGCCGCGTGAATACACTGCGTAACCCGCTTTTCAACCAGCTCGATATCCGTATTCAGAAGAAGTGGATCTTCGAGGGTTGGAGGCTGGCGGTGTTCCTGGATGTCCGGAACGCGTACAACTTCCAGAATCAAGAGGGCATCATCTACAACTTCGACTTCAGTCAGCAGACCCCATTGCTTGGGCTTCCGATCATTCCGGCTCTCGGGGTAAGGGGCGAGCTATGAGGCGTAAGCTGGGGCTTCTTGTGTTGTGCTTGCTCGTCGCATGCAGCGAGAGCTTCCTTCCCGCGTGGGCGGTGACCGACCTTCGCGCAGTGGCCGCGGTGGTCGAGGTCGAGGGCAAGCCCGGCCGCGCGAGGCCCGACCCCGGCGACGACGTTCAGGTCTCGGTTCTCGTCGTCGACCAAGGAGCGCCGCCATCGGATGATCCCGGCATCCCGGCG
>CP070713.1:1248896-1251430 GCA_020351445.1 Myxococcales bacterium
GTTCATCAGGAACTTGGTCATGAAGATGACCAAGATCGCGCGCATGCCGTAGTAGCTGTATCGTTCGGCCGCCTCGTTGCCGACGATGTAGGGGATCCCCGGCGGCATCCCTTCGATCGGGGCCGGAGCGGTACGGTAGCGAGCCTTGAAAGACACGGATGCGATCCTAGCGGATTCTTTCTGTACCAGCGGCCTTTCAGGCCGTCCGCTCAGACGGTTTCTCTCCGCTTTTTTTTACCGCAATGGTACTAGGGGCAAGACTTACTGGGAGATCCGGGGGCTCGAGCTCGCGGCGACGATGCAGATGGAGGGCGGTGTGAAACAGAGCGATGACCTAAGAATGTTCAACCGGGGTTGGGCCGCAGCGCTGCTAGCGATGGTCATGAGCGTGCTTGGGGCGGCCTCCAGCGCCGAGGCGCAGGGCTCGACACATATCGACTTGAACCAGTATAGGCCAGCCGAATTGGCGACCGACGGTTTCGCGACCAGCACCGCCGACGGCCAGGGTCATAAGCGCTTCGGGTTCATGGTTTACATGGACTACAACGATGACGCACTGGTCTTCCAGCAAGCGGGCACCAGCACGACTGCCTCCGTCGTGCATCGGCAGCTGACCGGTCATCTCGCTTGGAACTTGGGGTTCTGGGATCACCTCGTCATTTTCATGGACATCCCCTACCACTTCATCATCGATGCGGGGCAGGGCGTACAAAACGGCCTGCCCGGTGGCCCGACCGGGATGTTTGGCTACCTGCTGCCGAACGGCGGTCACCTCGGTGACATTTATTTCGGCGCTCGAGGCAATATCCTCGGTACGCGCGCCGACGTGTTTCAGCTCGGGCTGCAAGCGACGATGACGATCAACACCGCGTCCCTTACCGACAGTCTGCAAAAATATGCCGGCCAGGCCGACAAGTCGCCATACCTCGGCGGCTGGTTCGAGCTCTTGATGACCTTCAACGCAGGCGACGTCGTTCGTATTCCGATCCAAGCCGGCTACAAGCTCGGCACTCAGGCCCAGGCAGTCACACCGGGTCTCTTCGTCGGCAACGAGTTCACCTTCGGTGGCGGTCTCCTGTTCATGATCGCAGACGACCAGTTCATGATCTCGGCAGAATCGTTCGGCCGAACCGCCGCGAACAGCACGGTAGGTTTCTGGCGTCGAGAGACGACACCGGTCGAGGTGCTCGGCGGCTTCAAGTACCTTCATCCAAAGGGTTTCGTGATCGGCGTATCGGGTAGCGCGGGCGTAGCGTCCGGCTACGGCGCGCCCGACTGGCGTGGCGTCGGGATGATCGGCTTCACCATGCCCGAGCCCGAGCCGATCGGCGATGCGGACGGCGACGGAATCCTCGATGACGTCGACGAGTGTCCGAACGAGGCAGAGGACTTCGATGGCTTCCAGGACGAGGACGGTTGTCCCGATCTAGATAATGACGGTGACGGCGTCCTAGACGTCAACGACGGCTGTCCGAACGACCCCGAAGACATCGACGGCTTCGAGGACGAGGATGGTTGCCCGGATCCGGACAACGATGGCGACGGCATTCTCGATGTCGACGACCAGTGCCCGAACGAGCCCGGTCCGCCGGAAAACAATGGTTGTCCGGACCCGGATCGCGATGGTGACGGCGTTCCCGACCGCATCGACAACTGCCCGGATGAGCCAGGCACCGTCGAGAACCAGGGCTGTCAGGAGGCGCAGCTAGTCGTGATCGGCGCGGCCCAGCTCGAGATCCTCGAGAAGGTCTACTTCAAGACCGGAAGTCACAAGCTGCAGAAGCGTTCGTTTGCGCTCCTCGACAACGTGGCGAAGGTCATGAACGCCCATCCCGAGATCGAGCTCATCCGCGTCGAGGGCCACAGTGACGCGACCGGTAGCCTCAAGTTCAACATGAGGCTGTCGAAGAGGCGCGCGGATACGGTGGTTCGTTACCTCGTCGGTAGAGGCAAGGTCTCCAAGGAGCGGCTGATCTCGGAGGGCTTCGGTCCCACCAGGCCGCTCGTTCCCGATGCCAAGACAAAAGAAGAGCTGGCGCAGAACCGACGCGTCGAGTTCCACATCGTCGATACGGAGCCCGAGGAGAGCGAGGCCGAACCTGAGGCCGAGACTGAAGGCGGAGAGGCCCCGGCGCCCGAAGGCGGGGAGGCTGCTGAGTAGTTGCAGCTAGCGCGCCTCGGCGCGCCCTAATGCGCGGCGGGTTCCGGGCTTCGGTCTGGAGCCCGCTTCGCGTTTAACCGATTGGCTCAGCTCGCGATGCGCACGGGCCAACGCTGGTTCTCGACGCCGAGGCTCAGGTTCAGGAGGAACTGGCGCGCCTGGCGGATTGTGATTCGGTCGTTTGGGTCGCGCCGGAGACAACGGGCGATCAGCGCGCCTAGCTTTCGCGTCTCCGGGCGTTCCAGAAGCGTCTTCACCGCCTCCGGGTTTCCATCGTGGCTGACGTGCTGTGTAATCATCACGGCCTCGCCGGTACCGTCGAACAAGGTTTGTCCGGTGTACGCCTCGAAGATCAGGCAGCCGAACGCGTAGA
>CP070713.1:1251530-1254249 GCA_020351445.1 Myxococcales bacterium
CCGGTTACTAGCTGACCCGGTAGTTCGGCGCTTCCTTCGTCACCATCACATCGTGCACGTGGCTCTCCTGGAGCCCAGCCGGGCTGATACGGATGAACTTGGCGTCCTTTTGAAGTTCCTCGATCGACGGGCAACCCGTGTAGCCCATGCCCGAGCGCAACCCGCCGACCAGCTGATAGACCACCGTCGACAACGGCCCGCGGTACGGCACGCGGCCCTCGATCCCTTCCGGCACGAGCTTGCCCACGTCCGACACGTCCGCTTGCGCGTAGCGATCCGACGAGCCTTCTCGCATCGCGCCGAGGGAGCCCATGCCGCGATACGACTTGTAGGTTCGCCCCTGGTAAAGGACGAGCTCCCCGGGCGCCTCGTCCGTGCCCGCGAACAGCGAGCCGATCATCACGCTGTCCGCGCCGGCCGCGATCGCCTTCACCGCGTCGCCCGAGTACTTCACGCCGCCGTCGGCAATGATGGGAACCCCATGCTCGCGTCCCACGCGCGCGCAGTCCATGACTGCGGTCACCTGCGGCACACCAATGCCTGCGACAACGCGCGTGGTGCAAATCGACCCCGGGCCCATGCCGACTTTCACCGCGTCGGCTCCCGCGTCGATCAACGCCTTCGTCCCGTCCGCCGTCGCAACGTTGCCCGCAACCACCTGCACGTCGGGGTATGTTGACTTCGTGTCCCGTACCGCATCGATTACGCCCTTGGTGTGACCGTGCGCGGTATCGATGATCAGCACGTCAACGCCGGCCTGCACCAACGCCTCGGTGCGCCTCTCGAGGTCCGGGCCCACGCCTAGCGCTGCACCGACGCACAATCGGCCGAGGGAGTCCTTGATCGAATCCGGATAGCGATCCGCCTGCATCAAGTCCTTGATCGTGATGAGGCCAACCAGCTCGCCGCCCTCCCCGACTACCAACAGTTTCTCGATGCGGTGCTTGTGCAGAAGCTCGCGCGCCTTGCTCTGCTCGACACCTGGAGGCACCGTGACGAGCTCCTTGGTCATCAGCTGCGCGACCTTTTGGTTGAGGTTCTGCTCGAAGCGGATGTCACGACTGGTGAGAATACCGACCGGCTTCTCGCCCTCGACGACCGGGAGCCCCGAGATCTCGTGGCGCCGCATCAGCTCGAGCGCATCGTGGAGCGCCTCGCCGGGGCCCACGGTCACGGGGTCGACGATCATGCCGGTCTCCGCCCGCTTCACCTTGGTGACTTCGAGCGCCTGAAGCTCAGGGCTCATGTTCTTGTGGAGAATCCCGATGCCGCCCTCGCGGGCCATGGTCACCGCGGTGCGCCACTCGGTTACCGTGTCCATCGCGCTCGACACGAACGGGATGCGCAGTTCGAGATCGCGTGTGAACCGAGTGGAAACGTCCGCGTTCGCAGGCAGAAAATCGGCGTACCCCGGAAGGAGCAACACGTCATCGAAGGTGAGTGCTTCCCGTAGGATGCTGTCAGTCACCGGAACCTCCCAAGGACCCTAAAAATTGGCGCCGAGTATAGCGCCCCGGTGACGGCACGCTAGTAGGCGCGCGGGAAGTCCCGAATATCGACCTGGTCGAGGGCAAACCGGATGAGGGCGCTCCGGCTGATCCTGCGATGGCCCTGCTTTTTGAGCTTGGTGACCATCTTGTCGAGCTGGGTCAGATCCTCTTTGTAGAGGGAGATACAAATCACATCGTAGTGGTCCGGCTTCTTCGGCCTCTTGGTTTTGGCTTTGGCACGGCCGCGCTTGCCGGCTTTGCCCCCGTAGAAGGTGTCACGCAGAACCGCGCTTACTTCGTCTTCTTCGAGAATCCCTTGTACCCCTGTGCCTTCGCGTCTCTTCATGTGCCCCCCTAAGATGCGGCCGAAAGCTCAGCCCGCCTGTGCGCTCTTTGGCCCGTCGCGGCAACGGCGGTCACCCGTTGCACCAAACGCATGTAGTCCTCTGCCCCGTGGCTTTTCGGCGCATACTCGAAAATCGTCTGCTTTGCGCTCGGAGCCTCGCGGAGCTTGGTGTTGATTCGAATCGGATCGTAGCAGCGACGCTCGAAGTGATTGCGTAGCGTCAGGATCGCCTCTCGCGAAATCCGATTGCGCACGTCGAAGAACGTCGGCAGCACGCCGAGGAGTTGCACGTCGTGCTGAAGCAGCTCGCGCACGTTGCGAATCGTCCTCAGGACTTGCTTCACGCCCACCAAGGAAAGGTAGTCGCAGGCCACCGGCACGACGACGCTGTCCGCGTAGACCATTGCGTTCTGGTTCATCAGCGATAGCGCCGGCGCACAATCGATGACCACGGTGTCGTAGTCGCGGCACGCATCGCCCAGCCGCTCGCGCATGATCCGGTCGCGGTTTGGGCGCTCGGCAAGAAAGAGCTCCGCAGCGGCAAGCGACTCGTTCGAGGTCAACACGTCCAACCCTTCTCGCACTGGGACCGCGACCTCAGACGCCTTCGCACCGTTCACGAGCACGTGGTAGAGCGTGCGCTGGCCTGCGATCCCAAGTGAGGCGCCTACGTTGCCTTGCCCATCGGCGTCGATGAGCAGGACGCGGCGCCCCGACTCGGCCAAACCCGCGGCCAAATTGATCGACGTCGTGGTCTTCCCGGTCCCGCCTTTGTGATTGAACACCGCGATTCGCTTCGGCGTGGCTCGCACGAGGCCGAGGTCGCTTTGACGGTGCTGACCGCGCTCCCTGCATGCGGTCGAGCAGAAGTACTGGCGGCGTC
>CP070713.1:1254349-1259630 GCA_020351445.1 Myxococcales bacterium
GCGGATTGGGAATCGTGGTCTGGTACCCCCTGATCCGCATGAGCCGTCAGTCTACCTATCCGCACACATCGGTTGCACTCGAGCTCGAGCTCCCCGCCCCGATTCAGGCAAAGCCGCGACGGGAGATTCATGTTCCTCAATTCACGCACGCGCGGGACTCACATTCGTGGTGGGTGCGAGCGGTGAATGCGATCGGTGGATCATTGGAGCCGGTAGGCCGCCCGTCGGGCGACATCTATTGGGAGCGCGCGCAACGATTGAACCCTGACGCGGGGGACCCAACTCCAGAAACCCGAGCGGCGCTCACGGCCTTCACGCAATCACTGAACGAAGACGCCGCGCTCAATTTCATCGGCAAGATCGCAGCGTGGATCGACTGCACCCGCATGGCCGCCACGCATCTGCGGATCGAGCAAGCACTTCGCGAAACACCCGCGATCGAACAGACCGAGCTCCCAACCCCGGTATTCGTGTTGGGCCTGTTTCGTAGCGGGACGACGATTTTGCACCGTTTGCTCGGCCAAGACCCCAATAACCGCACCCTGCCACACTGGGAAAGCTTCGACCCGGTACACACACCCGAAGGTCCGGAGCCGCGGCAACGGAAGCTCGCGCGGATGCTCACGCTAGCGGACCTCATTTCGCCAAGCATCAAAGCCATTCATCCGATGGACGAGCACCAAACCGACGAGTGCCGCGGGATGTTCACCAACGTCTTTCGAACACCGCAGTTCAACGTTCAATACCGAGTGGGTGGATACGTCGATTGGCTTCTCGCGCAGGACGCGACCATCGCCTACCGCCATTACCGCCGCCAACTCCAGCTGATTCACCACCATCGACCCTACGGAAAGCGCTTCGTCCTCAAGGACCCGACGCATACCTTCTTCGTCGACCCGATTCTCGAGGTGTTCCCGGACGCTCGCTTCGTGTTCATCCACCGGGACCCCGCGGAGACGTTGAGCTCGATTTGCAGCCTTCATGCCTACACGAGGTCGGTCTTCAGCAGCGACGTCGACGCGCACGCGATCGGAGCCGAGCTATCCGATAGCTACATGGTGCGCTTGCTCGAATCAGCGGTCGCCACCGTGGACCACCTCCCGGCAGGACGAATCGCCCACGTCCGGGCACCTGACTTGAGCCAGGATCCAGTCGGAACGATTGCTGAGGCCTATGGCGTCCTCGGCATGGAGCTCGGTGATGAGGCACGAATCGCGATGCACGGGTACATGCGGGGCAAGCGGGCGCAAGCGAACACTCGCCACGTCCACAACGCCGAAGGCTTCGGCCTCGAACCAGATGCGATCCGTGAACGTTTCGCGAGCTACTGCGCCCGATTCCGCGTGCTGACCTAACTTCCTCCACCCATCGCCGTCTCGGAACTCCAGCATGCATCGTGTGCCGACAAGAATGCGTCGATGAGCTCGATGCTCTCGGCGGAGAGATCGACCTCGGGCTGCAATCCGAAACGCCAGGGCGAGTGGACGCCTGTAACAACCACCTGCGGGGCGTAGCAGTACTCTTTTCCATCGAGGAGCTGATTGCAGACGAACGTCTCGGCGGCCGCCGTGGCTTGGGTGTCTGCTTTGTAGTATGCCGCTCGATCCTCATCGAGGAGCAACTCGATGAGGGAGCTGTGGACCGCCGGATCCAGCTCGGTTTGTTTCCAGGCGGCGCTGTCACCAACTGGGAGATCTGCGAGCATGCAGTCGGCTGGTTGTGTCGATGAAGGTTCGATGCGGAGCACGCGCCGTTGTTCGTCGAAGTCGCGCGAAAATGTGTAACGACCGATCAGAGCCGACGGATGCTCTTCGGTCTTGCATCCGACTTGTAGCGCCAGGGCGATGAGCATTCCGACGACTGGGGCATTTCGAGGTACTGGTTGTCGAGTCATGGCCACCTCCTAGTTGGCCAGCACCAGGCAGCGGTGTGGTTTATCGGGGTCCTCAGAGCACGCCGCTTCGTAAACGTAGAACTCTGGAATCTCGTTGATGAGCGCCAGGCTTTGAAGATCCCATTTCACCGGATCGATGAACGCGCTCTGGCGTAGGGTTTCGAAGAGCGCCTGGGCGCGAGCCCGCCGCGCGGGGGTGATGAATGCATGATCTTCAGGCGTCCAATAGTAAGCGGCGAGCCAAAGCATCTCGTAGGTGTTCGAAGAGGAATTGGACCACTTTCGATCGCACGCCGACCGGCGCGGGCAGCCATTGCCTCCGGTATGCAGCACTTCGTCTCGCGCGTGCCGCACCTCGTGAACGATGGTCGAGGCGCGCCAAACCGCATCGATTTCATAGTAGAAGGTCTGATAGAGGTCCATGTAGTCGTTTCTAAACGCTCCGCTGACCGTCCTCGCAATGGCGCAAGTGTAGCTTCCCACCGTCTGGCAGCTGCGAAAGCAGCTGCCATTGACCCGGTAGGTTTTCTTGGCAACGTACGCGCTCGCCCACTTGAGGAAGGTGTCGTAGTACTCGAAGTCACCCAGGGAGCGCCCCCGATCGAGGCCGATGCCTTCGGGGTTCGCGTAAACGATGTTCGAGTATCCATCGTAGGTTCGGCCGAGCGGCGTATTGAATTCATAGGTCTTTTCATCGTAGGCCGTCGGGTCCTCGCGTTGCATGTCGCCCCAATTGTGGCCTTGTGCGAGCCCGAACCCGTCGAGGTACGTACGCGCATCGGGATCGGCCCACCACGGGTTCATCATGACGTTGTCAAAGACGTGACAGCCACCCTTCGGATCTTCATACCAACGCTCGCCCACGGGCCAGTCCACCACACCGCCTTTTGCGTCTGCGAGCGCATGACAAAGCGTATCGTCCGCATCTACGAGAACCGCACAGCTCGGCATGAGCATGTAGATGAGGGCACCACCGAGACAGGCCGCGATGAATAGCGCCCTCTTTCTGGTCATCGCGATCTCTAATCTAGATGACATAGCGGTTGCCGCCTCTCCCGAAGCTCTCGTTCTTGCCGTTCGTGTTTCTTTGTTCGGCGGCGAAGCAAGGCCTGCCATTGTGGCGGGGGCACGAATGGCGCGAAGTGCTTTGCGTCCTCGGGTCGGAAGTAGCCGCGTAGCGTTTGAAACTCCGAGCCGAGTAGCTTGCGAAGCTCGAACAGGGCGGTGCTCTTCACCATTGGAGCTCGCCTGGCAGCATCCAAGAGCTCGACGATGACCTGGTCACGAAGGTCCGGCCGATGAGAAGCGACCCTCGCGATGGACATCACGGCCTGCACGCGCGAAGCAAGCTCTTCGGTGTAGGCGAGATCGATCTCGTGACGCCCCTCCCGAGAGGGCTCGGGCCGGGGCAGCGGCTCATCGATCAACAGACGGAGGAGCGCGATGCTGCCCTCATCACCGAACTCGCCGACGAGATAGGTGACCTGCCATTTGCGGAAGCCACCGGTCTCCTCGAGAAGAAGCTCGCGGACCGCCGCATTTGCATCCGCGGCGTGCGTTCTGAGGAACGCGAGGCTCTCCCTGTACTCCGCAGAACTGAGCCCTCGGTCCATCTGCGACAGCGCCGTGTCAAGATGACGGGTGAGCGGCCGATCATCGGCACCCGATGGTAGTACCTCAGCAGTCCCCGAGCTCCGAAGCGCGGTGGCGATCAAGGTGGCGCAAAGAAACGCTAGCAAGAACCTATTCATGTTATCTCATCGATGCTGAGGGGAAACTTGGAGAGCGGCTCGCATCGGTCTTCGTGAAGGACGATCGGGTTTTCGTAACGGAACCCGATATCCTCGTCCGGGCAAGCGTACTGCATCGCGCAAATGATCAGCTCGCCGCAAAGATACTCATGCTCGGGGTTGGTCCAGTACGGAAACGGGCCGTCGTTTAGGCCGATGCGCCATTCGTCTCCCATCAGCCCGATGCCGTGCTCGAAGCCCGGGACCATGTAGTCGGCAAAGCCCCGCTCGTCGGCGAAGCCGATCATCTGTTCCGCCAAGTCGGACGGCGTGATGCCAGCTCGATACGTCTCGAGCGTCAAGTCAACGATGTCCGTGAAGTTGTTTGCGTGCCACCGCTGCCGGTCGGTTGCGGGCCCAATGAGATAGTTGTGTGCATGGTCGCCCAAACCCAGCTTGAACATCGCGTGAAGGTCGACCATGAGCGGCTCGCCTGCCTTCAGCTCGCGCCGGGAAGCCGGCGTGCAGGCGCCGCCGACCAGTCCGGTGCGATAACCGCTGGCGATTTCATTCCCGCCCGTGAACGACCATTCCCATTCGCTCCCCGCCTTGCGCATCGCATGTGCGGCCAAGCCGGCGATCTCGGTTTCGGTCTTGCCCTTCCAACCGCCGCCTCGCAGGGCGTCCAACACGGCTTGGTGGCCGATGTCCACGATGCGCGAGGCTTCCCGGAACCGGTTGATGGTGCCCTCGTCTTTGATGGTCGCGAGCCGATCGACGATCGTGTGCGCATTTACCAGCTCGCAGCCCGGCAATGCTTCGGCGTACCGTTCGTACTCATAGTGAGTGAGGTTCCCCTCCGGGAGGTAGTTCGACATGCCGCTTTCGATGCCCACCCGTCCCTTTTCAGGAGGCAGTTGCTCTTTGATGAAATCAGCGATCAACTCGATTTGATCCTGCCCTCCCATCGGGGCGAAGCCCATCACGTGGTCCTCGTCGAGCCAGGAATCGTCTTCCAGTCGGGCCGCGTCGATGACGAAGGTGAACGCCGTCGGTAGCCCCTCGGCTGGGATCACCACGAAGCTGCGCCAGGGGGCGAAGGCATCCAGAGTCCAAGATAGGGTTCGAAGACGCGAGCCCAGGTAGACATCGATGCCCTCCTTCGCCATCGCGGACTGAATCGCCCGAATCCGTGCGGGGAAATCGATGAAGTAGGGATCGTCGGTTGTCATGAGTCATTCTCCTGTGATGCGGACCGATGCAGCCGTCAGTAGCTCGCCGGAATCTTGGCGAGCACCTTGTTCATCCGGTCGGCGATGGCGGCGAGCTTCAGCGCTTTGACTATGTTGCCTTTCAGCCTGAGCTTGCCGGTCATCAGCGCTTTGTGTGAGCTCAGCTCGGCCTGGGTGATCTTGGCAAACGTTTCGTACTTCCCGCTGATCTTGAACTCCGCCTGCGGCGGCTCCCCCTGACCCAGGAGCAGCTCGGCAAACTCGCCGTTTTCGAATCGGAAGAGGAGGTAGCGGGTCTCGCCGTCGGGGCAGTCTAGGTAGATGTTGGACATCGAGGAGGTGACGAAGTTCATCCGCTCCGGGCTGAGCTCCGACTTGAGCCGCCTCTCCGCTTCATCGCGCCAAGCGGGGCTCAGGTATTCGAA
>CP070713.1:1259730-1262585 GCA_020351445.1 Myxococcales bacterium
GCCCTGACCCCGGTGCTCGGTCAGCGCGACGCTGCACGCAGGACACTCGGCCACCGCGCCGCACGCCACGCAACGCACACTCGGCGAAAAACCCCGACGGTTAAGGAAAAGGATCGCTTGATGGCCGGTCTTCAAGCAATCGCCGATCGCGGAATGAAGCGGCCCGGACAGAAGCGGATGACCCGTCGGCCCCTTTCGGTGGCGGCGCAGATCGACGATTTCGACGTCAGGCAAAGTTGCGCCGGTGGCGCGCGTGGGCAGTGAGAGCAAACCAATTCGCCCCTGGTTGGCGCGATAATAGGTCTCGACCGACGGCGTGGCGCTCCCGAGGACACACACCGCACCGGCGTACTGTGCCCGAAGCAGCGCCATGTCCCGGGCGTGGTAGCGAAAACCCTCGTCCTGCTTGAACGAAGGGTCGTGCTCTTCGTCTACGACGATCAATCCGAGATCCGCGACAGGGGCAAACAACGCGGAACGCGCCCCGATGGCGACCTGCACGCGCCCGCGGCGGAGCGCCTGCCAGGCGTCGTCGCGTTGGCGCACGGTCAGACCGCTGTGAAGCACGGCGATCTCGTCTCCGAACCGCGCGCGAAAACGTCCAACGAGCTGCGGGGTCAGCGCGATCTCTGGAACCAGCAACAACGCGCCACCCCCGGCTCTGCGCACTTCATCGATCGCGCGCAGGTAGACCTCGGTCTTGCCCGATCCGGTCACGCCATGCAGAAGGAACGCTTCGCCTGCGCGTTTCTCGATCGCCTCCCTGATGGTCTCGATTGCGAGCTGTTGGGCTGCGGTTGGCGGCGGAGGCTCATCGCGAGTGACCGGGGCCCGGAAGAATGGGTCGCGGCTAGCCTCGATTTCTTCGAATTCGACGAGTCCCTTGTCCGCGAGCGATCGGACCACGGTGCGGGGGTCGTTGAGCTCGCCGCGAAGCTCCTCGAGCAGAGCCGATTCGCGATCGGCGAGGTGACCCAGCAGCTTCTTTTGCCGCGCGCCCAATCGAAGGCCTGCGCTGTCCTTGGCGGTGGCCGTCACCCTCCACGTCGTATGGTGAGCCACGCGCGCTCCGGGCAGGTTTTCGGTGGGTTCGAGAAAGCCATCGGCGCGGAGCCGGCGCATCGCCCCGGCCGGCAGCGCCGGAGCCGCCGCTCGCAAGACTTCGCCAAGGGGATGCATGTAGTACTTGGCCGCTTGATCCAAGAACCGCAGCAACTCGGGCGTGAACACGGGCTCGGGCTCGAGAAGCCCCGCAACGGGCAGCGCACGCACCACACCTTCGGGCAGGTCTTCCCGGCCGCTCACGACAAAACCCGCAAGCTTGCGACGGCTGAACGAGACGGCGACGCGGCTCCCTCGCTGGAGCGCTCCCCTCAACCCGCTTGGCACATCATAGGTAAATACCTTTCGCAGAGGAACCGGTAGGGCGACTTCGACGTAGGGCGAGACAATGGATTCGGACACGAGCTCCGGCATCGAGCGCCTATCCCGGCTTGCGCTGGACCAGGGTTCCATCACGCCGAAACTTGCCCCGACGCCGATCCGGATCGCGTGAGTAGACGGTAAACGAGAGGTCGTCCCGCTCGCCCGCGGCCAAACGATGCACACCCGCCATGGCGATCATGGCAGCATTGTCCGTGCACGAGATCGGAGGCGGAACGAAGACGCGAATCCCGTTGTCATCGCAAGCCTCTTGGGCGCGAGCGCGCAGGCCACGGTTCGCAGCGACTCCACCCGTGATGACGAGCTGGTCGATTTCCTCCTGCTTACACGCCAGGATCGACTTCCGGACGAGGCTCTCTACGATGACACCCTGAAACGACGCACAGAGGTCGGCGAGTACCTGCTCGTCGTCCGGGATGCCATGCTGTTGTACGTGACGCGCAAGGGCGGTCTTGAGCCCCGAGAAACTGAAATCGAGGGTCTTTCGGGACGCCATCGGAAGCGGAAACGTAAACGCGTCGGCATTTCCGCGGGCAGCCAGTCGATCGACGACAGGCCCACCCGGATACCCAAGCCCGAGAAGCTTCGCTGCCTTGTCGAACGCCTCACCGGCAGCGTCGTCACGAGTCTGTGCGAGAAGTGCAATGTCACCAAAGCCTTCGACACGGTAGAGCGCCGTGTGCCCACCGCTCACGAGCAAGCCGACATAGGGCATCGTGGGCCCCTCTTGCGGACCGTCTTTGCCAGGCCGCCGCAGGTAGACGGCAAAGAGATGGCCGTCTAGATGGTTAACGCCAACGAGGGGCTTGCCCGTGCTCCATGCCAGCGCCTTGGCGACCTGCACACCCACCAACAATGAGCCCACCAAGCCCGGCCCCTGGGTGACCGCGATCGCGTCGACGCCCTCCAGCCCGCCCGGCGTTTTGGACAAAGCCTCGCGAATGACAGGGATGATCGCTTGCATGTGCGCGCGCGACGCGAGCTCCGGGACGATTCCACCGTAGGGCCCGTGCGTGGCGATTTGGCTCGCGATGACATCCGCCAGCACTTCCCCCGTCTCGGTGACCAAAGCCGCCGCGGTCTCGTCACACGAGCTCTCGATCCCGAGCACACGCATCAAAGCTGCTCCCGATGGAGCGCGAAGACGCCGAAGTAATCGCACTGCCCGGCATTGATCGCATCGCAGTCCGCGGGATCACAGATGACCAAGCCAGGACCGGCAACCAGCCGCACCTCGATATTGCCTCCGCGAATCAAGGAGAGGAACACCATCGCATCACGCCCCGCGAGCGGGCCGGTCTCGGGACGCGCGACGAACATGTAGTTCCGAATCCGGCCGCCACCCGGGAACTCGTAGAGCCCGAGCTGATCGTGCGCGAGGGGCGGAATCGGCAGCAAGGGGGTATCGGTGA
>CP070713.1:1262685-1271276 GCA_020351445.1 Myxococcales bacterium
CCAAAGCAACGTCACGATGATCCCAAGCGATGCCATCCACCCCATCTGGGAAAAACCTTTGAAGTCGGTCATCGAGAGAGCACCGAAACCACAGGCGGTGGTGACACCGGCAACCAAAAGGGACACCCACAGCTCTTGCACGCTCGCGCTCGCAGCTGCAGCTGGGTTCAATCCCTCGGCCCGCGCGGATTGGTAGTGCATCAAGAGGTGAATGCCGAAATCGATCGCCATGCCTGCAAGGATGGCAAGCGCAGAGGCGCTGATGATGTTGATCTTCGGTTCGATGAGGGCGATGAGGCCGACGGCTACGGCCAGACCGCTCAGCATCGGCACCATGAGCTGGACCACCGCGGTGAGGTCGCGAAAGAACATCAACACCACGACCAACGCGCCCATGGCGGCGAGGACGGAGACCAAGCGAAGGTCGTTGACAATGATCCCGTGCTCGAGTGGGGCAACGCGATAGCGGCCGATGACTTCGATGCGCGTGCCCTCGGGTTGCGACTGGGCCAGCGGCATGGTGATCGCTTCGGCGCGCTCCTTGATCATGCGGGCATAGCCGAGGTCTCCGGGGGAGCCGCTCAACATGATCTGTACGGCGCACGTCGAACCGTCGTCGTTGCAGAGCGCTCGTGGCCCCTCGTCGCCTTCTCCTTGTCCACCGGCCTGCTTCGCGGACTGGCCCGTCAGCTGCCGAAGCACCGTGCCCGCCGCAGAACGATCGACCGCTTCTCGCACTTCGTTGCTTCCGGGCAGCTCCGGTGGGTCCGCGATGGTCACGCACAGCGGCGACGCCTTGCAAACCTCCCAATCGAGCGCCTCTTCGGCCAGCTCGCTCCATTCATAGAGGGTGTCGGCGTCGACGTAATAGAGCGCGCGCTCTGCGAGCGCATCCAAACCGTAGCTGGTCATCACCCACACCGTCTCGGGCCACTGTGCAAACTTCTCCGCGAGCTGAGCGATCAGGGCTTCGTTGCGGTCGGCATCGTCCGACGCAACGAGAATTGTGAGAGGTTCTTCCAAGCCGAGCTTGTCGCGCGTTTCGTGAATCGATAGCACCGACACCGAGTCGGAGGGGAGCAATGCCTCGAGCCCCGTATCGAGTCGAAGGCTCTGCGCAGTCCACACCCCAAGCGACGCGAGCCCGAGCGCAACGACGAGTGTCAGGACTGATCGCGTCACTGCGCGAAACTATAGGCCCCGCGATCCAGAACACAACTCCGACCAAACTCGCGACCATCGTGGATGCCCAGCTCGAAGGTTTCCTGCAACCCGTCGGGGTTTGCGTAGTCGAACTTGTCGATCTTGATCGGCTTTGACGGTTGCACCCAGGTCGCCTGTCTGGCGGAAGGCAGCTCGCGTTCGTATTTGCGGCTGAGCAAGACGAGCGTCTCGTCCGGCTCGTTCTCGGCGAGGCGAATGGGGGCGTTTTCGATCAGTCCTCCGTCGAGCACCTTGCGATCTCTGAAGCGGCCTTCGGGCAACACCGGAGGGACGCACGAGGCCGCCAACACCATGTCGATGTAGTCCTTCAATGTGCGGCAATCGGTGGCTCGGCCGACCAGCGGTTCGAAGCCGGCCTTCGCAGGCCACTTGGGAAGGATCGGATCCGCGCGCAGCGTCTTTTCCAAGCCGTAGAGGCAGGCCGCGGTCACTGTGCCGATCGCGCCGTCGAGCCACTTCGGGTAGCCGCTCATCAGGAAGTGCATCGAGGACTGTTTCAGAGTGTCCAAGTCTTCGGGTCCGATGAGCTCGCCGAGCGCTTCGCGATACATGCGGGCATGTGGCAGGAGAGGACCTCGCCTGAATGGATGGATGTTCCACCAGTGGATGTTCTTCGGGTTTCGTTCGGTGAAGTCTTTGAAGAGGCTCAGGGCGTCGTGCGCCCGGTCCAGCATTGCGGCCGTGGCCATCGCAGACCCCGCGCTCGTCGACCCGACAAACTTCACCGAGCTCTGAAGATCGAGCCCCGCCTCTTTGGCGCCTTCCCAGAAACCCAACTGCCAAAAACAGCGGCTGCCTCCACCGGCAAAGATCGCGTTGCGAAACCTCATGAACCCGCCATTCTGGACCCCAGACGGGTCCGTTGTCGAGGCAAAGCGAGTTGCTCGGTCCTGAAAATCGGTTAGACGAAGCGCCCTCGCCAAGCCGCCCCCCGCGGGCATCGGAGTACCCGCCATGCCGCCACTCGTCGTCTGCCTCGATCTCGAAGGAGTCCTCATCCCGGAGGTGTGGATCGCGTTTGCCGAGAAAACCGGCATCGATGCCTTGCGGCGCACGACCCGCGACGAGCCCGACTACGACAAGCTCATGCGCGGCCGGCTCGAGATCCTCGACGAGCACGGGTTCAAGCTCTCCGACATCCAAGATGTGATCGGCGCAATGGAGCCCCTGCCGGGCGCGCGGAAGTTTCTCGATGAGCTTCGCGACCGCTCGCAGGTGATCATCCTCAGCGACACCTTCTACCAGTTCGCGACGCCCTTCATGCGGCAACTCGGTCAACCGACGCTCTTCTGCCACGAGCTATTGACCGACGAGGCCGACCGGGTGACCGACTACCGGCTCCGAATTCCCGATGGCAAGCGCCAGGCGGTCGCGGCGCTCCAGAGCATCGGCTTTCGGGTGCATGCAGCCGGCGATAGCTACAACGACACGACCATGCTCGAGGAAGCGGATCGGGGCGTCTTGTTCCGATGCCCAGACAACGTCGCCGAGGAATTCCCGCAGTTTCAACGAACCGACGCCTACAGCGAGCTGCTTCCGGCGCTGCTGGACTAGTCGCCATTGCCGTATACCGCGGCGTGCACCGCGCGTGCGGCTTGCGCGATGCCCAAGCCCGGGTCGGTCAGAAGGTGGGTTGCAATGCCCCGGACCTGGCCTGTTCGGCAGGCCGATAGCGCTCGAAAACCCGGGTGCCGGCACAGCGTTTGCTCCGTTCCCGGATTGGTGATGATCCAAGGTGGGTCGAGGCTCAGGAGCTGCTCATTGGTGAACGCGGGCCAGCCGCGCAAACCCGCTTCTGCCGCAACATCGACGAGGCCTGCCGCGACCAGCACGTCGTGGAAGCTGGTGCCCGAGGTTCCGCCGTAGAGACGGTCGCCGTGAATCCCGACGTAGAGGCCGCGTTGCCTTTCCGCCTCGGGGGTGCCTGCGGACACTTCGGCCAGCTCCCGCTCGAGCTCGTCGGCTAGCTCCTTGCCGCGCTCTGGCACGCCGAGGACCGCCGCCAGTTGCCGAATGTTCGGCAACAGGGTCTCCAAGCCACGCATCTCCCCCATGTCGAAGACGTTGAGATCGGCCTCCTTCAGGCGCTCGACTTGGCGTCGATCCACGAAGTTGTTGATGAACACGATGTCGGGCCGGAGCTCGATGATCGTTTCGATGTCCCGAGCGCGCTCTACGCCGATCTTGTCTTTGTAGGTTCGTGAGGCTTGCGTCCGAAGTGTATGGCCGCTCACCGCGAGCAATCGGCTCGGGTCGATGATCTCGACGAGAACCTGGTCGGCAATCGTGCTCGTGCTGACGATCCGCGTGTAGTCGCGGACGGGGATTTGTTCGCCTGTGGCATCTTCGACGGTGGGCAGATCGCCTTGGTTGTCCGAGGGGGTCCTCCGGGAGGCGGCACTCGTGAGAGCTAGCCCGGTGAGCACCGCGGTCACCAGAAGCGCGGCGTTGATTCGGTGGACGCGCCTCATGTCGCTCCGCGCTCGGGGTCGGTCTCGAAACCGATCCGTGCGTTTTCGATGAGCCTCACGCCATACACCACTCGAATGGGCTCGGCGCTGACGACGTCTCGAGTGGGCCCTTGCTCCACGACGCGGCCTTCCTTCATCAAAAGGGCCCGATCGGTCGTGCTCCGGGCGTCGGCGAGGTCGTGGAGCACGACGATCAGCGTATGGTTGCGGGCTGCGAGCGTTCTGATCAAACGGAGCACCGCAAGCCCTTCGCCCACGTCGAGCGCCGCGGTCGGTTCGTCGAGCAATACGATCGGCGCGTCCGAGGCTAGGGCGCGGGCCAGCAATACGCGCTGCTGTTCCCCGACCGAGAGCTGGGTGAAGACTCGATCGCGGAGCACATCGGCATGCGCCGTCTCGAGCGCGTGGTCGATCGCGTCTTTGTCGTTCTTCGACATCCCGCCAAAGCTGCCGCCATGGACGTACCGGCCCAGGGCGACGACTTCTTCGACGGACAGCGCGGAGCGAAGCAAGCTTCGCTGTGGCACGTACGAGACCTGCTTGGCCCTCTTTCGCGGAGAAAGGTCGGCCACGTCGACATCGTCGATTTCCACCCGCCCTTCGTAGGGAAGCAAGCCGGCAAGCGCTTTCAGAAGCGTGCTCTTCCCGGCGCCATTGGGACCGAGGAGCGCGAGCACTTCGCCAGGCTTGGCTTCCAGATCGATGCCCCGAAGCACGGTTCGGCCGCCCAAAGTGACGCCCACCTGTCTTGCTCGAATCGCTAGATGCCCGTCGCCGCTACGCATACGCACGCTCCCGGCGAAGCCTGATCAAGAGCAGCAAGAACAGGGGCGCACCGATCAAGCCGGTCACGACCCCCAATGGAATTTCGCTGCGAGAAGGGATGACGCGCGCGACGATGTCGCAGGCGACGAGGAAGATGCCGCCGGCCAATGCAGACGCCGGAATCAGCCGTTGATGCTTCGTTCCAGCAAAGGGGCGAAGCATGTGCGGCACGACCAGACCCACGAATCCGACGTTGCCGCCCACCGACACTGCGCCGGCGACCAAGACGCTCACCCAAATTGACGACCACCACCGCACCGCGCCAACGTTGGCGCCCATCGACTGTGCCTCCTCTTCGCCGCTCAGCAGAAGGTCCAGGGGCCGGCCCCAGAACCAGCAGGCCACGAGCGCCGCACCGATCAGCGGAAGCGCGAACGACAGCTGCCGCGGCCCGGTCCCACTCACCGAGCCGAGTGAGAAGGAGACGACCGCCCGGCCGAGCTCCCATGTTTCTTGCGCGATGCTGGTCACGAAGGCGCTCAAGCTCAAAAAGAGCGCGCTCAGGACGAAACCGGTGAGCAAGAGAGCGAGAAGATCTTGAGTGACCCGCAAGAACAACAGGAGAACCGCAAGCGCACCCAGCGCCCCGAGGAAGCAGCCGATCGGCACGATCATCTCCGGAACGACGAAGCCGCTTCCAACACCCGCGAGCCCATACGCCAGTAGGGCAACCTGCCCGCCAAAGCTTGCGCCCGCCGTCGTGCCGAGCACCGAGGGGCTTGCGAGTGGGTTTCGAAACAAGCCTTGCACGACGACGCCGCCAACCGCCAACGCGGCCCCGGCAAGAAACGCAGCGGCCAGGCGATATCCGCGGAGCTTCAGAAACGTGTCGCGGAGATCGGGGTCGGTGAGGTCGCCCGAGCCGACGAGCACGGCGAGCACGCCGGCGATGAGCAACAGCAAAAACAGCAACGGGTAGAGCCGCACCGCGCGTCCTTACCACGCGCTCCAAGCGCGATCGATGCGCTTCACGAACGATTGACCCTGCTCGGGGGATCGGTCATCGTCGGCTCAAGCAGGGAAGTCGGTGAGAGGCCGGCGCGGACCCGCCACGGTATGTGACTGAATGCTCTGTCGTGATGCCACTGGGCAGTGAGCCTGGGAAGGTGACAGGGCCTGGGGTCACGAGCCCGGAAACCTGCGAACGCATCTTTTTTTGTGCCTATCGCCTCGGGGATGGTGAGAGTCGCGCGTCGGGATTCCTGTTCCGTTCGATCGACCGTTCCCGAACTAGGAACGGGATTTGGACGAGACCAGGCGGCCGCAGATCGAGGGACGGAGACGGTACTGCCGCCACGGCTGTGTTGTCGTTGCGGTCGTAGCTTTGGTTGCGGCCCCCCGAGTCCCTGCCTCGGCGCAGTTCGGCGAGACGGCGCAGGTCGCGCGGCCGATCCCAGCGACCAACTCGCTCGACGCGACCGCGGCGGGAAGCGAGGTCGTGATCCGAGACCGCGTCGTCGCGCAGACGACCGATCAGCTGTTGCTGGAGTCAGCGGGCACGCGCGTGGTCGCCGAGGGAGGCCTCGGGACGCCCTTCTGCGTTCGCCTCCGGGGCGTGGCGTGCGACCAGGTCACCGTTATGCTCGGCGACATCCCGATCAGCAGTCCCGACACCGGCTCATTCGACTTGAGCTTGGTGCCCCTGGAAGCGCTCGACGGCTTCGAGGTGTTCCGGGGCGGGGCGCCGGCGTGGCTCAACGACGGCGCGGTCGGGGGCGTGGTGCGACTGCTGCCCCGCACGTACAAGGAGAACGAAGTTGGGGCACGCGCGACGGCGGGCAGCTTCGGGTCCTGGCGTGCCAACCTGTTTGGTGCAGCCGCCGGCGACAAGGTGCAGTTCTTTGGCACCGCCGGAGCCGCAGGGGCCCGCAACGACTATCCTTACCTCGACGACAACGGGACGCGCTTCGACCCCACGGACGACGTCGAGCGCACCCGGCAAAATGCCGACTTCCTCGAAGGATTTGGTTTTGCCAACGTGCGTGCCGAGACCAGTCGATCGAGCGGTCTCGATCTGGTGTTTCTAGGGCTTGGACGGGATCGAGGGGAGCCAGGGCCCGGATCGAGCCCGGTGCTGCAGGCTCGCGTGAAGAACACGCGTTTGATCGGATCGGCGTCCTGGCTTCAGGAAAAGGATGGAGCGCATCCCTACCGCCTCCAAGTCGCGGCCAACTACGACTATGGGCGAAACCGGATCGACGACGAGTTCGGCGAGCTCGGCAGGGGAGGGCCGCGGCGCACCAACGATCAGACCCACGCGATCTTCGGCCGAGTGGCCTCGTCCGTGATGGCCATGCCTTGGCTCGAGATCACGACGATTGGAGCCGCCCGTTACCAGGCGTTCGACCCGAAGGACGAGCTCTCCAACGCACCCGTGCCGGCCTCCGATCGCCTGACCGCTGCGGGAACTTTGGAAACTCGCTTCTTCGGTGAGCTCGGAAAGGTGGGCCTCGAGCTTCGCCCGAGCGTTCGCCTGAGCTGGACGCGGGCGGCGATTCGGGAAACTCCGCTGGTCGGCCAAGCGCCGGGAGAGTCCTCGGCCTTCCTTCCGACGTATCGAGTCGGCGGTGCGATTTCCCCGTTGGAATGGCTCGCATTGCGCGGTTCGATCAGCAGCGGATACAAGCTTCCGTCCTTGTTGCAGCTCTTCGGAAACCGAACGAACGTGGAAGGCAACCCGGATCTGGTTCAAGAGCGCTCGCTCGCCTATGACGCCGCGGTGACCGCCCGAGGTCACACCGGTGTCGTCAGCGGCTACGCATCGGTGGGCGCCTTTCTTACCCACCTCGATGACGCGATTCGGTTTCGGCGAACCTCACCTTCCACGTTCAAGGCCGAGAACATCGGCGCGGCGCGCAGCCGGGGAGTCGAAATCGAGCTTCGTGGAGGTGCCACCGAACACTTCATCCTCCAGAGCGAGGCGACGTGGACGCAGGCGACCGACAAAGCAACGGGAAACCAGTTACCCGTGCAGCCGGAGTGGGTCGCATTCGCGCAGCCCGAGGCGCACTCGGGGACGCTCTCCAAATGGGTGTCGGACATCATGGCGTTCTTCCAGGTTTCGTACATCGGCAAGACCTACGATGACCCTGCAAACCTCATCGAGGTTCCGGCGCGCACCGTTCTTGCGGCGGGCTTGGGCGTGGACATGTTCGAGAGCAGGCTCGGCCTGAGCTTTCGGGTCGACGACTTGCTCGATGTACGAGGCCAGGATCTATTGGGTTATCCGCTTCCGGGGCGCAGATACACCGGACGATTGAGCTACCGCCATGCGTGGTAGGTTGACTTTGCCCGACCCCAAACTACGGTCCCCGTCCTTGCGAGGGTCGAAGGCGGCTTCGTCGAAGTCGTTGGAGATAGATCGCCGGAGAGACATCCGGTCGGTTGAACAGGGAAGTCGGTGAGAGGCCGACGCGGACCCGCCACGGTATGTGACTGAATGCGCTGCCACGACGCCACTGGGTGAAAACCTGGGAAGGCGGCAGAGCCTAGGGTTACGAGCCCGGAGACCTACCCATCGTGAGCTCACTCGAACGCCTCGGGGATGGCAATGGAACGGGATCTCAAATTCATTCTTCTGGTCGCAGCCACGCTGACGTTTGCTGGCTGCCTCGAAAACGACACGCAGTCACGCATTGGCGGCTCTGGGGGCCGTGGAGGCTTCGGTGGATCAACGGGCGCCGCTGGTAGCGCTGGCGCGGTCGGCACTCCGGCGCTCGATCCATTGGACGGGACTCCGCGGTACGCGGTTGTCAGCTCCGACTTCAGCAGCTCGTCGATCGCGATGCTCGACGCGGATTTCGTCGCCATGGACGAGAGCTGGCTCAACTCCGGGACGACATACCCGGGCCTCGTCGCGACGCTATCCGGCGACGTCGTGTTGCCAAACCGGCAAGCCGGCGACGGAACGTTTGCCGTGATCGATCGGTTCTTCACCGATGTCGTCACGCGCTTCTTCGTGCCGACTGGCAATCTCAACGGCCAGGTGCGCACTCACGGCGACGTGGGTGAAACGGGCTTCTCGTCAAATCCGCAGGACTTCATCTTCGTCGACGCCGATAGCGCTTGGGC
>CP070713.1:1271376-1274266 GCA_020351445.1 Myxococcales bacterium
CACTTCGTCTGGGGTGAGTTCTGCGACTGGTATCTCGAGGTCAGCAAGCCTGCGCTCGACAGCGGTGACGCCGCTTTGGTTCAAGAGACCGAAGCGACGTTGGTGCATGTCCTCGAGACCGTGCTGCGCGCCCTTCACCCGATGATGCCGCACATCACCGAAGAGATTTGGCAACGAGTTCCCAAGTGGGACGAGGCCCCCGCGAGCATCATGATCAGCCGGTTCCCCTCGGCGTTGGTCGATGCAAAGCTCGACCGCGATGCCGAGCGCGACTTCCAAGTTTTGCAGGCGTTCGTCGGCAGCGCGCGCACGATCCGTGCCGAACACGACGTCCCGAAGAGCGAGACGATGAGGATCCACTGGCACACCGGCGACGAAGACAAGCGCGCAGTTCTGGACGCCGAGCGGCCGACCATCGAGAATCTGGCTCGGTGCGAGATGAGCTTCGAAGCGGACGGGGCCAAGCTCGACGAGCCTGCCGCTCATTTCGACAACGCTGCTGTGTTCGTGAACCCCGGGGTTCGGGCGGTCGTGCCCGGCGTCATCGACACCGAAAAGGAGCGAGACCGTCTCCAACGAGACCTCAAGAAGGTGGAGAAGGAGCTGGGTGCCGTCGAGAAAAAGCTCGGCAATCCCAGCTTCGTCGAGCGCGCGCCACAAGCCGTGGTCGAGAAATCGAAGCGCGACGCATCCCAGCTCCGCGAGAAGCGCGAGCGTTTGGAAGCCGCATTGAATAGTCTCTGAGAAGGCGACTTTGGACGCACCGACCACAGACTCGACCACGCCCGCGACCAAGGGCCCGCTGTGCGTGGACCTCGATGGCACCCTGGTTGCGACCGACACGCTCGCCGAGGGCTTCCTGAGGTTGCTGAAGGCCACGCCATGGAAGGTGTTCGGTCTCTTTCCGGCTCTGATGCGCGGCCGCCCGAAGTTCAAGCGTTACATGGCGCAGAACGCGCCGGTCGATCCCGCTTCGCTGCCCTACCGTGAAGAGGTCTTGGACGAGGTGCGCCAGGCGCGGGACGAGGGCCGCCGAGTTCTGCTCGTCACGGGGTCCGACCAGGCCACCGCCGACGCAGTCGCGGGGCACGTCGCCCTCTTCGACGAGGCGATCGGTAGCGACGGGGAGACCAATCTCAAGGCGCGTCGAAAAGCGGAGCTTCTCGTGTCGCGCTTCGGCGCCGGAGGCTTTCAATATGTCGGGGACGCGTGGGCGGACCTGCCGATTTGGAAGGCCGCGAACGAGGCGATCATGGTTTGCCCGAGCTCGGGCACACGCCGGAGCGCCGAGCAGTCGGTCCGCAAGGTGACCGTGCTTTCGGAGCGGCCGACGAAGTGGAAGGCGGCGGTGAAGGAGCTTCGGCCGCACCAGTGGGCCAAGAACATCCTGCTGTTCGTGCCGTTGTATTTTTCCCACCAGTACACCGATCTGAGCCTTGTTTTCACAGCCTTGATGGCGTTTTTTGCGTTCAGCTTCTGCGCGTCGTCGATCTACGTGTTGAACGACCTGATCGACCTGCCGTCCGACCGCCAGCACCGAAGCAAGCGCAACCGGCCGCTCGCCGCGGGGACTTTGTCGATTGCAGACGGCATCGGGCTTTCCGTTGCCTCTTTGACGGTCGGGATAGCGCTCGCCGCATGGCTCGTGAATCCACTCTTCGTTTTGGTGGTGCTGGGCTACGTGGCGCTCACCACGGCGTATACGTTTGTCCTCAAACAGAAGATGATCGTCGACGTGCTGACGCTGGCCACATTGTTCACCTACCGGGTGGTGGCCGGTGGCGTGGCTGTCGAGGTCAAACTCTCGCCCTGGCTGCTGGCGTTTTCGATCTTCTTCTTCACGAGCTTGGCGTTCGTGAAACGCTATGCTGAGCTGATCCAAGTCACAGGCGAACAATCCCTTAAGGGCCGCAATTACGTCCCAGCGGATATCCCGATCATCACCTCGGCCGGGCCGGCGGCGGGATTGCTCGCCGTGCTCGTCTTCGCTCTGTACATCAACAGCCCGGCGATGCTCGTCTACTACTCGCGGCCCGAGGTGCTTTGGGGGATCTGCCTGGTCTTGGTCTACTGGATCATGCGGATATGGTTCCTGGCCGCGCGCGATCAAATGCACGATGACCCGGTGCTCTTCGCCGTGAAGGACAGGATCAGCATCGTGGCAGGGTTGCTCGTCATCGGCTGTTTGCTGGCCGCGCGCTACGGATAGCTCAGAAGAGCTCCATCTGCCCCGGCTGCACGACGCCCTCGTGGAAGCGTACCCCTTCGAGCTCGAGCAATAGCTGCTTTCGTTCCAACCCCCCGCCGTATCCGCCGAGGTGATGCCCGGCCTCAACCACGCGGTGACAGGGGACGATGATCGGCACCGGATTCACGTGGTTGGCCTGGCCGACCGCCCGCATGGCGCGCGGCGAGTGAATCTCCTGCGCGACGCCGCCGTAGGTACGCACCTGCCCCCAAGGAATGTTGCGGAGCGCGCCCCACACTCGAAGCTGAAACTCGGTTCCCCGCAGGTCGAGCGGAACGCCGGCGAAGTCTTCCGGCTCACCGTCGAAATAGCGAGTCAGCGCTTCGGCATAGACGGTGGGCACGGGCATCTCCTCCGCTCTGACGCCCTCCAAACGCTCGAACGAAAGCCGGAGCAATCCGTTGTCGGTCCATGCGAGCCACAGCGTCCCGAGACCCCTTGCCTCGAACGTGCCCCACCCGATGACGGGAGCTTGGTTGGGCTCGTCCGCGGTCATACCTTCCGCCGTCATGGCTCGTCCGCTCGTTGCATGTTGCCTGCTGGTTTCAATTGCATGCGGACCTAGCCTTAAACAAGCCCAAAGAAGCGTCGACTTCTACGAGCAGTACTACGGCGCCGACTACGACCCGTCGGTGACGCCCG
>CP070713.1:1274366-1277171 GCA_020351445.1 Myxococcales bacterium
CGCGGCGCGCGAGGCGGATGTATTCACGACGGTCAGCGAGATCACCGCGCTCGAATGTTCACATCTTCTGGGGCGAAAACCAGACGTGATCTTGCCGAACGGTTTCGGTGCCAAACCGGTGGAGCCCGAGCAGCGACAACGGGCTCGCGAGGAGCTCTTCAGGTTGGCGGAGCTCACGACGGGCGATCAGTACGACCGTGAAAACACACTGATCTTTGCGCTCGCCGGACGCTATGAGTACGTCAACAAGGGCGTCGACGTGTACCTCGATGCCGCCTCGCAGCTGTCCAACGAGCTCGCATCTCGTGACGGCAAACGGCTAATCGTCTATGCGATGCTCCCGGCCGGCCATGCCGAGCCCAAGCGCCTGTTGTGGGACCGCGCCTATGGCAGCGCGCCGGAGACTGCTGGTCCCCCGTTGCGATGCACGCATGACCTCGTCGATGAGGCCAATGACCCGATCACAAATCAGCTCAATGCGCTCGGCTTGGACAATCATCCGGGTGCCCCCGTGCACGTCGTGCACGTCCCGATTTATCTGGACGGGACCGATCCGCTGATCCGCCACAAGTACTGGGACCTCCTCCCCGGCGCCGACCTTGGTGTCTTCCCTTCTTTCTACGAGCCTTGGGGCTATACCCCGCTTGAAGCCGTGGCGTTTGGGGTGCCTGCGGTGACAACCGACCGCGCCGGGTTCGGTCGTTGGGTCGCCGCGCAGGGCGATGGCGACCACACGGGCGTGCGGGTGCTCGAGCGCGAGGGCGTGCCCTTCGACGAGGTCAGCGACTCGCTCGAGGCGGCTCTCCTCGAGTTTGTCGACATGGCTCCAGCAGACCGGGAGGAGCTCCGCCAAGCTTGCCTCAGGACTGCGGCTCTGACCGATTGGTCCAACTTCATGGACCACTACGAAGACGCACATCACCGCGCGCTCGAGGCTGGCGCGGCGCGCCGCAAAGAGATGCCGATGGAACGCTTGAGCGTGCCTTCGATGCCTGCGGTTTCAACGGACTCTTCGGGGGTCTTTGGCCTGTTCGTGAAGCCTCCGGTAGCGGAAGGAGAAGAGGCGGCCGCGTACACGCGGACGTTCTCGGTAGCCAATGCTCTTCCCGAGGAGCTGCAGTCTCTGCAGGAGATCGCGTCCAACCTTTGGTGGCGGTGGCATCCCGAAGTGGCGTCGCTGTTCAAGAAGGTCGACCCGAACCTCTGGTTCAAGCTCGAAGAAAATCCGCATGCGCTCCTCGAACAGGTCAAGCCGGATCGGCTTATGAGCTTGGCGATGAACGAAGAGTACGTCGCGGAAGTCAGGCGGTTTCATCGAGAGATGACCGAAGCGACCGAAATGCAGGACCCGCGCATCGCGTACTTCTGCATGGAGTTTGGTGTGGCCGGGTTCTTGAAGCTCTACTCGGGCGGCCTCGGAGTCCTCGCTGGAGACCATTTGAAGGCGGCAAGCGATCTGAACTTGCCCATGTGTGCGGTTGGGCTCGCCTATCACGATGGGTACTTCCATCAGATGATCGATCGTGACGGCCGCCAAGAAGACCTTGGCGACTCGAACGACCTCGAGAGCCCGCCCTTCGAGACCGTGATGGCAGGGCAGTATGCGCCGCTGCGTGTGACGGTGCCCTTGCCAACTGGCCCCGTCCAAGTAGGGGCGTGGCAGCTCAAGGTCGGCCGGGTCCCGCTGTTCCTGCTCGACACCAACCTTCCGGAAAACCGCCCCGAGGACCGCGTGATCACCAATCGTTTGTACGGCGGCGACTCCGCTCACCGGCTACGGCAAGAGATGATCCTCGGTCTGGGAGGGTACCAATTGCTGGAGGAGCTCGACATCGACCCGGATGTTTTCCACATGAACGAAGGACATAGCGCCTTCCTGCTCATCGCGCGCGCGGCCCACCTAATTCAGCGGCACGGCCTCAGGTCGCAAGAAGCCTTCGAGTACATCCGGAACACGACTGTCTTCACGACTCATACACCGGTGCCTGCAGGTCACGACCACTTCCCCGAGGAGATGGTTCGCCCATACCTGACCCGTTTCGAGCACGTGCTTCGAATGGACTGGCCGCGTTTGATGGCGATGGGTCACACGCCGAACGGCACACCCAACGAGTTCGGGACGACCGCGCTTGCCGTGAGAAGCGCGGAGCGGATCAACGGGGTTAGCGCCAAGCACGGCGAGGTTGCCCGGGATATGTTTCTGCAGTTCTATCCCGAGTTAGACGACGCGGACGACGTGCCGTGCACGAGCATCACCAATGGCGTGCACGTCCCGACGTGGGTCGCCCCGCGCTGGCAACGGCTGTTCGAAAGGGAGATGGGGCACGATTGGCGCAACCACATCGAAGACCGATTCCAATGGCAGTGGCTCCGCGACCACGACCCTGCCGAAATTTGGTCGATCCATCGCGAGGTGCGCGCCGACTTCACCGAATGGCTCAAAGACCATCTCACGGAGACCTGGACGCGTCGCCGAGAGGACCTCGCGCTGCTCCGCGACATCCTCGACCAGCTCGACGAGGATCGTCTTCTCGTCGGCTTTGCGCGAAGGTTCGCGCCGTACAAACGCGCCGATCTATTGCTGAGCGAGCCCGAGCGGCTAGCCAAGCTGCTCAACGGGAACCCTGGCGCGACGATGCTCTACGCGGGCAAAGCACATCCAGCGGACGGTCACGGCCAAGCTCTCTTGCAGCGCGTTTACCAGGCCACGAAGCATCCGGCCCTCGCCGGCCGCGTGATCTTCCTGGAGGATTACTCGATCGACGAGGCCCGCCGAATGGTGGCCGGATGCGACGTATGGCTCAA
>CP070713.1:1277271-1280852 GCA_020351445.1 Myxococcales bacterium
CGCTCGAGCGAGCCAGGGAACGCGGCATCGTGCTCGAGCCTACCCTGAGGACTTAGGCGCCGGGCCGCTCAAAACAACACGGCGCCCCGCATGAGCGAGGCGCCGTGGTCAGAGGGTTCGTAAGCCGAGTTTTGTGCCCGCGCTCGTCGCCGAGACGCGGGTCGTGATCATTCTTCTGGGACCGATGTCGCCACCGGCCTCGAGCGACGCTACCCGGAGACTTGGGCGGGACCACCCTCGCGCGTCTCCCTATTTCGTCTTGCTTCGGATGGGGTTTGCCGTGCGATTGACGTTACCGCCAGCCCGGTGAGCTCTTACCTCACCCTTTCACCCTTACCGCGCGGCCTTTCGACGGCGAGGCGGTTTGCTTTCTGTGGCACTTTCCTCGGGGTCACCCCCACCAGGCGTTACCTGGCATCCTGCCCTGTGAAGCTCGGACTTTCCTCCCGTGTGCAAATGCACACCAGCGATCACGTGAACCTGTCTAACCGACTGAAGGTAAGGCCGGGGAGGCGCCCTGGCAACTACACGGAGGGAGAGGCCGCGGACGCCGGCGAAGACTCGGGCAGCGGGTGCTGCACCACGTCGATGAGGATGTAGAGCAGCGCCAGAAGCACGGCGACCGTCTCCCAGACGTACTGCTCGTCATACCATCCGATGAAAAACTGCAGAATTAGCCCCGCCATCACCATGAGGATCAGCGCAGCCGAATAACGTAGGCGCTCGATTGCAAGCGGCGCCATCAAGACGACGAAGCTGTAGTAGTAACAGGTCAGCTCGAAGAAGCCGATGATCAGTATCGTGCTACCCGCTAGCACAACCCATCCGGCGAGCCGCCGGCCTGCAAGCGCAAGCAGGATGAACATGCCGAGGAGGATGAGGGCTTGCAGCCAGCGCCTGTCGTGCTTCGTTTCCTTGCGTGCTTGCTTCCACCTCGCCCAGGGATCATCGAGGCTCGGGTCCTTCGTGAAGCGACCGACCTTGCTCGGCTTGTAGGAGAGAACCGTGGGGAGCCCCATGTGGTTGGTCAGGGGCGTCTCGCTGTGCTTCAGGGTGTTGGACAGGAACTGCGGATGTGCGTCGACACCGTTGACCGCAATACTCGCGGTGCACAACACGACCAGTCCAAGCACGCCGCCTGCGATGAATCGTTTGTCGGTTGCATCGAGCCACGGTCGGTCGATCTTCTTTCGACGGACGAATCTATCGATCACGGCCGCGATCGGCCCGCCCGCGAGAGCCGCGGGGAACAACCGCAAGAGCGCGCTCCAGGAAAGCGCGAATCCGGACAACAATGGGAACCCTCGCTTCAGCAGACACACCGCAGCGACAGCCATGAAGAACCAAGGCACGCGCGCATAGCTGCCGCCCGTCCAGAAGTACGCCCACGGGTACCCGGTCCCCCACACGAGCACCGACAACGCAGTCGCGCGCAGGCCGAACGCCCACAAGATCATTAGAAACGCGCCGCCGTAGAGCAAGAGGTCGATCGTCGTGTAGCGAAGAATTCGTGTCCGGAACTTCTTCAAGTCGTCGGAGGCTACTTGCGCGGACGACACCAAAGGTGCCTGGTCCTTCCAGTTGATGTTCGTGAGGAACGCCGCCACCATGTTGGAGATCGGACTCGCGTTGTAGCCGTGGTCCATCAACATCTCTTTCCACCACCCGGAACCCATGACGGTGCGGAATGATCGGGCATCGTGGCGAAACGCCTCCCAGCGCTCGGGGGAGAAGTGCTCGGCACAGCTCTTCTCGTATCGAAGGGCGTCGTCTTTGCTCACGTAGTGGAGACGATTGTCGACGAGGTCGCGAATCTTACGCTTCCGGAGGTCCTTCTCGCCGCGATCCTGGTAATCCGAGGCGAGCACGCACTGGTAGAGGCGCTCGTACTCGTTTTCCTCGAAATATTTTGAGCCGACGTAGTAGTGAAAAGTATCCCAGTAGTGGGCGATCCTAGAGCTGTGAAAGCCGCCGAAGTTCACCCAGGCAGCGGCTGACGCCACGATTACCCACACGAGCGCGCCCCGCTCCCACCACTTCGCCGACCCCTGTTCCCGCCTGACGAGCCAGATGCCGCGTGCCACCCAACCGATGACCAACGCAGCGAGGACATAGACGCCCCAACTCGCGAACCAGGGCGCAAGCCTTGCGCCGTAGAATCGGTAGCCCGCGATTGCGAGCATGGCGACCGATAGCGCCGACGCACCCCATAGCGCCTTTTTGCTTTCGTCGATCCGAAAAACCGCAACGAAGAACAGCAGCCCAAGCAGAGCGAGCCCGAGGCGATATCGGTGGTTGCGCTTCTCGAGGATCCGCTTCCACCACCACGTGGCCGTGGCCGTCAATTCGCCGGGAGGAGGACACGCGGATGGCGTCTCGCAAAAGACCTGTACCTCACCGAGGCTGTAGTAACCGTCCCCACCCCGGGCGCTCACGCGAACGTATCGGCCTTGGCCTTGGAGGCCACGCGTGCCACGACGCCGCATCCCTGGACCGGAGACTGGATCAGCGACCCACAGCGGGGTGAAGCTCGCGCCATCGTCGGAAAGCTCGATGATGTAGTCGTCGTTGTTGTCGCCCTGCAGGTCGACCGCGGTCACCCGGGTGGTCGCACCGAGGTCATAGATGACGTGACTCTGCGGGCCGGCGAGCACCGACGTGAGATCGCTCTGCCAATGCTCGCCCTCGCCGGCCATGACCCCGTCGGTCAAGCGAGTGCCGTGGGTTACTCCGGGCCGGGCGGTCGGCGACTTGTCGGCAAGCAGATTGCCGGACGGGCAGGCCACGTCTTGAGCGGACGCTGGGACGGCCGCGAGGAGACAAAGCAAGGAAAGGAGGGCGATTCGATTCACGACGGCGCGCACCGTACGCAACGGAGTCCCCGCTGACAAGTCCCCGCCTTCCCGCCGGAAGAACCCGGGACCCACAGGCCCCTAGACTTCGGCGCTAGGCCGACTTACTCATGGGCTGATGGGTTCAGAATCGTCAAAAAAGGCTCCCGCCGACCCCCGCACCAGCGACGTGGTGTTGGTCTATGGCAGGTCGGACGACGGCAAGGCATATGACGTCCTTCGCCAACGAGGCGCGGAGATCGAGGCTGGGAGCATGCGACCGCTCGACGACGGCAAGCCCATTCACGGCGAGGTCGTTCGCCTCAAGGCTCGGGACGACTCGGCGGTCCTTTTCGATGTCGAGGTCCATCACGACGGGCGGAGCTCGACGGGTCGCCCCGCGAAGGTGGCAAGCGACCAGTACCGCAAGGGCTGGGACTCGATCTGGGCAAAGAAGCGCGACCCCCACACGCTGAACTAAAAAAAGGGTGCCGCCGGCTGGGGACACCCTCCCCCCTGCTGCCCTTGGAGTGGCTCCTAGGTCACGTAGTCTTTCAATCGCTCGACGGCGCGATACTCCTGCAGACGAGCGAGGCCCGCCGTCTCGACCTGCCGCACGCGCTCGCGCGTGAGGTTCATGATTTCGCCGACCTCTTCGAGTGTGATGCCCCCGCGATCCGCCACATCGAGAGCGCACGTCTCGGTCATCTCCCAAATCTCGATGTCGGGGAAGTTGAGCTTGATCGACCC
>CP070713.1:1280952-1285575 GCA_020351445.1 Myxococcales bacterium
GCCGTCATGGCCCTCCACGCAGAGTCGTTGGTGCCCGAGGTCAAAGGTTCGGGGATCGTGGTCTCGCAACAACCCGCGCCCGGCAAGGCGGTTTCCCACGGCGCCCTGGTTCGTATCCAACTGGAGCGACGGCGCTTCGATGCGGACGCGGCGGCCCGAGAGGGACATTCCAAAACACTTGCAGCTGCGGTGTCCCGGAGGCCGCATGCCCCTTGAAGCGAGAGAGGGCATGACGCTCGAGCAACTCCACGAGGGCGGTGTCGGCGGCCGAATCAGCGGCCTGGCGACGCAGACCGTGCATGGGGTGCAGCACGACTCCCACCAGGTGACGAGCGGAGACCTGTTCGTTGCAGTGCCCGGGGAGACCCACGATGGGGTGAGCTTCGTCGGCGACGCGTTGGCGCGAGGCGCTGTCGCCGTCATCGCCGAGCAGCCAGTGTCGCGGGAGGTTCCGCAGATCACCGTACCGGATGCACGACGAGCGCTCGGGCGTGCCGCCGAGCTGGTGTACGGCGCGCCGACCAGCGCCATGCACACCGTTGGCATCACGGGCACGAACGGCAAGACGACGACTGCGTATCTCTTGAAGCAGGCGATCGAAGGTGTGTCCGCAAAGCCTGCGCTGGTCGGGACGACCGGGCTGATCGCGGCTGGAACTGAGCGCCCGTCGATTCACACGACGCCAGAGGGTGATGATATTTCGAGGTTCGCGCGACAAGCGCTCGACGGGGGCGCGACCCACCTCGTGGTGGAGGTGTCCAGTCACGGCCTCGCGATGCATCGGGTCGACGCCCTCGATTTCGAGGTCGCCGCGTTTACCAACCTCTCGCGCGACCACCTGGACTTCCACGGGAGCATGGAGGGCTATGGCGACGCCAAAGCGCGGCTCTTCACCGAGCTAGCTCCCAAACGCGCGGTGATTCACGTCGATGACCCCTTCGGTGCCAAGCTTGCGGCTCGCCTGTCCGTTCCCGTCATCCGCTGCTCGCGCCGCCCGGAAACCAAAGCCGAGGTTCTCGCGACTGAGTGGTCCGTGACGCGCGCCGGTGTCCGCGCCGAGGTTCACACGCCGGCAGGGCCAGTGGAGATCCGTAACCCCATGCTCGGCGAGCACAACCTCGAGAACCTCCTGGTCGCGCTCGGCTGCGCACACGCGCTTGGCTTGGATTTGAGCGCGGTTGCAAAGTCTTGGGAATCCGCCGGAGGAAGCCCAGGACGGCTCGAAAGGATCGTGCACCCCGAGGATGTCGCAGTGCTCGTCGACTACGCACACACAGCCGACGCGCTACGGCGCGTTCTCGAAACCATGCGAGCCGTGACACCGAACCGGTTGATCGTGGTGTTTGGTGCCGGTGGTGATCGCGACAAGGGGAAGCGGCCAGAGATGGGCCGCGTGGGTGTGCAATGCGCGGACCTCTGTCTGCTGACGAGCGACAATCCGCGGAGTGAAGATCCACAATGCATCCTCGATGAGGTGGAAGCCGGCGCCAAAGAAGCAGGTGGCATCCGAATCGAAGCCGACGAGCTCACCGGTGCAAGCCGGGGTTACTGCACATTGATCGACCGCCAAGAGGCGATCGCAGCGGCCATCCAGGGGGCTAGTGCCGGAGACACCGTGCTCCTGGCCGGCAAAGGGCATGAGACGTATCAGATCGTCGGGTCTGAGCGAAGGCATTTCGACGATCGTGAGGAAGCGCGCGCGGCGATTGCCAATCTGGCGGGAGGGGCATGATGGCGACCCCGATTCCGGCCAACCAGGCGCAGTTCGGCCGAGACGACGTCATCTCGGCCACCGGGGGCAGCGCGATCGGCCCTTCGTGGGACAGCGTCTGCGGCGTCGTTACGGATTCGCGCGCAGTACAGCCCGGCAATCTGTTCGTAGCGCTTCGCGGCGAGCGGTTCGATGCACACGAGTTCGCGGCGCAGGCCGTGGATGCGGGCGCTACTGCGGTGGTGGTGGAGCGCGGAACCTCGCTTCCCGACCACGTGAGCGCCGTGGAGGTTGGCGACACGCTCCGCGCGCTCGGCGACCTCGCGAAGGCTCACCGTGAGACATGGAACGCAAAGGTGATCGGAATCACGGGTTCGGTCGGCAAGACGACGACGAAAGACCTGACCGCGGCTGCGCTCCAATCCGCCGGGCACCGAGTGCTCAAGACCGCCGGCAACCTCAACAACCGCATTGGGGTTCCCATGACGCTCTTTCAGCTTGATGCGACGGTCGACACCGCGGTGATCGAGATGGGAACCAGTGAGCCCGGAGAGATCGCGCGCCTGGCCGAGATCGCGGTGCCAGACGTGGGCCTCGTGACCCGGGCGACCCTGGCACACACTGAAGGCATTGGTTCGATGGAAGCGGTGGCCGATGAAAAGGTTGCGCTTCTGCACGCGCTGGCGCAGGACGGCGTGGCCATTGCCTGCGGGGACGACGCTCCGTTGAAAAAACGGGCGTCGGTGGTGCGCGCCAAGCGCAAGCTCTTCTACGGCCGCACCGCCGGGAATGACGTGCGGGTCATCGACTGGGATGTCGACGCGGAGGGCACTCGGGCCCGATTTCAGGTTCGCGGTCAGAAGGTCGAGATCGAGATGGGCTTGTTGGGGGAGGGGGCGGTCCTCAATGCGGCGGGCGCCCTCGCGATCGCCTTCGGTTTGCAAGCACCGCTCGAGGACGCTGCTCGCGGAATCGCGAACGTCGCGCCTTCAACGGGCCGGTTGCAGCCCCGGGCGGGCAGCGGCGACCGCCTCATCATCGACGATTCTTACAACGCCAATCCTGCATCCACCGAAGTCGCGCTGAACGCAGCGCGAGCGATCGCCCATAAGCGCGAAGCGCCCCTGGTCGTGGTCCTCGGCGACATGAAGGAGCTTGGGGCGCACGCCGAGGAGGCGCACCGAAAGGTCGGTGAGCTCGTCTCGGACGCCGGCGCGTTCCTATTCGTTGGTTGTGGTGAGGGCATGCACGAGGCGGTAGCCACAGCAAACGCACGCGGCATCGACACGCTTTGGTTCGAGGATGCGGCCGAATGCGCAGAGCTGGGAGACCGGCTCCCCTTGCAAGCCATAGTTCTAGTGAAGGGCTCCCGGTCGATGGAAATGGAACGGGTCATCACTCCACTCCTTCGGGGAGAGCAACGATGATCTACTACTTGCTCTATCCGCTCCACACGTACGAATCCTTGTCGTTTCTCAACGTCCTCCGCTACGTCCCGTTCCGTTTCCTCATGGCGACGATCACGTCGCTCTTGCTGACGTTCGGGCTCTATCCATGGTTCATTCGCCGGCTTCAACGGAGGCAAATCGGGCAGGTCATTCGCGTGGAGGGTCCCGAGACACACCTCTCCAAGGCTGGCACCCCGACGATGGGCGGCGCCCTCATGTTGCTTGCGCTGGTCCTTTCCACGGTGCTGTGGGCGGATCCCTCGAACTCGATGGTGTGGGTCGTGACGCTGATCACCGTGGCCTACGGCGTCGTCGGCTACATCGACGACACGTCCAAGATCCGAGCCCGTTCGACTGGCGGTCTCGCAGGCCGGTACAAGCTACTGCTGCAGTTTGCGACGGCATTCTTACTGTGCGGCTGGCTTTACTACGGCGAAGCAGGCCTTCCGAGCGACTGGCTGGAAATCCGTCACCGGCTCGCAGCACCGTTCTTTGCGTTCTCGAAGTATCCGATCGAGCTGCCGCCATGGGTCTATGTCCTGTTCGCTGCGTTCGTCATCGTCGGTACTTCCAATGCGGTGAACCTGACCGACGGCCTCGACGGCCTCGCAATCGGGCCCGTCATGATTTCGGCGGGCACCTACGCAATCCTCGCGTATCTTGCGGGCCTGACGTTGTTCGGCAACGTGGTGGCCGACTATCTGGACATCCCTCACATCCAGAGTGCCGGCGAGCTCAGCATCTTTGCCGCGTCGGTGGTCGGCGTCGGCTTCGGCTTCCTTTGGTACAACACGTATCCCGCTCAAGTCTTCATGGGCGATGTCGGCTCGCTCGCACTCGGCGGAGGCCTCGGGGCGCTCGCAGTCCTGACCAAGAATGAGCTTCTTTCGGTGATTCTCGGCGGCATTTTCGTCGTCGAGGCGGTGAGCGTGATCGTGCAGGTTGGCTACTTCCGGCTCACGGGCCGGCGCATCTTCCTGATGGCGCCCATTCACCACCATTTCGAGAAGAAGGGCTGGCCCGAGCCAAGGGTCATCGTTCGCTTCTGGATCATCGCCATCGTATTGGCCGTGTTCAGCTTAGCCACCTTGAAGTTGAGGTGATCATGGAGCTTTCGGGCAAAAACACGATGGTGGTCGGACTCGGCGAGAGCGGACTGGCCGTCGTGCGCTTTGTGAGAGCGCGGGGCGCGCGAGTCCGCATCAACGACCAGCGAGACGCTGAGGCCCTCGGGGCCGCTGCAACCGAAGCCGAGATGATCGGCGCGGAGCTCGTGCTCGGAGGGCATCCCGACGGATCGTTAGCCGCATCACTCTTCCAGCTGTTCCAGGTGTCGACAACGTCAACCCCTCTCTTGCCCCCGACGTCCTCGATGATCAGCGTTCGAGTCTCGGCATTGACCCTGAAGGTCACAGGTTCCCCGCTCTCCCCCTTCACGATCCTCACCTTTGGCGCATTCCCCCC
>CP070713.1:1285675-1289282 GCA_020351445.1 Myxococcales bacterium
AGCTCGAGCCTGGCAGCTTCACTCATGTTGTCCGGAGTCCAAGGCGGATCCCACACCAGCTCGACGTGAGACGTCGAGACTCCTTCGACACGGCCCGCCTTCTCGGCTACCTCCTCGACCAGAGCGCCTGCGACCGGACAAGCGGGTGCCGTGAGCGTCATCCGAATCTCCGCCCGCCCGTCCTCGGATACCTCCACACCGTAAATCAACCCGAGCTCGTAGATGTTCACCGGGATCTCGGGATCGTAAATGGTCTTGAGCGCTTCGATCACCGCAGCTTGCACCTGCTTGGGATCGATCGGCGTCATCGGCTTCTCGCCGGTTCCCGCATAGGCCTCGCTGATCGGCTCGGTGGGTGGCGGATGCCCGTCGGTCTGCGGCAAGAACACGTGGTCGGACGTGGACCTGGGCTGGATCTTGTGGATCTTCAAGCGTTCGATGCCGTCGCCGTTGCCGTTACTCACCGTCCTACTCCGTCGTTGCTTCGCCGCCCTCGTTGCGAAGAGCTTGATTGAGGGTGTGCCAGCCGAGCGTCGCGCATTTGACGCGCATCGGGAACTCGCGGACGCCGGCAAACACCGCAAGCTTGCCGAGCGTGTCCAGGTCGTCGGCTCCGTTGTCGCTCGTGACCATCGTATGGAACTTCGTAAACAGCTCTTGCACCTCCGGGAGCGTCTTGCCTTTGATCGCCTCGGTCATGGTCGAGCATGACGCCTGGGAGATCGCGCATCCCTGCCCGATGAACCCGACGTCGGTGATGGTGTCGCCGTCCAACTGCAGGCGAAGGGTGATCTTGTCACCGCACAAGGGGTTGTATCCGCGGCCTTCTCGATTGTGGCGCTCGGGAAACCTGTGGTTCCTGGGGTGCTTGCCGTGATCGAGGATCACTTCTTGGTAGAGCTCGCGGAGGTCCATCAGCCAAACAGCTCCTGCACCTTTTGGAGTGCGCCGACCAATGCATCGATGTCGTCGGTGGTGTTGTACATGCCGAGCGACGCGCGCGCGGTGGCGGCGATTCCAAAGTGCTCCATCACTGGCTGTGCGCAATGGTGGCCGGTACGAATCGCCACGCCCTCCGAATCGACGATCGTGCCGATGTCGTGCGGGTGTGCCGCGTCCATCAAGAACGAAAGCACCGCGACCTTGCCGGGCGCCGTTCCGATCGGCCGCAGCCCAGGTACCGACTCGAGCGCCTCGGTAGCGTAACGAAGCACAGCATTCTCATGCGCACGGACCGCCTGCGAATCGAACGACGTGAAGTAGTCGATCGCCGCACTCAAGCCGATGGCGCCGGCGATATTCGGCGTTCCCGCTTCGAACTTGTATGGAAGGTCGTTGTAGATGGTCTCTTCGAAGGTGACCGACCGGATCATGTCGCCGCCGCCGTGGTAAGGCGGCATGCCCTCGAGCAGCCGTTCCTTGGCGTAGAGCGCACCGATCCCGGTCGGCCCGTAGAGCTTGTGGCCGCTGAACGCGTAGAAATCACAGTCGAGCGCCTGTACGTCGACATAGGCATGCGACACGGCCTGAGCCCCGTCGAGCAACACCACGGCGCCTCGCTCGTGCGCCAGGTCGATCAACTCGGCCACCGGAAGCACCGTGCCGAGCGCGTTCGATACATGCGCCATCGCCACCAGGCGAGTGCGGTCCGTGAGCTGCTCTTCGAAGCTCTCCCGCAACACCTCGCCGCGGTCGGTCATCGGCACGACGACGAGCGTGGCGCCGGTCTGCTGGCAGAGGATCTGCCAAGGCACGATGTTCGAGTGGTGCTCGAGCTCCGTCACCAAGACTTCATCGCCTTCGCGAAGGTAGGCGCGACCCCAGCTTTGAGCCACCAGGTTGATCGCTTCGGTCGTGCCCCGTGTGAACACGACCTCGGTCTTGTTGGCCGCGTTGATGAAGGCGCGAACCTTTTCACGTGCCTCCTCGTAGCGGGCGGTCGCGCGCTGCGAGAGCAGATGGACCGCTCGATGAATGTTCGCGCAATCGCGCGCGTAGACGTCGGCAACAGCGTCGATCACGGCTTGGGGCTTGAGCGATGTGGCCGCGCTATCGAGATAGACGAGAGGCTTTCCGTGCACTTCCTGATGAAGCGCCGGAAAGTCTTCCCGCAGTCGCTGAACGTCGAACGCCGCAGGGCTCGAAGCCGGGATTGGGGACACCTCGTTCACTGGATCCCCCGAATGTCATCGCCATGCGGAATCCTCGCGAGCAGCGCTTCACGCATGCGGGTGCGAGTCGACTCGTGGCTGACGCGATCGACGATCGACTCCAAGAATGCGTAGGTCAGCATCGCGTGCGCAAGATCTTCGGGAATGCCGCGAGCGCGTAGATAGAACAACTGATCTTCGTCGAGCGAGCCGACAGTCGCACCATGGCTGCAGATCACGTCATCTGCATCGATCTCGAGGTGCGGCTTCGTATGAACCGTGGCCGTCTCCGAGAGAAGAAGGTTGCGATTCTCCTGATGCGCCTCGGTCTTCTGCGCGTCCCGGTGAACGACGACGATGCCATCGAACACGGCGGTCCCCTTCCCAGAGGCAATGCCCCGGTATGTCTGCTCGCTTCGGCAGTGCGAGGCTTGGTGCTCGACCAGTGTGTGATGATCGACGTGGTCCTCACCCTCCACCAGGTACGCACCGTCGAGCTGACACTCCGCGCCCTTACCCTGGAGCAAGCAACGCACGTCAAAGCGAAGAAGGGCCCCGCCCAACGTGACGACCGTCGAACGATACCGGCTATCGGCATCCTGACGAACGCCGACCCGCCCAACTTGCAGCCCCGCGTTCTCGTGAACGCGCACGTGACTCATCTTGGCGTTGCGGCCGAGGTCGACCTCGACGACCGAGTTGGTGAGCTGCCGGGCTTCGCTGCCGGCATAGGTTTCAATGAAGGTCAGCTCCGAGTTGTCGCCCAGGGTGACGAGCACCCGCGGGTAGGCGACACCCGGCTCCGATGACGTAGGACTCGCATGGGCGAGCTCGATCGGCGCCCTGACGACCGTGCCGGAGGGCACGTCGATCCAGAGGCCGTCGCTGAATAGCGCGGTATTGAGGGCGGCGAAGTGCGTCGGCGCCCCGCCGAAGTCGAGCCGCCCTTCGAGACGCTCCGGCTCTGCTTCGAGGGCCTGCTTCAAGCTACGGACGGTTATCCCGTCGGGAATCGACGACACGAGCGATGGAACGCTCCCGTCCTCGCGTGAGAACTCCGCGTCGACGACCGAGCGCACCGGTGTAAACCGCCAAGCCTCCGTTCTCTTCGTCGGAAGCCCCTGGTCCCGAAGGGCGTCAGCTGCACGGCCGCGAAGCGCGCGCAGCCATGCAGGCCCCGCGTCGAACGAGGCAGGAAGGCTCCCGAGGAGCGTCTGGCGGCTGGCTTCGGTCACAGCGATTGTGCGTCCCGGACCTCGGTGTACCCCTCTTGTTCGAGCTGCTTGGCGAGGTCCTTGTCTCCGGTTCGAACGATTTGGCCGTCGATCAGCACGTGCACGACGTCGGGCACGATGTGGTCGAGCAGCCGCTGATAGTGCGTGATGACAAGCATGGCCCGCTCGGGGCCGCGCAATGCATTGACTCCCTGAGCAACGACTTTGAGCGCATCGATGTCG
>CP070713.1:1289382-1296095 GCA_020351445.1 Myxococcales bacterium
CCCCCTCCCCCCCGCCCACGGTCGCACCCCGCGCCGGCCGGCGCCCCCCGGTCGGTGTTTCCCCCCCGCCCCGGTGAACTTGTGAGCAAGTGCATCGCGTGCTGTCCTCCGGTGATGCAATTGCGGGTGCACCGGGGCCGGTGTGATGCCCCGCTGAGCCCCGGGGTGGGCGTCGCGGGCCGTTCTCCTGCCTAGACATGGACGCATGCAGGGGCTCGGCTGGCGCTGGTACTGGCACTGGTACTGGCACTGGCACTGGCACTGGCACTGGCACTGGCACTGGCACTGGCACTGGCACTGGCAGAATTAACCCTTTCAAAAAGGGGACTGTCCCCTTTTCTTGCGAAGCGGGGTACTATATGTTTGTTCAGTGCCCCGCAATCGTAGCAATCCTCCCAATCGCTTCGAAGCCGCCTATCTCGAGTGGGAGGGTCAGCCTCCGCCCGCCGACTTGTGTGTGCACGAAGAGCACTCCAAAAGCGCGCTCTCTGAAAACAGAAGCCCGGATGTCGGCTTTCGTTGGAGTGTGAATCCGTACCGGGGCTGCTTTCATGGATGCGCGTATTGTTACGCGCGCCCCACGCATCCGTATCTAGGCTTTGGCGCGGGTACGGACTTCGAGCGGCAGATCGTCGTGAAGGTCAACGTCGTCGAGCGCCTACGTGAAGCATTTCAAAGGAAGTCTTGGCGGGGAGAGCTCGTTGCGTTTTCCGGAAACACGGATTGCTACCAGCCGATCGAGGGGCACTACGCGCTCACGCGCGGATGCCTCGAAGTTTGTGCGGATCATTCAAATCCCGTCGCGATCATCACCAAGGGAAAGCTGATACGTCGCGACATCGATGTGCTGCAGGAGCTTCAACGCAACGCCGGTTGCCGTGTGGCACTGAGCATCCCTTTCGCCAACGATGATCACGCGCGCGAAATCGAACCGTTTGCAAGTCCGCCGAGCAAGCGGTTCGAGACACTGCGCATTCTTTCGGACGCGGGGATCGATACAGCGGTGGCCGTGGCACCGATCATTCCAGGTCTCAACGATGATCAGATCCCAGAGATCCTGCAGCGAGCGCGCGAGGCGGGCGCCATCAGCGCGTTCAAGATCCTGCTTCGGCTTCCGCTCGAGGTTGGGCCGGTTTTCGAAGAACGCCTGGCCGAGGCTTTTCCATTGCGCCGCGCCAAGGTGATGAGCGCCATTCGCGACGTACGAGGCGGACACAAAAGCGACAGCCGCTTCGGCTCGCGCATGGTTGGTCAGGGTGCTCGCTGGGCTGCCATCGAGCGGTTGTTTTCGACGCATTGCGACCGGCTAGGGCTCGAGCATCATGCCGGCGAAGCACCGGAGCTGCCCCCAAGGCGCGAGCCTCCAGAGGGACCGCAGCTGCCCCTGGTCTTCTGAGCTGGCCCACGGTTTGCAGGGGTCTCTGGTGCAATCGCGAGGCATTGCGATTTTGCGGGGAGATAATATCAGTGATTACAGCTAGTTATGTAGCGTCAGAAAGTTCGGACGACTTGTCATCGCATGACATCATGTCAACACTGGTTGCCAGAGAGTCCTCCATGGCCGATTCAAGCGAAATCTCAGTTCTCGTCGTCGATGATGAGGCATCCAATATCGAGTCCCTTCGGCGCATCTTCGAGCGGGAAGGTTTTGCCGTGCTCACGGCAACGAGCGGTCAAAAGGCGCTCGACGTGTGCCGGCACCATCCGGTGCACGTGGTCGTCAGCGACTTGATGATGCCCGGCATGAACGGTATCGAGCTCGTCAAAGCGCTCAAGACCGTGGTCCCCGACGCCGAGGTCGTGCTGATGACCGCGTTTGGCACCGTCGAGAAAGCGGTCGAGGCCATGCGCGCAGGGGCCTACGACTTTGTCGAAAAGCCGCTCAAGCGGATGCAGATGGTCAAGACCGTCCGCAAGGCAGCGGAACGTCACCAGCTCGTCGTCGAGAACAAAGACCTGCGGCAACAGCTCTCGCAGCTCAGCGACCGAAGCATCGTTGGCTCTGCAGCATCGCTACGGAGCGCGCTCGAGATCGCGACGCAAGCGGCGCCTTCATCAGCAAACGTATTGATCCTCGGAGAAAGCGGGACGGGCAAGGAGCTGCTCGCGCGTTTCATTCACGAGCGGAGCGGCAGAGGCAAGTTCGTCGGTGTGAACCTGTCCGCCCTCCCCGAAACGATCGTCGAGTCGGAGCTTTTTGGGCACGAAAAAGGGGCTTTTACGGGTGCTGTGGCCCGGCGGGACGGCCGCATCGCAGAAGCCGAAGGCGGTACGTTATTCCTCGACGAAATCGGCGAGCTGTCGGCGGCGGTACAGGTGAAGTTGCTTCGGGTTCTTCAAGAGGGTGAGTACCAGCCCGTTGGCGGTCGAACCAAGAGGGCCGACTTCCGGTTGATCGCTGCAACGAATCGCGACCTTCGCGCCACAGTGGAGGCTGGGGAGTTCCGCGAAGATCTCTACTATCGGCTCAACGTGATCGCGCTCACGAGCCCGCCGCTGCGCGCGCGACGCGAGGACATCCCCCTACTGGCCGAGCACTTCGTCGAGACCTACTGCGCGAAGAACGACAAGGAGCCTTTGGCCGTCGACCGCGACGCGATTCAACAACTCGTCGCGTACGATTGGCCGGGGAACGTCCGAGAGCTGCAGAATGTGATCGAACGCGCGGTCGTTCTGAACAAGAGCGGTGTCATCAAGCTCGCCGATCTGCCCGACCCGGTTGCTCGCGCCGAGCCTCAGGTCGACGCGTTTGCCTTCCCGGTTGGGACACCACTGAGCGAGGTCGAGCGACGCGTGATCCACGGCACACTGAAGCACACCTCGGGAGACAAACAGCTCGCCGCTCAACTACTCGGAATTTCAGCGCGTACGATCTATCGCAAGCTTGGCGCCGACAAGGGCGACGAGGCCGCCTGAACGGCTGAGCTCCTCGCCGGTGTCATTTTGTCAATTGGAGCGGAACATGCCCGCCACGTTGTCCATGAAGACGGGCCGCAAATGACCCCTCCGCCACGGAATCATTGGTGTTTTCGCTCACCAAATTCGGCACGGGGGTTGCTCTAGTACCCCTTGGTGGCAAACCCACGACAAAGGCGATTCTCCGCAGCGATTATCCTCTCAACGCTTGCCTTGTGCGCTTTCTTCCTGGCGCAGGGGACGACGCGCGTCCTGGCCGCGGAATTGCTCGCGGACGATACCACCGGGACAAAGCCGCTGGGCAAACGGATGGCAACGACTCGCGCGCCGTTCCTTCGAGAGCGGGACCCCGCCATCATCCTGCGCAGAAATATTTTCGATTCAGCACGCGGCGACCTGACCGCGGAGCCGCTTCCCGAGGTGAGCCTCGGTCCCGATGGCGAGCCCATCGCAGAGTGGGATCCCAGCCAGCCCGCTCCCACGTGTACGGGCAAGCTGCGGCTCGTTGGCTCCGTGGTGAGTCCGACGGACCCGGAATGGTCGTTTGCAGCCATCGCGGGGACGAGCGACGGGAAAACCATGCTGTACCGCGAGGGCTCGGATGTCGATGGCTCTCGGGTATTGGCAGTCTACTCCTCGAGCGTCGTGGTGAGCGGCACGAGCGGCGCGTGCCAACTGCTAATGTTCGAGGAAGAAGAGGGAAGCGCGACGCCTGCGCCAGCACCGACGAGAAAGACCGCCGCGACTAGGGCAGCAGACGCGCGCAGCGCGGGGCTCAGCAACGAAGAGCTCGACGAAGGTATCGAGAAGATCACCGACACCAAGTTCAACATACAACGCGGCTTGGTCGACAAGGTCCTGGCTAATCAGGGAAGCCTGATGAAGACGGCGCGTGTCATTCCGCACGAAGAGGACGGCCGTGTCGTGGGGGTGAAGCTCTATGGCATTCGGCGCAACAGCTTGCTCGGCCGTCTCGGCGTTCGAAACGGGGACATGCTGCGGACGATCAACGGGTTCAGCATGACTAGCCCGGACACTGCGCTCGAAGCGTATTCGCGTTTGCGAAGCGCGGACAAGCTCACGCTTGCGGTCAAGCGGCAGAACAAAGAAATGACCATCGAGTACAACATTGAATGATGCGCCAGTTAGGGAATGCAGGCGGGGAAATGAATCGTGACTTTTAGAAAACAGCTCATCTACTTGGTCGTTGGCTCGCTGCTGTTGAGCACGGGACACGGCGCGATAGCCCAACAAGACCAAGCTAAACCGAAAACTCCACCCGCAAGGCTTCCCACCTCGCCGGTGCCCCTGCGGAACGTGCCCAAACCGGAGACGAAACAGGAAGCCCCCGAGCAGGAAGCCGAGGAGCTCGAGAACGAGCTGCCGCAGTTCGAGACCGGGGTCGAGTTCAAGCCGATGTCGCCGCGGACACGGGTGACGTTCAACCTCGAGGAGGCGGAGCTTCCCGACTTGGTTCGCCTAATCTCGAACATGACCGGGCGCCGCTTCATTTTGCCGACCAAGCTTCGCGCGATCAAAGCGACGGTGTTCGCCCCGACCAAGGTGACGGTTGCAGAGGCGTATCAAGCGTTCTTGTCTGTCCTCGAAGTCAACGGATTCACCGTCGTACCCTCGGGTCGGTCCCTGAAGATCGTCGAGGCGAAGGGCATCGAGCGGCGAACGATTCCGATCTACGAGGAGGGAAGCGCGACCCCAGCGTCTGATCGCTACGTCACGCGCATTCACCACCTGGAGAACGTGTCGGCCGAAGACGTCACCAACCTTCTCGGACGGTTCCAATCCGCATCGGGCAACATCACTTCGTACGGCCCGACGAACATGCTGATCATCACGGACACCGGCGCTCAAATTCGGAGAATGCTGCGCTTGGTTGCGGCCATCGACCTCCCACGGAGCGGCACGCAAACCTGGATCGAGCCCATTCACCACGCGAACGCTTCCGAGCTCGCCGCGCGCTTGCTGGAGATCTTCCCGGCGGATGTGGCGCCGGCGAAGGCCAAAACGCCGGCGCGACCGAAGGGGAAGGCGGCCGCGCCGGCGTTGGTCGGCTCCGTTGCTGCGGAGTCCACCATCCGAAACATCATCGCGGACGAGCGTACGAACTCGCTGATCATCATTGCAACGGAGCGCGCCTACCTGCGCATCCTCGAAATGATCCGTCAGCTCGACGTGCCCCTCGAAGGCGAGGGTCGCATTCACGTTCATTACGTCCAACACGGCGCGGCGTCAGACATTGCAGCCGCCCTCACCGCACTGATCGGCGCCTCCAGACCACGACCGACGGCCGGCGCCAGAGGCCAGGCCCAACGTGCCGCCGCGAAGCCGGTCACCACGGCCTCGCTGTTCGAAGGCGAAATCGCGCTGACGGCCTACGAGCCATCCAATGCGCTCGTCATCACCTCGTCGCTCCACGACTACACGGCGCTGAAGCGCGTGATCGAGCGTCTCGATGCCCCGCGGAAGCAGGTGTTCATCGAGGCGGTCGTCATGGAGCTCGGTATCGAGCGCACCTCGGAGCTCGGCTTTGCGTTCCACGGAGGCGCGGGTGACTTCCCGACGGACGGCTCTCTCTCTCTCTTCGGTTTCAACGCACCCTCGTCGATCGACATCACTCAGAACAATCTCACGGGCTTGGCGCTCGGTGTGCGGGGACCCACGATCGAAAACTCGCAGCAGTTGGTCGGGTTCTCGGTGCCGGGGTTCGGCGTGGTCGTCACGGCGCTGGCGAACTCCGGTGACGCTGACGTTCTCTCGACGCCGCACATCATCGCGATCGACAACACCGAAGCGGAGATCAGCGTCGGTGAGAACATTCCCCTCCAGACCAACGGCGTGGCACCCGGTACATTCGCTGGCGCAGGCAGCTTGGGCGCACTGGGTGTAGCAGCGGCAGGCGGGCAGGACCTCGGCAACTTGGCAGGGTTGGCCGGTGGTCTCGGAAGCGTCGCCCGCCAGGACGTCGGCACCACCATTCGAGTCACACCGCACATCAACGAGAACAACGAGGTTCGACTCGAAATCGAAGAGGAGATCTCCGAACAGGGCGCGACCTCGGGAACCCTCGGCGTCGTCTCTATCAACCGTCGTACTGCGCGAACCGAGGTCATGGTGCGAGACCAGCAAACGATCGTCATCGGCGGTCTGATGCGCGACGCGATTCAGAACCAGGAAGACAAGGTTCCCGTTCTCGGCGACATCCCAATCCTCGGTGCCCTCTTCCGGAAGACCAACAAGAGCAAACGCAAGACGAACCTGCTGCTCATTCTCACGCCTTACATCATTCGTGACCCGGGCGACCTTCGCGAGATCTTCGAGCGCAAGATGCAAGAGCGCCAACAGATGATCGATCGCTACTTCGTATTCGGCGAGGACAAGTTCGAGCCTCACATCGACTACTCGCGCACTCGAGGGCTGGTCTCGGAGATCGTGAATGAGATCGACAGCGTCGAGGAGGAGATCGCCCTGGCTCAAGCGGCGGAGCTTCAGCCGCCGCCCGAACACGTGCCACGCCCGCCAGTCGGCCCCTATCGTGCACCTTCGCCAGTGGAGGAGGAGGAAGAGACGGTCGTGATCGGCCCGAACGGGATCGAGTCGACCGAGGTCATCGAGCCCGAATCGACGGAGTCGATCCCGCCGACAACCGCGGAGGAGGTGGAGGAGGGCGGCGACGCACCGCCACCACCCACAGAGCCCCTGCAAGAGGCTGAACCCGAAGCGCCGGTCGAACCGGAGGCTCCGGCCGAGCCGGTGGAACCGGTCGCCCCCGAAGGTTCCGA
>CP070713.1:1296195-1300357 GCA_020351445.1 Myxococcales bacterium
AAGGCCTGGTGCAGTTCGCCGTCGTCAATGGCGACGAATCGGTGCCGCCGGAAAAGGCGTTCTATCGTGTGCTGGTCTGGGACAAAGGCACCTTCGACCTGCTTCCCAAAGTGGAGCGCACGTTCCCGGCGGAGATTCAGGGGAGCATCGAAGGCCTCCTCATGGAAGGTATGCGCCAGCTCGACGAGATTCGTCGTCTAGGAGACGTACTTCCTTCACTGCAATCGAGGATTGCGGTGGCCTCCCCCCTCGAAAAGCCGCTCCGCGACGCTTCCCCAGGGGAGCTCGACGTCATCCAGCTCGCCCTCAACCACGACACCCTCGTCGACATGATGAACCACGGCGGCAAGCCCGACCCGGAAGTCGCCGAAGTCGTGGTTGCGCTCCTCGAAAAAGGTTATTTGACGAGTAGCTAAGGCTGGCCGCCGCGAACCGCAGGCCGCGAACCGCCAAACCGTACCCCGCGACCCAGGCCAGCAGCAGGCGGTTGGCGGTTTAGCGGTTAGCGGTCAGCGGTTTGGTGGTTTGGCGGTCCGCGGTTATTGCTGGAAGTAGCGGCGTAGGGCTTGGTAGGCGTTGGTCAGCGATTCGGTGAGCTCCTGGGCCGTTCGGTGCCGTTCGGGGTGCCCTTCGTGCTTGTCCGGGTGGTACCGTTCGCGCAGGCGGTTGTAGGCCCGTTCGACTTCGGGCCACGTGGCGCCCGGGCTGAGCTCGAGGTTCGCGAGGTACTGTTTCACGCGCTTCCAGGTCGGTCGTGATTCTTTTGACGGCTGCTCGCCGCGGCGACGCGTGCGCTCTTCGAGAAGCTCTTTGTCGCTCAGGTTCGCGAGCCTCTTGGCCGATGGGCCAAACCGCGCGTCGCTGAGCCGGGTCATGAGCCCATGGCGCCGTGCAGCGTCAGCAATCGGACGAGCAAGTCCTCCGAGTATTTGGTCAGCTTGGTGAATGCGACTCCCATGCCGGGAGGGTCATCCTGCACGCGCACGACCTGGCCGGTGCCCTCGATCGTCTCGACGTCGTCCATGATCACCGTGAACGTGAGGTCGACCTCCGTCCCAACCGGTAGAGGTTCTTTTGAGCGGATGAATACCCCCGATCGTGACACGTTCGTCACGTACTCATGAACGAATGCATCGAACGACTCGAACTCCTTGTTGATCGTGACCCGCTTCCCGATGCGTTGTCCGTCGTCACTGCTCATCGAAACGTCAGTCTCCCGTCAGGTCGAACTGCTCCAGATGATAGTCGTTTCGCGGATTCAATTCGATACGCCGCTGAAAACGCCGAGCAGCCTCTTGCACCGAGGCTTTTTCCTCGCGTTCGAGCATGTCGCAGACAGCAGGGTGGGCGCTGATGACGATCTTGTAGCCGGGGAGAGAGTCCCGCTCGCGCCGCATCTGACGGAAAATCTCGTGGCACACCGTTTCCTTCGATTGGAGGCGCCCAGTTCCATCGCAAAAGAAGCACGGCTCGTAGAGCGTTCGCCCCAATGATTGTCGAGTCCGTTTTCGCGTCATTTCGACGAGGCCCAACTCACTGATTCGAATCGCAGTCGTCTTGGACTTGTCCTTCTTGAGAGCCGTGAGAAGCGCCTTGAAGACCTTCTCCCGGTGGGCATGCCGTTCCATGTCGATGAAGTCGAGCACGATCAGGCCGCCGATATTTCGAAACAAGAGCTGATACGCAATCTCACGCACTGCCTCGAGGTTGGTTTGCAAGATCGTCTGCTCGACGTCGCGCCCCTTACCGGTGAACCTCCCGGTGTTGACGTCGATGGCCGTCAGCGCCTCCGCTTGGTCGATCACCAGGTGGCCGCCTGAGGGAAGCTGCACCTTGCGCGAGAGCGCGCGGGTGATCTCTTCCTCGATGCCGTACTCGTCGAACAGCGGTTCGTAGCCTTCGTAGAGCCGCACGTCGTTCGCGCGTTCTGGCAGGAAGAGGGTCAAGAACTCCTTGAGGCGCTGGTATTCATCGCGGTCGTCGATGACGATCTCGTTGACGTCTTCGGTGAAGAGATCCCGCGCCGACTGGATCACGAGGTCCGGCTCCTCATGCACGAGGGCGGGAGCCTTCTTGACCGCCTCGCGTGCCGTCTGGGTCTGCTCCCAGAGCTTCACGAGATAGCCGATGTCTGCCTTGAGCTTCTTCTTAGTGAGCCCCTGCGCGAGCGTTCGCACGACGACGCCACCGTGCGGCGGCTTCACGGAGTCGATGGCTTCCTTCAGCCGCCTCCGTTCCCGCTCATTGCCAATTCGCTTCGAAACGCCGACGTGGTCAACCGTGGGCATGAACACGACGTACCGCCCGGGGAGTGAAACATGGCTCGTGACCCGAGCGCCCTTGGTGCCGATCGGCCCCTTCGAGACTTGCACCATGAGCTGCTGCCCCTCGGTGAGAAGGTCGCGAATAGGGGTCTTTCTCGAGACCCGGTTGCGTCGCCCTTTGGAGCCGCTGCGCTTTTCACCTCCGTCACCCTCCTCTTCGGTGCCGGGCTCCGCTTGGAGGTCTTCCACGTGAAGGAAAGCCGCCCGGTCTAGCCCCACGTCGATAAAGGCGGCCTGCATGCCAGGCAGGACACGCGTCACTCGGCCGAGGTAGATGTTGCCCACGGGGGATCGATGATGCCGCCGTTCCACGTAAAGCTCGCGGAGCACACCGTCCGCAATGAGACCAACGCGCGTCTCTCCAATGTCGACGTTGACCAAAAGTGTATTCTTCGCCATTCGTGTTTCCGGTTTTAGCGTTCGCGGGGATCAGACGCGGTCGACCGAGCCGCTTGCTTCAGGTCGATTCTGCACGAAGCGGCTGGCCCGTCGCGGTGTGGAACACCGAGCGCGCAGGGCCACCGTTGGAATTCCTCGGAAGGGTTAGTTCTTCTCGAAGATCTGCTCGATCTCGGCCTGCGTGCTCTCTTCGCTTTCGGAGCGCGCCACGGCGATCTCCTTCACGACCAGATTGCGCGCGGTCTCCAGCATTTTCTTTTCGCCGAAGGACAGAGACTTCTCGACCTGGAGCCGATAGAGGTCGCGCATGACCTCGGCCACGTCGAACACCGAGCCGGTCTTGATTTTGTCCATGAAACCGCGATAGCGGCGGTTCCAGGTCTGATTGTCGAAAACGACGGGCTGCTCCTCGAGCAGGGCAAAAATCTCCTTGATGTCGGTTTCGGAGATCGGGGGCCTGAGACCCACCTTTTTGGCCTGCGCGACCGCCACGCGGATACGGTCGTTGTTCTTCGCATCCAGCGGCTTCAGCACGTAAAATTCCATCGTCGCCGTGCCGATTTTCCGTTCCTCGATGGAAACGACCTCGGTCACGCCTTGTTTGGGATAGATGGCCTTGTCGCCAACCTTGAATTCGTATGTTCCCGCTTGCATCGGGACTCCTTATCTCGCCAAAAATGTCCCCTTACGCCTGATTGGCAGGCGTTAGGTTGAACGGGCGCTGCACAGTGCTCATTTCCGGCCTCAGCGTCGCACTTCGCGCGCCCCCGCCCTTTCAGTGCAGCTGGGTAGGCCCCCAGCTGGGCAAAATGTAGTCCCAGAGTGCATGCCGGTCAACGCGATCCCTGGCTCTGTAGGGCCAAACCGATCTGCCTTTTCGAGCTTGGATCGCCTGAGACGGGGCGTTTGTACGAACTTTCTTCAGCTTTTCAACGTGGTCTGATAAAGATACGTTTATCAACGATTACAAAGTGTTGAAAGCCGACGTTGCAAAACTTTTCGCTCAAATAGAGCAAAGTTATGTATAATTCATGTGCGGTTCCGCTTGACACGTGAAGTGACGTGACAATACGGTACGTGCACCTGCAATATTGACCCACCTTGGAGGAGGTCGAAATGGCGACTGCAAAGAAACGACGAACAAAGAAAGCGGCAAAGAAGCGCCCTGCAAAGAAGCGCGCCGCCAAGAAGCGCACGACAAAGAAGCGCGCAACCAAGAAGCGCGCAACGAAGAAGCGCGCAACGAAGAAGCGCGCAACGAAGAAGCGCGCAACCAAGAAGCGTGCAACCAAGAAGCGTGCACCGAAGAAGCGCGCAACCAAGAAGCGCGCAACCAAAAAGCGCGCAACCAAGAAGCGCGCGGCCCGCAAAAAGAAGTAAGCTTCTAGGTGGTAGACCTTAGGGTCGACCAAGGGGTCACCTCTGGTGGCCCCTGGCCT
>CP070713.1:1300457-1312460 GCA_020351445.1 Myxococcales bacterium
TGCCCCGCCCGCTTCGCGTCGCCGAGTTGCTCGTAAAGAGCGGGAAGCGCGACGGACAAGGGACGAGCTTCGGTAGCCGACTCCCAGGCCTCGCGAAACTCCGACAGGTCCTGCATCGGCGGCACGATCACTTTCCCCCGAACGAGCGACGGTGACGCTGACTCTGGCGCTGTCCCTGACGCTGACGCTGTCCCTGAATGATGCGCGTGCGGCTCCCCCGCCTCGCACGCCGCGCAGTGGTGCTCCACCCGCTCGTGCTGCACGAATACTCGGGCGCCCTCCGGAAGCTCTTTTTCGAGTCCCTCCAATGCTCCGGCCTCCCGCTCGAGTACAACGAAAGGCCAGCGCCGTTCGTTGCCTGGTTTGAGGATCTCGAGCAGCGGAAACACCGGGACCGCGTCCTGCTCGGAGGTCTTGTGCGCCGCGACCGGTGCGCCGTCCCAAAGCACCAAGTCACCATAGTCGATCGGCGCATCACGGAACGTCGGCGATTGCACCACCCCGTGGCATGGACTGAGCGGCGCGATCCACACCAGCTCGAAGCTCACCGTCCTGTCGGGGAGCTGGGAGGTGCCATCGGTCGGCGGTGTGCGGGACAGCACGCGCAACAGCATCGGTGGAAGACCCGCGACGTAGGGCATGTTGCGCGATCGATCGAGACGAGCAGGGACGCCGATCTCTTCCCAGGCTTCTACGGCTTCCTGCCCCTTCCCCAGGGCGGTGGCACAGATGGCGAGGTTCCAAAGCACCGGTCGTTGCGGACCCAGGCGCATTCGTGCTTGCTCGTTGGCCGCGTACCCATCGTCGAACCGGCCGCGCCATTTGTCGAGCAGGCCCGCGTCGTACCACCACTCCCCCCGCTCGGGATCGATCTCGATCGCGCGAGTAAACGCCTCCTGCGCTTCGGCGTCCCGGCCCGGTCCACACAGTCGCAGCGCGTTGCCGAGCATCGCGTACAGGTTGCCGGCCACGTCGGCGTCTTCGCGCTCCGTATCGCTCAGCGCATCCAAGCTTCGTTGTAGAGCCGTGGCCGCCCAAGACGCGGGTCCGTCATCGGTGAGCGTCGGCTCGTCCATGCCGCGCCGGCCGGCCTGCTCGATGAGAAGAGCCGCTCCGGTGAGCGTGAGGCGCCAGTCGTTGGTCCAAGCCTCGACCAACCGGCGGAGCACGTCGCGCTGGGCTGTGCCGTTGCCCATTTCCCGGATGAGCTCGAGTGCGAGGTCGGCGAGCTTTCGGTCCGAGCCCACTTGGTTCTGCCGCTCGAGGAGCGCCTCCCAGGTGGATTGAAGGTTTTCGGTCGCCTCGCCATAGCTCATGCGGCCGGAGCTTAGCAGCCGCCCTTCCCTTGTCAGCGGGTGAGAGCGGCCGCGGAGCACGATTTCCGCGCTCTTCTTGGTGGACTTCGGTCTTTTTCGCTAATCTGAGAGCACGAGGGCCGGTCGGCGGCCGCCACTGCTGAACGAGGATGAGTTGCAATACCACAGTGCGGGACTGACCGACGTCGGACAGCGCCGAAAGCTCAACGAGGACGCGTTCCTCATCGACGATGACCTGGGGTTATACGTCGTCGCGGACGGGATGGGCGGCCACGCCGCGGGCGAGATCGCAAGTCAGGAAGCCGTCGATACGGTGCACGGCATGGTCAGCCGGGGCCACGATGCCCTCGATCGCGTCGCGCAGGGTGACATTTCCGAGGACTCGCTTCGGCGGGCCATCCGGATCGTCGAGAGCGCCGTACAGGCTGCGACGTACATGGTGTTCGGGTTGGCGCAGCACGACCCCGATCAGCAAGGCATGGGGACGACCGTGTCGGTGCTGGCGATGTGCGGCGACTACGGCATCACGGCCCAGGTGGGCGACAGCCGGATCTACTTGGTCCGCGGCCACTCCGCCGAGCCGCTCACCGAGGATCACACTCTCGTTGCGTGGCAGCTCAAGCAGGGGATCATCACCGAGGCCGAAGCGGCCCGGTCGCCCCACCGCAACGTGATTACCCGCGCCGTGGGAAGCCGCGAGTACGTCCAAGTCGACACCGGTTTCTTCGAGGTGCATCCGTCAGACGCGTTCCTGCTGTGCTCGGATGGCCTTCACGGATATCTGCAAGACGATGAGATCCCCGACGTGATCGACATGGGCCCCAAGGGCGCGGCAGATCGCTTCATTCACATGGCGAACTCACGCGGCGGGCGGGACAACATCACCGCCGTCGTCGTGAACGTCCGTTAGACAGCGCCAGCGGCAGCTACAGTGTCAGGCCGTACCCGTCAGTGATCAGCGCCAGCGCCAGAGTCAGCGCTAGTGCCGCCGTCCGGCGGGATCCCGGGGACTGTCCCCTTTTTGCAGTCGGCGCGCGTGGCATGGGCGGGAATTAACCCTTTCAAAAAGGGGACTGTCCCCTTTTTATTCCGGGGTCTCTTCCGCTGCCGGCTCTTCCGCTGGGGCCTCTTCGGGGGCTTCCTCGCCGACTTCTTCCTCTGCCGCCACCGCGATTGCGCCGAGCTTCTCCTTGAGCGCGTCGCCGAGGGTTGCCTGAGCGCCGCCTAGGCTTGGGCCGATCTTGCGCGGGGCGACTCGCTTCTGTGCCTCTTCGGGGCGTGCGACCTGGTTGACGTCTTGGCCCACGGCTGCGCGAAGCGATAGCGTGATGGTTCGGTCCTCGTCATCGAGACGGATGACCTGAGCCTTCACGATGTCGCCGGTCTTGACGATTTCGGTCGGCTCCTGGCTGAGGTCGGCGCTGATCTCGCCGCGGGGAATCACACCCTCGACGCCGCGCTCGAGCTCGACGTGGACGCCGTACTCGTCGGCGCCGGTCGATCGAACCTCGATGACGGTGCCCTCGGGGTAGCGCTCCGGCACGAAGCTCCATGGATCTTCGTAGAGCTGCTTGATGCCGAGGCTCACCTTCCGGTCGTCGTGGTTGATCGAAAGAATGATCGCCTCGACCTCGTCGCCCTTGCGGTAGAGGTCCGCCGGGTTGTTGATGCGCTGGGTCCAGCTGAGGTCCGACTTGTGGACCATGCCGTCGACGCCGTCCTCGATGCCGACGAACACCCCGTAATCGGTGATGGAGCGCACGCGGCCCTGAATGATGTCGCCCGGGTTGTACTTCTGCGTGAAGACCGTCCACGGGTCGGGCTCGAGCTGCTTGAGGCCCAAGCTGATGCGCTTGTTCTGCGCGTCGAGATCGAGCACGACGCACTCGACTTCCTGGCCCACCTCGAGCACCTTCGACGGATGCTTCGGCTTGGCCCAGGTCATCTCGCTGACGTGGATCAGGCCCTCGACGCCCTGCTCGAGCTCGATGAAGGCGCCGTAGTCGGTCAGCGACACGACCTTACCCTTGACCTTCTTGCCGGCCACATAGACGTCGGTGGCCACGTTCCACGGATCTTCCATGGTCTGCTTGAGGCCGAGCGAGACGCGCTCCGTGTCCGCGTTGTACTTGAGCACCTTGACCGTAACCTCGTCGCCCACCTCGAAGACCTCGGACGGGTGATTGACCCGGCCCCAGCTCATGTCGGTGATGTGAAGCAAACCGTCGATGCCGCCGAGATCCACGAACGCACCGTACTCGGTGATGTTCTTGATCGTGCCGGTGACGACCTGGCCCTCCTGAAGGTTCTCGAGGGTGGCTTCCTTGAGACGGTCGCGCTCCTTTTCGAGAAGCACACGACGCGAAAGCACGATGTTGCCGCGCTTCTTGTTGAACTTGATGACCTTGAACTGGAAGGTCTGGCCGAGCAGGCGGTCGAGGTTACGAACCGGCCGGAGATCGACCTGCGAGCCGGGAAGGAAGGCTTTGACACCACCGCGAATCGTCACGGCGAGGCCGCCCTTCACGCGCTGGGTGATCGTGCCTTCGATCAGCTCGTCGCGCTCACATGCGGCGCTGATCTCGTCCCAGACCTTCAGCTTGTCGGCCTTCTCCTTGGAGAGCATGACCAGGCCGTCCTCGTTCTCCTTGGATTCGATCAGGACATCGACGGCATCGCCGGCGGTCGCCGAGATGTTGCCTTCGGCGTTGATGAACTCGTGAAGCGAGATGACGCCCTCGGACTTGTAGCCGATGTCGACGACGACGGAGTCTTTGCCGACTTTCAGGATCGTGCCCGAGACGATGTCGCCTTCGTGGAGTTGGTCTGTTCTGGTGGCCGAGGCTTCAAAAAGAGCAGCGAAGCTCTCGGGTTCGGGGTTTTCGATTGGTGTGGTTTCGGTCATTGATAAATCACTGCTTCCCGAGCTTCTCAGAGCGCCCGGCACTTGTGGCCGTACTTCCGAAGACCCCCGGAAATGCAGGGGTGTCCGTGGGTAGCAGGGGAGTTAAGGGGTGTCAATTGCAGGACTCGACCAGCTCGAGGACGTGCTGGACGACCGCTTCGAGATCCAAACTGGTGCTGTCGAGGATGACCGCGTCCTCCGCCGGGCGCAGTGGGGCGATGGCGCGGGTCGAGTCGGCGTCGTCGCGAGAACGGATTTTCGCCAGGATCTCGTGGTAATCGGCCGTCATTCCACGGTCCTGCAGGTCCTTGACGCGGCGGCGGGCCCGTTCCTCGGCCGAGGCGGTCAGGAATAGCTTCACTTCGGCGTCCGGAAAGACGACCGTCCCGATGTCGCGGCCTTCGAGCACGACACCGCCCTCCCGGCCCAGATCCCGCTGAATGTCGAGCAGTGCGCGACGGACGCCCGGATAGGCGCTGACCTGGCTTGCGCCAGCGGACAGCTCCGGAGTTCGGATCTCGTCGGCACGATCTTGGCCGTCGACCAAAAGTCGAGGCGTTCCGTCCCCTTGCGAGACGAAACCAAGCCGTATCTCATTGCTGACCGCCATCACGGCCGCCTCGTCGTCCCAGGAAATGCCCCGGTCGCGCGCCGCAAGGGCCACGCCACGATAAAGGGCGCCGGTGTCGACGAGCGTGTAGCCGAGGCGCCGTGCGAGCGTGCGTGCCGTCGTGCTCTTGCCGACGCCGGCGGGGCCGTCGATCGCGATGACGGGACGAGGGCGGGTCATCGAGTTTCCTCGGTGATGCTTGCGCCCAGCGAGCGCATGAGCGCCGCGAAGCCGGGGAAGCTCGTTTCGACCGACTCCGCGCCGTCGATCACCGATTCTCCCTCGGCCAGCAAGCCGAGCAAGGTTGCGGACATTGCGATTCGGTGGTCGCCGCGGCTCTCGATGTGGGCCCCGCGTAGGGGTGCGCTCCCGGTGATGATCAGGCCGTCAGGGAGCTCTTCGCACGGGACGCCGAATGCGCCGAGGACCTGTGCCATCGTCGCGATGCGGTCGCTCTCTTTGACACGGAGCTCGGCAGCGTCGCGGATCTCGGTGCGCCCTTTCGAGACGGCGGCCAACGCGCAGACGACCGGGATCTCATCGATCATACGAACGATGAGCTCGCCCCCTGCGACCGAGCCTCGAATCGTGCCATGCGCAACGGTGATTTCGGCCATGGGCTCGTCGCCGGCGCCGTGGCCGGTGGGCCGGTGGGAGACGTTGGCGCTCAGCAAACGCAGCCAATCGAAGAGACCGGTGCGGGTCGGGTTGACGCACACGTCCTGCACGCTGACCTGGCTTCCCGGCACCATCGCGGCAGCTATCAACGGGAATGCGGCGCTCGATGGGTCGCCCGGGACATGCCATTCGAAGGGCTGCCAACCTCTGGCCCACTCGAGGTTTGGGTCGAGAACGACCGATGCGCCTGCGGTTTGAAGCGGGACCCCCAGGGCCAGCATCATCCGCTCGGTGTGGTCGCGCGAAAGGACCGGCTCCTCGATCGCCGTCGGGCCCGAAGCATAGAGGCCGCTCAACAGGAGGGCGCTCTTCACCTGGGCGCTGGCGATCGGCATCGAGTACTCGATGCCCTTCAGGGCTTCGCCCTCGATCAGGGGCGCGATCGAGATCGGTGGGTAGAGCTCGTCGGGCTTGTCGCCCGCGGTGCCAGCGATGTGGGCGCCCCTGGCTCGAAGTGGCTTGATGACCCGGCCCATGGGACGCCGCGTGAGCGACTCGTCGCCGACCATGCGCGTGCCGAAGCGCTGTCCGCTCAATAAGCCGGCGAGCAGTCGCATCGTCGTGCCCGAGTTGCCGCAGTCGATGACGTCGGTGGGCATCCGCAGACCCCGAAGCCCGACTCCATGAACCGTCGTGGTGTCCTCTGTGGTTTCGATGGCAACGCCCATCGAGCGGAACGCCTCTCGCGTCGCCGCGTTATCCAACCCTTCCGACAGCCCCGTGATGCGCGACACCCCACGCCCGAGCGCCCCGAAGATCAGGCTTCGATGACCGATCGATTTGTCTCCGGGAACCCGAATGGTGCCGCGCAGCGGCCCCGAGTGGCGAACGCGGTATCGCTTGCGTGCGCTAGACACGCGACTCCCTTAGCACGCGCTCGAGCGAATCGAGAAAGCGTTTGTTCTGCTCGGGTTTGCCGACCGTGACCCGGATCCAAGACCGGAGCGGCTCGGGCATGGCCCGCACGATGACCCCTTCGTGGAGCAGCGCTTCGTAGACCGCTCTTCCGGGCCGTTGGACGTCGACCAGCAAAAAGTTCGCTTGGCTGGGCGCTACGCGGAGCCCGGCGGCCTCAAGCGCTTGGGCGAGCTTGGCGCGGTCGCGCACGGTGGCCTCCACGCTCGCGCGCAGGTGAGCATCATCGGCGAGCGCTGCCTTGGCTGCGACCTGGCCCAGTGTACCGACGTTGAACGGCGCGCGTAGGCGGTTGAGGTGGGTGATGAGCTCGCGTGTGCCGATCACGTAGCCGACGCGCAGTGCGGCAAGCCCATAGGCTTTTGAGAACGTTCGCAGGATGGCCAGCCGCTCGCGCGTATTGCGGAGCTCGGTCGCCGGCGCGAAGTCCTCGGCATCGGCGTATTCGACGTAGGCTTCGTCGATGACCGCTAGCACGCGATCGGGAAGGGATCTCAGGAGTCGCTCGAGCTCGCCCTTGGCGATGTAGCTTCCGGTGGGGTTGTTCGGATTGGCGACGAAGAGCAGCTTCGTGTCCGGCGTCACCGCGTCGAGCAAATCGTCGACATTCCAGTGCAAGCGATCGCGGAGCGGGACCGCCGCGAAGCGCAACTCCTGCGCGATCGAGCCGATGCGGTAACAAGGGAACGAGGGGTGGCCGAAAACCGCGTGCTCGTCGCGGCTGGCGAACACACGGCAGATCAAGTCGATGAGCTCGTTCGATCCGTTGCCGAGACACAGCTGCTCGGGCGTGACGTTGTGATGCGTGGCCAGGGCATGGCGCAGGTCGTGCCCCCGCGGATCCGGATAGCGGTGCAGTTGAGGCGCCTAACCCGACACCGCTTCGATTGCTTTTGGCGAAGGTCCGTACGGGTTCTCATTCGAGGCGAGCTTCACCACGTCGTCGATGCCGAGCTCGCGCTTCAGCTCGTCTTCCGGTTTGCCTGGCTCGTACGCCGTCAGCGCGAGGATGTGGGGTGCCGCGAGGTCGCTCATAGGGCTCGGTCAGCTCGGTCGGGGATAGCTTCCGAAGACCTTGGCATAACGAGCGATGCGGCGCAGCTCCTCCACCGCCGTGAGGATGGCCCGGTCCGTGATGTGCCCGTCCATCTCGAGGAAGAACACGTGGCGCCATTGGGTTCCCGTCGAGGGCCGTGACTCGATGCGTGTGAGGTTGATCTCGCGGTCGGCCAGCGGGCGGAGCGCCCGATGAAGTGCACCAGGCTCGTCGCCGGGCGCCATTGCCAGCACCGTGCGGTCTTGCCCGGTGCGCGAAGGTAGTCGGTTGCCGACGACCCCAAATCGAGTGATCACCGCGGAGTCGTCTTCGAGGCGGTCGTCGATCAACTTCAGTTCGTGCAGCTCCTTGAGCAGCGGCGAACCGAGCGCGGCAGACTGGTCGTCCCCGATCGCGAAATGAGCGGCTGCTTCTCCGGATTGAACGTCGACGAGAATCGCGTCCGGGTAGCGCGAGCGCAGTTGCCGCTCGCATGCCGCGATGGCCGGCGCGGCGCCGTAGATTTTGACCACCTGTGCAGGGTCGCCCGATTGCGAAAGCAGCTGATATCGCTGTGGCGCCACGCGCTCGGCGCAGAGCTTGACGTCGGTCGCGACCAGCCCTTTGAGCGTCGCGGTGATCGCGCCGTCGGTCGAAGTCTCGAGAGGGACCACGCCGAAGGTCGCGTGGCCGTGAAGCACGGCCTCGAGCACCTCGGTAACCGACTCGGCTGGGCGAAAGCTCGGAGCGTGACCGAAGTACTCTCGAGCGGCCGCGTGCGCGATGTCCCCCGGAGCGCCAAAGTACGCGACCACGTCGGGCGTGACTAACTCGGTGCATGCAGACAAGACCTCCCGAAAGACCGGCTCGATGCTCGACACGGGAAACTCGTCTGCCAGCGCGCGCGCGTCTTCGATGACGGTTGCCTTTTTGGGGAGGCGTAGCGGTTCGTCACCGGCTTCGCTACGGAGCGCGGTGTACTCGTGGATCGCCCTGGCGCGCGCGTTGAGCGCGCTCACGATTTGCCGGTCCGCCTCTTCGAGCGCTGCGGTGATCCGACGAAGACGATCCTCCATGGCGCCGATGGTAACAGCCCCCTTGTCGAAGGTATACCGTCCGCCGCGTTTCGTTACTCGTCGTCTTGCGTGAGATCGCGGAGCCGGGCAAGGGTCACGAGGGCGTCGACCGGCGTCATCCGTTCGATGTCGAGCGCCTGTAAGGTAGCTTCCACTTCCGACTGAGGCGGCGGCTTCGCTTCGAACAACGGCATCTGCGGCGCGGGTGTCGCCTCGGCCCGCGTTTCGAGCTCCGTCAGCTTTGTTTTCGCACGCGCCAGGACAACCGGGGGAACCCCCGCGAGCCTAGCAACAGCTAGGCCATAACTACGGTTCGAGCCGCCTGGCACGAGCTGATGCAGCAAAACCATACTGTCACCATGCTCTTTTGCGGCAACGTTGTAGTTGGCGGCATTGGGGAGGCGATCGGCGAGCTCGCAGAGCTCATGATAGTGCGTCGCGAAAATCGCCCGGCAACGCGTTGCGTCGTGAAGGTGCTCCGCGACCGCCCACGCGATCGCGAGTCCGTCATACGTGCTCGTACCGCGCCCGATCTCGTCTAGGATCACGAATGAACGCTCGGTCGCGCCGCGCAGAATGGCAGACGCTTCCATCATCTCGACCATGAAGGTGCTCTGTCCGCGCGCGAGGTGGTCACTGGCGCCGACACGGGTGTAGACGCGATCGACCACGCCGATCCGAGCGCTCCTCGCAGCCACGAAGCACCCGGATTGGGCCATGATCACGGCGAGCGCGGCTTGCCTCATCGCCGTCGACTTCCCGGACATGTTGGGCCCGGTCAGGAGCATGAATCGAGTGCCTTCCGGATCGAGCTCGATCGTGTTGGGCACGAAGCCGTCTTTCGCGGCGTAGCATTCGACCGTGGGGTGCCGGCTGTCTTCGAGGAAGAGCTCGCGCGTGCCGTCGACGGTGGGACGCACGTATCCCCGGCGGTGCGCGACCTCGGCGAGCGCCGTGCTGGTATCGATCGAGGCGATCACTCTGGCGATCCGGTGGAGGCGCGGCGCTTGGTTGCCCACAGCCTTGCGCAGATCGAGGAACGCGGCGGACTCGAGGGCGCGTGCGCGTTCGTCCGCGTGAAGGATCCGGTCTTGAAGCTCGGCGAGCTCGGCGGTGATGAAGCGTTCTCCGTTCGCGATCGTTTGCTTGCGGACGTACTCGTCGGGTACCGCGTCGAGCTTGGACTTCGTGATCTCGATATAGTAGCCGAAGACTTTGGTGAACTTGATCTTGAGGGAACCGATGCCGGTGCGTTCCCGTTCCCGGCGCTCGAGGTCGAGCACGATGTCTTTGGCCGTCGTCGAGAGCTTGCGAAGCTCATCGAGCTCATCGAGGTGTCCGTCGCGAAAGATCCCGCCTTGCCGATCGATTGCGGGAGGCTCGCTGACGAGCGCAGCTTGAAGCAACGCGAGGACGTCGGTGCACAAATCGGCGCCCTGCAGGGAGGCCGTCGCATCGTCGAGGTCGTTGCCAGGGCGGCTCGACAGTTGCCGATGAAGCGCTTCTGCGCTGACGAGGCTATTGCGGATCACACCGAGGTCGCGGGGGGTCGCCAAGCCGACCGCCGCCCGCACCGCGAGGCGCTCGAGGTCGCCGATTTCGCCGAGCCGCGCCCTCGCCTGGTCGCGGCAACGCGCATCGAGGAAGAAGAGCTCTATTGCGTCGTGGCGCCGCCGAATGCGCTCGACGTCGGTAAGCGGCTCCAGCAACTGGGATCGTAGCGCGCGGGCGCCCATGGGGGTCTTGGTCTCGTCCAGCAGATCGAGCACAGAGCCCCGGCGCTCGCCGTCGAGCGTGCGCACGAGCTCGAGGTTGCGTACCGCCGCGTCGTCCAGCACGAGGCGGTCACCGGCGGTGTAGAGGGTTGCCTGGTGAATCTGCGAGTCGGCCTGATGCGCCGTCGCGTAGTCGAGCACCAATGAGGCGGCCCGGGCCGCAGGCGTCTGACGCGCGAGCTCGGCGGCGTGCTCGGCCGCGAGCACTTTGCTCAAGCCTTCGGCTCCACCGCCGACGCCGACCGTGCGCAGGGCTGCATTTGGAATGGCTTGCCTGCAAAGCGCCTCGAGCTCGGCGGCTCCCGACTCGACCAACACCTCGGCCGGGTCCAACCGAACGAGCTCGCCGACCCATTGGGGCCCGATCTCGACCACGCAGGCGCGGAGCGTGCCGGTCGAGAGCTCGAGGGCGGCGATACCGCCGTCGCGCGTCGCAGCTACCAGGAAGTTCTCGGATCGCGCGTCGAGCGCGTCAGGCTCGAGGCAAAGCCCTGGCGTAACCACCCGCACGACCTCGCGCGGGACCACCCCGCGAACGCTCGACGGGTCGGACATCTGTTCGCAGATCGCCACCTTCTCTCCATGACGGAGCAACATCGCGAGGTACCCGGCGGCGGCGTGGTGGGGCACGCCGGCCATCGGGATCTTGGTGCCGTCGGGGTCCGTGCCACGGGACGTCAGCGCGATGTCGAGGATGCCGGCCGCCCGGACCGCGTCCTCGTAGAACATCTCGTAGAAGTCCCCGAGCCGAAAGAAGACGATCGCGTCCGGATGCTGGCCCTTGGCCCGCAGAAACTGGCGCATGACCGGGGTGTGGTCCTTCTTTCGAGCCGTCCCCCGTACTCCCATGAACCGGGTCTACTCAAAACTCTGAACGATGGAAAGCGGAGAGAAGACGATACGCCGGACCCCTCCGGCGAAGTCCACGAAGAACAACTGGTCCTGCTGCGGGGAAAACAGCATGGATGCCGGCAGCGATCTCCGTACGGTGCTGGTGTCTAGCACTTCGACCCCGAACTGATTCAGGATGTTGAAATTGAGCAGAGCGACGGTTGAATCCGTGACGGAGACGATCGGATCAAAGGGGCCGATCTGGAAGCTGACCAGCGGATTGATGAACTGCGCGTCCTCGAAGGCGCGCCCCGTGAGGAAGGTGTCGACGTCGTCGAGCTCGACCGGGCGCGAGTCGTCGAGGATGCACTCGCCGGTGGTAGGGTCGGGGATGACGCGGTGAATGAATCCCGAGGTCGTGCCGGTTACCGTGTATGCGTTCCGCGTGTGGACCTGGTACTCGGTGAACTGATTGAAGCAGAAACTCACCTGGTCGAGGGTGTACCTGTTGGGGTTTGGGGACGGCCCGATCCGGAGTTGATCATTGAACGCTTCCAAGATCGGGAACCAAACCGGGAAGTCATCGATTTCGTCTCGCAGGTCAATGAATTTCTCGCAGTCGGGGTCGTCCCGCGTGTTCGGCGGCAGATCCCCCGTGATCAGGACGCGGTCGCCACCATACGAATCCACGAGGTCGATGCTTAGGTCGCCGCCCATTCCCGGGCCCTCCTGCGGCCCGAGCACCCCAACCCGGCACAACGGCACGTCGCCTCCGAGGAACCAGTTGCCCGGTTGCCCATCGAAGGACACGTCCGAGAAGAGGCCGAGGCCACCCTCCGAATTCGGGATCAAGCCTTCCCA
>CP070713.1:1312560-1315562 GCA_020351445.1 Myxococcales bacterium
GGCACGTCCCAAGCGAGCGAGCCGTCGGGCCGAAGCGCGATCAGTGACCCCTCCGTGGTTCCGATGATGACCAAACGCGCCGGGTGAATCACGGGCGCGCTACGAACGTGGTCGGCCGTAGGCTTGTGCCAGTGCAAACGGCCGAGCAGGTCTACAGCGTACGCCCCGTTGGCTACCACATAGACCCGTCCGTCGGGCCCCAAAGTGGCCGAAGCATCCACCACGTCCTGAAGAGGGAGCTTCCATCGGGGCTGCCCCTGGAGCGAAAGGGAGACCAGCTCTTGCTGATGAGTTCCAAAGATGATCGAGGACCCCGCAACGAGCGCGCTCGGGTAGATCTTCTGCCCCGCCGAATAGCGCCACTTCAACGAACCATCGGGGTTCAAAGCGACGAACTGCCCGTCCAGCGAGCCCACGTACACGGTGCCGTCGTGTCCGACGACGGGTGACGCGAACACGCGTGCTCCCGTCTGATAAGTCCATGCCCGCGAAGGGCTCGATGAGGGGCCGCGGTTTTCACTGCGCCCCGTGTGTGAGGCGTCGCCCATGAACCCGTTGGCGCTCCGTGGCACGGCGCCTGGCTTCCCCGAGCCCGGCATCGCGGGCGGCGCCGCGAGCTCGGCGAGCACCTCTTCGACGAAACGACACTTGCCCTCGTGACAGATTCGGTCGGCTCGGCACTCGGTATCTGACATGCAGGGTGTCGACGGGCGGGAGCGAGCACCGCTACAGGCGGCAACCGTCCACAGGAGGCCAAGTGCCAAGAGGAGTTGGGGGCTGCGGCGCAAAGCGCCCGGACTATACCATCGCCGATCGATCGTCACAGTTGCCGCTCGTTACCAGGTAAGAAGCCTGATCTCGCTTCCTTTTTGTACGGCGACCCGTCGGCCGTCGGGGCTAATCGCGACGCTTCGAAGCTCGCCGGGGACCGTGTCCCAGTCGGCCGGACGCAGCCAGAGGCCAGCTCCTCCCTTGCGCCAATCGCGCACCACGACTCCCTCGGAATGAGGAATCACGTAGCGTGATCCGTCTGGAGTGATGCGAGCGCCGCGGATCGGCGCGGGCAATGGGCTTCCTGGGTTCAACTCGATGGGGCGCCCCGCGGGCTTTGCAAACGCGTTGAGCGGAACGATGCGCAGCAAGTCCCCGGATGCAGCGACCAATCCCTGTGGCGCCCAGCCCAGGACCGCCCACTCGAGCGCCGATGCTGGCCGATCGATCGGGGTCTTGCAGGGAACATTGCGCGAGGGCTGCTCGATCGGAACCCGATGGGTCTGCTTGCTGCCAATCGGGCCCACCTCCGCTTCGAAGCCCGCGCAGGTCGCACGCACCGACCTAACCGCATAGCGGCCGTCCGGATCTCGTATCGGTGGTACGAGCTCCAACTCGGAAAGCCGGGTTTTCAGACCGGAGCTCAGTTGGACGGTCCGGGGAGCGCGGCCGCCGATGACGAGCGTGTCGTCATCGCGAAAGTAGAGCGAGGCCGGTCCACCTTCGCTGTCGACGGCGCGCCAGGTCGCGGTCGCGCCAGCCTTGGCCGTGCGCCAGGCGGCCTGAACGAGCGCACGCTCTTCGGGGGTTGGTTTGGTCGCCGTTTCTTCCCACCAACGCTGAAGCTCGAGTGCCCGCACGAAGCTCCCGCGACGAAGCGCGGCAGTCATCGCCACGGAAACCGCCCGCGCCGTCGCGGGGGACCGCTGACATTGCAGGCCTTGTGTGCCCGAGAGCCCAATCCGGGCCGCGCCGCTTTCGCGGCACAGGGCGACGAACGCATCCAGCACCGCTACGGCACGTCTCGCCGCGCCCGCGCGATCCGAGCCCAGTGATTTCCACGCGCCGTCGGCGAGCTCCTTGAATGTGGCTTCGGGCTGTGAAACATCCCGCGCGAATCCACCGGGCCTATTGAGCCATGCCAAGGGGATGACCGTCTCGCCGATGCGGACGTCTGCAACGATGTCGTCGTACTGATCGGCGTCGCGGTCCTCGACGCGAAGCTCCAGCTCGATCGGTGCGGTAGAGCGCTCGTTCGGCGGCAAGACGGTGATGCGCTCGCGTACGCGGGGCTGTGCTTCGATGGTGATGAGCCAGTAGTTCGTCCGTTGGCCGGCCTCGCAGGCGTGCCCGACTCGGATTCCAACCAGCGACGCGGAAACCTGTCGGATCTCCGCAGCCGGCGCGGTACAGTGGCTCGGCACCAAAAACGAATCGACGCGGCGCGCGACCACGTTCAGTCCGCGCGGAAACGCAGCCTGAAGCCGAACCTCTTGCGGGTCGGCCGACACGACCAACGCGTCGATCGGCTCCTCGCCGTCGAGCTCGAGCTCGAGCGCCGCCAACGCGTAGCCCGCCTGCAGGACGAGAGTCGACTCCGAGACTTGGACCTCGACTTGGTCGGGCCCAAAGGTCTGTCCGACGGGGAGCTCTGCTTCGTCCCCCTCGGTTTCGCTGTCCGGTTCTTCGGTGGGGGCTCCCGCGTCCTGAAGCCCGAATGGCACCTGCTTGCGGCCCGAGCATCCCTCGAGCGTCGCCCCCGCCACAAGCCCTCCAAAGACAAACATGACCAGTCCGGCAGCCCACCACTGCGATCGGCACACGCTCATGCGGGTGGGTTAGCACGCGTTTGGGCAGAGAGCCTGAAAAGCGTCACTAGGGTCCGGGTACGCAAATCGCGTCGTTTTCGTCGATGGGACATGAGGTGAAGTCCGCGCCGCACAGGTCCACCGCACCGAGACAGCGGAACCCCAGCAGGCAGTCCTCGAGGAAATCGCATGGCTCGAAGCAGATCGGAGTGTCGTCGATGCCTCCGGCTACGCTCGACGGATAGCAGCTCCCGACACGCCCAATCAAGGCCCGCGGGCAGTCGGGTGAAAGGGCGCCTTCGGTTTCGCAGGTGAGGGTGCAGATCGCGTTGGTGTAGGTGAAGCCAGCGAAGTCTACGCTGAGCTTCTCGCACAGCGTTGCCGTTTCGACACAATCGTTGAGCGAGAAGCAGGTGTCATAGA
>CP070713.1:1315662-1322313 GCA_020351445.1 Myxococcales bacterium
CGCTCCAGCAGGAAAGGCCAGCCATCGAGGACGGCAAAAGAGATGGTGACGATCACCATGAGGAGCGCGGTGAGGAACTGAACGTAGAGCGAGCGGTCCCGGGCATTCCAACCGAAGGGCGAGCCAGACGGCAGGAGAGACGCACTGAAGGGGATCACCGACGCCCGCGGCTCGGCGCGCACCTGACCGCGACCGTCATCCGATGGACGAATGCTCGGTGGCTCGCTCTGCAGATGGATGACCATGTCCCCCCCTCTCAGGGTAGCAACTCCTCAAGCCGCGTCGTGGACGCCGATACGCCGGGTCTGCAACACGAGCTCCCGAACGCGAACCCAACGCCGAATGCAGTGCCAATGGGCGTTGGCCATCGCCAAGAACCGGATGGCGGTATCGTTGAACAACAGACCATGCGTGTCGCCAACGACTTCTCCACCGATCCACAAGGGGTCGGGTTCGCCCGGGAGGGTGAGCTGGAGCTGCAGTCGATCGCTGCTGCGGTTGCCGAGGATCGCAAGCGAGTCGAGAACCAGCCCATGCTCGCCGATGCTGGTCACGAACGCGGGCAACACTTCCTCATCCGCGACCAGCTGGGCGTACAGCGCGACCGGAACCAGGGCCTCACGGTGCGCACTGAACAACATCGTAGTCGAAGCTACGGGGAGCCGCCGGGCCGGGCAAAAAACTTACCGGACCCTCGTCCCGCCAAAGCGGTATGATTCCGCGGTGCTTGGCCCTGCCCTCACCGTTGCCGCCTACCTCCTTGGCTCGATCTCGTTCGGTCTCCTGCTGGCCTCCCAGCAAGGCGTCGATCTGCGAGGCATCGGAAGCGGCAACATCGGTGCCACGAATGTCGGGCGCGCGCTCGGCACAAACACGGGCCGCACGGTCATGCTCCTCGACATGCTCAAAGGCTTCGTGCCGGTCGTGCTGGCTCGTTGGGTGCTCGACCTTTCGTGGCCCTGGGTCACCGCGGTGGGAATCGCTGCAGTGGTCGGGCACGTTTTCCCGATTTGGCACGGCTTTCGTGGCGGCAAAGGCGCGGCCACAGCGGCCGGGGTTCTGCTCGCGGCCATTCCCCCAATCGGCGCCGCAGCGATTGCGACCTTCGTCGTGGTCAAGAAGCTGAGCCGGCGGGCAAGCGTGGCGTCGCTGTCCGCCGCGACCCTCGCGGCCGGCCTCGCGATGGGGTTGGACGGGCGCCAGTGGCCGATCCAGCTCGCGGTTGCGTTGTGGCTCATCGTCACGGTCCGGCACCTCGACAACATCGGACGGCTCCTACGAGGTGAAGAACCCCCCGGCTAACCCGGTTTGACGGAAACCGCGCCGGTGTGATACCGCCGACTGAATGGCGGTTCATTCAGCAGCCAACAAGCGCAAAGGGGCGCCCGACAAGCGAGACCGCATCCTCAAGGCCGCGATCAAGGTGTTCGCGAAAAACGGCTTCTACTCCACGCGAGTCAGTGAGATCGCCAAGGCTGCCGGGGTCGCAGACGGTACGATCTACCTCTATTTCAAGAACAAGGAAGACGTTCTGATCACGATTTTCGAGGAGGGGATCACCCGGCTCCTCACGATTCTTCGGGAGGTCGCCGAATCGGACGAGCCCTTCGAGAGCCGCATCACCCACATCGTTGAGCTGCAGCTCGGCTTGCTCGAGGAGCAGCGCGACCTCGCCGAGGTGATCACCGTAAACCTGCGGCAGTCGTCCCGCCTGTTGAAGCAGTACGCGACGCCTTTGTTCATGCAGTACATCGACGTGATCGCGGGCGTCGTTCGCGACGGGCAAGAGGCAGGCGCGTTTCGAAAAGACCTCAACCCACGAGTGGTCGCGCGTAGCCTTTTCGGCGCGCTCGACGCCATTTTGCTGACGTGGGCAGTGGGAGAAGGCGACCCGGCAGCACTTCGAAAAGCCGCCTCCCACTGCGCCAGCCTGTTTCTAGAAGGCCTTCGAAAGCGCTGACGGCGCCCCTCGGCAAGCGATGCACTACGACGTCATCATCATTGGCAGCGGCTTCGGCGGCAGCGTGCCGGCACTTCGCCTGAGTGAGAAAGGCTACCGGGTGGCGGTTCTCGAGCAGGGCCGGAGGGTCTCGCCCGACGATATGCGCGCCGCCGATCAAAGCCTCCGCAAGCTCTTTTGGATCCCTCAGCTCCGCTTTCGCGGGTTCTTCGTGCAGCAGTTCTTCCGACACGTCGGCATCGTGGGCGGCGTGGGGGTAGGTGGAGGCAGCCTGGTGTATGCGGCGGTGTTGCTGAAGCCCGGCGACGCATTCTTCGACGACCGCGCTTGGGTGGACCTCGGCGTCGATTGGAAGGAGGAGCTCTCGACGCACTTCGGCACCGCCGCAACGATGCTCGGCCGGACGCTCAACCCGGATCACGGAAAGATGGATGACTGGCTGCAGGCAACCGCTGAAGCGATGGGTGCCGGCGACACGTTTGGTCCCGTGCCCCAAGGAATCTACTTTGGCAGCGCGGGCAAGACGGCACCCGATCCCTTCTTCGATGGTGCGGGCCCGGAGCGGACCGGATGCACGCGCTGCGGGGGCTGCCTGACCGGCTGCGCCGACGGCTCGAAGAACAGTCTCGACAAGAACTACCTGTACTTGGCGGAAAAGCTCGGGGCCGAGATTGTGCCGGAGCGAAAAGCGGTCTCGATCCGCCCCCTCGAGGACGGGGGCTACGAAGTGCAAACGGTGAATCCACTACGGCGGCGGGACAAGCAGCCGCCGATCCGCGCTCAACGTGTGATCGTGGCGGCAGGCGTCGTCGGGACGCTCGACCTCTTGTTCAAGTGTCGAGACGAGCTCCGAACATTGCCCGAAATCTCCGCTAGGTTGGGTGATGTCGTCCGAACCAACAGCGAGGCGATCGTCGCGGCTCTTTCGCCAAACCCGGACGACGACCTCACGCACGGCACCGCGATCTCGTCCCACTTCTACGCCAACGCGCACACGCACATCACTCAAAACCGCTTCCCGCCGGGCTACGACTTCATGCGTTGGTACATGGGGCCCCTCACCGATGGCACAGCGGCACTTGGCCGAGCGATCCGCACCATTGCGGGGATCGTGCTTCGGCCCGTTCGAACCCTGCGCGCGTTGTTCGCGCGAAATTGGCACAAACGCATTACCGTGCTCACGGTCATGCAGAGCCTCGACAGCCAGATCGCGTTTCGGCGTGGTAGCCGGCTGCTTTGGCCATTCAAGCCGCTGCTCCACTCCAAGGCCGGGTCCGGCGCAGGCACGCCGGCGTACATTCCCGAGGCGAACCAAGCCGCGCGCAAGCTGGCGGAGCACATCGGAGGAAGCGCGCACAACAACGTTATAGAGAGCATTGGAAACGCGTCGGTTACCGCGCACATTTTGGGTGGCTGCGCGATCGCAGCAGGACCTGACTCGGGTGTGATCGACGTGGACCATCAAGTCTTCGGCTACCCGGGCCTGTTCGTGAGCGACGCTTCGGCCATCCCGGCCAACGTCGGGGTGAACCCGGCGCTCACGATCACCGCCCTCGCCGAGCGATTCAGCGCGCGCTTCCCACCCAAAAGCGAAGGCTAGCCGACGACCGCATCGACGAGCTCTTGGCTCACTTCCCAAAGGCGCCGGGCGGCTTCTTCGTCTATAGAGGGCTTGCTCGGCTTGATCCTGCGGACCGTATCGAAATAGTGCCCGGTCATGCCCTCGAGCGCCGGGGCCGTCGCAACGTAGATCGACGTCCGGGCGCCATCCGCTTCGGTCATGACGATCAGTCGCGAGAGGCTCGAATGTTGGAGCTTGTCGAGGAACGCGTTGTTCCGGGTGATGCGGGTGCGCACGTTGCCAGGGTTGAGGGCGTTGGACGTGATTCCCAGATCCTTCCAACGGCGTGCGAGCTCATTCGAGAAAAGCACGTTGGCGAGCTTGGAGTGACCGTACACCCAGAATCCTCGCCAGTTCTCCTCGAACATCAGGTCGTCCCAGTTGAGTGACTTGGGGCGAAAGTGCATGGAGGAAGACACGTTGACCACGCGAGACGGAGCGGCCGCAACGAGCAAGTCTTTGAGCTCGTTGGTCAGCAGGAAATGCGCGAGATGGTTGACCGCGAAGGTGTCCTCATAGCCATCCTGACTGAGAACGCGAACCTTGTGCCAGACACCCGCATTGTTGACGAGAACGCTGAGGGAATCGAAGCGCGCCTTGATGTCGCCCGCGAGACGGCGCACGTCGGAGAGCGAGGAAAAGTCGGCCTGAAAAGTCTCGATGCGAACGTCATCCGAACGAAGGTCCTCGGCGGCCAACGCGAGCCGCTCGGGATTCCGGCCCACGATCCCGACCACATCGAAGTGCGGCTTCAGGCCGCGCGCGGTCTCGAGGCCGATCCCGCTACTTGCGCCGGTCACCAGGGCATAGCGCGTGGCCCTTGCGTCTCCTGCCATGGCGCGGTTCTATCACAGGGGTGAAGCGCAAAGGCAAGATGCCACTTCCCATCGTCGGCGTGATGGGATCTGGCTCCTTTACCCAAGAAACGCGATGCTTTGCGCTCGGGCGCTGGCTCGCCGGCGAAGGGGTTCACCTGCTCACCGGCGGCGGGGGCGGGGCCATGGCGGCGGTCAGCCGAGGATTCTTCGAGACCACTAATCGTGCCGGCACGGTCATCGGCGTTTTGCCTGCCGACCGCGCCGGCGGCCGCAGCGCGCCACCCGGCTACCCCAACCCCTGGGTCGAGCTTCCGATCCGCACGCATTTGCATCTCAGTGGAACCGAGGGCACCGATCTTGCCTCGCGAAACCACATCAACGTGCTCAGCTCGAACGTGATCATCGCCCTGCCGGGTTCGTGGGGTACCCGCAGTGAGGTGGAGCTCGCCCTCCGCTACCGAAAACCGCTGGTCGCGTATCTGCAAGACCGTGCTGAAATTCCTCAGCTTCCCGAGACTGTCCCCGTTCTAAGCACCCTCGCGCAGGTAAGGGCCTTCGTCCGTGACGCACTAGGCCGCGCTCCTTGACAGGTTCGCAAAACGCGCCTAGATCGCGTGCGTTTTTCAGCAGTTACCAGCCCGAACGGCTCTTTGAGCTGAGGAGGAAGCGTGAAGATCCTCGTATCCATCAAGCGCGTTGCGGATCCGGACAACGCAAGCAAGCTCAAGGTGAGCGGCGACGGTAAGGCCGTCACATCCGAAGGACTCGAATGGAAGATGAATCCGTTCGACGACTGGAGCCTCGAAGCCGCCCTGCGACTGACCGAAAACGCCGCCGAGAAGAACGCGCGCGTCGGTGAGGTCGTGCTGATCTCGATCGGTCCAAACGATGAGCACACGCAGAGAATCATCCGCGAAGGCCTCGCGAAGGGGGCTGAACGCGGCATCCTCGTCGAAGCGGAGGACAGAAGCCTCGACGCCGGCGTCGTGGCCGCGATCGTCAAGGCCATCGCGGACAAAGAGAGCCCGGACCTCGTCATCATGGGCAAGCAGGCAGCGGACGGCGACTCCAATGTCGCCGGCACCAAGGTCGCCGAGGCGCTCGGCTGGCCGATCATCAACTACGCGATGCGGATCAAGACCAACGACGACGGCAAGACCCTCGAGGTTCAGCGCGAGCTCGATACGGGCGTTGCCACCGTGAAGGTAACCGGCCCGGCGGTCCTGACGACCTCCGACCGTATCCTTCAGCCGGAGTCGGTCAAGAACGGAGTCACCCCCGACGACCACCAGTATGCAAAGCTGGAAGTGGGCGGCCGCTATGCATCGCTCAAGGGCATCATGCAGGCCAAGAAGAAGCCGATCGATCAGACCTCGCTCGGCGATCTCGGCGTCGATGCCACCAAGGCACTCAACTACACGAAGTTCGAGCTTCCGCCAGCGCGCTCCGGCGAAACGACGTTCGTCGAAGACGTCGCGGACCTCGTCGACAAGCTCCACAACACCGCCAAGGTCATCTAACCCTCGAGAAACGGAAAGGAAGCATCAGACATGGCTAATGTTCTCGTTGTTGCGGAGTTGCTTGAGGGCAAGGCTCGCAAAACCACTCTTTGTGCCGTCACTGCCGCGAAGCAAATCGCGGAAGGCACCGGCGGTTCGTTCGACATTCTCTCTATCGGAGAGGGCGCGAGCGCAGCAGCCGACGAGCTCGCCGGCTACGGTGCAGGCAAAGTGCTCAAGGCGGAGATCGCCGGCGGCTACACCTGCGAAAAGTACGCGGCGACCGTCGCGGAGGTTGGCAAGGGCTACGACGTCCTCGTCGCTTGCGCGAGCGCCTACGGCAAGGACTTGCTCCCGCGCGTGGCCGCCAAGCTCGGTGCGGGGGTGGCTTCCGAGATCTCGGCGGTGCACGTCGACGGCGGTAAGCTGTCGTACACGCGCCCGATGTATGCGGGCAACGTGTCAGGCACCGTGGAGATCACGAGCGACAAGCAGGTCGTCACCGTCCGTCAGTCGGAGTTCGACGCGGCCGAGGCTCCCGGCGGCGCGAGCCCGGCGGAAGACGTCGCTGTGCAGAGCGACCCGGCCGCGGACAAGGTCGAGTTCCTCGGGGTCGAGGTCGTGAAGAGCGAGCGTCCGGATCTCACCGAGGCCGACGTCGTCGTGTCGGGTGGCCGCGCGCTCAAGAGCGCGGAGAACTTCACCAACGTCATCGAGCCACTCGTCGACGCGCTTGGCGCAGCGATGGGCGCA
>CP070713.1:1322413-1325358 GCA_020351445.1 Myxococcales bacterium
AAGGATCTTCAGGTCGTGTCGACGAAGATCGCGTTGAACTACCGCATTGATGCGTCCCGGATCGTCGAAGTCTTTCGCAACATAGGGACTCGATTGGTTGTCGAAAATACGATCATCGATCCCGCGCTTCAGGAGTCGCTCAAACAGGCGACCGCTCAGTACACCGCCGAAGAGCTGATCACAAAACGACAGCAAGTGAAAGAGACACTGGGCGAGAGCATTAAGGTGACGCTGGCCAAGAGCGACATCCTCGTGACGGAGCTCTCGATCACGGACTTTCAGTTCGACGCCCAGTATCAACAGGCAGTCGAATCGAAGCAGGTCGCGGAACAGCGCGCGCTCACTGCCACGAACGATCTCGCCCGCATCAGGGTCGAGGCTGAGCAGGCTGAAGCTAAGGCGCGCGGTACAGCCAACGCAATGCTGGCAAGGGCGGAGGCCGAAGCCAAAGCACAGGAGCTTCTTAGGGAGACCATTAGCGCTGAAATCGTATATCTACGGGCGGTCGAGAAGTGGGATGGAAGGCAGCCGAGCGTCGTTGGAGAGGGAGGCGCCATCTTGGATCTCGGCGCAATCAAGAAGGCCGCGGGGCGCTGATACAGCGCCCGTCTTTTCACGCCTGTGGTTGCTGCAACTTCACTTCCTGTACCTTCGCCCGCACGAAAGTCCCACTGCTCGAGGCGATCCATACTTTCTCGTGTTCGCGTGCAACTTTCGTTGTGAGGGAAACGGCACGGGGTCGTCATGCAAACGTGCCTCCTTGAGATCTCAATGTCCACGGAATGAGTTCGTGCCACGATCAGCCCCGCGTCGCTATCAATTTGTCCCGCCCGGCGGACGGCGCGGGGTCAGAGGGAAGGCGTCGCGTTGCCCTGGGTCGGCGGTGGTGGGCTCGATGCGATCAGGGTCTCATCGAGAAAGCAGTTGAAGTCGATGTCTCCGCGGGGGTTGAGGATTTTGTGGGCGTGAGCGGCGCTGGGAGATTGGTACAGTTGATATCGCATCGTTGGGTTGCTGACGATACCGGCCGAGAACGCCGCCACGATCTCCAAGTAGTGTGCTTCCTCGGTCGCCGGGATGACGAGCAACAGCACAGCATGCACTCGGCGTTCGTCGGGTGCGGCAAACTCCAAGCCCTTCGAAGAGAGGCCCAGGACCCCACGAACCGGCCCATCGCCTTCGATGACGGCGTGGGTGATGACGAGCCCTGGCCCCACCAAGGACGAGTCTTCTTCCCCTTGGCGAAGTAGATCCTCACGCAACTGGTCGATGTCTGCGCCGAGCTCACTGGTGGCGCATAACCGCCGAACGAGTTGCTCAATCACCGCGCGCTTGTCTTGGCCCTGCAGGCCGACGAGGATGGTCTGTTCGGTGATGAAGTCCAGCAGTCGGGGGCGATCGAGGCCGATCTCCCCAACGCGCTTCAACGCGAAGCGCGTCATGCTCGGACCGACGAGCTGATTGATGGCCAGTGCAGCCAGGCCCACCGTGGTGACCGTGTCTGCCATCCACGAAAGGCCGGGGGTTTCTTGCACGATCACGATGAGTCCGATCGCAACACCACCGTGGGGCAGAAGGGCCAAACCCAGATAGCGACGCACTTCCGGCAGCATCCCGGCCGCCGACATCGCGACAAACGAAGACAGCATCTTGCCGACGAGGCGCCCCAGGAAGAACAGTCCAACCAAACCGGCTGCCCCGGTGACGTGAGCGAAATCCAGCTGCATCCCGGCAACGGTGTAGAACACCGTAAAGAGTGCTTCCCCAAACGGGATCAAGTACGCCTGGCCGGCCCTCGCGGTGTCGTGACGCATGTTTGAAAGGAACAAGCCGGCACACGTGCAAGCCAGAATGGCAGACACGCCGAGCGCCGTTGCGACGCCCCACGAAACGAGGATTACGGCGAGAAAGCCGGGACCTGCCGCGTTTGGCCTTAGCCGCCGAACCCAGAAGAGCAGGAGCGTCGCGCTCGTCAGCCCCACCAAGATGGCCGTGCCAAGCTCCCGACCCGCCGTTCCGAGCGCAACCGTCACGGCGCCCGGACTCAGGCTTTGATCAGCCCTCAGCAACGCGGCGACGACAGCGAAGACGCATACCGCGGTCATGTCGATGAGGGCCACAGCGGCAATCAGGGTCTTGACGAATACACCACGAGCGCGTGCCTCCTTGACCACCACCATGGTCGTGCCCGGCGCAGCAGCGATGGCCACGGCGCCGAGGATCCACGAGACACCCGCGGGCTGGTCGCCGACCAGCATGAGGCCCCCCGCCACGAGCGCTGGCGTGATGGTGGCCTCGGTTGCGATCAGGAGAGTGAGGCGCTTGCCAGCATTCTTGAGGCTCGCAATGTGCAGAGCGCTGCCAACACTGAATGCAATGTAGCCGAGAACGAAGTCGACGAAAGGGCCGAACACCTCCCGAAAGTCGCCCGACTCGAGCCCAGGTAGGCCGATGAGGCGGAGCGCGATTCCGGCGCTGATCCAGCCCGTGACCCGCGGTAGTCGGACCCGCGCTGCAAGCTCTCCGCCCAACAGGCCAGCGACAAGAACGGCAGCGAATCTGAGGATGGAGTTTTCGAAGGTCACGTTGCACCAAGTCGAACCGATGACCGCGGCCCTTGGAACCTGCTTCAGATCGCCGTGTTTCGCCTGATTCAGTATGGAGTACGCGTGATTAACGCTGATCGGGCGTGCGCGGTGTCATCGACCCCAGCACTTCCAAACCAGACACGTAGCGTTTCCCCTCTCGCCGCGTCCAAATGACCCGCACGCGCTTGTGCATCATTCGGCCGAGTGAGTCGTGATGCGCAGATCACACGCCGTGCCAGCGGAGAGCCAGTGGTCGAGCGAGAGCTGTATGCCAGTCTTGCTTGCATCGACGGCAGACGCCGCTTGCTGGATGGGCGACAAGATCTCCACCTCCGCATCTGAATGCCACCGGTCCGC
>CP070713.1:1325458-1329172 GCA_020351445.1 Myxococcales bacterium
CGTGGCAATGGCCGATCCGTCGAACCTCAACGCAATCGACGATGTGAAGTTTCTGACCGGTTACAACGTGGAGCCGGTCGTCTCGTCGGAAAGCGCCATTCTCACGGCGCTGGAGAAAGCATACGCCCAACCGGAGATTTCCTACGAAGACATCATGGAGGGCTTCGATGAGTCGGAGATCGAAGTCGCCACGACAGACGACGATGATGATCTTCTGGATCTCGCGAAAGCCAGTGAGGACGCGCCCGTTGTTCGTCTCTGCAACGCCATTCTGCTGAACGCGATCAAGCAAGGCGCATCCGACATTCACGTCGAGCCGTACGAGCGTGTGTTGCGCGTCCGTTACCGCGTCGATGGCGTGCTCCACGAGGAGATGACACCGCCCATCAAGCTCAAGAACGCCATCGCCTTGCGTCTCAAGATCATGAGCTCGCTCGACATCGCCGAGCGCCGCCTGCCACAGGACGGCCGCATCAAGCTCAAGCTCGGTAAGGGCCGCGAGATGGACTATCGTGTTTCATCCGTCCCGACGCTTTGGGGCGAAAAGATCGTCCTTCGTCTTCTCGACAAGTCGAACCTGCAGCTCGATATGACGAAGCTCGGCTTCGAGGCGAAGCCGCTTTCGGATTTTCGCGATGCGATTCACCAGCCGTATGGCATGGTGCTGGTCACTGGGCCGACGGGTTCCGGCAAGACGACGACGCTCTATTCGGCGATGTCGGATTTGAACGACGTCGAGACGAACATCAGCACGGCCGAGGATCCGATCGAGTTCAACTTGATGGGCATCAACCAGGTGCAGATGCACGAAGACATCGGTTTGAACTTCGCGGCGTCGCTGAGGTCCTTCCTTCGTCAGGACCCGGACATCATCATGGTCGGTGAGATTCGAGACTTCGAAACCGCGGAGATCGCGGTCAAGGCCGCGTTGACCGGGCACTTGGTCTTGTCGACTCTCCACACCAACGATGCGCCGAGCACGGTCACACGTCTGCTCAACATGGGTGTCGAGCCGTTCCTCGTCACGGCGTCGGTGAATCTCGTGTTGGCGCAGCGTCTCGCGCGCAAGATCTGCCAGGAGTGCAAGGTCCAGGTGCCAACCGACGAACAAGTGCTCCTCGATGTCGGGTTCCCCGAAAACGAGATTCCCAATGTGGTCGCTTTCCGGGGCACCGGCTGCAAGGTCTGCAATGACACCGGCTACAAGGGGCGAGTCGCGCTCTACGAGGTCATGCCGTTCAAGGAGCGGCTGCGCGAGATTGTTCTTCAGGGCGGATCGACCGCCGAGGTGAAGGACGAGATGATTCGCGACGGTGTCGCCACCCTGCGCATGGCTGGCCTCAGCAAAGTGGTTCAGGGCGTCACCACGATCGACGAGATCGTCCGCGTGACGGCCGCCGACAACTGAGCCAAGGCACGCGCGGCGCGGCTTTGGCGCCGTTTGTCAACCGCGTAGGGCTTTTTGCGCGGTAAACTGCGATCGTCGATAACGCGATAGGCAAGCCTGTAAATCGTGGGCTCCCAAGATCTTGGCGATGAAATCTCGAAAGCATGTGACCTCTCGTGACCCTACATGGCACGTCACTGATTGTCATGCAGCCCTGCCGATGGTAGATCCGATCGCATGCGCATCAGCAACAGTTTCTCCGAAGGCGAGATTCAAGTTCTCGAATTCATCCTGCAGACCCTATTGCGCGGCGGCACCCCCACGATGGCGACCCGCAATAAAGACTTCGCGTCGGTCTACCGTAAGGTCATGACCATGAAGAAGCGCGTCGAAGAAAAGAAAGCACAGGCGAAGATCTCCTCCTCTGTCGGCACCGTGGCGGCAGCCGACGACGACGATCTTCACCGCAAAGCCGGCTGACCGGGTTGACTGGTTGGGGTCCGTCACGTAAGCGCGGACCGCTATGCAGACCCAGGTGATCGTCCTGCGGGGCGGGCGCGTTCTCGATCCATCAAAGGGGCTCGACGAAACCGCCGACGTCGTGATCGAAGCGGGCCGCATCAAGCACGTGGGGCGCGATGCAGGCGCTGCCTACCAGCGTGGCGAGAGCGCGCGAATCGTGGACGCATCTGGGCGGTGGGTCTGTCCGGGCTTCATCGATCTACACGTACATCTTCGCGAGCCCGGGCAGGAATACAAAGAGGACATCGGCTCCGGCTTGGAGGCGGCGGCGGCAGGGGGTTTCACGGCCGTGTGCCCGATGCCGAACACCAAGCCGACCAATGACACCCGTGCGATCACCGAGATGATGATCGCGCGCGCCGAAGAGCACGGCGGGCCTCGCTTGCTACCCTTTGGCGCGGTGACCAAGGGGCAAAAAGGCACAGAGCTCACCGAGATGGCGGACTTGCGTGACGCCGGCGCGATCGGCGTGAGCGACGACGGTCTTTGCGTGATGAACGCTGCGGTGATGCGGCACGCGATGGAGTATGCGCGCACCTTCGACCTCTTGGTGAGCCAACACTGCGAGGACCACCACCTGACCGAGGGCGCGCAGATGCACGAAGGCGCCCGTTCGACGCAGCTCGGGCTTCGTGGGTGGCCGCGCGCAGCCGAGGACATCATCGTCGCCCGGGATTTGATTCTCGCCGAGGCGACCGGGGCGCGATACCACGTCGCGCACATTTCGAGCCTAGGGGCGATCCGCTTCATTCGGGAGGCGAAATCGCGAGGATTGCGCGTGTCGGCGGAGGTTACGCCGCACCATCTTCTCTTCACAGACGAGGCGCTGCTCAGCTACGACACCTATTGCAAAGTCAACCCCCCGCTTCGCGAGGAGGAGGACCGCGAGGCCCTTCGGGAAGCGCTTGCGGACGGCACGATCGACTGCATCGCCACCGACCACGCGCCGCACACCGACCTCGAGAAGGACTGTGAGTTCGAAGCGGCTTCGGTGGGGATCAACGGGCTCGAAACCGCGATTGGCTCGATGTTCCAGTTGGTCCGTGATCGGGTGCTCAAGCCGCTCCGATTCGTGGAGGCACTATCGACCGCTCCCGCTCGATTGATCCCGGACTTCGAAGGAGCCTCGCTTCGCGAGGGGCGGCGCGCTGACGTCACCGTCCTCGACCCGGAGGCCCGATGGATTCTCGACACAGAAGCGCTACGCTCGAAATCGCACAACACACCGTTGCTCGGTCGTGAGCTGATGGGGAGGCCCGTCATGACGATCGTGGGGGGCAAAGTCGTGCACGAGCTGGGAACATGACCAAGGAAGCACACCTCGTACTTGCAGACGGAACCCGCTTTGCGGGAACGAGCTTCGGCGCCCCAGGCGCAGCGACCGGCGAGGCGGTGTTCACCACCGGTATGACCGGCTACGAAGAGGTGCTCACCGATCCGTCGTACTGCGGTCAAATCGTCACCATGACGGCGCCCCAAATCGGCAACACTGGGATCACCCTCGAAGACGGCGAGGCTAAGCGCCCTGCCCTTCGCGGATTCGTCGTACGGGAGCTGTCGGCCATCGAGAGCAACTGGCGCACCGAGGAGTCGCTGAACGCGTATCTCGAAAAGCACGGCATCGTCGGGATTACGGGCGTCGACACGCGGACGCTCACGCGACACATCCGGGACGAGGGCGCGCAAATGGCGGCGGTGGGGACTGAAGACCCGGCAACGCTTCACGACCGCGCCAAGGCTGCGCCGCCGATGACGGGTCAAAACCTCACAGGTGAAGTGACCACGCCCGAGATCTACCGGTGGAC
>CP070713.1:1329272-1333832 GCA_020351445.1 Myxococcales bacterium
AAAACCAGGTGCTCAGTCAGCGATACCAAATCAGCAGCATCCCAACGACCGCGGTGTTCAAAGGCGGCCGCGAGGTCGCAAGACACCCAGGCGCCATGAACCTCCCGCAGCTCTTGCAGTGGATTAAATCGAGCGTCTGACGCCTATCCGCTGGCACCGAGCCCAAGTCTGGACCGATCGCCAGGACCGGCAGCCCCTAAACAAACCAGATGCCTGGAGTGCCTGTCCCTGAGGAGATCCAGCGAGCCCTACAATCGGGCCCGGGAGGCGATCAGGTCGATCGCCTTCTTCGGATCGGACTCGCCCGTCGAGCCCAGTAACACGACGGCTCGGTTGATCCCGAGATCCTCGTACTCCGTTAGCGCATCGGGGCGCTTTGCGAGGCGCCAGTTGACCGTGACGTCGATTTCGTCGAATGGCCGACCCGCTCGAGCGGCGATTTCCTTGAGCTCTCCGATTCTTTCCGCGAGCTCGCCCGGCGAGTCGCTCGGCGCGTACCAGCCTTGGGCCGCGTTGACGACCCGCTCTAAGGTCTTCTTCGTCACACCGCCGATCAGAATCGGCGGGTGCGGCTTCTGTGCCGGGGTCGGATAGCTCTTGAAGCTGTGCCACGAGAGGAACTCGCTTTCGTGTTCCACCACGTCGCCGCTCCAAACTTTCTTCACCGCCTCGAGGTAGTCGTCGAAGCGCGCGCCACGTCTTTCGAAGGGCGTGCCCATCGCCTGGTACTCTTCGGCGAGCCAACCAATCCCGAGGCCGAGTGTCAACCGCCCGCCGCTCAGCGCATCGAGCGAGGCGGTTTGCTTGGCAAAGAGGAGCGGATTCGTTTGCGGAAAGATATTGACCCCGGTCCCCAAGCGGATGGTCTTCGTCGCAGCCGCGACGTGCGCGAGCGAGATCAAGGGGTCGATGAACCAACCTTCGGGCGGGATTCCCATCTTACCGGAAGCGGCATAGGGGTACTTCGAGTCGTAGTCGGTTGGCACGATCACGTGCTCGAACGTCCAAACCGATTCGATCCCAGCAGCCTCGGCATGCTGAACGACCTCGACCATCTTTTCAGCGGTTGCGGGACCACCAACATTGATAGAAACAATTCCGATCTTCATCGCTAGCGTTCGTAGTGCGTCGACACCCCCCTGTCGATTCAATTAACCCTTTCAAAAAGGGGACAGTCCCCTTTTCAAAAGGGTTAGCGAGTTAGGTGAGTTGGATCCAGGTGGCGGCGGCTGCGGCGCAGACTTGGCCTTCGGCGTCGTAGATGGCGGTGCCGCAGAATGCTTTGCGGCCTTCGCGGCCCCGGACCCAGCCCATGACCACGTAGCGCTCGCCGGCGTAGATCGGCTTTTCGAGGCGGTAGGTCATTCGGCCGAGGACGATCGGGCCCTCGATGCCGTAGTGGGGTATCAAGGCCCAGGCGCCGGGGCAGTCCAATGCAGCGCCGATCAGCTCGGGCCCGATGACGCCTTCTTCGGTGACGAACTCAGCGGCCGGGACCCAGGAGCTGGCGACGATGCCTTCGTCGACGACACCGGTGAAGAGACACATCCCCTCTCCGCAGCAACGGTTGGTCCCGCAGACGAAGCAGCCGGGGAAGGGGTGGGCTTGGTAGCCAGGGAAGTCGGCGCGAGCGGCGGCGGCCTGGGCGAACGTAATCGCCTCGGGAATGTCCAGGTCGAGCTCCACGTGCCGGGCGCTTGCGATCTCCATGTCGGCATCAACGAGCGTTGCGGTGTCGCCATCCGACACGACCTGGATCGTACGGTCGATTGGAATCGGGCGCTTGAGGGTGACCTCGACCTCGGAACCGAGATGCTTGGCGACGAGGCCTACGCTGTAGCCCCCGTTTCCTGATCCGGGCGGCCCGCAGAAGCGGCCTTGGACGTAGACGTCGTGGGTTGAGGTCGGGGTTTCGAGAATCTGTGCAGCGTTGGAGTAGGGCATGGTGGCCTCCTTGATGTCCAACGTACGGAGGAGGCCCGCGAAGGTCCTTTTGGCTTGCTTATCGAAACCTTAGCTCTTTGCCCGAAGTGAAAGCAGAGCGATTTCACGCCCTTGTACAGGCACGGCCACGCCGGTTTCCTCGAATTCGAGGTCGCTGCCCGGCACCAAGTCGACCAAGACGCGCGATGCCCAGACCCCGCGGGTCGGCGCCTTCGACGCGATGGCCTCGGCAACCTCGAACGCGGGTCCGCTCACCGTTGTGCCTTGCCGAACCACCTGGCCGGTGTGCACTCCGAAGGAGGCCGCCGACGCCTCGGCGATGGCCGCGCCGCATCGCAGGGCACGGATCGGTCCGTCAAAGTAGGCGTGCCGCTTCCCTGGCACCGCCTGACCTCGAAACCGGCGAACCTGATCACGCCACAAATCCTGGTCGATCTCGTTGGCGCTGCCGACGAGGGCCGTGCTGAGGAATCGATCTTCCTCGAGCTCCGGCGGCTCTTGTTCGAGCACCCATTGCACCGCGTCTAGGATCTCATTCTGAGTGCGAAAGAAAAAGACGTGGTCGCCGCCGGCGACCTCGACGTAGCGTGCGTTTGGGATGTGCTCGGCCAGGTAGGGGCCGTTCCCGGGATGAATCATCTCGTCTGCGTCGGCTTGCAGCACGGCCGTGGGCACGCGAATCGTCGAAAGCATCGCACGGAGGTCGATTTGCATGTTCATGTCGAGAAGGTCGAGCGCGCCCCCCGGGCTCGTGCCTTCCTGCTCGGCAAACGCGACCCAATCGAGGAACTCCGCATCTACTCGCATCTCCCTCGGGGCAATCGGTCGCAGCGACGCCCCCTTGCCCCACCCACCTCGGATGTAGCCCTTGAGCTTCTCCAATTCTTCGGGGGCGTAGCCGCAAGGGTAGTCGTGGGCCTTCGTCATGCGCGCGAACGCGCCGCAAAGAACGAGGCCTCGCACGCGCTCGGGGTAGGTGGCCGCGTAGAGCATTGCAAGGGCGCCACCCTCCGAATACCCAACCAGGACCGCTTGTTTGGAGTTGCACGCGTCGAGCACGACGCGGAGGTCATCCATGCGTTGCTCGTGGGCAGGGAGCTCTTTCACGCGATCAGAAAGACCGGTCCCGCGTTTGTCGAACGTGATGACCCGTCCGATTTTCGCCAGCGCTTCCATGGATGCCAGAGTCTGCGGATGTTGGAACATCGCGCGCATGGGCAAGATCCATCCATTCACGACGACGATGTCGGTGTCGCCTTCGCCCAACGTCGTGAACGCGATGTGAACGTCGCCGCTTTGCGCATAGCGAGGCCTGAGGCCTCCTCTCTGCGACTTTTTTTTCTGCGCGGCGATGTTTCCAACGAAGCGGTAGCCTTGCCTTGGAAAGGTTTGAATCAACTCCGGGCCGCGTTCGCCAAGCGCGCTCCTCGCCAAGCTAACCGCCCGCTGGATCGAGCTTTCCGTGACGATTGTGTCGGGCCACAACGCTTCGAGCAGCTCGCGCTTCGGCACCACGCGCTCGTGATTTTCGACCAGATAAAGCAGCAGATCGAACACCTGGGGTTGGATCGACTGCGGTTCACCCTCCACACGAAGCTCGCGGCGGGCGGGGTCGAGCTCGAAAGGTCCAAAAACAAAAGTCATGACGCAGACTTCCAGGAGCCCTCGCTAAGCTAAGGCTTTGCTAAGGTCCTGCAAAGGACCTTCTCGCGGCCCATTCCTAGGATGCATGAAGACGCGGCAGAAAACACGCCGCCAAAAAGGAGGTTCGCCATGTATCCCAAGTTCGATTTCATCCGTCGCTTCGCCAAAGATGTCCAGCAGGTCGCCCGTTTGGTCACGTTCAACATCGAGCTCGATGTCGATGTGACCGAGGACGAGATCGTCCAGGACCTCGAAGTCCGGGGCTACGGCATCTACGCCGGTCGCTGAGACTACTCGGCCCGGGTTCTCGCTTCGAATCGCGCCACCAGCGCCTTATCCGCAAAGAGCAGGAGCTTAGAGCCGTGGATCTCGTACCGAGTGGTCGAGCCGAGCGCGGTGAAGAGCGCCTGCTCTTCGTCCATGCCTTCGGGGCAGGCCATGCGGGTCGCACCCATCGCGCCGAACGTGAGTGAATGCCCAGAGGTTTCGTACGAGCCGAAGAAGCGATTGCAGCCGCCAAAACCGTAAGCGCTTGCCTTCTTGGAGTTGAGCTCGAGGTAGGGCGCCTTGTCGTTTACTTTGACCGTGATCGACTTGCCGTTGAGCTCGAGCAAGGCCCAGTAGGTATCTTCCAGGGTGATGGGTCCCATGCTTCCACACGTCTCCCTCGGCCATGTGCGCACGAAGCGCTGGATGATCAGGGTGGTTTCTCTGCCTCGACCGTCGACCTTGGGGCGCAAGTCCAAGCCCCCTTCGACCGTGACGAGCAAAGGCGCGCCCGGCGCGATCTTGGCTTTCCCGTACTCGCGCTCCAGCGTTGGATAGTCTCCTTCCATCGCGACAGGCCACTGTTCCCGGGTCGCGCAGTCCACGAAGATCGCAGCGTCCGCCATGTACGAGAACATGCCCTGAAGGCTCATCGTGCCCGAGGGCGGCGGCGGATCGCGTTTCTCGTCCGCGGCGTTGGCGCTG
>CP070713.1:1333932-1339344 GCA_020351445.1 Myxococcales bacterium
CCTCTTCTACTCGCCCCCGGACGTGTCGCGGCACGCACCACACGTGCGCGATGCGATCGACCTCAAGCGGGTGATGGGCATGGTTGTCGTCGGTGTGCTGCCATGCGCTTTGGTCGCCATGTGGAATACGGGCTACCAAGCGAATCTAGCGATCCAAGAGCTCGGCCTATCTGCGCCGACCGATTGGCGGGGAGCGTTGATGGCCGGCCTCGGAATCGGGCACGATGCCACCAGCGTCGGGGCCGCGACTTTCTACGGGATGCTGTATTTTCTGCCGATCTACGCCGTCACGCTGTTGGCGGGTGGGTTCTGGGAGATCCTGTTCGCGGGAATTCGCAACCACGAGATCAACGAAGGTTTCTTCGTCACCTCGATCCTGTATGCCCTTACGCTCCCGGCGACGACCCCCCTTTGGCAGGTCGCACTTGGCATTTCGTTTGGCGTCGTCATGGCCAAAGAGGTCTTCGGGGGCACGGGTAAGAACTTCATGAACCCAGCGCTGGCGGGCCGCGCGTTCTTGTATTTTGCGTACCCGGTCGAGATGTCGGGCGAGTCCGTTTGGACGCCCCCGGTCGACGTCGTCACGGGAGCAACCCCGCTGGCCATCGGCGCCGAGAGCGGGGTGCCCGGCATCCTCGAGCAAGGCGTGACCTGGATGGACGCCTTCCTCGGTCCCATTCAAGGCTCGATCGGAGAAACCTCCACCCTTGCTTGCCTCATGGGAGGCGCGCTGATCGTCTACACCGGCGTGGCATCGTGGCGGATCATTGCTGGCGTCATGCTGGGCATGATGGTGACCGCTTTGCTCTTCAACTCGGTGGGCTCCGCCACCAACCCGATGTTTGCAATGCCTTGGCACTGGCATCTGGTGCTTGGCGGCTTTGCGTTTGGGATGATCTTCATGGCCACCGACCCAGTCACCGCCTGCGTCACGAACCCCGGTCGGTGGATCTTCGGGTTCTTGGTCGGGGTGATCACGGTCGTGATCCGTGTGGTCAACATCGCGTTTCCGGAGGGGATCATGCTCGCGATCCTATTTGCTAACATCTTCGCGCCCACCATCGACCACTTCGTCATGCGGGCCAACATCACAAGGAGGTTGCGCCGAAGTGCCTGAGCCTGTGCAAAAGCCGAGTGGCAACAAAGAAACGGTCGTCCGCACCTTGCTCGTGGCCCTGGTCGTCAGCCTCGTGTGCTCGTCACTCGTGGCGTCGGCAGCCGTCGTGCTCAAGCCACGTCAAGTCGCCAATGCCATCCTCGACATGCGCCGCAACATCCTCGAAGTGGCCGGGCTCTTGGACCCTGACGTCGATGTCGATGCGGCGTTCGCCAGAATCGAGCCCCGGGTAGTCGATCTCGAAACGGGGGCCTACGTCGATGACCTCGATCCGGAAACCTTCGACCCGGCAGACGCCGCCAAGGACCCCGAGCGGAGCGTCGAGGTGCCTGCGGACATCGACGTTGCTCGGGTGGGACGCCGCGCCAAACGAGCCCTCGTGTATCTCGTCCGGGAAAACGGGGAGGTGAGCAAGATCATCTTGCCGGTGTCCGGCTACGGGCTGTGGTCGACGATGTATGGGTTCCTCGCCCTCGAGGCCGACGGCAATACCGTTGCCGACATCACCTTTTATGCGCATGGCGAGACGCCGGGGCTCGGGGACTTCATCACCAAGCCGGCGTGGCGCGTGCTCTGGCGAGGCAAGCGCGCGTTCGACCCGTCCGGGGAGCCGAGGCTCCAGGTCATCAAGGGTCGAGTCTCCGAGGACGATCCGCTGGCCGACTATCACGTCGATGGGGTTTCTGGCGCGACGCTGACCGGAAACGGGGTCACGAAGATGATGCAGTATTGGCTCGGCGAGCACGGTTACGGTCCCTACCTGCAGAGCATCCAACGAGGAGGAAGCACATGAGCTCAGCCGCCAAGCGCGCTCTTGTCGCGCCCGTCGTCGATGACAACCCGGTCACGCTGCAAGTGCTCGGCATCTGCTCCGCGCTGGCCGTGACCACGGCGCTTCTGCCGTCCCTCTACATGTGCCTTGCGCTCACCGTGGTCGCCGCCCTCGCAAACACCGCGGTCAGCGCGATCCGGCACGTGTTGCCGGGCAGCATCCGAATCATCGTGCAAATGACGATCATCGCGTCGTTGGTGATCGTCGTCGATGAGTCGCTCAAGGCGTTTGCGTTCGAGACGAGCCGCGAGCTTTCCGTGTTCGTCGGTTTGATCATCACCAACTGCATCGTGCTCGGTCGCACCGAGAGCTTCGCATCGAAGAACCCGGTCGGGTTGAGCTTCCTCGACGGCATTGGCAATGGTCTGGGCTACAGCGTGATTCTGATCCTCGTAGCCAGCACCCGGGAGCTCCTCGGCGCCGGCACCTTGCTCGGTTACACCATCTTGCCTCAGGTTGCAGAGGGCGGTTGGTACAACCCAAACGGGATGATGCTGCTGCCGCCGAGCGCCTTCTTCGTCATCGGCCTCATCATCTGGGCCGTGCGAACCTGGAAGGCGGAGCAGGTCGAAAAGCCGGAGTTCCGCATTCACGAAGTTCATCGAACGGAGGCCTTGTGATGGGGAACTACGCCGAGCTCTTCATCAAGGCCGTGTTCGTCGAGAACCTCGCGCTCTCCTTCTTTCTGGGGATGTGCACGTTTCTAGCGGTCTCGAAACGGATCCAGACGGCATTTGGCCTTGGTGCCGCGGTCATCGTCGTTCAGCTGATCACGGTCCCTACCAATACGTTCCTCTATCACTACGTCCTCGAAGAAGGGGCGCTGGCTTGGGCGGGGCTCCCGGACGTCGACCTCAGCTTCCTGGGCTTGGTCACTTACATCGGCGTCATCGCAGCGATGGTGCAGATTCTCGAAATGGTGCTCGATCGCTACTTTCCGCCCCTGTTTCACACGCTGGGCATCTATCTGCCGTTGATCACGGTCAACTGCGCGATCCTCGGCGGCACTCTCTTTTCGGTGCAGCGCGACTACACGATGCCCGAGAGCATCGTCTACGGCGTCGGGAGCGGTTTCGGTTGGGCGCTGGCGCTCGTCGGGCTCGCCGGCATTCGTGAGAAGCTGAAGTACAGCGACGTGCCGGAAGGGCTTCAGGGTCTAGGGATCACCTTCATCATCGTCGGTCTGATGTCTCTCGGCTTCATGGCCTTCGCCGGGATTCAGCTGTAGGAGGCGCGGAGGTGGCGTTCCAAATCATCCTAGCAGTCGCCGCCTTCACGAGCATCGTCGTCTTGCTGTCGGCGTTGATCTTGGCCGCTCGCTCGAGGCTGGTCGAGACCGGCACCGTGCAGATGATCGTGAACGACGATCGGACCTTCCAAGTGCCGGCCGGCACGAAGTTGCTGGCCGCGCTGTCGAACGTTGGCCTGTACCTGCCGTCCGGATGCGGCGGCAAGGGAACGTGTGGTCAATGCAGGGTGGGGGTTCTCGAAGGCGGAGGCCCATTGCTTCCAACCGAAGAGTCCTTGATCGGACGGCACGAGGCAGCACAGCACGTGCGCCTCGGCTGCCAGGTTACGGTTCGCGAAAATGTGCGCGTCCGCGTCCCGGAAGAGCTCTTTGGCGTTCGCAAGTGGGAGTGCACCGTGCGCTCGACCCGTGGCCTCAGCACCTTCATCAAAGAGATCGTCCTCGAGCTCCCGCCCGGAGAGCAAGTGCCTTTCCGGGCCGGCGGCTACATCCAACTCGAGTGCCCGCGCTATCAAGTGAAGTACTCGGACTTCGAGATCGAACCGAGATTCCGCGATGAGTGGAGCCGCCTGAACCTCTGGAGGTTCAGCGCGGGCACCAAGTCGCCCACCACACGGGCCTACTCGATTGGAAACTATCCCGAGGAAGAGGGCATCATCCTTCTCACAATCGGCCTCGCGCTCCCACCGCCGGGCTCCAGCGAGGACATCCAGCCGGGTGTCGTCTCGTCGTATCTCTTCAACCTCAGGCCGGGCGATCCGGTCACCATCGCGGGCCCGTACGGCGAGTTCTACGCGAAGGATACGAACAACGAGATGGTGTTCATCGGGGGCGGCACGGGGATGGCGCCCCTCCGCTCGCATATCTTCGATCAGCTCAAACGCATCAAGACCGATCGCAAGATCTCGTTCTGGTTCGGCGTCCGGAGCAAGCGTGACCTCTTCTATTACGAGGACTTCAAGCGTCTGGCCGCCGAGCATCCCAACTTCAGCTACACCGTGGCGCTTTCGGAGCCGAAGAGCGACGACGACTGGGATGGCCCAGTGGGCTTCATTCACCAAGTGGCGTACGATCAGTATCTCGCGCACCACGACGCGCCGGAGGATTGCGAGTACTATATGTGTGGTCCGCCCTTGATGGTCTCGGCGGTCCAGAAGATGCTCACGGACCTCGGTGTCCCCGAGGAGAACGTCATGTTCGACGATTTCGGGAGTTGATGACGATGATTGTGTTCGTCCTGAGCTTTGCGGTCTTCGTGCTCGTTTTGGGCGGCTTGAGCATCGGTCTGCTCACGGGGCGCGGCGGCATTCGGGGGACCTGCGGTGGGCTCAACAATCCAGACGGGCAGGGTTGCGGGGCGTGCGGCCGGTCCGCGAGTCATGAGACCGAATGCCCGAGGAAGCGCGCATTATGACTCCAGTCAAAGAAATGCGAATCCGAGACTTCATGGTCAGCAAGCCCGTCGTATTCACGAGCGACACCGACCTGCTCGATGCGGTTCGCGTCTTGGTCGATCGGCGCATCTCGGGCGCGCCCGTCGTCGATGAACGTGGCAATCTCGTCGGCTTTCTCACCGAACGCGATTTCTTGAGGGCGGCGCTGGTTGCGGGCTATCACGGCGAGAGCGGGGGATGCGTCGGGGAATACATGAGCTCCGATGTCCAGGCGGTGAACGCAGACGACAGCCTGATCGACGTCGCCACACGTTTCATCGAAACGAAGTACCGGCGTTATCCCGTCATCGAGGACAACCGAGTCGTTGGGGTTGTGGCGAGACGGGATGTCTTGCGCGCGGTGCTTGATACGTTTGGGCCATATCGGCGGGGCGGCTGAGACGGAACGTAAACAATCAACAGGGCTCAGCTCGCGCAGAAACTGGGTCCGCTGGAGATTCCGCAGTCGCCAGCCTAGTCGTCGAGCGCTTCCCGGCCGCGTCGCTCCGCGTCGTCGATACCGCGAACGAGGAGGCCGGGGAACAGCCCGAAAAAGCGGACCAGCTTTCCGCGTATATTGGTCACCAATACCTCGCGGCGCGGCTCTCGAATCGCGTCGACGATGGCGCGTGCGATCTTGTCGGGTGGCCTCGCCTCCTCGGTGAATACGAGGACGCCTGCTCGCCGTTCGCGCATGCCTTGGAGCATCGGCGTGTCGACAGCCCCCGGACAGACGAGAGTCCAATGGATCGGAGCATGACGGTGGTCGAGGGCGCAGCTA
>CP070713.1:1339444-1342201 GCA_020351445.1 Myxococcales bacterium
CCTTCGTAGTCGACGACGATGAGATAACCGCCTTCCGCACCGGTAAATACGGTTGCTTTGCGCATCCGATTGGCGCTGAAGACAGTCACCATGGCACCATGCACCGGCTGACCGGCCGACGTGGTGACGACCCCTTCGAGCGTCGCCGCACGGGCGGGTGAAGTGCTCGCAGCGATACCCAGCGAGATCCAGAGACCGATGGGAAGAATTCCAATGCGCATAGACCGGCTCTCCAGGGGGCGATACTGCTTGAGTGCCAGCGCCATTGCCAGTGCCAGTGACTTAACCCTTTCAAAAAGGGGACAGTCCCCTTTTTGAAAGGGTTAACTCAGTAGCAGCGTTGGGGTCGGGGGAAGTGTCGGTTTGCGGTTCAGCGGTTCGCGCTCTTGATCGTGCCGCAGACGTTGCGGCGGATACGGTCACCGCTCCGGCGGGTCGACGGGGTGCGGTCAATTGAGGCACACTCCCCGGCGTGTCCGACTCCGACGCCGTAGCTCGCTCGCTTCCTCGTCGACTCGAAGTGGTCGAGCACGTTCGATCGCTTGGGCGCCAGATTGTGGCGGTCATGCCGATTCACTACCCGCGCGCCATGTTGCGCGCGCATCGGCTCCACCCCATGGAGATCTGGGGCCCTCCCTATGTCGAGCGTCACGAGGGTAGTCGCCACTTCCAAGCCTACACCTGTGACATCGTTCTCAAGGCGACCTCGTTCCTTCGTTCCGGTGGGCTCGACGGTGCGCGAGCCATTCTGGTCCCACACACGTGCGACGCCCTGCAGGGAATGGGCTCGGTCCTTGGTGATTTCCTTCGTCCAGATCAACGCGTGCTCACGCTCTATCTCCCGAGGGGCAGGCGCACGTCCGACCGCGAATTCCTCCGGGAGGAGCTCGAAAGGCTCGCCGCGTCGCTCGTCGAGGTTGGTGGCCATCGGCCGAGCAAGGAGGACTGGGCCGAGGCATTCGAGGCAGAAGACGCCGCCGACGCCGCACTCGCCGACCTCTATCGACGCCGCGCGCGGCTCGCGGTTTCGGATCGGGATTTCTACACCGTCGTCCGTTCTCGTGAGTACGTGACCGCCGAGCAGTTCTGCGAGCAAGCCGCCGCGCTTCCCGAAGGAGATGCGCCGCACAGCGGGGTCGGCCTGATGATCTCGGGCATCGTGGCCGATCCGCCCGAGCTCTTCGATCAGATCGAAGCAATGGGGGCGTACGTTGCCGGCGACGACCTGGCGTGCGGGTTTCGTCGCGTCTACTCGCAATCCGCAGAAGACGATCCCTTCGAGCGAGCCGCCAATCGGTTACTGACCTCTCCGCCCGACCCGACCTGCGGCACGCCGATTCAAGCGCGCGTCGACTCGCTTCAATCACGCATGCGAGCCTTGGGTGCTCGCGGCCTTCTCGTCTACGACCCCAAGTTCTGCGAACCCGAGCTTTTCGACGTCCCGCTTCTCCGCAAACACCTCAGCGAGGCGGGTTTTCCCGTCCTGCACGTCGAATTCGAGATGGGCGAAACCCTGCCGCACCAGACCCTCTCACGCATCGAAGCCTTCGTGGAGACCCTCTCATGACTGCGTCCGAAGCCTTGCCACACTATGTGGATTCGAACCGCCTGGAACACTTCGTGAACTACGAACTCGTCGGCAAGACGGCGCTTCGCGTTCAGCGCTGGCGCGACCAATGGAAGCTGGCGCGAAGGCAGGCTCGTCCGAATAGCCCCCTCCACCCACCGCTTCGTTCCGTGGCGTACATGAAGGAGATCATGAGCCGCCACTACCTCGAGGGGCGCTATGCCTCTGGAGTCCGCAAGGTCGCGTGGGTGACGAGCGGCGCGCCGAGCGAACCCCTTCAGGCGCTCGGATACTTCTTGGTGTATCCGGAGAATCACGCGGCCCTGTGCGGCGTCCGTCGGAAGGCGCAGAGCATCGCCGAAGAGGCAGAGCACGCGGGTTGGTCGCGCGACATCTGCTCATACGCGCGCACGGATATCGGTGCGATGATTTCCGGAAAGACACCCGCGGGGCGACTTCCACGGCCAGACATCCTCGTTTGCTGCACTAACATCTGCCAAACCGTCCTTCACTGGTACCGGGTTTTGGCAGACTACTTCGAGTGCCCGCTCGTCCTGATCGACACGCCCTTCCTCTATCAAGAGGCACACGATCACGAGGTGGCGTACGTGAAGCGCCAGATCGAAGACATGATCTGCGTCGCTGAGGAGATCGCCGGCAAACCGCTCGAGGAGAAGCGCTTTCAAGAGGTCATGACCAACGCGCGACGGGGCGCAGAGCTCTGGCTCGAGGTACTGAACCGCTCACAGCACCGGCCAGCGCCGATGACCGCCTTCGATGGTTTCATCCACATGGGGCCCATCGTCGACATGCGAGGCGAGGCGGTGACCGTCGCTTACTACAAACGGATGCTCGCGGAGCTCGACGAGCGGATCGAGCGCGGCATCGGTGCCGTCAAAGAAGAGCGCTACCGCGTCCTCTGGGACAACCTTCCCATCTGGTTCAAGATCGGCGAATTCTCGAAGTGGCTCGGCAAACGTGGTGTCAACGTCGTCGCATCGACATACACGTACGCGTGGGGCGAGCTGGCTCCGATGATCGACCCCGAGCGCCCGCTCGACTCGATGGCTCGCGTCTATCTTCATCCGATCTTGAACCGATCGACGGGCCACAAGCTCGATTCGATGAAACAGATGGTCGAGGAGTTCGAGCTCGATGGCGTGATCCTTCACTCGGATCGTTCCTGCAAG
>CP070713.1:1342301-1345287 GCA_020351445.1 Myxococcales bacterium
AGTACGACCCACAGCCGCCCCACGACGCAGGTGCGCCCCACAAAGTCGACGCGTCGGTGCTGGCCCGCGTGCAGGAGCTCGCGAAGCTCAGGAATTAGGACTACGCCGGACGCCTTCGGCGGCAGTCTGTCCCACCCCACCACCCCCGCGCTATCGCCAACCCCATTTTATGAGAGGGCACCGCCGTCGGCTCGGATTTCGGTGCCGTTGATGTAGCGGGCGTCGTCCGAGGCTAGGAAGGCGATGACGCTGGCTGCGTGCGGGGGCTTTGCGAAGCCTACGAATGGCATTGCGCCTTTGAGGAGCTCCATGTCGGCGCCGGGCGGGGCCTTGAAGTCGCCATGGAGGGCGGTGGCGATGCCGCCCGGGACCACGCAGTTCGCACGGAGGCCCTGCTTCACGTACTCCTGGTAAAGGGCGCGCGTCATCGAGATGACGCCGCCCTTCGAGGCTGCGTAGGCGGCCATCCATGGATGGCTGCCGATCGCAGACGTCGAGGAGCAGTTCACGAGTGCGCTAAACCGGTTCTTCAAGAGGTGCGGGAGCGCCGCGTGGTTCACGTAGAACGTGCCGTTGAGGTTGATGTCGATGATCTGATGCCACTGATCGAAGGTCATCTCGTGCGTGTGGTACGTGCGCAAGATACCGGCGCAGTGGCATAGCGTGTCGAAGCCGCCCATGTCTTCCGCGGCCTGGTCGATCACCTCTTTCACCCGAACGCCATCCGTGACGTTGCACTCGTAGGTCCACGCTTTCACGCCGAGGCCTTCCGCGATCTTCTTGGTGGCCGCTAGCCCCTCGGCGTTGATGTCGATGAGAGCGACGTTGCCACCCTCCTCGGCAATACGCTTCGCCGTCGCCTGGCCGATGCCCGCCGCCGCGCCGGTGATCACAACATTCTTCCCTTCAAACCTTTTCATCGTACTTCTCGCTCTTTTGTGTTGGTCGCTAGTAACCGTGAAGCTCCGCCCATCGCTGTCGGTGCTGCGAAGGCGTCCCAAACGTCATATATGCTGCTTGCGCACGCTTGATGTAGAACCCAATGTCGTGCTCGTCGGTAACGCCGATGCCGCCGTGCATTTGGATGGCCTCCTTGGCAGCATGCAGGAATGTTTCCGAAGCCGTGGCCTTTGCCAACGAGGCCAACTTCGGCACGTCATCGGGCGCCTCGTCGATCGCGCGGGCCGCCGCAAGAACAACGGAGCGTGTCAGTGCAATTTCCGTGAAAACGGACACCGAGCGGTGTTGAAGCGCCTGGAAGGAGCCGATCGGCACGCCGAATTGTTCGCGTTCCTTGATGTACTCGATGGTGTCCGCAAACGCCTGCTCCGAGCCGCCAAGCATCTGCGCCGCCAGCCCCACGGAAGCACGATCGAACACCGCCCGGAGAAGCTTCGCGCCACCATCGAGGTCTCCGACGATGCTGTCACGGCCGATCGAGACCCGGTCGAGCCGCACGATCGCCGAGTTCAGCCCGTCGATGCGGTTCTGGCGCGTGATCGTGACGCCCGACTGTACTGGGTCGACCATGAAGAGCGTGAAGTCTGCGTCCGACGTCGCTGCGGACACGATGATCCGATCCGCCAGATGGCCGTCGAGCACCTGGATCTTCTCCCCGCTGAGCTCGAATCCTCCTGCGGACTCCCGAGCCACCGTCTCGACCTTCGAGTGATCTCCGTGCCGGCCGCCTTCCTCGTAGCCAACGGTGACCAGAGTCTCGCCGGCCGCAATACCGGGCAGCAGAGTCTTCTTTTGGGCTTCGGTCCCGCCGAGCAAGAGCGCCTGCGTGCCGAGCAAGAGCGTCGACACAAACGGCTCGGGCATGAGCTCGCGCCCGCTTTGCTCGAGAACGACGCAGAGATCGAAGAACCCCAGCCCCAAGCCGTCGTACTCCTCCGGAATCTGGAGGCCGAGCCAACCGAGCTCCGCCATCTCGTTCCAGAGCTCGCGAGAAAACCCGACCTGGTCTTCTGAGTCGCGGAAGGTGCGAATGCGACCTGCTGGCGCCCGCTCGCGAATGAACTCGTGCGCCGTCTTCGAGAGCATCTTCTGCTCGTCGTTGAGGAGAAGGGACGGCGCCCGGTGCCCGCTCATTTTCCCCCCTCCGGTAACCCGAGCACACGTTTGGAAACGATGTTCTTCTGGATCTCGGAAGAGCCGCCTTCGATGGTGCTGGCACGTGACCGCAACCAGTCCCGCGTGTACTCGAGGTCGTCGTCGTCGAAGCCAGGCCCTTCCCAGCCGAGGCCCTGAACGCCGGCGACCTTCATGCCGAGCTCGAAGCGCTTCTGTTTGAGCTCGGTGCCCACGATCTTGGTGATCGAGCCCTCGGGCCCGGGCGTGCCGCTCTCCGCGCCTTGCTGAATGCGAGCAAGGGTCAGGTGAAACGCCTCTTCCCGCATGCCGAGCGCAGCCACCTCATCGCGCAGCAGCGGATCGGGAATGGCCCCTTCCACAACGCCAAGGTGCTTGCGGGCCCTAGCGACGACCTCCCGCTGCGCTGAACCGGGCTGGCGGGCAATCGACCGACCGATCGACGAGCGCTCGTGTCCGAGAATCGCCTTGGCGATCGTCCAACCCTCGTTCTCCTTGCCAACGAGATTGGCGACCGGCACACGCACGTTGTCGAAAAAGGTTTCGCAGAACGGCGAGTACCCACTGATCAGATCGATCCGGCGTACCGTGATCCCGGGTGTATCGAGGTCGGCCAGGATCACCGAGATGCCCATCTGTTTCTTGGGTGCATTCGGATCCGTTCGGGCCAGGCAGTAGATCCAGTCGCTGAGGTGCGCATGCGACGTCCAGATCTTCTGACCGTTCAACACGAACTCGTCACCGTCACGTTCGGCCTTGAGCTGGAGGTTCGCAAGGTCGGAACCTGCGTTCGGCTCCGAGTACCCTTGGCACCAACGCACCTCGCCGCGGGCGATCCCTGGCAAATGCTGCGCACGCTGCGCGTGGTTACCGTACTTGAGCAGCACCGGAC
>CP070713.1:1345387-1348148 GCA_020351445.1 Myxococcales bacterium
GTACTAGCTGTTAGGTTGAGCAAGGCCTGGCGCCGCCTGGCAGCGGTCGTCTGACCTTCAGCGCGTTGGTCGGCGCGATTTCGCTCCTCGCGGATACGGCGATGGCGCTTGCCTTCAAAGGAGTCGAGTTGGCGAGCAGCACCGCGAAAGTGCTCTGCTCCCTCCGGCGAACTGGCGTGGTATCAAGATTGATGAAGCCGAGTGGCCTGCCGGTCTAGTCAACGTCGGCCGGTTCTGGGATGTTAGGGATGCCATGCTTTCGACCGATGATCGCGTGTTCGCCGAGATGTTCTTCCGCGACGCCGGACATGGTTACGACGAGTTCGGTTTTCACCCAAAGACCGCGCGCCGGGGGATCAAGGCGCTTGCGCCGCTCTACAACAGCTACTTCCGCGTGAAGAGCCACGATGCGGACCGCATCCCGAAAGAAGGGCCCGCCGTCCTTGCGGCCAACCATGCGGGCATGATCCCGGTCGACGCGATCATGTTGAGCCTCGATGTATTTGCGAACACCACCCCCGCGCGTTGGCCGCGTGCGTCGATGGATCACTTCGTCCCGCTCATGCCTTTTGTAGGCACGTTCTTTTCGCGATGCGGCGCGGTTGCGGGGAGCCGCGGCAATTTCGGTCGACTTCTCGACGCCGGGGAGCTCGTCACGGCGTTTCCCGAAGGTGTCCCCGGTATCCAAAAACCGATCTGGAAACGCTACCAGCTCCAACAATGGCGCGTAGGGCATTGTGAGCTTGCCATTCGTCACAGCGCCCCCGTGGTTCCCGTCGGCATCATCGGCTCGGAGGAGCAGTGGCCACAGGTGGGCCGCATCGATTCCATCAAGCTATTAGGTGCGCCGTACCTCCCGATTCCGATCACCCCGTTTCCGCTTCCCGTGCGCATTCACATCTACTACGGCGAGCCGATTCCGTTGCACGAGGACTATGCACCCGAACAATCCGACGACCCCGCAGTGCTTGCCGCGGCGGCAGCGCGGGTGAAGGACGCGGTTCAAGCATTGATTGCCAAAGGCCTCGAGGAGCGCGAGGGGTTGTTTCGATGACGATGGTCTTGCTCACGGGTGTCACGACACCCCTCGGGACCGCGTTGGCGAAGGCGCTCGTCGACGACCCCGAGATTCAGCAGGTCGTCGGTGTCGGAATCGAGCCAGAGCCACCGACCGAGCTCGAGTCCAACGCCTTCGTCTACGAGTGCTGGGATTTGAGCAAGGAGCGAAACATCCGCCGCATGCTTTTTGGAAGTTGCCGGGAGCGCGGCGTGACCCACGTGGTTCATAGCGCGTTTCACCGCTCGCCCCGTGCACGAGGCGGCCGCATTCACCGCCTCAATGTCGAGAGCACACGCAATCTTCTCAGGTTCTGTGAGCGCCATCCAACCATTCGTCGCTTCGTTTTTCGATCGGACGTAGAGGTCTATCGCCACGATCATTTGCACCCGACGCTCCTCCGCGAAGACCAGCCACTCGAGCTCTCCACAGCGGCCAAGCAAAGGGTGCGTGACCGCATCGAAGCCGACCTCACGATCTGCACGCACATGGGGATGTCGTCTCTCTCGATCTGCGTCTTGCGCTTGGCCGAGGTGTTTGCGCCCGAGAGCGGTTCACAGCTTCATGATTGGCTTTTGTCGCGGATCGCCATCCGCCCGCTCGGATACAACCCGATGGTCAACCTGCTGTCCATCGACGATGCGGTGGCGGCCCTCATCGCTGGAGTCAAGGGAGAGGCGCAGGGCGTGTTCAACATCCCGGGCTATGACAGCCTACCGCTGAAGCGACTTGCGGAGCTCGCAGGGGTAAGACCCGTCGCGCTGCCAGGTCCCATGCTTTCGCCGCTCTATCGGTGGCGGGAGCGCGTCAGGAGGACCGAGTTCACCTACGAGATGAACGACGGCCGCTTTCACACGAGCGATCTCCTCGACGGCACGCGGGCGATGAAAGAGCTCGGGTACGAGCCCCAGCACGGAATCAACTTTTCCGCCGTCAAGCAGCAACGAAGGCTAACTGCGTTTCGACGCCTGTGATCTTCAGTGTCCCTTGTGAGGTCGGGCGGTTCCTGGTCGAGGCGGTGGGAATCGTTTGCGGTTGTACGAGTCCAGCGAGCTGGACGAGTACGTTCGCACTTATGGACACCGCGACTGGATGGCGCAGAGCACCGCAGGTGGTCAAGCAGTAGTGGAGACGGTGGGAATCGAAAACCGCGGATTTCGATGCGAATCGGGCAACTACGGGAAATCACAGGAAACCGGATCCCGAGCCACCGGAATCAAAACACGAGGAAAAGCAGTTTCGGGAAACCGTTTTGCCAAGTGGCAAAATCGAAGCCGAGACCATGCAGGGAAGGGCGGACGTGGGAGACATGCCCACCGCCGAGACGTTGGGCATCTTGGCGCGCAAGGTTCTTTCGAGCTCGAGGCATGCAGAGTCGCGAGAGTTGGCGCGCGCCGTCCTGCGGTTGCTGGCAGGTCAATGAAGCTTGATGAGCCGGTCTTTCCAGTATCCCGGCTTTCGAGACAGATGGGCGACGGCGACTACAGTCCGGGTCCCTGAGGCGCTTCCAACAAGAAGTGCGTACGGGAACCGGTGCATCATGTACCAGCGCAAATCGAATCGCTCGGGCGCGTCCTGCTCGAGCTTTCCAATTCCGGGTGTGTCCTCGGCGTATTGTACGGTCGCGCGCAATGCATTTAGGAATTCGGCGCCGAGCCCAGGTCGTTGCGTGTCATACCACGTGACAGCGAGCTCGAGCTCGAC
>CP070713.1:1348248-1353151 GCA_020351445.1 Myxococcales bacterium
CGCTGTCTTGCCGATTGTCACTTCGGACGCCGACTCCACCCCATGTCGCGTTTTTTCCGAGCCCCTCCGTACGACTCCTCTCACGAGACAAGGGCACTTCGAGGCCCTCCGTACGTCGACTTCTACGCAGGAGAACGGCTCGCGATGTGCGGCACAGCGAGTGGGCAAGGAGCCCCTCTTGGGGTGGCACAACGTATGGTGTTTCTGACCCCATCTCGGTTCAACAGACGGCGACGGGGCCCCGCTCGCGAGCACGTGCGTCGCGTGCCGTTCTCCGGTGGTACAGTGGGAATTCGTCGGCGTGTCGCTGCGTGACACGACGCGCAACTGCCCTATAACTACCCGAAACATGTCCCCCTTCCGCCGACGAACCAACGGTCTCCGCCGTGAACGCATGCAGGCGTCACTGCGGTTTTCTGACGGCGTGTTTCGCAACGCCTCGGGCGTCGGCCCCGCGCTGAAGAAGGGCTCGACGCTGCCGGTGATGCGGGACTTCTTGTTTCGCGGAGGTCGCCGGGTTCCAATTGCGCCCCTTCCTTCGGTGAGCCCGCTCGACGTGTGGGCGAAGCCCGCGGAAACCGGGTTGCGGGCCACGTGGCTCGGTCACTCGACCCTTCTTCTCGAGATCGACGGCGTCCGCGTGCTCACCGACCCGGTGTGGGGAGAACGTGTTTCTCCGACGCGTCTCGCCGGCCCAAAGCGGTTTCAGCCTGTGCCGGTTCCCATCCGGGCCCTGCCCCCGCTCGATGCGGTGGTCATCTCGCACGATCACTACGACCATCTCGACTACTCGAGCATCGTCGAGCTGATCCGGCACGATGTTCCGTTCTACACGTCGCTTGGGGTCGGCGCGCATCTCGAGGCCTGGGGCGTGCCCCCCGAACGCATCACGGAGCTCGATTGGTGGGAAAGCGCCATTCTTCCAAACGCTGACCTGCGGATCACAGCTGCCCCCTCTCAGCACTTCTCCGGCCGGGCCGCGGCAGATCGCAACCGCACGCTATGGTCGTCGTTTGCCCTGCGCGGCCCAAGGCACGGGGTGTTCTTCAGCGGCGACACCGGACTGACGCCGGAGTACGAGGAAATCGCCGAACGCCTGGGCCCGTTCGACCTCGTCATGCTGGAAGTCGGGGCTTTCCATCCCGCCTGGGCCGACATTCATCTCGGGCCCGACAACGCACTTGAAGCACTAGGGTTGCTCGGTGGCGGCAGCTTCCTCCCAGTGCATTGGGGAACCTTCGATCTCGCAATCCACGACTGGGATCAGCCCGCCGAACGCCTGGTAGAGCTCGCGCCCAGTCGGGATGTGCACTTGGTGATGCCCAAGCTCGGCGCACCGATCGAGCCCTCCAGAGTGGAAGGCGTCGAACCATGGTGGCGGGAGGTGTCGGCGCTCGAGCGGAAAGCTGCCCCGCCCCATGACGAGGCCGCCGAGCGGCTCGTGCCCATCGGCGACCCGATCGATTGAGAGGACGCTGACGCCGGCGCCCCCGCTGTCACTGGCCTCGGGCCACGCTGCCGGCTGCCTTCGCGATTTGGGCGCCGCCCTCGCCGTCGAGGTAGGTGCTGTTCGATAGCACCACGACGCCGATCTTGTCCTCTGGATACAGCTGAAGCATCGCCCGGAAGGCCATGCCTCCTCCGCCGTGGGCCAGAACTACATGACTGTTCTCCTGTCCTCGCAACCAACCGAGGCCGAAGCTCATTCCTTTTCGCCGTGCACCTCTGGTGACGGCAATCACGGGTTCGGCCATCAACTCGACGCTTTCCGGTGTCAGAATCCGCACTCCGTCGAGCTCGCCACCTCGGAGCAAGGCCGCGGCAAAGCGGCCGAGGTCTGTTGCAGAGCCAATTGCCCCGGTCGAGCCTTTTTGATCCGAATAGACGTGTCGGAACCAGTATCGGCCGTCGACGACCTCGCGAATGGCACGCTCCTCCTCGACGTAAAACGTGAAAGCGAACCAGGACATGAGGTTCTTCGGATGGGATCCGGCCGCTTCATGCTCGCTCATCGATACGCTGTAGACAAAGCCGGTATTCTTCATGCCCAGCGGCCCGAAGATGTGTTCGCGAACATAGGCCTCGTAGCTTTGACCGCTTACCTGTTCGATCAATGCGCCCAGCAAGATGTAGCCCAGGTTCGTGTAGCGACCTTCGCTCCCGGGCTCGCAGACGAGCTTGCCGTGCTCGCGAAGCTTCTCTTCCGCAAAAAGCAACTGTCGGGGTTGCTCCGCAGCATTGAAGTGAATCCAGCCGACGATCTCGAGTCCGACGTCGTTTAAGCACGCACTGTGACTGAGGAGCTGGCGAATCGTTGGCGACTCGTAGTCGTCGCTATTTTTTGGCTCGAAGAAGTCGAGGTATCGCTTCACCGGAGCGTCGAGGTCGACCTTGCCTGCTTCGACAAGCTGCAGAACGGCCGCCGCCGTGAGGATCTTGGTGATCGACCACCACTGGTAGACGGTTTCGGGCGTTGCGGGCCGTTTTCGCGGCCCGTCGGCCCAACCAAAGCCTCGCTGGTACATAGGCCCTTTGTCGCGGACCACAACGACCGAGATCCCCGGCGGATCACCGGTCTCGACGATCGAGTCGATGTACTCCTCGAGCTGCGCCTGCGTCGTGACTTCATCCGGCGCTGCGGGTTTGCTCGGAGAGCAACCGAGCAAGATCAGGGAGAGCATCGTGGCTGCGCTAGAACGCATCGTCACGGGCAAGGGCAGGTTCACCGCAAGACCGCTCACTGCGCAACTACCGGAGTAGTCTCGCCAGTGATGCGGGCAGTGCGTCTTTTCTGGGCACCCGCCGGTAGAGCTGAACCGATAGCTCGCCGGCCGCCTCTTGAAGCTGATTCAGCACGCCGGATTGCATAGCTGCTTCACAGCGCTCCTGGTCTTCGAACCGGAACAGAGCCGTCCGCTTGAACACGAGCGGGTTGGTGTTGGCCGGATGGGGGCGTTTGCTGATGACGATCGGCGAGGTTTCGTTGCTTTGATATACGGGATGACCGCCGGCCGCTTCGATGATGCTCTGAACCGCGTGGGGCGCTTCGTGAAAGTGCACCGCTAAGACCCACCTGCACCGGCGCAAAGCTTTCAGCGAGTTGGGTGAGTGCGTAAACGAGCCCTCGAATTTTCGAACAGCCTTGAGCCGCTGCGGATTCGCGACGGCGATGTAGTAGGGATTGAGCGCCAGAGCGAAGAATCGCCGCTGATTTGGGTAACGAACGACGAGAAGCTCTTCGGCTCGCGGCTCACCGAGGAACGATTTCACGTGGGCGCCCATCCAACCGACCTGCGCTCCCACCGTCTTCAACAACGGCAGCATGAGCACGCCGTACCACTTGTAGGCATCCTCGTCTTTGAAGTGGATCAGGTTGAGGACATCCACCGGCACCGGCAGGTCAGCGCGATAGAGAGCTTTGACGGCCGGAAGGTCGAGTTGGTCTAGCATGCCCATCAGCCCGTCCTACCTCATCAAGCGCAGACGAGCACACTGGCGTTATCACTCAAGCTGTTCGCTCCTCAGCAAGCGACGGGTGGCGACACCTAACCGGCCTGAGCTTCCTTCGCGGCGCTACGAGCAGCGCTGCAGAGCGAGGTCACCGAGGATCCTCCGAAGATCATATGAATCCCAGCTAGGGTGCCAACGGCCCACATTCCCGAAACGGGAAACTGGCGCCAAATCATTATGCCGAGGGCAAGGGCCACGATGCCGCTAAACAGCTGCCAACCCCAGCCCTTGATCGGGCGAAGCCGAAAGGCCCAGATGATCTCGAAGATGCCGTCGACGAAGAAATAGGCGGCCAACACGATCGTCAGCGTCGCCAGTGCCATGCCGGGACGGGCGACCATGTAACCGCCCACGAAAATCGAAAGTACGCCCAGCAAGAACATCAGTAAGCCGACCCCAAAGGAACCCATCTTGAAGGCGAGAAAGAGCCTAGACACGCCTGACACAACCAACAGCACGCCGACTGCAATCGCGACGGACAGGCCAGCAATAAACGGAGAAATCAGCGCCAACACGCCAGCCACCACAACGAGGATGCCAACCGCCATCCCCACGCCTGAGTGCCGCTTGATGGTGCTCAGCACTTCCTGATCGACTTCTTGAATTCCGTTGCTCATTCGGTACCTCCAGGGCGCGTATAGAAACCCGCGACGGACGAAATGGCAAGCGCTCCGTCTCGGTGTGACTCGCGCGCTACTGAACAGAGGCGGAGCGGTCGTCGATCCTCAAGGCACAAATCTCTGCCCCGAACAGCAGAACACGGGCCGAGAAGTAGAGCCACAAGAGAAGCACAATGACCGAGGTGAGTGAACCGTAGATGGCCTCGAGGCTCCGAACTTTGTCGAGATAGAGAATGAACAGCCCCTTGCCCAGCTCGAACAAGAGGGCCGTGACCAGCGCGCCAGGAAGCAGCGTTCGCCACCGTCGCCGCTCGTAGGGCACCAGTTTGTAGATCAAGAAGACAATCGCGAAGATGAACACGAAGCTGGCAAGGTGGCCGCTGAGTGTCTCTAGGGCCGTGCCCTCGAGGCCGAATTGCATGAGTTCGAATTGGGTCACGACGTCGAGTGCGGTGGAGACCCCGACACCGATGAACAGCAAGAGCGATACGGCGATGGTCATTGCGAAGTATCGAAGCTTGGAGAGGTAGAACGGGTGTCCTTTCTGCATGCCGAAGGCGAGGTTGATTCCCCGGCTGACGGCCCCGAACATCTTGCTGGCGGACCAGAAGAGCCCGACGATGCTGGCCAGACCTGCTGGGCCTCGAAGGTCGATCAGTGCCTCGATGTTGGTTCTCAGAAAGTCCGCGCTGCCCGGAAACTCGTCGGAAAGCAGTTGATCGAGACGCGACTCAATCTCGGCCCGGTCCAAGAACAGGCTCGCGCCCGCGACG
>CP070713.1:1353251-1360134 GCA_020351445.1 Myxococcales bacterium
GCTCAGCTACTGCTCGGGCTCGCGCTGATCGCGGGAATCGGTGTCATCCTAGTGACCCAGTGCTGACTAAGGGGTTGCCGAACTCCATCCTGAACAGCCCCTTGGTCGAGGCGCCATACATCCAAGTGCCCGAAACTACGGAGCCACCGATTGGACTCGAACCAACGACCTACGGTTTACGAAACCGTTGCTCTACCAACTGAGCTACGGTGGCATTAGGGGCGAAGCTGGTAGCTTGAGGGGAAGGGGCTGTCAATTGGGACGAGGGGGACTGGCCCCTTTTTTCAAACTGGCACAGTGAACAACACGGAGACGCAAGTCCAAAAAAGGGGCCTGTCCCCTCTCCGAAGCCGTTCGTTTGTCAAACGTGCGTGCTTTGCCGGCTGCCGGTTTGCTTGATCGGTAGCGGGGTAGGGGACAGCCCCCTTTTTCCGGGGACGTGGTTCTGGATTGTGGAGGTCTCGGATGGAAAAAGGGGACAGTCCCCTTGTCCTTACAGCTCGTCGTCGGTTTCGTCGACGATGAGCTCTTCTTCGGTTTCTTCCTCTTCCTCTTCGTCGTCATCGTCGTCGTTTTCCGGCGCGGTATACTTCAGGGACACGTCGGCGTCGGCGAGCTGGGTTTCGAGGAGCTCCATCAGCTCGTCCAGATCCTCGCCGGACCATTCGTCGAGAATTTCCGAAACGAAGTCGTAGAAGTCGCCACTGTCGATGCGGCGTTCGATCTCTTCGATGTCGTCGTCGGAAAAGACGCTCACCAGGTCTTCGCGCAACGCGTCGATTTCACCGTCTTCGACGGCGTCGGCCACCGAGAGCCGGACTCGTTGCATCGAGCGCTTGTTCAGGAAGATCTCCATCAGAAAACCTCTAAGCGGGTCGAATCGGCGCTACTATAAGAGAGGGCCCCGGGCTGTCAATCTTGTCCACGTGGGATCCGACCCTCCATGCTACAGCCGTGCCAACCCGCGCTGTCGCCACCTGTCTTTGGGCTCTGTGCCTCGCCGCGCCACAGTCCCTTGGGGCCGATTCGGGGGGGCTGCCGGGTGGGCCGCCCGAGCGGGAAGGGTCGTTTGCCCTAGGGCCGGAGACCGGTCTGGCCGTGCCCGTGAGAGCGCTCGACGGCGCGCTGGACGCCATGTTGGTTCTGCGGGTCGGATTCAATTTCTTGCTGTGAAAAGGGCCCGATTCGCCCGGGATTTCGCCATCTGGGCAGTGGAGATTTCGACAGCACCGCTGTAGGCTGTATCGTTATAGTGTCTTGGCGGGGTCAGTGGATGCAGGCGGGGGCCGAATGAGCGACGACGCACACCGCAACGGTGATGAGCCGTCGAACGCGGGCGAGGGCGGCGAGACGCTGGCCCCTGGCCCCGGCATGGAGGAGAGCTGGAGTCGGGCCCCGAGGACGACTTCCGAGCCCACCCCGCACGGGCTCCATTTCACCTTCTACGGCAAGACCGACGTTGGGCTCATTCGCGAGCACAACGAAGACAACTTCATGGTCGCCGACCTAAGCAACGCCGCCGGCCCGCTGCCCCGCGAGGAAGAGGTCTCGGGGGTGGTTTCAGACCGTGGTATTGCCTTGGCGGTGTGTGACGGCATGGGCGGTGCGGCCGCCGGCGAAGTGGCCAGTCACATGGCCGTCGACACACTGTTCGAGATGTTGCGCGGCGACAGCGCACCCGAGGACCGCGACACTTTTGCCCGGCGCCTAATCGACTCCGTCGAAGAAGCCGGCGCGCGGATTTTCCTCGCTGCCAAGAAGGATCGCACCCGTCGTGGGATGGGAACGACCGCCACGGCGGCGGGACTCGTCGACAAGGTGCTCTTCGTGGGACAGGTCGGTGACAGCCGGTGCTACATCTTGCGAAACGGCCAGCTGAGCTTGATCACCAAGGACCAGTCGCTCGTCAATCAATTGATAGAAGCGGGGCAGCTCACCGAAGACGAAGCCGACGCGTTTGAGCACTCCAACATCATCCTGCAGGCACTGGGCACGACCGAGCAGGTCGCGGTGGATCTGACCTTCGTCGAGCTTCGGCGCGGTGACAGAGTCCTGCTGTGCTCGGATGGCTTGAGCGGTCTCGTCCACGACGCCGCCATCCAAGAGGAGATGGCCTGCGTCGGCCCACTCCCGGAGCTCACGGATCGCCTCATCGATCTTGCGAACGCCGCAGGAGGCCATGACAACGTCACATGCATCGTGGGCGACTTCGACGGAGATGCGCTGGAGCCACCCGAAGAAGGCGCGGTTCCGTTCTATCAGCAGTATCCTCTGCCCAGAGGCAACGACGGGCGTGCCGCAGCGGGGCCGGCATTGCCACATGTGGTCAAGAGCATGGTGCCTCGCGCCAAGCCGGAACAGCGATCTGCGGTTCGTGAGCTCCGCTCGGATCCGGCTGGGCCTGTATCGTTTTCCTGGTCGACCGCGGCGTCCGTGCTGGCCTTGTTCGGCTTAGCGGCGGTCATCACCATCGTGGGCGCGGGCCGGCGCGCGAGTCCGACGGACGCGCCGCCACCTCCCGCGTACGCGGAGGCCGAGATCCCGGTCGAGGTCAAGGTTCGTGCCGCGCTCGACAGCGGTGAGCTCTACGTCAATGGCCGAAGCTATGGGCCGCTACGGCTCGACGAAGCGATTCTTCTCCGGTTGCTTCCTGGGTCGTACCATTTCGAGGCCCGCGAAGTGGACGGGACCCAAGTGGGTAAAGACGTTTTGGTGGAGCCCGGGCTGCCGACAGAGGTCGTGCTCATTCCGCCGACCGATTGAGGTTCGATCATGATCCGATTCCGCCAGATCAAGGGCGCCGACTCCGGACGTGAATTCGAGTTCGACCAAGACCTCATCCGCATCGGTCGCATGCCCGACAGCGACGTGAACTTCGATCCCGAGGTCGACTTGGATGCATCCGGGCGACACGCCGAGATCCGCAACGAGCACGGACGCTATCTTTTGATCGACACGGGCAGCCGCAACGGCACTTGGCTCAACGGTCAGCGCATCAAGCACGCTGCCCTTGGCTCCGGTGACGAGATCGAATTCGGCCGCGGGGGGCCCAGGCTGGAAATCGCATCGGTGCGAAATCGGCCGAGCAGCCGTGAGCCGACGAAACGGTTCTCCTCCCGTGCCCCGCAGCGAGACCCGAGATTCGACCCGCTCGCCATGCCGGTCACGACAGCGACCCGCCTCGAGGACCTGGTGGCTCGTTCGGATCTCCTTCCTGAAAACGTTCGCGTTTCCGACGCGCCTCACAGCACACCCAAGAGCCGGCGGCGCCAACGAAACACCGCCATTCTTTGGGGCGCGGCCGGCGTGATTTTCTTGGTGGCCATTGCGATCGTCGTGAGCGCTTCACTCCAGTAGCTTATTTGACCGGGGTGCGGGCCCTCCGCCAAAAGCAAAGAAGCCCATGCTTCGCGCTCGACTCGCGGCTTGGCTTCGGCCGGCTTCCCAAACACCTGACGTGCCCGAGGGACGCGAAGCCTATCATTCGGATATCCGCGAGCTCCGGCCCGATGCTTGGTCGTCGCAATCACCCACAGCGCGAGGACGAGAGGTGGAGCGTGCAATGTGGCTTGCGGGGGTCAGCTCGCGTGACTTCTCCGAGATAGTGGACATCGACTTGTCTCCTCACGCTGTGACTCCGGTCGATGACATCGTCACGTCGTGCCGTCATCGGGCCGCGGCGTGTGAGCGACAGGCACGCGAACTCAGCGCCGAGCTTCCGCCACCCAATCCACACGGGCGTCCGCCATTGCCGTGGCACCGCAACAACGCTCGCCGGGCGGATGAGCTCTACCGCGCCTCACACGCATGGCATGCGTTGGCGCGCGCGCTACTCAGCAATCGTTGGAACGGATGAGGTCTTCGACCATGCGTTTGAGAGTGGCGAGCGCTTGCTTCTTGGATTCCGCGAAATCGACTCTCGCCACCGCCGGCGCAAACGCATAAAAGTAGTACTTGAGCTTCGGCTCGGTCCCGCTTGGGCGCACCATGGCGCGATGCCCACCCTGAAGTTCGAAGATCACCGTGTTGCTGGGTGCAAGCTCCGTGAACGAAGTCGCTCCTCCGGGTGTCCATTGCACTTGGCGACCAAGATCCAGCATGCGGAGCACGGGCTGTCCCCCGATCTTCAACGGTGGCTGCTCTCGGAAGTGATCGACCGCAGCGTTCATTTGCGCATGCGCGTCCGCACCCTCGAACCCCACCGAGACCTGGCGATCCGCGAAGAAGCCATGTTTGCGCCACAGCGCCTCCCGCGCGTCCAGCAGCGTATGACCACGTGCTTTGAGCCGTGAAGCCATGTCGATCATCAGCAGCGCCGAGCTGATCCCGTCCTTATCGCGTACGGCGGGCGAGGGCGCATATCCGAGAGCCTCTTCGTACCCGAACACATAGGTGAAGCCTTCTTGCTCGAGCTCGATCGCGCGGTTCTGGATCCACTTGTGCCCCGTCAGGGTTTGCTCCCAGCGCGCGCCATGGCTTGCGGCGACAGGGCCGAGCATGGGGCTGCTCACGACGGTGGAGATCACTACGCGTTTGGCCGCCCCGCGATGTCGGCGGAGCAAATCGTCGGCCAAGAGAATCCCGATATCGTTTCCGGAAAGGAGCTCGAAGCCTTCATCACGAACTGCGACCGCCACCCGATCGCCGTCCGGGTCGTTGGCGATCGCAACGTCAGCGTCGACCTGTCGGGCCAGAGTGAGGACCCGGTCCATCGCGCCCGGCTCTTCGGGATTCGGAAACGCCACGGTAGGGAAGCTTCCATCCGGTGCGGCTTGCTCACTCACACTGTGCACGTCTTCGAAGCCCGCGCGGCCCAGCACCTTTCGAAAGGTGTCTTCCGCGACGCCGTGAAGCGCCGTGTAGGCAATACGCACCTCGCCCCGGTCTTCGTTCGGGCTCACCTCGGAGGCGATTCTCTGGATGTAGTCGTCACGCAGATGGTCCGCTGTTCGGAGAAGCCCGTTTGCCCGTGCCTGGTCGATCGAGAGTCGAGGGATCTCGACCGCCGATGAGAGGCGCTGAATCGCGTCCGCAATGCCGCGGTCGTTGGGAGGGATGATCTGTGCCCCGTTCTCCCAGTACACCTTGTAGCCGTTGTATCCCGGCGGATTGTGACTCGCGGTGATCATGACACCACCGGCTGCGCGAAGGTTCAGGATCGCAAATGCCAGTACCGGCGTCGGCACCACGTCGCCGAACGTCCACACGGGGATACCGGCGCCTGCGGCGATTTCGACCACGTCGCGTTCGAAGACGTCACTGTTGGGTCTGGCGTCGCGACCGACGCAGATGCCCCGTGATGTCGCCTCCGGCACCTCTTGCTTCAGCCATGTACAGAGTCCGGCGGTAACGCGTGCAACGGTCACACGATTCATGCGCGTCGGCCCTGCGCCCAGCAATCCACGAAGCCCCGCCGTGCCGAACTGAAGCTCCCCCGCAAACCGCTCCTCGAGAGCGGCGACGTCCCCACGGTCGATCAGCACCTCGAGCTCGCGCCTCGTCTCGGGGTCCGGGTCCTGTTCGATCCACGACCGTGCTTTGTCGATGATGCTCACGCTACGGCCTCACCTGGGGCTTCGTCCTGAATGTACGTGCGCTCCTTGTACCAGACCGCGACGGGGACGAAGAGTACCGCGGTGACTGCCATGGCGCCCGCGAAGAACAGGTAATACGAGGCTCCGTCTAGCTTGCTCGTCCCGTCCGGGTTCTGAATGAAGAAGTTCACCGCAGCGGTGAAGAAATTTCCGATCGACACGCTCATCAGAAACGCGCCCATCACGAGTGACTTCATTCGCCTGGGAGCTTGTGTATACGAGAACTCCAATGCCGTGATCGAGACGAGGACCTCCGCCGCCGTCATGATGATGTATCCGCCGAGCTGCCAGACGATGTTGACGGTTTCGCCGGCATCGAGACGCGCATCGAGCCAGGCCGGCAGCAGGAAGGCTGGCACCGTGAGGAACAATCCAAGGGAGATCTTCCTCAGCGGCGTGAGGGGCCAAAACCGCTCAAATGCCGGGTAAATCACACGATTGAACAGCGGGATGAACAGAAGCACCAGGGCGGGATTGAGCCACTGCGCTTGCGACGGGTCCCAGTCCACTATGAAGTGCCGGTCCATTCGCGCTGCTTGTAGGACCCATGCCGAGCCTTGCTGATCGAACAGCGCCCAGAACATCGCGATGAACGTATAGATGATGAAGAGCTTGCCAAGCGCTGCGAGGCCTTCGCCGCTGAACACTTCCCGCAGAAACCCGACGCCGCCCGGGGGAATGTGTACGAACTTATTTCGGCCCATCCAGAACACGAGCGTCGCAAGCGCCATCAGCACTCCCGGCACACCAAACGCGACCGACGAGCCGAAGCGATGCAGGAGGGGCTCGGCAAACAGGATCGACGCGAGCGCTCCCACATTGATCGCGAAGTAGAACCAGCCAAAGACCTTGGGTAGCAGATGAGAGTTGGTCCGGCCGAACTGGTCGCCTACATGTGCCGACACACAGGGCTTGATGCCTCCAGATCCAATTGCGATGAGCGCGAGCCCCAGCCCCAGCCCGATTCGCGTGTCGTCGATCGCCAGCGTCAGGTGGCCCAGGCAATACACGATCGATAGCGCCATGATCGTTCGGAACTTCCCTAAGAACGCGTCCGAGACGATGGCGCCGAAGATCGGGAAGAAGTAGACGGCCGTGACGAACCCATGAAACCAGGTCTTGGCTTGCTCGTCCGTCATTAGGTCGAGCTCGCCCTGCGGGTTCATCAGGAACTTGGTCATGAAGATGACCAAGATCGCGCGCATGCCGTAGTAGCTGTATCGTTCGGCCGCCTCGTTGCCGACGATGTAGGGGATCCCCGGCGGCATCCCTTCGATCGGGGCCGGAGC
>CP070713.1:1360234-1365157 GCA_020351445.1 Myxococcales bacterium
AAAAAGGGTGCCGCCGGCTGGCGACACCCTCCCCCCTGCTGCCCTTGGAGTGGCTCCTAGGTCACGTAGTCTTTCAATCGCTCGACGGCGCGATACTCCTGTAGACGAGCGAGGCCCGCCGTCTCGACCTGCCGCACGCGCTCGCGCGTGAGGTTCATGATTTCGCCGACCTCTTCGAGCGTGATGCCCCCGCGATCCGCCACATCGAGAGCGCACGTCTCGGTCATCTCCCAAATCTCGATGTCGGGGAAGTTGAGCTTGATCGACCCCCGCACCGGATGAACATCGATATACAGGTGGTATTTGCAGGAGACGAATGGGCACGGCCGCTCCATATCCTTGCATTCCGACCGGCTTTTGGGCTTCCAATAGTCGGTCTCGGGGTACAGCTCTCGACCGCGATTCAGCTCCGCTTTGCTCAAGCGCCGGATCGATATCGTTCTGGCACGAGCGCGTGAGCGGCGCTTTCTACGGCCCCGCCGCTCCTCTGTGCCGGGCTCTTGAAGCGCGTCGGCGAGTGACTCGCGCTCCTCCCCCCCGGGGCTGGATTCTCTGTCGACAACCTCTGCGCTTGCTGCGTCCTTCATGATCTCTCCCCCTCAAATCTCTCAGACGGCTGCCCGAGCCATGCGAGCGCGCATCGTCAGGCGCCGCTCGATGGCTTCGAGCTTGTGCACGAGCTCCTTGCCGAGCTCGCGAACATCGTTGAGCGCGTCGCCGACGCCCATGTCGTCGGTTCCTTCGCGCTGTTGCTCGTGTACGGCGTCCTCGATCGCCTGGTACACGCGCTTGAGCTGCCGGCTCAGCGCATCGATATCGCCGCGAACGAAGAGGAACTCCTTTTGGATTTCCTCCATCGTGAACCCCTGATGCATCAGGCGGCGGATGTGATCGATTTGGCGAACCGCGGTCGCCGGGTAGAGGCCCTGGGAGCCCCGGTGCTTGCCCTTGCGGCCTACCCGCACGCTCCTCGGAAGAAGCCCGAGCTGCACGTACTTGCGGAATGTGGCCTCGGTGAGCCTCGAGCCCCGTGAGGTGAAGGCGTCGACGATCTGTTGGACGCTCATCCCCTCGACGTGCGCCTGCTCGATCGCCTCGAGCTCCTCATCGGACCAGGCCCTAGCCTCCGATTCCCGATGTCTCCGCTGCTGTCCCGTAGGTAGAGTCATTTGAATAACTTATAGCGAATGTAATCCATTCAAAATAATTAGGTCAACCCCCAAATACACCAATTCACAACTTATTGTAATTACACTGTTTTCTACGCCATCTCGACCCAACCTGGGTCGTTTTGCCTCAACCTGGGTCGGTTTCTTAGATCGCTAGATTGAGGCTCAGATCGGCTTGGGGGGGAAATTGACGGGATCCTTCGAACCCAGTACCTCCCTCCAAGCGCATGGATTCACGAGCGTTTCGACGATTTCGGCGGAACAAGGGGGCTCTGGCGGGACTGGTCCTGGTGGTCGCGGTGACAGCTCTGGGCCTCGCGGGCCCCTGGTTCGCCCCCTATGACCCCGTGGCGCAATTCACCGACACACTGCTCCTCGACAACGGCCTCCCGGCCGGCCCGGGCGTCGAGCCGGGGCACTGGCTTGGAGGCGACGTCCTCGCGAGGGACGAGTTGAGCCGGCTGCTGAGCGGCGCTCGGGTGTCGATGTTGGTCGCCTATCTCGCCACGGCGCTGGCCGTCCTGATCGGTGTGACGCTCGGGCTCGTATCCGGCTACATCGGCGGGCGATTGGATACGTTCTTGATGCGGCTCGTCGACGTCGTGCTGTCGATGCCCTTCCTGCTGATCGCCATCGTCATGCAACGCGTGTGGGACGCGCCCGGGATTTGGACGATCTGCATCGTGCTCGGCGTCCTGTCGTGGACGACCCTGGCCCGCGTCACGCGAGCAAAGACGATGGAGGCCCGCGAGCTCGACTACATCCAGGCAGCCCGCGCGCTCGGCTTACGACATTTCCGGATCCTGGCGCGCCACGTCTTACCCAACGTCATCGGGCCGATCATCGCCATCGCGACGATCTTGGTCGCCCGGATGATCATTGCCGAGAGCGCGCTGTCGTTCCTTGGGCTTGGGGTTCGGCCGCCGACGGCAAGCTGGGGCTCGATGCTCAACGACAGTCAGTCCCTGCTTCTCGGAGTGCCACGGCTGACGCTGTACCCCGCCGTCCTGATCAGCATGGCGGTCTTTGGGTTCAACCTCTTTGGAGAAGGGCTGCGAGATGCGTTCGACCCCAAGGACTGATCGCCGGCGCCCTCCCCGCTGGCTCGCCGGCGCCGCCTTCCTGGCCGTAGCGGCGCTCCTCATCGGATCGATCGTCGCGAACTTCCCAAAAGCCCCCATCGGGCCTCGCTACGTCGGCGCCGGACGCGAGACTCCGCAGTCCGGCGGAACGTTCATCTTCGCCGCGGGGAGCAACATCCACACCCTCGACCCACACTTCGCCTACGATACCCTCTCGACCGCGGCGTGCCGACTGCTCTACGACGGCCTGCTCGACTATGACTACGACGGAAACATGGTGCCGAGCCTGGCGGCTGAGCTTCCGGAGGTGTCCGGCGGAGGCCGCGTCTTTCGCTTCACCCTTCGCGACGGGATCAAGTTCCACAACGGTCGGGAGATCAATGCCGAAGACGTCTCGTGGTCGATGCATCGGCTCTTATCGGAGCGCATCGGCTCGCCGGGGTATCCTTTCTTCAAGTCGATCGAAGGCGCGCCGGCGTACCACACGGGAGAAGCCGACCGCATCGAAGGCATCGTCGTCCTCGACGACAAGACGATCGAGTTCCGCCTCGTCGAAGCCGATCAGACGTTCCTCAACGCCCTCGCCATGCCGTTCGCGTACCCACTTGCGCGGGAGCACGTCGAAAAGCTCGAGGCAGCCGAGGGCCGCGACGCCGTGGGACGGCATCCGGTGGGCGCAGGGCCCTTCGCGTTCACACGCTGGGAGCGTGGCGTTCAAGTCGAGCTCGAGCGCTTTGAAGAGTACTGGGCACCCCAGGCGCGCCCAGACCGAATGATCTTCCTCGAGAACATCTCGGCCGACGTCGCGAGCGCCCGCTTCCGCAACGGCGACCTCGACGTCATCTATCGACCCAGCAAGGTGAACCGGCTGTTCCTACGAGAGTCGGAGGCCTGGGCTCCCTATCGAGCCGAGTCGCCAAGCGCATCGGTGTTTGCGCTGGGCCTCAACTGTGAGCTTCCCCCCTTCGACAACGTGCACGTCCGTCGGGCGGTGGCGTTTGCGATCGATCGCTCGAAGCTGGAGCGCCTCGACCCGGGCCAGGTGATCGCGGCCACCCAGGTGCTGCCGCCCATGCTCGCGCCGTACGATCCCGAGCTCCCGGCGAAGCAGGTCTTCGACCTCAACCGAGCAAAGGAGGAGATGCGCTTGGCAGGATTTCCCGACGGCCTCGAGGAACCGATCACGCTGTGGGTTCGAGGCGAAGGCGAGGTGCGCGTTGCGCAGCTCTTCCAACAGGATCTCAAAGCGATCGGCATCGAGATCGAGCTCAAGCTGGTTTCGTTTGCGACCTACCTCAAAGAGACCGGCCGGCCGCGCGTCGCCCAGGCGGCCTTCACCGGTTGGCATCAGGACTTCCCCGACCCGTCAAACTTCATGGACATCCTGTTCCATAGCCGATCCATCCACCCCGAGAACTCCGAGAACCGTTCGTTCTACCGAAACGTAAAGCTCGATGCGATCCTCGACCGTGCGCGCCCAGAGGTCGACCGTGAAGCCAGGCTCGCCCTCTACGCCGAGGCCAACGCGATCCTAGCCGAGGAAGCCCCTTGGGCGTTCCTCTACTACCCGGTCGACATGTTTGCGTGGCAACCATACGTGAGGGGGTTCAGGCCGCACCCCGTCTGGCTCAACGAATACCGCAACATCTGGCTCGACCTGCCCAAGAAGCGCGTCAGCCAAGCGATCTACCGACAGGAACCCGCCCCATGACGCGTTTCATCGCGCAGCGAGCGATGTGGGGTGTGTTGGTGGTCATGTCCGTCGTGACGCTGGTTTTCTTTCTGATCTTCGTTGCGGGCGATCCGGCCGTCACGGTCCTGGGTCCACAGGCGCGAGCCGAGCAGATCGCCGACTTCAAGGCGAAGAAAGGCTTGGACCGCCCCGTGCCCGAACAATTCCTGAGCTATCTGGGTCTCACCCCGTGCGTTCGCAAGGATTCGCCGAAGTACGAGCGCGACGACGGCTCCCGAGGGTTCTGCGGCATCCTTCAGGGAGACCTCGGCGAATCCTACTCGCACCACGAAGCCGTAGCCGACGTCATCGGGCATCGCTTGCCGCGAACTCTGCTGCTCGCCTCGCTGGCCGTTCTTTTCGAGCTGGTTATCGGCCTCACTGCCGGCGTCATCGCTGCGCTCCGGCGCAACCGATGGTCGGATACCTTCATCATGTTCGCCACATTCGTCGGCATCAGTCTGCCCACATACGTCACCGGCCCGATCGCGCTGCTCCTCTTTGCGTTCCTCCTCGGGTGGTTTCCGTTTGGTGGGTACGGGATCGACCCACTCGATCACATCTATCACGCCCTTCTGCCCGCTCTGATTCTCGCGATTGCCGGCGCCGCCACGTACGCACGCGTCATGCGCGGCGAGCTCATCGAAACCCTGCGACACGACCACGTGCGGACCGCACGAGCCAAAGGCATGCCGACGAGTCGAGTCGTCATCAAACATGCCATCCGCAACGCCCTACTCCCGGTTGTGACTCTAATCGGGTTGAGCCTTCCGTTCCTAGTCGGTGGCGCGATCATTACCGAGAAGATCTTTGCGTGGCCAGGCCTCGGTCTTCTGACGATCGAGTCGATCGAATCTCTCGATGCTCCGGTCATCATGGCCGTCGTGTTGATGTTCGGTGTCGCCGTTCAGGTTGGCAATCTGTTGGCGGATATCGCGGT
>CP070713.1:1365257-1368765 GCA_020351445.1 Myxococcales bacterium
GTTTCTTCACGCGTTGACCGACAACAAGCTGCTGACCGACCCCGCGTTCAGCGATCCCTTCGCCGAATAGTTAGCTCAACAACCTAGGCTCGCGCTCGAGGGTCACGCCAAAACGGTCGTGCACGCGCGCACGGATCTCGTCCGCAAACGCGAGGAGCTCGGTGGTCGTGCCGCCGCCGTGATGTACCAGAGCCAGCGCAGGATTGGTGGACACCCCGATCGCCCCGCGGCGTGTGCCCTTTGGGATGCCTGCCTTTTCGATGAGCCAGCCGGCGGCGAGCTTCGCTCGTCCGTCCGGCGCTTCATAGCGGGGAACCTCGTCTGGGGTGGTAGCGAGTTGCTCGCGAACGGCTTGCCTGACTACTCGGTCGGCCTCCGCGTCAGCGACGATCGGATTCAGGAAGAATGAGCCAGCGCTACGCCGGTTTGGATCGTCTGGATCGATGACCATCGACTTACGGCGTCGGAGAGCGAGCACGGTGCGACGGATATCGCTCAGCGTCGCGTCGGCCCCAATGCTCTTGTGGAGCTCGGCGTAGCGGACCGTTCCCGCGCCGTCAGGGCGCAACGCGAAGCGCACCGCGCAGACGATGAAACGCTCGGGCTCGCGTTTGAACAGGCTATCGCGATATCCGAAGCCGCAGTCCTCGGGTCCACGCTCTTCGAAGGTGAGCGTGTCACGGCAAAGGACTCGGACTCCTTCGATGACTTCGGCGACGTCTTGTCCGTACGCGCCTACGTTTTGAATCGGTGTCGCGCCGGTGGAGCCCGGAATCCCGGTCAGGCACTCGAGACCGGCCCAGTCACGCGAGACGGCGCCATCCACCACGGTTTCCCAAGGCACGCCGGCACCTGCGACGACCGTCCCGCCGTTGCGAAACTCCATGTCGTTGATTGCCATGTGGATGACGAGACCATCGTAACCTTCATCAGGCACGATCAGATTCGAGCCGCCCCCCAAGATCGCCGCGGGGACAGCTTCGTCGGCTGCCCATCGAAGTGCGTCCATCAGCGTACGCTCTTCCTCGACCCGTACGAAATGCTTCGCCGGACCGCCGAGCTCGAGCGTGGTGAGCGGAGCAAGCGGAACGTCGCGCTGGATGTCGAGCGTCGTCATCCGTGGTCATCTAGGGCGCGGGGATTCGTTCGATGCCGCCCATGTAAGGTACCAACACCTCGGGCACGATGACGCTTCCATCGGCTTGTTGGTTTTGTTCCAGGATCGCGACCAGCGTTCGGCCGATCGCGAGGCCCGACCCGTTGAGCGTATGCAGCAAGCGCGGCTTGCTTTTGTCCTCGGGCCGGAAGCGCGCCTTCATCCGCCGCGCCTGGAAATCGCCGAACCACGAGCAGCTCGAGATCTCGCGGTACGTATTTTGCGCCGGCAGCCAGACCTCGAGATCGTAGGACTTTTGCGCGGCAAACCCCATGTCTCCCGCGCAAAGCTGCACGACACGATGATGGAGGCCGAGTTTCTGCAGGATCGTCTCGGCATCCTGGGTGAGGACCTCGAGCTGCGCTTCGCCGTCGTCCGGGTGGCAGAACCGGACCAGCTCGACCTTGTCGAACTGGTGGACGCGGATCATGCCGCGCGTGTCCTTGCCATAGCTTCCCGCTTCGCTTCGAAAACAGGCGGTGTAGCCGGTGTAAGCAAGGGGTAACTCCGCCCCCGGGATGATCTCGTCCGCGTGAAGGTTGGTGATTGGAACCTCTGCGGTCGGCACGAGATAGAGGTCGTGCCCCTGGGCCCCGGCTTGGGCTTCCCACTCCTCATCTTTGGCCATGCGGAAGGCGTCTTTAGCGAATTTCGGCAGCTGGCCCGTCCCCTGCATCGCGCTGTCTTTGACGAGCACGGGCGGCCACACTTCTTCATAACCGTGCTCGGAGGTGTGCACGTCGAGCATGAACTGCATCAACGCCCGGTTGAGGCGTGAACCGAGACCCTTGAGCACGACAAACCGCGAGCCGCTGATCTTCGCCGCTCCCTCGAAGTCGAGAATGTCGAGCCCAGTGCCGACCTCGACGTGATCGCGAACGTCGAAGTCGAACGAAGGCTTCTTTCCCCATACGCGGACCTCGACGTTGTCGTCTTCGGTCAGCCCGTCCGGCGTGTCCGGATGAGGAAGATTCGGGAGATTCAGGAGAATCGTTTCGAGCTCGGCCTCGACTTCGCTTTGTCGGGCCTCGCTCTGCTTGATCTGATCGCCTAGCGTGCGCAGTTGCTCTCGCTTGCTTTGAAACTCTTCGCTCTTCTTATCGGCGACCTTTGCCATCGCCTGGCTCGCCTCGTTGCGCTCCTGCCGCAGGGCCTCGACGTGCGTGATGACGGAACGGCGCTCTTCGGCGAGTGCTCCGAGCCGATCGACCAGATCCGCATCGGCGAAACCGCGACGTGTCAGCGCCGCCTTCACGTCGGGCAGGTTTTCGCTCACATAGCGAAGGTCCAACATGAGAGCGGGTCTACAACACGAGAGCAAGGAGCACCAGTCGCGCACTTCTTGGCGCGCGCCCAAAAAGCTCCTAAGTTGTAGCGGTGAGCAAGAGGGGCATGCTCCGCCGGTTGGGGGTCATCGGCGATGTTCACTGCGAGTCGGAAACGCTTGGGCGAGTGCTCGATGCGTTGGAGACGATGAATGTCGAAGCCGTGCTTTGCGTTGGGGACTTGGTCGACGGTCCGGGAGACGCCGATGCGACTCTCGGCATGCTCGAGGCACGCGGCGTCGAATGCGTGGCAGGCAACCACGAACGCTGGTTCTTGGAAGGCGAGCAACGGACGCTCGAAGACGCCACGCAGGAGATCAACGGATCGTCGCGCGCGTTCATCGAGAGCCTCCCGATGCTCAGGCGCTACACGACACCCAATGGGAACGCGCTCCTCTGCCACGGTGTCGGCGACGACGACGAAGCGTGGCTCCTCCCCGACACCCGCGGTTACGCCCTGCAAGACATTCCAAGCCTCCGCGAGCTGATGCTCGACGAAACCGTTCAGTTCATGCTCGGCGGACACACCCACGAGCGAATGGTCCGCGTCTTTCCCGGCCTCACCGTGGTCAACGCCGGCACCATCCACCCGCAGGACGAGCAGACGTTCATGGTGGTCGACTTCGAGGCAATGCGTGTGGGGTTCTACTCCGCGGCGGCGGGGACGACGGGGAACCTTATCGAGGAAGTCGAGCTCCCAATGCCGGACCCGGTCGAGTAAGACACTACACCACCGGAGAACGGCACGCGACGCACGTGCTCGCGAGCGGGGCCCGCTCGGCCGTCTCCCTAAGGCGCCACACGTCTAGCCTCCCGCCCACTCGCTGTGCCGCACATCGCGAGCCGTCCTCCTATGTAGAAGTCGACGTACGGAGGGCCTCGGAGTGCCCTTGTCTCGTGAGAGGAGTCGTACGGAGGGGCTCGGAAAAAACACGACACGGGGTGGAGTCGGCGTCCGAAGTGACAATCGGCAAGACAGCAACCAGCCCGATTGGCGCGCCGGCCGAGGGGAGGCTTGCGTGGCCCA
>CP070713.1:1368865-1371454 GCA_020351445.1 Myxococcales bacterium
TGCACGATGCTCTTGAGCTCCGCGATTCGATTGCCATGGGGAGGCAGTGCCGTGTCGAGCCACACCGCGACTCGCTGGCAGCGACCGTCCCGGCCCCGCGGAAGCCGCTCGATGCGGTCGCAGAAGCCGGCCAGGTGTTCGACGTCGGGGGCGGTCTCGGGGTCGTGGAAGTCCAGCAACATCCACGTCCCGTTGTGCTGAGCATCGCAGGCGACATCGAGCCGCGAACCGTTGCCCTGCTGAACGTAAAGCCGCACGATCTCCGACGTCAGCGTCGCCAGCCGGGTAGCCGTCACGGCATCATGAGCCAGGTGTTCCGCCACGGCCCGGATCTTCCGGCGCGCCTCGAGCACCGAGTCGTCGCCGCGGATCGCGATGCTGCCCAGGTGGATCAACCCTTGTACCTCAGTACGGCGCAACTGGCATCGTCATGATCTTTACCGAAGCGTGTGACGATGGTCCGCGCGATCGTTCGTGCATCCTGGTAGCGCAGCTGCGGGTAGTCCGCGAGTTCGAACTGTTCCTTGACGCCATCCGAATAGAGCACGAGCACTTCGTCAGGGCCGATCGTCAGCTTCTGTTCGCGTGGTGTGCGAATCTGGTGACCCAGGGTGCCCGGCGTCGAGTACGCTTTCTTGTCGCCGTCCCCCAACGTACGGATCACGGTGTTTCCAACACCGACGTAGGTTGCCGCGTGACCGCCGACCTCCAGGACGCACAAACCCGCAGCGGCGCCATCGGTACCGCGAAGGCTCTCGTGAAGCTCACGCATCGTCTGGGCGAGATCGGTCTTCCACGATCGCTTGAGGAACCGCGCCGCGCGATCCGCGATGGTGTGGGCCGCCGGACCGTGACCCAGCGCGTCGATGACCGCGAGGAAGACGTGGTCGCCTCGCTCTTCCACGACGACGATGTCGCCGCTGACCCGTTCACCGCGGCAGGGTCGGACAAAGTACGCACAGTCGACCGTCGACTCCACCCCATCGGATTGCGAGACCGGCAACGTCCCACTGCTCGGTTCGGGTTCTCGTCGCTGCGAGCTCGCTCGCCGGACGGCGTCGAGCAGAGCCGACCGCACTGGCCGGGAGGGTGTTTCCCGCCACTTGCGAACGGTCACGCGGGTTCCCGCTCCGGGTGACGAGTCAATCTCGAACTCGTCCATCAAGCGCTTCACGCCGGGGAGTCCGAGGCCGAGCGTACCGCTCGAGCTGAAATGGTCCTGCATCGCGGCTTCGATGTCCGCGATGCCGGGGCCGCGGTCCCGAGCTGCGATCTGCACCCCTGTTCGGCGATTCGTTTCGACGCGCTCGATGAGGATCTCGCCGTCGCCCGCGTACTTGAGGATGTTCCTGGCCAACTCGGAGACGGCCGTGGCGATGCTCTGGCAGTCCGCTCGTGAAAAGCCGATCTCCTCGGCGAAGCGCGAGGCGGCGATCAACGAACGGGTCGCGTCCGATTCAGAGCTGATTCGGAGCCGCAACTTGGAGCCGCTCATCTTGCTCGTCCTCGGGGTTATCGCGATCCGTTGTCGCGCGCAGTTGATCCATGACCCGGAAGGCGTCGTCGAGGTCCATCGCCGCCACGATGTCCTCCGTCTCGGCCTCGAGCTCCACGAGCGAGGAAACGACACCGGCCTGGAGGCCGGCGAGCACCGACGGCGCGCCCATCAGTCGAGCCATGGCCATCGTCTTGTGCAGCGCCTCGAAATCCTCGTAGTCCATCACCTCGATGCCCGAGACGTCGAGGATGACGCCGTGAGCCCCGGAGCTCTGGACGAGCTCCAGCAGCTCCGTCCGGAACTGTCGCAAGACCGCGTCGCTCAGATCGATCTGGATCGATGCAATGATGCAATTCCGCGAGATCTGGAGCGGGATCTTCGCGATGCCGCCTCTTTCGTCGCTCATTCAGCCACTCTGGTGATCTCCATGCCCACGCGGTGAAACGCGTCGGCGAGAGCGTCCTTCATCGTCGATGTCGTCTTGATCCGGCCGACGTCGATACCCAGATCGACGATCGTCTGGGCGATGGAGGGTGAAACGCCGGAGATCGTGCAGTCGCAGCCCATCAATCGGGTGGCCCGCGTGATCTTGATCAGATGGTTGGCTACCGCGGTGTCCACCACGCCCACGCCGCTGATGTCCAGGATGAAGATTCGCGCCTGCGTTTCGCCGATCTTGGCCAGCGTCGCGTTCATGATGTCGCGGGCCCGCTTCGAGTCGATGATCCCCACGATCGGCAGCAGCAGGATGCCGCTCCAGATCTGGGTCACCGGCGTGGACATCTCCATCAGGGACTTGGCCTGGGCCGTCAACGTCTCTTCGACGAGATGGTTGTAGGTCTCGACGACGACGGCGGTGTCCAGGTGCAGCAGTTTGGTGACCGATTCCTCCATACGCGACCGTGCGTCATCGGCCATGTCATGGTCACGCATGCACTTGCCGAACAGCTCCATGAACATGTTCATGCCGGCAAAATACGTATTCAGCGGAAGTCCGATACGAGCGTGCGCCTCCCCGACTTTCCTGCGCATGGAGATGTACTCATCGTCTATCGAGCCGGACATGAACAGCAGCCAGTAGTCGTCCTGCA
>CP070713.1:1371554-1378215 GCA_020351445.1 Myxococcales bacterium
GGTACGAGGGTTTCGACGAGCGGATTCGCGGGCTCGTCGACGAAGAGGTGTCGTTGGGCGATTTCGTCTTACTTGGTGGAGAGGTGGCCGCGCTCGCGGTGATCGAGGCAACGGCGCGTCTGCTACCACGGGTGCTCGGAAACGAGCAGTCTGCCGACGACGAATCGCACGCGGAGGGATTGCTCGAGTACCCGCAGTACACGCGCCCGGAGGTGTTTCGGGGAGAGAAGGTCCCCGACATTTTGCGCTCGGGAAACCACGCTGCAATCGCCCGGTGGCGACGCAAGGAATCGCTGAGGCGGACGCTCGAGCGCCGGCCGGATCTACTGGAGACGGCGGAGCTCTCGGAGGAGGATCGAGAGCTGCTGGAAGAGATCCGAAAGTCCCGCTGACACTCATCTAGCGGCTTAGACAAAACCCAAACGTATGTTACGGGGACACGCTAGGCCTCCAAAAGGCGCCTGGTTCCGCTCACTTGCGATGCATACCGCGCAAAGCGCTAGCATCTCGGCGTATCATGGCGGCAAACGCCCGCCGATGAACCCTGCCAACCTCGCACTACGATTCCTCCTCGAGCTCGCGGCCCTCGGCGCGCTCGCGTGGTGGGGTTGGGCACAGACCGATTCGTGGTGGCGAGCTCCGTTGGCGATCGGCGTCGTTCTGCTTGCAGCGATTGTGTGGGGCACCTTCGCTGTCCCCAACGACCCGAGCCGCGGAGGAAGCGGCCTCGTGCACATTCCAGGCATCGCCAGGCTTGGGTTGGAGCTTCTGATTTTCGGCGGCGCGGCGTACGCGCTCAGAGAGCTCGGCCGGCCGAACCTCGCGGCCGTGTTCGCCTTCGTCGTCGTCGTGCACTACGCATGGTCCTACGAAAGGGTAGCCTGGCTAATGCGCCAGTAGCAGACCCGCCCGACGATCGTCGCTGTCGCTGTCGCTGAGAATTAACCCTTTCAAAAAGGGGACTGTCCCCTTTAAATGCGTGGGGTGGCTGGGGTTTATTGCGCGCTGGTGCATTATCCGGTTGTTGATCGGCAGGGGGAGGAGGTGACGACCTCTGTGACCAATCTCGACGTGCACGATATTGCACGGAGTGCGCGGACGTATGGGTTGCAGGGGTACTTCGTCGTGAGTCCCATCGAGGCGCAGCATCCCGTCGTGCACCGGATCGTCGACCATTGGTGCTCCGGCGCTGGGCGGGCTCGGTTTCCGGAGCGCGGGGAGGCGATTGCGTTGGTGCAGGTCTGCCTCTCGATCGACGATGCGATCGCGGCGATCGAGGCCAGGGAAGGGGAACCGCCGCGATTGGTGGTCACTTCGGCGAAGGCGGGACCCGGCCGGAGCTCTTACGCGAAGGAAGCCCAGCGCCTTCGAGTCGAGTCTCGGCCGACCCTCTTGCTGTTCGGCACGGGGCATGGACTCAGTGACCGTGTTTTGCGGCGTGCCGACGCCTTTTTGGAGCCAATCATTGGGCCGACCGACTTCAATCACCTCTCGGTCCGGGCGGCGGTGGCTATCACCCTGGATCGGCTTCTCGCGGCGAGAACATCCGATAAAGACGCGATTTGACCCGCTTTTGGCCCCGTGCTACCCCCCGGCTCCGTTTTGGTACGAGGCTTAGCGATGAGTGGAACCGTTCCCGAAATCGATGCGATCGAGAAGTCGCAAATGCGTGACCGTCCCACGTTCCGCGTGGGCGACACGATCAACGTCCACTTCCGCATCCGGGAGGGGGACAAGGAGCGTATCCAGGTCTTCAAGGGCGTCGTAATCCGCAAGACGCGCGGCGGCGCGGGCGCGACCTTCACGGTCCGCAAGGTCTCCGGCGGCGTCGGCGTCGAGCGCATCTTCCCACTCCACTCGCCACGTATCGAAAAGATCGAGGTCACGGCGCGCGGTCACGTCCGCCGATCGCGGCTCTACTATCTGCGTGATCTGCGCGGCAAGAAGGCTCGTCTTCGCGAGCGCCAGCGCCACACCAACGACTGACCCCCGTAAAGCGACTCCGTCGCCAGCCCGTAGAGGACCCCGTCCCCACGGGCCATGCGGGGCAAGCGCCTCAGGGCTCTCGAATCGTCAGCGTCGACTCCCGGAACCCATTGGTCCCAGGCTCGTGCACCCAAAGCCGCCGCTCGGCCACTTCGCCGTTCATGATGCTCACGACGATGTAGGCGCAGGGCCACATCAGCTGGCCTTCGTTGGCAAACGTTGCGGCGTCTTCGTCCGAAAAGTACGCGCCCGCATCGCAGTGCGAGTGGTAGATGACCTTCACCGGCCTGCCGTCGTTCTCCCCCTGCTCGAACGTCCGTGCTGCGCGTAGCTCGTTGATCTTGAAGTACGTGTTCGAAGTCCGCGGAAACGTGATCGGATCCAGCTTGTGGTACTTGTCCGCCTCGTTTTCTTCGCGCTGAATCGCATCGAGAAGCGCGGGCCGGTCGGCGGGCCCAAACACGAAACCACAGCTCTCGCTCGGATAACACTCGAGCGCATGCTGCTCGATCTCGTGCATCACCGACTTTTCGATCTCGAGGTCGCCCGAAATCCACGGAAACGACTCACCACTCATAGTGCTTTTCCCACTTCATCGGTGCGAAGTACCTATCGCCACGGTCGCAAGCGATGGCCACGACGCAACTCGCTTCGGGTCGCTTGGCGACTTCCAGAGCCCCCGCGACATTTGCGCCGGTCGAGTGCCCGACGTGTAGACCTTCGTGCGCGGCCAATCGGTCGGACATGTCCCAGCCGGCATCTGTGCCAACCGGGAGGATCTCATCGGGAAGCTTGGGGTCGTAGATCTCGGGTACGAGCGAGCTCGCCATGTGCTTGAGCCCTTCGAGGCCATGGAGCGCCTCGGCAGGCTCGATCGCGATGCACTCGATCTCGCGGGAGTGCTCGCGCAAACGCCGTGTCGTTCCCATGCAGGTCCCGCTGGTCCCAAGCCCCGCGACGAAGTGCGTGATTTCATCGCCGACCTGCTCGAGAATCTCGCCCCCGGTGCCGAGGTAGTGCGCGCGGGGGTTCGACGGGTTCGAATACTGATCCGCGTAGAAGTAGCGATCCGGCTCCTCGACTACCAGTTGGCGTACCTTTCGAATCGCGCCGTCCGAGCCTTCCATCGGGTCGCTGTAGATGATCTCGGTGCCAAACGCCTCCGTGATGTCCTTGCGCGCCTGCGACACATTCGACGGCATCACGAGCTGGATGCGGTAGCCCAACGCGGCGCCGAACAAGCTGTAGGCCACACCGGTGTTGCCGCTGGTCGCGTCGATCAGGATCTTGTCGCTAGTGAGCCGGCCGTCCTCGATGGCATCGAGCATCATCTGAAGGGCAGGGCGGTCTTTGACCGAGCCGCCCGGGTTCGCGTACTCGAGCTTGAGATAGATCTTCGTGCCGGGCGCGTCTTTCTCGAGCGAGCGCAGGCGCACCAGTGGGGTATCGCCCACGGCCTCCACAATCGACTCCATCTTTCGGAAACGCATCAGCCCTCGGCGTCCAGAGTCAGCTCGGATGGAAGCTCGAGCGCGGCTGCAATTCCGAGAACCTCTTTGAGATGCTCGACCGCCGAAAAGGCACCCACGATCGCAGCGGCAGGCTCCCTGAGCGCCGGCGAGCCGGCAAACCGCATCACCACGCTCTCGTCTGGGATGGGCAGCTCCGAGCCACTTGCGTCGGGAATGCAGCCTGCACGTTCTAGATACTCTGCCGCCACAGTACACGCACCCGCGTCGCCGTCCGCTCCGCAGCAAAACCGTGCGTTGAGCAGGCGCTCCTGGCCTGACTCGCCGATTTCGCCGAGAAGAAGCTGACGCGCGTAACGACGCCGTGCTGCGGCGTCGAGGCTCAAAGCGAGGCCCCGCCCGCGATCGCCGGAACGATGCTCAGGGTGTCGCCCTCTTTGAGCGTCGTCTCGAGGTTGTCGAGAAAGCGGATGTCTTCGTCGTTCGCGTAGATATTCACGAAGCGGCGCACGCCCTTGTCGTCACACAGGCGATCCTTCATCCCGGGGTGATTGGTCTCGAGGCTTTCGATCACCTCGGCTACCGTGCCCCCGTTCGCGGAGACTTCGTCTGCTCCGCCGGTCAAGCTTCGGAGTGGGGTTGGAATGCGTACCGTAACAGCCATGTTCGTTCCTTTCTGAGTCCTAACCAATGCGAGCTTGGATCACGCGGCGCAAGCCGCCGTGTACCGCTCCATCCGCAAGTCCTGAATCTCTCCTGCGCACAATGGGCAGTCGCTTCGCCGACGTATGAACGTCTTACGAAGCGCGCCCTTGAGCGCGTCATAGTGCCAGAGCTCGCCCCCTGGATGCTCACCTCGCAGCAACCGAAAAACCAAGGCTGCCTGGAGCCCCCCAAGCACCCCAACGACCGGCCCGACCACGCCCGCCTCGGCGCAGGTCTCGATGCGGTCGCGGGGGATGTCCTCGAAGAGGCAGCGAAGACACGCGGAGCTAGGAAGGGCGCACAAAGCCCAGCCGGCCCATCGCACCGAGCCTGCCTGGACCGCCGGCACGCCGCAGAGGTGGGCTGCGTCGGCAACTAGGAACTTTGTCGCCAGGTTGTCTGCGCCCTCGACGACGAGCGTGTGCCCCGTCAAGAGCTCCATGGCCGTCCCGGGCAAGAAGCGGCCTTCGACCGGGCGCACCGAAAGCTCGGGAGACAGCTTGCGAAGCACCTGCTCCGCGCACTCGATCTTCGAACGGCCGACGTCACCGGCAGTGTAGAGCGTCTGCCGGTGGAGGTTGCTCTCGTCGACGATATCGTCATCGATGACGGTGATGTGCTCGACGCCGCTTCGAGCCAGCAGTCGGAGCACAGGCGAGCCAAGGCCGCCCGCGCCGACGACGAGAACGCGCTGCCCGGTGCTCATTCGAAGTACTCCGTCAAGCTGAAGTAGCGCTCGCCGGTGTCGCACAACACGGTCATGACCGTCTCGTCCGGCCCGAGCTGCTTGGCGACCTCGATGGCGGCCCATACGTTTGCCCCCGCGCTGATACCGAGGAGCAAACCCTCTCGTCTGGCGAGCGCAAGCTTGGTGTCCCAGGCGTCCTGATCGCTGACACCGATGACGTCGTCGACCACGTCTCCGTGGTAGTTCTTGGGCACGAAGCCCGCGTTGAGGCCTTGGATCTTCGTCGGCCCCGGAGGCCCACCGATGAGCACGGGGCTCGCGGACGGCTCGACCGCAATCACGCGAGTCTCTGGGTCGCGCGCCTTGAGCGCCTCGCCCACCCCGCTAATGGTTCCCCCTGTGCCGACCGCCGCGACGAAGGCATCGATCTTCTGCCCTTCGAAGGCGTGCAGCAGCTCCGGCGCGGTCGTTCGTTTGTGAACATCGGGATTCGCCGGATTCGAAAACTGCTCAGGCATGAAGGCGCCACGCTCTTCGACCACGCGGCGCGCGGCCTCCATGGCGCCCTCCATTACGCGGTCCGGCTCGGTGAGAACGATTTCGACCCCGTACGCTTCCAGCAAAGCGCGCCGTTCTAGCGACATGCTCGCCGGCATGGTGAGCACGAGCTTGTAGCCTTTGCGCGCGCACACCAGCGCCAACCCGATGCCGGTGTTGCCGCTGGTCGGCTCTACGATCGCGTCCCCAGGCTTCAAGCGTCCCTGCGCTTCGGCTGCTTCGATCATCGCGAGGCAGATGCGGTCTTTGACCGAGCCCCCAGGATTGAGGTGCTCGCACTTGCCCCAAATCGTCGCACCCCCAGCGGGCGAAAGCTCGCGCAAGCGGACGACGGGCGTTTCGCCAACGAGATCGAGGACGCTATCGACAACCGGTGCGGACATCAGATCGAATACACGTAACGTCGAGGTGGCGCGCGACGAACTCCATGCGCGTCGCCTCGATCACAGAGATCTTGGATCGTGATGGCGTCGAAGCACGCCTCGATACTGTCGGAGAGCTCGGAGAATACGTTTTCCGTCACCACCCGGCTGGTCTCGTCAGCGTCGCCGTTCCCATCGGCGCCTGCAAGGACGATGGGCCCCTCGAGCGCACGGACGATGTCTCCGAGCCCGATGTCATCCGGGTCCATCGCCAGCGCATAGCCGCCCCGGGGGCCGCGCTTGGAGGTCACCAGCCCCGCGCGCTTGAGGTCTTGGAAAATCTGCTCGAGGAAGCGCGGGGGAATCGCCTGGCGCCGCGAGATGTCTTTGATCTGCGTGGCCTTGCCACCGCTATGAAAGGCGATGTCGAAAATGGCCCGCACGCCGTATCGGCCTTTGTTCGAGAGCTTCACCGTGTGGGATCTATGGTTTCCCACATCGGAATTGTCAAGAATGGAGGGGGGATGTAGTGAGGTCTGGGGATTATCTGGTTCTCTGGTTTGGTTTAGTTTTCTCCAACCCGCCCACCCCCACCCGTAATCCTCCCTCCGCGGCGGTCGCTGCGCTCCGCCTTGGCGGCGCTCCGCGCCGGGCTTCGCCCTGCGGGCTCGCACTGCCGTGCATGTTTGGGGGGCGGGTACTCGCCGTTCACATGGCGCGCTCAACGACATTGCACCCAGTCCACCGCAACGCTTGCGGGCAGCAGGCGGCAGCGCGAGCCGAAGGCGAAGCCCGGCGCGGAGCGCCGCCAAGCCCAAGCGAAGCGCAGGGTGCGGAGGGAGGATTACGGGTGGGGGTGGGTGGGTGGTGTAACTAAACCCGGGTGGTGTAAC
>CP070713.1:1378315-1382670 GCA_020351445.1 Myxococcales bacterium
CCAGCTGGACTGCACAACGCGTGCCATCAGTTTCCGCCGCAATCATGCGCTCGACACGAACTCTGCACGCATGTTTTGCGTTGCGCTCACGCAACGCGCAGCGATTGCGCGGCAAGAAGGTCTGCGCCCGTACGTCCTGCCAACAGCCCTCTCATAAACTTGTGAGGTTACTCACAGATTGGGAAGGGCTGCGGAGGCTGGCGGCGTGAGACAAGAGGGCGTTCACTGACCAACGCCGAGCGCCCGTCCCCCAAACATGCACGGCAGTGCGAGCCCGCAGGGCGAAGCCCGGCGCGAAGCGCCGCCAAGCCCAAGCGAAGCGCAGGGTGCGGAGGGAGGATTACGGGTGGTGTAACTAAACCAAACCAGGTTCGCAGTCCCGCAATCCGCCCCCTACAGATCCTTCACTTCCCCAATCAGCCCCTGCAACACCTTCTTCGCGTCACCGAAGATCATCATCGTGTTGTCGTACTCGAAGAGCTCGTTCTTGATGCCGGCGTAGCCCGGGCTGAGGCTTCGTTTGACGACGAAGACTGAGCGGGCCTCATGGGCATTGAGGATCGGCATGCCTGCGATGGGGCTGCTCGGGTCCTTGGTAGCGACGGGGTTCACGACGTCGTTGGCGCCGAGGATGATCACCACGTCGGTGTTCTTGAACTCGGGGTTGATCACGTCCATCTCGAGGAGCTCCTCGTAGGGGACGTCGGCTTCGGCCAGCAGGACGTTCATGTGGCCAGGCATGCGGCCCGCGACCGGGTGAATGCCATATGTCACCTTGGTGCCACGTTCTTTCAGCAAATCGGCGAGCTCGCGAACTGCGTGCTGCGCCTGCGCGACCGCCAACCCATAGCCTGGGATGATGATGACCGATTCGGCGTTCTCGAGGATCATCGCGGCCTCTTCGGGGCCGCAGGAGGTCACGCTCGTGTACTCGTCGCTTCCGCCGCCACCGGCGCCATCGGCCACGCCGAAGCCGCCGACCAACACGTTGAGGAGCGAGCGGTTCATCGCGACGCACATGATCTGTGTGAGGATTAGGCCCGCTGCGCCGACCATGGCGCCTGCGATGATCAACAGTGGGTTCCCGATGACGAAACCAGCCATCGATGCCGCCAGGCCGGAGTACGAGTTGAGGAGCGACACGACGACGGGCATGTCGGCGCCACCGATGGGAATCGTCAGCAAGACGCCGAGGATTAGCGAGACCGAGCTCAGAGCAAGCACCCACACGACCGAGTCGCCGGCCGCCGCGGCCACGGCGATGCCCCCGAACGCAAGGGATCCAAAGAGGAGGCCGAACGTGATGTAATGCCTCGCCGGAAGCAGGATCGGCTGCCCCTTCCTCAGCTTCCCCTGAAGCTTGAGCAGGGCCACGAGGCTTCCCGTGAAGGTAATGCCTCCGATCAGGATCGACAGCATGACGGTAATGGCCTCGTCGGTGCCAAGCGCCTCGTAGACCGTCCCCGTGGCGCCTCGTTGCACGACCAAGTCCCAGTAGACCGACGTCGCCACCAGCGCGGAGGCAATGCCACCGAAGCCGTTGAAAAGAGCCACCATCTCGGGCATCGACGTCATTTGGACGCGAATGGCGAACGTGGCGCCAATGATGGTGCCAAGCGCCATGCCGCCGACGATCCAGCGGTAGTCGACGATACCGAGCTCGAGCAGCGCGCCGATGATGGCGAGCAGCATGCCAACAGCCGCGATGGTGTTGCCGCGTCGCGCGGTCTTCACCTTGGCTAGCTGTTTGATCCCGAAGATGAATAGGACCGTGGACAGAAGATAAATGATTGGGACCACGGTCGAGCGAATGATCTCTTGACTCATTTGCTAACGACCTCCCGTCCTTTGGTAGTGGCGCTTGCGGTGGCGCCCGCCCCCTCCGCTTTCAGAGCCTTAGGCTTCTTCCTTCCAAACATCCGCAACATGCGGTCGGTCACCAAGAAGCCGCCGACGACGTTGATGGTTGCCGTCACGATCGCGAGCGCCCCGAGAATGTTGGCCACGGTAGGTGCGCCGGTGGTTGCTGCCGCGACAGCGCCCACGATGGTGATGCCACTGATCGCGTTCGCGCCGCTCATCAGTGGCGTATGCAAGGTCGGCGGCACTTTGGTGATCATCTCGAAGCCGACGAAGCCAGCGAGCACGAACACGTAGATGCCTATGAGCAGAGGTCCCAAAGTCATGGTCGGTTTCCTTTCCTAGAGGGCCTCGGCGGTCGGTCCGTGGCGGACTTCTCCGTCGTGGGTAAGTAGGGCGCCGTCGAGGATCTCGTCTTCGAGGTTCAGCACGACCTCTCCTTCGGACAGCATGCTGAGGAGAAGCGTCTGGATGTTGCGGGAGTAGAGCAAGCTCGCGTCGGCGGGGGTCGCGGCCGGCAGATTGGGGTGGCCAATGATCGTGACCCCGGATTCGACCACCATTTCGCCGCTCTTCGAGAGCTCGCAGTTGCCGCCTTGCTCGACGGCCAGATCGACGATGACCGCCCCGTCGCGCATCTCCTCGACCATGTCCTTGGTGATCAGCTTCGGGGCGGGGCGTCCGGGCACGAGGGCCGTGGTGATCACCGCGTCCGCGGCAACGACCTTTTGACGGACGATTTCCTGCTGCGCCTTGAGCTGCTCTGGGGTGAGCTCGCGCGCATAGCCGCCTTCGCCCTCGCCGCTTTCGTCCATCGGGAAGTCGATGAACCGCCCCCCCAGTGATTCGACCTGCTCTTTGACGCCGGGCCGGATGTCCGACACCTCGACCACGGCCCCGAGCCGCCGCGCCGTCGCGATGGCTTGGAGACCAGCCACCCCCGCGCCCATGATGACGATCTTCGCAGGCTGAATCGTGCCGGCCGCGGTCATCAGCAGCGGGAAGTACTTGTCGAGGTAGGTCGCCGCCATTAGCACCGCCTGGTAGCCCGAGATCGACGCTTGCGAGCTGAGCGCGTCCATCGCTTGGGCACGGCTGATGCGGGGGATGAGCTCCATCGCGATAGTGCTGACCTTGCGGTCCCTAAGGATTCGCACAGAGTCGAGGTTCTTGTGGGGCGACATGAACCCGATGAGGAGCGCCCCCTCCTTGATCTTGGACGCCTCCTCCGCCGTGATCGGGTAGACCCTGAAGACGATGTCGGCGCTCCCCCAGGCGGCTTCCGCCTCCGGGCCCGAGACGATCGTGGCGCCCGCGTCGCGGTAGTGGGCATCGGTGAAGTGAGCGTACGCGCCCGCTTCGCTTTCGACGACGACATCAAAGCCCTCTTTGACGTAGCGCTTCGTCGTTTCCGGCGTGCAGGCGACTCGAGTCTCGCCTTCGGTGATTTCCTTGGGCACGAAAACCTGAGGCATCCCTTCCTCCTGCGCGGGCGTTGCCGGAGGGGCAAACCCGATCGAACTAGTCAACAACCGGCTGCCCGCGTCGGGGGTTGTTAGTGGCGATCTGCCGTCATGTCCAGCGCTGGGCGAAAAACACCCCGCGCACCTTTTGCGTTTTCGCCTCGCCTGCTAGATCCGGCCCGCGAACCAGGAGGAGAGGAGCATGGGGAACCCCGCGAAGCTCGATGAGCTCGCCATCAAGACGATTCGTGGCTTGAGTATGGACGCGGTCCAAGCTGCCAACTCCGGCCATCCCGGCACGCCCATGGCACTCGCGCCCCTCGGTTGGGCACTCTTCTCCGAGCTCCGCCGCCACGACCCGGCCAACCCCGATTGGCCCGATCGCGACCGATTCGTCTTGTCGTGCGGCCATGCATCCATGTTGCAGTACGCGTTGCTTCACCTCAGTGGCTACGCCGTCTCCCTGCAGGACATCCGCGATTTCCGGCAATGGGGGAGCCTCACTCCCGGCCATCCCGAGTCCGACCTGACACCGGGCGTCGAGACGACGACCGGCCCGCTTGGGCAGGGCATCGGCAATGGTGTGGGGATGGCGATGGCTGAACGGCATCTCGCTGCGCGGTTCAACAGGCCCGGGCACACCCTCTTCGATCACCGCACCTGGGTCGTTGCGTCGGACGGCGACATCATGGAAGGCGTCGGGTCCGAGGCGGCGTCGATTGCGGGCCACCTGAAGCTCGGGAAGCTCGTCGTCTTTTGGGACGACAACAAGATCACGATCGACGGCAGCACAGACCTGACCTTCAGCGAGGATGTGTTGGCGCGCTACGCATCGTATGGGTGGCACACCGAAAGCGTCGACGATGGCGAGGACCTCGCCGCGCTCGTTCGGGCAGCCGAGGCGGCCGTGGCGGTCGACCGTCCGAGCTTCATCCGAGTTCGGACCATCATCGGTCATCCTGCACCGAACAAACGCGACACCTCGGGTGCACACGGCGCGCCCCTCGGTGAGGACGAGGTCATCGCGACCAA
>CP070713.1:1382770-1388262 GCA_020351445.1 Myxococcales bacterium
CTGCACGCAAGCCAGCGTTTCCTTCGTACCCCAGACGATCGCCATAGCGAGCACGGCGAACGACACGGCGAGGGCTTGAAGCTCGGCAGCCCAGATGGCGAATAGACCGAAAGCCAAGATCGCATAAGAGAAGCCCCGTACCTGCGACGCCCAGCGGAGCTGCGACTTGTCCCTGTTGGGAAGCCTGCTGCGAATGAACCGAAGGGAAGCGTAGCGCACACCCAGAACCGTCACGAACAAGACCAGCGTCGCGACCATGTTTCTCAGCATCACGCGGTCTTGAAGGAACTCGGTGAGCGCCGGATCCATCCTGATCCTACCTCGCCTTGACTGACACGCCGTCGCGAACACTGTCGCTTGGATACGCGATCACGGTGTCGCCCTCGTCGAGGCCTGACAGCACTTCGGTTTCGAGCCCGCTGGTCTCTCCGATCTCCACCTTCCGGAGGACCGCGGTATCCTTCTCGACGACGAACGTGGCCCAAGCTTCCTCCGAGCGAAACACCGCACTGGCGGGCACTCGGAGCACGTCCTCGCCCTCCCAAACCGAAATGCGGGCTTCGACCCGATACCCGTCTCCCAGGGTCGACCAGAGCTCGCGCTCATCGTCCAAATCGATGATCACGTTCACGCGTTGCTCCTCGACACCGAGCGCCGAGAGCTTGGTGAAGGCCGAAGGCTCGACGATACGGACGTGACCGCGCAGGGGGTTCTTCCCGCCCCAGCGCTCGACCATCGTGGTGGCGCCGGCAGGAATGCGCGTCGCGTCTTGACTCAGGACGTCGACCACGATCTCGAGTGCCCCGGGATCACCCACCTCGAGGATCGGCGTGCCCCCTTGAACGACGCCCTCGCTCTCTTGAAAGACCTTGAGAACCTGGCCGGCCACGGGCGAGATGATGTCCAGCTGCTCGCCTTCCTCGCCTTGCCCGCTCAATTGCAGGAGCGCGGTCTGGGCAAGCTTCAGCTGGTGCTCGGCGACCCGTGCGCCGAACTCAGCGGAGCTGAGCTCTTCCTCGCTGCTGCGATAGGTAGACACGGCCCGATCCGCGTCACTCCTCGCCAGCCCGCCTTGCTGCACCACGGCGAGTGCTCGTTCAGATTCCTGCTTCGCGAAATCTCGCTGGAACCGGGCGCGGTTGACGGCAGCCTGAGCCTGCCGTCGAGCGGCCATCGCTGCGTCGACACGCGCCTTCGCTTCCGCCCGGGTCCGAGAGTCGAGCAACGGGGGGGGGAGCGGCACGAGACGAGCGAGGACTTGCTCCTCTTCGATGGAATCGCCGGCATCGAGCTCGAGCCGGGCCAAGTTACCGGTGATCGGCGCGGAAACGATATATCGATCTTTGACTCGGGTCCTCCCGTCCTCGTTGACCGTCACCACGAGCGGCCCTCGGGTGGCCTGTGCGACCTCGACTTCGACCGGATTCGGAATCCACGCGACGACGATGAGACCCACCACGGCAAGCACCACGAGAGCGACGAGAACCCGTCGAATCCATTTTCTCAAACCAGACGCCTCAGCCATGCGCCATCTCTCCTTACTCCCTCGTCTTGAGCACGCCAACGAGATCCAAGGTGTCTAGCCTTCGCCGGACGAGCAGCGCGCTCAACACGGCCGCGGCCAAGACTACCACGGCGGAAAATGCATAGGTTTGGGACGAGATCAGCATCGGCATCCGAAACTGCTCCGGGTCGGCCTGGAGCTCGAGCAGAGCCCTGGCGCCCCAGGTACCTAGGACCATCCCGACCGGAATGCCCAGGAAAACCTGGACGGCCTGCTCACCGAGCAGGATGGCCGAGACTTCGGCCCGAGTGAAGCCAAGAACCCGCAGGGTAGCGAGATCGCGGCTTCGAACGGACAAGCTCACGCGCGCGTTGTTGTAGACCACGGCGACGGCAATTGCGGTAGCAAACAGGGTGAGAATCAGCGTGATGACTTGCATCGTTCGGCCCGTTTGCTCTTCGAACTTCTCGAGCAGGGTGCGCTTTCGGTGGATGCTCTGGACGGTTGGAATATCCGCCAAGCGCGCTTGGAGCTCCGCCTCCCGGCCGGGGTCGACGCGAAGCAGGGCGGTGTTGATCGTGGGCTTCTCACGAAGGAGCTCGTGAAGGCTCCTCTTCTGCATGTAGCCCTGAAGGCCGAACGCTTCGTCGATCGTCCCACTGACGCGAACCTGCCTCGTTCCACGGTCGCCTTCTTTGAGATCGACTTCGATGATGTCCCCCGGTTGTGCTTCGAGGATGTCGGCGAGAACATCGGTAATCAGGATGCCACTGTGTGGAATGCGCGCGGGCTGAAACTCGCGGGTGAACAGCCTTCGCAGATGGCTGTCAGGAGGGAGGCCCACGAGGATGCTGTCCCGCCAACGCGGCCCCGAACGAAAACGCACAGGCGTTGTTCGATAGCCATCCACTTGGTCAACCCCGGGGAGGTGCGCGAGGTACCCGAGGCCACGATCCTCGACCTCGTCGGTGAAGTTCACGCTGATGTCCTCGCGCTGCTGCCGACCGAACTGCAAGTCGAGGATTGGCCCATGGGCGTCCTTGCCGAACCTGCCCAGGATGATGATTCCAAGCGCGAATGCAATCCCGGCCGAGGACAACACCGTGCGAAGTGGGCGGCGCCAGATCTCGCGGAAGACCATCATGGTGCTTTGGCGGATCCTCCGCAGCCCCGGCATGCGTTCGATCGGCGAGGCGCGATACCGGGTTGGCGACGGGGGCCGCATCGCCTCGGCTGGTGGAAGCGTCACGGCATTGTGGAGCGCGAATCCGATGCCCAAGACGGCGGCGACGAAGCTCGCAATGACCGCGTTGATCGCGACGGGAAGATCGAGCCGCCCCCGCGCCATCGGGAGGCGGAAGAACCCCGCGTATAGGTCCAGCATCGCATCGGCCAACCACGCACCGAACCCCACACCCAGTACCGAGCCAAGCACAACGATGATGCAGACCATTTTCAAGTAGTGAAGACCGACCGTGGAATTCCTGTAGCCAATGGCTTTGATCACGGCGATCTGACCGCGCTGCAACGTGACCATCCTCGAAAAGACGACGTTCAGGAGAAACGCCGCAACGGCGAGAAACACGGCGGGAAGAAAGAGCACCATCGCTTCGATCTGCGCGATCTCCCCGTCGAGAATGGAGCTCGAGACCTGCAGGTCTCGACCATATGCGCCCAAGCCGCCATAGGGCTCGAGGATTCGATCGACGGCAATCAGGACCGCTTTTTCGTCCGCTCCGGGCTCGAGGCGGAGCACTATGTCGTTGAACGCACCCTCCATCCGGAACGCGGCCGCCATGGCGCTCTTGGACATCCACATCGGCGCAAAGCGCTCGTCGTCCGAAGCCATACCTCCAGGCTCGATGGCAAAGACGTACTCGGGAGAGAGCGCCAACCCGACGACGATGAGCTCGTGGAGCTTCCCATTGAGGACCGCCGGGACTGTAGAGCCCGGGCGGAGATCGTGCTCTTTGGCAAAAGGCTCGTAGATGAGCACCTCGTTCCCTCGCCCCGACTCTGGAAAACGCCCCGACTTCACCAGAACGTCGTTCATGGGCGGCCGCCCTTGGGCGGGTAGAGAGATGATCTGGCCGTGCGCCGGCGTGAGCAGGCCGACCATTGGCAACAGGACTTCCTCGACGACTCGCGGGTAGACCGAGGAAACCCCGCGAACGTCCTGAACCCGGTCTGCCACCGAGTCCGGCGCGCGCTTTAGGCGCGCAAAGACGTCGGCGAAGCGGTACTGCTCGTAGTAGGCCGCCCTCGAATCTCCGAGTGCGCGCCAGGCACTGCGCAGCGTGATGTAGTTGGCCACGCCCACGGCAACCACGAGAGCAATCGTGAGTGCCTGCCCTTTGAGGCGCATCAAATCGCGAAACAGCTTCCGGTCGAGGACATTCACCATGTCAGGTCGGCCGGCGATACCTTTTTTTCGTTGCTACGATCGCTTGCAACCATCCCATCGGACAGCGAAACGACACGATCTGCCATCGAGGCGATTGGCGCATGGTGGGTGATCACCGCCGTCGTCGTTCCGAGCGAGCGGTTCACCTCGTCGATCACCTCGAGCACGCGGATCCCAGTCTTGAAGTCGAGCGCGCCCGTGGGCTCGTCACAGAGCAGGATTTCCGGCTGCTTGGCCACGGCCCGCGCAATCGCGACGCGCTGCTGCTCACCTCCCGAAAGCTGAGCCGGAAAGTGATGCATTCTATCGGTCAGCCCGACGAGCTCGAGAGCCTCGCTCGGGTCGAGAGGGCGCTCCGTGATTTCTGTAACGAGTGCCACGTTCTCGCGTGCGGTCAGACTCGGAACGAGGTTGTAGAACTGGAAGACGAACCCGACGTGATCGCGCCTAAACTCCGTCAGCTCGCGCTCGCCCGCGGCCGCGATGTCCTCGTCCCGATAGAGCACCCGCCCCGAGCTGGGCACGTCGAGCGCGCCGAGAATGTTGAGGAGGGTCGACTTTCCGCTACCCGACGGACCCAGGAGGACCATGAGCTCTCCCTCGTAGAGTGGGACGTTCACGCCCCGCAGCGCATGCACGTCGACGTCGCCCATTCGGTACACCTTGGTCACGTCATGTGCGGCGAGGATGGCGGAGCGTTCGCTTTGTGGATTGGGCTCTGGCATCGCGGCGTCCAACGTCGTGCTCGTTCGTACGCTTTCGACTGATCCAGGTCAACTCATCCTTGAACGGAGCCAGACGGTGGAGTTATCAAGGACAAGCCCGTGGCCGACGCAAGTAGGCTTCACGGGGGGCTTCGCATGCTCGTAGAGTCCGAATTCCAGAACGTCACGCGCGGGGAGCAGACCTGGCGGTACAACGAGTCCGGGCAGGGTCGCCCGGTCGTTCTCTTCCATGGGTTCCCGGACACTCCGCACTCGTACGCGGGGATCGCGCGCGCGTTGAACCAGGCGGGGTACAGAACCATTTTGCCGTACCTGCGAGGCTATCATCCCGATACGCTCGTTCCCGGCCGCCCGTACGACGCACTGAGCATCACGCAAGACGTCATCGGATTGCTCGACGCCCTTGGATTGGAGTCGGCGGTGCTGGTCGGCCACGACTGGGGCGCGACCCTCCTCTACGGCGCCGCTGCGCTGGCGCCTGATCGAGTGGACGCCATCGTTCCCATTGCGATTCCGCACCCAAGAACGCTGAAACCCAAGAACGCCCTTCAGGCGGCAGGGATCCTCGTCATGGCCAGGCACTTACTCTACTTCCGATTGCCGTGGGCCGAAGCAAGCACGCGCCGCAACGACTTCAAATACATCGACACGCTTTATCGGCGGTGGGCGCCTAATTGGCGGGGACCCGAACGCGACGCGGCAGTAGCGCGCGTCAAGCAGGCGTTTTCGACGCCGGAGGTGCTGAGCGCGGCCATCGAGTACTACCGAGCGATGTCCTCGAAGCTGGATCGGCGCTTGACCGGACCGATCCAGTGCCGCGGTTTGATGGTGGCGGGTGGGAAAGACTTCGGCGGCCACA
>CP070713.1:1388362-1391775 GCA_020351445.1 Myxococcales bacterium
ACCCCCTGTTCCCCCTTTTGGTGAACACGGCCCGCTACGAGCGGCAGCGAGTATCACACTCTCTTCCGGGGCCTACGAAACTCCTCGGGACGGGATGGTGGTCACCTTCCCGTTGGACATTTCGGACACCTCGGACAGCAGTTCACCAACTCTGCCAACTCTCCGATTCAGCTCCCTAATCCGTTCCAGCGGACACGATTGGTCAATAGGCGCCCTAACCTCTTGAAAGCATTGAGTGCACCTAGGGTTTCGTAAACCGTAGGGCTACGGAGCAGCAGCGTGTAGCGCGGTTCGAGTCTCATCGGTGGCTCCGGGGTTTCGGGCACCCCTAGCATCACGATGGTGCTGTTCCACGACTCCTGACCAGTGGAACAGGGCTCCAAGCGCTCGAGCATCACGGCGATCGAGCTTGCGTACGAGCCGCGCGACCCGTTGACCATCACGGCCGTCGGGGAGAGGATGGGGGCATGGATGAGCTGCGAGCAGAGATGTTTCAGGTAGCCGTCGGCTACTGGCTTTCGAAAGCGCTATTTTGCGCAGCAAGGGCCAACGTCGCCGACCAACTCGAAGAGGGTCCAAGACCCGTTGACGAGCTCGCGTCTGCGGCGGGAGTTGACTCCGAAAACCTCTACCGCGTGCTACGCGCCCTCGCGAGCATCGGCATCTTCGAGGAAACCGAACCTGGTATCATGGCTCTGACGAAAAAGGCCGAGTACCTCAGAGGGGACCATCCTCACAGCATGAAGCACTTTGCTCTCATGGTGGGCGGCGACCTCTTCGACGTCTGGTGTGATCTCGACCATGCGGTGCAGACTGGGCGCAGCGCGGTGGAGAAGAGGTTTGGTCGCGACTTCTTCTCGGAGATCGGAAAAGACCTTCAGAAGTCCATGGTCTTCGACCGTGCCATGCAAGAGATTCACGGTGGCGAGACGGCCTTGATGCTCGCTCACTACGACTTCTCGAAGCACTCGAAGCTGCTGGACGTCGGCGGTGGCAATGGTTCGACGCTCGCGGAAATCCTCTTGGCGCACGGGCATCTGAGCGGGGCGCTCTTCGACCTTCCGCAGGTCGTGGCGAACGCCCGCCAACTGCTTGCCGACAGTCCCGTCCTCGACCGCATCGAGTTCGAGCCCGGAGACTTCTTCGAAGAAGTCCCAGGCGAGGCGGATTGCATCGTGCTCAGGCACGTCCTGCACGACTGGAACGATGAGCAGTCGACGACCATCCTCGAAAACGCGAGCAAGGCGCTGGCAAAGGGAGGAAGTCTGCTGATCGTCGAAAAGGTGATCCCACCAGGCAACGAGCCCAGTTTTGTAAAACTTCTGGACCTCAACATGATGGCGATCGGCGGCAAAGAACGCACCGAACTCCAATACCGCACCCTGCTTGAACGTGCGGCCATCCACCTGCATCAGATCCATGAGACGCCGGGCCCGATCGATGTGATTGAAGCTCGGCTGTAGAGCGACCTCGCCTTCCTCTGCAACGCCATAATCGCACCCGCTCACCGATGCGTTCGGCGCGCGCAGGATTTCGTTCTACCCTCACTCCTCGTCCTTCTCTCGGGCGAAGACTTCAAGCTGCGCGATCGGGGTGTCTGCGGGATCTCAGGAAGATCTTCCTGGATCTTCTTGAACTTAGACGTTAGGCGACAACAGGAGTAGATCTCAGAAATGGCTCTCGACTTGGATCTTTTCATCTCGGACTGCGCTGATGTCGTTAATGAGTCCGCCCCGACAAAAGCTGTTCGCGAAATCGTGGCACGTGCAGTATCGGAGCCAACTGCATTACAGCAGACTCTCGGCATTCCGACGCGCGCGGAGATTCAGCGACTACACGTGTCAGAGGAACTCACCATACTCAACGTGATTTGGGCGCCGGGTATGACTCTGATGCCTCATAACCATAATATGTGGGCAGTCATCGGCGTCTACGGTGGACGCGAAGACAATATTTTCTGGCGCCGCTGCAGGAACAATCCTCATGGGCTCATAGAGGCAGCCGGAGCGAAATCGTTGGGGCCTCGTGAGGTTCATCCTCTCGGTCAGGACATAATTCACTCCGTAACCAATCCGACCTCGCAGTTCACCGGCGCAATCCACGTTTATGGCGGAGACTTTTTCAATGTCGAACGTAGCGAATGGGATCCGGAGAGGCTGGAAGAACACCCTTATAATCTCGAGAAGAACCTGGATATTTTCGAACGTGCAAACGCGATTTGGGCGCAGGGCGAAGACAGAACATGAGTGTTGCCTAACGAACGTCGTGAAGACAATCCCCGTAGGTGTCGCGTACGCCATCTGGGCCGGGCTGGGGATTGTATTGATTGCGATCGCGGGCGCCTTGGTTTTCGAGCAGGTTCCAGACGCTCCTGCAATCATCGGCATGGTGTTGATCGTTGCGGGGGTCCTGATCATCAACGTGTTCTCGAAGACGATCAGCCACTGATGGAGTGCTCACTTGGCAGCTGCTACGTGGCGGGTATCTCACGCATCTAACGGCTGCAGCCTCGCCGGTTAGAGCGGCTGACAGGCCTCGGTTTCCATACTAAGCACAACCTCGGTGACCACCGGGAGGAATCGGGGATGAACGGACAACTCATTGGAAAGCATTGGATTGTAGGGAGTGCACTGCTCCTCCTTCTGGGCTGCAAGCCCGCTCCGCCGGCAGCTGAGCCTTTCGTGCCTAAGGAGTTGCTGAACGCGGGCGAACCACCGAGGGCCCCGCTCCGTTACGCGGTCGCCGACGGAACCACGACGACCTCGACCCTCTCGTGGAAGGTCACGCCCCGCGAAAAGGGTGCGGCGACGGTATCCATCTCAGGCCTCGAGACGTTGGAGATCAAAGCGGTGGCGGGTCCAGCGCAGGTGGATGAGAACGAAATTGGATACGACTTCGAGATCGTCGATTCCAAAGTCGCGGCTGGTGAAGGCGCGAGCAGAAAGCTCCTCGAAGACATCGAGGAAAGCGGTGCCTTCTTGAAAGGCATGGGCTTTTTCGTCGCGTTCGACGACCTCGGCAACATACGGGCGAGCCGCTCGGATCAGAAGACCAGCGATGTCCCATTGCGTCTTCTCTGGACGATCTACAACACCATAGATTTTGTCTATGCCCCGTTCCTCCCCGAAGAACCGGTGGGCATCGGCGGGAGCTGGCTCATTCGAAACCGGCTCGCGCTCTACGGAATCAAGATGGTGCAAGAAGCGACCTACACTCTGGTCGAACGCACCGACGACGAAATCGTTCTCGATGTGACGTTCGAGCGGGTTGGACGACGGCAGGTCGTCGACTTCCCCGACGATGAATCATTGCTCGAAGTCGAGTCCGCTCGCCTGACCGCAACAGGCCGGATTCGCCTGGACCTCAGGGCTCTCGGCTCCAACGCCAACGTGACCGGGAGGGTCAACAACGTG
>CP070713.1:1391875-1394537 GCA_020351445.1 Myxococcales bacterium
CGATTGCGTTGGGGTCATAGACGGCCGGCAGGACGACGCCCAGGGTGTCGCCGCGGCCGTGGGAGTAGCGGATACCGATCGCGAGGGCGATCGGCACTTTGTCCTTGTCTGCCTCGGAAGGCTCTGCGTCCGGCCTCGTGTCGGTGGTGGAGAAGAGCAGACCGATGTTGACGCCAAAGAAGTCGACTTGCCGGTCACCCAGGTTGATCAGATCCCTCGTCTGGCTGAAATCCGTGAAAGCACCGAGGCCGAGCTTGAAGTGCTTCTTGACGTCGAACACGCTCGCGACTCGTCCATTGGCCACCGTTCGGTTCGTGAAAAGGAATCGGGAGCTCTGAAGCCTGAAGTCCACCACCAGGTCGCCTTCGATCCACCCCCACGCGCCGATATAGACCAGGCCGACGCGCATCGTGCCTGGCTCTGCGCCGAACCAACCGCCACGAAATCGCCTGGATTGCTCAGTGCTAGCCTCCGTATCCTGGTCTGAAGGCGCATCCACAATCGCCCCGGTCCTGCGCTCCGCAAGCATGAACATGTAGCTCGGGGTTGCAAGCAAGAAGCCGACACGAATCGCCGGGATCGGCACCCATTGGAACCCCGCTTTGAGCTGCAAACCGAAGCCGGCATCGGTTTCGAGCGAACTGTCCGAATAAGCGCCACTCGCTCCGCCATCGTAGACACCCGCAAGCAGCGAATCGACCCGATTGGTGCCCACGAGGAGGTCGAACGCTCCTCCGAACAGGACCTTGTGCTTTCGCTTGTCGAACTTGGTCGCAAGCCCTGCGCTCACATGGACGAAATCGGTGCGCGAGTTCACGGCGCCACTCCACACGGCATTGGGGCTGGCACCGGGGGAGGAAGACACCTGCTCCTGCACGAGCTCCCGCCGTAGCGAGGAGTTGAAGATTCCCAAGCCAAGCTTCATCTTTTCGAGCGCAACCGTGAACACGAGCGCCTCCGGCGTCAGCGAGAGATTCGTCGTGCGCCCTCTGCTCTCCTCACCGGTTTCCAAGGACAGCAGTCCGGGATAGCGAATGATCGAGGTCTTGAAAGTGACACCGGTGATCTCGAACGAGCTGTCCGGAATCCGTGCCAGACCTGCAGGGTTGTACCAAAGAGCTGCGCCCGTCGTCACATTGGCCACAACGGCCCCACCGGTCAGCGTGACATCCACCCCCGCATTGACCTCGTCACTATTGCCAGCGGCCGCGGTACTGGAGATGAGGAATGCGCCCAGCGCGACTGCGGTGAACACGCGCCGCATGCCGGGAGTCTAGGAGCTGCCAGCGAACGGGCAAAGCTTTTGCGTCTAGAAGGCCACCTTGGCGCCGAGGTTGATCCCGATCTCGTTGATCTTCGTGGGCACAGTGACGCAACCGTTCGGCACCGGTGGTTGACCGCAGGTGACGATCTCCGATGGGTTGTATTGCGCGGGAATCAGGAGCCCCAAGGTTTCGCCCCGCCCGTGGGAGTAGCGGAGGCCGACCGCCACGGAGATCCCCACTCCGTCTTTTTCGGCTTCGGTCTGTTTGTCCGGATGCACCTCTTGGTTCGAGTAGAGGATCCCGAGATGAATCCCCAAAAAGTCGATCTTGCGCGTGGCCAGCGGGAGCCGCTGAATCTGATCCACCTGGCTGAAATCGGTAAACGCACCGAGGCCGAGCTTAAAGTTCTTGCTGACGCGAAACGCACTCCCGAGCCGCCCGTTGAGGAAGCCGCGGAAGTCGATGCCGAGCTCTTCCTCGCGCAAGCGCCAGTTGTAGACGAGGTCGCCCTCGACCCAGCCCCAATCTCCGACATACGCGACCCCGACCCGAAGGTTTCCAGGCTCGACGCCCCACCAGACGCCACGGCCACCGCGGCCCTCGCCTCCTTCCGCGCGCTGCCGATTGGGGTCGTCAGGGGGCAGAACGTCCCCCGCAGGCGGGGCCTGACTGAAGGTGTCCGAAAAACGCTCGAGAGCCGCAAAAACGTAGGTCGGCGACGCGATCGACAGCCCTACACGAACCTGCTTGATTGGCACCCATTGGATGCCTGCTTTGAGCTGAAATCCGAACCCGGTTTGCGTTTGCACCTGCCCGGAGGAAACCTGGCCGGCCAGGCCACCGTTGTAGAAAACCGTGTAACTGTCATCGACTCGACTCGTCGCAACGACGAGATCAAAGGCGCCTCCTAGCAGAAGCTTCTGCTTTCTATCCCGCGCGAGGCGTGCCGCGACCCCCGTACTGATGTGAAAGAAGTCGAGCCGGGAGTTGCGGCCCGCAAAGGCCTTGACCTCCGGAACCGGGCCGGCGGCGGGGTCATCGGGGTCCGTGGCTCCTGGAGGGGACGTTGCCTGCTCCGTGATGAACTCTCGACGAATCGACGAGTTGAAGAGACCGACACCGAGCTTCAGGTTCTCGTTCTTGAGCTTGATGGTGAACGTGAGAGCCTGCGGAATGACCGAGAAGTTCACGCCGGCACCTTCGCTCTTTCCCTGAGGCACGGTGTCGATGGTCAGTAACCCGGGATTCTTGATGACTTGGATATTGAGCGTGACCCCGGTGAGCTCGAGGGACGGCTTGTCGATGCGCGCCAGGCCTGCGGGGTTGTACCAGAGCGCAGCGCCCGTGTAGACGTTCGCCACCACCGCACCCCCGGTGAGCGTGACATCCAAACCCGC
>CP070713.1:1394637-1397693 GCA_020351445.1 Myxococcales bacterium
AAGCGCCTCGGTGGTGATGCCGGTATTTTCGAGCACGCGAGCGTTGACGAGGTTTTCGATCTCTTCGATCTCGGCGACTTCGAGGGGGCGGGTTCCGCTGTAGTCGAATCGGAGACGATCCGGGCCGACGAGCGAGCCCTTCTGGGCAGCGGTTTCCCCGACGACCTGACGCAGCGCCCAGTGCAAGAGATGCGTCGCGCTGTGGTTGCGGCGGATGGCGCTCCGAAGCTCGTGATCGACGCGGAGACCGACCTTCCCACCGGGTTTGAACGAGCCCGACGCGACCTTGCCACGATGCACGATCAAGCCGTCCACGGGCTTTTGCGTATCCTCCACTTCGAATCGCGCGCCTTTGACCTCGATGACGCCCCGGTCGCCCACCTGGCCGCCCTGCTCCGGATAGAACGGCGTGGCGCCGGTGATGATCTCGCCGGCTTCACCCAAGCCAAGCTCCTCCATGCGACGGCCATCCGAAACCAACGCGAGGATCTCGCTCTGAGCGGTCTCGCCGTCGTAGCCGACGAACTCGACCGCTCCGACCTCTTGCGCGAGCGCGGGGTACACCTCAGCGACGGCGGTGCTACCGACCTTCGAGCCTTGGCTGCGCACCCGGGCTTGCTCGAGCTCTTCCTCGAAGCCCTCTTGATCGATCTCGAAGCCCTGCTCCTGACCGATGACCTCTTGAAGACCGATAGGAAACCCGTAGGTGTCGTAGAGGCGAAACGCGACCTTGCCGGGAAGCGAACGAGCGCCATCGCGCTCTACCCACTCGTCATTGTCGGCGATCAGCTGAAGTCCGCGATCCATCGTGCGCCGGAAGCGCTCTTCCTCTTGGAGGGTGATGTCCTCGATGATCGCGCGGCGCTCCGCGAGCTGAGGGTAGACGTCGCCCATATTGTCGACGACGCGGAGCGCGCAGTGGTGCAAAAAGGGCTCGCCAATGCCGAGGCGGTGTCCGTGGCGAATCGCCCGCCGCATCACGCGGCGAAGGACGTAGGAACGCCCGTCTTTGTCGGGGAACACGCCCTCGGAGATCAAGAACGCAGTAGTTCGGGCGTGATCCGCGATGACCCGCATGCTGATGTCGTCGTCTGACTGGCTTGCCTGATAGCGCTTGCCCGAAATCTCCGCGGCCAAGTCGACAACCGGCCGCAACAGGTCGGTGTCGTAGTTGCTGAGGACGCCTTGTTTGACGACGGCGATGCGCTCGAGGCCGGCACCGGTGTCGATCGAGGGCGCGGGCAGCGAGTCCATTTTACCGCCAGCGTGGCGCTCGAACTGCATGAACACGAGGTTCCAGAGCTCGAACCAGCCTCGGCCGTCGGCGGCCGGCTCTTCGCCAAACGTGCGTGGGTCGATGTCGTCGAGGCCGAGGCAGTAGTGGATCTCGGAGCAGGGTCCGCAGGGACCCGTGTCTCCCATCTGCCAGAAGTTTTCCTTGGCGCCGCAGCGGATGATGCGCTCATTCGGGAAGCCGGTGACGTCTTTCCAAATCGCCGCGGCTTCGTCGTCAGCCGGTGCCAGCCCTTCTTCGCCTCCAAAGACAGTGACGACGATGCGCTCCGGATCGAGTGCGAGGGTGTCGATGAAGTAGTCCCAGGCAAACACGATCGCGTCGCGCTTGAAGTAGTCACCAAACGAAAAGTTCCCGAGCATCTCGAAGAAGGTGTGGTGCCGAGCGGTGACGCCGACGTTCTCGAGGTCATTGTGCTTGCCGCTGATCCGGATGCACTTCTGCGACGAGGTTGCTCGCGAATACGGCCGATGTTCCTTGCCCGTGAAGACGTCTTTGAACTGCACCATGCCCGCGTTGGCGAACATGAGTGTCGGGTCGTTGGGGGGGACCAGCGGACCGGACGTGACCCTTTCGTGCTCGCGCTCTGCAAAGAACCGCAGGAACGATTCCCGAATTTCCGATGACGAGGCCATTCGCCACGATTGCTAGCGCTTGTGCAGCGCTGACGCAACGCCTGTGCTAGAGCTTCCGCCGTGCTGACGTGCCTGCGCGTCCGGAGCTTCGCCATCATCGAAGCACTCGAAGTCGAGCTCGACACGGGGCTCAACATCGTCACGGGTGAAACAGGCGCAGGGAAGTCGATCCTGGTGGACGCACTCCAGCTGGTGCTCGGGGCACGAGGGCGGCCCGACGTGGTACGCACGGACGCCGAGGCCGCTGAAGTGGAGGCGCTGTTCGAGCTGCGCGACGAGCCCGAAGTGCTGAGCGCCTTGCGCGAGCAGGGCGTAGAGACCGACGGAGAGCTCTTGATCCGTAGAGTCGTGAGCGCGACCGGCCGCACACGGGCCTATATCAATGGGCGGCTCGCCACGCTCGCCCAGCTCAAGGAGGTCACCAAAGGGCTCGCCGACATCTCGTCGCAGCACGAGTACCACTCGCTGGCCGATCCGCGACATCATCTGACCTATCTCGATGCATTCGCGAACCACTCGGGGCTCGTCGGAAACGTGGAGCAGGCGCATGCGGCGCTCGTCGAGGCGGCGGCGCGGCTCGAGGAAGTCGTCACTGAAGAGCGCGGCAGAGTGGATCGGGAAGACCTTCTTCGTTTTCAAGTGAGCGAGATCGATGAGCTCCGGGATGTGATCGAAAGCGAAGAAGATCTTTCGGTCGAACGCGAACGGCTTCGACATGCCGAGAAGCTCGGCTCGGCTGCGGGAGAAGCGGAAGCTCAACTCTACGCGGACGACGACTCGATCTGCGGATCGCTGTCACGCATCGCGTCGTCGGTAGAGCACGCATCGGGTTTTGATCCAATCCTCGAGCCCATGGCGGGGCAGGTCCGTGAAGCGCTCGTACAGCTGGAGGACGCAGCGTCCGAGCTCGGCCGCTATGCGCGAAACCTCTCGTTCGATCCGGCGCGGCTTGCCGCGCTCGAGGATCAGCTCGATCGTCTCTCCCGAATCAAGCGTAAGTACGGCGAGGCGCGTCACGAGATTCTGGCCTATCGTGACCAAGCCGCCGCGGAGCTCGACTCACTCGAGCGATACGAGGAGCGCCTCGATCGTTGCCAACGCGAGTACGACGAGGCGCTCGAGCGCGC
>CP070713.1:1397793-1403093 GCA_020351445.1 Myxococcales bacterium
AGTTCTTCGCGTCGATCGGTCTTCCGATTCATGAGGGCTACGGGATGACCGAGACCACCGCCTTTGCATCCGTGCAGCCGTACGGAAAGCTGAGGTTCGGTACCATCGGCAAGCCCCTCCCGGGTGTTGAAGCGAAGATCGCCGACGACGGGGAGATCTTGCTCAAGGGCATCAATATGGTGAAGGGTTATTTGCGCCTGCCCGAGAAGAGCGCCGAGCTCTACGAAGACCACGACGACTGGATGCACACTGGCGACCTCGGCGCCATCGACGAGGACGGGTACATCTCGATCACCGGCCGCAAGAAGGACCTTCTCATTACGGCCGCCGGCAAGAACGTTGCGCCCGCTGAAATGGAGGGCTACCTGCAATCGATCCCTGGCGTCGGACAGGCCGTGGTGGTCGGCGACAGGCAACCGTACCTATCAGCCTTGATCGTGCTCGACCCCGAAGCGCTACCCGAGCTCGAGGTGGCCTCTCAAATTTCCGGCCTGAGCGACGTGACAACCGCGGCCCGGAACCCAGATGTGAAGCGCTACATCGAGGAGGAGATGCAAGAAGTCTGCAACTCCAAGGTCGCACGCTACCAGACGATCAAGAAGATTCGGATCCTCCCGACCGTCTTCAGCGTCGACGGCGGCGAGCTCACCCCAACCCTCAAGGTCAAACGCAACATCGTCAACGAGAAGTACGCAGCCGAAATCGCCGCCTTCTACACCGAGCCCCCGCCCCCCACCCAATCCGCCCGAGCGTGAAAAAGGGGACAGTCCCCTTTTTAAAAGGGTTAATCACGGATGCGCCGGAAAAAGGGGACACCCCCCTTCTTTCGAGCCAGAACTGCGTCTAGATGACCTTCGGAATCGCATGACCGGCCCCGTTCTGTGAGCTAAGGTCGTTGCCGAGAAACGGAGGATACGGGCATGAGCGAACGAGTCGAAAAGATCCTCGCCAACTACGCGGGGGAAAACCCAGGCATCGTCGGAAACCTGCGGCGGCTGATGAACACCGGGCGGCTCGCCGGCACGGGCAAGATCGTGATCCTGCCAGTGGACCAAGGCTTCGAGCACGGGCCCGCGCGCTCCTTTGCGCCGAACCCTCCAGGGTACGACCCGGCCTATCATCCAGGGCTGGCGGTCGAGGCCGGTTGCAACGGCTACGCGGCGCCGCTCGGCTTCATCGAGTCGATCGCGCGGGAGTATGCCGGCCGGCTCCCGTTGATCCTGAAGGTCAACAACAGTGATTCGCTCGGTGGGCCGGATGCCCCGTGCTCTGCGCTCACCTCGGCAGTTGACGATGCGCTTCGTCTCGGTTGCGCGGCGATCGGCTACACCATCTACCCGGGTAGCGGCCTTCGCAACCAGATGTACCAAGACCTTCGCGACCTCATCAACGATGCGCGCGCCGTTGGTCTACCGACCATCGTGTGGTCGTACCCGCGTGGTAGTGGTTTGTCCAAGGAGGGCGAGACCGCTGTCGATGTCGTGGCTTATGCTGCGCAGATCGCCTGCCAACTCGGCGCGCACGTCGTAAAAGTGAAGCCGCCAACCGAAGTGGTCTTCCAGGATGCGGCCAGGAAGAGCTACGAGAACATCCCTATCGGGACATTGGCCGAGCGCATCCAGCACGTCGTGCAGGCGGCCTTCAACGGTAAGCGCATCGTCATTTTCTCCGGTGGCGCGGCAAAGGGCACCGAGGCGGTCCTCGAAGAGATCGCCGAGATCGCCAAGGGCGGCGGCTACGGCTCGATCGTCGGCCGCAACGCCTTCCAGCGTTCCAATGTGGACGCGGTCAAGCTTCTGCACGACATCATGGACCTCTACGCCGCGCAGGCGTGAGAAGCTCTCATCCACACGTGATTGAGTCGACCGCTCCACCCATCGTGAGTGCGGCTTGGGATGCCTACGGGGATTACCGAGAGGTGGTCGAGGTGCGCGAAGTCAGCGCCAACGTGTCGACCAACTCGGTGTACCTGCTCGTCCTCGACGACGGGCACGCCATCGTGGCCAAACGCTCGAGCTACGGTTCATACGTGCACTTTCGCCAGGACCACTACCGAATCCACGAATGGATTCACCGACTCCGCGGGACCCGCTATGCGTCATTCCTCGCGCCGGTGCTCCTCAAGAACGGCGAGGTTTTCACGTACCGCGACAAAGACGAGTGGGTCGTCTTTTACGACCAACAGCCCTTCTACGATTTCCTCCCCAAAGTCCTCAGCGACGGTCAGATCGAGGCGTTCGGCCAGGAAATGGGCCTGTTCCATCGGGCATGCGAGGAGATTTCGGACCGCGTGAAACCAACTTGGCAGTCGCTCGGTGCTGACGTGGCGAGCCTCCACGATGCGATCGGGAGCTCGGAGTGGCGCCGCGAGCGTGGCTTCATGGGCTCGTCGATCAGCTTCGTTCGGGCGCACTGCGACGCGTTCCTCGGGAACGCCGATGACCTCGGCTACCACGAGTGGACCAAGATCCCGGTCCTGATCGACTGGAACATCGGGAACTTCTCGGTCGGGATGGACGGCGAGGGGTTCAAGTTCTTCTCCCGCTGGGACTACGACTGGTTCCGCATCGAGCCCCGAACGCTCGACCTCTACTTCTGCGCACGCGTCGTCCGAGCAGAGGGCGACAAAACGGCTTTCAGCTACACCGTCGACCCGCTCTTCGACAAGCGCTTCATGAAGTTCCTGCACGCCTACCACGAGGTCCACCGCCTCACGAAGGAGGAGCTCCTCTTCCTCAAAGAGGCCTACCGCTTCTTCATCCTGAACTATGTGCTCCGAGTGGGAGAGCACTTCTTCCAGCCCGACATTTGCCACCGCCTCCAACACGAAGCGGTCGAAGAGTACTTGCCAAACTTGGAACTAGTAGACTTCGAACCCCTCCTAGAGGTGCTGTAGGGGCGTAGCCCCGCCGCGAACCGCGAACCGCGAACCGCGAACCGCAAACCGGACGGCGGTAGGCGGTCAGCGGTCAGCGGTTTGGCGTCGTGCCTACGTCGCGATCGACTCGCTGATGAAGGTGGGGATGATGCCTGAGGCTCGGATCATGAGGTCGGCTTGTTCTGGCAGGATGTTGCCGGACAGGACCAACGTGGTGTCGAAGCCGTAGGTGTTGGCGCCGATGATGTCGGTGCGGAGGGTGTCGCCCACGAATAAGACATCGCGTTTGCTGACCTCGGGCAGCTGCTCGCGGGCTCGGGCTAGGGCGTAGGCGAACATCATCGAGTCGGGCTTGCCGAAACGGACGAACGTCTTTTCGGTGATATCCGAGAGGAGGCCCCCGAGGCTTCCCACCGCGATGGCGATCTCGTTGCCGCGCATGGGGTAGGTGATGTCGGCGTTCGCGACGACGACCGGCGCGTTCACGCGTCGGATCAAGTTGAGCGTTGCATTCACGTCGCGGAACCAATCGAAGCCCTCGTCGTCGAGCAGGACGATGGCGACGGGGTTGTCCTTGGGTGTGCAGTCGGAAATCGGAACCGGGATCTTCCCCGCGATTTCGATGTAGTGGGCGGACTCCGGCTTGCCGAGATAGGCGACTTTGCCGTACGGGATCTGCTTCTCGAGATACTCGGCCGCGAGCAGCCCCGAGGAGATGTAGCGTTCGGGGGGCAAGAGCTCGCCACCAGCCTGTTGGGCGTACCGCTCGGCCATCGCCTCGGGCGAGCGAGAAGAGTCGTTCGTGACCACGAACACCTCTTTGCCCGAGTCGATCAAGGAGGCGACCGTCTCCAACGCGCCGTCGATCAGCCCTGTAGAGCTCTTCAGAACCCCATACGCATCGAGGAAAATGACCGAGTACTTCTCTGCCGTCTCTTGGAAGGAAACCACATCCATATGACGGATTTATTCCTTTGGCGGGTTGTGGTCAATCGTTCCTGCGCCGCGCCTTCGGAGCACGAACAGCACCAACAGCACCATCAGGAACACGGCCACGCCCATAATCGCGAGAACTTCGATCAGACGAACGAAGAAGTGATCGATCAAGCCCCGGCCGACCGCATCCAGCTCGGCCGTGGCGGTAGCGAGCTGTGAGTCCAGCTTGTTCAAGATCGATTCGCGCTCGTTCTCGATGGCCGCCACAACCGCCTCACGCTCGTCCTCGACCGCATTGAAAACCGTGATGCGCTCGTTTTCGATCCCTTTCAAAAGCGCCGAGGTTTGCGCGGATAGCGTCCCTTCGAAGGTGTCGAGGAAGTCTGCCATCTCGCTCATCGAACCGACCATCGAATCGATGCGATCGTGTACGCGCTCCTCGAACAGCGACTCCACCAGGTACTCCGCCTGCCAGCGAGCCTCCACGGGTGCTTGCACGCTGAGAATGGTGATCCGATCGCTTAGATCGCGCAGCGTCTCCTCCATGCTTCCAACGGCCTTGAGGCCCCCATGTTTGTCCTCGGAAACCAGAGACGCGAGATCCGCCCGGGCCGTGGGCCGGACGAACAGTTGACCCTCGATCGGATGGCGCTCGACCCATTCGCGCCCCGTCTCCCTCATGGAGTCCACTTCGTCTGGGGTGATGACGCTTGACAAGAGCAGTTCTGCTTCCTGCTCGAGGTACCGTGTCGTTTCGAGCGCGGGTTCCTGGTGGTTGCCGAACCAAGCCTTGCCGTTTCCCACGGTGAAGTACTGATGCTGCTGTCGAGCAAGGATCCAGAGCTCTATCGCGCCGGCAAATGGGTCTTGGTCGAACGCTGCGGCACGCGCCTGGGGCATGGCCCACATCCGCCACTGAAACGCGCGTTCTCGGACGCTCGGGTCGTCGGTCTCGGTAACGATCTCCGAGACGCGTGCCGATACGAGTTGTGCGAATTGCGAGGCATACTCGTAGTCCATCGCGCGGAGCTGATAGACGGTGATCTCCTCCTTCGCCATGTTGGCCATGAGCGAGGGCTTGTCCGGCGTGGTGCTGCAGCCGAAGACCAAGGCCATCAGGACACCAAGAGAGAGGAAGAGAGAGAGGCGTACGATGGGCGGCAAGCTCGGTCTTTCGTTCGGATTCACGCGAGGCGCCGTGCCGTGAGCGTGGCGCCTGCCAGCAACAGTACCATCCATCCGAAGTCAGTGCTGTCAGCGGTTCCGAGAGAGGCACTGCAGTTGCCTTTCTTGCTGTGGCCGCGCCCGCTCTGATCATCGTACCGATGCGAAGGCTTCCCGAGGAAGTCGAGGTCCTCTTTCGCATCCTCGATCGGCGCAGTACGGCTGCAAAGGCTCACCCGCATGGGGTCGGCGTCGTCACTCACGGCGTAGACCAGGTACGTCTTGCCCTTGACGAAGGTGTACCCGCATGCGGCGCTGCTTC
>CP070713.1:1403193-1406793 GCA_020351445.1 Myxococcales bacterium
AGAGGGTGAACCGGTGCTACCGCCCGACTGCAGCACACTGATATGTGTGTTATCTGCGCGGGCATTGGGCAGGCCATTGTCGCACGAGATCGGACATCGCTTAGAACACATCAGTGCCGTGACGGGATTGCAGACCGGTGCGGTGGTGGAGCCGCAGCACTTGGCGCGCCTGCTGGCCAGCGATGCGGGCCTACTCAGGGGTTCGGCGGGGTGCGCGGTGGTACCCGTCATCAACATGGTTGATGATGCGGACAAGGAAGGACTGGCGCGTCAGGCGGCCCGCATTGCGCTGATCGAGACCGGTCGTTTCGACAGAGTCATCCTGGCTTCGATGCGCACCGTCGATCAGCCGGTGGTGGCCGTGATAGAACGTTGACCCACAACTCACGCAACAAGGGACGGCGATTGAATCGAGTAACCGTGCGTATTCCTACCGGCTTGCGGCCGTTTACCAACGGGGCCGCCGAGATCACTGTGGATGCCGACACGCTAGGGCATGCGCTGTCGGTGATCGAGCAGCGCTACCCGGGTTTGTCCGCGCGCATCCTCACGCCGGAGGGTGATATCCGGCCTTTTGTCAATCTATTCGTCGGCGCGACCAGCGCCCGATTCATGGACGGGCTGAATACTCCGGTCGGGGATGGCACCGTCATTTCGATCATTCCCGCAGTGGCCGGAGGATAGCCGCCACAACAGCAGCAGGAGAAGGGAACATGCGACACTTAGCCTTGGGAATTTCTGCTTTGGTGTTCGTGGTGGTCGCATCGGTCGGTGATGCGAGTGCTCAAGAGGGCGCGGGGGATACGGCGAAAGAGCTAGCGGCGCCTCGCGAGCAGCTCAGCTATGACGAGTACCGTAGGAACGAGCTCGAGTATCTGGCGAAGCGATCGCGGACTGCGTTGATCAGCACCTCGGCGGTGGCGGCGGTTGGCATTGCCCTCGTGGCACCTGCGCTTGTGCGGGAGTGCGTGAGGATCACCTCCTCGGCCAGCTTTGACGACCTGCGATGCACTTCCACCGGACAGGTGCTGCTCGGCGTCGGCTATCCAATACTCATCGGCGGCGTCACGGGCGTGCTCGTCACGGCGATCATGCTGGGCGTGAGAAAAGGGAAGATCCGCGGCCTCAACGATCGGATCGCATACGAAGAATCGCGAGCCGTTCGCTGGGACCCCGCACGCTCGATGTTCGTCTTTTAGCGGACGGGACCCACGCGCTCCAGCTCGAGGATTTGCCCGAGTGTGTACTCCGAGATGATATGTTCCATCTCGCCATGGTCCATGAGGATCTGGAAGCGTCCAGCCCACTCGTTGGCACGGTATGACGTATACGCGAAGTAGTCGTATGAATACAGTCCGCCGAAACAACACGAGTCGAACTCGTTGAACACCTGAACTTGCTCTCTACCTGGGTGCGTTGCCATCAGGTAGAGCTCGAGGTAGTTCGGCGTGATTCGTTCCTCGTAGTCGCCGAAAAAGCCAAACCTGTCGCGCAGGTAGTGGGGCCAGGAGGCCGCCACGGGATAGCTGGCATCGATGCGCTCGTCGATGGCCGCGACGAGAACCGTGGTCCATCCTCCACCGGAGAGTCCCACCATGAACCGACGAGGGTACGAATAAGTCGCGTCGGCCCAGTTGAGCGCGACCATCACCGGATCGGCGAAGTATTGAAGGGGATACTCCCGTGTACGAAGCTCACTGTGCTCAGAGGTCTCAAACGGGTGCGTGTTCATCCCCCTCATCGGCATTGAGAAGGCAAGCACTTGGTGACCCGCCTCCAGCAATCCGACAATCGTGTCCTGCCCGAAGGAGCGAAAGTCTCCTTGGTGGCCCTGATGATAGATCGCAAGCACTCCATTCCAGGAGCTCGGGTGGATCAGGTAGGCAAAGGAGGTGAGATCGTCGGTGTCAACCGTGATCTGCTCGATGTCATTCCACGGGAAAGCTGCATCCACGGTCGGCCGGACGTCGTCCGGGAGACGAGTGGGCATCGGACCTCCAAACACAAACTCAATCATTTCGGCGCGCGCATCCCGCGCGTCACCGCTCGTCCGAATGCTTTGTGACGCGTCGAAGAACTCCCACGAGGAGAAATCTAGCGGTTCGACGTGGCAGCCACCGAGAAGCAGCAAACTGAGATGCAAAAGGGAGCCGCGTCGCATAAGTCAAACCTCGGTCCGGATCAATGCACGGAGCGTGCCAACGCGATCCGACGCGTTTGCATTGAGCTTTTCCGAAAACGATCACGGAAGATTCTGCGTTTTCAGGGACCAGACGCAGCCTTTTCGCGGCTGTCCCCTACGACTCAAACACCATCTTCTCGGGGTCGAGCGCGACCACACCGTCTGGACGACGCTACGCGTCGGCTTTGCGAGGCCTCAGAACTACCACCGGAAGCTCCCGTTCGGTTCGGGTCTGGTACTTCGACCACATGGGGTTGATGGTCTTTCCGATTTCCCACAGGCGTTCGCGTTCGGCTCCGGTTGCGAGGGTGGCCTTCACATTGAGCTTCTGCCGGCCCACGCGGATCGCGCCCATGGGATCCACCTGCAGGTTCTTCCACCACTGGGGGTCGTGCTTTGCTGCGCCATCGGAGCCGACAACGACGTAGCTGTCCCCATCTTGAAAGTACGCGAGGGGCGTCGAGTAGATCTTACCCGACTTGCGTCCGGTCACGGACAACAGCAGCGTCGGCAACCCCAGCCAACCACCGATCCGACCATCACTGCGCTCGTAGATCGCAGCGTGAGCCTTGAACATCGCCTTGAGCGCGCGTGCACGTAGGCGTCGGTAGCTGGAGGCCATGTCGCGGTCGTCAGTTGGAGTCTGGGGCGACCTTGGGGTACTCGGCGCTTTCCCGCGCCCGGTCCGAGATCAGGTCGAGGCGTGGGGCGGCGGGAGCCTCGCGGCGCAACCTCCGCCGCAAGGCGATCTTCGCTTCGGACCACATGAGCTTGGTCGAATGCGCCATGGTCTTGCGGACGTCGGTGAGATCTTGAGTGCTGAAGATCGTGTCTCCCAGAGCAAACGGGAAGAGTGAAGGAATATTCCCGCGTCCGTACTCGAGAAGCCAGCACTCCTGGCCGAGGTGGCTTCCGTTGGTCGTGCGACGGGGCAGGTACGCCATGTCGCCCGGTCTGAGCGTGTTCGCCTGGAACTGATCGGGCTTGAAGGTTTGGAGCTCTCCGTTGATGACGACATCGTAGAGCTCGGCCCGATGACGGCCGCTGTGCCCCTCGGTCCCGACGGCCGTTCCGCAGAAGAGCAAGTACTCCTTCGGGGAGGTGTGCAGCACGTTCATCGAGCACATGATTCCTCCGGCATTGCTCCAGATCCACTCCGGTTGCCGATGCACGTGCTCTCCGTAGACGGCTTGTAGGGTTTCCGCGATGCGATCGAAACGCTCACTGAGCGGCGCATCGAGATGCATCTTCACGATTCGTTGTAGATCGTCCGGGTGGAAAATGTAGGTGCTCATGGTTCCCTCGCAGACTACGCGTCGCTCGTCATGATGAAAAGCGGTAGCTCGCCGAAGGACTTGTACTTCGGGCGGAGACGCTCCGTGTTGTAGTACTTTTCGACATCGACGACTTTCTTGGTA
>CP070713.1:1406893-1415384 GCA_020351445.1 Myxococcales bacterium
TGACCCCCGTCTCCACCACCCGCGCCATCGAGCTCATCGAGGGTGTCGAGCGCGTCCAAGTCGTCTACCGAATCGGCGCCCATCGCGGCTGCGGCAGACCCGGAGTACAATAGACTCGCGAGCACGATGAGCGACGATTTCGACATCAGCCGTCCTCGAGCGCTCGCCGCGTGAACTGGTCGTCGTTGAGGTTGCTTCGGGCGCTGCCATCACGCCGCTGGTAGAGCGAGAGGTTCACGAAGTACGCGGAGGCTTCGATCACCGTGCGCTTGCCCGTCTGGTGGTTTTGCATGTCGAGCTCGAGCGGCCGGTGGAAGCGACCGTGGTAGACCTTCCACTTCGAAGCGGTGAGGGTCTTCAAGCGCTCGCCGGTCTTGTCGAAGAACTCGACGCGGCTCGTTCGGAAGTTGTTGCGGTTGACCGTGAGAACGAGCTTGCTGTAGCCCGTGTCCTGGTAGTTCGGACGCGCTTCGAGCTCGTAGACCGCCTCTTCTTTTCCATCGACCGTGATCGTGGTCTCTCGAAGGAACCGCCAGTCGTACCGCTCGACGATTAAGCTCGAGAGGTCTTCGTAGGTGAACTCGGTGCCTTGAAAGCTGGCGGTCCGGTTCGCTCCTGCAATCCGGCGGACGCGCCGAGTGGCAGGCAGGTAGAGCCACGTGTCGTCGGTGGCTTGCGGGTGCTCATGGATCAGTGCGGCGACGCCCCGAATGTCAGCGGGGCTCATGAACCGAACCAGCGCTTTGTCGCCCGCGCCTCCCTCGAGGGTCATCCCCCGCGTGTCGCGCACGACTCTTTCGCCGCGCGCATCGATAAGGGTCATGCGCGCCTGCGTGTATTGGTCGATCCAGCCGCTGTCGTAGGCATCCGCATGCGTGGCAATCGCATGCCCTCGCGTGGCTGGGTCGCTTGTCGGGAACGTGGGCTCCGCCGGGATTGGAACGCCCGAGGTGTTGTCGGCATGCGCCGACGTGGTCAGAGTGATGGTGTACGCCATGGCGACAAGGGCCATCGCGGTCTTGGTCTTGGGTGTCTTGTTCATTTTCATTTCTCCGTGGGTTTGAGGTTCAGCGCGGCAGCCCTGCGCGATCATTCGGCAGGGACCCCGGCCAAATCGGTGGCGGTTGTTCGAACGGGCTCGCGCTCGTTCTCCAAGAGCGAAAGGAACGCGGGCATCACGAGAAGGTCGGCGACCCAGGCGAGTGCGATCATCGTTGCGCCGAGGACGCCGATCAGCATGTTCGGCCGGAAATTGCTGAACGCGAGGACGGTGAAGCCCAACGTGAGGATCACGGTGGTCCACGTGAGCGCTGCCCCGACTTGTTCGAAAGTGGCTTGGAAGGACTCGACGACCCCCAAGCCCCTCTTCCGGTTCTTGGTGTACTTCGTGAGGAAGTGAATCGCGTCGTCGACACAAACCCCCAAGGCCACCGTGACGACGAGCACGGCCGGGCCGTCGAGCGGGATGTCGAGTAGCCCCATGGCGCCGAGCGGAATCAGCAGGGGGAGCACGTTCGGGATCAAGCTGACTGCTGCGATTCGGGCGGAGCGAAACACGAGCCCGATCAGTGCGGTGATTACACTCAGCGCCAGCGCCAACGACACGATGAGCGTGTTGGAGAAGCGCCGAAACATGTTGGTGAAGAGGTACTGCTTGCCGGAGAACATCACGGACGTGAGAGCGTCTCCGCGCGCAAGCTCTTCGGGCGACCCGGCAAGCTCGGGAAACTCGGTCGCGAGAATCTCTCGAAGGCGCGCGAAAGCCGCGAGTAGGGTGCTCGAAGGCGCAGTCCTCGTACGCGCGGCGATCCGGAAACCGCGACGGTCGGCGGATACGAGGGAGCTCAAGTTCTCACTCGGCTTGGCCCCGTTTTCGTACTGGATGTAGTACTGCGCGATCAGCGTGGAGGCGTCCTGACCCGGAATCGTGATCGTCTCTTCGAGCACATCGTCGTAGAGCTGTTTGGGCCGGCGCGCCTCTTCCGGGATGTCGTGCTCGGCCGGAACTCGGTAATCCGCAGCGGCGTTGTGGTTCTGGACTTGGTGAATCTTTCGCAGCACCGCGAGGGCACTATCGAAGTTCGTCAGGACCCAAAGTGGGGAGTCCGCCTGGCGTGCTTCCTCTTCGACGCGACGCTGAAACGCATCGACCTGCGACAAGAAGCGTTCCGACGCTGCTACGCGGTGCGCCTCGTCAGTCGGTTCGGGGTTGGTTTCAGGCGCATAGAAGACGATGTCGAGGTCGCTGCCGCCACCGATCCGCGCCTCGGTCCAATGAAGGTCGCGGATGATCGTGTTGTCCTGCGGGAACATCAACCGGATGTCGGAGGCGATCTCCAGCTTCCCGAGACCCACCGCGGTCACGATGGCCACACCCGTGGATGCCACCGCGATCACCATGCGACGCGCTGAGATCCAACGTGACCATCGGCCTGCTAGGTGGGCCCGAAAGACATCGGCCTTGGATGGCTCGGCATCAACGGGTGCAACGCGGGTTCTGTTCTTTGGCAAAGGCAGCAGAGACAGCAGCGCCGGCACCGTCGTGATCGAAAGCACGTAGGCGAAGATCGTCCCAATGCCGGCCGTGTAGCCGAGCTGCCGAATCGGAAGGAGCTCGCTCGTCACGAGTGAAAAGAAGCCCACGGAAGTCGTTATCGAGGTCAAGAAGACGGGCAGGCTATTGCTTCGAAGCACTTCGCGAATGAGCTCGTCGCGCCTGCGATGCCGATGCCGGATCAAGAAGTACGCTGTGACTAAGTGCACCGCGTCGGCCACGCCGATGGCCGTGATCATCACCGGTGCGATCGCCGTGAGATTGTTGATGAGGTCGCCTGCCGCCCAGACCGTTCCCATCATGCCGATGACCGATGCGAATACTACGAGCAGCGGCACGACCACCGCCGAGACCCGCCGGTAGATCAGCAACAGCACGACAGCGATCACGGCAAACATCAGCCCAACGAACGCCATGTCCGACTGCCCGACCCGCAGGAACTCCCGCTCAAACAACGGCAGTCCGGCAATATGGAACTCGTAGCGATCTTCAGCGGTGAGCACTTCTTCGATGGCGGCAAGCGCATCACGCTGCTTTTCCATCACCCGAATCGTCGGCCCGACTTCGCCGCCGGCCGGATCATCGGCAAAAGCTGTGACTACCCGCTCCGGCGACGCGCGCGGTCTCAGGATTTGCACCAATAAGGCGGCGCTACGTCCGTCTTCGCTGACCACCGCACCGGTGAGACGCGGCTCGCCGATGTAGTCGGAGAAGCTCGCGTCCTGTCCGATGAGGGCGCGTACTGAGTCTTCGCCTACGACCGATGCGGCGCCTTGTGCGCCCAAGACCGCGATCATCCGCTCGAGGCGTTCTTCTTCGGAGTAGGTTTCAGGCGCTCGCTCGAAGAGGTCGCCGATCAGCAGCCCTTCCTCGTCGGCGCTGATGTGGCCCCAACGGATCCATGGGTTCGTGGTGAGGCTCCGCACGTTACGCACGTTCGGGATGCGTTCGATCGCGTGGCTGAGCTCTGCGATTGTCGAGAGAGACTTGACGCTGAATACCCCCCATGCCTCGTCGCGCTCTTCGAATGCGATGCTGACTAGGTCTTCTGCGATGAACTGATCCTCGATCGCGTAGTAGGCGCGAAGCCCCGAGTCCTCGGAGTCGAACCAGATGTCGGTGCGCGGATCGAACAGGCGGGGTGGGGAGCTTTCCGCCGGGGTTTCGTCGAGGGCGGTGACGCGATCGGAGAACCCTCGCAGGCTGGTAACGCCCGCCGACAGGGCGACGACGACCAGCGCCAGCGTCAGGGCGGCGAGTGGCCAGCGGAAGCGATAGAGAGCAAATGTGGAACGATCGTTCCATGTTGAAGCGCGCTGGGATTGTCGGTTGGTGTTAGAGTGAGTCATGGTCTTTCCTTTGGGAACGATCGTTCCAGATTATGGCGTAGCGGTATGCAGTGGTGTGTTCAGGGGGTTCTCACTTTTCGACAAAGGCGCCCGAGCTCAGCACCCGCATCATCGAGGGTGCAATTCGCTCGAACAGATTCGGTCGGCCCTGGCCGAGGAGCAGCGCTCCTTGGCTGAGGGTGATGAGGAAGAGCGCGAGCGCCTGCACATCGGTACCCTTTGGCAGCTCCCGACTGCGCACCGCCTCCTCGAAGGTCGACACGAGGATACGCTCGCCACGGCGCACGAAGCTCTCGAGAACGCGGGCCATCTCCGGGTCTTGCATTCCACCTTCCGCGACGGTGTTGCCGAACAAGCACCCCGCGTTTCCGAGCGCTTTTTGAGCCTCGTGGCGCTGCTGAAATGCACACTGAATCCGCTCGGAGAGGGAGCCAGGGCCCCGCAGCGCCTCCACGAAGTCCGCGATCTGCTCATCGATCCAGACCTGCAGCGCCTCTAGGAAGAGCGCTTTCTTGTCGCCGAAAGTCGCGTACATGCTCGACCGGCTCAGCTCCATGGACTCGAGCAGGTCTTCGATGCTCGTCCCCTGGTAGCCCTGCTCCCAAAAAACCTCGATCGCGCGGGAAAGCGCCTCTTCGCGGTCAAACTGTTTGGGGGGGCCTGGCATGATTTCATCCTTTCCTGGAACGTATATTCCAAGTTATAGCGAACTCCTAGAAAGTGTCAAGTGGGGACACTCTCCGGGCGCCTAAGCCCCCGAAACCACAAAGTTTCTCAACCAAAGATCGCAGCGGCCCTAGGGAGCGATGTTCTGGTTGAGGCGGAACAGGTTGTCGGGATCGTACTTGCGCTTCAACGCGACGAGTCGATCGTAGTTCGGGCCGTAGGCGGCATCGATCGGTGCCTCGCCGTCCGGGACGAAGTTCACGTAGACGCCGCCGGTTGCGTACTGTGCGGTGTCGTTGAAGTAGCTGCGCGACCACGCGATGCAATCGTCGTCGTCGGCCGGACTGTCCCATCGTGCATGGACGTTCATCACGTATTCGGCGTCGCGATGGGGGTAAGCGGTCGCGTCGGGCGCGATCTCGTTCACTGCACCTCCGAGGCGTCCAAAGAAGATCTCGGTTTGGTCGGAAGGCAGTCGGCCCGTGTAGTCGAGCGCGGTGTCGATCAGGCCGTCCGGCAGCTCGATGAAGTTGTGTGACTTCCAGTAGTTGCGTGCGCCGGGCGTCAGGAGCGGATCAAAAGCGGTTTGCCACCCGGTAAACGGATGCGGCCCGATGACGTCGGCGATCGGGTTGCCGAAGTCACGAAGTGGTTGCAGCAAGCGCTCTCCTTCCGCCATGTCTCCCGAATAGAATGCAGCCAAGATGAGCACTTCGGTGCCGTGGACTTCCTCCGGCAAGAACGGAAGAGGCGGAGCCTTTCGCAGGACGACCCATACATTGAGGTCTGCCGGTAGATCCGCCGCGAAGTCTCGATAGTACCGAAAGACGTCGGGAGCAGCAGAGTAGGGGTGCACGACAAGGCCGGACAGCACTTCGGGCCCGCATTCCTGCAAATCGAATTCAAACGAAGTGGCGACTCCGAAGTTTCCGCCGCCGCCGCGAATCCCCCAGAAGAGATCGGAGTTTTCATCTTCGCTGGCAGTCACCAGCTCGCCGCTGGCCGTCACGACGTTTGCAGAACGGAGATTGTCGACGGTGAGTCCGTACTTGCGACTCAGCCAACCAAAGCCGCCGCCTAACGTGAGGCCCGCAATGCCGGTCGTGGAATTGATGCCCACGGGTATGGCAAGCCCGTAAACTTGGGTCTCGTCGTCGAGGTCCCCCAACGTCGCGCCGGGATCTACCGTTGCGATTTTGCGTTGTGGGTCCACGTGCACGGAGCGGAGCGACGACAGATCGATCAAGAATCCGCCCTCGCATACCCCTTTGCCTGCAATGTTGTGCCCGGCTCCGCGTACAGCTAGCAGCAACTCGTTGTCGGCGGCGAAACGTACCGCTCGGATGACATCGGCCGCGCCCGCGCAGCGTGCGATCAGCGCAGGTCGGCGATCGATCATCGCGTTCCATAGGGTACGTGCGGCGTCGTACCCATCTGACTCCGGCAAAAGCAAATCACCACGCAATGCCGTTTGCAGCTCGGTGAGTTGGTCGCCAGAGATCGTCGCTGCACCTCCGTTCATAGTGAGCACTGTCGCTTCCATAGCGGACCTCCTTTTGGTTGCTGGGGCCTCCTAGGCTAACGCCAGCCGAACAGAAGCCGCAAGCGTCATCGATTCGTCGTACCCAACTCGCGCGATCGATGCTATCGAAATATCCCGTGACCCAAATGCGCACGCTTTCTTCATTTAGCCGGACCGCTTGCGCGGTTGCTTTGCTTTTCACCTCCGTCGTCGGATGCAGTACCGACTCGAGCTCGGGCACGGCGGCTTCTGCGGACGAGCTGTTCAAGCAGGGACCGCACGAGGTTGGCTATCGTGAGATGGCGATCACCTACAGCGCAGCGGCTTCGATGGAAACACGTGAGATCATCTTGCGGGTGTGGTATCCGGCGCAAAGCCATTCCGGGGCGGGGCTCGCACGGTACGCGGTGGGCAGTATCATCGATCTGCCCGCGGTCTATGCGTTCGACGGGCCGCCGGTGACTGACGAGGAAGATCTACCGCTTGTCATCTACTCGCACGGCAATGGCGGCGAAGGCTTGCTCGCGTATCCATACGGCGAGCTCATGGCGTCGCATGGATGGGTGCTCGTCGCGCCGAACCACACCGGCAACACGGCGTTTGATCTCCTGCAGACTCCCGATCCCTACACGCGCTCGGCGCTCGACAGACCCTACGACATCACAGCGATCATCGACGAGTTCGAGTTCGGATTGAGCGGTGACGAGCTTGAAGGGAAGGCGGACGCTTCGAAGGTGTTCCTCTTTGGGCATAGCTTTGGCGGCTATACGACGTTCACCGGCGGCGGCGCTGACGTCGACTTCGACGAGCTCAACTCGGCCTGTGACGGCATGATGAGCGAACCTTGCGACGTGCTCGCAGACCCGAACGTCGAAGCGGCATACCGTGCTGGGTTCGGTGACCCACGCATCGTCGCCCTCGCGCCGCAAGCGCCGGCCTTGGGCGCGATTACGGAAGGCGAGCTCGGAGAGCTGGGCATTCCAACCATGCTGATGAGCGGGCGACTCGACCAGACGACGACGCAGGAAGAGTCCGCCGAGCCAGCGTGGGCGGGTATCGATGACCCAGACGACTTTTGGGTTGAAATGCCACTGGGCGCCCACTTCAGCTTCATCACGATTTGCCATGACCTCGCGCCCGATGTCGTCGAGCTCTTTGAACGCGACGCGGAAGAAGACGGCTGCGGCGAGGGCTTCATCGACACGACCGAAGCGGTTCCAGTGCTCGCCGCGTACGTGCTTGGCTTTGGCCGTCTCCATGTGCTCGGCGAAACCAAGTGGGACGACGTTCTGACCGGCCCGCCGCTAGGAAACCCGGGCGACTTCGTCGTGACCGTGAAATAGCCGTTAGTCGAGCTTGATGCCGCACAGCGGGTCGTCCGGTGCGCATTCCCGGGTCTTTTTCTTCGGGCGTTGCTTCGGGCGAACCTTCAGCCTCTGTTCGCGCTCCTTCTGACGTTGCTCACGCTCTTGGAGCTGCTGCTCGAAACGGAGCTTATCTTCTTCGGCCTCTTCGGCACGCCGCTGTGCGTCGACCAGCTCCTGTTTGGCGCGCTCTTTTTCTTCGAAGGCGAGCTGCTGCGCCTGCCGGGCTCGCTCCGCTTCGAGCGCCTTTCGCTCGAGGGCTGGCTTCACGCCAAAGACGTAGCCGCCAGCACCGCCCAAGAGCGCAAACACCAGTCCGCCGGTCACCATGCGGCGGGTGCGGATCTTGGCCTTCTCAACGGCAGTGATTGCCGCCATCTCCTTTTCGTGCTCAAGCATGCGCTGCTGCTCGGCAGCGCGGGCCCTGGCCTGTTCTTCGAGCTGAACGCGGAGCTCGGCTTCTTTGCTTTCACGAAGGCGGCGTTCTTCCTCTTCGCGACGCGCGCGTTCTTCGGCCAAACGGGCTTCTTGCTCGGCAGCCAGCCGCGCTTCCTCTTCTTCACGCCGGCGCAGTGCCGCGGCTTCCGCTCGGCGGCGCGCCTCTTCGGCCGCTCTAAACCTTGCTTCTTCTTCGGCCGCAACGCGCGCCTCTTGAATGCCGTGCAGCTCCAAGAGCTGGTCCGCGAGCGAATCGTGGCTACCTGCTTCCATCTGTGGTCCCCGCCTCCTCAAAGATTCTGGCAAATCCGGAGGACGGGTGCCCGTGAGTTTTCTGCTCATGCGTTCAAAGACGTGCGGAAATCCGGAAAGATCTAGAGCGTGAGGTTGCCTACACTCCGTTACTCACATTGGTGGTTCGGGTCGTACCGACGGTGCCCGAGGCAGTCGATCCGCTCCTCACATGGGCCACCGAGGCAGTCCACGAAGCAGGAATCTGCCTTGCTGTAGCGGCTGACGCACGGCTGGGCACATGCCATCGTTCGGTCATGGCAAAGCGGAGGAGGTCACGATCGTCTCGAGCCCGTGACCGCGCCTC
>CP070713.1:1415484-1418225 GCA_020351445.1 Myxococcales bacterium
CGAAGCCCTTCTTTGTCGATTCGCGAGGACAGCGAATCTATCGACGAGCGGCTAACGTCGAGAGCCAGCACGTGGCCTTCGGGGCCAACCGCCTGCGACAGATAGCGAAGGAAGTACCCTGTTCCTGCTCCGAGGTCGACGGCGGTCATCCCCGGCTGGCACTCGAGGAGCTCGATGACCTCCTCGGGCCTCTGCCACTCGTCTCGCTCCGGTTCATCGAGCTGGTGGGCGTACGTGTGGAGATCGGGACAGGGGTGCTCCGAGCCGGTCGAATGCTCGTGGGTCGCCCCCGGGGCAGCCGCAGTAGGTTCATTTTGGGGCGATCTACTGTTGCAACCGGCGGACAGGGCTGTCACAAGCGCGAGTAGGGGAATTGCTCGAGGGGTCATGCGGATCACCGGCTTCACGGACTTTACAATTAGCGACATCTTTGACCCCGGCAAATGACTTCGCATATTTAGACGTCGAAAAAGTGCGCTGCTTAACCCTGCGCAGGTACAAGAAAAATTGCGCGTAACTACCCTGGGACTATGCTGGCGCTCGTGCTCTCTGAGTTCAGAGGGGGAAGGAAAAGGAACTCCATGAAGAGACATCTCAACTCATCTCTCACCGTATTGGTGTGCCTCACGCTTTGCGCGGCCATGACAATGGGCTGCAAGAAGGACGCGGAGGAGCCGGAGCCGGAGGAAACCGCTGGTTCCGAGATCCCAGAGCCGGAACCCGAAGTCGACGTCGAGCCGGTCGAAGAACCCTGTGTGCTCGAGACCGTGTACTTCGAGTTCGATTCGTCCGAGCTCGACGGTAGCGCGCGTTCGGCGATCCAATCGGCGGTGGACTGCTACCGCAACCAGAATCCGGACGTGCGCATTCTGCTGACAGGTGCATGCGACCCGCGCGGCACCGAGGAGTACAACATCGCGCTTGGTGAGCGCCGTGCTCAGTCGGTGCGCGGATACATGACGTCGCTCGGCATGGGCGGCGGCCAGATCTCCGTCACCTCCGTGGGGGAGGAGATGGCGACAGGTACCGACGAAGCCGGTTGGGCTCGCGACCGCAACGTGAGCGGGTCCGAGAACTGACTCATTTGGGGGGTGTGCTCGTGGGGGGTAGCCATTGATGCTTTCGGTGTTCCTTCAGGCGAGCGCACCACAACAACTCAGTCCTTGGCAACTCGTGGTCGGCGCTTCGCCGGTCGTGCAGTTCGTCCTGCTGATCCTCGTGTTCATGATGGTGATGTGTCTGTACATCATCGGGGCCAAGGGGATCCGTTTGAAGCAGGTCACCGACCAGAGTCGCGCCTTTCTCGAGCTGTTCTGGTCCGAGGAGCGGGCACGCAATTGGAATGCCAAGGCGATGAACGACATCCACGGGCAGTCCGCGAGTTACGATCGATCTCCGATCGCGACAGTGTTTCGCGCCGGATATCGTGAGCTCGCGCGCATCGCGCGGACTGGGCGTCCCACGAAAGGGGATGTGGAGAACGTGGAGCGCGCGCTCAGGCGGGCGCAAAGCGCAGAGCTTACGCGGCTCGAAAACAAGGTGTCGTTCTTGGCAACCACCGCTTCGACCGCGCCTTTCGTGGGGCTTTTTGGCACCGTCTGGGGCGTCATGAACTCGTTCATCGCGATCCACGGCGAGAAAAGCGCCGGGCTCGACGTCGTTGCGCCGGGCATCGCCGAAGCGCTCATTGCGACCGCACTCGGCCTCGCAGCCGCGATTCCCGCTGTGATGGCCTACAACTACTTCGTGCGGCGTATTCGCGTGGTCGACAGTGAGACGGCTGCATTTGCAAGCGACTATCTGAATATCATTCGCCGTCACTTGTTGGTGGAATAGCCGATGTCGTTTTCAAGCGATGGGGGACGGGGTAGCGCGCTCAGCGAAATCAACGTCACACCGCTGGTCGATGTGATGTTGGTGTTGCTGATCATCTTCATGGTTGCGGCGCCGATGCTGACGACGGGCGTCAACGTCGACCTCCCGAAGGCGGACGCGCCGCGAATGGACATCGACCAAGAGCACCCGCTGATCACGGTGCAACGCGACCAACGAATCTTTCTTTTCGATGAAGAGGTCTCGCTCGACGTGCTCCGCCAGCGGCTCGTCGACGACGAGCGGATTCGCGATGTCGATGAGGTGTTCGTGCAAGCGGACGAGCAAGTCCCGTACGGCGCGGTGGCGCAGGTCCTGGCGCTGGTGCGCCAAGCTGGGATCGGCAAGATGGGGCTCGTCACCGACCCGCTTACACGAAAGCCGAGATAGACGATGGCCCAGACGAGCGACTGGCGGGCACTCTCTCTTCTGGAGACGGAGCAGCCAACGCTGGCAGAGGTCGCGGGGGGCATCGGTTTTACCCTGGCGGCTTTCGTCTTGATTCCCGCACTGGCCGTCCTGAGCGCGTTCTTGCTAGGTGGGATGGAGGCGCTCTTCGGCGGACGCGTCGACGACCTGCCGCCTCCGCCGATCGAGGTGATCGAGACCCGGTTCGTGCGCCTCGGAAAGCGCAGGGAGCCTCGAAGGTTGCCCAGCAAGGAGATCCCCGAGGCCGAGCAAACCGCGCCGGTGCCCGAGGCTCCGGACTCGGAGCCGATGGAAGCGGTGCCCACGGGCAACAAAGAAAAAGGCCTCGCGAAGCCCAAGGACAAGCGCCAGGACCGCGACGACGATTTGCTCTCGCAACTGGGGGAACGCGCGGGCGCGATTTCCGACCTGACCAAAGGGCCAGAGCTGGAGGGCGACCC
>CP070713.1:1418325-1425057 GCA_020351445.1 Myxococcales bacterium
ATAGCCACCGGTCTTTGCATCGCTTCGTCGTAGGAGATGAGCGCGGCCTCAGTGCTCCCCACCGTGGGCTGATTAGCCGACTGGGCTCCATTGCACCCCACCAACACCGCGCACCCGAACACAAACAGAATAAACCGCATGACCTCAGGATAGCGACTGGGAGGGTCGACACCCAAACCGCATCCCGACCGGTGCCCCCGTTCCGGGACTAGGTGACTTTGGGAGGGTTCTCTATGATCCCCGCTCCTCCCTCCGAAAGGAACTTCCATGGCGAAATATCTGTTGATCGAATCTCGCGATCCGTTCGACTCGAACGATGTCGCGAACTTCTACGAGATGGCCAGCGGCCTGATTCGAGAGGGCAACGAAGTTACGCTCTTCTTGGTTCAGAATGGCGTCTTGCCTGCGCGACGTAGTGGCGCCTCTCCCCCCCTTACGAGCCTCACACGGAGGGGTGCCGAAGTCCTCGCAGACGATTTCTCATTGCGTGAACGAGGTATCACCGAGGACCGGTTGGCCGAGGGCATCCAGCCTTCCGCCCTCGACATCGTGGTCGATCATCTAGCCAACGGCAGCAAGGTCATCTGGCACTAGGAGGCAACCATGTCGGACAAGAAGACGATCACGTTTGCTCTGATGGACCCGCCCTACGAAAACGCGCGCAGCACCACTGCTTTGCGACTCATCAACATCGCGGCTCAGCGAGGCTACAACGTCAACGTGTTTGCATACGAAGGTGCTGTCGGCCTGCCCTTCACGAAACAATCTCCTCATCCAAACGCCGTTCACGGTCACGATGCGGATGAAGAAGATCATCCCCTTCCACACGTGTGGATCGAGGCCATCGCCGCGTCCGCAGAGGCCGCTGGCGGCAAGCTCGATTGGATCAACTGCGGCCTCTGTGTCGACGAACGAGGCGTGCACGAGGCGCTGGACTTCGTGCGCCGCGGAAGCCCTGCCGACTTGTGGCAGTGGGCCGAATCATCCGACAACACCCTCGTGATTCCCACCAAGTAAGGAGACGCCCATGGCACTCAAAGTTTTGAACATCGTCGAAAGCGCGTACCGGGCAACACTCGAAGAGCAAGACGACACGATTTTGTGGACCACGACCGCCATGAGAGGCGCAGGCGCCGACGTGGACGTCCTTCTTCGGGGCAACGCGGTCAACTACGGAGTCAGGGGACAAGACGCGTCGGGCCTTCAGTTTGGCGAGCGAAAGCAAACCCACCCTCCGCGTCTCGACAACGACGTGAAGCGCCTCATTGACAAAGGCGCAAAGGTCTACGTCCTTACGGATGACGCCGCCGACCGCGGCCTCGAGCCCACCGACCTCGTCGATGGCCTCGAGCCCATCTCAAGATCCAACATCGGGAAACTCTGCGCCGACTACGATCAGATCTGGCACTGGTAGCGACAACCTTCGCGTTACGTGGATGGAGTGAAGACCAGGAAGTTCTGTCGCTCCACGATGTCGAAGTCGTCGACCAGTCGGTAACCAGCCGCGGTCATCTCGTCGACGATCGTCTGCTTGGGCGTCGTGTGACCGAAGGTCCGCGGAAACCAGCCGTGGTCGTTCAGCTCCAGGATCGCGACGCGTCCCCCGGGCGCGAGGTCCGCCAGCAGGCGCGCGAAGTAGTCGCTCCGCTGCTCGATATGGTGGTAAGTGTTGCTCGTTAAGACGAGGTCGATGCGGCCATCGGGCAGCAGCGGATCGTGGAACTCGCCGTGGATCACCTCGATGTTCACCACCCCATCCGCTTCCGCCCGTTTTTTCAGGTAGGCCACCATGTCGTCGTCCACGTCCACCGCGTAGACCCGGCCCGTGTCGCCGACCACGCTGGCCAGCTTGAAGGTGAAGTAGCCACCCCCGGCGCCCACGTCGGCGACCTGCGCGCCCTCGTCCACGCCCAGAAGGGCGATCACTTCGTCCGGCTTCTGCCATTCGTCGCGGTCGAAACCCTCGTAGACGAAGCGCTTCCACGCACTACAGCCCATGAGCTGCAGCGCCAGAGCGACGATCGATAAGAGCGCGATGCGTCTCGTCATGGCTCTACTCCCGTTGGGGATAACCGGTGGTACCCTATCCAGCAAACTGGCCACGAAAACGCGGAGCGCCACAGCGAATGGGACACTGGTGCCGCCCCCTTTTTGAAGGAGGGAAGAAGACAGAATGACTCAAGAGCAAAAGAACATGGTGCTGGAACGAAGAAAGAGCACGAAAGACGCTCGCAAACGCGCAGAGGGCCTTTGGTGGGCTGGCGCGTTGATCTGGGCAGGGTTGGTTTTTGGGGCTGACAGCCTGGACCTGCTGCCACAGGTCGGCGGAGCCGATGCGTGGAGCTGGGTGTTCCTAGGAGCGGGCGCATACGGGCTACTCTCCGATCTCTACTACCTGCGTTCGGAGTCCGCCTACAAGCCGACGACCTGGGATTGGATCTGGTCTGGTGGCCTCACTCTCGTGGGACTAGGCGGTTTCACGACGATCGACATTTCGTGGCCGCTGATTCTGATCCTCATCGGCGCGGCGATCTTGGTGAACCAATACGTACGCCGCCCCTAGGACTACCAGCCGAGGATGGTGACCTGGCTCTCAAATTAGCGAAGTGTGATGAGTTAGGCTGCGCGCGGGCGCACCTCGTCCGCGTGTGCCTCACTCTCGGCTGCCTTCATGGCGCTCTCAATATCCTCATGGAAAGGACATCCTGGCATTGGGCACTTAGGCGTCCCGCCAGCTTTCATTTCCTTCTTGATGCCCCGAGCAGCGAATCCAAACAGCACCGCGCCTATTAGCGCCACTGCAAGGATGAGGATGAGGTTCGCCATCAAAACTGACACTACGATTCCCCAATCCACTACTTCTCACCTCCTCTCCAACTCAGCGAGTTTCGAGGCCATATGCACACGTAAGCACGACTGGTCAGAATGACAACGCCCGATTCCCGCGTCAGTCAAACGGCGCGTTTCAGCTCTAAAAACACGAACCCGCCTGCGTGTCTAAAACTACGCTGGGATGCCGAGCTTGGGCCAGATGACGCGGCCCTCTTCGATCTCTTTGACCAACCATTCGTGGTAGCCGCGCGCGAGGATCCATTCGATTCGATCCCCCCGCCAGAAGATCTTCTCGCGTTCGATGTCCATGGCTGCCGGCTCTGCGACGTATGCTTTCGTGCGCGCTACATCGTCCGCGAAGATCTTCACGGCTCGGCACCGTTTGTACCACTCGAGTAGGTTTGGATGGCGCGACTCCTCGAACGGAACCTGTAGGAGTCGTGTGCCGCTGAGGTGAGGAAAGAGCGCGATGTCCGCGATCGAGAGCTCGCCGCAGACCCAGTCCCCACCATCGAGCTCTCGGTCGAGCGCGTCGTAGATGGCTGCTAGGTCGGCGCGTGCTGCTTCGAGGAGACCGTCGGGCATCTTGTCTTCTCGGATCGCCCACACCCAGTAGCTGATATCGACCAGGATCGGATCGATGACGCTATCGGAACAACGCTCCCAGGCGCGCGCCTTTACCCAGCTCTCATGGTCGCTAGGATAGACGTGCGGATCCGGAAAGACACGCTCGAGATAGGCAACAATGTCGGCGGAATTGACGACGATGAGACCGTCGTCGTCGATTGCTGGCACCTCGAGGCGCTTGTTCACCTCGGCGAGCCTGTCGCGGTTCGCAGGCGAGAGGCCGTCGACCATCTCGTAGTCGATTCCCTTGTGCTCGAGCACGAGCTGTACCTTGCGTGAAAAAGGACTGAACGCGTTTCCGTAGAGCGTGAGCATGTAGGCGGAAACGATACCGCTGCGCTCGTGATCTCACAACCTGCCTCATGTCGACCCGATGCCAAACTCGCCCGTAAGCGAATCTCGAAAGACCTCCATTGGCGGCGGGGCATAGGTGAAGACGACGAGTGCGCCACCCAGCAAGGCGGCAAGGGCGACCGCTGCCGTCACCGACGCACTGGTCGGGACCGGGCCCATCGCGACCCGGTATGCGATCCAGTGTCCCGCACAGACCGCAGCGGCGAAGATGGCAACGTCGGCAAGCAGGTAGTGGTGGCCGAGGACGCTCGTATACCCGTAAAAGAACGGGACGATGAGCAAGGTTGAGATCGAAGCTGATGCGACGGTGCAAACCACCCTGTGCTCGATGGTCGGCAACCTCACGCCGAGAAGCCAATCGAGGGCCAGTGCCGGCCAGAACGCCATTTTGATGTGTTCCCACAACGATTCGTTCACCGGCGCGATCCAGCCAATCGGTGGCCATCTTCCGATGGCGTCGAAGAGAAAATGGGCGGCGGCTCCGATCACGAACACGAGCGATGCTTCGCCTGCAAAGAGCAAGCGCATTCGCCGAGCTTCATTGCGGTGCTGACTCATAGATCGTTGCCGAATGAGGTCTGGGAAGCTATCCGTACTTCCGTTCGTGGGCCCTCAAGGTTCGGCGCGTTTTCTGCAGCGCCTCGAGGATACGATCGTGAATTGAAGCGCCACGGTTCTTCTTTCCGGTGAGCGCGGCCGTGTGGGCGGCACAAAGGTTCTCGGCCTCGTGCCAGCGTTCGGCGAGCTCTTCGGCCCATCGTCGAAAATCGCGCGCGGCACCGGCGCGGTTCTCGAGCGCCATTCCGAGTGTCGGGTGAAACCTCATCACGTCCGCGGGCCCCAGCCGTCGCGCTGCCTTGGGCAGACGAACGTAGTTGAGGGTGTCGTCCACGTGGATGGTCTTTGACGCGCGATGCAGCACCAGCACCGATGAGAAATGAACGTGCTCATTCGAAGAGATGAAATCGACGCCACGTGGCACCATGAAGTCGAAATCTTCGGCAAACACTACATGAAGCGCGGTGTCCTCGGTGCGTGCTTGTTCCCACGGGAGCTGCGGCGCCCGAGACACGTGACGCGCTGTACCATAGAGCCTGGCGTCCGGAAAGCTCTCATGCATCCGCTTCACGTGAACCGTATGAAACGGATGAACGTTCAGAACGGCCTCGACGTCTTTCCCATCGTTGGTCAGCGCGCGGACTTGTCGCTCGACCTCGCCCGAAAGCGTATAGGAATCGAGAAAGACAAATCGACCGTTGGCGCGCCTGACGAGTGACGCCTGCGTACCCACATCCACGAGCCCCGCGACCTTGAACGACCCGCGAATGTTCCAAAAGTCATCGGAGATCTGAAGTATCCGGTCACCCATCGATGTCCACTCTTTCTGGCCCCGGAGCATAACGCAAGGAACGCGTCCCGGACGAGTCGATCGTCATTCAAGTGCGAGATCCGACCGACGTTGGCGGTGTGCGAGGGGCGTGCTGGACGCGTCACGAACACAACCACGAGCGGTTCGTGAGTGCTCGAGCGCTGTCAACGCCACCTGAGCGAAGGGGAATGCGGGTCTACGCGGGCTGCGTGCTCCCCGCGAGCCGGGACGCGCGTGTCGCGGACACAACTCGACACCGCCGCCTCCTGAGAGCCGCAAACGGCACCGGTCAGGCTTGGCTCGGAAGTTACGGCCCGGGCCCGCACCGGGCCCCGTGGCACACCCGCATCCACCAGGTGCCCGCCGGGAAGCGCGCACTGCGGTCTCCAGCGGTCCACCGTGCGAGGGCCTGTTCATAGTGCAGACGAAACGCGCGCAGTCGCTTCACTGCTTCGCTCGCCGCGCCTCGATGCCCGGCGGCCGCAAACTGAGGATTGAGGCTCCCGAACACCTCATAGCTCTTGGCGCGCTTGGTGTGGGCGAGCCGAAGCACGCGCTTGGGACCGACAAACGCGATCCCTGTGCGCCTGGCCTTGTTCCATGCCTGATGCCGCCGCTGCCGCACGCGCTCGGCGATGCGGGTTCGGGCGAGCTCGGGGCCGTAGTCGAGCTGCAGGGCCGCGGGCATCTCGAGCCGGAGCTCGATGACTTCGGGCCACTCGGGGTTGTTGGGGTCGAAGTAGTGGTTGGGTCGCTTGGCCCGGATGACGCGGGTCCCGACGTCTGCCGGGAGCGTGTGCGCCCCAGGCCAGTCCTTGGCGTAGCGCACCGCCAGCGCCTCGACCGGATTGGCGATGAGGTAAGCGATCGACTCGATGATGGCGTCCGGGGTCAGCAGCGCATGAGCTCCGCTACTTCGTTTGTTGAAGACTTCCTCGGGCCATCCGCGGACCGCCTTGGTGCACAAAGCCAGGTTACGGTGAAACGTCTCCAAGAACCGCGGGTAGTTGCCGCGGACGTCGGTGATGACCTCGTGCGCGTGGGTGCTCATCAGGCAGGCAGCGTGCACCAGCACCCCATGAAGCTGTGCGGCGTGGGCGAGGCAATACCAATAGCACTGCTCGATCTGCCGCGCCTGGTCGGGGTTGAGCAGGAAGTGGCGGCGCGTGGTGCGCCGAGATATTGCGAGGGTCGCGCCGGGATCGACGATGCGGGGTCGCGTCATACCGACTGGACTGAAGCGAAAAGGATGCCGCCACGCTGCCTAATGTCTTCGCGGGCTTAGGTCGTGTGCGCTGGCGGATGCGCCGCTCGCTGCCGGCGGACGCCGGCACGCGGAATCGCAGAGCATTTCCCGGCCCCGCCTCCGCGCGCTTCGCGACGTCGGTCGGATCTCCTTTCCTGTGGACACCATGGATCTGGCGCAGTGGGTAGAAGAAGCGGAGTCCCTCCTACGGCGCGATGGCCTTTGGCCTGCGGAGGACGATGTGCGCGCTAGGGGCGTTCTCGAAGAAGCCGCGCTACGAGGTCCAGAGCCCCTCGTCCACGCG
>CP070713.1:1425157-1427886 GCA_020351445.1 Myxococcales bacterium
AAAGCCCCCAAGTGAATCCGGCCACCTTTGCAAGCCGAGCCGTTCGGCGGAACCCCGTGTCGTGTTTTCCCGAGCCCCGGTGAACCTGCGAGCACGCCCGTCGCGAGCCGTTCTCCGGTGTTGCAGTTGGGATGGGTCGGGGCGTCGTTACCGCTTCCGGACCTCGCCCTTCTTCCCGAGCGAGTATCCGGTAGGCATCCGCTTCGACGCTTCTTCTTTTGCGTCGCCGAGGGTCCAGCCGCGTTCGATGTAGCCGTCGAGCATTCGCATTCTGATGCGTACGCTTTCCTCCGCGACGAACGCTTTGGTGAGCGCATCGAGCGCCTGCTCGGCTTCGTCTTGGGCGAGGATTGCGCCGACGGCGTGGAAGCGAACGGTCTCGTTCATGTCCTCCAAGAAGCGCGTCACCGCTTCGACGATGCGTGGATCCTTGCGCTCCTCGAAGCTGGCAATGACGTCGATCTTCTTCTGAGGATCGCGCTCGTACTCGGTATCCATTTTGGAAAGCAACTCGAGCAGGGTCGTTGTGACTTCCTCCTCGGTTTGGATCTCCTTCAGGATCTTCAGCGGCCAAGCGAGGGTCTCGGACGACTCGAGGAAATCACGGACCGGCCCAAGGGCCGCCTCGCCGTGCTGCACGATGCCCTGGAATGCCACGTTCTTTTCCTCGCCGTCGGTGATGCTCGGATCGACGCGGATGGTGAACCGGGTCAGCAGCGCGCGGATGGCCTCGTCCGAGCCGTCGCTCGCGAGCACTTGAATCGACTCCCAGCGCTCGTGCTTCTGAGCGCGCTTATTCGCGACGCGCGCGACATGCTTCTTGAGCCCCCCGCCACCGCCTTTGAACACATCGAAAAGCCCCATGACGCGACAACAACTAGGCTGAACGGGCGGGCCGCGCAACGAGATGCTGCTCCGCAGCCGAACCGGCGGGCCTAGTGGATGACCACCGGCTTCAGATTCACCTGGCCGCCGATGGTCTCGACCTGGAAGCGCACCATTTGCGCGCCGTGCTTCTTTACGAGGTGGGCGGCGTTGCCCCTGATCCGCTCGATGAAACGCTCCTCCGGAATGCTCGAGACATCCTCGCCCACGGACTGCTTGGCGGCGATGTAGTCGCGGTAGAGCCGCGCGTAGTAGTCGTCCTCGGGAACCGCTGCGAGCGCTGCCGCCTCCGGGTCGTCGCTTTCGATCGGTCCAGCGGAGCTCACACGGGCGCCGGAGTCCGGCCCGGAGACGCTCACCGCTTCCCATCCGCCGCTGCTCGTGACCGCGCGCCCCTCTTCGTCTTCCTCAGCAACACCGGTGAACAGATTGATGAGCTGGTTGACCCGATACGACAAACCCCCTAGCTCGGGGGTTTCGACCTCCAGCCGGACGTCGGTCCGGCCGTTGATCACCGCGAGGATATCGTCCTCCATTTGCTCGATCGGTTCCATGATGTTGTTGCTGATGATGAAGCCGTAGATCGCGACGCCGAGGAGCCCGAGCAACGTGAGCCAAAGGATCATGGTCGCGACACCTGCAAGCGCGGTGTGCTTGCCATGATGGGCCAACACCACGTATCCGGCCTCGGCGCCGCGCGCCATGGGAAGCGCAGCAGTCACCCCGACGTAGTGGTCGCCCCCAAGCGTCGAAGTCCATGGCAAGGTCGGTTTCCCCTGAAGCGCGGCGTTCGTTCCATTGTCGAGCGGCGGCGAGTAGAGGGCCTCCTGCAACGCATCACGAACTTCGACCGATGTCGAGGTGCTGTAAATACGGTCGGCCAGGATGAACAGCAGGTCGTGTCCGACCAGTCGAGCTTCTCGCTTGGCAAAGCCATTCGATAGATCGTAACCAACGAGCAGCGCACCCACGACGCCGCCTTGGTCGTTTCGAACGGCCGCGACGCCGACTTGGAGGAGCTTGTCGTTCTGCTGCCAAACACCATACCGCGAGGCCCCTCGCTTCAGGACGTGGCGAAGCACCGGCACCTGATTGAGCAGCGGCTCGCCAAACATGCGGTTCGGATCGGTGTCGCGGGCGATGGCGCGTCCGGTTTCATCGATGACGGCCACGATGTGTGGGCGCTCGCGGCGGCCTCGTGCCGGATCTTGGAACCACTTGGAAACATCCTGAGCTGCATCGAACGCGCGGCGCCGGCGATTGGCCTCGCCCGACGCGGTGAAGACGTTCCGCACGTCGCGGCTCGCCGCGCGGTTCGAAACCCCTTCCGCGAGACGGGCCCCATCGGCGCGCCACGACCTCGCGAAAAGCTCAGAATCGTCCCCGATACCCTCCTCGAGCTCTCTGGACAGCTCTGCGAGGAGCTGGGTCCGCACCACGAGATACGATCCCAACCCCACGAGCAACACGATGGCGAGGTTGCCCGCAATCAGCTTCAAGCGCATGTCGCGACTCTCCTCATGACCCCCAACGGGCTGATTCCCCCTTTTGATCAGAGGGGTTACACCAGCCGAGCCCGGATTATCACCGTGCCGTTCGGGACGTCAAGCTCATGCCACCCTAAAGCTAGATCTGATCCGATGTTTGGGATCGACCCTTAGGACCACACAGGACAATTCCCACCAGAGTCCGGATTCGAGGAAGTGGGCGGAGGGGCGCCCTGGGGGTATTCTTCGATTCACGGCGATGCTGAAGGCGTGGAGCATTTTCTGTGGCTGCCCGGAGCTGGCGGTCGATGTGGCGCGCGACGCCGAGCGGATCGGTTTGTCCGTGGCGCCGGAGGT
>CP070713.1:1427986-1431025 GCA_020351445.1 Myxococcales bacterium
CGCACCACGAGATACGATCCCAACCCCACGAGCAACACGATGGCGAGGTTGCCCGCAATCAGCTTCAAGCGCATGTCGCGACTCTCCTCATGACCCCCAACCGGCTGATTCCCCCTTTTGATCAGAGGGGTTACACCAGCCGAGCCCGGATTATCACCGTGCCGTTCGGGACGTCAAGCTCATGCCACCCGAAAGCTAGATCTGATCCGATGTTTGGGATCGACCCCCAGGACCACACAGGACAATTCCCATCAGGGTCCGGATTCGAGGAAGTGGGCGGAGGGGCGCCCGGGGGGTATTCTTCGATTCACGGCGATGCCGAAGGCGTGGAGCATTTTCTGTGGCTGCCCGGAGCTGGCGGTCGATGTGGCGCGCGACGCCGAGCGGATCGGTTTGTCCGTGGCGCCGGAGGTACGGGAGCGCCCCTGGGATGGGGCGGTCGAGGCCCTGCGCGACGGAAGTCCAGCAGCGCTCGTGGTCGAGGACCCACTCGCGGCGGATATCGCCGTTCAATTGTCAGAGGCGATGCGAGCCGCCAAGCGGAGGATCCCTGTCGCGGTCATCGGCCCTCAGCCACTTGGCCTGCTCCACGATCTAGGTTTGCCGGCGGTCCACGAGACAGGCCCACTGGTGGCCGTAGCCGCATTGCTGGAGCTCGACACCGCCCGGCCCTGGGCCGCGACGACCAAGGAGCTTCCGTCGGTCGACCGGGTGCGACTGGGCGAAAGCGTGAGTCACCGCAGCGACGGAAGGTTCGTACGGATCGACGACGGGCTGATCGCGCATGAAGGCGACGGGCCGACGAGCAAGCTGATCGGGGCCCCTCGCGACGTCGCCGCCGCGGTGCGGGCGTTGCGCGCGTCCCAAGACCCGTCACGACCTCGGGTTCCGGTGGTTCAAGGCGTGGAGGCGGATGCGGTTCTAGACGTGATCCTAGGCCCGAAACGAGCGCTTTCTGATCCCGCGAGCAAAGCGGCGCTCGGACCCTATGACGTTCCACTTCCCATCGAGGAGCTCTGTGCCACGCCGTCGCGCGCCGCATCGGAAGCCGCACGCATTGGATTCCCCGTACGTGTCGGTCTGGCGTCACCCGATCTGAGGCTGTGGGACCACCCGGACCTGACCGCGGAGGTCTATTCGGCTGGGCAAGCGCGCGACGCGTTCCGTCAGATCATGGCGGTCGCGAAGAGTCGCTCGGCGGATGCGCGGCTCCTCGGCGTAACCGTCAGCGCATCGACGATGGCGCGCACCCTGCTGCATGTCCGCATGGAGCCCCTCGCAGCGGGCCCAATCCTGGCCGAGATCGGCTTCGCGGACCCGCACGGCCGGGCATCGGCGGACACGACGCAGACCGTTCTTCCCGCAACCGCGAAAGCCCTCGAACGAGTCCTGCTCCGTCTCCGCGGCAGCTCGCTACTCCTGCAGGGCACGACGCCGGAGCGAACCCAAGCGGTAAGCGCCATAGGCGACGTATTGATGCGATTGGCCGCCTTCGTACACCAATGGCGAAAAGAGATCGAAGCGGTCGAGGTCAACCCGCTGGCGATCTTGGTCGGCGGCGAGCTGGAGGTCCGTGAGGCGTGCGTGACAGTGGGCGATGCCTTCAGCCGCTCCCTCAACGCAAGCGGCTGAACAGGATCACCGGCGCTGACACTGGCGCTGGCACCGACACTGGCACTGGCACTGGCACTGGCACTGGCACTGGCACTGGCACTGGCACTGAGACCGGTGCCAAGAGTTAACCCTTTTGAAAAGGGGACAGTCCCCTTTTTCAAAGGGTTAATTCGCCAACACTGGCACCGGCGCTTTTCCGACTGATCCCCCCGCTTGTCCTTGGTTTTGGGTTTGAGTCCCACGCGGGGTGAGACCCAAACCCAAAACCAAGGAGTCGCTCATGGAAAAGACGAACGTTTACGACAGAGCACGGAAGGTCGTGCAAGAGCTCGCACCGCTTCTTCACACGATTCGCGAGTACGACAAGTCGCTCGCCGACCAACTGAAGCGAGCTGCGCAAAGTGTGGTGCTCAATATCGCGGAGGGGCGCGGGAACGATGCGGGGAATGCACGGGCGCGGTTCTCTACGGCGTGTGGCTCCGCGAAAGAGGTCCGCGCGGCACTGAACGTCGCAAGCGACTGGGGCTACATCGAAGCGCGCATGGCGAGCCACCTCGACGAGAAGCTCGACGAGGTGTGCGCCATCACGTGGTGCTTGGGACGCCGACTCTAACGACCCGAGAGCCTCCAGGACATCGCGCAGACTTCATCGAGTGCGATGTCCACCTTGTTGATTCGTCGGCTCGGGAGATAGCCGTAGGCCACTGCGAGCTGGAGCCCGGCCCGCACCTCTTTGGCTGACCCGCATGCACTGGCGAATCGAGCTCTCGCCGTCCCTGGATCGTTTCCATCGGCCTCCGCGATGTTGAGGCCGAACCACTCACTCGGAAAAGGAGATCACGATGACTCAGTCAGACCAAAAGGACACTAGCGCTGACGCTGGACCTTGGCATTGGCGCTGGCACTGGCGCTGCCACTGACACTACCACTGACGCTGGGAGGCAGCAGTTGATCCCCTCCCGCCCCTCCGATAGAACCCCCCTATGACCGAGCCCCTCTACGACGTCGCCATCGTCGGCGCGGGACCAGCCGGCGCGACCTGTGCCTGGTACCTGGCCCAACGAGACATTCGAGTCCTGCTCCTCGACAAAGCGAAGTTCCCTCGCGACAAATTCTGCGGTGATGCCGTGATTCCACGGGCCCAGCGGCACCTCAAGAGAATGGGTGTGCTCGACCAGATGATCGAAGCGGGCGAGTGCTTGTTCACGACTTCCGGCGGGTTCGTGAGCCCTGCGGGCATCGAATGCCTCAGTGACTCCGCCAAGAATCCGAGCGGCACTCCGATGTCGGCCAAGCGAATCATCATGGACGAGCGCATCGTGCGAGCCGCGCAGTCGGTGGGCGCGGAGCTGGTCGAGGAGTTTGCCGTCGACAAGGTCGTGTTCGACGATCGCGCTCGGACGTGGACCGCGCACTCGGGCGGCC
>CP070713.1:1431125-1439979 GCA_020351445.1 Myxococcales bacterium
CAAGGCCACCAGGAATCTTTCCCAGCTGCTCGGCGGACTTCCGTCGAATCCGGTGGCGCTCGGAAGCGAGCATTTCCGCCACCCCGCGGAGCTCGCCCTCGGCCTTAGCGCCGACCACGTCGAGAGTATCGAGCGCGTCCTCGAGTAGCGCCCGAACGACATTGGAAACCGGAACGCGCCAGGCATTGGCGACCCGCTTGAGCTCTTGCTCCAAGATGGCCGGCACGCGCGTATGCAGAACCCGCTCCTTCCTGGCTTCCTGACGGCTCTTCTTGTCGTCTCCGTCGCTCATGCTTCCTATGTAACACAACGTGATACACGCGCAACGGGGCTTGTGTCACAATTTTGTAAATATCTGTAATCGTGACGCTTTGCCTCAACCCGGGTCAATTTGATTAATGTGTCACAGGCCGTCACGCAGAGGGCCAGCGCTGATTTGACCCGTCAAATCCAACTGTTACAGTCGCCCGCCGTGACCCGCACACGCCGCACCCCGAGGGCTCTCGTCCTGTGCCTGGCCGCCATCGCGGTCCTCACCGCCGCAGACCTGGGCACTAAGCACTGGGCGCTCGACCGATTGTCGCAGCCGTCGTCTCTTGGCTCGGACCCGGTCTGTGCGGCCGACGAATACGGGCGGATTCAGCCGCAGCGCGCCCAAACGGCACCGGTCGTGTTGATCGACCGGGTCCTCGAGTTCCGATATGCGGAGAACTGTGGCGCTGCTTTCGGGTTCATGCGCGACGTGCCGACCATGGTGCGCAAAGGGGTCTTCTATGTCGCGGCGGCCGGTGCGGTCGTGCTCCTGCTGTGGATGTTCATCGCGGGGCGCGGGGGCACTCTGTTTGCGATTAGCGTTCCGCTGATCATCGCCGGAGCGGTCGGCAACTTCGTCGATCGCGTGCGTCTGGGGTACGTCGTCGACTTCGTGCGCTTCCACATCGACGACCGCTGGGCGTACCCCACGTTCAACGTCGCCGATGCATGGATCACGATCGGCGTCGCGTTGATTCTCATCGAGGGCTTCGTCGATGGACGTAGGGAGAAGCGCGCGCGCTCCGGCCGCGCAGAGGCGCTGGCCGGCTAAGCCGTCATGTTAGAGTCCGGCTGAATGCTCCCGACCCTCGCGGAGATCTTCGGAGAGCCGGTCCCCGCGTACTTCACGCTTCTGCTGATCGGCTTCGCGGCGGCGACCGGGCTCGCCGCAAGGCTCGCGAAACAGGACGGACTCAACCCGGACGCGTTCATCGACCTGGGCTTGTTCTGCGTGATCTTCGGCGTGCTGGGCGCTCGTTTGCTCCACGTCTTGGCCGATGGATATTTCTGGGACTACGTGCACCTGTGCACCGACCCGACGAAAGTGGCGTGGGAGATCACCGCTTCGCAATGCGAGGAGGCGGAAGGGATCTGGGACGCGCTCCATGGGGTCTGCCAGCCGTCAGAGCGCGATTGCTTTGCCTGGGCCGCGTTTTGGAGAGGCGGTCTCACATACTACGGAGGCCTCATCGCGTCGTCGGTTTTCGGGATCTGGTTCCTGAAGCGCGAAGGCGTTCCGCTCTGCGGCGGTATGGACATCGCCGCGATCAGCATCTCCCTGGGCCTGGTCTTCGGCCGCCTAGGTTGCTTCCTCGGCGGATGCTGCTTCGGCGTCCATACCGACCGCCCATTCGGACTCAGCTTCCCGCCGTTGTCTCCGGCAAGCAAATCGCAATGGCGCGCGGGCTTGCTCCAAGCGCCCCACTTGCCGTCACTGCCCGTTCACCCGACACAGCTCTACGAAGCGCTCGGCTGTCTGGTGATCACAGTCTTCCTCCTTGTTTGGCTCCGCCGGAGAAAACGCTTCGCCGGTCAGGTCTTCCTCTCCTTCATTGCCCTCTACGCCATCCTCCGATTCGTGCTCGAGCATTGGCGAGCCGACGACCGCGGCGAGCTCCTAGGCCTCAGCACCTCCCAACTCCTAGCCCTCCCAGCCCTCCTGTTAGTAGCCACCCTCTGGCCCCGCTGGAAAAAAAGGGGACAGTCCCCTTTTCAAAAGGGTTAACCCTTCGAAAAAGGGGACTGTCCCCTTTTTCATGCCGGGGTGATCGAGAGGCCCAGGGGGGCGCCTTCGATATCGGTGTCGTGTTCGCCGCCGGTGTCGGGGCCGCCACGGGTAAAGGCGGTGGCGAGGGTTTCGGCGGCGATGCGGTTGGCGTGTTCCTCGATGGCTCGAGCGAGGTCGCCGTCGGCGTTCCAGCTCACTTGAATTCTAGCTTCGTAGGCCAAGTCCATGGATTTGCGCGCACGCTGGATTCGGTTGATCACCTCGCGGGCGAGGCCCTCGCGACGAAGGCTGTCGTCGACTCGGGTGTCGAGCACCACGACCTGGCCCGCGCCCGATGCCGCCGCGAAGTCTTCGCGCGCGCTCAATCGCACTTCGACTTCGTCGCGTGTGAGCTCGACGGGGCCGTCCGGTAGCTCGACCACGATTTTCTCGTTTTCTTCCATTTTGGCGTAGAGCGCAGAGCCGTCGGCCTCGGCGAGCGCCTTCTTGCAGGCGGGCACTTGCTTACCGAGCTTCGGCCCGAGGACCCGGAAGTTCGGCAGGAGCTGGAACTCGACGTACTTGCGGGGCTCCTGCGTGAAGCCGAGCTCGCGCACGTTGAGCTCTTCGCGGATGGCGCTCGAGAAACGGTCGATGGCCTGGCGTTCGACATCATCCGCCACGACAATGATCGCCTCGGCGAGCGGCTGTCGCACCTTGAGCCTGTTTTCGTTTCGAACGCGCTGCCCGAGCGTCACCACGTTGCGGACCCGCTCCATGGTTTGCCGGAGCTCGTCGTCCCCACGCGCTTCGTTCGGCTCGGGGAACGAGGCCAGATGCACCGACTCGGGCGCCGAGGCATTGCCTGTTCGAACCAAGTTCTGAAACAACGTCTCGGTCATGAAGGGAATGAACGGCGCAGCCAGCTTCGTCAGATCAACCAACACCTCGTACAGGGTGCTGAACGCCGCACGCTTGTCGTCGGAATCATCGGACGCCCAGAAGCGAGCGCGACTCCGGCGCACGTACCAATTCGAAAGACCATCGACAAAGCCGAGGAGATGTCGCACGGCCATGTGGCTCTTATAGTCGTCGAGCTCCTGACGCACGGCGCGCACCGTCGCATCCAGCTCGGCGAGCACCCAACGGTCCATGTCCGGCCGTTCCGAAAGCAGTGGACGATCTGCGTCGGGAGCCCAACCATCGATGTTCGCGTACGTGACGAAGAAGCTGTAGACGTTCCAAATCTTCAGAAGGAACTCACGCACCGCATCGGTTGTTGCATCATCGAAGAAACGCGTGTTCTGCCCAGGAACGGTGCCCGCATAGAGCGCCCAGCGCACCGCGTCCGCGCCGACGCGATCCATGAGGACGAGCGGATCGGTGTAATTCTTGTCGCGCTTGCTGAGCTTCTTGCCTTTCGCGTCGGTCATCAGGCCGAGCACGACACAGTTCTTGAACGGATGGGGAAGGGGACGCTCGGGGAACATGAGCGAGCTGATCGTCATCAACGAATAGAACCAACCGCGGGTTTGATCGACCGCCTCGGTGATGAAGTCGGCGGGAAAGGTGCGCTCGAAGCCCTCCGCGTTCTCGTGTGGAAAACCCCACTGCGCGAACGGCATGCAACCCGAATCGAACCAGCAGTCGATGACCTCGGGCACCCGCCGATAAACGCCGGGCTCCCCTTCTTTGGTCCAGGTGACGTCGTCGATCCACGGCTTGTGGACCATGAGGTGGTCTTGCAGCGTCGGGTCCGCGGCCTTTGCCTTTTCAAAGTGCGCGAATGCGTCGGGATTTCGCTCGAGGATCTCGGGGACCGAGCCAACCGACTCCTCCGCGCCCGTCTCGTCGTTCTTCCAAATTGGAAGCGGCGTCCCCCAAAAACGCTCACGCGACAGTGCCCAGTCGACATTGCCTTCGAGGAACTGCCCCATGCGGCCGCTCTTGATGTGCTCTGGCTCCCAATGGACGTCTCGATTGTTCTCTTTGACGCGCTCGATCTCCTGCGTCGTGCGGATGAACCACGAGCGGCGAGCGTATTGGATCAACGGGTCCTGCATCGCGCGCCAGCAAAACGGATAATCGTGGCGGTAGACCTCTTCCTTCAAGAGCACCCGGCGTGCCCGGAGGTTGCGGATGATGTCGCGGTCCGCCTCTTTGCAAAACCGGCCTGCGAAATCGGTCACCTCGTCGGGAAAGGTTCCGTCGGGCTTGAGCAGCTGCAGGAACCCCATGCCCTTTTCCTTGCAAATCCGGAAGTCGTCCTCGCCAAAGGCCGGCGCCAGGTGAACGAGGCCCGAGCCGCTGTCGAGCGACACGAAATCCGCATCGACGACTTGCCACGCTGGGCCTCCTTCGGGCTCGGCGTACCGGAACGGCGGCTCGTAGCTCATCCCGACGAGCTCGGAGCCTTTGCGTGTCCGCACGACCTTCGCGTCGTCGCCCAACACCTTGCCCACCAGAGCCGCTGCGAGAATCAGCCGCTCGCCGCCTTCGATCTCGACCGTCGCGTAGTCGGTGTCTGGGTCGACCGCGAGTGCGATGTTCGACGGAAGCGTCCAAGGCGTCGTCGTCCAAGCCAGAAAAGACGTGTTGTCCTCCGCCTTCACGGGAAAGCGAATCATCACCGACGGATCATCGATCGTCTGATACCCCTGACCGACCTCGCCCGCCGACAGGGCCGTACCGCCTTGGGGCCACCACCACACGACCTTGTAGCCCTGGTAGAGCAGCCCCTTTTTGAACATCTCCGAAAGCGCCCACCACACGCTCTCGACGTAGGACTTGTGGAAGGTTACGTAGGCGGAATCGAAATCGACCCAGAAGCCGATCCGCCGCGACATCTTCCGCCACTCGCCGATGTACTTGAACACCGAGTCGATGCACTTGCGGCTGAACGCCTCGACGCCGTACTCCTGAATCGCCTCCCGCCCACTGATTCCAAGCTCTTTTTCGACCTCGACCTCGACCGGCAGACCGTGGGTGTCCCACCCGGCCCGCCGCGGGACGTGGTAGCCGCACATCGTTCGGTAACGCAGGAACACGTCTTTCATCACGCGGGTGAGGACGTGACCGGGGTGCGGCATACCGTTCGCCGTGGGCGGCCCCTCGTAGAAGATGAAGGGCTTCTTGTCCTCGCCGCCTTCCAGGGTCTTTTCGAAAATGCGAGTGTTTTCCCAGAACGCGAGTTGGGTCGCATCGAGCTCGGGGAAGGACACCTGCGGGGAGACGGGGTCGAACATGGCCACGCGGCATACCACGACAGGCCGCGATTTCCACCGGGGCCCGCTGGTTTGAGAACTGCCGGGGCTCCTGATAGACCGGGGCCCATGGCTGAGTTGATCGACGGGAAGGCGCTTGCCAAAGAGGTGCGAGCGGAGGTCAAGGCGAGGGCGGAAGCGTTCAAGGCGACCCACAACCGAGCGCCCGGTTTGGACGTGGTGCTGGTCGGAGAAGACCCGGCATCCCACGTGTATGTCCGCAACAAGGAGCGGGCCGCCGTCAAGGTCGGAATCGAGGGACGAGTCCACCGTCTACCCGCGGAGACATCTGAAGCCGATCTCCTTTCGTTGATTTTCGAGCTCAACGGTGACGACCACATCGATGGCATCCTCGTCCAGCTGCCGTTGCCGGACCACCTACACGGCCAGACGATCGTCGATGCGATCGATCCTGCCAAGGACGTCGACGGCCTCCACCCATTCAACGCGGGGCTCCTTGTGGTCGGCCGCAAAGGGCTTCGGCCGTGCACACCAAGCGGCTGCATGCGAATGTTGGAACACATCGGCTGCGACCCAAAGGGGAAGCGCGCGTTGGTTCTTGGCCGGAGCACCCTGGTCGGAAAACCGATCGCCCTAATGCTCCTCGAGAAGCACGCGACGGTGACGATCGCGCACTCGCGCACCCGGGACCTCGATGAAAGGATCCGCGAGTCAGACATCGTGATCGCCGCCGCAGGCCGCCCCAATCTGGTGAAGGGCGACTGGATCAAGGAGGGCGCCGTCGTCATCGACGTCGGCATCAACCGCCGCGACGACGGCACGCTCACCGGCGACGTGGATTTCGAGGCCGCCAGGGAGCGCGCATCTTACATCACCCCAGTCCCAGGCGGCGTCGGCCCCATGACGATCGCAATGCTACTGAGCAACACCGTAGACGCCGCCGAAGCCTAGGGGACACTCTCCGGGTCCCCAACCCCTCGATATCACACCGTTTCTACGCCAAAGATCGCAGCGACCCACTGTAACGGCGTTGCGATCTTTGGCGCAGAATGCGTGTGAATTCAGGGGGTTGGGAGGGGGGAGAGTGTCCCCTAGGTGAGCTTATCGATGAGGCGATCTAGCTCGTCGAAGCTCGCGTAGCTGATCCGTACCTGGCCGCGCTCTTTGCCGCTCTCGTGGATTTTGGTGGTCGACCCCAGGGCGCGGGACAGGCGGGCCTCCAAGTCGCGAACGTTGGTGCTCTTGCCTGTCTTTTTCTTCGATGCCGCGCCAGTGCCGTCGCCACGGGCCAGCCGGCGAGCGTGGCGCTCTACCTCGCGGACGCTCCAGCCTTTCGACACCGCGGTGCGAGCGAGCTTTTTCATGCTCGACACGTTCGGCGCCGAGAGTAGGGCGCGGGCGTGTCCTTCGCTGAGCTCGCCGTCTTCGACGAGGTCCATCACATCTTTCGGGAGCTTCAACAGACGCAGCGCGTTGGCGACGGTCGAGCGCTCCTTGCCGACCTTCGTCGCGATCGTTTCTTGCGTGTACCCGTAGTCGTCCACCAATCGTTGAAACGCGCGCGCGGTTTCCATGGGATTGAGGTCTTCGCGCTGCAGGTTCTCGACGAGCGCCGCTTCGAACGCTCCCTCGTCATCGAGATCGTGCACGAAGATCGGAACCTCTTTCAGACCCGTTTGCTGTGCTGCCCGCCAACGACGCTCGCCTGCGATGATCTCGAAGCCGCCCGAAGGTCGTTTGCGCACCAGAATCGGCTCGAGCACACCGTGCTCTCGAATCGACGCTGCAAGCTCGGCCAACGCCTCCGCATCCATCCGCCCGCGCGGCTGCATTCGCCCGGGGTGGAGATCCTCGATCGCCGCATCATTCTTTGCGGAACGTTCCGACGCCGGAGGCGCTGCCGGAAGCAGGCCGTCCAAGCCACGCCCCAAGCGTCTGCGGGCCACTACGCCGCTACCTCCAGATCATCGAGCAACTCGCGCGCGAGGTTCAAATACGTATACGAACCACGCGAGGACGCATCGTACAGAATCACCGGTTTTCCGTGGGATGGAGCCTCGGCGAGGCGCACGTTTCGCGGAATGATCGTCTCATAGACGCGGAAATGTCGGCGCACTTCGTCCGCCACTTCGTTCGCCAGGTTGTTGCGGGAATCGAACATCGTGAGCAGCACCCCGTGAATCTCGAGACGCTCGTTGACCGACGCGCGCACGCGCTCGATCGTCCCCACCAACTGCGACAGCCCCTCGAGGGCATAGTACTCACACTGAAGTGGAACGATCACCATGTCGGCCGCGGTCAGCGCATTGATCGTCAACATGCCGAGCGACGGCGGACAGTCCACGACGATGAAGTCGTACTCGTCGCGGACGGAGTCCACAGCGCTGCGCAATCGGACGGCGCTGTCGTCGGCTTGCAGTAAGTCACGCTCTGCACCGACCAGGTCTTGCGTTGCGGCGATGACATGCATGTACGGCATGTCCGTCTCGTAGATCACCTCGGCCGCATCGACCTCGCCGAGCAGCACTTCGTAAGAGCCTTCGAGCTCCTCGTCCCCAGGGCTCATCCCAACCCCGGTCGATGCATTGCCCTGCGGGTCGAGATCGACCAGCAAGACCCGCTGCTCCGCCACCGCGAGACTGGCGCCCAAATTGACCGCCGTCGTTGTCTTCCCCACGCCGCCCTTCTGATTGGCGATCGCTACCACCCGACTCATGGACTGCGTCTACCAGTGCCGGTGCACGGTTTCAATCTCGTCTGTTTTTTTGCCATCTCGATCGCGGTGGGTAGGGTGTGCTGCAGTGTAGGACAAAGTAGTCACTCGCCATACCAATTCTTGGTCGGCAAGGGGCCAAAAAAGGGAGGGGACATGCGCCCTAGAGGACCAAAGAACTATGAGTCGCTCGCGGAGTTCGAGCGCGAGGAATTGCGGCGCCACCACAAGGCCGGATGGTCCCTAGACGATCTCTATTCGGAAGCGACCTTCGAGCCAGGCGAGGACGACTCGCTCAAAAACGAAGAGCCCCAAGAGCTCGACTTCGACTTCTAGAAGCGCACCCTCGGCGCGGGCCTCAGTCTAACGGGCCGCCACCGGGCTGGAGCATGTGGACTTCGTCGCCCCAGTCGGCGTCGTGCTGGGTGGGGCCGATGATGCCCTCGGCCGCCAACCAGAGTACGGAAAAAGCCACGGCCAGGGTCGCGAAGCTGAGGACTACGAGCCTGGGTCCCGTCCAGAACGTATCTTCCTTTTCGGTACGCGCGGCCATCGCATCGCTCATGGGGACGTTGTTGTAGGTGTCTGACATCAAAAAAGCCCTGTAGACCCTCTCCGAGCGGCTATTTAGTGCCATCGGGGCGACCGGTCAAACCAGGGGCAAAACGTTGGAAACCTCGACAATTTGCGGCTCCGTCCTACAAGCGGTACGACCCCGCGCTTGAGGAGTCCTTTGTCTGCTATCGAGCTCATGACCCCCCGCATGCTCCAGGACATGCGGCGTTCCTGCCAACTGGCCGCCGACTGCCTGACCGCGGTGGGGGAGATCATTCGCCCTGGCATCGCGACGAACGACGTCGATGCGTTCGTTCACGACTACATCATCTCGCACAACGC
>CP070713.1:1440079-1443225 GCA_020351445.1 Myxococcales bacterium
AGCGATTGGTGCCGGAGCCGAGACTCGAACTCGGACCCTCTCATGAGGAGAGGATTTTAAGCCGAAACAGAAAGGGCGACGGATCAACGTTTATTTGATTCGTCGCCCTTTCCCGTTTCCGAGAGTTACGAGGAGTGCTCTACAGTCCGAGGGTTATGGACACCCCCGTGGACACCTGTTTCACGTCGCTTGCCAGCGCCGGGAATCCCCCATCGTTCAACCCGTTCGGTAGAGTGCAATGAAGTTCGTCGTCGTGACCGTAGAAGCGAACAAGGGTGCCCTGGCCTCTATTCGAGCTCGTCGGTCCACTTCTGGATCAGGATCGGATTCGGGCGGTCCCCCCGGTCGAACATCGAGCCCATGATGACGATCGTCTCGTCCGCGGGGTCGATGTCGAAGGTGGCGCTGATGGTCTGGACGAAGGCCACCCGTTGCTCGAGCGCGGTTCGGGGCCGGCCGATCACCGGCGCTCCATCGCGGACCGAGAAATCGACGACCTTGATCTCCTCGCCCGCGCTGCTCTGGTAGTAGATGCGCTTCCCGTCACGGCCCCACCTCGGCGCGATGCCGCTGTCGTCCGAGATCTGCCAGCGGCCCGATCCGGCGACGGTGCGCAGGTACACCTGATCCTCTCCGGACTCCCGGCTGCCGTAGGCGATGAACTGGCCGTCGGGCGAGAACACGGCGTGCACGTCGTCTGCCGGAGACGACACGATCAACTCGCGCTCTCCCACCTGGGCGCCGTTTTCGTCGAACCGCAACAGGGCGATGTCGAAGGAGTTGTCGACCGTCGACTCCATGAACAGGAGCATCCGGCCGTCGGGCGACCACGACGTTGGAACCTGGCCCTGATCGCTCTCGGTCAGTCGCACCGCCGCACCGGATCCGTCGGTCGGGCGGCGGTAGAGGTTCCTCGCCCGTCCGTCACGGTTTGACGAGAAGGTGATCGACTTACCGTCCGGGCTCCACACGGCGGTTCCGTCCATCGCGCTGGAGTCGAGCGTCAACCTCGTGTGGATCCCACGTTCGGTGTCGTAGATCCAGATGTCACTCAGCACGCCCAGCCCGTCCGTGTAGGCGATGAGTTTCCCGTCCGGGGAGTAGCGCGGGTGGAACAATGCACCCGGTCCCGCCAACTTGACCGGTGTCTCGCCCGGCGCCACTTCGAGCATTTCGATCTCCACCTGGAGGCCGCCGCCCGGGAGGTACACCAACGTGCCGTTGTCCGACACGCTGTACTGCGCGCCGCCGTTGCCGAACGAGTGCATCACGCCGTCGACGATGGCGTTCGGAGGAGAGGTCACCGTCAGTGTCTCGACGTCGAAGCCCATGACGTTGAGCGCCCCCTCGTTGATGAACGCGATGTGTCCGGTATTCAGATACCGCGGAAACAGCGCGTCCTGATGCAGCACCTGAACGGCCCCCGATTCGAGATCGCGGACCTCGATCCGTGCATCCGCGAAGTCGCCCGCGTTGCCCGCGAGGTACAACAGGGCGCGGTTGCCGGGCAGGATCGTCGGCCAGCGATGCGAGTTTACACGGGTCACCTGCGCGGCTTCGATGTCGAGCCTCGACATCGTCTCGGGCTCGCCGCCGTCCTCCGGGACCCGCAGGATCTCGTGGTATGTGCCCGGAGCGAAGTAGATGTACCCGTCGTCGGACCAACTCGCCCCTCGCGGATTGACCGTGACGTCGGCGATGGAAATCGGTGCGCCGCCGTTGACGGAGATCTTCCTCAACTGGTTATCGGCGAAGAACGCGAACCACTGCTCGTCCGGTGAAACCGTTCCCAGGATCGCGCCGTCGGTCCCGGCGAACGCCCGGGACTCGATCTCGGAGAGATCTCTCAGCCAGAGTTGCCGCTGGCGGGCCTCGCCGCCGGCGAACAGGATCCTGTGGCCGTCCGAAAGCATGTGGAGGTTGGCGCCCCCGACGTCGGAGACGGGCGCCGACATGCCAATCTCGGAGCGCAGCACGAGGGGCGGGTTCGGTTTCGAGAGCTGCTGCGAGATCAACAGGCCCGCGAGAGCGCCGATGGCGATGAACGCGACGATCCAGGGCAGGCGCGAGCTGCGGACCGGCGCGGCATCACCCTCCGCCGTCACCGGAATCCCAATCCCGCTGGCGGCATCCGACGGGTCGGCGATCGCGTCCTCGAGCCGCGCGCGGACCTCGGCAATCGACTGCATGCGACGCCGAGGATCCTTGACGAGACAGCGCCGCAGCACGCGCCGGGCCAGCGGTGGGACGTCGTCGCGAATGCCGTCCCAGTTCGGTTCGACCCGCAACACGGCCGCGAGCGTGTCCGAGATCGTGTCGCCCTCGAACGCCCGGCCGCCGCCCAACATCTCGTAGAACATCGCGCCGAACGACCAGACGTCGGCACGCCGGTCGGAGGAGTGCCCGCGTGCCTGCTCGGGGCTCATGTAGGCCGCGGTGCCGAGGATCACTCCGGCAACCGTACCCAGCGAGGTGATGGTTGGAGATGTGGACGGGTCGTCGCTCGCACCGGACGCGTCGAGCCCCTTGGCCAACCCGAAGTCGAGCACCTTGGCCTTGCCGTCGGGCGTCAGCCGCACGTTGGCCGGCTTGAGATCGCGGTGGATCACACCCTGGTCATGCGCAGCCTCGAGTCCTTCCGCGACCTGACGCGCGATATCGAGCGCCTGCGCGGTCGGGATCGGCCCGCGCTCCAAACGGTGCGCGAGGTCCTCTCCGGGGACGAGCTCCATCGCGAGGAACCGTTGCCCGCCGTCCTCGTGCAGGCCGAAGATGCCGGCGATGTTCGGATGGTTGAGCGAGGCGAGCAGCCTGGCCTCGCTTTCGAAGCGCGCCAGCCGGTCGGGCTCACCGGTGAAAGCGGGCGGCAGGATCTTGATCGCTACGTCGCGGTCGAGCGTCGTGTCGAGCGCCTTCCAGACGACGCCCATCCCCCCCTCGCCGATCTGCTCGACGAGGCGGTAGTGCAGCAGGCTCTGGCCGGGCTCTGGATTCATCGCGACAGTATAGGCTGGAACTCTCCCCCACCGGACGTCACCACGGCGGAAGGGTTGCCGATTCGTCGCCCTTTTCCTTTCCGAGAGTTACGAGGAGTGCTCTACAGTCCGAGATGGGATGAGAAGGCCGACCTCCGTTACGGGGTATCC
>CP070713.1:1443325-1446428 GCA_020351445.1 Myxococcales bacterium
AAAGCTCCGGAGAACCGCTTGAGAATCCTTGCCAGTTTTTTGACCCTCGCCGCCTTTGTCGCCCTCACCGCAACGCTAGCGCCAAGCCATGCGCAGGACACGCCGTGGAAACGCCGGCTTCGAAAGGGTGTAGTGCTGAACGATTCTCCAGCGGTTCGACCCGAGGGCCCGAAGGGTCCGCTCAGCGCGGACGAGATGCGCCGGTTGGGTCTGCGCCCGCGCGGAGTTGGACTGCTCGACCTGTCGTACTGGCCCGAGGAGCCCGCCTCGCCGGCACGAGTTGCGCCGACGGACCTCGCGCAGGCGATGGCTCAGTTGTGTCCTCCATCGAGCGATAGCAACCAAATCGAACGCTATGCAGATGCCATCGTTCGATACAGCCTGGAGTTCGACGTCGATCCTTGGCTGCTCGCGGCGCTGGTCTACACGCAAAGCAATTGCAGCCCCGACATCGACAACAGCTACGGCACTGGGCTCGCGTTGATCAATGAGGGCATGCACGAGCGGAACATCCGTGGCGGAGTCTATCAGTTCGGCGTTTGGACTGACGATGGATGGACCCGAAAAAAGTTGGACGTGAGCGCGTTCCCGTTCCGGCGCCGGGCGCTAGCCAGCCCCGAGCCGAACCTGTACTTCGCGGCAGCGCTCTTGAACGTGTTTGGGCAACAATGCCCGCAGATCGATCGCGCATTCGATTCCGTTCCCCATCGCCATGCTGTTTCTCACTTCGTGTGGGGAGATCATGTCGGTGACACGGGACCCGAAGACCGGATCCTCACCGCGAGGCGCCGGTTGCTGAGCAGCCATGCCCAGCTCAGCCGCGGTAGCCGAGGGTTGGAAGGGATCTCGTTCGTGAGCCCGCTCGATGGTTATCCGCGAATCGCGACCAGCGGCCTAGGCGAGCCACGCGACCATGGGCGGCGCCCGCATCGCGGCATCGACTTCGCTTCGGAGCAAGGCGAGCCAGTGCGCTCCGTCGCAGCGGGCACGGTCACCTTCGCGGGGGTCGATTGGGAGCGCCGCGCGCACATCCCGCTCGAGCCCTGGGGCGCCGTGATCGTTCACGAAAGGCACATGGGCCCGCGTGGGTTGTTCGTGGAAATCGACCACGGTCATGGTGTGGTCTCACTCTACGCCCATCTCGCGAGCTATGATGTGAAGGTCGGCGACCGGGTCGAAGCGGGACAGCAACTCGGAGAAGTGGGCCGAACCGGAGTCCGAGACTCGGGCCCCCACCTGCACTTCGGGCTCTTCCAAAACGGCAAGCTCCTGGACCCGCTCGTCCACTTGGCGGCGTACGTATTCCCGCCGAAGCTCACCAAGCGCGGCTACGCCGAGGTAGCCAAGCACCCCGGAAAGAGGACGCGCGGAGCGTCCTCCACGGGGCTACGGCGCTACCGATACCGATCATCCCGCTAGAAGGAACGGGGCGAAGCCCCGTGGACCGGCGCGAAGCGCGGTCTTTACGGGGTGCAGGTGCGCTTGTCCGGCCACTGCTCGAAGATGAGCTTGACGGCCGCTTCGATTTTCTCGTCTGGCATCGGCGGGGTCCCCACGACCGATTGTGCGAGGCCGGCGAAGATCAGCTTGGGGTCCTCGTCAGCAGCAGGCGGCGGGCCGACGGGAATGAGCAGGCTACCGACGTCCCACTCCACATAGGTCGGACGCCAATACGCGCAGGAGTCCCAGTACCAGCCCCAGTAGCCCCACCACCAACCGCCTACGCACTCGTAGATCCAGCCGCCCTCTGCGGACCGCGCCAGCCCGTTAGCCGCCCAGAGGTCTGGTGGGTTCTCAGCGGCCGTTTCCGCATCGACGTAAGTCAGGCAGACGGGCTCGGCTTGCATGGCCTCAATGATGAACTCGTTGACCTTGTCGTTGAAGGCCATCTGGTCCTTGTCGAGCTCCGGGAGATTCTCCGGTGGCACGATCTCGGATGTGAGGACGCTAAACGTCTCGGCCGCCTCGAAGACGTCGATTGCGTCCTCAGCCCATTCAACCTCGACCGAGCCCGTTTGCACGACGCCAGTGTCGGCACAGCTCAGACTGACCAGGGAGAAAGCAATGAGGAGTACGAACGGCAACAAGTAACGAAGCATGAGAACCTCCAAGTGCCGTTGAATTAGCACGGTCCCAAGAGTCATCAATCCTACGGAGGGTCCGTCGTGGCGCCGGTGCCGTTGCCGTCGCTCTTGTCAGCGCGATGCACGAATCCGCTCGGGGCTCGGGGCGGTGGCGGCATGATACTTTCGGGCGGAATGGTCGTGCGCAACATGCGGGTGCCCCAAGGGGCTCGCGCGATCACAAAAAGCGACAATAGGATCAACGCCAACACGATGCCCGCAAGCCATCGGTTTGGCTGTCGCTTCTGAAAGATGTCCCCGGTACCGACCTCAGGCGTATTGCGGGGCGCGATCTCCAGGCCGTACTCCTCGGCGAGGTCGATGATCCGGGTCACGTGGATCCCGGGCACGCCCGTCTCGAGGAAAGCGCCGAGCACCGAAGGCGGCATCTCCTCGATGCCTTTCGGCGGCCGCAAGTTGACGCCGGGCACGAACTTGCGCTTGCCGACCTTGGTGCCGACCGACACGGTCCCGCCACCGACGTTGACGTAGGCCTTGATCTCCCGATCACCGGCGACCTCGTAGTACATGCGCACGCGCTCGCGAACGCGGTCTTCGTCGACGAGCGCTAGGCTCAGCGCAGGCTGCTGTGCTTCCTCTTCGACCTGTTGCTGGGGCAAATCTTCGGGCTCGATCTCCGCCAGCGCTGGGATCTTGTTCCGCTCGATGGCCCGTTCGAGCATGTGTCGCCCACGTTTGGTCAAGCCGATCGCATCATCACCGACGCCGCCCAGTGATGCCGCAGCCGACTTGTACGGAAATACCTCGTTCTTCCGGAGGAGGGCCTCCATATCGAGCCACGTGAAGTTCGGGTCGTTTGCGCCCCACTGCGAAGCAGCCGTGCTCGAGATGATGATGGGCTCGATCCCGAGTTCATGAAGCGCCGAATAGACCGCTACGTTCATTGCCGGAAAAGACCCCGAAAGACCAACAGCGACCACGTCGCCGCTCTTCAGCCGAAGCTCCTTGAGCCACTGCAC
>CP070713.1:1446528-1449388 GCA_020351445.1 Myxococcales bacterium
AGCCAGGACGAGATCAACGCCATCATCTACAAGCTCGCTCCGGAAACGACCGGGCTCGGGCTCGAGCGGATCGTCGTTCAGGGCGATTTCCGCAACCGTGCAACCGGTAAGCTCGAGCCCAAGCTCCTCGACGTGTCGAATCGCGGTCGCCGAGGGCTTCGCGTTCGGCTGCGCGACCTGCCGACCTACCCGATGCGGCCGCGGAGCGCCTACGAGCAAAACGTCGTTCGGCTCCGTCAGCGGGGGCTCATGCACCCCTACGAGATCATCGCCATGGTCACGCCCGGGGAAGATAGCGACGTGCAATCCGATTTCCCGCGGGGAAAGTTTCAGGAATACGACTTCAATGATGGTAGTCAGCTCGTCCCGGTCGACCGTCCGCCCGGAAACAACACCGCCAACATCATCGTTGGATTGCTCACCAGCTTCACCGACAAATACCCGGAAGGCATGACGCGGGTGGCCCTTTTCGGCGATCCGAGTCGGGGCATGGGCGCTCTGGCCGAGCCCGAATGCCGGCGGATCATCGCGGGCCTCGACCTTGCCGAAAAGATGCAGATCCCCTTGGAATGGTACGCGGTTTCGGCCGGCGCCAAGATCTCGATGGAAAGCGGGACCGAGAACATGGACTGGATCGCGGACGTCTTGCGGCGACTGATCGAGTTCACGCAGGCGGGCCATGAGGTCAACGTTCTCGTTTGTGGCATCAACGTCGGCGCCCAACCGTACTGGAACGCCGAAGCCACCATGCTGATGCACACCAAGGGCATCCTCGTCATGATCCCCGAGGGCGCAATGGTGCTCACCGGCAAACAGGCGCTCGATTACTCGGGAGGCGTTTCAGCCGAAGACAATTCGGGGATCGGCGGCTACGACCGGATCATGGGCCCGAACGGCCAAGCGCAATACGCTGCGCGCGATTTGGCGGATGCGTGTCACATCCTCCTTCGTCACTACGATCACACGTACGTCATGCCGGGCGAGCGTTTTCCACGACGGGCAGCGACGACAGATCCCGTCGAGCGCGATGTCTGCGATTCGCCACACGGCCACGTGGGCGCGTCCACCTTCGCTACCGTGGGCGAGGTATTCAACCCTGAATCGAACCCCGGTCGTAAACGACCGTTCGACATCCGCAGGGTGATGCGCGCAGCAACCGACCAGGATCACGACGTTCTCGAGCGCTGGTACGGCATGCGCGACGCGGAAACGGCGGTGGTATGGGATGCTCACATCGGTGGCTACCCGGTCTGCCTCCTTGGGCTCGAATCACAGCCATTGTCGCGGCTCGGGTTCGTTCCGGCGGATGGTCCGACTGCCTGGACCGCCGGGACTTTGTTCCCGATGTCTTCGAAAAAGGTGGCCCGCGCGATCAACGCAGCAAGCAACAATCGGCCGGTGGTGGTGTTGGCGAACCTTTCTGGGTTCGACGGATCCCCCGAGTCGATGAGGTTGCTTCAGCTCGAGTACGGGGCCGAGATCGGCCGCGCGGTGGTCAACTTCGTGGGGCCGATGGTGTTCTTGGTGATCTCACGATATCACGGCGGTGCATTTGTCGTGTTCTCCAACAAGCTGAACCCCTCGCTCGAGGTATCGGCCCTCGAGGACACCTATGCATCGGTGATCGGCGGCGCGCCTGCGGCTGCCGTCGTATTCGCGCGCGCCGTTCGGAAACGAACCCTGTCCGATGAGCGGATCATGGCACTGCAGCAGGAGCTCGATCAGGCTGAAGGGGCTGAGCGGGTGTCGTTGCGGGATCGCGTCAACAGAATGCAAAAGGTCGTCCATTCGGAGAAGCTTCGCGAGGTGGCCGAGGAGTTCGACGGCGTGCACAGTGTGCATCGCGCACTCGAAGTCGGCTCCGTTCACAGGATTATCCCAGCGACCTCGCTTCGCCCCTACCTGGTGGATGCGCTCGAGCGCGGGATCGAGAGGGAGCAGTCCAAGGGATGACGATACACTGGTTGCTCATTCGTGCCTCTTCATTGCCCGACGAGGACGATTGGCTCGGGCCCGAAGAGCGAAAGGTCGTTGCGCGGCTCAAGCTCCCGAAGCGGCGCTCCGAATGGCTGCTCGGACGGTTCGTGGCCAAGCACGCATTGGCGTCGTTGGCAGATATTGACAGCCTCGATCGAATACAAATCATCGCCGCCGAGGACGGTGCCCCCGACGCATTCATCGACGGAGAACCGATCGTCTCGTCGATTTCGATTAGCCATCGGGAAGATGCGGCCGCGTGCGCCATCGCGCCGCACACGAAAGTAGGCTGTGACCTAGAGGCCGTAGAGCCGCGAACTTCGCGCTTCGTAAACGACTTCTTCACCGAGGGCGAGCGAGCGGCGGTGCAGAGGCAGCCGGACGCGGTGCGGGACCGTCACATCGCACTCACGTGGAGCGCGAAGGAAAGCGCGCTCAAGGTCTTGCGAGTCGGACTACGCCGTGACACTCGCTGCGTCGAAGTCGAAATCGAAGATCCCGAAACGATGGAAACGGGCTGGCATCTGCTCAGCGCAACGGTCAGCCCGGAGAACCGGCGCTTGAACGGCTGGTGGCGCCACGATGAGGGAGTCGTCCTCACGGTAGTATGCGACGAGGCTCCGGGGGAGCGTCGCCCCCGTCCTGTGGAAGTGCAGCATGGGAGGAAAACCGAACGTAGCCGCGGGAAGTCCCAATGAAGATACTGTCGTCGGGGCCGAAAGAGAAGTGCTATGCCGTTCTCGAACCCTCTCGCTTAGACGCCGAAGCGCTCGCGATAGTCGACGAACGCAGCCTGGATCTGATCCTCGGTGAGGCCGTAGTCCGAAATGTCATAGTCGTGCTCGCCGAGCTGGGCCGTCGGATCCTCCGCAATACGGGCGCT
>CP070713.1:1449488-1453166 GCA_020351445.1 Myxococcales bacterium
AAGACCCGGTCGAGTTCGTTCACACGCCCAAGAAGTGTCAGATCACACACCGTGAAGTGGGCGACCACACGCCGAGCTTCGCCGATGCGATTCGAAGCGCGGGTCGCGAGAACGCAGATGTGATCCTCGTGGGCGAGCTTCGCGGCCGCGAAACGATGAAGATGGCGCTCCAGCTCGCAAGCTTCGGCATCTTGATCTTTGCCACGGTTCACACGAACTCCGCGCCGGCGACGATCGACCGATTCGTCAATGCATTCCCCGCGAGCCAGCAACCGCAGATCCGTGGCATGCTTGCAGACTCGCTAGTAGGCATCGTGGCCCAGCAGCTTCTGCGCAAAGCGGACAGGAGCGGACGGGTCGCCGCGCAGGAGATCCTCATCGGTACGTCCGGCGTCGCGGCCGCTATCCGCGAGGCCAAGACCTCGATGCTACAAAGCCTCATCCAAAGCGGCGGAAGCTACGGAATGCAGAGCATCGACTCGGTGCTAGAGAAGATGGTTGCGGAGGGAAAGGTCACGCCGGAGGACGCCCTCGAGAAGGCCGCGGACAAGACGACCTTCGCCAAGCTCCCAAAGGTCGCGGCAGCGCTGAAAGGCCAGCGCTGACGCCCCTCAAATTAACCCTTTCAAAAAGGGGACCGACCCCTTTTAGAAGGGTTAATTCACTGAGCGACGCTGGGACCTCGTCAAAAGCCACTTGGCCATTTCCAGGACGGGCGAAATGGTGAGGGCTGGAAAGATGGTGATCAGCCAATCTGTCGGGGACAAAACGTAGGTACCGAACGGCTCGTGCAGTGGTGGAAAGGTCACGATGAACACCAGCAGCGCGATTTCCCACGTGATCGCGAGGTTCAGCCATTTGTTGGCGAACGGCCGGTGCAAGATCGACCGGCGGTCGGAGCGGAAGTTGTAGGCCTTGAAGAACTGGATCAACACCAGGGAAACGAAGGTCATGGTCATGGCCTGGGCAACGCCGCGGCCCGAGCGCAAGGCCCACACGAAGAGGCCGAGATTCACTGCGGTCGACCACAGCCCCCCGACGGCCATCAGCGTCACGACCGGCCTCGTAAAGACTCCGGTACGCGCATTGCGCGGCGCTCGCTGCATCAGATCGTCTTCGGGGGGGTCGACCGATAGCGCCAACGCTGGCAGGCCATCGGTGGCGAGATTGACGTAGAGGATCTGCACGGCAGTCAAGGGAAGCGGCAAACCAGCGATCGTGGCGCCTGCCATGAGGCCGATCTCCCCGATGTTCGAGGAGAGCAGATACATCAGGTACTTCTTGATGTTCTCGAAAATCCCACGGCCTTCTTCCACTGCGGCGACAATCGACGCGAAGTTGTCGTCGGTTAGGGTCATCGCAGCGGCCTCTTTGCTGACGTCGGTGCCGGTAATGCCCATGGCAATGCCTATGTCGGCCTTTTTCAAAGCCGGTGCGTCGTTCACACCATCGCCGGTCATGGCCGCGATGTGACCGCGCTGTTGAAGAGCGGTGACCACCCGAAGCTTGTGAGCCGGAGACACACGAGAGTAGACTTCGATATCTGCGACGTCGCGCGCGAGCTCCTCGTCGCTCATGTCCTCGAGCTCGGCGCCCGTCACCGTGCGCCCTGCCCTGAGCAAACCGAGCTCGCGAGCTACGGCTTGAGCGGTGAGCGGGTGGTCGCCCGTGATCATGACCACTCGAATGCCGGCTCGCTCGCATTGCTCGACGGCGGCTTTGGCTTCGGGACGCGGGGGATCGATCATGCCCACCAAACCGAGAAAAGTCATGTCGCGTTCAGCATCTCCGAGCGTGGCATCCGCTTTGCTGGCTACTCCCAGCACGCGTAGGGCCTCGCTGGCCATCTGCCGAACCGCTTCGAGAATCGCTTCTCGATCGGTGTCCCCGAGCGCGAGCTCGCCTTTGCTCGTCAGCTGTCGGGAGCACGACTCGAGGATAGTTTCGGGCGCGCCCTTAGCATACGCGACCTGTTCGTCCTTGACGGAATGCAAGGTCGTCATGCGCTTGGCTTCCGAGGTGAAGGGGATCTCACCAACGCGTGGGAACTGGAGGTCGAGATCGTCCTTTTGTAGTCGGGCTTTGGCAGCGGCTACGATCATCGCCCCTTCGGTGGGGTCGCCTTTGATATGCCAAGCGCCCTGCGCGTCGTGGCGGACGAGGTGCGCGTCAGAGACCAGCGCGGAGGCGAGCAGCAGTTCCATCTCCTGCTGAGAGGGCTCTACAATCGAACCGTTCAGTGAAAACTCGCCTTCGGGCTCGTAGCCGCTTCCGGAGATCATGATCGTTCTGTCGGGCGTAAAGAGCTTTCGGGCCGTCATCTCGTCCCTGGTCAGCGTCCCAGTCTTGTCCGAGCAAATGACGGACGTGCTGCCCAAGGTTTCCACCGCGGGCAGGCGCCGCACGAGCGCATTTCGCTTCACCATCCGCTGCACGCCGATGGCCAACGAGATGGTGACGACGGCAGGCAACGCCTCCGGCACGGCAGCTACCGCTAAGGCGATGCCGAAGATGAACATCTCCAGCAAGGGTTGACCGCGGAGCACGCTCATGGCGACGATAGCGGCTACGATGATCAGCGCTGCTACGGCCAGGACACGACCCACCTTGTCGAGATTCTGTTGCAAAGGTGTCTTGCCGGTTTCGACCGACTGCAGCATCTGGGCGATCCGGCCGAACTGGGTCTTCATGCCGGTGCCGACGACGACAGCACGGCCTCGCCCATAGGTGGCGATGGTTCCGCCAAAAACCATGTTGTCGCGGTCACCAAGGGCCAGGTCCTCCGCGCCGAGAGGTTCCGTGTTCTTGGCGACCGGTACCGATTCGCCCGTCAGCGCGGCTTCATCGACTTGCAGGTTAACCGACTCGAGCAGTCGCGCATCCGCTGCCACTCTGTCTCCCGCGTGCAATAGAATGACGTCACCCGGCACGAGCTCGCGGGCCGGAATCTCGATCTCTTGGCCGTTGCGGATGACGGTCACGGTGGGCGCGGCCATTTGCCTCAGCGCTTCGATCGCACGTTCCGCCCGGTACTCCTGTATGAAGCCCAAGAGCACGGCGAACGCCACGATCACGCCGATGGCAATGGTCTCGACGCCGTGTCCGAGAAAGGCGGAGATCACGGTTGCAATCAGCAGGATGACGATCAGGAGATTCTTGAATTGCTCGAAGAGGACGGCCCATGGGGAGACACGTTTAGCGGCTTGCAGCTCGTTCGGTCCATATCGAGCCAGTCGGCGCTCGACTTCGACTTCCGCCAGGCCCTGAGGAGTGGAGGAGAGCTGCGACATGACGGCGTCAACGGGCAGGCTGTGCCACACGGGCGAAATTGCGCTGGGTGATGCCTTTATCTCAGATGACAATTTCGGCCAACCTTAGTCCAAAACGCATCGTGCCGAAACAGTTCGTCATGTGCAGGATCATAGCCGAAGCAAACCCAGTCACCTATGATTGCGAATGAAGGACAGGCGGCCCACATCCCATGACGACCAGTACACGTGCCGTAGCGATTGCGCTGATTGTGGACTTCGCGATCGGCGCTGCAAAGGCCGTAGCATTCCTGCTCACCGGTTCGACCGCAATCATGGCCGAGGTATTGCACTCCGCGGCCGACATCACGAACCAATTGCTTTTGGTTGTGGGAATCACTCGTTCGCGACGCAAGCCCGACCGCGACTA
>CP070713.1:1453266-1457519 GCA_020351445.1 Myxococcales bacterium
CCTCATCTCGGAGCCGTGGAAGTCCGAGGTTCGCAGCGAGGACCTTCCGAGCTACATCGACGGAACGGGGTGGGCGATGATCTCGGACGTCGACGACGACGCGGAGCACGGCGTCGAACGCTACGGCGTTGCCGAGCGGGCGGTGGCGTTCGTTGGCCAGTGTCTCCGACGATGCTGAGCTCGCCCTCCGGCGCCATGAGCTTCATCGACTCGAGATTCAGCGCGGCCTCCGGCCCGTCCCCCCGCCCCGGCGTACTTCTGCAACAACCACGGTTCCCAAGAAGATCTGCATAGCGAGTAGTCCTTTCCGTGGCCGCAGGCGGACTACGACACCATATAGTGGTGGCGGACCGACCGCAGAAGAGCAAGGGTGGCTATATGGCCATTGCGCTTTTTCGCCGAAAGCTCGAAGCGCTGCTGCAAGGCGCCGACATCTTGATCGATGGAGACCGCCCCTGGGATATCCACGTGCAGAATCCCAAGCTGTATGCGCGCATCTGGGAATACGGAACCCTCGGGGCGGGCGAAGCCTATATGGAGGGGTGGTGGGACTGCGATCAGCTGGACGAGATGATTGCACGCATCTTGCGGGCCGGGATGCGGAAGCAGCTCAAGCCGGTCTTCTCTCTTCCAACGGTGGTGAGGGCGCGTGTCAGCAATCTGCAAAAGGGCCGACGCGCATTCGAGGTCGGACGCAAACACTATGATATTGGCAACGCGCTGTACCGGCGAATGCTTGATCAACGCATGATCTACAGCTGTGGCTACTGGAAGAATGCTGATGACCTCGACAAGGCGCAGGAGGCGAAGCTCGATCTCATCGCCCGAAAACTCCAACTCGAGCCCGGGATGCGGGTGCTCGATATTGGTTGTGGGTGGGGCGGCGCGCTCGCGTATCTGAGTGAACGCTACAAGATTGAGGGCGTCGGCATCACCGTGTCAAAGGAACAGGCTCGTTTGGCACGTGAAGTTTGCTCTGGCCTGCCGCTGGACATTCGTCTGCAAGACTACCGTGAGCTCGATGAAAGGTTCCATCGCATCTTTTCCGTGGGCATGTTCGAGCACGTCGGGCTCAAGAACTATAGACACTATTTCGAGGTGGTGCGCCGATGCCTCATATCGGACGGCCTGTTTGTTCTCCACACCATCGGTGGCAACGAGTCGGTCGTGACAATCGATCCCTGGATTGCCAAGTACATCTTTCCGAACTCCATGCTCCCGTCAGCTAGTCAAATCGCGGAGGCAGCCGAGGAAGTATTGGTCATGGAGGATTGGCACAGCTTCGGTGCCGACTACGATCGCACGCTGATGGCGTGGTACCACAACTTCACGAGCGCATGGGACGAGATCAAGGACGGGTATGACGAGAGATTCCGCAGGATGTGGAGCTACTACCTGCTGAGCTCCGCTGGAGCCTTTCGTGCGCGCGAAAACCAGCTTTGGCAGATCGTCTACTCCCGCGATGGGCTTCCGGAAGGCTACCGCGCCGAAGCCATCCGCTGAGACCACGAGATCTAGCCAAAGGGGCAGTGAAAACCTCCCACCGTGGGCGTCTCGAAGCTTAGCCGTGGCGACCACCACCACTCAGCAGCACGTCCGCAAGAGGGTAGCTAGCCCCACGTCCACGGCGATGATCAAATCCCGTTGGCCGTCACGGCGCCGTAGGTACCTCGTAGAGACATATACAGCACCTCGCACAGAACAGTCTTTTGAAGGGTGTCATCGACCTTCTCCAATAGCACGAGAACCTGGGTTCCGTGCTCGGTCACGGGTGCAATCAGTTTTCCATCGCGGCCTAGCTGCGCAATCAGAGGCGGCGGTATTTCGTGACATGCCGCCGTTACCGACACCCTGTCAAAGGGAGCCAACTCCGGATGGCCCAGACCGCCATCGGCATTCACCAACACCACGTCGTCGTACCCGGCTGTCTGCAGATTGCGCTTCGCAAATGCGAAGGTTACAGGATCGATCTCCATAGCAACGACAAGACCCTCTGCGCCGACCACCTCCCTTGCGACCGCGGCGCCATATCCAGACCCCAGCCCCACCTCCAGGAATCTGTGCCCTTCGTCGAGGCCAAGGGGCTCATAGAAGAGCGGATAGCTGTGCGGGCACGAGATGGTGGCGTGCTCGCCGGGCAGCGGGAGCGGGACCTCCAGATAAGCGTAGTCGCGGTATTCGGGTGGAATGAATTCCTCCCTGTGAACCTTCAGCAGGGCTTGCCTGACCCGGTCGGATTTCAGGTATCCATGCCGGGTGAGCGAGCTGACCTTTTCCAGCCTCTCCCGTTCAAAATCCGCCTCGCTTTTTGTGGGGGTCTTGGGCGGCGGTACGATCCATCCTTGCATCGGTGCTTCCCAGCAGTTTCGTAGTGCAGACTTGTATAAACGGGTAGGGTGCTCACCGAGCTAAGGGAGCTCCTCCGAACGGGTCCCTTTGGAGGCTGCCGAGTGCTTCTGGTTGATCTTGTTGTACAGAGCCTGCAGCTCCGCTTCGCCGAGGGTTTCTTTGTCAAGCAACTGCTTGGCACCTTCTTCCAAGGCATCACGCTCCTCGCGGAGGATGACGAGTGCCTTGTCGAAGGCGCTTTGAACCATGGCTCGCACGGCGGTGTCGATCTCCCGAGCGGTGTCGTCGCTGTAGTCTCGGGTTCGAAACGGGGAGGTGGGGTCCCCCAAGAAAGCCGATGACTCGCTCTCATAGGACACATGACCGAGCTCCGGCACCATTCCATAACGAGTCACCATGCTTCGCGCGATGTCGGTCGCCTTGGCTAGGTCGTCCGCGGCACCCGTGGACAAGTGATCAAACACCAGTTGTTCGGCAGCGCGGCCGCCCAGCAGAACAGCCATCTTTTCCTGTAGCTCCTCGCGTGTCATCAGGAAGCGATCTTCGGTGGGCCGTTGCATGGTGTATCCCAAGGCCCCGACTCCCCGTGGAATGATCGAGACCTTGTGCACCGGATCGCATTGCTTGCACATCAGCGCCACCAGTGCGTGGCCCATTTCGTGGTATGCGACGACCTTGCGTTCGCGCGGATTGAGAAGGCGGTTTTTCTTCTCGAGGCCGGCCACGATCCGCTCGATGGCAGCCGTGAAATCCTCCATGGTGGTGGCTTCGGCGTCTCTTCGCGTCGCCACCAACGCGGCTTCGTTGACCAGATTGGCGAGGTCGGCGCCCGTGAATCCCGGCGTGAGGGCGGCTACGGCTTCCAGATCCAGCTCTGACGCCAGCGCCACGTTCTTGGCGTGCACCTTGAGGATCTGGGTTCTGCCGGTGCGGTCGGGGCGATCGACCAGCACCTGGCGATCGAAGCGACCCGCGCGGAGCAGGGCGGGATCCAAGATCTCGGGGCGGTTCGTGGCGGCAAGGAGCACGATGCCGGTCGACGGGTCAAAGCCGTCGAGCTCCACGAGCAGCTGATTGAGCGTCTGTTCCTTCTCATCCATGCCTCCGGTAAACGGCCCCACGTTTCTCGCCCGGCCGAGGGCATCGAGCTCATCGATGAAGATGATGCATGGCGCTTGTTGACGGGCCTGGTCGAACAGATCTCGAACGCGTGCCGCGCCGACACCCACGAACATCTCCACAAACTCCGATCCACTGATGGAAAAGAAAGGAACTCGCGACTCTCCGGCTACGGCTCGAGCCAAGAGCGTTTTGCCCGTGCCGGGTGCACCTACCAGCAGAATGCCTCTGGGCATACGCGCGCCGAGCCGACCGTAGGACTCCGGATCTTTGAGAAAAGCGACGACCTCTTGGAGCTCTTGCTTGGCTTCATCGACGCCAGCGACATCGGAAAAGGTCACCCGAGTATCGGTTTCCATGTAGACCTTCGCCTTGCTCTTCCCGACCGACATCAGTCCGGCACCGGGGCCACCAATTCCTGCCATCCGCCGGCTCAAAAACAACCAGAACCCCAGAAGGAGCAGTAGAGGCAACAACCACGATGCGAGGACTCGCAGGAGCGTGCTTTGCTTCTCCTTCGAGTACTCCACACCGTGCGCTTGGAGGCTTTGTGCCAGGTCGGGTTCGACCCGATTGGTCACGAAGCGCTTCTTTCCATCGATGGGTTCGGTCAGCTCACCACGCAAGGCGTCGTCTGACACGACGACCTCTTTGATCTTCCCGTCTTCTAGGAGTTGTTGGAATTCGCTGTACGGGATCGCAACGACCGCCTGTTGCGTCTGCCATAGCTGTACCAGCAGCGACGCGGCGACAATGGCAGCAAGAAGATACAGGATGCGGAGACG
>CP070713.1:1457619-1461859 GCA_020351445.1 Myxococcales bacterium
TAATCGATCTCGAACCGGGCGAGAACCTGATCCAAAGGGGCACGACGGCCGATGCCCTCTTCGCGCTCATCGAGGGAAGCTTTCAAATGATCCGCGCTGCGGACGAAGATGAAATCGTCTTATCCGAAGGCGACGTCGTCGGCGTCTCCTGTCTGCTGGAGCGGGTGTGCTACGAAGCGGATGTCACCGCGCGGACGAGGGTTCGCGCTCTGCGCATCAGCAAACTGTTGCTTGACCGGCTCGTCGCCGATCATCCAGCGTTGGGCGACATCTTGTTGGAGGTTCTTGGTCGTCGGCTGGTCGCCACCTTGGTCCGGACTTCGCCACTGTTCTCGAGCTTCGACAACGGTACCCGCCCGGCGGTCGCCAGCATGTTCGAAGTTCGTCGCGCCAATCAGGGGACGGCGATTTTGGAAGCCGGCAAGCGCGCCGACGGCCTCTACATCCCCATGATCGGCGAGCTGAGCGCCATCCGGCCGGGCGGCGAAGAGGTCGGAAAGCTCAAGCTCGGGCGCGCGCTCGGTCAGCACTCGATGCTGACTCGAACGCCATCGCCCCTGACCGTGAGGGCCGAGTCGGATGTCATAGTGCTGCGGATGTCCGCACGGCGTTTCCATGACGTGGTCGCAGCGCACCCCAAGATCGTCGCGCACCTCGAAGAGCTGGCGAGGCGGCCGAGCGCCCCGACATTCTCGCTCGTCCCGGAGCCGCTGCGAAAGAGCGGCGCTTGAACGCTCCCGCGGGCGAGGTGCACCCGTTGACGAACCGCCTATACTGGGGCTCCCATGAGCTACAGCGCTTCATTTCGTTGCGTCGCCGGTTGCAAAGGAAGCTACCCCCTCGACCAGGTGATCTACTCCTGTCCGGAGTGCGGAGAGCTCCTCGAAGTCCAGCACGACATGGAGGCTTTGAGGGACCGCAGCGGCTCGGCGTGGAGCAAGCTCTTTGACCAGCGTTGGATGACCCGGGACTGGCCGTACGGCAGTGGCGTCTGGGGCAAGAAGGAGTGGGTGCAACCGATGCTGCGCGACGAAAACGTCGTGTCCACGGCCGAAGGCGGCACCAACCTGTTCTGGGCGGAACGCTACGGGAAGAGCCTCGGGCTCGACGACGTATGGATCAAGAACTGCGGCAACAGCCACACCGGGTCGTTCAAAGACCTCGGGATGACGGTCTTGGTGAGCACCGTCAAACAGATGATCGAGGACGGGAAACCGATCCGCGCCATCGCGTGTGCGTCGACGGGCGACACATCAGCCGCGGTTGCGGCGTACTGCGCGTCAGCGGGAATTCCGTCCGTCGTGTTGCTCCCGAAAGGCAAGGTAACGACCGCGCAATTGGTGCAACCGCTGGCCAACGGCGCCCTCGTGTGCGCCCTCGACACCGACTTCGACGGGTGCATGGAAATCGTCCAGAAGCTCACCACCGAACCGGGCATCTACCTGGCCAACTCGATGAACTCGCTCCGCCTCGAAGGGCAAAAGACCGTCGCCATCGAGATCGTCCAGCAATTCGACTGGAAGGTGCCGGACTGGGTCATCATTCCAGGCGGCAATCTCGGAAACGTCGCCGCGCTCGGAGCGGGCTTCGACATGATGCTCGAGCTCGGACTGATCTCGAAACGACCACGGATTTGCTTGGCGCAGGCTGAAAAAGCCAATCCGCTCTACCGCGCGTACAAGGCCGGCTGGGATAATTTCGAAGCGATCACCGCCGGCGAGACCGAGGCCAGCGCCATTCGCATTGGCAATCCGGTCAGCGTTCGGCGAGCGATTCGGGCGATCGAGGCCTTTGACGGGGTGGTCGAGCAGGCGAGCGAATCCGAGCTCGCCGAGGCCTCGGCCGCAGCGGACCGAGCCGGCAGCTACACCTGCCCCCACACCGGCGTCGCCCTGGCCGCCCTCGAGAAGCTCCGGGCCAAGGGCACGATCGAGCCCGGCCAAAAAGTAGTAGTCATTTCAACCGCCAACGGCCTGAAGTTCACACAGTTCAAGATTCGCTACCACGAAAACGAAATCCCAGGCGTCGAAAGCAAACACCCCAACCGCCCGGTCCACCTCCCAAGCGAGTTCGAAGCAGTCAAAGCTTCCGTCTTCAAAGAACTAGAAAAAAGGGGACAGTCCCCTTTTTGAAAGGGTTAATTCCCGAAGCGCCCCGCGAGGAAGTCACGGTCACCGCGGCGCAAGTTCACAAACCTCATCCGCACCTCGAAGTGAGCATCGTCGGCGCGCTTCGAGCCGATCGCCCTGCCCTCGAAGCTTCGCGCACCGCTATCGGTTGTCGCCGCGAACGAAACCGGTGATCCCGGGGCAAACGCTCGAGGGCTCAGGAAAGTGAGAAGGTTGCCCTCGATCGCTTTAGCTTCAGCTTCTTCGCCATTCTCCAGCCGAATCTTCACCGGGTCACCCCTTTCGGCGCTGCATGGCGGCGCGCGCCTCCTTGAGATCTTCCTGGCGCCGGATCGATTCGCGTTCGTCGCCCTTCTTTTTGCCACGGCCCAGGCCTAGCTGAACCTTGGCGACGCCGTTCTTGAAGTACACCTGAAGCGGGACGAGAGCGTAGCCGCGGGTCGTGAGCCGCCCCCGGAGCTTTTCGATTTCTCGCCTGTGCACGAGAAGCTTGCGGCGGCGCTGGGTCTCGTGGCCCGCGTGGCCGCCCTGCTCGTAGGGGGCGATGTGCATGCTGTAGAGGAAGAGCTCGTCGTTATCGATGCGACAGTACGCGCCCTCGAGGTTCGCGCGGCGCGCACGGAGGCTTTTGACCTCCGTGCCGTAAAGCACCATGCCGGCCTCGAGTCGTTCTTCGATGTCGTAGCGTTTGGCGGCCTTTGGGTTGCGGCACACCAGGAGCTCCATCCCTGGAACGCCCTTATCAACGCGCTTCTTCGCCATCGCTTGCCGGCTCTAGCACGGGCTCTTTGGCTTTGCGAAGTTGCTCGAGCCAACCGAGCTCCGTTCGCAGCCGTTCGCTCGTGGGAAGGTCGCCGCGCGCATCAGCTTCTTCGAGCGCCTGCTGCCGGTTCTCGATCTCGCGATCCCAGCGTGCGCTGGCGGACGCAGAGTCGTCGAGGACCCAGGTCCGCGCCGTCGCTTTGACGGGAAATCGGACGCGGGCGTTGGGCACCGGCGAATCGGGAACCGAGACCTCCAAAAGAATCCGCGGCCAGTTCGTGTCGATCTCGAGCACGCACGGTGAGTCGCCCCAGTCGGATCTCGGTCGAAACACCTCGGAGACGAAACCATTGGGATCGACCTGCGCCCAGGCCAAACAGGTTCGCTCTCTTTCTCGAAGCGCAACCACGATGTCACGCCGGCCGTCGCGGTCGAAGTCGGGGCGGGGGTCGGGCCCGAGCTCTACCCACAACCGGCTAGGCCAACGCACGTCGGGCACCTGGATAGACAACGTTGGGCCGCGGGAGGTAACAACGCGAAATGTCGATTCCGGACCCCTGATCGCATCGAAGTCCACGTAGTCTCTTTCGTTGATCTGGCGGCCGATCGTGAACCCGTGCAGCCGGAGATCTTCGATGATCGCTTCCGCCTCCTCTCGAGGGTCGACACCTACCCGCAGGTAGTCCAGAGGATCTTGAACCGGCTCCGGCTTCGCGCACGCGGCCATGGTCGCGCACACAAGGATGAGGCAACGCACGGCACTACTTTACGTGGCCTGGGCGAGAACGCGAGTCGCCAGCACGAAGGTGTGCACCTCGGACACGCCTCCAGCTATCAGGGCCTCAGAGGCTGCCTGGAGCGTCGCCCCGGTTGTTCGAACATCGTCTACCAGAAGCACCCGCCCCGCCCCGCACAGCCGCCAGGGTGCAAAGGCGCCAGCGATGTTCCGCTGCCGTTCGCGGTGCGGCAGGTCGACCTGGGGCGGCGTCTTCCGCACGCGACGGAGCCCGCGGAGCAACAGTGAGACCCCAAGCGCCCTCGCCACGGGCTTCGAAAGAAGCGCCGCTTGGTCATAACCACGTGCGCGCCGCCTTCGCCAATGGAGCGGCACGGGCACGACTGCATCGACCTTTCCCGCCCAGCGATGAGCGTCGCCGGCCATGAGCGAGCCGAGTGCCGAGCCGAGCTCGCTACGCCCGTCGTACTTGAAGCGTTGAATCGCATCGGCCACGGGGCCGCCGTAGTCGAAGACGGCTTGTGGACCCGGCACACGCTCGATGAGGCCGGCACACGAGACGCAGAAGACCGAGGAGTCTTCCGTCGGCTCGTCACACCCAGGGCACCGAGTA
>CP070713.1:1461959-1464767 GCA_020351445.1 Myxococcales bacterium
ATTCGTGCCAGAAGAACGAAACCGGACCAGCCCGATCCGCTGTGTTTCGAGGTGCCACCAAAGTCACGTTGGACGCCAAGGGGCGTATGGCAATGCCGACCCGGTACCGGGAGCGGCTTGTTGCCCGTTGCGAGGGCCAGATCATCGTTACCGTGGACAAGGATCACTGCCTCCTGGTCTATCCATTGCCGGACTGGGAAGAACTGGAGCGCAAGCTCATCCGTCTCCCCAGCATGAACAAGGTCGCACGTCGAATAGTGCGAATTATGGTCGGTTATGCGACCGAGGTCGACATGGATGCGAATGGACGCATCCTCGTGTCGCGGGAGTTGAGGGATTTCGCCTCGCTCGAGAAGAACGCGATTCTGATCGGGCAGGGCAACAAGTTCGAACTATGGGATGAAGCAACCTGGAACGACAAGCGGGACGCGTGGCTCAGTGAGGACGACGACGGCGAGCTGCCGGCCGAACTCGAGTCGATCTCTTTCTAGGTTGCAGAACATCTCATGAGCAGCAACGCGCATGTGCCGGTGCTGCTGGGGCCGGTCCTCGAAGGACTGAATATAAGAGCGAACGGTTGTTACGTCGACGGGACGTTCGGCCGGGGGGGACACAGTAGCGCCATTCTCGAACGATTGACTGCAGACGGCCGCCTGATCGCGATCGACCGTGACCCGCAGGCAATCGCTTCAGCACAGAAGGCGCTGTTGTCGGACCCGAGATTCGAGTTGATTAGAGGTGAAAGTGCGCAACTTGAGAAGTTCATTGAAGCAAGAGGTCTCCGCGGCCACGTGGACGGAGTACTCCTCGACCTCGGAGTCTCCTCGCCGCAACTGGACGAAGCAGGCCGTGGCTTCAGCTTCCTCCGTGACGGACCACTCGACATGCGAATGGACCCGGACAAAGGCGTCAGCGCCGCGGACTGGCTCGCAAGCGTGGATGAAAAGGAATTGAAGCGCGTTCTAAAAATTTACGGTGAAGAGCGATTCGCGGCGAGGATAGCGCGTGCGATCGTGACTGCGCGCGCCGAGGCGCCGATTCGGCGCACCGGGGAACTGGCCGCGGTCATCACGGACGCCGTGCCGTTCCACGCCGACAAGATTCATCCGGCAACTCGCTCGTTCCAGGCGATCCGCATCGTTATCAACGACGAACTGGGGCAGCTGCGCGCCGCGCTCGAGCAGAGCGTGAACGTACTGCGTCGCGGCGGACGCCTGTGTGTCATCAGCTTCCATTCCCTCGAAGACCGGCTCGTCAAGCGCTTTATCCGGGAAGCTTCGCGCGAGCCCGAACAGTATCGCGGCATGCCGTCCGTTCCCGAGGAGCACCGTCCGAAGTTGAAGCCGGTCGGCAAGCTCATCGAGGCAACGGCCGAAGAGATCGCGGCCAACAGGCGCGCTCGCAGCGCCCGGCTGCGCGTGGCGGAGCGCCTCTGATGGTCTTCGAGTCAAAAGCACAACCGGCCCTGCTCGTCCTCGTGTTCGCAGCTGTCTGCGTCATGAGCGCGATGGCGCTCGTCTACACCAAGCACGAGGCGCGCAAACTCTTCGTGGAACTCGAGACACTCACCCGCGAACGCGATGAGCTGAATATCGAGTGGGGGCAGCTGCAGATCGAACAGAGCACCTGGGCGACGCATGCCCGTATCGAGCAGGTCGCGCTCGACCGGCTGTCGCTCGTGCGTCCCCAGTCAACCGAAATCTTTGTCATCGAACGCCCATGACGCGCGGAGCCGAAACAAAGACCCAGACGACGAAACGATTTGTCGGCAGGGTGACGCTGGTATTGGTGTTCTTCTCGCTGATCGCCGCCGCGCTGGCGGCGCGCGCCGTGCACCTGCAGGTCCTGAACAAGGAATTCCTGAACCAGCAGGCCGACACACGTCATCTTCGCCGGGAGCGCATCTCCGCGCACCGCGGCACCATCACGGACCGCAACGGTGAGCCGCTCGCGATAAGCACCCCCGTGGACAGCGTCTGGGCAAACCCGAAGGAACTGGCTCCCGCCGTTGACGACGTACCGCGACTGGCGCGCGCGCTGGGGCTCGACTCGCAGCTCCTCATGCGACGCATCACGCGCAGCATGGACAAGGAGTTCCTGTACCTGAAGCGTCACCTGAGCCCAGAGCAGGCGCAGCAGGTCCTCGCGCTGAAGCTGCCCGGCGTCAACGTGCAGCGCGAATACCGCCGCTACTACCCGGCGGGCGAGGTCACGGGACACCTGGTCGGGTTTACGGACATCGATGACGAGGGACAGGAAGGACTGGAGCTCGCCTTCAATCACTGGCTGGCCGGCGAGTCCGGGGCGAAGCGCGTCCTCAAGGATCGCCTCGGCCGTTCCGTCGAGAACGTGGAGAGCATCCGCCCGGCGCGCCATGGCAAGAACCTCAGGACCAGCATCGACCTGCGCATCCAGTACCTCGCCTACCGGACACTGAAGGCCGCGATCCAGTCACACAATGCGGAGTCCGGGTCGATCGTCGTGCTCGACGTCAGGACGGGCGAAGTCCTCGCGATCGTGAACCAGCCGACTTACAACCCGAACGATCGCTCGCAGTTTGCAGCGGAGCGCTATCGCAATCGCGCGGTTACCGATATCTTCGAGCCCGGCTCCAGCATCAAGCCGCTCGTCGTCGCCGCCGCGCTCGAGAGTGGTGAGTTCCGGCCCAGCAGCATCATCGATACCGCGCCGGGCTACGTGACGGTCGGCGCCAAGACGATCGAGGACAGCCGCAATCTCGGGCGCGTCAGCCTTACGACGATCCTCGCGCGTTCGTCCAACGTGGGCGTCACCAAGCTCGCAATGTCG
>CP070713.1:1464867-1467994 GCA_020351445.1 Myxococcales bacterium
CCTGCAAACGCATTCGAGCTGCGCAGAGCGGCCTTTCTTACTTCGCTCTATGGCGGTCGTGGTGTTGGTTTGGCTGCTTGCGGTCGGAGGCTGTGGCGAGGTGACCTGTCCCGAGCCCTTGAACGAGGTCGACGGAACGTGTCAGGAGCCAGACCCGGTCAAAGCGGAGGAGCCCGATGTGGAGCGGTGTGACGGGGTCGATAACGACGGCGACGCCGCGGTGGATGAAGGTTGGCCCGAGCTCGGCGAGGCCTGCGGTGAACGGGCCGGCATTGGCGAGTGCGTCGCGGGCGAATACGTTTGCGCCGACGATGGCGCGGGTGTCGTTTGCGAAGGTGCGCTCGGCCCGGGCGATGAGGTTTGCGACGGCAAGGATAACGACTGCGATGGGCTCGTTGACGAGGGTGTGTTGTCGGTCAAGGGGGAGGTCTTTGCCGATTACGCGACCGTCACCGCGGTCGACGGCGGGTTTGTCGTCACGCGGGTCGTTGGAGAACAACTGCGGGTCGAGACGTACGACACCAATGGCAATCGCACGGGTCATCACGACGACATCGACATGCCAACCCAAGAGATGACCTTCCTCGAATCGGATAGCTGGGGCCCTCGCGTGCTGGTCGCGCTTGGCCAGTTCTCCTTCCACGTGGTCGATGTGCACGTCGGTTCGGACCTGATCCCCATCATTGTGGGCACGCAGGAGCTGCACGACGATTGGCGCCAGGGGGCGACCTTCGGGGTCTTCACCCCTCCCTTCCATCCACGTGTGGTGGCATCCCCGCCTCGGTTTCTTGGTTACCGAGACATTGTTACCTTCGCGCTAAACCCGTTCGCCAGCGGCGGCTTCGCGGGTTTGGCGCTAGAACCGACGATCGCTTCGGAGCTGCCAACGCTTTCCGTGTTCGACGCGAGCGGCCCGGTTGTCGTGTGGGAGCAAGACGACAACCTTCGGGCCGGGTCACTCGGAGACGACGGCGTCGTCGCGTCGGGCATCGACGTCGGCCGCGGCGAGAAACCCAGCATCGCGATGGGCAACGGGGCGGCTGGGTTGGTCTACCTCCAAGGCGACACCCTTCACCTCAGCGAGCTCGGCGTGCAGAGTTTGCAGTGCTTCGACGGAGGCTTCTGCAACGAGACGTTTGAGACGTCGGAGCCGCGCGAATACTCGGCCAGACCGACTGGGCTCGCATTCGATGAAGCCAGCGACTCATGGTTTGTCGTGGCCGGCACTCAGGTCGTGGTCATGGGCAGGGGCGAAGCTGGCGCGGTCGTCAAGCAAGTGGAGGTGCGCGATGAGGTCGGCGGTGGGCTCAATCGGATCGACGTCGCGGTGAGCGGGGGCACTGCGGCGGTCTTGCACGCTGCGAAATACGGTGCATCCGCTGTCTCCTTCCTGGGGTGTTTCTAGAGAGCCGAATGCGGTGGGTCGTTTGCGTCTTTGCTGCGGCGCTGGCTGCATTCACTGCCCCGCCGGCGCGCGCACAAAGCAACGAGCCAAGCCCCTCGTCCGAGGAGCTTCGGTGGCTAGTGGTGCCCGCGCTCGATGGGGCCTTCGAGGCGGGCAAGGAAGGTGTCCATGTCGAAGGGCTTCACACCTCTGCGGAGGCGTTGCGGCAGGGGCTCGCGGTTCGTGGGGAATCGGTATGGCGCGCCGACCGAGCATCGGAACGCTTTGAGGTCGTCGGTTCTGCTCCCGCCCCTCATGTCACCCAGAGCGACATCGACCTCTGGGTCGAACGGTCGCGCGCGGCTGTGCGGTACTTGGCTCGCGCGGACTACAAGGCGGCGCGACGCGAGCTCAAGGCTGCGCAGCGACTGGCTGACCGGGCGGCCGCCGAGCTCAATCGCGAAGCCGCCCGGGCGCAACAAGTGCTCGACACCTGCCTGTACATGGTGCGTGCCTACGTAGAAACCAAGAACAGCGCAGAAGCGCGGCGGCAAGCGCGCGAGTGCCGGCGGCTTGTCCCGAGGGTCGAGCCCAGCGCATTCCGCCACACGCCAGAGGTCCGCGAGCTGCTGGCCAAGGTCGATGACGAGATGGCTTCGGAAGCTCCGGGCACCCTGGAGGTGCAGAGCACGCCGACGGATTGCTTGGTGCGCATCAACGGCGTCGAGTTTGGGCGCACGCCAATGTCGGGCATCGAGCTGCCCGTCGGCACGTACCGCATGCAGGTGGAATGCGAAGAAGGCCGACGCGGCCGCATTCACCGGGTCGGCATCGCAAGCGGGGAAAACGCGTTTGCGTTCGACGCGGCGTTCGAGCGGGCGGTGCGCACGCGTCCGGTGCTGCATTTGGAATACGAGTCGCCGGTGGCGTGGGCGCGGCGAGTAAATCACGCCGGCCAAGTGGGGGAGATTCTCGGTGGCGCGAACATCCTGGTAGTCAGTGGGTTGAGCTCGAGCGTCGTACGCGTCGACCTGAGCGCGGAGGGTTTCGAAGCGGCTTCGGCATGGCTCGCCGTGCGTGACGGCACACCGGAGATGGAAGATGTGCGGCGAGCGTTGGCTGCACTGTTCGAAGGGCGGTCGGTGGACTTCACGGGTCCGCATCCAATCGCGCGGGCGAGCTGGCACGACGAGGTTCCGTCGAGTGCTGCCGCAGTCGCGGTGGTGGTCGAAGCCGATTCCAAACGTAAGAGCAGCGTGCCGCGGCCGCGTAACCAACGTATCGCGGGCTGGTCGCTCTTCGGGGTGGGCGTGGCGAGCATCGGGGCAAGCGTCGGGCTTCACGTTTGGCGCGGTGAGCTCGGCGACCGCTTCATCGAAACCCCCGCCAACCTGAACGCAGCTCAGCAATGGAACGACGTTCGCATCGGCGTATGGACGACGGCCGCGTTTGGTGGCGTCGCAACGAGTGCCGCGATGCCGCTGTTGCTTCCCGACTACGAGCGAACACCATGGTGGGGGTGGACGCTCGGCGCGGTCGGCTTGGGTCTCACGGGCTACGCGATCTACGAAGGCGTCACGATGACGAGCTGCCCGGAGCCCTACATTGCCAACGAGGCCGCGGTTCGCTCCTGCGTGGCGCGGGGCCAGGAAGCAGGCCGGCTCGCCCTCGCCCTCGCCGGCGCTGCACCGCTGCTGACCGTCCCCTTGGTGTACTTGTTCCGGCCACTTCGCGCAGAGCCTA
>CP070713.1:1468094-1473324 GCA_020351445.1 Myxococcales bacterium
ACGCTTGCAAGATGATGACTCAAGTCGAAACATGACGTTTCGGATTGGAGCGCACTGGCGGCGCGGGGTTCACGCTGGAGCGCGAGCCGGCCGCGCGAGCCAAAGCGCCACACCGTGGAAGCTCAGCAGAGCGAGTTGCGACACGACCGTTGCCCAAGAGGCCCCGAGCGCCCCGAAGGACGGAATCCATAGGATGTTGAGGGTCACATTGACTACCGCCGACAGGCCCTGAGCGCGCGGCACGAGCCCCTCGCGCACGTTGGCGATCCACCACTTGTGGATGAACGCGATGCTGACCTGCGCCGCGCCCGCGATCAGCAGGACCGAAAGCAACTCGCCGGCGGCCGCAAATTCGGGTCCGTAGACCAGTGTCACCATGGGCTCGGCAAAGGGCACCAGGCATAGAACCGCCGCGGATCCGCAAAAGCCGACGCCCACGAAAGTGGTGAACCTCGGCATCCCAGAAGGGCCGGCCAGATTCCGTACGAGCCTCGGGTAGAGCCCAGTTGCAACGGCGATCGTGACGGCATCGAGCCCGTTGACGAACCGATAGCTCGCTGCGTAGAGACCTGTGGCCGCGGGGCCGATGAGACCACCCAGCAACAGCATATCTGCGCGCGCCGTGATCGAGCCAAACACGGTCCCTACCCCCACTTTGCGCCCGCGATGCCAAAGCATCCGTTCGACCTCAGGGTCGCGCGCTAGTCGTAATCGAAAGAGTCTGCGATGGACGTGGATGGCGCGCAGGCAGGTCAGCGCGATAGCCGCCACCACGTATGCGCAGAGCACGTGTTGCACGTCGCCGTGATAGGCGGCCAGCACGAGCCCCACGAAGAGCAGAAGCCGGGTGGCGAGGACACCGGGAAAGTCATGGCGCGCGGACTCGAACGCTAGAATCGGAAGGAAAAGCAGACTCGCCGCACCGTTGACGATCAGGGACGCAATCGCCAGCGCGACGAGTGCCGAACGCGAGGGGTCTAGGTCGAGAGCCAGACAGAAGAGGGTTGCCAGCGCAGCACAGACAACCGCCCCACGCACCCACACGCGCACGCTTGCAGTAAAGATCGCCTGTGCGGACGCGGCACCGCGGGCGTATAGACTGACGGCGACATCCGACGTTCCGAACAGCAGCAGCACGCTCAGGGCAGAGGCTACGGCCATGACATAGCTGAGATCGCCGAGCGCCGCTGCGCCGAGTGCCCGGGCGACGATGATCCCAGCAACCACGTGCGTGAGGACCTCCACCGCCTGGCAGGCCATCGCCCAGCCAGCTGGTCCCCAATTACGAGCTCTGCGCCAGGGAACCGGCGAAGGATCGGGGCCAGACGTGCGCTGCTGAACCGAGTTCGTCATCCACTCACTCCGCGGCTTCGGCCAAATCGGCTTTCGAACGTTCGTCGGGTGCTAGGCTGCGCACGACGCGAGCTGGATTGCCGACCGCCAGGCTGTAGGGTGGAAGGTTGCGCGTCACGACCGACCCCGTGCCAACTACGGTGCCGCGCCCGATTCGCACACCAGGCATGACGGTCACGCGGGTGCCGAGCCAGACGTCGTCTTCGATCACGACCGGCTTGATCTGATCCCGATCAACCGGCTCGTGGCGCCTCCGCCGCTCCGCGTCCAAAGGATGACCCGGATTGTCGGTGATGTAGCAACCGTCGGCGAGGCGAACATGGCTGCCCAAGGTCACCGACTCGCTGACACTAATTACGGTGCCGTAGCTGATATTGGTCTCGTCACCGAGCGTGAGAGTGGGGGCTTCGAGCACCGACCCCGCAGCAAACGTAGTGTGCCCGTTGATCTTGCAGTTCCGCCCGATTCGCAGCCGTAGGGCTCCGTAGATATAGGGGATCCCCACATGCAGAATCAGTCCCTCCCCGCACGATTCGCAGCGCGCGCGGAACATGGGTTGATAGTAGAGTCGTTGGACGAGCTCCGCACCGGTTCCGCTCACGAGTTGGTGCGCCACGAGCAGCGGGCCAAAGATCGGTCGAGGCGCAGGAATCTCAGCGCGGCGTGCGGCTTTTCCGATCCTATACAGCACCCGCGTCGTTGGGTTCTGTCGGCGCTTGATTTGGGCGATCACATCACGGATGGGCATGGGTCCTCCAGGTTGGCTGGGGCGTGTGGTTTGGGCGCGTCCCGCAACCCGTCGCGCGCCCCGCGCAGACGAACGAGTTGCAGAAGCTGGTCGGCGACCGGGCCGAAAATCGTCGCCGCACGGTAGTTCCTGGCTGCTTCGCTCGCTGCATCGCCAAGCAACCGCGCACGCTCGGGTTGCCGCGCTAGCTCGACCAACCGGACCGCGAGGGCGTCGGGATCGCAGGCTCGATAGTCGAGGCCGGTCCGTCCCGGGTCCACCAGAGGCGCGGACTCGCCATGGTCGGGGACGAGTGGACAAAGCCCTGCTGCCATGGCTTCGAGGATGCTTCGCCCGAAGGGCTCAGGGGCCAACGCAGTGTGCAGATAGACTTGGCAGCGAGCGCGAATCGCGTCGAGCTCCGGGGGCAGCTCGTGAAGAATCACGCCCTGGGGGATCGTAGACGGTAGGGGCACGGCGTCGGGATGTTTTCCATCGGTTCGTGCGAAACAGACCTCGAGTGGCGGAAGGCTCTCCCGAAGAGCGGCGCGACGGTAGGCTTCGAGGGCAAGCGGAAGGCCCTTCCAACCCACCAGCGCGGAGCACCACAACCAATGATGGGAGTCGGCGCGACGCAGCGTGGGCCATGCGTGGTCCCGCAATCCCTCTTGGACGCGAGAGAACTCGACGTTCGATCTAGCCACGCAGCGCGCGGCCCCCTGTCCTACTGTAAAGATGCGGTTTGCCCGCGCTACGCAAGCGCTCGCAAGACGCGAGCAGTGGAAGGGTCCGCGCACGTACTGTGCCAGCGGCACCCCGAGCAAGGGTGCCACCACGTACGCAGCCAGGTTGACCGGCGGCGTATTGTTCGCAAGCAAGACCGACGGCCGGAGTTTCCGACAAAGCCTCAACAACCTGCGAGCGCGCTCCGCTTCTCGAGCTGCGTAAGCGCGGCCGCGCACAGCCGATAGGTCGTCAGCCCCGAGGTCGATCACGTCGAGATTAGGGGCGAGGCCCCGAAATGCGGAGGGGACCCTTGCGATGACCACGGTTCGCATACCGCGCTCCCGCAGGGACTCCTCGAGCGCCAGGATGCTGGTCACCGCCCCACCCGGCCCCGGGCTCGTGTCGACCACAGCGACTAGGGGCGGCGACGCCATCAGCGAGCTCCGCGTCCGAAAATCATCACCGACACCGTGCGCGTCACCACCCGAAGCTCCATCGCGACGTAGCTGCGCAGGTCGTAGAGATGAGCGTTGTACGTGAAATCGAAAAGCAACTTCTCGCGCACGCTATCGAGACACGTGTCGTAACCCGTGTGAATCTGTGCCCAGCCCGTGATTCCGGGCTTGCATGGCATGAGGCGGTCGTCGTAACCCGGAAGTTGGATGGCCAGCTCGTCTGCGATCGTAGGCCGTTCCGGTCGCGGCCCGACCAAGCTCATCTCCCCTCGCAGCACCTGAAACAACTGAGGTAACTCGTCTAGGCGGGTCTTGCGCAGAAACGCCCCTACTCGCGTGATCCGAGGATCTCGTTCCTCGGCCCACACCGGGCGTCCATCGGCTTCAGCGTCCACCCGCATGCTGCGGAACTTCCACATCACGAAGGGATGCGCGCGACCCTCCAAGTCGAGGGCAAGGCGTTCTTGCCGGTAGATCACGGGGCCGGGAGAGCTGATTCGTATGGCCAGGGCAGCCAGCAGCATCGCAGGTGACGCGAGCAACAAGCCGATGCCGGCGCCCACCACGTCGAGCGTTCGCTTCAGGATTCGTACCGAGCGCGGCGGTTGAGCGGGACGCGTGAGCTTGAGGACCTGGTTCTCAGGCGGACGTCGCCACCGGGTGCCTTCGAGACGTAGCAGGTACCGGCCCATTCCAGCGGCGCAGGCCAGTTGCGCAACTAGACCGTGGGCTGCAACTGCCAAAGGCCGGGGCAATGATGCTCCATCCCAACCAAGCGCCGCACCGCCCATTGCGACCAAGAGAAGAAGGTCGCCACTCAGCGCGAGGGGTACGAAACCTTCGTAGGTGATCGCTCGAACATTGACGAATACGGCGAGCGCGCCGATCCAGACAGGGCCGAGCGTCTTGAACAGCTTGTGTCCCACCAGACTGAGTGCCAACCGTCCACGCGCGGGGCTCAGCAACCTGCGGTAGCGGACCAACATCTGCATGTTGCCGTGGGCCATCCGGGCGGTCCGCTCAAAGACGGTCGACAGCCGCTTCGGGGCTTCGTCAACGACTACGATATCCGGCCGATACACGACCCGTGCGCCGCGTTCCCGCGCCAACATCGGCCAGACAAAATCGTCGTGAATGGTGTCGATGGGCACCGTCAAGACCAAATGACGCCGCATGACGTAGCAGGCCCCGTGTGCGCCGAGCAGCATGTCGCGCTCGGCCTCGAGCTGTTTGAGGCTTGTTTCTCGACCCCAATAGGCAGCCTCCGAGGCTTCAGATGCACCACCCTCTCCCTGGGCCACGTAGCGTGCCACCGCAACGCCGACGGCGGGGTCATTCAGCTCGCCAACGAGCTCGACCAGTGCGTTCGCCGGCAACATCGCGCCAACGTCGGTGAACATCGTGACCTCGCCCCGTGTCTGTTCCAACAGATGCGTAAGGGCGCCCAACTTGCCTCGACGGACCTTCAACTCGAAGACCTTGACTCCCTTGTTTTCGTAGCGACGTGCGATCGCCGCCGTGGCATCGTCCGAACCGTCCGAGGCGACCAGGACCTCGAGTCGGTTCGCCGGATAGTCGAGCGCGAGCACGTTTTCGATCTTCTGCGCGATTCGCTCGGCTTCGTTGTGAGCTGGGATGAGCACGCTCACGGACGGCAGTGGGCCGGGCGTCGAGCCGCTTGAGCGCTGGCGCGCGCGGGGCACCAGTCGAACGAGCAACGGGTACAGGACGTATGGAGTGATGAGGCTCAGGGTGAGCGCAGTAATGATGAAGGCATCGATTGGGGTTGGCATGTCGGTATCTCCAAGGCCGTTCGGCTCGACGGGTAAACCCGCTGGTTGGTTGCCCATCCCATTTGCAACTGACGGACCAACTTGGACACACACTGTTTCGTCCCGAAGCGAGTCAACGCGGGGCGCGGAGCGGGACCGCTGCACCGTTTTGGTACGCGCTCCGTGCGCTGTTGCCC
>CP070713.1:1473424-1478845 GCA_020351445.1 Myxococcales bacterium
CCTCGACTCAAATGGGCGAGTACTGGGCCGAGGCCGCTGCGGCTGGACACATCAACATCTCCGGGCGTCCTCTAATCTTCATCGAGCCCGAAGGTGAGCACGCCGCGGCGGCCGTCACTGCCGGCATGTCGATGACGGGCATGCGCGCGGCAAACTTTTCGTCCGGCCAAGGGATCGCCTACATGCACGAGTCGCTCTACGCGGCGACGGGCAAGAGGCTGACCTACGTCCTCAATGTCGGTGCACGGGCCATGACCAAGTCCACCCTCAACGTGCATGCCGGGCACGACGACTACCACTGCGTCGACGACACGGGCTTCTTCCAGATGTTCGCCAAGAACGCTCAGGCTGCGGCGGACCTGAACATCATCAGCCACAGGGTCGCCGAGCTGGCGCTCACCCCCGGGATCGTTGCCCAGGACGGTTTCCTCACCACCCATCTCATCGAGTCGATGATGGTGCCGGAGCGGGAGCTCATCGCCGAGTACCTGGGGCAACCCGATGACATCATCGACACGCCCACCCCGGCGCAGAAGATCATCTACGGCGAAACCCGTCGGCGCATCCCGCTGCTGTGGGACGTGGACAACCCCGTGATGGCCGGTCTGGTCGAGAACCAGGATTCCTACATGCAGAGCGTCGCGGCCCAACGGCCGTTCTTCTTCGATCACATCCAGGCGCTGACCGAGCAGGCGTTCGAGGAGTTCTACGCGCTCACGGGTCGTCGCTATGACCCGGTGATGACGTACCGCGCCGACGACGCCGACTACCTCATCGTCGGGCAAGGCAGCATGATCCCCTCGGCCGAGGCGGTGGTGGACTACCTCCGCGAGACCCGGGGTCTCAAGGTGGGCGTGGTGGACATGGTGATGTTCCGCCCGTTCCCGAGCGATCTCATCGGGCACATCGTCCAGGGCAAGAAGGGAGTCTCCGTCCTGGAACGGTTGGACCAGCCGCTCGCGGTGGACCTGCCTCTCATGCGGGAGATCCGCGCCACGGTGAGCAAGTGCCTGGAAAATGGGAAGGATCCCAAGAATCCGGTGTACCCCGAGCTGGCGGCGTACAAATCGCTGAGGGACGCGCCGGGGCTCTACTCCGGCTCGTTCGGCATGGGCAGCCGCGACCTCCAGCCCGAGGGCATCGTGGGCGCGGTGGAGAACATGCTCGATAACGGGCCCCGGAAAAAGCTGTTCTACCTCTCGATCGACTTTGTGCGGGACGAGGCGATCACGCCGAAACAGGAGATGTATCAGCAGACGATCGAAGAGGCGTATCCGAACGTCAAGGAGCTAGCGGTGCGGGGCTCGGAAAACCCCAACCTGATGCCCAAGGGCAGCATCACGGTGCGGTTTCACTCGATCGGCGGCTGGGGCGCGATCACCACGGGTAAGAACCTGGCGATGACACTGTTCGATCTCTTGGGCTACCACATGAAGGCCAACCCCAAGTACGGCTCCGAGAAGAAGGGTCAGCCCACGACGTATTACCTGTCGGCGGCGCCGGAGCCGATCAAGATCAACTGCGAGTACTTCTACGTGGACGTGGTGCTGTCGCCGGACCCGAACGTGTTCGGGCACACCAACGCGCTCGCCGGCCTGAAAGAAGGCGGCGTCTTCATCATCCAGAGCGACAAAGCTTCGTCGGAAGAGATGTGGGAGAGCATCCCGCCAACGTACCAGAAGATCATCATCGACAAGAAGATCAAGGTCTACTACCTCGACGCGTTCAAGATCGCGCGAGACGAGGCGACCGATCCCGACCTCCAGCTCCGCATGCAGGGCATCGCATTCCAGGGCGCGTTCTTCGCCGCCTCACCGGTGATGAAGCAGGCGGGACTCACCGACGAAAAGCTCCTGGACGCCATCCGCGACCAGCTCCAGGAGAAGTTCGGCTCCAAGGGAAAGAGAGTCGTGGACGACAATATCCGGGTGGTGAAGCGCGGTTTCGACGAGATCCACGAGCTCGTGCCCGGCGCCATCACCGCAGCCGGCGGCAAGGCCACGAACGCAAAGCGACAGCTCCCCGTGATGGTGAAACCACTCCCCCAGAGCAAGGCGCCCATGAGCGACATCCACCGCTTCTGGGAGCAGACGGGCAGCTTCTACGCCCGAGGCATGGGCGACGACAACCTCACCGATCCGTTTATCGGACTGGGCGTCATGCCGCCCTCCACGGCGCTGTTCCGCGACATGACCGGAATCCGATTCGATCACCCCGAGTGGGTGCCCGAGAACTGCACCGCCTGCGGCAACTGCTACACCGTATGCCCCGACACGGCGATACCGGGGCTCGTGAACGAGGTCGGCCAGGTTTTCGACACCGTGGTAAACCGGGTGCGAAAGAACGGCCACGGCGCGCAGATCGAACACCTGCCCAAGGCGGCCAAGATCATGGAGCGCAATCTGCACGGCCTCTTTAAGGAGGCGCAGGAATCCGACTCGGTGGCGCTGCTGATGGACAAGGCCATGGCGCAGACCGTGACGCAGAGCGAGCTCCAGGGCAGCGAGAAAGAAAAGCTCCAGACGGAGCTGGACCTCTTCAAAGAGGAGCTGAACGGCTTCCAGTTTGCGCTGACCCGACCCCACTACACCCTGCCGGAGAAGGATCAGCCCGGCAGCGGAGGCCTTCTCTCGATCACCGTCAACCCCTACACCTGCAAGGGGTGCATGGAGTGCGTGGAGGTTTGCAGCGACGACGCACTGCGCCCCATGAAGCAGACCGAGGAGTCGGTGCAGCTACTTCGTGACAACTGGGACCTGTGGAGCGACCTGCCGACCACGCCGGACAAGTACATCCGGGTAGACGACTTGGAGGAGGGCATCGGAGCGCTGGAAACGATCCTCCTGGACAAGTCCCACTACTTGCCCTTCACCAGCGGTGACGGTGCGTGCCTCGGTTGCTCGGAGAAGACTTCGATTCACCTCTTCGTCGCCACCGTGGAAGCGTTGATGCAACCGCGGATCGCCAAGCACCTCAGCCACATCACCGAGCTCATCGGCCGGCTGAAGAAGCACATCCAACTCCGGCTAGCCGGAGAGATCAACGTGAGTGACCCCGAAGTCATGGCCAAGATCGTCGACGACATCGGCGATCGGGACGTGACGCTCGCCGCCATCGCCGCACGTATGGAGAACATCGAGGGCGGCCAGCCCATCGACCAGGACTGGCTCCGGCGGATGACCGAGCTGGTGGCCAAGCTGGAAGAGCTCAAGTGGAAGTACACCGAGGGCACCACGGGGCGGGGTCGGACGTCCATGGGCATGATCAACAGCACCGGTTGCACGTCGGTTTGGGGGAGCACCTTTCCCTTCAACCCCTACCCGTTCCCCTGGGCCAACCACCTCTTCCAGGACTCCCCGTCCATGGCGATGGGCATCTTCGAAGGGCACATGGCCAAGATGGCGGAAGGCTTCAAGGCCATCCGCACCGTCGAGCTCGAGCTCGAAAACAAGTACAACGCCGCCGAGCACGATGATTTCCTCACGTACTTCACATGGCAGCAGTTTACCGACGAGGAGTGGGAGCTCTGCCCACCGGTGGTTGCGGTGGGTGGCGACGGAGCGATGTACGACATCGGCTTCCAGAACCTCTCCCGGCTTCTGGCGTCGGGCAAGCCGATCAAGGTCCTGGTCGTGGACACGCAGGTCTACTCCAACACCGGAGGCCAGGCCTGTACCTCTGGTTTCATCGGCCAGGTGTCGGACATGGCGCAGTACGGGAAGGCCATCAAGGGCAAGCAGGAGCCTCGCAAGGAGATCGGTCTCATCGGCATGGCGCACCGCACCTCGTACGTGATGCAAAGCACCATCGCCCACCCGAATCACATGATCGAAGGCTTCATCCAGGGTCTGAAGGCGCGCCGGCCGGCGCTCTTCAACCTGTACAGCAACTGCCAACCGGAGCACGGCATCGGTGATGACATGAGCTCGGCTCAGTCGAAGCTGGCGGTGGAGTCTAGAGCGTATCCCCTCTTCCGGTACGACCCCGACGCGGGCAAGACGCCCCAGGAGTGTTTCGACCTCGAAGGGAACCCGCAGATGGATCAGGACTGGCCCAGCTACACCATCAAGTACCAGGAAGATGGTGTCGAAAAGGAGATGGAGCTGCCGCTCACGTTCGCGGACTTCGCCGTCACCGAGGGTCGATTCCGGAAGCAGTTCCGGGTCGCACCGCGAGACACCTGGAACGAGAACATGGTGCCTCTCGCGGAGTTCCTGGAGCTCGACGATGACGACCGCGAGGGCTCTTTCCCATACGTGTGGATGGTGGACAAGGAACACCAGCTCACCCGACTGCTGGTGGCGCAGCCCATTGTCGAGTCGTGCGAGGATCGGCGTGACTTCTGGACCATGCTCCGGTCGCTGGCCGGAGAGGATCAGCCTTCCACCGACGTCCTGGTCGAGGAGGCCCGTCAGGACATGGCGGGCAAGCTCATGTCCAGCCTGATGCAGTTGGCTACCGGGTCCGGTGAAGGACTGGCCGCGATAGCGATGGGTGATGCCGCTCCGGCAGCTGGCAACGCCGCTTCGACAGTACCGCCGGCAGTGGCGCCGGCGGCAGCGCGGGCAGCGGCTGACGGGGGCGGCTACCTGGCGCCGTGGATCGATACCGCCGAGTGCACCGCCTGCGACGAGTGCACCCAGCTCAACTCCAAAATCTTCGAGTACAACGCGGAGAAGAAAGCCGTCATCAAGAACGCGGAGGCAGGTCCCTACAAAGATCTGGTGAAGGCCGCGGAGCGATGCACCGCCCGGGTCATCCACCCTGGGTTGCCCAGGAACCGAAACGAAAAGGGCATCGAGAAGTGGATCAAGCGCGGCGAAAAGTACAACTGAGGGGCGACCTGGCATGAGACCGATGGGACTTCTGGGGCTCAAGACGTTTCGGCATGGCGTGCACCCGCCGGAATCGAAGGACGAGACGAGTGGGTTAGCCATTCGTCAGTTCCCCTTCGCGCCGCTCCTGATCGTTCCGCTGGTGCAGCATATGGGGGCTCCGTCGATCCCCGTCGTGGAGGAAGGACAGGAAGTGCAAAGAGGGCAGCGGATCGCGCGCCCCGACGGCTTCATGTCGGTTTCCATGCACGCGCCGGCTTCCGGCGTAGTGCGCAGGATCGCTCTGGCGCCGAGCATCAGCGGCCGCATGGTGCCGGCGGTGTATCTCGAGCCGTTTCCCGGCTCGACCCAAGAAGTCGAAGACGGCACGCCTTGCCCGCTCGACACGGCAACTCCCGACGAGATCATCGCCGCGATCCAGGATGCCGGCGTGGTCGGTCTGGGGGGCGCAGCGTTCCCAACCCACGTCAAGCTCAAGGTCCCCGAGGGGAAGTTCGTCGACACCCTGATTATCAACGGCGTCGAGTGCGAGCCGTTCCTCACCACCGATCACCGCGTGATGCTGGAGCAGAGCGCCGACATCTTC
>CP070713.1:1478945-1483111 GCA_020351445.1 Myxococcales bacterium
TCCGGAATCCACGAAACGATGTGCCATGCGGAGGTCTTTCGCCCATTATCGAGCCAGTCGACGCTGTACCATCCCGCACCGCGACCCAGTTGAGAAAGCCACGGCCAGACTCGTTCTGGAGGCGCGTGAATCAAGATGGCCCGTGTCATGGCCACTCGGGCCCGAGGCCCGCCGTCCAGATACTCGTCGCCTGGCATCTTTCGAGCACGCTCCTCGGGCGTCGATCCCCATCGTGTTCCCCAACGCAATAGCGCTGCTCCGAGCAGAGCAAGTGCAATGAATACTGCAATCCAGCTCATCATTGGGAGCCCAAGTACCACCTAACTGTCCAGCCCAGCAAGGATGGAACGGCGATCGCCGCTCATGCATTGCCAATCATTTGAATACGACCAGCACGAGGCCGCCTGCGAGGCGCCGTGGCCTCGGCGAAGATACAGTCAGCCCCCGTGTCAGTGTCAGCGAAAATGCGCTTTATTCTCACCCTCGTCTCGGTAATAACCGCGTTGTGTTTGTGCCCGAGCGCCGCACGGGGGCTGAGCTTCCCTTCTTGGCCTTTTTCGTCACGATGGTGCCGTTGTGTGCCTTGACACCCACCCGTAGCGAAGCCCAGGCGCTCTATTATCGCTCCATCCCGATCGGCGAGCGGGCGATCGGTCTCGGAGGCGCGTTCACGGGTGTCGCAAGCGATCCCTCCGCGACTTACTACAATCCTGCCGGAATGATGAGTGGCGGGCGCTTCTCGCTCCTTGGCAGCTTCAGCTCGATCGTCTTCACCCGCGTGAAAGTCGAGAACGCCTTCGAATCACCTCCCACGGACGCCACGTTCACTTCTTCGCGCACGACGACTCTCCCTCGATTCATTGGAACGATCGTGAAGCTGGGCAAGAAAAGGTTCGGCGACCACCAGTTCGCACTCGGCTACAGCACCTTGGAAGCCGAGCGCAACAATCTCGGTGTGGGGGTAACGTCAAACGAGGCTGACGGGACCGTCGATCTGTCGCTCGGCAACAACTACCGGTCGAGGTGGTATGGGATCTCGTTTGCCGCGGAGGTCACTGAGAAGATCGCGCTCGGGTTAACCGCGTTCCTTGCCGATCAGAACACCAACTACAGCGAGACCCTCGGACTGGCGACGGGCGGTATGTTCGACGAAACCACCGGCGTGCGGGTTGGGGGAGACTCGGTCACCACGAGGACGTCTCTCAACGTCCAGGCCTACCACATCGTTTTGCGCCTCGGCTGGCTCCAACGGATCAATCCGCGCTGGCAGGTCGGCGTAATGTTCCAGCCACCGGGTATTCCGTTGAGCCAAAAGGGCAGCGCACTGAGGCGATCGACCGCCGACATCGAACCAAACGAGAGCGTGTTCTTCTTGTACGAAAACAGCGACTTGAAGGCGAACGCACCGATCCCGTTCGAGATTCGAGCCGGCTTTGGTTGGCAGGCGAATGCGCTCACCCTGCTCTCCGTCGACGCCGCGGTGGCGGGGCCTGTGCGCGACAAGGACGTCTTCGCCGAACCTGCGCAGATCGCGGCGATCCCTGGCGAGCTGGGCGTCTACTTCGCAAACTCCACGGCTCGTCGATGGGCACCGAACGTCGCCGTCGGTGCAGAGCACCTGTTCGGCAAGGTCGCCATCGCGGGGGGGCTCTTCACCAATCTCTCAGCGGCGCCCGACGTTCCCGAGACCGCCACCGAATACAAGCCCCCCCAGATCAACATGTATGGTGCTGCCTTTTCGATCGGCCTCGATACGAAGGGCTACCGCCTGACGTTCGGGGCGACTGGGCTCTTCGGGCGAGGCGACGCCCTCTCGTTCAGACTCTCCAACGATGGCAATGTGGCCTCGTATAATCGCACCAAGGCCAACCGCGGCGCTTTGGTCCTCTACATCGCCGGCGCAGTCTCCGTTGCGACCAAGGGAGCGGGGGAGGTTCAACGGAAGTACAAGAAGAGGAAGGAGAGGAAGAAGAACGGCGGGGAGGAAGAGGGGGACAGCGGCAGTGACAGTGTCGGCGACGTGAGCGCGAACGGGAACGCGACCGAGACCGGGACCGAGAACACGAGCGAGTCCAAGGACTAGCTCGCTTCCCTCCTCTGTACCTCGTTCACTATCAAGTCGACGTAGCTTTGCAGCAACGTCACCGGTCGCGTCGCAGAGGCCACCGGTCGATCGCAACACGCCCTTCCAAAAGGTCTCGCCAGAGCGAGTCGATCTGCTCCAAGTGATGCCCCGCGATCTCGCGCGCTTGAGTGGCGAGTTCCGCCAACGACCCATCCTCCACGCAGCGGAGCTGCACCTCGGCGATCTGAGGCTTGCCGATGGGCGTACCGATCTGGCTGACCAGGTGACAGCGCGCCTCTACGACCTCCGGCAGCTCCTGGACGAGGGCATCTGCGATCAGCGCCGCCTCGAGATTGTAGAGCTTGCCCACGTGCGTGATTGGATTCTTTCCCGCTAGGGACTCCATAGTCATTGGCCGGCACGGCGTGATGAGCCCGTTCGCGCGATTGCCTCTTCCCGCTTCACCATCGTCGCCGGCCTCCGCCGACGTTCCCGTGACAGTGAGGTAGAGGCTCGAGGTTTCCGGGTCGTCGGCAGTGTTCACCTCAACCTGCAGCTCGCGACTTGTGAGTGGCTGCGCCACCTCTTGGACCAGTGCGGCAATCCCGTCGCGCTTGGCGAGGTAGTCCTCGACATCGCATACGTGGCGGTCGACGAAAGCGCAGGCCACCGTTAGACGGATCCGATCGTCGCGGCGGACGCCCATCACCTTGACGTCCTGTCCGATCTCCGGGTGAACGCGCTTGACCTCGGCCTCGTTGAGCCGCTGCTCCACGCGCAGCACGACGCGCTCAAGATCACTCAGTGGCGCATAACCGACTCCACAGGATGTATCGTTCGCGAGCCAGACGCCGGTCCTTCGCTGGCGCCGGTAGAGCTCGACGAGATCCGCCGAGCCGGAACGGACAAGGCTGTGAATCCGAACATGGCGCTCCGGGTCGAGCGCGTGAAAGTGGTCGCGGATCCAGCGGCGGCTAGTCTCCACGGCGATCTCCTCGATCGGGACCTTCTGCCCTTCGGCTTCGAGGCTCGCACGGCCTGCCAGGAAGAGCTGAATGGGTTCGAGCACCCGGCCACCGCCAAACCGGGGCTCCGAGGCGCCGGCGAAAAGCAGGGCCTTGTCCACGTTGTGGTGAAGGATCAGCCCGAAGCGCTCCAGATAGAACCGCGAGAGCGCCATGCTGAGCTGTTCGGTCAGGGCGTCGCAGATCGTGTCGGGGTGGCCGAGGCCCTTGCGCTCGACGCTCTCCGTCCGCTGCTGGTCCACCTCCGGAGCCTCGAGCTTTGCTACGTCGATTTGCATGGCTTACCCGATACTATACGCCAGACTAGAAGTTGCGCATGGCCATATACAATGAGTCCAACGCCGAATGCTTCGTGTTCACCTCGAAGGAAGGGATTCTCTCGAAAGCGGCGCACGATCTGAAGATTCGGGTCGAGCAGTTCGAGATCCGGGTGAAAGACACGTCCCAGGCCATTGAGGCAACGTTCGATGCGAGCAGTCTGCGTTTGGTGAGCGCGCAGCTCGACGGTCGAGAAGAGGACCTGCCCGCGCGGGACGTCCAGAAGATCCACAACCACATTGTCAAGGATGTTCTTCATTCGAAGGAGTTTCCCGAGGTGCGGTTTGTGTCATCTTCAGTCGAAGCGGTGGACGACGGCTTTGTTGTGCAGGGCTCGTTGACCTTGCATGGACAAACTCGGCCGCTGATTGCAGACATTCGCGCCGAAGGCCATCGATGGGTGACCGACGTCGAACTTCGCCAACCGGATTTCGGCATCAAGCCTTTTCGCGCTTTGTTTCGAACGATTCGCATCAAGCCAGATGTGCAGGTTCGCGTATCGGTACCGAGAAGGTAACCTCGGCGCCGGTCACTCACGCGGTTCCGGGGGGTTGGTTGGCTATCGGCAAAATCCCGCTCGAACTCGCAGTCGATCCCGCCTATGTCAATCCAGATTGAGAAAAGGGAAGCGTTGGCGTTCCTCGCGGCTCCAGCAGGCAAGGCCAGCTCGCTGGCCTACCGTCTCCACAGTGACAATCACATCCGGGTCATCAAAGGTCACGCGGCCCGGGGAGTGCGCTTCTTCCAGGCGACTGAGA
>CP070713.1:1483211-1486555 GCA_020351445.1 Myxococcales bacterium
AGGGGATCGTGCCGCCCAACCACGTAACGAGCCCGAAATAGTGCGCGCTGAAGACCTGCTGCGCCCCTTCCATCGGCTGGATCGATACGTCGAGCTCTCCCCGCCGCTGCGCGTTCGTCATCAACCCCGCGATTCGTTTCACGAGATCAAACGTCCACGCTGCTGACTCGGCGCGACTCTCGCCGTCGGTGAACAATAGCTCCTTGATGAACACCCGGCTCAGCCGCCGTTCTTTCGCGTAGCATTGTGTCAACGCCGCAAACACATGTGTCAGCTCTCGATCGAGCGTCGACGGCTGCATCGTATCGAAGGCCTGGCCGATAGCCGCGTCGATCTGGCGCTGCATCAGGTGGATCAACAAGCTGCGCTTCTCGGGGAAGTAGTTGAAGAAGGTGCCCGAGGCGATGTCCGCGGCGTCCGCGATCTCCCGAGTCGAGGTGGCTTCGTAGCCGCGAGTCGTGAAGAGACTCCAACCGGCCTCTTCAATGCGCCGAAGCGTTTCCTCTTTGCGCCGCGCGCGCCGACTCATGCGTTCCACGAAGCGACTCTCCTTCCACACGGGTCGAGCACCAAGTTTTTCGCACCGAAGCAAACGTTCGACAGCTCACCGAATGATCAGATCCCAAAGCTTCAACGCGTGTTCAGTCTAGGAACCGCCTTAGGCGCATGGTACTTCCACCTACCTTGGCCCATGATTCCCCCAAAGGCATACAAAGCCCTATTTGTAACCCTTTTGGGCATAACCCTTGGTTGCGGTGATCCGTCCACCACGAATGACCGAGTTGGCGAGCTCGGTGCAACCACAGCCAAGGTCGTAGGCGGATGGGCGGCAACGACAGCGCAGATCTTCGCCACCGTGGAGATCCGCCGTGCCGGCGCGGCCGCTGGCTTCTGCTCGGGCACGTTGATCTCACCTTCGATCGTCGTCACCGCCGCGCACTGTGCAGTCGTCGAGCCCGAGCTGGGTGTCGTCCGAGCAGCTGCGCCCGGCTCGCTCCAAGTGGCCGCTGGTCATCTTGCGAGTCATGCGGTTGTCCCGGGCATGGTCCGCTCCGTCTTCGAAGTACGGGTGCACGAGCGATACGACCACGACTTCATCATGGGCCGAAGCAGCACCGGTGCAGGACAAGGCGGCATGGGCGCACCGAACGACATCGCTCTTCTGTTTCTGTCGGCTCCGTTCGAAGAAATCCCGACGGCCCCAATGCTTACGGCTGAGCGCGAACAAGGGCTCGTCCGCCACGGCGATGTCGGGTTCGTCGCGGGCTACGGCGTGTACGACCTCGAGGTCGGTTTGACCGGTGAGCTCTACATCTCGGACGCGGTCATCGACATTCTCGGAAAGCAGGAGGTGCTCACCCGTCGAAGCGATCAGCTCGGGGACTCCTGTTATGGTGACTCGGGTGGTCCACTCTACGTTCCAACGGAGGAGGGTGACTTCCTCGTAGGCTTGGTGTCGCGCGGCCGATCCGACGTCGAGCGCGACTGCGGGGACGGCGGTGTCTATACGTTGTTATCCGCATATCTGCCTTGGATCGGAGAAGTCGCGGGCAGCAGGTTTCAACCGGGCTCGGGGGGCGGCGATGATCTGTCGTTCTTGGCCGAGGGGGCTGGCCCCATCAGCGTCCCGAAAGGCGGCGCGCTCCACCGCACCGGTTCCTGCGGGGCCTCCCCGCCAACTGCGGGTGAGTGTCCACCGGTTTGTGCTCTTGCCCTGTTGCTGGGGATCGTCTTGCTCGGGCGCCGTTTGTCACGCGTTTAGCCGTGGCCTACGCTCCGCGCACCGATGAGGCTGCCGCCGCAACATTCGCAAACGCGACTCACCAAAATCGTCTGCACGATCGGTCCCTCGACGAGCTCGTGGGATGCGTTGGCCGGGTTGGCCCAGGCGGGGATGAACCTTGCGCGGCTCAACATGTCGCACGGCGATCGGGAATCACACCTTCAGGTCATCCGCAACCTCAAAAGCCTCAGCAAGAAGCTGGCTCACCCGGTTTCGATCTTGATGGACCTTCAAGGCCCCGAGATCCGCACCGGCGAGCTTTCCAAGAGCCTGGACCTGAAGACCGGAGACGTCTTCTATTTCACGGTCCTAGCCGACGATGCCGAGGAACGCAGCGTCCACGTCAACTATCAAGACCTCGTCAACGATCTGCGCGTCGGTGAGCGAGTCACGGTCGACAACGGGCTCATCAATCTCGAAGTGCTCGAAGTCTCGGAGCATCGCCTCAAGTGCAGAGTGTTGGATGGAGGCACACTCGGCTCGCGAAAGCACGTCAACTTACCCGGGGTTCGCGTCAACTTGCCTTCGATCACCAAAAAGGACCGCGAGGACGTCGCGTTTGCCATCGAGCAGGACCTCGACTTCATCGCGCTCTCGTTCGTTCGCGGTGTTGAGGATGTCCTCGAAGTCAAAGAGATCGTGGATGCGGCTGGCGGGCACCAGCGCCTCATCGCGAAGATCGAAAACCAAGAGGGGATCGACAACTTCGATGCGATTTTGGAGGCGGCCGACGGCATCATGGTCGCGCGCGGCGACCTCGGCGTCGAAGTCGCCTTCGAGGAGCTCCCCGTTCTACAGCGCGGCATGGTTCGTCGCTGCGCCATCGCCGGCAAGCCCATCATCGTGGCGACCCACTTGCTCGAGTCCATGATCGACAACCCTTTGCCCACGCGAGCCGAGGTGACCGACGTGGCAAACGCGGTCTACGAGCAGGCCGACGCTATCATGCTGAGCGGTGAGACCGCCGCTGGAAAATACCCGGTGCGTTGCGTCGAGGTGCTCGACACGATTGCCCGCCGGATCGAGATGGGACCCGGGCTCGACTTCTACAAGGAACGTCCGGCGCCCACCACACAGCGCGGACATCTCGCGCAGGGCGCATGTCGTCTTGCGGATTCGTTGGGCGCCCGAGCTATCGTCGTGATGACGCGGCGCGGATACTTCGGTCAGCTCGTCGCGAGTTACCGCCCGCAGCGGGCTATTATCTATGCGTTCACGAACATGAGCACAACGCGCCGCAAGCTTTGGCTGAACCGTTCGGTGATTCCGTTTCGCATGAATCTGTCCCGTGATCCCGAGAAGACGATCGTCAACGCGCTCGCCAAGCTCCGTGAGCGTGAGGTGATCGAAGCAGGTGAGCCGGTGGTGGTGTGCTCGGATGTAGCCACGGCGACAGGGGATTTGGTGACCAGCATACAGGTGCGAGTCTCCGAGTAGCCTCCGACGCCATTTGGCCCTAAACCTTTGGGGTATGCGTACGCGCGCCTGCTTCGCTTTGCTGTTTGGTCTTGCCATGGGTTGCGGCTCCTCCGACCAGCTCTTTATCGGCGAGCTGGCCGCC
>CP070713.1:1486655-1490015 GCA_020351445.1 Myxococcales bacterium
AGTTCGTGGCTTTTCCCGCGGCACTTGCATTTGGCGCCCTCGGCCAACGCATCGGGCCGAAGCCGGCAATTCTGATCGGCATCGCTGTCTACCTCGCCGCGTTGGTCTACGCCTGGCGTTTTCTCACCGACGAGGGCGACTTCTACATCCTCGCGGTCGCCATCGGCTTGGTCCAAGGAGGCGTGCAGAGCCTCTCACGCTCGCTTTATGCACGTTTGGTTCCCCCTTCGAAGACCGCGGAGTTCTTCGGCTTCTTCAACATGGTCGGCAAGTTCGCGACGATCTTCGGGCCCCTGCTGATCGCGTTCACGCCAAAGCTCATCCCGGGCGCGACCGAGCGGGACGGCATCGTCTCTCTCTCGCTCTTGTTTCTCGTCGGTGGCTTCTTGCTGAGTCGAGTTCGCATGGACGAGGGCGTCGAAGCGGCGCGAAGGTTCGACTAGGACAGCCAGCCCACCTCACCGCTCTCGAGGTCGTAGTAGGCGGGTTGGACGACGACGCCCCGCTCGCTGAGACCTGCGAGTACGGGCTCGGAGCTCCGAATTTGGGCGGCGACCATCGTGGCGTTTGCGCGAACGCTACGTTCCAATAGGTCTTCGCTTCCCTGACTCTCCGCTTCGCGAACGGCGGGCCGGATAGCATCGATGAGAGCGTCGATGTGCGTACCAGTCGCCGATCCTTGCACGTTCAGGTAGTCCACGGCGGCACCCACCGCGCCGCAACTCCGATGCCCCATCACTAGCACCAAGTTCACCCCGAGGTGGAGCGACGCGTACTCGACGCTGCCTAGCACCGCGTCGTCCGCGATGTTCCCAGCTACTCGAATGACGAAGAGATCGCCGAGGCCTTGATCGAAAACGAGCTCAACCGGAACCCGGCTGTCGGCGCAGGTGATGATCGTAGCGAAGGGTTGTTGACCTTTCGCAAGCTCGAGCCGCCGCGCCGCATCGCTGTGAGGGTGCTCTGCGATCCCCGCAACGAAGCGTTGATTGCCAATTGTCAGCTGCTCGAGTGCTTCAGTTGCGCTCAGATTTTTGGGACGCTCATCGGACATGGAATCACCTCTTCTCTAGGTTTGCGTGTCGTATTGGGCTTCGATTGCCGGCGGAATCGACTCGGGATCTTCGTCGATCATTTCGCGGAGGTCGATCTCGATCCCCCGCGAAATCGTCGTGATCGGAACGTCGTTCGGTGTGCCCTCGAAGGGGTTTTCGCTGACCCGGCCGATCCTTTCCATCGTGTGGAAGACCCACATGACCAGGACGCTGAAGGGAACGCTCAACCAGACGAAGTTCCTGCCAATGTGCGGATACTTGGCCACCATCTCGGCTCCGATCTTGTCGAACTCGAACATGACGCCGAAAGGGAGGAGCAGCACGAAGATCCAGAGGAACGTCCAGTTGAGGGTCGCGTACTGCCGCGGGTAGGGAAAGTTCTTGATTCGCTCCGATTTCCCCTGGAGCGCATAGAGCTCCGCGAGGGTGTTCTCCATCTCCATGTGTCGGAAATCTTCGATCAGCTTTCGGGTCCTCAGCTGGCGGAGCTCCTTCGATTGAAGAGAAATGATCTGCGTGGCTTTGTTGGACTTGGACAGGACGTAGGCCAGCTCTTCCTCCGAAAGATACGGTTGGAGCTCCTCTTCGAGGGTAAAGCGTTGTTCTCTCACACCGATCGCTTCTCCCCACTCCCGGTTCGTCGGGTGCTTCATGACGTGCTCCCACGGCCTCGGCTGCCTCATGGCATGCCGGAGCGCAGTCAGCCAAGCCACGTGCCGGAAGATGAGCTCCTTGCGGATGGCCCTGAGCCCCGCGTCGCTGGCCTTGTCCTCGGTGAAGTCGTTGGTGATGAAGTCGTTCACCAAGATGCCCCAGGCTCTCGATGAATTGACGATCCCGCCCCAGATCTTCCTCGCCTCCCATACGCGATCGTAGCTCGCGTTGTTCTGGAAGCTGATGATGAAAGCGACGGCCGTACCCACGACTGCGATGGGCAACCACGGGAGATGCAGCCACTTCTGATCGAAGACTTCGTAGAGGATGACGGGGATCAGCGCGATGATGACGAGCAGAGCGGTGTCGTAACGGGTCCACCACACCATGTTCTTGAGCGAGTAGTTCTTCTTGGTATACATCGCGGGCCTATTGTTACCACAGTGTCCTGTGGCCGTGGTGCCCATTGGCAAGGTCGGCTTTTTAGCGTTTTTTTGGCGTCACTCATAGTCTCGGCCTCGTGATCGGTGGCCTGCGCGAGGGGTGCCTGCGGGGGGCAGTCGTCGGTTTGATCGTAGTCGCGGCTTGGAAGTGCCTCGGTGGAACCGTCCTCGCCGATGAGCCTATGGAGCCTGCCGGCGCAGCCGCAGTCCCAGACCGGCCAGCCGAGGATTCGCTTGCCGTCGTCGAGGTGCAGCGCGCTGTGCAAGCGGTGGAGCGCCAGATCGAGGCAGGTGAAAGCGACATCACGCTTCGCTTCGCCGACACCTCGGACTGGATTCTGACCAACACCGGCGAATGGCTTCGAGGCCGGGTCGATTGGATGCGTGACGACGTCATGGAGTTCGATAGCGACGAGTTCGGGCCGCTCGAGGTGCGCATGAGAGACGTCGCCGGGGCCCACGCGCCACGCGTGGATACGTACGTGTTCGACGACCGGACGTCTCTGCAGGGCAGAGCGATGATCACGAAGGAACGAGTCATCGTGGAGACCAAAGAGGGCATCGAAGTGCGGCCCCGAGACAACCTTTGGGCGATCGTCGAAGGAGGTTCCCGTGAGCTCGACTATTGGTCCACGAGGCTCAACCTCGGCCTCAGCGCCAACCGGGGAAACAGCAACCAGGTTGACTTCAACCTCTGGTGGATGCTCGTCCGCGAAGACAAGCGCACCCTTACCGAGCTCGCGTACAGTCTGAGCTTGGGAAGAGCGGAAGGTGAGCAAACCGTCGGCCGGCATCTCGTGATGTTTGCCAACAAGGTTTGGATCACGGAGATACTCTTCGTTGAGCCTATCGTCGGCCACCTGCTCAACGACAAGTTCCAGGACATCAGGTTCCGTGCCGCGCCTGCCGCAACCATCGGCGTCCGCTTCCTCGACAAACCCAACGCCTGGTGGAACGTCTCGACGGGCCCCGGCTACCAGTACCTCAACCTCTACGATCCGTTCGTCACTGTCGATGACCCCCAACACGACGGCCTCGTGCGTTTCGCGACGCGCGCGAGGTTCGATATGACCGACGACATCTACCTGTTGATCAACTGGGCCACCCACCTCACCTTCACCACCATCGGCAACACCAACCACACCGGCACCGCCGACCTCTTCATTGAAATCACGAACATCTTCAACTTCGACGTGTCGTTCCTGTAC
>CP070713.1:1490115-1500500 GCA_020351445.1 Myxococcales bacterium
CTCGCGACGCACGTGCTCGCAAGCGGGGCCCGCTCGCCTGGCCCCTTACGTCGATACACGGCTAGGCTCCCGCCCACTTGCTGTGCCGCGCATCCCGAGCCGTTCTCCTGTGTAGACGTCGACGTACGGAGGGCCTCGAAGTGACCCTCTCTCGTGAGAGGAGTCGTCCATAGGGGCTGGGGAAACCGGCCCCGGGGGTCGGGGTGGGTGGGGGGGGGGGGGGGGGGGGAGCGTGGGTACGTACTCCTGGCTATCGATGGGGAAAATCAGCGCGCAAAACGAGGGGTGCTCTCACGGCGACGCACGACACTGTACGTGAGAATGCGGGCCCTTCATCCCCACCCCGCCGCCCCCACGCGAGCGCCTAAGCCGAGCCGTTCGGCGGAACCCCGTGTCGTGTTTTCCCGAGTCCCGGTGAACCTGCGAGCACGCCCGTGCCGAGGTGTTCTCCGGTGGGGCAGTTCGGATTCGTCGGTGTATCGCGTCGTGGCCCGGGACGTTGGTCAGCGTGCGCGGCTAATAACCGCCGCCGCGTTGGAAGCGTTTCCAGGCGGCGCACGGCGTGCCGTAGCGTTTCTCGACGTATTGCAGACCCCATGCGATTTGCGGCCAGGGGTTTCGTCGGTAGTCGACGCCATAGGTCTTCCCCCAGTCCGACATCTTGTTACACGGGTAGGACTGCGGAATGCCGCATGCGCCCGTGCGCTTGTTTCGCGCGCGATGATTCCAATGGCTTTCCGCCTGCCACAGATCGTCGAGGCACTGAAGCTGGCTCTCGTTGTTCCATTGGGCGTATTCGGTTCGGATCAGGTAGCGCGCGATTTCCTTGTTCTGCGATGGAGTATTGTTCGTCGCTTGCAACGTTGGTTTGGCATTCGACGTGGTGTTGGCACATCCGCTGACGGCCAGCAGCACAGCAATCCTCGTGAGCGTCCGCATCCTCAACCCCCAAGGGCATTCTACCCAGGAACGGACGGAACCTTCACTTTGTCGTCCGGGCCTTCGTGCTCGAGCGCCACGTAGAGCGAGCCCTCGAGGGGGCCCTCCCATGGTTCGTGTAAACGCTGTCTGGATGCGATATCGAGGCGAAGCAATACCTCCAGCAGCGCCGCTTCCAACTGACGGCGGTGGTCGCCTTCCATGTCCCAATGCATCACGAGGGCAAGGCCGCCCAGCTGGTGAGCCTCCGTGATAAAGACGTGTGCTTCGGCGAACGCGTCCTCCAGCGCGCGGAGCGCCTGCGCCGGGGTCGCATTCATGAGTCCGGAGAGGGCGCAGGGTGAGGACACGGCTGGCGGCGCTAGGCTTCTACGGGGGGGTTATCTTGCGCCCATTGGTACGCCATGTAGGACGAGACCAGGTGGCACACCCAGCCGAGGAAGCCGCCCGTTCCAATCCAGAGTCCCGGGGTAATGATCAGCCAGATGATCCCGCGCAGGAACTTGCCGTTGTAGAACTGGCCGAGCCCGGGGATGACGAATGACAGAACTGCAGCAGTACCAGGACGATCCATGCGGCAAACGTGCATCGCCTCCCGAGCTTGTCAACGTCATCGGCAATAGCCCCGCTTCTCGCGGGACGCCTTCGGCGGCGGTTTGCCGCGCCCCACCACCCGCACGCGAGCGCCTGTCCTTTCAAAAAAGGGGACTGTCCCCTTTTTAGAGGTTGGGGGTGGCGGTGCCGGCGGCTGTGTGGGTTTCTAGGAATGTTGCGATTTCGTCGGGGACGCGGTTGGCTTCGGCGCGCTCGTCGGAGACGATCAGGTCGAGGTGGGCCATGTCGACGGCTTCGATCACCCGTACGCCGAGGTCGCTGTCTCGAGTGGCGCCCGCGCTTGGGCGGCCCGCACCGATGGTGGGAGCCAGCCGCGTGCGGAGCACGTCACAGCGGTCGGCGTCGTTTGCCAAGATGCACAGCACGGGGGCGTCGTTGAGCTCGCCATCGAACGCGCGGATGCCGTAGGCGACCTGCCACCCAGCCTCGTCGATGTTGCCGCCCTGGGCCGCGTCCGCGTCGATGGTGATTCGCTCGGGGAAATACCACTCGGCGAAGTTGCTTTCTCCGATCGTGAACGCACGCGCTAGATTCCGTGCCGGCGTGAACTCCACGGGGTCGGCAACGAAGGCATCGATCCAGTCATAGACGGCATCGGGGTCGCTTGGACGTTGGAGCACCTCGGTTCCGCCGAGGAATGTGAAGTCCTCCGTCGGGCCTCCCGTCAGCTGTCCCATCGTCACGCGGGTGAAGCTCAGCGGTTGATGCGCGGAATCGAATGCGAGCCCCTGCATCGCGATGTTCGTCGCTTGGGGTATCTCGCTCAGGCCCAAGAGGATCTTGAGGGAGTCGTCGCGAACCGGGTCCTCGACGATTCCCCTCGGGTCGAACCAGGTGCGAAGGGCGCCGATCTCGGCGCTGGTGTAGACGTCGATTCCAAGCAGGGGAAGGGTCGTGTAGTGCGGTCCACCCGATGTCCGGATCTCCGTCAGCCCCGCCTGCCTGGACAGGCCGCTGCCGTGTCCGTTCAAGAACTCCATTTCGGTGATCGGATCGTCACCCATCAGCCCGTCGAGGAAGATCATTCCGGCGATCTGGTCGAAGCCGCGCTGATCGTCGGATTTGAAGCGCCACGCGCCATAGAGCTCTGCCAGCGTGGCCCCGAAGGAGTGCCCCGCGACAAACACGTGCCCTTTTTGTTGAGCTTCGGGGATCAAATCGATGACCGCGCGCAGGTCTTCGAGGTGCGTTTCGAGGCCCCATTCACTCATGTAAGACACGCTTTGCTGTGAAGCGTAACCAGCGAACTTTTGACCATCGACTTCGGCGCCGTCGAAGTAGTAGCTCCACGCGATTTCAGCGTCGCCGTCGCGTTCGCCGGCGTTCATCCCGGTTAGGTCTTCGAGCCCGTTGGAGCGACGATCGATGGCCCAGAACTCCACCGGGAAGCCGTCTTCGGTGCAGCGCCGCACGACCGAGCGCGCGATGGCGTCAAAGCTCGGTCCGCCGCCGAGGAAGCCTGGCATGGCGACGACGATCGCGCGCGGAGCCGGAGTCGGGTCTTCATCGGGGAAGTAGCGGACCACCCGCGCTTGGTTCAGCGCGCTTGGCGTAGGTGCATCGGTCTCAGGATTTGGTTCGGGTTCGAATCCCGAGAACAGCAACTGCTCGACCCGGACCATATCGTTGGGCTCTGCGCCGCTCATGCCGCCCGTTCCGCCGGAACCTCCGCCGCTGCAGCCGAATCCAAGCAGGGCCAACCAAAGAAAGTGAATTCGCATAGCGTCCTTCATATCCCAAATCCCGCCTGTCCGCAGCCCGCCCAGCGGCTCGATTGCGTCGTACCCCAAACTCTGCCACCGCTAAGGGTCGTGAAGCTTCCCGCCGACACGTTGACCGCCCCATCGCACCCCATCGCGCGTTTGCCCGCGGAATGGCTGGAGCGCGTCGCTGCGTGGGGAGAGCCCGCGTATCGCGGCAAGCAGATCTTCGATTGGATCCACCGTCAGGGCGTCCTCGACCCCGACCAGATGAGCAACCTTCCCAAGAGCCTCCGGCAGCGTTTGAAAGACGAGGGCGTGGGATGGCCGATCGACATCGTTTCCGCGCACGAGTCGGCCGACCGAACCAAGAAGCTTCTCATCGGCACGCCAGATGGCGAGAAGGTCGAGACGGTGCTGATCCCACAGCTCGGCGACGAACGTCTCGTCACCCAGTGCATCTCGAGCCAAGTCGGCTGCGCGATGGGCTGCGTATTTTGTGCTTCCGGCGTCGCAGGGCTGAAACGCCAGATGACCGATGCCGAAATCGTCGCGCAAGTGCTCCTCGGCCGCCGCGAGCTCGGGCCGGACCAACGCATCCGCAACGTCGTGTTCATGGGGATGGGGGAGCCGCTCCACAACTACGATGCGGTTGCGCGGGCGCTGGTGCTACTGACACACCCCGACGGCATCGACCTTTCCAAGCGGCGGGTCACGGTGTCCACGAGTGGCCTCGTCAGGCAAATCGATCGACTCGGCGAGGACTTCGACGGCCAGGTCCAACTCGCGATTTCCCTCCACGCTGTGCGCGACGAAGACCGGAGCACGATCATGCCGGTGAACCGCAAGCACGGCCTCGCGGAGTTGACCGACGCGTTGCGACGCTATCCCCTTTCGAAGCGTCAACGCATCACCATCGAATACACGCTGATCCAGGGCGTGAACGATTCGGTCAGAGACGCCAAGGAGATGGTCGAGCTTCTGCGCGGGATCCCGGTGAAGGTCAACCTCATCCCGATGAACCCGATCTCCACGTCCGATCTGCGGGCGCCCGACTCGAGTCACGTCACCCGTTTTCAAGAGCACCTCACGCGGCGGGGGCTTTCCGTCTTCATCCGCAAGACGAGGGGCGACGATGTGGCCGCTGCCTGTGGACAGCTCGCGTTTCACGGGGACGGCCCACGGAGTGCAAACCCGTAGCTAGAGACTGCCGCGGGCTTTGAGCGCCTTGACGATGTCCGGAAGCTCCTTACCGACGTCGTCCGGCGTTTTGATCGGCTGAAAGCGCGCATCGGGCCCGTGCCGCTCGACACGCAAGAAAGCCGGATCGAGGAACGCCGTCAGCTCGCCGACCAGCCGCTCGAATTGTACGGCGGGCTTGCCGTCCACGGTCTTGCTCACCGCGAACCAGGTGAGCGGGAACTCTGCGTCGATCGCTTGGGCGTCGAGCACGAAGGTATTGGTGTTGAAGACGGGGATGCGCTCCTGATCGAAGTCCTCCGGAAAGCGAAACGCTTCGACGATTTGCGCCTTGCCGTCGACTCGGGCGGGTGCGCCGCCCTTGTCGCCAGGCTCTTTCGGCGCCATCTCCGCGGTCAGGGCGGCACCGGACTCGAGGTGCGCGCCGATGATCGCCGGGTCGAGCGTCGCCGTCAGGTTGTCGACGTTTGACATCATGAGCACGCGGCCACCCTGGTCAAGGAAGTCTTTCAGGATGCCCGAGCGTCGAAGCGCGAAGGTGAGGTCTCCGTGGCCCGGCGCGTGGGGGGACAGAGCACCCGCGCTGTCCCTGAAGAGCTCGCCCTCGGGTGTGAGGCGAAGCGAGATGAACTGAGGGAAGGTCTTGATCGGACAACGCTCGGTGCTGAGGGGCTCGGCCATCTGTCGAATCGCTTCGTGCGTTGCAAAGCTCGTCATCAAATAGACCGGGATCCGCGCATCGGCGCGCTCGGCGACCGCTGCGATGTCCTTGAGCTTCAGCTCGAGAAACGACTGACCGTCGAGGACTTCGACCGCCGCCTTGACGACTCCGCCAAATCGGGTCGCCATGCCGCCTGCCAAGATCACCGCGGCGACCTCGCCCCGCCGCATGGCTTCCTCACCCCGCTCAGCCAGCGCCCGTCGTGTGTCGCCGCCAAGAGGAGGGAGAGGTTGGAGGTCACCTTCTTCAGGGGGTTCCACCTTGCCGGCAATCCGGTTTTGGGATGCGCCGATCTGGCCTTGGGCCAGGCGTTCTTTCAACGATTCGAAGGGGATATCCTCAAATCCGTACCGTTGAAGAAGCTGGGTGGTTTCGGCGTCTATTTCTCGTGATGTCATCAGAATCGCCGAAACCCAAGCACTTTCTCAGCATTCTGTCGAGCGGGCGGCGCCTGCTCGTCGCTGGGGGGATGACGGCGGAGCCATCCAGGCATACACGTAAAGGAGGACCCATGGATTTCCTCGTTCGGCTCACGGCGTTGTCCGCATTGTCTGTCGCGATCGGCGTCGCGCTCCCCGCGGCCGCTGACTACGAAGGGCCGGACGGCTACGGCCCGACGACCTACGGCCACGACGTCTCGCACGATGGTTACGCGCGCGAAGGACAGCCGAGCGAGGCACCCGATCCGACGACCTATGTGGTCATCGAGGCCGAGGAAGGCACGACCGAGGAGGTCGATGGAGAGACGGTGATCGTCGTTCAGGAGCCGGAGCCCATCGTGGCAACCGAGCAAGCACCGCCGGCGCCACGGACGGTCGTGGTCGAGCAACCCATTGCGCATTGCCCCGGGGCGATTTGGGTCGATGGGTACTGGTACTACTCCAATGGAGAGTACCTCTGGGTGGACGGGCACTGCGTCGCAGAACGGGTGAACTATGTCTTCGTGCATCCGCGGTGGGATTTCTACGCGAACGTGTGGTGGTTCGTCCCCGGATACTATCGACCTTGGGGTGTGTGGGTCGGCTTTGGGTACTACAGGCCGTGGCATTGGTTCCCGCCTCACCACCACGCGTTCTACCACGGGCATCGTGGGGTGCCGGTTCATCGAGGGGTTCCTCGGCGACCGACGACCGTCCGCACGACGTCGGCCTCGCGTGCGCCCAGCCGCCATGTCGTCACGGGTCCCGGTTCGACTCGCGCGCGCACCGTGACCCGGACACCGACGCGCACGTCGACGGTCACCCGCGCTCCGGCCACGCGCAACCCGGCGGTGCGCTCGCCGCAGAGCGCTGTACCGACTGTGTCTCGCTCCCGTCCGAGCGTGGCCCGGGTCGACACCGTCGGTCGCGCACGCTCGACTCCGACGCCAACGACGGTCGTCTATCGGCCTCCCGCCACCTCGAGGCGCACTGCTACCGTCGGCCGCGCTGGCACAGGCCCGACGCTCACGAGCACGGTTGCGCGGTCGCCCTCGCGTAGCTCGGTGGTGAGCCCACCCCGGGCGAATCCCACCCGCGCCGGTACTGTCAGCCGGCCCCCTTCATATCGCTCTTCCGGGGCCTCGGTCGGTCGCTCCGGTACCGGACCGTCGCGGACCGGTTCGGTGCGGCGCCCGAGCACGGGTGCTTCCCGGTCTGGCGGTATCGGTGCTCGCCCGAGCTCCGGTCCGTCGAGGACCAACAGCGTGCGGGGTGGCAGCTTCGGGCCATCGAGAGGAAGTGGTTTCGGGCGTCCGAGCGCCGGGCCTTCCCGAGGAGGCAGCTTCGGTCGGGGCGGAGGCTTCAGCAGGCCGTCTTCGGGCGGTTTTGGCGGATCTCGCAGCGTTCCCACAGCCCGCGGGCGTTAACCCTTCGTCGACTCTTTGCTCGGTTGGGAGGGTGATGTAACCCTACATAGGGGAAGTGCATTTAACCCCCGAGAGCTTCCGTGCGCCGTCGTTATCGAGAACCAGTCGCCATTGCCTTCGCGCTCGCGTTGATCGCGTCGCTGTCGGTCCACCTTCCGGTGTACGAGGTGCTCGGAAGCCTGGCCGATCGGATCCGCGCCGAGGCCGAAGAGGCGAGAAAAGAGAGGAAATTCGACCCGGTCGAGGTCGACTTCGACGTGCCGGACAGCACCGAGTCTCAGCGCGCGCGGACGAAGAAGGCGCGCCAGCGCGAGAAGGCCAAGCGCGAGCGACTGGCGCAGGCCGTCCAGCAGCAAGCTCAGCAGCAAGCCCAGCAGACGCGCAAGCCCCAGCAGCCGCCCATCGAAGCGCCCCAGGCGATACAGCAACACAGCACCGACCCGGACGTGGAGCCGCCGGACAACGCACGGTTCATCGCAGAGCAGAACAACCGGGTCGAGGAGGAAACCGTCGCCCGGGTCCGGAACATGGTTCGCGACGATCAGATGCCGTCGCCGGGTCGGCAGCAGAAGCCGTCGGACACGTTGGAAGAGCAGGGCAACGCCCGCGAGCAAGAGATAGCGGAGGCTCGCAACAAAGACGGAAGCGACGCGCGCAAGGTCACTGAAGACGAGGCCCAACGGAAGCGCCCCGACAAAGCGATCGAGGCCGACCCCATCAAGGCCCAGCGAGTGTCGCGTCAGGCCCCCGACGGAAGACGCGCGGACACGTCTGGCGATCGCGCGGCCCGATCCGCCGACGAGACGATCACGATCACCGACCCAGCCGGGACCTTCAGCATCCGGCGGCCGAGCGACGCGGGGCAGGGCGGTGGCGAGCGCGCGAAGGGACGAGGTCCTGGCGGCAAGATGGCTTGGTCTCAATTCGAGGCGGCCGTGGGCTCGAACGAGCTCGAACAGGATCGACGGGCGTACCTGGCAGAGCGCAAGTCCACACAACGCGGCATTGCGCGCGAAAAGACCTGGAACGAGTTCCGCGCCGCGATCGAGAACTACGTGCCCGGCGTGAAGCCCGGGGCAACCACGTCGCTCAACGCCGCGGCTTCTCCTTTCGCGACTTACATCGCAGCAGTGCACCGGCGTCTCCACCAAGAGTTCGCCGACAGATTTCTTCGAAGTCTGCCGATCGGTGGCAGCCCCTATCAAGACCCGACGTTGATGACCAAGCTCGAAATCGTCCTCAATCGCGATGGATCGGTGCATCGGGTGGGAGTCGTGCGGTCGAGTGGTCTCTTGCCCTTCGATTTCGGCGCATTCAACTCGGTGCTCCGCGCCCAGCCATACCCCGCGGCACCGTCGTCGATTCTAAGCGGCGATGGGCGTGTGTATTTCCATTGGGGCTTCTATCGAAACCAACGGCAGTGCGGCACCTTCAACGCCGAGCCCTACATTCTTCCGAACCCTCGTGGCACGCCTGCGCGCGAAGGCCTGACCGATGAGCCCGACTGGGAAACGGTCGTGCCTGGCGATGCGCGCCCGACTTGGCGAACGCGTGAGGAGGAAGAATCCAAGGAAGAGGACGAGCCCAAGCGGCCCCCCGAGAAGTCTCCGCCCGCGCAGCCAAAGGAGCAGGAAGAGGAGGCGCCCGAAGTGCCGCCAGCCCCGCCCGGCTCCGGCCTGGGATGAGCCACGATGCCGAGCTGACCTCTCGGGTCAAAGTGCAAGCCGAAGGAGTGGGGTTCGTGCGTGTGGGCGTCGCCGAAGCCTCGGCGTTGGAGGAAGAGGGCAAGCACCTCGATGCGTGGCTCGCCGCCGGCCATCACGGGCAGATGTCGTGGATGGCGCAGACTGCGCCCGTGCGAAAGGACCCGCGCGATCCAAAGATGCTGGAGAACGCCAAGAGCGTCATCGTGATGGCAGCGCCGTACGTTCGGCAGACCGGCTACGAAGGCCCGCCTCCTGCGCGTATCGCGAAGTACGCGGTGGGACGCGACTATCACAACGTGCTGACAAAGAAGGGCCGCAAGGTCGCACGGGTGCTGCAGGATGCGGGGTTCGTTGCGCGGGTCGCGGTGGATTCCAAGCCAGTGTTCGAGCGTGCGTGGGCGGAACGGGCGGGCGTCGGCTTCGTCGGAAAGAACTGTTGCTTGATCGTCCCCGGGGTCGGGTCGCATGCCTTTCTGGCCTGCGTCGTCACGACCGCGCCGTTGAGTCCCGACGAACCGATGAGCCGTCGCTGCGGGAGCTGCACCCTGTGTCTCGACGCCTGTCCGACTCGCGCCTTCTGTGGGCCACGGAGCCTCGATGCGCGCAAGTGCATCTCGTATCTGACCATCGAGCATCGTGGAGCGATTCCTGTCGAGCACCGACGGGCGCTCGGGCCGTGGATGTTCGGGTGTGACGTCTGCCAAGATGTGTGTCCCTACAATCAGACCTCCGGCGGGGTGGACGGCTCGCTCGATAGCTTCGAGCCGGGCGACCGGTGGAAAGGGGTCGACGCCGCGGCGGTTCTCGAGATGACCGGAGGCGGGTTTCATGCATGGGCCGAGGGGTCGCCGGTTAAGCGCGCGCAGCACGAAGGTTTGGCGCGCAATGCCGCGTTGGTATTGGGGAATCGAGGAGGGGAGCTTCACCTTCCGGTCCTCGATGAGGCGCGGCGAAACCATCCCTCCGAAGTGGTTCGTGAGGCGGCGGAGTGGGCCGGCACCGAGCTCAGGCGTCGCCTGGCTGCTTCAAATTAGCCTCGAGGGCTTCGAGCAGCGCCGTGAGCCCCTCCTTGGTTGCCGAGCTGATCGCGAACACCTGAAGGCCTCTTGGCTCGAGTGCCTCGCGGACCTCTTGATAGGCCTCGCGGGCCTCAGGCAGGTCGCATTTGCTCACCGCGACCACCATCGGGCGTTCGAGCAGGGTCGGGTCGAATCGTTGCAGCTCCACCATGAGGGCATCGAAGTCCGCAATGGGGTCGCGTTCGGGGTCGGGATCCACGCTGATCATGTGAAGCAGGACCCGCGTTCGCTCGACGTGCTTGAGAAACCGAAGGCCAAGCCCCGCGCCTTCCGAGGCGCCCTCGATGATGCCGGGAATATCGGCGATGACGAAGGTGCGGTCGACTCCGAGCGAGACGACTCCGAGGTTTGGGACAAGGGTGGTGAACGGGTAGTCGGCCACCTTGGGGCGCGCGCGAGAGACGGTGGCGATGAAGGTGCTTTTGCCGACATTCGGAAAACCCACGATGCCGACGTCGGCCAGGAGCTTGAGGACGAGTCGGATCTTTTTTCGTTCCCCGGGCGTGCCCCGCTCGGCGCGGCGTGGGGCCCGGTCGTGCGGTGTCGCGAATTTGATGTTGCCCCGGCCACCTCGGCCGC
>CP070713.1:1500600-1503787 GCA_020351445.1 Myxococcales bacterium
AAAAAGGGGACAGTCCCCTTTTTGAAAGGGTTAATCGAAGTGAGCGTGTCTGCCGGCGACCGCAAAAAGGGGACATTCCCCTATATGAAATCATTGCGAATCGCCTGGGAGATCGATACGCTCGCTCCGATTGTTGGACGGTGACCGCGAGTGAAGCCCTTGCTCAATCGACGGCGGATTTTGAACTGGTTTCTGGGCGGTAGCACCTTCGCCTGGCTGGGCTCCGTGGTGTACCCGGTGCTTCGCTTCCTGATGCCACCACCTGAGCAAGAGGCGGCGGTCTCTGCCGTGAAGGCCGCAACCCTTACCGAGATGGCGCCTAACTCGGGAAAGATATTCAAGTTCGGCCGGAAGCCAGCGTTGATCGTGCGGCAACCCGACGGAACATTCCGTGCGTTCCTAGCCAAGTGCACGCACCTCGACTGCGTTGTGCAATATCGCGAAGACAAAGAGCGAATCTGGTGTGCTTGTCATGACGGGTTCTACGATCTCAACGGGACCAACGTGTCGGGCCCACCACCCAGGCCGCTCGACGCCCTAGAGGTGCACATGCAGGGGGACGATGTCTACGTCACCCGAAAATCCTGACCGCGCGCTCCTGGCGTGGGCCAAGGATCGTTACCCCATCGGGAAGTTCGTCGAGTGGGCCAAGCACAAGACGGTTCCGATCGGACCGGGGGCGTTTTGGTATTACTTTGGTGGGATCTCCCTCTTCTTGTTTCTCATTCAGGTCGGAACCGGAATCCTCTTGATGTTCTATTACAAGGGGAGCGCCGATACGGCGTTTGAAAGCGTCCGATTCATTTCCGCCAAGGTCCCGTTTGGCTGGCTCGTGCGCTCGGTCCACGCCTGGTCCGCGAACCTGATGATCTTCTCGGTGTTCATTCACATGTTCAGCGTCTTTTTCATGCGGGCCTACCGAAAGCCGCGCGAGCTGACATGGCTGTCGGGGATCGTGCTTCTCGCACTCTTGCTTGGCTTCGGATTCAGCGGCTACCTCTTGCCCTGGAACGAGCTCGCCTTTTTTGCGACCAAAGTGGGCACTGACATCGTTGGGGTGATTCCCGTGATCGGAGAGCCCATCATGTACGTTCTTCGTGGCGGCGAAGAGGTCACCGGGTCGACGCTTCCACGCTTTTTCGCGCTTCACGTCGCGCTTTTTCCGGCGTTGCTGACCGTTTTCATCGCAGGCCATCTCTTCTTCATTCAAATGCAGGGGATCCACGAGCCGGATGCATGGAAGGCTCACCCGGAGCAGCGGAAGACCATGCCGTTTTTCCCGCACTTCTTCATGCGTGAGCTGCTGCTCTGGTTGATCACGCTTAACATCCTGGCAGTGCTCGCGGTCTTTTTCCCGGCGGAGCTCGGCATCGAAGCGGACCCGTTCTCTCCGGCTCCTGCCGGAATCAAGCCGGAGTGGTATTTCCTCTCCACCTTCGAGTTTCTCAAGTACATGCCGGCTCACGTCGGGCCGCTCGAAGGAGAAGAGTTCGGGCTGCTGCTCATTTCGTTTGGGTTCCTTCTGTGGTGCTTGGTCCCATGGATCGACCGCGGGCGGCATCCCCGAATCACCAAAATCGTCATGGTTGCAGGCGTCCTGATCCTCGTGTTCCTCTCCACCTTGACCTACCTGGGGCACGTCGCATGAGGAAGGTCTTCGCACCAGCTCTCATTGTGGCGTGCGTAGCGCTTAGCGCCGATGCCAGGGCTGAGGACCTTCCAGCCGATGCCGGGGCTGAGGATCTTGCAGCCGATACCGGGGCTGAGGATCTTCCAGGAGGACAGTGCCTGGAATGCCACCTGTCAACTGGGGATGGGGTTGCCGAGCTATGGCAGGACGACGTGCACGCCCGCGCCGGGATTGGATGCGAGACCTGCCATGGGGGAGACCCCGTGCAGGCCGACAGTGAGCTCGCGAAACGCCGAGGCACCGGCTACCAGGGAGAGCTCTCTCCCCGAGAGATCACGTCGTCATGTGGGGGCTGTCACAGCGACGTCGAGTACATGAAGGTTCGTAAGCCGCTTTTGCCTGTCGACCAGCTCGAGAAGTACTGGACCAGTGAGCATGGAAAGCTCTTGGTCAAGGGCGAGACGCGAGTGGCGCAGTGTGCGAGCTGTCACGGTGCACATGGCGTTCGCGAGGTCAACGACGCCAAATCACCGGTCTATGCGCCCAACATCCCGGCAATGTGCGCGCAGTGTCACGCCGATGCCGACTACATGAGCGATTTCGACATCGAGACGAATCAATACGACGAGTACACGCAGAGCGTGCACGGCAAGGCGCTTCTCGAAAAGAACGACGTGCGCGGGGCGCCGGCGTGCAACGATTGCCACGGCAACCACGGAGCGGCTCCGCCATCGATAGACGCGATCACCAATATCTGCGGGGCCTGTCACAGCTACAACGCCGAGCTTTTCCTTGGCAGCCCCTTGGCCCCGGCTTTCAAAGAGAAGTCGCTCGCGGACTGCGTGGCATGCCACGGCAAGCATTTCATCACGCACACACGAGACGAATGGGAGGGCGACAAGCCTGGTGCCACTTGCCGGAAGTGCCACGAAAAGGGCGAGGAGGGATCGGAGCTCGCCCTGTACTTCACCGAAACGTTCGGTTCGGTTCGGCAGTCATTTGAAGAGATCGAGGCGCTGCTCACCGAAGCCGAAATGCAGGGCATGGATGTCACCGAGGGCGAGGATTACGTGGAAGCAGCTCGGCAGGGCCTGATGCAGGCGCGCACTTTGATTCACTCGTTCTCAAAGCCAGTGATGGAAGAGAAACTCATCGAAATCTCAGAGAACCAAGCTGCCGCCTTGGAAGAAGGGTTTGCCGCCCTTCAGGCTCTCAAGGACCGCCGCCGGGGCCTCGCGATCAGCACGCTCTTGCTCCTCCTCCTCACGATCATCGTCGCAATCAAAATCCGCACACTCCCCCCCATCGAATAATTAACCCTTTCAAAAAGGGGACAGTCCCCTTTTCAGTCCCACCCCCACACTAGCGCCTAGCTTTGATGTAGGTGTGGCAGCCGGTGCAGCGTGTTGCGTCTGGTTCGTGATTGGCGATGTTTTCGTGGCAGGCCATGCAGGTTGCGCGGTCGGCGCGGACCTGGGCTTCGTGAATGTCGTGGCATGCGGTGCATTCCGTGTGGCCTTCGCCCGTGGGATCATTCGGAACGCGATGAAGCCCTGG
>CP070713.1:1503887-1506804 GCA_020351445.1 Myxococcales bacterium
GCAACCCCGATAATCACACTCTCGCCCCACCCTTTGTGGCAGCATTCGAGGGCCTGCCGCATCACTTCCACATTGCCAATGCACTCGAAGCTGTAGTCCGCGCCGCCGCCGGTCAGGTCCACCAGATACGCCACCAGGTCTCCTTCGAGTTCCTTGGGATTGACGAAGTGGGTCATCCCGAACTTCTCGGCGAGCTCGCGTCGCGCAGGATTGATGTCGACCCCGATGATCTTGTCGGCGCCAACCATGCGCGCGCCTTGCACGACGTTGAGGCCGATACCGCCGAGCCCGAAGACGACGACGTTGGCGCCGGCCTCGACTTTGGCGGTATTGATAACAGCGCCGATCCCCGTCGTAACGCCGCATCCAACGTAGCAAACCTTGTCGAACGGCGCGTCTTCTCGGATCTTCGCCACTGCGATCTCCGGGACCACCGTGTACTGTGCAAAGGTCGACGTGCCCATGTAGTGAAAGAGGGTGTCGTGGCCCAGTGAAAAGCGACTGGTCTCGTCCGGCATCAACCCGCGCCCTTGCGTCGCGCGCACCGCCTGACAAAGATTGGTCTTTCCCGAGGTGCAGTACTCGCAGTTGCGGCACTCGGGGACATACAGAGGAATCACATGATCGCCGGGCTTCAGCGACCTCACCCCCGACCCGATCTCGACCACCACACCGGCCCCCTCGTGGCCCAGAACCGACGGAAAGATCCCCTCCGGGTCCGCGCCCGACAACGTGTACGCATCGGTGTGACAGATGCCCGTGGCCTTGACCTCGATGAGCACCTCACCAGCGCGGGGCCCCTCCAGTTGTACTGTCTCGATGGATAGTGGTTTGCCGGCTTCGTGTGCGACTGCGGCGCGAACTTCCATGGGATCCCTCCGTGAATGAACATGGGTACGCCGGCGGCAACTGGATTTCAACAGGAAACGCGGAGGTTGGCGGATCCAGCGAGTAGCGCTACGTTGCAACTGTGCATCGGCTCATCCCAGGCATGGCGGTTCTGCTCGCGTACGCGATCACGCCCGGCGCCGGTGAAATCACCGAGAACGTGGCCCATTTCGTGCTCGATGGACACGCCGCACACGCTTCGCACCAAGGCGAAGAGGCTCCGAGCAACGATGCACACGGTTGCTCCGGCCCTTTTCAAACCTGTCCCTGCCACGGAACGGCCCCGTTCGTAGCCGACAGCGCGCCGGTTGAAGTCGTTGCCGCCGATGTCGAAGCCCAGACTCTCCAGTGGTTTGTCGCTGACCTCGAAGCGAGCGGCGTTCTGACCGGCGTTTTTCGTCCTCCTATCGCCTAGCTCAGTAGTTCCAGGGAGTAGTGCGCCTCGAGATCGCTGAACGCAGCGTTCAGCAGAGTCCGAGCGCGCGTGACCGAACCTTCAACACTGAGCAGTGCCCCGAGGGGCGGGGCAAAGGAGCGACAGATGACTTTTGCAGCTTGGGTGCGCGCGAGCGTTGCGATCCTCGCGCTCCAATTCTCGTTGGCAGACGCGCGGGCTGACGAGGGCCCAAAGACCACGCCGGTATCATTGCAAACGATACTCGCTCATGCCGACGAGCACGCACCGCGGATGCTCGTGAGCCGAGCACAGACGGAACGAGGGCAAGCGGCGGTGGACGGGGCCGCGGTCGTGCTCCAGGCCAACACAATAGCGGGGGCCGCCGCAGGACCTCGGATCTCCCAGGGTGAGCGCGGCGTCGATTTCCAGGTCTGGTTGCGTCAACCCATCGAGATCGCCGGCGAACGGAAGCAGCGCCGCCAAACCGCGACAAAGCTGCAGGAACGCACGACGAAAGAGCTCCAAGAGACGCAGTGGCTCGTTCACCGTGAGGTCCACGCCGCGTTCCACACCGCACTCGTCGCGAGAGAACGCTGGGAGCTGGTCGACAAGATCCTGGTCTCAACCGAAGAGCTGCTATCGGTGGCCGAGCGTCGGCTACAAGCAGGAGACATCTCGCCGCTCGCAGTCCGGCTTGCAAACGGTGAGCTCGCGCAGGCGCGACAGGCGTCGCTTACCGCCGAGCGCGGATATCGTTCGGCACAGCTGGAGCTCGCTGAAGTCGCGGGTTGGCCGCCGGACACCCTGCCGGAGCCACTCGGCGAGTTGGACGAGCCGAGATCGGCGCCCCCCGTTGAAGGTTTGTTAAAATTGGCGCTGCAGCAGCACCCGGGCCTCGCTGCGCGCGCAAGCGCGGTCGAAGAAGCCAAAGCTCGGGTAAGGCTCGAAGACCGCGAAGCTTGGCCCGAGCCTTCGCTCGGTGTGACCTACACGCGTGAATCGTTGCCCGTCGTCCGAGTCAACGAGCACATCGTTCAGGGCATCATGACGCTCCCGATCCCTTTCTCTCAACGCAACCAGGAAGGGCGCGCACGAGCACGGGCCGAGCTGGCGATACGCGAAGCCGATCAGCAAGCGTTCCGGCAGGCTCTGCAAGCACGGCTAATTCGCGCGGCTACTGCGGTCGATGCCGATGCAAATCGCATCGCGGCTTATGGAACGGAAATCCTGCCGGCGTTCGAGAGCAACCTCGCGTTGCTGCGCCGCGCTTTCGAGCTTGGCGAAGTCGATTTGCTTCAAGTGTTGGTCGCGCGGGAACGCCTCCTGAGGATTCAGCAAGACGCGTTGACCGCGCACCAAGACTATTACCGCGATGTCGCCGCGCTCGAAGCGGAAGTCGGCACCGAGGTTTGGCCCGATGAACACCACGAGCATGGAGACGGCGCTGGAGGTCACGATGAGGAATGAACGAGGGCTGCTGCAATGGATGGTCGCGCTAGCCCTGCTGATGGGCTGTCACGGCCAGCCACAAGACCAAGATGACCATGACGAAGCCGCCGCGGACCGTCACGAGGAGCCCGCCGGCGCTGTCCGGGTGTCTGCGGTCGGCGTCGAACGCAGCGGGATCAGCAC
>CP070713.1:1506904-1509772 GCA_020351445.1 Myxococcales bacterium
CGATCGTGTCCAAGCGATACGGCCGGCAGTATCTCCGCTTCCTGCTGTGGTGCGCCCGGCGCCACCCGTCGCAATTCCCGGAGGCGGTGCGTCTCGCGATCCAGGGTTTCCACTTCGAGGCGATCACGCGCGAGGCACTGGCCTGCAGCGCCATCCGTCACGAGTCGATCCGGGTGGCCGACCGGATCCGCCAACAGCTCGCACGACTCGCCGGCGAGACGAGGCAGCCGGGGGCGTCGGAATCGGAGGGCATCCGTGAGCTGGTCGCCGAGCGCGCTCGCCTCCTGCGCCGGCTTCGCCGGCAGATCCGCAAGCTCGCGCCCGACACCCGTGCGATCGCCGCGACGGCGTACGGCGATGCCGTGAAGCGCATCAACGACTTGTTCGCGGAGTATGTCCCCTCGGCGGCAAGCGAATTCGAGGCCGGGTCGAGGCGCCTGGAGATCCTGAGAAAGTCGGTCCAGCGAGACGTCGACCGAATCTGGGCCCGCTACCTGGAGGCCCGGGAGCGAGTCGGCCGCGGGGTCGCCGACCTCAGCCAGGAACTCCGGTTGCTCTATCGCATGCGTCGCGACGCGTTGAAGCGAGCAAGACGACGGGTGCGGCGGCTTTCCGCGGAGTACCGTTTGTTCGGAGACCTCGAGCTGCAGGCGCTCCGCCGGCGCCTGAACGACCTAATTTCGGAGCCGGCCGCGATGCCGGCACTGGCGTGACACCGATGTTAACCAACGACGACTCGAAGACTCTGCATTTTCGTGTATTGAGCGCTGATGAACGGCACGCGCAGCGCGCACACGGCCATGATCCATTGTGCAAGGCGGCCTTGCGAGGGAGCTTGTCATGAATTCGCAAAACACACGCTTGGGGTCGTGGGAGCAGCTCAAACTGCCCAACGTCGAACCAAGGACCATAGGGCTTATTGTGCTGGGAGTCATTGTCCTGGTGCTGCTCTGGAGCTCGTTTTTCACCGTCGAGCCGGAGGAGGTCGGGCTCGTGCTCACCTTCGGCAAGTATGGCCATCAGGTCGAGCCGGGCCTGCGCTTCAAGCTGCCCTACCCGATCCAGACCGTGATCAAGGTGCCGATCCAGCGCCAGCTCAAGCAGGAGTTCGGATTCCGTACCCAGCGGGCCGGTGTGCGCACCAGCTACGACGCGGACAGCTTCGACGACGAAGCGTTGATGCTCACCGGCGATCTCAACGTCGGCGTGGTCGAGTGGATCACGCAGTACCGGGTCGGCGACGCCTACAAGTTCGTCTTCAAGTTGCGCAACCTGGAAGAGACCTTCCGTGACATGAACGAGGCGGTGATGCGCACCGTAGTCGGCGATCGCAGCGTGAGCGAGGTGCTGACCGTGGGCCGTCAGGAGATCGCTTCGGAGGTCGAACGACGGCTGCAGGAGCTGTGCGATCAGTACGAGACGGGAATCCGAGTCGAACAGATCGTGCTGCAGGACGTGAACCCGCCCGACGAGGTCAAGCCCTCGTTCAACGAGGTCAACCAGGCGCAGCAAGAGCGTGAGCGCATGATCAACGAGGCCCGCGCGCAGTTCAACCGCGTGATCCCCAAGGCTCGAGGCGAGGCGGACCAGACGATCCAGGAAGCCGAGGGCTACGCGGTAGACCGCGTCAACCGAGCCAAGGGTGACGCAGCCCTGTTCCGTTCCGTGCTGGCCGCCTACCGTCGGGCCCCGGACGTCACGCGACGCCGCATCTACCTGGAGACCATGCAGGAGGTCCTGCCCCAGGCCGAACGCAAGGTCTTCCTCGACGATAGCCTCGAGGGCGTGCTCCCGCTGCTCTCCCTGAACAAGGAGGTCAAGCCATGAAACCCGCCACGCTGATCGGGCTCGTCGTCTTGATCGTGGTGGCCCTGATCGTGGTCAACGCCAGCGTCTACGTGGTCTTCGAGACCGAGCAGGTGGTGCTCACCCAGTTCGGCAAGCCGGTGGGCGACCCCGTTGTCGATCCCGGACTGAAATTCAAGATCCCCTTCATCCAGAAGGTCAACCGCTTCGACAAGCGTTTTCTCGAATGGGACGGCTACCCCAACCAGCTGCCGACCAAGGACAAACGCTTCATCTCAATCGATACCTACGCCCGCTGGCAGATCACCGACCCGTTGCTTTTCTTTCAGCGTCTTCGTGATGAGCCCCGTGCACAGTCCAGACTGGACGACATCCTGGACGGCGAGACCCGCAACACGATCGCCAAGCACCACCTGATCGAGGTGGTGCGCACGTCGAATCGGGAATTCACGCTGACCGAGGAGCTGGGGGGCGATCAGGATCTCCAGGAGGTAGGGAAGATCGAGTTCGGGCGCGATGCCCTGGCCGAGGAGGTGCTGCAAGCCGCCAAGGGGCGCGTCGGGGATCTGGGAATCGAGATCCTCGACTTTCGGTTCAAGCGCCTGAACTACGTGCCCGAGGTGCAACGTGAGGTTGACGCGCGCATGATCTCCGAGCGCCAGCGGATCGCCGAACAGTTCCGTTCCGAGGGCGCGGGAGAGTCGGCGCGCATCAATGGCGAGCGCGAGCGCGACCTGAAGAGGATCCGTTCCGAGGCCTACCGCCAGGCGCAGGAGATCAAGGGCCGCGCCGACGCCGAGGCGGCGGACATCTACGCCGGGGCGTACAAAGGGGATCCGGAGTTCTACCGCTTCCTCAAGACGATGGACGCCTTCAAGCACACCATCGACAAGGAGACGATCCTGCTTCTGGGCACCGATGGTGAGTTCCTGCGCTACCTGGAGAAGTCGAAGTAGCCCTTCTAGAAGGTTTACGGACGCGGAGGTAACAAGCACTGATGGATCGCCCAGGGCGCGGAAGAACCAGCCGCTCACGCTACCGCCGATGACCCGGTGGACGCAG
>CP070713.1:1509872-1514218 GCA_020351445.1 Myxococcales bacterium
CCCGCGTAGAAGAGGGGGCGTGCGTTCCCGAGCTGCGCTGTTGGCTTCTCGTCTGGGTTGGCGACGGAGAGGCTCGCCTACGAGTTCGGCCGCTCGCGGGCGTTCGGGTCGAGTCGAGCGCTACCTCGGCGTCTAACGGGTTCGCTCGGTTCCCACTCATCGTTGCGGGCAACGAGGGGCGCGTCGACGTCGAGGCACTCGGTCAAGACGGTGCGGTCGTTGCCGCGCGCGAAGTACGGCTTCCCGTCGTGCCAGGCGGCATCGTTGCGCGGGCGTCAGCCGATGATGGGCGCCTTCAAATCGAGGGGCAGCAGCTCGGCGAATCCGGTCCCGTGCTGGTCGACGTCTTCCAGGGACGCCGATGGATGCGCGCATTTTCCCTTGCTTCCGATGACCCGAATCTCCCGGCTCTTGGCCCTGGGGTTTGGCGTCTTCAAGTCCGCGCGGATCTGTTCTCGGACAACACGGCGGGCGTATCGTACGTGGTCGTCGCCGATCCAAATGGCCCGGGCCGGCCGCGCCAAGCAGCCGATGCCGTTCTGGCCGAGGCCCATCGCGAGGGCTTGGATCCGGTTGCCATCGCGATCCTCGATGGCGCCCTTCCCGGAGCGGGCGCCGATGATGCTCTGCGCGCCTTGTTCGCGGTGCCGAGCTTCGATGTTGTTTCGATTGGGCCGGGGGTGAGCGCCCGAATCGGTGTGGACGAAGCGCACGAGGAGGAACAGGAGCATCGGCGCTGGCAGGCCGCCGCCGTAATCCTGCTCATCGGCTTGATGGTCAGCATGGTGTTGCTTCGGATCGAGATCGTTGGGCAGGCACGCGCACGCCAACTCCTCGAAGGCCTCGGTGACGAGGCCGTCGCCCCCAGCCCGCGCGCTTCCTCAGGCCGCGGCTTATGGGCGTTCGTGCTCCTCGTCTTCGTGCTGATGGCGGTGCTTGCGCTCTCTAAACGTTGGTTTTGACTGTTGTTTGCGTGCATCCCTCGGCCGACCTAGATTGCACCGGTGTTCGACACGGTCTTGAAGAAGGTGCTTGGCACCAAGCACCAGCGCGAAGTGAAGCGTATGCAGCCCATGGTCGCTGCGATCTCTGCGCTCGAAGACGACATGAAGAGGCTGTCGGACGCACAACTCCGCGGCAAAACCGCGGAGTTCCGGCAGCAACTCGACAACGGCGCTTCGCTCGATGACTTGCTGATTCCAGCGTATGCGGTCGCTCGCGAGGCAGGTAAGCGCGTTCTCGGGATGCGTCACTACGACGTGCAGCTCGTCGGCGGCATCGTTCTACACCAGGGCAAGATCGCCGAGATGAAAACCGGCGAAGGTAAGACGCTCGTCGCCACGCTCCCCTGCTACTTGAACGGGCTCGAGGGCAAGGGCGTGCACGTCGTGACGGTCAACGACTACCTCGCGACTCGCGACGCCGAGTGGATGGGCAAGCTCTATAGTTTCCTCGGGTTGAGCACTGGGGTGGTCGTCCCAGGTCAGAGCAACCAGGTGAAGAAGCGCGCGTACGCCTGCGACATCACGTACGGCCAGAACAACGAGTTCGGGTTCGACTACATGCGCGACAACATGAAGTTCAGCATCTACGATTACGTACAGCGTGATCTGAACTACGCGATCGTCGATGAGGTCGACTCGATCCTGATCGACGAGGCGCGAACACCCCTGATCATCAGCGGGCCCGGCGAGACCGCCAGCGGCAAATACGAAACGATCAACGAGATCATCCCGCGGCTGCGAAAGGACGAGCATTACGACCTGGACGAGAAAAATCGCAGCGTGACGCTCACCGAGGATGGGATGGAGACCTCTCAGGAGTTGCTCGGAGCCCGAGGGTTGCTCAGTGGTGACGGTGCCAACCTGTACGACCCGGCCAACATCGAGACGCTTCACATCTTGCAGCAATGTCTGCGGGCCCATGCACTCTATCACCGCGATCAGCACTACATGGTTTCCGAGGACAGCAAGGTGATGATTATCGACGAGTTCACCGGCCGAGTGCTTCCCGGCCGGCGATGGTCAGACGGCCTTCACCAGGCGGTCGAGGCCAAAGAGCGCGTTCCGATCCAAAGCGAGAATCTCACGCTCGCGACGATCTCATTCCAAAACCTGTTCCGGCTCTATAAGAAGCTGTCCGGCATGACCGGCACGGCCGACACCGAGGCAACCGAGTTCCACAACATCTACGAGCTCGATGTCGTCGTCATCCCGACCAACAAGCCGATCGCTCGCGACGACCAAGAGGACCTGATCTACAAAACCGAGCGCGAGAAGTTTCGCGCGCTTTGCCAGGAGATCGAAGCGTCCCACAAGCAGGGGCAGCCGGTGCTCGTCGGTACGACCAGCGTCGAGAAGTCGGATGCGGTCGCGCACTTCCTAAACCGTCAGGGTGTCCCACATAACGTCCTCAATGCCAAGCAGCACGAGCGTGAGGCCTACGTGGTCGCTCAGGCGGGCACGCCAGGCGCGGTGACGGTGGCCACCAACATGGCCGGTCGAGGCACCGACATCGTGCTCGGCGGCAACCCGGAAATGCTTGCTCGCATGGAGGTGCTCGAGAATGCCTCGGAGGATGTGCTGAGCGACCCCGAGCGCCGCGACGCCGCGATTGCCAAGGCCACGGACCACTTCATCAGCAAGTGCAAAGAAGACGCGAAGCGTGTCAAAGAGGCCGGCGGCCTCCGAATCATCGGTACCGAGCGCCATGAATCGCGGCGAATCGACAACCAGCTTCGCGGACGGTCGGGCCGTCAAGGCGATGCAGGTGCCTCGCGCTTCTTCCTCTCGCTCGAAGACGACCTCATGCGCATTTTCGCCGGTGAGCGCGTGCAGGGCATGATGGATCGGCTCGGCATGGAAGAAGACATTCCGATCGAGCACCGCTGGGTGACGCGCGCGGTCGAGAACGCGCAAAAGAAGGTCGAAGAGCGCAACTTCGACATTCGAAAGCACCTGCTCGAGTACGACGACGTGATGAACCAGCAGCGCAAGAGCATGTACGCGCTGCGAAAGCAGGTCTTGCGGGGCGAATACCGAACCGTGCCTTCGGACGATGAGCGCAAGGCCGGCGTCGAGCCCGAGCCATTGGTCGACGAGATCGACACGGAGCTGCTTTCGAGGGTCAGCAACGTGCTCGAGAACATGGTGAAGTTTCATTCGTATCCATTGCCGGATGCGGGACTCACCCAAGAAGAGGTGCCTGCGCACCGTAAGAGAGCGATCGAGTCCGACCTCTCGTCGCTGACCGACGTGCGGGTCGAGCTCCTCGAAAAGGACATCTATCTGTGGTTCGGGTGCGTCGTTCCGCTCGACGACTTCCGCAAGGATCCGCAAGGCGCCTTCGATTACCTCCAGCAAGCGGTAGGCATGTCCCTGACCGAGCAGAAAGAACGCTTGCTGGATCTGATCGATGAAATCGTCGTCACGATGACCGACCACGCGTGTCCGCCCGGCAAGCACTACGAAGACTGGGACCTCGAAGGGCTAGAGCGCGCCTACAAAGAGCAGTTCGCACTCGATGCGACCGGGATCCACGAGATCAGCGACCGCGATGAGCTCCTTCGGAAACTCTACGGGGACGCCGCCGCAGTATTGGTCCGCAAGGAAAAGGAGTTCGGCACCGAGAACTTCCTCCGATTGTTCCGGGACTTGTATCTGCAGGAGATCGACAAGCAGTGGATCGACCATCTGCAATCGATGGATCACCTTCGCGACGGCATCGGGCTACGTGGCTACGGCCAGCGCGATCCGAAGAAGGAGTACAAGCGCGAGGGTTTCGACATGTATCTCGAGATGGTTCAGAGCGTGAAGTCGTCGGTCACTCTGGGGATGTTCACCGTCGAGCGGGCGGGCGAGGAAGAGCTGCGGCGGCTCGAGGAGCAGCGCCGTCAGGCAACGGAAAAGCGGCAGCAACAGATCCGGGCGAGCCACCAGGGCGATGATCAGGGCCGCGCCCAGCAGCAGCCAGGCCTCAGCAGACAGGCGCGCCGGGCAGCAGCAAGACGCGGCCGGCGAGCCGGTGGCGCTGGTGCCGGGACGCCGCCCCCGCAGCAACCCACGGCGGCGCAGCAGGCAACGGTCAAGCGCGAGCGCCCCAAGCTCGGTCGCAACGACCCCTGCTACTGCGGCAGTGGCAAGAAGTATAAGAATTGCCACTACCGCGAAGACCAGGCTGCAGCCTCGCCGCAATAACGTCCATCTGGTAATAAGCACGCCATGAGCGGACGCGTGAAGGGGTTTCGCTTCGCCGGCGTGCACGGCGGAGTCAAAGTGGATGGCGCGTTGGACTTGGGATTGGTGGTCGCGGACGAGCCCGCAGTGGCTTCGGGGCTGTTCACGAAG
>CP070713.1:1514318-1517273 GCA_020351445.1 Myxococcales bacterium
CGCCAACCGATCCGACCACGACTCGAGTCGATATCGACTTCGTTCGCGATCAGATCGACGATCGCACCGTCGCCCTCGTTGGCTCGGCTGGCAACTATCCGTACGGCACCATCGACCCCATCTCCGAGCTCTCGGAGTTAGCCGTGGAGCATGGCATCGGCCTACACGTGGACGGCTGCCTCGGTGGTTTCATCCTGCCCTGGGGCGAAGCCCTCGGTTACGACATTCCAGTTTTTGATTTCCGCTTGCCCGGCGTGACCTCGATCTCGGCCGATACGCACAAGTTCGGGTACGGTCTCAAGGGCACCTCGGTGGTGCTCTACCGGGACGCGTCATTCCGCAAGCATCAGTACCACATCGAGCCCATGTGGAAGGGCGGCATCTATGCCTCCAACGGGCTTGCGGGCAGCCGGTCGGGCGGCCTCATCGCGGCAACGTGGGCCGCCATGGTGCGCTATGGCCGCGAGGGCTACCTGCGCTACGCGAAGCAGATCTTCAAAACGTCCTTCAAGATGCAGGACGCCGTCAAGAGCCAACCGGAGCTCATGCTCATGGGAACGCCGACATTCTGCTTCGCGTTTCGCTCCGAGGACTTCAACATCTATCACGTCAACGACTTCATGAAGACCCGCGGCTGGCGCTTCAACGGACAACAACACCCGGCCGCCATTCACATGTGCGTAACCCGCCCGCAAACCAGGCCACGGATCGCCGAGGCGTTCGCCACGGACCTCTCGGAGGCAGTCGCCTACGCACGCGAAAACCGCGACGCCGAGCCCCAAAGCTCCGCGATCTACGGAGGCGGGGCCGCAGGCATTGCGACCGACACGCCAGAGGCCGTGCAGTTCCTGATGACGATGGCGTTGGACACCCTGCAGGCCTACCCGTTCTGAGCCACTGCCGGTACTATCCGCTCGGTGTTGTGTGGCGGAACCCGAATGCGACGGGGCCTCGCCTTGGTCTGCATTCTGGCCGGGGGACTGATTCCGTGCGTCGCGAGCGCCAACCCCGAGCCCGCTGCGTACGATACGAAAAGCGTCTCGATGGCCATGGCAGGCACTTCTTTCATCGAACGGCCGTCGGCGCTCGTCCTCAACCCCGCCAACATGGAGGGAATCGAGAAGCTCGGATTCACCACCAATTTCACGGGCATCTTCACCAGCCAGGTCGCGCCGGTGCAGGGACCGAATACGAGCGGGTCTTCCAGTATCGGCTTTGGTCCTTTACCGTCCGCTTTCATTGGGGGCCGGATCGCGCCGCGGGTTGTGTTCACCGGCGGAATCTACATCGAAACGGGATACGGCTCGTCATTCGACAACGTGGTGTGCCTCGACGGTGACGTGGTCGTCGATGGCGTTCCGGATACCGACCCGTCCACGTGCACCAACGCAGAGCCACAGAACCTCGATGTCACGTTCTTCGTAGGCGAGTTCTCCGTGGGAACTTCGATACGAATCATCGACGAGCTCTGGCTAGGTGTCGCACTACGTTTGCCGTTCTCGAAGCAAATCGCGGACCTCTGGCAGAACGTGGGCGCCGCCCTTGGCTTCTCCCAGTACGCTCGTGTCAGGAACGACCTCGGCGGGGTGGGCTTTCCATCGCCCCGGATCGGTTTGACGTACAAACCGCACCGAAAGGTGAGCATCGGCGTGATGTACCGCATGTGGTCGACCATCAAACTGACCGGAACGACCGAAACGTCCCTCCTCACAAATCCAGACGGCAGCCCGCTCACCCTCAACTCCAGGGCCGACTGGTACGTCCCGCATGCGCTTCAGTTCGGCGTCGCCTACCAAGCGAACACGCGCTTGTTGCTTGCATGGGAATTGCGCATTCAGTTCCACGCCGCCGACAAGCACGGGAACCAGAACCAGACCGTCGTCGCCACGGACCCAAGCGGCACGCTGGACCCATTCCCCACCGTCGTGCCCTTCGGATGGCTCAATGCCTACAGCGCGAAATTCGGGGTCGAATATCGCTTCAAGAACGACTTATTGGCCTTCCGCGGAGGCTTCAATATTGGAAACTCGGCGACCAGCGCGCCCTGGGCGCAGTACTTCACGCCTGCGCCCGGGGTCGCCACGAGCTTGGCGGCGGGCCTCGGCTTCTATTGGGACGACCGAAACGACTCGAGCGTGAAAGATAAGTACATGCTCGACATCGGAACGGTGTTTGCCTACAGCGGCGGCCGCATCGGCGACGAGTATATCGGCACCGACGCGCAGATCCCCGGTGGAGATCCGATGGACGTCGTCACGCTGTGCTCGGCCGACCAAGTCGTTCGAACCGGATGCCCAGGTGAGTATCGCGTCTTTTCCTACTGGGCTTCGTTGTCGTTCACGTTGCAGTACTAGGGAGGCACCGGACACAATGCCACGCGTGATCGAAACAGAGTCCTCGACCAGCAAGCTCCCCGACGAGTTCGATCCTTTCGCGCAGGCGACGATCGAGTCGCCCTACGCCTTCTACCGATCGTTGCGAACGCATGCTCCGGTCTATCGCGTGCCCAAAACCGACTACTACCTCGTGAGTCGTCACGCCGACATCAAGTCCGTCGCGATGAATCCAGGTACATACTCGTCCAATCTTACTTCGATCGTCATGGCGCAGACCGATGGCTCGATGGCGAGCCTCGACGTGGGCCAGCTCGGTATTGGGCCGGTCGACGTGCTCGCCGTGCAAGACCCGCCCGCGCACACACGGCAGCGAGCGCTCACCCATCCGCGGTTCGCGATGCGGACGGTTCGCGGTCGCGAGCAATCGGTGAGGAAACAGGCTTGCGACTTGCTCGACGCTGCCCTCCAAAATCAAGAAGAGACGAACTGGATGAAGAAGTTCGCCTTCTTGCTGCCCATGAACGTCATCATCGACATCATCGGCCTTCCCCTGAAAGATCGGGATCAGCTCAAAGCCTGGTCGGACCTCGCGATCGCGCTCTTGAGCGGCACGAGCAAC
>CP070713.1:1517373-1530411 GCA_020351445.1 Myxococcales bacterium
ATCGCCCACGCCTCCTCGAATGCCGCTTTGGCCTCATCCAAGGCGCCAGCATGCAATCGGAGCAATCCCACGCCATCGAAGACCGCCCATGCGGTCTCCCCCGAACGCTCGGTCAGCGCCCGCGCTTCCAAGAGTAGCGCTTCTGCCTGCGCTAGGTCACGCTCGAGAATGACCAAGCAACGTGCGGTTTCCGCGATGCCGATCGCGCGATTGTGGTCGTCGGCCCCTCGGCTGGCGAGCTCGGCTCGGAGCGAGAGCCGATGCGCGTCGCCCAGCGATCCCTCGTGCCAACGCAGCGTGCTCACCAGCGTGAACCCCAGGCGAGCGTGCTCGGGGCATCGCGCGTCGAGCGCTTCTTCCGCGAGGGCCTCGATGCGCGTGGACTCGGCGTCCGGGTCTTCCGGCCAATGCGCACCCAGGCTGATCTGCTCGAGCTCGATGCGGAGCTTCACTCGCTCAGGGTCGGGCAGCTCTTCGACGAGGCGAAGGCCGCGGCGCGCGTGCGCGTACGCTTCGGCGTTCGCGAACACCCGAAGGCAGCGGGTGCCCGCAGCCACGCAGGCGCGGACCGCCATGGCCGCATCGCCGCCCACGGAGGCGTGATGCGCGAGCTCGAGCGCGATGGTCCCATCCGGGTCGTCTCGCCCATCGAGAAGCCGCGCAATTCGAAGGTGCATCAGCTTTCGGCGGGGTTCGGAAATTTGGGAATAGACCACCCGATGAACGAGCGTGTGGTGAAAGGCGTACATCTCGGCTGACGCCCCGGTGCTTTCCAACAGGGCACGGCGTTCGAGCTCGCTCAGGGCGTTCATGAGCGGGTCGAATTCGAGCGATACCAGCTCGGTGATGCGCGCGACGTCGAACGTGGGCCCCAAGACAGCTCCCCAGCGGAGCACGTTGCGCGATTCTGGAGCGAGACGGCCGATTCGATCGCTGATCAGCTCCTTGAGGGAGCCCGGCACCGTTTCCCCTGCGCTCGAAGCATGGGCAAGCTCCCGCGCCATGAGGGCATTGCCGCCGCTCAGGTTGAACACCTCGGTGGCATTTGCATTGCCGTGAATCGACCGGACCAGCTCCTCGACGTCTCTTTCGGTGAGCGGCAGCAACAGATGCTCGTCGATCAGGCCGTCGCGACGGAAGCTTCGCAGCATTCGCATGGCGGACTCGTTGTCGACTAGCTCCCCGTCCCGCGCTCCGAAGACGATGGCCACCGGTCGATCGAGGCTCATCCGGGCGACGTAGTGAAGGAGCTCTGATGTTGCATCGTCGCACCAGTGGATGTCGTCGAACAGGAGCAGGGCTGGAGCCCGAGCCTTGGCGCGAGCCGCTACGAGATCGACCACCGCTCCAAACAGGAGGTCGCGGCTCGGCGCGCTCTGTGCCAAGTCGCCGAGCTCCGGAAGAAGAGGGGAGAGCGCGGCGCCGTTAGCAGCAGAGACGATATCGCGCGGCAGTCGGCGAAGCGCATCGATCCACGGGCCATATGGACGACCCGCTTCGGCTTCATAGGCCGCCGCTTCAAAGACCGTACAACCGCGCCGCTGCGCTTCGTCACTGAGCTCCGCAAGCAATCGGGTCTTACCCACGCCGGACTCTCCTTTGAGCAGGAAGACCGTCAAGCGCCCCGCACTTGCATCATCGAGAAGCGAAAGGAGACGGCTCCGCTCCTCTTGGCGTCCCACGAAGACGTCCCGGCTTCGGGGACTTGCCGGGCGGCTGATCCCTACCGGCTCTGCTGGAACGGTAGCTGCCGGGCTTGGAGCCGGGCGCTCTTCTTCTTTTTGATCTGCCCGTCGATTCACTTCCCGCCATGCAGTTTCCAACGGGCCTGTGGCTTCGGCGCCAAGCTCTTTGAGCATGCGTGCGGCGCTTTCGTACTGTGCCTTCGCTTCATTCCGCCGCCCGGCAAGCCCGAGTAGTTTGATCAAGCGGGCTCGAGCCTCTTCGTTGATCGGGTCGATTCGAACCAGCTCTCGCGCATGCGGCAACGCGTCGCTCGGAGTCGATCCGAGTCGGTCGACCAGTGCTTGCAAGACCTTGGTGTGCATGCTGCGCGCGTGCTCTCGTTCCGCTGCGCACCAGGCGGTGAACTCATCGAAGTCGATCAAGTCGAGACCTTCGAGCAACTCACCCTCGAACACGGCCTCGAGCTCCATTAGGCGCTCGGTGGAAATAGAGTCCACGCCTGCCGCGAGCTCCTTGCGGACCCAACGCCAGTCGAGCGATGCCTCCTCCAGCTCGAGCTCGACGCTTTCGCGGTCGGCGACGAGACGACGCTTGGCCTCGGTATCGACCACCGGCCTGATCTTCGACAGGCTCCAACGCAACGCGCCACGCGGATCGTCGGCAACGTCCCACAATAAGGAGCACAATCGGTCGCGCCGGTGCGCGCGGCCCGTGATCGCAAGGTAGGCAAGTAGGCCCCGCGTCTTTTTCGACTGGGGAAGGCGCACCGGCTCACCGTCCCGCCGGACGGAGAGCGGTCCTAGAACTTGGACCTGAAGCGCGGCGACGCTCACGCCGATGAGCCTGCCTGTGGTCGCGCGGGGCGTCAAACCTTGGTTTGCGCCGCGAATTCTCTTGGCTCTCGTGGTATTGTCGACTCGTGGAGTACATCGTCCTCGAGCGCGAGTTTCCCGAGCCGCTGACCCCGGAAGACGTCCGGAAGCTAGCCGCGGAAGCCCAATGCCTCGACCTGTACCGCGTGAAGCCGGTCCGCAGCTATCTCATGCCCGATCGCAAACGGATGGTTTGCGTGTTTCAGGCTCCGGACGCCGAAGCGCTCCGCGCCGTAGCCCGCGTGAACGGATTCCCGCCCGACTCGGTCGTCTGGTCATCCACGCTACATACGCCGTGATTTCAAGCACTTAGCGAAACGAGTCACGCCCACTGTTTTTTCCACGGTCCCTCACACGGAGGCTCACACGGCGCCTCCGTAGGTTGATTGGTGTGGACGGGAACAACCCCCGCCACCCCAACCCAAACGAAAGAGGAAGCCATGGAAAGCAACGCAACGACCGAGACCCAGCAGAGCAACCCCAAGCCCCGCCGGGAGAAGCGCCCGATGAATGGCGTCGACGTTCCGACCCTGTTCGCGACCATCAATGCGGTCGCAGAGCAGCCGGAGCTGGCGAAGTTCCAGTTCCGCGCGTCGAACCAGTGGGTCAAGGGCACCCATAGCCGCAGCCGCATCGAGGGCTTCAGTGGAGCTGGCGCCGAGCATCAGCAGACCGCCGACTTCGTGTATGACGGCGACCACCCCCCGGTCCTTTGCGGCGCGGGCAACGCCCCGACGCCGGTCGAGTTCCTTCTGCACGCGATCGCCGGCTGCATCACCGCTGGCATCGGCAACGTCGCTTCCGCACGCGGCATCGAGCTCGAGTCGGTGGAGTCGAGCGTCGAAGGCGACATCGACATGCGCGGCCTGCTCGGGATCGATAAAAACGTCCGTAACGGCTATCAGGGCCTTCGCCTGAGCTTCAAGGTCAAGGGCGATGCTGACGCCGAGACCCTTCGCAAGGTCGTGGCCCAGTCGCAGGCGCGTTCTGCTGTGTACGACGTGCTCACCAATGGGGTTCCCGTGTCGATCGAAGTGGATGCCGGGTAATGCGGCAGCCGTCGGCGCAAGCCGATCGGCCTGACCGAACCAGGCCGGTCGGCGGGTCCCCGTCGGCAGAAAGGATGTAGTCATGAAGCGGACAGACACCATCATCATTGGCGGCGGACAAGCTGGTTTGGCGATGAGCCGGTGTCTGACCGACGAGGGCGTTGACCACGTAGTGCTCGAGCGAGGCCGTGTAGCGGAGCGTTGGCGAAGCGAGCGATGGGATTCGCTTCGTCTCTTGAGCCCGAAGTGGCACACCCGGCTTCCCGGTTTCCACTATCAGGGCGCCGATCGGGACGGGTTCATGACGATGCCCGAGATCATTTCGTACTTCGAGCGCTACGCACAGTCATTCAGCGCTCCCGTACAGGACGAGACGACGGTGCTCGGCGTGGAGCGCGCCGAGGCCGGTTACCGGGTGCGCACCGATCAGGGCGATTGGGAAGCGCCAACGGTCGTCGTTGCGACGGGACATTGCGATGTTCCGTTCGTTCCAAAGGCAGCAGACGGGCTCTCCCCGCAGCTACACCAGGTGGCGCCGTCGAACTACAAGAACGCCGACCAGCTTCCCGAGGGTGGGGTGCTGGTCGTCGGTGCCTCGGCCTCTGGGATTCAGCTCGCCCAGGAGCTTCATCGTTCGGGACGGCCGGTGACGCTTGCAGTGGGCCGGCACATCCGGATCCCAAGGCGCTATCGGGGACGTGACATCGCTTGGTGGCTCGAGGCTAGCGGGATTCTCGACGAGCGAGCCGACCGCTCCTTCAACCTGGAATCGGCGCGCCGCCAGCCTTCTCTGCAGCTCGTGGGAACGCCCGACCACCAAACGATCGACCTCGAGATTCTTCGCGAGGAAGGCATTCGCCTCGTCGGCCGCGTTGAGCACGCCGAGGGCACCCAGGTGCGGTTCCGTGACGACCTGCAGCGCAACATCGATGCCGCCGAGCAGAAGCTCGATAGGGTTCTCGGCCGGATCGATGGCTTCATCGAGGAGACGCGCATGGCCGCAACCGCGCGCGACCGCCGCCCCCCGATCGCGGTGGGCGATACCCCATCCGAGCTCGATCTCACGGACGCGGGCATCTCGACCGTCCTGTGGGCGACCGGATATCGCCGCCGCTATCCGTGGCTTCACGTACCCGTGCTCAACATTCGCGGGGAGATCATTCACGACGGCGGCGTCACGCCTGCCGCGGGCCTCTACGTGCTCGGCCTCAACTACCAACGAACGCGCAAGTCGAGCTTCATCGATGGCGTCGGAAACGACGCGCGCGCGCTCGCCGAGCGCATCACCCAACGTTTCGACCGTTCTTCCGTTGCTGCCTAGGAGCCAGGACCATGACCATGCAACCCATCAACAAAACATACGATGTCGTCATCGTGGGGGCCCGATGTGCCGGTGCCGCGACCGCAATGCTGCTTGCAGCCCTCGGTCTTCGGGTGCTGGTATTCGACAAGAGCCGCTTTGGGACGGATACGCTGTCCACCCATGCCTTGATGCGGCCGGCTGTGCTTTTGCTTCAGCGCTGGGGTTTGACCGACCGGCTCGATGAGGAGCGCACGCCTCGAATTGGAAAGACCGCATTCGTCTACGGCGAAGGTCAAAAGAACGAGACGGTCGAAGTCGACATCAAGCCGCGAAACGGGGTCGAGGCGCTGTATGCACCCCGCCGCACCGTTCTCGATCGGATCCTGGTCGAAGCTGCGCGCGATGAAGGAGCCGATGTTCGCCACGGCGTGCAGATGGTGGATCTACTGCGTGCCGACAGCGGGAAGGTCAGTGGAGTGCGCCTACGCGACGAGTCGGGAAAAGTGCACGACATCAGCGCGGGTCTCGTGATCGGCGCAGACGGGCGTCGCTCCAGCGTAGCGCGTCTTGCGGGCGCAACTCCGTACGTCTGGGGGCGGCACGCCACCACATGCGCCTTCGGCTACTTCGAAGATCTGCCCGTCGACGGCAACCGTTGGTATTTCCGGCCGGGCATGGGCGCCGGTGCGATCCCCACCAATCACGAGCAAACCTGCCTGTTTGCATCGGTGTTGGATGATTTCGCGGCCGGGCCCGCCGCGGACCGCGCTCGCGCGTTTCACCAAGTCATCGAAGAGAGCGCGCCGGACATCGCCGCTCGGCTTCCGGAGGCTAAGTTGGTCGGCAGGCTCCGGTTCTTCCCGGGAATGCGCGGCTTTCTCCGTCAGCCATGGGGCGACGGGTGGGCTCTCGTCGGCGACGCGGGTTATATGACCGACCCGATCACCGCGCATGGAATCACCAACGCCTTGCGGGACGCCGACATCCTCGCTCGCACGGTCGCCGAGGGCGCCAGCCTGGCTGACTACCAGCTGGCTCGCGATGACCTGTCCCTCAAGTTCTTCGAGGTCTCCGACCGAGTCGCGTCGCTCGACTGGGACATCCCAACCGTGCAGCAATACCACCGGCTGATGAGCCAGGAGATGGGTCGTGAAGAGGAGGCGCTGATCGCAGCGGCAGCACAAGACACCCCCGCAACCGCAGCCTAGGCACCAACTTGCCAGTGCCGGCGTCAGTGCCAGCGGCAGCGTAAGTGTAAGCGCCAGTGCCGGTGCCGGTGCCAATGCCAGTGACAGCGCTGGCGTCTCGGGGTAGGTTTCCGTCCGCATGTCCGCGCCTCGAAAGCTTCCAGCTTCTGCTCTGTACCAGAGTTGTGATCCCCAACAGCTCGACTTCGAGACCACAGCCGAGCTCGAGGATCTAGATCATCTGATTGCTCAAGAGCGGGCGACCGAAGCGATTCATCTCGGCGCGAGCATCGAGCAAGAAGGCTACAACCTCTTCGTCCTCGGCCGGGAAGGAACGGGGCGGCGCTCGCTGGTGCAGCAGTACCTCGAAGGCAAGGCGCGCGATGAGAAGCCGGCCTCCGACTGGTGCTATCTCAACAACTTCGAAGAATCGAGACAGCCCAGGGCGATCGAGCTGCCGGCGGGGCGGGGACGGGAGCTCGCAGAGGACATGCATCAACTCGTCGATGATGCCCGGGCGGCCATTCCGGCGGCTTTCGAGAGCGAAGATTACCGGACGCGCCGGGAGTCCATCGAGAACGAGCTCCAGGAGGAGCAAGAGGCCGCCTTCGAAGAGGTGAACCACAGAGCGAAAGAACGAGGTATCGGGATCATCCAAACTCCGACGGGGATCGCGTTCGCACCGATTCGCGATGGCGAGACTCTCGGTCCCGAGGAGTTCAACAAGCTGCCCAAGAGAGAGCGGGAGCGCATCGTCCGCGAGACGGAGGAGGTCGGTAAGGAGCTGCAGGCGGTGATGCAGCAAGCTCCCAAGCGCGTGCGCGAAGCCCGGCGCAGGGTCCGGGAGCTCGATCGCGAGATCGCACTGTGGGCGGTCGGGAGCTTGATCGAAGAGCTGACGCACAAGTACGAAACACACGAGCCCGTAGTCCAGTACCTTCAGCAAGTAAGCGAGGACGTCGTCGAAAACATAGGGCTGTTTCGGAAATCACCGGACGATCAGTCACCGCTGCAGCAGCTCTTTGGCGGAAGGACGTCCGGCGAAGAAACGGAAGGATCACCTGCCACGCAACGCTACGGCGTGAATGTGCTCGTCGACCACTCAGGCGCCGAGGGAGCTCCAGTCGTTTTCGAACACAACCCGACATTCCAACGGCTCCTGGGCCGGATCGAGCACGTTTCCCAGATGGGCACGCTGATCACCAACTTCTTGTTGGCAAAAGGGGGGGCATTGCACAACGCCAATGGCGGATACTTGGTGCTCGACGCACGCAAGCTGCTAACTCAACCCTTCGCATATGACGGCCTGAAACGCGCGCTTCAGTCTCGCGAGCTCCGAATCGAGTCGCTCGGACAAGCGTATAGCCTGGTCAGCACCGTGTCGCTCGATCCCGAGCCGATCCCTCTTTCGGTGAAGGTCGTGTTGATCGGCGAACGCTTGCTCTACTATTTGCTTCAGGCGCTCGATCCCGAGTTTCCCACGTTGTTCAAGGTAGCGGCCGACTTCGAGGACGATGTCGACCGAAGCGAAGAGAACACACGTCTTTATGCCCGACTGCTCGCGACCCTTGCACGGCGGGACTCGTTGAAGCCCCTCGACCGCCAAGCGGTCGCCCGCATCATCGAAGAGAGCGCGCGCGAAGCAAGCGATGGTGAAAAGCTCTCCGCGCGCATCAGGCCGGTGGCGGACATCATGCGGGAGGCGGACTTTTGGGCAGCGAAAACCGGCTCCGAGGTGATCGGCCTCGAAGCGGTCGAGCAGGCCGTCGAAAGCCGCGTGCGGCGGAGCGCCCGCATTCGTGATCGGATGCAGGAGGAGATTCTCCGGAACACCATCTTGATCGACACCGAGGGCCAAGCCGTCGGTCAGATCAACGGGCTCGCGGCTCTTCAGATCGGGGATTTCCGCTTCGGCCGGCCCAACCGGATCACCGCGCGCGTTGCCCTGGGCACCGGCAAAGTCATCGACATCGAGCGCGAGGTGGAGCTTGGCGGTCCCATTCATTCCAAGGGCGTATTCATCTTGTCGAGCTACCTGGCCGCGACGTATGCAGCAGACCAGCCGCTCTCCTTATCGGCCAGCTTGGTATTCGAGCAGTCGTACAGCGGGGTGGAAGGAGACAGCGCCTCGTGCGCAGAGCTCTGTGCGCTGCTTTCGGCATTGGCCGACGCGCCGATCGATCAATCCCTTGCCATTACCGGTTCTGTCGACCAACGCGGCGCGGTGCAGGCAATTGGCGGAGTCAACGAAAAAATCGAAGGCTTCTTCGACATTTGCCGAGCAAGGGGGCTCACGGGGTCGCAAGGGGTTTTGATCCCAGAAGCAAATGTCAAACACCTGATGTTGCGAGCCGAAGTTAGGGATGCCGTGGAGAGTGGGCAGTTCCATCTCCATGCCGTGAGCGATGTCGATCAGGCAATGGAAATACTGACAGGCCTTCCTGCAGGGAAGGCTGGGCCGGATGGAGCATTTCCCGAGGGCACGTTCAATCAGCGTGTCCGCTCGAGGCTTGTCGACTTCGCAGAGAAACGCCGCAAGCAGAATGCCAAGGAAGAGTCTGGAGGGGAGAGTTGACCGCCGTTGCTGATGAACGGCGGGCGCGCCACATCGTGGTCGTGTTCGGCGGCGGTCGCGCCAATACGAGCGTGACTGGCTTGCTGGCCTCTCTCGTGTCCGAAGACGGCGCCGACATCACGGGGGTCTTCCTCGAAGACCGAAGCCTTTTTCGTCTCGCCGAGCTTCCTTTCACAACCGAGGTCTGTCGGATCACCACCATTCGGCGTCCATTGACCACGCGTAGCCTGGAACGTCACATGAAGGTTCAAGCTCTGCGCGCCGAGCAGGCCCTCCGGCGCGTTGCCGAACGCGTTGGGTCGCCTTGGTCGTTCCGCACGCACCGTGGAAGGTTGAGCACTGCACTTGCTGAAGCGCGAGACGTAGACTTCGTGCTGCTCGGAACTGCGCGGCGCGTCTTGGCGTCGGCAGGGGAGGTCTCTGCGACCGCGCGAACGGTCCGCGCCCGCGAGGCCGAACCCCTGCGGCCCGTTGCGGTGTTTTTCGACCATACAGAGACGGCCGTTTACGCGCTCGATGCTGGAATTGACCTGGCCGAGAGGACGGGCCGCGCCCTGATTGTGTTCCTGTCCGACGAAGTCGCCGAGGCTCTGCCGGACCTCACCCGACGGCTTCAGTCGCTGGGGCCGAAGCGCTCAGCCACGCGAATGGTCGCGAGCGCGGAGCCTGCAGCCCTGCTTTCAGCCGTGCGCCGCGCCGCGCCTGCGGTTCTGATAGTCGGCACGGGCGAAACAGGCTTCGACGAGCCGAAAGTCAGTGCCCTGCAGCGCGAGCTGAGATGCCCGATGATCGTGGTTCGAGTGCCGCCTTGATCTCATGCAGTCACCCTGGTGAGGATATCCTGTAGTTCGGCAATCGAATTCGCATCGAGCAGGTTTAGTGCCCTTACGGCGGTCAGCTTTCCGACCAGCTCGACACCGGCGCTCGTGCTGGTCGCAAGCCCCGCCACGAGGTCTGGGATGATGTCGTAACCACGCATCACGCCGACGACGGCGTACGGATCCGATGCGCAGAGCACGCTCAAAGAGATGGTCTCACCGAGCTCATCGAGCACTACCTCACCATTGTACGGCTCAAGGGGTGAAGCGCCCGCTTCCGCGACGACAACCTCGGGTTCCGCTTCACCGATCAGGCCTAGAAGATTGCGAAGATGCTTCCGGTATTGCTCTGGGCCGACCACGGTAGACGGCAATCCCACATCGACGAAATCGAAGGCCGCATCTGCGCCCGCATCCAACATTGCAAGCGTATCCCGATAGCGTCCAGTGCCCGTTAGCTTTGTGCCGACGACGCGGAGCCCGGCGCGCTTGAGCTGGCGAATGATGATCTTGGCGGAGGTCGTCTTACCGGCAGACATGGAGGTGCCCACTATGAGAATCGTTGGCGCGCTATATTCAATTTTGGCCTCAGGCCGTTTGGCAAAGTCGCGCATGCTGAGCTTCCTTCCGCCCCTCGTCGCATGCCCGCGATAGTCGACGCGCATCAGAGACGGAAGCATCCGCGAGACCGAGGTGGCGTGCCCGAGTAGGCCCGCCGCGCTCAGCAGCTCCATGTGGCCCTCGGGCCCGACGCGTTCGTAAGAGCCGACGACTTCGAGCGTCGCGTAGCGAATCCCCAACGCCCCGAGGATCAAGTCGCCGTCCTCCGGGTGCATGACTCGTCCGTTCGGTAGCTCGAGGCTGGAAAGTCCGCCGCGCGCGATCGCGATGCTACCCACGACGTAGTCGCCAGCTTCCCACTGCTCGCGCGGGATTGGGGCATAGTTGAAATCCCTTGATTCGAGATCGGCGATTCGTGCAAGTGATCCAAATAGAATTTTCCGGCTCAAGTCACCCTCCCGACGAGTGTGGCGCCAGCCAGACCGCGCAATGCTGCCTAGCCTTTAATGCACACCATGGGCTCGAGGCGCGCGACCTTGCGGGCGAGCCCCGCTCGATCCGCCGAATCGACCACGGCGCGAACGTCCTTGTAGGCGCCGGGTGCTTCCTCCGCAACGCCTCGCATGCTGACCGATCGAACGATGATGCCCCGGTGCGCAAGATTCTTGATCAGCTTGCTGCCACGCCATTGCTTCTTCGCTCGGTGACGGCTCATTCGTCGCCCCGCACCATGGCAGGCCGACCCATACGAGAGAGCCATGCCCTCAGTCGTGCCGATCAGCACCCACGACTCGGTCCCCATGCTACCCCCAATCAATACGGGTTGGCCGATATCCCGAAGCTGCTCGACAAGTTCCGGGTGCCCCGGCCCGAATGCGCGCGTGGCCCCCTTTCGATGAATGAACAGCCGCCTCTGTACTCCATCGACGACGTGTTCTTCCTCTTTGCAGGTGTTGTGGGAGACGTCGTAGAGGAGCGGAAGCTCCGCTTTGGGCAATACGTCGCTGAATACTTCGCGCGTCAGATGCGTGATGATCTGGCGGTTCGCGAGCGCGCAGTTGATGCCGGCACGCATCGCGCCTAGATAGCGACGGCCCACCTCCGAACGCAGGGGCGCACAAGCAAGCTCGCGATCGGGAAGGTCGATCCCGTGTTTGGCGGCCGCGATGGCCATCTCGCGCAGATACTCTGTGCCGATCTGATGTCCGAGGCCCCTAGAGCCGCAGTGAATGCTGACAACCACATCGTCCTCGGCAATGGCGAGCTGGTAAGCAATATCAGGTTCGAAGATCTCTGCGACTCGTTGGACCTCGAGATAGTGATTTCCAGACCCGAGGGTACCCATCTCGTCTCGCTGCCGATGGCGCGCCTTTTGGGAGACATGCTGCGGCTCGGCTCCACGCATGGACCCGTGCTCTTCGGTTCGCGCAAGGTCCTCTCGTGAACCCCACCCTCGGTCGACGGCCCAGCGCGCGCCGCCGCTCAGCATTGCGGTCATCTCGGAGTCGTCGAGACGAATGTGGCCCGTGCTTCCTACGCCGGCGGGAACGTTCGCAAAGAGAGCATCGGCGAGTTTGTCCTTCACAGGCTCTACGTCGCTGACCTGAAGGCCCGTCAACAAACAACGAACCCCACACGAGATATCGAAACCCACGCCTCCGGCGGATACGACACCACCTTCGTCCGGATCGAAGGCCGCCACCCCCCCGATCGGAAAGCCGTAGCCCCAATGCCCGTCGGGCATGACGTAACTTGCTTTCACGATTCCCGGAAGCGTCGCGACGTTAATTGCTTGCTCACGGACTTTGTCGTCCATGTCCTCTAGCAGCGCTCGGTCGGCGTAGAAGATCACCGGAGCACGCATTTTGCCCGTGGCCGGCAGCTGCCATTGGTCCTCGGAAATTTGCTGAAGGGGGGTGATGTCCATGGTGCCTCCTAGCCGCCTCGTTCACACGTCCACGACGCACTGCACGACCCACTGTCCTTCGCCGTCCCGGCTGACTCGCAGCTCGGTGAAGGTCGCGCCTTTGGGTTCTACCACGGGCTCGTGGCGCTTCCGATCGACCGGTTCGCCACTGGCTTTCCCAGTTAGCCTGAGGCCGTCGATCGTCACCTGAAACAAGCCGAAAACCATCGATCTTGTCGTCATTTCGTAGATCACCGCGTTCAGCCAATCGACTAGCAAGACGTCCAGGCTAGGCGCTTCGCAAGTGATCTGCACCTGCTCAGCGTTGCGAATGAGGTGCGGCTCGGTGACCACCGCGGTAAGCGCGAGTGCCGCCTGTTCGAAAGCAACCGCTATCGACTCACCTCGACCTCGCACGCCGATGTCCGCCTCGTGCGGGAAGTGCTCCCAGCTAGCCATGCGTCGAGCGTAGCTCAGTCTCGGCCCCGACGTCACCGCTGGAACGGGTAAATCGAGCCCAGCCTCAGGAGTTGCGAGAGTTCGTCCAGGGCGGCGCGTGACTCCTCGAGCAGAAGGGGATCGCCGAGGTCGGCTTCGTCGAGGCGATCGCGATAGTGCCGGTCGATCCAAACGTTCAGTCGTTCGAATAGGCCGTCGTCAAGCAACGTAGAGCGATTGATGCTCTGGATCTCGTTATCCGTGAGTATGACTCGTAGACGGAGGCAGGCCGGACCGCCCCCGTTTTTCATGCTCTGTCTCACGTCGACCGCATCGATCCGTTCGATCAAGGGGTGATCGTCAGCGAGCTTCTGAAGGTAAGCCCAAACGCGTGCCGTGTCCTTGCATTCCTGGGGGACGATCAGTGCCATCTTGCCCCCGGGTAGGGTAACCAGTTGGCTGTTGAACAAATAGGTCGCCACCGATTCTTCGAGGGTAATGTCAGCTGCCGCGACTTCGATGAGGCGCAATTGCGGGCCGAACTTGGTTTCGAGCTCCCGTTTCAGCTCGTTTTGATGCAGAAAAGCCTGCTCGTGAAAGATGAAAAGGTGTTGATTGCCGACGCCAATTACATCGTTGTGGA
>CP070713.1:1530511-1533813 GCA_020351445.1 Myxococcales bacterium
CAGGAAATCGATGCAGCGCTTGCGCTTGCCGCGGTTCTCGTGGGGTGGCTGTTTCGCTGGGTTCGCGCCTGGGATTACAGAGTTGCTACAAAGGGGGGGCGGTTCCGATTCGGGATGCCCCTTGCCTTGCTTGGCGCGATCGTCGCCACCTGGCTATTTCGACGAGTCGTCATGGATGCAATCTGGTTGTTTGGCGTTGCGTACCACATTGTCTCCTTCGCGGCATACACGGTGATGTTCGCTTGTGGCGTGACCTTCGTAATCGTCGTGACGGATCACCTCGGCGCTGCCTTCACGCAGCAAAGAGATGAACATAAGCATATCCTCGACCCGGCCTTGACACGCATTCTCTTCCGGTTGTTGGGAATCGTGGTTGCTTCCTTCATTGTAATCTATGCCGCCGAGTACTTCGGGGTATCGATCGCACCGCTCATCGCCGGCCTCGGTGTCGGAGGCCTTGCGATCGCCTTGGCTATCCGGCCGACGTTAGAGAATATTCTCGGTGGTCTGACCATGTTCGCGGATCGCCCCGTGCGAGTTGGTGATTTCTGTCGTTACGGCTCCGAGGTTGGAACAGTCCATGAAATCGGCCTACGCTCAACACGCATTCGTTCGCTCGAGCGGACATTGGTCACCATCCCTAACGCTGAGTTCTCTCAGATGAAACTAGAGAACTTCGGTGCTCGTGACACTCGATTGCTCAGGACCACTCTACAGCTTCGTTACGAAACCACGATGGACCAACTGCGCTATGTACTGGCGGAGCTGCGCAAGCTTCTACTCGCTCATCCGATGGTTACCGAAGCGCCTGCCCGTGTCCGGTTCGTTGATTTTGGCGATTATTCGCTCAATGTAGAGATTTTCGCGTACCTCCGCTGCCAGGACCAGAACACGAATCTCGCCATTAGAGAGGATATTCTTTTCCGCGTCGCGGGTATCGTGAAGGAGTCCGGGACGGAATTCGCGTTTCCTACGCAAACGGTTCACGTTGGCCGCGACGGGGGATTGAACGAAGAACGCAGTAAGCGCGCTGAAACGACGGTGGATACGTGGCGCAAGAGCGGGACCTTGCCTTTCCCGGAGGTTGATGATGACGTGCGTAGGGAGATTGAAGATCGCCTTGATTATCCTCCGGAAGGTTCGTCTCAGTACAAGCCACGAGGCTGATGGAACAAGTCCGTACCGACTGTGGTAGAGGCCTGTTTCCGCCGAGGTGGCTCACCCTCCTGCGCAAGTGTTTTGCGATGAATGGGCTCAACGATTCCGGCCGCGCGATGCTCGCCATGTTCGGACTGTTCGTCGTCTGTGCCGGTGTCGCCGTGGCGGAGACGGAACCACCTGGCGACTGGCAGCCTCAATCCGAATATGCCGGCAAGTTCGACTGGATACAGACGAAGTCCGGTGAATGGGTCAAGGGGCGGATCATCGCCATGTACGACGGCGATTTGGAGTTCGATAGTGACGAGTTCGGCGACTTGACCCTCGGCTGGCACAAGATCGAACAGATCCGGACTTCACAGGTCGTCAACGTTCGCCTCCTACGAAATCGAAGCGCCGTGGGCAAGTTGGTCTTAGTCGGGGACGAGGTGACGGTGTATGGCCAACAGGTCGAGCAGTTCGACAAGCGCGACGTCCTGACCCTTACAGCGGGAGCCCCCAAAGAGATCAATTTCTGGGACATGGATGTATTCGTCGGCATGTCGATACTTTCGGGCAACTCCGATGTCCGCGAGGCCACCTTGCTCGCCGATTTCAAGCGTCGGACCATTCTCAACCGGATCCTTTTGGACTTCGCCGGCAGCTGGAACGTGACCGATGACGTGGATGTCGCCGACAGCCAACGCGTCGGCCTCAAGTGGGACAAGTTCATCAACGATCGATTCTTCGTCTCACCGATCTTCGGCGAGTACTTTCGCGATCCGTTCCAGAACATCCGCGGGCGGTACACGGTCGGCTTCGGCCTCGGCTACCAGTTGATCGACTCTTCCAAGGTCGACTGGTCGCTGTCGGGTGGTCCGGGGTATCAGGAGACGCGCTTCGAATCGGTACCCACCGATGAGGATGCCACCGAAAGCACTCCGGTACTCGCGGTCGGTACGCGCGCAGAATGGGAGATCTTCAATTGGTTGGATCTCGACGGCAACTATCGCCTGCAACTCGTTGACGAGGCCTCTGGTAGTTACAACCACCACATGGTTGTGTCGTTCGAGTTCAGCGTTACGAGGATTCTGGATTTCGACGTGTCTTGGATTTGGGACCGGATAGAGAACCCTCGCGCTGATGCGGCCGGCATAACCCCGAGGCCGGACGATTTCCGCACTGCCGTCGGGCTGAGCTTCGAGTTCTAGACGGTCGCCTTCGAGGCGCGCACGACCACTGCTATCGCCGTGCCTGGCTCGGTGTTGCGCAGCTGAAGCTCGAGGCGTCCCGCGGGTCTCCGGTGCCGTTGTATTCGAGCACCTTCGGATAGGCGCAGGCTAGCCGCGATCCGCCGGCTTGCGCCTGCTCCTCGATCCAATACGCCGTGACCTGTTCCGGCGCCTGCCCCGTCTCGACCCATCGGTCGATCTCATCGACCCAATTGACGAACGACGGCCCGGGGCCCCCGATGCAGTGATCCATACCGGGCACCAAGATCAGCCGTACATCGTCCGCCGCCGAGGCGTCGCGCTCGACCACGTTCTCGTAGTATTCGATCGTGCCCAGCGGTGTCAGCGCCATGTCCCTCCACCCGTTGAAGAGTAAGAGCTTGCCGCCACGCTTGCGAAAGGCGTCAAGGTCCGGGTCGGTGGCGTCCAGTGTCGAGGAGACCGCGGCGACGTCGGAGTGAAAGGTGGAGAAGTCGTAGGTCGAGTAATCCCAGTCGGGGTCGTGGAAGACGAGGTACTTCATCACACCGTTGCCGAAGGCGAAGTGTGCATTGGGGGTCACTGGCTGCGGGTACTCAGACTCCACGCCCCGCTGGAACTCACCGGCCCCTGCCCCCTCCAGACCACCCGTGATCCACCGGGCCCAACCGGCCGCGCCGATCTTGGCTCCCGGCGCGTACCCGGGAAACACCTGTTCACCATCGATGATCAGGCCATCGTAGACGCGCCGGACCGCTTGCAGCTGCGCGGGGGTCAGGCAGGCGTTCGTCTCCCCGTCTTCGCAAGCGAACTCGGCCACGTCGACGTCGCAATCCAGTGGGTTGTTGAGAATCCCGTCCTCGATTCCGTCGAGGAGATCGCACTTGCTCAGGACGGCGCGACCCATCCAGTCCTCGACTTCCGGAGTGATCGTGGCCACCGAGAGATCGCTCG
>CP070713.1:1533913-1539319 GCA_020351445.1 Myxococcales bacterium
GGGTTAATTCGGGGGGTTAGGCAGGTGGGGTTGATCGGGTTAGAAGTCGGGTGATGTCTTTGAAAGTCATTCAGTGGAGCACCGGAAACGTGGGCCGTTATGCGCTGCGCGCGATCGTCGGCCATCCCGAGCTGGAGTTGGTCGGCCTTTTCGTGAGTAGCGAGGCCAAAGAGGGCAAGGACGCGGGTGAGCTCTGCGGTATCGGGCCCGTGGGCATTTCGGCGACGCGCGACGTCGATGCGTTGCTCGCGTTGGATGCCGATTGTGTCTGCTACACGGCGGATGCCGGCATGCGCCCCGGCGATGCGATCGAGGACATGGCGCGGATTCTGGCCTCCGGAAAGAATGTCGTGTCTTGCTCGATGGTCGGGCTCGTTCATCCCACCACGCTCAACGATCTGTTCACAAAACGGCTCAGCGACGCGTGCGAAGCTGGCGGCACTTCGTTCCTGACCTCGGGCATCGATCCGGGGTTTGCAAACGACACACTGCCGCTCGTGCTTTCCGGCCTCTCGGAGCACTGGAGCGAGATCCGCATTCAGGAGATCATCAACTACGCGACGTACAATCAACCCGAAACGATCGTCGAGATCATGGGGTTTGGAAAGCCACTCGATCACACGCCGGTCCTCTTGGCGCCGGGGATGTTGTCCTTTGCTTGGGGCGGCACGCTCCGACTTCTCGCCGAAGGCGTTGGGCTCGAGCTCGAGGAAATCCGTGAGGTTCACGAGCGTCGACCCGCCACCAAGCCCATTCAAATCGGCCCCTATCTGGTCGAAGAAGGTACGACCGCTGCGCTGCGGTTCGAGGTGCAGGGTATCGTCGGCGGTCGGCCTGCCCTCATCGTCGAGCACGTTACCCGCCTCGACGACGAGCTGGCGCCAGAGTGGCCGAAGAGCAACGGCTCGTATCGGGTGCTCATCGAGGGCGTACCCAGCATGCGTGTCGAGTACGAGTTCGAGGACGAACAGGGCGACCATGCGGTGGGTGGCGTCGTTCTCACGGCAACCCGCATCGTCAACGCGATTCCAGCCGTCTGCAGTGCGCCTTCCGGCCTCCTCTCCGCCCTCGATCTACCGATGATCACCGGCAAGGGCCTCTATAGCCCCAGCGCCTAGCCGAGCCGTTCGATCACGGCAGCCATTCCTTGGCCACCACCGACGCACATCGTCTCGAGGCCGTAGCGGCCGTCGCGTGATTGCAAGTTGTGGATGAGCGTAGTCATGATGCGAGCGCCGGTTTGGCCGAAGGGGTGACCGAGCGCGATGGCGCCGCCATTGACGTTGAGCTTGTCGACCGGGATGTCGAGCTCGCGTGCGGAGGGGATCACCTGAGCCGCGAACGCCTCGTTGATCTCCACGAGGTGGATGTCTCTCATCGTCAGGCCGGCGCGTCGCAGTGCCTGCTTGCTCGCTTCGATGGGGCCGAGGCCCATGATCTCGGGGTTGAGCGCGGAGACGCCGGTCGAGACGATCCGCGCCAACGGTGTGAGGCCGAGCTCCTTGGCGCGGCTGTCGCTCATCACGATGACCGCTGCCGCGCCGTCGTTGAGCGGGCAGGCGTTGCCGGCCGTTACCGTGGCTCTTTCGCCCATCTGCTCGACGAGCACGGGCTTGAGCCCCGCGAGCTTTTCCGCGGTCGTGCCGTGGCGCGGGCAGTCATCGGTGTCGACTACCTTGCCGCTCGGGGTGGTCACCGGCGTGATCTCGTCGGCAAAGAACCCCGCCTTCTGTGCGGCCTCCGCGCGTTGCTGGGAGAGCGCAGCGAACTCGTCTTGGTCTTGACGCGACACAGCCATGTACTGCGCGACGTTCTCGGCCGTCTGAAGCATCGTGATGTAGACGTTGGGCAAGCCGTCGGCCGGCTCCCAGTTGCCGCCATCCGGCGTCATGAGCTTCGCCATGCGCGCTTCGGAGTCGCCAAACCTCGGGTTCTTCGTGTTCTCCATGCCGTCGGCTTTGCCGAGACCAAAGCGACTGACGCACTCGACGCCTGCCGCTACGAACACGTCGCCTTCCCCAGCCTTGATCGCGTGGGCCGCCATGCGAATCGTCTGCAGTGACGACGAGCAGTAGCGGTTCACCGTCGTACCAGGGGAGTTGAGGCCCGAAAGCAGGCTCACGACGCGTCCCATGTTGTAGCCGTGCTCACCCGCAGGTTGCGCGCACCCAATCATCAAGTCCTCGACCGTCGATGGGTCGAGGTTCGGGACCTTCGCCAATGCCGCCTTCACCGCAATCGCGGCCAAGTCATCGGGGCGCATTTCGATCAGCGACCCCTTGAAAGCGCGGCCAATTGGGGTCCGCGCGGTTGAAACGATTACGGCTTCGGGCATGACTTACTCCTCGATGAACATCGAATCCTGCGCATCGCGCAGAGCGTTCTTTAGCACCTTTCCCGTCGCGTTGCGTGGAAGCGGCTCTCTGCGGGTCTCCCACTGGCTCGGCACTTTGTAATACGCAAGGACATCCGCGACCCAGCGTTGCAGGTCGTCACTCCCAATTTCGTGGTCCTGTTCGAACACGACCACCGCTTTGACCTCTTGGCCCAGCTCCTCGTGGTCGACTCCGATCACGGCTGCTTCCGCGACGGCTGGATGGGCTTCGAGACGCTGTTCGATCTCGAAGGGGTACACGTTTTCGCCGCCACGCAGAATCAAATCACGCTTTCGAGAAGCGATGTAGAGCTTGCCGTTTTCGAGCCGGCCCACGTCGCCCGTGTTGAGCCAGCGTCCAGGCCTGATCGCGGTCTTGGTGGCCTCGGGGTCTCGCCAATACTCGAGCATCACCAGAGGTCCGCGCAGGTGGATCTCACCTTCTTCTCCTTCCGTGACGGCCCGTCCTTGCTCATCCCGAATTTCGACATCGACGATGGGCACCGGTCGGCCGACCGAAGAAGGATCGTCGGCGAGCTCCTCGCCGGCGTTTAGGGTCGCAAACGCGGTGCCTTCGGTGAGGCCGTAGCCAACCCCCATCGTGTGGCTGCATTGCGGAAAGAGCGCTCGCGCCTTTTCGAGCAAGGGTGCTGGAATTGGCGACCCGCCCCCGCCCACCGACCGGAACGAGCTCAGGTCGTATTGATCGACCTTGGGATGGCTGAGCAATCGATGAAGGACGGTCGCCGTGTATCCCCACCCCGTGATCTTCTCCTGTTCGATCAAGGCAAGCGTCGTTTCGGGGTCGAAACGCCCCATCGGCCATACCGTTTTGGCGCCGCCGGCCAGCGCGGTTACTGCAGCGCAGTGCAATCCCGACACGTGAAAAAGCGGGCTGGTCACCAAGATGCTGTTGGCCAGTTGCGGGAGCTCCGCTTGCTTGGGGTTGGCCATCATCAGCCGCGCCCCGTGAAAGAAGCTGACCATGAGCATATTGGTCACGTTGCCGTGCGTATGCACGACGCCCTTGGCGCGTCCGGTCGTGCCGCTCGTGTAGAGGATGATCGCTCGATCGCTTTCCTCGATGGGCTGCGTCGGAAGCTCAGCCCTGGGGTACGCAGCGAGCAGCTCATCGAAGTCGTCCTCCACGATGACCATGGGCACGCCGAGGTCACCCGTGATTCGCGCGGCGCGCTTGCGGTCTGCGATCACCAGCTTTGGCTTGCTGTTGTCGACCGCGTACCGGATCTCGTCCTCGGTCCACCAGCCGTTCAATCCGACGGAAATTGCGCCGAGGCTTACGGTCGCCCAAAACGAGATGATCCATTCGGGGCAGTTGGCCGCTAGGACGGCGACCCGATCCCCTGGGCTGACCCCAAACCGATCGGCCAATGCAGCCGCAGCGCTTGCGACCAGCCGTTCGTGATCACTGAAGGTGTACCGGCGCTCCCGCTCACCGTCGCGAAACACCATGTAATCGCCCCGAGCGAACTCTCTCGCTCGAAGCAATACGTCCCGAAGCGATCGCGCGCGGTTGGCGAATACTCGGACGCGTTCGCCGAGGACTTCTTCTTCTGCCAGCTCAAAAGGGGCGCCTGGTGCAAGGAGCTGCGCTTCGACCGCCGCAAGTGGGCTCGTATCTCTCGTCGATTGGTTCACAGCAAGCCTCAGCGGTCAGGACGCCATCTTCTCTCGGAGCAAGCCTCGCAGCCACGCCTCCGCAGGAGGTACGTCGCCAAAGACCTTCACCGGGATTGGGCTAGGGGCAACCCACGAGATGGCCGTCCACAGGCCCTGTTGAAGCGCGCTGGCGAAGATCAGCGCTCCACCTGCGCAATTCGTCTTGAGGTGCTGTCGATCTCGGTTGATCCAGTCGACGATGCCCCTGCGCTGGATTGCCGGCACTCGGCCCACTCCGCGCGCGTCGATGACCACAGCGTATGGATCGCCCCGTCGGGCCCACTCGGACATCTGGTGAATGTGCCGCTGCCATTCGGCGTCGTCACACAACCCTTGATAGGTCATCCGCATCAGCGGCTTGTCTGTTTCATCGAAGATGACCTGACCCATGTCCCCCCGCGCGAAGTCTATCAGCTCGGCCGAGCGCTACAAAGTGTAACCGCCATCGACGAACAGGGTCTGTCCCGTGATGTATCGCGCTCGGGAGGAAGCCAAGAACACGGTCGCATCGGCGATTTCCTCCGGTGTTCCAAAGCGGCGAAGCGGCGTGTTGCGCGTCGCGGCATCGATCCATTCCTGACTGAGCTCACCGCGCTCGACCAGTTTCGGGAACATACCGGCGTCGACGACGCCGACGGCCACGTTGTTCGCCCTGATCCCATACCGCCCCTCTTCGCGGGCGATCCCGCGCATGAGCGCTTCGATCGCGCCCTTGGGCGCCACGGATAGTACGTCGCCAGGTGGAAACCGCTTCAACCCAGCCGAGCTGATGAACACGATCGAGCCTCGGCTCTTTCGGAGGTGGGGAAGGGCGGCATGAGCCATGTGAAAGAACCCATTTACATCCCAGTCCATGGTGTTCCGCCACTGTTCCGGCGTGAGTTGGCTGACGTAGGGCTGGTCGATGTGCGTGCCAGCGGCGTGCGCGATGGTGTGAATCTGGCCGTGCTCCGCGACGAGCTCGTCGAGACAGGCTTTCACCGAGTCCAAATCGCCGAGTGCAACTTGATGCGCCGAACAGGTCCCGCCACCGCTTCGGATTTCCTGGGCCACCGCGTCGGCCGCCTTTTTGTTGTGGCGATAGGTGATCGCGAGGGTGACGCCCGCGGCAGCAAAACCACGCGCGATCGCGCTTCCAATCCCCCCGCTCCCCCCGACCACGAGTGCGACGCCCTCCGGGAAGTCAGGCATTGGCGCGCTCCCGAAGCTCGAACTTCACCACCTTGCCCGTCGCATTGCGGGGTAGGGCTTCCAGGATTTCGACCCGCCGAGGCACCTTGAAGTTCGCCATGTTCTCTCTGCTCCATCGGATGACCGCGTCCGGTGTGAGTGACTTGCCGGGCGCTGGAACC
>CP070713.1:1539419-1542365 GCA_020351445.1 Myxococcales bacterium
CGATCAACAGCCCACGCCACATGCCGCGAGATTAACAGGCGGAGATCGACAGCGCGAGTTTTGAGCGCAAAGCCGGTTGACTTGATCGCGAATCCACCTTTCCATCGCGGTATGGTCGCCTCACTCGTCGAGCTGACCGACGCTGCAAGCGTCGATCGCGCCGCCCGCGCCTTGTTTGGCGGCCCTCTCGACACCCGGCCCGCGGTTTCACACAGCTTCGCCGCCTGGAAGGCCGAGGAGGAAGCCCCGCTCACCACGATTCTCATCAACGAGCACAGCCCCAAGAGCGACCTCGATTTCCTGGCACTTCACATCGCGCGTGCGCGGGCCGACGCGATCATCATCACCGGCAAGATCCTGCGGGATGAGCCGACCTTGAGCTTCGACCTTCGCGCCGATCCGCGCTGGGGAGACGCCTTGCTGAATTGGCGGGAGCGGCGATGGGGGCTTTGCGATCCACCGTGGCTCTTGATTCTGACCGGCCGGGGCGACATCGACTTCAGCCACCCGGTCTTTCACGGCTGGGGCCGGCCGCTCATCTTCACGAGCGACCGAGCCGCCGCGCGCAAGCTGGCAGCGGCCCCCTGCCCGGTCGTGTCGGACGAGGCTCCTGACATTCGGCGCGCGATCGAGCATCTGCAGCTCGCGCGACAATGCGAATGCGTCTCGATCGAAGCCGGCCCATCCACCGCCCGCGCGCTCTACGAACGTCCCATGGTGGTGAAGGAGCTCCTGCTGTCGGTATACCTCGAGCATTCACTTGACCAGCGCGCCCAAGGGGAGCCTCTCGTGAAGTTGTCGGAAGTCCGCGGCGTCTTTCGCAGCGAAACTTCCGCCACGCATCGCGAAGGCCGCCAGCACTGGAGCTTCTACCGGCTGCGTCGCTAGCGGGTCGGCCAAACTGCCTGTAGCATTGCCCCGCTCATCCATGTACCAGCTCTCACGCAAAGTCCCCCGAAACGCTGCCCTTCTGATCATGCTGCTGATCCTGATCGTGGTGGCTCCCTTGGTTCCGCTCGAACGTTCCGGGTTCGTCATCGAGCTGATTTTCGATTTGATTCTGTTGGCAGGCGTCTACTCCGTCGGGCCCAGCCAACATCGATGGCCGTTTCTGTTGCTCACGGTCGTGACGCTGGCGGTTCGCTGGGGGGAGCTCCTCTCCGGAGTAGGAGGTCTCGATGTAACCGCCCTGGCTCTCAGCGTGGCCTGGCTCTCTTACGCCCTCTCGATCATCGTCGCTCATCTGTTCCAGCAACATGACGTCGACGTCGACACCATCCTTGGTGCCGTGGTGACGTACCTACTGGCGGCAGTCGCCTTCTCGATGCTTTTTCAGATCGTCGAGTTGCAGAGACCCGGGGCATTCTCGGGGCTTTCAGCCACGGTTCCGGAAGATCGCCAGGAGCTCTCAAACTCGTTGCTGTACTTCAGCCTCGTGTGCATCACCACGATGGGGTACGGCGAAATCGTGCCCACATCGAACCTCGCCCGACCGCTTGCGGTCATCGAGGGAGTGTTCGGTCAACTCTACCTGGCCGTGATGATCGCCAGATTGGTAGGCCTACACCTCGCCAGCGACAGGACGCCACGAGACCGGGAGTAGTGAAGCGGGGCTTTACGCGGGCGCGGGAGGAGCGGCGGTGACGCCGCCCTCGTCCGAGCTTGCCGATGCGGGCGTCGTACCACCGTCGTCGTCCTTCTTCGCCTTGAAGAAGATCGCGTAGAACGTCGGCACGACGATCATGGTGAGCACGGTGGCAACCAAAAGTCCAAAGACGATCGTGACCGCCATTGCGATGAAGAATGCGTCGCCGAACAGCGGAATCATGCCGAGGATCGTCGTCGCGGCCGCCATGGCCACTGGACGCAGACGACTCACACCCGCTGCGAGGATTGCGGTGTATGTCGGGTTGCCGAGCTTGATCTGAAGATCGATCTCGTCCACGAGGACAATCGCGTTCTTGATGAGCATCCCCGATAGGCTCAGGAAGCCGAGCAAGGCCATGAAACCGAAGGGCTGGTTGGTGAGAAGAAGCCCGGCAGTGACGCCGATGAGCGCGAGCGGAACGGTCAGCCAGATGACGAGCGGCTGGCGGATCGCGTTGAAGAGCCCGATGACAATGACCACCATGATGGCGACGAACATCGGGATCGGCGCGAACAAGGCTGCCTGCGCTTCGGTCTGGCTTTCGTACTCACCGCCCCACTCGACGTAGTACCCGGGCGGAAACGGAAGATTTTCGATCTGCGGCGCCAGCCGACCCCAAAGCGTGGGCGCCGAGTCGTTCGTCGGATCGGTCACCACGGTTAGGGTGCGCTTTCGGTTGCGGCGCTCGACGACCCGGTCACTCCACTCGGTTTCGAGGCCGGTGACCACGTTGGCGAGCGGGATGTAGCGTTGCGCAGCGGGACTCCAGATCGGGATCTGCCGAAGGTTCGCAACGTCGTCACGAAGCGGCGCCGGCTGACGGAACAAGACCGGGATCACCTCGTCGCGCTCTCGATAGACACCAACCGGATGCCCTTCGAACGTCGATTGAACCGCCTGTGCAACCGAGCGCGTGGTGATCCCGTGCGCGTCGGCCTGCTCTTCGGAAAGCTTCGGGTGAATTACCTTTACGCGCTCGTACCAGCGCCCACGAGAACCCTTTGCATCGTGATCGGCCTTGAAGATCGCGAGTGCTTGCTGCTCTAGGTCACGGAGCACGTCGGGCTCCGGCCCCACCAAGCGGGCCTCGATCTTGCCGGGCTTGCTCGGACCGAGATCGAAAGTTCGCCCGAAGACAATGGCATCGGGTGCGATGCTTTGGATGTAATCCTCGGCTCGCTGGATGTCTCGTTTGAGGGTCGTGTAGTCCTCGATGTCCACGAGGAATTGCGCGTAGCCCGGGTGCTCCTTCTCGGGTGTGAAGGTGAGAATGAAGCGGAGTGGCCCCTGGCCGATCG
>CP070713.1:1542465-1549157 GCA_020351445.1 Myxococcales bacterium
CAATGGGAAAACAGCGTCCGCGACTTCCTCCGCCTGGAAGCGCCGCCCAATCTATCGGGCGGCTTCGAGCCAGACACCCGGATCAGCTTCTTCGACAACAACAGCCGCGCGCTTCGTGTGAGCAGCGATCTGTGGAGCAACTATCAAGCGGCCGCAGAAACGCTGGCCGAGGCAGTGACGACGGATGCTGTAGCGCTCGCTCGCGTGATCCCAAGCGACCTTCCGGGTGACGCTACCGAACGCGCACGAGCGATTGTACGCGATCTCGGTCGTCGGGCCTATCGGCGCTCCCTCTCGAACGTCGAAATCGATGCGCACGTCGCTCTCTTCGGGCAGGGCGCAGCGCACTTTCCCGACATGGATCCTTTCGATGCTGGGATTCGAGTGGTGCTCGAGGCTTTCTTGCAGTCACCTTATTTCGTCTACCGGGTTGATACCGGGCAGAGCCGGAACGGCGATACCGTGCAGCTCAACGACTTCGAGATCGCATCGCGGCTCTCGTACATGATCTGGAACACGATGCCTGATGACGCACTGCTCGACGAAGCCGAGCGCGGCGCGCTGCACACTACACAGGAAGTCGCTACGCAAGCTGCTCGTTTGCTCGACGACCCGCGCGGCCAGGCGATGCTCGAGCGTTTCCACGCCCAGCTCTTCAACTGGGATCTCTACGGGGACTTGAGCAAAGACCCATCGGCATTCCCACTCTACTACGGCGGCGTCGGGCTCGACATGTACGAGGAGGCTCGCCTTTTCGTGATGCACGTCGTGCTCGAGGAGGATGGCAACCTGGCCGAGCTTCTCACGGCGCCCTACACGTTCGCAAACGCAGGTCTCGCTGCGATTTACGAGCTCGAAGGGGGTTTCGACCAGTCGTTCTCGCAGGCGAGCTTCAACTCGACAGAACACCCCCAGCGCGGCGGTCTGCTCACACAGCTCGGCTTCCTAGCCTCGCACGGCGGGCTCACGGGTTCGGTTCATCGGGGAGTCTTCATCAATCAGCGGGTCCTGTGCACTGAGCTTCCCCCGCCGCCGGACGAACTTCCCCCGATCCCCTCGGACAGCGGAATGACAATGACCTCTCGCGAGCGGATCGAAATGCACACCGGACCAGGCACCTGCGGCGCGGGGTGTCACAGCACATTCATCAACCCGGTCGGCTTCGCGTTCGAGAGCTTCGACGGGCTCGGACAATACCGCACCGAGGAGTTCGGATTGCCAATCGACGCGTCGGGGACTTTCGAGTTTGCAGACGGCCCTGTGACGTTCGACGGAGCGGCAGAGTTCAGCGACGCGATCACGCAGCGCGTTCAAACACACGACTGCTACACCAAGCACTGGGTCGAATACGCGCTCGGGCGAGATACCGCAGGATCGGACCTCGATCTCATTCAAGACTTGGGCGACGCCTCCCTCGATGGGCTCTCGATTAGAGCAATGATCATCGAGCTCGTACAAAGCGAAGAGTTCCGGGTGCGCAATGCGGAGGGAACATGAGCCCTTTCGGTAAACGACCGTTCACACGGCGTCTCTTTCTCGCCGGCACCGCTGGTGTGACCGTCGGTCTGCCGTTCTTAGAGACGTTCGCGGCCAAAATGGCGCGCGCAGCAAGCCCCGAAGACCCCGGTTTCGTTGTGTTCATGCGCCAGGGCAATGGGTGCTCGCAGGCGCTTCCGTACAGCGATCCAGCAGAACCGGAGATGTTCTGGCCTCGCAATCTCGGAGCGCTCACCACCGCCTCGATGGCCGCCGACGGCGACCGCGCGATCAGTGAGCTGAGCCCATATGCCGACAAGCTACTGTTGGTTCGAGGCGTTCATGGGGCGTTTTCGATCTCAGGCTGCGGCCACGCCCGCGGCGCGCTCCAGGCGCTGACGGCCCAGCCGACCGGTGACGCGGAAGCCACCAACAACTCGCTTGCGCTCGGTGAATCGCTCGACAACCGCATCGCTCGTGAGCTCAATCCCGACGGCCGGGGACCGCTCACACTCGCCGCAATGCGCCCGTACAACTTTCTCGATAGCGTTCTGTCCTACCGCGGACCAAACGACCGAAGAGGCGCGCAGACCAACCCCAAGGTCGCGTTCGACAACATCATGGGCTTGGTGAACTTGGACGAGTCGTCCGCCAACGCGATCGCCGCCCGCCGGGAGAGCGTCAACGACTTGGTGCGCGACCAGATGCAGGCGCTCATGAATCGCAGCGACCTGAGTTCCGACGATCGCAATCGTCTCGATCTGCACTTCTCCGCGATTCGGGATCTCGAGATTCGGCTTGCGGAGTGCTCACCCCTCGGTGACCCGACGGTCAGCGCGATCAACGCGATCGACGGAGACCATCAAAACGGGGACCGCGTCGTCGAAGTCGCTGAGCTACACATCGATGTCATCGCGCTTGCGCTGACCTGTGGCTACACGCACGCGGTGACCCTTCAGATCGGAAACGGCAACGACGGCACCCGGTACACATGGCAGGGCGAACAGTTCCCGTCTTATCACTGGATCTCGCACCGAATCTTCGCCGATGGCTCGGAGGGCGATCCGATTCCCGATGCTCAGTCCAAGCACAACGCAGTGGACCGTATTCATGGCCGCCTCTTCGGAAGGCTTCTCGACCGGCTCTCGGCATACACGACGGAAACCGGGACGCTGCTCGACAAGGGGGTCTGCGCTTGGATCAACGATCTCTCGAACGGGCCGCCGCACTCGGTCAACAATCTTCCATATGTGCTCGCCGGCTCGGCAGACGGGTTCCTTCGAACCGGCGTGTACGTCGACGCCGGAGACGTCCCACACAACAAGCTCCTGAACACCCTCGCAACAGCCGTCGGGCTTCGGAAGAGCGGCGGCGGCCCTGTCGATGATTTTGGTCACGCGAGCCTCGAAGGCGGTTTGATCGACCCAATGATCGCCTAGATCTGCGTCATGGTGCAGTAGGGGAAACCTGAACCCGACGAAATGTCCGTGCTAGACTGAGGTGCAGATGGTGGAACCAATGGGGATCTGCGAAAAGCATCAGCTTCCACTCGATCGGAACGGCGAATGCGAGCTGTGCCGCCTGAACGACATGCCGTCTGCGCCTCCGCCCGCCCGAAGCGCCTGGTGGGCGCTCATCATTCCCCTCGCGCTCGCGCTGGCTGGAGTCGCCTGGGCTTTCTCGTCGTTTGGATCCGAGCCCCAAGGCGAGCCGCAACGAGGCGTCCGCACCACGGCACCTCGTCCGGCGGGCTCGACACCAGCCACAGAACGACGGCGCGCTCCCGAGCCGGAGGCGATCCCGAAACCGCCGCGGCCGCCGATCCCGGGTGACATTCCGATTCCCGAGCCAAGCCCGAAGGGTACGCAGCTCCAGGGAGCTCCTCCACCCCCTGGGGCGCCCATGGAAGCGGACGTTTCCGAATGGAAATGGGACCTCGCGCGGCGGAGAGTCTCGATCACGATGTACGCGACGCAATGGTGTGGCGTCTGCAGAAAGGCGCGCGAATACATGAAGGAGAACCGCATCGACTTCACCGAGCGCGATACCGAGGAAAGCTCGGCGGCCAATGAGCGCCTCGGCGAGCTCAACCCGCGCAAGACGATCCCCACCTTCGAGATCGACGAGCTCGTCTACATCGGTTTTCAGGAACAGCTCTTCGAGGCAAAGCTCAACCAGGCAGCTCGGAAGCATCTCTAACGCTGGCGTCCACCGCATGCCGCATTCACGCGCCTGATCGTTACAGACCGCGCAGCCATGTAAACCACTGCGTCTTGTTTGCTTCGCTCCGGCGTATGCTCATAATCCGCGCATGGGGGAAGCGCCGAGGATTGAAGGGCCGCCGGTGGGCGTAGGTCTTGGGTTCGACGTGTCGATGTGGCCGCTCGTGGTGATCACCATGCCACCGGTCACGACCTCGGAAGACATCGAGTACATGCAGCGCTGCTACGAGCCCGTCTTCGCGGCGCCTTCGCGGCATGCGTTGATCGTCGACACGACCCCGATCGTCAGAGTGCCGGACGCCACGCTGCGCCGGCAAATGAAAGCATTCGAGGACAGCCGGCGTGCGATCATTGGCCCAAAAAACATCGGTAGCGCGATCATCATTCAGAACGCAATCGTCCGGGGTGCGTACACCGCCCTGCGCTGGATCTCGCCGCAGCCCGCCCCCAACAAAGCCTTCTCTACCGTCCAAAGTGCAGCTCGCTGGTGTGTACAGGGGATTGAAGAAGACGGGCAGATTGTGCCGGTTGCCGCCTACGCTCTGGCCGGCATTGCCGGCAAAGCAGCCAACGGCTAGGCGTTTTTGCGAATTCGTTGCGAGCGTATCCCGTCTCTAGATAGGATTTATGGGTGGTGGGACGTCCTGAAATAGGCATTCGGCCAGCCGGTGTGGGCATCGAGTTCGATGTGTCCTTGTGGCCACTGGTCTTGGTTTCGATGCCGCCTTCGATTGAGCTCGATGACATAGTCTACTTGCAGGAGTCGTACGAGCATGTCTTCGCGGCGCCCAGGCGCCACGCGCTAATCGTCGACACGACTACTCTTGAGAAGATCCCCGACGCCACGCTTCGGCGTCGCATGAAGGAGTTCGAAGACGGAAGACGGCCGATCATCCGCGAAAAGAACATCGGCAGTGCGATCGTGTTGTCCAACTCGCTTGCCCGGGGCGCGTACACGGCGCTCCGTTGGATCTCCCCGCAGCCCGCACCCAACAAGGCGTTCGCGAACGTGCGTGACGCGGCTCGGTGGTGCATCGAGGGGATCGAAGCGGACGGACAAGAAGCTCCGGCAGGGGTTTACATCCTCGCCGGGATGTCAGTGGCTGTGGGCGGCTGAGCGCCGTCAGTTCGGCGTTGCGCTCATTTGAAGCCGGAGCACGCCGCCGCGAGTAATCGATTCGTGGGGAAGCACCGGGCCTGACAACGACTGGCCGTCGAGGCTTGCCGCACCGACGAAGATGTTTTGCGCCGTATTGTTCGTCGCCTCGATCACGAACGTGTCGCCCTCGTGATGGGCTTCGCTGAGGTGGATCGTAACGCGCTCGAACAAGGGACTGCCTAGGCGATATTGCGGGAGCCCGGGCGTGACGGGGTAGAACCCCATCGCTGAAAATACGAACCACGCGCTCAGCGCGCCTGCGTCGTCGTTGCCCGGCAAGCCGTCGGGTCCGTTTCCGAAGTGGCGATCCATCGCGGCTCGACTCTCGCGTTGTGCCCGGTACGCCTCCCCGTCCACAAAAGTGAACAGGTATGGATACCCCATGTCGGGCTCGTTCCACATTACGAACCGATCGGTGTCGAACACCCACTGCAGGCGATCGACGAACGCTTGCTCGCCGTGAAGTGCGATCAACCCCTCGATGCCGTGAGGCACGAAGAAGGCATAGTGCCATGCGGTCCCTTCGACGTAACCGGGTCCACCCAGGCGAAGCACCTGCGAGCCCTCGATCGCATCGGGATTGAAGGGCTCTAGAAACGAGCCGTCGCGATTCTTGGGGCGGAGAGTGCCGGTCTCTTCATCGTAGAAACCGGCATAGGACGATGCGCGTGCCAAGAGCGCATCGATGTCCTCGTCACGACCGAGCGCGCGCGCGAGCTCGGCAAGCGACCAGTCGGCCAGTGCGTATTCGAGGGTTGTCGACACCGGGCCCCACACGGTTTCAGCCACTTCCATCGGAACGAAGCCGAGCTCTAGGTAATCCGCATTCCCGGGGCGATGCTCTGTGCTATCGGCCGCCTCGCGCAGGACGTCGTACACGGCCGCGGCGTCGAATCCCGTGAGCCCCTTTGCATAAGAATCCGCAAAGACGATGGCCGCCGGATCGCCGACCATCATCTGCACCTCATCGCCGATGAGCTCCCACTTTGGTGGAGCGCCTGCGCTGAGAACCATGTCCTGCATCGATTGAAGGATCTCGAGCTGCGTTTCCGGGTAGACCAGGGTGAGAAGCGGATGGAGGGTCCGGTAGGTATCCCACAACGAGAACACCGTGTATCGTGCATCGTCGCCAGCTTGACCGATCTCATCGCGAGCAAACCTCGGATATGTCCCTGCAACGTCCTGCAAAATACTCGGGTGAATCAGCGCGTGATAGAGCGCGGTGTAGAACCGCCTTCGGTCGGAGTTGGTCCCACCACTGACCTCGATGCGACCGAGATTCTGTTGCCAAGCGAGGGCCGCGGCATCACGCGCGTCATCAAATGGGAGCTGCTCGGCGTCGAGGTTCGCGCGCGCCTCTTCGACACTGACCCACGAGAGCCCGACCCACATCGTGACGGGCGCCGCCGGCGCTTCGTCGTAGCGCCAGAAGGCCAACGCCTCGTTCGGGGCGCTGTTGGGATCGAACTGCTCGACGCGATCTGCGGGGCGGTCGAGCCGAGCCACGAAGTAAAGCCGGCCAGCCCCTGACATCCCGCAGAACAGGCCAAAGCCCGCAGACCCGGCGATCTCGAGGGTCGTCAACCCGTCGGAGAAGTCCGCGTTGTCACGGACCCAGCTCACGCCCCGCGCCGGGTCCACCACGATGTTGGCCGGCTGTCCCTTCGGAAACCGAAAGCGAAAGACGCCGGTACGCGGCGTGGCGGTCATTTCGGCGACCATGCCTCCATCGCCGAGCTCGACTCCGTAGTAGCCGGCGTATGCAACTTCGTTCCGGTACGTCGACGCATAGTCATCGAAGCCCGCCGGAGGCTCACCCGAAGTGGGCGCGACCA
>CP070713.1:1549257-1552742 GCA_020351445.1 Myxococcales bacterium
ACTGATCAGTTGAAGCCCAACAGGCCCAACTGAACGATCCAATAGGCCTCGATGGCCAGCTGTATGGTGAAGAGCGTGGCTCGGAGCGTCACCGCCATCTCGCTGATCGAAATCAGGTGGATGGTCGTCTGCGCTACACGCGCAACCAGCACCCACCGCGCCAGCGAATCGGTGATCCCGGCATTGTCAGTCACGAGCGCGAGAAGAATCAGCGCGGCAAAGATCGGTAGGTTCTCGTAGCAGTTGGCGTGGGCCCGGCAGAGCCTTCCCGAAAACGCCGAGACATCGGAGCCCCAGGGGTCGAACTCGTTTGCCGCGCGCTTTTTCGCGAGCACGAGCCCCGTCCGATACGTGACGATCATGATCGCCAACAACAGTGTCCATGCCGCGTAACCGACGAGTGCAAGAGCGGAGGGTGACATCATGGGTTCTCCTGGTTGACCTTTGGTTCACCTGGTTCTTGTTGCGCTCGTTACTCGAGCGGCAGCTCCGGCTCGTCCCCCCGTGGCTGCAGGCCCTCGTGCTCGATGGTTCGAACACACGCATTCCACCGCAAGATCGCGTCATCGACACCGGGCGGCTTGAGCTCATCGGCTTGCTCGTAGTGCTGCATCGCTTCGTGAAGGCCCTCGTACGCAAAGGTGCGCTGCATCCCGCCGTGCAACAGGTGGGCGCGGCCCTGTCGCTCGGCCACCAGCCCCAAATAATAGGCGCGCTCGTAGTCCCCAGAGAGCTTACGGACATGCTCCTTTGCGCGACGGACTCCATGGGAGCCCAGCCCCCGCCGGAACTGATCGGTGAGCGACAAAATCAGCGTGATGCGTGCCCGTTCGTTTCGATCATCTACAGCCAGGATGTCGAGGCAAATGCTTTCCGCTTGTTCGGGATCATTGAGCAGACGGTAGTGCTCGGCACGCTCGACGGAATGGTCGATTGCATCTGAGGAAATGCGTTTGAGAGTGAAGCGTTCTGTCATCGTGACTGCTCCTCCGAACGTGTCTTGGTTCGCACCTTACGCCCGGCGAAGAGGCGAGCCAAGCGCGCAAGTGGATCGTAGTAGCGATCCACCACTCGCTCCTTGAGCGGAATGATGCCGTTATCGGTGATGTTGATGTTCTCGGGGCAGGTTTCGGTGCAGCACTTGGTGATGTTGCACATTCCCGAACCGTATTCCTTCTTGATCTCCGGAATGCGGTCGTCGTCATCGAGTGGATGCATCTCCAAGCTGGCAACGCGAATCATGAAGCGCGGACCGACGAAGGCATCCTTGCGGTCGCAGTCTCGCAGGACGTGACATACGTCTTGGCACAAGAAGCACTCGATGCACTTCCGGAACTCCTGCACTCGATCGACGTCTTCCTGATACATCCGATGCTCGCCATCTCGCCCGCGGGGCTTGGGCTTGAACGGCGCGATTCGCTTGTTTTGCTCATAATTCCAGGATACGTCGCAAGTGAGGTCTTTGATTACCGGGAATGCCTTGAGTGGCTGCACGGTGATGACCTCGTCTGCGGCAAAGGTGTTCATGCGCGTCATGCAGGCGAGCCGCGGGCGCCCGTTGATCTCCATGCTGCAGGAGCCACACTTGCCAGCCTTGCAGTTCCAGCGGATCGCCAAATCGTTGGCCTGAATGGCCTGGATGCGATGCAACACGTCGAGAACGACCATGCCTTCATCGACGTCCGTATCGTATTGATTGAATTCGCCACCTCGCGAATCGCCACGCCAAATTTTGAACTTGCGCTTGCTCATTCTACTTGGCCTCCCTCGAGCTCTTCGAGCGTCGCATAGGCGATCGCCGCGAGCTCCTTCGGCGGATCCGATCGCTCGACTTTGTCGACTTGCATTTCGCCACCGGGCCCTTTCCTCGTGACGATGTTGAAGCGCGCGCACTCCTCGCGTTCACCCTCGAAGTCGAGCCGTGTGTGTGCGCCGCGACTCTCCTCGCGAAGGTACGCGGCACGCGCTACGGCTTCACCGACGATCAATAGAGACTCTACCGACAACGCCTCGTGCCAACCAGGGTTGTATTGGCTGGTCCCAGGAGCCTTCAGATTCCGCGCGCGGATCTTCAGTGCATCGAGTTGCTCGACCGCCCGTTGGAGCTCTTCCCCGGTTCGGACGATCCCGACGTTGGAGCTCATTACCTCTTGGAGCGCCTCGTGCATCAGATACGGATTCTCCCCGGATTCCCGGTTCAAAATGTCCGTCGCTTCCCTGAATGCCGCCGTGACCTGGGCGTCGTCAGCGCGTGGCGTGGTGGTGAGCTCGGCCACGTACCCGGCAACGCCGACACCGGCGAGCCTCCCGAACACGATCAAGTCGGAAAGCGAGTTCCCGCCCAGACGGTTCGCTCCGTGCAAGCCCGCCGCGCATTCCCCGCATGCAAACAGACCCGGCACGTTCGTTTGTTGCGTGTCCGCTTCGACCCGAATCCCACCCATGAAGTAGTGAAGCGTGGGGCCGACTTCCATCGGTGTTGCCGTGATGTCGACTTCTGCCAGCTCTTTGAACTGGTGGTACATCGACGGCAGCTTGCGTTTGATGTAATCGGCGGGACGGCGAGACGCGATGTCGAGAAACGCCCCGCCGTGCGGCGAGCCTCGTCCAGCCTGCACCTCGGCGCGAATCGCTCGCGCAACCACATCGCGTGTGAGGAGCTCCGGAGGACGGCGCGCACTTGGATCCTCGGGCCACCTGTCGGCCTCCAGAATCGTATCGGCTGTCTCCGACGCAAACCGCTTCGGGATGTAGTCGAACATGAAGCGCTCGCCCTTGCTGTTGAGCAAGATGCCACCGTCGCCGCGAACGCCTTCGGTCACGAGGGTGCCGCGAACCGAGGGCGGCCACACCATGCCGGTCGGATGGAACTGAGTGAACTCGAGGTCCATCAGCTCTGCACCCGCTTCGTACGCAAGCGCGGCGCCGTCGCCGGTGTACTCCCAGGAATTGCTCGTGACGTTCCAGGCCTTGCCGCCGCCGCCGGTCGCCATGATCACAGATGGGGTCCTGAACAAGACAAATCTGCCTGTTTCACGCCAATAAGCGGCCACTCCGGCGATCCGACCCGCATCGAGAAGCAGGCGAAGCGCAGTGCATTCCATGTGGAAGTGGATGCCGTGGTGAACCCCGTGATCCTGAAGTGTGCGGATGAGCTCGAGGCCGGTACGGTCCCCGACGTGCGCCAATCGCGGGTAACGATGGCCGCCGAAGTTGCGCTGATTGATCAGGCCGTCGGGGGTACGATCAAACACCGCCCCCCACTCTTCGAGCTCGCGCACGCGCTCGGGGGCCTGCTTGGCATGGAGCTCTGCCATCCGCCATTGGTTGAGAAACTTCCCACCACGCATCGTGTCGCGGAAGTGGATCTTCCAGTTGTCGCGTCGGTCCACGTTGCCGAGCGACGCGGCCATGCCGCCCTCGGCCATCACCGTATGCGCCTTGCCGAGGAGGCTCTTGGAGATGACGCCCGTGTTGAGCCCGCG
>CP070713.1:1552842-1557843 GCA_020351445.1 Myxococcales bacterium
AAAGGGGACTGTCCCCTTTTCTAGTTGGGATAGACGAAGTCTTTGAAGCTGACGCGGAAGAACAGCGAGTACATGAGGGGGACGAAGCCGAGGGTCAGCAGGGTGGAGAAGGCGAGGCCGAACATGATCGCGATCGCCATCGGCTGGAACATCTCTTCGCCACCCACATAAAGGGGAATCAAGCTCGCGATGGTCGTGGCCGTCGTGAGCATGATGGGCCGAAAACGCTGCTGTGCTGCTTGAATGACCGCGTGGGGCGGGTCGAGGCCGTTTTCGTTCTTCTCGATGTCGATGCGGTCGATCAAGACGATCCCGTTGTTGATCACGATGCCGGCCAGCGAGACGATCCCCAGCAGCGTCATGAAACCGAAGTAGCCCCCGGGCAGGCCCACCCGATCGACGATCAGCAGGCCGATGGCAACGCCAACCAATGCGAACAGGATCGTTGCGAGCACGATGGTGGGTTTTCGAAGCGAGTCAAACTGCCAAACCAACAGAATGATGATCACCATGCCGGCGATCGGCAGCTTATCCGCGATCGATGCGTTTGCTTTACCCGACCCCTCTGCCTCGCCTCCAAACTCGTAGCGGTAGCCGATGCCCCAGCTCTTCTCCTGCTCGTCGAGCCAGGGCTGGAGCTCCGCGATGATGTCGAAGGCGGTGACCCCTTCGACGGTATCGCTGTCCACGGTGACAGTCGGGCTCAGATCTCGCCGCATGATCTCGGACGACTCCCATTCTAGCTCTCCGGTCGCGACCTGAGTCAGCGGCACCGAGCTGCCGTCCTGTGCAAACACGCTGAGGGTTCCGAGCCGGTCGATGTCACGGCGGCCCTCCGCGACGGAACGCAACACCACGGGGATGGTCTTGTCGTCCTCGCGGTAACGAGTCGTCTCATAGCCGCTTAGGAAGGTCTGGAGCGACGTCGCGACGTCTTCATTGGTGATGCCTGCGCGTCGCGCTTGCTCTTCGCTCACTTCCACGAACAACTTCTTGACCTTGGGGCCCCAATCGTCACCAACGTTGCGCGTGTCCGCGCGGGCGTTGAGCCACTGCTTCACGTCATCCGCGATCTCGAAGACCTTGTCGACCTCCTTTCCCGAGATGCGAACTTCGATCGGCTTTCGCACCGGAGGTCCATTTCCGAGAGGGCGAATGTGGGGCCTGACGTCCGGATGGCGCTCTGTCACGTAGTGCTCCAGCTTCGCCATCACTTCGGGAACGACTTTGGCGGTCGTCGTATGCACCATGGTTTCGGAATATCGAGGTTTGGGCGCGTCAGGGTTGTAGGTGAGCGTGAACCGCGGGGGGGTCGTGCTGATGAAGGAGGCCCAATGAGTGACTCCGTCTTTGCCTTCTTTCGCAGCCAGATCGCTCTGGATATAGGCCTCCATGTCCTTGATCATCGCTTCGGTGGTTCGAATCGAAGTGCCCGGTGGGAACGTCAGCTCGGCAACGAAGAAATTTATCGCCTGTTGCGGGAAGAAGAGCTGGGGCACCAGTCCATAGAGCTGGATTCCTCCAAAAAAACCGACGATCGCGACGGCGATGCTCAGCACGGGGCGCCGCAGGACCGAAAGGATGATCGTTCGGTAGAGGCGAAAGAAACGCGAATCAAACGGCTCTTCGACCGGTTTGGGTTTCAAGAAGCGTACGCACAGCGTTGGAATCATCGTAAGCGCGAGCACCCAGGAGATCAGTAGGGTGATCGCCACCACCGAGAACAGCACGCCGGTGTATTCGCCGACTGCGGATTCGGCGAGCCGAATTGGGAGGAACGCCGCCGCAGTGGTGAGCGAGGCGATCAAGAGCGGAACCCGAAGCTCACTCGTCGCGCCAATCGCGGCATCGAAGCCTTTCTGCCCTTCGGCCATTCGCACCATGATCGACTCCGATACGACGATCGCGTTGTCGACAAGCAACCCGAGCGCGATGATCAGCGCAGCCAGCGACATCTGGTCGAGTTGGATGTCGAAGATGTTCATCGCCGCGACGGTGATGATCATCGTGGTCGGAACCAGTGTGGCGACGACAAGGCCGGTACGCAGCCCGAGCGTCAGCAGCATGACGACGAGCACGATGACTACGGCTTGCACGACGCTATCTACGAAGTCGTCGACCTTTCGCTCGACGAGGTCGGGCTGGAAATAGGTGCGATAGAAGTCGACCCCGTGGGGGTACTGCTCCAGGATGTACTGGAAAAAGCCTTCGAGCTCTTCTCCGAGTCGGATGAGATTGCCGCCTTCCGCCATGGAGATCGCTAGCGTGAGCCCCGGTTGGCCATCGATACGGACGAGACCCTCGGGGGGGTCCACGTAACCGCGGTAGATGTCGACGATGTCTTCGAGGTAGACCAGCTCGTCGGTATTGGGGACGCGAATCACCGTTCGGCGGAGCTCCTCGACCGAGGAGAAGTTTCCGCTTGGCTCGAGGGCGATCGACTCCGCTTCCACGTCGATTTCGCCGCCGGGCTGGATGATATTTCGCTGCTGCAGACTGTCCTTGAGGAACTGGGGCGTCATTCCCAGGTTGCTCAGCACCGCGTTGTCGTACTCGACGAATAGCCGCTCTTCCTGGGCACCCATGATGTCGACTTTCGCGACGGACTTGAATCGCAAGAGCTCGTCACGGAGGTCGTCAGCGATGTCTTTGAGCTCCATGTACGAAAACCCGTCCCCCGTCATGCTGAACATGATCGGGTACACGTCCCCAAACTCGTCGTTGACGATCGGACCCGTGATTCCGTCGGGAAGACTTGGGGTCACGTCGTCTACTTTGCGCCGCAGGTCGTCCCAAATCGGACGCATCTGCGTGAACTCTTCACGGATATTGACGTAGATGACCGAGACGCCAGTCCTGCTCTCACTGTCGACCCAGTCGAGCTCTGGGATTTCCTGAACGGCCTTTTCGATTGGGTCTGTAATCAGCTGCTCGACGCGCTCGGGGCTGGCGCCCGGAAAGTACGTGGTGACCATCGCGGTGCGGATGATGAAGCCGGGGTCCATCTGCCTCGGCGCGTTTTGGTAGGCGGCGATCCCGGCGAAGAGCAGGACGACGATTAACGTTCCCGTGACCGTACGTCTCTTCAGCGCAAACTCGGTCAGGCTCATGGCGTCTCGTCAGGCGCTGTTGGCTCGTCGCCGTTTGCGTTTGGCGACGCGATGTTGGAGGGCTCGGATCCTGGTCTGGGTGGAACTCGCACCTCCAGACCATCGTAGATTCGGCTCACGCCCGCGGTGACCACGAGGTCGCCGGGCTCGACGCCTTCATAGATTTCGATTCCCGTCGAAAGAAGCTCGCCTACCTTCACGGGGCTTCGATGCACGGTGCCGAGGCCACCGCCGGTCTTTTCAACCTTGTAGACGAAACGGCCTTCGTGATCCTCGCCAACGGCGCTCGTCGGCAGAGCGTATTTCGCCTCGCCCTCCGAGCGCTCGAGGATGAAGGTCACATCAGCGGTCATGCCGGCGCGGACCTCGTCTTGGCCTTCGGTCAAACGAACGGTAACCGGAAACGTCGTGGCGCCACCCACGCTTGCGACACCGACCTCGGTGACTGTGCCTTTGAAGGTCTTCTTCCCCAGTGCGCCGAAGCTAGCCGCGGCATCGTCGCCTCTCCGGATGCTGCGAATGATCGATGCGGGCACCGAGACGCTGACCTCGATCTGTTCACCGGCTAGAAGTGTCGCGACCAGCTCACCTGCCTGCACGTACTCGTTCACCTCGATGTCGACCGTGGCCAAGGTTCCTGCCTCGGGGGCTTTCAGGTGCGTGTAGCCGAGCTGTCGTTGGCTCAAGCGGATTTGCTGATTGGCCGCTTCGAGCGAAGCTCTTGCCGATTCGTATGCAGTACGATCGGCGTCCAGATCTTGCTTCGATGCGTTTTGGTTCTCGTAGAGAGCCTGGGTTCGCTCGTAAGTGGCTTTTGCATTGCGCTCTTGTGCTCTCGCTTGCGCCGCGCTCGCCCGCGCGTTTTGAAGCTGCAGTGAGTAGTCGGTCGGATCCATACGCGCGATGGTCTGCCCTTTTTCGACGACATCGCCGACGCTGACCGGCACGCTCAACACCTGGCCCGACACCTGAAAGCTGAGTCGGCTCTCCTGACCGGCCTTTGCGACGCCCGAGTACGTGCGCTGTCGGGCGGCGTCGCGGCCTTCCACGACCACGTAGCGGATGGGCCGGATGACTTCCGGCTCCTCCTTTGCCCGCTTGCACCCGACGAGCGTCAGGACCGCGGCAAGTGCGGCGAGAGTAGTCTTGTCGAGAATCATTGTTGCTCCCTCGGGTTCAATGGCGGTTCCTCCGTGCGAGGCGCGCTGATGTAGCCCGCGGCCTTTCGTTGCGCGGCGAAGGCATCCAAACGCTGGATGAAGTCGTCGCGCTCTTCCTGGGTGCCCTCGAGCGAGAACGCACCGGAGGCGCGCTGTGCACGCAGTGCGTCGATGAGGAAGTCGTAACGCGCATTGGCTGCGGCGAGCGCAGCCGCGACCGCTTGATTCTGCGCGTCGACGAGCTGAATGATGTCAGCGGCGCCAAGCTGATAGAGGTCGGTCACCAGCTCCAAGTTGCGCGCCGATGCTTCGGCTGCGTCGCGGGTGAGGGCGATGTTTGCGTACGAGAACCCGGCCTGATGCAGCGCGGCACGTACGTTTTGCTCGAGCCGTTGCGCGATCACCGCACGGTCGGTGCGCAGACGATCGAGCTCGCGAAAGATTCGTCGGATGCGAGCGTAGTTCGACGTACCGTCGAAAAGCGTCAAGGAAGCCTGCGCGCCGACACTCCAAGTGAACGTCTGTCGTCCTGGAAAACCCGGGATCGAGGCTTGCTCGGAACCGACACCGCCCACGAAGGGTACGTGTTGAAAGCCGCCCACAACGGCCACGTCGGGAATACCGAGCTGGCGGCGTTCGCCTTTGAGAAGCTCGTCGCGGCCACGAATCGTGTTGTCGATGCTCCGGATTTCGGGCGAGTTGCGGATCGCCTCTTTTGCCATGAACTCCCG
>CP070713.1:1557943-1570936 GCA_020351445.1 Myxococcales bacterium
ATCGTTGATCCAAACCTCTTCGCTTCGGCGTCAGGAAGGCCTTGCGGCGCATGATCCACTAACTGGCCTGCGGAACGTGCGAGGGCTCAACAGCGAGCTGACGAAAGCCGTGATGGCCGCGCGGCGTGCGGAACGCGACATGGCACTGATGTTCGTCGATGTCGACCACCTCAAGCGGGTGAACAGCAAGCTCGGTCACGCAGCTGGGAGTGAAGCGTTGAAGCGCACAGGCAAGGCGCTGCATGAAGCTGCGGCTGGCGTCGGTGATGTGTTTCGCTTTGGAGGCGATGAGTTCGTCGTGGTCCAGAAACGTGCGTCAAAGGAAAGCGCCCGCGCGCTGGCGGACCATCTGCGGAGCCATGTCGCGGCGAGTACCGCTGGGCCCATGCGGCCTAGGGGAACGCTGCCAAAGATCACGGTCTCGGTGGGCGTAGCCACGCTCCAAGGCCTGAGACGCCTCAACGGCCAGCCGCCGAGCGACATCAAGGCCCGGCTGATGACCACCGCCGATCGCGCACTTTTCCGGGCGAAGGCCGCCGGCCGCAATCGAGTCGTTCTAGCCACCCCGCGCGACGACCGTCTCTAAAGATATGGCCAAATGTAATGAATCTTAAGGGGACTGTCCCCTTACAATTGGCCATACGTTGTTAGGCTACGGCGGTTAGGTATTGCTCGGTGTTGGATTCGATGCGGGCTTTGACTTCGGCCGGGTCTTCTTCGATGAACTTCTCGTCGGGGGTGACTTTGAAGAGCGGCTGGCCCTTGGAAACGATCGTGCCGTCGGTATCGACGAGAATCTTGTCGATCGTCCCCGCGAACGGCGCGTACACCTTGTTGAACATCTTCATGACTTCGACAATGTAGAGCGGGTCGCCGGCTTCGAAGTGTTGCCCCTCCTCGATGAAACGCGGCATGCCTGGCGCTTCCTGGGCGTAGTACATTCCACCGCTCACAGCCACGATCTCATCGGCCTTGTTGACCGGCGGCGGCACGAGCACCTTTTTCATCTTTGCTTGATGGTCCCGATCGAGCAGTCGTTCCGGGATGGCGATGGTCAAGTCATCGTTCAAGCGAAGATCGAAGAAACCGACCTTGTCCGCAATCAAGGGAAGCAAACCGTAGAGCTCGCTCCCCAGCTGGAATCCGAGATGCGCCTCGCGCACCTTCTTCCACTGCTTGACACCGAAGCCCTTCGCCGGCTTCTTGGCCTTCAGGAGTGTGTCGACCTCCGGCCAAGGCAGTTCGCCCAGACGCTCCTGCACTGCGGCGTAGAATGCCTCGCCTTCCTGAAGAATGGCCTGGTCCTGCTCCCAAATGCGGTGCGCAGCCGGCAACTTCACCTCGGCATCCATGTGGAGCAGGTGGTACGTGTCCGCGAGCACCACAAGCGGGTTGCGGAGCCACGTGACGCGACGCTTGCTGACTTCGAAGCTGTTCTTGTTCGCGCTGAGCCACGCCGAAAGAAGGTGCGGCTGCCTCAATATGCGGCCGAGCGGACGCCCGAGCAGGGTCCTCTTCACCTCCGAGATGTCGTTGGTGGCTTTTTCAGAGGCAGGATCACCCGACGCGACCTTTAGGTACTGGCGACAGAGCCGGCCGTAGGCATAGTCTGCGTCGATCTGGTTGGCTTCCTGGAGAAGCTCGCCGATCAGCGTCAGGTAAGGAACCACGAATCGGGTCGTTGGCTTGGCGTCGACGCCGTTCGCGAGGAACCAGTGCACGAGCCCGTAGTGGAACTGCAGGTTCGTTTGAAGGTCAGGGCCTCGGAGAACCGTGCGCCTGAGCACTTCGCGCAAGTGGTCGTAGCTGTGACGGCGGTTGTCACCGGTGGTGACGAGCAGCGCGATGTTGCTGTCATACGCGCCGGCCAGCTTGTAGCGCATGAAGAGGTCGGTGTCGGGGTTCTTGAAACAGATGCCCTGGTCGTCACGGACCTCGCCTTCGATGGGATCCGACCACGACATGATCTCGCCACCCGCATGAGGCGAAAGCGATTGGTCCTGGGCGTTGAGCCGTGCTTCCACCGCAGCTGCATCGCGCTGAACGCGCTCGGGTCGGGGGAGATTGGCTTTGTGCTTGGCGAGCAACGCCATCGCCTCTACGAGCGACTGCACATCGAACGAGTCCTCGGGATCGGCGGGATTGCGAAAGCGAAGCGCGTAGCAGAGCTCGGAAACGCGATGCTCGACCTGAATGCGCGTATTGACTTCCATGAAGTAGTGGCGTGGGCCGTCGACGATGCATTCGAACGTCGAAGCGGAGTCGAGCTTGACCGCCTCGCCGAAGCGTTCCGCCTGTTCCTCCATCCTGCGGAGGATTCGGAGGTCTTGCTCGATCGCGTCGGCGTTGTTTTCGTTCCCCGCGGCTCGCTCGCGCTCGACGGCAGCGGCGAGAGTCTCTTGCGTGATCGAAACCTCGAGGAGTTTCTGCTCGTGCATCTGGAGCGAGCAGTCACGCCCACCGAGCGAAATCGTCCACTCACCATTGCCGAGGAGCTGGATCTCGTTATGACGAGTCGTCTCGATGTTGAGCTCGACGAGGATGTTTTTGTTGTCGCCGACGCCGAGCGCTTTCACCTCGCTCAGAATCTCGCGAACCATCGCGGGCGCCTGGTCGGCGCTGCGAACGATGCGCTGCCCCTTGCCGCCCCCACCGCCGATCGCCTTGAGACGAACCCGGCTCCCCCCGTACTCCGCGACAATGGAGGCGACCTCCATTTGAATCTGCTCGGCAAGTTCGTCGACCGTGTAGAGGTCGATATGGGCGTTGTAAGAAGCGCCCAAAACCGCATCCGCGACCGTCTCGAGCTCGAGGTCCTCGTCCGCTAGCTCGGGCACGTCGAGGCCGTGCTTCTTCGCGAGCTTGCCCAACGCCTTGCGGTTGGGGTGTTTTCGCAAAAGAAGCCGCGCCGTGGCGTTGTTGATCCCCGGCGTGACACTGACGTCCACGCGCTCCGCTGTCCGCTTTGCTTCGTCTTTGAAGCCCGCAGCGTGGACCGTGTACGAGCAAGGGCCGATGAATCGGAGTCCTGCCTCTTCGATCGAACGGACGAACTCCTCGTCCTCCGCCATGAAGCCATAACCAGCGAAGATGTAGTCGTATCCGTTGTCCTTGGCGATCCCGATGATCTCTGCGATGCGCTCCTTTCGTTCTTCTTTGCTTGCGCCCGTGTAGTCGGCGACCGCATGAACGCGCGAAGGGTCGAGCCGCCGGAGCTCCGGCGCGAGCGCCCGAGGGTAGATGATCGAGTCCTTCTCCGAGAGAAGGATCCCCACCTTCGTCATCCCCATCTCTGCGAAGACGTCGAGCGCCTCTTGCCGGATCGGCCCCCGACACACGATGAGGACCGTCATGTCGTCGCAGCGAAAGGAGCTTACCCACTCGGACTCGGATTGCCCGAGCCGTCGGTCCCGATGGATGAGGGGGTTGTGCATGTAGCTGTCGGAAGCCATCAGTGGAACTCACGCTGAACCGCCTGCAACGGTTCCGGGGTGTAGTGGGACAAGTAGAAGTCGAGGCTCTTGGCGAGCGCTGCCCGCACGTTGGTCGGCATCACGATCTCGGAAATCGAGCCGAGGCTCAACGCTTCCTTGGGGTTCATGAGCTCCCTCTCGTACTGAGCGCTGAACGCCGCGTCTTGCTCTTTGACCCACGCTGCCACGTCGGCCTCGGCATCCTCTTTGGACGCGCCAGCGTCGAGCGCGTTCTGCAAGCGCATCCTCGCGCGATTACGCATGTCGCGCATCTCTTTCTTGTAGACGAACTCTTTGCCAGCGGGACCCATGACAGCGACGCGAGTCGTCGGAAGCGCCATGACGTGATCGGCGCCCACCGCATAGCAGTTGAACGCGGCATACGCCCCACCGAAAGCGTTTCGAATGATGAGCAAAATGCGCGGTGTCCGCAGATCGATGATCGAGTCGAGCATCGCCCGCCCAGCCTGCACGATGCCACGGCTTTCCTGATCGCGGCCCGGCAGGAACCCGGTCGTGTCCTCCATGAAGATCACCGGGATGTTGTAAAGGTTGCAGAACCGAATGAACCGCGAGTTCTTGAATGCCGCGTCGACGTCGATTTGCCCGGACGCCACAGCGCTGTTGTTGCAAACGAAACCGACGACCTGCCCGCCGAGACGGCCAAACGCAGTGATCGTGTTGCGCGCTCGTTCCGGCTGAAGCTCGAAGTAGTCGCCGTGGTCGCAGATCTGCTGAAGGATAATCCTCACGTCGATCGGCGTGTTGAACCCGGTCGGTGAGTTGAACGCCTTTCGAAGCAAGGTATCGATCTCCCCAGTTGGACGGTCGATAGGGTCCGAGGTCTCCTGGTAGGGCGCCAATTCATGATTGTTTCCGGGAAGGTAACTCAACAGCCGTCGCGCGGTTCGAAGCGCCCCAACCTCGTCGCGCACCGTGAGGTCCACGACCCCGCTCTGCCGATGTACCCGAGGGCCACCAAGCTCGTCCGCGGTCACGTCCTCGCCGAGCACCGACTTCACGACGCCGGGGCCGGTCAGGCCGAAAAACGTATTGGCGGGCTGAATCATGAAGCTGCCCTGCCGCGGCAAGTACGAACCGCCGCCCGCGTTGTAGCCGAACATGCACATGATGCTCGGTACGACTCCGCTGATCTTGCGGAGCGCTGTGAACGCCTCTGCGTACCCGTCGAGGCCGCCAATGCCTGCCGGCACGAACGCTCCGGCGCTGTCGTTCATCCCGACCAACGGGATCCCCTGACTACCCGCCAAGCGCATGAGGTTGGCGAGCTTCGTGCCATTGGTCGCATCCATCGAACCTGCACGAACGGTGAAGTCGTGACCGTAGATAGCGACTTCGCGTCCCCCGACCTGGACGACCCCTGTCACGATCGAGGCCCCATCCAGATTCGGACCCCAGTTCTGGTACAGAATCGTCGGCTCGGTCCCTCGGTCGCGGAGCACGTCGATGCGCTCCCAGACCGTCATGCGACGCTTCGCGTGCTGCCTCCCGATCTGAACGAGACCCGCCGCGGTGCGTGGACGCTCCCGGAGTTGCTCGCCCTCCAAAAGAGCAGCATCGTAGGGCCCAGCTTCCTTTGCAGCATCGGCCGAGGAGCGATTATCGCCATCCAGTTCGAATGGATTGCGAAGGCTTGGCGTCACAGTGTCCTTGTCGGGCATAACTACACTTGCCTACATCGAGCAGCGCTCAGACCGCAAGCGTCGTCGCGCACGGCCTTTTACGGGTTTTATAGCCGAAATGCCAGTGAACCCCTGACAGGCGCTCAGATGCAGATGGCAGAGGCTCAGAAATCCGCGAAAATGCAGCACTTCATGCCGGTCGAAGACGAGACTCAGGGCGCGCTAGCGGTCGCCGAGCGCGCGGCGCTCCAAGCGGGCGAGCTCGTGATGAAAGGGTGGCGCACGGTGGGGGAGATTTCCCGCAAGGGTCGGTTCGACTTGCTGACCGAGTACGACCTCGGAAGCGAGCGGCTGATCCGCGAGCAGCTCTCACAGGAGTTCCCGAGCCACCGGATCGTGGGAGAAGAGGACGCCGAGAGCGGCGAAGGCGAGCTGGTCTGGTACGTCGACCCGATCGACGGCACGACCAACTTCGTCCACGGGCACTTCTTCTTCGCCATGTCGATCGCGTTGTATCGCGGATCGGAGGGGCTGGTGGGTGTCGTTCACGCACCCGCACTCGGCGTGACCTGGAAGGCCGCGAGGGGCGGAGGCGCCTTCCGCAACGGAAAACGCTGCCGGGTGTCGACACGCGACCAGCTCGAAGAGGCCGTCTGCGCAACCGGCTTTCCCTACGACCGATGGTCGAGCCCCGACAACAACCACGCCGAGCTCGCGCTATTTCTGCAACGTGCAAGGGGGATTCGGCGTTGCGGCGCAGCGTCGATCGACCTCTGCCTGGTCGCCGACGGCACATATGACATCTATTGGGAACAGGGGCTGAACGCATGGGACATGTGCGCGGGCGCCCTACTGGTGAAGGAAGCCGGCGGGCAGCTCTCGACCTACGACGGCAACACGGCCGACCCCCGCACCGGGAAGCTGATCGCATCGAATGGGGTGTTGCACGACGCTGCGGTTCGCACCGTTCGTGAGGCACGCAACAAACTTCTATCTCACAAGTCGTGAATCGGGCTCCGTCGCCCGATACACTGGAATTGATGGGGGTCGAGCAGGAGGAAAAGCTGAAGTGGGAGCCCGGATCCGCGCCTTCCCCCGAGACGCTCGCCGCCTACGTGCCTCTGACCGCTGAGGAGCGGTGGGCCGTGTTGAACTCGATGACCGGGCGGCACCTCGTGACGATGATGGTCTGCGCCGGGATCGCATACCTCGGGCTATCGGTCGGCCAGTGGTCCGCTGACTTCGATCAAACCCAACTCAAGTTGATGACGATGTACGGGCTCACGGGCGTCGCGCTGCTGGCGTTCGCATGGAGAGCACATCGGCAACCGCCACCGCTCATGTGGTCGGTTCACATCGGCGGCGTTCTCTTCCTCATCGTCACGGGGACCTTCACGCTCGGCTACGCTCTCAGCGGTGAGCCCTCCGATTTCTATCTCTTCGTGCTGATCCAGTTTGCAGCGGGCGCGATGGTGCACAGTCGCACGTGGCTGCTCGCAATCATGATCCTCGGGGACCTCGGATGGGGCACGACATCGCTTTTCGTCGAAGGCGTGAACTGGAGCCGAAGCATTGGATACCTGACCGGCTTTTCTACTGTCGCGATCGGCCTCAACTACGTGCGCGGCCGTACCCTCGTTCGCCTGGAGGAGCTTCGTCTCGCTGCCGAACGCGCGTCGCAAGCCAAGACGGAGTTTGTGGCCAACATGAGTCACGAAATCCGCACACCGATGAACGGCGTCCTAGGCTTGAGCGCACTGCTGCTCGACGCGAACCTCGACGACAAGCAGAGGAAGATGATCACGGCGATCCGCGAGTCGGCGGACGCTCTCATCGGCATCGTCGACGAGATTCTCGGTTTCTCGCAACTACAGATGGGACAAGCGGAGCTCGAGCAGGCGCCGTTCGACATGAGCGCCCTGATCGACGGGGTGACGGCCCTCATGCAGCCACGCGCAGCGGCCAAAGGACTCCAGCTCGACTCGGAGATGAAGGGGTTTGCGAGTCGACGCTTCATCGGGGACGCCGGCCGCATACGGCAGGTTCTCCTGAATTTCGTCAATAACGCCATCAAGTTCACCGAGTCGGGGTTCGTGCTTATCAGCGCAGAGGTCGTCAACCGCGCGGCGGAGACTCGAGTTCGCCTTTCGGTGCGAGACACAGGCATTGGCATTCCGGAGGAGGTCCTTCCGAGGATCTTCACGCGCTACCATCAGAACGACGGCAGCTCGAACCGCAGCTCCGGCGGGAACGGGTTGGGACTCGCGATCAGCAAACAGCTGGTTGATCTCATGGGCGGGGACCTCGGCGTGCAGAGCGCGGTCGACGAAGGCACGAGCTTCTGGATGGAGATCGATCTTCATCCAGGGCCGGATGACACTCTGCGCGTCGCTGACTCTGACGGGACGGGCGATCTGTTGATCCGCGAAGGCGCCCACGTGCTGGTGGCCGAGGACAACCCCACCAGCCGCATGGTGACCGAAGCGCTGTTGAAGAAACTCTCGTGCGAGGTCGACATCGCCGTCGATGGTCGCGAAGCGCTGCAAAAGGTGACAGCCAACGACTACGATATCGTGTTCATGGATTGCCACATGCCGTTGATGGACGGCTTCCAAGCGACGGATCGGATTCGACGGTCGCCGAAGAGTCCAGAGCTTCCGATCATCGCACTCACGGCAAGCGTCACCGAGGAAGACCGAATCCGCTGCCTCGAAGCGGGCATGAACGACCTAATCGATAAGCCGGTTCGGAGCTCGATGCTCGCCAAAGCGTTGGAACGCTGGGTTCCAATTTCGGGCAGTCGCTCGATCAGGCCTATATCGACACTTCCGCCGCCGGCCGCGCTCGACCTCGACATGGTCCGCCAGCTCGTCTCGCTCGACGGAAAAGACGACGACTTCATCCAAGACGTCATGGTTGGGTTCATCGAGCAGCTAAAGGATTCGCTAAAGAGCCTCGCAAAGGCGCTCGATGACGACGATATGGAAACCATGCGCCTGACGGCCCACTCGCTCAAAGGGTCCAGCAAACAGATCGGCGCGTCGCGGGTCGGAGAGCTGCTCGACGCGATCGAGCTGGAAAGCGACCTCGGTAAGGCCAAAGAGCTCCTCGCGCAGGTCGACGAGGAAGTGCCGCGCGTCGAAGCAGCCGTGAAGGCCTTGCTTCGCCGCTCGCGGCGCGCCAGCTAGATGTCGAGGTTGGTGACGTTGAGCGCGTTGCTCTCGATGAACGCGCGCCGGGGCTCGACCTGGTCGCCCATCAATACGCTGAAAAGCTCCTCCGCCTCCAGCGCGTCTTCGACACGCACCTGAAGGAGCGTGCGCGTCTCGGGATCCATGGTGGTCTCCCAAAGTTCATCCGGATTCATCTCGCCGAGGCCTTTGTAGCGTTGAATCCCCAGGCCTTTTCGTGCGCGCGCGTCGACCGTCACCCAAAGCGCTTCGACGTCGGGCACCTCAGAAGGCTCCCCGGCAGGCTGGCCGTCTTTGTCGAGCACGGTCAGCACGAACGGCGGCTTCCCGAGTGCTCGAATGCCTTGGTGAATCTGGCGGAGCTCGGAGACATTGCCCGCAGACAGGAAATCGAAGTCGAGCGTCGTCACTCGACGTGAGCCTCCGTCGTGGGTCTCTATGATGACGCGATGCCGGTCGTGCTCCTCGTCTTGCTCGACGGTCACCTCGAGCTCGCCGGGCCGCCTGGAACGAACATATTTCTCGAGCGCGTCGATGGCCGCCTCGACCTTCTTTCGGTCGGCGAGGTCCTCGACCTCCAGCTCGGTCGCAGTGACGAGCGCCTCGACGACGAGCGGGTCCACGCGGTGCCCAATGTTCTCCAGCAACAGGCGGAAGCGCGCTACATCTTTGAGCAGATTGCGCAGCGGCTCCCCGGTCAGCTGAGTGCTGCCCTCGGTCATACTGAGCCGGACGTTGTCGGTGCCGAGCTCGATCAAGTGCCTACTCAACGCGTCGTCATGCTGCAAATAGCGCAGCTTTTTGCCCTTCTTCACTTTGTAGAGCGGGGGCTGTGCGATGTAGAGGTAGCCCTTGTCGATCAGCTGCGGCATCTGGCGATAGAAGAACGTCAGCAACAACGTGCGGATGTGCGAACCGTCGACGTCGGCGTCGGTCATGATGATGACGTGGTGGTATCGGAGCTTTTCGATGTCGAAGTTCTCGCCGCCTTCGACGCCACAACCCAGCGCCGTGATCAGCGTGCCGATCTCCGCGCTCGAAAGCATCTTTTCGAACCGAGCCCGCTCGACGTTGAGGATCTTTCCGCGCAACGGAAGAATCGCCTGGAAGCGGCGATCGCGCCCTTGCTTCGCACTGCCGCCCGCCGAGTCACCCTCTACGATGTAGAGCTCGCTCTCGGATGCATCCTTGCTCTGGCAGTCCGCGAGCTTGCCGGGAAGAGTGCTCGCATCGAGGACGCCCTTTCGCTGCACCATCTCGCGCGCACGCCGGGCCGCCTCGCGGGCACGCGCCGCGAGCACCGTCTTTTCGACGATGCGCTTGCCGGCCTTTGGATCCTCTTCGAGGTACTGGCGGAGCTTCTCGTTGACAATGCTCTCGACGATGCCTTTGACCTCGCTCGACACCAATTTGTCTTTGGTCTGGGAGGAAAACGCTGGATCCGGGTGCTTCACCGATATGATGGCGGTGAGCCCCTCACGCACGTCCTCGCCCCCGAGCGGGTTCTTGAGATCTTTGAGGAGCTTCTGGCGCGACCCGTATTGGTTGATAACACGTGTCAACGCCGTCCGGAGGCCTGTCAGGTGCGTACCCCCGTCACGGTTGAACACGTTGTTGGTGTAGGGAAAAATCGACTCGTTATAGGAGTCGCTCCATTGCATGGCGATCTCCACGTCGACGCCGTCTTTGACGGCGCGGAGATAGATGACCTCATCGTGAAGCGGAGTTTTCTTCTTGTTGAGCGCCTCGACGAACTCGCGAATCCCGCCTTCGAACTTGTGGGTGACCTTTTTGCCGTCACCCCTCTCGTCTTCCAATGAGACCTCGAGGCCCGCGTTGAGAAACGAGATCTCTCGGAGGCGGTTGTTCAACACCTCGAAGCTGAAGTTGGTCATGGTGAAGATCTCGGGATCGGGCTTGAAGGTGATCTTGGTCCCCGTCTTCTTGCTGGTCCCGATCGCCTTCAGGGCCGTTTTGGGGACGCCGCGGTCGTACTCTTGGAACCAAAGCTTGTCGTCGCGGCGGATCTCCATCTTGAGCCACTCGCTCACGGCGTTGACCGCGCTGACGCCAACGCCATGCAGCCCGGCGGATACCGAGTAGCTCTCGCTGTCGAACTTCCCGCCGGCGTGAAGCTGCGTCATCACGACCTCGGCAGCGCTGACGCCCTTGTCGTGCATGCCAACCGGGATGCCTCGCCCGTTGTCGACGACCGTGATCGAACCTTCGGAGTGAACGATCACTTCCACCAAGTCGCAATGACCCGCCAGATGCTCGTCGACCGCGTTGTCGACCGCTTCCCAAACCAAGTGGTGGAGGCCGGTCCCGTCGTGCGGATCGCCGATGTACATGCCTGGCCGCTTCCGCACGGCCTCGAGCCCTTCGAGCACCTGAATTGCGCTTTGATCGTAGCCTGGTGCGGGCGGGCTCGGTTCCGCGATCGGGGGATCTGCCATAGGTTGGTTTCTAGCCTTGAAGGGGGGTCGACGCAAGGCCCGATGCAGCCTCTAACTCATTGATCTGACAGCCGAATTTCTGGGTTCCAGAAGCTCAGTCGCCCAGGACTCGCCGACGGGTCAAGCGGACCGAAAGAAGGGTGCATGGAACGAGAAAAAGGGCCGTCGATCCGAGCAGACCAACCAGGTTCGGGCCCGGGCTCCCGAGCACCAAGAGACCACGCGCGCACTCCGCGAGTTGATAGACGGGGTTGAGCTGCATGAGCGCCCACATCGCTTCGCTTTGGGGTTCGATCGGGAAGAACGTGTTGCTCACCAGACTCAAAGGCCAGCCGATCAGGAATACCGGATAGTTCATGTGATCGATCGCGGGAACGATCGCCGTAAAGATCAGCGCGAACGAAGCAAATGCACAACCCGCAACGAATCCGAGAAACGGCATGAGCACCAGGAACTGCACCTTCACGTCGACCACACCGAACAGGTCGAAGACCGCGATCACCAACGACACGATCGAAATGTTCACCATTCCACGGACCGCTCCCCACAGGATCTCCCCCCAGACGACGCTCGGGAGCTCCACTTGAGTCGCGAGAATGCCGTCCCAGGTCTTCTGGTAGAACATTCGGACATACGCCGAGTAGAGCGCTTCGTAGTACGGCGTGCCGAAACCCGTGTAAGCGATCAAGCCTGCGGCCACGTAGGTCGCGTAGTTGAGCTCGGCGCCGCGGTAGCTGAGGTCTTCGATGTAGCCCCGGAAACCGATACCGAACGCGACGAAAAAGATCACTGGCTCCATCGCGGGTGGGATAACGGCCGTGCGCCAATTTCGTAGAAAAACCAAGGCATTCCGCCGAAAAACGGCCCAGGAGCGCCAGTTGGCAACAGCGGTGAGGCTGCTCAAACCGCTCACTCGAGCCTCCCGTTGCGTCGCGCCAGCGCGATGAAAAGGTCGTCGAGGTTGGGCGGACGCACCTGCCAGGTCGCCTCGGTGAACCGAGTGGTGAGCTCGGCAAGATCTTCTTTGCTCACAGGAACGCGAAGCTCGCCCAGAACGGTCGCCACTTGCTCCGCACCCCGGGCATGAAGCCACGCAGCGATCTCTTCGCGCGCAGGCTCGCCACGGGGCACGATGATCACGTGGTCACCAAGCACTGAGTCGATGACACGATGAGGCTCGCCATGTGCGACGTTGCGGCCTTCGTGAATGACGAGCAGCTCGTCGCTCAATCTCTCCGCTTCGTCCATGTAGTGCGTGGTGAGCACGATGGCCAAACCCTCGGCGCGCATCGCATCGATCAGCTCCCACACGTCGAGGCGTGCGCTCGGATCGAGACCCGTCGTAGGCTCATCCAGAAACAAGACGCTCGGTCGATGCACAATCGAGCGCGCGATCAGCAACCGCCTAACGAACCCACCGGAAAGGACGTGTGGCGAGGCGTCCGCATACGGAGCGAGCTCGAACCGATGAAGGAGCTCCGCGACGCGGCCCTCGAGGTCGTCGACTCTCGGGCGGAAGTAGCTCGCATAGATGAAGAGGTTCTGCGCGACCGTGAAGTCGTAGTCGAGCGAGTCGTCCTGGGTGCAGACGCCGATCGACCGCTTGGCCTCGGCACGGTTGTCGGAGAAGCGATTGCCGGCGTAGTAGATCGACCCACCGTCCGGGGGAACGAACCCGTAGAGCATCCGCAACGTGGTCGTCTTGCCGGCCCCGTTGGGGCCCAAAAGCCCGAGCACGGTCCCTGGGCGGCAGGAGAGGTCGAGGTGATCGACCACCACCCGATTCCCATATCTCTTGGTCAGACCCCGTGCTTCGAGAATTGCCGTCGTCATTGCGAAACCACCCCGGAAGGTGACGGAACATGCGCGAGCATCCTACAATGGCGCAGCGATCGCGCACGTTTCGAAACCGTGGCGATACGGAGCACAGATGGGTGACCCGCGTAGAGACGACGATGCAAAACCTCTGAAGGCCGTAGGGCGAGTGCTCGACAGCCGTTGGATGATGGCTTTCGCGGTGCTCGCGGTGCTGGTCGCGATCGCGTGGGCACTGCTGGAGCGGGGCCCAGGTGTAGGGCGAGCCCGGACACCGGCGCCCGCCACGATGGCGACCGTCGAGCTGCTCGGCGTGCCTCCTGGGGCGGAGGTCATGCTCGATGGCAGAAGAATCGACAACACACGGTTCGGCGTTTCGCCGGGCACGCGGCACGCCCTCGAGGTCACCGACGAA
>CP070713.1:1571036-1577610 GCA_020351445.1 Myxococcales bacterium
GAAGGGCTCGATGAAGGGGGCCCCGTCGAGGAACTCGCGGTTTCCATCCGGCGTGTACGGGTACTTCGAGTCCGAGTGCTCCGGGTAGGCGATCGAATCCGGGATCACGAAAGCATCGAACCCAACCTCCTCTGCGGCCTGGGCCAATGGAACATACTGAGTCGGGTCACACATCGCCTCGGCGTAGGCTATTCGCATGATGTCCTCTTATCGGTTTCCGGCGGCAACGTCAGCCCCCTTCGTTATCTCCGAATTGGGCGAGATAGGCAGTCATTCGTAGCTTTCGCTTCGCACTCTCCGAGCTCATGTATCGAATCTTGCCAAAGACCGGCCTTTGTGGACCCCACGCTCGATCGTAGCGACCAAGCACCCAGAAGATACCGGAGTAGCTGTTTGGGTCGCGACCGTCCAAGGCGTACTTGTTGTTGAGCTCGATCATCGTCGCGAGGGCGTCTCTCGGGGTGGCTGACCACTCGAGGATCTTCTTGCCCCAAAGCATTCGCAGATAGTTCTGGAGCCTTCCGGTTTCGCGCAGCTCGGTTTGGGCGGCATTCCAGATCGGATCGTGCGTCTCCGAAGACTCGAGCTGCTCGAGGGAATAGAGATGCGGGCGGGGATCCGATTCGTGTGCCTCGAGTGTCTCGCGCGCCCATTCAGGCAGAGACTCGTACTGATCATAGTCCGCGCGGTGGGCACACATGTTGAAGCCGAGCTCTCTCCACGTGACTAGCTCGTCGAGGAACGCCTCCGCGTTGGCGCTCATTCCCCACCAGCCCTCGCGTGCGCCGGTAGCCTTGGTAGCAGGTCTGTCGGGTGCCCAACCTTCGTTCTTGGCGAGCTCGTCAAAGATTTGGTGCGTCGAGACGTGACCGAAATGAAGCCAAGGCGAAAGACCACTGGCTGCGTCCGCATCGGGGTGGTTGCGCTGTTCTGCGTACCGATCGATACGGCCGCTCAAGAACTCGTCCATGCGGCGTTCCCCAGCCTCGAAACCGCCTTCGAAGTCCACCGCTAGTACGGAGTGATCGATCGGCAGCGACCCAAGGGTGCTTCCACGAAGCGTCTCATCGGAGGCTAGACCCCATGTTTCGGTCGCTTTGCCGAAGAGTGTCTCGACCTTCTCGTTGGGTGTATCAGGCAAACCCTCGAGTGGATCTGAGAGCGGGCGTGTGCCGAGATGCTTAGGGAGCTCGCGCTGTAAGTGGCGACGGAAGTCAAAGGCTCTACTAAAGACTCGGTCGGTCGCCCTGATTGGCAGGAGGCCGTTGCTGTCCACAACCTCGAATCGGGCGTTCAATTGCGAAGCGGCCGCCTGCTGCATCTTCGGAATGAAGAACGTTGGGTAGTCGTCGCTCACAACGACGCAAGCTTCTTTCGCGAGCGCTGCCAGAAGACCGCTCCCGTCCCCCCGGGCCGCCTCGACATATGGGAAGTACACTGCGTTCTTGCTCCCAAAGTACTTCGCGTTCGCACGCATTCCGTCGAGGATGAACTGATGAGTCCGGTCGCTCGCCCATCGGTAGCCGACGCGAAGGGCTTCGAAAATGATCAGCGGCTTTTGGAGTTCGGCCGCGTATGCCGCTGCCTGCTGAAGGGCGAAGTTCCAGCGCGGCCTTCGAAACCCAACCATCCAGTAAACCACGTGCGTGCCTTCAGGCCGCACGGGCGCTTCGGTAAGGGCGCGAACGCGGATGGCGGGAGCGGGATTCAAGAGCCCTGAGACACCTCGACGGCGCAAAGTTCGTTAACGCATCACCTCCTGAGCCGCAAGCGTTGCGAACTCAATAGCCAGCCTTAGAACCGTGTCAGGAGGCGTCGCGATGAAGGCTATGGTAGTACGAGAAGCAGGCGGGCCATTCACGCTCGAAGAGCGCGAGGTCCCGGAACCTGGGCACGGAGAGATCCGAATCAAGGTTGAGGCGTGTGGCATCTGCCATAGCGACGCTTTTGTGAAGTTCGGTCAGTTTCCAGGCCTTCAGCTTCCTCGGGCACCTGGGCACGAGGTGGCGGGCGTCGTCGACGCCCTGGGCGAGGGTGTGGATGCATTCGACATAGGCGATCGAGCCGGGGTGGGCTGGCACGGCGGTCACTGCTTCAAGTGCAATGCGTGTCGCCGGGGCGACTTCATCAACTGCGAGAACGCCAAGATCTGCGGCATCAGCTACGACGGTGGCTACCAAGAGTACATGGTCTGCCCCTGGGAAGCCGTGGCGAGGGTGCCCGCCGAGCTCAGCCCGGCAGAGGCGGCCCCGCTTCTGTGCGCGGGAATCACGACCTACAACGCGCTTCGCAACAGCGGCGCGAGACCTGGAGACCTGGTCGCCATACAGGGCGTCGGCGGACTTGGCCACCTGGCGCTTCAGTTCTCGCATCGGATGGGCTTCCGCACGGTCGCGGTCTCCCGGGGCAAGGACAAGGAGCAGCTCGCAAGAAAGCTCGGGGCACACGAGTTCATCGACGCCACCACCCAAGATGAAGTTGCCGAGCTTCAGCGGCTCGGGGGCGCGCACGTGATTCTCGCGACCGCACCCCATGCGAAGGCAATCGAACACATCATGAGCGGTCTTCATGGGCGTGGAAAGCTCATGTTGGTGGCAGCCGCTCCCGAACCCTTTGCGATCCAAGCCTTTGCGATGCTCTCCGGAAAGATGGTGCACGGCTGGCCCAGCGGAACCGCGATCGACAGCGAAGATACGATGAACTTCGCTGCCTTCGCAGACGTGCGGCCTCAGATCGAACGCTTTCCGCTCGAAGGTGCCAACGAGGGCTTTGCCAAGGTCATGGAAAACACGATCCGCTTCCGCGCCGTGTTGGAGATCGGAAGCTAGCCGCGCGCCGCGATTTGATCGGCGGTGCGCACACCCCCCAACGCGACGGCAAGGGTACTTTGCCCGAGGAGCACCGAATCACCCACCAGATAGAGCCCAGGCGAGGCCTCACGCGGCCAAAGTGCACGTGGTCGATAGTGCTTTAGTCCGACGCGCCTTGGCACCCCTCCCACGTAGCCCAGATGTCGCCCCGTGAACCGTGCGAATGTACGGGGACTAGCTGTCATCTGAAAGGTTGCGTGATCGATAAGCTCGGGTGCACGCTGGCCGATCGTTTTTCGCATTCTGTTCTGCACGGCGGCGACGTAGGCCTCCTGATTCTCCGCGTCCAAGCCGATCAGCTTTCGCATTGGAATGTGTGTGGACACGGTGACGGTGCGTTGTCCGGCAGGAGCGCGTTCGCGTTCATTCGCTGCGCTGACGGAGCAAAAAACGTGGTTGCCTTCGACGAACGGTGCCGAGTCGTCATCGATCAACTGCAAGTGATGGGCCTCTGGTCCTCTGACCGCATTGGAATCGACTGCTAAATAGAGCATCGCCGCGCCCCAGCCGGACTCTACCGACGCTTCAACGTCGCGAAGCGCGCCATTCATCTTGGGCTTTGTCATGCCGGAGAGCGAGTGGGGCAGCACGTTGGCCACCACAGTCTCGGCCCTGAGCTCTCCGTTTCGCGTGTCGATGCGCCACACGCCATCTTCGCGGTGGATTCCACGAACGCGATTCGCGAGCAACACCGTTCCACCGGCGCGCTCGATCGCCTCGGTCAGAGCCCAGGCAAGGCTTCCGATACCGCCGTGCACGTGGCCCGTACCTCGGAAGAAGTAATCGACCGCTGCCATGGCGAAGGGTGCCTCGGCTTCGGCCGAGCTTGCTTGCACGGTGATCTGACTCACGGCGTCGAGGTACACACGCAGAGGCTGCCATCCGCCGAGACCGTGTTGTGACACCACATCGGAAAGAGGCCGTCCCATCCACCGAACCACGGGGCCGTAAGACAAGGACCGGCCGAGGTGACGGACGATGGAGCTGCCATTCAGTGGTGGAAGAAGAGTCGGGTCTTCGAAGAGTTTCCAGAGCGCATCCGCCACCCGGCGTTGGGTACCGAAGAAACGACTCAACGCTTCGGGGTTTGCGCCAGGCAGCTCCCCAAATCGTCGAACGAACGTCTTCGGGTCCGGTGGGACAGCGAGTGACCATTGATTCGTTCGAAGCTCGACCAGAGGGTCGAGTGGATCGAACCGTACGCCCAGATCCCACTTGTCGTTCCACTTTGAAAAGAGCTGTCCGTCCCCGAGTCCCGAGAACAAGGTCGCGCCTGCTTCGAATTGATAGCCGCTCCGAGTAAACGTGCTCGCACAACCCCCTGGATAGCGGAGCGTTTCGCACAGGACGACGTCGGCACCGAGCTCTGCAAGCCGCAACGCTGCTGCCAGGCCTCCAAAGCCCGCCCCGATGACAACGACATCAGGGTTCCGCATGACGAGAGATCTAGGGCCGGGGGCTTCGAATGACAGGCTCAATGCGTTGATGTGGCGGACCCGCTAGACCCCGAATCGTTCGCCCGTGGCTAGGACCTGGCGTAGCCAGAAGCTGACCAGGACAGCTCTCGCCGACCACGCGAGCGTCCTCACCCAGTTGGTGTTGACCAACATACGCCAAGTGCTCTCATCGAAGCCCGATCCCAGTCGCGAGTGCGCGGGCACCTGCAGAAGGAAGGTCGATGCCCAGATGATCCCGATCAATCCGATGCCAAGCCAGATCTGCCATTGCGTCTGGACTCGGAGTGGGGCCCAAAGGAACGCCACGGCTGACAGGGCTTCCACTATCATCAACGGGGCCACAATCATTGAGATGGTTGCAGAGTGATGGGCATGGAATCTGGGAAAGGATGCCGGGTCGACCTTTGCGAACGATGGATATTGCACCAGCTGCACGAACCAAATGATCCCCGTCATTGCCCAGGTGGTCGCGAACTGGATGAGAAGTGTCACGCAGCATCCAAAGTGGGATCGCCGCGATTCCACCCGCACGCAGTGAGCTCACCCGTCTGCAGGGCATCGAGCACGCGGAGCACCTCATCCACATTTCGGCCGACCGACAGGTCGTTCACACTCGCGAACCGGATGATTCCCTCGGGGTCGACGATGTAGGTCGCCCGTAAACAGACGCCCTTATCCTTGTGCAGAATCCCCAAGGCCGTCGAAAGCTCACGTTTGGTATCAGCCAACATGGGGAAGGGCAGGTCCCTGAGATCAGGGTGGTCGTTGCGCCAGGCCAAGTGCACGTAGTGCGTATCAGTGCTGGCCCCCAACACCTGCGCATTGCGCTCGCTGAACTCAGCGTTCTTTCGCCCAAACTCCGCGATCTCGGTCGGGCAGACGAAAGTGAAGTCCATTGGCCAGAAGAATACGACCTGCCACTTGCCAGGGTATGAATGATTCGTGATCTCCTGGAACTCCTTGCCGGGGTCCGTGCTCACGGCAGCCTCAAGCTTGAAGTCGGGGAATCGATCACCAACGGTATGCATGTTTCCTCCTTGTTGAAATTTATCTAGAGTCGGACTTTTTTTCGCGCTTCCTGCCGCGCTTCCTGCCGCGAAGCAGCACTTGGTAATCACGGACGTCGAAGCCCTTGATCTGCTTCACGCGAGACACCTTCAGGGTGTCCCAAGGCAGGTCGTAGATCTGGCCTGTGCCTTCGTCGATGAAGTGGTGGTGCTTCTCGACATTCGAGTCGAAGACGAGGCGCCCCTCCGTCAAGACCAAGTGACGCAACAAACCCTTTTCCACGAAGAGATTGAGGGTGTTGTAAATGGTCGCGCGAGAGACCATCGGGAATGCCTGCTTGACCCGCGCCCAAACGTCATCCGCCGAAGGATGTTCGTCCGTGTGTAGGACGTAGCTGGCGATGGCCACGCGGTGTGCCGATGCCTTGATGCCATGCTCTTCGAGCCGTGCTGCCTCGTCGGGTCTCACAAAAGTAGATCTAGTCTAAAGTTGGATAACGTCAACCCCTAGGGCGTGACCAAGGGATACCGGCACGCTACGGTTCGGCGACCATGAATCATGATCAGCAATCGGCGAAGAAGCTGCTGCTCACGGGCGCAACCGGTTTCGTTGGCGGGCATCTGGACGCCGCGCTCGCTGAGACCGACTGGCAAGTCGTTCGGGCGACGCGGAATCGAGGCAAAGGGTCTCAGCCGGGTTGGGTGTATCTCGATGTCGAAAATGTGGCCTCCATCGCGCCCGCCCTCGCAGGTTGTGATGCTGCGGTCTATCTCATCCACTCGATCGACGATTCGAAGGACTACCCGGAACGGGAGGCACGAGGGGCACGGGCATTTCTCGAAGCGGCCGAGACAGCGGGCGTTCGCCGAATCGTGTATCTGGGCGGCGTGGCGCCAGCGGGGAAAGCCTCGAGACATCTTCGAAGCCGCTTGCATACGGGCGAAATCCTACGGTCGGGAGCCGTGTCGACCATCGAGCTGCGTTGCGGGCTGATCATCGGTGCTGGCGGCAGCTCGTGGATGATGGTGCGCGACCTTGCTGCGCGGCTGCCGGCGATGTTGTTACCGCGTTGGTTGCAGTTTTCGTCATGGCCGGTTTCGGTGGAGGATGTCGTCGTCGCCATCGTGCGCGCGCTTGACCTGCCGATCGAAGGGAGCGCCTGGTACGACGTTCCTGGCCCGGAACGAATGACCCATGCCAATTTCCTTTCCCGGGTCGCGAAAAGCATGGGCAAGGACC
>CP070713.1:1577710-1583173 GCA_020351445.1 Myxococcales bacterium
CGATCCACCGGAGGGCGATCCCCGTCCATCTTCCAACCAGCGACCCGAAGGAACGCCTGACCTATCCATCGTTTGAGCATCGCGTCTGTCGCTTACCGCGCACCCGTCTCGTCGATGTATTGCAGACCCAGAACCCCGTTACGAGAGATCGGCCGATCGATGACAAAACTTTTACAATCAAGAAAAGGGGACAGTCCCCTTTTTGAAAGGGTTAATTTTCGTCGAGGGCGGGGACTACCTCGACGAGGATCCCGTTCAACTTCGCCATGCCGGAAAAATACTCCAGCTCTTCGGGGCCGTCGGCGGCTAGGAGGTTTACGTTTGCTCCCGTCGTCTTGCTCGCCACGCTCAATCCGTCGGCGGCTTGGTGGCCCCAGCCGTGGGGCAACGCGACCGCGCCGACCATCATCTCGTCGGTGAGCTGAACCGGCAGACGGACCGAAGCCACGCTGCTGCGCACCTCGACCATCGCGCCCGACTTCACGCCGACCTTGTTGCCATCCTCTGGATGCATGTAGAGATAGTTGGTCGAACGCTTCCCCTCGACGAAGCGCGGGTGGTTGTGCAACCAGCTGTTGTGGCTGTGCTGTTCTCGCTTGCTGATCAGCTTGAGCTTGTCGCGCTGCGCCCGCTCCCGCTCGAAGTCCAGCTCCAGCTTCTCGGCGGCCTCGACGAACTCCGCCGGCGCCAAATCAACCAGTCCATCGTCGGTCACCACCCGCTGGCCTAGGAAGTCCCCTCCCTTGATCGGCTCGAGCAAGCGTCCGTGAGGCTCCTTTCGCAAACCGTTCAGCGACCCCAGCCGAAACATGCGCGCCATCAACCCCAAAAGGCGCTCCGGTGTGAGCCCGACCCGGCCGCCGACCCATGGGAGCTTTCCAAGCCGAGCCCATGAGCTGAAAAACCCATTCGCGACCCGTGACCCAAACAGCTGGGACCCGCAGGCGCGCGCAAGCTGCAGCAGAATCAGGGTCTCATCGCGTTGCTCGCCATCGACTGGCACCAAGGCGTCGGTGTACTGCGCGTAGGGAATCGCTTGCGCCCCCATCAACGATTGAAACACGAAGGGCAAGTCCGGGCGCTGGAATGCGCTGGTGCCCGGCAGAATGTAGTGCGCATGATTTGCGGTCTCGTTCCGGAAGATGTCGATCACGACGAGCAGCTCGAGCGCCTTCATGGCCGCTTCGAGCCGCCCGTTGCTGTTAGGAACTGTCAGTAGAGGATTGCCCGACAGGCAGAACATCGCTCGCACTTGCCCCTCGCCGGGCGTCAGGATCTCGTCCGCCATCAACCCCGCGGGAAACGAGTCGGCAACGGACGGAAGCTGGCCCACGCGTGACAGGTCTGTCCGCATCGTGCGCCCACCCTTGCGCGCATGCTTTGGGAAGTCCTTGATGTAGCCATGGCCCACGACCGTGCCTCCGCGCCGGTCGAGATTGCCGGTGATCGCGTTGATCGCTTCCTGAATCCAAAACGCCAGAGTGCCTTGGCTCCCCTGATTGACCCCTGTCGAAAGGTAGAGCGCAGCTCCGTCAGCTCGTAAATACGCATCGACCATCGACCGAAGCGTCTCGGCGGACACACCGGTGACCTCCGCGGTCCGCTCGGGCGACCACAGCTCAGCTATCTTCGGAAGCGCATCCAGTCCCTTCATGTGGCGGCCGACGCGCTCGTGATCGATCGCATCCCGGCTGACAATTTCATGAAGAAAGCTGAGCAGAAAGTACACGTCGGTGTCCGGACGAATGAATACCTGCGTTCCGAGCTGCTTTGCGGTCTCGGTGCGCCGCGGGTTCACCAGAAAGACCTTGCCCCCGCGCTCCTCGATCGCCCGCAACCGTCGAATCGGGTCGGGGAGCTGCATGAAGCTCGCCCGGGACACGGCCGGGTTCGATCCGATGATGATCAAACATTGCGTGTGGTCGACGTCCGCAAAGGGCTGAATAAAAGGAAACCCGTACACCCGTTGGGCGGCGGCGAACTTGTTGTTGCAATCCTGCGATCCGGTTTGGAACAGGTTCCGCGACCCAAGCCCCTGCAGGAACGCCGCCGTGAGGATTGGCGGCAGTAAGCTGAACGCAATCGGGTTACCAAGATAGGCGGAGACCGAATCGCCGCCGTGCTCGTTCACGAGCTGCCGCACATTTGCGCCGATCTCGTCGAGCGCCCGCTCCCAGCTAATCTCCTCGAAACTATCCCCGCTTCGCTTCAAGGGCACCCGCAGCCGGTCCGGGGAATGATGGATCTCGTGGTACCGAAGGCCTTTGATGCAGGAGTAACCCTTGCTCACCACATGGTCGTGATCGGGCTCGAGCCCGACGACACGGTCGCCCTCGATGGTCGCCTTCAGGCCGCAAGTCGCTTCACAAATCCGACAAAACGTATACTCGGTTCGACTGGACACGGCGGCAAACGTGGCAGGGCGATAGGACGCCGGCAAGGCTTGGAGGACAGCACCTCGCAATCCTGCTAAAGAGGGCCCCAGGAGGCGCAAGCCATGAACAAGCTTTTCTTACTTTTGACGATTCTTTCAGTCGCGATATTGGGCTGTAACAGCAGCGGCGTCGAGACGGGCGGCACCGGCGGCGCCGAGGCCAAATGCAAGACCCCGCAGGAGATGCTCCGCTGCGACAAGGTGCTCAATATCGCTCACGGAGGCGGGCTCCTCATTCGGCCCGCGCACACCATTGAAGCCTACGACCAAGCGCTGGAAGACGGCGCCGACATGTTGGAGCTGGACATTCACGAGACGAGCGACGGCGTGCTGGTGGTGATGCATGACGACACGGTGGACCGCACGACGAACTGCACCGGCGCGATCAAAGAGATGACGTTCGCCGACCTCCGCGAGTGCGATGCTGGCTACAACTTCAGCAATGACGGCGGCCAAACCTATCCGTATCGCGGCATGGGCCTGGTCGTCCCTTCGCTCCAAGAGGTCCTCGAGCGTTACCCCGACACGGCGGTCAACATCGAGATCAAGCAAAAAGAACCCTCCCTGGTCGACAACCTCGTCGAGCTGGTTCGCGAATACGAGTTCGAAGACAAAATGGTCGGCGCTTCGTTTTCGGATGAGGTCTTGGCTGAGCTTCGCGACGCGGGGCCCGAGATCGCCACCAGCTTGGGCGAAGGCGAATCCCTTGAGTTCTGGACCAAGTCCTGGGACGAGATCGACCCGGAATACGTCCCACCGGGCGAGTTCCTTCAGTTACCCGTGGAGTACGATCTTGGGGGCGGAAAGATCCCCGTGCTCCACGACGGCTTCGTCGATCGAGTCGAAGAGCTCGACATGTATGTCCACATCTGGACGGTCAACGATGAAGACGAAATGCGATGGCTCATCGAGGTTCAGGGCGTACACGGCATCATGACCGACGACCCCCCGCTTCTCACCAAGGTGATCAACGAGCTAGGCGCCGGCGACTAAGCGTTCGGGAAGTTCTCGACCAGGAGCTTTAGCGAGTCGTGTGTCGTGAAGATGCCGATGATCTTCACGCCTTCGACCACGACCACCGAGCCGTACTTGTGCTCGAGCATCTCTTGAAGCACGTCGAAGAGCGGCGTGTCTTTGGAAACCGTGTACGCCTCTTGAGTCATCGCCTCTTCGACGGTCGTGGCGTCGGGATTTACCTCGTTGAGGCCGGCGATCATACCGAGGTCACGATCGCTGACGATGCCGTGAAGCTCGCCGCCGTGCAGCACCGGCAAGTGGCGAATGTCGTACTTCTGCATCAGCTTCTGGGCAAACGTGATCGTTTGCTCGCTCCCGACGGTGTGGGGCATCGAGGTCATGAAATCGGCGATCGTCGCAGTCTGGTCCATGCGCCGAGCTGTACCACAGTCAGGCGGTTCCGCCACGCTCGACGTCGACTTGGCGCCCGCGCCTGCACCGGATCTGGTTGGCGACGGTCCAGGGCGCGAGATTAGACGCGGGCCGCAACATAATCGACGGCATCTCCAAGGGTGGCGATCTTGCTGTAGTCTTCTTCCGGGATCTCGACCCCGAGCGCTTTGTGAATCCCTTGAACCCACCGAAGCACGTCCATCGAATCGAGGTCGAGCTCGTCCCGAAGGTCCGCGTCGTCCTCGATCTCCTCGCCCACGATCTCGGGAGCTACATCGGACAGGCAAGTGAGCAAGGTCGATCGTATGTCGTCGCTAGTCATAGTTGGTCGGGCTCCTGCAGTATTCGATCGAGCGCGCTGAGGAATCGCGCACCCTGGTGACCGTTGGTGACTCGGTGATCGCCACCGAGCGTAACGCGCATGACGGGCCGGGGCACCACCTGGCCGTCGACCACCCAAGGCCGTTCGACCGTCGCACCGCAGCCAACGATGGCCACCTGCGGCGGAAAGATGATCGGCGTCACGCTCTCGACCCCACGCTCGCCAAGGGCAGTCAGCGTAATGGTCGCAGACGTGATCTCCGAGCTTCGAAGCCCCCCCGCTCGCGCCCGGGCCACGAGGTCGGTCATCCGCGCCATTAGGTCCGACAGACTCCCTTCGTCGGTATTCCGCAGCGCGGGCGCAACCAGCCCCCCTCCGCGAAGCGAAACGGCAAGCCCCACGTGGATCCCGTCGCTCGGAACCGCCTCGCCGGCTTGCCAGGTCGCGTTCAGTTTCTTGTGCTTGCGCAACGCCTGAGCCACCGCGCGCAGCACCAACACACCGGACACCAGCCGCTCGCTGACGGGCAACGATGCATTGGTTTCCCGAAGCCACCGGAGCGCATTGCCCATGTCGATGGTGTGCTCGACGTAGTAGTGGGGGATTTCGTCATTGGCCCGCGTCATGGCAGCCGCGATTGCGCGCTGCATCCGCTCGGCGGCGGAGACGGGCCCGCTAGGCTCCGGCGCAGCCACCTCGGCGCTCAGCACATCGCTCGCCTGAATCGCCCCGCCTCGCCCGCTCCCGCGAAGCTGCGTGATGTCGACACCCCGCTCCATCGCGATCCGGCGGGCATAAGGCGAAATGCGCACGCGACCCCCTCGGGAAGCCTGCGCAGCACCTCGCACGTCATCGAGGGTAATCCGACCGTGATCACCACTGCCACGCACCGCTCCGAGAGCCACGTCGAGCTCCTGCGCCCGCCGCCGAACAGCCGGAGAAGCCATCGGCCCATCGAGATCCATTTCGGAAGACCCGGCAGAGATAATACTCCCCGGCACTGACACTGGCGCGGGCGCTGACACCGGCGCTGCCACTGGCGCTGACACCGGCGCTGCCACTGGCGCTGATACTGGCGCTGACGCTGACGCCGCCCCAATTTCGGCAAGAGGTGTCCCGACCGGCACCTTCTCCCCCTCCTGCACCAACAGCCTCTGCACGACCCCTGCCTCGAACACCTCGACCTCAATGAGCCCCTTGTCGGTCTCTACCTCGGCGATGATGTCCCCTTGTGAGATGGAGTCCCCGACTGCGACCCGCCATTTCGCGAGTGTCCCCGCGGTCATGTCGGCGCCCA
>CP070713.1:1583273-1586506 GCA_020351445.1 Myxococcales bacterium
CCCGTTAAATGCAACTTGGGGCATCGAGAACCGAACCTGCGGCGCGCGCGTCATCCTGGGGCCGAGCGATCACGCCACACGTATCGAGTTCCGGCAGACCGGTGCCGACATCAACCCCTACATTGCCATGGCAACCTGCCTCGGGTCGGGGCTTCACGGAGTCGCCGAAAGAATCGAGCCACCCGCAATGACCTCCGGCGACGCAACGAATCAAGGAGACCCCACCCTCGCCCTTCCCCTCACCCTCGAAGCGGCTTTTCAACGGCTTCGGGAGAGCAAGGCGGCAAGTCAAGTGCTCGGCGAGGAGTTCGTCGATCACTTCGTTCGCACTCGCGATTGGGAGTGCCGGGAGTACCGCAAGGCCGTGAGCAACTGGGAGCTCCGCCGGTACTTCGAGGCGGTGTAGGGGTTCCCGATGCTGAAACGATTCTTGTCGGAACGCCCTCTTCGCCTCCCGCACATCAAACCCTATGTCCCGCGTCCCAGCGATCCGTCGATCTTCTGGTTCAACAGCGAACGCGACGACGTCGTCTCGGATGTCGTCAAACGAATCTGCACTGCGCACGAATCCGATCGCGGGAGACTCGAGATGGCGCTCAACGACGCCGCCTTCCACGAGATTCGGCGGCTCGAAAGACAGCGCGACGAAGAGGCACGCGAGCGGCTCGGGTACTGGCGTTCGATGATCCGTCGCATCGGCAAGATGGAAGACAGCGAGCAGCGCCGCGTTCTCCACACCATCGTGACCGACATGACCCGCGACGTTGCCGGAAACTTCGATCCGCGCGTCTACCGGTTTGCACGCCGGGCGGTGCCTCGTCTGGTCGGCGGCGTCATGGAGCCGCGGCGCCTCACCAAAGACCTCATGGCGTCTTCACCCGAGGCCCTCGGTCGCGTCCTCAGGGTCCAAGGGGACCTTGACCACCTCCGATACCTTCAAAACGAGGGAAGCCTGGTCTTCGTCCCGACCCACTCCTCAAACCTCGATTCGATCGTCCTCGCGCAGGCGCTCGAGATCTCCGGATTGCCGCCGGTCGTCTATGGCGCCGGGAAAAACCTCTTTACCAACCCGATCATCAGCTTCTTCATGCACAACCTCGGGGCCTACCGCGTCGATCGGCGGATTCGGGTCAGCTTATATAAGGACATACTGAAGCTGTACTCTCAGGTCATGATCGAGCGGGGTTATCACTCGCTTTTCTTCCCGGGGGGCACCCGAAGCCGCTCCGGGATGATCGAGCGCCACCTCAAGCTCGGCTTGCTCGGCTCCGCGGTCGAGGCGTTCACCACGAATCGCGTGCGCCGGATCGACCGGCCGGTCTGGTTCGTGCCGACCACGATCAACTACGCGCTCGTCCTCGAGGCGGAGACCCTCATCAAAGACTGGCTCATGGAGGAAGGGCAAGCCCGATACATCATCGAAGACGACGAGTTCTCGCAGATCGATCGTTGGATCGCGTTCTTCCGCAAGGTGGTTGGGATGCGCGGCGCCTGCATCATTCGATTTGGCGAGCCGATCGATCCGTTTGGTAACCGCCTCGACGGCAACGGCGAATCGATCACTCCGACGGGCCGCGTGATCGACCCCGGCGGCTACGTCGAGCAGCGAGGGGAGCCCGTCATCGACCCCGCTCGGGATGCGGCGTACACCCGGGAGCTTGGAGAGGTGTTGGCGCAACGCTACGAAGAGGATACGGTCCTGATGAGCACGCAGGTCGTAGCCCACGTATTGTACCGAGATCTCGTGCAGTCGACCCCCGGGATGGATCTCTTCGCGCGGTTGCGGCTGCGCGGCGGGATCGGCCTCGACCGGGAAACGCTGCGCCAGGAGCTCGGCGAGGCCCGCGACCGGCTGCGCGAGCTCGAAGGCAAGGGCCGCGTCAGAACGAGCGATGTCGTGAAGGAAGACACTCCCGACGAGCTTCTCGAACGCGCGCTGACGTTCTGGAACGGCTACCATGACTCGACCGCCGCAACCCTCGAAGGCAACCGCGTCATTCTCGGCGACCCGTCGTTGCTTCTCTACTACCAGAACCGCCTCGTGCCTTTTGCCGAAGACATCGCGAGCCCCGAGCAGCTTCAGGCGGCATGCGAGATCGAGAACCTGGGGGTTTACCGATGAGCCTCCGAATTGGAGTGGTTGGCGCCGGCGGGTTCGGCCGCGCAATCGCGCAGTCGTCGGCCCGGCGTGGACACGAAGTCTTGTTGTGGAGCCGGCAGGCTCGTGAGCTTCCCGATCCGATCCGAACGTCGACCGACACCGCAGATCTCCTCGATTGCGAGCTGGTCTTCATTGCGGTGCCTGCACGCCACGCGGTGAGCGCAGCCGAGCAACTCGGAGAGGTCGTCGATGGACGACACTTGATGGTTCACGTCAGCCGCGGCCTCGTCGGAGCCGATCTCAAGACCATCACCAAGGTGATTCGCGAAAAGACGGTGTGCCGACGAATCGGTGCGCTCGCCGGCCCGCTCGTCGCGGACGCATTGGCCGAAGGACGCCCGAGTGGCGCGATTCTCGGAACCGGTTTCCCCGAGCTGACCGAGATGGTGCGCGACGCGATAGGCGGTGCAGGACTGCGAATCTACGACACGACGGATGTGGTTGGTGTCGAGCTCGCGAGCGCCACCGTGGGATTTCTGACGGTCGTTCTCGGGTACGCCCAAGAAATCGGCGTAGAGCCCGGCACGGTCGCAGTTCTTGCAACGCGTGGCATGGTCGAGATCTCGCGGATTGGGCAAACACTCGGTGCGAAGGAGTCGACGTTCCTAGGGCTCGCGGGTCTCGGCGATCTCATTGCGGCCGTCGCGGGCGACCAGCGCCCAGAATTCCGGCTCGGCCGTGCCATGGCTCGGGGTGCGGATCTGCGCACCGCCATCGGTGAAGTCGGCGCCTACGTCGAGGGGATCGAGGTTGCGCGCCACCTGATGGAACACGCACAGCGCCACGGGCTGGAGACCCCGATCTCGTCGACTTTCGTCGCCGTGGCCGAGGGTCGCATGAGCTCAGATGATGCTATTCAAGCGCTGATGGAGAGGCGTGTAGGCAAAGAATGACCAACACTCAGAACTTGGTTCTCTGGAGCTTCCCGACCCGTGTGGTGCTTGGCGAAGGGGCGGCAGGGCAGTGTGCGAGCGAGGCGCATCAGCTCGGAGCCAAGCGGGTGCTCTTGGTCTCCGACCGGGGAGTCGAGCAAGCGGGGTTGCTCGATTCCGTCCGCAGCTCCCTCGATGCA
>CP070713.1:1586606-1590128 GCA_020351445.1 Myxococcales bacterium
GGGATCGGGTTCTTCGGCTTGAAAAAGCCGGCCCCCATGAGGCGAAGGACGTACGGCCGCCCGCAGACCACGTGCCACACATCTGGATGGACCGAAGCGGCGCGCACTCGCACCAGCACCTCGTCATCTCCTGGAGCGGGCTTTTCAACTTCCTGGACCTCGAGGGCACCGAGTGATCCGTACTCTTCTTGAACAATCGCCTTCATCGTCGACTGATAGGTACTCCAAACGCCCTTCCTCGTCTCCGAGAAAGAAGAGAGAAGATCTGACCCAGGTTGAGCAGAAAGTAAGATTGTCGCACAACCTGTTGGCACCGCAGTGTATGCTCGTGCCGCCATGCTCGAAATCGCCGAGCTGGGAGCCAAGGTCTCCAAAGAGGAGTACGAGGAGTCCCTGCCGCCGCTGCGGGTCGATCTGCTGAACGCCCAGTTCGAGGTGCGCGCGAGCGACGTCCCCGTGATGATCGTGCTCTCCGGGGACGACCGCGAGGCCGTGAGCGAGGTGCTGAACCTCCTGCACCACTGGATGGACGCGCGCTAATTGGAAGCTCATTTCTTCGTCAGGCTCAGGGACTACGAACGCCAATACCCGCGCTTTTGGCGCTACTGGCGGGTCCTGCCGGCGCGGGGCGAGATCGGGATCTATGCCGGCGGCTACGGCTTGGGCCTGCTGGCTGACCGACTCACCGGCGAGAGCGACGCTGAAGAGGCGGCGCAGCGCGTGGAGCACGCGCGCCGCGTGGAGCAGGCGCTCGTAGACGATGGCGTGCTGCTGCTCAAGATCTGGCTGCATCTGCCACCGGACAAGCGCCGCAAGCGACTCGCGAAGGCCAGGAAGTCGCCGGATAGCGTGCGGCTCGACGACATCGATCTGGAGCTTTACGAGCGCTACGACGAGGCCAAGCCCCTCATCGAAGCCCTGTTGCGGCAGACCAGCACGGCGGCCTCGCCCTGGCACCTGGTAGAGAGCACCGACGCCCGCCACCGCAACATCGTCGTCGCTCAGGCGATCCGCGACGCGCTGGTCGAGCGCCTCGCCGAGCCGACTTCCCAACCGCCCGTGGCGACGAGCGAGGCCGCCCGCGGCAAGCAGCAGAATCATGCGGGGATCCTGGCGTCCCTCGATCTCGACGCCGAGCTTCCGCGTGAGGAATACAGGGAACGACTCCGCGAGCTCCAGGGCCGGCTATGGGAGCTCAGCCGTCGCTGCCGCGAACACGGCGTGGGGAGCGCGGTGGTCTTCGAAGGCTGGGACGCCTCCGGCAAGGGAGGCGTGATCCGGCGAATGACCCGCGCCATGGACGTGCAGGACTACCGGGTGATGCCGGTGGCCGCGCCGACGACCGAGGAGCTGGCGCACCACTATCTGTGGCGCTTCTGGCGGCGGCTGCCCCCAGCGGGGCGCATGCTCATCTGCGACCGGAGCTGGTACGGGCGGGTGCTGGTGGAGCGCGTAGAGCGGTTGGCGCAGGAGCACGAGTGGCGCCGCGCCTACGGGGAGATCAACGACTTCGAGGAGCAGCTCGTCGAGCACGGCATGCCGGTCCTCAAGTTCTGGCTACACATCGATCCGGAAACTCAGCTCGAGCGCTTCGCGGCCCGCGAGCAGACGCCCTTCAAGCGGTACAAGCTCACGGCCGAAGACCACCGCAACCGCCAGAAGTGGCCCCAGTACGAAGCGGCGGTGGAGGAGATGGTGGCTCGCACGAGCACGGACTTGGCACCGTGGCACCTGGTTCCCGCCAACGATAAACGCAGCGCTCGGATCCAGGTGTTCGAGACCGTGTGCGACGCACTCGAGGCGGCCCTCTGAGCTCGGGGTTGACTCCCACCTCCAGAAGACCGTGGATTGCGTAGACGGGCCCCCATGCAGGCCGCGTTCAACGGAGTCTCACTCTACGACAATGCAGGACGGGTCCTCCCCGTCGGCGAACCCGTCGCCGTCGTTGTCGATACCGTCGTCGCAAATCTCTTGAACGCAGCCGTTGCAAAGCTTCGGGCCCTGGGCGACAAGCGAGCGATCCCCGCTCTTCAGGAAGCACAGAACCGACCGCGAACGGCGGGTCTTTTGAGGAGAAGGAGCAATGCCAACGCCTGTCTCCGGACTGACGCTGAGGAAGCCGTGCGCTACCGAGAGAGCTTGTAGCCGGCCAATTCAAGGGAGGCAGCAGCGAAGGGCTCCGCGGGGCACGCTGGATGACCTCTCTGGCACAGCGGCTTCATGACCCGAAGGTCGTCGGTTCAAATCCGGCACGACTCGCGTGGGGTAGGCGCCCCCGCGCAGCGATCGTCCTGATGTCAGATGCACTCGCAGTCGATGCAGGGCAAGCCACCTTCGCAGTCCACGCTGTCATCACAGGCGCCGCCGAACCCAACAGAGCCAGGGGACACGTCGACCGGTGGGCAGTCCGGGTTTCTGCAGGTGCACCCCTCCGACGAGTTGAATTGTGGGTCACGACAGGAATTGGACTGGCAGTCGCTGTCCTCATCGCAGGCCGTGCCTGGCGGACCGCTGTTCGGCCCTCCTGGGGGGTCGTAGAAATCGCAGTGGAGCGTCCCGTGGCCACCGCCAGCCACCGTGAAGGTTTGTCCATTGACGAACACCATGACATTCCAGAGCGTATTGGCCTCGGTAGCGGGATCCGTCCACTGAACGAAAGCTTCGACCACCTCGATCGTCCCGCTAAAGCTGCCGCTCACCGTCAGAGGTCCATTGAAGTTCGCTTGATATGATGACGGACCGGTGGGAAAGACGAATAGCGCCAGCGATGCGGAGATAGTGACGCCTCCGGCAGAGCAATTGGTGAGTGTCGCTTGCCCCGTGACCAGGTCCACGTCCAACATTCCCCCACCTGCGCATTGGACGGATGAGGTCTCACCTGTTTGCTTGTCGGTGCTCGACGATAATGCGGACGCCGCGAGGGGCTGTTGGTTGGCCAGCTCGGTCAACGCCGCCACCAAGTCAGGCACGATGGCCTCGAAAAGCAGTTGAACGTCTTCCCGGCTATTGACTTGCCCGTCGGACTCGGGGGTGCTGCTACCGCACGCGGCGGCCAATAGGAGGAGACCGGACAACGGTACGAGAGAGAAGTTGCGCATGGTTCCTCTGCTTCTCGGCTGAAAGTAGGCGCCCAGCGGAAGGAAGTGTCAACCCCTCTAGATTGAACGACCAAGGAGGGGATTCACACAAGAGGCCCAGTTGTCCTGCGAACGTCAAAACCGGGCGTGCGGCAGTTCGAACTCAAGGAACTGCTAGAGTTCTCGCTTGGATAGATCCGATTTCGGACGACGCGTCTCTTCTAGTGACCCCAAGTACGCGAAGTTGGAACCTGATTGTGGGCTTCCTCACAGATTGGGAGGCGCTCCACGCGCTTGCGGTGCAGCGGGCCAATCCGTCCTGGGCAAGGCGTGCGAGTTGGTGAACGCAGGGGGTCCAAAGATGCCTGGCCGCGCTCAGTGCGACGCCCTACGGCTTCATCTCACACGCCCCACGCCGCTCAGAACACCAGTCGCGACCGGGTAA
>CP070713.1:1590228-1601116 GCA_020351445.1 Myxococcales bacterium
GCGGGCGCGATTTCCGACCTGACCAAAGGGCCAGAGCTGGAGGGCGACCCTGAAGGGATCGTCGAAGGCACCAAGGCCAGCGGGGACGAAGTCGAGATCTACATCGGCAAGCTCTACTCGTACTTTCGAAGGGGTTGGCAGGTGCCCACGGTGATCACCGACGAAGAGCTCCAGAAGCTCGCCTGCGTGATCGAGCTCTCGATCACGAACGACGGGCGCGTCGGTGAGTACGAAGTGAAGCGCCCGAGCGGGAATGAAGCATTCGACGATTCTGTTCGTCGGAGGATGAGTCAAGCAGAGGGAGCGGAGCTTCCAGCGCCGCCGGAATCGGTGGCCAAGCGAATCTTGGGGGAAACGATCTCTCTGCGTTTCTTTGGGCGTCACGCCCGTTGAGGTTGCAAATGACTTTGATCGCATTTCCACATCGATGGCTTCGGGGCGCGCTGGTGCTGGGGCTCGCCCTCGGGCCGGTTGTTTTTTCGGCACTACCAGCCGTCGGCCAGGAGGACGCGCCTCCTCTGCCCGAGGACAAAATCGTCGTCGACATCGACGCGCCGGACGAAGAGGTGTTCCGTATCGGCATTCCGAATCTGGTCGGCGAGAACGACCAATACACCGTGGCCGGCGGCGCCATTCTGCAAAACGACTTCCGCCTCATGCCCGGCTTTCGGGTGATCGGGCCGCAGTCGGTCCGGCACGACTACACAACCTTGGGCCTCGGGGTAGACCTTGGCGCGTGGGCCATGTTGGGGGCCAACGGGGTCATCAAAGGTCAGGTGTTCGGGGATGCAACCGCATTGAGCGTAGAGCTTCGCTTCTACCAATCGAGTGGAGGGGAGGTGCCCGCGATTCGTCGAACCTATCGCGGGCCTGCGACGGACCTTCGCAAGTGGATGCATGACTTCGCCAACGCAGTGATCGGCGTCGTCACCGGCACGTACGGGCCCTTTGGGACCGAAATCGCATTTGCCCGCAAGCACGGACCCGGACGCAAGAGTGTGTACGTCGCCGCAATGGATGGCTACGGCGTTCGAAAGGTGTCGAGCGGCGGGGGTGTGTCGATGCTTCCCACCTTCGGCAAAGGGTCGGTTTGGTACACGCGCATGACCAAGCAAGGCATGTTCATCACCAACACGCGCGTTGGGGGCAAGCGCATCATCGGCGGCAAGGGCATCACGATGTCACCTGCGATCTGTGGCGAGCGCGTGTATTTCGCGTCGTCTCGGTCGGGGAACTCCGAGATTTACAGCTCGAACCTCGATGGTACAGGCCTACGGCGCCTGACCCGCAGCCGTGGAATCGACGTGAGCCCCACGTGCGGCCCCGGCGGCAAGCTCGCGTTCGTGTCGAACCGTCACGGGAGCCCCCAGGTCTTCACGATGAACACCAATGGGACGAACGTGCAGCGGGTGACATTCCGTGGGAGCCACAACCAAACGCCGGTTTGGTGCCAGGACCCGAAGCAACCGCTCATCGCATTCAGCGGGCGGGACCGCAACTTCGATATCTTCACGGTCAACGTCGAGACCCAGGAGTACAAGCGGCTCACGCAGGGGCAGGGCGACAATAAGGATCCCGCATTCTCACCCGACTGCCGCCTAATCGCCTTCACGTCGAACCGGCGCGGTTCACCGGGGGTCTACCTGTCCGGACAAGACGGCCTCGACCAGAACCAGGTGATCAACGGCGTCGCCGAGACCGTTCGCTGGGCGCGCTGAGCTCCGAAAGTCCTTTGCTGGCAATCGGGGGCCCTCTATGCTCCGCCCCCATGACGTTTTGGAAGCTGGGGTGCCTCGCGACGGTCGTGGCCCTCGGACTGGTCGGTCTCGGGGCGTGGCAGCTTTTCGGCACCGGGAACCCTCACCCGAAAGGCGAGGTCACAGCTGCGCCGCTCGACCGCGATCTCTTGAGAGCGCGCGATGAAGCGCAGCGCGCCACGATGGCCGATTCGGAAACGCGCGTGCTCTTTGGCGACCTGCACGTGCACTCGACGCTATCGGTCGACGCGTTTCAATGGGGCCTGCCACTCATGGGCGGGGAGGGCGTGCATCCGCCCGCCGACGCGTGTGACTTCGCGCGGTTCTGCTCGCAGCTCGATTTCTATTCGCTCACCGACCACGCGGAGGCGCTGACGCCTCGCAGTTGGGAGATGGTTCGGGAGTCGGTTCGTCAGTGCAACGCCGTCGACCAGCAGAGTGAGCAGCCGGACCTGGTCGCGTTCACAGGCTTTGAATGGACGCAGATCGGAACCACCCCGAAGACACACTTCGGTCACCGCAACGTGATCTTCAAAGAGACAACCGACGCACAACTGCCGACCCGGCCGATCGCAGCGCCAGGGCTTGCCTCACAAGCCTTCCAGGACCGCGAGACGCTCCGAGCCAACTGGAAGATCCCATTTCTCGCGTTTCCGAACCAACAGCCCTACAGCGATGCGGCCAAACACGTTCGCGAGATTGCGCGGCTGTCGAATTGTGCCGACGATCGTGCATCGCCCGACCTGCCTACGGACTGCCGCGAGCTCGCGGACACCCCCGAAGCCCTCTTCCGAAAGCTCGATGAATGGGGCTTCGACGCCATGGTGATTCCGCACGGGACCACATGGGGGTTCTACACGCCGCCAGGCTACGTCTACGACAAGCAACTGCAGGCGAAACACAACGACCCAAAGTGGCAACAGCTGATCGAGGTATTCTCCGGGCACGGCAATTCGGAGGAGTACCGCACCTTTCGCGCGGTTGAGCAGACCGACGACGAGGTGAGCTGTCCGAAGCCAACCGAGGGCTATGAGCCGTGCTGCTGGCGCGCGGGCGAGATCATTCGAAGCCGTTGCGAAAACCGGTTGTCCGCGGAATGCGATGCGCGTGTCGAGGCGGCTCGAAAGAACTTTCTCAGGGTCGGCATTGCCGGTCATCTGACATTGCCGGGTACCGACCTGACCGAGTGGGGCAACTGCGGCCAGTGTACCGACTGTTTCAATCCGAGCTTCTCGTATCGCCCGGGCGGCTCAGCGCAATACATCCTCGCGCGCGGGAGCTTCGACGACGCCGAGACGCCACGGCATTCCACACTTGGCTTCATCGCATCGAGCGACAATCACTCGGCCCGCCCGGGCACTGGTTACAAGGAGTACGAGCGCCGGAAGATGACCGAAGCGCGCGGCCCGGCTACCGAGCAGTGGCGGCAGATTCTATTCGGCGATTCCGAAGAGACGAGCGAGTCGATATCCCTCGAACCCGAAGACGTCTTTTCGAAACCGCCGTTCCGTCGGGTGTGGCTGGAGCGACAGGCCTCGTTCTTTCTCACGGGAGGCCTCGTCGCCGTGCACGCGAAAGAGCGAACCCGCGGCGCGATCTGGGAGGCGTTGTTCGACCGCCACGTCTACGGCACGTCGGGTGATCGCATTTTGCTCTGGTTTGATCTCGTCAACCCGGGTGGCCCGAGCGCACCGATGGGCAGTCGGCTCGATTTCGAAGGGACGCCCAAGTTCCGGGTTCGCGCCGCCGGAGCATTTGCTCAGCTTCCCGGATGCCCCGACGAGGTGACCGACGCCCTCGGGGAGGAGCGAGTCGATCGTATCTGCGCTGGCGAGTGCTACCACCCGTCCGATGAGCGAAGGCGCATTGCCCGCATCGAGGTCGTTCGCATTGGGCGACAAATGAAAGAAACCGAGGCGGTCGAAGAGTTGATCGAAGACCCTTGGCTGACGCTCCCGTGTCCCGTCGACGTAGAGGTTTGCGAGGTGGAGTTCGAAGACCCTTGGTACGCGTCGGCTGGCCGCGAGGTTCTCTACTACGTCCGAGCGATCCAGGAGCCTACACCCGCGGTCAACGCGGGCTTGCTTCGCTGCGACGGCGACCAGTGCGATCCGTGTTACGGCGATTACCGTGTCCCCTTCGACGAAGACTGCCTGTCGATGAACCAAGAGCGCGCTTGGTCCTCGCCGATCTATCTGACGGCGCCGAGCATGCCAGCGAGCCCGTAGCCGCTAGCGGTCGTCGCAGTCTGCCGGGCCGAGCTCGCGCACCTTGCGAAGCTCTTTCTTGGCTTGCCCGTAGAGCGGCGACTTCTTGTGGTTCTTCAGCAAGGCCTTGAGTGCGGTGCCCGCATCGTTGCACGATCGGACCTGTAGGAACGCCTGCGCCATGTCGTAGAGCGTCTCGTCGATCGCATCGCCCCTTCGGTATGTCGACAACACCTTTTGGAACTCGCCGAGGGCTGCGGCGGCTTGGCCTTGCTTCAGGTAGCTCGAGCCGATCATGTACTGCGCGTTGTCGGCGCGGTCGTCCTTCGGGTAGCGCTCCACGTAGGCCCGCCCGAGGGCGCGCGCGTAGGAATGCTTGTTGATGCGATACGCCTTCGTCAGCGCTTCCCAGTGCGCACTCTTGCTCTTCGGGATCTCGCCGGTGTCGAGAGGGATATCCATGCCAGCTGCCCGTGCCACTTCGCTCAGGCGGCGCTGAAGCTCGAGGCTTCGCTGCGCCTGTGCTTGGCTCGCTCCGGTGCTCTCCATTCGAAGCTCGGCGATTTGACCCTCCATCATGGCGAGCCGCGTTTGAATCTGCTCGATTTGCAGCCCTTGGTCGGCGCTGTTGCGGCGAAGGACGCGGCTTGCTTCCGCGAGCGCTTCTTCGAGCTCTTTGCGCTTGGCTTCGAGGTCCTCTTCGAGCGAGTCGAGTCGTTGTTGGTTCGCAGCGATGTCGGCCTGCATTTGGCTGATGCAGCCCGGTGCCGTGGCGAGCATGAGTGGAAGCGCGACCAGCCAGAGGCTTGGGCGCGATCGCGCGAGCAGTCGAAACATCCCCATCATGGCCTGGTTTAGTATAGATGGGTTATTCAGGCCATTTTATGAGCCCGGCTCGAGGAGGCCGTTGTCGTCGACGATCTCCTGGAGCTGAGCCAAGCCGTCCTGGAGCTTGGCGAAAAACGAGCTCGAGTGGGGAACGAAGTGGAAATTCGGGTGTTTCGACCAGAGCTCCCGTAGGCGTATGTCGAGGCCGCGCGCCTCTTCGTTGCTCTCGGTTCTCGCTGGGTTGCCTCCCTCGATCGAGATGTCCCCGACGGCCGCTGACTCGAAGAATATCACTGCGTCGTAACGTTTGAGCTCCTCCTCGAGGGTCGTGTCCAGGGTTTCGAAGAAACCTTGGGGGGCCTCTTCCGGCCAAAACGCAGCGCCGTCGATCGTGCCGCGGTCGCATAGCAGGACGCGGCCGGGGTAGAGCGCGCCCTGAATGTCTTCAAGCGCGACTTGGGCGTGGAAGATGGCCTGTTGCGTTGCGGCGCGGGCTTTGGGCTCACCCACACGCGGGAAGCCGCCCGTGAACAACATCGTCGCGGTCTCGGGCACGATGACGACCTTCTTGCCGATCTCGCGCCGGAACAAGTCAGCGGCTGTGGTCTTCCCGCCACCCGGACCGCCAGTCAGCACGATTCGAAAGTGGTGTCTTCCCGAGGCGCTCATCGTCGGGGCTACGATAGCCGATTCCGAGTCGGGCGTGCAGGCGAGATGCTGGTTTGAGCGTCCGGCTATCCCCACTCTTCCAGCAGCACCTCAAACACCTCCGCCGTCGCCCCCAACCCACCGAGGTGCCCCTCTCCCGGGCGCATCCTCAGTTGGGCATCCGGGATCAGCGCCGCCATGTGCTCTCCGTGCTCGTAGGGAATGATGGGGTCTGCGTCTCCCTGCCACAAACGTACCGGGACTCGGATCTTGCGGAGCGAGAAGCCCCATGGTCGGCCGAAGAGGATCAGATCCAAAAAAAAGGCGTACATCCCGGTTTCGCTTGCGACGACGATGTCTCGTTGGAAGGCGCGTCGTGTGTCGATATCGTCGAACACCGCGCGATCCCCAGGCGGCAACGTGCGAAGGTAGAGATCCATGACCGGGTCCGCAAACGGCTCCAGCGCCTGGCAAAGCCTTCCGAGTCCCCGTCCAAGCGGCCGCCACGCTCGGCTCAGTGCCGGAGCGGCACGCGGCAAGCGTCCGACAATACCCTCGGCTGGAGCTTCCTCGCCGACACTCGGTGCCACGCCACCCAAAGTCACAGCCGCGATCACACGCTCTGGCATCTCATGTGCGCAGGCCAATGAATAAGGGCCTCCCCCGGACAACCCGATCGTCGCAAATCGGTCGATGCCGCGTGCGTCTGCAAACTGCGCGATATCGTGGGCCCACTCAACGAGGTGATCATAGAGATGTGGAGTGGAGCTCCCGACGCCGGGTCGTTCGATCACCACTAGTCGGATGTCCCGCGCGACGGCGAGGGCACGGGCTTCCGGGGCCAGCTGGCCACGCGCGCCAGGCGACCCGTGAAACCAAAGAATCGGACGGCCGGACGCAACCCCGTACTCGGCATAGCCAAGGAGCCGCCTGTCATTGAGTCGGATCCAGCCTTCGTCTCTGGCCGCGAGGATGCTCATATTGGGTCCATTCACTCGTCATATAGCCGATTCCGAGCTACGTGAGGCAAGATGGCAATCCGACTCCCCGCGGGGCTCCTACGCATCCTCCTCCGCCTCACGGTGAAACCGTTTCTTGGTTTTCCGTTCCCGGTTTCCTTCCAACGGCTCTGGGTGCGGATCATGTCGAACACGAATGCCCCGTCTCGGGCCGCCTCGATGGAACGTGCCGACATCTCGGGCATGTCTACCCTTCGGGCTCGACCGAAAGGAAGCGAGCCGAAGCGGACGGTGCTCTATCTGCATGGCGGCGGGTACTGCATTGGAAGTTGGGGAACCTACCGAGGGCTGATCACGCATCTGGCAGTGGTGGCTGATGCCACGGTCTACGCTCCCAACTACCGCCTGGCCCCCGAGCACCCGCACCCCGCAGCGCTCGATGATGGAGTAGCGGCCTACCGTTGGTTGCTCGAGCAGGGCGTTTCGTCCGATCGCATCGCGTTGGCGGGCGATTCAGCCGGAGGCGGGCTCGCGCTTGCGACAGCGATCGCGATTCGCAACGCCGAGCTTCCGGCGCCGGCTTCGATCGCGCTCTTCTCGCCGTGGGTCGATCTCCGGGGCGACACGCCATCCATGACCGCCAACGCGCGGATCGACCCGATGGTGAAGCCGAGTTGGTCCCGGTCGTGCGCCTCGATGTATCTGAATGGGCGCGACCCAGAGGACTCAGCCTGCTCGCCCCTCTTCGCAAGCCACGAAGGCTTGCCTCCCATCCTGGTCCAGGTCGGAAGCGATGAGATCATCCTCGACGACTCCATCCGGCTCGCCGATCGCTGCCGAGAAGCCGGAGTCGACGTCACCCTCCAGAAGTTCGACGGCTACTGGCACGAGTTCCAAATCCACGCCGGCATCCTCGAAGCCGCCGACCAAGCCCTCACAAAAACCGCCACCTTCCTAACCACCCACTGGGAAAAAGGGGACAGTCCCCTTTTCGAAAGGGTTAACCCTTTGAAAAAGGGGACTGTCCCCTTTTTAGGGGAAGATGCCGTCTAGGGCGTAGGCGTTGGCGACGCTTTCGATGGCCATCCGGTAGGCTGATGTTCGGAGGTCAGGGAGGCTTTTCTTCTTCCACGGCTCCCGGATCTTTTCGTAGGAGATGGCCATGGTGTTTTCGAGGGCGGTGCGGACGAAGTCGATCTCGTTGGGGGCTTGGAGGAGGACCGCGGCGTCTTCGGGGGGCAGGGTCTTTCCGGTTAGGCGGGTGAGGACGTTCAGGAGTCGGTTGTTTGCGATCTGCTGGTAGCGGCGGGTCATTCGCTCGAAGCTCACGTGGGAGAGGTTTTTGATCCACTCGAAGTACGACACCACGACGCCGCCAGCGTTCGCATAGATATCGGGGAGCACTACGATGCCTGCCTCGCGCAGAATCGCGTCCGCCTCGGGATCCACCGGGCCGTTCGCAGCCTCGACGATGACTTTCGCCTGAAGCCGTCGTGCGTTGTCGGCCCTGATTTGATGCTCGAGCGCAGATGGGATCAGCACGTCGCACGGCTCTTCCAGAATGCCGTCCGGGTCGGCAAGGAATCGGGCGTCCGCAAAACCTCGCAGTGAGCCGGTTTCGCTGCGGTGCCGAATGACCGCCTCGACATCCAAGCCGCCCTCGTCGTAGAGCGCGCCGTCGCTCACCGACACGCCTACGATGATCGCGTCCCGGTCGATCGCGGCGAGCGCCGCGTGAAGCCCGACCTTGCCGAGGCCCGGTACGATGATGCGCTTGCCTGCCAAGCCGGTCTCCAAGCCGAGTGGTGTTACATCCTCTGCTTCGGCGAGGAAGTGCTCGAGTGCAATCACCGCCCCCAAGCCGGTCGCCTCTCGGCGTCCGGCGACACCGTGCACGCTCGTTGCCTTTCCGGTGACGCACGCCAAGGCGTTCAAGGTGTCCGGCCCATAGACCTTGTAGGTGTCGTAAATCCAGCCCATCTCGCGTTCGCTGGTGCCAACGTCGGGAGCGGGCACGTCCACGTCAGGGCCGATGAAGCGCTTGCGAATGAGCTCGCTCGTGTAGCGCCGAGTCACGCGTTCCAGAAACGACGCAGACTCCGCCCGAGGATCGACGCACACGCCACCCTTTGCGCCCCCGAAGGGAACGTCGACGACCGCGCACTTGTAGGTCATCAGAGCGGCCAGGGCCATGACCTCGGTTTGCGAGACGTCGAGCGCATAGCGGATCCCGCCTTTGGTCGGCAGGCGGTGATGGCTGTGCTCGGCGCGGTACCCCTCGATGACCACGATTTCGCCGTCGTCCTGGCGGACCGGAAAGCGTAAGCGATAGACGGCATTGCAGGCCCGGATCTGATTGAGGACGTCCGGGCCGACATCGGTATGACGCGAGGCCGCGTCGAAATAGTGGTTGACGTCGTCGAAAAAGCTCGCGGGCATGAGGCGCAGGATACTCTTTCTGTGGGATCGAGGGGTAGGGGTAGTCGTAGTTCTGGTTCCGGTTCTAGTGGTAGTGGTAGGGTCAGTGCCAGTGCCAGCGTCGGTGCCAGTGTTCGTGTCAGCGTCAGTGGGGGCGGGGCGGTGAGTGTCCGGCGTACGGCGATTGCGCCCTCTCTTGCCTACCAGACCTTTGGCCAGCAGGGGCCCCCGGTCCTGTTCATCATGGGGTTTGGGATGCCTGGGGCGGTTTGGGGGCCTCAGGTCGACGATCTCCAAATGGATCACCGATGTTGCCACTACGATCATTTGGGCGTTGGGGACAGTGATCGGGGTCCCTTTCTTCGCACCATTCCCGCGATGGCCGATGACGCCGTTCGGATCCTAGATGATCTTTCCTGGGACCGGGCCCACGTCGTTGGCGTTTCGATGGGCGGGATGATCGCTCAGGAGCTTGCGCTTCGCTCTGCGGACCGGTGTCAGACTCTGACATTGGTCGCCACGCATGGTGGCGCGCCGGTCGCGTCGCTTCCGACACCCAGGGGCATGAGGTTCTTCCTTCAAGGGCTCTTTGGTGGCCGCAAAGCTCGGATGCGTTCGTTGCCGCGCCTGCTCTATCCCGATGAATTTGTCGAGTCGATCGGGCCCAGCGCGCTCCGATCGCATCTCGATACACGCCTCAGCCATCCTCCCGCCCTTCGTACGGTGCTCGGGCAGCTCTATGCCGTGTGGCGTCACTCGACCGAATCACGTCTTTCGCAAATCGATACTCCGACGCTTCTGGTTCGGCCCGGCAAGGACATCTTGATTCGCCCCACCCAGACCGACCGCCTAGCCCAACGCATTCGCAACGCCCAGGTGCTGCGGTTTGATGACGCCGGACACGGTGTGACTTTTCAAAAGGCAGCCGAGCTGAACGCCGCGTTGCGCGATCATTTCGTACGCAGCGATTCGAGGGTTCCTCACGAGAGCCGCACCCTCGAGGTCACGGTCTAGAATTTGGCGCTGAGCTGGATACGCCAGAAAAACTGGCTGCCATCGTTGTTGGGTGCGATGCCGTTGAGCGGCGAGGACGGGACGCTGCTGCCAGCCTCGCGGCCAAGGAAGTACTGGAAGTCGCTCGAAAGCTTCACGTTGTCGTGCCCGGGGATGACGAAGAACGAGAACCCCACGCCAAAGGCGTGGAAATCGCTTGGATCGGCCTCGGGCAAGGCGGGGTCTCCGGGTGGCGGCTCGCCCTGAATCTTTGGTTTCGCGACGAAGCTGTACTGCCCGAAGACCTGCAGATCATCCAAGACAAAGTAGCCGCCCATCACCGAAAGGCCTCCGGTGATGACCTCGAAGCTCTCGCCACCTGTCGTGGCCTGGACTCTTCCATCCTGCCCGCTGGTTGCCGAGAACAGCAGGCTCCAACCGTTTCCACGTACTGAAAGGTCGACCGTTCCTGTGGCGATCTTCACCGGGGCGGTCCCTTGGCTTCGTCCGCCGTCTTGGTAGTGTACCGCTCCGCCAAGGCGAATTCCTAACGGGGTGCCTCGACGTGCGATGAGGCGATTGAAACCGCCGAGCCCCCGCTCACCCCAGGCGTATTGGGTGCGCAGGGTCACGGCGAAGTCTGCTCGAGTGGGAGACCTGATTTCGGAAAAACCCGTTCGAAGCCCGTCGGAGTAGCCAAGGTTGATCGAGAAGCGCCTGCGCAGATAGGTGAACATGATCCCCTTGGAGCTGCCAGGTGTGAAGACGTTTTCGAGGATCGAGTAGTCGTTGAAGTATAGGTCGTTCGGATTGATCAACGATTCGGCGATCGTTTCGTTCATGAACAAGCCCGCTCGAAGTCGAAGGAACTTCCACTTCAGGTCGATGAAGGCGCGTTGGAACGAGAAGTCGCCTCCGGCCACTACGCCAATGCGCATGTACAAGGCCACGAACTCGGTGAGCCCGATACCCAAATGGAAACGAGCGCGGGCTACATCGAACCCCTGCGTGACTTGCTTTTCGCGCACTCCGGTCGTGGGGTCGGTCGGTGGTTTCGTCCGATAGTTGACCGCGTAGC
>CP070713.1:1601216-1604965 GCA_020351445.1 Myxococcales bacterium
AACTATGCGTACGAGCGCCCGCGCGACTTCGATATCATCCGCATCGGTGGGGCACCCGAGCTCTTCCCGAGGGTCGGCGTACTCATTGCCGGCGATCCCTTCCCGCAAGCAAAGCTCGAGCGTATCCAAGTCAGCGTCCGTATTGTGCGCCACGTTACTGTTCTTAGGATAGACAACGGAGGGCCGTACCCCCCAATCCCAGGCGCAATTTCTGGCAATTCGTTCAGGACCATCGCTAGACCGCCAACCGCCAACCGCCAACCGCCAACCGCGATCCAGCAGTCTAGGATCGTGTGCACCTCACCATGCCAAAGCGGGTTCTCGATTTCGTTGTTGGAGGCCGGCACGACGAGCGAGAGGTCGTCCTTTCGAAGGATCGCTGCGCCGAACACCCGGTACCCTATGTCGCGCGCCTCCTGCGCCGGTCGAGGAAGCGCAGCTCGGTGTGATTGCGGTCCTCGGCCAGCAAGACCGCTTCTTTCTTGTTGCCCTTTTCGAAGAGGTCGCGCTTGCACGCGAGGCCGGTGATGACGGCGCCGGGAATGATCATGATCCAAGAGACCATCGCGATTTTTTCCTTCTTGGAGAAGTGGCAGTTCGCGGCCGACGCTTGCGTTGGTGCGAGCCAAAGCGCGGCCGTGAAGGCCGCTCCGAGGAAGAAGAGTTGAAAAGTCTTGCCCATGTCCCTTCCTTTCATTCGGCGCGAACGCCCGTGTGACGCTTTTCGCATGATCGAGATCGAAAGACTACGTCAGCGGGATGTGCGATCGATCCCACTGACCGCGCAGCCTCATCGACTTTGATACGCCTTGTCAAGTCGGTACGTGGTGCCCAAGACCGGGCTCTTTCAGTGCCCGAGCAATCGAACAGATCCCGCCCGTGCGCCCGGACGAACCTTCCCACGTTTCCCAGGTTCAGTGTGCCAGGCCCAGTTGACACACAGGGTATGTGGGCGGATGTTCCGTGTATGGCGAAAAACCTCACAATCTCCGTTGATGAGGAGCTTTTGAGGCGGGCCAGAGGGGTTGCGCGTGAGCAAGGGACCAGTTTGAACGCCCTGTTGAGCGGCTACCTCGAAACCCTCGTCGGCGAGCAGCCCGGTGACCTGGTGGTCGATGAGCTCTTGATGCTGATGCACACGCACGGTGGGCGCTCCGGCGGTTGCAAGATGGGCCGTGACGAGCTCTGCGAGGACCGCGTTGGCTGAGCGGGGCTTCATCGACACCAAACCGAAGACTTGCAGGGTGGACGCACCGTCGCCGGAGTTCAGATCGAAAACCCGTTCGTCGCCTAGGGTTTATCTCTGGGCTGGCGCCCCCTAGTGGGAAGGCCCAAAATCCCAACCCGATGGAGATCTGGAGAGAGTTTCGGTTCGAGGCTGCGCATCTGCTTCCGAACCTTCCGGATGGGCACAAGTGCAAGCGGTTGCACGGTCACTCGTTTCGCGTGCGGGTCTATGTCGAGGGCGAGCCGGATGCGGAGCTTGGTTGGATCGTCGACTTCGCGGACATCACCGAGGCTTGCGAGCCGATTCGGCGTCGGCTCGACCACTACTACTTGAATGAGATCGAAGGCCTCGAGAACCCCACCAGCGAGGTTCTGGCACGCTGGATCTGGCGACATTTGAAGCCGACGCTGCCGATTCTGAGCCGGATCGAAGTGAGCGAGACCTGCACCTCCGGATGCTCCTACCGAGGCGACTGAGCGATGGCCCGTGATCCGCGGCCGAACACCGTGGTGCTGCTCAGCATGGGCTACGACAGCCTTAGTACTTGGCACCAGCTCGGCCGACCTGCGGCGGTGTACTTCGACGTCGGCTCGCAGTACACACCTCCCGAGAAGGCCCGATACGAAAAGCTGCGGGCCTCATTTCCCCAACTCTTGCCGGTGCAAGATCTCCGATGGCTCGGCAACAAGGAGCAGAGCGACTCCTGGGTGCCGCTTCGAAACCTGGTCATGACGGTCCAAGCCGCTGCGCTGGGCTTCAACGACGTCGTCATGTCGGCGCCCGCAGACTGGGCGACCGACAAGCGGCTGATGTTCACCCTGAGCACCACGTTGGCCATGCGGGCTGCGCAACCGGGGGCTGGCTACCGAGTGCGCCGCCCCTTCAGCCACTGGACCAAGGCCAGGTTGATCGCCGCCACGCCTCCTGAGCTTCTCGAAGAGTTCGCTTATTCCTGCTACGAGGGCGCAGATGCCCCGTGTGGTCGATGCCCCGCCTGCGGTCGCGCGATCATCGCCCACCTCGCCGCAGGGCGCGAGCCACCGACCGCGCTGCCGCCGGGGTTGAGCTTGCGGGAGCTCATGGACCTACGGCGCGGGGAGTCGAACGGATCCCGGTTGAGCGAGGCGGCGCGGATGCATCCGGGAGAGCTCCTCTACGTACCACTGCGCGGCTGGGAGCTCCTCCGCGCGTGGAACGCGTACCGCAAGCGCTGAGCTATTCGATGACGGTGGCCGTGAGGCCGGAGCCGCTTTCGAGGGTGACATCGCCGCCCTGCAACAAAAGGAACAGCAGGCCAATCGGGAAGAGCAGAATGCTACCGGCGATCACGCCTCCGAGTCGCTTCCTGCCGGTGAACCGATTCGGGGCATCGCTCAGCTTCACCGTGGCGCCGTTTGCAGCCGTGGTGCTCTCGAAACGGATCGTGAGCTTGCCCTCGCGACCGAGCCGCTCGTGAAGCTTTCGGGTCACTTGGGCGACCACCGGAGTGCCGCCCGAGATCAAGATCGCACCGGCCTTCCCCCGCACGTCCTGCGCAACGACGAAGCCCTGCTGCCGTGTGGTCACCGGCTCGGTCGAGTCGGTATCCCTGGACGACATCGCCTGTATGACCCTGATAGGCACCTGAGTGCCGGGCGGTGGGGCGCCAACCGCCAAGACGCCCGGCGCCACGGGAGCCGACGGCGGTGTTGTGACGCTCCTCATGGGAGAGCCGCAGCCAACGACCGAGGCACCGCCCAACATGACCGCGGTCGAGATGGCGATGAGGCGGTAAACAAAACTGGCGTGCGTGGTTCTCGGCATATTCGAATCCCCTCGGAGGCCGCGACTATACACGACCCACGTTCGCGGTCACGTTCGCGTTCGCGGTCCCGTTCGCGGTCCCGGACCCGGCCGCGGACACCGCCCCGCCCCTGCCCTACACTCTCCCCGTGACCCCCTCCGACATCATCCAAGCCCTTGGCCTCACCCCCCATCCCGAAGGGGGGCACTACGTCGAGACGTGGCGGCACGATGGCGGCGAAGCGCGCGGCGCGGGCACGGCGATTTACTTTCTACTCAGCGCCGGCGAGCACTCTCGGTGGCACCGGGTGGATGCTGCCGAGATTTGGCACTTCTACGCGGGGGCGCCGCTCGAGCTATCGACCTGCGTTGACGGTGAGGAAGCACGCCGTCGCGTTCTCGGTCCCGATCTCGTCGCAGATCAGCGTCCGCAGATCATCGTCGCGCCAGGCGAGTGGCAAGCAGCGCGCTCTCTCGGCGAATGGACACTCGTCGGATGCACCGTTTCACCGGCTTTCGAATTCGAGCACTTCGAGCTAGCGCCCGAGGGCTGGAACCCGTAAGCGCGGCCGCTCGGTCCGCCACTGACGCTGAGTGAGTCATCGGAGAACGGCTCGCGACGGGCGTGCTCGCAGGTTCACCGGGGCTCGGGAAAACACGACACGGGATTCCGCCGGACGGGGCGGCTTGCAAAGGTGGCCGGATACGCTGGGGGGCTTGGGCCACGCAAGCCGCCCCT
>CP070713.1:1605065-1609378 GCA_020351445.1 Myxococcales bacterium
CTCCTATGTAGACGTCGACGTATGCAGGGGCTCGGTGTGACCCTATCTCGTGGGAGAAGTCGTCCATAGGGGCTCGGGAAAACGCGAGATGGGGTGGAGTCGACGTCGCAAGTGACAATCGGCAAGACAGCAAGGCGCTCCGATTGGGCGCGAGCGCCGAGGCGAGGCTTGCGTGGCCCAACCTCCGCAGTGAATCCGGCCACCTTTGCAAGCCGAGCCGTTCGACACAACCCCGCGTCGTGTTCCGCCGAGCCCCGGGACGCCCGTCGCGAGCCGTTCTCCGGTGGTGCAGTTACTTGGGGTCTGCGGTTTCCGCTAGGAGCGTCTTGATTCGGTTCTCGATTTCGGGGGCGTCCTTCTTTCGAAAGCCCTCGTGCACATACCGAATCTTCCCATCTCTTGCGATGAAGTAGGACGAGGGCATCGTTTCGGGTTCGTACTTGGAAGCGACGGCCAGCTTGCGGTCGTGGACGATGCGGAAGCTCGCTGGGGTGCCCCTCAAGAAGTTGTTCATCTTCTTGGCATTGTTGTCGATGTTGACGCCGACGATCACGAGCCCCTCCTTGGCGTACTTCTTGTGGAGCGCCTCGAGAACTGGCATTTCCTGCTTGCAGGGGCCGCACCACGATGCCCAGAAGTCGATCAGGACGACCTTCCCTTTGAGCTCGTTCAGGTCCACCTTCTTGCCAGCCTGGTCAGGCATGTCGATCGCGGGGGGGTCGTCACCGGGAGCGAGCGCGCTGGCGGCCGACGCGACGAGCAGAACCGCCAACCCGCAGAGCAGCATCTTCATCTGGCTTCGACGCGAACCCCGCGCCCAAGATTCAAAGGATTCACTGTGATTCACTGGTCGAGCTCTTCACGTACATAGGGGCTCAGCTGGTCCGGTGCGAACACGAAGCGACGATCGTTCACGTAAATCGACGGGGTCGAATCCACGCCGGCTGCGCGCCCCTCGGCCACGTCGGCCTCGATTTTCGTCTCGGTCTCTTTGGACGCCATATCGGCTTTGAAGCGCTTCACATCGAGGCCGATCTGCTTGGCGTAGTCGTTCAAATTGGCGGTCGATAGCCTGTTCTGGTTCTCGAAGAGCAGGTCGTGCATCTCCCAGAACTTACCCTGCTTATGGGCCGCGATAGACGCCTTGGCTGCTTCTCGAGCCTTCGGGTGTGCGGGAAGAGGATATTGCTTGAAGACCAGCTTCACCTTCCCGTTCGACTCCTCGACGATCTTCTTGAGCTGCGGTGCAGCCATCTTGCAGTGCGGGCACTGAAAGTCGCTGAACTCGTAAATCGTGACCGGCGCCATTGGTGAGCCCCGAAGCGGCGAGTCGCGGACCGTGAGTTTTTCGACCTTGGTGTCCTCGCCATAGCGAACCCTGTAGACCTCACGAACCTCGTCGCGCGAATAGCCGTCATCGACGAGCCGGGCAACATACCGCGCCGCAGGCACACACTTCTTGCACTTCCGGCTCTCGGCAATGCACCGGGCGACGCTCACCGGCTCGCCACACGGCGACAGGAGCTCGTTCACCATGTCGATCCAGATGCTCTCGGAAAACTCGTCGAGAGCGCTCGTGTCCACCTGGGGCAAGCTCCGAATCGGCTCCTTCGACGATTTGGGAGCGGGCTTGACCGTCGAGGAGCCCTGTTTGGGGCCGCTGTCGGCTTCGGTCGAGCGCTCACATCCGAGCAACGCGAAAACCAACGAAACGCACAGTGCCATCCAGCGCATGGAGAAGCCAATCGTAGCAGAGATCCAGGGCGACGCCGCGGTGCTACGACTCGCTGTAGGTGATGAGCTGCGCCCGAACGATGTCCTCATTGATTCCCGTTCGGATGTATTCCTTCAGGCAATCGGCAATGGTCACCATGAGGTCATCCATTCCGTTGTCCTCGATCAGCCTGGACAGGAGGGCCCTCGACTCGCGGCTGTCTTCATCGCGCAAGAACTTCCGGACTTCCTCGATTGTGATTCCGCCCTGGAAGTCGATGTAAGCGTTTTCCATGAGGTAACGCGCAAGCTCGTTCACATGACCCTCCGTCTCACCGTGATTTGGTCATCTATTAGACACCCGAACGCCCAAACGGCAAGTGATAAAGGCCCCCACGGCGCGGGAGCCTGCTTTTCTAGAGCCCCGGGTCGTGTAATCGTGCCTGGCTATGGAGCCGAGAACGCACCTTGCAGCCGATCCTCGCTTTTGCGGCACTTTGGTTGAGCTGGGCGAGGGCTCCGCGCGTGTGACCCTCGAGGCGACCGATTCGATGATCGTGGACGCGCAAGGGCTGGTACATGGCGGCTTCGTGTTCGGGCTCGCCGATTACGCCGCCATGCTGGCGGTCAACGACCCGAACGTGGTGCTGGGGGCGGCCCAGGCCCGCTTCCTCAAGCCGGTCCGCCTGGGTGATCATCTGATCGCGATCGCGCGCGCTGTCGGAGCGGGCGGCCGCAAGCACGAGGTTCGTGTGGAAGCGACCGTGAACTCCGAAAGGGTATTTGAAGGGACGTTCACCTGTTTCGTGCTCGAGCGACACGTACTCGAGGGAGTTGGGAGCAAGTAATGGCAGACGACGGCGGTGCGATCATTGGACGGGTCCTGGCGTCCCGCGGCGTGAGGCAACTGTTCACGCTGTGCGGCGGACACATCTCGCCCATTCTCATCGGCGCAGAGGCCAACGACATCAAGGTCGTCGACGTCCGGGATGAGGTGAGTGCTGTCTTTGCAGCAGACGCGGTGGCCCGCATGACCGGCGTCCCAGGTGTCGCAGCGGTGACCGCCGGTCCAGGTGTGACGAACACGATCACGGCCGTGAAGAACGCACAGCTTGCGCAATCCCCCCTGCTGATCTTCGGTGGCGCCGCGGCGACGCTGCTCAAAGGCCGCGGCGCACTGCAGGACATCGACCAAATTTCGTTGATGGAGCCGATCACAAAATGGGCGGTCTCGATCAAGAAGGTCAACAGCATCCGACCGACCGTCGAAAAGGCCTTGGATCTCACGCAGGACGGCGTTCCCGGGCCCGTCTTCATCGAGGTGCCGATCGACGTGCTCTACCCCGAAGACATGGTCCGAGAGATGTTTATGAAAGAGAGCGGGATCAAGGACGGGAAGAACCTCGGCTCCAAAGCGCTCGAGCTCTACATGCGCGGTCATTTATACCGGCAGTTTCATCAGCCCCACGTGAGCATCGTGCCACCGATCCGCGACTCGCTGCCACCCAAACCAAGCAGCAAGAGCCCGCACATCGACAAAGTCGCGTCGCTGCTGCGAAAGGCGGAGCGGCCGGCGCTGGTGATCGGAAGCCAGACGCTGGTCAACTGTCGCGAGCCCGCTCCGATTGCGGACGCGGTACATGCCCTAGGAGTGCCGACCTGGCTCGCAGGCATGGCGCGAGGCCTGCTCGGCCGATACAGCGACATCCAGTTTCGACACAAGCGAGGTGCTGCGCTCAAGGAAGCCGACCTGGTGATCGTGGCAGGCTTTCCGTTCGACTTCCGGATGGGGTACGGGCGAAGCATCTCGAACCGCGCGACGCTCGTTGCGGCCAACCTCAGCTCGAGCGAGATGCGAAAGAACCGCCGTCCCGAGATTCCGGTTCACATGCATGCCGGCGAGTTTCTGAAAGAGCTCGCTAGAGCAGCAGGTGGGGGGCTCGGCCCTTGGAGCCATTGGTTTGATACGCTTCGCGCCCGTGAGCTCCAGCGCGATGAGGAGATCAACGAACAGGCGAAGGCTTCCGCCGATCTGGTCAACCCTCTGCAACTCTTCCAACGCGTCGAAGAAAAGATGGCCGACGACGCAGTGCTGGTCGTCGACGGGGGAGACTTCGTCGCAACTGCATCGTACATCTTGCGGCCGCGCAACCCTCTCTCGTGGCTCGACCCGGGGGTTTTTGGAACCTTGGGCGTTGGGGGCGGTTTTGCGGTCGGGGCGTCATTGGTGCGGCCCGGCAAGGAGGTCTGGTTGATCTACGGCGATGGCTCTAGCGCCTACAGCCTCGCGGAGATGGATACCTGCGTTCGGCACGGGCTTGCGCCCATCGCGGTGATCGGGACCGACGGGTCCTGGGCGCAGATCGCCCGCGAGCAGATCCCGATGATGGGCACCGACGTCGGGACGGTGCTGAACCGATCCGCTTATCACGCGGTGGGGCAAGGCTACGGCGCGGCCGGGCTTCTTCTGGACGACCCTTCTCAAATCGACGCCACCTTGGACGAGGCCAAGGCGCTCGCTGCTTCGGGTAAGCCGGTGGTGATCAACGTGCACATCGGGAGCACCGACTTTCGCAAAGGTTCCATCTCGGTGTAGGCGC
>CP070713.1:1609478-1615163 GCA_020351445.1 Myxococcales bacterium
ATCGGAGATGTTGTGGCATCCGTGTGTCTGCTTGCAGCGATAGTTCTTTACGTCGTCAGGAGTGACGGCTGAGGGGGAGCGTGTCCCTCACTCTGGAGTAGGCGCGAATCAGGGGTTCTAGATTGAGCTCCCGGCCCAGAATGCTGAAGTCTTGGACTTCGAGGTAGATCCCGTGGTCGGCGCGGGAGTCGAAGTAGCGGAAGTCGAAGGAGAGAGCTTTGCCGAACGACAAGCCTCCTCGGACGACTTCGGGGTAGCCAGCGTTTGTGATCCTCGTTGCGAGCTCCTTCATGCCGCGCTGATAAATGCCGACGTGGTGGAAGGCGATGTCGGTGTCGCGAAGGGCACGCGCATAGTGCTCGGTGCCTTGACCCGGTCCGAGGAATTCGACTTGCCTGTCGCCGGCGTATCCGAGCGCGACCTCGAGTTTGCACACTTTGATCCGCTCGCCGCGTTCGATCCAGTTGGGAGCCGGAATGGTGCCGTGCAGGAACGGGCCCGCGCCCAGGGTTTCGGCGCGGCGTACGCAGTCGGCGACGTCCCGACACGCAATCGCGTATTGGTGCGGAAACTTGAGACCGAGCTGGTAGAAGAAATCTCGCGGCAGCCGTTCTTCGACGTGCGGCAGGGAGAAGTCTTTCAGTACTGCGTCCAGCACGCGATTGCTCGTCTCCATCATTTTCTCCCTACAAGTAGCTCTTCGCGGCTTTGAGCGCGCGACGAACGGTCGTAATCGCGCGATACGCGTCGGGCAGGCGCGGTTTCTTGCCCTCGACCAACGCGTGGTGCCGCGAGTGCGCGAGGATGACCGGCGTGAGCGCCGGCCCGATCCGCTTCATCAGATGCCGCGCCGCGCCGAGCCCTGCGCTCACTTCTTCGAAGTACGTGGAGGCGTCGCGCCGTTGATAGTCGAGAATCGCTTGGGACTCTTCGGAATCCACCCAGTCGGTCAGAAACATTGCGTCACCGAACGCCGACCTCGGCAGTGGGGGAAACCCCATCGCGCCAAACGCCATATTCATGAATTCGCGGTACCGGTAGCGATTGCGCTCACCCCCGCCGAGGCAAAGCGTCCGGCCGATGATCTCGTCGACGACGAGCGAGTTGACGATGCCGAGTGCCTGGTCCTTCGGGTGCGTGAACTCGACACGCATGTCGGGGTGCATGTCGAACACGAACGGGGAGAGCGCGCCCGGCGAAACCGGTGGCGTCATGGCTATTCGAAAGATGACGGTATCGAGGCTCGACGCCCGAAGCATCGCCTCGCACTCCGCTTTTTGTCGGGAGTAGTTGTCGCTTGGAGATATCTCTTCGCTTGCACGCCGCGGGCGATCAACCTCGTCGTTGCGTCCCCAGATCGCCGCGGTGGAGGTGAATGTCAGGCGGGGAGGTTTTGTCTGCGCCTCGCAAGCAGCGATGATCGAACGAGTTGCGACGACGTTGACGGCATAGCCGGCCGCCTGATCGACGTCGGTGGCAGGCGGGACCATTGCAGCCAGATGGATCACGTGATCCATGCCGCTGACGACGTCGCGGACCAGCCCGTCGTTACAGATACTCCCAAATCGCATCTCGACGCGATCACCCCAGCGCGCTCCGTGTGCTCGCCCCACCGACGTGTCGAGATCGACTCCTCGCACCGAGTAACCGCGCTGCACGAGCACATCGACGACGTTGGCGCCGATGTTTCCGCATGCGCCTGTCACGAGAGCCCGCTTCATGAGATCTCCTTCGCGAGCTGGTCGAGCGAGACGTGAAACGCCTCGATCGTGCGCTCGATGTCTTCATCGGTGTGAACCGCTGAAATGAAGAACTTCTCGGCGGCCTTGAGCACGCCCTGCTGAAGCAGCAGGTCGGAGAAGCGAATGTTCTTGTAGAAGTCCGACTCCTTGGCCGAGCGGTGATCGAAGGGCGCGTCTTTCGTGAACCAGATCTCGAATACGCTCGGCACGCCCGTCACGCAGGCCTCGATGCCCGAATCCGCGATCGCGTTGCGGAGGCCATCCCGAACCCTCGTTCCGACCTCCTCCAAGCGCTCGTACACGCCGGGCTTTTCGAGCTCTGCGATGAGCGCCAAGGCCACGCTGGTACAAACCGGATTCGAGGAGAATGTCCCGGTTTGCATCGAGTACGGCAGCATTTGAAGCCTGCGCTTCGGATTCGCGATCGCCATGATGTCCTGTCGCCCGCAAAGCACGCCAAGCGGAAGACCGCCACTGATCGCCTTCCCAATGGCGCAGAGGTCCGGCGTGATCCCGTACGCAGCTTGCGCGCCTCCCAGGCCCATGCGGAAGCCCGTGACGACCTCATCGAAAATCAGCGGAATGTCGAAGTTGGCGGTCACCTCGCGTATGCCTTTTAGGAAACCTGGTTTGGGCTCAAACGTCCGCTGTACCGGCTCGATGATGACGCCGGCAAGCTCGTCCTCGTGCTCCGAGATGATCGCGGCGGTGGCCTCCAAGTCGTTGAAGGGTGCGATCAGGACTTGGCCGTTCAGCGCGCGCGGGATGCCGTGCGTGTTCGGGACTGCTTTGGGATACGGGGGTGAGCCCATCGTCCATTGATTGCTCATCATCGCGTAGTCGTTCATCCCGTGATACCCACCCTCGAACTTGAGGATTTTGTCGCGCTTGCGGTAGACGCGCGCCAGGCGCATCGCAAAGAAGGTCGCTTCGCTTCCGCTGCTGTGAAAGCTCACCATCTCGGCGCACGGCACGTGCTCGACGATCTTCTGGCCGAGCTTCACGGCATGCTCGTTGATGATGAGGTGCGACGTGCCGCCCTCGGGCACAGTCCGAAGGGCTTCGAGAACTGCCGGATGCGCATGCCCGAGCAGGTGCGGCCCCGAGCCTAGTAGGTAGTCGATGTACTCGTTGCCGCTCACGTCCCAAATGTGACTGCCCTTGGCCTTGCCGACACAGAAGTTGAGCTCCGGATCGAACGTCAGGCATCGAGTCGACGTCGGAAAGAGCCGTTCGGCCTCTGCGATGAGTGCCCGCTCTTCGTCACTGCGCTCGATCATGCCGCACTCCTATCCCGCTTTTCGAGGACTTGCGGGAACTGTTCGAGGTATCCCGCGTAGCGCTCGTGGACCTGCTCGGCCGATTGCCCGAAGTCGTCCCGGGTATAGTTGTGCGTGCCGAACTGGCCTGGTTTGTGGGCTTCGCGCCACGCGCTGAGTGCGACTTTCGCGCGCTCCGAAAATGGTTGGTTGAAACGCTCGTAGGCCTTGGCAACCTCGCCGATGGGGTCGGCCATGAAGTCGTTGAAGTAGATGTCGTGAAACTGATCCTCGCGCCCCTTGCGAAGCCGCATCCCGTTTTCGACGGCGCGCGCCCAGGCTTCTTTTTGCTCGAGCGCGATTCGCGGGCGATCGACATCCTTCTCGAATAGCGACCGGAAGTGGGCGCAAAGGCTCACGTACGAGGGCAAGACATCGGCCGGATCCCGATGCGTCCAAATGACGCAAGCGTCGGGATATGCTTCGAGCAGGGCATCCAGATTGCGCATGTGCACCGGGTACTTGAGGAGCCAGCGCTTGTCCGGCTCGTAGGAGCCGATGAGCTGCATGATGCGCTTGTGCCGCTGGTACGTCTCGCGGTGAATCGTGTTGATGTACCAGTCGGAGTAGGTCGGCACCGTGGTCACGACCTCGAAGCGGTCGTCGCTGAAGTTCTGCCCCAGCACGCGTCCGGATTCGTCTGGGCCATCGGGCATCATGAAGTGGATCGCTTCGAGCATGCTCTTGCCAGCCTGGTACATCATGTCGAGCTCGATGCGGGCGTGCTGGAAATCGGTGGCGGCCTCCCAGGTACTCCGGGGAGGACGGGGCTGCGGATGAAGCGCCAGCCAGTACTGCAAACACTGCATGTCCGGGTTAGCACCCATCAGGTAGTGCAGGGCGGTGCTCCCGGTGCGCACCATGCCGGTGATGATGATCGGCCGCTCGATCGCGATGTTGGCGGAGTCGGGCCGCATCTCAAACCAGCGCTCGGTGTGCAATCGGCCGGCGAGCAGGCCCACCGTTTGATAAACCGCGGTCATCTTCCCCATCGCGTGAAAGCGTGCCTCATGGTCGTAGGAGTAGAGAAGTCGCCGGAGCCCTTCGAGGTAGCTCGGGTCGCCGAAGTTGTCGTACCCGTCGACTCCGCGAATCGCGATTTCGTGAAACTCCTGCTCGCGCGAAGCGAAGGACGCCCGGCTCAACGGGTTGAGGCTTCCTAGCCCACTCACCGTTTCGTTCCTTCCGGCCACAAGAACCGCACCGCCGGCGTCAAAGCCGCGCGCGCCGTGCTCAACGCCGCCTCCTTCACGCCGCCCGGCAAAAGCCCGAGCTGAAGCTCGATCGCGTCGTCGGAAATACGGATATTCGTGACGCAAAGATAGCTCGTTGCCGCAGCGAAGGCCGCGCGCAGCATCTCGTCGCGCTCGATTGCCGGCACCTTCATCAGATCGAGGACAACGTCTCGACCCGCCGCTTCGACGATCATGTCGGGAAGCGAGATCATGTTGCCGATCAAGGTCGCGGGGTTATCGGTGTCGATCATCCCGCGGCGGATCGCGTCGGCCAGTGGCCCGGGCGCATCGTGGTCGGTCGAAAGCGCGACTTCGCTCAAATGGACGTGAACCGTTCGCTGCTGGCCATCGACCCGTACACCCTCCGCGTCGATGCGAGCCGTGAACCCAATTGGGGCGCCAAGCGCGTGTGCTTCGCCCTGAATCCGTAGACCAGGGCTCGCCGGCTCGATTTCGATGGCAACCTTGTCGGATAGGTCTGCCAAGCGACTCCGAACGAGCGACAGTGGAATCGAGATCCGACCCCGGACCGCTCGGGCCATCAATCTCAGCACTTCGGCGAGCTCGAATCGGGTCTTGGGAGGCATCGGGCAGCCGGCAAGATGGCACAAAACGCGCGAGGGCTCACCCACCTTCGAATGGTGGAGTCGGAAGCAAGACTTCAGAACACGAACGAACCGGACGACGGGTCCCAACGAAGTCGGGCGCCTCGGCGCTGCCCAATCGAGTGTTCGAGCCCCCTCGCCTTGCTTTTGCGAACGCCCAGCAGAGCGCCGCTCACGATCATGCCGATCATTCCGGTCGCGGTCAGGGTGAGTCCGGCTGCCAAGTGTGCGTAGCCGGGATTCGTGCACTGCAGCCCATTGTTTCCCGCTTCGCAGCGGGGAGTCGCCAAGCCCAGGAAGATCCAACCGACGCTAAACGTGGCAGCGCTCCCGATCAGCCCATTGCGCGCCCTCGCGCTTCGGTCTTGGGCGTCGATGAGTCGGTATGTCTCGAACGATAGGGGCGGGAGGGTTAGGCCGCCTTCGGTCAAGCGCTGGAGTGTCTGGTGCTCGAGCCGCTTCCTTTGCCCGCTGCGAACACCGAACGTGATGCTGGTTGCGATTAGCGCAATGGAGCCGAAGGTGACCAAGGCAGCTCCGGAATTGCGGAGCCTTCCGCCCCTCGTCGTGCACTCTTCAACACCGTTGATCGTTTCGCATTGCGGCATCCCCGCGCCAAGAAGGACCCACCCCAGACCGAACACCGCCCCAGTCGCCAGAAACCAGTTGCGCGTCCGCAAGACTTGCTCCCGGGCGAGCTCGAGCTTGGCCCTGTCGAAGTCCATCGCCGACACCGCAGGGGCGGGTGGCTCGGCGATCAATGGTGGTTCGGCCTCGACTCCGG
>CP070713.1:1615263-1618503 GCA_020351445.1 Myxococcales bacterium
AGCAGTACCAGCGTGGCTGCATCTCGTACATGCCGCCGAGGAGCCGATCGCGCTCCTGCTCCGTGTACCACTTGGGCTGCTTGCGAATCACCCTCTCCGTTGGAACGTGAGGGATCGTGTCGATGAGCTCGCGCGTCAAGGCGAACCGGAGCACGGCCCGCACGAGCGCGAGGTGGTGATTGACCGTAGCCGGCGCGTAGTGCGCCGGGAGCGATTGCTTGAGCCTGTCCATTTCGAGCGTCTTGATCTCGTCGAGATAGAGATGCCCGAGTACGGGTTCGATCAGAGGCCACCGTCGCTCCCAGTGGTCTCGGGCAAGCGGTTTCATGCGTCGTCGACCAGCCTCCATGTACATTTCGTACGCGGCGGCCAGGGTCATGCGCCTGCGGTCGGACATCGCGTCCTCCTGCGCGCGTTTCTCTGCGGCAAGCGCTTGCGCCTTGGTTCGAAAACCAGACTTGCGATAGCGCTTGCCTCGAGCTCTGAAGTCGTATTGCCATTTCTTGGCAACCTTTCTAACGGCCATGCGATGAGTTCCCTTCTGCGGAAAATCGCCGCATCGCCATGTCCGGATCTGTCAGAAACAGGTCTAACATATCCCGGCGAAATCGACGTCGCCTTCGTACGCCGTAGACGGGAACCTGGCCCGCACTCACCAGATTGCGCAGGTGTCCCACCGACCACCCGGCGTACCGTGCTGCCTGCTCGTAGGTGAGCCAGATTGGCCCGTCCGTCTCTCCCTGGAATCGATCGTGATCTGTGTTGGTCAACCGTCGCCTCTCCGGGCTGTTCGTCGCCAATGCACCGATCCGCCCATCTCTGTTATCGGTTTTGCCCCCCAAAAAGTTGTCCTGGGGACGCAACTTTCTTCGTCCGGTCCCCAAAGGGGCGATCTTTCGCGTGTGACTTTCAGTGCCAACGGGTGACAGCCAGTGACAAAATTGGTCAGCATGTGACTCGCTACCGGAGGGCAAGGCATAGTTTTGGCAGACACCAAAACTGCAGCGCCCTCGCTTCGGGCTTTCGTCCCGAGCTTGGCCGTGACTGGCGCGCTCAACGCCTACGGCTTATTCGCGCGATTGGCTCGGGTCCCGAGAGAGAACGCCCCGATTCGCGAGACCCAGCCCTTCCAAAGGCTTACTTTTTGGCGCGTTCGATAGAGCTTCTGAGTCGTTCGATCTCGTCGACGAAGCCGGCTGCTATGTCTTGCACGTTGGGAACCAGATCGGTGCATGCCAGCGCCCCGAAGCAAAGCCGGTCGACGACGCTCATCACGGTGATGTTGAGCCCGGATCCCTGCTGCACCGGGCCGAGTGGGAAAAGATGGGTGAGGCGCGCGCCGGTGGTGTAGAGGGGAACTGCCGGGCCGGCGATGTTCGAGATCACGAGGTTCCACAGAGGCGGAACCCGGTCAGCCAGGTGGCGCGAGGAGTAAAGGCTCATCAGATGGGTCAGGATCCAGGGGACGGTGACGTTCGTGACGATGTCGGCGAAGTTTTTGAGGACGTCGCCGCCGCCTTTGCCACGATGCCGGTTTTTCTGGCGCTCCGTTTCCTCGTGGATCGCCAGGAGGCGGCCGATGCTGTCCTCGACGTGGATCGGTAGGTGGACGCGAATCACCGACACACGGTTGCCCGCTCGATCGCCTTCTTGCCGCACCGACACGGGGACGGTTGCGACCAGCGGTCGCGAAGGAAGGCCGCCGTGGGTCTCGAGCCACGATCGCAGGCTCGCGCAGCATGCGGCAAGCACGACGTCGTTGACGGTCGTTCCGAAGGCCTTCTTTATGGCTTTGACGTCCTCGAACGACACGTCGGCCAGCCCGACCGAACGCGTGGGCGTGAGCGCGCGATTGAACGGCGTCGGCGGCGCATCGAACAACGGCTTCTTCTCCAAAGCCTCGATTGCTGGCGAGGGATGCGGATCCGAAGTGCCTCGCGCTCGAACGGCCGAGGCCACACGCCCAGCCGCCTCCGCCGCGCGGCGAGGCTTGCCTAGGAGGGTGCGAATCGTATCCGCCGCGAGCCATGGGATGCTCGGCTCGCGATCCGGCACCCAAGGCGCATTGGGTGAGGGAGTCGGTCGGCCCTCCGGTGCGTCGTCCAAAAGCTCTCCCGCGATGGCCGCTGCGCGGCCTCCGTCCATCGCCGCGTGATGGATCTTCATGACGAGCGAGAGTCGATCGTGGTCGAGCCCCTCCACGAGCGCTGCCTTCCACAGGGGCCGGTTTCGATCCAGACGGCTGCCCGCAAACGCACCCACGAAGTCCCGGAGCTCACGCATGCCTCCGGGAGATGGCAGCACGACCCGCACGAGATGCTGGTCTAGGTCGAACGCGGGGTCTTCAATCCAATGCGGGTCGCCGATCTGCATCGGACCCTGCACGAGACGGCGACGGAAGGGTGGGACTAGATGAATTCGCTCGGCAAAGAGCTTGCGCACAATTTCGAATGGGGACCCTGCGCCTGCAACATCCGTGCGTTCGAGGATCAGAACGCCCAGAGTGTGCATGGGCATTTCGGCCGTCTCTGCATAGAGCATCGCTGCATCGAGATTCGAGACTGGGATCATCGCGCGCCGCCTTGCGGTAAAAACCCGAGGCCCATCATGAAGCGGGCCATCTCGGTGAGGTACTTGCCGCGGTCGAGGTGGATGCTGTGGCTGCCTGGAAACCAGTAAATTCTACACCGCTCCCAGTGGTCCCAAAGCAGTCGAGAATGCTTGGGCGGAGCGAGGCGGTCGCCTGCGCCGCCGACGATCATCAAACGCTCGGGTGGAAGTACCGGAGGATAGGTCAGTGGGCAGCTCACCGCGACGAGACGCCGCGCATCGGCAGGCGTGAGTCCCGTCGTCACAAGAGCCGCGCGCATGAGTGCGCCGATAGGCTGCCACTCCAACACCAGATCCGCGACGCTGATGATCGGCACGTTGGGAAGCGCGAAGGCAAGGCCCTTTTCGACGCTTGCAAGCATGGCCGAGATGAAGCCGCCCAGGCTGAGCCCCGTGACGCCGACTTGCGCGACCCCCTGTTCGCGGCGAAGCCAACGAAGCAAGATGCGGAAGTCGAACACCGCTTGCGCCACAGCCTCGTTGAAACGGGACGAGCCTCCAGCGAAAAAGCCGTGCCCCGAGAACGGTGAAAAGCGCGTTTGACGAGGACCGTGAAAAGGAAGGGTGAAGAGCGCTATGTGGCATCCCATGGGTTAGTACCAGTGAAGGGCGAAAAAGCATTCATTTTTG
>CP070713.1:1618603-1622985 GCA_020351445.1 Myxococcales bacterium
ACTTCGACAAGCTGCGCCCAACGTCCTCGTTGCTCGTAGAGGCGCTCGAGGGAAGAGAGCGCATCGGCATTGGTGGGATCGAGCCCCAAGCGCTCCCGATGTACCTCGATCGCGCCGTCGGGATCGTGCAGCTTGCCTTCGAGAAGATCGGCAAGCCTCGGGAAGAGCTCGTCCCGCCGTGCTTCGTCTTCTTCGAACTGAATCTGGCGCCGAAGGTCTTGGGCAAGCGCGGTGTGATCCTCACCGGCGAGGTGAATCCGCTCGAGGGCGCGCGAGGCCTTCAGGACGATCTCTGGATTGTCCCGCTCGAAGCGGATGAGCTGCTGATAAATACGCTCCGCCTGCTCAGGCTCAGGCTCGGACACGTCCCAAAGCTCTGCCAGCTCCAGGAGAAGCTCGGTCTTGACGAAGTCGTCACCCACGGCGGCTAGCCCGCCCTCGAGCAGCTCTGCGCGCTGCCGGTGGCGACCGAGCTTCGAGGCCAGCCTTGCCAAGTCCGAACGCGCGCTTCCATCGGCGACGTCCTCGCGCACCGCACGCGCATACGCGTCGAACGCGACTTCGTCGTCGTGAAGCTTGGTTTCGCTCAGCTCGCCAATGCGGCTCAAATGAGCGGCGCGGGAAGCCGGATCGGTGAGGTCCTCGAGCTGAACCTCGAGGACCTTCGCGAGCTCGCCCCATGCGCCTTGGGAGTCGAAAATCGGCTCGAGGATCGAGGCCACGCGCTGCCGTTCCTGTCGATTCTCCATGAGCCGTTGGAGCCCCTCCTGCGCGCGCAGATGCGTTGGGCTCGACTCTAAGATGAGCTCGTAGTGATCGACCGCGTCGACGACGCGATCCAAGCGGATTTCGTAGATGGTGGCCAGCTCGTACGCGAGATCGACGGCCTCCTGGCCGGTCGCCTCGTCGAGATCGCGCCGAAGAAGCTCGGCGAGCTCCGGCCAACGCTTGAGACGGCCATACAACCGCTGTAGCGCGCGACGCGATGGCGTGTGCGTCGGGTCGAGCTCGAGCGCTTGCTCGTAACTCGAAATCGCGTGTTTGGGCTCGTCGAGAATCTCCTCGAAGAGGAAGCACAACTGCAATAGCAGATCGAGCTTTGCGCCCGCGTCCGTCGTCGCCTCGATGCGCCCTTGGTAGAGCGCACGGAGGTCGTCCCACTGCTCGTGCTTGGTGTAGAGCTGCTTCAACGCCGCAAACGCGACCGCATCGTTCGGCTCGGCCCCCAGAACGCGGCGGTGGAAACGCGCTGCATCCTCGGGAACGCCCAGGACCACATCGTAGATCTCCGCGGCACGCCGGCACAAAACCGGCTCGACTTCGGCATTGACCTCACCGGCATCGATCACGCTCACCAGTGCCTTGGCGAAAGCCTCGTGCCGGTCGGCTGCCTCGGCCACTCCCCCCAAGCGATCGAGGAGATCCAAGTCGTTGGGATTGTCGATGAAGGCAGACTCGAGCGCCCCGTAGGCACCCGCGGCGTCGCCGAGCTCCGAGGCTGACAGATCTGCCAGGCGCAGCCTCAACGTGCGCCGCTCCTCGCTATCTTGAGTTTGATCGAGGCGCTTTTGAAGCAGCCCCGCAAGCTTATCGAAATGACCGCGCCTGGCATACGCGGGCTCGAGGAGATCGATCGCTTCGACCCCGACGCCCCCGCCTTCGGCGGATAGCGCTTCGAGGCCCGTGATGGCGACTTCGTTTCGACCGTCGAGCGCCAGCGCGTTGCGGTAGCACTCGAGGGCCCCAGGCGGATCCTCGAGGTAGATTCGCCTGAGGTCTGCGAGCTGCAGATAGACCGAAAGCCGATCATCATCGCCCACCTTCGATTGCAGACGCCGTTCGAGCGCGGCGTCCAAACGGTCCCACTGCTTGAGCTGCTGCGAAAGGCGCTCGACCGCCCGCAGCGCGTCCAGGTCGTGGGGGTTGTTTTCGAGGATCTTCCAGTGGCGCTCCGCCGCCGCAGGAAGGTCTCCAAGCAACTCCTCTTCGACCTGTGCCACCTCGTTGAGAAGAACCCATTCCTCGGCGGGGTCGACCACATTGCGAAGGCGTCGCTCGTAGAGGGAACGCAGGTCGGCGAATCGACGTTCGGCCCGGTACAGTCGGTCGAGCACGGCCATCGCCTCGGCATCGTCGGGTTTGACTTCGAGGATCGCCTCGAGCTGCCGAATCGATTCCAGGGATTCGCCAAGCCGTTCACCCGCAATGGCAGCGATTCGCCGCTGCAAGTCGAGGCGCTCGGCATCGGGAACGGACGCGTTGTCCAATCGGTCGCGGAAGAGCGCGACCAGATCCTCGTACGCGCCCGCCGCCTCTGCGGACTCCTCGAGGCCGGCCACGACTTCGGGAACGGAGGGCGCCAGCAGATACGCGCGAGTCGCCCAGCCGAGCGACGCCTCCGGATTACCGAGCCGATTCAGGTAGACGCTGCGGAGCGACCCCACCCGGTTCAGACGCACGTCGAGATCCTCGTCCGGGCCGGAGCCCGAAACCACGATTTCGAGCGCGTTCGCGTACTCCGGCCACTTGCGATCCTTCTCGTAGATCGGCACGAGCCCCTTGGCGGCCTCGACATTGGTCGGATCGGCACCTAGGGCGCGTTCGTAGTAACGGACCGCTCGGTGCGGCTCTCCGAGGCGCTCGCGGTACACCTCCGCCACGCGAAGGCTGAGGTCGACGATCGACTCCGGCTCGTCCACGCGCTCCGCCGCCTGACCGACCACCTCGGCGAAACCCGCCCAGTCGTTGCTTTCGCTATAGAGCGCCTCCAGGGATTCCCAATCCCGCGCGGCAACGTAGGCATCTTTCAGCATCCGCCGAACCCGGCTGTTCTTGGAGTCGAGCTCCAGCACGCGTTCCCACACCGAGATGGCGTCGGCCGGACGCGCGAGCCGCTCCATGAGGACCACCCCGAGACGTTGGAGTTGATCGAGCTGCTCGGCATCGCTTGCCGCAAGCTCGGCGCGCTTGTGCAAGACGCTGGCTAGGGTCTCCCAATCCTTCTCGCGCTCGGCCAGATTTTCGAGGGTGTCGAAGGCCCTCGTGCTATCGGGCGCCTCGGCCAAGATCTCTTTCCAGAGCCTGATGGCAACGGTGTTCTGATGAAGGCGCTCCGTGCAGAGCTCCGCCATCTCGACCTTCTTGTCGAGGCGCGCAGCGGGGTCGCTCGCAAGCTCCGCTTCGCGGCCCAGCACTCCGAAGAGCGCCTCCCACTTGCGTTTCTTCGTATAGATGTCCTTGAGCTGCGCCAACGCGTCGGTGCGACCCGGCTGGAGCCGAATCACACGCTCGAGTGGCTCCGTCGCCTGATTCGAATTACCAAATCGCTCGATCCACAACTCGGCGATACGCAGATAGAGCTCGACCTTCTCCTCGGGGTCGGCGGCGACCTCGGCCTGCCGATCGAGAACGTGGATGAGCTCGTTCCATCGCCCGGTGCTTTCGTAGAGCTGCGACAGCGAAGTCAACGCCTCGGTGTCGTACGGGGAGAGCGCCAGAATCTCGCCATAGACTTGGATGAGCATCGAATCCAGCTGGAGCGCGTCCCGGTAGATCGGAATCAGATCGCGGAGCAGCTGGAGCTTCTCCTCTTTGGCATCGGTCGACAGGGCCTCGATCTCGCCGCGAATCGACTCGGACAGCGCGTTCCACTTCCCACTACTCTGGTAGAGCTGCTGAAGCGCAGCGCGCGCATCGAGATCACCGGGCGCCAACCGCTCGACGAGCTTCCAGGCCTCTAAGGCACGCTCCGGCCGGTCCGCTTTTTGCGCCCGATGTCCGAGCTCTCGCGCGAGCACGAGCTGCCGTTCGGAATCGGTCGCTGCGCGAAGCGCGTCCCCGAGGATCGTGAGCAAACGCCCGTTCGGATCGTCGTCCTCGATCCGCGCGCGGTAGAAGTCCAGCATACCGGGATGGGCCGCGTCGATCTTGCGAAGACGCGCAAAGAACGGCTCCGCGGACTCTGTGTCATCCCGAAAGCGCCAATGGACCATCGCGAGCTGGAGCAGCATTCCCTTTTCGGCTTCGAGCTTCTGCCGGGAACGAAGCGCGCTCTCGTACATCTCTGCCAAGTCGTCCCACGCCTCGAGGTCGGTGAAGTGTTGGACCAATGCACTCAGTGCCTCTTCGTCGGTCGGCGAAAACTTCAAGACCTTGCGGTATGCGTCAGCCGCACCCTCGACATCCCCGAGCGGACGTCGCAGCACACGCGCCGCTTGCAACCACGCGCTTGCCTTCTCCTCGCGGGTGCGTGCCGCTTTGGCCGCGCGGACGAACACCGACACGACGTCTTCCCACCTGTCGCGCGCACGAAGGCTCAGGGCATACTGCCGTGCGGTGCGCATGTGCGACGGATCGGCCGCCAGCGCCTCGTCGAAGATCGC
>CP070713.1:1623085-1626636 GCA_020351445.1 Myxococcales bacterium
AAGCCGATCCACTCGAAGCACTTGTTGTACCCGGGCGTCGCCGCGTAGGCACCGAACACCGTGCGAATCAGGTTCCGCCCCATGGCCGGGTCATCCGCCATCACCACGTGTAGCCGGGCGACGACTTCGAGGGCGTTCGGGTCACGCCCGGCCTCTTCCGCACCGGCGCGAACCTCGCCGAGGACCTGGGGAAGCGCGAACTCCGGAACCATGTTGAGGCAGACGCCGTCGCAAAGCGCCCCGGTGAGGCGCAGCATGTTCTTGTTGAGCGCCCCGAGATAGATCGGAACGCGGCCAACCGGCGGACCACCGAGCCGGAAGCTCTTCACCGACAGCGTCTTCCCTTCATAGGTCGTCTTCTGCCCGCTCAGCATCTGACGCAACACCTCGATGTGCTCGCGCATGCGCGTGAGCGGTTGGTCATACGGCTGTCCCGCCCAATCCCGAACGATGTTTGGAGACGAAAGCCCAATCCCAAGAATGAAGTTGCCATCGGTCAGCTGACTGAGCGTCATCGCCGCCATCGCATGCATCATCGGCGTCCGCGTCTGCGCAGGAACGACCGCCGTCCCGATTGGCACCCCAGGCACCCCCTGCGCAACCGCCCCCGCAAGCGCATACGAGTCCCCCCCATTCACCTCCGCCATCCAAATCTCTTCATAGCCCAACCCCCGAGCCACCCGCCCAACCTCCACAGCCTTATCCGCCCCCCCCACCGGCAAGGTCACCCCCAACCGAACATTCCTCTCAGCCCGCTCCATCCCCCCACCCTACACCATTAACCCTTTCAAAAAGGGGACAGTCCCCTTTTTGAAAGGGTTAATTTGGTGGCAGAAGCTGCTAACACGAGGCGGGTGAGTGATCGCTTTCAGGTTTGTGCGCCGATGGGGGCTCTGGTCGTGAGTGTTCGAACGGAGTTGGGTCAGAAAGTGGCGGCGGGTCAGACGCTGTTGATCCTCGAGGCGATGAAGATGGAGCACATCGTTGCTGCCGAACGGAGTGGGATCGTGAGGCAGGTCCTCGTGCGGCCGGACGGGATGGTCGCGGCCGGCGAGACCCTCGTCGTGCTCGAGGCTGTAGACCATGTGGACGCGATGGTTCACGACGACGACGTAGCTCCACTCGACGAAGTTCGCGCCGACCTCGCTGAGGTGAACGAGCGGCATGCGTTTGGGCTCGACGAGAACAGGCCGGACGCGGTGGCCAAGCGGCGCAAAACCGGGCAACGCACCGCACGGGAGAACATCGCGGACCTTGTCGATCAGGGAACACTCGTCGAGTACGGCGCGTTGGTGATCGCCGCTCAGCGGAGGCGACGCTCGGTCGACGATCTGATGAAACGCACGCCAGCCGACGGCATGGTTGCGGGGATCGGCCGCGTGAACGGAGAGCTTTTCGGCGATGTCAACACGCAGTGCGCGGTCATGTCCTACGACTACACCGTCCTTGCGGGCACCCAGGGCACCATGAATCACCTCAAGAAAGACCGCATGTTCGAGCTTGCCGAGCAGCGAGGCCTTCCCGTCGTGCTCTTCTCGGAGGGTGGGGGCGGTCGCCCGGGTGACACGGACCACGCCATCGTCGCGGGTCTCGATTGCCGTGCATTTCAGTATTTCGCCGAGCTTTCGGGGAAAGTCCCGCTCGTCGGCGTCAACTCGGGCCGTTGCTTTGCGGGAAATGCCGCGCTTCTCGGGTGTTGCGACGTCGTGATCGCGACCAAAGCCTCGAACATCGGGATGGGCGGCCCCGCGATGATCGAGGGCGGAGGGCTCGGCGTGTTCGCGCCCGAGGACATCGGCCCTTCCGCGTCGCAGTACCGCAATGGCGTGATCGATCTGCTCGTCGATGACGATGTCGAAGCGGTCGCGGCGGCTAAGAAGTACCTCTCGTTCTTGCAGGGCGATCTCTCCGACTGGGAGTGCTCGGACCAGCGCCTGCTTCGCTCTGCGATCCCCGAAAACCGTCTCCGTGTTTACGACGTGCGGTCGGTCATCGAGACGCTGGTCGACGCCGGTTCCCTGCTCGAGCTCACGGGGGGCTTCGGTACGGGCATGGTCACCGCGCTCGGTCGGGTCGAGGGCAGGTCCGTCGGCATCATCGCCAACAATCCCACTCACCTCGGAGGCGCCATCGACGGTGAGGCGGCGGACAAGGCGAGCACCTTCATGGGGCTGTGCAGCACCTTCGGCATTCCGTTGGTGTTTTTGTGCGACACGCCTGGGTTCATGGTCGGGCCGGAAGCCGAAGAGACCGGGCTCGTCAAACAAGCCGCGAAGCTCTTCACGGCGGGGGCCGCTTTGCAGGTGCCCTTCTGCACGATCGTCCTTCGCAAAGGCTACGGGCTCGGAGCCCAATCGATGGCAGGGGGTAGCTTCAAAGCCCCAGCGTTCACGATCTCCTGGCCGACTGGCGAGTTCGGAGGCATGGGCCTCGAAGGGGCAGTCAAGCTCGGGTTTCGAAAAGAGCTCGATGCAGTCGCCGATCCCGAAGCACGCGAGAAGATGTTTCAGCACATGGTGGAGCAACTCTACGAGCGAGGAAAGGCCGTCAACATGGCGGCCCATTTCGAGATCGATGCCGTCATCGATCCAGTCGAAACGCGCCGTTGGATCCTGAGCGCCATCCAAAGCGCCTAGGCGCCAAGCGAAGTTTGGACCTCGCTTGCAGCCCGCGCTCCCGCGGAGATGGCGCCGTCCATGTATCCGCACCACCGCTTGGCGCTCTCGGTGCCCGCCCAGAAGATCCGCCCCGTGGGCTTACGCAGATGCTCGCCGCCCGCGGTGAGGACTCCGGGAGTCAGCGGCCAGATGCAACCCGTGCTCCAAGGGTCGGTCGACCAATCCTTTTCGACGTAACCGGTTGCGTCTAGGGCTTTGGGTCCGAAGTAGCGGGCAAGCTCCTGCTTCAGACCTTCCTCTCGGGTTCGTCGGTCTGCAAGATGCGGGCACTCGACGACCGAAAGGAAGCAACTGAGCACACCCATGGACGCATCTTCGGGAGAGTTGTCGAATACGAGTTGAACTGGGCTCCGATCGCTTTGCATCGCGCCGTTGAGACCCTCCGCACGCCAGAAGGGGCTCTCGTACAACACAGCCGCCTTGACGAGCGGCAGTCGCGGCAGCCGCGCCCACCCGGAGGCCAACTCGAGGCGCGGCTTGGGCAACGCCGGAACGAACTCGATACGCATGGTATCCGCAGGGGCCATCGCGACGATGACGCGGTCCGCTGTGAGTGTTTCGGTCGCAGTCACCACGCGCATTCGCTCCCGGGGACGGTCTTCGATGCGAAGCACGGGTTGCTTGAGTAGAACGCGGCCCCCGAGGTCCGCCGCCATGCGTTCGGAGATCACTTGAGAACCGCCAACGATACGCTGGTCCTGAGCGCCCCCGTCGTTGAGGATCACGGGCAATAGTCCGCCAGCCGAACGGAGATAGTGCAAAACCCAGAGCAATGAGATGCGCTCCGGGTAGCCAGCCCACACTGCGCGAGTGATCAAGCGGAAAACCGACGGCGTGAAGCTCGTGGACGCGCGTTCGCCAAGCCAATCGCCG
>CP070713.1:1626736-1635459 GCA_020351445.1 Myxococcales bacterium
GACGACCCAGGGCAGGCCGATCACCGCGCAAAAGGCCACGAGCACCGCAATCACAGCCATGTCGAGGTTGTAGCCGGCGCCTTTGTTGAGCCGGTGCTGTGGGCTGTTGACGAGGCGGACAGTGATGTTCTGATCCAAGAAAAGCAGCACCGCAGCGAGGCCGGCGATCGGCATCGACGCAAGAAAGAACCACGTCGGCGCCTCCATCGGGTCGACCAACCAGGGGCGCCCGCTGGTCGTGGCGAATTCGTATGGAACGGCGAGGTGCTCGAGCTCGATGGGTCGCATGGCCCACGCCGCAGCGGTCATCGCGAAGATGGCAATGGTGGGCCCGAAGTCGGCCAAAAACTCACGGACGGTTTTCGTGAGCAGGGGTTTCTGCCGAACGCGGGACAGCTGTAACGCGATCATGAAGGTCCCCAGGGCTAGGATCAGCGCGAGCAGCTCGCCGGCGGTCGGCACCTCCACTCCGAAGATATCGCCGAAGATGTCACGCAACGCTTCGGTGATGAAGATCAGCGCGATCAACGCACCGAAGATCTCATCGGTGAAACGCGTGAAGAAACGGATGTAGCGGCTCGCGTTGGTCAGGGCCAGGACCATCATGAGCACCGCAGCCCACATGCCGATCCAAAACAACCCCGGAAGGAACGGCACGCCGAGCTGCTTACAAAGGACGTACAGGAGCGCTAGGAAGATCGTGACCGGACCCGTGCTGCCGAGCAGAGTCAGAGGCTGCCCGGAAAAAAGTGCGTACATGACGCCCCCGACGGCTGTCGCGAGCAGCGCTTCGACCGTTCCGATCTCCCCGTCTGTCAGAAACGCGAGAAGACCCCCGAACGCAATGCTAGGCGCCAAACACGCAAAAAACAGGAACAGGACCGTCGCCAGGCCCTTGATGTTGAAGCCATCGAGAAAATCGCCCGCGTAGAACGGCAGCTTTCTTCGAACGTCCGAGACGAAGCCCGAAGCGAACCCCGTTTGTGACGGGGGAACGCTGGGATAGGTCGCAACGAGCGAGGGCCTCCGCTCATCGGGTGGCGCTTCGACGTACTCCAAATAGAGCTGGTACGTGGCGAGCACTTGCATGGGATCGTTGGCGCCGATGATCGACGCGCTGAAACGCTCGTCATGCAACATCCATCCGAAGGGCTCGAGATCCTCGTTCAGCGGGGTGAAGCCGCCGTACGGCGCAACGATCAGCCAGACATAGTGAACCTTCTCGTGGTCGGTCGCGCGAACCCCCTCGGGCACCCGAATCAGCGCGCACCGGTACGCGTCTCCGTTTTGCGCCTCATAGCGCACACGAAGGACACCCACGCCGCCGCCTAGGTCACGAAGCTCTCCTTCGCCCCGCTCGTCGAGCGTGTTCTGGATCGCTTGACGCTGACGGACACTGAGCTTGCCCGAACGGACGAGCTCATCCACGGCCTGCTGGACCAGACCCTGCAGATCGCTGGCAGCCAGGTCGAGTAAGATCTCGCTGTCGTGAAGACGCTTCTGCAAGCCCACCCCGGTCGAAGTAACGGAGGGTCCCCGATCTCGGCCCCAATGGGAAGGACGAACCGCCAGATTCGAAGCCTAACGCGCGAAAACTAGGCGTCGATGCAGCGGCGGACGACCTGCATCAACGTCTGCGTTCCCCAGGCCAATCCATCGACCGGGATTCGTTCGTTGTGCCCGTGGAACATGTCGGCGAATCGCAGTGTGGGAGGGAGCATGACCGGGACGAAGCCATACCATTTGGTCCCAAGCGACGTGAACGCTTTGGCGTCAGTGAACCCTTGCGTGACGAACGGCACCGTTGGCGCATCGGGGGCGCGCTCGGCCATGACGTCGTGGATCAGCGAGTACAGAGACGACTCTTTCGGATCGGTGACGACCGGCGGCAACGTGTGCATGAGCTCGAGCTCGATTCCCGCACCCACTACTTCGCGAAGCTCCCGCATGAAGTCATCGCTGGTCTGCCCCGGAAGGATCCGACCATCGATCTCGGCCTCGGCGAAGCCCGGGATGACGTTGATCTTGTTGCCAGCGCGTAGCACAGTGGGCGACGCCGTGTTGCCCAGCAGCGCGCGAAACGCGCGTTTCACCGACGGGTCTGGCAAGAGCTTGAGCACGGCAGGGCCGAGCGTCGGACTGCCCAGCATTCTGATCAACGGCCGCATGGGAGCGGGGAGATGCGACGCCAGCGTGCCAATGAACTCTTGGACTGGCTCCGAGGAATGTCGGGGCAAGCCCTGTTTTCCCAAGCGCGCAATCGCGTCGCTCAGCTGAACGACGGCGGAGTCTTCGCGCGGCATCGAACCGTGGCCCGGCTCACCCGTCGCACGCGCGCGCACCCAACACACACCCTTTTCGGCGACCTGTACGGTGAAGAAGCTCTTGCCGGCGACCTGGATGTTGAAGCCCCCCACCTCCCCGATCGCAAACTCGCTGCGGACGAGATCGGGGTGGTTCTCGCAAAGCCAGAGCGAGCCGTGCCGGCAGCCAGCCTCCTCATCGGCCACCCCTGCAAAGATGAGATCGCGCTTCGGTTTCACCCCTTCCCGCGCTAGTCGAGTGATGATGGCGACCGACATCGCTGCCATGTTCTTCACGTCGATTGCCCCTCGCCCCCACAGGCAACCGTCATGCACCTCGCCGCAGAACGGCGGATGGTCCCAGGCGGACGGGTCTGCCTCGACGACATCCAAGTGCGCGGTGAGGAGAAGTGGCGGCTTCTCCCCGGTTCCCCGAAGGCGGGCGATGACATTGCCCCGGCCCGGCGCACTCTCTAACACGACCGGCTCCAAACCTGCGCTGCTCAGCTCTTCGGCGAGGAGCTCCGCGGCAGGGAGCTCGTTGCCGGGCGGATTGGTCGTGTCGATGCGAAGCAGTTGTTGGCAAAGCCGAAACGCATGCTCCGCCAGCTCCGGGTCACCCTCGGTCATGGCTGTTATTTGTTTTTACTAGAAGCGACCTTCTTTTTGCGCGTTTTCTTTGCCGCGGCCTTTTTTGGCGGCTTCAGCTTGCGCTTTGTCGTCGCCTGCGACTCCTGTACGCTGGCCTTGAGAGCCTCGAACAGGTCGATGACCTTCGCCTGAGGGGCCTCTGGGGTCGTCGTGATCTCGTGTCCGGCGATTTTCTCTTCGACCGCTTCGAGCACGCGAGCCCGGAATTCGTCCCGAAATTTGTCCGGTTCGAAGCGCTCTGCGCTGAGCTGCTCGATCAACTGCCGGGCCATTTCGGTCTCCGCGGGTTTGAAGGAGACGTCGTCGCCGAGGTCGATATCGCCGAAGTCGCGTACCTCGTTCGAATAGAAGACCTGATGCATCATCAGCCCCTTTTTGTAGGGACGTATCACGACGAGATGGCTCTTTCCGCGCGCGACATGATGGCCGAGTGCGACGCGCCCAGTCTCCACCATCGCTTCGGAGAGCAGCCGGTAGGCCTTGTGCCCACCCTTGTCGGGGCCCAGGTAGTAAGACTTCTCGACGTACACGAAGTCGACGGTGTCGAGCGGAACGAACTCGATGATCTCGAGATTGTGGGTCTTCTCCTCTTCGAGGGCCTTCAGCTCGTCCGCGTCGAAGCGCACGTACTGCCCCTTGGCGTACTCGTAGCCTTTGACGAGATCGGAGCGTTGCACGACTTCATCGTCGGTCGGGCAGTAGACCTGGTACTTGATGCGATTGCCGCATTTGTCGTGCAGCTGATGGAACTTCACGCCTTCAGCGCTCGCCGCCGTGTAGATCTTGAACGGGATCGATACGAGACCAAAGGATAATGTCCCCGAGCTAGTCGCACGCGCGGGCATTGGATCATGATAGATCGCATCGTAGGATAGGCGAAGAGTTGAGTAAGCCACGCGACAAGGGGCTCTCGCAGTACCGGAAAAAACGCGATCCCAGTAAAACGACGGAGCCATTTGAAGCTGAACCTGCGCGCAGGAGCAGCACGACAAAGCGTGGGCGGTTCGTCGTGCATTGCCACGACGCAAAGAGGCTCCACTATGACCTGCGCCTCCAAGTCGCCGGCGTGCTCGAAAGCTTTGCCGTGCCGAAGGGCCCGAGCCTACGCCTCGACGACAAACGCCTTGCCGTGCACACCGAAGCGCACCCGCTTCGTTACCTCGATTTCGAAGGCGTGATCCCAGAGGGGAACTACGGCGCAGGTGCCATGATCGTGTGGGACCGCGGACGCGTGTCGTATCCGCGGGATTCGGCCGAAGAGGGTCTCGAAAAAGGCGCGCTTTCGTTCGAGCTCGATGGATTCAAGCTCAAGGGTCGATTCAGTCTGGTGCGCCCCAAGAAACAAGACGACAAGCGAAGTCAGTGGCTCTTGATCAAACGCGATGACGCGTTCGCGACCGACGACGAGATCACGGAGTCAAAGCCGCGCAGCGTGCTCTCGGGAATGACGGTCGCAGAGCTCGGGCACACAACACACCTCTACGACGAAGCACGGCGAGAGGCAGCAGCAGTCGGAGCACAGAAGGGAGAGGTTCATGCGAGCCGCCTGACGCCCATGCTTTGCACGTTGGAGGACGTCCCGATCGATCGGGAGGGCTGGATCTACGAGCTGAAGCTCGACGGTGTGCGAATTCTTGCAGAGCGGACCGGCAACGAAGCCAGGCTCTTCTACCGTACACACCGACCGGCAACCGCGAGCTTTCCCGAAGTCGTCGAAGCGCTGAAGACGCTTCTTGCAAAAGACGTCGTGCTCGATGGGGAGATCATCACCTTCGACGAGGAAGGACTTCCCTCCTTTCAGAAGCTCGGAAAACGCATCCACGCCCGCCGCCCCCCCGATATTCACTTCTTGCGGGATGCGGTGCCCGTCGTGTTCGTGGTTTTCGATATCTTGCGCATCGGCGAATATGACCTTCGAAAACTGCCCCTTCTCCAACGCAAGGCGCTGCTGAAACGCGTGCTCCCCGGGGGAACGGGCATCATTCGGACGCTCGACTACTTCGAGGATGACGGCCGGGCGTTGTATGCGTTTTGCGAAGACCGGGGGCTCGAGGGGTTGGTCGCCAAACGCAGCGATTCCGCCTACCACGCCGGACCGAGGCGGACTGGGAAGTGGGTCAAGGTCAAGCGCGTCCGCGAGGACGATTTCGTCGCGAGCGGTTACACCTCCGGCAAGGGCAGTCGAAAACGGCTCGGCGCGTTGGAGCTCGCGTCATTTCGAGACGGCGTCCTTCAATCGTGCGGACGCGTGGGCAGCGGGCTCTCGGAAAGAGAGATCGACGCCTTGCTGCCCAAGCTCGAAGCAGGCAAACCGGTGGTCGTCCGCGTCCGGTACGCCGGCTGGACCGATGACGGCAACCTCCGGCACCCGGTTTACCTGGGGATGCGCAACGACGTCGCTCCCGAAGATGTCGTGCTCACTCCCAAGCCGGACGACGCCACGATGCTCGACGAAGGCGGCGCTACCGAGGCGGTGGCCGATCGTGTGGTAGGCAAGGCTCGGCTCACGAACCAGGGCAAAGTGTTCTGGCCTGACGATGGCATCACCAAAGGCGACCTCTGTGACTACTACGAGGCGGTCGCTCCGGTACTCTTGCCGCACCTCCACGACCGGCCCGTGACGCTGGTTCGATTCCCCGATGGCATCGACGGCAAAAGCTTCTTTCAGTGGCGGATCCCGAAGCAGGCCCCACCATGGCTGCGATCGCTCCGGCTGCGCTCCGAAGAACAGGACGGCAAGGAAGTGAATACGATCCTCATCAACGACCTTTCCTCGTTGATGTACGTCGCGAACCTCGGGTGCATTCCGCTTCACGTCATCGCTTCGCACGCAGGCGCGCTCGACACATGTGACTTTCTCACGCTCGACCTCGACGTCGAGCTCGCGTCGCTCGAAACGGCGATCCCGATCGCGCTGACGATCCGCGACGTACTGGAAGAAGTCGGCCTCACTGGCTTCCCAAAGACATCCGGAAAGACAGGCCTCCATATTCTCGTCCCACTTGGCGATGGCCTTCCCTTCGATGTCGCCAAGCAACTCCTGGAGCTCATCGCGCGCATCGTGCTGCAGCGACACCCGGAGCACGCCACGATGGAACGCCGCAAGGACAAGCGCGGTAGCCGCGTCCTCATCGATGTCGGCCAAACCGGCCGCCATCGGACGATCGTCGCGCCCTATTCCGTGCGCGAGGTTCCGGGAGCACCGGTGTCCACGCCGCTTTCGTGGGACGAGGTCAGCCTCTCGCTCGACCCGTCAGCCTTCAACGTGTTCACAGTCCCCGAGCGCGTGCTGTCACTGGGCGATCCGATGTCGGCCGCGCGAACCGTCGGGCTCGACCTCGATGAAACCCTTGCCCGACTCGGCGAGCTGATCGCCCCGGATGGCGCAACTTGATCAGCCCTCCACATTGCATCACGGTCACCGACTAGATGAGTCTGTTTGAACAGCTCGGCGGGGAGCCCAAGTTGCGAGCGATCGTGGACGATTTCGTCGACCGGTGCTTCGACGACATGATGATCGGCTTTCTGTTTGCGCGCGCGGAGCGCAGCCGGATCAAACGCTTCGAGTACGAGCACGCAGCCAAACGGCTCGGCGCCCCGATCGAGTACACCGGCCGGCCTCTAGATGAAGCCCACCGTCCCCACCGTATATTCGGCGGGCAGTTCGATCGGCGCCGGCAAATCCTGATCGAGACCCTGCGCGACCACGGTGCCCCGGACGACGTAACCAATGCGTGGATCTCCCACCAGGACTCCCTGCGGGCATTGATCACCAAAGACCCGGACTCGAACTGCCAGGGCTGATCATGGCCAAAACGATGCAAGGCCTCGTTGTTCGCTCGACTGCCGGGTTTGTGGAAGTCCTGGTCGACGGCGAGGTCGTGCGTGCGACAATACGTGGGCGGCTCAAGAACGCGCCACGCACGACGGACCTATGCGTCATCGGCGACCAAGTCATCGTGGCGCAGCCGGACCCGCGGAGCTACGTCGTCGCCGAAGTACTGCCCCGAAAGAGCCGCTTTTCGAGAAGACAGCCTGGAAGGGGCCCACACAAAGAGGACGTGCTAGTCGCAAACCTCGACCAGCTCCTGATCACGTTCTGCCATGGACGACCCGTCCTCAACACGCGCCTCCTCGACCGGTTCCTCGTGATCGCTGAGCACCAGCAGATCCAGCCCGTCATCGTCATGAACAAAGCGGATCTGAGCGAGCCCGGCGATCCAACCTGGCAAAGGGTGTACGAGTCGATCGGGTATCCGGTCTTGACGGTCAGCGCAGGCACCGGCGAGGGGATGGACGCACTGACCGAAGCGCTGCAAGACAAGATCTCGGCTTTCGTTGGCCCGTCGGGCGTCGGCAAGAGCAGCTTGATCAATCGCATCCTCCCCAGTCTCGATCTCGACATTGCGAGCGTGAGCGAGCATCACGGCAAGGGCCGTCACACGACCCGCGTCGCCTCGCTGCACACCCTCCCCGAAGGCGGCTTCCTCGCCGACACACCGGGAATCCGAGAGCTCGCTACCTGGGAGTTGCCGATCGAGCACCTCGACCGATGCTTTCCCGAACTCGCCGCCTACCGCGATCAGTGCGCATTTCGGAGTTGCAGCCACACGCACGAGCCCCAGTGCGCAGTGATCGACGCCGTCAATGAGGGCGCCATCGATCGCGAGCGGTACGAGAGCTACGTACGGTTACGCGAAGAAGCGAATGCCTAGCGCTTGGCCTTGGTGAGGTCGAAACGCGCACGTGCCACGCGGTCGGATGTGACGACGACCTTGCGGCTGACCTTGCGCCCGTCGGCAAGCTCGAAGTCCAAGGTCACTCGGCCGAGCGGCGCATAGAGCGTCTCCATCGGCGTTCGCCCAACCAAGTCACCGGCCATGTAGACGTCTGCGGGGGGCGTCGTTTCGATGCTCACGCGACCGAACGCCCCTGGCTTCGCACCACCCTGTTTGCCGAGAAGTCTGGCATTCAAGCCAGCAGTCTCCCCATGCGAGACTTGGACCTTGGTCGCCCACGACGCAAAGCCGGGCGACTCGACACGGACTCGGTAGTCGCCCTGCATCAACCCAGTCAACGCAACCGGCGTCACGCCTTGCTCCTTGCCATCCAAATAAACCTTGGCGCCGGGCGGGGAAGACGCGACCAGAATGCGAGCTCCGTGCTGGCGAAGAAGCGGATTGTCGTCGACCACCTGCTCGGGCGGGCCTTTGTCCTCGAACATGCCCGTGACGCTTCCGATCGTGCTTTTGGCGCGTCCCACCGCTTCTTCGACGAGGTCCGTTTGCTCATAGGCCACTGCGGTGCCGCCAAGCAGCAACAAGACGAGCAGCGCGGCCTTCTTCCAACCGAAGCGAGACGGCCTCTTCGGGCTTACTTGCCGCTTTGTGGGCGCCGCGCGCTTTGGAATCTTTCTCGGAGAATCGGGCCTCGAGTCCTCGCTCAGCTGTGAGCCCGGCGTCACAGGTTCATCGGAAGGCGCAGTCAGCGGCGCAACGACCGGCGCATCGAGCAGATGCCCCAAGTCGACACCATCGCCAACTCCCTCGACCTCGAGCTCCCGGATGGCTCCCGGGATTTGCGAAACATAGGACTTCGACGAAGAAGCCGAATCGTTCGCGTGGTGCATGTCGAGCGTGATCGAGGCGCCGAATGGCACCGTATCGACGCGCGGCCCGCGGGTGAACTCTTCCGGAAAGACCTTCTTGACGAAGTTGGCGACCTCGCGCTGCTTGCCGAGCTGCTCGATCGACTTCCCGAAACGCTCGA
>CP070713.1:1635559-1638634 GCA_020351445.1 Myxococcales bacterium
AGCCACCTCCACCAAGGTCGCAGCGATCGGACGATAGGCTTGTTCTTGCACGCCCATGGCGATAGCCACCTTCTTGGCGATAAATTCCGGATCGCTCAGCGCTCCGAGCTCCACCAGCCACACGCCGTCCCGGTATTGGTCCATGGCCCCGGCCGCGACTTGCAAGGCGATTCGGCTCTTGCCGACCCCTCCGACACCGGTCAGCGTGACAAGGCGGGCGTCGTTGAGCAGCCCGGAGACCTCGCGGATCTCGGCCTCCCGGCCGATGAACGAGGTGAGCTCGATCGGCAAATTGTGGGGAACCTCGTCGCCCAGAATTGTTTCGATCGAATCGACGACCGTTTGCCATCGGGGGTCCTTCGTCGACCCATGCCAGCCGGAAATGTCGGTAGTCTGGATGCGCGCAAAACCAAAGGGCGGGTCCGTTGCATCGATGGACAATGGAACGAGCACACTGTTGTTCTTCGCGTATTCGGCCTCTTCTTTCACGTAGTCGGAGTCAATGGAGTGTTTCGACCAAAGCACGATGACGGCGTCGGTTTTCTCGAGCTCGTGGTAGATGTACGTGTCGAACGTCATTCCAGTCGGGATCTTCGTGTCCCAAAACACTTCATAGCCACGTTGGCTCAGCGCTTCGGCCACTTGCTTTGCAACCGACTTGTCCTCGTGGCCGTATGAGATAAAGAGCTTTCTCGACATCGGACGAACGGCTATTGTGGGCTCGTTTCCACGAGTAGGCACCTACAATAGGGCATGACAAACTCCAAGAAGATCGTCGTCACCGGTGATGTCGTCTTCAAGAACGACATCTTCAAGGGATCACGCACCCGCTCTGACTCGACCGAGGCCCTTGGTACGACCACGTGTCGGACCCGAGCCGGCGCCTGCCTGGTCCACAGTCTTCTGGAAGGAGTCGCGGCCAAGGACCAGGAGCTCGAGGTCGTCCTCGGAATTGACGCGGGCGGCGACTCCGAGGGACGGACCGAGTACCGGCTGTGGAGGGGATGCAGCCGCGGCAAGAAGAGGGTCTGGGGTCTCTCCGAGCGTCTCGGCTATGGTGCACCCGGCTCGACTCCAAGTCGGATGGAGGCTCGGGACGTTGTGGCCGACCTCCTGGTCATCGAGGATGCTGGGATCGGGTTTCGGCACGACATGGAGCGACAAGCCTGGCCGGCAGAGATCCGAGGAGAGTCGAATCACGAACCCGAGGCGATCATCTACCGGATGGGCGCGCCTCTAGGGCAGAGCGATCTTTGGCGCGCCGTTCGTTCTCGCTTCGCGGACCGTACGGTGCTGGTCGTGTCGATTGAAGACCTCCGCAAGGAGGCCGCGCGAGTGACTCGAGGGTTTTCCTGGGAGCGCACCGCCTTGGAGCTGATGTCCGAGCTCACCGGCAATCCTGCTGTGAAGTCCTTGCTGTCGAGCCGGACGCTCGTGGTCGCCTTTGCCTCCGAAGGCGCCTTGGTTCTCGACAGCACCTCCACGGATGAGAAGACGGCAAGGCTGCTGTTCGACCCAGCGCACCTGGAAGGTGAGTGGGCCGCTTCATTCGAAGGCGACGTGCCCGATCAGATGGCATGTCTTGTGGCAGGGATCACACACCGCCTCGCTTCTTCGGGTCGAGCGGCGGACATCGCGAAAGGCGTTCGAGCGGGTCTTTCGGCCGGACGACGACTCATTCTAGAGGGATACGGACCCGTCGGTCAGGTTCCTCCCGGATTCCCGACAAAGAACGTGGTGGCGGAGATTGTGGACCCCGGCCAGCACTACGGCAGCGTCGAGATTCCGCACGATGAGGGTCGCACGAGAGCCGGCTGGGCGATTCTTTCCTCTGAGGCATCCTGCCGCCCGCTGTATGGCCTCGGGCGACGAGTCGCGCTCCTCGGCACCAAAGCCCTCGGAGACGCTCCCTATGCACGCTTCGCGAAGCTCTTCACCACGGATCGCAACGAGATGGAGAGCTTGCGAAACATCCGCCAGCTGATCCGCGACTACGAGCAGAACGACAAGGGAAAGAAGCCGCTATCGATCGCCGTGTTCGGTCCTCCCGGATCAGGCAAGTCCTTCAGCATCGAGGAGATCGCCGAGTCGGCCCTCGGCAAGGGCGTTCCAACGCTCGTGTTCAACCTGTCGCAGTTCCATGGACCCGAGGAGCTGGCCGATGCCCTGCATCAGGTCCGGGACAAGGTCCTCGGTGGCCGAACGCCGGTCGTCTTCTGGGACGAGTTCGACTCGGGCGAGTACGAGTGGCTGCAGTATCTGCTCGCGCCGATGCAAGATGGAGCGTTCCGGGAGGGCCAGCTGGAGCACAGGATCGGCAAGTGCATCTTCATCTTTGCGGGCGGGACCAGCCCGGACTTCGAGCACTTCGGCCCCTCTCCCGACGACGTCGAGAAGTACGCGGCCTTTCGAATGAAGAAGGGCCCGGACTTCAAGAGCCGCCTGGCGGGCTACCTCAATGTTCTGGGTCCGAACCCGCGCAGGATCTTCGATGCGGAGAAAGACGAGTGGGTCGTCGACGAGACGGACGCGTGTGCCCCGATTCGCAGGGGGCTGCTCCTGCGGGTGATGCTGGGCATCTTCGACGATCGCCATCTACAGATCGATCCGGGCATCCTGTCGGGGATTCTCGAGCTCGAGGAGTACAAACACGGGGCGCGTTCGCTTCAGACGATCGTGTCGTACCTGAAGAACCGAATGACGAACGGTCGCATCCGCCGCTCGGACCTACCGCCCGCCGAGGTCGTATCTCTGCACGCGGACTACGACGACTTCATGCGGCGGGCGAACTGGGACATGAAGTACGAGGGCATGGCCGAGGCGCTGGCGCCGGCGGTCCATGGTTTCTATCTCGATCTGGTGAAAAAGCGGGACGAGCTAGTCCCATACCGCACGGAGTTCGACAAGCTCCCCGAGGCCATAAAGGACGACAATAGGGCTGCAGCCGTGCGCATACCGCGCGTGCTTCGGATGGCCGGTCTTTACGTCGTCCCCAGCCTGGGGTCCGAGGACAAGACCTCTGAAGAGGCCGTCGACGTGATCGAGGAGAACATCGAGCTCCTCGCCGAAGAGGAG
>CP070713.1:1638734-1641857 GCA_020351445.1 Myxococcales bacterium
CGTTTCGCAAGCCGAGCTATCTATTCGCCTTGGTTGCGGGGGACCTGGTCTGCCAGCGTGGGACGTTCACGACCGCCTCGGGGCGGGAGGTTGCGCTCGAGATTTGGGTAGAGGCCGACAATGCAGACAAGTGCGAGCATGCGCTCACGTCCCTGAAATCAGCGATGAGGTGGGACGAGGATACCTACGGGCTCGAGTACGACCTCGACATCTACATGATCGTCGCCGTCAACGATTTCAACATGGGGGCGATGGAGAACAAGGGCTTGAACATCTTCAACTCGAAGTATGTGCTTGCCAAGCCGTCGACCGCCACCGATGACGACTACGAAGGGATCGAGGGCGTCGTCGCCCACGAGTACTTTCACAACTGGACCGGCAACCGGGTGACCTGCCGCGACTGGTTCCAGCTGACCCTGAAGGAAGGGCTCACCGTTTTTCGCGATCAGGAGTTCTCGGCTGACATGACCTCGCGGGCGGTGCAACGCATTAAGGACGTCACGCGACTTCGGACCGCGCAGTTTGCGGAGGACGCCGGCCCGCTGGCTCATCCGATTCGCCCGGAATCGTATATCGAGATGAACAACTTCTACACCACGACGGTGTACGAGAAGGGCGCGGAGGTGGTGAGGCTCTACCAAACGTTTCTCGGGCGACAAGGGTTTCGCAAAGGGCTTCGGCACTATCTCGAAAAGCACGACGGGCACGCCGTCACGTGTGACGACTTCCGTCAGGCGATGGCCGACGCCAACGGTGTCGATCTCGCTCAGCTGGAGCGTTGGTATTCACAGGCGGGCACGCCCGTAGTTCGGGCGGAGGGAGCTTGGGATGAGTCCATCAAGGTCTACTCGCTCACACTCGAGCAGTCACAGCGTGTCTTCCCCGATGCTGCCGAGCCCTTGCCGCTGCCCATTCCCGTGCGGGTCGGCTTGCTGGGAGCGGACGGTAACGACATCGCAGGCACGGCCCGCATTGTCGAGCTTACCGAGGCCGAGCAGACGTTCACGTTCGAAAACGTGCCAGAGCGCCCCATCGCCTCGATTGGCCGAGGCTTCTCCGCGCCCATCAAGCTAGAGGTTCAGCGCGGCGACGAGGAGCTCGCCTTCCTGATGGCGCATGACTCCGACGCCTTCAATCGTTGGGAAGCGGGCCAGGAGCTCGCCAAGCGCGTCCTGCTCAGGCTGGTGGAGCGCGTCCTCGAAGATCAGCCGCTGCAGCTCGACGAAGGGCTCGCACAGGCATTTCAAAAAGTGTTGTTGGATTCAAACCTCGACGGGTCGATCAAAACGCTCACGCTGACGCTTCCGTCGGAGGAGCTGCTCGCGCAGGAGCTGGAGGTCGTTGATCCGGATGCTGTCCATCGTGCGCGCCATTTCGTCATCCGCGGGCTCGCCGCCGCCCTTCGCGACGATTGGATGCGCATATACGACCAACATGCGCGCGGTACCGACGCCATCGAGAAGGCACAAATCGACCGTCGCCGCATCAAGAACTGCGCGCTTCGGTACCTTGCTGCGCTCGAGGAGCCCGAAACCACGGCCATGGCCGCGGAGCAGTTCCGCACAGCGACCGGCATGACGGACTACGAAGCCGCGTTCATGAGCCTAGTCGACCTCGTCTCGCCCGAAACCGACCTTGCGATCACCGAGTTCTACGCGCGGTGGAAGGACGAGCCACTCGTGTTGGACAAGTGGTTTCGCATGCAAGCGATGTCGAGCTCGCCGGCCGCCTTCGATAGCGTGGTCGCGCTCTCGAAGCATCCGGACTTCACGCTCGCAAATCCCAATCGCGCCCGCTCGCTCCTGTATGCCTTTTCCGCGGGCAATCCGGTTGCTTTCCATCGGGCGGACGGCAAGGCGTACCGATTCGTGGCCGACCAGGTCCTCCAGCTCGACGCGCTCAACCCTCAGGTCGCCGCCCGCGTCGTCTCCGCCTTCAACCAGTGGAAACGCTACGAGCCCCGTCGGAGTGAGCAAATGAAGGCCGAGCTCGAGCGGATTGCATCCGCCCCGCGGATCTCGAAGGATGTGTCCGAGATCGTCGAGCGAGCTTTGGAGAGATAGCGAGCATGTCGTCCGATTCCATGATCCTCACCGTGGCCAACCGCTTGTCCGTGCATCCTCCGTTCGATCGTCTCGACCCGAAGCTCCTCCGTCGCCTCGCGGGCGGGCTCCGCATACGGTACTTGGAGCCCGATGAGCTAATCTTCAACGAGGGCGACCCGGCCAAGCCCGAATTCTACGTGGTGGTGAAGGGTGAAGTCGCCGTCAGTCGGCACGTCGATGGAAAGACCGTGCTCATCGACGTGTGTGACGACGGCGACATCTTCGGGGTCCGTGCGCTGCTCGGGGATAGGCCCTATGCTGCAAGCACACAGGCAAAAGACGACACCCTCCTCTATGTCCTGTCGAAGGAGCAGCTCGACGAGCTGCTGCGCGATGCTCCGCGGGTGGCGCTATTTTTCGCTGCCGATTTCGCTGCCGATTTACCCGAGGCGCGAGACATCAATCGCCTCGAGGCGGTGCGAGAAGCGAGGCGTCACGACAAGGCGCAGGACACCGGCGATGATGTGCTTCGCGTAGACCCCGTCCGCGACGTGTTGACCTGTGCGCCCAACACGACCATTCGTCACGCTGCATCCCTAATGAGCCAACGCAACGTCGGGTCGATTTTGATCGTCGACGAAGAGCGGCGTCCGCTTGGGATCGTGACCGATTCGGATCTTCGGTCGAAGGTGGTCGGCCAGGGGAGGGACGTTTCGAGGCTCATTTCCGAGATCATGAGCTCCCCGGTGCTCACCATGGACGATCAAACCACATTGTCGTCGCTCATCGCCACGGTAATTAAGAAGCATCTCCATCACTTCGCGGTGACCGAGGATGGGACCGCCGAGACGCCCATCGTCGGCATTGTCTCGGAGCACGACATCCTCAAGACGCAGGGCAGCCACCCCACGGTGATCCTCACCGAGATCAGCAAGGCGTGGACCAAGCAGCGGCTGCGGGCGCTCCGCGACCAAGCCGAGGAGCTGTTGCGCCGGTACCTCGAAGAGGAGGTGGGGATGGGCTTCGTGTCGAACATGATCTCGGAGATCAACGACACGCTGATTCGGCGGGCGATTCA
>CP070713.1:1641957-1657069 GCA_020351445.1 Myxococcales bacterium
AAGAAGTTGCAGCCCGTGGCTTTGACGTCGATGACGACCTGGCCCGGACCAGCCGGAACCTCGTCCAGCTCTTCGCGCTCCAGGCAGCCCGGGCCCCCGAGCTCACGGACGACCATTCTGTACATGAGCGGGGAGTTTGCCTGCAAAAACAGGCTGCGACTAGGCAGTCGCGCCAAAACCGCCGCCATCCTGGTATAACCATCCGATGGCTAGGCAGAGCCGAAAGCACTCGCTACCGGCGGGCGTCCTTCCCACGGCACATAAGGATGCGGCCGAGGATGTTGGGTCGCACGTTCGCCCCAAGGCACCGTCGCCTCCGACCCAGGAGGGCTTGCGCACCCACGACCTGCCGGTCGAAACCCCAGCAGAGCAGGCGCGGTCGCTGGTCGATCAACTCATCGCGCTTGGCCCCAACGAGATTGCGCCCGTTGTGAGGCGGCTCCTCCCACTCGGAAATTTCGCTCTGGAGGAAATCGCCAAAAACTTCCCCGGTCCGCTCTGGCGCCCTTCCCTCGCTACCGATTCCCGGCTCCCGCGGCCCGAGGAGATCTCGGCAGCCGCGGCCGCACTCGCCACCTTCGAGGGCGAAGCGATTCCCTACCTCGCACGCCTGATGCGTGACTCCAGCTCTCAGGTCCGCTATTACGCCGCGGTCATTTGCGGGGCATATGCGAACCCGGACCTCATAGAACCGCTCGTGCAGGTTTCGCTCGATGAGGACCGGGAGTGCCGACGCGTCGCCCTTCATCTTCTGAGCGCATACCAACACGAGCCCACATTCCGAAGCGCCATTGGCGAGCTCCGCCGGTGCGCCTCCGACATCGCCCAGCCGCTTCCGGTGAGGCGTCGCGCGATCTCCGCGCTCACCCAACTACGCGATGAGACCTCGGCTCCACTGTTCGTAGACTTGCTCGCGGACTCCGACCGCGGAATCGCGACTGCATGCCGCGTGGGGCTCAGGGTTCTCACGGCCCATGACTTCGGGTTTGCACGAGATCCCTGGCTGCGATGGCTGGCGGAGCGGGGCAATGAAATCCGCATTCAATGGCTAATCGAAGGTCTCGGCGATAGCCGCGCCAACATTCGCCTCCTCGCCTCGCGGGAGCTTTGGCACCTGACTCGCTTTCTGCAACCGTTGTCAGAAACCGCCGGCCGCGACGAATTCCTCGTCGCCCAACGGAACTACCAACGGTGGTGGACGAGGCACCATCCCGAATAGCGACATGACAGCTATATCACTCCGGCGTCCCGCAAGGACGTACGCAACGGACCCGCCCCTTCGAACACCACCGAACGAATCCCGCTCTGTCGAGCGGCCTCGCAATTGCGGACGCGGTCGTCGATGAACACGCACTGATCTGCCGGGACCCCAAGCTCGGTCAGGACGTGCGCGTACGCGGCCGGGTCGGGCTTTCGCAACCCAGTGAGGCAAGAGACAAACGTCCAATCGAGAAACCGCGAAAGGCGAAGGCGTCCCTCGATGAGCTGGTACCATACCGGATAGTTCGAAAACGCGTGCATGGTGCATCCGGCATTGCACAGCTCCGCGAGAAGCTCTTCGAGACCCGGCAGCCACCGGTACGATGAGCGGACTTCGCGGACGAAACCCTCTCGATCGAAGTCGCGGCCATCGGTGAAGAAGCTTTCGAGGAACTCCTCTTCGGACCATTTGCCGAGCTCGAATTCCACCCACGCGCTCGGGTGCTTCTCCTGGAGCAGCGCGTCGAAGGACATCCCGAAAAACTCCGGCATCTCGACGAAAAAAGGATCGTGCACCAGGGTGCCCATGACGTCCCAAAGCACGATCGAGCTCATGATCTCACCCCACCGCGGAGCCGCTGACATCGTGCTGCGGGCGCTGCTCCAGCCCATGACGACGGAGCTTGTCGAGGAACGTGGTGCGCTTGAGCCCCAGCATCCGGGCGGCTTCGCTTTTATTGCCTGCGGAGCGAAGGAGAGCCCGTTCGAGCAGACGGCGCTCGACCTCGAGGTAGGTGCCGCTCAACGACTCGCCCTCGTCCGTACCGGGCCATGCCAGCGGGGGAAGATCCCTGAGCGCGATGGTCTTGGCGGACGCGTTGGCAACCGCGAGCTCGATGACCAGCTCGAGCTCGGCCACGTCGCCAGGCCAGTCGTGGCCGACCAGCGCGCCCATGGCTTCCTGGTCGATGCCGACGGGCGCTCGGGCGAGGACCCTGCAAGCCCGGTCGACGGCGAGCAGCACCAGCGAAGGCACGTCTTCGCGCCGCTCGCGCAACGGTGGAATCGTCAGGCCGGCTGCGCAGAAACACGCTGCGAGGTCAGGGTCGAGCGCGCCTTGCAGGCGCAGCTCGTTCAAGGGTGCACGGGCGGTCGCGATGATACGGGGGCGAGCGGGCCCAGCTTCTTGGTCGTGTTCTTGGTCGTCATCGAGCGATGCGTCGTGCTCCGTCAACGCTGCCGCGAGGCGCGCCTGAGCAGGCTTGGAGAGCGCCGGTAGGTCGCGCAAGAGCAACGTGCCGCCCGTGGCGGACTGAAACCAACCGGTGTGGCGCTCCTCGTTCGAGCCAAAGAGCAAGGTCATGACTTGATCCGGCATCGCCGCAGAGCAATCCGCCACGACAAACGGCGCTTCCCACCGCGGCCCGCGGTCGTGAATGAAACGGGAAACCGGTAACACGGGGGAGCCCGCCGGCGCGACGAGCAGCACAGGGTCGGCCACCGGCGCAAGCTCGATCGCGCGCGTCTGCACACGCCTCATCGATTGGCTGTACGCCACGTGTAGGGTCTGATCTTCGGCGAGCCCACGCCCGAGCACGTCACACTGTCCGCGCAGTTGTTCGACCTCTCCTTCGAGCGTGTTGATCCGATCTTCGGCTTCACGCCGCGACGCGGAGAGTCGATGAATGTGGGTATCTGCACGGCGCTGCGCGAGGGCCGAGGCGAGCGCCCCTCCAAGTGAATCGCCCAAGCGGCCGAGCTCCTCGCACTCGACGCGCGAGAGCGGCTCCGACCGATCACGCAGAGGCAAGAGCAGCAACCCCTCGGTGTGGTCGAGGTGCACACACGGAAGGACGCACCCGATCGCTCGGTTTTCCATCGTGTCGACCAGCGCTCGAATCGAAGGCTCTCTGACGACCCGTACGCGAAGGCTGACGAGGTCGAGCACCCCCCGGTGACCATCGACGAGCAATGCTTGGGCGATGGCGGCCGGGGCGTCTGCAGACCGGATGTTGGCGCGCTCACCGGCATCTAGCCGAATGCGGAGCGGGGGCTCCAGGGCGTAAAGCTCGGGTAGCCCGTTCGCGTCGTTCAGCGCCCTGGTCAAAGGGAGGAGAATCCCCGTGGCGATGTCTTCCAACGCGGCACCTCCCGCCAAGCTGTGCCTCGCGGCCTCCGCACCGTCGGCAAGCCGGCCCGACGTGCTCCAGACGGCGTGGTTGGAGAGCCTTCGCGCGAACGAGAACGTCACCCACCACAGTACCCCCGACCCCAACGCGAGGAGGCCGAGCTGCCATCGCTCCAGCTCTACGTCTGGCGCCAACGCAAACGTCACGGCAAAGCAAGCCGCACACGCGGCAACCACCGGCACGCCGACTCGTCGCAGCGACCGCCAGCGCGGATCAACCCACGCCAGATGCCCGACCCAAAGCAACGAGGCAACCGCAAACTCGACGGTAGTAGCCAACGGACCGCGAAACGGGCCGAACCAGGAATAGGCGAGCCCGACCGCGAGGCACACCAGTGCAATAGCCGACAACGCGCCTTCGACGACATGGCCTCGTCCGACGAGCACGATCTGGTGAAGCGCACCTGTCGCCACAATGGTCCCGACCACCACGACGCCGAACGTCGGCTCGGGCAGCAGCCCTTCTCTCGCCAGCGCTGCGCCCGCCAGCGCCGCCGAGGCAACACCGCCTAGAACCCCGGCTCGCACCAATGGGCGCCCTCCATGCGGCAGAACGAGGTCGACCATCACCAGCGCGACGACCAGCCACGCGATGTCATGGGTGCGATCGAGTAGCGGAGAAACAGTGCGGGCCGAGGCAACCGCAAGAGCGAGGCTCACACCCATGAGCGCCAACCTCGAAGCACCTCGCCTGCTCGGCCTTGCGCCCAACACCGCGAGCGGCGTCAACGAAAGCGCGAGCGACAGGAGCGCCACCAGCCACTCGGGCGACGATGCGGTGTTTGAAGAGGCCCGCGCCGCCAGAACGTAAAGAACGGACGCAGGACCCAGGATTGTCAGGAACCTCGGAATTCGCACGTTTCGAGCCCGCCTATTCGGCGTCGCCGAAGTCTATCACCGGCCGTGCACCTGGCCAGAGCCGCTGGTCTCGGGTTGCACGAACATGCGAAAACCGACACGCCGCCACCAAACGCGGTACTTCTGCTGCGCCGCTTCGCGATCTTTTTTCGAATGCCCTGGTTCGTAGCCGAAGTATTCCTGTGTGAGGTGCTTGAGCTCGTCGCTGGCGCGCCGCCGAAGCCGCTCGTCTGAATGCATGAGCCCGTCGATCAACCATTCCACTCGATGCCGGCCGCCGTGCTTGTCGAACCAGGCGGTCCATTTCCTCTTGTGGGTGCCGAAGTCTTGACAGCTCAGGCGGACCAAGCTCGCATGGGCCGCGCGGATCACCCCGACCTCCGGGCTATCGAGCAACGAGACGAAGAATTCAAACGAATCCGCGTCGCGTAGCCTCCCCAGCGCTTCGATGGACATCACTTGGGGTTGAAGCTTCCGGCCGTCGCGAGCCGAGGCCCGCAGCCGCTCGATCAACTGCATGAACTCGACTTCGCATGCATAGAGCACGCTCAACGCCCGATAGGCGTTGCTGCGAGCTCCGGGGTCCGGATCGAACAAGCGACGTCCGACGGGCTTCACGAGGTCGGGATGCACGAACTCGGACGCGAGGATCGTCGCGTAGTAGCGGTTGTCGGGATCCTCGTCGTCGAGGAGCGGTATCAGGTACGGAACCGAACGCTTCCCAAACGCGACGAACGTCCTCGCGATCGCTGATACGTCTCGACCTGCGGGGATCCGCGCATGGGGTTCGTTGCGGTCGAACCACAGCTTTCCTGGAAACTCGCGAGCGAGGGCTGGCAACGCGGCCTCGCCAACCGCCAACAACGGAAGGATCGCCATTTCGTCGTCGGGGCCTGCGTTGCGGAGATCAGCCACGAGTTGCTCCACGTCGTCGCCGACATCGACGATGACGCTCGGAAGCGAGCCCTCGGGCGCGGCGGGCGGAGGCGCAGGCCCCCACCTCCGTCCTGAAGGCTCACGGTCGGCACTGGATGGCGCTGAGCTTGGCGTGTGCGGGCCGAGCGACACGACGTCGTGCGCCATCGCACTACCGTCGTTGTCGCGCCTCGCATCCGAGGGGATCGATCGTCGATGTGGGGTCGAAGGCGGTTGGGGTGCGGGTTGCCAAGTCGTGGCTGGCTCAGGAGGCGCCGATGCGGGTCGCCAACCGGCGGCCGGTTCCCGGTGCGTGGGCGCTTGTGAGCGGCCGCCCTCTGCGGGGGGGTTGGAAACCCTCCGATGCGCCGAGGGCCTGCCAAGAACCTCTGGCGGACGAGGAGGAAGGCTGTACCGGGTCGCGTCTAGAAAACCCGACTTGGGTTGTGAATTCTTGCGCTGCCGAGGCGTCGCCGGATCGGAGTCTCGAAACGTGCCCGCAGGAACCGAAGAGCCGATCTGGGGGAGCACAGCCGGCGGGGGTTCGGTATCGGCGATGGCGACTGGCGCCGGGATCGAAGACTCGACCCGCGGGTAGGAGCCGGAGATCTCTTTCTTCGGCGGGAGCGAGCTTCGTTTTCCCACTCCTTCGAACGGGGCGACATAGGGAATCGGGCCAGCCTCGGCTGCTTCCAGCTGATCGGCGAGACGCCGCATCCGAGCCGTCATCTCGATGTCGTAGTGACGAGCCAGCCCTGCCTCGACTCGCACCGAACAGACGATCCGCTGCACCGGATCTATCCCCAGCTCGAAGGAGATCTCTCGAAGGGTCGCATCGGGAAGTGGCCGGTCGACTGCGAGGACGACGGCGTCCTCGGTGCGCGCAACGGGAATCAAGCGGTGCCGAACGGCGAACTCCCGCGGCAACACACGGATTGCGCCGATTGGCGCCTGCATCACCTCCTCGCGCGTTGCCGGCAGAAGCCCGTACACAGCCGCGCAGTAGGCGTTCATTTCGTTCTCGCGCAAGCAGCCAAGCTCGAGGAGCACGGTGTCGAGATTGCCTCCGTGCATCACCTGCTCCTGGATCGCTTCCTGGACCCGATCGACTGGGATCACCTGATCGCGGACCAGGAGCGAGGCGAGAACCGACATATCCACTGCCATGGTGGCGTCGCTTTCGCCGATGTGTCAACGAGCTTGCAAACGCGCTTCGAGACGGTCTTGCACGATGGTCAGGGCGGCGGCCACCGCCGTGTCGACCCGCAGGACCCCCCTTCCGAGGCTTGCGACCGCAAAACCTGCACGTTGGAACAGCCCTACTTCGGTATCGGTGAAGCCTCCCTCGGGCCCAACGGCGCACCATACCGGTTCCGACGTGCCATCGAGGTTCAACGCCATCCGTGCGCGTGCTCCGAATAGAACCCCTCTCGCGTGCTCGGGCATCTCGCTCAACCAGCCATCACAGGTTTGGGGGCGATGAATGATGGGGATGTCGTTTCGCTCGCATTGGGCCGCCGCTTCGCTCGCAACCCGCGTCAGTCGATCGACCCGTGAGCGCGCGCGCTGCGGATCCCAGCGCGGGACGGCGCGCTCGGTTTGCATCAGCGCCACTTCGTCTACGCCGAGCTCGGTGGCCATGCGCACGCAATCGTCGAGCTTCGAGCCTTTTGGAATCGCGAGCATCAAGACGACACGCGGACGCCCGGTCTCGACACGCGTCGGCGCTTCGGCTCTGCACACGATCGGGTCACCGACCGACTCGAGCTGGGCCGCAGCGGCACCGCCCCTGCCATCGAAGAGGACGACCTGGTCGCCCCCGACGAGACGGAGCACGCGGACATGGCGGCTCGGCCCCTCGGCCAGCGTGACCACCCCACCGGACTCAGGCAGATCGGGTACATAGAGCCTTCGGACGGTCATGATTGTGCAGGCCTCAGTATGCAGGCGCACCACTCGCCTTCTTCGAGACATTCCTCGAGCGGCATCGGGGCGTAGGCGGCGAGTAGTTCATCCCGCTCGCCGTGGACAATGCCGCTCAATACGAGAAGGCCGCCAGGCGCGATGCGGGCCTGGAGCTCGTTGGGCATGCGGAGCAGGACCCGGGTTGCGATGTTTGCGAGAACGATATCGTAGACGCCATCGATGTCGTCCAAAGGCCGAGTCGACACCTCGATGCGACAATCCACGGCGTTGAGCGCCGCGTTACGGCACGCGACCTCGACGGCGTCCTCTTCGATATCGATCGCTACAGCGGATGCTGCGCCGAGTCGGAGGGCGGCGATCGACAAAATCCCGCTACCGCATCCGACATCCAGCACGCGTTCGCCGCCGGCAACCCACTTGTCGAGGACTTTCAACACGAGCCTCGTGGTTTCGTGATCGCCGCTTCCGAATGCGTTCTCCGGATCAATCATCAGCACGACATCGTCTGGCTCGCTCTGCACCTCTTCCCACGAAGGATGCAACAAGAGACGCCTTCCGATGCGCTGCGCACTAAAGCCGCGGCGCCACTCGGTGGCCCAATCTTCGTGCGGCACGTAGCCGATCTCGGCTTCGTACTCCTGACGGATTTCGTTAAGGGCGTACTGCGCCGCGGCCTGGTCGGGGAACGCCGCAACGAGCACGGCCCGCCCGGGCGCCGACTCGCGTATCAGCGTGGTCTCGTCCCGTTCCTCGAGGCCGGTCGCACCGAGCTCCCATAGCCGAAGCTGGGCCAGCTCGAGCTGGTCGGGTCGAAGCCGAACGGTCACGAACGGATGTCGCGGTGGATCGGACATCAGACCTCGATCATGCGCGCGGAGAGATAGATCACCAAGAACAGAACCCAGGTGATCGGGCCGAGTCGGTTGCCCCCTCGCCAAGCGACGATCGGAGTGAAGATCGGCACCAGAAAACCCAGGTAGCGCCACTGCGCAGCCAGCGGCCCCACGAGCACACGCCAAGCCATCAAGAGGTGCGTGAAGAGAAGCGCGGCGCCAGAAAGAGCCCAAAGCGCGAGCAACCAGAGTTCCACACCCGGGTTCTAGCTCATTGTCGCGAGTCTCCCAATGGCTCTACATGCCGCCGGCCACCCCCAAACCGCAGACCGCAGACCGCTGACCGCTGACCGCCAAACCGCGAACCGCTAAACCGCGATCCGCTCCCGCGGACAACTGCCGCTGACACTGCCGCTGGCGCTGCCCCCGACAATGACACGGTCACCGCCACGGTCGTTCCTACGAAACGTCGACGAATCGCGTCACCGGCTCCGGCTCTCCCCCGCAACTTGCCGGACGCGTGGCGCCCGTATCTTCGAGTCTTACTCGAACCACTTCCTCACCCGACGAAGATCGGAATCGCGATTCCCAAATCGAGTCGGATTCCGGCACCGTGGTCAGCCAGTCGAGGGCGCTGGCCGTTTGCTCTCCGAGACGGCGTCGCAAGAAGATCTCCGCAGCTTGCGTCGGGCGGTCATGAGTGCAGCGGCCGCGAAACCAGTCCAGCTCCCCGATCTCTCCCGCCTTGCGTGCGGCCACGAACGCATCCGCATGCTCACGGCGAAGCCGTCCGTACATCAGCCCTTCAGGCAACCACAACGCACACGCGGCGAAACGATGTCCGCCGAGGTGGCTCGTCTGCCAGACATCGACGCCGCGAGCTTGAAGGGCCCGGAACACCGAACTGCCATGAAGCGCGCAACACCGGTCACGCCGTCCGTGTACACAAACGAAACACATTGGCTGAGGCGACTTGTCGGGGATCGCGTCCAGGTCGACGCCCAGGAGATCCTCGTATCGGTCGAGCTCCAGCTTGGAGACCCGCTGCGAATCGCGAGTGGAGGAAACCACCATGAACAGAGGTCGCTTTGCAGAGCGTCCCGGGCGCCGGACGAGCTGCAAGCGCGACCGCGGCGTCTGCAGCCATTGCCTTAGCCGGGCTCGCACGGGTTTGGGCAGCGCGTCGCTCTGAAGCACCTTCGGAGCCCAAGGGTCGGTCACCTCGAGCAACAACCAATGGTCAATCGACTCGACCGCGGTACCTGCGAGAGACTCTCCCGCTTTCAGCGATGCGACCGAGCACTCGCGGAGCGCCACCGCTAGTCCGCCGGCACGGGAAGGGGCCTGGCCATCTCTTCCTCGGCTTGGTCGATCGTATGTTGACGGCGAGCCGCGATCTCGGACCGCCAGGCATCGTACTGAGATTCCATGCTCGCGAGCTGTTCTTCGGCTCGTGCCCGATGGCGTTCGAGCCGCTGCTGCTGCTTTGGATCTGTCACCTCCCCGAGCGCCCTCTGAACGGCGTCCCGCACGAGCTTGATCCTGGCCACGGCGTCGGCGAAGTTCTGTCGCTCTGCAAACCTTCGCGCCTGCACCATCCAAACGGCCCAGCGCTCTTCGTCACTCGTGAGGTCCATCAGTTCTTCAATTTAGGGCGTTTCGCTGGGCGGTCCAGTCGGGCCGCGGGGGCGATGGTAGAGCCACCAGTTTTCGAAGTGGGCCACACGCCGGATCGACGGGTCGGACGCAAAGAGGCTGCCCGGCGAGCTCACACGACGAATGAGGAACCAGTCGAAAAAGTCGCCGTGCTGGTCGAGCTGGAAGAGCTGCGGGCTCCACTCCCACCGGACCGGCGTCTTCGGCGGAACGACGGCGTTGGGATCGGTTGGGTCCCGATACCGAAACGGAGAGGCCCCGAACTGGGCAAAGTGAAAGCTCAGCCATCCGCCACGCTCGGCCTGCGCATACGCGGGCAAGTGGACGTAGGGGCTGTTTTGCGCCCGCGAGCCTTGCTGGTCGTATACCAAGTAGAGAAGCTTCGGGGCCTTGGGGAGCTCGCGAATGATCTCACGGAAGTGGACGGTCGTCGTCGAGAACTCGCGGTGGGCATCGGTGACGAGCTCTGCGAGCGGGGCCACCCCGACGGCCGTCCAAATCACGAATCCAAGATGGGCCCACGTCTTGCGCGGCAGGTTTGGCAAAAGTGCGGGGACAAGGAAGAGCGCGGCGGTGATCTCGCGGGGGAAGACGTACCACCAAGCCCCGATTTCCATGGGGAGGATCAGGTAGAGCCCGAGCGACACGAGGATTGCCACTCCTACGATGACGTGTGCCGGCACGACCCAACCGCCCTTGGGCCATGAACGAAGGCGGGCGATCGCGATCGCGAGAAGCGCAGCCGCCGTCAACGCGAACAGCAAGGTCGTGCGGCGAAACATCTCGGTGTCTTCATCCCCGATGAAGATGTTGGAGACGTACCCACTCGCGTCCGACATCCGGCTCCACTGTGGCGGCCACACCCATCGGATCTCCGAGGCTAGCAGCTCCGTACGGGTCAACCACCACGCGAGGAAAAGCGCAATCGCCACGCCGGCAGGAATGAAAAGCCCCTTGATGCTCTCGACCCGATCGCGCATCACCAGGCCCACGACGACGATCATACCCACTGCAAAAGGAAAGCGGAATACGTGGGTGAAGAAGAGCAAGATCAAGACCGCGATCAGCGCACCCTGCAGCTTGACGCTCGGCCGGTCGACGATGCGAAGAGCCAACCCAAGCGCCATCGCAAAGAGCCCCATGGCTGCGACGAAGTTGATGAAACCCCAATGCGTCAGCACGCCCCAGACGGGGACGAGCCCCCACAGACCGAGTAACGGGGACTTTCGCAGACCCCAACAGAGCACCATCAGGCCGATCGGGAGGAGTGAAAGCAGTAACGCAGCCGCGAGCTTCGTTGCGACCACTGGCGGGAGCACGACCATGAAGATCGCGGAGACCGCGTAGAGGGTCACGTACGGGACCGCGAACATCTGAAACACGAACTGCTCGCGAAAGTGCCAGTCCGCGTCTGTGTAGTGACGGAGCACCGCAGACGACGCCGTGTGAAACGGAAAGTCCGTCATCATTGGGTAGTCGGCAGCCCAAAACGGCGCGCCAACCACGTATGTGATCGTGGCTCCGGCACACAGCCACGCAAGCCACAATAGCGGCGGTGGTCCCGTCACCCGTGCAGCCGGCTCTATTCGCCCCCCCGGCATTGGCGCTACGGTATCACGGACCGGTGCTTACGCCTTGAGAGCTTCAGCGCCGCCGATGATCTCCATCAATTCCTTGGTGATGGCAGCCTGACGAGCCCGGTTGTATTGCAACGTCAACCGATCGATCATGTCGTTGGCATTGTTGGTCGCGGCGTCCATGGCGGTCATTCGCGCGCCGTGTTCCGACGCAACGGACTCGAGCAAAGCTCGGTAGATCTCGACCTCGACATACATCGGAAGCAGGTTGTCGAGCAGTGCGTCCTGGCTCGGCTCGTAGATGAAGTCACCAAGCTGGTCTTCGGCGAGCTCCATGGGCTTGATCGGCAAGAACGGCTCGATCACGACCTGCTGATTGATCGCGCTCTTGAACTCGTTGTAGACGAGGTGACAGGCATCGAGGTGAAGGGACGTATAGTCCTCGACGATGTAGCGGCCGATCTCGCCCGCCTTGTCGACGCTCAAGTCCTCGAAAACGCCGAGGAAGTCGTGGCGGATATTCGCGTTGCGACGGTTGAAGTAGTCGCGGCCTTTTCGGCCGATGATCCCGAAGCAAACCTCGCTGCCCTCGGCCTCGAGCTCCTTCCACCGGTTGTACGCCGCCTTGCAGATGTTCGAGTTGAAGGCGCCGGCCAAGCCACGGTCACTCGTCAACACGACGAGCATGACGCTCTTCGGTTCCCGACGGGCGAGCAGTGGGTGAATGTCCTCCTCCGGACTGACGCGCGCAGCCACGCCGCTCAACACCTCGTAAGTCTTAAGGGCGTAGGGACGAAGGCGCTCGATGTTCTCCTGCGCCTTCCGCAGGCGAGCACCGGCGACCAGCTTCATGGCGCGGGTGATCTTCTGCGTGCTCTTGACGCTTCCGATGCGCTTTCGAATGTCCTTGAGGTTTGCCATCGCTGGTTAGTCTTAGTCAGCTTGCTTGGGCTCGAAGATTTCGCCGAACGCCTTGAGAGCGTCCTCAAGCTGGCTTTCGAGCGTATCGTCGATCTTCCCCTTCGAGACGATGTCGGTGAAGATCGAAGCGCGCTCGGCCTTGAGGTAGGAGATGAGCTCCTGCTGGTAGCGGCCGATCGAAGCGGGCGGAAGCGGATCCAAGAAGCCATGCGTACCTGCGAAGATCGCAACGACCTGCTCTTCGACCGGCCAGGGTACGTACTGACCCTGCTTGAGCACCTCGACGAGACGCTCACCACGCGACAACTGCTGGCGGGTGGCTGCATCGAGATCGGAAGCGAACTGCGCGAACGCGGCCATCTCGCGGTACTGCGCGAGCTCGAGACGAAGCGTCCCGGCAACCTGCTTCATCGCCTTGATCTGTGCGTTACCGCCGACACGCGACACCGAGATGCCAACGTTGATCGCGGGGCGGACGCCTGAGTTGAACAAGTCCGACTCGAGGAAGATCTGACCGTCCGTAATCGAGATGACGTTGGTCGGAATGTATGCCGAAACGTCGCCTGCCTGCGTCTCGATGATCGGCAACGCGGTAAGTGAGCCGCCCGAGTCCGGGAGCTTCTTCGCGACGAAGCCGGCACCCTTGTCCTTTGCGGCGGCGTCGGCTTCGTGCCGCGACTCGGGACCGCTGAAGACCTGATTGCCGAGACGGCTGGGCTCTTGGTCCTCTTTCACCACCACCCAGTCCTCGGCCATCTTGGCGGCCCGCTCGAGAAGGCGACTGTGGAGATAGAAGACGTCGCCCGGGTACGCCTCGCGGCCTGGAGGACGACGAAGGAGCAACGAAAGCTGACGATACGCAACGGCCTGCTTGGAAAGGTCGTCGTAGATGCAGAGCGCGTGCTGACCGTTATCGCGGAAGTACTCGCCCATCGTGACGCCGGTGTATGGCGCGATGAACTGAAGCGGCGCGGGCTCGGACGCGCCCGCCAGGACGACCGTGGTGTACTCCATCGCGCCGTACTGCGTGAGCTTGTCGACAACCTGTGCAACCGTCGACTGCTTCTGGCCGATCGCGACGTATACACAGTGGACGCCTTTGCCCTTCTGGTTGATGATCGTGTCGAGCGCGACGGCGGTCTTACCCGTCTGGCGGTCGCCAATGATGAGCTCACGCTGGCCGCGGCCGATCGGAATCATCGAGTCGATCGCCTTGAGGCCGGTCTGAAGCGGCTCGCTAACCGGCTGACGAGCGACGATGCCGGGGGCCTTCAGCTCGACACGGCGGGTGAGCTTGCTCTCGATCGGGCCCTTACCATCGACGGGGTGACCAAGTGCGTTGACCACGCGGCCGACGAGCGCCGGGCCAACGGAGACCTCGACGATGCGACCGGTACGCTTGACCGTGTCGCCCTCGTTGATGCCCACGTCAGAGCCGAAAATCGCACAACCGACGTTGTCTTCCTCGAGGTTGAGAACCATGCCGAACACGCCACCCGGAAACTCGAGGAGCTCCCCGGCCATGGCGCTTTCGAGGCCGTAAAGCCGCGCGATACCATCGCCTACCGTCAGAACGGTGCCGGTCTCGACCACGTCGACCGACTTCTCGTACGAAGCGATCTGCTGCTTGATGATGTTGGAAATCTCTTCAGCGCGAAGTTGCATTTTGCAAGGCTCCTGATTCGATGCGGTTACGGCGTCTGGCCGTCCGCAAGCAACGTCTCTCTAAGCTCGCTCAGTCGGTTGCTGAGGCTCCCGTCGAACACTTGGTCGCCGACGCGTGTCACCACACCACCGATGAGCGAAGGATCTTGTTTCTTGACGAGCATGACCTTGCGGTCGGTCACTCGCTGGAGTTTTTCTGTAAGCCGGGTGTAATAGGCATCGCTCAGCGGCTTGGCGCTGACGACCTCGACGCGAACCCGACCGGTCTCCGCTTCGGCGAGCTCCTCGAGGGCGTGAAGCACCTCTTCGAGGTGCCCAAGGCGCCCCTTGTCGGCGAGCAGGTTCACGGTGTTACGGACGAGCTTGGTACAGCCGAGCTGGTTCATCAGCGCATCGATGGCGGCCTTCAACGCTGGCTTTGGAACGACGGGATTTCGGACGATCTCGCGAAACTCTGCGCTGGCCTTCCACGCGTCGGACAGAGAGCCGACGTCCCGTAAGACCGAGTCGAGCTGACCCTGTTCACGAGCAAGGTCTAACAAAGCCTTTGCGTAGCGTCGGCCAAGCGCGCTCATGATTGCCGCTCCTCGAGCACCTCATCGAGGCGCGTCAGGTACGCCTCGGCCAGCCGGTCTTGATCGGTCTCCGTGGTGCGCTCCTGCAACAGCTCCTGTGCTGCAACGACGGCGGCGTTCGCCGCTTGTTGGGTAAGGTCCTTGCGAAGCTGTTTGATCTGCTGGTCGATGAGAAAATTGGCGTCTTTGCGGATACGCGCTGCTTTTTCTTCGGCCTGCGCGACGATCCGGTCGCGCTCGGCTTCACCGGCCTTGATCATCTCGCCGCGAATCTCGACCATTTCTTGGTCGAGCTTCTCGAGGCGCATCGCGGTCTCCATGTGCCGCTTCTCGGCTTCGGTGCGAAGCCGCTTAGCCTCGGCGAGCTCTTTTTCGACCTCAGCGCGACGCGCCGCGAGCGCTGGGTTGCCCTTCTTGCGGATCACCCAGGCGATCAAAGCAACCAGCACGAGGAAGTTCACGAGAGTGCCCTGGAACTCGCGGCTCCTGATCAGGGAGGAAAAGCTGAGCTCCCCATGGTCGTCTCGGCCTTCCGCATGCTCTACGGCTTCGTGGGCCTCGGACTCGTGATGGGCGGTCTCCGCCAGCGCCAGGCGGGGCGAAGCGAGAAGCAGCGCGAAGGCCACCATGGTCAACGCGCGCATCATTGAACCTCCCGATCGAGCATCTTCGATGCGATCTGCCTGGCGAGGACCGGAATCGACTGATCGATTTCCGCCTGGAGCCGCGCGGTTTCGGTTCTCAGCTTCGCATCGGCCTCGTCGAGCTGCTTGTCCGTTTCCTCCCGAACCCGCTCGA
>CP070713.1:1657169-1659854 GCA_020351445.1 Myxococcales bacterium
GACCACGCCGCAGGCCCTCAAGGACGCGGTCCAACAGGCCAAGGACGCGGGCGCCGATGACGTGTTGCTCGTGCCCACGACGTCCGACCCCGACGACGTGCATCGGGTGATAGACGTCCTCGGGTAACTCGCTACTGCACGATGATTTCGGTGCAGCAGCCTGTCAGGCAGAAAGCGCCGGCCGGACACGGTTCGTCACCTTCCAAACCGCAGACCTGCTTGCCCTCGGGGCAACGCGCGCCCGGAGAGCCGCCCATGCCGGCGCCTCCTCCCATGCCGCCCGTTCCCGGGAAGCATTCCGGTGGAAGCTCGGTCTTGCCGAGGCAGAGCTCACACGGCTCGCAGGTGTTGAGACAATCCGCGACCGGCGTGCACGACCTGCAAAGGACCGGATTGGCGAGGTCCGCGAAGGTGCACGTACCGTTATTGTTGTCGTCCTCCGAACCGAGGTAGACGTAGCTCGCGCCTCCATCAAGCGTGCAGCAGCCAAAGCAGTCACAGCCATTCGGAGTCAGCGGACCGCAGAGCGGAAGGCAAGTCACAGGCTGTGGCTCCGCGCAGATGTCCAATGTCGGTGTTGTGTACGGACACTGGCGCACCGGTGATTCTTCGTAGCAGCTATAGTCCCAGCAACAATCGCCGCCTCCGCAGCCGTTCCCGCCATCGAAGTAACAATCGGCTTGGCACTGATTGCCAGTCGTTCCCGGCGTACCCGTAGTGAGAACAGGTCCCTCAGTGTTGTCACAGGGTCCGAGGCACTCCGGATCTTTGTCATCGATGAGCCCATCGGGGATCTCGTCGTTGTCCATGCAGTCGCCGCACTCATAGAGTTTGCCGTCAGGGCACCGTGCCTCGAAGCAGCCACCCACGGCACCTCCGACCCCAGAGCCCCCGGTACCCGTCATGCCGCCCACGCCCGTGGCGCCACCGTTGCCCGTGGTGCCGCCGCTGCCGATCATGCCGCCGGTGCCGCTGAAGGATTCACCAGTCGAATTGTCGCTGCAGGCACCCAAAGCCAACACAAAGCCAAATGTCAGTGAGGTTACAAAAATACGTTGAAACTGCATAGAGTCAAGTTAGCCCATGAAACGGGCACACGCCAAATATTCTTCATCCCACTGCGGCCGGGTGCTTCGGAGGGCGGTCTCAAGACTAGCCCGCATGGTATAAGCCCTGCTCTGAGGAGGTATGGACATGAGATCCATCATTGTCGCTGTGTTTTTGGTTGGAGCCCTAGTCGTGGGCGCATTCATCGCGCAGAGCATGCCGGTTTCGGCTGACGACCCGCCCAGGAAGAGCCAGTGGCAGTACCAGTGCTTCGAGGCTTCGGGCGTCGCGCAGGTCACCGAGCGCGCCAACAAGATGGGGCAGCAAGGCTGGGAGCTGGTGACGTCCGCCGGCACCAAGGGCTCGACGCTTTGGTGCTTCAAGCGCCCGCTCTGGAAGCCAACCAAGTAACTCGCCGGCCGCGCGCCCGGACCATGTCATTTTTCGATGATCCGCAAGTCAGGCGGAACGTGGACCGCCTCCCGATCGAATTCGACGACTACGGGTTCGATCGGTTCGGGCTCTCGAAGAAGGCCCTGATCCGCGCGTACTCGCCGATGGCCCACGTGTACCGTCGCTACCTCAAGGTCACGGCATTCGGGCTCGAAAACGTTCCCGCGCAGGGGCGAGGGCTCATCGTCGCCAACCACTCCGGCGGGCTCGGCGCCGACGCCTCGATGATCCTGACCTCGTTGATGCTCAACGACGACGCGCCGCGGCTCGGCCAGGGCATGGCGGAGTACTTCCTGACGCGTTCACCCTTTGCGCGCCCTGCGCTACGCAAGCTCGGCCACCTCACGGGCTTACCAGAGCACGGCGAGCAGTTGCTGAATGACGAACGATTGGTGATGGTATTCCCCGAGGGCGCGCGCGGCGCGGGTAAGCTCTACAAAGATCGATACAAGCTCGTGCGGTTCGGAACGGGATTCATGCGGCTCGCCCTCAAAATGAATACGCCCATCATTCCCTGCGCGTTCATCGGAGGCGAGGAGTCATTTCCGCAGCTCTACCACATCAAGTGGCTTGCAAAGCTGGTCAACGGGCCGTTCGTGCCGGTGGCACCGCAGTTGATCTTCCTTCCGTTGCCGGTGGCTTGCCAGGTCTACTATGCGCCACCCATGCACTTCGAAGGTGACGGCTCCGAGCCCGACCACGTCATTCAGCAGTACATCGAAGAGGTTCGCCACGTGATGGAAGGACTGATCAGCACGGGGCTCGACGCCCGGCCACAATCGTTCATGTTCCAGCGCATGCCGGACCCCGACAAAGAGCGCAGGCCATGAAGATCCTGATCACGGGAATCAGTGGCACCCTCGCGCGCGGGGTCGCGTACCGACTCACTCGGAGAGGGCACGAGGTGATCGGCATCGATCGCCGCCCGTGGCCCGATGTGCCGGAGGGTGTGGAGATGCATCAAGCCGACATCCGAAAGCGCCCCGCCGAAGACGTCTTTCGCATCACTCGACCGGACGCCCTCGTCCACATGGCGACCGTCACGCATTTCACGACCGAAACCGAGGACCGGTACCGCATCAACCTCGGCGGAACTCGAAAGCTCTTCGAGTACTGCCACGAGTACGGCGTGAAGCAGGCGGTGTTCGTCGGCCGTCACACGGTCTACGGCGCCACACCGGACTC
>CP070713.1:1659954-1662603 GCA_020351445.1 Myxococcales bacterium
CCATACGAGCAATCCAGAAAGTCCTGCTCGTACACCGGCTCCAGCGCCATCAGCACCGCACGCTGGAGTACCTTGTCTTCCAGCGTCGGAATACCGATCGGGCGCGTCTTCTTCGCCTTGCCCGGCTTCGGGATGTATACCCGGCGTACCGCCGGCGCCCGGTACCGACCGGATTTGAACCGTTCGAGCAGGCTCGCCAGGTTCACCTCCAAATCGGCCTCGTACTGCGCCGCCGTCACCCCGTCTACCCCTGCCGCGCCATCCTTGCGCGTTCGCCGGTACGCTTCGCGCAGCCACAGCTCATCGATGTGGTGCGCCAACGTCGTCAATTCCAACCTCGGCTCGATCTGAGCCAGCTTCACTAGCTTCTCTTGTCGTGTTGAGATGATCTCTCGGCCCGATGTCCTCATCATCTATCCCTCAAGAAGCCCCATCGCCCGGTCCACCGCTTCCCTCCGCCGGGTCCCCTGGGGCGGGTTCCCCGACTTCCGCAGTGTCGGGTCGGAGGAGGCGCCCCGCAGGACTGGCCTCCGTCCGCCGCACAAACCGTGCGTACAGTTTTCCCGTACACGGCTTTCACAGAGATGTCGTTCGAGGGTTCAAGGAAGGAATCAGCGCAATAAGATTCACAAGCCCGTACTCGCCGTAGAGTCGACGCTCCGGAAGGTATCGCCAACCGCAGTTACGCCAGCGTTTGTAACGCTGTGACCACAGCCGACGCACAATCCAACGGGCAAGCTGGGCGAAGAGCTTGCGGACGTGAGCCTTACAGTAGTAATGACCCCAGCCCCGGATGATAGGGTTGATCTCGTCGATCAGCGCCCGCGTACTCACGGGTGCCTTACGTCGGGTCCGTGCCCGGATCTGGTCTTTGAAATGCTGGATGGACTTCGCCCGTGGATAGGCATAGAGATCGCCACCACGAACACCACTGCGGATCTTCGAGGCCGCCAGCTTCAATGGCCGACTGCCTCGTTTCACCTTATAGCCGAGAAACTCGAACCCATGGCGAACATGAACAATTCGCGTCTTCCCAGCATGCAGGGTAACACCCAGTTGTACCAGTATCCGTTGCGCCGCCGCCAGCGCTGCTTGCGCTTCCCGACGACTCTTGCAGATCACCAGCCAATCGTCTGCGTATCGCGTCAGTCGATACCCCTTACGGCGCATCTCTCGATCAAATGGCGTGAGCAAGATATTACTCAGCAGCGGTGAGACCACCCCACCTTGCGGGGTACCCTGCTCCGTTGCCAGTCGCTTACCTTCCGCCACACAGCCGGCCTGCAGGATCTGCTCCAGCAGACCCAGTACCCGGCCATCCGATACCCGTTGATTCACCAGCGTCAGGAGTTTCTTGTGATCAACCGACCCGAAAAAGTCTCTCAAGTCCGCATCAACCACCCACTCGTTCCCCTGCTCGAGTTCGCACCAGACCTTCCGCAGTGCATCCTTGGTGGACCTCCCCTTGCGGTATCCGAAGCTGGCTTCATCGAACACCACATCGAAGATCGGTTCCAGTCGGTTGAGCATCGCTTGCTGGCAAACCCGATCATAAATCGTCGGGATCCCCAGCGCCCGATGCTTCCCCGGTTGGCCCGCCTTGGGGATCAGTTGCCGCATGACCGGTTGAGGCGCATAGGTATCATCCCTGAGCTCGCCGTGCAGACGCTCCAACTGCTCTTCCAGCCGGGCTTCAAACACCGCGATATCCTCTCCATCGATACCCCCAGCGCCTCGGTTACGCTTCACCTTCTCCCAGGCCATCTCCAAGTTCTTCCGCTTGTAGATCTTGTCCACCAATGAGTGGACCTTCCTCTCACCTGTCGGATTGAGCCATTCAGCCAGTCTCCTCGGCCGGCGCCGTTCGGGTTTTTCACTCAAGGAACTTTCCTCGTCACCGTCCTTACTCACTGACTTCATCACTCCTCCCAACCATCTCTGCCAGCCGCCTTCCCCAGCCCACTCCGCTGCCGCTTGCGCGGTCACTCGCCTTTCGCCAAGCTTCAGGTACTATTCGGCTGTCCGACAACTCGCACCGCATCCTTTCCCATTTCGCCTCTCGACTTATAGGGTCCGTTATCCCGGTGCCGCCCGGGAACGCTGCAAGTCCTCCTGGGGTCACGCCCAGATCTTCCGTACCGTGCCGCCCGCACACACCTTGGTGCGACGGGTGGGTAAGAACGCCTTCGCTGCAATAGTGCCAGCTCGACCTTGCCCCGCCTTTGGCCGACCGGTTCATCATGGGGTGGTCCCCCTCGATTACGGCCCGGTACTTCTCCTCAAGCCCTTCAGATCCCACCTCGCGGTGGACACCCTGCCCTCCGGTTGTCTCTCGACAGTACGCGCAACTTAGGTTCCGCCTTGGCTGTCTCCGCCGTTTCCGGCTGCGTGCCCGTTTAGGCGTCTCCTTATCGAGGTACCCCGGCCAGCGAGGCGTTACCCCCGCTTCTTGGATATGGCGCTCCCTACCCGAGCGCCAGTGGGACTTCAACCCACCTGATCTGGGCGCTGCCCAGCACACACTATGAGCCGGTCTGACTCCCCAACAGTTTCCGGCGTCCCTCCCTCCTCGGTCAGGATCGCTTCCCCGGTAGGCGGGCTTTAGGCTTCGGGCTAACTCCGTTTCCGGGTTTCCCCTTCTGTGTCTCA
>CP070713.1:1662703-1665358 GCA_020351445.1 Myxococcales bacterium
CACTTCGACCAAGACCTCGCCGTCGAAGACCGTTGGAGACTCGACGGAGAGCACTACGAGAAGACCGCCAACGCCTGGCTCGAGAACCTGGATGGGAACCGGCGTGAAGCCATCCGGGCGCTTCGCGGGGGAGACGGTGATCCAAGAGTCGCTTTTCACCGCTGGCGCGGTTTCTTCATGGCCTGCGCGGAGCTCTTCGCTTATCGCGGGGGGCGGGAGTGGGGCGTCAGTCACTACCTGCTGCAAAAGCGGAGGATGCGATGAAAATCGCCATCGTTGGCACCGGCATCAGCGGCATGGTCGCGGCTTGGCTCCTCCAACGAGAGCATGACGTCACGGTGTTCGAAGCCCGCGATCGGCTGGGCGGTCATACCAACACGGTCGACGTCGAGGTGGAGGGACGCCAATTCGCGGTCGATACAGGCTTCATCGTCCACAACCCACGAACCTATCCGAACCTCATCCGGATCTTCGAGGAGCTCGGGGTCGCGACCGAACCAACCACGATGAGCTTCAGCGTGCGAGAGCAGGCATCGGGCCTCGAGTACTCGAGTCAGGCACTGCTCGCGCGACGACGCAACATCGCGAGCTGGCGAATCGGTCGGATGGTGCGCGATATCTTGCGGTTCAATGGAGAGGCAGCGCAGATCCTGGCGCGCGTGGATGATACGGTCACGCTCGGCACCCTGCTCCAAGAGCGACGGTATTCTCGATCGTTCATCGAGCTTTATGTCCTTCCCATGGGCGCTTCCATCTGGTCCACCGACCCGGAGCGAATGCTCGACTTCCCGGCAAAGATGTTCGTTCAGTTCTTGATGAACCACGGGCTGACCAGCCTCGTCGACCGACCGACTTGGCGAATCGTCCGAGGCGGCTCGCAAGAGTACGTGAAAAGGCTCACTCACCCGTATGCCGACAGGATCCGCCTTTGTTCGCCCGTCGAACGGATCCGTCGCCACGAACGCGGCGTTGAGGTCTCGTCGCCGGACCGAGATTGGGAGTACTTCGACCGCGTGGTCATCGCGACGCACAGTGATCAAGCACTCCGAATGCTCGCCGATCCGAGCGACGCCGAACGCGAGATCCTAAGCGCTATCCGGTATCAGCGTAACGAGGCTGTCCTTCACACCGATACCTCGCTCTTGCCCAGCCGCCGCCGAGCTTGGGCGAGTTGGAACTATCAGATTCCGACCGAAAGGGATCAACGCATCGCGGTCACGTATGACATGAACGCCCTGCAACACTTCGATGATGCGCCTGTGAACCTCTGTGTGTCCCTAAATGCGGGCGAGCGAGTCGACTCGTCGAAGGTGCTCTATCGAACGGCCTATCATCATCCTCTCTACACGACGGAGGCGGTCGCAGCGCAACGGAGGCTCGACGAAATATCCGGTCCTCGTCACACGTTCTATTGCGGAGCCTACTGGCGATACGGGTTTCACGAAGACGGCGTGGTCAGCGCCCTCGCCGTCGCAAACAAACTCGGGGTCGGACTCGATGCCGCGTCAGAGGTCGCAGCATGAACAGTGCGCTCTACGTGGGAAGCGTGCGTCACAGACGTTTCGCCCCGGTTCGGCATGTCTTCCGCTATCGACTCTTCTATGCGTATCTGGATCTTTCCGAGCTCCCTCAGGTGTTTGACGGCATTCCCTTCTGGTCGGCGAAGCGGCCTGCGCTGGCCCGCTTCGCGCGAGAAGACCATCTGGGGGATCCGACAGTGCCGCTAGATCGGGCGGTGCGCGATTTCGTCGAAGAGCAGCACGGGGTGCGCCCGGACGGCCCAATCTACTTGCTGACCTTGCCCCGCACGCTCGGTGTCGCGTTCAACCCGGTGAGCTTCTACTACTGCCATCAGAGGAACGGCTCGCTCAGCCACATCGTGGCCCAAGTGGACAATACCCCGTGGGGCGAGCGCCACTGCTACGTCGTCGATGCCAAACGCGACAACCTGGGCAAGGCGCACGCACTCCGCTTTCGCGTCCCGAAGAAGTTTCACGTATCGCCTTTCCACCCAATGGGTCAGGAATACGAGTGGTGCTTCACGCAACCGGGTCGCTCGCTGGTCGTGCACATGCAGAACTCCGAAGCCGGCGCCGTGAAAAGCGACGCCACACTCGTGTTGCGCCGCCAGCCACTCGATGCGCGACACGCCGGCCTCGCGCTGATCCGCCATCCGGCCATCACGCTTTCCGTGCTTGCAGGCATCTATACGGAAGCATCGCGGCTTTGGTTGAAAGGAGCCCCGTACTACCCGCATCCAAAGAAGCTTCCAACCACGACTGAAGGCGCTGCCCCATGACGGAGCCCACCTCACTGCGAGTTCCTCTGGCGACCGGCGCGCAAGGCCTATCTGCATTGCCCGTTCGCTTTGCCCGGAGCCTCATCATGGGGCGCCTCGAAGAGATTGCCTTCGGGGAGCTCACGGTTGTTGACCCGTGGGGGACGAGGGTATTCGGCAGCCCTGGCTCTGGTCCCTCCGCCAAAGTCCGCATCGCGGATCCGAGCGTATGGCTGGCGATCGCGATAGGCGGAAGCCTCGGTGCCGGGGAAAGCTACATCGACGGCCTTTGGTCGACCGACGATCTCGTAGCGACGGTTCGTATTCTGCTCCGAGCGTCGGGTCGGCTGAGCAGCGTTGACGGAGGCGGTTTCGGG
>CP070713.1:1665458-1668454 GCA_020351445.1 Myxococcales bacterium
GTCGCCGAAGCGCTCACGGACGAGACCGTGCTGGTCAGCATGATGCTCGCTAACAACGAAGTGGGAGTCGTCCAGGACCTCGGCGCGATCGGCGCGCTGACCGCGGAGCGCGGGATCACTTTCCACTGCGACGCCGCGCAAGGACTGGGCTACCTGCCGTTCTCGATCGACGACATGAACGTCGACCTGGTGAGCATCTCCGCACACAAGATGTACGGGCCCAAGGGCATCGGAGCGCTCTACGTCCGAGACGCCTTACGGACGCGTGGCATCCCCGTCGCACAGATGCTTGGCGGCGGCCACGAGGGAGGCTTCCGCTCGGGCACTCTCAACGTGCCCGGCATTGTCGGCTTCGGCGCGGCTGCGGAGATCATGAAGAACGAAGGCTCGGCGGAAGCCGCGCGGCTCGAATCGCTCCGCGACGGCTTGAAGGATCGTCTGCTGACCGAGGTCGAGGAGGTGCGGCTCAACGGAGCTGCAAGCCCGCGGCACCCGGGCAACCTCAACTTGTCGTTCGGCTACGTCGACGGGCCGCAGCTACTCCTGCAGCTCTGCGAGGTCGTATCGGTTTCGAGCGGCTCGGCATGCAGCAGCGCCGAAGTGGGTCCGAGCTATGTGCTGCAAGCCATGGGCGTCCCAAAGGATTGGAGCGCCGCCTCGATTCGATTCGGCCTCGGGCGGCACACGACCGCTTCCGAAGTCCAAACCGTCGCCAACGCGGTCGTCGACACCGTCGACCAGCTGAGAGATCGCTCGCCGCTGTGGTCCCGAAGGGCAAGCGGCAAGCCAGTTGATTGGTGATCAGGCCGCAACCTGGCGAAACCCGGCATCACGCCTTACATAGGGAGAGATGAGCGAAGTGAAGGGCATCACGCTGACACCCCGAGCCGTAGAAATGGCCAAGCGAAAGCTTGCGGACGCCGATACACCGGTCGAGGGCTTCCGGCTCGGCGTCAAAGGCGGCGGCTGCTCCGGTTATTACTACGTGTACGACTTCGCCAAGAAGATCCGGCCCCAAAAAGACCTCGTGTTCGAGTTCGACGGCCTCAAGGTCGTCGTCGACAACCGAAGCATCGAGTTCCTGCAGGGCGCGGTGCTCGACTGGGAGCAGAGCCTGATGAGCTATGGCTTCAAGTGGAAGAACCCAAACGCGACAGGCGACTGCGGTTGCGGCGAGTCGTTCGAGGTCGGCTAGTAAGGATCTCGGAAAACTGTGATCTACCTCACCAACAGCGGCTGCCGAGACCACCACGCCGCAAGGGCGCTCCCGATGATGCAATGGGTGATCGCCGAAATCGCGCTCGGGATGACGGTCAGCGGATTGGCGAAGTGAGCTTGTGCAAGAACTGCCCCCAACCCCGAGTTCTGCATACCCACTTCGATCGACGTCGTGCGGGAGACGCTTCCAAAGCCGCCGCTGAGACCGCCGAGCAAGTAGCCAAGGAAAAAGCCGAGCCCGTGCGCGGTGACTACGGCACCCAGCAGCTGTGCACCGGACTCGAGCACAGCATCTTTGCGCGCGCCGAGAATCGCGGCCACGATCAGCACGATCATCAGCACCGCGGCCGCCGGCGCAACGGGGAGCAGTCTGTCGGTGAGCTTCGATAGATAGCGGCGCATGAAGAGCCCAAGCGCGACCGGGAGAAGGACCACCTTGGCCGTGCTCAGGAATAACCCCCAACCGTCGACATCGACTCGGCTCCCGACGATCCAGGTAGTGAGCAGGGGTGTGCACGCGGCGGCAAGCATCGTCGAGAACGCGGTCATCGATACCGAAAGCGCGACGTCGGCCTTGGCCAAATAAGCGATCACATTGGAGGCCGTGCCTCCAGGACAACAACAAACCAACACCAAACCCACCGCGAAGGGTGTCGGCAGTTGGAAGAGGTAACCCACGCCCCAACCGAGAAGCGGCATCACCGTGTACTGCAGCAGCACCCCCCAGAGGATAGGTGCGGGGGCCCGGAAAACGCGCGAAAAGTCCGAGAGCTCGAGGGTGAGCCCCATGCCGAGCATGATGATCTGAAGCCCCGGTGTGATCAGCCCGTAGTCGAGGAACCACACGAAGGCCGGTGGATAGAACAGCGCGACGACCCCGCCGAGGGTGACCCACAAGGGAAAGAGTCGAACGAACGCTGCCACGACGGCGCCATGTAGCACAGCGGGGCGCGCTGGGCGGCCATGCGGGACGAGCATACGCTTCCATGCTAGAAATCCTGCTCTCATGTTTCGCCCACCTACCGACGACGTTCGGATCGAAGGCCTTCGCCCGCTGATCCCGCCCGCCATCCTGATGGAGGAAATCCACCCAGGAGATGACGCCATTGCGCGGATCACGGAGGCTCGCGACCGGATCAGCGACATCGTGCACGGTAAAGACGACCGGCTGCTCGTGGTTGTCGGGCCCTGCTCGATCCACGACGCGGAGGCCGCGGTGGACTACGCCGGGCGCCTCAAGGCGCTACGGGACCAGCACATCGACGAGCTCTTCATCGTGATGCGCACCTACTTCGAGAAGCCGCGCACGACGGTGGGTTGGAAGGGGTTGATCAACGATCCGAACCTCGATGGGAGCTTCGACATCAATCACGGGCTCCGGGTGGCGCGAGGGTTGCTCAGCACGCTCGCTGAGATGGATCTGCCAACCGGAACGGAATTCCTCGATCCGATTTCGCCGCAGTTCGTGGCGGACCTCGTGTCGTGGGGTGCGATCGGCGCGCGAACGACCGAGAGCCAAGTACACCGGGAGCTCGCAAGCGGATTGTCGATGCCGGTAGAGAAATAAGGGAGGGGGTTTGAACGTATAGGCATATGAAAAAGATACTCATTATTGATGACGAGAAGCAGGTTCGGGATGTACTCAACATTGCTCTCAGCGAGGAGGGTTATGAGGCATATGTGGCTCCAAGTGGGGAGCTTGGTTTTGAGCTTTTCGACTCCAGTAAAACGGACATTGTTATAACCGATGTGATGATGCCCGGTATCGACGGCATCGA
>CP070713.1:1668554-1673202 GCA_020351445.1 Myxococcales bacterium
GAAACATCGGAAATTAGCCGGGAGCTGATCATCTCGCTTCAAACATTCTCACCCCGAGTCGAAGCGCTCGATCATGCTGGCGCATTCCATATTGATCCCGAGGGTTTACGTCGCATTTATGGCGGCTATCGCAATTGGGCGATGTCGATTCATCGGTATTTGCGGGCTCGGCACTGGCGCAATTCTGTGTCGGTGGGCTTTCATCGCCATCGAGCTCTCGCGGTCGCGATGACGCACTTAGGGATCACCATCCTGCGGAATGCTGATGAAGAACGCGAACGCTCGAACAAAACACCTCTACGCTCATTCGATTTGCCTGGCGAGGTTTACGAAAGCTTGGCGGCATTGCGCATCGAAACATTTGTCGACTTTCTCGTCGTGCCTGCGGGCGAGCTTCACAGCAGATTAGGTGCGCGGGCAAGCGCGCTTCACGATCTATTTGTCGAAGACATGCAACTTCCAATTCAGCCACATGCCTTCGATGAGCCAGCACGTATCTCATTCCAGGTCGACCCGCCCGACGATGATCAACACCGCTTGCTCTTCGCGATCAAGGGCGCCTTGCACTCGTTGCTGCATCAGGTTCGGGCGCGCGGCGAAGCCGTTCAATCTATCGAGCTTTCGCTTCATTTGGAGTGCGCGCCTCTTCATCAAGAGCACATCGAGTCTGCTTCACCAACATTGGATTTGATGTTGGTGCTCGAGCTCATTCGCCTTCGTCTCGGTAAGCTGAGCTTGCAAGGCGCAGTCGAAGAAGTGGAGCTTCTTGCCAATACGGTGCGCGCACACGCAGAGCAGGTCGCGCTTCCCGGCTATCAATCTCATCGCGACATGAGCGCTGCACATCGAGCGCTTGACCGGATCCGCGCTGCGTACGGTGAGCGCTCGGTGACGAAGGCTAGAATACGTGAAGCGCATTTGCCGGAGGCTTCGTTTCGGTGGGAGCCCATCCAATATGCCCGGGTCGGCGAGCAAAGCCGGATGCCTCCTGTTTCTTCAATAGTTCGGAGAGTTTATGCACGGCCAAAGCCGCTTCCGCCTCGTGAGCCCAAGGAGCCCGAGGCGGGGCCCTCGCTCGCGAAGAACCATGCGATCGAGCACATGTACGGGCCTTACCGCGTGAGCGGGGGTTGGTGGAAACGGTTGGTCGAACGCGACTACTACTACGCCGAAACCGATCACGGTGACTTGCTCTGGCTCTTCTATGACCGTCCGCGGAAGCGGTGGTTCTTGCACGGGGTGCTCGATTGAATGGGCGCTTACGTTCCGTTGTGGGTCAAAAGCAACCACAGCTTTTTGGAAGGCGCTTCCTTTCCCGAAGAGCTGGTCGAGCGCGCACATGCCTTTGGTCTTCCCGCAATTGCAATTACCGATCGAGACGGAGTTTATGGATTGGTGCGTGCGCACGTCCGAGCCAAAGAGCTCGGGTTGCGAATCTTAACCGGAGCAGAGCTCACAGTCGACATTCAAGGAAGCACGCATCACGTCGTTGCGCTTGCCAAGACACGACGTGGTTATGCCGACCTGTGCAGAGCGGTGTCACTCGGGCATGCGCGATGTGAGAAAGGCGTTTCCCTCGTTCACATTGGAGACCTAGAACAGGTGCGCGACGTGTTCTTTCTCTGTGCAGCGCCTGCAACATTGCGCGCGTTGCATTCTAGTCATGGGCCTTCATCGTTGTTCGCCCTTTGCGCACGTCACCTCACCGATCACGAAAAGCCAAAAGAAAAAGCGTTGCGGTTCGTCGCAAGAGAGCTCGGTGTAGCGACGGTAGGCGCCAACGAAGTCCTCTATCACGACAAGCTCCGTCGCCCCCTCCAAGACGTTTTAGCCTGTATTCGTGGCGGTAAAGTGCTCTCGGAGGCAGGCCGAGCAATCTGTGCAAATGCAGAGCACGACCTCAAACCCGTCGACGAATTCGAGCGTCTCTTTTCGGATGACCCTGCATGTCTTCGTCGCAGTCTCGACATCGCCGAGCAATGTTCATTCAGCCTCGACGACATTCGTTATCGCTATCCGGAGGAGCATCTTCCCTCCGGACAAACCGAGCAGGGATGGTTGCGCGAGCTCACCTTTCGAGGTGCTCGCGAACGTTATCGAAGCAAGGTTCCTTCCGACGTTCGTGTGCAGATCGAACGTGAGCTTCAGATTATCCGCAAGCTCGACTACGGAGGCTACTTCCTGACGATGCACGAGATCGTCCAATATTGCCGACAGCAAAACATTTTGTGCCAAGGTCGTGGCAGCGCTGCGAACAGTGCGGTGTGTTTTTGTTTGGGCATCACGGCAATCGATCCGGTGCGCATGGATCTATTGTTTGAACGCTTCTTGAGCGTCGAACGCGCCGAGCCTCCTGACATTGATCTCGACATAGAGCACGATCGGCGAGAGGAAGTCATCCAACACGTGTACGAAAAATACGGACGACGACATGCTGCGATGGTCGCAAACATCATTCGTTATCGCATTCGCTCCGCGGTGCGTGACGTAGGCAAGGTGCTCGGTTTATCTCGAACGGATCTCGAAACAGCCACGCGGTTGCTCAGACACCGTGACGACGTACTCAACCCCGAGCTCCTCCGAGAAGCCGGTCTCGAAAAAGACGCGCCCGCCACGCATCACCTCTGGTCTCTAGCATCGCAAATAGTTGATTTTCCTAGACATTTATCGATTCATCCGGGTGGCTTTCTGCTTGGCCATCGTCCGGTCGACGAGATCGTCCCGATCGAACCGGCCACCATGGAGGCGCGCACCGTGATCCAGTGGGACAAGTACGACGTCGACAACCTCGCGTTGTTCAAGGTCGACCTCTTGGGCCTCGGGGCGCTCACCTGCATTCATCATGCGTTTGATCTGTTGCGCGAGCACAAAGGGCAGGCTCTCGAGATCGCAACCGTTCCGGCGGAGGACAAAGCAACCTACGATATGGTGTCGAGCGGCGACACGGTCGGCGTATTCCAAATCGAAAGCCGCGCGCAGATGGCCATGCTTCCGCGACTTCGACCCCGAACGTTCTATGACTTGGTGATCGAGGTAGCGATCGTGCGCCCAGGTCCGATTCAAGGCGACATGGTGCATCCGTACTTGCGGCGGCGAAAGGGCGAAGAGGAGATCCTCTATCCACATCCCAAGCTCGAACGCATCTTGAAGAAGACGCTCGGTGTTCCGATCTTCCAAGAGCAAGTGATGAAGCTAGCCGTCGAAGCGGCCGGATACACACCAGGCGAAGCCGATCAGCTCCGTCGTGACATGGCGGCATGGCGAAAGTCCGGACGAATTGAAAAACACCGAACGCGCATGATCCCGCGTATGCTCGCCGAAGGCATTCCCGAAGAGTTTGCGGAGCGCGTGTTTTCACAGATCCGTGGCTTCGGTGAGTACGGCTTCCCGGAGAGCCATGCAGCGTCCTTTGCATTGCTGGCGTATGTCACCGCGTGGCTCCGATGCCACCATCACGAGGCGTTCACCTGTGCAATCCTGAACGCCCAACCGATGGGATTCTATACCCCAGCCACGCTGGTCGAAGACGCCAAACGTCACGGCGTCGAAGTCCTTCCCATCGATATCAATAAGAGCAGCTGGGACTGCACCCTGGAGGAGCGAAGCCCCGTGGCCGACGCAAAGCGTCGGTTTTACGGGGTAAGGATGGGGCTTCGGTACGTGAAAGGGCTCGGGGTCGTCGAGCGGGAGCGCATCGAGTCGGTAGAACGACCCCATCCGAACCTCGCGACCTTCGTTCGCCAAACGCGACTTCACAAGAAGGCTTTGCATGCGCTGGCCGAAGCCGGTGCGTTCGAATGCTTCGACCTCAACCGACGTGATGCGATCTGGCAAGTGCGAAGCCTGTCACGGTTCATACACGATTCGTTGCCGCTCGAACCTGCTTCGAGTCAGATCTCATTTGCATCATTGGCAAGCGATGACCAGGTGATCTGGGACTACCGTTCGAGTCATCACAGCACCCGAGGCCATCCCATGCGAGGGCTTCGGCACGTGCTCCGGTCACGAGGTATCCCCGAAGCAACCACCATTCACGACTGCGTACATGGCGACGAGCTCGACTACATCGGCATGGTGATCTGCCGTCAACGGCCAGGCACCGCGTCCGGCGTCACCTTCTTCACGCTCGAAGATGAAACCGGCTTCGTGAACGTAGTCGTGTGGAAGCAGGTGTTCGATCGCCACGCCGCGCTCGCCAAAACCGCAGCCTTACTTGGCGTGACCGGTGAAATTCAAAAAGCGGACGGGGTCATTCACCTGATCGCCAAGTCGTTATGGGCGCCCGACGTCGCCCTTGCCGATCAAACCCACCGCTCCCGCGACTTTCACTGACGGCCCAAGTCAAACTCGCCCAACTTGATCCACTGATCAGTTGAAGCCCAACAGGCCCAACTGGACGATCCAATAGGCCTCGATGGCCAGCTGTATGGTGAAGAGCGTCGCTCGGAGCGTCACTGCCATTTCGCTGATCGAAATCAGATGGACGGTCGTCTGCGCCACACGCGCAACCAGCACCCAGCGCGCCAGCGAATCGGTGATCCCGGCATTGTCAGTCACGAGCGCGAGAAGAATCAGCGCGGCAAAGATCGGTAGGTTCTCGTAGCAGTTGGCATGCGCACGGCAGAGCCTTCCCGAGAACGCCGAGACA
>CP070713.1:1673302-1676503 GCA_020351445.1 Myxococcales bacterium
CCGCCATATTTCTCGCTCATCACCTTCATGATCGCCGCCGTCAGCGTCGTCTTGCCATGGTCGATGTGACCGATCGTGCCTACGTTGATGTGTGGTTTGTCTCGGACAAACTTTTCTTTAGCCATCGTTAGCTCCTCAGCCGCCCTTCGCCTTGGCGACGATTTCATCGGCGATGCCCTGCGGCACCCCCTGATACTCCTTGAACTGCATCGTGTACACCGCACGCCCCTGAGTCTTGGAGCGCAGGTCGTTGACGTAACCAAACATGTTTGCGAGTGGCACAAGCGCACGAATCACTTGCAAACCACCCACTGAATCCATTCCACTGACCGCCCCGCGACGCGAGTTGAGGTCGCCGATGACCTCACCCATGTAGTCCTCGGGGACGCGGACTTCAACGTCCATTACGGGCTCGAGCAACTGAATGCCCGCCCGCTTCGCGCCCTCTTGGAACGCTAGGGAGCCGGCCACCTCGAATGCAGCCTGGCTCGAGTCGACGTCGTGGTACGAACCGTCGTAGAGCGTCGCTTTGAGGTCGATGACGGGGTAACCGGCCATGACACCGCGGGTCATCGCATCCCTGATGCCCTTGTGGACTGCCGGGATGAACTCCTTCGGCACGACACCGCCGACGATCTTGTTCTCGAACTCAAAGCCGCTGCCGGCCTCGAGCGGCTCGAGCTTTATCCACACGTGGCCGAACATACCGCGGCCGCCACTCTGCTTGACGTACCGGCCCTCGGACTCGATTTCCTTAGTGATCGTCTCGCGGTAGGCCACCTGCGGCGCGCCAACGTTCGAGTCGACTTTGAACTCACGCTTCAGTCGGTCGACGATGATCTCGAGATGCAGCTCGCCCATTCCGCTGATGATCGTCTGGCCCGACTCCTCGTCGGTGTGTGCCTGGAAGCTCGGATCCTCGGCAGCAAGCTTCCCGAGGCCTACGCCGAGCTTGTCTTGGTCGGCTTTGGTCTTCGGCTCGATGGCGACCGAGATGACGGGCTCGGGGAACTCCATGCGCTCCAAAATGACGGGCGCTCTGTCGTCGCAAAGCGTATCGCCGGTGGTCGCCGTCTTGAGGCCGACCGCCGCCGCGATGTTGCCCGTGCGGATCTCCTTGAGTTCTTCGCGGTTGTTCGCATGCATCTGGAGGATGCGGCCGATGCGCTCCTTCTTGCGCTTGGTCGAGTTGAGAACGCCGGTGCCGGCCTGGAGGACGCCGGAGTACACGCGGAAGAACGTGAGCTGGCCGACGAAGGGGTCGTTGATGATCTTGAACGCAAGCGCGCTGAAGGGCTCTTCGTCCGAAGGTTGGCGCTCCATCTTCTTCTGGGGGTCGTCCGGGTCCACACCTTCGATGGCGGGAACGTCGAGGGGCGACGGAAGGAAATTGACCACGGCATCCATCAGCTGCTGCACGCCCTTATTCTTGAAGGCGGAGCCGGTGAGCACCGGGACGATGCTTTGCTCGAGGCAACCCTTCCGGAGCGCCTGGAGGATCTCGTGCTCGGAAAACTCGGTGTCACCCTCGAGGTAGCGCTCCATCAACGCATCATCGACTTCGGAAACCGCTTCGATGAGCGTGGCGCGCGCCTCGTCCGCCTGCGCCTTGAATTCCTCGGGGATTTCTTCGACGGTCCACTCCGCGCCGAGGGTGTCATCCTTGAAGCGGTTGGCCTTCATCGTGACCAGGTCGATGACGCCTTCGAGCTCCGCCTCTTGGCCGAGCGGAAGCTGCACCGCCACCGCGGGCGCTCCGAGGCGATCCTTGATCGACTGAAACGCGATTGGGAAGTCGGCGCCGGCCTTGTCCATCTTGTTGATGAAGCAGATGCGCGGGACGCCGTAACGGTCGGCCTGACGCCACACCGTCTCGGACTGTGGCTCTACGCCCTCTTTGCCATCGAACACGGCGACGGCGCCGTCGAGCACGCGAAGCGAACGCTCGACCTCGATGGTGAAGTCCACGTGTCCGGGTGTGTCGATGATGTTGATGCGGAACTGGTCGCCGCCAAACGGACCGGCGCCCGGACGCCAGAAGCACGTGGTCGCAGCGGACGTAATCGTGATGCCGCGCTCCTGCTCCTGCTCCATGTAGTCCATGGTCGCGGCGCCATCGTGGACTTCGCCCATCTTGTAGCTGACGCCGGTGTAATAGAGGATGCGCTCGGTCGTCGTCGTCTTGCCGGCATCGATGTGCGCCATGATGCCGATGTTGCGCGTCTTTTCGAGTGGGTACTTCCTAGCCATTGGATCATCTGAGCTCGACTCGTTTGACTCTGGCGCTTCACACACAAAACCCCCTCCGACCCAGAAGCCGCCCTCGGGCTTCGTCAACTCAGAGAGGGTTTCGAGAGGCACATCGGTTGCGACGGTTCGTCGCGGTCTTCCCGGTGACTCTCTCTATGTGCGCGGTGTCATGAGTTCAGCTGCTGCTCCTTGTCCGAGGGGTTTCCGTAGACCTTCCCAGACGCTAAAAAGTTCCTACCAGCGATAATGGGCAAACGCCTTGTTCGCATCGGCCATCTTGTGTGTGTCTTCCCGCTTCTTTACCGCGTTTCCACGGCCCTGCGAGGCCTCCATGAGCTCAGAGGCGAGACGCTCCTGCATGGACTTCTCGCCACGCGCCCGGGAGTACTGAACCAGCCAGCGCATCGCGAGCGCATTGCGGCGGTCCGAGCGAACCTCGACGGGCACCTGGTACGTTGCGCCGCCCACACGACGGCTCTTGACCTCGACGCGAGGCTTGACGGCATCGAGCGCCTTCTTGAAGACGTCGAGCGGCTCTTCCTTATAGCGATCTTCGATGATGTCGAAGGCGCCGTATAGGCACTTCTCGGCGGTCGACCGCTTGCCTTTGAGCATCAGGGAGTTGACGAACTTCGCCACGAGCTGGTCGCCGTACTTGGCGTCCGGGATGATCTGCCTCTTAGGTGCGCTGACTCGACGACTCATGACTCGTTCTTGTTAACTCTTGGGGCGCTTGACGCCGTACTTCGACCGCTTGTTGACGCGGTTTGCTTTGTTGGTGTTGGAAGGACCGGCCGCGCCGGTGGCGTCGAGCGTGCCACGCACGACGTGATAGCGGACGCCCGGAAGATCTTTCACACGGCCGCCGCGAATGAGCACGACGGAGTGCTCCTGCAGGTTGTGCCCCTCACCGGGGATGTAAGTGGTCGCTTCGATCCCGTTGCTGAGACG
>CP070713.1:1676603-1681437 GCA_020351445.1 Myxococcales bacterium
CCCCCGCGTTGTGTCGCGAGGGGTTTTCGATGTTGCAGACCGAACGCGCGCAGAGCGCAAAATCGCAGAGCACGCGCGCGATCGACTCAAGGGGCGGCGTTTTGCGAGCAGCGAAGAATTGGAAGAGGCCGCAATTGAGGTCGCCCGACGCTTCTTGGTGCACAATCACCGCAAACGTCCGCTGATCACCGTGGACGTCAACGGGGAATCATGAGCCGATGGGTCGCCTGGCTGACGGCTGCTCTCATCCTGAGCAGTTGCCACCGGCACACCAAACCGGAGCCGAGCCAGCCGCCCGTCTCCACCGAGCCCGTAAGCCACGCGCCGAGCGAGTCCGAGCTCGAACGCGCGCAGGACCCAAGCGGCGGGCCCGCGCGCCTGGCCACGGCGAAGGAACGCGCAGCGATTCAAAGCCTCGTTCGCACCGCCGAGTCCGTGCGGCAATTGAGGCTGCGGCATCCGGTCACGATCGAAATTGAAGACGGCGATGCAATCGCCGCCAGCTTGCGCGGGCAAATCGAAGAAGCGGAGATCGAGCGGGCGAGGCTCGTCTACGGCGCGCTCGGCCTGTTGGATACCGAACAGGACCTGCACAGCATGTTCGAGGACGTCCTCGGCGAGCAGGTCATCGGATACTACGACCCGGACACGGGGCGTCTCGTCGTGCGCGACGACGTCATGGCGGGGTTGGTCGGTGCGTTCGGGCCCGAGCAAACCCAGGAAGCGCGATTGGTTCTCGTGCACGAGCTCGTGCATGCGCTGCAGGATCAGCGCCTCGGCCTAGGCGAGTCCTATGAAAAGGAGCGAACCGCGGACGCCGACAACGCATTTCGCGCGGTCGTCGAAGGCGACGCCACTCTAGCGATGCTCGCGCACGCCTTGCGCCAACAAGGCATCCCGCTGTCTGCAGCGACGGCGGGCATCCAGCAGATGGGCGACTACGTCGACCTCAACGCGCTCGTTCGCGGAGAGAAGCTCGACGACGCACCAGCGATCCTGAGGGTCACGTTGGTGGCTCCATACTTACGCGGCCTACAGTTCGTAGCCGCGGTACAAGGACGAGGCGGCTGGCCCGCGGTGAACAACGCGCACCGCAGATCTCCGGCCACGAGCGAACAGGTCCTACACCCAGAGAAGTTCTTCGCGCGCGAGCCGGCCGAAGTTGTCGAGATCCCAGAGAATGAAGCGCTCGTCGCGGCCGGGTTCGAGCGAATCGAGGAAGATACGCTCGGCGAGCTCGAGCTCAGCGTGTACCTCGGCCAAGGCCGCGCCGCGGGCACGGATGAGGAGGCGGCAGCGGGGTGGGCAGGCGATCACCTCGCGGTGTACGGGCGTGGTGAGGAGGCAGCCGTCATCTGGTGGACGACTTGGGACACCGAGGCCGACGCAGAAGAGGCATTTGTGGCCGCGCGATCGGTCTCGCCGAGACACTCGACGGCGCGCGTCGAACGCAAGGGCCGCTCGGTCCTCATCATCAGAGGCCTGCCACCCAAGCTGCACCGACCCGTTCGGGGCGACTTCCACTCGTTCGCGCGCCGCATTAAGAATCAACCGGCGCCTCCGGACGCCCGCCACGATCTCATGTATTGAGGTTGTCGCGCGGCGCACCCCAAGCTAGGAACGCCGCATGGGACGCGCCTCTTGGGACGAGTACTTCATGGATATCGCCGTGGTGGTGGCTAGGCGTTCGACTTGCCCGCGCAAGCACGTCGGCTCGGTCATCGTCCGGGACAAGACGATCCTCTCGACCGGCTACAACGGCTCGGTCCGCGGCCTGCCCCATTGCGACGAAGTCGGCCACATGATGGACGATGGCCATTGCGTCCGCACCATCCATGCCGAGATCAACGCGATCATCCAAGCCGCCAAGAACGGCTCCCGCATCGACGGCGCGTCGATCTACGTCACCGCCTCCCCATGTTGGAGCTGCTTCAAGGCGATCTGCAACGCCGGGATCAAGCGGATCATCTTCGAGGAATTCTATCGAGACGAGCGGATTTTCGAGGTTTCTCAGGCTTTGGGCATCGAGCTGGTCGAGCTCCACCGCGAGAAAGCCGTCCCCAAGGCTGCACCTTGACGGGTCTCCGCCTCGGCAGTACGAACCGCGCTTGGCAGACCGCCTAAAATCCAATGCAATCTGAAATTCGCGAGATCAGCCCCGTCCTCGTGGAGGTCACGGTCGAAGTACCGTGGGACCGCATCCAAAAGGACCTCAACGACACGTACAGAGAGATCGGCAAGACTGCCCGCGTTCGCGGCTTCCGCCCCGGCAAGGTGCCGAAGAATGTGCTGAAGCAGGTCTACGGCCGGCAAGCCGCTGCTCAGGTCACCGGCACGCTCGTCGAGCAAGGCCTCATGCATGCGGTGCAGGAGCACGAGCTCCACATCGTGGCTCAGCCCGAGATGGAAGAAGCGCCCGAGCTCGAGAAAGGGAAGCCGCTCACCTTCAAGGCCAAGGTCGAAGTGCGGCCGAAGATCGACGAGGTCACGACCGACGGGCTGGAAGCGTGGCAGAAGCCGATCGACATCCCGAACGAAGATATCGATGCCGAGGTCGAGGGGCTGCGCAACCAGCACGCCGAGATCCAGGTTCCCGACCCGATGCGCCCGGCGCAGGAAGGTGACTTGATCACGATCGACTACACGGTCACTGTCGACGGCGAACCGAAGGAGGATCTCGGCGCCGAAGGCCGTCAGGTCGAGATCAACGACGAGCATTTGTTGCCCGCGCTCAAAGAGGGGCTCCTGGGGATGCAGCCCGACGACGAAAAGACGGTTGACGTCGAGTTCGAAGACGAGCACCCCAACCCCGACCTTCAGGGCAAGACCGCGCGGTTCACAATCAAGGCCAAGCAGCTTCATGAAAAGCTCTTGCCCGAGCTCGACGACGAGTTCGCAAAAGACTGTGGCGACTACGAGACCCTGCTCGAGCTACGGCTGAAGATTCGCGAAGGGCTCGAGAGCGGCGCGAAGCAACGAAGCGACGCCGAGCTCAAGGATCAGCTGATCGACAGCTTGATCGAGCACAACGACATCCCAGTCCCGCCCTCGATGGTGCAGCAGCAACAGCAGATGATGATGTACGAGATGGCCCAGTTCATGCAGATGGCAGGGCAGCAAGGCGCGCCGGGTGCGGACTTCTTCTCGGGCATCGAAGAGCGCGCGCAGCGCCGCGTGCAGGCCGGCATTCTCCTCGGATCGTTGGCCCGCCAGGAAGGCATCGAGGTCACCGAAGCGGATCTGGACGCGAAATTCCAGGAGATCGCCGAACAGACGGGGAAGCACGTCGCCAAGGTGCGCGCGGACTACCAAGAGGCGCAGCGTGACGCCCTCGAATCCCAGCTCCTCGAAGAGAAGGTCATGGCGCTCCTCACCGAGCGTGCCAAGATCAATGAGGGGGAGCGGCCCGAGCCCGAAGCCAAGGCGACGCTCTCCGAAGACGAAGGGGAGGAGTGATGAGCGAGCCAACGACCGCGCAGATGTACATGCCTTGGGTCGTCGAAACGACGCACCGCGGCGAACGTCAGTGGGACATCTTCAGCCGTTTGTTGAAGGATCGCATCATTTTCCTCGGCACCGAGGTCAACGACGACGTGGCCAACGCCATCATCGCGCAGATGCTCTTTTTGGAGAGCGACGACCCGGATAAAGAGATCACGTTGTACATCAACAGTCCGGGCGGCTCGATTACAGCAGGGCTCGCGATTTACGACACGATGCAGTACGTTCGATCACCCGTATCTACTGTGTGCTTGGGTCAGGCGGCATCGATGGCGGCATGGATTCTCGCTTCTGGCACGACCGGAATGCGCAAGTGTTTGCCCAATAGCCGCATCATGATCCACCAACCGCTCGGTGGGATTCGCGGGCAAGCAACCGACATCGAGATCCACGCGAAAGAGATCCTGAAACTTCGTGAACAAATGAACACGATCCTGGCCAAGCATACAGGTCAGACCTCCGAACGTATTAAGGAAGACACCGAACGCGATCGTTACCTGTCGGCCGAAGAGGCCAAAGAGTACGGGCTGATCGACGACGTGATCGAGCCGAAGCGGGACTGACGAGACACCAGAAAACACTGTGAATGCGGGCCGTCTAGTCCTTGCCGTAAAAGGGGCAGGACGCTAGACTCTCCCAAGCAGGTACATGGTGGATCGCAGGCGAGACGACGGACACGGCAACCTTCAATGTTCTTTCTGCGGAAAGTCACAGAAGGAAGTAAAGAAGCTCATCGCAGGGCCGACAGTCTACATCTGCGACGAGTGCATCGGGCTGTGTAACGACATCATCGCCGAAGAAGTCGAGCGCGAGGAGTCACTCACTACGACAGCCCCCCTTCCCAAGCCCGCCGAGATCAAAACCATCCTCGACGAGTACGTCATCGGGCAGGAGCGCGCAAAGAAGATTCTCTCCGTCGCGGTGCACAACCACTACAAGCGCATCGACTCCAAAGTCGCGACCGACGACGTCGAGCTGCAGAAGTCGAACATCCTGCTGCTCGGCCCGACTGGCTCCGGTAAGACGCTCCTGGCTCAAACGCTGGCTCGCATTCTGAACGTGCCGTTTGCAATCGCCGACGCCACGACGCTCACCGAGGCGGGCTATGTCGGCGAGGATGTCGAGAACATCATCGTCCAGCTTCTGCAGAACGCCGACCACGACGTCGAACGGGCGCAGCGCGGCATCGTCTACATCGACGAGATCGACAAGGTCGCGCGCAAGGGCGACAACCCGTCCATCACCCGCGACGTGAGCGGCGAAGGTGTGCAGCAGGCTCTTTTGAAGATCATCGAGGGCACCGTAGCCAACGTGCCCCCCAAGGGCGGGCGTA
>CP070713.1:1681537-1687095 GCA_020351445.1 Myxococcales bacterium
CGGGTGCCGCGGGCTTGCAGCTCCGTTGAGCCGCACCTCCTCGACCTCGGTCAGCAGACGATCCTTCAAGCCGTCGCGGAGCGATTCGAGCCGCGCGGCGTCCGCCGCGCCGTCATTCTTCATGCTCTCCGCCGCCGCGCCGAAGCCGACGATGCCGGGTACGTTGAGCGTGCCCGAGCGGAACCCTCCCTCGTGGCCCCCGCCAAGCATCTGCGCGACTGGGATGCCACGCGCCCGTAAGGCGTCTCGGATATAGAGAGCGCCGATGCCCTTGGGCCCGTACATCTTGTGCGCGGAGATGCTCACCAGGTCGATGTTCATGTCGTCGACCGAGAACGGCAGGTAGCCTAGTCCTTGCGCGGCGTCGCAGTGCAAAGTGATACCGCGCTCCGCGGTCAGCGCGCCGATCGCGCCGAGGTCCTGGACGACGCCCACTTCGTTGTTCGCTAGCATCATGCTCACCAGCACGGTCTCGTCCGTGAGCGCTTCGGCGACCGCTTCGGGTGAGACGAGCCCCTGCGAATCGACGTCGAGCCATGTGACGCGCCAACCGTCACGCTCGAGCGCGGCGCATGTGTCCAGCACGGCCCTGTGCTCAGTGCACGCCGTCACGATGTGCTTGCCGTCGCCGAGGCGCCCCTGGGCCACGCCGCGGATCGCCAGGTTGTCGCTCTCCGTAGCCCCCGAGGTGAAGACCACTTCGTCCGGTTTGGCGCCGACCAACCCGGCGACCTGGGCCCTTCCGAGCTCCACCGCCTCGCGCGCGGCCTTTCCGTGCGCGTGGGCCCGGCTGGCGGCGTTGCCGAAGCGGGTCACGAAGTACGGGAGCATCGCCGCGAGAACCCGCTCGTCGACCGGGGTCGTCGCGTGGTGATCCATGTAAATCGGCATTTCGCTCATCGGCTCGCGTAATCCTAGCGCCGACCCTGTGCGCCTCCAACGTGTTGATCTATGCTTTGCGCATGGCAGGAGCGAGTATCCTTTGTGCAACAGATCTGACCTCAGCAGGCCCTCGGACCGTCGATCTAGCGATTGCAGCGGCCAAAGCCTTTGGCGTGCGGATCGACCTCGTCCACGTTCTCGACGACGCGGACTCGTGGTGGCCGGAGTCCCCAGAGCTTCAAGCCGCGGCCGAGGCGGCTAAAGAAGACTCGACGCGGTATGAGGCCGCACTCGAAGCGGAGCTGCAGAAGGAGCAGGCGCGCTGTGTCGCCGCTGGCGTCGAGTGCGAAGCGTTCGTCGTCCGCGGCCGACCGTGGCGCATGATCCCGGAGCTGGCCCAAGAACGGGGCTCGTTCCTGATCACCATCGGTCCGTACGGGTCGAGCGGCCCGCGGTCAGTCGATAGCGCAGGCTCAACCGAGTTGGTTCTCGGCTCGACTGCGCAGCGCGTGATTCGGGCATCGACTTGCCCCATTTTCGTTGCGACCGGCGACGCGCCGATTCCGGATGGTCTTCGAGGGACCAAGTGGTTCGTCGGCACCGACTTCTCGGAGTCCGCGCTGGCAGCGGTCTCCTGGGCGAAGCGCGCGGCCGCGCGGGTCGACGGCGAGCTACACGTGGCCAACGTTGTGATCCCGGCCGGGGGGGAAGACAAACCCGACGAGGAGCGCACTTGGCGCCAGGTCTTGCGCGACCAAGGCAAGCTCGAAGCGGGAAAGAAGCTCGCCGCGTACGTCGAAGAGCACGCGCCCAGCGCCCAGCTCCACCAGGTCGTTTCGCCTGATTATGCCTCCCATGCGCTGTGCGAGGCGGCAAGTACAGTTGAGGCCGACGTCATGGTGGTGGGCACGCACAGCCAGGGGCTGTTGGGCCGATTGCTCGTCGGAAGCACCGCATCGCGCTGTATCCGAATTGCGCCCGTGCCGGTGCTAATGGTCCCCGAGCAAGCTCGGTAGCCCGTCGAGGCTTTCAGCGTTGTTGTCGCGCTGGTATTGCACGATGCCATCGTCGCCTTTGCGATCCGCCCAGCGTTGGAGTTGATCGCGCTCGCCTTCGTAGTCGTAGAGCGGTACGCCGTAACCGCATGAATCGCTGATGCGGCTCGCACGGACTCGGATGATCGAGCGCACTGCGGGGTAGTCGTCGAAGTGCGCGCGCAGGCTTTCGAACTCCTCGTCGCTTGGCTCCACCACATCGCCCGTCCCGTGCACGCGCACGATGCGGGGCGGTCCTTCGAATGCGCAGAACATGACGCAAATGCGGCCATTCTCGCGGAGATGCGCGATGGTCTCGACGCCGCTCCCGGTGAGATCCAAATAGGCGATCGTCCGTTCGTCGAGAACCGCGAAGGTCCCGCCGAGGCCCTTCGGAGACAAATTGACGTGCCCGTCCGGGGTCAGCGGCGCGGTGGCCACGAAGAACATCTTTTGGCGGTCGATGAAGGCGCGGAGCTTGGGGTCTATCCCCTCGAAAGTCTTGGCCATGGGCCAACCTTGACACCCACCCAGCCGTACTCTAGATCCCTATATAGGACTGAAACAGTCCTGTATCTAAATCGCTGAAAATGCTCCGAATTTCAAAGATGACCGACTATGCAGTCGTGCTGGCCACGCACTTGGCCGCCGCGGAGGGGCCGCATGCTGCCCGCGACCTGGCCGTGCAGACGCAAATCCCGGAGCCGACAGCGAGCAAGGTCCTGAAAAAGCTGGCGCGCGCCAGCGTGGTCGTTTCGCAGCGGGGCGCCAAGGGGGGCTATGCGCTGGCCCGGCCGCCCGAGCAGATCGGTGTGAACGAAGTCATCGAAGCGATCGAGGGCCCGATCGCGGTAACCGAATGCTCCGACGAAACCACCGATTCGCTTTGCGAGTACGAAACCAACTGTGGCGTTCGGGCCAACTGGCAGCGCATCAACCTCGCGGTTCACAACGCGCTTTCCCAGATCACATTGGCGGACATGGCCTTCCCCGGCGCCGCAGAGCTCGTGTCGCTCGCGCGCTCGAGCAAGGAAGCAGACCAAATGCGAGCGGCCGATCCGCGGAGCAACGATGTCCACTGAGTTGGAGTGACTCATGTCCTCAGCAACCGAACCGATCGATGAGATTCTCAAGAAGGGCTACGACGCCGGCTTCGTTACCGACATCGAGCAGGAGTACGCGCCGCCTGGCTTGAGCGAGGAGATCGTCACCTTCATCTCGAAGAAGAAGCAGGAGCCGGAATGGTTGCTCCGGTGGCGGCTCAAGGCGTATCGGCGATGGCTCGAGATGAAGGAGCCGACCTGGGCCAAGGTCAGTTATCCTAAGATCGACTATCAAGACATTTGCTACTACGCCGCGCCCAAGACGAACGAGGACGCACCCAAGAGCCTCGACGAAGTCGATCCGGAGCTGCTCGAAACCTATGAGAAGCTGGGGATCCCGCTCCACGAGCGAGAGGTGCTCGCGGGCGTTGCGGTCGATGCGGTGTTCGACAGCGTGTCGGTCGCCACGACCTTCCGTGAGAAGCTCTCCGAGGTCGGGGTCATCTTCATGTCGTTCTCGGAGGCGGTGCAGGAACATCCCGAGCTCATCAAGAAGTACCTCGGCTCGGTCGTGCCGGTGTCCGACAACTTCTTCGCCGCGCTCAACAGCGCGGTCTTCAGCGACGGCTCGGTTGTCTACGTTCCGAAGGGCGTTCGTTGCCCGATGGAGCTCTCGACCTACTTTCGAATCAACGCCGCGAAGACCGGGCAATTCGAGCGAACGCTCATCGTAGCCGACGAAGGGAGCTACGTGAGCTACCTCGAGGGCTGCACCGCGCCGATGCGCGATGAAAACCAACTTCACGCTGCGGTCGTCGAGTTGGTCGCGCACGAGGGCGCCGAGATCAAGTACTCGACCGTGCAGAACTGGTACCCCGGCGACGAGAATGGGAAGGGCGGCATCTTCAACTTCGTCACCAAGCGCGGCCTTTGCGAAGGGGCGCGATCGAAGATCAGCTGGACCCAGGTCGAGACCGGCTCGGCGATCACCTGGAAGTACCCGAGCTGCATTCTCAAGGGCGACGACTCGATCGGGGAGTTCTACTCGGTGGCGCTGAGCAATCACCGTCAGCAGGCGGACACCGGGACCAAGATGATCCACCTCGGAAAGAACACGAAGTCCACCATCATTTCCAAAGGGATTAGCGCGGGGCACGGGCAGCAGACGTATCGCGGCGGCGTGAAGATCATGCGCGGCGCCAGCAATGCCCGGAACTACACCCAGTGTGATTCGCTCTTGATCGGCGACAAGTGCGGAGCGCACACGGTGCCGTACGTCGACGTCCGCAACAGCAGCTCGAAGCTCGAGCACGAGGCGACGACCTCACGCATCGGGGAAGACCAGCTTTTCTACTGCCGGCAGCGCGGGCTTTCCGAAGAGGACGCGGTGAGTCTCATCGTCAACGGCTTTGCAAAGCAAGTGTTGAAAGAGCTGCCGATGGAATTTGCAGTCGAGGCGCAAAAGCTCCTCGGCGTTAGCCTGGAAGGAGCGGTCGGCTGATGTTGAAGATCGAGGACCTGCACGTCGCAGTGGACGGCAAGCCCATTCTCAATGGGATCAACCTCGAGATCGAGGCGGGGCAAGTGCATGCGATCATGGGGCCGAATGGCTCTGGGAAGAGCACGCTGGCGTACGTGCTCGCCGGCCGCGACGGATACGAGGTCACGAAGGGGCGGGTGTTCTACAAGGGCCAGGACCTGCTCGAAATGGCGCCCGAGGTGCGGGCCGCCGAAGGGCTATTCCTCGGCTTTCAGTACCCGGTCGCGATTCCAGGCGTGAGCAATATCTATTTCCTCAAGGCCGCGCTCAATGCGATTCGAAAGCACCGCGGCGAAGAGCCGCTCGATGCGATCGACTTCATGAAGCTCTCGAAGGACAAAGCCGCCTTGGTACAGCTCCCCGACGAGCTCACCAAGCGCTCGGTGAACGACGGATTCAGCGGCGGCGAGAAGAAACGCAACGAGATCTTTCAGATGGCGATGCTCGAGCCCTCGCTTGCCGTGCTCGACGAAACCGACTCCGGGCTCGACATCGATGCGCTCAAAGTCGTTGCTCAGGGAGTCAATGCATTGCGCGGCCCCGAGCGGGCCATGCTCGTCATCACGCACTATCAGCGACTGCTCGACCATATCGTGCCCGACGTCGTGCACGTGCTCATCGACGGCCAAATCGTTCGAACCGGAGACAAGGACCTCGCCAAGCAGCTCGAACAAGAGGGGTACACCGAGGTCCGGGACGCACAAGCCTTGTGACCGAAGCCAGCCGCCAGACGCTCCTCGGGAGCCTTCCTGCCTCGTTCGACGTGGGGCCTGCATGGCTGCGCGCGCTGCGCGGCCGTGCAGCTGATGCCCTTCGGGACCAGGGGCTTCCGACGAAGAGAACGGAGGCTTGGCGGTTCACACCGGTGCGCGCGGTCGTCGATGCGGTGTTCTCACGCGAGGACGGGAGCGTTCCATCGCTCGTGTCGTCGATTCCCGACGGGATAACCGTCCGTAGCTTGAAGCAGGCTCTCGAAGCAGAGCCGGAGCGTCTCGAAGGGCGGCTCGACTTCGGCGGGGCGCCGACGCACTTCGCCGCCCTCAATACCGCGCTATTCAG
>CP070713.1:1687195-1690059 GCA_020351445.1 Myxococcales bacterium
GATGGGTCCTCGTAGTGCGCCTGCCATTCGGCCACTCCTACGCTTACCGTGACTACGACTCGCGTGCCCTCGAACTCGAAGCGCGTGTCTCCGATCAAACGCCGGATCTTCCCCGCGAGCTCCTTAGCGCCATCGAGGCTGACCTCGGGTGTGATGAGCGCGAACTCTTCGCCGCCGATTCGAGCGAGCACGTCGTTGACTCGAAGCCTGCCCAGAAGGACGGCGCCGAGCTGCCGCAGGATTGCGTCGCCGGCCAAGTGACCGCAGCGGTCGTTGATGAGCTTGAAATGATCGATATCGAAGACGAGCAGGGAGAACGTGCGCTTGTAGCGTTTCGCGCGCGCGACCTCTCGGTCCAGCATCTCGTCGAAATACCTCTTGTTGTGAAGCTGGGTAAGGCCATCGGTCGTCATCAACCGATAGATCTCCTCGTGATACTCGACTTCCACGTCGTCGCCGACGATGAACTTCAAAATCGTGCGACCCACCTTGAGTTGGTCACCATGGCGAAGCCTTCCTGCATCTTCGACGAGATTGTCGTTGACGTAGGTCCCGTTGGTCGAGCCGAGATCGCGCACCAGAAATTCGTCGTTTTCGAAGCAAATCCGACAGTGATTGCGCGAGACGCTTTCCTGGTCGATCTGGACTTCGCACTGGGGCGAGCGCCCGATGATCAAGGGTTCAGTGGTGACGCGGACGCGGCGGCCCATCTCCTGGCCGTAGATCACGATCAGACATCCGTTCTGGCTGCTGGGATGGGGCGCGCGAGCCTCTCCGACGTCCGTGAGGACGGTCTGGCTGGCGCTGGTCGTCTGATCCTTGAACGGCACCCCCCCAATATACAGCGGCCCGACGGCCCGCGGTAAATCACCGACAGGGGATTGCAGTCACAGCGGACCGATGAGTTTGTTGACCCCTAGAATGGGGTTATCTAGCTTAGTCCCGTGCGCGACGTAATTCCTCACTCCTGGCTATGGGGTCTGGTGAGCCTCGCTCTGGCTCTCGGAACCCCGTTGGCGCTGATGGCAAGTCCTCCTTCTGCCCAACGTGCGTCGACGAACGTGGCGCGGGTGGTAACGCCCCCGTTCGCCGATGTCGACGTCGCGCGAGCTCAGCGAAGCGATGATTGGTGGGTCGTCCCGCGGCGCGACGGGACGCGCGCGGTGCTGACGGTCGACAACGATCTCCAATCGCACATTCGAACCTTGTTCAGCCGCTACGACGTGCCCGCCGGTGGCCTGGTTGCGATCGAACCCAAGACAGGACGGGTGCTCGCCTACGTTGGCTACGAAGCGGGGAGGGGGCACAGCCCGCAGGTGGTTACCGACGCGTCGCCTCCTGCAGCTTCGGTGTTCAAGATCGTCACTGCTTCTGCCTTGTTGGACGCGGGTGTAAAGAGCTCGACCTCGGTTTGTTACGGAGGCGGCATGCGGGGTCTCTCGAAGGCGGATTTGATCGACAGCCCGAAGCGCGATCGATGGTGCGCGACCCTCGCGGACGCGCTCGGCTACTCGATCAATGCGGTTTTCGCGAAACTGGCCGATCGTCACATCAACGAGGCGCGCATGGCGCAGTACGTGTCGGCGTTTGGGTTCGGTCAGCGCCTTCCATTCGACCTTCCCGCAATGCCGAGTCCCGCGGACGTTCCCGATAGCAATTTGGAGCGCGCGCGCATGGCTGCCGGGTTCTGGCATAGCCAACTTTCGCCGTTGCATGGGGCGCTTTTGGCGTCGACCATCGCCAACGACGGCCAGATGCCTTACGCAGCTATCGTCGATCGAATCGAAAGCCGCTCTGGGGAGACGCTATACCAACACACACCGCGCACCTATCGTCAGGTCCTCCCTCGGCATACCGCTCGCCTCACCGGTGAGATGATGACGCGGACTGTCACGCACGGAACCGCAAAGAAAGCGTTTTGGGATTCACGGGGGCGTCCCTTTCTCCCCGGCATTCGCGTAGCCGGCAAAACGGGTACACTGAGCCGCTACAACCCGCATCGAACCTACAATTGGTGGGTTGGCTACGCCCCGGTGGACGATCCGCAAATCGCGGTCGCCGCGCTCGTCGTCAATGAACCGAAGTGGCGCATCAAAGCGAGCTACGTCGCGAAGGAAGCGTTGCAGGAATACCTCGTGCGCTGAGCCCCCCTATACGTCGACTTCGAAGCGCACGCGCAAAAAAGGGGACAGTCCCCTTTTTGAAAGGGTTAATTCTACCAGTACCAGTGCCAGTGCCAGTGCCAGTGTCAGTGTCAGTGCCGGGGCCAGCGTCAGTGTCAGTGTCAGTGTCAGCGTCAGTGTCAGCGTCAGTGTCAGCGTCAGTGTCCTTGCGATGGGACTGAGTGATCGTGATCTCCTTTTCCGAGTGAGTGGGGTCGGGCTTCGCCCTTCTGGTGAACCCCACTCACTCGGAAAAGGAGATCACTCATGGGACTCATCATTCAGCAACGGGCACTTCAGGCAGCCGGCGAGCTGCGGCAGCTTCTTCCCGTGGTTCGCAAGCGGGACAAGTCGCTCTTCGATCAGATTCATCGGGCGATGAATAGCGTCGTGCTGAATATTGCAGAAGCCGAGGGGAACGATGCGGGAACGGCGAGAGCCCGGTTCGCGTCGGCTTGCGGGTCGGCCAAGGAGGTACGGGCCGGGATCCAGCTCGCGGTGGCGTACGGGTACGTTCCCGACATGAAGGTCCAAGCGGTGGACATCGCGCTCGACGAAGTCTGCGCGATGTCCTGGAGGCTCTCAGGGCGTTAGAGCCTTCGGCCGAGGCACCACGTGATGGCGCACACCTCGTCGAGCTTCTCTTCGAGGTGAGTCGCCATGCCGGTCTCGATGTAGCCCCAATCGCTCGCGACGTTCAGC
>CP070713.1:1690159-1701119 GCA_020351445.1 Myxococcales bacterium
CAGCGCAAGTCACGCTATTCCTCGCAGCCATTCCAGCGTAGCTCAGTTGGTAGAGCGGGCGACTGTTAATCGCTTGGTCGTAGGTTCGAGTCCTACCGCTGGAGCCGCTAAGTGGTTTGCTATCACTTGGTTTTTCGAAACTCATTTTGCTTGTGTCCGTGTTTGTGTCCGTGGCGGTAGCCGCAAACACTGAACAGCTTCGCAGAGCGTGGACCACATCCCATCAGCGTTCGTGTACGTGTCGATGATGCCACCGCTGGCGTTGTGGGTGACGCGTTCGAGCACATCAGGTCGAGCACCGCCACGACGGGTATAGGTGGCCCAGCTTCCACTGCGCCAACATCGCAGCCAGCACTGGATGCACCGGCACCATCCGCTCTTTGCCGTCGTCACCCGGGGCGGTCTTCAATCGTCGATCGTCGTACTGACAATGCACGAAGAGCGAGCCGAGCACCGGCGCAGCGCGGTCGTAATCCTTCCACCGGAGCCCCGCTACCTCACCACTGCGGAGCCCCACAAGCCCAGCCAGCGAATGCGACATAACGATTAGTTCTGCGCAATTGGGCTCTCAGAATGTTCCAATGGGCTAAGAGAGCAAGGGCGACCTTCGTCCCACCGAAACCGCGCGGGTAGCTCGGCTGCTCCCTCGAGAGAGGTGTGTATCTGGTCATATCCGAGGACAACTATTGCCGTCGCCAGCTTTTCGGAGGGCGTTTGTTCTTCCTATCAGCGCTCGTACAGCCACACACGAATCCCTCCGCGTCCGCTGAAGCCTCTGGTTCACGCAATCTCGATTTGTTGGACTATAGGTGAATCCCCTTCTTGGCGGGGCGTGCTCATGCTGGTACTTGTGATAGCGTTCCCGCGCCCAAGTTCCTGTTGGGCCGCGATGACCAAAGAACACCTTCCATTTCAGAATCCACAGGCGCAATGGCTTGCCTTGTGCTTCCTTTTGACAGCGTGCGCCTCGAACGCATCGGGTCGGAGACCCACGGAGATTGCGCCTTCCGCCACGGAGCACCCCGCGGACATTCACGAGCTCGTAACGACGGTGGACCGCATCATCAACGACCGCGAGGCGGACCCGCCGGCCCATAACACGTACAGTCACGAGACGGCGTATGGTCCCGACCACCTCGCGAAGCCTCGTGTGCATTTGATGCCCACCGAGGACTTCTCGGCATTGGCGTCGACTGACTGCTCCGGTTGGGTCAGCTTCGTGATGAACACCGTCTCCCCGCTCCACGAAGCGGTCCTGCAATCGCAGCGTCGTCTGCCTGAGTACAATCAGGTCTATTCCGACGGCTTCGAGCTCAAAGAGAGGCAGCGACCATGGCCTCGTGCCTTCGTGCTCACGAACTACTTCAGGTCAGAGCACTTGCAAGTCACCGGTTTCGAGCGTGTCGAACGCTACGAAGACCTCGAGCTCGGCGATCTCGCGGCGTACTCGATGGGGCGATACACCGATCCGCCGGACACGGATCTCATGAAGCCGAAGGACACCGGCCACACCTTCATCATCGTCGGTTCGCCGACCATCGTGGATCCGAGCACACCTGGCTACGACGGTGAAGGCACGCTCTCGCGGCGTGCGGACAAGGTGATCGCGGTGCCGATCATCGACGCAAGCTCGACGCCACATTACGACCCCGATTCGCGAAAGAACGAGCAGGGCGAGTTCACGCTGCCTCCCACGAGCCCGTTCCCCAAAGCAAAGGCAGGCGGCATCGGAGAAGGCACAGCCTGGTTTGTGCTGGACCGAAAAGGACGGGTCCTCCAGCGCCGACTCGGCCCGAGCAGCGAGTACTTCGACGTGGTGATCGGCGCTGCCCGATTGCGCGAGTCGATCTCGCTCGTGCCCCACATCCTCGACGATGAGGGCTACCTCGTGGTCGAGATCTTCGATAACACTCCCTCCGAGTACGGCGGCGCGACTTACGGCCGTCTGCCCATCGATCTCCACGGCGAAGGCGGCATTCGCTTCCTAGGCGCTGGACCGCTGTTCTTGAACGGGGACAGCGATTTCACAGGCGGGGTCATCGTGGAGTCCGGCGAGCTCGTAGCCGATTCGGAGACCGCCCTAGGCACCGGCGACATCGAGATTCGAGGAGGAAGTCTGAGGCTCAACCATGCGGCGATCGATGATCGCGCGAGTCTTCGCTTGTCGGACAAGGCGCAGGACGCTGCGGTTCACTTGGGCTTCACGGGAACGGACTCCCTCCACACCCTTCAGATCGGGGACACGGTGCACCGATGTGGAACTTGGGGAGGCATCGCCACGGGAGCAACGTTCGTCGATCCCCGTTTCTCGGGCCCCGGGATGCTCGAGCTCACCGCCGACCCCAGCGACGAGTGCAAGGCGAAAGGTCGCTAGCCGCGTATCAACAAGGCCAAAAGGATCTGCCAAGGTCGGTGGGATCTTTGCTCCACCGACACTGCGAACTAGATCGCCACCTTGGGACACCTGTCCCAAGTGGACACCGCAACTCGGATTCACTGTGTTTCAGCGTGGTCTCCGCATCGAGACCGCTCCGCGTACCTTCTCGATCGCTAGCGTTCGGTTCGCATGATCTCGGCCGTGCGAGCCCGGACGCTGGCCATCTCTTCCTCGGCCAAACGGTCCCTCGCGAGCTCATGGTATCGTGCCCGCAGTGGATGCCCCGTCAGTGCGTGGGTGAAGGCTTCGTCGCACCTGGCGCCATTCGGGTCGTTCTTCATGCAGTCGAGTAGGTGCCCGAGCGCGACTTCTGGGTCCGATAGCTGGTAGGTGCTGTAGAGCAGCAAGTGGCATTCCACGGCGTTTGACCTATGGAGGCGAACGCAGCTCTCCGCGAGATCGACGGCAGCGTCACTCTTTCCCGTCTCGACGAGCGCATAGAGGAGGTGATGGGTGTACCGGGGCTCGTCCGGGGCCAATTGGTGCGCAATGGTCAAAGGGCCGATCGACTCTTCCTCACGACCTTGCTTTCGGTACGCGATTCCCAACCAGCCATAGGCATGCGGCCCGTTCGGGTTCTTCCTGATGGTCGCGCCGTAAAGAGACTCCACATCTCGAAAATCCTGGGCCCAGCCCCTCAAACTGATACCCAGCACGGCAAGATAGACCAGTGCAGCGGCTGCTTGAGCGGCGCGCAACTTCGGAAAGTGCTCCCAGGCATAACGCATTCCGGAAGCCATCGCAGCGGCGAGCCCCACCGACGGCAGGTAGAGATAGCGACCGAACCCGGGCCAGAGCATGCCGGCGATGAGCGCGGCAGGCGCAAGGCAGAGCCCGAACCAAAGAAGTCCCCACGCGACGACCGGCGCGCGGCGGCGGAGCAGCCACAGCAAGCAAGGCGCCAAGATCAGTAGAATCGCAAGCAGGGTGAGCTCGTACGTCGCCAGTGCACCGAACTCCTCGCTCAGAAACCGAAGATAAAGCCGACGAGGCCAGAGCGCGCCCAGCAGACCTTCCAGCTCGAGGGGTGCCAAGTGGCGAAGCGCCGTTTCGATGTGAACGCTGCCACCGCTGGCCCGAACTCCTCCAAGGACCACGACTCGCAGCGCCAGGTAGATGGCAGACGCGGTGAGCATCGGGGTCGTACGCATGACGCGTTCTGTTGCCCGAACGGAAGTGTCTGTTTCTGGCCAGAACCAAAGCACTGGAACGACCATCAGCAACGTCTCCTTGCTGAGCAGGCCGGCGAGGAACAGGAGACCGGCCAGCAGGTGCAGCCCCACACGCGCGGGGTGGGCGTTCGCGAGGAGCGCGCGGCGCCAGACGAGGATCGCCCCGAGTCCGTACGCCGTGCAGAACAGGTCTGACCTTCCGTTGATCCAGATCTGCGCGGTATTCGGATGTGGGGACAGGGCAAACCAGGCGGCGCCGAACAAGGCAAAAACCCATGCCCGTGATCCGAGAAGCGTCTGGCCAAGTTGGAATACGAGCACCACGCAGAGCAAGTGCATCAGCAGATTCGTCAAGTGGTACGCGAATGGATCACGGCCCGAGATCGCGCTGTCCCAGAAGAAGCTCACGAGCGTCATCGGCCGATACGTATCGAACGCCATCAGGCCCTTGTCCTTGGCGGAGACGTACATGGCGCGACGGCCGAACACCTCGAGGAGATTTGCGGGGTCATGAATGACCTGCCCGTTCTCGATGACGTCGGTGTCATCGTAGACGAAACCGTTGTGGAAGACGGGAAGAAGCGTCAGCGTGGTGAGGAGGAGGACGCCCACCAGCGCCCCCCTGCGATGCCAAGCTCTATCCACGGGCAAACTCTCCATTAGCCGGAGGAACCAGTCAAAAAGGGGGACACTCGCGCTAGTCGATCTGTTCCAGCATCAGCTCGGCGGGGTCGCGAATCGTTCGGTTGGACCCGTCCAAGGAGTTGATGTCGATTCGGCTTAGGTCGACCCGTGGCGAAAAGACGACCTGATGAAAGGAGTCGACGATGCGCTGTGCGTAGTCCGTTTTCGACTCGCCTGCGCGGGGCTCTGCCCCGGAGCACCCCCAAGCCGCACCGGTTCGCCCGGACAGGCACGCGCGTCCACCTCGCACCTCGATGCGAAGACCATCGTCCGAGTCTTCGAAGCGGGGCGAGCGGCGCAATGCGGAGGCGACGAGCTCGTCGAGCTCGGCTGCAGAGGATTCGATCCGCGCCGGAAGCGCCCAACCGAGACGCCGAAAAAGCCCCGGATCGGTTCCGAGCACCTCTTCGTAGACCGCCGCTGATGCGCGAGGGTCGGACATCGAGCGCCCGAGAATCGCGCGTGCGCGCTCTCGGAGCAGAGCATCGCCCGGCTGTAGGGTCTGCACCGCTTGCCGCGCCAATATCGCTGCATCGTCATAGCGCCGCTGGGCAAGTGCGACCTCCGCACCGATCGCGTCATAGTAGGCGGACGCTCCTTCGCGTGTGTCTGTGCGCGCCGCCCGATCGATCGCGGCCTGCGTGACCCCGGGCCCCAAAACCGAAACGAGCTCTCCGATGAGCCAAGGCGGTGTCACCGCACTGCGCGCCGTACCCACGGCAAACGTCCCGACGAGACGTTGATCGTCATCGAGGAACCGAGCGACTTGCCGCGCGCTCATCCACGACTGAAACCGTTGCCACTGTGCCTTCGCGCGAGCCCACCAGCGGAGATAAAAAGGCCGCGCCACGCTCTGCTCGACCATGATCTCCGCCTCCATCGACCGCGCCTGCGTGTCGACGAGAGCCACGATCGCCCGGTCTTGCTCCGGATCGCGGCTGTTGTGAGAACGGCGGTCGGGAAGCACGAGCGCTTTGTCGGTCACCCGAAGCGCCTCGTCCGGCCTCCCCATGAGCAGCAGGAATGAGGCCAGTGAGCGTCGCCCTTCGTTGCGGTCGGCGTCTCGAGCGTGCGGGGGACGCGCGGCCCGATGGCGAGGAACCTCCCTCAGCGCGGAAAGCGCTTCGGCAAAGCGGCCGGCACGCATGTAGAGATCGGCCAAGTCGAGCCATGGGTTTCCGTACCAAGATTGACGAGCATTTGTGCCTTCGATCAGGAGTTGCTCGGCCTCGTCGAAGCGGAAAACGGAACGAGCGGCTTCAGCATAGTTGCTGAGATCGACGACGCTCGGGCCCCCAAAATGCTCTCGGCCATACTCCACGGCCTCGCTGCAGGCCTCGTAGCCCCCCTCATCGTGACCCATTTCGAACTCGATCGAGCAAAGGGCGTTGAGGGCGCGCTCCACTTGATAGGGGTCGCCCGTAGCGAGCCCTTCCTCTGCGGCCACGCGGGCCAGCTCGAACTCACGTTTCTTCATCAGCGGCCAAGCACGTTCCGCTTTGAGTTGGGGCGTGTACCGGGCGTTGTATCGTTCCATGAACGCGAGTTCCTGGTCGTAGTGCTCGAGGTCTGCGTGTGTGCGCGCCAACTGAGCGAGAATCCTCGCGTGCCATCTCCATGGCTGCTCGATCAACGGCTCGGGTCCAAAGCGCGCCTCGAACAGCTCTAGAGCACGCTGCAGGTGAAAGAGGGCCATTGGGAAGTTCGCTTCGCCATAATGTTGCGCAACGCCGAGACCCAGCATGGCGACGAACGATTCCGGATGGTCGGCGAGGTACTTCTCCGCCTCTTCCCGCGCCTTCACGAACCTGTTTCGCTCGACCAAATCCCAGATTCGAAGCTCTTCGGGCGCTCCCTCCGCGCCAGCGAATTGAAAGGCCTCCGTCAGCTCGTCTGCGCAAGCGGGCGATGCGTGCATCGCTGCAGCAACAAACGCGTATGCAGCGACGGCGATGGTCAGCCGGTGTGCTGCCCTCGGCGAGCGATCGGGGGGCGTTTGGCGCAAGTAGACCACGGTGCGCACGAAGAATGGTTTCAGCGACGACCGGTGGCAAGCGCGCTATCAGGGGGCGGCGGCGATGCAGCCGATACGTTCTTTGGCGACTACAACTTGGTCACAAAAGGGGACTGTCCCCTTTTTGAAAGGGTTAATTCTGTCAGAGTCAGGGCATGGGTGGGGTTCTCTCACATAAGGAAGCCCGAGCTTTCTATGATCGCTTTGGCGCCAAGCAGGATCTGCAATCGTTTTATGAGGACCCTGCGGTCGAGCGGCTGATCGCCCATGCCGACTTTGCCAATGCGAGCGCCGTCGTCGAGCTCGGGTGTGGCACTGGCCGTCACGCCGAGCGCCTGCTGCGGGCGGTGCTGCCCGCGAGCGCAACGTACGCCGGCTTCGATGCCAGTGAAACGATGGTGGCACTCGCGCAGAATCGTCTCGGTCCCTACTCGAATCGCGCGAGGGTCTACTTGACCGACGGCTCCTTGAAGCTGCCCATGGCGGATCGATCTTGCGACCGATTCCTGTCCACGTACGTGCTGGATCTCCTCAGCGAAGAAGACATCCGCACCGTGCTCGGCGAGGCACGACGCGTGCTGGCACCGGGTGGACGGCTATGCCTCGTGAGCCTGACCTTTGGAGAGACCCCCGTGTCGAGGCTCTTGTGCCGCGTATGGATGGGGCTTCATTCCGTGAGGCCCCAGCTCGTCGGCGGATGCCGTCCGCTTCATCTGCAGCCGTTCTTGAAGGCCAGTTGGGAGCTCATCCACCATGAGGTGGTTTGCACGCTGGGTGTGTGCTCGGAGGCCCTGGTCGCCTCTCCGCTCGAGTCGAGCATGCGGTAATTCGGAAAAGCACGGGCGCATGGACCCCAGCGATCGGGTTCCTATTTACGATCCGACCTGAATTCTGCGAGTATCGCGCCCGCCCATGGATTTCCTGAAGCCGATCGCCGAGCTCCTCCGCGAGTGGCTCCCCTTCTTGATTACCCTGCTGCTCGCCATCTTGGTGGTCGGCGTTGCCTATCGGCTCCTCATCAAGCGTCGGCTCGCTACCGCGGGAAGCGTCGTGAGCCGACAGCTGTTCATCACGGCCCTCGCCGGGATTTTCGTGATCCTGCTGATCCTCGCGCTCCCGATCGACAACGAGCCCCGCGGACAGCTGATGAGCCTGCTGGGAATCCTGGTCACCGCAGCGGTCGCGCTGTCCTCGACGACCCTACTCGGCAACGCCATGGCCGGATTCATGCTTCGCTCCATTCGAAACTTCAGAGCTGGTGACTTCATCGTGGTGGACGGTCATCGGGGGCGCGTCTCGGAGCTCGGCCTGCTACGCACTGAAATCCAAACCGAACGGCGAAACCTGACCACGTTCCCGAACCTCTACCTCGTCACCAACCCAGTGACCGTGGTGCGCGCGTCGGGCACTTTCATCTCCGGCACGGTATCGCTCGGGTACGACGTGCCGCGCGAGAAGATCGAAAAGTGTCTGCTCGAAGCGGCTGAAAACGCCGGCCTGACCGACCCGTTCGTGTTCGTTCTCGAGCTCGGTGACTTTTCGATTAGGTATCAGGCCGCAGGCTTCTTGGAAGAAGTGAAGTACCTGATCAGCGCAGAATCCAAGCTTCGGGAGTGCATGTTGGATTCGCTGCACCGACGCGGCATCGAAATCGTCTCGCCCACATTCATGAACCAACGGCAGCTCGAGGAGCAGATCTTCATCCCCAAGGGCAGTGAGAGGCCGAAGCCAGAGCCGAGCCTCGCGGACGAACCCCGCCCCGAGGAGCGTATGTTCGACAAAGCCGAGATCGCCGAGCACGAGGCCAACGCCGAGGAAAAGCTCAAGCGCGTCCTCGAGGAGATCGAGAAGCTCGACAAGGACCAGGATGGCAAGGTCGACGAAACCGCCTTCAAGACCCGCCTGAGCGAGCTCGAGGCGAAGCGCGCCCAGCTCGAAGCCGAAATCGAGCAGCACAAGGAGCAGAAGAAAGAAGACGCCGACGAGGAAGAGACCCCGTAAAGCGACTTCGTCGCCACGGGGCAGGCGCTGATGCTGGCCCCGTAGAGCGACGCTGTCGTCAGCGGCAACAGGCCTAGCCGAGCTCGAGGCTGATGCCGACGACGAGCTGATAGTCGTTCTTCTTGATCGGGTCGGGGGGTGGATCGCCGGGCGCAGGGGCCGGTGGCGGTGCCGGGTCTTCCGTTCGGAGATAGAGGAATGCGATGTCGAGGTCGAGCACGCTCGTAAGCTCGATTGCAATATCGGCCTTCCCTGTATGGTTGGTGTTGCCAATCGTGGTGAACACCAGGTTGGTGAGCCAACTGAGAGTGATATCGATGTCCCCGGTCGGGTCAAAGTCCCAGTAGGTGTAGAGGGGGACGAAGCCGTCATGTTGCGGGTTGGTCACGCCCATGAGCAGCGAGGCATCCAGGTAGTTCAAGTATTGATATCCGATACCGGTCACGAAATCCCAGGTCACCTTGGACTCATCGACGATGTGCACACCTGCGCCTGCGGCTGGTGAGGCTCGAAACTTGATGTTCTGAAAGCGATCGTTGAAAAGCTGCCCAAATGCCGGCGTGACCCACCAACGGCTTCCGAGGAACACGTTGAAGAGAAACTCGCCCAAGTGACGGTTTACGTTTTGCGCGCCATCGGTTTGGCCGAAAGAGGTGTTGTAGTTCAAATCGAGGAGCGTCATTTCGTCTTCGCGACGCGTATTGAACATGATGTCGTAAGTGAGCTGGTCGGTATTGCCCTTGTTGAGGGTCAGGCCGAACCGAAGCTTCATCGACCACCAATCCTTTTCCCGTTCGCCCTCGACGATGTTTTCGAGCTCGCTTCGCGGGAACACCTTGGTTCCCTCTGCGGTCTGAACGATCACCTTGTCCATGGTGATGACCGCCGGCCCCGTCGCTGAAATGCGGCCGTCGAACACGTAAGTGTTCACCTGCGGAGAGTGCACGAGCGCCACGTCGGCAAAGTCGAGGTACAGCATGTCGAGCTTGTCGCTGTCGAACTCCATCGTGTCGTTGCGCATCCGGTCGATGTTGCCCTTGATCCATTCGCCGGAAACCATCTGCACCCAATCAAAGGTGTCGCCGAACTCGATGGTGTAGGAATCTCCAACACCCTCGATGGCGTGCTTTTCGACATTGGCCATCGCGGCCTTGACCGAGTCGACGGCGATGTTGACATCCGTCGGCTCGGCCGGGACGCCACCCGGGGCCGCGACGATGCCCTCGAGCGTCTCCTGGGCCGTGGCTTGCTTTGTGGCTCCCACCTCGTCCGCCGGCGCTTCGGCTGCCTCTGCGGCCGGCTCTTCAGCGGGCGGCTCTTGGGCCGACGCATCGTGTGGAAACATGTTGAGCAGCACCACGGCGACCATGGTGGCCCCCAAGACGCCGCGACTGAGCTCAACCGACTCTCCCGCCATGATTGCGCGGATTTATAGGCCGGCTCCGGGATCTCGTAAAGGGTAGCGAGCAAATTTTCTCGCGGTGTCAACGGCGGATGACGGCTGGGCCACTTTGCGCTAGAAGCCGTTGCTCCAGGGAGGCCGTGTGACGAGCACTAAACTAAGCAAGAACGATACCCCTGTCGTCGCCATCCTGACAGGTAGCCCGAGTGACCTTCCCGTGGTCCTCAAGGGCCGCGACGTACTCGACAGCCTCGACATCCCGAGCGACGTTCGGGTCCTGTCGGCCCACCGGACGCCGCACGAAACCGCCGAGTACATCGCCGCCGCGGAAAAGCAGGGCGTCGAGGTCTTCATCGCATGCGCCGGGATGGCCGCCCACCTGGCCGGTGCCGTTGCGGCGCACACGGTCCGCCCGGTCATCGGCGTGCCGATCGCATCCGGCGCGCTCCAAGGCGTCGATGCGCTGCTCGCCACCGTCCAAATGCCCCCCGGCGTCCCGGTTGCCACAGTCGGCATCGACGGAGCCAAGAACGCCGCATTCTTGGCGGCACGCATCGTCTCGCTGACTCACCCCGAGGTGCGACAGCGGCTCCTCGACCACCTGGAAGAGAGCAAGAAGCGCTACGACTCGCCCGACCCGTCGACACCGGGCCAAGCGGCGACTTGACGCCCTCCCGCGGCATCCTTATGCGATCGTAATCGGCGTTCCATGTCGCTCGGTCGCATCCTCATTTTCTTCGGCGTCATCTTCGGCCTCACCCTCGGCACCCACTACTACCTGTGGGCACGCCTGATTCGCGACCCGATGTGGCCGTCGCCGTGGCGCCAAGTCGCGACGGTCGCGCTGATCCTCCTCGCGGTGTCGATCCCCGCATCGATGATGGCGTGGCGCACCTTACCTCGAAACATCGCGATCCCCGTGTCGTGGGTCGGATACGTGTGGATGGGCTCGATGTTCTTGTTGCTCGTCCTGCTTTGGGGTGGCGAGCTGGCTCGGTGGAGCTGGGTCAAGTACGCGAGCATGGCCTCGGTCAATGGCGGGCGCAGGGAGTTTCTCGCCCAGCTCCTTGCGGGCGGCGCCGGCGCCTTTGGTCTTGCATTGTCGGGTTGGGGCGTCTGGTCGGCGATTCGGCCCGTCGAAGTGAAGCGCGTGCCCATCCGATTGAAGAAGCTCCCCGAATCCCTCAGCGGGCTGCGCCTCGTGCAGCTCACCGACATGCACGTCGGCCTGACCATCGGACGCGATTTCG
>CP070713.1:1701219-1728888 GCA_020351445.1 Myxococcales bacterium
CAGGCCAAAGGCCATCGCGCCGTAGGAGGGACTCCGCTTCTTCTCCCTACGCAGACGGGTCGAGGACGCGGCCGACGAACAATGTCGCGCCCGTTGGTCGGTCGATGATCGCAAACACGAAGGGCCTGTCGATTGTGAGGGCGGCGGGCGGCGGAGCCGAGACCTCACCCACGATGACCGCGGTCGCAGCCGCCGCCTCGGTTCCATTCTCGTCGACCGCGACGAAAGCCTGATGCACAACATCTTGGATGAAAAGGCCACCAGTGCCATTCATGCCCGACAAGTCCGCACCGCCGCCAAACGCCTCGATCATGCCCAAGGACTGAAGCGGGGCCTTCGAAGGAACCTCCGAGCGAAACGAAAACTTGGGTAGCTCGAGCTCGACCTGGTGCTCGCTGAGCGCGCCTCGGATTTGGGCAACTTTGGCAATGGACAGCTGGCTTTCGACCGCCTGGAACTGGCCTTCGTTCGGAACGATCAGCAGCATCGCGAGCTGCCCGCCATCGTATGGCAGCTCTGCGGCCTGAAAGCCCTCCCCTTCGCCGTAAATGGTTCGTAGGCTCTGCTGCATCATGGGGGCAGGCACCTCGGTGCCGTCGAGGCGCTTGAAGGCAGACTCTTGCGTCTTGGCCTCGTCGAAAGGACTGTCCCACGAGGCGGTGAAGAAGATCGCGTTGACCAAGACGAGGCGCGTGGCCGCCGTGATGATTCCCGGCGGGATGAGGTCCTTGATTCGGTCATTGGTCTGCTCGCTAACCCATGCATTGATGGCGACGCGAGAGGCTTCGGTCTCGTTGATGAAGTCCATGAGTCGCATCCCGGCGCCGTAGTGCTGGGCAAGCGTGGCGAGGAACGCGTCCAAGAACGAGTAGCCAACCTGCCCGAAGAGCGCGTTGGTGATGTTCAGCACAAACGGCAAAGGCGCATCGCTGCCAGAAGCCTGGGCCCGACTTGCAAGCTCGAGGTCCAATCCATTGAACGCGGGGTGCAACCGCTCCTGACCGAGGGTGAAGTGCATCGTCTTGGCCATCTCGGTTTCGGTCGTCCCGCGCGCACCGGCCCACGTCATCGCAAGCGCCACCGAAAGGCTGTAGGGCGAAAAGAAAAGATTCTCCCCGGGCTTGATGATCTCTCGATAGAACTCCCAGGCGAAGTCAGCATTGTCGGCCGAGAGCTTCGAGAGCTCCTCGCTGCTGACATTCGGAGAGGTGATCCGGGGTTTCGAGGATTGAACCAGCTGGCCAGGCGCTTCTTGGGTGGGCTTCGGGGACTCCTTGGAAGAGCAGGCACAAAGGGCCGCTCCAGCAAGCATTAGGACAAGGCATCGACGCATGGGAGATCCGTGTCGCGTCGTCGAACCGAGGTCAACTCGACGCTCGCCTCCGGACTTTCGCTCGTGCACTAATGGGTCTTCCTCTGAACCCCCAAGGCGCTACGTATGGCCAGAAACATCACCGGACATTACGTGAAGAACCTCTCGAGCTGGCGACGCATGGCCGCGGTAGCTTGGTCGGCGCCCGATGATCCGACGATCTACGGAACCATCGACCTCGACATGACCGACGTTTGGTGTGCCGAAGCGGCTGATTGTATGTCTGTCGGTGTGGCCCGCCATATACGCCAATGCGCTGAGATGTCCACTCTAGGGACGCCTTCCTGATGAAGCTGACCTTTCTTGGAACCCGAGGTTATATCGATGCGCGAAGTCGCCGACACAGGCGCCATAGCGCGCTGCTGGTCTCCTATAAGAACCGGCGGATCATGATCGACTGCGGCTCAGACTGGGAGCGCAAGCTGACTCGAGTGGTTCCGCACGCGATTTTCGTCACCCATGCCCATCCGGACCACGCCTGGGGTCTAAAAGCTGGAGCCGACTGCCCCGTCTATGCGACCCAGGAATCCTGGAAAGGCATGGCCGGTTTCCCGATCGATGATCGCCATGCAGTGTCACCTCGAGATCCCTTACAGGTCGAAGGTATAGTGTTCGAGGCTTTTCCCGTGGTGCATTCTCTGCGCGCGCCGGCCGTGGGATACAGAATCCGCGCTGGGCGTGTCGTCGTTTTCTACGTGCCCGATGTCATTGATGTGCCCGATCGGTCTGATGCCCTTACCGGAATCCGCCTCTTCATCGGCGATGGGGCGTCTTTGACGCGCCCATTGGTGCGCCGCAAAGGGAACAAGCTGTTCGGCCACACGACGGTGCGGGCTCAGATCGGCTGGTGTGAGCAAGCCGGTGTTGATCGCGCCATCTTCACCCATTGCGGGAGCGAGATCGTCGCCGGCGATGAGCGCGTGTTGGGTTCAAAGGTTCGCGCGATGGGACGCACGCACGGCGTGGAAGCCGAAATCGCCCACGATGGAATGGAAATCGTCCTGCGATAGGCACGCAGGACGATTTCTGCGGTGCGGGTTTCGATCCTAAGGGGCTGCGATCTGGCGTCCTAGGACTCGCAGCAAGTCGATGTACGAGACGATCCCGAGCAGTCGGTCCTCCTCATCGACGATCGGCACAGCGCCGAAGTTCTCCTCCACGAGCGCAGCGACGAGCGCGCCCAAGTGAGAGTCGATTGGGAACGTCCGAGGCTCGGTCGTCATCGCGTCGGATACCCTGAGCGCTGCGATCCGCGCGGAGGTGCTTTTGTTCTCGAAGGCTAGCAGCGGATTGCCGATCGCCTCTCGAATGTCCCGGTCGGACAACATGCCCACCACCCGTTGCATACCGTCCACGACAGGCAGGTGCCTGGTCCCGTGCTGAAACATCCTCGCTGCGGCGTCGAGGAGCGGGTCGTCGGAAAGGACTGCTTGGAGGTTCGTCGTCATGATCGCCCCTGCCTCGAGGGCGCGGGTATCGGCCTCGGGCGCAGGGTACTGGGCGATGCTCCCAAGCAAATCCGTGCTGGTGATGATGCCCAAAAGCTCGCCTTCGCGGACCACGGGCAGGCAGCCGAGCTTTTTGACCGACATCTTTGCGGCGGCGTCCGCAAGCTGCGCGGAAGGCTCGATGGTCTCCACAGGGCACCTCATCGCATCTGCCACGGATCCTTCGATCGTGTGGTGACCGTGTTCGGGGCTGACCCGAGAAAGCACATCGCGCTCGCTCAGGATGCCAACCACGCGACCCGTTCGCACGACTGGCAGATGCCGAACCCTACGCCACAACATGAGCTGTCGCGCGAGCGCGAGAGCGTCGCCCTCGGTCACGGTGGCGACATTTCGTTGCATTACATCGACGACTTTCATCACCCAATCCCTTCAATATTTCGCGCACCCCGATCCGACTAGTGCTCTTCGGGCGCGCGGGCACTGTACGATCGGATCTCCCCAAAAGCGAGTGCCCCGAGACGCGAACGTTTTGCGTTCGAGGGCACAGGGACGCAATCGTTTCGCGACCGTCCTCCGACTCGCAGAGACCCGGGGGTCGCTTCGATTGTTGCTGCGTCGTTTCTCTGATTGCGAAAGGGTCCCCGGAGGGAGAACGCCCTTCCAAGGTGCGATGCTTTGTCGGTACTATCCGTTCAAGAAATTGAACACCGTCCACGAGACACCAACAAAGGGGATCTATCCATGTCTCTCGCCAAAGTCATCGAAATCAGCGCCGAGTCGACAGCAAGCTTCGAGGATGCCATCAATCAGGGCATCCAGACCGCGTCCGAAACGATACACAATATCAAAGGCGCATGGGTCAAAGAGCAGCAAGTTGTCGTGGAGGGCGGTAAGGTCGTGAACTACCGGGTCGACTTGAAAGTCACGTTTGTCCTGGATTGATCGTCCAAACCGATCGAGCGGACCGGCTGAAGCGGGTCGGCGTTTCGAAGTATTGCCAACCATCGCCTGGCACCTTGCCATCGCAGCGCTTGTGTGCGCGTCGGTCGGTTGCGTTCCCCGGGAGCCGCCTGCGGCGCCTACCTTGCGCTGGTACGTGTTCGACGAGCCCTCGGGGGCTTTCGCCGAGGTGGCCCAGCGCTGCGCGCAAGCCTCGGGTGGCGCCTACCGGTTGGAAATCGCCCCGCTGCCCACCGATGCGGATCAGCAGCGCGAGCAACTGGTGCGCCGCCTCGCGGCCAGAGACAGAGACATCGACATCATCGGTATGGACGTGATCTGGACCGCAGAGTTCGCGGAGGCCGGCTGGGTCCTGCCCTGGGAAGGTGCGGTCGCCGAACAGGCAACCGAGGGCCGCATTTCGGCGACCGTGCAGAGCGCCGTCTACGAAGGGCGGCTTTGGGCAGCCCCGTTCACCACCAACACCCAGCTGCTGTGGTACCGCACTGACCGGGTCGAGACACCGCCCAAGACATGGACCGAGATGATCAGCATGGCCGAGGCCCTCGGCGAGCGCGGTATGATTCAGGCCCAGGGGGAACGCTACGAAGGTCTCACCGTCTTCTTCACATCGCTGCTGGCCTCTGCAGGCGGCGCGGTGCTGGCCCCAACCGGTGGGCTGTCCTTGCAAGAGGCGCCCACGCGTGAGGCGCTTGAGATCATGAAACGTCTGGCCGCATCGCCGGCCGCCGGTCCCGCGTTGTCGACCGCTCGCGAGGATCAAGCGCGCTTGGGTTTCGAGACAGGGAAACCATCCTTCATGATCAACTACACGTTCGTGTGGCCAAGTGCGCGCAAGAACGCTCCGGAAGTGGCGGCGAACATGGGCTGGACTCGCTGGCCGGCGGTTGCGGAGGACCGACCGAGGCGAGTCACCATCGGCGGCATCAATTTGGGCATAGGCGCGTACACTCGCTATCCCGCCTTTGCCTTCCAAGCAGCCGCCTGCGTCGCCTCCGCGGACAGCCAGCGCCTTGCCGCACGCCGAGGCGGCCTTCCTCCCACCACCGAGGCACTCTATGACGATCCGGAGGTGCGCCGGACCTTTCCTTTTGCCGATCTGCTCCGCGCCACTCTGAAGGACGCCGTTCAGCGAGCCCAGACTCCTGTGTACAACGACATCTCGCTGGCGATCAGCCGCACTCTACATCCGATGAAAGACATCGAGCCTGGTAGCGATGTCGACACACTGCGTGAAGCCGTCGGCCGTGCCTTGCGCTCGGAGGGCCTGCTGTGAAGTCATGGATGCGCTCCGAGTCTCGCCTGGGTTGGCTGCTATGCGCACCAGCGATTCTGACCATGGCGGTGGTCACCGCCTATCCCATCGCCTACGCGTTCTGGCTATCGCTTTTCCGCTACGACCTGCGCTTTCCCCGGGAACGGACCTTCGTCGGACTGGCCAACTACGCGAGCGTGCTCACCTCCGAAGTTTGGTGGCGCTCCATGGTCAATACCCTGATCATCACCATTGGCTCCGTGACGGTAGAGCTGGTGTTAGGCTTCGCCCTGGCACTGGTGATGCACCGCGCGGTCTTTGGGCGACGCACGGTACGCGCGGCCGTCCTGGTGCCTTACGGGATCATCACCGTCGTGGCGGCGCTGGCGTGGAAGTTTGCCTTCGACCCCACCACCGGCTTCGTCAACGCTCTGCTCGGGCTGGACCAAGCTTGGCTGACCGAGCGCTGGTCTGCGTTCCTCGTCATCATCTTCACCGAGATCTGGAAGACCACTCCCTTCATGGCTCTGTTGCTCCTAGCTGGGCTGACCTTGGTGCCCGATGATTTGCTGCGGGCCGCCCGGGTCGATGGGGCCTCCGCGACGCAGCGTTTTTTCAAGATCACTCTGCCCCTGATGAAGCCGGCCATCCTGGTGGCCTTGCTATTTCGAACCCTGGACGCATTTCGCATCTTTGACACCGTATTTGTCCAGACCCGCGGGGCCCAGGATACGGAGACCGTGTCGGTGGTGGGCTACAATACGCTTGTCGTCCGCCTCAATCTGGGACTTGGCTCGGCGGTGTCGGTGCTAATCTTTGTGAGCGTCGTGATCATCGCCGTGCTTTTCGTGAAGGCGTTCGGTACTTCTGTAGACCGGGAGCAAGGTGAATCCCCATGAACGCCGAAGGCTCATCCAACGAACGCGTTTTGTGGGGCTTCGGAAGTGTCGCCGTGGTCGTCTACGCTCTCATCCCGGTGGTGTGGATCCTATCCCTGTCCCTCAAACCCAGCGCCGACTTGAATGACAACCGCTTCTTTCCGCGGGCCGTGAGCTTCGACCACTACCGAACTATCTTCCAGGACATCCAGTTCCCCGCCGCACTTTGGAACTCTGTGGGAATCGCCACGCTGTCCAGCCTGCTGGCGGTGACTCTCGGCATGTTCGCCGCCTATGCCATCGTCCGGCTCCGGTTCCCCGGCCGGCGGCTGGTGCTGGGCGCAGCCCTATCGATCGCGATATTCCCGCCCATCGCCATCATTGGGCCCTTGTTCGACCTATGGCGTGCCGTGGGTTTGTTCGATACCTGGGCGGGACTCGTGCTGCCCTACATGACCTTTACCCTGCCGCTAGCCATCTGGTCGCTGTCCGCCTTCTTCCGGGAGATTCCCTGGGATCTGGAGAAGGCCGCGCGGATGGACGGCGCCACCCCGTTTCAGGCCTTCTCCCGCGTGATCGCGCCACTGGCCGCCCCGGGTGTATTCACCACGTCGATCCTGGTGTTCATCTTCGCCTGGAACGACTTCCTGTTCGCCGCCTCGCTGACCTCCACCAACAATGCTCGCACCGTGCCCGCAGCCATCGCCTTCTTTACCGGCAGCTCCCGTTTTGAGCTGCCGACCGGCTCCATCGCCGCTGCCTCGGTGGTGGTGACCGTGCCTATCATCATGCTGGTGTTGGTCTTTCAGCGCCGGATCGTGGCCGGCCTGACCGCCGGCGCGGTGAAGGGGTAATAGGCTGTGGCGGAGATCATCCTCGACAACGTCAGCAAGCGTTTCCCCGGCGGCACCCTGGCGCTGAGAAATGCGAGCTTCACGATCCGCGAGGGTGAGTTCTTCATCGTGGTGGGACCATCCGGCTGTGGCAAATCCACCGTACTCAACATGATCGCGGGCCTCGACACCGTGACGGAAGGGGAGATTCGCGTCGATGGCAAAGTCGTCAACGACGTGGATCCCAAAGACCGCAACATGGCCATGGTGTTTCAGAGCTACGCCATCTATCCCCATATGACGGTGCGGGAAAACATCGCCTTTCCTCTCAAACTGGCCAAGCTCTCTAAGGACGAAATCACCCGTCGGGTGGAACAGGCAGCCGCCACCCTGGAGCTCACGGAACTTCTGGAACGCAAGCCTCGGGCGCTTTCTGGAGGCCAGCGCCAACGGGTCGCCATGGGGCGAGCCATCGTGCGCGAACCAGTGGCATTCCTGTTGGACGAGCCGCTATCGAACCTGGACGCCAAGCTGCGCGTGCAGATGCGTACGGAGATCGCCCGCATCCAGAACCGACTGGGTACCACGATGGTCTACGTCACTCATGACCAGACCGAGGCCATGACCCTGGGAGACCGAGTCGCGGTGTTGTGTCAGGGCGAGGTGCAGCAAATCGGCACCCCGCGTGAGCTCTATGAGCAGCCCCGCAACCTGTTCGTCGCCGGTTTTATTGGCTCCCCCGCCATGAACTTCGTGCCGGCCGAGTTCAATGGTGACCGGATCATGCTGCCCATGGCCGAGCTCGAGCCGCCGGAGACGCTGCGGGACTGCCTGTCAACCAGGCCTCGGCAGCTCATCGCCGGCATCCGGCCTGAACAGCTTCACGACGCTGCCACCGGAGGTATCGACCGGCGTTACGGACCGACCTTCCGAGCCACCGTCGATGTGACCGAGTGGCTGGGTGCGGATCTCTATGTTCATTTCCAGGTCAAAGACGGCAGGACCCCGATGGTAGCGCGGGTCGCTACTGGCAGCAGCGCCGCGGAGGGCAAAGAACTGGAGCTTTGGCTGGACGCGCGCAGGCTGCATCTGTTCGACTCCGAAACAGGGGAGAACATAGGAGTAGTGAGGGGATGATCAATCCCGCTGGCCGTCTAGCTCTGAATGAATCTCTGGCCGCGCTCGGTCAGCGAGAAGTGAATGTCGATCAAGCCGTCCGCGAACAGCTCGGGCGCCCACTCCCAAGGAGGCTCACCCGGCGGCTGCTGCCGGACATGTGTGCGCAACGCCTCCAGCGCCGCGCCAGGTGCATCGAACGCTTCTTGGAACGTCTGACCACCCAGGTGCACACTGGCCTCCGTTGACTTCATGCCCTTGCGGCGCTCTGCCACCGCCCCGTCGACGATGTATTCCCATTCGCCGCTTTGCGCCTCGAAGACATCCACGACCGCGCCACTTTCCGATCTTCCTCTATACAAACGCGCCACAGCGTAGAGCGGGCCGGGCTCCGGCACGGCGTGGTAGAAGTGCTCGCGCCACTGTGTTCCCGTGGTTTCGTCGCGAAACCAGTGGTCCAGGATCCGCTTAAACCGCGTTTCTATCTCGGAGAGCTGGGCCTTTTGCCGGCGTCGCCAGCTGCCGGACTCCCCCTCGCGCCTGTGCTCACCCTGGATGTGCCGATACTCGCTGGCAAGTCTGCGCAACTCGTCTTCTGGAACCTTGTTCGACATCGACTGGCCCCTCCGTGGACGATCGAGAATAGGGAATTCAGCTAGAACCGTCTATGGCATAGCTGGTACGACCGCTCGTTTCTCTAGTAGACGTACGGAATGATGCGGTACGGCACCCGCTCGCAATACTGCTTCCAATATCTGCCGTACTTCTTTCGACAGCGCCGGTCATCCCGACCAGCCCGATGGACCAACAGGATCGTCAGGAAGATGACATAGAAGTAGGGGAGCAGGTTTTCGAACATCGCCGGGAGGGTCCAGGCCAGCGCCGCGGTGATCTCCGCCACGTAATGGAAATGACGGCTAATCCCCCACCATCCAGAGACGAGCAGCAGGCTCTTTCGGGTCTCGCCGTCTTCCGTCGTGTACTCGGCCTCAATGAGCTCAGGTTTGCGGCGCCACACGGTGGTGTCTCCCCCGGTTTCTCGCACCCGTTGGCGCTGCCGATTGGCGTCGCCGTCTGCCCAGATCGCCGCCAGCCCGACCCCGGCGAGAAAGACCGCGTAGGGTATCGGCAGCGCGATCGGATGGTCGACCAGATAGAGCCCGACCAGGGTGTACACGCAGGGCAGCCACACGGTGATTCCCCAGCAGATATAGAAGCCGAAGCGGTCGTGCATGATGTCGAGCGAGCCGAAGTAACCGCCCTCCCACACGAAGAAGTGCACGATGTAGACGAGCTGAAGACCGACCGAGACCAGCATCGAGCTGCTGAGGTGGCCGTATAGCTCGACCTGCTTTGCCGCGAACGAAAGTAGGATCACACTCCAACCCATCATCGCGAGGCGGCAGTTGATGTACTGCTTGAGACTTAGCCCGAAGAGGCTGGGGTGGAGCTCCACCCCCCAGTAGTAGTCGAAGATGAGGTTGCCGCTTCGGCCGGCGTCGGTTGTCGACGGGAAGTAGACGCCCTTCAGGTACAGAAAGACGCAGAAGATCAGCCCGAAGACGTTGCAGATGACCAGGATCGAACCGAACTCGTCATACACGATGGTTGGCGAGAACAAGCCCAAGGGATAGGCGCCGAGATATAGCAGCCCGTGGGTGACGATGTACGCCGGGATACCGTTGAGCTTGTATCTCGGTCGATTGCCCTTCGGAGTCACGGGCCCGTAGTGAGTCTTGCCGGGCAGCACTATCAAGAGCACGGCTTGGAGCACCGCCCAGAACAGCAGAACCCCTGCTGCGCGCCACGTGGGTCGGGGAACGAGTGCCAGGATCGTGTCCAGGTCGGCCGTCCTGAAGAACAGCGTGAGCGATCCGTTGAAGTGGACCGTGATCATCCACAGAAGGATGACCGTCGGCGGGCACACCAGGATGAGCAGCAGCGGTAAGGCGGTTCGGCGGAACCAGCGGCCGGGCACGCCAGCGAATCGCTCGGCGCCGGTAGCTGCGGTATCTCCACCCCTCGTCATTCTCAAAGGCTCCTCGTCGACTTCCTCACTCATCCTCAACCCTGGGTTTCGAGGAAACGGTTACGCTGCTTCGTCGCGTAACGCGGCAACGAGCGAGGACACAACCTCTTCGAAAGAGCCTGTTTGGTCATACACCTCGCGTTGCCGCATATATCCGATCTTGTCGCCAGCGACTGCGTGACGAAGCCGATCTAGGTAGGTCGCCTCGCTGAGGTCTTCCGCGGTCGACTGGATTGCCGCTGCGGTTTTGTCCCACACCTCCGCCAGCGGAACCACGGTTCCTTGCTCGTCATGCACATACTGTGCGTCCATACCGAGCAGGGACGCTTGGAAGTGGTTATCCTTCTCCATCCACCAGGGCAAAGGGTGCGGAAGATCGCCGACCTCGGAGCCGACCTCGCGCATCAAGAAACCCACCAATGCCCGAACAAAGCCCGCCAGCGCCACAGCGTCTGCCACCGTGGACTGCGCATCCATGGCACGCAGCTCTACTGTTCCCAAATGCGGCCGCGGACGAATGTCCCAATGAATGTCATGGATGCTATCGAAGATACCGGCGCGGATGGAAGTTGCGACGAAGCTGCTGAAGCTCCGCCAGCTTTCGAAGGAGGGTGGGATGCCGTAGCTGCGAGTGGCTGCGAGAATCCGATGGCGATATGACGCGTGGCCAGTGTTGTAACCGCGCCAAAAAGGTGAATTCGCTGACAGCGCGATGACCAAAGGCAGATAGGCTTTGAGCGCCCGCATGATGGCGATCGCCTCGTCGCCCGAACGCACCCCAACGTGGACGTGGGTGGCAAACGTAACCTGGGTGTGGCTGAGATAGCCGTACTTACGCTCCATATTGAGGTACCGCGGCATCGGTGTGATGAGGGCCAGGCGTTCACCAAACGGGTGAGAACCGGCACCACACAGCACCATGCCGAGTGCTCGGCACTTCACCTCGAGCTCGGACACGAGCGAGGCAACATGGGATTCCAATTCGGCGATGCTGGTACAAAGTTTCGAGGCGATTTCAACCGTATTCTGGATGAACTCCGGTTTGACGTATTCGCTGCCCGGAAACAGCTCCATGAGCGGCAGAATGCCGTCGGCGAGATCCAAGGTTCGCTCATTGAGGAGTTGGAGCTCCAGCTCCAGGCCGATGGACAGAGGTTCGGAAGCCTTGAACTCAATCACAGCGATTTCCGACTGTACTCTTCCAACGCCTTCCTGACGACTTCGTCGAAAAACGCTGCGCCTACCTTCAGCACTTCCTCGTTGATATCAAACTCCGGGCTGTGCAGCGGGATGTATTCGCGCTCCTCAATACGCGCACCGAATCGCACATAACAACCCGGGATGTCGTGCAGATAGTAAGAGAAATCCTCCGAGCCCATGCTGGGGTGGTCCATGGCTACCAATCCCGCCTCGCCGACGACCTTTTGGGCCGCACGGTGCGCAATCTGGGCCTCGCGCGGCGTGTTGACTACCGGCGGGTAACCTTCTGCAATCCGGACATCCACCTCGGCGTTGTGCAAATCGCCCATAGCTTTGGCAATACGGCGCAGACCATGGTGGAGATGATCTCGCACCTCAGGAAGCGTTGTGCGAATCGTGCCTTCCAGCGTAGCGTCTTCGGCAATCACGTTCGGCGCGCTGCCGGCGCGCACCGTGCCGATCGTGACCACCGACGGGTAGACAGGATTGATCTCGCGGGAAACGAGCGTCTGGATCGCATTGATCAGCAGACCCGCGATGACCACCGCATCGGTGGCTTCGTGGGGGCGCGCGCCATGGCCACCGCGACCTTTGACGTTGATCTCGAACCGGTCTGATTGGGCAGTAATCACGCCTTCGGCGACCATGATTTCGCCGACCCTGTAATGATGCGTCACGTGACCACCGTAGATTGCGTTCACGCCCTCGAGAATCCCGGCCCGGAGTATCACTCGCGAGCCGCCGCCTTTTTCTTCTGCCGGTTGGAACACGAACAGCACGCTGCCGGCCGGGGGCGACTCTTTCAGTAGAGCAGCCGCGCCTAGCACCATCGCCATGTGGGCGTCGTGCCCGCATGCATGCATCTTGCCTTCGAAAGAAGAGGCGAACGGGAGATCTGTATTCTCAGCACCCGGCAACGCATCCATCTCGGCCCGCAGCGCTACGGTAGACCCATCGTTGTCGCCGGTACCAAGCCGGCCGATCACGCCGCCACCTTTGCCCATGTAGTCGTAGGGAACGCCCAGCCGATCCAGCTCGTCCATGATGGCTTTCGCCGTCTGCTCCTCTTTGAAGGCGAGCTCGGGCCGCCGGTGGAGTGCTCGCCGGAGTTCCACCATGCGATCATAGATACGATCCGACTTGAGTGGCTGAAGCATGACCGGTCCGCCCATTGTACGTGCGCCTCATACTGCCTGATTTCCGTGAGCAGACAAAGCAGCCCATGTCGGTCCTCCGGGAACCGAGGAACCCCTCGAGTTGGCGCCGGTTCGACCGCAGCGTGCGACCGACACACCGTGTGCGGAAAGCGACGGACGGTGGGGTCGAGCCAGCTTGCGGAGGACGCCCCCTTCACGTAGGACAACCCTGCGATGGAGGGGATCGCAGCGCTGAAAACGCACTACTGCGAGTGGCTGGACGGCAAAGATTGGGATCGCTGGTCCGCTCTTTTTACCGACGACGCGGTGATGCAGGTGGGCCCGGACGCGGCGTCCGCCGTCCATGGGCGGAGTGCGATTCGGCGGCTGCTGACCCGCCAGCTCAAGCAGTCCAAGACCAAGCACGTCGCGCGCAATCCGGAGATCGAAGAGGAGGAGCCCGGCCGCATTCGCGTGGTCTGGGAGATGACCGATCGTGTCGAGACACCGCTCTACCTGCTGGAAGGCGCCGGCTTCTACGAAGACCGCTACGTGCGCACGGATGATGGCTGGAAGATTGCCAGCGTTCGATTGCACCGCAGCAAGGTCGAGCTCCGCCCGAAGTCACTGATCATGCGGGCGATTCTTTGGATGCATAAGAACGATTGGCTTGGGCGGTTGTCGGCGAGCGCGGATCGGACGCTCGGCGAAGCTCTCTATGTCGGCCTCGCGCCAGGACAAAGACCATGAGCACCACCGCACTATTGACAGGGGCTGCGGGCAAGGTCGGGAAGTACGTCATCGGGGCCTTGTCCCGGCGCGGCATCGAAGTCGTCGCGACTGACCTGGTCTCCGAGGGAATCCCCGCCGACCTCCGCTTCGAGCGGTGCGACCTCACCGATGCGACTGCGGTGACCCGGCTCGTGGCGTTGGTGAAACCCGACGTGATTGTGCACTGCGCCGCGATCGTCGCTCCGGTATCCTATTCCGAGCCCGAGCTTTCCGAAGCGGTCAACCTAGGCGGCATGCGGCATCTGATCGATGCGGCGAAGAGGCATGCACCGGATTCGTTCTTTGTATTCGTGTCCAGCTACGCGGCGTTTGGTCCCTGTGGACCTGGGGATCCGGTTCGGCGTTCCACCGATCCGTGCTGGCCCGACGACAACTATGGCCTGCAGAAGCTCACGGCAGAGAGCTGGTTGCGGTATTCGGGTCTTCGCCAGTGTTCGTTGCGGTTAGGCGCCGTGATGGATCTCCACGATCTCATGCCGGAACACCCAGCCTACAGGCCGTTTGTCTTCATGGTGTCGCTCGACCAGCCCGAGCACGGTGTGGATGTACGGGATGCCGCGCGTGCCATTGCATCAGCGGCGGTGCAGCAGCCCGATGGGCATCTGTTTCTGATCGGCGGCGACGATTCGTGGAAAGTGCCGGCAAGGCAGCTGCGGAGGGACGTGTTCGGAGCGATGGGCTTGTCGGTGCCCCCGGAAAAGGCGTTCCGGGCTAACCCCGATCCGTCGGTCAAAGACGGCTGGTTCTACGAGTGCTGGATGGACGAGAAGTACAGCGAGCAGGTGCTCGGGTTTCAACGGGTCTCCCGAGACGCGTTCATGGACGAGCTCCGCAAGCGCTACCGAGTCCGACGTGTGGCGCTGTCACCGCTCCGGCCTTTCGTATCGCAAGCGATGATGTCGGCCTCCCCGTACACCGGCAGGAACGCCATCGCTCCTGGCGCCACGCTCTGGGATGACGTCTGCCGCGTCTACGAGCTCCCCATCGAGGTCGCACACGCCCGCACCAGCGATTCCCCCCCGCCATCCCCCTTCGCCGAAAAAGGGGTCAGTCCCCTTTTTGAAAGGGTTAATCGCTCTCGATCCAACTGAGCATCGGAGCAAAAAGGGGACAGTCCCCTTTTTGAAAGGGTTAATTCCTATTCAGCCACTTGAGCGCTTCGCGCTTGGAGAGCCCGGAGAGCTCGGCATCGTGCTTCCTCACGAAGCTGCGAACGGCGCGCGGGTCGGTCTTCGAATACTCCCGTAGCGCCCAGCCGATCGCTTTGCGGATGAAAAACTCTGTGTCTTTCATGCGGCGCTCGCAGAAGCCGAACAACTGATCGGCGTTGGTGTCTGCTTTGAAACCGAGCTGATAGAGGAGGGCGGCGCGCGCGATCCACATGTTGTCGGAGTCGATCCAGTTGTTCATCTCGTCGGCGATCGGTCGGAAACGACGCGCCAGGCCGCCCACTCCGTGCCCGGCGAGCACATCGACTGTGTCCCACCACGATTTGTGGGTGATCAGAAACTCGAGGTGCGGGAGGAATGTTCGGTCGCACACCTCTATGTGTTGCCGGATGTAGTCGGCGCCGAAATATTGGAACTCCCGCTGTTTCTTTCGCCAGCATGCTTTCGTCAACCGCACGAGGTCCGCCTCGGTGGGCTTTGGCGCGCCGGCAAAGGCCTGGCGCTGGAGCGCACGTCGCTCGGACGCCGGGAACCCGAAGAAAGCGAACTGGTCCTTCATGTAGCGCGCCATATCGGTCGCACGTTTGGGGTCCTCGGCTGCTTTGAATGAGGTTTCCAATGCTGCGAGTCGCTCCGATGTCCAGCTTCGGGCCATGTCAGTCCAGCGCGCGCAACCGTGCGAGCACCGCGGCGGTGAAAGAAGGTCGCAAGTAGAACCCTCGCGGCATCGTCCACTGCACGGCGCCTTCTTCGTCGGGAGCACGACGGCGGCTTCTTCCGTGCGGGGCCTTCGGACGGACTTGCAACACCTCGCCGAGGTGACCGGTGATCCGTTCTACGTCGCCGACGGCGATCATCTCGGCAAGCCGCTCCCAATCGGTACGCAGCCGCCGCTGCTCTTCGGCATTCGGCGCCCACAAGTACGCGCGACCGACGCGGCGATCGCGGAGCGGCGTCTTCGACGCCGCCTCGACAGGAACGAAGAGGACCTTGGAAAGCTTTTTGAAAACGGTGCTCCGCTCCCAATCGGTGTCTGCCATGGTCGACAGCGAAATCGAGCACACGAAGGTCGACTCCTTCGGCTTTCCGGCCGAGTCGAGCGGAATGGTCTTGAGCTCGATCCCAAGCTTGAGGAAATCTGGCTCCGCCCTTGAAGCGGCGGTCGCACCCAAGGCCTTCTCGAGAATCTGGCCAGCCACCCCCTTGGCCCGCACGGCTTCGTCAGGAACTTCGATTTCAACCCGTGCACCGAGCTCGCCGAGGGTGAGCCCTGCAACGTCCCTAGCGCGGGTGAGGAGCTCTTGCTCTGACTGCGGTTCAGAAAACATGCCTTTCGTTGCTCCGGTCGGGCCTGCGGCCCGCCAATTTGTCGGCCCCCCCCGCGCGATCGCTTAACCCTTCTAAAAAGGGGACTGTCCCCTTTTTCCTCAATGGAGCTCGCAGACTTTGGTGCCGAAGAGGCGTTCTAGGCTGGTGAGGAGGGCGTCGGTGGGGTCTACGAAGAGGCCGGTTTCGGCTAGGTTGACGCGCCAGTCGCCTGGAGAGTTGAGCTCGAGGGAGACGGGGCAGGGGCCCGGGTGTTGTTCGAGCATCGAGCGGAGGGAGTCGAGCTTCGTGCGATCGATGGCTTCGACGGTGAGGCGCACCGTGATTGATGTGGTGCGTTCCTGAAGGGCTTCGCTCAAGAGTGTCGCTTCTTCGAGCAGGATCTTGGCTTCGGTCTGGGCGCTGTCGTCGTTGCGGTCTTGCTCGTGCTTTACGCGGCCGGTGAGCAGAATGGGCTCGCCCGATTGAAGCGCCTCGCGAATGCCGCCTTTTTCGAGGGGCTTCGGACGCACAATCACTTCGACGCGGCCGAGTGCGTCCTCGATGTGGAAGAACGCCATCGTGTGACCCATCTTGGTGCGGCGCTCACGGTAGCCCTCGACCGTGCCGCCGACAGTGACCTGTCGATGGTTGCCGAGCTCCGTGATGCTTTCAGTCGTCGCGTCGCAGAAGCGCAGCAGCTCGCCTCGATAGCGGTCGAGCGGGTGTCCGGACACGTAGAAGCCGAGCGTGCTCTTCTCCCGCGACAGCTGATCGCGCGAGTCCCAAGGGTCGAGGGCGGGAAAGCTCCCGCCCGGGTGCTCGTAGGCTTGCGCGTCTTCTTCCTGGCCCATCAATCCAAAGAGGCTCTCTTGTCCGCTCGAGCGTTCCGCTTGGATGCGCTTGCCCCGCTCGATCGCCTGCTCGATCGCCACGAACGCCTGAGATCGATGCACGTTGATGGCCACGTGAACCGTGTCGAACGCCCCGCACTGCACCAGTGCCTCGATCACGCTTTTGTTCACGCGCCGCAAATCGACTCGCGCGCAGAAATCGAACAAGTCGACGAACGGACGCTCGTGCGCTTCGCCACCCTCTTCGGGCTCCCCTTGCCGCGCCTCAAGGACCGCTTCGACCGCCGCCGTGCCCACACCCTTGATCGCGCCAAGCCCGAAACGAATCTTGGGCCCCATTGGGTCGTGCACCTCGCCGTTGTAGCAAACAGGCTTGTGGCGAAGGCGCGCGACGTCTTGAGCATCGTCCGGGGTGTACACGACGGTGAACTCGATCTCGGATTCGTTGACGTCCGGCGGCAGCACCGTGATCCCCATCGACCGCGCCTCGGCGACCGTGCGAACGACTTTGTCGATCTTTTCCTTGTCCGCCGTCAGGGTCGCGCAGGAGAACTCGACCGGGTAATGCGTCTTGAGATAGGCGGTCTGATAGGTGATCAGCGCGTACGCCGCCGAGTGGCTCTTGTTGAAGCCATACCCTGCGAAGTACGCCATCAAGTCGAAGACCTCCTCGGCCTTTTGCTGCGTGTGGCCGCGCGCGGTGGCACCCTCGATGAACACGGCCTTCTGCTTCTCCATCTCGGAGGCCTTCTTCTTGCCCATGGCCCGCCGCAAGAGGTCCGCACCGCCAAGTGAGTAGCCCGCCATCTCCTGAGCGATCTGCATCACCTGCTCCTGGTAGACGATGACGCCTCGGGTCTCTTCGAGGATACCTTCGAGGGATGGATGCGGATACTGGACCTGCTGCCGTCCGTGCTTACGATGGACGAAGTCCTTGTCCATCTGTGCGCCCATGGGGCCGGGTCGATAGAGCGCGACCGCGGCTACGATGTCGTCAAACCGGTCAGGCCGGAGCTGCTTGAACAAGCTCTGCATGCCGCTCGACTCGAGCTGGAAGACATTGGTGGTTTCACCCGATTGCAGCAGTGCGTACGTCGCTGGGTCATCCATCGGGATTTGGTCGATGCGGAAGGGGTTGTCCTGACGGTCTGGCCGACGGTCGATCAGCTTCGTGGCGATGTCGATCACGGTCAGCGTCCGAAGCCCCAGGAAGTCGAACTTCACCAGGCCCGCCGCCTCGACGTCATCCTTGTGATACTGAGTGACGTAGACGTCCTTTTCGGGGCAGAACACCGGCACGTGGTCCCAAATCGGTCCCTCGCTGATCACGACGCCGGCTGCATGCATACCCGCATGGCGCGTCAGGTTCTCGAGCGCCTGTGCCGTGTCGAGGAGCTCGTGCGCGTGGCTGTCTTGCTCATATGCGGTCTTGAGCCGAGCCTCTTGCTCGAGGGCGTCGCTGATCGGCACGCTCTTGCCCTGCACCGGCTCCGGAATCATCGTGGCGATCAAACCTGCTTCGCCCGGCGTCATGCCCATCACACGCCCGACGTCTCGCACCACGCTCCTGCTCTTGAGCTGATGGAAGGTCGCGATCTGACCCACGCTCGCCTGCCCGTACTTGTCGCGCACGTATTGGATGACTCGGTCGCGTTGGTCCATGCAGAAGTCGATGTCGAAGTCAGGCATCGACACGCGCTCGGGATTTAGGAACCGCTCGAACAGAAGCCCGTGTGTGATCGGGTTCAAGTCGGTGATGCGAAGCGACCACGCGACCAAGGAGCCGGCGCCCGAGCCACGACCCGGGCCGACGGGCACGCCGTTGTCCTTCGCCCAGTTGATGAAGTCTTGCACGATGAGGAAGTATCCCGCGAAACCCATCTTCAAGATGACATCGAGCTCGAGCTGGAGCCGGCTGTGATAGAGGTTCTCCTCGAAGGTTTCGCCGCGCTCCCGCATTTCCACCATGCGCCGGCCGAGCCCCGCGACCGACAGTGCGCGGAGGTAGTCCTCCTCGGTCGCGCCCCCGGGCACCGCAAAACCCGGAAGTTTCGGATCTGCCAACGGCGTGGCTTGGCCCGCGCACATTTCTGCGATCAAGAGCGTGTTTTTTGCCGCGTCGGGAATGTGCGCGAAGAGGTTGAGCATCTGCTCGGGCGTCTTCAGGTAAAGCTCGGAGGAGTGGTGATGCACTGCTTCCATCTCACGGACGCTTCGCCCGGCGCCGATGCACTGCAGCACGAGCTGGGCATGCGCGGATTGGCGTTCGAGGTAGTGACAATCGTTCGTCGCGACCAGCGGAAGCTCGAGCTCTTTGGCGAGTCGGCCCAAGACTTGGTTGAGCGGCCGGTTCTCGGGGAAGCCATGGTCCTGAAGCTCGACGAAGAAATGGCCCGGGTCGAAACACTCGCGAAGCTTCGCGATCGCATCGCGGCCGACGTCCGGGCCCTTGTTGAGGATCTCCTGCGCCACGTAGCCGCCCATGCAAGCGCTCAGCCCGACGACTCCAGCGCTGTGGTTCCGCAGCACCTCGAAGTCGATCCGCGGCTCATCATCGGCGGCCATGCCATCGACCCAACCGGCGCTGACCAATCTCACGAGGTTCTGGTAGCCCTCCTGAGAGCTTGCGAGCAGCAGCAGGTGATGAAGCTCGCGGTTTTGCGGGTCGCGTCGATCGCCCGCGGTGAAGTTCACCTCGCACCCGAGGATCGGCTTTACATCGGTCCCTGCGCACGTGCGCACGAGCTGCACGGCGCCGAACATGTTCCCGTTGTCGGTGAGCGCGACTGCGGGCATCCCCATCTTGGCGACATGCTCGACCAGCTGCGGAATCCGGATGGCACCGTCCAACATCGAAAACTCGCTATGAACGTGCAAATGAACGAATTCGGCCGCCATGGACGGGCTGACTCTACTGTGCCCGCCGGGCCGGATCCACCGGGCCTGCGCTCGAAAAGGGGTGCAGTCGAAGCGTCACCCCTAAGTGTGAGGGGAACTGGACCGGAGGCGCCGGCCCGGCTTGCACGGTGGGGGCTCCGTGCTACTCCGGGCGCTCCCCAGCCCCAAAAATCGGGCATTTCGGGGCTATGGTGCACGTGATGAGCAAGTCCCCCCTGTCGATTGTGAAAGAGCGCTTCGGAGACGACCCGAAGAAGGCGAAGGAGAAACTGGTTGCAGCCGTGAAAAAGGTGGCCGGCAAGGACCTTTGGCTCGACCGTTTGAACGAGGAAAAGGGGCTAGAGCACGTGTCCAACAGTAAGCTGCTCCATCTCGAGCAGGTCTTCGAAGCGGTCAGCAAAGAGGTAGGTTCGCGGGACAAGCTCATCGGCGAGATCGCGAAGCGCCAGGGCAGGTCGAAGGACGACGACTACAAGGCTCGTTTGGGCGAGGAATCGACACCAAGCTTGTGGGATCGGTACCAAGCGGTACAATCCCGTGATGCTGGGAATCCGGCGAAGTGAATTGAAGCACCGCCTCGGCACGACGCCGCGTCGGCTGCACAGTGAAAGAGTTGACCATGAGTAAGAGACTGTTCTGCGGAGGCCTCGCCTGGGCCACGACCACTGAAGATCTTCGCGAGGCGTTTACGCCGTTCGGCGAAGTGACCGATGCCAAGGTCGTGACAGATCGGGAGACTGGCCGTTCGCGGGGCTTCGGGTTCGTGACGTTCACGACGGAAGAGGCTGCTTCGGCGGCCCGTGAGTCGATGGACGGCGCGACGCTTGGCGGCCGCACCATCCGTGTCGACCTCGCGCGTGAGCGCCAGGGCGGCGGCGGTGGCGGCGGTTACCGACGCTAATCGTTCATCGCTGTAGCAGGCCGAAGTACCAAGACACTATCGCGTCCCCCGCGAGGAGGTACTCTAGCGCCCCGAGCGCGAGAAACGGCCCAAACGGAAGCTTGAGATGCCCGACGCGACTGGTGTCGGGCTCCTCGGGCGCTTCGATCAATTCGCCATCGATGACTCGCTCTTCGATGTCCGGGGTGAGCTTGCGTCCTGTGAGCAGGGCGAAGACCGCAAACACCAGGCCCTGCAACGACCCAGCGACGACGCTGAAGAGAGCGCCTCTCCACCCGAGAAATGCGCCGATCATCAGTAAGAGCTTCGAGTCGCCTTCCCCCATGCCGCGGCGGCCGGTGATGCGCTCGTAGCCCCAGACGAAGATCAATTGCACGCATAGGTAGCCGACACCTGCGCCGACCGCGGCTGACCAAACCCCGGGCTCCGCTCGAAATGGGGCACTCGCCAGTCCAAGGGCTGCGCATGGTAGGCTCACCTCATCGGGGATCTCCATCCACTCGAGGTCGACGAAGGTGATCACCAGTAGCCCACCGGCGAAGATGAAGTAGAGCAAGGTCTCGATGGTGGCATCGAGAAGCAACGTTTCCGGCGCCGCCCGCACCACCCAGATCTCCGCGATCGCGACGCAGAGGATCCCTCCGAGGAGCTCGATGAGCGGATAGCGTGGCGAAATCGACGCGCCGCAACACGATGCTTTTCCGCGCAGGAAGAGCCAGCCGAGGACCGGTACGTTGTTCCACACGCGAATCGGTGCGCCGCACGATGGGCAGCGGCTGGGCGGTGAAACGACCGACATCCCCCGCGGCCAGCGATAGATCGCGACGTTGAAGAAGCTCCCCCACGCGGCGCCCCATGCAAAAGCCACCAGCCAGACGAACCAGCGCGCCACCTCCGCCGCAAGCATCCCCCAATGCTACCAGCGAAAAGGGGACTGTCCCCTTTTTGCAATATTCGTGAGTCGAGGCCACATCCGTAGCCCAGCCACAAAAAGGGGACTGTCCCTTGCCCCGCTTCCAGAGTAGTTGCGGGCCTCCTCCCAGAATGCGATTCAGAAGCAACCCATGACCCGCGACCAAACCAGAACGGCACTCCGCGATTGCAAGCGAATCGTCGTCAAGATCGGCAGCCGCGCGCTCTGCTCCGAAGGAGGCCGGTTTGCGCAGGTGGCCCAGCAGGTCGCGACGCTGGTAAGGGCGGGGCGCAAAGTCGTGCTGGTCTCCTCTGGTGCCGTGGCGCTCGGCAGGGAGCGCCTCGGTCTGAGCGAGCGCCCGAAGAAAGTTTCACTCCTTCAGGCGGCCGCGGCGACGGGCCAGTCCTTGCTCATGGGAGCCTACGAAGACGCGTTCGAGCCGCTTGGCATTCACGTGGCGCAGGTCCTATTGACGCATGACGCTGTGACGGATCGCGATCGCTATCTGCATGCGCGTCAGGCGATCGACGAGCTCCTCAAGCTCGGCGTCGTTCCGATCATCAACGAGAACGACACCGTCTCGATCGACGAGCTACGGTTCGGCGACAATGATCAGTTGGCGGCGATGGTTTGTACCCTCGTGGGAGCCGACCTGCTGGTGTTGTTGAGCGACGTGGTGGGTATCCTCGACGCGCAGGAAGAGCGCATCTCACTGGTGCGCGAGGTCGCCGATATCGAGCATTTCATCAAGCCTCCGGAGGGCGATGTCGGTCTTGGGGGCATGCAATCCAAAGTGGAAGCTGCGCGCCGTGCCACGCTGCACGGCCTGCCGGTCGTCGTCGGTCCGGCGGCATCTTCGGACTTTCTCGGCGAGCTCATGCACGGTGAAGATGTCGGCACCTTGTTGCTGCCGCACGGCTCGCCACTTGCGAGCCGCAAACACTGGATCGCGTATACGCTCAAGCCACGAGGGCGCATCGTCGTCGACGCTGGCGCGTGCCGCGCGTTGGAGCAGCGCAACTCCAGCCTACTGCCGGCAGGCATCGTTTCGGTGACGGGTTCGTTCAAGGTTGGTGATGCGGTGTCGATCGTGAGCGAGTCTGGCCAGGAGGTCGCCCGAGGTCTCGCTCGCTACAGCGCGGACGAGGTGAGTCTACTTGCGGGTGGGCACAGTCAGCAGATCGCAGAACGGATCGGAAGCCATGTGGGCGACGAGATCGTGCACCGAGACGACATCGTTCTCACGAATAAAGGCGCCTGAAGGTGCGGCTCCCCCCTGCGGCAAAAAGTGCTACCTTCATCCGCTATGAGTGATGACTTGACGACGCTCGTCACCGGCCTGGCCGAGCGAGCCAAAGAGGCTTCGCGCGTTCTTGCGACCGCGAGCACCGAGCAGAAAAATGCCGTGTTGCGCCGGGCAGCCGAGGCTCTGCGCGGCGAAGCCGGCGATCACGTGCTCGAAGCCAACGTCACAGACATGGCAGCCGCCAAATACATGAAGCTGTCCAAAGCGATGCTCGATCGCCTCCACCTCGATCGGAAGCGCCTCGATGGGGTCGCCAACGGCCTCGAGCAGGTCGCTGCGCTTTCGGATCCAGTGGGCACTATCGTCGAAGAGCGGGTGCTCCCGAACGGCCTTCGCGTTGGAAAGATGCGGGCGCCACTGGGGCTCATCGGGATCATCTATGAATCGCGGCCCAACGTGACCGCCGACGCAGCATCGCTGTGCCTGAAGAGCGGCAATGCCGTCTTGCTTCGAGGCGGCAAAGAGGCATTTCATAGCAACACGGCGATCGCCGAGATCTTCACACAGGCGCTACGCGACGAAGGCCTGCCGCCCGAAGCTGTCACACTTCTACCCACCACGGATCGACAAGCGACTTTGGTAATGATCGGTCTTGATGGTATTGTAGACATGGTCATACCGAGAGGTGGAGAAGGATTGATTCGGTTCGTCGCCGAGCACGCAAGAGTTCCTGTCATCCAACACTACAAAGGTGTCTGTCACGTCTTTGTCGACCGCACCGCCGACCCGGAAATGGCCCTCGAGATCGCGCTGAACGCCAAAGTGCAGCGTCCAGGTGTGTGCAATTCGATGGAGACGCTCCTGGTCGACGCCGACGTCGCACCGACGTTCTTGCCAAGGCTCGGTGCCGCGATGGAAGCCGAGGGGGTCGAGATCCACGCCGACGATCGCGCGGCCGATCACCTCAATGGGGTGAAGCGCGCGAGCGACGAGGACTGGGACACCGAGTACCTCGATTTGATCCTCAATGTCGGTGTCGTTGATGGCATCGACGGTGCGCTCGATCACGTCGCCAAACACGGGTCGAACCACACCGAGGCGATCGTTACACGCGACGCAGCCAACGCCGACCGCTGGATGCGCGAAGTCGATGCCAGCTTGGTTCTCGTGAACGCTTCGACTCGGTTTAACGATGGGTTCGCGCTCGGCCTCGGTGCCGAAATCGGAATTTCGACAACAAAGCTTCACGCGTATGGTCCAATGGGCTTGGCGGAGCTGTGTACCCTGAAGTGGGTCGGCCAAGGAGAGGGCCAAGTCCGGCAGTAGCAGTAAAGGAGGAAACTAGTTGGTCAAACAAGCACAAGGCGCACAACTGAAAACGAACCCGAGTCCCCCTTCGAAAAGCGATCCAATGGCTGGCCGCGAGCTTGCTCTGAAGATCGCCGAGGCAGCGCTCGATAAGAAGGCAGCCAGAATCGAAATCATCGATGTGCGAGGCAAAGTCGACTACACCGACTACGTCGTCGTGATGAGCGGGCGCAGCGATCGCCAGGTGGCCGCTATCGCGCGCGGCATCGAAGAAGACCTCAAGCACAAGCATGGAGCTCGCTGCTCGGGGGTTGAAGGGCTTCCGCAAGGCAACTGGGTGCTTCTCGACTTTGGCGACGTGGTCGTGCACATCTTTCATCAGGACATGCGCGGCTACTACGACCTCGAGGCGCTCTGGCTCGATGCGGATCGGGTGGAGTTCGAAGGTCAACAGGCGGACGAGGGTTTCGTCTTTCCGTAGACCCTCGCGTCGTGCGCGTACGAATCATCGCTGTAGGCAAAGCAAAGGACCGCGATTTGCGTTCGTTGCTCGGCGACTACTACGCGCGCATCGGGCGCTACGGCAAGCTCGAAGAGATCGAAATCAAAGACGGCAAAGCGGACGAGGTCGCCGAAAGGCTCTCGCGGAGCATCCCCGACCGCTCGCGCGTCGTCGCCCTCGAAGTCGACGGACGCACGCTCAGCAGCCGAGACCTGGCCACATGGCTCGGCCGCTCGGAAAACGACTCCGTCCAGACCGTCGTCTTCCTGATAGGCGGCGCCTACGGCCTTCCCCAGGAGCTATCCAAAAAGGCAGACCTCCGCCTGTCCCTCTCGGCAATGACCTTCCCCCACCGCCTCGCCCGCCTAGTGCTCGCCGAACAAATCTACCGAGCCTTCTCCATCCTCCGGGGCGAACCCTACGACCACTAAAAAGGGGACAGTCCCCTTTCTGAAAGGGTTAATTCGCAAGTGCGGCAACCGGCTTTGCTTCGAGCCGATACAAAAGCATGCACCCCCTCGTCACCGGGTTTCTGTCCCTCGTCGCTCCTACTCGGTGCCCTGGGTGTGACGAGCCGACGGAAGACTCCTCGGTCTTCTGCGTCTCGTGTGCCGGCCTCATCGAGCGTGTGCCGGGTCCACAAGCCGTATTCGAGTACGGCGGTCCGGTGGCCGACGCGATCCAACGCTTCAAGTATGACGGCCACAGTGAGCTTGGCTCGGTGCTTGGCTCGGTGATGGCGGGCGATGCCCATCGCTGGGCAGGCCAGGTCGATGGGGTCGTGCCCGTGCCGCTCCATTGGCGACGGCGGCGCGCGCGTGGTTATGACCAGGCCGCGCTGCTCTCGAGGCCCGTGGCGAAGTCGCTTGGAGCACCGCTGTTGCTTCGCGGGCTCCGTCGCGTGCGGAATACGCCGCGCCAGGTCGACCTGCCACACCGCGAACGGCAGCAGAACATCGCTGGCGCCTTCGCGCCCTGGCGGCTGCGCGGGGTGGAACGGGTGCTTCTTCTGGACGATGTTCGAACGACTGGGGCGACGCTCCAGGCCGCCTCCGAGGCCCTCAAGGCTGGAGGTGTGTCAGAGGTGCACACCTTCGTGTTGGCAACTCGCGTTCTCGCCCAGGCCACGTAAAGTAGTGCCGTGCGTTGTCTCATCCTTGCATGCGCGGTCGTGGTCGCATGCGCGAAGCCGGAGCCGGTTCAAGATCCTCTGGACTACCTGCGGATAGGTGTCGACCCGCACGAGGAGGCGGAAGCGATTGTCGAGGATCTTCGGGTGCACGGGTTCACAATTGGCCGTCGGATCAACGAGCGAGGCTACGTGGCCTTCGACGCGGTGAGGGGCCCGGACTCGACCGTCCGCGTTGTGACCTCCCGCGGTCCGACGTTATCGTTGCAGGTGCCCGACGCCCGTTGGCCTAGCCGGTTGTGGGTCGAGCTCGCGCCCGATCCCCGCCCCGACTTCGACCGTGACGGCCAGCGTGACATCGTGGTTGCGATGCGAGAAAGAGAGCGAACCTGTTTGGCCTGGGCGGAGGTCGATCCCAAGGGCTTCGTCTCGGAGGTCTTTCGGCCAAGCTCGGACTGGGGCGACTCACCGTGCGTCATCGAGATCGATGCAAACTGGCCGCGGATTCTTCTGGAGGTCTCGGTTCCCGATTCGCCGGCGCCCGACGCGCGCGTCCGATTCCCCGTGAAAGCGACGACGCGGACATGGGTGCTCGATGACTCTCTCTCCGCCAGTGCGCGCTGGGATCGCGAGATCGAGCAGCGGGAAAAAGCACTCGAAGAAGCCGGTGCGCGCGGCGACCTTCCGACAAGCGAACGGCTTCGAGCGGAGCTCGGGTGGCTCGAGCAACTTCGCAAAGCCAAAGAGCCCGTGCTAGAGCCGGCGGACGATGGCGAAGAAGCGCGTTGATAGGGGCGTTCCGGGGATGGAGCTCCTGGTGTGCCGCAACCCAAAGGCCGCCAAACGCTATGACATCGAGGAACGACTCGAGGCGGGCATGGTGCTCTACGGCACGGAGGTCAAGAGCCTCCGTGCGCGCCGCGCGAACCTCGAGGGTGCGTACTGCCGCATCGATAACGACGAGCTCTTCCTCTACAGCATGCACATCGCGCCGTACGAGCAGGGTGGTCATGCCGGTCACGAGACGCAGCGAAGGCGGAAACTCCTGGTTCACCGGCGTGAGATCGAGAAGCTGCGAGGGCGGCTCACGAGCCGCGGGATGGCATTGGTCCCGTTGCAGGTTTACTTCAAGAACGGCGTCGCGAAGGTTCAGCTTGGCCTAGGGCGTGGCAAGAAGAAGGGCGACGATCGCGAAGCGATTCGCCGTCAGGAAGACCTCAAGGAGGCGAGGGCGGCGATGCAGCGGCGGAAGGGGTGATCCCATGAAGCTGTGGCTGGAGAGTGGCGAAGAGGGTGAGGCGAAGGCCATCGAGGGGAACACGCTGACCCTGCTGAGCCCACGGGCCTTCGCGCCAGGCTCGCCCATTCGGTTTTCGGTTGTGCTTGATGATCGGAAGCGAAGCTTCGAAGGGCGAACGATTGGTTCAATGCGCGTCGCCGAAGGCAGCTTCGAAGTGAGGCTGCGTTTCGTCAACCTGCGCAGGAGCGAGCGGGAGCTTCTCGTTTCAAGGCTCGGCTGAAACACGCCGAAAGCAACTGGCCGTACGGCCAGTCGACGAGCTCGCGACATTAACTCACCCGCTGCGCATCCTCCGGATGCGGAAAGAGCAGCCCGCGCACCGAGAGGTCTTCGTCGAGCTGCGGCCAGTGAATCCCAATGCCGCCGCCAATGAGGCGCAGGTCCTCCCGCTCTTCGGGCGTAGCCTCCCGGAGGCGTGGGAACCACGAAATCGGCACCTCGAGCGTCCGACCATCTTCGAGGGCGACACGCATGATCCCTCCCGCGAACTCGACCGATTTCGCCAAGGGATGCTCAGGTGCCAAAGTAATCATGCCAGCGCTCCAGAAGGTATTCGCGATGCTCTTCGACGAGCCGCATGGAACGTCGCAGCTCCATGAACGTCATGCCTCGGTAGTATGCCATCGCGACGGGGCTCAACCAATACTTCACGACGCCACCGCCTCGTTCGACGTGAACATGAGGCGGCTCCCATCCCTCATCGCTGAAAAAGAACACCCGGAACCCTTCCCGTCGCAGCACCGTTGGCACCGATTTTCATCGGCCAGTCACCGCCCGCGTTGCCCAAGAACTCGGCAAAATAGCACGCCGTGTGCTCCGTGCTGTCTTTCGCTATTGGAGGTTGCGTGGGAGCCATCGGCCTCATGAAAGGCATGTTCGACGAGCTTGCCATGCTCGACTCCGCCCTCGGCCGCGAGGACCTCGCCGCACAGTTCCGAAAAGCAGCCGACGAGCTGAACGTGGAGTTCGAAGCCGCCTGCGAGAGCGCTTGAGAAACACGGCAGGAACAACAGGCCGCGCCGGCCGCGTGGCGACGGAGTCGCTTTGCGGGGCGGACTGATACTAGGCCCGCTTCTCGAGCTCCTCGCGGGGCGACTCGAAATTTAACCCTTTCAAAAAGGG
>CP070713.1:1728988-1738572 GCA_020351445.1 Myxococcales bacterium
CTCCGAGGGACGGACGCCGCGGTTGCCGAGCTCCTCGTGATCGCGCGCGAGCTCATGGACACCGAAGACGCTGCGGAGGGTTTTCGGTCGTTCCTCGAACGGCGTGAAGGCGACTTCAAGGGCCGCTAGCACACGTCGCCTCGAAAGAAGACGTTACTGGAAATTGGATCGCGCGGTTGGCGCGTTTGGTTGGCCGGAACGTCGGGGTCCTCGTACCCACACGACAGCCCACAAAGGATCTGCTCATCGTCGGGGATGTCGAGGTGCTCGGCCGCGACCTCCGGAAAGGCCCGCAGAGCCGCCTGAGCGCACGAGCTGATGCCGCGGGACTGCATCGCGAGCATCAACGTCTGCACGTACATTCCGACGTCGAGCGCAACACCGATCCCGAAGCTCTTCGCCATGCAAATGTAAGCTACGTGTGGAGCATCGAAGAACTCGAAGTTGCGGAGGCTGGCCTTCAACCGCCCTACCCGATCGCCGCGCTCGATCCCCATCTTGCCGTAGAGCTCGACAGCGCACGCGATCTGCTTTTCGCGATACGTTCCGAAGAACCGGTCGATCGGCGTCATCATCGCGGACGATTCGCCGGTCGTCGCCGCTTGGATGAGCGCCCCCCTCAGCGTGTCGGCCGTGTGCCCGGAGGCGATATACACGCGCCAAGGCTGAACGTTGCAATTGCTGGGGGCATGCTGTGCGAGCGCGAGCACTTCTTCGAGCACATCGCGGGGGACGGGCTTCGAGAGGAAGCCTCGCACCGACCGCCGTTCACAGATCGCTTGGTCTAGGTCGTACATCCTTGCTCCCGTGCGGTCACCTGCGCCGCTTGGCGGTTGGAATCGTTTTCTTGATGTGGATCGCGCACTCGTCCCCAACGACCTTTCGGAGAGCCGGCTCGATGACGCCAGTCCGGACGTACTCCGCGCCAACGCCGAACGCGGCGCGCCCCGTCACGCGGACCACTATCTCATCCTCGGTCACGGTCAGCAGCTCGATGCTGCTCGCGTCGCTTTCGAGGAGCGGCTTCAGAACGTCGTCGATGACTCGCTGCACCGTTTCCCGCACCCGCGGAGCATGCGGAATTGAGCCGCCAAACGCAAACGTACCCACGTATCGAGCGCGGGATCGAAGCTGCGGTATACTCTCGCCCGCACGATGCCACCCCGAGGAGCAGTAATGCGCGCTCACGAGCTCGTCGCGACTGCGCTCGTGTGTGCGGTAGCTGCAGGATGCAGCCCCGCGAAGAAACCGGTGTCGTCGCCCCCGACCGAGCCGGCCAAGGCCTCTTCGACGGCGCCGGCCCCAGTCGATCTCCCGCCAGAGGGCGAGGCGATCGACTGGGGTGCCTTGGACTCCACCTCGGTGCGAAACCCCAACGACGGCTTCCTACAAGGTGGGGTGCCCCTTCCGATCACCGCGCCGGGGCTGCGGTTCAACCCAGAGCGCGATCCGGCGGCCCGATACGGCACGATAGAGGTTGTGCGCGGACTCGTAGATGCCGGCAGCCGGGTCCACCGGGAGCTCGGCGGGCTGCCCGTGACGGTCAACGATCTGAGCTACGAGCACGGAGGGCCGATCCCACATCACAGCTCGCACCAGAATGGCCGCGACGTGGACGTGTTCTTCTATCAGCTCGGGCCTGATGGTGACCCGATCGAAAGCGTGGGCGCGTTTTTCGACCCGAGTGGAGCGGGCGTGGACTTTGGGGATTTGGCCGATCCCTCCGACGACGTCGCGTTGCGGCTCGACATCCCTCGGACGTGGCTGTTCCTTCAAGCGCTCGTCGAAGACGACGGCGCGCACCTTCAGCAGATCTTCATTGCGGAGCACTTGAGGACCCTCTTTGTCGAATACGCCAAGACGCAACACGTCCCGGCGGCGACCATCGAGCGGTTCGCCGAGATGACCTGCCAGCCAAGCTATCCACACGACGATCACTTTCACTTCCGTTTCTTCTGCGCTCCGGACGATGTGCCCGAGGGATGCCGAGATTCGCCGCCCATGTATCCATGGCAGCAGAAGAAGCTCAAAGATGCCGGCGTACGCCCACGGCCGCTCGCCCCGAAACGGGCGCAGGCGAAGGCCAAGATCGTGACGCACGAAGAAGCCCGCGAGGCGGCGGGGCCGTTAGACGCGGAAGTGGAACGCTGGCTCGACCTCCGCAAGCAGTGGATCGACAAACCCCACCCCGGGCGCAACTATTGTCCATGACTGACTTCGACTGGATCACCAACCAAGCCGACTTCGATGCGCTCGTCGATGAGCTCTCCAACACGAGCGCCTATGCGCTGGATACCGAGTTCCATCGCGAACGAACCTACTTACCGCAGCTCGCGGTCGTACAAGTCGCGACACAGGACCGCGTCGCATTGGTCGATGCCCTCGCTGTCGACGTCCGGACCCTGAGCCATGCGTTTCAAAGTGACGCGGTGTGCGTGATGCATGCCGGCTCTCAAGATCTCGAGATCCTCGAGTTGGTATGCGGCGACGTGCCCGGGCGCATTTTCGACACGCAGATCGCGGCGCTCTTTTGTGGCTATCGCCCGAGCTCGCTCGGCCGGCTACTCGAGGCATTTTTGGCCGTTCAGCTCGACAAGAGCGCGCAGCTGACCGACTGGACGCGCCGTCCCCTGCCCGAAGCGGACCTCCGCTACGCAGCCTCCGACGTCTCACACCTCCTGGAGCTTCGGGACGCCCTCATCAGGCGGCTCGATGAACGGGGCCGTCTCGACTGGGCCGAGGAAGAGATCGAGCGCTTCCGTTCGAAGGACCGATCGCCTCCCGAGCCCGAAACGCTGTGGTGGAAGCTTCGGGGCAAAACCAAGCTGAACGGGAGAGCGCGTGGTGTCGCGCAGGAGCTTGCGGTGTGGCGCGAGCGCGTCGCGAAGAAGCAGAACCGGCCGCCGCGGACCGTGCTGTCGGACATGGCGCTATTGGCGCTCGCGCAACGGCCCGCGCGCAACGTCGAGCAACTCAGAGGCGTCCGCAATCTCGACCTCCGGCGCTTCAAGCACACCGAGGAGCTGCTCTCGGCGATCGGCCGAGGAACTCGGCTCCCAAAGAACGCAATTCGTCTTCCGCCCAAGAAGCCCGAGAACCTTCCCAGCGTCGACGGCGTGATCGCGCTGTGTATCGCGTGGCTCGCACAGCGAGCCGGTCAAGAGGGTCTCGACATGAGCGTGCTCGGCACCCGCGACGACGTGACCAGCCTCGTGCTTCATCAGCCTTCCCGCCTCTCCCACGGCTGGCGCGACTCCCTGGTCGGCGGCGAGCTACGCTCGATCATCGACGGAACTGCAGCACTACGGGTGAACGGCAACGAGCTCGAGCTGGTGGATCGCGTGTCCTCGTGATCCGCGCTACATTGATGGGGTGGCTGTGAACAAAGGCGGACGGATCGTTCTGATCGTCGCTTCGCTCATCGTGATCGGAGCGGGTATCAAGCTTGCCGCGCCCTTGCTGGTTCCGGTGCTCGTCGCCGCCTTCATCGCCATCGTCACGGCGCCGCTCGTGATGTGGCTTTGCGACCGTGGTGTCCCCAGGCTGGTGGCTGCCTTGTCGGGCCTCCTGTTGGACGTCGCGGCGGGCGCGGGCCTGGGCTTTCCGCTCGCCGCGGCGGTGGCGACCTTTACCGCACGGGTCCCGGAGTACGCGTCGATGCTCTCGGGCCAAATGGAGCAGCTCGAGCTCTGGCTCGCCGGCTACGACATCCACCTCGAGTCGGTCTACGACTTCTCCGAGCCGACCTGGATGCTGAATCTGGCGACCACCACGGCCCAGTCCGCGGCCTCCTTCGTCTCGCAGATGGTTCTCGTCCTGCTGATCGTCGCATTCATGCTCTTCGAGTCGACTGGCCTTCGCGAGAAGCTCGCCAGAGTGGCCACGCCGGGCCAAATCGAGGAGCTTTCCGACGCGGCGCACGAGGTCAACACCTACCTGGTCGCCAAGACCGTCATGAGCCTCCTGACCGGCGTCCTGGTGTTCGTCTGGTGCTGGTGGCGTGGCGTGGACGTTCCGGTGCTTTGGGGCTTGCTCGCGTATCTCCTCAACTACATCCCGACGGTGGGCCAGATCATCGCGGCGGTTCCGGCGATCACGCTCGCGCTGATTCAACTGGGCCCGGGGCAAGCGCTGGTGGTCGCGGCAGGGTTTGGGGGCATCAATTTGGCGATAGGCGCGATCGAGCCGCGGGTGATGGGCCAGGCGCTCGGGCTGTCCGCGCTGGTGGTGTTGGTCTCCATGGTGGTCTGGGGTTGGTTGCTCGGACCGGTCGGCGCGCTCGTGTCGGCACCGCTGACCATGGTCATCAAGCACTCCCTCGCATACAGCGACGACCTCCGATGGCTGGCGGAGCTCCTCGGGCCGTCACCCAAACCTAGCGGCAAGCCAAAAAAAAACGCAGACTCCGCAGACGAGCTCAGCCGCGCGTGAGCGCGTCGCCTGCTCGCTCTGCAAACCGCCGAAGAATCCGAAGCGCAGCAGCGCTTGGGGTCGCGCGTCCCGCGCCGACGGCGTCTTCGAGCTCGGTGATCAGCGTGGAAAGCTCGGGGTCAGCGTGAAGCGCTCTTCGAAGCCCGTCTTCGACCATGTCCCACATCCATTGCACCTGCTGCCTCTGTCGCTTCCGGACTAGCTCCCCGGACGCTTCGAGGTCGCGCTGGCTCTCGACGACCAACGCCCATAGCTCGCCGAGGCCGGTTTTCTCGAGCGCGCTGCAAGTCACGACCGGTGGGACGCTGCCGCCACGCATGAGGCGAAGTGCGCTCTGATACGACGCTTGTGCGCGTATCGCGCGCCGCCGGTTGTCGCCATCCGCTTTGTTGATCGCGAGCATGTCCGCCACCTCGAGAATGCCCCGCTTGATCCCCTGGAGCTCGTCCCCAGCGCCCGCGATCAGGAGCACGAGGAAGTAGTCGACCATTCCGGCCACGATCGTCTCGGACTGGCCAACGCCCACCGTCTCGACCAGCACCACGTCGAACCCTGCGGCCTCGCACAAAAGAATGGATTCGCGGGTCTTGCGGGCGACTCCGCCGAGTGTCCCGCTCGTGGGCGACGGGCGGATGAAGGCGTTCGGGTCATGGCTCAGCGCCGACATTCGGGTCTTGTCACCCAAGATGCTTCCACCGCTGATGCTGCTGGTCGGATCGACGGCCAACACCGCTACGCGATGCCCCTGATCCGTCAACATCGTGCCGAGCGCGTCGATGAAGGTGCTCTTGCCTGCGCCCGGCACGCCGCTAATCCCGACCCGATACGCGCCACCGGTTTGCGGCAGGAGCGCTTCCAGCACTTCGTGAGCAAGCTCGGCGTGCGCCCGCTGCTCGCTTTCCACCAATGTGATCGCTCTGGCGAGGATCGCGCGATCGCCGCCGCGCACTCCGTCAACATACGCTTGCGCGTCCCGGAGTGTCACGACCCCCCGAGTTGCGCATCGAGCTGTTCGAGGAGCTCGATGGCCGCGTCGGCAATCACCGTGCCGGGCCCGAAGATCGCCACCGCCCCCGCCTCGTGCAGCGCGTCGTAGTCTTCCGGCGGGATCACGCCGCCCACGACCACCAGAATGTCTTCGCGGCCGAGGTCTTCTAGCGCCTGCTTGAGCTGCGGAACCAGCGTGAGGTGGCCCGCAGCAAGCGAGCTAGCGCCGACGATGTGAACGTCGTTTTCGATCGCCTGCTTCGCGCTCTCCTCCGGAGTCTGGAAGAGCGGGCCGATGTCGACGTCGAACCCGAGGTCGGCAAAGGCGGTGGCGATCACCTTCTGTCCGCGGTCATGACCGTCTTGGCCCATCTTCGCCACGAGGATGCGCGGCCGGCGACCATGCTTGCTCGAGAACTCCTCGCTACGCGCGCGCACACGGTCCACGGCTTCCGAGTCTTTGCCCACTTCGCTTCGATACACGCCTTCGATACTCCGAATCGTTGCTTGGTAGCGTCCCCAGACACGCTCCAGCGCGTCGCTGATTTCTCCCACGGTGGCTCGATGCCTGGCCGCGTCGATCGCCAGCTCGAGCAGGTTGCCCTCGCCAGTGTCGGCGCACTTGGTCAATGCCTCAAGTTTCGGTGTGAGGGCCGCTTCGTCACGCTCAGCACGCAGCTCGCGAAGACGGGCGATCTGCGCCTCCCGGACGGCGGTATTGTCGACCTTGAGAACCTCGAGGTGGTCCTCTTTTTCGAGGCGGTACTTGTTGATTCCGACGATCGTTTGCTGCCCTGAATCGATTCGCGCCTGAGTCCGCGCGGCGGCTTCCTCGATTCGAAGCTTCGGCAACCCGGCCTCGATCGCCTTGGTCATGCCGCCGAGCTCCTCGACCTCCTTGATGTGCTCCCACGCTTTGAGCGCAAGCTCGTGGGTCAGCCGCTCGACATAGTAGCTCCCCCCCCACGGGTCGATGACTTTGGTCGTGCCACTCTCGAGCTGCAGGTAGAGCTGCGTGTTGCGAGCAATGCGCGCGCTGAAGTCGGTTGGCAGCGCGATCGCTTCATCAAGCGAGTTGGTATGAAGGCTCTGCGTGTGCCCCTGGGTCGCCGCCATGGCTTCGATGCACGTGCGGACGACGTTGTTGTAGACGTCCTGTGCCGTGAGGCTCCAGCCCGAGGTTTGACAATGCGTGCGAAGCGCGAGGCTCTTGGGGTTCTTCGGGCTGAATTGCTCGATCAACTTGGCCCACAGAAGACGACCGGCGCGAAGCTTCGCCACCTCCATGAAGAAGTTGGTGCCGATCGCCCAGAAGAAACTGATGCGAGGCGCGAACTCGTCGATGCCGAGGCCCGCTGCGAGCCCAGTACGCACGTATTCGAGGCCATCCGCCAGCGTGTAACCGAGCTCGAGGTCCTGCGTCGCACCCGCTTCCTGCATGTGATAGCCGCTGACACTGATACTGTTGAAACGAGGCATGTTCGCCGCGGTGTACTTGAAGATGTCGGCGACGATCCGCATCGAGGGCGACGGCGGATAGATGTACGTGTTCCGGACCATGAACTCTTTGAGAATGTCGTTCTGGATGGTTCCGGTGAGTTGCTTGGGGTCGACGCCCTGCTCCTCGGCTGCCACGACGTAGAGCGCCAGAACGGGCAACACGGCGCCATTCATGGTCATCGAGACGCTCATCTGGTCGAGCGGAATGCCGTCGAAGAGGATGCGCATGTCTTTGATCGAGTCGATCGCCACACCCGCCATGCCGACGTCCCCTGCAACGCGCGGATGATCGGAGTCATATCCGCGGTGCGTCGCCAGGTCGAAGGCGATCGACAGCCCCTTCTGACCGGCTGCGAGATTGCGGCGATAGAAGGCATTGCTCTGTTCGGCAGTTGAAAAGCCCGAGTACTGTCGGATCGTCCATGGGCGGCGTACGTACATCGTGGAGTACGGACCACGCAGGAACGGTGGCAACCCCGGCATGGTCTGCAGATGCGTGACCGACTCGAGATCCTCGGCGGTGTAGACGGGCTTGACCTCGATCCCTTCAGGCGTGTTCCAACGTCGGTCGGCTCGCTCGCCGGCGGCCACGTTCCAGTCCGCGAGCGGGGACGCGGTGCCCTCGGCGGGGGCATCGAACTCGATCGTGCTGAAGTCGGGGAGGCGGCTCATCGTTCCACCCCTATGGAATCGAGAACCTGACTCATCACGCGGAGCACGTCCGCCCCCACGAACACGAAATCACTCACGCCGGCCTCGCGAAGCGCAGCCTCCCGCTCTGCAGGGCGTCCCGCCACCAACACGACCGGACATCCGGCCTTCTTCAATGCGGCAACGGCCGGACCGAGCAGCTCTTCGTAGTCCTCGTCACTGCCACAAATGACGGCGAGCGATGCCGAAGCGTCTTTCCAGGCCAAACCCAGGGCCTCCACGTCGACCTCACCATCACTGGTCGCGGCGTCGATGCCGGCTGCCGCGAGGAGGTTCTGAGCCCATGTCGAGCGGGCCTTGTGCGACGGAATCGGCCCGAGATTGACGAAGAAGGCAACGGGCCGGGTTTGGCCTCGTTCGCTGCGCGCGCGAAGCCGCTCCCAAAGCTCCGACGCTCTCCACTGTGAAATCGGCTCCACATGGAAGTCCGGCTGACCATGCTGCAGCACCGTCGCCACGCTGTACATGTCGGCCCCGCCCGTCGTCGCAGCGAGGCAAGCATCGGTGAGCGACCCGGGCTCCCGGTCCGCATCATTCACCGTCCGCGAAAGGGCGAGGAGATGCTCCCGATGCGCGCCGAGGTCGAGTGAATCCAAGGAGTCCTTGAGCAGGCGCTTAACCTCTTCCGGCGAAACCGGCTCACGTTCCACGGCGTCTTCGTGCAGGTTGGGAAACTCGCTCACGCCGACGACGGGTGTCTTGCGCTTACAGAGCCGCTCCTCCCGGGCGTCGGCGACTTCGTCCACGGCATCGACGAGCTTGCCCGAACCAAGAGCCGCCACGATCCCGCCGGCGGCCTCGATGGCACGCAGCTCGTCCCAAGCCGCGCGCGCCAAATCGTTGGTGAGCCGCTCGATGAACCAGCTGCCGCCCGCTGGGTCGGCCACCTCACCGAGGTGCGATTCCTCGCGCAGCACAACCTGCGTGTTCCGAGCGATGCGTTGCGCGAGCTCGTCTGGGGGACCGATGGCGCAATCGAACGGGAGCGTAGCGATACTCTGAGCGCCTCCGAAGACCGCAGCTGTGCATTCGGCCGTCACGCGCAGCATGTTCACCCAGGGGTCCCGTTGAGTCTTGGTGAAGCGAGACGTTCGGCAGTGCATGTGCATGGCGGCCCCACCCCGCTCGCCGCCGGCCGCGATCACCACCTTGGCCCAGAGCCACCGGGCTGCGCGAAGCTTGGCGATCTGCGTGAAGAAGTCTCCGGAGACCGCGTAGCTGAAACCGATCTGACGGGCGGCCGCATCGACACTCATGCCGCCTTCGGTCAGCTGGCGCAGGTACTCGATGCCGGCGGCGATCGTGTAAGCCAGCTCCTGTACGGTGCTCGCGCCTCCGCCATCGTACGGGTCGCTCGACACGCTCGCGGCGCGAAGGCCGGGCGCATTGCTCGAGCACCATGAGGCCAAATCCCGCAGCTCGGCGAGCCGGGCGCGAAGCCCGCCCTGGATGCGCCCTTCGCCTGCCAGCAAACCGACGGGATCGAAACCCAACCCACCGTTGAGAGCCCCCCACGGAACCTCGCGGCGCTGCGCGACGGTCAACAAACCGGATGCGACGGCAAGCGAGTCCGAGCCACCGTCCACGCAAATCGAGGTTGTCGTCAGATCGACCGGACCGAGCAGCTCGTCGAGCTCATCGATCGTCAGGACTCGACATCCCTGTCGTGGACCAAGCCGCACCCACAACGCTTCGACCCCACGCTCGAGGTCTTGGCGGATCATATCCCTGCAGACGCTGGGGCGAGGGTCGTTGTACTCCTGCCGAATCACCCAGCCGCCCAGCGGCAACGCGCCGCGGAGATATGGATAGACGCCGGGCAAGCCGGGAGCGTTCAGACCATCGGCGTCTTCCGCTGTGTAGAGCGGCTCGAGGGTAAGGCCGCCAGGGGTCTTCGAACGGAGCCCGGCGAAGGAGGCTCCCTTGAGGTCAGCCTCCACCTTTTCAACCCACTC
>CP070713.1:1738672-1748898 GCA_020351445.1 Myxococcales bacterium
CGTAGTAGCCGCACAACACACTTGAAAGTGTGAAGAGGTTTGGAAGTATGAAGAGGGTCTTCTTGAGGTCGACTCTCACGCCAAGCTCAACTTTTTAGACTCGACTCGAGCCCGTAGGCTACGGGACCGAGATTTTCGTGTCCACTCCGACGGTCGTATCACGGCGAACCCATTGGAAAAAGGGCGGCGTGAAGCGTGCCGAGCGCGAGATTACGCAAGCGAAGCTCGCCGCTCTGCGCATAGAGCCTCTCCAAAGACTTCCCGGCCCGGTCCGGACGACCACCAAGTAGATCGAAAAGCGCGGCCGCCTCCTGCGTACCGAAGCCACCCGCGTCGTGAAACGCCACCAAAGCGTCCTCACGCTTGCGTAGCGGCTTGCCCCAACCGTGCAGCGCCAGCCACCCCCAATACGCTTGTAGCTCGATCTGCGAGAAACCCTCCACGAAAGGCCGCCGGTGCACCGCGTTCCATCGCGCCTTGTAGAACGTACGCACCGTCAGAGGCGGTGCGACGACCACGCCGCGATGCAGGGCCCCATACTGCTCTAGGATTTCTCGAACGCCTCCGATCACGCCCGTTTCATAGTCGTCTTGCGCCTCGTGTGTGCCATCGCCGAACACGCGCACGAAGTCTTCGACGGCGCCGGCCCTCATGGCCTCGAATGCAGGCGTTCCGTGTTTGTCGACGAATGCTTCCATCGCTCGGTGGATCGCCGCCTGCCGCTGATCGTATTCGGTCGCCTCGTACGGAGGGTTGGCTTCCGAGCGTCCGTGATCGAGGAAGAGCGACCGGAGCGTGCGCGCTTCCTCGGAGTCGGGCACTTCCTTTGCAAGCGTTTGGTCGAGTCCGATTGCGTCCGACACCGCGACGCGGTCCAGGACCAAGCTCGGCATCTCCCACGGATCGACAGGCTGCGGGACCAAGAGCGTCGTGCCAGCCACGCTGGCGGCAATAACCCACACGATCAGCTTGAGTCCGGACTCGTTCACGCGCGATAAACTCTATCACGCTCGTAGCACCTGCCCTCTTTTCGATGCCTGCTACGCTTCCTGGGCGCCATGAAGGTCAGCGTTCACTACTACGCCGCCGCCAGGGAGCTCGCTGGATGCGATAGCTCGACGTTCGAGTTCCAGCCGCAAAGCGTGCCCCAAGCCGAGCTCCGGAGCGCTGTCATCCAGCGCTTCCCTTCCTTGGCAGCCTTCATCGAGCGCATGCGTCTGGCGGTCAATGGCGATTTCGTCGACACGTCGCAGCCGCTCCATGACGGCGACCGTGTCGACGTGTTGCCCCCGGTGGCCGGCGGCTCCCCCGTCGTTCTTTGCCGGATCAGCGACCAAGAGATCTCCCTCGATGAGGTTCGCAAAGCCGTCGAGCACCCCGGAGCGGGTGGGATTTGCATTTTTGAAGGGGTTGTTCGTGATCACGCCGACGCAAAGCAGGTCTCCCGGCTCGACTACGAGGCGCATGAGAGCCTCGCATACAAAGAGATGAAGCGAGTCCTCGACGGAGTTGTCGCCGAGCATGCCGGCGTTCGGATCGCCGCGGTCCACAGAGTTGGACGGCTTTGCGTCGGCGACGTGGCAGTCTGCGTTGCGGCGAGCGCGGCACACCGAGACGACGCCTTCACCGCGTGCCGAAAAGCGATCGATCGTATCAAAGAGACCGTGCCGCTCTGGAAGAAGGAGTGGGGGCCCGATGGCGAAGCCCAATGGGTCAACCTGGATGATTCGGGCCCCGGCTAGGCTCCGACGAGGCCCCTCAGGTCCGAGAGCAGCTCCTGATTCAACACACCAACGCACGTGAGGTACGCCTCTTTCGGATCCAGGTAACGTCGAACGGCGTGCTGGATGTCCTCGGGCGTCACTCGTGCGACCTGCTCGGCCACCGTCCCGATTCGCTCGGGAAGACCAAAGAGCGCGCTGCTTCCGACGAAGTGAGTCGTATCTTCGGGATCGTCGCGAACCATGCGAAGATCCCACAAATACCGGCGTTTTGCTTTTTCGACCTCGTCCGGGGTGGGCGCGCGTCGGCTGAGCCCGTCGATCAGCTCAAATACGGTTTCGACCAACAGCGGCGCCTTGCTGTGCTCGACCGAAGCGCCGAAGTCGAACACGCCGCAATCTTCGAAGGTGTCGTTCCCTGCGAAGGCCTCATAAGCCAGGCCGCGTTCCTCGCAGATCGTCTGATGTACGCGCGTGCTCAGCCCGTCGTCGAGCACCCGAGCCAACAGAAGCAGAGTCGGCGCTTCGGGGCTCGCGACACCCGGAGTGTGAAACGAAAGCCGTACGTCGGTTTGGCTGCCATGCTCGTGCACATAGGAGAAACGCGTCGTTGCGTTGTCGCCGGGTGCTCCGCTTGGTTCGAGCGATTCGCCGGACCGCATGTCATCGAAGTTGAAGCAAATTGCGTCGCGCATTTCACGCGGATCGAACGCGCCCGCTACGCAGACCACCGAGTTGCGCGATGCGTAGTGGCCGGTGTGATGTCGGCGCAAGTCGGTGGTTTCGAAACGGTCCAGGTTTTCGAGGGGACCGGCGATCGAGAAGCCAAGTGGGTGATCGGGATAGAGCAGTCGTCGCGATACGTTGTCGATGTCGATCTGCTCACCCTCCTCGTTCAGATCTTCCAAGATTTCCTCTCGGATGATCTGCTTCTCGGTGCTCACCTCCGTCAGCAGAGGCTGGCGCAGCACTTCCGCGAGAAGCTCCACGCCTTTGACGATCGTTTCCGTCGGCAGCGTAAGGTCGTAGCTGGTGAAGTCGACATGCGTGGCCGCGTCGAGGGTCCCTCCGAGGCGCTCGATCGCCAGACTGAGGTCGTGCGCAGCGGGATGGGTCTGCGTGCCGCGATACAGCATGTGCTCGAGGAAGTGGCTCAAACCATTGGTCTGAGCGGTTTCGTAGCGAGAGCCGACCCGAATGAAAAACGAGACGGTCGCGGATTGCAGGTGGGGCAACGGAATGAGGCGCGCCCGAAGACCGCTGCCGAGCGTCAACGGCTCGGAGGGCAGCTCGGGAAGGCTCACACCGTTAACTACGGCCATCCCGGGTTGGAAGCGGGTTGAGGCGGAGGGCTTTGTCGGCGGTTGCCTTGGCGCGAAGCTGCTGAATGTAGAGGTCGACGGTCTCTCTCTTCTTGAGTGTCAGTAGCACCTCACGGGTGGATGCTCGGACAGCATCGGTGAAAGCCGTTTTGTCAGGACGCTTGCGGTCGATGAGACGGAAGATCACCCACTCACGACCGAGCTTCACAGGCGCGGACGGGAATGCCTCGCCCTCCGGTAATGCGAACACTGCATCGAGGAGGGCCGCGGTCGACAGGCCGGGTACCGGCGTGTCGGCGTGGCCAAACTCAACCGTCTCTTCGAGTGTCGGAGTCAGCGCAGACTCGCCGAGCTTCTCGGCTGCCGCGGCCAGCTTCTGCGCGGCTGCATCGTCGTCCCCGCTCTGTTGCCAAGAGGCAAGCGCGCTCGCCGCCGCTTCGCGGGCCCGCGCTTCGAGCCAGTCGGTCTGGTAAAGACCCTCGGCCAACTCTCGCTTGGCCTCGTCGATCGGCACGTCGCCCTCACGAATCGCCAGCACCTTGATCACGTGGAAACCGAAGGGCGTTTCGACCACCCCGGAGATCTCGCCCACCTCCATGGCGAACAGCGCTTCATCAAACGACTCGTCCATCGTGCCTTTCCTGAGAAAGCCAATGTCGCCCCCGTTTTGGGCGGTGATCGGGTCGTCGCTGTGTTTGCGGGCCAGCTCGAAGAAATCTTCGCCCTTGGCTGCGCGCTTCTGTAGCGCTTCGGCTTCCTTCTTGGCTTCCGCCTTCTGCTCGTCAGTCGAATAGCTGCCGGCTTTGATCAGGATGTGGCGAGCACGGACCTGCTTCTCAAGGTTGGTGTACCGATGCTTGTTGGCCTCGTACTCGGCGTCGAGTCGGTCTTGGTGATCCGCGATCCACTGGTCGAGCGCCGCATCGGAGGTTGGTGGCTTCTGCTTGACGAAGTATGCAGGCGAGAACCGTACGTACTTGATCTTGGCGGTGTCGTTCTCACGAACGTAGTCGTCCCACACCTCGGCCTCGCTAACGTTGACCGACGACGCGACGAGCTCGCGCATCATTGCAGCCAGGTGCTCGTCGACCTGTGCGTCGGCGAACTCTCCGACGCTCCGGCGAAGCCCGTTCTGAATGTACCGCTCCGCAAGGTCCTTGTTGAACGCGCCTTCCTTGTCCGTGAACGAAACCGGAATCTCTCCCTGGGGAAGCATTGGCGGCGCTCCGACCCCCAGTGAAAGGAGAATGACGCCGTCCTCGACAAACCGCGCCATGACTTCCTCTTGGGTGACCTCGAAACCGACCTTGCGTGCCTCGCGCGCCAGCAGAGTGCGGTCGACCAGGCCGTCGAGCACGAGCTCGGGCAGTCGCATCGAGCGTTGTGTTTCCTCGGGGAGTCTCCCGAAGTTGGCAACCGCGTAGGCCGCCTCGAAGTCGCCCTTGCTCAGCGTCTGGTCGTAGACGCGCGCGAGATAGGTGCCACCTCCAGCCGCGCAGCCTTCAGCCTGACCGCCCCCGAATTGAAGGGCAAACACCGCCGAGAGCAGCACTACCAGCAGAACGAGAAAAAACCCTTTGAGCTTATCAGCCATCGCCAATCGCCATTAAAGAGGCCGAACCATAGAGGAGAGGTCGGCTCCCGGCAAACTGCGGTTTTCCGCATCCGGGGCGGCTCAGGAGTTGGCGTGGTCCGGCAAGGATTCTACACTCCAGCCCCGGGTGCGCCGGGCGCCTCGGCCCCGGGGAAAGTGAGGGGATGTGACCCAGGGCTCGAGCCTACCGCCACTGAAGAAGAACGACGGCAAGTACGTCCTCATCGCTTTGCTTTTCCTGCTAGCGGCGGGGGGCCTTTGGTTCTTTTTCGGAACCGACGACTCCGCGTCGCAGGCCGAGGTCGTCGAACCCGCGCCCGAGGCGCCCGCCCGGGAGCAGTTTGCTTCTGAGATCGAAATCCCCGAAGAGGACGCCGGGCCCGAGGACGCCCCGGATGAAGAGCCGATCGCGAAGCCGGGCGGGCCGTCGCAGACCGGGCCTGAAGGCTGGGACTGTCGGGGCATTCTGCAGGCCGCCGAAATTCGTGACGTCATCAATGGGCAGCCGCGCAAGCAAGTGCAAACGTGCTACGAGCGGCGACTGAAAGACGACAACCTGCTCCAAGGCTCGATGACGGTTCTGCTCACTATCGGTGGGGACGGTAGCGTGAAGGCTGTGTCGGCGGAGGGGTCGCTGAACGATGGCCAGGTATACTCCTGCGTGAAACGAGTCGCCAAGACGTGGAAGTTCCCAAAGCCGCGAGGCGGCTGCGTGCGCACGTCCGTGCCTTTCCAGATGACGCCGAAGCTCTGAGCAGCTCAGGAGCTCGCGAATTTCAGCGCATCTGCAACGTCGTCCGGGCTGCCCATGAACACGGGTGTTCGCTGATGGAGCTCTTCTGGCTCGAGGTCGAGGATCCGGGTTTTGCCGTCCGAAGCGGTGCCGCCGGCTGCTTCGACCAGGAACGCCATAGGCGAGGCCTCGTAGAGAAGACGAAGCTTGCCCCGCTTGTTCTTCGCGTCTGGTGGATAGACGAAGATTCCGCCGCGCAGTAGCGTCCGGTGCAAGTCGGCCACCATCGCGCCGATGTAGCGCAACCGGTAGGCCTTCTTGTTCTCGGATGGTGTCTTGATCCAGTCGACCCACTTCCGAAGGCCTTCATCCCAGCCGTGGTAGTTGCCCTCGTTGATCGAATAGATGTTGCCCCGCTGCGGGATCCTAATGTTCGGATGCGACAAGAAGAACTCGCCGACGCCCGGGTCGTACGTGAACCCATCCACTTGGTCGCCGGTCGAGTACACCAACATGTTGGACGACCCGTAGATCACGTACCCCGCAGCCACGATGTCGCGGCCAGGCTGCAACAGGTCCTTCAGCGTGCCCGGTTCGCCGTCTGGCGTCAGGCGACGATGGATCGAAAAGATGGTCCCTATCGACGCATTGATGTCGATGTTGCCAGAGCCGTCGAGGGGATCGAACTGCAGCACGTACTTCCCCTGCGGGTACTGCGAAGGGATCTGGATCGGCTCTTCGATCTCCTCGCTCCCCATCACGCAAACGTGCCCGCCTGCTTCGACCGTGCTCACGATCGTAGCGTTGGCGAAGTCGTCGAGCTTCTGGACCTGCTCACCCTGAACGTTTGTCGTCCCGGTGCGCCCGAGGATCCCCGAAAGCCCCGCCTTGCTGACTCGGCTACCTATGATTTTGGCAGCCAAGCTGATCTGTTGGAAAAGGCCTGTGAAATCGCCTGTGGCTTGGGGCATCCGACGCTGGCGATCGAGGAGGTGGCGTTCTAGAGTGGTCCCGATGGGAGCGGGCTCTGCGGGACCGATCGATACTGCGGTGCTCATCCCTGCCGGGCATACCAGAGCGCCCCGAAGCGCGCTAGGACTCCCCAGATTAGGATACCAATCTGTGGTCAGTTTGTTGTAAACTTACCGTGGTGGGGCAACCGTGACGAACTTCCGTAACTGGCTGGAGGCCATCCAAAAGCGGCGATCCGGGATTCCACGCACCCGCAGCGCGAAAGGTCTTCCGGGTGTGCTGGCCCGTGGCGACCTCAGCGTCGTGTACCAGCCGATCGTCTCTCTCACCACGATGGAGCCTTTCGCCTACGAAGCGTTGGTTCGAAGCGACTCCCCGCATTGGATCAACCCACCGAAGCTCTTCGACGAGGCGATCAAATCTCGGTGTGTCGGCGCGCTCGGCCGTGCGATTCGTGAGCTTGCCACGACGCATTGCACCGAGATGCCACTCTTCCTCAACGTGCATCCGAACGAGTTCGACGAGTCGTGGCTCGTTCAGCCCGACGATCCGATCTTCACGCACGATCAGCCGATCTACCTGGAGGTCACGGAGTCGGTTCCACTGACTCACTTTGCGTACTGCCACAGCGTCCTTCGCGAGATCCGCGGCAAAGGCGTGTCGCTTGCGGTCGATGATCTCGGTGCCGGCTACTCGAACTTGAAATACATCGTCGATCTCAAACCCGAGATCGTGAAGCTCGATCGAACGCTGATCGCCGATCTCGCCGACGACCGCCGCGCACAGGTCTTGGTTCGCCACATCGTGCGACTCTGTCACGAGCTCGGGGCGCGCGTGGTCGCTGAGGGCATCGAGCAAGAAACCGAGATGAAGGTCGTCGTCGACTGTGGCGCCCACTACGGTCAGGGCTACTACTTCGCGCGGCCGGCGTATCCTGCGCCGGGCGTGAGTGCGACACCACGCGCGGTGATGAGCAAAGGCGCCTAGCGCGCTAACCTGGCGCGGCTCAGAACGGCACGGACTGATAGCTGACGTCGCCGGCTTCGTGGCCTTGGACTTCGAGGATTCCACTCACGCGCTGGCCTTCCGGGCCGCGTTGCATGGCAACCACGAGGTCGATCGCGCTGCCCACCAACTGCGCGACACAAGCTCGCTCCGCTCCGCCACAGCCGGCGGCCAACATGAGGCCCTCCATGGCATCCTTGGCACTCCAGCAGTGCACCCCGAGCAGATGCCCCGGTTCGCGTCCAAGCACGGCGGCCAATGCCGTGGTCGTGTCGGCGCCTGCGAGATCGTTGATCACGAGATGTTCCGCATGGAGACGTGTCCCATGCTCGATGGCTGTGCCCAGCGAGACGCCCGAGTCGGCAGCGGTCAGAGACACCACCCGGGTCCGATCGATGTCGAGATCCGGAACGGCCTCGATGGCCACGGCGTTTTCCGCTTCCGGTAGCTCGCGGGCCAACGCCGACATCACTTCCGTCACACCGGAGCCGCGGGGACCCGCAACGACGATGTTCCGGCACTCGGCGACCGCCTTTGCCAAGTATGTGGCCGCGTCGGTGCTCATCCAGCCTTCTTCGGCGAGTTGCTCGAGCGACTTCGAGCTACGGATGTGGAGCTCGATCACCGGACCCTTCATCACCAACGGCGGCTGCATGATCGTCAGCCTGGGCCCGAAGGAGAGCCGTCCGTGCAGGACGGGTTGAGCTTCGAGTGTTTGACCGCTTTGAGCAGCCAGACGCCGCGCCACTCTGCGCAGCGCGCCCTCTGAAGAGAACTTCAACGGTGCTGCTTCGAGACCTTCGCCCTTGTCGACGAACACGTTGTTGGGGCCGTTCACAACCGCCGTGCGAACCGATTCATCGGAAAGCACGTCGTCGAGCGCGCCCAACCCCACTGCTTCGTGCAGCGCGATGTGCGCCACCTGGCGCATGTCGACGTCGGCATTCACCGAACCGTCGGTTTGCATCGAGAGGAAGGTCTCGGCGATTGCGGCACGTGCGGCCGACCAGCGCTCCTGATTCTTCATCGCGGCGGGGTCGAGGTTGTCGATGTCCATGCGGCTGGCGAGGCGGCCCAACAGGGCGGTAAGCGGATCGGCCACGGGGATTGCGGTCTCGGTCTTTGCAGGAACCCGCGGCGCATCGGTTTCCCTGTGCTCGATACGAGGCGGCAAGCTCGTGGCGCGCGCGTCTTTGGCGCCCGGCGTTCTGGAGTCCGAAGGCATCGAGCGACGAGGGCCGCCCATCGAGTGCCGAACTGGCATCGAGCTGTGGGCCGGCATCGAGTGCTTGACCGGTAGAGGAGGCGGCTCCGAAACCCCCGGCGCCGAGCTTGCCCTCTCCGAGCCGTCATTGGCGGGCTCGAGGGTGATGATGAAGTCGGCGATGTAGATCTTGTCGCCTTGCTTCAGTGGCTGCGGTGAGGTGATTTTGCGACCGTTCACCCAGGTGCCGTTCGTACTGTTGAGGTCGACCACGACCGGCTGTTCGCCTTTCAGAGTGAGTCTCGCGTGCTGCTTGGACACATTGCGCTTCGACAGAACGATATCGTTGCCCTGGACGCGGCCAACCGTCAGCTCCGACTTCGAAAAATCGAGCTTGCGTCGCGCGCCCCCCTCGTCGGTAATCACGACCGCGTACATCTCGCCAGTTCATTCAAAAGGCGGCAACGCCTCCCGTCAAGTCAGTGCCAATTCTCGCCCTGCCGGCTGAGGAGACCTCCGGAGGTTCACCCGCCCGGCCTACTTCGAGAACATGCTGAAATCATGGAGATTTTCCTCTTCTCCGGATTCCTTTTGCGGGGTTTAGGGTTAAAAAACCACGGCCCTCCGTGGGAATCGGTACCACCCAACGGGTCAACTGCGGTAGCTTACGCGCCATGCCGGGAGGGTTTTTGATTGTCGAGGACGAGCCGACGCTGGCTCGGACCCTCGCTCGTACATTTGGACGTCACGGGCCGGTCGAGGTCGTGCACAGCATGGCCGCAGCGAGGGACCAGCTCGAAAACCATGCCGAGTGGACCGGGGTCATCTTGGACCTGATTCTGCCCGACGGATACGGCTTGGATCTCCTCGCGGAGATTAGGCAAAGCCATGGCGCCCTGCCTGTGCTCGTTCTGACGGGCGAGCTCAATCGTGATGTAGTTAACAAAGTTCAGACGATGCGAGGCGAGTACGTCTGCAAGCCGGCGTCGGCCGACAATCTCAATCCGTTCATTCAGCGGGCGCTCGCGCAGGAGCGCGTAGACGATGTCGCGATCGGCCAGCGTATCGAGCATCTGGCCCGTCAGCTCAAGCTCACGCGTCGCGAGACCGAGCTTCTCACGCTTTCGGTCGATGGGCTTTCCCGCAAGGAGCTAGCCGAGGCCCTGGGTGTCGCCGAGAACACGGTCAAGGCGCAGATTCGATCTCTCCTCAAGAAGAGCGGTGCACGCAGCCTGGCAACCTTGGCCCAGAAGGTCATCAAAGGCGCGACGCGAGATTCCGTGCCGCCGGGCGAGTCCGCCAGCGTTAACGACTGAGTGCAGCGTCCACGAGGGCGAGGTCTTGTTGTATTTGCGCTCGGCTTTCGGGGAGCGCTTTTGCAGCTTTTCCACCCACGAGGATCTTTACCCGCTCGGGGATCGCACGTTCGATTGCGGCGATCTCTCGTTGAGATTGCTTGGGCTTCAGGTTGGTCACGGAGAGCATGAGAAGTTCTGCGTTGGTGTCCTCGATCGCGTAGGCGATCTCTTCGGCGGGTAAGTCCGGCCCCAGGTAGAGCACACTCCAGCCGTGCATCGCCGCAAGCATGGCCACCATCAGCGCGCCGAGCTCATGATCCTCTTTCGCGGGTGTCGCGACGACGACCCGTCGCCTAGCGTCGCCCGCGGGGTAGAGA
>CP070713.1:1748998-1751697 GCA_020351445.1 Myxococcales bacterium
AGCGCGAAGTAGACCGCCGCCGAGCGGGTGCCGGACTGGCAGTATGTAACCACGGGCGTGCCCGCCTCGACGCCATGGCCCGCAAAGAGATCCCGGAGCTCGGAAGGCGACCTCAGACGATGATCGTCTCTTTTGTCGCGCAGGACCTCGACCCAATCGAGATGCACCGCGCCCGGGATGTGGCCCGCGCGCGCTGCCTTGGGATGTTGCTCGGTGCCGTCGAATTCGATCGTGCTTCGTGTGTCGATCAATTGCGCGCCGGGATGCTGTGCGATGAAGGCCGAGGTTTCCGGCCAACGCTGGATTGGAGCCGTGGCCGGCGCCCTCGTCGTGACATCGCCCACCGCGACTTCGAGCCCATCGCCACCGGCTACGTGGTGACCCGCCGCCTTCCAGGCCTGAAGCCCTCCATCGAGGATGCGCGTGTCAAAGTCGGCCACCGATCGCAGCGTCCACCACAGCCGATAAGGCTCTGGCCCGCCGTCGCCGTAGAGCACCACCGTGCTGTTCCTGCCCACGCCACGCTCGCGGAGCAGTTGCTCGAGCTCGCCTCGGGTTCGCGAAAGGCCGGGGATTTTGTCAGCGCTCGAGTAGTCGCTTCGCGAGAGTTGGCGCGCGCCTGGGATGTGCCCGAGCACGAAGCGCTTTTCGGGGCGCACATCGAGCAGAACCACGTAAGGGGCGCCAAGCGCCTTGGCGAGCTCGGCCACGCTCATCATCGCATCGGGGTGAGCGTAGCCGTCGGCGCGCGCCTGTTCTCCAAAACGAGCCATCGCAGCCTCCGCCTCGGTGGGGTCTGCCGAATAAGCGTCGGACGGAGGAAATACGCCGGTCGGCTGCGACGCGGCCGCGACCTCACCGAGCATCGGCGTCTCGGGCCGAGCACCGCGCGGCTCGCGCAGATACCACGCCACGGCCATCACCAAGGCGCCGATGATGGTCCACGCGATCGTGCTCTTCAGGCCCGGCGCCAACTTCTGGAGTGGCCAAGCCTCCTGGCTGAAGAAGTTTTCGGGGAAGGTCTCGACGCCCGCGAAGCCCAAGTGCGCCGGTGGATCGGGTGGCATCTTCGCTGTGCCGAAGATCCAGTCCCAGGCGCTGAAGATGATGCCGAAGTTCACCGTGGCCTTGGCATCGCCCTCGTAGTCGTGATGCCAGATGTGCATCCGGGGGCTGTTGAGGACGTAGCGCCAAGGCCCGTGGCCGAGGTTCAGGTTGGCGTGGTTGAGGTGGCCGATCAGCGTGCCGAAAATGGCGTGGAACATCAACGCTTCCCACCGGAATCCGAAGAACACCAGCGGGAGGTAGAGCACCGACTTGTAGACGATCACCTCTAGCCACGAGAAACGAAAAGAGACGATCCAATCCATCTCCTTGTCTTTGACGCTGTGGTGAGCTTTGTGGAACTCCCAAAAGAGCGGCACACGGTGCAGCAGGTTGTGTACGCACCACTGGATGAAGTCGAGGACCACGAGGGCGACGATGATCTGCAGCCACAGCGGCCAGCTCGCGGCGGCGTTGCGATACACCGCATCGGTCATCCCCTCGGCGGCGAGCCAGCGGTCCACGTAAGGCAGGACCCAGGTGTCGGCGAGCCCGGCGAGCAGCAGGCCCAGGAAGTGCCCATTGAACACCAGGTAGATCAGGTCCGACCAAAGCTTAGGTCGGAGCTGTTTCTGTGCTGGCCGCCATGGGAAGAAGCGCTCGAGAACGACCATCAGGCCCGACAACGCGGCCAGGCTGATTGGGTACAGATAGGCGGTCATCGCGGTAGGGAATAGCACCCCGGTGCTTCGCGGTCACGACTCCTGCTCGAGCGAACGGAGCAGCGTCTCTGCGCTCATTCGGGGCGAGCCGGCGCCCGCACGCTCCGCTTCATGAACGAGCTCGACGATGCGTCGATTGATCGGGGCGGCGACCCGGTGCTCATCCGCGAGGCGCACGATCTCTCCGTTCAGGAAATCCACCTCCGTCAGACGCCCTCGCTCGAGGTCCGTCCACATCGAGGCACGCGCTTCCGGGTCGACGCGAAGCTGCGCGCGAATGATCACCCGGACGATCGGGGTCGGGAGCTTCATGATGAAGGACATGACCCGAAGGGGAACCCCACGGAACTTTGCAGGGCGGACACCGACTTCGCGCAGCACGTCGAGCGCCTCGTCGAGCAGCTTCGCGATCACACGTCGATACCGACGCGAGAGGATCATATCGCGCGTCGGAGCGCCGGATAGCGCGCTCACCGCGTTGTTGAGGTTGACGAGGAGCTTCGTCCACTGCTCGGGCGCAATCGGTCGCACCTCCTCGACCTCCAGTTCAGACGCCCTGAGCGCATCGACCCATGGCCGATCCTGGCCTCCGCGTCGCGTCTCGATGATCAGGGGCCCGCTCGTCGTACGGTGAAACACGGCTCCCTCGCCAACGATGATATTGAAGTCGACCACCGCGGCGAGCACTGGATTGCGGGGCAATGCCGCTCGCAGGATCTCCGGATTTCTCAGCCCGTTTGGCAAGCTCACGACCACGGTTTCGGGTTTCAGGACGTTCGCGAGGATCTTCGCTGCCTCCGCGGTCGCGCCGCTCTTCACACAGCAGAACACGACGTCACAAGACGACAGGGCGTGCGCGTCTTCTTCTACGCGAACCATGGCCGCATCCACGTGATCGTCTTGATCGAACTCCCGCAGTGTCACGCCGTGCCT
>CP070713.1:1751797-1758623 GCA_020351445.1 Myxococcales bacterium
CAGCTCCGAGCCACCCAAGGAGTTCCGCCCACGCTGAAAATGGCGCTCGAACAGCCCCTACCCAAGGACGCTGGGTGCTCCCGGGCGGGTCGCTAGATTGTCGCTCGCGGATCGCCCGTGTTACTTTGTGTGGGACAGGGGGAAACATGGGAGCTCGTCTAATAGGCTTGATTCTGGCTGGGGCGCTGTTGAGCGTCGGGTGCGAACAAATAACGTCCGCTTCGGAGCCGGAGGCAGAGGCCGAACAACTGCCTGAGATCGTCCCGGACCTTCCGGAGGTTCCGACGCTACCGCCACCGCCGTTTCCAACGACGTATGAAGATGAGTCGTACAGCGTGTATGGCCTTCGCCAGCGGCCGACCAAGGTGCTCGACACCGATCTCTCCGTGACTGGCTACATCATGGAGATCTACGAGCCGCCGGTTTGCAAGAAGCGAAACAAAGAGGAATGCCCGAAGGTCGCCGCGCCGCACATGTTCATCGCAGACACCGCGGACCAGACCGATCGAGCCGAGCAGTTGTTGGTCGCCGGCTACGCCGACAACCAGGAGCAACTCGCGCGCGCTCGCCGCGGTCGCAAGACGACCACCATCGCTGGCGCTGTCGTAGTGCCGAGAGATCTCAAGGTCGGTAACAAGGTTCGTGTGAAGGGTCACTTCACGCTGATCTCGTCGGGCGGGTTCAACACGAGCAACGGGTTGCTCGAATACGCGTCTCACGAGACGCTGGCCAAAGCCGACGCGAAGTAATCAGGGCGCGGCTACGCCGGCGTCCTCTGGCTCTCCGACCAGATCCGACAGGTCCGGTGCGCCAGCGTCGTTCTTGATCTCGAATGCGTCAGCGGTGCGCCCAAAGAGCGCAACCACGTCGTCGCTGACGACGCTCACTTGCGGGTGGTCGTCGATGCGCACGTAGCCCCCTCCATCCACGGGAGCGCCTGAGCCGAGGGACACCCGCACCACTGCAGGCCCCATCTCGAATGTGACTTCCGCTTTCGGCGTGTCGATGCCGAAGCTTTGCAGGTCGTCCGGGGTTGGGCGTTGCAGCGTGCGAACCGGGATCGCGAACTCCCAGCTGCGGAGGTAGTCCTCGATGACCTCGGGATCGGCCGCTGCCTGCTTCGGCTCTTCGAGGGTCCAAGTCTCGTCGAAGCCCTCGCCCTCTCGACGCAGCGCGATGCGCTCGTTGCCCGATGCCATGCGGATGCGTGTGATCCGCTCGCGGACGAGCGCTTCCAGCAGGAACCCGGATCGTGACTCGATCTCGCTCCGTCCGGGGCGGCCGCGCTCGAACAGGAGCACATAGGCCAACAAAACGGCTGCGATGACGAGCAGGATGACTGGGGTTCGCGCGCTCATGATCGCCTCGACCACCAGACGCCGAAGCCGCCGATGAATGCCGCGAGTGGCAGCAAGACCACGACTCGGAACAGCAGATTCTGCAAATCCGCATCGCTCATGATGACCGCCCGCGCGTTGGTCTTGCGTGGCGCGATGTTGATCAAGGCTTCGCGCTGCGTGAGCCAACCCGCGGTCGAGGACACGAAGTCGATGTTGGAGAGCTGAGGGTTTTCGAGCAGCTCGGCGCTCATCCAGTCACTGTCGCCGACGACTAGCAGCCGGCCTGGGGTCGGTCCATCGGCTTCTACGGGCTTGAGGTCATCGCCAAGCGGCGCGACGTACTCCCAGGCGACCGCTAACGGCACGGCACTCGGAGGCGTCGGCTTCCCTTCGGTGTCTGGGTTTAGCGCGCGGGCCAGGTCGGTTTCGGCCACGGCGTCGGGGCTCGTTCGGAAGAGCACCTCGGTATCGCTTCCGTCCGCCACATCGACCGATCGGGCCACCGCCAGGAGCATGCCCCCGCCACGCTTCCGGATCGTGTCGACGAGGCGATGCGTACCGAGATTGGTCACGAGGAAGAGGTCGCCCGGGTTGCCCGGGAGTTGCTGCGCCGGGTCGTTCTCAATGACGAGGTCGTTCCCGATGAGGATCCCGCGCTCTTCGAGAGATGCTTCGAAGCCGGTCGAGGCCAGTGCTTCCTTTTTCAACACGGGGTCGAACGCGAGGAGCACATTGCCGCCCGCGGCGAGGTAGCGGTCGACGACGGCGACCTCCTCCGCCGAGAACAGGCGCTGCGGACTGACGACGAACAAGGCGTCGCACGATTCAGGGACGTCGTCGGCGCGAATCTCGAACGGCTCGACCGTGATTTTCTCCCACTCGAGCTCACGCGCTACCGCGTCGAGGCTGCGCTCTCCATAGGCGCCGACCTCCCACTCGCCGTGGCCCTTCGCGACGCAGATCTTCGTTGGCTCACCGGTCGTGACTTCCAGGATAGCGCCAGTCAGCGCGCGCTCGGACTGCAGATCGAGCTTGTGGCCGTCGGCGTCCTCGAAGCTCTCGAAATCTTCGACGATCAACTGATGGCGCTCGACCTTCCATTTGCGGTCGCCACTGGTGACGACGACGGGTACCTGGGAAAGCGTCACCTCCCCCGCGAGCCAGCTGTCGATCCCGAACTTGTCCGCGAGGACCTGATAGCGTGCGCGGTCGCGGTCGGGGTCCACCCACTCAGCGGCTATTCTATCGGTAGCGGCTTTGTACTCTTCGAGCAGTGTCTCGATGTCGGCGAAGTCCTGTTCGTCCCGGCCAAGGAAGACGTAGACCTGTACGTCTTGGTCGAGCTCCCGCAAGGCCTGCTGGCTTCGGTCGGAAAGAGTGAATAACCCATGGGTAGTCCAATCCCACCGCTTGTAGTGGCGCGACGAGACGTAGTTCGCCAGAACGACCACCACGAGGCCCAGCAGGGCCGTGAGCACGAAGTTCAAGCGGGTGCGGGGTTGCGCGCTCATCCGTGTCTCCGGGCTTTCAAGGCTCCGATACTCAAGCCGACGGCCAAAACAGCCACCGAGAGATCGAATACGAGGTAGCGCGTGTCGACCACGCCCTTTGAGAAGCTCTGCATGTGGCCCCACATGCTCACGTAGCCACACACTTCACGCGCGGTGCCGTCGAACACGAACTCGCCGATGCCTACGGTGAACAGGACGCCGAGAGCGACGAACGACAGCACCGCGGCGATGATCTGAGTCGGCGCAAGCGCGCTCATCAGCAGGCCGACGGCCATGAAGTAGGCGCCGAGGCAGAACACGCCGAAGTAGCTGGACCAGGTGGCTCCCCAATCGACGCTTCCGTGCTGGCTCATGATCCAGGCGTAGACGACCGTCGGCAGCCAAAGCACGCACCACATCACCAGCGCCGCGCTGTATTTCCCCAGGATGACCGAGGTCTCCGAGACGGGCGCCGTCATCAAGACCTCGATCGTCCCCGACTGCTTCTCCCCAGCGATGAGGCGCATCGTGAGGACCGGGACGAAAACCAGAAGTGGGATGAAGAAGAGCGCGCTTCCCCCGAAGAAGGCGCTCAACGGTGTCGCCGCACCCGAGGAGACGGCGTTGCGGGCATAGAACTCGGTGAGGACCCAGAACACCACCCCGTTCCAAACCAACCACGACGTGAGCACCACGTATGCCAGTGGCGAAACGAAAAACGATGCGAGCTCCCGCTTCATGACCACCCATGCGCTCTTCATGGGGCGTCCTCCCCCGTCCGCGAGCCGGTGAGGTCAGCGAAGACGTCTTCGAGGTTGGTCTCAGTGTCGCCGGCCGTCAGGTCGGCCACCTTCTGGCCCTCGTGAATGATGAGCAGTCGGTCGCATACCGCCTCGACCTCGGACAGGATGTGCGTCGAGAGAAGCACGGTCTTCTTTCCGCGGAAGCTCTGTACGAGCTCCCGAAACTGTCTGACCTGGTTGGGGTCCAACCCAGAGGTCGGTTCGTCGAGGATCAGGATAGGCGGATCGGCGATGAGTGCTTCGGCAAGCCCCACGCGTTGGCGATAGCCCTTCGAGAGCTGACCGATGATTCGTCTGCGGGCGTCTGCCACGCCTGCGAGCTCGAGGGAACGGTCGACCGCTTCGCCGACGTTGGCGACGCTCTTGAGCGCGCCACGGTGGCGTAGATAATCGTATACGCTCAATTCCCGGTCGACCGGTACGCCCTCCGGCATGTACCCGAGGCGCTCTCGCGCCCGGATCGAGTCTCCCACGGCGTCGATGCCGTCGATTCGAATGTGTCCGGACGTCGGCGCGAGGTAGCCGGTCAGCATCCGCAAGGTGGTCGTTTTGCCTGCGCCGTTCGGACCCAGGAATCCAACGATCTCCCCCGGTTCGACGCGGAACGACACCTCGTTGACGGCGAGACGGCTTCCGTAGCGCCTGCTGAGAGCCTCGACTTCGATCACATCCTGCTCGCTGGGCGCACGGGGTACTCGATGCGATCGCCGGTTGCAACTGCAGACCTGTCCAGGTGCTGCCGCTTTCTCGCGTCCGCTGCACGCGCTTCCGTACGATCTGTTGATCATGGTCGGGATCCCATGGAAGGTTCGACTGAGCTGCTGCGCCCTCGCGATGGTCGCCGGTGGTTCGTTTGCGGGCGCCTCCGAGGTGATTACTCCGCCGGTCGCGATCTCACCGGTCGCGATCCGTCCGAGGCCGGCCCCCATCGTCGAGCCGGTGCATGCCGAGCCTGGGCCCGACGTGGTCCAGCTCCCGCCGGTTGGCAGCCGCGACGTAACGGGCTCCCGGTTTCCCAGCGGCCTCACGGTTCATGGCGGCTCCAAGCACCGCGCCATTCTGCTGACCTTCGATGACGGTCCATCGCGCCGCACCACACCGCGCCTGCTGGACATGCTCGACGAGCTCGGGATCACCGCGCTCTTCTTCGTGAAGAGTGAGAGCTTTGGCAACGGCAACCCTTGGGAACGAGAGCACGCGGCAATCGTCCGAGAGATCGTTCGCCGAGGTCACATGATCGGCAATCACACCGAGACCCATCGTCAACTCCCGCTGCTTCGCAATGCGGAGATCGAAGCCGAGCTCGCGGTTAGCGAGCGGAAGATCCAGAAGACCATCGGAAGGAAGCCGCGCTTGATTCGGCCCCCGGGCGGTGCGCTGTCCGAGCGCGTGGAGCAGTTGCTGGCCGAAAACGGGTACACCAGCGTGATGTGGACGCTCTATCCCGGCGACCTCGAGGTGCACACGCCGGAGGAGGTGGTCCGCACCTTCTTCCGCGTGCTCGACCGCCGAGAGCGAGAGACCGGTGAGCGGGGTGGCATCGTCCTGTTGCACGACACCAAGCAGCACAGCCTGGACGCGGTGCCGCGCCTAGTCGAGGCTCTCCAAAAGCGCAACTGCAGGCTCTTGGAGGAAGGCGAAGAGCTCTACGACATCGTCGACGACCTCGGGTACTTCATCCCCGGCCACGAGCCCGAGCAGACGCTCGAGGAGCGCCAAGAAACGCTGAGGGAGCGCGCGCAGCGCACGTGCAACGCCCTCGCTTTTCGGCAACTAGTCCCGAACTAGTCCCGTGTGGCGAGGATCCGCCAAACCGGCAAGCCGTCCTCGACGGCGCGCTTCTCACGATTGGAGCGCGCGTCGAACGGGTTGTCCTCGATGTAGCCGCTCGCCGACGCGAGGGTGAAGCCCGGCGTTTCGCGAAGCTGAGCCGCGTACTGCTGAGCCCTATGCTCGACATCGGTCTGGATGAAGAGCTGGGCGCCGGGCTTCATCAGGCGCGCCAGCTCGGTCAGTAGGGCCTCACCGATGACCCGCCGCTTGTCGTGGCGCTTCTTCCACCAGGGGTCGGGGAAGTGCAGCGCGACCCGGTCGACGGATCCGCTCGGCTCACTTCTTTTCAAGATTTCACGGGCATCCCCGCAAAGGATCTTCACATTCCGGAGATCGCGTTTCTGGAGCCTTTCGTTCACTTTGTACGCCAGCTTGGTCTTGACCTCGATGCCGACAATGCGGCTCTGTGGCGATGCGCTTGCCCGTTCAAAAAGCGATAAACCACGGCCAAAACCGATATCTAGCTCGAGGGGGCCGGACCCCTCGATCAGCTCTTCGAGCGAAAAGCGGCCTTCTGGGGCTCTGGGAGCCTCCTCGCGGTAGAGCCGACGTAGGTCCGAATCCGACACCAGCGCTCCCTACCGGTGGCCACCCACAGGGTCAAACCGGGGCGCTGCTTCTTGACCGGGAAGGTGCCGATCGCGTATGCCAGCGTGCATACACCTAGGTGAACGGGGCTTGAGTCGATGAGGATTCTGATCGTCGAAGACAGCGTGACCATGCGCAGGGTCATGGAGATGACTTTCGCGGGGGAAGACGCGGATTTGCTTTCCGTCGAAAGCGGGGAGCTTGCACTGGCACAAGGGCGTGACTTCGGTCCGGACGTCGCGTTCATCGATGCGTCGTTGCCCGGGATCGACGGGTACGAGGTTACCAGGGCAATGAAATCGGACCCGCAGCTCGCGGGCACTGCGGTTGTTCTGATGGCCAGCCAGCATCGGCCGCTCGACGAGGCGCGCGCCTCGGAGGTCGGCGCCGACGACCACATCCTCAAACCGTTCGACACGCAGGAAGCGATCGACAAGGCGACCACCCTTGCGGGCCAGGCCGAGGCCCTTTACGAGGCGCCTTCGATTCCGGTTGCACGTCCGGCGACTACCCCGCCGAGGCCCGTCTCTGAGCCTTCCTATCGACCGACGCCTCCGCCGCTGCCCGTCGGAGGCCCATCCTCGCGGCCGATGGCGCCAACTCCTATGCACAGCAGGACCCCGCTCAGTGGTGCGCAGGTTTCGGTCGCACCGGCGACCGCGCCTTCCCTGCAGTCGTCCGCGCCGGCTGCGAAGGTCGCGTCGGCTCCGGCTGCGCCTTTGCAGGATGCAGGAGCAGCCGAAGCGCTGTCTCATTCCGTCGTCGAACGGCT
>CP070713.1:1758723-1762445 GCA_020351445.1 Myxococcales bacterium
CATGTCGACGAAACGAACCGCGATCCACTTCGCGACGTCGGGGACCCCCGTGTCCTCGCGCACGTCGTGATGAAAGCCTACCCAAGCGCCGCCAGGCGCGACCCTGATGCACGGCGCAGCCGCAATCCCAATGGCTGTCCATATGACGAACTCCCCGCCAGACGGCGGCGCGACGACGATGCTCGACCGCGGACCCTTATGGCGCACCTCGACGTGCCACCCTTGATGCTCCGCCTCGAGCTCGACCCGAGGGTCGTTGGACGGATGGGACCTGCCCGTAGCCCAACCCATGATCGCGGGGCCATGGTCCGTCGCGCCCGGCTCGCCTTGCACCGAACCGTCATTCGCAACGTCGAATCGCAGAACGCACTCCTCGTCGCCCGACCACGCGAGAACGTGCAAGAGGGCCCCACCGTCCGCCACCGGCTCCAACCGCGGGCTTCTCAGGTACCGCTCCGGAGTTTGCTCGATGAGCGGCATGCGGCCTCAGTGTGCGTAGCCGAGCGCGCGTAGCTGGTCGCGAATCGTGTCGTCCATGTCGGCGTTCTCCCGCTGCAGCTGTGTACCGCCCTTCTGTTCGGCGCTCAACCAGTCCCCGCGATTGCTGGCGCCGAGGAATTGGCCGAGCAGCATGCGCGCGTAACGCCGCCCGATCGGAAACGCCGATGCGTCGAGCTGCTTCTTTTCCATCGGATCGGCGACGAGGTCGAACATCGTCGAGGTGAGGTTCCCGCGAAGGATCAGTTTCCATCGGCCGGTGGTGATGACCCGACGGTCATCCTGAAAGTCGCTGAAGGCGACGGTCGGCTGCGAGGGCGCCTCACCCAGCATCAGCCCGACGAGCGTATGTCCCTCGTTGTGGGCCATGCCCGGCACGCCGAGAAGCTCGGTCACCGTGGCCGAGATGTCGAGGGTGCTCACCGCATTGCCAACCTTCGCCCCGGCCGGAAGACGGTTCGGCAGACGGAACAACAACGGCACGTGAAGGAGCTCTTGATATACCGAGTGACCGTGGCCCCACGAGCCATGGTCTTCGAACTCCTCGCCGTGGTCCGAGGTCACCACGACGAGCGTGTCGTCGGCGAGCCCCAACTCGGCCAGACGCTCGAGGAACGCGCCGAAGAAGTGGTCGTGCTTGGTGATTTCCCCGTCATGAAGCGCCTTCAAGCGCCGCTTGTCGCTTGCATCGAATACGACCTCGGGCGGGTTGCGCTTGGCCTTCTCGAGGAGGTCACCGGTCATCCGCGGCCTGATTTGCCCGCTGTACTCGCTCGGGTCGTACATCTGCAGGTACTCGCCCGGTGGATCGTAGGGAACGTGCGGGTCGATCGTCTGGATGTACGCGAAGAAGCGTTCGTCTTTGTGCGCTTCGATCCAGTTCCCGGCCTTGTCGAAGACATCCTTTGCTTCGGTGCTGCCGCCCTCGCGAATGTAGTTCGAGTAGTCGTCCCACCCTTGGTCGAAACCAAAACGATCGGACACGTACCCATTGGCAATGAAGCTCCCAGTCGTGAAGCCCTCGCCCTTCAAGTGCTCGCTCAAGAGCTCGGCCGAGCTCGGTAGTGCCGCGTCCCCCGTTTTCTGTTGGTGCGTCAAGGGGTGAAGCCCGGTGAGAATCGAAGCCACCGCCGGCTTGGTCCAGTTCTCAGGGGACTGCGCGAGCTCAAACACGACGCCTTCGGACGCAAACCGATCGATGACGGGCGTCTTCACGCGTGTCTCCACGTTGAAGGGGCGGAGCTTGTCCGCGCGAAGCGTATCGATGACCAGCACGACGACGTTTTTTGCCGGCTCGTAGGTTCGCTCCGGCCGAGCAGGCACGAGGATTCGGGGTGCATTCCATGCCAACCGACCCGCTCCTTGGCTCTCGGCCCGAAGGTCGATGCGCACGATCTCGCCAGCGAAGCGGCTCAGGTCGACTTTGTGATCCGCCCACGCCCCTGTCGCCGTTCCGCTCAGCATCTGTGTCGTTGGTTGGCCATCCGCGGTCACCTCGATCCCGAAAGGCGCCTCGCCCTCGCCTTCGACGCCGACCCCAAACCCCAGCACACCGTCCGTCGGAACCTGCACGTGATAGCGAAGGGTCGACCTGCGGGACAACGCGATCGCCTGCCGCTCCTCCTCTCCGAGACGAACGTTGGCGACCAGCCCCTCATAGGCTCGCGCGTGCGCTTTCTTGGCGGGCTCGGCTTCGCTTCGGATCCAGATCGAATCCACGGCAACCGAAACATCCTGACCGTCGATCGGGACGGTCCCACCAAAGGTCAGCAACAAATAGTTCTCACCGGCCTGCACGTGCTCGCTCGGAAGCTCGATGTCGTAGTCCGCGAACCCTTCCTCGTTGCGGAGGTGAATCGACTTGAGCTGCTTGTTGTTGAGATATGGCGTGAGCGCCTGCGTGCCGTGCGGACGCAGCCGAACGCGCGCAACGAGCGGCTTTGGAGCGTCGGCGTTGAAGTAGACACGTCCCCGCATTCCAACGTGCGCGTACGTGGTGTCGCCGTCGACGCCTTTTCCAACCCAACCGCTTCGCCAGTCGCCCACGGTGTACTTCGACTGGGCGGGCGTGCCGAAGTCAACAACCCAACCACCGTCGTCCACCTCGGCCATGTGGCGGAGCGCCGTGAGATCCGAATGCGTGTCGAGCCCCGCGAACGGGTCGGGCTTGGAGCCCCCGCGGCTGCATCCAGCCGCTATGGTAAGGGTCGTGATCGCCACCAAAAAGAATCGCATCGGTCGTCTTCCTCCCGTGCTCCGGCGGCCGTTTTCGCCCCTCTTTTCGGCCCCAGGAACCTTGCTGCGGTTAGCACGCGGTTTCAGCGAGCGTCAACAAAACCACCCGGTTGGGTGACGACTCTCAACGCGCGGGTCGCGTCTGATTTCACATAGTAGAAGCGGTACGTAGATTTGCCGCCAACGCGGTATTGCACCGCATGGGTCCCCTGCTCGAGCACGACGGTTAGTGGAAGGGTTCCCTTGTCGATGCCGTCGACCGCGAGGCCCACATCGGTCGGGCCGGTCACATCCAACACGCCCTGCCCCTCGGCAACTGCCAACGAGGGGTCAACCCCGGCGCGAAGGCTCCCGGCAAACGCCGACAGGTCGAGGCCGCCCGCCGGTGCGGCCGGAGCGTCCACCGCGAGCTGCGCCTCCGGGCCGGCGGCTTGCACCACAGCGTCCGCCGGCGACCCCGACGGCGGCCCGTCCGGCATCATCTGACGCCAGATCAGAAACCCCACGGTCGCCGACAACAACACCGCGAACCCTAGACCCAATAAGCGTGGCGTGGTCTGCAGTTCCATTCCGAACCCAGAGCCCATCTCACCGCTCCCCGCCGTTGCATCGACGTTCAGCCGCCAGATCGGAGAGGTCCGCCCCGTTGCGTGGTTGGCGGGCTCTCGGTGCATGGCAACCGCCGATTGCGCCCTTACGTTTTCTCGCTCGAGGGGATCGATCACGGGCGAGGAGTCTGGCTGGATCTCGGGCTCGTTCAACACGCGGCTCGGGCCTGGCGAGAGGTTGGGAGGTGGACCCACGTCGGACGCGAGTCGCGGGACCGTCACGTCCTTTATCGCGCCCTGGCGAGCCAAGGTGACCAACAGGGCGTCGACCAGTGATCGGGACGCGGCCCCCGAATCCCAAAGGGCATGAGGTGGCTCGCCCGCGTCGAGGCGCGCGATCAAGCCCTGCACCCGAGTCGGGGAGTGACGTACATAGGTGCC
>CP070713.1:1762545-1765426 GCA_020351445.1 Myxococcales bacterium
AAACGACTCGCCCTCCCCCTCCGCCGCGTCGAGATACTTCGAAGCGAGCTTGTCGTCATCCGTATAGAGACCAGCACGCCACGGGCCCAGCGCGACCATGCACGCACCCGTGAGCGTGGCGTGATCGATCATGAAGTCGGGCTTGAGCTTGCGCACCGACCAGGTGAGCACGTCGGCAAGCACCAACCGGCCCTCGGCATCGGTGTTGACGACCTCGACCGTCTTGCCTTCCAACGATTTGTACACGTCGCCGGGTCGATACGCTTTGGCGCCTGTCATATTCTCGGTGGAACCCACGATGGCGTGAACCTCGATAGGGAGCTTGAGGCGCGCAGCCGCAAATACGATGCCGAGGGTGGCGGCAGCGCCGGCCATGTCGCACTTCATGTCGGCCATCGCCCCCGCCGGCTTGATGCACAAGCCGCCCGCATCGAACGTGAGGCCTTTCCCGACGAACACGACTTTCTTTTTCGGGCGAGCAGGTTTGTGGATGACGTGAATGACCCGGGGCTCGATCGCACTGCCCTTGTTCACGGCGAGGAGAAGGTTCATGCCCTCTTTTTCGATGCGCGCTTTGTTCCAGACGCGGCAGGACAATCCGAGCTTGCGGGCCTGCGACGACGCGGCGCGCGCCAGCGTGACGGGATTCAAGTCGTTGGGCGGGCGGTTCACGATATCACGGGCGAAATTGACGGCCTCGCCGACCGCTTTGCCCGCCCGGACGCCAGCCGCGAGACCGCGAGTGCCCTTGGGTGCGCCAAGAATGACGGCAGAGGTAAGCGTCGCACTTGCAGTCTTGTCGCTTTTGTACTCGGTGTAGCGGTAAGCCCCTGCCAAGAGCCCTTGCGACGCAGCGCGGACCGATTCCGGCGAGACTTCGGGGAGCTCGACCGCGGCGCTTTTTTGCGCGCGCGCGGCGGTCGCCAGCGCATGCCCCATGTCCCACGCGATCTTGCAGGTGTCTTTTTCCTCGCCAATCCCCACGAGCAGCAACCAGCGGGACTTCGCCTTGCCGCCGGCTGCAACCTTGAGTCTCTGCGACGCCTTGCCCTCGAAGCGTTCATCGGAAGCGAGAGGCTTGATGCTGCCTTTGCCCGTGACGACCTCGATCCGCCCGAGCGCTCGAGCGAGCTTGGTTTTCCCCGACGGAATGGCAATCGCGACGATGTCCGTCTTCGATTTGTCCCAAGTGCCCTCAGAAAGTGAAATCCGCATCTGACTCCTTCTCAACCTGGTCGGCGGGATACTGACAGGAACTCCTGCGGCCAACAAACGAAAGCGCACCAACCATCGTGTGGCGGCCGCCGTCGCTCACCACCCGATTCGCCAACGCGAGCGCCGCAGCTAGCGAGGATCACGAGGCGGGATGGTGGCACCCCGCATGCATGGGAATCGCATCACATTTCCAATCAGGAGGACACATGCTCGAAGAAAACAAGGTGAAGATCGCGTACACGGTCGTGGAACGTAACAAAGACGGCCGGAAGTTTTGGGTGCGGGTAGGCGCCGCGTTCGTCAACCGTGACGGAAGCCTCAACGTTCGGCTCGACGCAATGCCGGTCAACGGAGAGCTGCACATCAGGGACTATCAACCAAAGGAAGCCCGCGATACGGCTTCCCGCGGACAGGCAGCCTGATGAGGCGCCTGCTCCTTTGCATGGTCGCGCTTTGCGCGCTGCAGTCGGTGCAGGCGTCGGCCACCGACGGGGGCGTTGGGCCCCCGGACCAAGGTCCACCAACCGTCGAACAAGACACTCGCATCAACATCAACGAGGCTGGCCCCGAGGAGCTCGTTCAGCTCCCGGGCATCGGGCCAGCTCGCGCTCAGGCCATCGTTGCCGAGCGCGAGAAGCGCCGCTTTCGTCGTATCGAAGACATCATCCGCGTGCCGGGCATCGGCCGAAAGACGTTCGGCCGCATTCGTCATTCGATCCGAGTGCGATAGACCCTACCCCTGCCGGGCCGAACCGCCTAGGGTCGAGGCCATGGTCCCGACGATCCGGGTGCGAGAGGCCGATGAATCCGACCGCGACGTGCTGATCGGCTTCCACCGAAATCTCTACCAAAGCCACCGCGACGAAGTTGTGGATAAGGACGACCTCCCCCTCATCGACTACCAAGACTACGAGCGCGTTCTACAGGACGACCTCAACGCGCTGCTGAAAGCCCAACGCACCCACGTCCTGGTAGCCGAATCCGATGGCGTGTCCGTCGGCTACATCACCGGCCGCATCACTGTCGATCACAGACGCGTGCTGCCGCGTAGGGGCGTGGTCGAGGATTGGTACGTCGTGCCGGAGTCGCGCGGAGCGGGGGTGGGTGCCCTGCTACTCGCGAAGCTCGAGAAGCGTTTCGCGGAGGCGGGGTGTGAGGTGATCGAATCGGCGACATGGTCGGCAAACGAGGGCGCGCGCAGGGCACACGACGCGCTCGGATTTCGGGAGATCCGGGTGGTGTACCGAAAGCGGATCTAAACCGCGAACCGCTAAACCGCTAACCGCTAAACCGCTGACCGCTACCCGCTACTCGCTACCCGATAGTTTGCGGATCGTGGTTTGCGGTTCGAGGCTCGCGATTCGGCGGTTCGCGGCTCGCGGTCTGCGGTCTGCGGGTAGCCACACTGGCACTGACGCTGGCACGGCCACGGCCACGGCCACGGGCAAGGGCAAGGGCAAGGGCAAGGGCAAGGGCAAATTAACCCTTCGAAAAAGGGGACTGTCCCCTTTTTCGGTCAGGTTATGACGCGGGCGAAGTCTAGGCCGCCGACGATTCCTGTCACTCCGCGATCGTTCTCGATCAGAATGCGCCGGACGTTCATTCCTAGGGCTTGTTCCGCGGCGCGGGCGAGGCCGATTCCGGCTGGGAGGATCAGGATGCGGAC
>CP070713.1:1765526-1768347 GCA_020351445.1 Myxococcales bacterium
CCCGCATCGCCACCCCCACCACCGAGCGCGCCTGGGTCAACCGCGCCACCCGTCGCACCTTCAAACATCTGCGCGAGGAGGTCCAAGCGGTAGAAATGGCCGCCCGCTTTGCAGGACAAACCGATCGCTCACCGCCCAGTGAAGAGCACATCCAACAGATGCAAGCGCTAGAGCGCGCGATCCTCAGCGGCGAGCTCTTACTACGAGTCACGCGCCACCGTCTGCCCGAACGCACGGACTACGACGAACGCAACGAACGCACCGGAACCGACGAGGCCGATGCCCGCCCGAGCCAGGGCCCAAGCGCCCAAAGCACCGCTGTCCAGATATCCGGCAGTCCCGACGAAGAAGCCCCCGTTGTCCAGATATCCGGGAGTCCAGGAGGAAAGGTCACCTTGCGCATGCGCGTCCCCGGCGATCTCCTCCTTCACTACCGCCAACTCGAACGCGCCCACCGCGAAAAGCTCCCCGGCACCAGCTTCATCCGGTTCCTCTGCGCGAGCTTCTGGCAAACGTGGGTGCCCATGTTGGGCGTCTCGGACAAATGGGAAACGATCTACCGCCGAGACCGCTACCGCTGCACCAGCCCCGTCTGCCACCAACGCAACGTAACCCTCCACCACGTGAAGTATCGCGCCACCGGCGGCACCGACGACCCCGACAACCTCACCTGCCCGTGCGCGTTTTGCCACCTGCAAGGCGAGCACGGCGGTCGCCTCAAAATCCTCCCCCCCGGCTCCGATCCAACCTGGCTCCTGGGCCGCCGCCCCATCATCCGCGTCCACCGCCGCGAGCGAACCCTCCTCGCTTAGCCCACGGCGCCAGCGTCGACCTCGGCAGCCCCAACCGGGGCACGCAACTTCGTCCGCCGTCGGCCGATAACCGTTGCGATGCCGCAGCCCGCCCCGAACCCAGGGGTAAGCCATTGACTTACCCCTCTTGAGAGGCGACACTTCGAATGTCGATCCGCTTCGAGTGGGATCCCGCGAAGAACGATGCCAACCAACGAAAGCACGGCCTACGGTTCGAAGACGCGAAGCCGATCTTCATCTGGGAAGCCCAACGCTTGGACGAGCTCGATGAGACCTATCCCGGAGACGAAGCTCGTTTCATCTCCGTTGGCGCGATTCCCCAGGGGCTCATCACAGTCGTGTGGACCGCTCCATCCGATGATGTGGTGCGCATCATCAGCGTACGCCGCGCCAACAAGCACGAGCGACAGCTCTACCTCGCCTACAACGACATCCACCAATGAGTGACGACGATCTAGAAATCCCCGAGCTCACCGAGCACGACTTCAAGCACATGATTCGCGCGTCCACACGGCGTCGCATCATGGAAGGCCGAATCGAGTCCGGGAAAGACATCGTGGCGTTGAGAAGGTTCACGAAGCTCAGCCAGAAGGAGTTCGCCCGCGCGCTCGAGATCAGCGTTCACACGCTGCGCAACTGGGAGCAGGGCCGCCGCCAACCCGAAGGCCCCGCCATCGCGCTCCTCAAGATCGCGGCCCGGCATCCAAACATCGTTCGACGGGCCGCAGGCCGTGGGCCATCTGCAGCCGGGACAACGACCCGATAACTGGCCGCGCCTGCTCCGTTGCCGAAAGCACTTTCCGGGGCGGCCTGTTCGACTGCGAGCAAAGCAGGCATCATCGCACGAGGCCCATTGACCCCGGACCCCTCGTCCCTAGAACCCCATCATGCCGAAACCTCTGATGTGTCCCCCCGAAGTCCTGAGCCAAGATCTCCATGGGCGCCGTGTGATTGTGACTGGCGCCAACTCCGGCATCGGTTTCGTCACCGCGAAACAGCTTGCGAAGCAGGGGGCGTCGGTGACGCTCGCGTGCCGAAACGAGGCGGAGGGTAGGGCGCGGGCTGACGAGATTCGCGCCGAAGTCCCGAACGCCGATCTCGAGGTGCGGAGGCTCGATCTGGGTGACCTGAGCTCCGTGCGCTCCTTCGTCGACGGGTATCTTGGGGATCACGATTCCCTTCATCTCTTGATCAACAACGCGGGTGTGATGAATACGCCTGAAGGGAAAACGGTGGATGGATTCGAGACTCAGATCGGCGTCAACCATCTCGGGCATTTTCTCCTGACGGAGCTCCTCCTCGACACCCTAAAGAAGAGCGCGCCTGCGCGCGTGGTCGTGGTTTCGAGCTGCTACCACGACAAGGCGATGGGCCGTGAAGGCGTGATCGATCTCGACGATCTCCATTTCGACAATCGCAAGTACGAAGGCTGGGTCTCCTACGCGCAGTCCAAGTTGGCGAACGTTCTGCACGCCAAGAACCTCGCGAACCGTCTCGAGGGAACCGGAGTCAGCGCGGTGAGTGTCCATCCGGGCTGGGTCAGGACGCAGCTCATGCGTCACACGATGCCGGCGTGGATGCAATCCGTGACCCGACCGATCCTTGGCATGATGGGCATGGTCGAGCCGTGGGAGGGTGCCCAAACCTCCCTGTACGCCGCACTGGCTTCCGACGTCGAAGCCCACCCGGGCGCCTACTACAGCCAGACCGGCACGTATCGCGACAAAGCCAAGAACGCGGGCGGCTGGCCACTCGAATCCCCAAATCCCCACGCCAACGACGACGAGATGGCACAACGCCTCTACGAACATAGTCGCCAACTAGTGGGCCTCGAGGCTGCTTCAGCACGCCAAGAACCACAGGCCGCTCGGCCTCACCAAAGTTGATACGGCGTTAGAAGAAGGCGCGCCTTCGGCGCGTGCTCACGCGCAGCTTCTCCGGGCAGCGACCGATAACGCCTGTGAGCGGAGGAGCATGCAGGTTTGCTTGCGAGAACATGTCAAATGTGA
>CP070713.1:1768447-1775819 GCA_020351445.1 Myxococcales bacterium
AGCCTGGCGCGCGCGGATGTGGCGCTATCCGTGACGCTGACCGCCGTTTCGGGGTTTGTCACGATCGCGACGATTCCGCCGCTCGTGCGACTGGCGACGACTGTGTTCGCTACCGGAGGCGAGGTTCCCGAGCTGCCAATCCTCGACACCACCCTTCAGATCTTCGTCGTCATGGCGATCCCTGTGGCGCTCGGCATGGTGGTCCGCGCTCGGAGCAAGCACTGGGCCGGGCGGCTCGAGAAGGTGGTGAAAACCTTCGCGATCGTGCTGCTTGCGTTGATCGTCGTCGGCTCGATCGCGCGCCAGTCCGACAACGTCGTTGCGTTCGCGATCCAGGTTGGCGTCCCCGTACTGGTGCTGAACGTGGCGGCGATGATCCTAGGCTATTGGATTGCGGCCGGGGCGCGACTTCCAAGGCCCCAGCGGCGCACGATCACCCTCGAGGTCGGCATTCAAAACGGCGCACTTGCCTTTGCGCTGGCGGCCGGCCTGCTGCAGAGCATCGCGGTGGCGATCCCCGCAATCCTCTACAGCATTTTGGTGTACTTCACTGGGGCCGTGGTGATCGCTAGCGGTCGTCTGCGCCCGTGACAACGGCTTTGCCGGAGCTGCTCCTATGCTAGGCTCCGCCGGATGAAATTCAGCGCTTCGATCGCTATGGCGCCGCCTGAGCACTACATTCCCGTCGCTCAGGAGGCAGAGAAGCTCGGCTATCACGCCATCGTGTTGCCCGACTCGATCTTCTTTTCGGAAGAGGTCAGCAAGCCATATCCCTACACCCAAGACGGCAGCCGCATGTGGGATGGCGAAACACCTTGGATCGAGCCGATCGTGGGCGCCGCGGCGATGGCGGCTGCCACCGAATCGATTTTCTTTTACACGAGTGTCGTGAAGCTGCCGGTTCGTCATCCGGTGTTGGTTGCAAGGCAGGTGGCCTCGCTGGCGGTGCTGTCGGACGACCGCTTTGGTTTCGGCGCCGGGCTCGGGTGGCTGCCCGAAGAGTTCAAGTGGTGTGGCACCGACTTCGAGACGCGCGGCAAGCGCATGAACGAGTGTCTCGAGATCCTACGGCTCATTTGGGGTGGCGGAATGGTCGAGTACCACGGCGAGCACTACGACTTCGGCAAGATTCAGATGAGCCCCGCTCCGAGCAAACCGATCCCGATTTACATCGGCGGGCACACGAAGCCTGGTCTCCGCCGTGCCGCGAAATACGGTGACGGTTGGTCCTCGGCAATGCTTCCGTCGAAGAAGCTTCTCGAGCTGATCGGTCAAATCGAGGCGTTTCGAAGGGAATACGGGCGCGATCATCTGCCGATGGAGTACCAAGCCGTAGTCACCGACGTCTGGGATGCGGACGGCTACAAGCGCCTCGAAGACGCGGGCGTCACCGATATCATCACCGTGCCGTGGCTCATGTACGGCACCCCGATGGTGGGAGGAAGCCTACAAGGACGCATCGACGGCTTGAATCGGTTCGCAGACACCGTTATCGCCAAGATGCAATGAGCTCCGCCCCGCCGATTTTGGAGCACGCGTGCCTCGAGCCGGTAGCCGATCGGGATGCGTACGGCCTGAGCCAGCTCGACGCCGAAGCGCTTTGCGAGGCAGCGTGCGTGCGGCGTGATCGCGTGTGGGGCAAGAGTCTCACCTTTTCCCCCAAGGTGTTCTTGCCCGTTACAAATCTATGCCGCAACCGGTGCGACTACTGTTTGTTCCGTCGCTCTCCTGGCGATCCCGGCGAGTGGACGATGACCCCGGACGAAATTCGTTCATGGCTTCACCGCGCGCGTGGGCAAGGTTGCATCGAGGCGTTGTTCTGCCTGGGCGACACTCCGGAGACGGGCTTCGGACAATACCGCGCGTTGCTTCGTTCGTGGGGCCACGAACGGACGGTCGATTATCTCCGTTGGGCGGCCGAAGAAGCACTGGCAGCGGGTCTGCTGCCGCACACCAACGCAGGCATCCTTGCTCGGGACGACATGATTGCGTTGAGGCCAGTGAACGCCAGCCTCGGGCTGATGCTCGAGAATGTGAGCGATCGGCTGTGTGAAAAGGGTATGCCGCACCATCGTGCGCCCGATAAGAGGCCCGCCAAACGCATTCAAATGACGCGGGAGGCTGGGGAATTGCGGATCCCGTTCACCTCAGGTCTGTTGATCGGGATCGGGGAGACGGTCGAGGAGCGCGTCGATACACTCCTCACGATTCGACGTTTGCATCGCGCGTACGGTCACATTGGAGAAGTCATCATTCAGAATTTCCGCTCCCATCCCGATACCCCGATGGGTTTGGCGGCGGAACCAACTTCCGATGCGCTTGCTGCGACCATCGCTTTGGCTCGGCTCCTCCTCGACGACGACGTCAGCGTGCAGGCGCCCCCGAACCTCAATCCCGCGTCGACCGCGACCCTCGTCCAAGCAGGAATCAACGACTTCGGCGGCATCTCCCCCGTGAGCCCTGACTACATCAACCCGCAACATCCCTGGCCCTATCTAGACCGCCTTCGCGAGGCGTGCGAGGCCGAAGGCTTTCGACTCGAACCAAGGCTGCCGGTATACCCCTCGCATCTAGAGGCGCCGGATTTCATCGACGCGTCCTTGCGGCCTCGCATCGACCAGCTTCAGACGGAGCTCACCACGCCATGACGACTGTCCTCGAAACCTGTCTCCAAGGAGTGTCGCCCAATCTCCGCGCGATCCTCGAACGAAGCCTCGATGGACAGGAGCTGTGCATCGATGACGGAGTTGCGTTGAACGAGGCGCGGGGCGCGGATCTGCATGCCTTGTGCCTGGTTGCCGACGAGCTGCGTCGCCAACAGGTGGGTGATCACGTCACGTACGTCGTCAACCGCAATGTCAACTTCACGAATGTATGCATCAAGAACTGCAAGTTTTGCGCGTTCGCTCGAACGGTCCGTTCCGAGCAGGGCTACTTCCTTCCGCACGAAGAGGTCGCGCGCAGAGTGCAGCAAGCATGGGAGATGGGCGCGACCGAGGTCTGCTTGCAAGCGGGGCTTTCGCCGAATCTCACCGGGCAGAGCTACATCGATCTGTGTCGCACGGTGAAGAAAGCCGCGCCGGAGATCCACATTCACGCGTTCTCACCAGAAGAGGTGAAATTCGGCGCCTCGCTCGAGCGCGTTTCGTATGGCGAGTATCTGGCGAAGCTCAAAGAGGCCGGGTTGGGTTCGCTTCCCGGAACCTCGGCCGAGATTCTCGATGATCGGCTTCGCAAGATCATTTCGCCGACTCGGATCACGACCGCCGAGTGGATGGAGGTGATCACCGCGGCGCATCGCCTCGGCATTCCGACGACGTCGACGCTGATGTTTGGGCACGTCGAGTCGGTGCGAGACCGCATGCGGCACATGGATTTGCTCCGCCGGGTCCAACGAGAGACCGGTGGCTTCACCGAGTTCGTCCCGCTTTCGTTCGTCCACGAGGAGGCCCCGCTTTTTGCGAAGAGCGATGTGCCCGGCGTTCGTCCAGGACCGACGGGCGACGACGTTTTGCGTTTGTATGCCACGGCCCGCCTCATGCTCGGACGGGACATCCCCAACTTACAAGCTTCTTGGGTGAAGGAGGGCCTGCGGACCTCGCAGCTGTTGCTGAGCTCCGGCGTCAACGACCTCGGTGGGACGCTGATGAACGAGAGCATTTCGACGGCGGCAGGCGCTCGCCACGGGCAGCTGATGACTCCGGCGACATTACGCCGGGTCATTCGCGACGCGGGCAGAGTGCCGGTTCAACGCAATACCGTCTATGGCGTGATCCATGAGTTCGGGGATACATCCGATCAGGATCCCGTGGAGGCACTCGACACGATTCAGGATCCCGACGCGGTGTTCGGTTCGTACGACGCGCTGACACGGGACGCTCGGTTTCACTACGAACCGCGCGGGTTGCGTGTGGTGAGCTAGCGGCTGTGCGCGTTCGGGTCGCGTGGTACGATGCGGGTCGATGAGTAAGCTGGCGGAACGATACGGACCTTGGGCCGTCGTCACCGGCGCTTCTGCGGGGATCGGGGCGGAGTTTGCACTGCGCGTGGCGGAGCGCGGCATCAACGTGGTCTTGGTCGCGCGGCGCCGTAATCGCCTGGAGGAGCTCGCGTCCGCGATTGAAGACATGTATCGAGTCGAAGCGCGTGTTGCGCCGGCGGACCTGACATCCCGCGACGTGATCGAGGTCTTGCAGCCGGCGATCGGGGACATCGAAATTGGGCTCCTGATCAACTGTGCGGGCTTTGGATCGAGCGGTCCGTTCCTCGATATCGATCGCAGCATTCAAGAGTCGATGATCAACTTGAACTGCCGCGCGCCTCTGCTCCTCACGCACGAAATCGTACAGGGCATGCGTGAGCGGGGCAGAGGCGGCGTCATCTTCGTCTCGTCGGTCAATGGCTTCTGCGCCGCACGCGGGATGGCCAACTACAACGCGACCAAAGCGTACGACCTTCTTTTCGCCGAGGGCTTGGCCGAGGAGCTCAGGCCCTATGGGGTGGACGTTCAGGCGCTTTGTCCCGGGGCCACCATGACCGAGTTCCACCAAGTGGCAGGCCTCGATATGGGAAAGGTCGGCCCCCTCGCACCGCTGATATACGTGAGCGCCGCGTCGGTGGTGGCGACGAGCTTGAGGACTCTAGGCCGGCGGGTGACCGTCGTTCCGGGGGTCCTCAACAAGCTCATGGTCCTAACCATGCGGCTGGCGCCGAGGCGTGTGTCCACCTGGATTTTCGGTTCGCTCCTCAGCCGGTTCGCGGCAGGCGACTAGCGCCGGCGCATACGTTCGAGGTCGCCCGGGCGGTCGACGTCAAAACCGATCCCGCTACTGGGCTGAATACTGACGGTCAGCCCGAGCTCTCTTGCGCGCGTGGCGTGACGATGGAGGCTGTCTTCGTGGCCGAGGCAGCTCGGGAGACCCGTCGCCGGCTTCATCGCGATGACATTGGTCCCTTGCTCCAAGAGGTCCGGGACGAGCACGACGTCGCTTTGATCGAGCCATCGCGCGACGCTTGCGATGTCTTGTACGGTCAGGTCGGGTAGGTCGCTCATACAGATCACTGCGCTCGTCGCGCCGCGCCGTTCCAGATCCCGTAGCGCGTTATCGACTACGTCCGCGAGCCCATCCGTGTCGTCGCCATCGGACAGAGCTACGACGCCGAGGCGTTCGGCGTGCTCGCGAGCGTCGAGGGAGTCGCTTACTACGGCGATCTGGTCGATCTCCGGGGACTCTCGGAGCACGCCCACGACGTGCTCGAACAGGTCACGCGCCAACTGTGCGCGTTCGAGTGGAGGCAATACTTCGGAGAGCCGGGACTTCCCTCGGTCGAACCCCTTGATTGGAATCAATGCCCAACGGCTCATCTCAGGCTCCGCGAAAACTCGATCAGCTCACGAGCAAAGACTACCCGATCTCGTTTGGATTGGATCAGGATGTTCGTTTCCAGAATTGGATATGGCGCGTCGAAACCGTCGCCGGGATGCACGGCGAAGCCGTCGAGGAAGCCCTCGTAGTGTCGTGCGACGGCTTCCGCTGACGGTGTGCAGCCGTCGATTTCCTGAATCATCGTCGCGAGCGGGCCCTTCACGGCTTTCCCCCCCAAAATCGGGCTCACGGCGACCGCTATCGTCTGGCGAAGGGCATCGGCGACGCCGGTCAACGCAAGGATCGGGCCGATCGACACATAGGGGTTCGACGGGGAAATCAGGACCAGGTCAGCCGCGGTTAGCGCGTCGAGGACTGCCTGTGTGGCTCGAGCGGCTCCTTCGTGACGAACTGCCCGCACTGCCGGCGCCGCTCGCGCGTGGACCAACCACTCCTGAAACGCGAGCTCATCGCCGCCTTGGGTGACGATGGTCGTCGGGCACGGGGCGTCTGCCATCGGCAGGATAGGGCACTCGACGCCAAGGGCGCTGCAGAGTCCGGAAGTCGCCTGGGTCAAGGAGTCCCCGCGCGCGAGCGCAGCGGATCGTGAAAGGTGCGTGACCAAGTCGCGGTCCCCCAGTTGAAACCAATCTTCCGCGCCGCGGCGCCGTGCCTCTTCGAGCACCCGGAATGTGTCGCCCTCGATGCCCCAACCGCGATCCTCCGGCGATAGGCCGGCGAGGGTGTACATCACCGTGTCGAGGTCGGGGCTGATGTGAAGCCCCCAATGTTGGAAGTCGTCGCCGGTATTGACGACCGCGGTGAGGGAGCCCGTGGGGAGGGCGCGGTCGAGCCCGTCGACGAGTCGGGCGCCGCCCACGCCACCCGCAAGCGCGACGACCGATAGGTCGCTCTGGGAGGTTGCCGTCATGCGTACAAGTCGTTTTCGGGATCGCGAAGCAATGCTTCGGCCGACTCGCCTGATGGATGGAACCGGAGTCCTCGGACCAACGTCAACGGGCGCCCTTCATCGGCTTGGCCGGCGACGAGATCTGCGGCCGCAGCAATGGAATCGGCGACCGCAGACTCGGTTGCCTCGAGTGCGCGGCCGTGGCGGTCGGTTGCGCCGCAGCGATCCCAGACCGGAGGCATACCCGCGACGCCGACTGCAAAGCCGATGGTTCCCCGCCGAAACGGCCTGCCCCAAGAGTCGGTGATGATGACGGCCACCTCCGCGCCAAAGCGCTCCGCAAGCTTGGCGCGAAGCGAAGCCGCGGTCGCATCGGGGTCGCGCGGCAAGGTGAGCACCCATGGGCCGCTGCCTTCGGGCGCGCCGGAGGGTACCGCGTTGCTTGCGTCGATCCCGGCGTTGGCGGACACGAAGCCCAAGCGATGTCGGACGATCAACGCTCCCGTTGTCTTTCGGGAAATCCCCACACTCTCACGGAGAATCAGCTCCACCAGGCGCGGGTCCTTGTCGACCTGTTTGCCGAGTTGCCGAGCCGTGTCGCTCGGGGTGATGCCTCCCAAGTCGACGAAGCAGCCTTGTGCGCGCGAGACGATCTTGCTGGCGATCACGATCACGTCGCCGTCGGCAGGCTCGACCTCCGCGTGCACGAGGCTGGATATGATGACCTCAAACAGATCATCGCCTGGCTCGATCGTCGGCACCCCGGTAATCGCACGAACCAGAAGCTCCGAGGCGACACGAGAGTCCCCCGAAGCTGGCTCGTCGGTGCTCATTCCGTCTCCGGGATGCCCGTGATTCGAATGCCGGAGCCGACGCTCTTGTAGCGGCGATTGATGTGCAACAGAACCGGCGTGAGCGATTCGAGCGCGATGGCGTTTTTGAGGGCACCCGCGTCGACGCCGCGCAGACCCAAGTCTGAAATGATCGAGATGACAACCCCCCGCGCTTCCTTGTCATCGCCGCAGACCAAGACGTCGCAGTCAAACGTATGCTCCGGGTCGCTGAGGTGCTCGGAGCTGATGTGGTGTAGGGCCGC
>CP070713.1:1775919-1785376 GCA_020351445.1 Myxococcales bacterium
CTGGACGGTCTCGTCGCCGGTGACCGGATCGACGCATTTCTCCTCGATCGCGAGATCGTCTTGTACGTCCTCGGTCGAGAGCACCATGCTTGCTTCACCTGCAATCGCAACACCATACGACAGCCACCCCGCTTTGCGCCCCATGGTCTCGACGATGAAATAACTGCTCGTCGCAATGCAGTCGGCGCGCAAATTCAAGAGCTCCTTGGCCATCACGTCCACCGCGGTGAAGAAACCAAACGTGAAGTCGATGCCGCGATAATCGTTATCTATCGTTTTGGGCAAATGGACGATGCGAATGCGATTTGCTTCGGCGACATGGTGGCGCTGGTACTCGTAAAGGAAGTTCGCCGTCTTGAGAGTGTCGTCGCCGCCGATCGAGATCATCGCGTCGGCGCCGAGGTCCGCTAGGGCGTGGTAGATTCTCGCGAGGCGCTCGGTCTTTTCGGGGTCGAGGATGTCGGAGGGGGTCTCGATCGCTGCGCCCGGATTGACGCGCGCGGTTCCGATGATGATGCCCCGGGTGTTGCGGATCCCGCGAATGTCGTCCGGCGTGAGCGATCGGTAGTGCTCGGTCGCAATCATGGGGTGGGTGGCGGGGTCGTATTCCTGAAGATTGGTGTAGCCGTGAAAGATGCCGAGCACTTCGATGCCGGCTTCCAGAAAGGAAGTCGCAGTCGCTGCAATGACGGCGTTGGCTGCCGGCGCTGGCCCGCCCGAAAAAACAAGGGCAACTCGTTTCAACTTTTTTGGCACACCGAACTGTATGCTTCGGGGCGCCGGATTGCCATCCCTTCCGACAGGCGCTCTACTCGGGGCTATCGATATGGCTATCGACCCGCAGAGCTTGGGCTACGAGACCCCGCCGATCGAGTTCAACTACACTTGGCGTGACACGGTTGTATACGCGCTCGGCGTAGGGGCGTCACCGGAGGAGGAGCTCGACTATCTGTACGAGGGTCGGGGCCCGAAGGTGCTCCCGACGTTTTGCACCATCCCCACGTTCGCCGCCTTCGACGCCCTCGTCGATCGAATCGGCTGCGATCGGCGCGGCATGGTCCACCACGCCCAGCAGATGGACGTGTTCAAGCCGCTACGCCCGAACGCACGATTGCGGGTCACGGGCCGGGTCACCGGCTTGTACGATCTGAAACGGATGGCGTTTTCGGTTTTTGAGATCGATGCATACGACGAAGACCACGACCTGATCATCCGAGGCGAGGTGACGCTGCTGTTGCGGTTCGACGGCGGTTTCGGCGGAGACCGTCCACCAAAGACCGAACGCGTGGTGCTGCCGGAACGCGAGCCCGATTTCGAAACCCGCGACCTCGTCGCGCCCACTCAGGCGCTCCTGTACCGACTGAGCGGCGACTACAACCCACTCCATGCCGACCCGGATTTCGCCATAGAGGCGGGTTTCGAGAAGCCGATCCTCCATGGGTTGTGCACCTACGGGTACGCCGGCAGAGCGGTCGTGAAAGGAGCGTGTGGGGGCGACGCCGACAAGCTGAGGACGCTTCGCGGGCAATTCAGCAGCGTGGTTTTTCCAGGCGACACGCTGATCGTCCGTGGCTGGAACGAAGGCGAGCGCGTAATTCTCGGCGTCACCACCGAGGAGCGGCCTGACGCGCTTTGCCTGAGCAATGCCTGCGCCGCCGTGCGCTGAGAGCACACGGGGCTTTTTTCGGGCTTTTTTCTTCTTGCCCAAGGAATGATCCACACACAGGGTTCTTTGGTGACGCTTCCCTCGTCTCCATGGTGCTCCTTGGGGCGCTTGGTGTCCTTGGCGGCCGCCGTGGTCGGCTGCACGGGAACAGCACCGGCCGCTACCGAGGCTCCTCCACCACCAGTTTACGCCGCGACCATTGCACCAGAGGCCGTGACGCCAACCTCGATGGCAACTGCCGAGATTCTGGCGAATCGGCAATCGAACATGCGGTCCGAGACGGCAGGACGCGTTGTGGCGGTGTTGGTCGAAGCAGGTGACCGCGTCGAGGAGGGAGAGGTGCTTCTACGCCTCGATGTAGGTCGTCCAGCCTCCGCGACGCAGGCTGCAAACGCGGCGGTTGCGCAGAGCGAGGCGAGGCTGGCCCAAGCCGAGCGCGAGCGCGGTCGAACCAGGAAGCTCGTACAGACCGGAGGTCTGCCCGAGCAACGCCTCGACGACGCCGAGGATGCGGTCCGCCTGGCGTCGGCTGCTCGCGATGCGGCCCGTGCCGAGGCTCGACTCGCTCGCCGCGGCCTCACCGACGCGGTCGTGCGCGCTCCGTTCGGTGGAACGGTCGTCGAGCGAACGGTTGAGCTCGGCGAGTACCTCGCCCCAGGAAGCCCCCTGCTCACGTTGGCCGACACGAGCCTGCTGAAAGCCCGGGTCCTGCTGGACCCACGGGAGGCGATCGACGTGTCGGTGGGCTCGTCGGCGGTCATCTCGGTCTATGCGCGTCCTGGGGAGGCATTCACGGGCAAGGTCGCTCGGGTGGGCGAGGTCATCGACCCACGCACCCGACGCCTGCCGGTGGAGATCGAGCTCGACGACCACCGCGGGCGCCTCCGCCCGGGCTTGGTGGCCCGATTCTCCGTGGAAACCGGCGAGCCAAAGATGGTTATGCGGGTGCCCCTCGACGGGGTGTTTGAGCGCTTTGGCAGCCAACACGTCTACGTCATCGAAGACGGGATCGCGCGACGGCGAGCGATCGAGCTCGGGCCGGTCCGTGCCGGCTTCGCCGAGGTGACGGAGGGCATCGAGCCAGGCGAGACGGTCGTGATCAAGGGGGTCACCCGAGTGGTCGATGGCTCGAAAGTCCAGGTCGTGGAAGAGCCATGAGCATTCCTTCCTTTGCGGTACGCCAACCCGTGCTCGTCAATCTCGTGGCGATCTCGATGGTCATGATCGGCGCTTTGGTGATGGGCGTCATGCATCGGGAATCGTTGCCGATGCTACCAACTGGTTGGGGCACGGTCACGACGGTTTACGTGGGTGCGTCGCCCGAGGAGATCGAGCAGCTGATCACGATCCCCGTCGAGAATGGCGTCGGTGACGTCGACAAGGTCGAAGAGATTTGGAGTGCTTCGAAAGAAGGCGTCTCGTACGTGAGCTTCAAGTTCGACTCCGACGTCGAAGATATCACGAGCGCAATTATGGAGGTCTCGAACGAGATCAATCGCATCGATGACTTGCCGATCGATGCCGAGCGCCCCGTCGTTCGCGAGGTGAAAGTCGACTTTCCGACCATTGCTGTCGCCGTCCGTGGAGAGGTCCCGGAGGTCGTGCTGCGCCGGGTGGGCAAAGACCTGGCCGATCGGATCGAGCGCGTGCCCGGAGTCTCGGGAACGTGGCGCAACGGCATTCGGGACCGGGAATTCCGGGTCGACGTACACCCTGACCGGCTTGCCGCCTACCAGCTTCCTCTCACCGCGGTGACCGAGGTCCTCCGCTTCAGGGCAGCCAACGTACCCGCTGGGACGACCAAGGGTGAGGATGACGCCCGGCTCGTGCGCGGCATGACGCGCGTCAACGACGTCGAAGACTTGGCAAACGTGGTGATTCGCCCGGACTCGCGCGGCGGTTCGGTTCGCGTGGGCGATGTGGCCGAGGTGAGAGACACATTTGCGCCCGGCAAGTTCAGCGGGCGCGTGAATGGCGAGCCGGCGATCGTCCTCACCGTTCGAAAAGAAGAGCAAGCCGACAGCGTGCTGATCAGCGAGGACGTGCATGCGTTGGTCGATCGTTTGCGCCCGACGCTCCCGCCCGGGGTGACCATCGATTTGTTCGGCGATGCTGCGGCCGAGGTCAAGCACTCGCTCGGCACGCTTTACATGAACGCCGCGGTGGGGCTCTTGCTCGTCTTGCTTCTCCTCTGGGTGGCAATCGGGGCGCGGAACGCCACGATGGCTGCGATCGGGCTTCCCGTCGCCTTGGCCGGTGCGATCATCGCAATGTACATGATGGGCATCACGATCAACATGATGTCGCTGATGGCGTTGATCCTGTGCTTGGGCGTCGTGGTCGACGACGCGATCATCATCATCGAGAATATCTACCGGCACATGGAGGAGGGGATGCCGAGGCGACAGGCCGCCGTCATCGGTACCCAAGAGGTCTTCTGGCCGGTGGTCTCATCGACGTTGACCAGTTGGGCCGCGTTCTTGCCCCTACTCCTCATGGAAGGCGTTCTCGGGACAGCCTTCGCGATCATTCCCAAGGTGGTCGTGGCCTCTCTCGCTGCGTCGCTGATCGAAGCGATGTTCGTCCTGCCGAGCCACATGGCCGATTTTGGAAGGATTTCGGAGCTGAAAACCGCCGAATCGGGGCCGCCGAAAACACGGCTGCAGCGGGCAAGTGCGCGCATCTTGAACGCCTACGAACGGATTCTCCGCTGGTCACTTCGGCGCCGCGGCACGGTCGTGTTTGGCGCGTACGCCCTGTGCGCCTTGATGATCGGGGTGGCGTTCACCTTCAAAGACGTGATCCTCTTGACGGAGGGCGACCCGGACATGTTCGACGTTCGGGTCCACATGCCGACGGACGCCTCGAAAGAGGAAACCGAAGCCCTCCTCGCCAAGCTCGATGCACGGATCTTGGAGCTCGACAGTCCAGACGTGGAAGCCACCGTGGCCGTTCGTGGGATGACCCGGACGGACATGGGGTTTAGCTCCGGCGATCACCTCGGCATGGTCACGGTTTTTGTCGTGCCGGCAACCGAGCGCAGCAGCCTCCGCGCAGGTCGCGATTTGGTGACCCAAGTGAGTGGACTCTATGACGACGTCGTCGGCCCCTCGCGGCTCGAGGTCGTCGAAGTCAGACCCGGGCCGCCGAGAGGAGCCCCCGTTGCGGTGCGCATACAGGGCGAGGATTATGAGCGGCTCGTCGAGCTCGCCGAGCAGGTGCTCGCCGAGGTCCGCGTCACCCGAGGAACTCGCAATTCAAACCACGACTACGAGCTCGGCAAGCAAGAGCTTCAGATCAAAGTCGACGAGCAGCGCGCTGCCCTTCATGGCCTCACGCCGGAGATGGTGAGCGCTTGGCTGCGAAGCGCTTTTGGTGCGACGCCTGCGTCGACCTTGCGCGAAGGCGATGACGAGATCGATATCGTCGTGCAGCTACGAGAAGACGTGCAGAAGGACCCGGCCCGTATTGCCTCGTTGCAGCTGATCGCACCGAATGGCGACGAGGTCGCAATCCGTGAGATCGCGGACATCTCGCACAGCCGAGGGCCCGGCGCGATCCGCCACTATCAACAGAAACGGGTCGTTAGCGTGCTTTCACACATCGACGAGGACGTGACCAACAGCGGAGAGGTGAACTCGACGCTCCAGAAGAATCTCGGCTCGTTGGCGGCCGCGAACCCTGACATCCGGTTCGAATTCGGGGGCCAGTTCGAGGAGACTCAGGAGTCGGTCGACTCGCTGCTCCGAGCGTTCATCGTCGCGATGTTGCTGATCTACACGATCCTGGCGACCCAGTTTAAGAGCTTTTCGCAACCGACAGTAGTGATGGCAGCGATTCCGCTCGCGCTCATCGGTGTGACGGCGGGATTCTTGCTGAGCGCCAAACCCATTGGGTTGATCGCCCTGGTCGGCGTGGTCGGGCTCACCGGAATCGTCGTCAACGACTCGCTAGTGCTAGTGGACTTCATCAACAAACGCCGAGATCGCGGGATGGCACTCGACGAAGCGATCGTCGAGTCTGGACTCCTGCGCCTGAGGCCCATCTTTTTGACCAGCGTCACGACGATCGCGGGGCTTTTTCCCCTGTCACTTGCAACCGAAAGCCTCCCGCATCTCGCGCCGATGGCTCAGGTGATCGTGTACGGCCTGACGTTTTCGACACTGCTGACGCTATTGGTGGTGCCCTGCCTCTACCGGCTCGACGTGGACCTGGCCGCGCGCGCATCGAGTTGGTTTGGGCCGATCAAACGGTGGGCCACCGACCCTGGCGCTGCCGCCGCCGACGAGGCAGCGGACACGACGGCTGAATAGCGCCCTCCTTGCGCCCGTGGCGGTCGTCCCGGGGAGCTGCTACGCGCAGACTATGGCCAAGCGTTTCGACAACAAGGTCGTTTGGATCACCGGTGGAGGCAGTGGGATCGGCCGTGCGCTGGCGTCGGCTTTCGCCAAGGAAGGCGCCATCGTGGCCGTATCGGGACGCCGTGAGGAGCGGCTCCGCGAGGTGGTGGAAGAGCTCGAGGCGAAAGGGGCAAAGGGGCTTGCCGTCCGGTGCGACGTCACGGACGAAGCCTCGGTGGCCGAGGCGGTCCGGAAGGTCGTTCGAACCTTGGGCGGGCTCGATGTCGCTATCGCCAACGCGGGTTTTGCCGTGGCAGGACGGATCGAGAAGCTTTCGGCTGCCGACTGGCGGCGCCAGCTGGACGTCAACGTAATCGGCGCTGCTATGACTGCGCGCTATGCCATCCCGCACCTGCGCGAACGCAAGGGGCGTCTGGTTCTCGTGGGCAGTATCGCATCGATGATGCCGTCGCCTCGTGTCGGTGCATACGCTGCATCGAAGTACGCCGTGCGTGCCATTGGGCAGGCCCTTTCCGTCGAGCTCCACGGAAGCGGCGTGACCTGCACCACGATCTACCCCGGCTACATCGAAAGCGAGCTCGGCCAGGTCGACAACCAGGGGCGTTTCGATCCGACACGCGAAGATCGGCGCCCCAAGAGCCTGTTATGGCCTGGGGACCGGGCAGCACGCGTGATGGTCGACGCGATCGAAAAGCGGAAGCGCGATTACACCTTCACGGCTCACGGCAAGGCGGGTGCGTTTGCAGGCCGACACATGCCCGGGCTCGTTCATTTCAGCCTCACGCGCCGCAAGAAGTAGGCGCTACTGCACGACGAACCGGAACATGAAGAGGAGATAGCTCTCCTTGCGTCCGCCGATGTCTTGCCGCAGCGCCGCCTCAACGCCGACCTTGCCCTTGTTGAAACCCGCGCCCGCGGTGATTTGGTTGAGATTGCGGCCGTTGTCTCGACGGTAGCCAAAGCGGAGTGGGACCATCTCGCCCGCGACATAGGTCATTCCTACACCCGCGATCAGCTCGGTCTTCTGGAACGTCGTGAAGTCGAACAGCATGTCGCCCCCGATGCTGAAGCTCTCCACCGGCGTCAGGGACACGCTGCCGCCGGCCATCTGAGGAGCGAGTGGGGAGTAGGTCTTGATCAGGTTGTAGCCGAGACCGGCGACTTTGATCCATGGGATCGGGGTGATCGTGATCGACGCATCGAGGGTGATGCCGTCGAACGAGGGACCGAGCCGCTGACCTTCGAAGCGGTCGGCGTTTAGCCGCCCCCAACGAAAACCGAGGCCAATGCCGAGTTGCGGGATCGCTTGAACCCCGATGCCAGAGCGCCAATCCCAGCCGCTATACCGTCGGTTTTCGCCGCTGAATACGCCGCGGAAGCTCGTCCCCATGGCGAGCTTCTTGGCGGTGGTCGAGTCCGCCACGGAGCTGCCGATCGTCCAGTACGTGCCGCCGTTGCTCTTGCTACCAGGAACGATCTGAGAGAACGCTTCCACGTGGTAGGTCGAAACGGCCGCCATGTTCGAGGTGTTGTACGCGAGCGCGGAGATCCCGCTCGCCCCGGCACGCGACCCGGAGCCCATTGCCAACCCGTACGTCGTCTCGAGCGTGTCCTCCGTGGGTATGAGCGTCGGATCAGCCACGCCCCCGACCCCAGACGGCGCCTGGGTCTGTCCGAGCGCACGCGGCAAAGGGCACACCGCGGTCAACAGACCGACGATCGCCGCCCCCCAGAAAACTGGTTTCGCCCGCATGGATAACGCCCTCCGGGAAGCTAACAGCGATGGATCACCCCTCCAAATTGTCGACTCCGGCGCGATGAGGACCTGAACGCTGCACTCGAGCGCATTGTTCCCGACCGATGTTGCCGAGTGAATGCGCGGGCCTTAGGAGCCTGTGATGCTGGACTCGATACTGGACAAATCCGTTGTCGGTTATACGAGGCTTGGATATCGGTTGCGGCCTCACTCTGCAATCGATACCGATTTGAGCGGTCGGGTTGCGGTGATCACTGGTGCAACCTCGGGCCTTGGGCGTGAAACGGCCTCGGCGCTTGCCCGCCTCGGCGCTACGGTCGTACTGGTTGGTCGGAACCCGGACAAGACCCAGGCGGTCGCCGAAGACATCCAGCAGGAAACCAGCAACCCGAAGGTGCTCCCCGAGATTGCCGACTTGAGCTCGATGGACGAGGTCCGGGCTCTTGCCGCGCGAATCGAGGCACCGGTTCATATCCTGGTTAACAATGCCGGGGTTCTACTCCCCGAACGCGTCGAGACCGAGGACGGGTTCGAGAAGACGTTCGCCACCAACCTCTTGAGCCACTTCCTGCTGACGAACCTGTTGATCGGGAAGCTCGAGGCGCCCGCACGAATCGTCAATGTCTCCTCCGGAGGCATGTACACTCAGCGCATTCGGGTAGACGATTTGCAAATGAAGCACGACCGATACGACGGTGCGGTCGCCTACGCCCGCACCAAGCGCGCCCAGGTCATTCTCAGTGAGCTTTGGGCGGACGCGCTCCGGGGGTGTGGTGTCGTCGTCCATTCGATGCACCCGGGTTGGGCCGATACACCGGGTGTCTCGGCGTCACTGCCTCGGTTCTACAAGCTCACCAAACCGTTGTTACGGACGCCTGCACAGGGCGCCGACACGATCGTCTGGCTCTGCGCTTCGGATGAAGCTGGCCACTCGACCGGCCAGTTCTGGCACGATCGAAGGCCACGCCCGACACATCGGCTCCCGGGCACGAAAGAGACGGAAGCGGAGCGCACGGCGCTTTGGGAACAATTGGCAGAGCTCAGCGGCTGGTTCGGATCGGTGTCCGACTTTGGGAAACCCGGATAGCCTCGCGCCATGGTCAAACCACCAAAAGGCGTCCCGGTTCGCCGACGTATGGTGACGATTTCCATTTACGTCATCGCGTGGCTGCTACTCACCCTACTCAGTCCGGTTTGGCTCTTGGTCGGCTTGTTGATCGGTGTGGTCCGCCGGCGCGCGTTCATTTTGCTACGGCTTCTGGCCTTTGCCTGGTTCTACTTCAGCCTCGAGCTGATAGCACTAATGCTCATTGCCTTGACGTTCATCACGCGGCCCCGTGCAGAAGATCGGTTAGAACGCCTCTATGGGCTGCAAGCATGGTGGGCGAGTGTCACTCTCGGAGTCGCGCAAAGACTTCTCCAATTGAACATCGTGGTCGATGGAGCAGATTGCGCTGTTCCCGGGCCGTCGATTCTACTCATTCGGCACGCGAGCATTTTGGATACGTTGCTCCCCTGTGTGTACGTCCAGCGTCCCCATCGTCTTCGAGTTCGGTACATCCTCAAGCAGGAGCTTCTATTCGATCCTTGCATCGACATTGTCGGTAATGCGCTCCCCAACTACTTCGTCGACCGTGGCGGCTACACGCCGACAGAGCTCGAGGGGGTGCGGTC
>CP070713.1:1785476-1790128 GCA_020351445.1 Myxococcales bacterium
CGTCTTCCCCGAAGAAGGCCGAGTTTGCATCACGAACGCCGGCGTCCCCTTCCCCATCGACGTCATCTACCTGTCGGCAAACCGACAAGTGATCGCCATCGAGCGAAACATCCCCGCCAACGCCCCCGGCCCCTACTGCCACCCCACCACCCAACTGGTACTGGAACTGGAAGGGGACACTCTCCGCCCCCTCAACTACGCGAAACTAGAGCTCTTCTAGCCCAAAGATCGCAGCGACTCATTTCCACAGATGGGTGCCAGCGCGGAAACTATGGCAGGTAGCCGCTGCGATCTTTGCCTGAGAAGGTGTGTGGTTGTCTGGGGTTAGGGGGGTGGAGAGTGTCCCGCTTGACCATGGGGGGGGTTGGCAGCAGAATGGGCGGATAATGGTTCAGTACCCGACTGCTATGACTGCTGGGATGGACGCGCGTCGCGCGAGCCTGCTCGGTGGTGTTGTGGTTGTAGTCAGCCTCATTATTAGCCTCCTGCTAGTTACACAGGCATAGGCGGGGACCAGGACCACCCACACACCCACTCACTCAGTTTCTGGCCCCCGCATCGAGCGTGCGGGGGCTTTTTTGTTGCCTAGAACGCATGAATAGACACTCACATCGCAAAACTACAGATAGCCGGCAGGCCCCGGGCATGCCGGAATTCGCCCACTCCGAAGGTGCCCGGTCATCGATCGACCCGGCGCCTTTTTTGTTGGGTGCGCGCCGCTTGAATGCCGCGTCGAATCCAGTAGTTGGAGCCAGCCAGCAACCAAGGAGACCCTCGTGACACCCGCCAATCCCAAGCTCAAGAATCGCCTCGGCGAATCGCTTTCCGGAGCCCACATCATTTGGGAAGCGCTCGTGCGCGAGGGGGTCGAGGTCTGCTTCGGTTATCCGGGCGGCGCGATCATGCCCGCCTACGACGCGATGATCGAGTACCCGATCCACCACGTGCTCACGCGCCACGAGCAAGGCGCTTCGCACATGGCCGACGGCTACGCCCGCGCGTCGGGGCAAGTGGGCGTTTGCATTGCGACTTCGGGCCCGGGTGCGACCAACCTGGTCACCGGCATCGCGACGGCCATGCTCGACTCGATTCCGATGGTCTGCATCACGGGGCAGGTCCCGTCGGCCCTGATCGGGAGCGATGCGTTCCAGGAGACCGACATCACGGGCTGCACCATCCCGGTGACCAAGCACAACTATCTGGTGACGAACGCGGAGCAGATCGCGCCGACCATCCGCGAGGCGTTTTACATCGCACGCTCCGGCAGACCCGGACCGGTCGTCGTCGACATCACCAAGGACGCGCAGCAGCAAAGCTGCGTGTTGGAGTGGAGCGACGAGGAAATCGTGCTCCCCGGCTACCGCCCGGACTACGCCCCGCTCGCCGAGCAACTCGAGGAAGCGGTGGAGCTGATCAAGAACGCCAAGCGTCCGATCATCTTTGCGGGGCACGGCATCATCAAGTCGCAGGGGACGGAAGCCTTGATGAAGTTCGTCGAAAAAACAAACATCCCCGTGGCCTGCACCCTACTCGGCCTCGGCGGTTTCCCGGCCAACCATCCCCGCAACCTCGGCATGATGGGAATGCACGGGGAGACTTGGGTCAACAAGGCCATCCAGGATGCCGATTTGATCATGGCGGTCGGCATGCGGTTCGACGACCGCGTGACGGGCAACCTCAAGACGTACGCCCCCAATGCAAAGAAGATCCACGTCGAGCTCGACCCGGCGGAGATCAACAAGAACGTTCACGCCGACGTGCCGATCGTCGGCGACGCGCGCGCTGTCCTGCAGGAGCTGCTCCCCCATGTCGACAAGTGCGACCGCCCCGACTGGTTGGCGTACATCGACCAAATCAAGGGCGACTCTGCGGTCAGAGACATCAAGAACCTACCGGACCTCGGCAAGCTCTACGCCGCTCACGTAATTCACGACCTGTACCGCTTCACCGAAGGCAAAGCGCTCGTCGTCACCGACGTCGGTCAGCACCAGATGTGGGAGGCGCAGTACTACAAGCACGACTACCCGCGGAAGCTGATCACCTCCGGCGGCCTCGGCACGATGGGCTTTGCCCTGCCTGCCGGGATCGGCGCGAAGTTCGCGCAGCCCGGCGACTCTGTGTGGGTCATCTGCGGCGATGGCGGCTTCCAGATGACGCAGGCCGAGCTCTCCACCTGCGCCCAAGAAGGCATCAAGGTCAACGTCGCGATCATCAACAATGGGTTCCTCGGCATGGTGCGTCAGTGGCAGGAGTTCTTCTTCGGCGGCCGCTACGTCGCCACGCCGCTCCTCAGCCCGGATTTCGTGAAGATCGCAGAAGCGCATGCCTTGACCGGAATCCGCGTCGAGAAGCGGTCGGAGGTCGAAGATGCGGTGCGGAAGGCCGAAGCCACCGAAGGCACCGTGGTCATCGACTTCCGCGTGGAGCAGGAAGACTCCGTCTACCCGATGGTGCCGGCGGGCGCGAATCTCCACGAGATGATCGAGCGGCCCCACAAGCCTGGCAGCCACAGCCACAACCCGATCTTCGAAACAGGGGAGGACGAGTGATGTCCCAGTCCGTCAAACGAACCTTTGCAGTCTTCGTCGAGGACAAGCCCGGCGTATTGAACCGCGTGGCCTCGTTGTTTCGCCGCCGCAGCTTCAACATCGATTCGCTCAACGTCGGCGCCACGCAGGAGCCCGGCGTGTCGCGGATGACCATCGTTTGCGATGCCGACGAAAACAAAGCCAAGCGCATCGAAGCCAACCTCTACAAGATGGTCAACGTCCTGTGGGTCGATGACATCACCCACAAGCAGACGATCAATCGCGTGCTCGCGTTGATCAAGGTCAACTGCAATCGCGAGCAGCGCGACGAAGTCCTCAAGATCTGCGACGTGTTTCGCGCACGGGCGATCGACATGTCGCCCGACCGAGTCACGATCGAGATCACGGGCCCTCAAGACAAGGTGGAAGGCCTCGTCTCGGTTCTCAGACCCTTTGGTATTCTGGAGTTGGTGCAGACCGGCACGGTCGCGATGACCCGCGGCGTCGAGAAGCACGATCTCGCCCACCCCACGGTGCCTGCCTCCCGCAGCTCAGCGGCATAACCCCATTTGGAGAAGTAGAGAGACACATGACCCAGATTCGATATGAGAAGGACGCCGACCTCTCGTTGATTCGAGGCAAGAAGGTGGCGATCATCGGCTACGGCTCCCAGGGCCATGCCCATTCGCTCAACTTGAAGGAGAGCGGCGTGGACGTGCGCGTCGGCTTGCAGGAAGGCAGCAAGAGCAAAGCCAAGGCCGAGGCGGCCGGGCTTGCGGTGAAGTCGGTGAGCGACGCAGCCAAGGAAGCCGACGTGATCATGATCTTGGCGCCCGACACGGCGCAGCCCGCCATCTACGAAGAGCACATCGCGCCCAACCTCGAGGCGGGGAACATGCTGATGTTCGCTCACGGGTTCAACATTCGGTATGGCACGATCGAACCACCGAAGGACGTCGATGTCACAATGGTCGCCCCGAAGAGCCCAGGCCACCGCGTGCGGGAGACCTACCAAGAGGGCGGCGGAGTCCCGGCGCTTCTGGCGGTTCATCAGGACGCGACCGGCCAAGCGGACGCGGCTGCGATGTCGTACGCCGCTGGGATTGGCTGTGCGCGCGCTGGGGTGTTGACGACGACCTTCACGGAGGAGACCGAAACGGACCTCTTCGGCGAGCAAGCCGTTCTGTGTGGCGGCGCATCGGAGCTCGTGAAGGCGGGCTTCGAGACGCTGGTCGAGGCTGGTTATCAGCCCGAGCTTGCGTACTTCGAGTGCCTGCACGAGCTGAAGCTCATCGTTGACCTGATGTACCGTGGCGGCCTCAACTACATGCGCTACTCGGTGTCGAATACCGCCGAGTGGGGCGACTACGTGAGTGGCCCCCGCATCATCGGCGAAGAGAGCAAGAAGGCGATGAAGCAGATTCTCACAGAGATTCAGGACGGCACGTTTGCCAAGCGCTGGATCGAAGAGAACAAGAACGGGCGGCCGGAATTCAACGCGATCCGGCGCGCTGAACAGGAACAACCGATCGAGCAGGTCGGCGCGAAGCTTCGGTCGATGATGCCTTTCGTCGACCCGGTAGAAATCAAACAGGGAGAGTAAGTCAGGCGCCGCCGGTCGCGGCGTCGGGAGAATGAATCATGCAACCCGATCACGTACGGATCTTCGACACAACGCTCCGAGATGGAGAGCAATCACCTGGCGCGACGATGACCTCGTCGGAGAAGCTAGAGGTGGCGAAGACCCTATCGCGGCTGGGTGTAGATGTCATCGAAGCTGGCTTTGCTGCGGCTTCCCCCGACGACTTGCGAGCGGTGAAAACCATCGCCGAGGCAGTGGGCGTGACGGGCGTCGAGGGCCGGCCAGTCCCCGAGCCGCCGACGATTTGTAGCTTGGCTCGGGCTCACAAGCCCGACATCGACAAGGCCGCGGAGGCAATTGCACCCGCAAAGCACGGGCGGATCCATACTTTCATCGCCACGTCCCCGATCCATCGGGAGCACAAGCTCCGCATGACCAAGGACCAGGTGCTCGCGGTGATCGGCGAGATGGTCTCATATGCGCGGAGCTTCTGTGAAGACGTCGAGTTCAGCCCCGAGGACGCAGGCCGCACCGAGATGGAC
>CP070713.1:1790228-1793214 GCA_020351445.1 Myxococcales bacterium
CATCGTGGAGGCGCGCATTCTTTCCGACGAGCCCTGCACACTGGAGGCGCTGGGCCGGGAGATGGGCGTCAGCAAGGAGCGGGTCCGTCAGCTCGAGGTCAGGGCCCGTCAGAAACTCCGCGACCGCCTGGAGCACCTCCGACCCGCGGCGTGAGCTCCTCGGCGCGTCTTCCTTGACTCCATCGGGCATCAGAAGCAATTTCCCGCTCAAATGCTTAGCGGCCGCGCTCTTGCTTGTTCTCTTCTAATCCTCCTCACGAGTGTTGTGGGCTGCAAGCGCGACCTCGGCGACTGCAACCTCGACGGCCAAACCCCCGACGGAGTTCCGATCGACGGGCCAGCGGCGTTCGACATCGCGTATCGCATCACTGACGGCCTGCCGATGTACGAGGGCCAGGCCCTCGTTCAATCGACTTGCGGGGACGGCGCCTTCTGTCATTCGCCAGCCGCCGTCGGGGCCGACCGGATCGGCGTCCCCGCTCAGCTGGACTTCGACGTGGGGCTCGCTTGCAACGAGGCCGCCGACGCGGCTTGTGCTTCGCCCCCAAGCTGTGAAGGCGGTCAAACCGACACGTACTGTCAGCGCCTGCGCCGCCTGCATGGCAACCAGAGCAACATTCGGGATTGGGCCGAGGGAATGATCCAGGAAATGCGAGCCAGCGCCATGCCGCCTGGCGAGGCCGGCCGACGGGTCCGCAACTCGACGCCGTGGCTTCGCGAGTCGGACGGCTCTGAGTTACCTCCCATCGAATCCGGCGAAGCACGGGAGATCGTGCGTAACTGGCTTGCGTGTCAAGCGCCCGTCGTCGCGCGCACCGAGATTCCGCCATCCGTACAAGAAGAGCTACAACCATGTCCCAGCGTGGACGACGAGATCTGCATCTACACGGGACCGCAAGGCGAGCTTCCCGAACCGGCGTGGAGCGAGATCTACTGGAGCATCATGTTCACGACCTGCGTTGGCTGTCACGGTCCATCCAACAACAACGTTGACCAGAATCCCAACAACCCGCTTGGCGGCGACATCCCTGGCGGCGCGAGCGCGCCCGCCCTCGAGGCGTTGAACCTGACGGGCTCCGATACGACCGACACGACCGACTGGGCCTCCGAATCCTGGTCCGCGGTGGTCAACGTTTCGGCCTACACAGGCGGTGTGTGTGCAGCTCAGGGTACGCTGGTCATTCCCAACGATTCCCCGAACTCGCTCATGATCGAGAAGATGCGCGACACTCAGGTTTGCGGCACCGTGATGCCGCCTACTGGGAGCATCGCTGGATCCCTCATCCAGGTCGTCGAGGATTGGATCGACATGGGAGCGCAAAACAACTAGTGACGCCGGCGCGCCTCACCGCGTTGGTCCTGTTGTCGTTGGCCGCTGCCGGTTGCAAGACGGCACCGGCGTGCCCCGTTCAAATGAGAACCGACGCTGCGAAGGCCCTTGACGACCACGCGAGCCGGCAGGCCGGATGGACGTCGATCAAAGCCGAAGCCCGCGTGACCCAGTGGGCCCGCAACGGACGCATTCGCGGCACGGTGCTGATGTTTTTGCAGCGGCCGAACCGAGTCCGCTTCGATGTGATGACCCAGGTCGGGCCGGCCGCCGTGTTGACGAGCGACGGGGATAGCTTCCAGCTGAGCGATTTGCGTGAGGGCCTGTTCCTACACGGTCCGACGTGTCCCGAGAACATCGCGCGCCTCTTGGGAATCTCTGTCGATGCCGGGAACGTCCTGCGGCTTCTCACCGGCGACACCCCGATGATCGAAGCGACCGAGCGATCCATGGAATGCCGCGACGGGCTCTACGTCGTGACCCTGGTGGCTGCCGATGGGACGACTCAGGAAGTCGCCTTCTCCGTGGACGACGCCGACCGTGGCAAAGCGCCCGAGGAGCAACGATTGACACTGCGCCGGTCCACGGAGCGGGCCCCCGATGGGACGCTGCGCTGGGAGGCAACCTATGACGACTACATCGATGTCGAAGGCCAGTCGTTTCCGACGAACGTACGGTTCGTCGATCAGGTCAACGATGCCGACACGTCGGTTCGGGTGAAGTCGATCTCGCTGAACCCCGAGGTGCCAGAGGGGGCGTTTCAGCAGGCGCCGAGCCCCGGCATGTCGATCGAATTCGCTTCCTGCTCATGAAAAGCCGAGCATTTCCGGACTGGTGCTAAGGTAGCGCCGCATGACCGAACCGCTGCTCAGCCTGCGCCACTTGGTCACGGCGTTCGAAACCGACGAGGGCTATTTGCGGGCCGTCGACGACGTCTCGTTTGACGTGTCTCCCGGGCGCACGCTCGGCATCGTTGGCGAGAGCGGTTGCGGCAAGAGTGTGACGGCGTTGTCGATCATGCGCTTGATCCCGAGCCCGCCCGGCTTCATCGAGGGCGGCGAGGCATTGTTTGCGGGGCGTGATCTCCTGCAGCTTTCCGAGTCGGAGATGCGGAGCCTCCGGGGCAACGAGATCTCGATGATCTTCCAGGAGCCGATGACATCACTCAACCCCGTGTATACGGTTGGCTCACAGATCGTGGAGGCGATTCGGCTGCATCAGAGCATGAGCCGTCGCGCCGCGAAGGCCCGCGCGATCGAGCTGTTGGATTTGGTCGGAATCCCAGCCCCTGCGCAGCGGATCGACTCCTATCCGCACACGCTGTCGGGCGGCATGAGGCAACGCGCGATGATCGCGATGGCGCTCGCGTGCGAGCCTCGCCTTTTGATCGCGGACGAGCCCACGACCGCCCTCGACGTGACGATTCAGGCGCAGATCTTGGATTTACTCCGTTCGCTGCAAGAAGAGCTCGGCATGAGCATCATCTTCATCAGCCACGACCTCGGCGTCATGGCGGAGTTCGCGCACGAGATCGCCGTCATGTACGCAGGGAAGATCGTCGAGCAGGCGGAAACCAACGTCTTGTTTCGGGCGCCCCGCCATCCGTACACGCGTGGCTTGCTACGAAGCTTGCCTAGCGCCCGCAATCGCGGGGAG
>CP070713.1:1793314-1798166 GCA_020351445.1 Myxococcales bacterium
GTCTCCGTCGTTTACAGCTATCAGCCCAAGTTTGGATTTCTCGGCCAGATCATGGGCCGCCTCGCGATCCATGGCCAGCTGACCAAGGGCTTTGCGGGCTTCTTGAAGGATCTCGATCGCGCAGCTCACGGTGGTTGACGCCGATTCCGATCTAGAGCCCACAGGGCGTTCGTAGTTATCAGCCTGCGTGGATCCCTTCGAGAATTCCAGTCGCCTCCCCGATCTAGGAACTCGATACCCTGCTTGCGAAGGCGTGCGCGCGTGCCTTCGATGGCCAGGCGAAGTCTTCGGACTGCTACGGTGAGCTCGCCTCGCTGAAGTGGCACGGCGAGCGGCATTCCCGTCCCATACTTTTGCTCTCGAGCTCCCTGAATCGTAGAGTGTGTTTGCTGGAGCGCGAGGGGGGTGCGATGAGAGCGATTGGCGTTTTTGTTTTGGTGCTTGCCATGTCGAGCACTGCGCTTGCAGGTCCGCAGTCCACCATCGGAGGGAAGCGGCTGGAGTCCGACATGGTGCACAACACCGGCGTCGGCTGGCCGAGCCTGTTCTACGAATGGTGGAACAAGGGCCAAGGGAAGCTGGACTGGGCCCTCGGCGCCGAGTTGGTGTATGGGGACTGGTCGGGCGCGTACTCGGATGTGAGCGTCGGTTTTGCGCTCAACGCTCCGCTCCGCTGGCACATCCACACGAGGAAGCACGCCAAGGCCACAACCGACGTGGGAATTCGGTTCACGCCCGGCGCGATGGTCGGGGGCAGCGATCGCGGCAGAGGCCCAGTGCCTCCTCCTCCCGGTTTTCAGCCCGATCAGCGCGTCATGGGCGGCATACGCGCTGAGCTGGCGGTTCCGGTTTCGGTCGACGTGCACGACCGGGTCAGCGTGGTCACCGGAGGAACGATCCCTTTTACGCTGATGTTCGCACGAGGCGTGGACCCTTGGGGGATCATTCCGCTCTTGGTCCGCATGGGCGTCGAGATCAACGCCGCTCCGAAGGTGGCGCCTTTCTTCCTGTTCGAGCTCGGGCCAGCCATCGGCATCGGAAACCGCACGTCAGATGTCGACTTCGCTTTTCGCGTCTGGGTGGGAACGGCCTTCTGGTCCGTGCTCGGAAAGTAGCAGCGAGGCCCGCTAGGGCTTCCACTTCAGGAGCAGGTCGATGAGCTTGTTCTGACGCCCGGTGTATGGTGGGTAGAAAAGCGACAGCAGCGAAAGCCGAGGGTTGGTGAAGACCGGACGCAGCTTGCTGAACTCGATGAAGCCTTCGCGTCCGTGGTAGTGGCCCATACCGCTTGCTCCAATGCCGCCAAAGGGCATGTCGTGCTGTGCCACGTGCAAGATGCAGTTGTTGATGGTTACGCCGCCCGAGATGGTGCTGTAGAGGAGCTTGTCCTTCCGCGCCCGGTCATTGGTGAACACGTAGAATCCCAACGGCCGGTCCCGGGTCGTGATGTAGTCGATCACCTCGTCGAGGTTTTGGTACGTCTTCACTGGGTAGAGTGGGCCGAAGATCTCTTCCTGCATGATCATCATGTCGTCGGTCACGTCGAGCACGAGATGAGGCGGGATCTTTCGCATCGTGTCGTTGAAAGAAGCGTCCGGCACGAGCGGAACCAGCGTCGCGCCCTTGGATTGCGCATCGTCGAGCGTCATCCGCAGACGCCTGTACGCCTTGTCATCGATGATCGACGTGTAGCTCGGGTCGTTCGTGTCCGGGTAACGTTCGGGCACGATGCGCTGAGCCGCGGCCACGAATCGATCCTGCGCCCCTTCGGGAATGAAGAGATAGTCCGGCGCGAGACAGGTTTGCCCGGCGTTCACGCATTTCGAGTAGAGAATGCGGGACGCAGCTTCTTCAACATCGAAATCGTCACAGATAATGGTCGGCGACTTCCCCCCGAGTTCCAGGGTGACCGGCGTCAGGTTGTCGGCAGCCGACCGCATGACCGTGCGCCCCACGTTTGCCGAGCCCGTGAAGATCATATGATCGAACGGGAGGGTGGAGAAGTCGCCGGAGCGAACGCCCGGGAGGATCGCCACGGTGTCTTCCGGGTATACCTCGCTGAACTTGTCGGCGAGCAGGCGGCACAGGTGCTGCGAGTTGCTCGCCATTTTGATCATGGCGCGGTTGCCGGCAGCCAAGATGCTGGTGAGCGGACCGATGGTGAGGAACAGCGGGTAGTTCCACGGAGAGACGATGCCAACAACCCCTTTGGGTTGGGGAATGACCTGGTTGGAGCCGGTTGCGAACAGGACTGAGACATGCCGGCGTTGAGGCTTCATCCACCCAGCTAGCCTCTTCACGGTGTCACGGATGCCGTCGACGCAGGGAAAAATCTCGAGGATCTTCGACTCCTCCGCGCAACGATGGCCGAAATCCCGTTGGATGGCCTCGACGATGGCGTCGGTGTTGTCGACCAAGATGCGTTCGAGCGCGCGCAAGCGCTCCTTGCGCACTTGGAGGGTTGGATACGGGTCACGAATGTAGGCGTCGCGCTGAACTTTGAAGATGCGCTGCGCCTCGTTTTCGACGACTTCGATGGAGCGGAGTTGAGCTGTCTGGGCCATAGCCGTACTACTTAGCCTCATCTCTCGCCCGACTGCAAGCCAAGTGGATCAGGCGTGACCTCCCAAGGTCGCGGTCGAGAGTCCGAATCTCTTCACCCGCTCTGATTTCGCACCGCTTGCGTCGTTCGTTGAGGCCAACTACCTTCGCGCCGGTGTTTGGAAGAACCGCTGTCATCGGCGCAGCTGTCTTGGCGTTGTCCGTGCTAACGGCGAGCGCATGCAGCAAAAGCCAGACCAAGACCACCATACCGGTCGTCTGGCGAAATCCCGACTTCACCGGCGAACCGTTCAGCAATCTCTTCGTCATGGGCGTGGGAAGGAATGCCGACTATCGGCGACTCTACGAGGACAACATGGTTCGGGCACTCGAAGGCGAGGGCGCAACGGCTGAGGCCAGTTGGGTGATGTTCCCGGACAATGACAAGCTCGAGGCGAAGAATGTCTTCAGGGCCGTAAGTCAGGGGAATTTCGACGCAGTTGTGGTCGCGCGCCTCCTAAGCGTCGACGATGAGGTGGAGTACGTTCCTGGGAAGCCTCCGACCTCGAGCGATGAGTACATGTCCGGCTACAACGAGGCTTACGCGGTCAACAGCGATCCTGGCTATTATCGGACGAACACCAAGTACAGCGTGGAGACAGCCCTCTACTCGATCCGCGACGAAATGCTGGTGTGGGTTGTGCGGTCCCAGACGGTCAACCCCGATTCCGTCGGGGAGGTCATCCAATCGGTCAGCTCCACCATCGCGAAGAAAATGAAGGCAGACGGCCTCATCCGTTGAAGGCAAGTCGTCGTGACCCCCAGGAGAACCCCCAAATGACCCTGTCACTGCAAGAGATGTCGGATCGGTTCGAGATCCAGGATCTGATCAACAATTATTCTGCGGTCATCGACCAGAAGCGCTTCGATGACCTTCGAGACGTGTTCACCGAGGATGCGCACATCGACTACAGCGCGGTCGGGGGGCCGGCTGGAGGTCGTGACGAGATCATCGCGTTCCTTCACAAGGTCATGGGGATGTTCCCAAACCATCAACATCTCAACGCCAACGCGCAGATCACGGTCGACGGCGACACCGCCACCGGCCGCGTCATGTGCTTCAACCCCCAGGAGATCTCGATGCCGGACGACAAGACGCACATCTTCATGGTCGGCCTTTGGTACGTCGACGAGTACCGTCGAACCCAAGCCGGCTGGCGCATCAGCCGCCGCGTCGAGGAGAAGAGCTACGTATTCAACATGCCGTGAACGCGGCAATCCCCGCACCCGGCCGTCCTCCTATTCCCGCGGAGGGCAGATGATCGAAAGCCGTTAGCGTACTCTCCCATCTGAAAAGCGCCGTGCGGGTTGCCGGCAAGCTTGAACCTGGCAAAGGTTTCTCTAATGCGAAACGTGTTCATTACGATCGGTTTGCTCGGCATCATGGTCATGGGCTGCACCGCGAAAGAAAAGTCAGGTGGGGCAGCCACGAACGAAGGCATCGCAGCAAGCAACGCCTGGCTCGAAGTCGTCGACGCCGGGCGCTACGGCGACAGTTGGGAGCGGGCGTGCGCGTACTTCCGGAACGTGGTTCCCAAGGAGCAATGGGAGAGACAGGTGGCTGGCGTCCGTGGCCCTTTAGGCCCGGTGCTGAGCCGCACAGTTGCCTCCGCAGAGTACGCGACGAAGCTCCCTGGTGCGCCCGACGGCGAGTACGTCGTCATCCAGTACCAAACGAAGTTTCAAAACAAGGTGGATGCCGTCGAGACCGTCACCCCCATGCGCGACCAGGACGGCGTCTTTCGAGTCTCGGGCTATTACATTCGCTAGGCAGCGGTTCGCCCTAGGAAGCTCTGCTCCAGGAAGGTCTGCTCTGGGCTGACACCAGTCGGGTTCCCAGCTATCGTTGTGCGGTGGAGGCGAAGTCGGTAGCACGTCCGCACGATGGCGGCACAATGCATCGAACGCTTCGCGAGACCCCACTCTCGGATGCGGTCGACCTTCCGGCCATGCCGGCGCGCCACGTCGAGGGATTGCCGGGTGACGCCGGGAGGCACCAGGTTCGCGACTCCTTTCAGCAGCTCCGCGACATGCACGGCTTCTTGCAGACGCGTCGGGAACGGTTCGGGCCGAATTTCACGCACGGATACTTTGGCTTTGTACAACTGGCGGTTGGCGAGCCCGATCTCGTTCGCGAGCTTATTCTCGACCGTGGGGCGAACTTCTCGAGCCGAATGGGTTGGGATTTCTCGATCGGCGAGCTGTTCGAGGGGGGCCTCATGCTCCGCGATTTCGATGACCATCGCTCCCA
>CP070713.1:1798266-1802660 GCA_020351445.1 Myxococcales bacterium
GCTTCGTCGAGGTCGGTGCCGGGAACCATCTCCACCAGGGCGTAGCCCGCGTCGCGGTAGGTTCGGCTGATCCCTTCGATCCCCTCCGCGATCTTGCTCCTACTGAACCAGTCGCCGGATTTGAGCTTCACCATCTTGCGGAGGTCCGCCTTGGGCGCGATGGTCTCGACCTCGTTGCCGGCTCCGTCGGTCTCCATCACGTCGAAGTTTCGAATCCGGAAGCGTGGCCCTTCCTCGACTGGAATGGTGATGTCGACGTAGGCGCGGTCGGCGGTGAGCTCGACCGTCGGGCGCCCCGGGCGCATCATGAGATAGCCCTTGTCGTAGTACCAAGCCTGCACTCGGGTCAGATCCTCGTCGAATGCGGAGCGGCTGAACTTGTTTCGGTCGCTCAGGAACGAGAACATTCCCGTCTCGTTGGTTTGCATGATCTTCAGCAGCTCCGCGGCGGGGAGCTGCTCGTTGCCGACGAAGCTGATGCGTCGCACCTCGACCTCGGCGCCCTCGTCGATCTTGAAGATGACGTCGACTTGGTTGGTGTCGCCGGGAACGCGCTTGAGCTCGTAGTCGATGTCGGCGAGGAAGAAGCCCTCTTCGGAGTAGAGCTGCCGCATCGCGTCGGCTTGCTTTTCGACGTCGGGCACCGAGAGAATCGTCCCGGGTTCGAGCGTGATCGTCTCGTCGATGTCGTCCTCGTCGACTTCGTCGTTGCCCTTGTAGACGATCTTTCGGATGGCAGGGCGCTCGACGAGGCGAATCGTGAGCTTGATTCCGGCGCCGAGGGGGTCGGATTCGACCTGGAGGTCATCGAAGTACGCCATGTTCCAGAGCGCCTTCGCATCTCGGGTGACCGCCGGGTCCGTGCAGGTGTCCCCGCGGCGGAGCTTCATGGTGGCCCGCACGTCATCCGGGTCGACCCGGCGTGCACCGACCACCACGACGCGGCGAATCTCCTTACCGTGACAGCTCGTGCGCGGGACTCGGATCGCCGCATCTGGGTCTTCGACCGGCTCGTAGTCCTCGCCTTCGCCTTCCGGTATCCGAGTGATCGGCATCGGGGGTTGCTGGGGCTGCGGAGAGGTTCGCACCGGCCGTGTCGCCGGGGGTGGCGGCTCAGGTATGTTGTCCCCACTCTGCGCGCCCGCCACGGAAGCGAGCCCTGCGAGCATCAGGGCTATGGCAGGGGCGGAAGGGCGCATTGTGAGGGGTAGCGATCCGGGCGGCTATAGCCGTGCCCTATGTGGGGGTCAAGTTGGTTTTCCTTGGTTTTCAAGGGGTTGGGAGCGGCGTTCGTCCGAATCGATCCGTCCGTCTTTCATCGAAACCTGCCTCGGCATCTTGGCGGCGAAGTCACGGCTGTGGGTCACGATGAGGAAGGTGATGCCGTGCCGCCGGTTCAAGTCGAAGAAGAGCGACTGCACCGAAGCGCTCGTCTGGCTGTCGAGATTGCCGGTAGGCTCATCAGCGAGCACGAGCTTGGGCTCCATCAGGAGCGCCCGCGCCAAGGCCACGCGCTGCTGTTCGCCGCCCGAAAGCTCGCCAGGCCGATGGGTGAGCCGAGCGGAGAGGCCCACTTCGTCGAGCAGCCGCCGTGCCCGCTCCTCCATTCGCCGGCGGCCCTGAATCAGCCCCGGCATCATCACGTTCTCCAGTGCGGTGAACTCCGGAAGCAGATGATGAAATTGGAAAACAAACCCGATGCTTTGGTTTCGAAACTCCGCGAGATCCGAGCTTCCGAGGCGGGTGACGTCCTGACCTTCGTAAAGGATTCGACCCTGGGTGGGCAGGTCGAGGGTGCCTATGAGATGCAGCAAGGTGCTCTTCCCGGCGCCCGATGGACCGACGATCGTGACCATCTCGCCGCTGCCAATTTCGAGATCGATCCCTTTGAGGACTTCGAGTGACCGGCCTTCGTGCTCGAAGGTTTTGGTCACGTTCTGCACGGTGACGAGTGGGTCGGTCATCGAAAGCGCGAGTAGTCAGTCGTAACGGAGCGCGTCGACGGGCCGCACTCGACTCGCTTGATACGCGGGAAAGAGAGTTGCCGCCAGGCATACCACCACCGTTGCAGCGCCAACCAGGGCGAACTCGGTGGGATCGAGGTGTACCGGGAGCTTGTCGATGTAATAGACCTCGGGATTCATTCGGATTCCAAAGTGTTCGGCTGCAAAGGTGAGCACGAAGCCAAGCCCCAGCCCCATCAGGCCGCCCGCGGCGCCGATCAGCAAACCCTCGATCACGAAGATCCGAATCACCCCTCGCGCAGGCGTTCCCATGGCCTTGAGGATGCCCACCTCGCGGCGCTTTTCCTGAACGAGGAGGGTGAGGGTGCCGAAGACCGAGAAGCCTGCGATGAGGATCGCGATCCCGAGCGTGATGAACATGGCGAGCTTCTCGAGTGCCAGGGCGCCGAAGAGTTGTTGGTTCATCATCTTCCAATCGCGTACCCGGAGCTGCTCGTGGTCGATCGTCGACGCCAGCTCAGCGGCCATCGCGGGGGCGCGCTCCACGTCTTCGACCTTCACTTCGATGCCGCTGATCCGGCCTTCGGACCGTAGGAAGCGCTGGGCCACCTCGAGATCGATGTAGGCGTGCTTCATGTCGTATTCATACATCCCGCTGTAGAAGATCCCGGCGATTCGGAAAGGTCGGGTTTTCGGGATGGGGCCGGTGGGGCCGAGATCGCCCCGGGGGGAGACCACGGTGACGCGATCGCCCACGACGAGCCGAAGCGCTCGGGCAAGCTCCTGTCCGACGATGAGGCCCGGCATCACATCTTCGTTGGCCTCGCTCGGGAGGCCCCTGGTTGCAGCGCGCTCGGCGTCGCCGATCATCGCGTCGAGGGGCCCTGCCTTGGTGGTGTCGATCGCGGAGTCGAGAATCCGTTCCGGATGCTTTAGGTATTCGAGCTTGCCATGGGTCAGATTGTGGGCGAGGTCGGTGACGTCCGAGACGGTTTCGGGATCGATGCCGCGAAGGAGTGCGCCGGCGCGATTCGAAAGGCTCGAGACCATGACCTCGACCTGAAGAAAGGGCGTGGCGCCGACCACGCCCTCGGTTTCGCGCGTTTGCCGGAGTAGGGGCTGCCAATCGTCGAGCTCTTCGAATGCTTTGTCGATCACGATGTGTGCGTGGTTGCCGAGGATCTTCTTTTTGAGATCGGCCCGAAATCCGCCCATCACGCTGAGCACCGAGATCAGCATGCAAGAAGAGACCGCGACCGCGAGGATCGACAAGGTGCCGCTCGCGGCAAGGAAGCCGGTCTTCTTGGCGCGAAGGTGGCGCGCGGCGACCATCGAGCGAAAGCCGATCCGCTCGAACGCCGAAAGGAGAGGACCGACCAGGCGCAAGGCGAGCCGGATGGCAAACAGGGTCGTGATGCTCACCCGGATGACCGCGCGAACCAGGCTCACATCGTCCCCAGAAGAAGGTGACAGCGGGAATAGGACCGTGACCGCGACAAAGGCGAGCACGAGCACGGCATCGAAGCCCCACCAAAAGCGTTGACGACGCTCGGGCGGCACCAGGAACCAGCACGACATGCTGAGGATCACGACGAGGGCCGCGCTGATGGCCTGGAGGGTCGTCGCGGTGTGGTAGAGCGTGGGCACCCAGGCAAGGTCCAGATCGGAGTACGCGAGGTGGGTCAGGCCGAAGAGCAGACTTGCCACGGTGCCGCCAAGGACATGTCCGACCGAGACGCGCGCGGCCCACAAGAGGATGCCGGCGGAGGCGGTAGTGATCACAGCGTGCAGCGCGGCGGTGATCGCCAACCCGACGGTGCGGGCGCGTCCGCGCGTGCCACGGGGAAGGCCGGCTGCGCGCTGAAAGACCGCCGCGCTGAGCAACGCCAATGTGAGCTGCATGGTCGTCCACGCGATCGCGAGACGAACCCAGAGCAGGTCGTCCTCGATCGACGCCTGAAACCACACGGTGCTCGTCGCGCCGAATACAATCACGGCCGCGGCATGCAAGACCCCGAAGCCGCACAAAACCGCCGTCCAGAAACCAAGCGGCCGGGGTCGGCTCATTCGGCCTCCGGACGGAGCAGCGGGAAGAGGAGCACGTCGCGAATCGATGGTTGGTTACACAGGAGCATCACGAGGCGGTCCACGCCGAGCCCGAAGCCGGCGGCGGGGGGCATGCCGTGGGCGAGCGCGCGGATGAAGTCGGCATCGAAGTCCATCGCTTCTTCGTCTCCGCGCTCGCGGGCCCGGAGCTGCGACTCGAACCGGTCGGCTTGGTCGTCCGGATCATTGAGCTCGCTGAAGGCGTTGCTCAGCTCGCGTCCGTGAACAAAAAGCTCGAAGCGGTCGACATAAGCGGGGTCCTCGTCGTTTCTCCGCGCGAGGGGAGACAGCTCCCAGGGGAACTCGGTGATGAAAACCGGGGCC
>CP070713.1:1802760-1805682 GCA_020351445.1 Myxococcales bacterium
GGTGCAATTTTCGGAGCAACGTCGCGCCCGCAGGAGAACGGCTCGGGATGGGCAGCACAGCGATTGGGCGGGAGGCAAGACGTGTGTTGGCGTAGGGAGACGGCCGAGCGGGCCCCGATCGCGAGCACGCCCGTCGCGAGCCGTCCTCCGGTGGTGTATGTGGTTCGGGAACCATGTTTTGCGCCCAATTCCGCACCTTGACCGTCTAGGCACCGTGTTTATGTTGCCCACGTCTACCAACCCGCGACCCACATGCCGAAGCCTGACTACTACGAAGTTCTCGAAGTCTCCCGCGAAGTCACCGTGACCGAGCTGAAGAAGGCCTATCGAAAAAAGGCCCTCGAGCTTCATCCGGACCGCAACCCGGGCAACCCCGAGGCCGAAGAGCAATTCAAAGTCTGCGCCGAAGCCTACGCCGTGTTGAGTGATCCGCAGAAGCGGGACATGTACGACCGGTTCGGGCATGCGGGCTTGGGCGGCGGCGGCGCACCCGGGTTCGGCGACATCGGCGACGTGTTCAGCCAGTTCCAGGACATTTTCGGGGACCTCTTCGGCGGGGGCGGCGGTTTCGGCTTTGGCGGTTTTGGCAGGCGGCGCCGCGATCCCAACGCGCCTGCCCGGGGCGCCGATATCCGCACCGACGTGAGCTTGTCGCTTCGCGAGGCGGCGTTTGGCGCAAGCCGTGAAGTCGACCTCTCACATCCTTCACCGTGCGAGGCATGCCATGGGACCGGGGCAAGGGACGGCGAGCTCGAAGGTTGCTCGACGTGCGGGGGCCGCGGCCAAGTAGCACGAGCGCAGGGCGCATTCGTGATGACGACGACGTGTCCGACCTGCCGGGGCAGAGGCTCTCAAGCCAAGGAAATGTGCGACGAGTGCGATGGCGGGGGTCAAATCGACGTCGAGCGTGTCGTGAAGATCAACGTCCCCTCGGGGGTCGACACCGGTCAGAGCCTTCGGCTGAGTGGGCGGGGTCAGGAGGGCTCGCGCGGCGGCCCAGCCGGCGACCTCTACGTCACGGTTCATGTCGAGCCCGACGAAGACTTTCAGCGGGAAGGCTTCGACCTCGTCCACCATCTTCCGGTGACGTATCCGCAGGCGGCCCTCGGCGCCAAGGTGGAGGTACCGGCGCTCGAAGAGGATGAAGACGCGACGCAAACTGTGAAGATTCCGTCCGGAATCCAACCCGGCGAGACGATCGTCGTTCGTGGCGCCGGCGTCCCTCGCCTCAACGGGCGCGGACGTGGCAATTTGATCTGCGTCGTCGAGGTCGAGGTGCCCAAGCGCCTGTCCCGTGAGCAAAAGCGCCTTTTGAAGGACCTCGATCGCACTTTCGACGAATCTTGAGAGGGGCGGCTGGAGATCGATCCGCTTCCGGGTGTAGGCTAGCCGTCTGATGCAACCCCTAACCGGTCTCGATTCGTCCTTCCTCTACCTCGAGGACGCCCACCAACCGATGCACGTCGGCAGCGTGTTGGTATTCGAGGGGTCGATGAACTACGAGAGCTTCCGAGAGACGATGGCCTCTCGTGTTCATTTAATTCCGCGGCTTCGGCAGCGGCTCGTGTTGGTGCCGTTCGGGATCGGCAAGCCCTATTGGGTGGAAGATCCCGGCTTCAACCTCGACATGCACCTTCAGCACGTCGCGCTTCCGAGCCCCGGCAGCTGGAAGGAGCTTCGCGGGCTTGCAGCCCGGATCTTCAGTGTGCCCTTGGACCGCACCCGGCCGCTTTGGGAGATGACGTTCGTCGAAGGGCTCGACCAGATTCCTCAGGTGCCGCCCGGCTCGGTGGCGTTGATCAACAAGGTGCACCATGCCGCGATCGATGGCGTCTCCGGCGCCGACATGATGAGTGTTCTGCTCGACATGACCAAGGAGCCCAAGGTCTTTCACGCGCCGCCCCCTCGCGCGGTTCCGCCAGTGCCGAACGAGCTCGAGGTGCTCTCGCACACCGCTCGCAAGATCATGGGGAAGCCGACCGAGATCAGGAGAGTCGCTGGCGAGATCAGCGAAGCGCTTCGTGCCGCGGCCAGGGTTCGAGACAAAGGCGTCGAAGCGCCTCCCGTTCCGATGACCGCGCCACCCACGCCGATCAACCACACGATCACGGGTCAGCGCATCTGGAACACCGCGCTGCTCGAGCTCGATCGCGTCAAGGCGATTCGGAAGATCACCGGGTGCACGTTGAACGACGTCGTCCTCGCGATCTGCGCGGGTGCGCTTCGCCGCTACCTCGATGAAAAGGGCGAGCTTCCCGACAAGCCTCTCATCGCGATGGTTCCAGTCTCGACGCGGGGCGAAGACGAGCATGGGAAGATGGGCAACAAGGTGTCCGCGATGTTCCTCGACATCGCCACCAACGTTGCCGATCCGGTCGAGCGCCTGAAGGTCATCAACCAGCATACCCAGGGCGGCAAAGCCTTCGAGAAGGCGGGCGCGACCCGGGCCTTCGTCGACCTTTGGGATTTCATTCCGTTTGGTTTGGCCAATCGCGTGCTTCGGCTCTACTCGCGGTTCCGTGTTTCCGAGATGCACAACCCGGTATTCAACGTAGTGATCACCAACGTCCCCGGACCGCAGATCGACATGTACATGGCGGGGCACAAGCTCCTGGCGACCATGGGCATGGCTCCGCTCGTCGACGGGATGGGCCTGCTCATCACGGTGCTCAGCTACAACGGCGTGTTGTCGATCAGCCCGACCTCATCACCCGCAGTCATGCCCGACTTGGACCTGTTCACCCGCTACCTCCGCGAGTCGGCCAACGAGCTCGAGGCGGCTGTGCTTCCCCACCGCAAGCCGGATGCCGAAGCCGCCCTGGTCGATGCACAGGCGGTCGCCGAGATGACCGCCGCCTTCGTCAGCCAGATGAGGGCGACGCTAGAGCATGCACCCGCCGACCGATCGCTCGGCGAAGGGAA
>CP070713.1:1805782-1818142 GCA_020351445.1 Myxococcales bacterium
ATAGGGTCAAATGTGTTTATGCCTTTTTATTAAACTCTGAATTGCAGCTCCAAATAAGTACAAATATCAGGTTGCTAAATTTTTTGTGATACTAGATTTTTATCACAACTCAAAGGGGTGAATCCGGGCTTTTAGATTCGCCCTTTTAATTGCCTCAAAGCCGCATTTTTCGGGCCTTCGATTTGACACCCGATTAAAAAATGCGATACGGTTCAGATATCCATATAGTATCTGTAAAATTGCGTGGGTGCTTTTGCTCTGGGGCGGGTTTGCATTTGTCTCGTGGACTGTCTTTGCATCACGCTACGGCACGCCGCCATATCTCGCGGTGGTTCCGTTGGCGGGCCTGGTCGCGATTTGGTTGACGGAGCTAAGCCGGGAGCCCATCGCCCGCTGGCCGGCTGCCGTCGTCGTCGGTCTGTTGATCGGCCTCCTGGTTCGCGACTATGCATTGTATCCTGACAGCCCGCTTCGCGCTCTGGCCGTCGAGGGGTTGAATGTCCCTGACGTCTACAATCCAAAGGCCCAGTGGGCCCTCCTGCTTTCGATCGCCGGTGCACTGCTCTGCCTCTCCCTGGTGAGCCATGAGGCGCTGGCACGACCCTGCGCGCGCCGCACCGTGCGATGGATCGGAGACCAGTGGGAAGTCGGGTGGGCGCAGCGCGGCTGGTTGTTGCTGGCCGCGCTACTGCTCGGCGCCTGCCTCTTGTTCGGTTTCATGTGCTTCGTGCTCGACCTTCGTATTGCATCGGTTGCAATCCGGTCGGGCCGCATCGCGTTTTTCATTCCGTTTGCCCTGGCGGCCTTGGTCTTTGGGCTGCCGTGGTTGCGGTACGCATACGGACGACTGGGGAACGAGCGCGTGTTCCCCACGCTCGCAGGGGGCTTGGCGGTTGGGGCGTTCGTCGCCCTTTCGTTTCAGCCCACCCTCAGCCAGCACTTCTCTCCGAAGCCCGTGTACGATGCGTACATCAACCTGACTCAGGGAAGACCCGACCCGTTGGCGTCTTACCAGCTGCCCTCGACCGCGGCGCGCTACTACATCGAAGCGCCGGTGGCGGAAATCAGCGAGCGATTTGACCTCCTCAGCTTCCTTCAAGAGGAAGGGCAACGTTGGGCCGTGATCCAGGCAGACAAGTTGCCCGAGCTCGACCGCGCCTACCGCCGCGAGACCGGCGAGCACCTGTACGTGGCCGACGCCCAAAGCGCGCGGTTGCTCCTGATCGCCGCCGATCCGATCGACCAGCGCCCCAATCAGAGCTTCATCGCGACGACCGTCCTGACGGACGCCCCCAAAGTGCACCACACGGTCAGCGCAAACTACGATGACCGGATCGAGCTCGTCGGATACGACCTAGAGCTCCCGGGCGGAGACTCGGTCGGCGCGGGTCAGCGCTTCGAGGTGACGTGGTATTGGCGGGTGATTGGCGAAGCCCCGAGCGGCCAGCAGGTCTTCGTGCACATCGATGGCTACGGACAACGTCTCAACGGCGATCATGTGCCCGTTGGGGGCCGATATCCGACGAAGCTCTGGGAGAAGGGAGATGTGATCGTCGACACCCAGGAGCTCACTGTGCCCGCGAACTACCGCGCCGGAGACTACAGCATGTACGTGGGCTTGTTCAGTGGCAGCAAGCGCATCGAAGTGAAGTCCGGCCCCAACGACGGGACGAATCGGGTCCACGCGGGCACCCTGCGGGTGCGCTAGTCCGAACCGCAGTCCGCGAACACCGAAGTCGCGAGATCGAGGCCACCCGCAAACGCGCTCTTCGAGGGCTCCACATCCGACTCGGACTTGGCGGCCGCCGTGGTCATGCGTGACGGCCGACCGGAATACTCCACCGGCTGCGACGGAGCTGCCCACCCGGCTACGGTTCTTCCCGGGTCGGCCGCCGGCTCGCACGCCTCCCCGATGCCGACCGGAACACCGCTCAGCGTCCGCTGGTCCAAGATGAAGGACTCCTGGGCCCGCAAACAGCGCATGCTGCGCGTCAAGCGTCGGCGCTCGTCGATGCGCAGGGCCTCGAACTCGATGCCCATCCCCACCGCGCTCCCGTCCCCCGGCTTCCTCTGAAGCTCCACCCGCTGAACACGGCCCGCAACGTAGAGTGGCTCCTCCCAGTCGGGAGGATAGAAAGTGAGAGTGACCTCCGACCCGATCTCGAGCAGCAAATCGGTTTGGATCCAGAGCCCCTCTTCGCTGACATCGGAAGCTCGGTGCGTGATCGCTTCACCCCAGAGCTCGGAGTACACGTCGCACTCGAGGTCGACGAGCCGTCGAACCGCCCTACGCGCCTCGCGTTTGGCGCCGAACTGGCGAGCTCCCATAGACTTGCTTGTATTCGAGGCCGCGCCCGGGCGGCAAGTTACGGGTCGAGGTCGACGACCTGGTCGGTTTCGAGGACGTAGCGCGTTTGATCCCAACGCCCCGGCGTCGCCGTCGCGCGGCCGTTGCCGACCTCGTACATCCAGAGCCCCTCCCGGCCAGCGTGGGTGGTACTGCCAGCGCAACACAGTGTCAATGGAGTCTCCGGCACCCGCACGTGATAGCGCCAGTGGATGTGGCCGTGGACGATCACGCCACGTCGAGCGCCTGCGCTGATCGTCAGCAGGTCGTCTGCGTTCTCGAGCCCGTGCGCCGGGCGGTCCGGTCTACCGTTGGCGAGGCGTGGCGCGTAATGGGTTGCGATTATCACGAAGCGATCGCGCACGCGCGCGTCATCCAGGATCAGCGCCAAAGCGTCCAGCTGCTCGTTCGGAATGCGCCCGCTCGAGTAGGTCGGCTTCGGGTTCGCGCGTGCGCTGTTGATCCCGACGATCGCCAGACCATCGGCGGGAAACCAAACCTGGGGCCAGACGCCTTCCACCGCGTACTCCGGCAGCTCGGTCCTCATGAGCTTGCCGAAATGCTGGTCGAACCACCCGGCTTTGATCGTGTCACGCAAATAGAGGTCGTGATTGCCGGGGACGGTGAAGAAGCCGAGTGGCGCGTGCGTGAGCGGCTCGATGATCTTCCGGGCGTACGCGATCTCGGGCTCCGTGCCGAGGGCCGTGTAGTCCCCGGTGCAGATGACCAGGTCGGTACCCTGCTCTTTCGAAAACGCCGCCAGCGCCTCGACCTTTCGAGTCGCGTCGGCGAATGCCCTTCGGCGACGAATGCGAAGATTCGCGAGCCCGACGATGCGCTTGTTGATGAAGCTCGTTACCGGCACGCCGGGGAAGCCGTTCTCGAGGTGGACATCGCTGACGTGCAAGACCTTGGTCACGGCCATTGTGCCGGCGCCCCGAGCCCCGCTCCTTCATCGAGGCCGAAGCGAACATTCAGACATTGAATCGCCTGGCCCGACGCGCCCTTGACCAAATTGTCGATCGCGCTCATCGCGATGACGACCCCGCTATTGGGTTCCTGCACATAGGCGACGTGCACCCGATTGGACCCACGCACCCACAAGGTATCCGGGTGCTGCCCCTCGTCGAGCACGTGCACCGAAGGAGACCCGGCATAGAGCGCGCGGGCGGCTTCGGTGCACGCCGCGGCGGTCGTGTTCGAATCCGCCGGTTGGGCGTAGCAGGTGGCAAGAATGCCTCGCGTCATTGGAAGCAAGTGAGGAACGAACGCGATCTGGACCGGCTCACCTGCAAGCCGGCTCAGCTCCTGCTCGATTTCGGGCCCGTGCCGGTGCGCGCCCGCCTTGTACGCCCGCACGCCTTCCGCCGCTTCGGGGAAGTGGGTGGAGCTCGAAACCCCGCGCCCAGCGCCCGACACGCCGCTCTTGGCATCCACGGCAATCCCGTCTGCCCGTATCAGGCCGCTCTTCACCAAAGGTGCAAGCGCCAACGTCGAAGCCGTCGGGTAACAACCCGGAACGGCCACGAGATCCGCGACGCGCAGCTCCTCGCGATGAAGCTCCACCAAGCCGTACACCGCCTCCGACAAACGCTCCGGAACCGGGTGCTTGCCGTACCATGCCTCGTAGACCGACAGGTCCTCGAAACGAAAGTCGGCGGAGAGGTCGAACACCTTCTGACCACGCTGCCGCAACGCGTTCACCGCCTCGGCGCTCGCCGCGTGGGGCAGCGCACAAAACGCAACGTCGGCCTGCCGGGCGATCGCGTCGGGCTCGAAAGGCTGCACCGCCCCTTCGACGACGCCGCGCAGGCTCGGCAACACATCGGCAACGGTTTGACCCGCCGTCGTGTTCCCGACGATCGAGACGAGCTCGAGCGAAGGGTGGCCCAACACCAGACGCACGAGCTCTGCTCCAGTGTATCCGGTCCCTCCAACGACGATCGCGCGTATGGGCTTCGAGGTCATGTGCTCAACTCCATCCTGATACTGACATGTGCGTTGTCTACGGCATTAAGCAAAAAAGCCGCGGCACTGAAGGCGCCGCGGCTCGAGATTTGCAAGCTCGAGAGCTGTAATTGAAGTTCTCAGCGCTTGGAGTACTGGAACTTCTTGCGGGCGCCGGGTTGACCTGGCTTCTTGCGCTCCTTCTTACGAGCGTCGCGGGTGAGGTAACCGGCACGCTTGAGGGTCGGCTTGTTAATCTCATCGAGTCCGACGAGGGCACGCGCGATGCCGTGCCGGATGGCCTCGGCCTGGGACGAGACGCCGCCACCAGCCACGTTGACCTCCACGTCGTACTGGCCCTGCTTGGCAAGCGCGGCGAAGGGCTGCATCGCGATGATCCGGAGGATCTCGCGGGGGAAATAGTTCTCGAAGGTGCGACCGTTGACGGTCACGGTGCCTGCACCCGGGCTCAGGAACACGCGCGCGATCGCGTTCTTCCGCTTCCCTGTGCCGTAGTACCGACCATCGATGACTTTAGAGTGTGTCATTAACCAATTCTCTCGCGATCATAGCGGAAAGGGCTCGGGCTTCTGCGCCACGTGGGGATGGGTCCCTTCCGGGTGAACTTTCAACTTGCGAAACATCTGCCGGCCGAGGCTGTTCTTTGGGAGCATCCCCTTGACCGCCCGCTCGACGACGAACTGGGGCTTGCGCTCGAGTAGATCGCCGTAGCTCTGCGACTTGAGGCCGCCCGGGTAACCGGAGTGGTGATGGTATTCCTTGTTCTCGGCCTTCTTGCCCGTGAGGCGTACCTGAGCGGCATTGATGACGATGACGAAGTCGCCCGTATCGACGTGCGGCGTGTACTCGGGCCGATGCTTGCCGCGAAGGACGTGAGCCACCTTGGACGCAAGCCGGCCAAGCGGTTGGCCCGCGGCATCGACGACATACCATTTGCGTTCGATTTCAGACGCTTTGGCACTCTGGGTAGCCATGATTCGCTCCTAAGACCCCGTTTCGGGGCGCGTTTCGTAGCCGCCGGCCCCGGCGGTGTCAAGCAGGCCGGCGCGATAGTTGTCGCGGGAAACGCTGGGTTTTGGCCTGCTTTGCAAACGACTGCCCACCTGGGCATCGAATTGGGCTAAAAAGGTAAGCGGTGAGAATTCTTATTCAAACGGGCAGCCCGCCCAGCTGGGGTTCCTTGCGAGCTTGGGTTCCGTCACTTGTGGTCGCCATTGCGGTGTTCTCCGGCCCCGGAGCTGCCGAAGCACAAACCGGGCAGATCCGGTGCTCGGTGACCGAGAACGGCGCCCCCGCGCGCGGAACGGTCGCGGTTGAGCAAAGCGGGCGCAAAGTCGGTTCTGGATCGTGTGGAGCGGTCCTCTCCGTTCCTGCCGGCAAGTGCAAGGTCACCGTGTGGTTGGACGGCGCTCTCGATAACCCATCGAAGGCCGTCAACGTCCAGGTCGTGGCCGGAAAGGCCGCGCCGGTCGCCGTCGATTTCCAAACCGGTGTGCTCGAAGTCCGCGTCGAAACGAAGGGAAAGCGGGGCACCGCCATGATCACCGTGAACCGCGGCTCGAAACGGATCGGCACGCTCGGGAGCGGGGTTGCCGCGCGCCTCAGCACGGGGAGCTACGAGGTCGTCGTGCGGCTCGGCGGGCAGGAGCAACGCTACACGGTCGATCTGCGCCCCGGACAGCGGCGCCTCGTGCGCGCGCAGTTCTAGCGATCTGGCTCGTAAAAAGCCGGAATAAAAGCGAAACTCCGTATACTCGACCCGATCTTGCACGCTGCTAGGGTCTGACGCGACGATGACGAACATGCCGGAGCTTGCGCGGCGCTCACCCACGCCAGCGCCCTATGCGCCCAATGCAATCTTGCGATGGCTCTATCGGCGGTTCTTCGCCCGCATCCGGGTCGACGAGAACTGGAGCCGCGGCGTGCGGGAGGCGGCGAGCAAAGGCGTCGTCGTCTATGTGATGCGATCGCTCTCTTTTTTGGACTTCATCTGCCTCGACTTCCTGCTGAAGAAGTTCGGCCTCCCGTTGGTGCGATTCGTCAATGACCTGGGCCTGTGGATTCTCGAGCCGTTCGGCAAGGGCGAGCGGCGTCTGAGCCTTCGGCGACAGATCCCAGAAGCTGACGCGTTGGAGCAAGCCGTGGGTGACGGGTACAGCGCATTGCTGTTCCTCAGGCGTCCACCAAAGTTTGGAAGCCAGACGCGCCGAGGCCGCGAGCTCGAGGTCGACCTCATCCGAACGCTCGTCGCCAAGCAGCGAACGTCTTCGCAGCCTATCCTGCTCGTTCCGCAGACGTTCGTGTGGAGCAAACAAGCGGGGACCGCGAGCCCGAGCTTGCTCGATCTGCTGTTCGGCCCGGTTCAGTGGCCCGGCCGCGTACGCGTGCTGTGTCAGTTCCTGCTGAACTATCGGGACGCGAAGCTTCGCTCTGGAGAGCCCTTCGATCTACAGCATTTCATAGAGAAGAATCCGGACCTGACCGACGCCGACGCCGCTGATAAGGTCCGGTACGCCCTGCTTCGACGCATGGAGCGCGATCGTGCCGTCATCCTCGGCCCGATGAAAAAGACCACCGCCCGCATACAGGACGAGCTCTTGCGCAGCCCGAGAGTCCGGGCACACATCGAGCGCTACGCGGACGAAAAGGGCATTTCCTATGCCAAAGCAGAGGCCGTGGCCCACAAACAGCTACGGCATCTTTGCGCCAAGCAGAACCTCTTCATCATCGACCTTTTGCACCGGTTCTTCACGTGGGTTTGGTCCAAGATGTATGATGGGGTTGTTTTCGACAAACAGGGCCTCGAACGCGTGCGTGAAGCCGCCCGGGACGCCTCGCTGGTCCTATTGCCCAGTCACAAGAGCCACATCGATTATCTGGTGCTGAGCGACATGCTCTATGGCCACGCGATGATGCCGCCGATGATCGCAGCCGGCGACAATCTCAGCTTCTGGCCAATCGGGATACTGCTGCGTCGGGGCGGCGCGTTTTTCATTCGTCGCAGCTTCTATGGGGACACACTCTACCCAGCGCTCGTCGAGGCGTACCTTCGAAAGCTCCTCGCCGAGGGTTTCACCATCGAGTTCTTCTTGGAGGGTGGTCGTTCCCGCACCGGCAAAGCGTTGCCTCCGAAATACGGCTTGCTGTCGATGGTCTTCGACTCGGCATCGAGGCTACGCGGCACCAAGGTCAAGCTCGTCCCGATTTCGATCGGGTACGAACGCATCATCGAGGAGCGTTCTTTCGTTCACGAGCTCTCCGGCGGCGACAAGCAATCCGAGAACGTCGGCGATTTGATCAAGAGCTCGAGCATCTTGAGGTCGAAATGGGGCCGCCTCTATGTGCAATTCGGTGAGATCATCGACTTCGACGAGTTTCGAGAGGAAACGGCCAAGCGCGCTGGGGAGGAGATTTCGCGCGTCGACGTCATCACCGGCCAGGAGCAGCGGAGCGCGGTTCGAGCGCTGGCCCACAAGGTGATGTACTCGATCAACGAGGTCACGGTGGTGACGCCAGCGGCGCTCGTGGCTACTGCGCTGCTGACTCACCAGAAACGCGGCATGACCAGGGCTTCTCTATTGAGCGCATGTGAGGACCTAATGGCTACGCTGGATGTCGTGCACGCCCGGATCGCGCACCAGCTTCGCATCGCACAAGGCCGCATCCGCGAAGACACGATCGACGAAGCCCTGCGTTTGTTCTTGGATGCGCGTCTCATCGTCGCCCACGACACGGGCCCGGAGCCAATCTACACCATCGATTCGGAACGCCGCATTGCGCTCGAGTACTATCAGAACACGATCATTCACTTCTTCGTGCCACGGGCATTGATCTCGGCGGCGCTGCTGGTGGACACCGAGCAGTGGGTTGACAATGCGCGCCTCAACGACCGTGTCCAACAGCTGTCAAGGGTCTTCAAGCACGAGTTCATCTATCGAACCGACGCGACGTTCGATGAGATCTTCGAGGACGCGATTCGGGAGATGGCGCACGACGGCGAGATCGAACTACGCGACGGCCACGCGCAAGCAACCGAGGGCGCGATGCGTCACCGCTTGGAGCGATACGCAGCGATGCTTCAGACGTTCTTCGAGAGCTACCTCCTCGCGCTGCGCGGCGCGGAAATCGTGCTCGACGGCCCGATTCCAAAGAAGGATTGGTACAAACGCACGCTTGCGTTGGGGCAGCAGATGTATCTCGCGGGCGAAATCGAGCGGCGTGAGTCGCTTTCGAAGCTCAAGCTGGACACGGCCCTCAAGGCCCTCGAAGACTACCGTCTCGTGCGGTTGAACGGAGACACCCTCGAGCGCGGCGAAGGCGTCCAAAGCGTCGGCGACTTGCACGCCCTAGAGCCGAAGCTCACGGGCTTTCTTCGCTGACTCTCTTTCGCGGCCGGTCGTCCAGACACTGCAGACGTCTTGCAAAACGCAACGCTCACACTTATCCGGATCGGGGCGACTTGGGCAGTCCCTCGACACCCCGAGGTGGCAGAGCGCAAAATCGTACTTCACCGGATCGTCGGGATCGAACTTCCGCAACGCTGCGGTGATCTCTTCGGCCGTGGCCCACGTCGCGGTGCGCCGATTCGTCAGCCCGAGATTGCGGCTGATGCGATGGATGTGGGTGTCGACTGGGATCACGAGCTCCGAGGGCGTGATCGGCCACAGGCCGAGGTCTATACCGTCGGCAGGGCGCACCATCCATCGCGCGTACAGAACCAGGCGCTTGCAAGCACTTCCCGCACGAGGATCACTGATCAAGTGACGCAAGCTCCGACTGGTCGTATCGCCCCGAAGCGCATCGGCAAAACCGGCCAGACCCTCACGAAAGTCCCCCCGGCTCGTCCGATGAAAGGAGGCAAAAGCGTTGCCCAGAGTGCCATGCTCTCGCAGCAAAGATCCGGCGCGCGACAACACCGACGCGAGATGCTCCCCTCGATAGATGCGGTGGACAAATCCCCGAAGAAGGCGGCGGAGCTCCGTTTCGCCCGCGTTTGCGACGGTCGCTGCCGGTTCAGGACCGAGTGCCATGAGTACGCCAGCGATACTTTTTCGGGCGGCCACGGCGTTGCCGAACGCAAGGCTAGCGGCAACGAGGCCCGCGATCTCCTGGTCGCGAGGTTCATCATAACCATGCACGAGGTCGACGGGGTCCCGGCTGCGAGCAATCTCCGCATCGCAACCAGCGAGCAAAGCGTCCAGGCATTCGCGGATGGCGTCCACTTCGCTGGGGTTCTTGCTATATTACCGAGCCAGCTGCAATGATCAGGAGCGGTCTCTCCAAACTCGGCCTACGCAAGTCCTCCATCGTTCTCGTGATCGTCCTGATCGTCTGGGGATGCGCGGTCGGCCCGGGTTGCGCGCGCAACTCGAGCGGTACGAACCAGACCACGCCTGAGGCACAAGAGAGCAGACGGCTCAACCTCGGAGTGCGGCTCTCCGATGGCCGGTGGCTCGAGTTGGCGGACCTTCGGGGCACGCCCGTGCTTCTCTTCGTCTTTGCGACGTTCGACGCGGTCAGCCAAGCATCGCTGAAATCCCTCCGGCCTTTCGTGCCCCAGCATCCCGAAGTGATCGTGATCGGCATCGCGGCACAACCGCGGGCGACGCAGCTCGTCGAAGCATGGGCGTACGCGCTGGATCCGCCCTTCGTGGTCGGCGCAGACCCATATGGCCGCGTCGAGAACGGAGAAAGTACGCTCGGTAAAATCGAGACCGTGCCGACGTACATCCTGTATGACGCCGAGGGCTATGAAATCGATCGGACGACTGGATTGGTGACCGAAGGGGACCTGGCTCGTCTCGTGCAGCCTCTATCCCGAGCCGACAATTAGACGATTCCCTGCTCTTTCCACAGTGCGCCCAGGTGCTTCCCGAGGCGATCGACCACCAGTCGACGAACCGCGTCGGCGGAGCTGCATTCGAGGGCATCACGTGCGACCTCTGCTGCCGCTTGGAGATCGACGTTGCGAATGACGGCGCGCGCCAATGGCACGACGCTCACCGGCACCGAGATCTGTCGGTAACCGAGTCCCAGAGCCAGGCCCAGCGCAACGGGATCGGCTGCCATGTCGCCACACATCGAGCACGGTTTGTTCGCGTTGCTCGCTGCGGTGATCGCGCGCTCGAGAAGGGTCAGGACAGCCGGGTCGAGTGGCTGCGCGGCCGAGCGGCTATCGCGCCGGTCGAAGGCCAACGTGTAGTGCGCCAGGTCATTGGTCCCAACGGCAAAGAAATCAGCGTGCTCGACAAAACGCTCTGCGAGCAAGGCGGCGGAGGGCACCTCCACCATCATCCCGACCGGAAGTTGCGCCAACTTCGCGCTTTCGTCTTTGAGCTCGCCGCGGCACTCGTCTACCAGCGACTGCGCACCGCGGAGCTCTTCCACCGTCGCGACCATCGGGAACATCAACGCGACCGACCCCTCCCCGCTGGCTCGCAGCACCGCCTTGATTTGGCTCTTCAGCCAGGTTCGTTCCCGCTCGCCGAGGTCGTGCGCACGCAAACGCTTGTCACCGCGCCAATCAAACGTGCGAAACACGACCTGCTTGGGAGCCATAGCCGTAACGACCCTACGGTACACGTCGAGCTGCTCGTCCTCGGAAGGCGGCTCCCTGCGATCCAGACACATGAACTCCGTTCGGTACAGGCCGATGCCTTCGGCTCCGTTTTCGAGCGCGGCTTCGACCTCGCTCGGCAGCTCCACGTTCGCACGGACAGAAATCGAAACGCCGTCGCGCGTGACTGCGCTCGTCGAGCGTTCCGCTTTCAGGAATGCGGTGAATCGGTCCCGGCGCGTCTCGGCCGCGCGTCGTTCCTCTGGGGAAGCGCCCACCGTCACGTCGCCGGAGAAACCATCGACCAAAACGACTTCGCCGTCTTCGATTTCGATGGGCAGCGGGCCAACGCCGACGACAGTCGGCACACCAAAGGTGCGCGCGACAATCGCGGTGTGACTGCTACCAGCACCTTTTTCCGTCACCAACCCCACCGTGGGCGGTGCCAACATGTGCACTGCATCGGCCGGAGTGAGGTCGTGGGCGATCAACACGGTCGGCCCATCGGCGGCTAGCTCGCTTCGCTGCTCGCCACACAACTGGCGAAGCAGGTGCTCTTTGACGTGGTCGATATCGCGCGCGCGCTCGCGGAAATACGAGGACGCGTCTTCGAGGAGCGGCTTCTTGAGACGTTCTGCCACCCGCGATAGGGCCCACTCTGCGTTGATCTTGTCGTTCCGGATCGCCTCCGAGATTGCGTCGATCAGAAGGGCGTCGCCGTGCATCAACAGGTAGACGTCGAGAATCGGGGCGTATGTTGTGCCGTGCTGTTGTGTGAGCTCCTGTTTGGCCGCTTCGATCTCGGCTCGCGACTTCGCAACCGCTTGCTCGAATCGAGCCAACTCGGACGAAACGCTCGTGTCCTCAATGCGCCGACACGAAAGTCGGCGACGCTCCCGGCCGATCACGCGGGCCGGCCCAACTGCCACCCCGATCGATGCCGCGATACCCTTCAGTCGCGTCGGGCGAGTCATTGCTCCTCCCCAAAGCCGTCAGCGACCAAAGCGCAAAGCGCATTAAGCGCAACTTCCGCGTCAGGACCCAAGACGTGAATCGTGATCTTGGCGCCCCGCTGACCGCACAGCAGAAGCACGCCCATGATGCTCTTGGCGTCCGCGACCTGACCGTCCTTGCTCACCTCGATGTGGGATTCGTATCGATTCGCAAGGTCAACCAACTTGGCGGCAGCTCTGGCATGCAGGCCTAGACGATTGGGCACCTCCACGGTGGCAGTGAGTGTTTCGCTCACGAGCCAGCCCGCTCCGCGTCCCGGTGTGAAACGACGACCTCGTGACTATCGCCAAGCTGACGGCGAAGCTCCTCAGCCATCGCCACGGACCGGTGCCGCCCTCCGGTGCACCCGACTGCGATGGTCAGATACGCCTTCCCCTCTCGCGCATATTGCGGAAGCGCGTAGTCGAGCAGCGATCGCAAGCGCTGAAGGAGCTCCTGCGTCTCCGGAGCCTCCATGACGTATGCCGACACTTCA
>CP070713.1:1818242-1821030 GCA_020351445.1 Myxococcales bacterium
AAACCCTTCGGCACGGAAAAGCCAAAAACCGTGTTCGTCGCGGTCGAAGCGAACAAGACCAAGAAGGTATCGATCCCTCTCGACTGAAGGGGAGGCGGTCGGCAAATTCAAGCCGGCTCGCGAGAAGCTGTCCCCCTAGCCGTCGTTGATCCGCGGCCGACGTCAGTACCTAACCCCTTGGATGCGTCGCAGTCAGCCGCTACTCTCGCTCTATGATCAAGCAAGGCCTGTTCATTTGCGCTTGCGCAGCGATCTTAACCTCCTGCGGGACAGACTCTCCGCTCACGCCGCCGCCGCTACCGGACCCGACCTGCGAGGGTTTGTACGGCGCTCCTAACATGAACACGGGGCTCAGCACCGAGGTGTGCTTTGCGCGCATCGAGGGCGTTGAGCTTTGGACACCGCGCGTGTGGGACGCCGCTGCGGTTGCAGACTTGCGGTCTTGGACGCTAGAGAATCCGCCGACGGTTCCGACCGAAGACCCGTACCTGACCACACCAGACTTGCAGCCCGACCAAGATGCCACGTGTGCGGTCATGGTAACTGGGGAACAGACCTATCGCCTGGAGACGTTTGAGAGTGCTACCGCGGCGGAAATTGCGGGCGGCATCGTCACCCACGGCGGCGCCTGTGCTCTGTGCTCATCGCTCGGGGATCTCGCGGCTTATGCCGAGACGCCCGACCAAGCGGGCCCCGTCCGTCAGTGCGCCGTGGACAATCTTGGCGGTACGGTGGAGGAGCTCGATGCTTGCATCCAGGACGCGGTGGGCTTTACGCCGCCTTGCAGTCGCATCTGGGCCTACAACGCGTTGAACGATCGGCGTGAGTGCTACAGCGTTTGCATTGCAAACCTCGGCTCGCCATACAATGAGGAGGACGGCTCCCTCAACCCTTGCTTGCAATGTGACGAAGATAACTCGGGACCCGTGTTCAAAGCGTCGGCCGGTCGAACACGTCGCAATTCCGGGTTGGCAGCGGCCATTTGCCGCCCATGCGACAGCGTCTGGCGCGTGGATCACACGTACGAGTAAGGGCGCGATTCGCCAGCGCTCACTAAAGCCGCTCGTTACCTTCCTACGATACCTATCGGCCTTGCAGCTCCTTCAGCTCCTGAATTTGGCAGAACGTACGATCTGTTCGCTTTGTTGAGGAGCGATAGGCCCTTGGTGCTTACTATCCCCTCGGAACTACTTGACGGTTCACTACTAGGCCGAGCTTTCTTCCGGGGGGCCTTCAGCTGGGTAGACCCGTAGCGTCTGGTTCGTAGTCGTCAGCAGCTCCTCCTCCTTGCATCCCAGTGCGGCGACTGCCGCGGCAAGCCCCGAGTTGGTGACACCATTGATGCCCGCCGCGATGGTGCTGGCGCCGCATTGGTAGAGACCCCCGATGTGCGTGCGCACTGGAAAGCTAAACGGCCCGAGATTTCGGAGGCTCTTTTCGGTACCGTAGATGGCGCCTTCGGTGGCACGCACGTAGTGCATGTTCGTGAGCGGTGTGGCAGTCGAACGAAAAACGATGTGACCACGCAACCCCGGTACAAACTGTTCCACTGCGTCAAGCATCTTCTCGGCCAGGTGTTGCTTGAGACGCATGTAGTCATCGGGACGCTGCCCAACGCGCGAGCCTCGCCACTTGGCGAAGGCCGCGTGCGATGCCAGCACCATGACTTCCACGGTATGGAGTCCGTCGGTTCTCATCGACGGGTCTTTGAGCGTGGTCACGCTGAAGAAAAGCCCCGGAATCTCCGAAACGCGCGACAGATCGTCGAGCTGAGCCAAGTTGTAGCTAGCCTCAATATCTGAGCTACGGCTGTACCAAACATTTCCGGAGTCGAAGCCGGCCGCGCGTAGGTCCATATCCACCGCAAGGAAGAGGCTGAACGTCGATACCGAGTACTTGAGGTGGCGAACGCGCTGGGAAAGGCGGGTCGTGACGTGTTCTCGATCGACGAGGTGCGCCCAGGTTTCGCTGGGATCAGCATTCGACACCACGATGTCGGCGCGGACTTCGGTCCCATCTTCGAGTCTCACCCCGATCGCACGCTTTCGTTCAACCAGGATGCGTTCGACCCCCGTGCCAAGGATGACCTCTCCTCCGCGTCCGACGATTTGCTTGACGAATGCCTCCGGTATTGCGCGTCCTCCCCCTCGGGGATACCAGCCACCCTCGAAGTAATAATTCTGCAGCCCGGCATGGAGGGCGGCGGGGGCCCGTGAGGGGGCCATGCCATGATCGCCCGCCTGGATGGAAAGAATTGCACGAAGCAATCGGTCACGTGTGAAGCGATCGAGGAACCTGTCGAGGGGAAGGAGACCGTAGCGAAGCACCGTCCGCATACGAACCGGCAACATCACCGCCTCGCTCGCGGTCTGTGGCGGCGTTGCCCATTGCAGCTCATTGTTCATGGATGTGACGACGCGCATGTACGCGTCGATTCCTTTCGCCTCGGACGGAAACCTTCGTTTCAATCGCTCAGCGAATCGTCCTTGTCCTTTGGGAATGTCGAAGCGCGCGTCGCCGACAAGGACGCGATCATAGCCATTCGGATTCAGCTCCAGAAAAACGAGATCGTCCGCGACCCCGAGTCCCTCGTAGATCTGTCGCAGGCGCGCTCCCGGGCCTAACTGGCCGACATAGTGAATTCCGGGACTGAAACGAAAACCTTCGAGGGAGAAGGATTGACTGTAGCCTCCCGGAAGTTGGTGCTGCTCGAAGACAACGACGCGCCGCCCGGCTTTTGCGAGCGCGAGCGCCGCCGTAAGGCCTCCCGATCCAGAACCGATGACAA
>CP070713.1:1821130-1823664 GCA_020351445.1 Myxococcales bacterium
AAATACGGGATTCAGAAACGACATCGCAAAACCTCCGGGGCCGACCGGCCTCAAAATCTGTCCGAGAAGATGGCCCAGCTCGGTCCGCTCCAACACCGACGGACCCGCCAACAAATCGTCATTTGTTGCCAGATCCCCGGCTATCAGTGAACGTGCAGGTCAATCGTCAGCAGCTTCCTCCGTGGCGCATCCAAAGCCGACATCAAAGGCCCGACCACCACCGTGTCGATGAGCGATGCAATCACCCCCCCGTGGGGAAGAATGAACTGCTCTTTCTCAGCGGGTATCGTTTCAAAATCATTCGTATGGACGCCCCTAGTCCATCCATGGTCACATCGTCCAATCTAACGGAGGCAAGCCATGGAAACCGTCGAGAAGAGCATCATCATCAACGCGCCGGTTGAGAAGGTATTCGAGTACATCGACGACCCACTCAACGACCCCGAGTGGATGATTGGTATGATGGAGGTCCACCAAGTGGAAGGTCTACCCGGAGTCGGCCGGCACTTTCATTGGACGTTCAAGATGGTCGGCATCCCGCTCAAAGGACAAAGCACGACCATGGAGCACGTGCCCAACCGCCGAACCGTCACCGAGAGCCAGGGTGGGGTGTCCAGTACCTGGGCTGCCGACCTCGAGCCCGAGGGCGACGGCACCAAGCTCACGATGAAGGTCGAGTACACCATTCCGATCCCGGTTCTTGGCAAGCTCGCCGAGCATCTGATCTCAAAGCAAAACGAGCGAAACCTCGAGAGCTCGATGGAGAACATCAAGCACATGCTCGAAGCCTGACCCCTTACCGCGTCCCGCGCGCAATCTGACTCACCCGCTGCTGCGACAGCTCTAGCAGCTCCGCGATGTCCCTGGTCCCCATGCCGCTCTTCTGAAGTGCCCGAACCGCCCGCCGCCGTTTGGCCGCCAGTTCCCGCGACACCTCGGAATGGAGCCGCGCGAGCTCCTCAGTCGTCGCAAGCTCCTCCTTGAGCGCCGGCGCAAGCTCAATGCGGTCGACAATCGTCGCCGTATCGGCATCATCGTACCACAGCGAAAGAGCATCCCGGATGTTCTCACGCGCACGCCGCAGCGACCGCGCAAACGTATGAATCTCGTGACGATGCCCACGGACGTACACAATCCAAGCGCCGTCCGGTTCGCGCGAGTAAACCGCCGTGTAGCTCCCCTTGCCGGGCAGCAGGCCGTCATCGTCCATCACCGGCCCCCCTTCTTAGTGTGCGAGCCCTTGCCCGCCCTCGCTACTACGCGGCCGCCCAGCCGCTCAATCCGCTTGATGATGTCCTTCGACCTCACAATAGACTACTCAGCTAGTCAGTCAACGACTAGTGAGCTAGTCATATCGAAGTCGTGGAGTCGGGCAGAGCGCATGCCCCGTCATCGGCCCTCAGCAGCCGAAGTTGCCTCCTGAAAGCTCGATGTCAATATCCTTGTGGGCTGAAAGAAGCCATGACATCGCAGCACTTCCCATACCGGCTCGACAAGCGGTGGGCCCCACTATTTTTCGCCCTGGGCGTGGGCGACGATGACGGCGTCGATATCTCCGACGATGGCGAACTCATCGCGACCTTCGGGCGATTCAGCGTAAAGACCACGCTCGACAACATCGACCACACTCTCGTCACCGGCCCGCACCGTTGGTACACCGCAGTCGGGTTGCGGCTCAGCCTCACCGACGACGGGCTCACCTTCGGCACGAACCATCACAAGGGGTTGTGGATTGCGTTCGTGGACAAGATCCCCAGGGTCATCGGGTTCCGGGACCACTCCCTGCTGTGGGTCAGCGTTGCCGACCCCGAAGGCCTCGCCGCGGCGATCGGGAAGTAAGCGGCAGATGCCGATGCAGAGGCAGTCGATGCGCCCGCCTGACGGTGCCTTCGAAAACGCGAGTACGAGGATCGAGTCGGGGTCCCATATGAAACGCCATTCAAAAATGCCAGGGAGCCTCGCGCAGACCCCGGCTTGCAACCATCCCGCCCACTCAGCTCCCGCTGCGGCACCGCTACTTCCCTGACGCCCGCGCCCTCATCCACCGAAGCCGCTCCTTAGCAAACGCCGCGTGCCGCGCCTCTTCTCGCTCGAGAACCATCCCTTCGTACCTCGCCCGCACCCCAGCCGAGAGCGACTCCATCAACGCATCCGCTTCGGCCTGCTCAACGGCATCGCGCTCATACTCGGAACGGTCAAAGAGCACACCAATGACAGGCACATGCGTCCTGTAATCCGTGAGCCAGACGGGCCGTGCACGCTCTTGGTTCCACTCCATGTCCTCATCGGACACCGTGACCTCATCACGCGTCGCCCATTCACCCCCGACCGACGCAAGGACGACTATCGACACGCTCACGACAAATCCAACGACTACTGGTTGCACCACTCGCTTGCCCACTCAACCCTCACTCCACAATAGCAATCGACGCGCCCCTAGTCCGCCGACGACACCCGTGCGCTTCAGGATATCTGACGCACGCTGAAGTCGATCGATTCGACGTTGAAACGACGCGATTGAGAGTTGGGCGAGG
>CP070713.1:1823764-1830639 GCA_020351445.1 Myxococcales bacterium
GGCTCTGCCGCTGGCGCTGACTTCGCCCCGATCTCCGCAAGCACCGTCCCGACCGGCACCTTCTCCCCCTCCTGCACCAACAGCCTCTGCACGACCCCCGCCTCGAACACCTCGACCTCGATGAGCCCCTTGTCGGTCTCTACCTCGGCGATGATGTCCCCTTGTGAGATGGAGTCCCCGACTGCGACCCGCCATTTCGCGAGTGTCCCCGCGGTCATGTCGGCGCCCAAGGACGGCATGACAAACTCAGCCACCGCCCACGCTCCTCTTTGCGGCTTCGACGATTCGGTCGACCTGCGGAATGGCCGCCTCTTCGAGGTGCTTCGCGTAGGGAATCGGCACCTCGACCGTGCACACACGCGCAACCGGGGCGTCGAGCTCGTAGAATGCATCCTCGGCCAGAATCGCGCTGATCTCGGACGCCAAGCTGCCGGTCTTCCACGCTTCGTCGATCACGACCGCGCGGTGCGTGCGCGAGACGCTCTCGAGGATCGCATCGCGATCGAGCGGGCGAAGGCTTCGCAAATCGATGACCTCCGCGCTCACCTCTTCCTTTCCGAGCTCCTCGGCAGCCGTGAGTGCTTTGTGGACCGAGCCCCCATACGCGATGAGGCTCACATCGGTGCCGTGACGCCGAATGGCGGCCTTCCACGGTGAAGGCGGCGTTGCCTCGGTGTCGAGCGGCCCCTCGATCCCATAGAGCATCTGATGCTCGAAGACGAAGACCGGATCCGGGTCTTCGACGGCTGCGAGCAGCATGTCGTGCGCATCCTGCACCGTGGCGGGCGCAAGAACCTTGATGCCGGGCACGTGTGCGTACCAGTTCTCTAGGCTGTGCGAGTGCTGCGCAGCGATTTGCTTGCCGCCGCCGGTCGCCATGCGCACCGCGATCGGGACCTCGAACTGCCCGCCCGACATGTGCCGCAGAACCGCCGCGTTATTCACGATCTGGTCGAGCGCCAGCAAGCTGAAGTTGACGGTCATCACCTCGACGATGGGACGCATCCCCCCGAGCGCCGCCCCGATGCCGGCCCCGACGAAGGTCGACTCGCACAAGGGCGTATCGCGCACTCGCTCTTCTCCAAACTCCTTCAGAAGGCTTTTGCTCGCCGCATAGGGCCCGCCGTAGCGGCCGACGTCTTCGCCCATCAGAAACACGCGCGGATCCTCCCGCAGAAGAGTCTGAATCGCGGTTCGAACTGCGTCTCGGTACGTGGTCACGACAAATCCCTCGCATAGGTGTGCCGAGTGATGTCCTCGACGGACTCCCAGTCCCCTCGCTCAGCGAACTCGACGGCTTCGGAAATCTCCTTGGCGGTATCGGCTTCGATCGCGTCGATGTCGGCCTGCGTGATCAGCCCGTCGCTCATCGCGCGCTCCCGCAAAGACTCGATGGGATCCTCCTTCTTGTGCTCTTCGACCTCTTCCTTCGACCGGTAGAGCTCGGCGTCGTACATCGAGTGCGCGCGGAACCGATACGTCTTGAGCTCGAGGAACCGCGGTTGGCTCGTCTCACGAACGAGCTCGGCTTCGTTGTGCACCGCCCGCTCGACGGCCACGACGTCCATGCCGTTGACCGAATCTGCAGGAATCCCGTACGCAGGCGGATTGTTGGCGATGTCGCGGTCCGAGACGTGCCGATACAACGCCGTCCCCATCGCGTACTCGTTGTTCTCGCACAAGAACAGGACCGGCAGCTTCCACAAGGCAGCCAAATTCAACGACTCGTGAAATTCCCCTTCGTCTGTCGCGCCGTCGCCAAAGAAGCATGCCGTGACGCGAGACTCGCCCTTCATCTTGTCGGCAAGCGCTAAGCCGACTGCGATCGGCAGACCGCCACCCACGATGGCGTGCCCCCCGTAGAACCGCCGCTCCGCGGAAAACAAGTGCATCGACCCTCCGCGGCCCCCCGAGCAGCCGTTCGCCTTGCCGTACATCTCGGCCATGATCTCGCCGGCAGGAATCCCGCGAATCAGCGCGTGGCCGTGCTCGCGATAGGTCGCCACGATGTTGTCGTCCTCGCGGAGTGCGTGCAATGCACCGACGCCCACTGCTTCCTCCCCGATGTAGAGGTGCAAGAACCCTCGGATCTTCTGCTTCGAATAGAGCTCGGCGCTCTTCTCCTCGAGCCGGCGAATGCGGATCATGTCCCTCAGCAAATCGAGAACGTGGTCACGTGAAATGTCCAGCGTCAACTGTCTCCTCCTTCCAGGGTCGACGTGTCCCCTTCGGGCAAGCCGAGCTCTCGCGCCTTGAGCAGGCGGCGCATGATCTTTCCACTTCGGGTCTTGGGCAGCGACTCGATGAAATCGATCTCGCGAGGCGCGGCCGTCCCGAGATTCTTTCGCCCAAAGCCGATGAGCTCTTTTTGCAGCTCGTCACTCCATTCGTGATCGGGATGCAAGCTGACGAACGCCTTGATGATCGTGCCCGCGACCGGATCGGGCTTGCCGATGACGCCCACCTCGGCCACTGCGGGATGCTTCATGATCACGCTCTCGACCTCGAACGGCCCGATGAGGTGCCCTGCCGACTTGATCACGTCGTCGGCACGGCCGACGAACCAGTAGTATCCTTCCTCGTCGCGGCGGGCTAGGTCGCCAGACAGATACCAGCCATCACGGAAACACGCATCGTACCGCTCTTTGTTGTTCCAGTACCCGCGAAACATCGACGGCCAATCGGGGCGCAACGCCAGCTCGCCGTCTTTGTCGGGGTCGTCGACCTCATGCAGGTGACCGTCGTCCCCTTCTCGAACGATCCCGGCCGTAACGCCAGGGATCGGCCGCCCCATCGAGCCCGGCTTCACGTCCATCGAGGCGTAGTTCGAGATCATGATCCCGCCGGTTTCCGTCTGCCACCAATTGTCGTGGAAGGGTTTGCCGAACACCTCGTAACCCCAGACGACCGCCTGCGGATTCAGCGGCTCCCCCACACTGGCCATGAACCGAAGCGCTGAGAGATCCTTGCTCTGCGGAAGCTCCGGCCCGGTCTTCATCAGCATTCGAATCGCGGTCGGCGCCGTGTACCAGACCTGAACTTTCTCTTCTTCGAGGATTTGGTACCAACGCTTCGGATCGAACTCTGCTTCGTCGATGATCATCGTGACGCGATTGGTGAGCGGAGCGCTGATCCCATACGAGGTCCCGGTCACCCAACCGGGATCGGCCGTGCACCAATAAATGTCACCCGGACGCAGGTCGAGCGCGAGCTTGCCGGTCATGTAGTGCGTCAGCACCGCTTGGTGAACGTGGTACGCCCCCTTCGGCGTGCCCGTCGTCCCGCTCGTGAAGTGCAACAACGCGGGCGTCTCCGGATCCGTGTCGGCGATTTCATAGTCTGCCATGGCTTCGGTCATCGCATCGGACCAATCCACCGTGCCCTCGGGCTTCTTGGGCTTTTTTGGATCGGCCACCACGATCACGTGCTCGAGCGTGGGAATCCGTTCACGGATCCCCGCAATCCGACGCCGGTAGAGCCGCTCGGTCGAGAGCAGCACGCGAGCCTCGCCGAGGTTGAGCCGCTGCGCGATCGGCTCGGGTCCAAACGCGGAGAACAGCGGGCAAAACACGGCCCGATGCTTCAGGGTGCCGAGCGCGCAAACGTAGAGCTCGGGGATCCGGCCAGCCAGCGAGTAGACCCGATCACCCGGTTCGACACCGAGATTGGCGAGCACGTTGGCAAACTTGTTGCTCAGCGAATCAAGCTCGGCATACGAGATCTCGACCCGCTCGCCTTTCTTGCCGAGCCAGATGATCGCGGTTTGATCGCCCAGCCCCTTGGCCACGTGGCGCCCGATCGCCTCGTACGCGAGGTTGAGCCCCCGGTCGCCGGGAAGCCCATCGAGCTCCTCACGCGCCTTCGCCCACGAAAATGAAGCGCATTCTTGATCATAGTCGCTCAAGTTGGGGGCGTGTCCCTTTTGCAGTTGCTTCTCGATACGCATGTCAACGTGGGTCTCCTTGGCGCACTGCATCGATGAGCATGCGCCGCTCGGCCGACGCGATCACCTGCCTCGTCCGCGGCACCGCGTCCGGATTCACCGAAATCGAGGTAATGCCGAACCGAACGAGCTTCTCGGCGAACTCGGGCCGATTCGACGGCGCCTGCCCGCAAAGCGACGACGTGAGCCCGCACTCTTCAGCGCTTCGCACGATTCGTTCGATGGCCCACAGCACGGCATCGTCCGCCTCGTCAAACAACTCCGCACAAATCGACGAATCGCGGTCGACCCCAAGCATCAGCTGCGTGAGGTCGTTCGACCCGATCGACACGCCGTGAATGCCAAGCTTTGCGTAGTCCGGGATGCGGTACACGATCGACGGCACTTCCGCCATCACCCAACGCAGTAAGCCGTGATCGCTTCCGAGGCGGTGCTTGTCGACGCGCTCCAAGCACTCCTCCAGCTCCCATTTTGTGCGGACGAACGGAATCATCATGTTCACATTCGGCGACACCTCGCGCACGCGGGCGAGAGTTTCGAGCTCGAGATCGAAGAGCTCGGGGTCCTTCACGTACCGATAGCAACCCCGGTACCCGATCATCGGGTTTTCCTCGTGTGGCTCGTGATCTTCGCCGCCCCGCAATCCACTAAACTCGTTGGTGCGGAAGTCGTAGGTCCGGTAGATCACCGGCCGCGGAAAGAAAGGTCGGGCAATGCGCAGGATCGATTCCGTCATCTTGGCGACGAATTCCTCGGACCCGCCTTCCGCGATCAGCGCCTTGGGGTGCGCCCCGTCGAGCGCGTCGGTGATCATGAACTCGGCGCGAAGAAGCCCAACCCCGTCGACGGGCAATGCCGCGGTTTCTTCGGCTGAATCGGCGATCGCAAGGTTGACGTAGAGTCGCGTTGCCAACGGTTCGAGCGTCGTCTCGGGTGCGGGCATCGCCGCCGTGGGCTGCGTGCTCGGGGTCGTCCCGGCGGTCAATGCACCCTGCGTATCGTCGCCCGACACGATGTCGCCACGCGTGCCATCGACCGTGACCAGCTGCGAGCTCTTTAGAACGCGAGTCGCATTCCCGGTGCCGACGACGCACGGGATGCGAAGCTCGCGGCTCACGATCGCAGCGTGACAGGTCATCCCGCCCTCGTCGGTCACCAGCGCGCCGGCGTGGCGCATGACCGGAACCCAATCCGGGCTCGTCATCTCCGCAACGAGGATCTCGTCCTTCCCGATCTTCGCGTCCGCCTGAAGCTCGCGCATGACACGCACCTTGCCCGCAACCCGACCGGGGGACGCGCCGAGCCCGCTGAGCAATGGCGTCCCCACCTCCGCCTGGAGCGTGGTGATCGGGCGTGACTGGACGATGTACATCTTGCCGTCTTGCAGCGCCCATTCGACGTCCTGCGGGCTCCCATAGTGATTCTCGATTTGAAGTCCGAGTCTGGCGATCTCGAGAACCTGGGCGTCGTCGAGGACGCGCAACTCCCGCTGCGGCTTGGGAACGTCGACGCGCGCTTCGGTGCCGTCCGCTTGGCGGACGATCTTGTGCGCCTTGGAGCCGATGCGCGCGTTGATGAGCTGCACGTCGCGATTCGATGGATCGCGAGGCCGGGCCACGAAGTAGGTATCGGGCTCCACTTGCCCCCCGACGACGACCTCGCCGAGCCCGTAGGCGCCTTCGATCAGCAGCCGGCTGCGGTCCTGTGACATCGGATCGACCGTGAACATCACCCCCGACGCCTCGGAATCGATCATCCGTTGAACCGCGACCGCGATGGTCGGCTCGTCGGTCAAGCCCAAGCTGTGTCGATAGGCGACCACGCGAGGGCCCCAGAGCGACGCCCAGCAATCGAGGATCCGTTGGATGAGCGTTTCTTCGACGACGTTGGTGAATGTCTCGTTCATCCCGGCGAAAGACGCCTCGGCGGTATCCTCTGCAGTCGCGGACGAGCGCACGGCCACACGCGCGCCCTCCCCGAGCTCTTGGAACGCCTCCATCACGGCCGCGCGCACGTCGTCGGGGACTCCCGCCGCTTGAACCGCTGCGCGGAGCTCGTCGGACGCAAGCTTCACCGCGCTCGAATCGTCGAGGTCGGCGTTTTCGACGATGTCGAGCAGTCGCCGCCGGCAACCCGCCGCGTCGAGGGCACGCAAATAGGCTTCCCCGGTCAGGACGAATCCGGGTGGCACGGGGAGGCCCGCTGCCGTCATCTCGCCGAGGTTGGCCCCTTTGCCGCCAGCAACCGGGGTGTCGTCCCGACGGAGGGTTTCGAAGTCCCGCACGAACTCGGAGCTTGTTGCTGCCATATGGCGAGCCTACATGCATTGGGCGCGCCAAGTCTCGGACACGACCGAGGTCCCCGCATTGGCGCGAAAATGCAGGCCCTTCCACCCCGCGCGGCGCGCCAATCCTGCGCCTCATTGCCCCATCGGCGAAGAAACTGCGCCCGCGACACCTGCGTCGCCGAAAAATCCCAAGAGTTCTCTTTGGCACGCTCGGTGCACTACTGGTATCACCCGGTACCCCCAAAGGAGGAGACCATGAGCGCGGATGAAGCAGAAAAGACCCTGAAGCAGGACTTGGAGGACACTCGCGACGACCTCCGGCGAACCGCAGACGAGATTCGAGTGAAGCTGCACCTCGCCGGCATGGACGTGAAAGACGCGTGGAACGACATTCAGCCCCGGCTCGAAGACTTCGAACGGCGATTCGATTCGAAGGCCGAAGAGGTTGGGGACGAGCTCAAGGCATTGGGCAGCGAAATCAAGCAGCGCTTGCTCAACATCAAGGCAAAGCTCACTTCCGAGTAGGGAGCGATCCACTCGGGATCGGTCCTACTTGGGTGGCGCGACGGCTATGCGTGCGGCTCGGCCTCTTCGCGAACGACGAACACGCTGCACGGGGCGTGGCGCACGGTGGCTTCGGCGACA
>CP070713.1:1830739-1835366 GCA_020351445.1 Myxococcales bacterium
GGGACCCTTGCCGGTGAGACCATCGACCACGACATTGCCGATGATGACCTCGGGCCTGCCATCGGCGTTCAAATCCGCGATCGAAGGCTGAGCGCCGCCGCGGGTGTGCCACTTCGTGGGCAGGTCGTCGTTCTGCCACATGATCTCCCAGGCCGAACCGTCATCCGCGGTCCGGCGCCACGCGACGGTGCCCCCGTTCTTGAAGGTCGCGACAATCTCGGGCACACGTTCGTCTGCCATGTCGTCAGGATGAAGATTTCCAAGCGCAACGCCGCTCGAGTTCCCGATCCAATCGTCCGATGTAAGACCTTTCAGCGTGGCGTGCGTGGTCATGGTTCCATCGCTGTTGCAGCCGCCCGACACGACGCGTAGGACGCCTCGCCTCGTGCAGCATCCGTTCGCTGCATAATTGAAGCTCACGAACACAACGTCCGGTGTGTCGAGCACGTCGGTTACGCCGTCGCCATTGTCGTCGGTGAGGTTGGCGACCACAGGCGTCATCACGACCTCGCTCATGCCGGCGATTTCAAACTCTTCGTCAGTCGGATTTAGGGGCGCTTCCGGTGGGGTCCATCTGCACCCGATGGTGGGCTCGAAGTCGCCTGGGTCCGGCCGGTATTCGCAAACGTCGACCGAGTCGCGCGGGATGCACACCCCGAGACTCGGCTCGCAAAGCTCGTCGATCTCGCAATCCTCACCGAGCGCGCATTCGTCGAGAACCGGAACACAGGCGCGGGCAACGCAGGCTTCGTCGCTCGCGCAACAAAGTTCGCCGTCGTCTCCGCAAAGCCTCGAGGGGTCATCACATTGCGCCACGCACGATCCCTCGAAGCACATCTCGGCGCTATCGCAGCAGACCCCATTGCACTCGACGCCGCCTGCGCAATCCGTGACGCAGCTTCCCTCCTGACACGCAGCTCCGGCTCCGCAGCACTGGGCGGTCCCGCCGAAGACACAGGCAGGCACCGCGCCACAGATCGAAGCGCACAGACCATCATCGGCGCATTCCTCCCCGAGCGGGCAGTCGCAGAGGAAATCGATGCCGCCGTCCGCAGCAGTCCCACGAGGGGACGCTGCGCTCGGCGCGGCTTCCCCGCAGCCCGTCATCGCAATGCAAACCAGGGCGACGCACCAAGATGCCCGCATGGTTTGAAATATAAGTGTAATATTACAGCAATGCCACCGATACTGGGCTGCTTGCGTTCAGGGTTTCTATCAGTAGAACGTGTTTCACTCAGAACTCTCTGGGCATCACAACGACAGGAGCGAATGGATGGCCATCGTCGAACCACTTTCCCCAACCTCCGAGGGGCGCCGCCGGCTCGGGATCCGGAGTCCGGCGACCCGCGAATCGGTCGGCGAGATCGTCGTCAACAGCCAAGCGGATGTCGCAGGCGCCATTGCCAAGGCTCGTGATGCACAAAAGGAATGGGCGCGCGTGCCGGTCGCCGAACGCGCGCAAATCGTTCGCGGCGCGATCGACGTTCTCGTCGAAAAGCGCGATGAGGTCGCGAAAACGATCGTCGGCGAGACGGGCAAGACACACCTCGAGTCGCTGATCATGGAAATCCTTCCGGGGTGCGACTACATCAACTTCTGGTGTGGCCGCGCGGTCAAGGAGCTCTCGGACGAGAAGCGGAAGCTCCATGGGTACCTCCGCCCCTATAAGAAACTGATGATGCACTACCGACCGCTCGGCGTGGTCGGCATCATCACGCCGTGGAACGGTCCTTTCTCTTTGGCGATGAACCCGACCGTGCAGGCGATCCTGGCGGGCAACGCGGTCATCTTGAAACCGTCCGAGGTGGCTCCGTACTCGGGCGACTGGGCGATTCGGTTGCTGACGGAAGCCGGCGTGCCGGAAGGCGTCGTGCAGACGCTCCATGGCGATGGCGAAACCGGTGCGGCGCTGGTCAATGGCGGTGTACAGAAGATCTCGTTCACCGGGAGCGTGCGAACCGGAAAGAAGATCGCGGCGGCATGCGCCGAGCAGTTGATCCCGTACACGCTGGAGCTCGGTGGAAAAGACGCGATGATTGTGTGTGAAGACGCCGATCTCGAGCGGGCAGCAGGCGGCGCAGTCTTCAACTCGATGCTGAATTCCGGCCATGTTTGTATGGGCGTAGAGCGGATTTACGTAGTCGAAAGCGTGGCAGACGAGTTCGAGGAGCGGGTGAAAGACATGGTCAGCGAGCTCCGATACGGAACAGGAGAAGAGGTCGACATCGGCTCGGTGTTCTGGGACCGCCAACTGCCGATCATCGAGCGCCACATCGAGGATGCCAAGGCCAAAGGCGCGGAGATCGTGGTTGGTGGGGAGGCCGATACGACCGATGGCCTCTTCTACAAGCCTACTTTCGTTCGCAATGTCGATCACACGATGGAGCTCATGCGAGAGGAAACGTTCGGGCCGATCGTTTCGGTGATGCGCGTTGCCGATGAGGAAGAGGCAATTCGTCTCGCGAATGATTCACACTATGGGCTCAGTGGCAGCGTTTGGACCAAGAACACCCAGAAGGGCATCGAGATCGCAAAGCGCATGGACACCGGCTCGGTCGTGATCAACGACGCATCGATGGCCTACGGTGCGCCCGAGGCCCCCTTTGGTGGGGTGAAGGACAGCGGTGTCGGGCAAGTCAACGGCTTGGGTGGCCTCCGCGGATACACCCATCAGCAGCCGATCATCATCGATCGGTGGAGCGCCAAAAAGGAGCGTGTGTGGTACCCGCATACGGCCAAATCCTTAGAGGAAATCGATGGGATGATCCGCTTCGTCTATGGCACCGCGCTCAAGAAGCTTGGCTTCTTTTCGTAGCCCGCTTCATCCCCTATAGTTGGGCTCGATGAGCCGTCCCCGTGATTCTGTCATGCCGTTGGTCCGCAATGGCGTGGACAAGGCAGCGAATCGCTTTTCGCGCATCGGGTATGGCGTTCTGCCGTGGGTCATCCAAAGTTGGCGCCGCGTTCAGGTCGAGCACAACGTCCCGTATCGCAACACCTGCAAGCGCTCCCACCTGCTCGACATCTACCGGCGGCGGGATGCCGCAGGGCGACTACCGACAGTCGTCTACATCCACGGCGGGGCGTTTTCGATGATGTCGAAGGACACCCATCGGATCATGGCGTACGTCCTGGCGGCTCAGGGCTACCAGGTGTTCAACATCAACTACCGGCTGGGCCCGGTGCATACCTACCCGAAGCCTCTCAAGGACGCGATGGCGGCCCTCGAGTGGGTGCTCGACAACGGGGCCAGGTATGGGGCGGACACCGACCGCATCGCGCTGATCGGAGAGTCCGCCGGCGCGAACCTCACGGCAGCGCTTGCCTACTGCGCGACCCACCCGCGGCCCGAGCCGTTCGCGCGAAGCATCTTCGAGCGAGACGTGAACCTCGCGTGCGTCGCGCCCTTGTACGGCGCCCTAGATCTCCACGACGTGCAGCGATTTTGGCGTGATCCGGACAAAGCCCGGCGCATGTCGAGTTGGATCAAGGGCGAGATTCGAGGCACAGCCTACTCGTATCTAGGGCGCCGCCTGAAGCGAGCGCTTCAATTTCCACTGGCCAGCCCGTTGCGCCTCTTCGAAAGGCCGCCTGTCCCCGGCAGCCGACCTCTTCCACCATTCTTCACAACGGTCGGGACCGCCGACCCGCTTCTGGGCGATACGATTCGCCTCAGCGATGCCCTCCAGGAGCGTGGCACCGAGTGTGAATTGCACGTCTTTCGCGGCGAAATCCACGCGTTCAACGTCTTGCTTTGGCGTGCCGCGGCGCGCGAGCAGTGGGGCGCGCTCTTTGATTTTCTCGAAAAGCATATGCACGGCACCGTCGCGGAAGCGCCCGCCCAGGCCCCGCATTACGTCTCGCTGGCCGAAACGTTTGCAGAGTAGTCGCGAGTTTCTACCACGTCCGCGTAGGGGAACGGCTCTATCGCCCTACCCCGATGCCGCGCCCACGCTCGAGTGAACACCGCTCCCATCAGGAAGATCTGCGTGGTGTAGTAGATCCACAGGAGCAGGATGATCAGCGAGCCGGCCGCTCCGTAGGCCGAAGCTGGGCTCGCGTATCCCAAATAGATCCCGATCAGGAACGAGCCTCCGAGGACGAACAAGCAGGTTACGGACGCTCCGACCCAAACGTCGCGCCAGGCGATGACCGCGTCGGGGAGCCAACGGTAGACGAGGGCGATCAACGGCGCCAAGACCGCGAACGCGCTCCCAAACTCCGCTAGCGTCAACATGTAGCGGCTATCTCCCAAGAGGTGGGCCGCCGCGGAAGCGCCGGAATGAAGCAACACCAACACGATGAGCGAGCTGCCAAAAATCAGCACCATCGCGAACGCCAAGAGCCGTCTCTCCACGAGATGAAGCCTCTCGGAGCGACTCGAATGCACGAGGAGCTTGGGTCGAATCCCCCACATGTGGTTCAGCGCACGCCGCAGCATGGAGAATAGGCGTGCGGAGATGTAGAGCATGAAGACAGCCCCGATGATGGGCGCCGCCCAGCTCGTGGCTTCGTTGCCCAGCTGGACGATCGCCTCGATGAGGAACGTCGCCAAGTTAGGGCCGAGAAACGCCCCGACTTGCTCGACGAGCTGCTCGCGGGCCTCCGCTTCCGGCATGACCAGCGA
>CP070713.1:1835466-1838963 GCA_020351445.1 Myxococcales bacterium
CAGATCGCATGGGCAACCTCGCGGACGATGCCCGATCTGTACCGAGCGGCGGCGAAGGCGATACGACCGCCGAAGCCGATGATGCCGTCGGAGTGGGCAGCGACGCATCGGTACATGCCGAGGTCGATGACGGCCAGTCCCGGCCCGTGGAAGAATGAACGCACGCCGTATCTCGTCGGTATTATGGACGCGGCGGCGGAGGAGGGCGTGGAACAGGTTGTGTTCCTCAAGGCGGTGCAGGTCGGCTTTAGTGAATCGCTCCGCAATAACATCGGCTATTGGATTGACCATGATCCTGGTCCGGCGCTGCTGGTCATGCCGTCGGAACAGTCGGCCAAGGAACTCGTAGACGAGCGTATCAGGCCACTGCTGACCGAGACGCCACGACTCAAGGCGTACGTCAGCGACGACCGTAGCGACAACAAGGTACACCATACGCGGCTCGCCTCGATGTCGATCTTCATCGGCTGGGCGGGCTCGCCGCAGGCACTGGCATCGCGACCGATTCGCTACATCGTATTCGATGAGGTTGATAAGTATCCGCCGTTCGCGGGCAAGGAGGCCGACCCGATCAGCCTCGGGCTGAAGCGTCTCACGACGTACGGGTCGAGATCCAAGGCGATCATCGGCAGCACGCCGACGACCCGCGTGGGTGCGATCTGGACCGCGTGGGAGCGATGCACGCAGCGTCGCTACTTCCACGTGCCATGCCCTACGTGTGGACACCGGCAGCCGTTGAAGTGGTCGCAGGTGCGATGGCCCGAGCGTCACGACGGCGAGAGTCGTCAAGATCAAGCCGAACGGGTCGAGGCGGCGGGCGATGCCCGATACCACTGTGAGCAGTGCGACGCGGGATGGACGAACGACGACAAGAATAAGGCGGTGCGGCTGGGGGAGTGGATAGACGATGGTGGCTCGCCGCGCCGTGTAGGATTCCACCTAAACAGTATTTATAGCCCGTGGGTATCCCTATCCGCCCTCGCGGGCGAGTGGATGCGGGCACAGGGCGATGCGGCATCACTGATGGACTTCGCCAACTCGAGACTGGCCGAACCATTCGAGGAACAGGCCAGCAGCACGAAGCCCGGACTGTTTGAAGATCGGGCAAAGCTCGCAGGCCCGCCGCTCAAGTGCCCCGACTGGACGCAGGCGGTGCTGATGTCTGCCGACGTGCAGAAGGATCACCTGTGGTACGTGATCCGTGCATGGGGTGCGGGTGCCCGTTCGCAGTTGCTACGCTACGGCATCGCGTCATCGTTTGAGGAACTACGCACACTGGCCTTCGGTGGTCAGATCGCGGGACCGGGCGGCGTGGCGATGACCTGCGACTATGTGGCAATCGACGCACGATACCGCACCGACGAGGTGTATGCGTTCGCGTCATCCGACCCGGCACGGATTAAACCCGTGATGGGTAGCGACCGGCTCAAGATGCCACTCACGCAGCAGAACGTCAAGGCGTACCACGAAGTCGTGCAGTACACGGTGAACCCGAACTACTGGAAAGACGTGCTGCATAGTCTGATTCACGACGATGATCAGACGCGATGGGTGCCGCATAGCGATATCGGCGGCGACTACTGCAAGCAGATGGCGAGTGAGCATAAGGTACACGACCCGCGTGCGAATAACTACGTATGGCAAGTCGTGAGCAAGGGCGCAGATAACCACCTCTGGGACTGCGAGACAATGAACACGATGCTGGCGAATGAGTGTGGCCTGTTCGTCATGGAGCCGGAACAGGTCGCCCGCCAGGCATCGACAACCCCAACCGAGAACGACTGGCTCGCTGGACACAGCGGGCGATGGACTTAAACAATGGCAGTAAGCGACACCACCATCACGAACCTGGAGGATTACACCGACGGCCAGATTGTGAAGATGATCCGATACGCCATCATTCAGATCATGGCATCGGGTCAGTCGTACAGCATCAACGGGCGAACGTTCACACGGGCGAACGTGAAGGATCTTAAGGAACTGCTGACGTTCTTTGAGGATCGCGTCGAGGCCGAGTCATCGACGACCGGCACCAACATCGCTCTGGTGGAGTTTAGAGGACTGTGAACAAACCCGCTAAATTATCCATTTTTGACCGTGCCATCGGTGCGGTGTACGCACCGTACAAGACCAAGGCACTCGCACACCGCGAGTATCAGGCCAGTATCACGGATCGGGGTGCGAGGTCGTCAAGCCCACGCCGTGCGGGCCGGGGTGGTCGTACCGACAACGCCGACTTTCGGCAACAACCGTGGGCGATATGGGGTACGCGGACGTACAACTCCGCCACCCGTATCGATGCCGTGCGTAAGTCGCGGCAGATCTACGAGAACAACATCCTCGGGCGGTCGATGCTGGACCGCGCCACCGATAACATCATCGGTGAGGGCATGTACGTCAAGGCCGACACCGGCGATGCGGGGTTCGATGCCGAGGTCGAAGCGTTCTGGCATGACTACGACGCCGACGACCGCGGGATGGTGGACAAGGGCACGTTGCAGCGTTGGTGGTTCCGTAACTGGAAACGCGACGGCGACACGGGCGGCATCCTACTGCGTGGCGGTCAGGTGCAGACCATCGAGTCGGACCTGATCCAATCGCCCGACGGCATCGGTGACACGTGGGCACGTTCGGGTCGGCCCGAGGTCGTGGACGGCGTGAAGCTCACCAAGAGCGGACGCCCTACGCATTACTACATTCAGACGCTCGGCGTCAACGACAAGCTCGAGTGGACACAGATCCCCGCTCGTAACTTCCTGTATATCGCGGACACAGACCGATCCGACTACACCGCCGTGCGTGGTGTGCCCACGTTGGCGACGATTGGCTGGCTCCTAGAGCAGATCGACGGCGTGGTTGAGGCGTCCGTGATGGCGTACCGCATGGCGGCGATGTTTGGGCTGGTGCGTAAGGCACAGTCGCCGGGCAAGGCCATCGGTAACCTGCCGCTGCGGGCTAACTCGCAGGGCGACAACCAGGCACACCTCGACCTCGCACCCGGCAGCATCGGCTACATCGGCATGGACGAGGATCTGATTCAGGTCAAGCCCGAGCATCCGCACACGGCGTACGACCAGTTTATGACATCGCTGGTGCGGTTCGGTGCGTTGAACTTCGGCCTGCCGCTTGAGTTGGCGATGCTGGACTTCAGCAAGACGAACTACTCATCGGCCCGTGCGTCGATGGAGCAGGCGTACCGTGCGTTCCGCGTGCAGCAGAATCGCTTTGCCCACTGCTGGCTATCGAAGTGGTATCGATGGCGTGTGAGTAAGGCGGTTAATGAGGGCGTGTTCGGATCGAACGTGCCGGAGAACTTCCAGAAGCATAAATGGTTCGGTCAACCGTGGCCGTACCTCAACCCCGTGGACGACGCACAGGGCCGACTCGCCCTGATCGATGCGGGCGGCACGTCGCTGACCGAGGAACTCGCCAAGCGTGGTATGCGTGTGGAGGAATGGCTAGACATGAAGGCGGCAGAGAACAAGGCGGCGGACGAC
>CP070713.1:1839063-1842223 GCA_020351445.1 Myxococcales bacterium
CAGGGGCACAGACGGTGACCTCGTCGTCCGAGTCGGCCGCGAGCGCCTCGACGATCGCGTCGATGCCCTCCGCGCTCACACCGTCGTCGTTGGTGACGAGGATGCGCAGGAGCCCGTTCGGGATCGGTGACGTGGAGCTCGAATCGCTCGAGCATCCAACGAGAGACGTCATCGCGAAGCCAAGAGCAAGGAGCAGCACCACCTGGATTCGATGGGTCTGAATCATGCGCGCCATACTAGAAACTAGGTCGGTGGGGCGCAATGCCGGGACACCCTTCGGCTGTAATGTGGGTCACTTTCCTACATAAATTGCAGGGAAAATGGCCAATAACACTATTGCAATTCGACGAATATGATCGTAGCAACGGCTCTGCTCCAGCTGAGCCCCTAAAGCAGGAGAGGCTGGGCTTGGCCCCCAAAAAAGGCGGGGCCCCAAGACGGGGCCCCGTCGCCCGTTTTTTCCGAGCACCCTACAACAGGCCGGAAATCGATCGTGGATCGTGATTGGCGCCGGTAAGCTAGGCCTGAACATGGTTCGCGTCGTCTCGTGGCTGTTGGCTCTTCTCGCCGTGCTGGTGATCGCTGGCATCGTCTTCGTCGAGCTCCGAACGCGGAGCGGCGGTCGCAAAGCGGAAGCGCGGTTTGCAGCCTACGAGCCTCCGCGCATCGGCGATTTCAACACGACCAAGTCGTTGTCGATCTTGCCGCTAATCGACTGGCATACCTCGAGCCCCGAGCTCCGGGGCGAGATGGGGGTTTCGTATCTGATCGAAACCGACGAGCAACGGATCCTGTTCGACGTGGGTCAAAACACCGAGCAGGAGTCGCCCTCGCCGCTCGAGCACAACATGGACGCTTTGGGCGTCAAACTCGACCTCATCGACACCGTCTTCATCTCCCACAATCATTTTGATCACGTCGGAGGGAAGCGGCGGCAGAAAGGCCGCACGTTTTCGATAGGCCTCGAGCAGGTACCACTCGTCGATGTTCGGGCGTTCGTCCCGATCCCGATGACCTACCCTGGGCTGAGCCCCATTCACGCGGCCGAGCCCATGCTGATCGGCAGCGGTGTGGCGTCCACCGGGACCATTCCGCGACAGCTCGTGTTTGGATGGATCGACGAGCAGGCACTGGTCGTCCACGTGGCCGAACGGGGAGCCGTCCTCATCGTGGGTTGCGGCCACCAGACGATCCCCAAGCTGCTGGAACGCTATGACCAAGTGTTCAACGAACCGCTGTACGGAATCGTGGGGGGCCTCCATTTCCCGGTGCCCGAAGGGAGGCTGAAAGTGCTCGGCCTCAACGCACAGCGCTTGCTGGCATCGGGCGAGGGGATATTCGCGCCAATTACGATGGACGACGTGAAGGCCGACCTAGCGGAGCTCCAGGCGCGAGAGCTCGGATTGATCGGGGTGGGCGGTCACGATAGCAGTGACGAGGTGATCGCGATGTTCAGCGAAGCTTTCGGCGACGCATATCGACACATTAGGGTGGGTGAGCGCATCACGATTGGGCCACCCAACTGAGCTCTGGCACAACCGTTGCCGAACCGCCTGGGTCACGCTAGAACCGTGGTGAATTCATGAATCAAAAAGCAAAGCTCGACTACGACAACAAAACCTACGAGATGCCGATCGTCGAAGGCACGTACGACGAGCGCGCAATCGACATCCGGAGCCTGCGCAAAGACACTGGGCTCATCACCCTCGACTCGGGGTACATGAACACGGGTGCGACCGAGAGCCAGATCACGTTCATCAACGGTGAAGAAGGCATCCTGCTCTACCGTGGATACCCAATCGAACAGCTCGCTGAAGAGTCGACGTTCATCGAGACGAGCTACCTGCTCATCTACGGAGAGCTTCCGACTTCGGCGCAGCTCGAAGAGTTCTCGGACCTTCTCACCTACCACAGCATGTTGCACGAAGACATGCGCCACTTCTTCGATGGGTTTCCTTCGCGCGCCCATCCGATGGCGATCCTGTCCTCGATGGTGAGCGCCCTATCGGCGTACTATCCGGACAGCCTCGAGCCCGACTCCCACAACATCACCCACATCGCGCGCCTGCTCTCGAAGCTCCGAACGATCGCCGCGTTCAGCTATCAGAAGGGGCTTGGCCGACCCGTGGCCTACCCGAAGAACAGCCTCGATTACTGCGGGAACTTCCTCTACATGATGTTCTCGCATCCCGCAGAGCCAACGTACGAGCCCGATCCGGAGCTCGTGAAGGCTCTGAACGTTCTTTTGATTCTGCACGCGGATCACGAGCAGAACTGCTCGACGTCGACCGTTCGCTTGGTCGGTTCGAGTCAAGCGAACCTGTATGCCGCAATCAGCGCTGGCGTTTCCGCGCTCTGGGGGCCGCTCCATGGCGGTGCCAACCAAGCCGTCATCGAGATGCTCAAGGAGATCCGCGACGAGGGCGGCGACTGCCACGCCTTCATGCAGCACGTGAAGAACCGTGAGCGCAGGCTGATGGGCTTCGGCCACCGCGTCTACAAGAATTTCGACCCGCGCGCGACGATCCTGAAGAAGTACGGAGACCGTCTCTTGAGCCACCTCAAGATCGACGACGAGCTCTTCGACATTGCGCGGCAGCTCGAGGAGGTCGCACTGTCCGACGAGTTCTTCATCGAACGAAAGCTCTACCCCAATGTCGATTTCTACAGCGGCATCATCTACCGCGCGATGGGAATCCCAACCGAGATGTTTACGGTGCTGTTTGCCCTCGGCCGCATCCCAGGCTGGATCGCCCATTGGAAAGAGATGATGGAAGACCCGGACGTACGCATCGGGCGCCCGCGCCAGATCTACACGGGAGCCAAGCGTAGGGACTACGTTCCTCGAGAGAGCCGCCGGCCGCCGTCCTACTAGCGATTACCATGAGGCGCTCGGTATTCACGCGGGCGCGGATACGCCGAGAGGCTCTGGAACGCTAGCGCATCGGCGTGCGTTCGCGTAAAGCCTCTGCATGGCATTGGTCGAGCTCACTACCGCAGCACCACACATTCGTCTTCTCACGTTGAACGAGCCGGAAACCCGAAACGCGATCTCGTTCGATCTCACGGCGGAGCTCTACGAAGCGCTCGATTCCCTTCAAAAGGACAACGACTGTAGCGTCGTGGTGATGATGGGTGCAGAGGGTTCGTTTTGCTCGGG
>CP070713.1:1842323-1852253 GCA_020351445.1 Myxococcales bacterium
CGTAGCGCCCACGTAGGCAAATCCAGCGGAAAACAGGAGAACAAAGGGTATGCTTGCCCAGTTCCTGGTGAGGATCGCGACGACCAGCGTGGCGACGCAGTAGGCTGCAAACACGAGCTCAACCGCATTGTGCCAAGGCCAACGCACCCGATAGTTGGCCGATCTCGACGAAGTTTTGCCGTCGACCGCACCGCTCTTGGCCGTCCGAACGAACTCGACGCCGCCACCAAACAACCCTTCGATCGCTGCCCGCCCGTTGTTGACGGCAAGTCCGACGCCGATCGCCAACATGGCTGGTAGATGCTTGATCGCGGGCCAACTCCCACCGTAGAGGTCTCGGTGAGCGACGACATAAAACGCGGCAACCGATCCACACGTAGCCAAGAAGAGAGGCACGTCCAGCATCAGAAGCTCGGGGTGCTCCAGCTGGCGGCGAATCAGCATGTTCGGAAGCTGCAGCGCTGCGAGCACGAGCAGCAACACGTAGGCAAGGTTGTTGGTCAAGTGGAAGAAGGCCTCGGTTTTCACTTTGCGGCTCACCGGTGCGCGCAGGATTGCGCCGAGCAGCTTGCGCGCGGTTTGGACCGAGCCTTTGGCCCATCGGTATTGCTGGCCTTTGAAGCTGTTCATATCGCACGGGAGCTCGGCGGGTGCGCTCACGTGCGGCGCGTAGACGAACTTCCACCCGGCGAGCTGCGCGCGGTAGCTGAGGTCCATGTCCTCCGTGATCGTGTCGTGCTGCCAGCCGCCCGCGGCGGCGATCGCGGCTTTGCGCCACATCCCCGCCGTGCCATTGAAGTTGAAGAAGCGACCCGATCGGTTGCGTGCGGCGTGTTCGATGACGAAGTGCCCGTCGAGGAGCATCGCCTCGCAGCGCGTAAGAAGCGAGGCGTCGCGGTTTAGGTGGGACCACCGCGCTTGCGCCACTCCAACGGACGGGTCGGCGAAGAAATCGATCAGGTCGCGCACGATGCCCGGCCCTGGCACGAAATCCGCATCGAATATCAAAAGGAAGTCGCCCTTTGCGCGCCTCATGCCAGCGGCCAGCGCACCAGCTTTGTATCCGGTGCGCTCTTCCCGATGGACGTAGGCAACATCGAGTCCCCGTTCGCGCAGGGCGGCACACCGAGCGCGCGCGATCGCCGACGTGGCGTCGGTGGAGTCGTCGAGCACCTGAATCTCCAAACGGTCGCGCGGGTAATCCACGCTTGCCATTGCATCGATCAGACGCTCGGCGACGAACATCTCGTTGAACATCGGCAGCTGGATCGTAACGGCCGGAAGATCCGCTTCGTCGAACCGGGACCGCGGCGCCGTCCGCTCGTGGCGGTGGCGCAAGTACAAAAAGAGCAGCGCGCTCCGGTGAATCCCGTAAAGCGCCAGCATCCCGAGTGTGACCAAGTAGAGGACGATGACCAACGTCTGCACAATAGGCTCCACGAATATGGGAGATACCTCGGGAAGTTACGCGGAGGGCGTCTCCCCCTCCGCCGCGATCTTGGCGCCCGCTCGCAAGCGCGCCAAGGTCTTGTCTTTGCCGAGCACGTCCATTACCTCGAACAGCCCTGGGCTCCGCGTGCGCCCCGTCATCGCCACGCGCGCGGGCTGGGCCACCACCTTCATTGGAAGGTCGTTCTCTTCGAGCCAGGCTTTGACCGTCGCATCGAGCTGCTCCTTGGTGAATGGCTCGATGGTTTCGATGACGGCGGCGAGACGGAGGAGGTTTTGCGCATTGTCGGGTACGAGGAACTTTCGTTTTCCTTTGGCTTCAAACTCGACGTCCCGAAAGAAATATTCGACGGCCTCGGCCACGTCGACGAATGTCGCCGCGCGCGGCCTCACATACGGGATCGTTTTCAAGAGTACGGGATCGTTCGCCGCGACTTCGATCCCGATTTTTGCGAGAAAGGGTACCGTCCACCGCGCGATTTCCTCGTCTGACAGCATCCGAAGATGCTCGGCCTGCACGTGAAGAAACTTCTTCGCGTCGTAACGGCCCGCCGTCGAGCCGACGCGATCCCAGCTGAAGCTCTCGATCAACTCTTGGCGTGTGAAGATCTCCTGATCGCCGTGCGACCAGCCGAGGCGTGCCAGGTAGTTTAGGACGGCGTCTGGAAGGTAGCCCATGTCGCGGTATTCGAGGACACCGACCGCGGCGTGACGCTTCGATAGCTTCTCGCCGTTGGGTGCGAGGACCATGGGCATGTGGGCAAACTTCGGAGCAGGCGCGCCGAGCGCTTCGTAGAGAAGGATCTGGGGCGCTGTGTTGATCATGTGATCGTCTCCGCGGGCGGCGAGGGTGACACCCATCGTCAGGTCATCGACGACGCAACCGAAGTTGTAAAGCGGCATGCCGTCGGGGCGTAGCAGGATGAAGTCCTGGAGGGTCGAGTTGACAATGTCGATCTTTCCTTTGACCACGTCGACCCAGCTCGTGGTGCCTTCGTGCGGCGCTCGGAATCGAATCACGTGCCGCGCATTTGGATCGCTTGGGGCATCGATGCGATTCCGCCACGGGCTTTCAAACCGGAACCCATCCTTGGTTCCGGTCCTGCGATGCGCTTGTCGCGCGGCGGCGATTTCGTCCTTCGTGGCGTAGCAGCGATACGCGTGTCCGGATTGGATCAGCTTCTCCGCGTATTCGGCGTAGATGTCGAGGCGCTCGCTTTGCACGTAGGGCCCATGGGTGCCGCCGATTTCGGGGCCCTCGTCCCAATCGAGTCCAAGCCATCGCATCGATTCGAGCACGATCTCAATGCTCTCTTCGGTGCTGCGCTCGCGGTCCGTATCTTCGATCCGGAGAATGAACGTGCCGTCGTGCTGGCGCGCCCATAGCCAGCTGTACAGAGCGGTCCGCACTCCGCCGATGTGCAAGTACCCGGTGGGCGACGGCGCAAACCGAACGCGAACTTCCGACATGGCCGGAGAGCTACCTGTCCCCCGTGACCGGGTCAAGCGAAGGGGTGCTTAGCCTTGACCCGTTGGTTTCGCGTTCGCCTGGAGGACCCCACTGAACGAGTCGCGGTACGCCCACGCCAGGAAGAGCTGCGCGATGATGATGAAGAGCGCCATGGGCAAGCCCGCTGTGTCGAGGAATATGTGGAACAGGAGAATATTCACCGACACGGGAGCCAATAGGATGAGCCCTAGGGGAAGGAAGCGTCCGGTCAGGATCATTAGGCCCGACGTGACCTCGACCAGCTTCACGACAATCATGAAGTATCCGGTCGCGACAAAGGCGCCCATGAGCGACCCCGCTGCCTCGCTCATCTCCGGCGCTGGAATGAAGTTGAAGAACCCGTTCAGCCCAAACACCACGAAGATCAAGCCCAGCAACACCCGTGCACCGATGACTGCAAATTTCATCTCACGCTCCTTTCCTCGGCCACCCACGGCCTTCTCGAATTTGTAAAGCCCAACGGCGGCACCCCAACCCCGGGAAAGCCAACCCGTGATTTTCATTGGGTCAAATCGGCTTGACCCCGACTGCTTGGGTGAGCAGGCTCCGGCGTCCATGGGAGCGCCTGAGGTCCTGATCGAACGGCTCAACCACGGCGTTCGAAAGCGCAATGCGCGGTGGACGTTCGTTGGCGAGCATGCGTTCGGCGATGCGCTCTCGCTCCGGCGCTTTCGGTTGGGCAACGGGCTGACCGTGCTGACGCTCGTCGACCGTTCTGCCCCAACGGTCAGTTATCACACGTGGTTTCGCGTCGGCTCTCGGCACGAGCGACCCGGCAAGACGGGGCTGGCGCATTTGTTCGAGCACTTGATGTTCAACGAGACGACGAACCATCCGCCGGGTGAGTTCGATCGTTTAATGGAGCGTGCAGGCGCCGAGGCGAACGCGGCAACCTGGACCGACTGGACCTACTTCTACGAGAACGCGCCACGGGACGCGTTACCGCTGTTGATCGAGCTCGAGGCCGATCGGATGTCGAACCTCGTGCTTCGCGTGCCACAGGTCACGTCGGAAAAGGAGGTGGTCGTCAACGAGCGCAAGCTTCGCGTGGACGACGACGTCGAAGGCAGGGCGCTCGAGTTGCTCTACGCCAGTGCATTCCGCCGCCACCCCTATCGATGGCCGACGATCGGCTGGATGAAGGACATCCGTGGCTTCACGGTGCAGGATTGCCAAGCTTTCTACCGAACGCACTACGCACCGAGCAACGCAACCCTGGTGATCGCGGGCGACTTCGAGGAGCGCAAGGCTTTGTCCCTCGTGCAGAAGTACTACGGCGGTCTTTCCGGTGCACGCGGCCCCGAGCACTCAACACCTTCGAAGGAGCCGTCGCAACGCGCCGAGCGTGTATTCGAGCTCGCCGCACCGACTCCGACCGAAAAGCTCCTCATCGGGTACCGCGCGCCTTCGTTTTCCGACTCCGACACTCCGGCCCTCGTCATCGCAAACGAGGTGCTGTTCGGTGGGCACAGCTCTCGGCTCTATCGCCTGTTTTGTCTCGACGAAGAGATCGCGCTGTCCGTTCGAGGATCGATTTCGCCTTTCATCGACCCTGGCCTCTTCGAGATGTGGATCTTCCTCCGTGAGGGGAAGGAAAAGGCCAAGGCGCTCGCGTTGCTCGATCGGGAAATCGAGCGCCTCGGGTCGGAGGGCCCTACCCTTCCCGAGCTCGAGAAGGCCATCAACCAGCTCGAGCTTTCGTTCCTACACAGTATGGAGACCGCTGGTGGCAAGGCCGAGCAGATCGGTTTCTACGAGACGGTCGCCCTCGATGGCGCCGCAGTGTTCGACCGCCTCGCCGGCTACCGCGAGGTCACCGCCGACGACGTGAAGCACGTGGTCGCGAAGTACCTTCGTCCCTCCCGGCGCACTCGAGTCGAGATCCTGCGAAAAGCGTCATGAGTATTTTCGTCGAAACGAGCGACGTGCTTCCGCTCGTAGATTTGGAGATCGCCCTTGGCGTGGGGAGCCTTCAGGATCCCGCGGGACAGGAGGGCCTCGCCCAACTCACTGGGCACTTAATGAGGCGTGGGCCCCGGGGGCTTTCGCAAGAACGATTCGAAGACCGCTTGGCGAGCCTTGGGGCCAGGCTGTCGGTCCAGGTCTCCATGCGCTCAACCCGCGTTCGCGCGACGGTGCTCCGACGTCACCTGGAGCCGTTGCTCGACCTCTTGGCCGGCGTGATATGGCAGCCCGCTCTTCGCGCACGCGACTTCGCAAAGCTCAAGCGCCAAGCACGAGCTGCGCTCATCGCGCGGCTCGACGACGACGAGACGCTGGGGGCGCTGTGCTATCGCGAAGCGCTTTTTGGAGAGCATCCGTACAGCCGCGGCTTGAGCGGAAACGCGCAGAGCCTCGGGCGCATCGGGGTCCGCCAAGTCAAAGACTTCTATGCACGACACATCGCCAACGGCGCTTTTGTCATCGGGGTCGCGGGCGACGTGACCGAAAGCGAGGCCCGCGCGCTCGTTGCTTCGTATTTTCCCCGCATCGGTCGCCGCAAACGCAAGAGCTCGGATGTGCCACCGACCCGCGTACGCCGTGGCCGCCACGTAGTCATCGTCGACAAGCCCGAGCGAACACAGACTCAGCTCTTCATCGGTACCCTCGGCGCGCGCACTCGCGACCGCAACTTGTTTCCGCTCATCGTTTCGAACACCGCCTTCGGCGGGACCTTCAGCGGAACCCTGATGCAACAGATCCGTGCGGTCCGAGGTTGGAGCTACGGCGCGTACAGCCGGTTGCTTCACTCCAGACAACGAGACGCCTGGTACATGTGGACCGCGCCGGCCGCCGAGTACTCCGCGGACTGCGCGGCCTTGCAACTCGACCTACTTGAGCATTGGGTCGAAGGTGGGATCAAGAAGGCCGAGCTCCGCTTCGCCCAACGCTACTTGATCAACAGCCACTGTTTCGACCGCGACACACCATCGAAGCGCCTCGAGGCTCGACTCGATGTCGAACTGCTGGGCATCCCCCCGAGTTACGTTGAGAAATACGATCAGCTCGTTGCCCGGGTCACCAGGAAGCAGGCGAACGAGGCTACGCGGGCCCGGATTTCGCACCGGGATCTCACCATCGTCGCGGTTGCAACCGCGAGCGACGTAGCCAGCTCGTTCGAGCGACTTCCCGGGGTGAAGTCGCTCGAAGTCGTGCCTTTCGACCGGGGCTAGGTGAGGGCGCGCCGCAGCTCGGAGCGGCTCCAGATGCGCGGAACGCGGACCTGCGGCAGTTTGGCGAGACGCTCGGCTCGCTCGCAAAGCGTGCCGTTGGGCTCCGGCAAGATGACCGTCCGGAGGTCCTCGGACCGCGTGAAGAACTCGATCACCTCCATCGACCGTGCGTCGTGTGTCACGGAATGAATGACGAGCCCGGCGTACTCGGTTTCTTCGTCCTCGAGCTCGCGAACCGCGTCTGCAAGCGAATCGACGCCTGCCACGGGTAGACCAAAGCTTCGGATCTCGGATTCGATCTCTTCACGCACGCGACGTCGCGGCTCGAAGACCAAGAGCGGAAGGTGCGCCCGATCTGTGTCGCGGCGCAACAGCGCCCGTAGCACCGCGTTGTGAATCGCGTCTTCTTGGTCGGCCGTCAACACGGGAAAGGCAATCGCTAGACCCACGCCGTTGTTTTGATCGCGCACTCGACGCACCGAGCCCGTTACACTCATTGGTTCTTCGCCCGTCTCGAGATCGATCAACAGGTGCACGAGGTGACCCGGACGCAAGTCTCGATCACCCGAAACCATCGCACCACCGGCGGAAATGTTTTCTAGCGTGTACTGTCCTACGTGATCGCCTCGCTGGAACACAACGGCACGGCCGTCGAGATCGACCCTATGGTTTGAGCGTCGCTCTCGTTGTGCCCTGGCATGCCCCATTGAGCTTTCAGAGTGCCGAGTCGCGTGACGAAAAGCTAGTCCACAAGGGGTGATAACCCGATCGGTTGTATGTGATTTTACACTTTGTTTTGGGGGCTTCTCAAAACTCCGGATGATTGTATAATCAGCAACGGGTCGAGGGCGTGCCGATGATGAACACCAGAATACGCGATGTTCTCCGCAAAAAAGGCGAACGAGTGCACTCGGTCGGCCCGCTCGCAACCGTTATCGACGCGGTTCACGCGATGAATGACCATCACATAGGTTCGGTGCTCGTATGTGAAGGCGGCTATCCGGTTGGCATTTTCTCGGAGCGCGACGTTTTGGTTCGCGTCGTGGCTGCGCATCGCGATCCGCGCCAGACGCTCGTGCGCGACGTGATGACGACGCGCCTGCATACAGCATCGCCGGATGACTCGTTGCTCGATGTGATGCAGTTGATGACCGAACGCCGTTGCCGTCACGTTCCCGTCATGGAAGGCGAGCTGCTCATTGGCCTCGTCTCGATCGGTGATCTCACCAAAGCCACTCAGAACAATCTACGCCAAGAGGTTCGCGAGCTTTCGAGTTACATCGGAGGCCCGTACTTGAGCTAGCACGCGTTGCGACTTCCCCCAACGCGTCAAAAAGGCCACCTGACCCCCCAACAGGTGGCCTTTTTACTGCCGCTGGAGGCGGCAGACCGCGAACCGCGAGCTGTGATCCGCGGTAACCGTTTAGCGGTTTAGCGGTAGGCGTTTAGCGGTGTAGCGGTAGGCGGTTTAGCGGTAAGCGGTGAGCGGCTTAGCGACGGCGACGGTGCCGGTGACACCCCAATTCCCGTCTGTTAGAGTCCTTCACCTATGCCGAGCCTCAAATGGATGGTGCCTCAAGGCCGGCCCCGGGTGTTTGGGATCTACAAGCGCGTGACGTCGATTGGGCGAGCGGGGGCCAATGATGTGTCGATCGACTCGGGGTCTTTGGAGGCTCATCACGCCCAGCTTGTGTTCGACGGGCGCGACTTCTCGGCGGCTTCGGTCGACCCTGGGGCTGCCCTTGTGGTCAACGGGAAGAAAAAGAAGAAGTCCAAGATCTTCCACAACGACAAGTTGACGCTCGGTGACGTCGAGCTGGTGTTCTCGCTCTACGACGAGAGTACCTCCCGAGATCCCGACGCCGAGGGGAAGGGTTCGCAGACCGCGGAGATCGAGGGGATGATGAAGCTGAGCGACTTCAATCGCCGGCTGCTCGAGATTCGGAAAGTCCCCGACCAGATCGAGGCGCTGCTCGACGCTGTGATCGATGTCGTTCATGCCAACAAAGGGTTCGTCATCTTGCTGCGAGATGGCGATCCCGAGATCGCCGCCGCGCGCAACGTCGATCGAGAGACGATTCCCGATGCGGTGACGCAACTGTCGGACAGCATCCTCCGTCGGTGCATCGACACGCGTCAGCCCTTGATCGTCAGCGATGCCGTCAATGACACCATGTTCAACTCGAGCGAAAGCGTGCTCAACCTGCAACTCAGCTCGGTCATGGTCGCACCGCTGATCGCGCAGGGCCAGCTCCTAGGATTGATCTACGTCGGAAACGACAACGTCGTGAACCTCTTCGAGCAATCGAGCCTCGAAATCCTCACCGTGTTCGCAGGGCAAGCTTCACTGATCTTGCAGAATGCTATCTTGCTCAATCAGCTCACCACCGACCGCGATCGCATGGCGGGAGAGCTCGAAGCGCAACGGTTCGGCGACATCATCGGGAGCTGCCCGAGCTTGCAGGAGGTCTTTCGACGCGTAGAAAAGGTTGCGGCCGCCGATGTCAACGTGTTGATCACAGGCGAAACGGGCACTGGCAAGGAACTGTTTGCCCGAGAGCTGCACCGCCGTTCCAACCGCGCCGAAGGCCCGTTCATCGTCGTCAACTGCGGAGCGATTCCCGAGAACCTGATGGAGTCGGAGCTCTTCGGTCATGTGCGTGGGGCCTTTACCGGTGCCGTGGCCACGCGGCAGGGCAGTTTCCAAGCGGCTGACGGGGGCACGCTCTTCCTGGACGAGATCGGAGAAATGCCGCTCGCGCTCCAGGTCAAGCTCCTGCGCGCGCTTCAAGAGCGTGTCGTCGTCAAGGTCGGCGACACGAAGCCCCAATCGGTCGACATCCGCGTGCTCGCCGCAACGAACCGTGAGCTCGAAGCCTTGATCAAGGAAGGGACGTTTCGCGAGGACCTCTACTATCGCCTGAACGTCGTGAACCTTCACCTCCCACCGCTTCGGGAGCGCGGCGACGATGTCGCGATCCTCGCGAAGTTCTTGCTCAACAAGTACGCTGCGGAGTTCGGCGCACAGGTCAACGGATTCACGCCCAAGGCGCTCGAAGCGATGCATGACTACGACTGGCCAGGCAACGTCCGTCAGCTGGAGAACCGCATCAAGAAGGCGATCGTACTTGCGGACAAGACTCTAATCGGGCCGGAAGACCTCGATCTCGGCGGCGATCAGCGGCGCGCGGTCATCCCACTCACCCAGGCGCGGGAGGACTTCACACGGCAGTACATCCTCCAAGTCCTCGAGCGAAACGGCGGCAATCGCACACGAACGGCACGTGATCTGGGGGTCGATCCGCGGACGGTGTTCCGATATCTCGAGCGTGAGCCAGACGTTCCGGAACCTGGCGGAGCTGCCGAGGGCTGACATTTATGTCATAGGTAGGCCCCGAATTTCATGGGATGATGTCGGAAACCCAAGGTTTTTGGGCCCGGAGCCGCGGCATGGCCTTTGCTTCTAAATTTCCTGGGATGCTTTGCTTTGCTTCATGTGCGGCGCTGCTCGCTTATGCCTCGAGTAGCGGGTGCATCGCGACCAGCACGATCGAGTTCGAGCCTGAGGAGAACTTCCCGCCCTCGATCGTCAGCCAGCCCGGCGCGGACTTCCCGCTGAACGAGATCGGCCAGATCAATGTCGATCCACTTCCTCCGGGAGAGCCAGCCGAGATGCCGCTGCAAGTGATCATTCGTGACCCCAATGTCGACCAGACACTCGAGTACCGAATCTTTCTCGATTCGCTCCCCCCGGCGCCCGAGTTTCCCTTTGACCAGGGCGAAATCCTCCCGGAGTCC
>CP070713.1:1852353-1855754 GCA_020351445.1 Myxococcales bacterium
CAATCGCCTCCGCTGTACGTCGAACCGTCCGGCAAAGTGCCCGTCCAAACGTCGCCGCCGCGCGTCAGGCCGTTTGCATCCAGATTGATCGGAGCCTGGATAGAACCATCAGTAAGGTCCCCCCAGTTATCCGCGATGCGGGTGCCATCTACCAAAACGTAGGGACCTCCGGATTGAGCGAATCGATCGCCCACAGGTGAAGACGAAGTAGACAACCACGCCCTGAAGTCGCCCTGTAGACTCGCCGCAGCGGCCTGCGCGGCGCACAGACCATCTGCTCCGACGATGCCCCCGAGAGCCGCGTCTTGGGTGGTGTCCGTGACGAAGATGCGGCTCGGGGTCAGTTCGCTGCCGCCTATGCCACCAGATCCACCGAGGCCAGCGTTGCAACCAAGCCCCAAAAGCGCCCCCACAAGCGCCAACCTTCCCATGGCGTGGTTATAGCAGGCCGGAATCGGAGCTTCATGATTGTGGCGGCGCTGGAGCCTATGACAAGCCGGAGCGATGCCTCTGGTTACACCGCGTCGAGGCAGTGTCGGTGGATCTGCTCGACATGGCGGTGATCGGTGCCGCAGCAACCGCCGAGTATCGTGAGGCTTGGGAGCAGTTTGCGTAGCGCCTGGTAATCCTTGCCCAGCTCGTGCGGATCGCCCGAATCGAGATCGCTGCTCTCGTCGAGCTCGGCATGGCTGCGCTTGGAAGCGTTTGCCCGCAGGCCCCGGATGCGCTCTGTCCACGTGCCGCCCTCGCGCAAGACGTCCTCGAAATGCGACGGGTGGGCGCAGTTAATCATGAAATAGGCGGGGCCCTCGTCAGTTTCGGCGTCCACCTGCTGGATGGCGTCTCTCAAGGACTGACCGTTGGGCAGACGGCCATCGGTCTCTGTGGTGAAAGAGATCGCCACCGGCAGGTCGAGCTCGCGCGCCGCCAGCGTAATGCCGATCGCTTCTTCCGGAGAGGTCAAAGTCATCGCGCCGACCATGTCGGCATTGCTCTTGGCAAATGTGGCGATCTGTTCACGGTGATAGCTGGCGGCCTCCTCGGCACTTAGCTCGCCGTCGGCCCGATAGCCGTCGCCACGCGGGCCGATGCATCCGCTGATGACCATGGGGCATTCCGGCCGCGCAAGCTGGTCGCGGAGGTCTTCCAGCAACGCGACAGACCTAAGATTCACGTGTGTGATTTGGCGCCGGTCGTAGCCAAGCTTCTCACCCCAGTCGCTGCTGGCCCGCCAGGTCGGGGTTTCCAAGATGAACCCGCAACCCGCACCGACGGCGATGCTCGCGTAGGTTTCATAGTACTGACGCAGGCGTGTCACACCCGCGGCTTGCTTCAGCAGGTCGAAAGCGGCGAAATAGGGCAGATCGAGCCCCTCGTGGAAGATGAGCGTGGTTTCCATCCCGCCGTCGGTTAGAAAGACCTGCTCATCGAGTTGGGGAAGCGCGTCACGATAGATGCTCATTGTCGAAGTCCTCACGATCTAGCGGCGTAACATTCCGTGGAACATCGTTCCCTATCGTTCGCAGGGTCGCACGGCCACCTCGGATTCGAGGCAATCGGATACTTCCGTAATTTCCGCTGGAAAGTGGAAGGTTGGCTGTAACGGGGGTAGACCATTCAAGGGATGACGAAGGTCGTTTTGATGATGCTGGTCTTGGGGGCGGCCTGGGGCGCCAGCGCGTTTGTGGCGACGGCGCAACCGAACACGACGCCAGGCCGCACAACGCCTTCGGCTACCGCCAGCGAGCCGTTTCTCCTTGGTCCACCGAAGGGCGACGGGCCTGTGGTCGTTCAGGCCAGTTTCCAGTTGCGCGACATCAACGACATCGACGACGAAGCGGAGACCTTTGAGTTCGGCGGGGTCCTCAAGCTCACCTGGCGTGACGAACGGCAGGCCTTTGACCCAGATGTGTTCGGAGTCGACGAGAAGATCTACCAGGGCGTTTACCAGTTTAACGAAATCTCCCCCGGTTGGTTCCCACAGGTCGTGCTCGTCAACGAGTCTGGGCTCTTTGAAAAGCATGGAGTGATACTCCGGGTGCAATCCGATGGCACCGCGACCTTGGTGGAGACGGTGAACGCGGCGGCCGAGGCCGATCTCAATCTGCGGCGATACCCGTTCGATCGACATCGATTGGACGCCACCTTCGAAGTGCTCGGTGCCGACAATTCCGAAGTCGTGTTACAGGCCGCATCCGCCCCCGCTGGTCCTTCCGACCACAAGGTCCAGACGCCTCAATGGAGACTCACGAACATCAGCACGTCAACCCAGGATCGCGGAGCTTCCTATGCCGGACGCCGGGGCATCGCATCGGCATTCGTGGTGAGCATGGAGGTAGAACGGGAGTCCTTCTTCGTGGTCCGCTTGGTCGTGATCCCTCTCATGCTCATCGTCATGCTCTCCTGGTCGGTGTTCTGGATGGAGCGGTCCTCCTTGGGGGACCGGATCAGTGTCTCGTTCATCGGGATTCTAACCGCCGTCGCGTACCAGATCGTCGTCAGCGAAATCCAGCCCGATATCTCCTACCTGACCTTGATGCACGGCTTCTTGAACCTCAGCCTCTTCATCATGTGCGCAGCGGTCGTGATCAATCTGGTGGTCGGGGCGCTCGACCGACGAGGGAGGTCCGATGCGGGGGACCGGGTTGACCGGCGGTGCCGATGGATCTTTCCGGCTACCTACTTCGGGCTCATTCTAGTGATGGTTGGGGTGGCGTTCGCGTTCTTCTGAGCAACGGCAAGCGAATCGCCTAGAGGCTTCGTTCAGCGGCAAGCCAGTCGTCGAGCTCGTGATTTGGTGCGAAGGCGCGTTGCTCGGCGAGGAAGTAAGCAGCGACGGCAATGCGCTCAGCCCGCTGTTGTGCGGAAAGATCTGTGGCCTGCTTGGCGGGCGATCGTTTGGCGGCCGTCTTCGTGCGCTTTCCCCTGGCCGCAGCCTTTGTGGCTGCTCGCTTCGCTGTCGTGCCACCTGCTGCCCTGGTGGTCGCTGGTTTCCGGTTCGTGGACCTTTTGGATTGGGACCTGGATGCGGTCTTGGTCTTGTTGGTTTCCATGGGGCCAGATATGCGCATCGCGAGGCTGGGCGCAACTTTGTGGCGTAGCGACCCAGCCGCGCGAGAGGTGGCCATAGATTCGTCCCTTCTACAACGGATTAGACCAGCGGCTTCTCCGCGACGATTCTCCAGTTCAAATCGGCAATTTTGGCCTTCTCCGCATCGGTCCATGCCTGGCCACCGCTTTGAAGAAGGTCGAGTGACTCTTCAACCCAGGGAGGCAAAACGCGAATCGCTTCAAGCGCCCGGATGACCTTTCGCCCCCCGAGAATCAAATCTCTCTTTTGCTCACAAATCGGCCAGGCCGGGCGTTTCGAGGGAGCTGAAGCGACAATCGTAAAACCCGCC
>CP070713.1:1855854-1859330 GCA_020351445.1 Myxococcales bacterium
CGCTTCGCCCGGATGCCCACATGCATCCACCGTATCCGGCCGACGCAGACGGCGAGCCCGCGCGCGTGTTGCTCCAAATCACTATTGATGCGCGTGGCGGCGTGCGGGAGGCCATCGTGCTTTCGGTGGACCGGGAGGGCGAGCGAGCTGCGCGCTTCTCGGAGCTCGCTCTTCAGTACGTGCAGGGGCTCACGTTCGAGCCGGCGACGCGAGACGGCGAGTCCGTCCCCGCCATGGTGCGCTTCGAAGTCTTTTTCGACCCACCGGACCACGAGCATGTCGAGGCGGATGCGCCACACCCGCCGCACCATCACGAGGACCCCGCCGCACACACGCACGATGATGAGGCCGCCCAAGAAGCTGCATCGAAACGCGCGCCCGAGCCCTTCAGCGCCACCGCGGTGGTGGCGCCGCACGACATCGCGGCATCCGCGATCGACCTCACCGGAGAAGAAATGCGGCTCCGCCCCTACATCTCGACGGGCGACCTTCTCAACGCGGCGCCTGGATTCTTCTCGATCCAGCACGCGGGAGGCGGCAAAGCCAATCAGTACTTCCTCCGTGGTTTTGACGCCGACCACGGCACCGACGTTGCATTCTTCGTGGACGGGGTGCCGATCAATGCCGTGACTCACGGGCACGGGCAGGGGTACACCGACCTTCACTTCGTGATTCCGGAGCTCATTCAGCGGATGGAGGTGCGCAAGGGGCCCTACTACGCAGAGTACGGAGACTTCGCAACGGCGGGCGCCATCAATCTCGTGCTCGATAGCGAGAAGCCGCACAGCTCGCTGAGCCTCGGCGGCGGCACGTACAAAACGTTTCGCGGGCTGGCGATACTGAGCCCAAAGACCGACAGCGTGAAGCCGCTGATCGCGGTCGAGGTGTTTGGTACGGACGGCCCGTTTCAAAATCCGGAAGATCTACTTCGTGTGAACGCCTTTGCCAGAACCAGCTTCGACCTTCGGGGCAGGACGAAGCTCTCGCTCACCGGCATGGCCTACATCAACAACTGGAATGCATCCGGACAGATTCCGCTTCGGGAAGTGCAAAGCGGAAACCTCGATTACTTTGGAAGCATCGACCCCAACGAGGGCGGACAAAGCCAGCGCTACAGCCTCTTCATGAGCATCGATTCTCCCGCAAAAGCAGGTGCGGCGGGAAAGCGATCGGTCGGCGGGGAAGGCCTGAGCCTCGTCGGCTGGGTCACCCATTCGCGCTTTGCGCTCTACTCGAACTTCACCTTCTTCGTGAACGATCCGGTCGACGGCGACATGATTCGCCAAGGCGACAACCGTACGATGTTCGGGCTTCGGACCAAATACGGGTTCGTGCACCGATTCGATCGGGTTTCGCTGAGATCGCGTTTCGGAGCCAACTTCCGGTTCGACGCCATCGACAACACGCTTCAAGATGCTCCGGCGCGCGAGATCACCAACACGCGAGTCGACGCGAACGTTGGAGAAGGAAGCGTTGGCGCATTTGCGGAGGAAGAGCTCAGGTGGAAGTGGTTGCGGCTGATCGCCGGGCTTCGCTTCGACTATTTCGGATTCAACGTCGACGATAGGCTCGAAGACACGAGTATGCCCGGCACGAAAACCAGCGGGGAGCGGGCACAGGCGATCGTCTTGCCGAAGGCGAGCGTCATCACCCAGCCCGTCGAGCCGCTCGAGCTTTTTTTCAACTTTGGGCGGGGCTTTCATTCGAACGATGCGCGCGGGGTAGTGCTGGGCACCGACCCGGTCACCCCGCTCACAGCTGCGCTCGGGTGGGAGCTCGGGGCACGCGTCATCGCCTGGGAGCGGCTCCAGCTCTCTGCGGTGTTCTTCTGGCTCAAGCTCGATAGCGAGCTCGTGTGGGTGGGTGACGAGGGAACGACGGAGCCGAACGGAGAAACGCGAAGGCTCGGCATCGAAACGCAGTTTCGGCTTCAAATCGTGCCGTGGCTCCTCGCGGACCTCGACGTCACCTGGGTGCGCGCCGAATTCGTCAACAACCCGGGGAACGCGAACGCCGTCGCGCTCGCGCCGGAGCTTCTGTTGAGCGGCGGCCTCACGGCGCGCGACGAGCGGACGGGCCTCTCTGGCCGCTTGGGCGTGTTCTATATTGCCGACCGGCCGGCGACGGAGGACCGTTTCCTGACCGCGGAGGGCTTCGTGCGCGTCGATGCTTCGTTCGGCTGGGACAACGAGCGCTTCGGCATCCAAGCGCAGCTCTTGAACCTATTCAACACACGCTGGCTCCAAGCGCAGTTCGCGACCACCGGGCGGCTTCCCGGTGAAGACTCTCCCGCCGACTGCCCGAGCGGCACACGCCCCGTCACCGAGCCCGACGGCGCGTTCGTAGGATGCGAAGACATCCACTTCACTCCAGGCTGGCCCATCCACTTCCAGGTTCTCGCGACGGTGAAGTTCTAGGCTTTCGTTGGCGCAGATGGGAATCGCCGATCCCACCAGAAGCGCAGAAAGGCTGCACCTCGCTGCGAATAAGCCGAAGGCGTTGAGCGCGGCACGCAGGGATTGAGACATCTTCGATGTCTTACAATCCCACATCTTGCCCGGTAGTCAGCATGGTCTGAGTTGACTCGAGATGACGCGTTTTGCTTGGGACTGACTTTTTCTGGCGTGTTCTGAACACTTCTTGTCGTTTCTTGGCACCTGCGAAGCACTATCTGTCGTTTCTGCTCCAGAAAGTTTCAGAGTGCGTCAATGTTCGTCAGTTTGCGCCGGAAAACGCCAAGGAGTGACAGCTGCTGACAGCTCCATCGTGGCACTTCTTGTCACTTGCTGGCGTGCTCGCCTTCGAAGCACTTTTCTGCTCGCGCAACTTTTCGAGCGGCAAAACCGATAAAGGGGAATGGCAGGTACCGAAAATGGATCAAATGGACCAACGGGGACCGACGACAAGAAACCCTACTCTCGCAACCCCTTGAAATCCTTAGTCGGGGCGACTGGATTCGAACCAGCGACCTCATGCTCCCAAATCCCAGAATACAGGTTTTGGGCGGTCACACAATCCCCTGCAAAACACGGGAAATTCTCAACCCTAACAACCACTTAGCCGCATCGCCATGTTCAGGATTCGTCACTTCAGATCACGCGATTTCAGATCTCGTGGTCAACATTTGGTCAACGAGGCATTAGGACGTGCCGGAGGGAAGCAAGCCATCGGTCGCGCTCACGTTCGTGGCGAATGGCCGCGCGTTTCACCAGTGAGCTCGGGTTTCTACCAGGGGCAAGATCGATCCAATCAGCCCCAGCTAGTCCCATCGAGGTGTCCCGTGGCAGGTCGAAGGTTTCGCCCAGTGCGTGCGGCGCCCCTACGGCTGCACCTCAAAGCGCCCCGACGTCGCACATGGAGTCGTCGCTAGGTGAGCTTAGTCACGAGACGGGCATGCACCGCACTTCCAAGCTACTAAGGAAACTCGCCCTGACCGGTAAGACCGTTCCTGGATGCTCTAGGGCGCATTCGTAGCC
>CP070713.1:1859430-1863071 GCA_020351445.1 Myxococcales bacterium
CCAGATTTGGACCAGCTTTCTCGGGGTGGTTCTCGTTGGGCTGAACCGAGAAGCAATGGCACAACGGGTTCCTGTACCTGTGGATTTGGAGCAACTCGTGCCCCTACACGTTGAGGGCGTGTTGAGGGCACTCTCCAGCGAAGGGGCTTCATGATGCGTAGCGCAATTCTCATCTTGCTGGTTCTGGTGCTAGCGGCTGGCTGTAACTACACGAAGGAGACCGATCCCCCGCCTCCGGTCGAAGTACCCGACACCTACGTCGAAGGCGCCGAGGCGCCTCCGCCGCCGGAGTCGAAGACCGAGCCGGTTCGCGATGTGCGCTGGTGGCGCCACATGGGCGACCCGACTCTCACCGCGCTCATCGAAGAGGCGTTGCGCCGCAACCAAAGCGTGCGCGCTGGCTGGGCTCGAGTGCGCCAGGCGCGCTATATCGCCAACCAAGTTCGCGCTGCCCGGATGACGCAAATCGGTCAAACTGGGGATTACACGATTGGACAGAGCCTGACGCCGGTCATCGGGAAAGTCAGGGCGCAGAACGCGGTGGGCTCCCTGCCCGTGTCTTACGAGGTGGATCTATTCGCGCGCCGCGCCCGCGAGCACCAAGGCGCCAAGCTCGACGCCCAAGCGGCGCGGCTCGATCAAGAGGCCCTGGCGATCGTGATTTCCGCCGAGACCGCCGAAGCATGGTTCGATTCGGTCAATGCGCGCATCGAAGTCGCTGTGGTCACGGAGCAACTCGATACGGACCTCCGATTCCTCGAGCTCGTCGAGCTCCGCTATCGGGAGGGACTCAACTCCGCCGTCGACGTGCACCAGCAACGGCAACGTGTCGCCAGTCAACGCGCCATCCTTGCCATGGCCGACGCCCAAACCGATTTGACTGATCAGCGGCTCTCGGTTCTGTTGGGCGAGGCTCCCGGTCGGGAGTTCCCTCTCGACGACAAAGTCCTGCCGGACATCGGGCCCACGCCGGAGATCGAGGTTCCTGCGACGCTGCTCCAAGCACGTCCGGACATCCAGGCCATGCAGAAGCGCGTCGAGGCCGAGGATCGCCGGTTGGCCGGCGCCATTGGTGCTCGACTCCCGCAGATCACCCTCGACTTCACGCCCTCGTACACCTGGCTCAAGTCGGAATCCGACTTCTTCGCCGGCATGCCCGGCGTGGGCCAGACACCCACGACGATTCATGGGTGGACCTGGAACGCCGGAGCCCACTTCTCCGTGCCAGTGTTCGATGGCCTCCGCGGCTGGTCTGCCATCAAAACGCAACGCGCGGTCGCAGACCAGCTCCTCGAGCAATACGCCGAAACCATTCTCACGGCCCTGCTCGAAGTCGAAAGCTCGCTCGTGCTCGAGCGCCAGGAACGGCTTCGCATCCAATACCTCGAAGACGAGTTCCGTTTGGCCAACATCACGCTTGAAGCGACACGAGATCGCTACCGGGCTGGCCTCAGCGACTTCTTGCCGGTCTTGACCGCACTGGCGACCCGGCAGCTCTCCGAGCTCCAACTCGTTTCGTCACGGCGACAACTGGTCTCGTACCGCGTCCAGCTCTATCGAGCTTTGGGAGGGGCGTGGCCCGAAGAATTTGGAGACCCCGAAGATGAGTAAGCGCACCCAGCGCCGCCTCAAGTGGGCTTTGTCGATCGGCGTCGTCGTCGCATCGATCGCCTTCGCGGCTGTTTTCATCATCACCAAGGAAGACCCTCCACGCGCCGAAAAGCCTCTCGAGGGCACGCTGGTCGAGGTCATCCAGATCGGAACCAGCCGCCACGATGTGGACCTCTATGCCAAAGGCACGGTCGTACCTGCAATGGAGATCCTGTTGCAGCCCGAGGTCGGCGGGCGCGTCGTTTGGCAGAGCTCCGAGCTGGTCCCGGGGGGGCGCTTCAAGAAGGACCAACCGATCCTCAAGGTCGATGCGCGGGACTACCAGCTCACCGTAGAATCGTTTCGCTCGCAGGTACGGCGGGCGCGGCTCGACCTGACTCTGGAACGGCGGCGCGGTGAGGTCGCCAAGCGCGAATGGAACAGCTTTGGCGAAATCGATGCGACGGACGAGCAGCGCGCCCTCGCCCAACGCGAGCCCCAGCTCGAAGCCAGCAGGCTCGCACTCAAGGCTGCGGAGAGCTCGCTCAAGAAGGCTGAGCTGGACTTGAAACGCACGACGCTCCGTGCGCCCTTCAATGCGATGGTCGTCACCGAAAACGTCGACCTCGGCCAGCTGATCAGCTCGCAAACCACGGTCGCGCGCCTCGTCGGCACCGACGAGTATCACGTGCAGGTGTCGGTCCCGGTCAGCGCGCTGAAAACCATTCGGATTCGAACCGAGGACGAGCCCGGCTCACGCGCCAAGGTCGTCCAACGGGTCGGGCAAGAGACGATCGAGCGCCGCGGTGAAGTGATTCGGCAGCTCCCCGACCTCGACCCGGGCGGCGCCATGGCACGCGTGTTGGTCCGCATCGAGAATCCGCTGGGCGAAAAAGGCGACCTGCCGCTGCTGCTCGGCTCGTTCGTAGACGTCGCAACCGCGGCGCAACCCATCGACGACGCGATTCGCGTTCCTAGAGTAGCCCTGCGAAACGGCCGCAACGTCTATGTCATGAATGATCGGAACCTGCTCGAAATCCGCGAAGTACAGATCGCATGGACCGAGCCCGATGCGGTGCTCGTGACAGCCGGGCTCGAACCGAACGATCGCGTCGTAATCAGCCGCATCGCAACCCCGATCCCGAACATGCTGCTTCGAACAGCGGAGGACACATCGAGCGCGAACGACCCCGAACCGAGTGAGCCGGCTGCACAAGCAACGCCATGACCGACGCGACCAACTTCGATCCGAACAAAGAACGCGGGCCCATCGCCTGGATGGCGAAGAACGGCGTGGCGGCCAACATGCTGATGCTCGTCTTGATCGTCGGCGGCCTCGTCACTCTGGCTGCGGGTATCAAGCAGGAGGTGTTTCCGGAAGTCGAGTTGGACATCGTCTCGGTCCAAGTGAGCTACCCAGGCGCCAGCCCGGCCGAGGTCGAGCAGGCGGTCGTCCTCGCGGTCGAAGAAGCGGTCCGTGGCATCGATGGCGTCAAGAAGGTCACCTCCACGGCGATGGAGGGCATGGGGACCATCACGGTCGAGCTGTTGCTCGGAGCCGACAAGGACCGCGCGCTCAACGACGTGAAGAGCGCGATCGACCGCATCACCTCGTTCCCCGAGGACGTCGAGCGCCCGACGGTCAGCCTCCTCTCGAACCGGCAGCAGGTCATCTCCCTGGTTCTCTATGGCGATGTCGATGAAGCGACCCTCCGCGCCGTCGCTGAAAACAGCCGACGCGATCTCTTGCGCGACCCTCGTATCACCTTCGTCGAGCTCTCGGGAATTCGACCTTTGGAAATCAGCATCGAGGTTCCCCAGGCGCAGCTGCGCAAACACGAGTTGACCCTCGACGAGGTCGCAGCCCGCATCAAGGCGGCGTCGGTCGAGCTTCCAGGCGGGGGCGTGAAAACCAATGCCGGCGAGGTGCTCCTTCGGACGACCGAACGGCGGGACCGGGGCAACGAGTTCGGCGACATCATCGTTCGGAGCCGCCCGGACGGCTCTCAAGTGCGGGTCCGTGATATTGCCGTCGTAAAAGACGGCTTCCG
>CP070713.1:1863171-1866840 GCA_020351445.1 Myxococcales bacterium
CGGGTAGATGTCCGTCCGGTCCGGGGCAGGCGGGGGCCGCTTGCGGGTGAGGAGCTGGGAGATGTACGAATCCGCCACCTGGGCGGCCTGCGCCAGGTCCTTTTGGGCACAGCCCAGCTCTGCCAGCCGTGATCTCACCAGAGTCGCGAAATCCAAGATTTTCTCCTTGAGTTAACTCATTATAGTGAATCATAGGTCCGAATTCAAGGAATGAATGGGTAGCTGTTGACAGGCCGTGTTAATTCACTTAGATTGTGAATGTAACTCCGGCGATCGGGTCACTGTTTACTGTCAATAGTCAAGTAGCCTGAACCGGTCGGCGACCCAGGGATGACTTCCAGGTGTATGCGCGAACCGTACCCATGAGCGTGAAGGACGGGGCCGTCGAGGCCTTCACCGAGTTGATCGAGTCCGAGATCATCCCCCTCGTTCGACATCAGAAAGGCTTCCAGGACGCCCTGACCCTGATCGTGCCGGGTGGCCGGGAAGCGATCGGCATCAGTGTGTGGAGCCGCCGCATCGACGCGGACAGATACGGCCGCTGCACTGAGAAGGAAGTCATGAGTCGTTTGGCACTGCTTCTCGATGATTTCGGTACGGCCAAAACGTTCCGACTGTCCAATTCGACGTTTCACAAGATCGGCACCCGCGTGCCGCTTTGATGGCGACACCACGTGCCGCCTGACAAAAGGACCATGAACATGAACGACAGCTCAAAGCAGTTGCTGATTCTCTTGCTGGCCGTCGCCCTTTGGCCTGGTATTGCCGCGGCACAGGGTGATGCCGCCGCAGCGCCTCTCAACGCCCACATGAAGCGCTATGGAAGTGGATGGGAGTGCGATCGAGGCTACCGTGAAGTCAACGCGGCATGCGCGGCGGTCGAAGTGCCAGCGAACGCGCATCTCGCGGACTCTTCTTACGGCCGCGGGTGGGAGTGCAATCGAGGCTACCGGCAGGTCAACGAAGGATGCACGTTGGTCGAAGTACCCCCCAACGCCTTCCTGCGATCCAACGGGCGGGACTGGGAGTGCGATCGAGGTCATCAGAACGTCGACCAGTCATGCGTCGCAATCAAGCTCCCTGCGCACGCCTATCTGGTGGACTCCTCCTACGGCCGCGGTTGGGAGTGCGATCGAGGGTATCGAGAAATTGACAACGCATGCGCCGTGGTCACGGTACCTCCGCATGCCTTCCTGAATTCCCGCGGGCGCGATTGGGAGTGCGATCGAGGTTATCAGAAGGCCGGCCAGTCGTGCGTCGCCATCGAGCTGCCCGCGAACGCCTATCTCGACTCTTCCGGAGATCGCTGGAAATGCGAACGGGGATACCGGCCAAGCGGCGATTCGTGCGTGACGATCGAGATGCCTCGAGAGGGATACCTCGCGTCTTCGGGACGCGACTGGGAATGCAATCGCGGCTACCGGAAGAGTGGTAAATCATGCGTCGCAGTCGCCGTGCCTGCGAACGGCTACCTCGCCTCTTCTGGACGCGACTGGCAGTGCGATCGGAATTACCGGAAGAGCGGTCAATCGTGCGTGATCCTGGAGATACCGGAGAACGCTCACATCGGTTCCTCCGGAAACGACTGGACCTGTAATTCGGGTTATCGGCGCCGGGGCGAGAACTGTATCTCGAACGAAGGGTAGGAAGCCGAAACAGAGGAACGAGTATGAAAGTCAAACCGCTTCACGATCGACTACTGGTGACACGTGTCGCAGACAAGACGAAGAAAAAGGGGGGCATTGTGATCCCCGATTCAGCGAAAGACAAACCAATGGAAGGCAAGGTGATCGCCGTTGGAAGCGGTCGCGTCCTGGACGACGGCAAGAGGGTGCCGCTCGAGGTGAAGGTCGGTGACCGTGTCCTGCTCGGCAAGTACGTCGGCACCGAGGTGAAGATCGACGACAAGGAGCACGTGATCGTGCGCGAGGACGAGGTTCTGGGCATCATCCGGTGACCCTCGGAGGCATTTAAACACAATGACAAAGAAGACAATCACGTACGACGACGACGCCCGGCAGGCCCTGCTGCGGGGCGTGAACCGATTGGCCGACGCGGTGAAGATCACGCTGGGCCCCAAGGGCCGGAACGTGGTCCTGGAGAAGAAGTTCGGCTCCCCGCTGTCCACCAAGGACGGTGTGACCGTGGCCAAGGAGATCGAGCTGAAGGATCCGATGGAGAACATGGGTGCCCAGCTCGTGCTCGAGGTGGCAAGCAAGACCTCGGACATCGCGGGGGACGGCACGACCACCGCGACCGTACTGGCCCAGGCCATGTTCCGGGAGGGTGTGAAGGCCGTGACGGCCGGGCGCAACCCCATGGACATCAAGCGGGGAATTGACCGGGCCACGGAAGCGGTCGTGGCATCGCTGAAGAAGCTGTCCCGACCCGTGGCCGGCAAGGCCATCGCCCAGGTCGGCATCATCTCGGCGAACAACGACGAGACCATCGGGAACATCATCGCCGAGGCGATGAACAAGGTGGGCAAGAACGGTGTGATCACGGTCGAAGAAGCCAAGGCCATCGAGACCTCGCTCGAGGTCGTCGAGGGCATGCAGTTCGACCGCGGCTATCTCTCGCCTTACTTCGTCACCGACGCAGAGCGCATGGATTGCGTCCTCGAGGACGCCTACATCCTGGTCCACGAGAAGAAAATCTCGTCCATGAACGACCTCTTGCCATTGCTGCAGGAGCTGTCGAAATCGGGCAAGCCCTTGCTCATCATCGCCGAGGACGTCGAGGGTGAGGCGCTGGCCACGCTCGTGGTCAACAAGCTCCGGGGCACGCTGCACGTTGCGGCTGTCAAGGCACCCGGGTTCGGTGACCGGCGTCAGGCGATGCTGCAGGATATCGCCGTCCTGACCGGCGGCACCTGTTTCACCGAAGACCTGGGGATCAAGCTCGAGAACCTGAAACTCTCGGACCTGGGTCGGGCCAAGAAGATCGTGATCGACAAGGACAACACGACGCTCATCGATGGCGCCGGCAAGGCGAAAGACATCGCCGGTCGCGTGACTCAGATCCGCAACCAGATCGAGAAAACGACCTCGGACTACGACCGGGAGAAGCTGGAGCAGCGTCTGGCCAAGCTGGTGGGCGGCGTGGCGGTGATCAAGGTCGGTGCGGCGACCGAGACCGAGATGAAGGAGAAGAAGGCCCGGGTCGAAGACGCCATGCACGCGACCAAGGCTGCCGTGGAGGAGGGCATCGTCCCCGGCGGCGGAGTGGCTTTGCTGCGCAGCGTCGGCTGCCTGGACGCCCTGCTCAAGAAAGAACACCAGGAGGACATCGCCGTCGGGATCCGCATCGTCAGGCGAGCACTGGAAGAGCCGTTGCGGCAGATCGTCAACAACGCGGGTCTCGAAGGCTCCGTCGTCGTCAGTCAGGTCAAGGAACTCGAGACCGACAAGGGATTCGACGCCCAGAGCGAGACCTTCGTCAACATGGTCAAGGCCGGCATCATCGACCCGACCAAGGTGGTGCGTGTCGCGCTTCAGAACGCGGCCTCGATTGCGGGCCTGATGCTCACCACCGAGGCGCTCGTCAGCGAGGTCCCGGAGAAGACAGGAGCCCAGGCCACCGGCATGTCCGCAGGCATGAGTGATGATTACTAGCTCGGTCGACCACCCGGCTCACCAGGGTCTGGTGGAGCGTTACGAATGCATGGAC
>CP070713.1:1866940-1869495 GCA_020351445.1 Myxococcales bacterium
CGACCCTGAGGTCGAACGGATGCTTTGGCATCGCGGGCGCAAAGTGGGGGTAGGGACCGTGTTTGGCTCGATCACGGCGCGCGCAGATATGCTGTTGCTGGGTGGTCTCGTCGGCCCGGCGGCCACAGGTCTCTACGCGGCGAGCTATCGATTCGTCAACGGGCTCGATGCAGTCACGATCGCCGTTGCAACTGGGCTCTACCCAAGGCTCGTGCGCAATTTGGCCGGTCCTTCTGGCATACCGAGATTCGCCACTTTCGTGGGCGTCGGCTTTTGCGGATCCGCGGCGGTTCTATGCCTGGTGCCTTTCGCCGAGTCCATGGTGACACTGGTCTACGGACCCGAGTTCGCGGCCGCCGGCGAGTTGCTGTCGGTCCTGCTGATCGCGGGCGCGGCGCAGGTCAGCGTGGCGTTCATCCACAAGTGGTGGATCGCCAACGTGCGCGAGGGGCTCGTGCCGCGCGCTCAGGGCCTGTCGGCGGCAGTCAACGTGACCCTCAACGTCCTATGGATTCCGTCCTTTGGAGCACTTGGGGCCGCTTGGGCCACTGTCGTGTCGCAACTTACCCTCCTGGCCTTCCACGGTGTGGCGCTTTGGCTCGCGCGGCCGGCTCGCGCTCCAGCGTGAACCCCCCGCTGCCAGTGCGCTCCAATCCGAAACGTCATGTTTCGACTTGAGTCATCATCTTGCAAGCGTGCGGCCTAAAAAGCGTGTGTCTTCGGCAAATCTCAACTGGCCCGATATGTGCATCGCGACCGAAGCCTATGACCACGATCAACGTCCGGTCGGTCTTGCTCGGCCTCCTGCTCGCGAACGTATGCGTTCCGACCTACGCGGTGGCCCAGACCTATCGAGAAACCAAGGTTGCCAACCACTTCCAAGTCTTCGCCCCACCCAACAACAATGCGGGCACGCGGTATTCGGTTGTGGTTGTGACAGCCCTTGCGGGCACGGCGACGGATCCTTGTATCGTTGATCTGGTCGATGATGGTGCGGACGGGGACACGGACGACACCCAGCTCAACGTTTCGCTCACCAAGGGAGAAAGCCTCGTTCGGTATATCCGAGACGGAGCCGTCAACGATGATTCAGGCGGCGTTTGGGATGGCGACTATTTTCTCGTCGATGCGACCCAACCAGTGTCGGTCTACATCGCGACCGACAGCGACTGGCAACACGACTGGGCGCCGTCGGATAACGGCACCCTGCGCGGCACTCGCTTCTTCCTTTACACGAATGGCTATACCGTTTCCCGCCGTGACATCGACGTCTTCGCTTACGAAGACGGCACCCGGGTCGAGCTCTACGACGTCACGGCATCCCCGCTGACGAGCTCAGGCGTCACGTCTCTTTCACCCCGCCCCGACAATCCCCTGTTATCGGCGGACCTAGATGAGGGCGAGGACCTATTGGTGCGCTACGGCCTTGGCCGCGATCTGCTCGACGCAGGACACACCTACGAGCTGGTCGCGACAGCGCCTGTCACGGTGCTCTTTGGCGCGATCGCGAGCGTCAATCCTCAAAACCAGGCCCGTGACGGCGGAGGGTTTGCTCCTGGACGCTCTGGCAGCGCCATCGACAACGATTTCTATTTCCACGTACCGACCAACCCAGGCCTTCTCAATGAAGAAGAGATTCGCATCGTTGCCTTCGACGATGGCGTGGTGGCGACCCTCTACGGGTGGAACGATGCGTCCAACGCGTTCGAACAGGTCTATGCATGGGCACTCGAGCGAATGGACCATGCGGATTACGTCGGAGGCGGCCATCGTTTGTACCGCCTTCAATCCACGGGCGGGCCGGTCGTGGCCTTCGAAGCCAACTGGCTAGAGACGGGGTCCGCCGGCACCAGTGATGTCGCGAGTTATGCGCCTGGGCTCTTCGGTGCGGACGGGTCGCAGGAGTTCCTGGTGTACCTCGGCCCTCCGGGCGACGAGCGGAACACAACCTTCGATGGAACTTACGTACATCTGTGGCTATTCAGTCGTGGTGGCCAAACTTCCGTCCAGCTAACCGACGCAGACTCGGGCGGCGGACTATGGTCGCGCACGGTCGACGTGCCAGCCCTCGGTTACGCAGATGTGGCACTGACCACGACCGAATATGCCACGCTCAACCAGCCCCAAAACGGCCGGCGCCCCTATGTCCGGATCGCGAGCGGAAGTCCTATCTCGGTCGCCATGGCCAACTGGAACGACAACTGGATGGCGTACGCCACAGCCACCGTCCTGCGTAATCCGGAAGTCACCTTGACGACCAGCGGCAGTGCCACAGTCGGCTCGACTCTCCAGGTCGACGGTACGGTCAGCAATACGGGCGCGACGGATCTCACCGACGTCACCGTGGACGTAACCCTCGGCTCTGGTCTCGACTATGTAAGCGGTACCCTGGATGGCAGCCCTGCGACTTCGGTGACCGCCGGCGCAGAGACCCAGGTGACCTACGAGCTCGACACCCTCGCCGCGGGGGAGAGCGTAGCCCTCAATCTCGAGGCGGATGTGACCCAAGCCGCGGGCAGCGCTGGTGAGGTCATCAGCGTGGATGCCGTCGCCAC
>CP070713.1:1869595-1874955 GCA_020351445.1 Myxococcales bacterium
CCTCGCCGGTCAAGTCCCGCGGCAACTCGAGCTCGATCCTATTCGTCTGCTGGCGATAGCCCCCGAGCTTTCGCTCGATAAGACGCCCGACAGACCTAGCCAGCCGGCGCGCTCCGAGCCACGCTGCTACCAAGATCACCAGCAGCGCCAGCCACCACGTGCTCATCGAATTCCTCCGCGCTTCTTCAAAAAAGCTGTATTTCCTAGCATTTCTGTCTATAAACTGTCTATATTATGTCCAGGTCTTGTCAAGGACCCTCCTCAGTCACATACGCTGGATTCAGCAGCGGCACAATGACCGAACCATACGATATCGGAGTCCTCGGGAGCGGTCCGGCAGCCCTGTCCATCGCCGCGGCCTGCAGCCGGCGGGGTGCGTCGGTAGTGCTCATCGCCCCCGAGCCCGAGTCGTCCTGGGTGCCGAACTACTGTTTGTGGGCCGATGAAGTTCCGCCTGAAATGCAGGACCTGGTAGAGCACCGGTGGCCCGAGGCGTCGGTCGTCACCCCCCTCGGAAGCCGCCAGCTCGAGCGAACCTACGTCAAGCTGGAGACCGCTAAGCTCCAGACCTCCCTGCGGGACAGCTTTCGAGCGGGATCGTCCCACGTGGTGCCCAAGCGCGTGGTCCAATTGGAGCATCGGACCGACCAAACTTCGGTTCATACCGATGACGGGTCGACGCATCGGGTTCGGGTGGTGATCGATGCGTCCGGCGCGACAACCCCCTTCGTTCGCCGCGTCCATCGCAAGGCTCCTGCGCTCCAAACCGCGTACGGGCTGATGTTGCACGCGCCCGATCACGGATTCGATCCGGGCCAGATGGTGCTGATGGATTTTCGTCCCGCCTCGAGCGACGCCGCGGACCCACCCTCCTTTCTCTACGTGCTTCCTCTTCGAGACGGCCGAATCTTCCTGGAAGAGACGTCGCTGGCGCGCCGTCCGGCCATGCGCATGGAGGTTCTCCGTGCCCGTCTCCAAGCCCGGTTGGCTTCTCTTGAACTGGAACACGCCAAGCGCATCGGCGAAGAGCACTGCTCGATTCCCATGGGCCTTGGCTTGCCAGCTCCAGGGCAGTCCTTGGTGCCCTTCGGTGCGGCCGCCTCGATGGTGCATCCAGCCTCTGGCTACCTGATTTCGCATGTCCTGCGCAAGTCAGATCCGGTCGCCAAGTCGATTCTCGATGGGCTCGATTCCGGGGGTAGCGACGCTGCGGTTGCTTCCGGGAACGCCTCCTTGTGGCCTCGGAAGCACCGAACCGTGTGGGAGATCTACGGGTTCGGCCTCGAGACGTTGGTTGATATGACAGCGACCGAGATCGCACGTTTCTTTGATTCGTTCTTCCAGCTCCCGATCCAAGGATGGTCGGGTTTTTTGGCGGGTACGCTTCCGCCTTCTGAGCTGGGTGCGGTCATGACGCGCCTATTTCGCAGCTTACCCGCGTCGGTTCGATGGCACTTAGTCCGAACGGGCTTGTCCGCCGGCGCAGCCCCTCTTGCGAGATCCGTTCTTCAACCAGGGATGACATGAAAGCAGCAGCACCCACCGCGACGAAAGCACTGAAACACGCACGAGCCTTGGCCACCGCCCTCTTGGACCACACCGATCTGCTCGCGAGGGTCGAGGCTCGCATGACCGAGCTTGCTGGCGACCGTCTCGCAGACCCCGGCGCACGGATGGTGCACGAGCATCTCGGCGCGGGTGGGAAGCGTTTGCGTGCCAGACTCGCGATCGCCGCCTGCCAAGCGCTGGGTGGCCGCGCCGAAGACGCGGTCGATTGGGCCGCAGCGGTCGAGCTCCTGCACAACGCATCGCTCGTTCACGACGACATTCAAGACGGCGATCGTACGCGCCGCGGCAAGCCCGCCCTTTGGGCTCGGTATGGCTCGGCCCAGGCGATCAACACCGGGGACTTGTTGTTGATGCTGCCCTTCCGCGCGCTCTGCCGATATCCCGCGGAGGCGCAGGCGGCGTTGGTGCAAATTCTCGCCGAGTACGCGGAGAGCACCGTGCGCGGTCAGATTCGCGAGCTCGCCTTGACCGCGTCGCCCGACAAAGGGTGGGGTGACTACTTCGGTGCCGTCTCCGGCAAGACAGGCACGCTTTTCGCGCTTCCCGTCCGCGGCGCCGCGGAGCTTGCGGGGCGGCAGGCGGACGAGGCGAAGAATTTGGCGCTCACCTTTGCCTCGATCGGTGTTCTCTATCAGCTTCAGGATGATCTGCTCGACCTGTTCGATGCCAAAGGTCGCGATTTGCGCGGCAGCGATATCTACGAAGGGCGGCTGAGCGCGGTAGTCCTGACCCATCTGGACCTTCATCCGGAGGACGCGGACGAGGTATTTGAAATTCTTGGTAAGCCCCGGGAGCAGACCACGACCCATGAGGTTTCGCAGATCGTGGAGCGCTTCGCCGAAGGAGGCGCCGCGCGGCAGCTGCTCCAGCGGATTGACTTGCTGGCCTCCAAGTTGCTTGCCTCGGACTCGCTGCGCGCATCGCCCGACATCCAAGCGGTTGCGCGGGAGCTGGTGCATCGCGTGCTCGCGCCCCTTCAAGTCATGAGAGGAACCGATCATGAGTAAGCAGGTAATCGTCATCGGGGCCGGCTTCGGAGGCCTTGCCGCCGCCGCGCGGCTACGCGCCATGGGCCACGGCGTCACCATCCTAGAAGCGGGCAACCAGCCTGGCGGCCGAGCCCGGGCATTCGAGAGCGAGGGTTTTCACTTCGACGCGGGTCCAACCGTCATCACCGCGCCCCATCTCTTCGACGAGCTATTCGCGCTGTTCGGGAAGGACCGCCGGGATTACTTCGAGCTCGTTCCGGTCGACCCCTTTTATCGGGTCGTATTCCCGGACGGCCGTCGCTTTGATTATGTAGGCGATGACGAGCGCCTTCTGTCGCAAATCGCCGACTTCAACCCCGCCGACGTCCGGGGCTACCAGAAACTGATCGAGCATTCGCAACGAATCTTCGACGTCGGATATACCGAGCTTGTCGACGCGGACTTCTCGCGCTTCGGCGATATGATGCGAATCGTCCCCGATTTGGTTCGGCTCCGCGCTTACAAGAGCCTGTACGGCCTGGTATCGCACTACATCAAAGACGACGCGCTTCGCCAAGTGTTCACGTTTCAGCCCTTGCTCATCGGCGGCAATCCGTTCCGAGCACCAGCGATTTATCTCCTGATCCACTGGCTCGAACGCAAGTGGGGCATCCACTTCGCGATGGGCGGCACGGCTGCCATCGTGCACGGCCTGACCCGCTTGCTGGGTGAGGTTGGCGTCGACCTCAGACTCAACACTCCGGTGGAGCGTATCGAAGTCGCAAATGGCCGGGCCAAGGGCGTCTTGTTGGGCGACGGAACCTTCCTCGAATCCGACATCGTCGTCTCGAACGCAGACCCGGCGATGGTCTACACGAACCTGATCGAAGCGTCGGCGCGCCGAAAGCATTCCGATGCCTCGGTTGCAAAAAAGCGCTATTCGATGAGCCTCTTCGTCGGTTACTTCGGCACCAAGAAGACCTATCCAGATCTTGCGCATCACTCGATCCTGCTCGGCCCGCGCTACCGCGAGCTGTTGACCGACATTTTCGACCGGAAGAGGCTCGCCGACGACTTCTCACTCTACCTGCATGCCCCCACGCGCACCGATCCCGGCTTGGCACCCTCGGGCGGGGAGAGCTTTTACGTCCTGTCGCCCGTTCCCAATCAGCAAAGTGGGCTCGACTGGGCTGTCGAAGGACCCCGCTACATGGACCGGATCCTCGAAGCGCTTGACGCACATCACCTCCCCGGCCTCCGCGATAACCTCGCTACGCAGTTCTACGTTGACCCGACCTATTTTGAGACCGAGCTTCGCTCGTACCAAGGGGCGGCCTTTGGCCCAGAGCCCACGTTGCGGCAGTCCGCTTACTTCCGCTTTCACAATGCATCCGAGGACGTTCATGGTCTGTACTTCGTCGGGGCTGGGGTGCATCCGGGCGCGGGTCTTCCCGGCGTGCTGTCGTCGGCCAAGGTGCTCGAACGGGTCGTCCCACAACCCGAGACCGCGGGCCGGTTGGTCTCGATACCCAAGGCGGTGACGGCATGAGCACGAATGAAGAGAGGGCCCGCGAAGTCGCGCACTGGCAGGTTCTGGCGTTTCGCGCGCGTTCGTTCCGTTGGGCATCAGCCTTGTTGAGCCGAGCTCAGCGACAGAGGGTCGCGGCCCTGTATGCGTTTTGCCGCGCAGTGGACGACCTCGCCGATGCGGATTGGGTAACGCCCGAAGACCAGGAAGATCTCGTCGCTCTTCAGGCGGCACTCGCTGCAGAGCCGGATGGCGCGTCACTGTGGCCGACAGGTTACCGCTGGTTTCGGGAGCTCTGCTTGGAGTGCGGCATCGATTTCCGCGTCGTCCAAGAACTACTCAACGGAATGGCCACCGACCTAGGCGTCGTGCGACTCGAGTCCGATCGTGACTTGGTGCAGTATTGCTATCGGGCAGCGGGCACTGTGGGCCTCATGATGTGCTCTGTGCTTGGAGTCCGCGATCCCCGAGCATGGCGGCACGCGGTCGACCTCGGCATCGCCATGCAACTCACCAACATCTCCCGTGACGTGCTCGAAGACGCCATGGCTTCCAGGGTATACCTGCCCGCGGAGCGACTGCGAGCATACGGCGTTGCCTCCGAAGACCTCGTTAAAGGAGAAGCCGACACAGAAGCGGTCAGCCTCGTAGTCGACGACGTGCTCGCCTTGGCGGAGGGGTACTATCGGAGCGGAGACGAGGGTATGCGCTTTCTTCCGCCGCGTGCACGATGGGCTATTCTTGTTGCAAGCCGTTTGTACCGAGGGATTGGCCGCCGTCTTCGCCGCCGCCACCAGAGCAATCCAATGCTGGGTCGCGTGATCGTTCCGTGGTTCGAAAAGTTGATGCTGGTCGGCGGTGCGACTGGCGCGTGGCTCCGACTGACGATCCGGCCACCGAAGCCACTCCGTCTCACCGAGGGTCGCGACTACCTGCCGGGCAGCCCGATAGAATCGCCCACGCGGTCGGGTTCAGGCTCTTCGACGGCCGCGTAGAGCCCGCATTGCCCAGACCGCCGGCGGCTGCGATATGCGCGGCCATCGCAGCAAGGCATCCTTCCCGTGGACCAGGGCCCGATGATCCGCCTGGCGAACAAGCTAGAGGGCCTCGATCAAGCCCCATAGATCACTGAAATCACACGGAAAGAGCCGCTTTCCTCATTTTGGCAACCGCCTTGCCAAACCCCTAAGATGAAGGAATGGGGCTTAATCGTGTTTTGGGGGCGGCGGGGCTGTGCCTCTCCCTAGCTTGTATGACTGCATGCTCGGGTGATCCGGGTTCGAACCGCTCTGGCG
>CP070713.1:1875055-1878858 GCA_020351445.1 Myxococcales bacterium
GAATAGACCTCGAGGATGAAGCTGTTGGCGTCCCCGTCGAGGTCGCCTTCGGCCTGTGCGGCATACCAGAAGTTATTCGTGTCGAGATTGCTGCCAGTCGGAGGCGTTGTTCCCGGGACGCCCGCGACCGTCGCATAGCGAAAACGCACGAGACCAGGCGAGCTTAGGCCGAGCTCCTCCCACTGTGCGGAGCTGGGCCACGCAACCGCGTCAGGCCCCGGAATCGCGGCTGGCGTGTACGCTGCGGCGCTCCAATCACCCGTGCCGCTGACCGCGGCGTAATTGCCAAAGCGGCTTCGATAGGCCTCCTGACGCGTCTTGATCTCGTTGAGGACGGTCACCGCCTCGGTGACGCGGCCTCGGTAGACGTAGCCCTTGAACGTCGGGATGGCGAGTGCCGCCAAGATGCCGACGATCGCGACGCCGATCAGCAATTCAATTGTAGTGAAGCCAGTGCTCCGCGGGCGACCTGACAAGAAAGGACCTCCAAAACTCACTATATCAATCGCCGGCCACATCGCCCACTTCGGGCGATATGTGTTTTGCCAAACGATACCGGAACTGCCTGAAGCTCATGCCGAGCAGCGCTGCGGCCTTTTTTCGGACGCCTCCGGCTTGATCGAGCGCGCGGAAAAGAAGCTCCTTTTCGACCTGGGTGAGGTATTCGTCCAAATCGAAATTGCCTTCTGGGATCTGTGAAAGATTCGAGGCTTTCTTCGAGGGATGAGTGTCGCCCAGGTCCTCGCGGTTCACGGTGGCGCCGAGTGCGAGTGTCACGCCGCGCTCGACGATGTTTTCTAGCTCGCGGACGTTGCCCGCGTAGGACTGCTGAGCCAGCCATCGCGTCGCTTCGGGGGCGAACTCGAGACGGCGGCCTTGCAGGGCTGCGTGCTTTTCGAGGAAGTACTCAGCCAGCACCGGGATATCCTCGGGTCGCTCCCGTAGCGGCGGGACCTCGATGCGGATGACGTTCAGGCGATAGAAGAGGTCTTCGCGGAACGTGCCGGCTTCGACCTCGGATTCCACATTGCGATTGGTGGCGGCGACGACGCGTACGTCCACCTCCACCTCCGTGTTGCCACCCACTGGGCGCACCTGGCGGTCCTGCAACACCCGCAGCAGCTTCACCTGCAGCGGCGGCGGAAGCTCACCCACCTCGTCCAAGAAGAGCGTCCCGCCGTCGGCCGCGCGAAAGAGGCCCTCCTTGGCGGTGGTTGCCCCCGTGAACGCGCCCTTGACGTGGCCGAAGAGCTCGCTCTCGATGAGGTTTTCGGGGACCGCGCCGCAGTTTAGCACGACGAACGGCTTTTCGGCTCGGGGACTTTGGAAGTGTAGGGATCGCGCGACCATCTCTTTGCCGGTTCCGCTTTCACCGGTGATCAAGACACTCGTGGTGGCATTCGCCACGCGTTTGACGAGGTCGCGAAGCCGATCCATCGCAGGGCTTTTGCCGATGAGCTGCCCCTCGCTCCAACGTGACTTGACTTGTGCGCGCAGCGTCTCGTTCTCGGCGACGATGGCGCGCTTCTCGAGCGCCTTCTCCAGAGTCGCGAGCAGCTCGTGGTTCCTGAATGGTTTTTGGACGTAGTCATACGCCCCTTTGCGCATGGCCTCCACCGCTTGCCCGGTCGTGGCGTACGCGGTGATCATCAAGATCTGTGTATTGGCCGATCGCGAGCGAACCGCATCGAGCACCTCCATGCCCGTTCCATCCGGCATCACCAGGTCGGTAATGACGGCGTCGTAGGGATCGGCGCTGCCGAGCTGGTCGCGCGCGGCGTGCACTCCATCCACCACGTCGACGCGATAGCCCTCGCGCCGCAGCAAGATTTGAAGCATCTCGCGCAGGCTGGCTTCGTCGTCACAGACAAGAATACGCGCGGACACGATCCGTAAGCCCCTCCCTACATCCTACGCCAAATCCCCCGGACGGCCACGAGACTTACAGGCGTCAGTTGAAGCCTGCTCGGCGTCCGCCTGCGCCCGTTGGTGGTCGAACGCAAAGCCCGTGTAGGCTGCTGTACTCCACGTAGTAAACCGAGTTGTGCTCACGGGAAGTGGCCTCGCAGAACACCGCATCGAGCCTCAGCCCCGTGACCTCCGATACCTCCATCGCTTGGCCGGGCTCGCCGATGTAGACGGCCAATATGTACCCGTCCGCAACGGTGTACTGGTCGCCGTCGCGCTCCACGCCGGTTGCTGCTGCGAGCATGGCCTCGAACGTAGGTCGTTCCATGTGTCGCAGCTTTGTTGCGAGTGGGCGACTGGTCAAGCGTTGGGGTTCAGGGTAGGCCGGTACCGTGGCGAATGACGAGGAGGAGCTCTGGCAAAGTGAGGTCCTGGTCAGCGATTCGATCGGCCGCCTGATCGAGTTCTGGGGGTTCAAGCGGAATATGGGGCGCCTGTGGGCGGTCTTGTATCTGTCCGACCGGCCCCTCAGCGCGCCGGAGATCCAGGACCGGCTTCAGCTCAGCAGTGGCGCCGTTTCGATGACACTCAACGAGCTGACCCGCTGGGGGGTCGTGAAGAAGGTCTGGATCCAGGGCGAGCGGCGCGATCACTACACCGCCGAAGGCAACTTCTGGAAGATGATCTCACTCGTCTTCAACGAGCGCGAACGGGTCGAAGTCCTCGATGCGATCGACCTCATGGAGGACGCGATCCGTTTCTTGAAAGACAAAGCCCAGGAGCCGGAGGAGCGGGCGAGGGCGCAGTTTCAAGAGGAGCGTATCCGCGAGCTTTTGGACCTGGCGCGGCTCGGCAAGCAGTTGCTCGACGCCTTGATCAGCGACGCCAAAGTCGATGGAAGCCCGTTGATGAACGTGCTCCTGGGCGGGGCCGACAAACGTTGAAGCCTAGGGCAAGGAGCGCATCAACGGGTCGGTCTGTTGTCGAACGGCTGCGAGGCGTTCCTCTGCGAGCTGAGCGCGCAGCAACTCCCGATAGCGAAGCTTCATCGGGTGCAGGGTTACGATCCGCTCCAGCGCTCCACCGCAGTCTGCGCTGCCCGGATCCTTACGCAGGCATTCGAGCACATGGAACGACGCCGTTTCGGGGTCGGTCATGTGGCTCGCGTTGAGAAGAAACATGTGAAATGGCGAGGCGTCGCTTTCATACCGTGGCGCGCTTGCCTCGGCGAGTCGACCGGCAGCATCGACGCGCCCGGTTTGGAGGAACGCATCGAGCAGGTAAACCGCGTAGCCCGCCTCGTCGGGTGCGAGCTGGTGGGCGACGCTCAGTGGGCCGATCGCGTCCTCCATGCGGCCTTCTCTGGCGTACGACATCCCCAGCCATCCGTAGCCGTGTGCTCCCTCCGGGTTCTTCATGATCGCTGCGGTATACAGTGTTTCCTGGTCCCGGAAGTCCTCTATCCATCCGCGAAGATGGACCGCGAGCAACGAGAGATACACGAGCCCAACGAACGCGAGCGCAGGTCGCCAACGCCTGAGCGCATCATCGAGTTGAACGGCCAGGCTCCCAAGCACGACCGCCAGGCCTGCCGACGGGAGGTAGAGGAACCGTCCAAAGCCCGGCCACAGCAGCCCTGCAATGAGGGCCACCGGCGTCAAGCACGAAACGAACCAGAACAGACCCCACGTGACGAGTGGCAAGCGTCGCCGTACGAGCCAAGCCGCCGCCACGAAGAGCGCCAAGGCAAGCGCAAACAAGGTGAAGTGGATGGCGCCGAACGCGCTGAACTCTTCGCGTAGAAAACGAAGATAGAGCCGCCTCGGCCAGAGCGCGCCCCAGAGGCCCTCGAGCTGCAGGGGCGCGAGATAACTGAGCGCCCTAAAAAGATGCCC
>CP070713.1:1878958-1883720 GCA_020351445.1 Myxococcales bacterium
CGCGACAACTCCATGCCCCAGCCGTCGATCTTGCTGGTCGACGACGACGAGCGGCTGCGGTCACGCATGACTCGCGCTTTCGAGGAACGCGGCTACGAGTCGCAACAAGCCGATGGCTACGAGGGTGCCATTGCGATCGCGGAGCGAGAGAGCACGGAGTACGCCGTCGTCGATCTTCGCATGCCGGGGAAGTCGGGCTTGGAAGTGGTTCGTGCGCTGCATCGGATCGACCCCGCGACCAAGATCGTCGTGCTGACCGGCTACGGGAGCATCGCAACGGCGCTCGAAGCCGTGCGCCTCGGTGCGACGCACTATCTGACCAAACCGGCCGACGTCGATGAGGTGATCGCGGCATTCGATCGGGGTGACGCCCCAGCCGGCGAGAAGCCCCTGACCGCTGACGACCAGGCCCCCGAGACGCCGTCGTTGGCCCGGGTCGAATGGGAGCACATCCAGCGGGTGTTGACCGACTGCGGGGGCAACATCACCAAGGCCGCGGAACGACTCGGGATTCACCGGCGCTCACTCCAGCGGAAGCTCGCGAAGTTCCCGATGCCGCGCTGAGCTGCTGCGACGATTTGCCGCGTACAACCGAGGCGACTCCGTACCTAAGCTCGGGGCCGTGCGAGGTTGTTGGGTGATCGCGGCGTTGGTCGCGCCGTCTTGGATCGCTGCGGGCGCGTCTGCCTGCGGCACGTGCTCGGTGGGAGATCCGACCCTCACGATCGTCGGCTTCGAGCAACCCAAAGGCAATCGCGTGCGGACCTCGGCCACGTTGCGTCACCGCAGCGACCGGATCGGCGACCCCCGGGTCGATGAGCTCAGGCTCTCAGAGCAGCGCATGGAGCTCGCGGGCGCGTACTCCCCCACCGATCGGGTGACGCTTTCACTGATGATGCCGCTGGTGCATCGGATGATCACCGAAGTGAATCTCGCCGAAGCCAACATCTGGGCCCCGGGCGACTTGGAGCTTCGGGCGAGGGGTGTGATTTGGCGGGATCGCAAGTTTGCGCCAAGGCATCTGGTGAGCCTCATCGCAGGGCTCGAGTTCGCGACGAGCTCGATCGAGTACGACGTGAACGGCGTGCCCTTGCCGCTCGAGTTCCAGGCGGGCACGGGCTCGTGGGACCCCATCGCGGGCGCTTCCTATACGATGTTTTCGGACCCCTGGTCGGTTTACGTCTCGTCGGTCGCGATCTTTCCGACGACGGGCATTGCCAATACGCGAGCTGGCAACAGCTTCCGGCAGACGGTGCTCGGTCAGTTCCAGCCCTGGAAGTTTCTCGCGTTCCAAGTCGGTGCGGAGTTCCGGATCGATGGGCCGGGGTACATCGCCGGCGTTCGGGATCCCAACACCGGCGGCCACATCACGTACGGAACCGTGGGCATCGTCGGAATGCCCCACGAAAAGATTCTGCTGCACGTCACGGCGGCCATCCCGATGATCCAGCGGCTCGATGGCAGCCACGAAGAGGGTTTCGCATTCACGGCAGGGCTGGTTTATGAGATTTAGCCTCCTGATCGCGTTTGCGCTCTTCAGCGGAACGCTGCTTCCGCATTGCATGCGGGTGACCAACGGCATCGAGGTCGACGTCGCGTACCGGCCGGAAGCGACACCCGCGGCGCTCCGCACGGACACGGACTATCGCGTCCGGCTCGAGCGAGCGCTGATCGCGGTTGGCCGGGTCGAGCTGATCGAGTGCGACAATTTTGTCCGGGACCTCTGGAATCTGGTCAGACCGGCGCGTGCCAGAGCCCATGAGTTCAGCAGCCCGACCAGCTTGGGCATCCCCCTGGTGATCGATCTCATGGAGAGCGCTGGGACGCCGCTCTTCGCCGGGACGCTTCGACCACCGCCCGGTCGCTACTGCGGCATCCGAGTCGTCGGGATGCCCGCAGACGATGACGCGGAGGGTTTGACCGAGGAAAACCTCGACATGATGGAGCACAGCGTCCTCATTGCGGGCCAGGTCGAAGACACGACCACGGGACAGGAGACGCCGCTGGTCGCCCGCATTTGGGAGGTCCTCGAATGCGAGATGCCCTTCGGTCGGCCGTTGGTTTTCGACAACCCCGTTCTCGAGAGCATCACCATCCAGATCGACCACCCCAAGTGGTTCGATGGCCTCGACTTTGCACTGCAGGGCTCGGACGCGGTGCGACAACAGATAACGGAAAACGTACGGTCGTCGTTGCAGGCTGTTCTTCCTGAGGCGGAAGCAGGCTTCTAAAGGACCGCGGAGAAAATAGATGAAGAGACTAGGAACGTGGATGGCGCTCAGCGCCTTGGCTTTGGGTTGCGGCGATAGCTCGAGTAGCTCGCAACGGGCCGAGCTCGCCTTTGCCGCTATGGTCGGCGCTGAGCCGTTCGTTTGCGGCCAGGAGTACAGCGACCTCGGCGCAGACGGGGCTTCGCTCGTGCTCAGCGACTTTCGGTTCTACGTGCAGGATATCGAGCTGAAGAACGACGCCGGCGAGTGGGTCCCCCTGAAGCTCGATGAAAACGAGTTCCAGAATGGAGACGTCGCGCTGCTCGACTTCGAGAACAAGTGTGGCGACCTCGGCACCGAGGAAATGAACGAACGGGTCGTCGGCACGGTACCCGCGGGTCAGTACGACGGGCTTCGTTTCAAAATGGGCGTGCCGTTCGAGAGGAACCACGCGAACCACTCGACGGAACCGAGTCCACTCAACCTCACCCAGATGTTCTGGAACTGGCAGGGCGGCTACAAGTTCCTCCGGATCGACTCGGGGCAGTTCAGCACAAACGACTGGCGAATGCACCTCGGCAGCACGGGCTGTGAAGGAGACGCGCAAGCAGGCGGAGTCACCTCGTGCGCCAATCCCAACCGCGTCGAGGTCGAGTGGGACACGTTCGACGCGGACACCGACACGGTCGTGGCAGACTACGCAGCCCTGGTCGACGGCGCGAACCTCGGAGACGACCAGGCCGCGGATGTCGGTTGCATGGCGAAACCGACGGACACAGATTGCGGGCCGTTGTTCCAGAACTTGGGGTTGCCATTCGGTGACCAACCGGGAGGAACGCAGTCCTTCTTTTCAGCAGAGTAGAATAGACGCATCACCATCCTCCAAATGAAACCCGTCTTTCACATTCTTATCTTATTGCCATTGCTCCTCGGGGCCGGATGCGGCGACAGCGAGGCCGCATCCGCGTCCCGGGCATGGGTCTGGGACCTTCCCGAGACCGTCCCGCCACCGAGAGTTCCGGAAGATAACCCCATGTCCGAGGCCAAGGTGGAGCTCGGGCGCTTCTTGTTCTACGACACCAAGCTCTCCGGGAATCAGACGCAAAGCTGCGGAAGCTGCCATCAGCAAGCGGTCGCCTTCACCGATCGGCTGGCGCAGGCGGAAGGGTCGACTGGAGAGGAGCACCCGCGGAGCTCGATGAGCGTGGCCAACGCGGGGTACGCGGCTTCGCTCACGTGGGCGAACCCAGCAGTGGTTCGGCTGGAAGACCAAGCGTTAGTGCCGATGTTCGGCACCGATCCAGTCGAGCTTGGGTTGGAGGGTATGGAAGACGAGCTCCTTCGCCGGCTGCGAGACGACGAGCGCTATCCCGAGATGTTTGCCGAAGCCTTCCCCAAGGCCTTGGATCCAATCAGCTTGGACAGCATCACGAAGGCGATCGCGGCTTTTCAGCGGGCGCTGTTGAGCTTCGACTCGAGGTACGACCGGTGGAACGAAGGCGATGAAACCGCGCTGACCGCATCCGAGCAACGGGGGATGGCCCTCTTCTTCGGCGGCTCCACCGCGGCGGGCGCCACCGATGCGTTGGAGTGCTTCCATTGTCACGGAGGCTTTCTCCTTTCTCAGTCGGTCGACCACGACGGGAACGAGTTCAACCAACAGACGTTCTTCAACAACGGCCTCTACAACCTCGATGAGGATGGAAGCTACCCAGAGGGGAACGAAGGCCTTTTCGACATCACCAATGACCCGGCAGACAAAGGAAAGTTCAAGCCACCGAGCCTTCGGAACATCGCGGTGACCGCGCCCTACATGCACGATGGCTCGATCGCGACACTCGAAGAAGTGGTCGAGCACTATGCGCGGGGCGGGCGGCTCTTGGAAAGCGGTGACGGCAAAGAGAACCCCAATAAGAGCAGTTTCATTAAAGGCTTCTTCATCAACGAGCAGGAAAAAGCAGACTTGATCGCGTTTCTTCACGCGTTGACCGACAACAAGCTGCTGACCGACCCCGCGTTCAGCGATCCCTTCGCCGAATAGTTAGCTCAACAACCTAGGCTCGCGCTCGAGGGTCACGCCGAAACGGTCGCGGACGCGCGCGCGGATCTCGTCCGCAAATGCGAGGAGCTCGGTGGTCGTGCCCCCGCCATGATGCACGAGCGCGAGCGCATGATTGGTGGACACGCCGATCGCGCCGCGGCGTGTGCCCTTCGCGATGCCTGCCTTTTCGATGAGCCAGCCGGCGGCGAGCTTGGTCTTCCCCTCGTCGGCTGGATACCGAGGTACATCGCCAGGGGCGGTGACGAGGTCCTCGCGGACCGCTTGGTCTACCACTCGGTCGGCCTCCGCGTCAGCGACGATCGGATTCAGGAAGAATGAGCCAGCGCTGCGCCGCTTTGGATCGTCTGGATCGATGACCATCGACTTACGGCGTCGGAGAGCGAGCACGGTGCGACGGATATCGCTCAGCGTCGCGTCGGCCCCCAGGTTCTGTCGGAGCTCGGCGTAGCGGACCGTTCCCGCGCCGTGAGGGCGCAACGCGAAGCGCACC
>CP070713.1:1883820-1889811 GCA_020351445.1 Myxococcales bacterium
CGTCGGTGACTACGGCCAGGTAGGGCAGATTCCGGAACTTCTGCGCGTAGTCGAGGCCATATCCCACGATGAACACGTCATCGACGGTGAAGCCGAGGTAGTCGATCTGGACGGGTACGCGGGTGCGCGCGGGTTTGTGGAGCAAAGAGGCGATCTTCAGCGAAGCGGGCTGACGGGTCGCCAAATTCTCATACAGATAAGAAACCGTCAGGCCCGTGTCGACGATGTCCTCCACCAGAATTACGTGCTTGCCCTCGATCGAGCGACTCAGGTCGGTGGTGATCTGCACCACGCCGCTGCTGTCCTGCTGGTCGCCGTAGCTTCGAACGCCGAGGAAATCGATCGCGACGTCGAGGTCGATGTGACGCGCGAGGTCTGCCGCAAACACGTAGCTACCCTTGAGCACGGGAACGAGGACCAAGTCCTTGCCCAAGTAGTCGTGTGTGATCGCGCGACCGAGATCGGCGACTCGCTGGGCGATCGTGCCAGCATCGATAAGAGGCTTCATCGGCATGGGGGCCTACTACTCAGTTCGCCGAGAATACGATCGGGAACTTCGCGGGGCCACCTTCGGAGGATGACGGGAAGCGCCACCGTCGTACGGAAGCCTCGATACATTCGGCGAGGCCGCCCGGCCCGTCGCCCACGGCACTTGCGGCCTTGACTCGCCCGGAGGCGGAAACCGTCACGGTCACGTCCATTCGCACCGAGGGCGGTGATTGTTGCCCGCGAACCGCTCGCTCATAGCAACGCTGCAGGCGCGGCTTGTTGGTCGTCACCGTCGCGCGAACCGCATCCCCATCGAGTGGCGGCTTGTTGCTCTGCGCGCTGCCCGACTCGTCCACGTCGATCTTGGCTGGCGCGGTGTCTGCACTCGAGCCGAAGTCATCCAGGAGCTTTTTGTCTTCGTCGCTCATCGAGTCGCCTCTCGAAGCGGCTGCGACCGGCTTGGGGCGAGGCTTACGCCGGGCCTTGGGCTTGCGGGGCGCTGCGGGCGCCATCTTCGGGCCGTCGTCCGCCGGGCTTGGCGGCTCGACCGCGAGCTCCGCCTCCGTTGTTTCGGCGTCCTCGCCTTCGACGGACTCGGCTGCTACGGCGTCGCCTTCCTCGGCGACCTCTGTAGCCTCGCCCTCGGCGAGCTTCTCGCCTTCCTCGGCCCCCTCTTCTTCTTCGGTCGCGGCCTCTTCGAGCGCAACGTCCGGCTCCTCAACCGACGGCGGCGGCGTGTCGACGGGCGCCCGAGCCGGCGAGACGATCTCGACCTGCTCGATCAGGCCGAACACGTCTTTGAGCAACGACTCACCGAACCTATCGAACGTGAGAAAGGCAACGACCCCGGAAAAGACGGCCACTGCGACGATCAGCACCAACACACCGAGCGAGAGCCCCCTGCGTGGCTCCGCGGTGACCGCGGCAGCGTGCGGTGGAATGGAAGGCACCGAAACCTCCTCGTCCGGTGCTGCTGGAAGACCCGAGAACGACCCCAGCTGAGGCGAGGATTGAAATACGCCCGCTGGCCCAATCGGCGAAGGCGGTTGTGAGATCTCGCCGAGCACGCCTGGGACGTCTGTCTCGGGCTGCAACGCATCGGCGAGGGGCGCGAAGTCATCGGGGAAATCTTCGTTCGCCAGCCCTGCGACAGGCAGAGACGGAGGGGGCTCCACCGGGTTCGCGCTCTCGGCAATCGAGGTGCGCGAATCGACGAACGGCGGCATCGACGAAAACGAAGTCCGTAGCGGTGGACCCGAGTGCCGGCGCTCGTGTAGCAGCGCCATGAGCTTCGGGACCGTGGCCAGCGGGCGCCACTCCTCGAAACCCTCTCGCCACACGAGCGAGTACTCGCTCACGGCACCTGCGTCGATCTTGTGCGCCATCTCCTCGAGGCGAACGGGACCCACCGGAACATCGTTGATCGACACGTGCCACTCGGGCACCTCCTTCGGGGTTGCGACCGGGGCCGCCGCACTGGCGGCTGGAACTGGAGGCGCCAAGCCCGGGTGCTGACCCATGAACGCGCTGCTCGCAGCGGCCGGAGCCGATGACAAGCTGCGCGATGCCGCAGAGGGGCGCCGCGGCGGTACCGACGGAGGACGCCGGCGACCCGGTGAAGACGGCCGGGATGGACGACCGGCACGCGCGGTGGGTGCCTCGTGTCCAAACGACGATGCGGGTTCGGACCTACGCGTGACCTCATCGAAGCCATACGCTGCCCCCGCAGGAACCGTGACCTCCGGATCACCGTCTCGGCCGTCGATCAGAATCTTGTGATGGCACTTGCGGCACGGAAACCGCACGACACGACCATGGACCTTTTCGTCCGAGATCTTGTACTTGGCATGGCAATTATCGCACTCGAATCTCATCGGTTCATCGCATGTGGGCAAGCGCACTCACTTGCGCCGTTTCCAGCTTGGCATCGACACGATCGTAGCGCGAATTGGTGCGGCTGTTCAACAGGAACGCAATAATTTCACATCCCTGAAAGCACGTAATAGCGGCTCTGGATGTCGTCGTAGAGCAGCACGAGCCGGTTCTCCCCGATGCGACGGGACCAGCGCTGGTCTTCTTCATCGTAGGCGATACGGAAGCTGGCGCTGTAGCGGTAGGCCACGAGCACGCGGTCCATTTCCCTAGTGATCGTGCGGTATTTGATCTCGTAGCGCACGTCGGTCACCCGTTCCCGCCAGCGGCTGAGCTTCTTTTGCAGCGCTCGGTAGTCGAGGTCGTCATCACCCGAAGGGGTGCCATTGTCGTCCAGGTACTGGGGGTGCGCCATGGCCAGCAGAGCACCCACATCCCGCGCTTCCACCGCATTTCGGTAGTTTTCCATGAAGGTGATGACCGCCCTGTTTTCGGGGGTGTCCTTCACGGTGGTGTTGGGGATGTTCTTTTGGCAGCCCACGGCCGCGAAAAGCGACGCACAAAGCGCCGCCGCGGTTAGGGCTCTTCGGGTACAGAACATCACAGGATCAACGCTCCTCTTTGCCACGGCATTCCCGATTATCCATCGGCGGCTACTGAATCCCATAATCTTTGATTTTGTAAAGGAGAGCGCGGTGGCTGATTTCGAGGAGCTTCGCGGCGGCCGTCCGATTTCCCCCCGTCTTCTCGAGGGCCCGCCGAATGAGGGTTTCCTCCATGAATCGGCCGGTTTTCTTGATCGACAGCTCCCCGGTGGAAAGGCTCGCGGCGACCGGATCGGTTGGCTCTCTCATCCGCTCGGGCAGATCGTTCACCGTGATCATCTCCCCTTCTGCGAGAACGACGGCGCGCTCGATCGTGTTTTCCAGCTCGCGCACGTTGCCGGGCCACGGGTAGTCGAGGAACAGCTTGCGTACACGCTGGTCGACGCCGCGGATCTTCGTGCCGAGCCGCCCATTGTTCCGTTCGATGAAGTGCTCTACCAACAACATGATGTCGTCGCGACGATCGCGCAGCGGCGGGACATTGATCTGCAAGACGTTCAACCGGTAATACAGGTCTTCGCGGAAACGGTTTTCTTCCACGTCCCGTTGGAGGTCCCTAACGGTCGCCGCGATCACACGTACGTCGACCTCCCGATCGCGCGTTGCGCCGAGCGGTCGGACGCGTCCTTCCTGCAAGACGCGGAGCAACTTCACCTGCAACGTCAATGGAAGCTCACCGATCTCGTCGAGGAACAGCGTTCCCTGGTCGGCCTCGGCGAACAGCCCCTTCTTGTCGGCGTGCGCGTCGGTAAACGCACCTTTTTTGTGGCCGAAAAGCTCGCTCTCGAGAAGTGTTTCGGGGATCGCGCCGCAATTGAGCGGGATGAATGGTTTGTTCTTGCGCGAGCTGCCGGAGTGAAGGGCGCGCGCGACGAGCTCTTTGCCGGTGCCACTCTCGCCTTGAATCAAGACCGTGGTTTTGTAGTCCGCGACCTTGCCGATGGTGGAGAAGACCTTTTCGATCGCTTCGCTCTTGCCGAGGATGCCTTGGAAGGTCTGTTCCTTGCGCATCGCTTCCTTGAGAGCGCGGTTCTCACGGCGGAGCGATTCACGCTCTTCGGCTTTCGTGAGCGCGAGCAGGACCTCGTCTTGCTTGAAAGGCTTCGAGATGTAGTCGTAGGCACCGGCCTTCATCGCGTCGATCGCGAGGTCCACAGAGCCGTAGGCGCTCATCAAGATCACCGTCGCCAGGGACGAGCGCGCCTTTAGCTCGGCGCACAGCTCGAGCCCTGTCATGCCGTTCATGCGGACGTCGGCGAGCACGAAGTCGGGGTCGAAGCGCTCGAGCTGCTCCAAGGCGGTTTCCGCGCTTTCGGCCGCCTCGACCTGATAATTGTGCTTTTTGAGCAGCGTGCGGAGCACGACCCGGATGCTTTCTTCATCGTCGACGACCAGGACACGGCGCATGGAATTAACCCTATACTTTCTGCATAGCAGAGTGATGTCCATGAAAAAAATTTCATGATTCTGGGGCCATACGACGAGGCTCGCTGTAAAGTTCTCGCTTGATTGGCCTTCATGCGCCCTACTGGGTATGATCTGGCAGTCGGGTAGGGGGACAAGACATGAAGATCCGCTTCGCTTTTTTACTCTTGGTGGTGGGGCTCATCGCGACCGTTAGCAGTTGCACGCAACGCTCACTCAACGCGCTGAACCCATGCACGATTAACGGCGTCGTCCAGAACGTACCGGTCAACCCGCAACGCGCGTTGGACGTGCTGTTCGTCGTCGACGACTCGGCTTCGATGCTCGAAGAGCAGGCCAAGCTCGCCGAGCAGCTGCCGCGTCTGGTGAGCCTGTTGCTAAGCGGCGGCGTAGATCCAAGTGACGGATCGACGCCCGTTGGCGTGTTCCCCGCCGTCGAAAGCTTGCATGTCGCCGTGGTCACCCCGGACCTCGGACATTCCACCGATCCGATGCACCCCTACACGGAGGGCGTCGACTTCGAGCCGTCGGCAGCTTGCGAGGAGAACAACGGCACGGGCAAAAACGGCTTCATGCAGATCGATGGCTTCATCGATGAAGGCAGTGGTCTCACGATGTGTACTGCGGCGACACCGCCCGCAGACACCCTTTATCTCAACCGCTCGGACGGCACCGACGCCGAATTCGTTCGGGACGTGACGTGCATCACCGGTCAAACCGATGGCATTCCGGCGAACGCCGGTTGCGGCTTCGAGCAGCAGCTCGAGAGCATTCTTGCGCAGGATCGGAACGGTGCCAATGCAGGCTTCAGCCGCGAGGGCGCCTTGCTGGCGGTCATCTTGATCACGGACGAGGACGACTGTTCGACGACCGATCCGCGGGTCTTCGATATCGCACAGCGTGATAGCAACCCATTTCAGGGGCCTTGGGTTGATGAGACGACGAAGGCAGAGGTGAAGTTCAACCTTCGGTGCTGGGAGCACGGAACGAAAGAGGACCGGGCTTCGGACCCGCTCCAAGGGATCGAGCGTTACGTGAACGGCATCGCATCGCTCAAGGCTGACCCTAGTCAGGTGGTGTTTGCGGCGATCACGGGCATCCCAGAAGATCCCGATCTCGACCGCGACCTGTTCAGCTCCGATGAGGCCCGCTACGAGGAGATCTTGGCGCACAGCGCCATGCAGGAGGTGCCAAACCCCGCCGAGGCCGATCAGCAAGATCAACGACTCACGCCCGCCTGCACCGCAGGCGCCGCCGGTGACGCCATGCCCGGACGCCGTATCGTGGAGACCGCCAAGGGCCTCGCCGCCGGCAACACCGGCATCGGGACCGTCGTCGAGTCGATTTGCGCCGATGATTACGCGCCCGCGCTCAACGCGATCGTCGACCGTATCGCGGCGGCACTCCGTCAGCTCTGCCTGCCGCGACCGCTCAACCGCAACTCTCAATGCCTCGTGGGCTGTGAGGTGCGCGAGGTGCAGCCTGAGGGTGGAACTTGCGCGACCGCGGGTCTTGGTCGAGAGGAGGTGCCGGTGGGCATGGAGGACGGTCGAGAGGTGTGCCGTGTGACACAGCTTCCGACCAGCCCAGACGACGTCAA
>CP070713.1:1889911-1894643 GCA_020351445.1 Myxococcales bacterium
CGCAAGGCGCGTAGGGCAATGGCGAGGTTCGGGCGGGACGCTTTCCTCGTGTCCACCGGTTGACCGTCGATCCATGTGCCCAGCACCTCGATATGGCCGAATTGCTCGGCTGGCGTGTCGAGCGGATTGCGCGACAAGACGACCAAATCAGCAGCTTTGCCGTCCTCGAGCGAGCCGCGGTCCTCCTCGACCCCGAGTTGCCAGGCGGCGTTCGTGGTCATCGCCCGAAGTGCCTGATCGATGGTCAGTCGCTCGGAGGGCGCCAACGGCTCCCCTCCCTTGCGTGGCGTCCTGAGCATAGACGTCTGCATCACGCGCAGCGGCCCGATGGGGGTCATCGGGTTGTCGCTGTGGATCGTCGCGCGATGGCCTTCGCGGAACGCCGTGCCCGCGGGCATGTAGCGGCCTATGCGGTTGCCCACGAGCTCCGGTAGACGATCGCCATAGTAGTAGATGTGGTCGGTGAAGAAACTGAGCTCGAAGCCAAGCGCCTTGGCACGTTGGATCTGCTCGGTGGTGATCAGCGCGTTGTGTTCCAGGCGGTGGCGATGGCCCTCCCACGGATAGGCCGCGAGGACGGATTGTGCGGCGTCGAGGACCAGCTGGATGGCGCGCTCGCCTTGGGTGTGAACCGCGACGTGGTAGCCCGCACGATGAAAACGGCCGAGCTCCTCGGTGAACTCTTCCGGCTCGTAGTTGAGCGGGCCCATGTGACCGGGCGCCAGGTGCAACCCTTCTCGCGTAAGCTCGGTGTCCTCGTACGGATCTGCGAACGCCGCTCCGCCGGTATATGGCGAGCCGTCCATCCAGAACTTCACGCCACGGAGCTCGAAGCGAGCATCGTGGTCGGTGCGTGGTTTCGAGGCGAGGTCGAGCTGTGCTGGCAACCCGTAGACGACGCTGCGAACTGGCACATGAGGGTCTTGGGCCAGCTTCCGTAGCAATCCAATCGGATCCCCGGCGCGCCCGACCGCGCCAAGGACGCCAATGGTGGTGAAGCCCCCTCGCGCGTACTCCGCGAACTGCCAGCGCAGGATCAGCTCGGTGAGCGCGGGCGGCAATGGCGGCAAGGCGCGGAGCAGGTAGTTGATCGCGTTGACCTCGAGGACGGCGCCCGTGAGGTCGCCATTTTCGTCGCGACCAAATGAACCGCCGGGAGGGTCTGGAGTGTCCCTGGTGATGCCAGACTCGCGGAGGGCCGCACTGTTCGCGAACGCCTCGTGCATCATCTGCGTCAAGATCACAAACGGCTTGTCCGGCGACAGCTCGTCGAGCTCCGCGAGCGTCGGCGGATCGAGGTCGCGCACCATGATCGGGTCCCACCCAAATGCCAGGATCCATGGCTGAGGCAAAAATCCATCCATCGCCTCCCGCAAGGTCTCCATGACTTCGGCACGCGAGTCGTGAGTGAACCCGCTCACGTCGATCGCGGAGCCGAGAAGCGCCGTCGCGAGTGGATGCGTGTGCGGCTCGATGAACCCCGGCATCACGGTGGCACCCTCGAGCACGACGACTTTCGCCCCGGACCCAGCCGCGGCGCGTACGTCGTCTGCGTTGCCGAGCTGCTCGATGCGGCCGTTCTTGATCCACATCGCTTCGACGACGGGTGGCTCCGCCATGGTGACGATGTCGCCGCCGATAAACACCACCTCAGTCGGCGCGGTCTCCGGCTCGGCCCAACGAACGAAAAACACCGCAGTGCCGATCACGACGATCAACGCGATGCCAATGCCGCGAAGGACTCCCATGACTGGGCGAGCCTACCTTGCGGCCGCGCGGGCGAGCAAGGCTCACAGGATGAACGGGATCAAGACCCGCCGTTCGCTTGGATAGTCGGGGAACTCGTCTCGGTACCAGCGATGGGTCTGGAAGGCGCGCGGAACGAGGTTGGCGATGGTGATCAGCAAGATGAAGGTCGCGCCCAACGACCAAGTCGCGATGGCGAAGCCGGCGAAGGCGGTGATTTCCGTCAGGTAGGACGGGTTGGTCACAAACCGGAAGAGGCCGCCCCGCGGGATGCGATACGTTTTGTCGCCGCGCTCGACCTCCTCGACGCTACGGAGGTTGCGAACGATGGCGTCCGAGTGGATGTTGAGCATGAACGAGCCGTAGTAGAGCGTGATGCCAACGATGAAGCGCGGGTCGGCGAACCAATCCAAAGTGAAGTGCGTGCCCAGATCACTGATGAAGGCAGCGTTCAGGTATCCATGCAGCGTCGTCACGAGCCAACCCATCAAGACGATGGTGATGCTGAACGACGCGGTCGCACCTTTCGGGCTTCGGATCAGGTAGGGAAAAACGAAGCCGCGATTGCCGTAGTGCACGAGCCATACGAACAAGAAGAACAGCGGCACGATCTCGAATCGGTTGCGCCCCTGAAAGTAGAAGAACACGAAGCTGAGCGTCGCGGGAAGTTCCATCAAAAACCAGCCCATGCGCGGGCTGAGGTTGATGCCCCACTTGTCCGAGGCGAAGCGCCCGTAAGGGCTTTTCACCACGGCACCGCCGATGAATACGAGAACCACGAGCAGGTACCCAAACGTCAGCACGGTGTCGTACGTTGGGTCCCCGGTGTACCAGGTCATGATGGTCGTGATCGGACCTGAGAATGCGTGCGGAGCTCCGCGATCTTGACGTCGAGCTGTAGTTGGGCCCACTCGAGGGCGTCGGAGCGCTTGGCGAATGCCTGATTCGGAAACTTGGGAGGCGAAAGCCAAAACACCGCCGTGACCAAGCCGCGAAGCCAACCACTCGGCACGACGAGGGCCGAGCCCGCGTTCCATAACACGTCGTGCCGCTCGAATCGCTTCAGGTGCTCCGCAAACATCCGGCGCTGCTTCGCGTTGGCCTTCGTGAGGTTCGAGAGCTCAACCACCCAGGCGACAGGATAGTGCGCCCGCGTCGCCCACTCCTCACGAGCTCGAATGAACGCTGTCAGCTCTTCATCGGTCGCCTCGGCCGGAAAAGCCCACTCGTAGATCGGCACGTGCTTGTGGGAAACCCACGGATGCTCGATCTCGAGGTACTCGGTCGTTGGTTGCTCGGCAGCCTCAGTCATCGGTCTCCTCGGATGATAAACCCAAAGGGGCCTCTTGCCACCAAGATGATCAAATGCCAGAGAACTGAGATGGCGGAAGACCTGAAGACGATGAGCGAGCTCGAGGATCTGATGAGTGAGGACGGCGGCGCCGCAATCCTCGATTTCTGGTCGCCGACGTGTGGCCCCTGCAAGGCGATGGCGCCCGCGTTCGAAGCACTGTCCAAGGAGCTGGCCGAGGAGCCGATTCGGTTCATTCGGATCAACACCGCAGCGCAGGCCCAGCTCACCCAACCGTTCAACATCCATGCGGTCCCCACGTTGCTGTTCGTCAACAATGGCGAGATTCTGGACGTCCGAGTGGGAGCGCTCTCCGGCCCAGCGCTGGCGAAGAAGGCGCAATGGCTCCTCCGCAAATCCCGCGGCGAAGGGTTCTTCTCCAAGCTGTTCGGCACCTAAAACGGGCTGCCGCCGATCGCGTTCGTGATGAACGCCTTTTCCATGGGAAACTCGCTCGGTGTGTCGTCGGCCGGAAAGGCGCGTTGAAGCAGGTTGAGGATGCGGCTGGTGGTTGCCGGCGTGATTCGATTGCCGAATGCGAAGTATGCGCCGAGCGGCGTCATGACGCGTCGCCGCCGATCGACCACGCCGTCGAGGACCATCATGGCCGCGCGTTGCGGGGTCATCGTGTCACGGCGGCCGGCATACTCTTGTACGGGCGCCATCATATCGGTTTTGGTGAGCGACAAATAGACCGACGACACGTGGATCCCTTCATGCTGAAGCTCCGCCATCAAGGAGTCACCGAACGCATCGAGAGCGGCCTTGGTTGCGAGATATGCTGCGAAATACGGGCCGGGAATGAGGACACCCATGGTGAGCACGTGCGAGATCGTTCCGCCCCGTTCCCTAAGCGATGGAAGCAACCGTAAGGTGAGCCGCACCGGAGCGAAGTAGTTCAGTCGCATCGTGCGTTCGTAGTCGTGGAAACGGTCGACCGACGCGGCGATTGGCCGGCGGATCGAATGGGCCGCATTGTGGATGAGCACATCGACGCCGCCATGCTGGGCGAGGACCGCTTCGGCGAGCGCATCGATCTCGTCGAACGAGGAGAGATCCGCAGCGTGGGCGTGCGCCTCTCCACCGGAGGCACGGATTTCTTCTGCCACAGCCTCGAGCTTTTCCGCATCTCGGGCGACCAAGAGCACCTTCGCGCCTGCCTCTGCGGCCAACTTGGCCACTTCCAGCCCAATGCCGCGTGAGGAGCCGGTGACGAGCACGGTTTTCCCGGTCAATGCTCGTCGATATCGCGCTGGCCGCTGCTTCATCGGGTCGAGATGATCCTCGTAGTACCGATAGAGCGTCTTGGCGTAGGTCTCGAGCGGCGGACAGGTGATGCCCGAGCCTGCGAGCGCGGCCTGGGTGTTGTCATCTTCGAACCGCGCCTTGATGTTCATCGCCCCGAGGCCGCTCGACGGGAGCCCCAGATCGCACAGAAACGCGTCGCGAAGCTCTTGTACGCTCGGGAGCATCGATAGCATCGCGCCGGTCTTTTTTGCCCCAGGCATCTTGGCGAAGCTGATCGCTGGTCCCAAGCGTGGACCTCCGGCTGCAGATAGGAACATGGCGGTCATTCTCAACAAGGAAGGCGGCTTCGGATCGACCAAGTGAAACACGCGCGCGTCGGTGTCCGAA
>CP070713.1:1894743-1897368 GCA_020351445.1 Myxococcales bacterium
CTGACCGTGAGATAGTGCGTCGCGGACGCGGGGCAGGTCTTCGGCCGACACCACTTGCCTGATGTAGTCGGATGAAATCGTTTCCTCGCGATGACCCACGATTTCGTATGATCTGGGGTTTGCGAACACCATGTCGAGATCCGAGTCGACCACGACGATGCCTGGCGCCATGGACGCGAACGTCTTGGCGTAGCGGCGTCGCAAGTCATCGAGTGGCGTGCGCGCGCGCAATCGTTCGAGTCGAGCCAACCACTCTTCGCGGCCTGCAAGTCGAAAGACGATGTCGTTGGCAAGCTCGTCCAACTCTCCAGCATGGCCCTGACCCACCACCAACAAGACCGGCCTGCCGCGGGGCGTTCCCCACGTCCGTGCCCCCGGGTGGGCGGCGTCCAGCACCACGACGTCTTGACGGACCGCGCTGTCGTGTACGGCCTCGGGCCCGAGCCACGCGACGGACCAAGCCGACCCCTCGAGCGTTCTTACGAGCTCCTCATACAGGTTCGAATCCTTGGAAATCAGCGCCAGTTCGGGCATGCCCTTGCAGCCTATCAGAGACCACTGCGCTGGTGGCTCTTTCGGGACGGGTGTGTAACCTTGCCGCACACGGGGCACGTGGCAAAGCCGATTGGCATTTTCGACTCGGGCTTGGGCGGCCTCACGGTGGCCCGCGCCATACGCAGGGCGGTTCCCGGCCAGAATCTCGTCTATCTCGGCGACACGGCGAGGGTTCCGTACGGTACGCGCAGCGCGAAGACGGTGGCCAAGTACGCGATCGGCTGCGCGGAGCGCTTGCTGAGCTTCGACATCGAGCTCTTGGTCGTTGCATGCAATACCGCGAGCGGCGTTGCGCTTCCGCAGCTCCGGGAGCGTCTCGACATCCCGGTCGTCGGGGTCATCGAGCCAGGTGCTCGTGCCGGGGTGAGGGCGACCCGCAGCGGGCGCATCGGGATCCTCGCCACAGCGGGCACGGTGGAGTCGGGCGCCTACGAGCGTGCAATTCACGGCGAAAACGAAGTGATGAGCGTCTTTGCCCAGGCGGCTCCTCTGTTCGTGCCGCTGGCGGAGGAAGGCTGGGTCACCGGCGAGGTCCCCAGGCTGGCCGCGCAACGGTACTTGCGCCGGCTTGCCGATGTCGACGTCGACACGATCGTTCTGGGCTGCACCCACTACCCGTTGCTGTCGGAGACGATTCACGACGTTGCAGCCGAGTTGCTCGGTCACGACGTCGCTATCGTGGATAGCGCAGAGGCGACCGCAGCGACGCTGACCGAGATGCTGGACGTCGATTTGGCCGTCACCCCTGAGGGGGGGGCGCCTGGGTCTTTGCAGATTCTGGTGACCGATTTGCCGGGTCAATTCGCTTCCGCAGCCTCCAGATTCCTCGGAAAACCCGTGCAGGGACTGGATATCCGCGCAATCGACCTGTGAGGTTGCGGATTACAGTGCTGTAAAGATATTCTGTAAATACTGATATGCGGGACGCAGGGGGACACGTCATCGCTGCGAGCGAGCCGCCAATGGATGGGGAAAACAGGATTTTCGCCACCGGCGAGCTCCTCGACGGCATCTACGAAATCATGCAGCTCCTCGGCAGGGGCGGAATGGGTCAAGTGTTCGAGGCCCACGACCATCTGCTCAACCGACGGGTGGCGATCAAGGCCGCTTGGCCCAATCCCCTGACCCCGCCCCTTCGCAATGAGGCACGGGCGCTCGCGGCGTTCCAGCATCCCAGCCTCGTGAGCGTTCACACGCTCGGGGAGCACCGAGGGATCGACTACCTGGTGATGGAACGGGTCTATGGGGTCTCACTGACCCAGCACGCGGCCACGCGTTGGGAGAGCGGCGAGCGGTTCACCCCGGCGGAGGTGGTGCAGATCCTGTTGCCGGCTGCGGAAGGGCTCAGCGTCGTGCATCGCGCCGGGCTGGTTCATCGAGACATCAAGCCCGACAACATCATGCTGACTCCGGCCCATCGGGTCGTGCTGATGGACTTTGGTCTCGTGTTGCCTGAGTTCGATGTCAACGGGCAGCAGCGCGTCGCCGGCTCCCCTCCGTACATGGCGCCCGAGGCGTTGCTCAATACCGCCGCAACGGGCAGTGGGCATCTCGCCGACAACTTTGGCCTCGGCGTTGTCGCGTACGAGCTGCTGACTGGCGTGCGACCGTTTGCCGGCACGACGATCCGCGAAGTGATCGCATCACACGACCGCGGACAACCCAAGTCACTTGCAGAGCTCCGGCCTGATTGCCCCCTTGCGTTGTGCCAGGTCGTTCACGAGATGCTCAGTCCCAATCCGCAGGTGCGCATTCAAAGCGCCGAAGCGGTGGCGTGGCAAATGCGGGCGATTGGGGACGAGCGGCCACGCAGTGACAGCTCAGCGGTGATGAGCAAGAAGGAGCCGTCGGTGTTGATTGTCGACGATGACGTGGACCTCGCCAAGATCCTGACGTTTTACGTCCGGCAGATCGTAGGCTCGTCCGACATTCGAGTCGCTCATGACGGCGAAGAGGCGCTCGCCGAGGTTCAAAAGGAAGAGCCGGACGTGATGCTCCTGGATCTTCACATGCCTCGCATGAATGGCGTGGAGCTGTGCATGCAGCTAAAGGGGGAAGGGCTCGCGCAGA
>CP070713.1:1897468-1903314 GCA_020351445.1 Myxococcales bacterium
CAGGTAACGGTCCAGAAGTTCATGACGACGACCTTGCCGCGCTGCTCAGACATCTTCCACTCACCGCCACCCTGCTTGGGCAGGCTGAATTCGGGAACGCGCAGAGACGCGCCCAAGTAGTGTGGAACGCCGCCCTCGCCGTCCATGAGCTGCTCGAACCGAGCGTTGCCGAGGATCGCTCGGAACGGGGCTTCGCGTGCGCGGGCCCGCGCATCCGCCACCGCGCCGGTGAAGATGAAAATCAAAGGAAACGCAATCGCGGCCACGATGATGGTGGCGATGACCTCGCGTCGGGACACGTCGGTGCCTTAGCGCTTTTCCAGGCCGAGCGAAAGTGGATCGGAAATCAGGGGCGGCCGCACCTTTTGTCCGCCGATCAGCACATACACCCCGTCCTCATCCTCGCCGACCCGGTCGGCCATTTTGCTCACGGCGTGGTTGTCGAAACGGGCCGGGCACCGGCCTTCGCGGACCGCGCACCAGAGCGCGCCCTCGGGCCCCTGGCGGAGCGAGGCGGAGTCGAGCGGTTCGCGAACGTCGCCGGATAGAAGGAGGTCGATCCCTTCGGCGGTCGGCTCGACGTCTTTCACGAAGTAGGCGGGCCCCTCGATCTCGACGTATGCCCAGTTGATCGAGTTGCTCAGGCAGAAGCGCCCATCTTCGGCCCGGTCGACCCAGCTGTCGAAGGAACGGGTCAGGTTCGGATGGTCGATCGGGTCTGCGCCGTTGAACCATCGGCCGCGGGCGTCGCGGCGAATTTCCGTCTCTCGAGTTCGGCCTTGAAGAAACTGCGCTGGGTCCATGACCTCGAGCAGACTACAATGCGGTTTGATGGCGAGAAAGAGCCGAAAGCTCGTGGTCGTATCGAACCGCGGCCCCTATCGGCACGAAGCCACCCGGGGAGGCGAACGTTGGGTGCGCGCTGCGGGCGGCCTGGTGACCGCGCTCGACCCGGTTTTGCAGAAGCGCGGGGGCGTTTGGGTGAGCGCAAAGCCCGCGAAGGACTTCGACTCGGTCACGGTTCCCACGCCCCACCTCGCCTATGACCTCGCTCACATCTCGCTCAAGCGTGGCGACCAGCTTGGCTTCTACGAGGGCGTCTCGAATGCGGTGCTCTGGCCTTTGCTGCACGGTTTCGAGCCGACGATTCAAGTCGGCGAAGCACCATGGTCGAGCTACGTGGGTGCCAACCAAGTGTTCGCCGACACCACCCTGTCCACGAGCGGTCCGAGCGACCTGATCTGGGTCCAGGACTACCACCTCATGCTAGTCCCCAGCATGGTGCGAACCGAGCGCCCCAAGGCTCGAATCGGCTGGTTCTGCCACATTCCGTGGCCGCCTCCGGACACGTTCGGCATCTTGCCGTGGCGCGAGGAAATCCTCGAAGGATTGCTCGGCGCAGACGTCCTCGGCTTTCATCTTCCGGAGTACGCCGAGCACTTCCGCCAGTGCGTCGATCGGTTCACCGCCTATCGAGTTTCACGCGGAACGATCCAGCATCGCGGCCGCAAGGTGAAGACGATCGCCGCGCCGATTGGAATCCCGGTCGACGACCTGGAGGCACTCGCGATCGATCCGGACGTAGCACGCGAGGTCGAGCGGATTCGTCAAACGATGGCAAACCGCCAGCTCATCCTCGGCGTCGATCGCCTCGACTACACGAAAGGGATTCCCGAGCGACTCGCCGCCTTCGAGCGTTTGCTTCGCCGCGACAAAGGCGCGCGCACCCGCTACGCACTGATCCAGGTGATGGTGCCGAGCCGCACCGACGTGAAGGCTTACGCCGACCTCAAGGAAGAGATCGATCGCATGGTCGGCGATATCAACGGCCGCTACGCGGACACTGGGTGCGTTCCGATTCACTACCTCTATCGAAATCTGAGCCAACGAGCGCTCTTCGCCCACTACCGCGCGGCGGACGTCGCGCTGGTCACCCCATTGCGTGACGGGATGAATCTGGTAGCGCACGAATACGCGGCAGCCCGAACCGACGAAGACGGCGTGTTGATCCTCAGCGAGTTCGCCGGCGCGGCCAAGCATCTCAAAGGCGCGGTCTTGGTAAATCCCTATGATGTGGACGCGACCACGAGCGCCATTCACCGTGCGCTCACCATGAAGCCCGCCGACAAGCGCAAGCGAATGCGCGCGTTGCGGGCCGAAGTCATGCGGCTCGACGTGCACCGCTGGGCCGATCGCTACATCAGTGCCTTGGAGGGCAAGTGAGCCGAGTCGATTCCCTTCTCGAGGTTCTTCTGACCCTCGAACGCCCCCTGCTCCTCGCCCTAGACGTCGACGGCACGCTCGCCCCGATCGTGCGCGATCCGGACCTTGCCGAGATCCCGGAGCAAACCCTGTCTACGCTAGCGGCGCTGGCCGAAGTACCAACGCTCGAGCTCGCGCTCATCACGGGTCGCGACCTGGGGTCGCTCCAGCGGATGGAACGACTGCAAGGCGTCTGGCGCGCGGTAGAACACGGAGGGGTGGTCTTGGCCCCTGAACAAGCGCCACCGAAACGCGAGCTCACATCCGGGCAGCGGGAGGCCCTCGATCGGTTTCGGGAGTGGGTTGATGCGCGCGCACACGACGCATTCATCGAGTACAAGCCTCAGGCGATCGCAGTACACGTGCGGGCGATCGCAGCAAGCGACCCACTCCGCGCCGATCGGCTGCTTCGAGAAGCCGATGAGCTCGCCGAGAGCCTCGGCCTTCACGTGCGGCGGGGGAAAGCTTTGCGCGAAGCCGAGGCGGTGCGTTACGACAAGGGCAGTGCGCTTAGGGAGATATTCGACCGCTCTGGCGCGCGGTCCGTATTCTTCGTAGGAGACGACCTGACCGACTTCCCCGCGGTCGACTTCGCAACAGAACATGGCATTGGCGCGTTCGTTCGCTCGGAGGAGCAGCGGGGCACTCCATCGACATCGGCCAAGTTGCTCGGGAGCGTGGACGAGGTAACCGCGCTTCTTTCTAAACTGTTGGAACGCATCGCGAGGTGACCGGTGGCGCCGGTATCGTCCCGTGGTAGAGGCTCGACATGCTGGATCGAGAAATCGCGGAGGCCGCCCGCATCGCGCGAGAGGCCGGCTCGATCTTGATGGACATCTACGCAACGGACTTCAGAGTCACCTACAAAGCTGAGGCCGACCCCGTAACCGAGGCGGATACCAGGGCCAACGCGTACATCGTCCGCGAGCTCGAGCAGGCCTTTCCCGACGACGGCATTGTCGCGGAAGAAGCCGCGGACTGGAGCGCTGCCCTCGGAGGCGGGCGCTGCTGGTACGTCGATCCGGTCGACGGCACCAAAGAGTTCATCGCGAAAAATGGCGAGTTTTCCGTCATGCTCGGCCTGGCCATCGACGGAGTGGCCACGGCCGGTGTCGTGTACCAACCCGAAACCGACAAGCTCTACGCAGGAGTCGGCGGCGGCGGGGCCTACCTTGAAGAGCGCGGTGAACGGAGCGAGCTGAAAGTGAGCGACGTGGCCGACCCGAGCCAGTTGAAGCTCGTCGTGTCACGCTCGCATCGCAACCGTGCGGTTGCCGAGGTCGTCGCCCGGCTCGGCATCACGCAGGAAACGACCAGCGGCTCGGTCGGGCTCAAGGCCGGCCTGATCGCCGAGCAGAAAGCCGATCTCTACGTGCATATCTCGGATCGATCGAGCAGGTGGGACGCATGCGGGCCGGAAGCGATTCTCAAGGCAGCCGGCGGACGCTTCACCGATCTGGCGGGCAATCCGTATCGGTACGAGGGAACCGACATGCGCAACCGAAGCGGCATCCTCGCATGCAACGCCGCAGCTTACGACAACGTCCTACCGGTTGCGCGAGAGGCCGCCCGCGACATAGGACTGATCGCGTAGGGACACGTCATGGCGCCGGTGGATTGGCAAGAAGCTTGGAAAGCGGGAATCACCCCATGGGACGCGGGCGCTTCACCGCCTGCCCTTCGCGGTTTGCTCGACCGCGACTTCGTTCCCGCGGGGCGGGTCCTCGTACCTGGCTGCGGTACTGGATACGACCTGGCAACCTTGGCCCGCCCGGATCGCGAGGTCGTCGGCATCGATCTTTCTGAAAACGCACGCGCCGCGTTTTTGGACGCCCATTCCGATCTGCCCGGCATCATCGTCTACGAAGTGACCGATTTCTTCACCTACGAGTCGGCGGCCGGCTTCGATTTCGTGTGGGACTACACCTTCTTCTGCGCGCTCGATCCGGATCAACGCGCCGCGTGGAGCGACACGATGAAGCGCCTGGTCAAGCCCGGCGCTGTACTCGCCACCCTGCTGTTTCCGTTCGAAGATCCGATCACTGGAACAGAGGGTCCGCCATGGCCGATCAACACAGGGCTGGTGCGCGGCTTCGTCGAAGACGCGTTCGAGGAGCTCGAGGCGGCGGACATCGAGCAAACGCACCCAGGGCGCGAAGGCCGCGAGCGACTGGTCCTGTGGCGGCGGCGCCAGCAACCCTAGTCGACGTCCGGCAGCGGGATCGACGACGACTTCCACTTCATCTCGGAGAACCCGAGTCTGTAGTCGGCCGTCGCACCTTCCTCTTTGACGCCGACCCAGATCTGCGTCGTGCCGATGGGGAAGTCGGAGCGAATCATCGGGTCCTTGGTGCCTTGGCGGTTGTCGTTGCACAGAACCGAACCGTCGGGCTTGCGCACGACGAGCAGGACGTCAGAGCGCGAGCGCCCTAGCACGTGAAGCTGGAAGAACGCGGTATCCGCGTCGAGCAGATAGTCTGGTGTCTCCGAGATCCATCCTTTGCACTTGCGGTGGATCGACTTGGCCGGGCCCTCCCCGAGGGCCGTGCCCCCGACCACCCTCGGGTCAGGGGTGAACCCAGCGTGCAGAGGCACGATCCCAAAGCGGGAGGGTGAGCGCTCGTAGGGGTCGGGCGTTTCGGCCGGCTCGCGCAGGTCTTCGGGCAGCTCGCGGACCGCGTCCTTTTCGGTGCATGCCCCCATCGCTACCAACAACGCTGCAGCCAGCCTCCAGTTCGCCGGCGATTTGCTCCAAGTGATCACCCTGTGGGCCCTCCTACCCGGCTGCCCGGTGAATCGTCAACCACCCAAAAAAATGGGGCCGCTCACCGGGAGGGAGCGGCCCCTGCGCCGAAGCGCGTTGGGGTGATGAAGGAGAGGATCAGGGGTTATTCTGTTTTGATCAGTCGAACGAGAGTGTCCGCGTCGACGATGCCCCAGAGCTCGGGGTCGAGCGCGTCGGGTTCGTTTGACGTGTCCTCATCGACTGCGACGAGAATGCTCACGACACCGTCGGTCACCGGAACCGGCACGGGGCCGACGTCAGGGCACTCATCACCGGCCACGTCAAAGCCTACGTTCAGCGTGCTCGCAGGAACGTCTAGATTCGGTTCACCCTGAGGCGGGAAGGTGTCTTCGAACTGGAAGTTCCCGATGAGTGTCGTGCAGTCGGCGTCGCCAGCTTCATTCGAGGTGGCGATGTTCACCGGATCGAGAGCGGGGTCGTTGGCACCGTGCGCGACGAATACACGTCCCGTGTCCGCGGCAAGGCCGTCGGTGCTGTTGCTGAACACGAAAACATCGACGGGAAGGTCTTCGTTCGTGCGGTACGCCACGATGGTGATGTCGTCACCGTCGTTGAGCTCGACGTCCATCAGCTCGAGCAGGGGCCCGTCTGCACCCGGAAGCCCAATACCCACGTCGTAGGTGCCAGCTTCAATTCTGACGCGACCGGTCGTTTCGCCGTAGCTGAGCGTTCCAGGCACTTGCACGCCGTCGATGAAGATGGAGACCTCGGTGCTGTCGGCGCTGGGAACCTCCGGTGCGAGATGCACCGCGGTCACCAGGACGCCTTCGCCACCACC
>CP070713.1:1903414-1906092 GCA_020351445.1 Myxococcales bacterium
TGCTCGATTTCTCGATGGCTGCATTGGCCACATTCAAGATCGCGGCGCGCGAACGATAGTTCCGTTCCAGCTTGGTGACCACGGCACCCGGGAAATGCTGCTCGAAGTCGAGAATGTTGTCGACGCACGCGCCGCGCCACCCGTAGATCGACTGATCATCGTCGCCGACCACACACACGTTGCCAGCCGCGTTGGCGAGCAACCGAACGAGGTCGAACTGCGCCACGTTGGTGTCTTGAAACTCGTCGACGAGAATGTGCGCAAAACGAGCGCGCCACTTGCTGCGAATGCCAGGCCGGGCTCGGAGGAGCCCCACGGGTTTGACCACCAGGTCGTCGAAATCCAGAGCGTGCATGTCCTGGAGCCTCGATTCGTAGGCGCCGTAGATGTTGGCGGCCGCCTGATCGTACTCGTCGGCCTTGGCACGAACTTCGCCGGGCTCGAGCAGTGCATTCTTCCAAAGCGAGATCCGGGACAAGATCGCTTGAGCGTCGAGGCTTCGGTCTGCCTTCGCTTCAGTCCTTAGAAGCTCTCGAACTATGCCGAGGCTGTCACCTTGATCGAAGATCGTGAAACGGGAGCCAAGGCCCAACCCCTTGGCTTCCTCTCGAACGAATCGCACCCCAAAGCTGTGAAACGTCGACAGCCAAATCGCGTCGGCCGTTTCGTGCCCGACCGTCCCGCCGATGCGCTCACGCATCTCGTTGGCGGCCTTGTTGGTGAAGGTCACCGCCAAGATCGAGTCGGCCTCGACCCCGCTCTGAAGCAACCGAGCGATCCGGGCGGTGATGACGCGCGTCTTCCCAGACCCCGCGCCCGCCAGAACCAACAACGGCCCCTCCCCATGCTCGACCGCCGCCCGCTGTTGTGCATTGAGTCGCAAGGCTGCCCGAAGTAGCCCGCACCGTGCCCTGATTCAAGGGGTACGACGCTTCATTTCGAGGCGGGGCCATTTTTGATACAACCCTCAACGTCGCCATGGGTCAGGAAATCGAACGAAAGTTTCTCGTGACGGGAGACGAGTGGCGCAAGACGGCGGAAGGCACTCGGTACCGGCAAGGCTTTCTCTCGACCGAGCCCGAACGAACGGTTCGCGTCCGCCAGGCCGGCCCACGAGGCTCGATCACGGTCAAGGGCAAGAGCGTTGGCGCGCGTCGGGCGGAATTCGAATACGAGATCCCGGTGGCCGATGCCGAGTCGATGCTCGACGCCTTGTGCAAGCGCCCGCTGATCGAAAAGGTTCGCTACACGGTTTCCGTAGGCTCCCACACTTGGGAGATCGACGTTTTTGAAGGCGACAACGCGGGGCTCGTGGTCGCCGAGATCGAGCTCGAGAGCGAAGACGAAGCGTTCGTCAAACCGGACTGGGTCGGCGACGAGGTCACGAATGACCCGCGCTACTTCAACTCCAACTTGGTCGCGAAACCCTACCGCAGTTGGTAGGGCCCGTGCGCCGATGATTGCTCTAGGCTCGTCGTTGGTCTAGGCCTGTGACATGGAGCTTCCGCCCTGCGGCTTATATCGAACGACAGGACCCATTGGATCCGTGGACGAGGGCCGGCTCGTCTATTTCCACAACCACGGAAACCCGGGGCCAGGCGTCTACCTTCCGAAGGAGTGGCGTTACAACCGCGCCGAGTTCGAGGGGAAGGGGCACATGATCGACGACCCGGGATTAGTGCGGTTCCTCCAGCCGCTGCCGCCTGAAGGGTTCTATCGGGTGGTCGAGTCGTTTCATTGTTGCGACAAGCAGTGCCGCCTCTTCGAACAGGATGCGCTGCTGCAGCTTGGATACAACTCGGACGCCGACCCGATTCTCTTCATCCCCGAATTGGTTGACTCGATGTTCGCGGTCCCGGCGAAGGGTTGGAAGACGACCCTCGAAACGCTGGGCAACCTCCGTCAACTCCGAGTGCCCGTGACCAAGCGCGATACCCTGCCGCCGCAGTAATCAGCCAAGCGTGAGCTAGAACACTTTTCGGTCCTCGAGCCGGCTGCTTATACTGATCACCTGAGCGTAGATGGGGTGGCTGGCGAAAATCGTGCGCGGGGGACAAAGCGCGGCTCCAGCCGAAAGGGGGCCGATCGATCGGTGGCTTGCGCGCATGATTCCACCCGAGCTCGTGGAAAACGACTTCCGAAGCGAAGCGCGCACGTTTCTCTTGTTGCGTTACACGATTGTCGCAGCGGTCTTGGCGCTCCTCTTTTTCCCATACTTCGTTCTCTACTTGAGACTGCCCTTCGCAGGCCTGACGACCGCTATTTACGGGACCAGTCTAGTGCTGACGCCGATGATCTTGCGCCGCACACGTTCACTTCGGATCGCGGCGAACTGGACGTTGGCTTTCGCGCTGGCGGTGTTGCTCTTTCAGAGTTGGGCTCTTGGCGGTGTGTCGAGCTTGGCCTACCCGTGGTTGTCGTGCTTGCCCGTAGCGGCGATGTTGCTGCGCGGCGTGAGGGGCGGGGCGCTTTGGACGCTCGTCACGGTCATCGGCATCGTTGCCCTCGGCGTTGCGGATACGATGGGCCTGCTTCCGAACGGTCTGACGTTGGGGGTCACGGCGCGAGGCGCCACGATGGTGACCGTCGCATCCCTCACCCTATCGCTTGGCGGCTTGGCCTGGTTGGCAGAGAGCCGCGCAGAGCATCTCCTGCAAGACCTGCAGCGACAGAAGAAA
>CP070713.1:1906192-1912533 GCA_020351445.1 Myxococcales bacterium
AGGGGGACGGCCGAGCGGGCCCCGCTTGCGAGCACGTGCGTCGCGAGCCGTTCTCCGGTGATGCAGTTGGGATGGGCCGGGTGTCGTGTTTTGTCGAGCCCCGGTGAACCTGTGAGCACGCCCGTCGCGAGCCGTTCTCCGGTGTTTCAGTTGGCTTAGCGGCTGTTGGTGGCTGCTGCTTTTGGCATCGATGCGCCGCGCGCCACGAATTCGCTCAACTGCTGAGTGACGTAGTCGACGACTTCGCAGTCGGCTTCGGTGAACATGCCTCGCGCTATGCCGTTGGCGAGTTGTAGCAGACCGAACAGTCGTCCGCGGTGGATCAGCGGCCGGTACAGGAGCGCGCGTACATCCATTCCCGGTACCCCGTCGATGCGCTCGTCGTAGCGTGGGTCGGCTGCAGCGTCTGCGAGCACTAGCACCGCGTGCTCCGCGAGGCCGCTTGCCGCCCCGAGGAGACCGCCAGACGAAGGGAACCCCTGGCCCTGTCGCGCCCTTGCGCCCGTGCCTCGTGCCGAGACGATGCGGAATTCATCGGTGTTGATGTCGAGCAAGAACGCAGCCGTCGCTTCCGAAGGAACGAGCTCTTCGAGGAGGTGCACTGCGAACTCGAGCGCCTCGGCGCGGTTTTTCAAGAATAACAGGTCTTGACAGGCTTCGAACGCGGCTCCGAGCCGGTCTTCAGTTGGTGGCGGTGGCACGCTGCTGATCCTCGGCGCCTCCGAGTGGCGTGTTTCCTCTTCCAAGGGGAACTCGATCTCGATGCTCTTGTTCCAGTCTTTCCATTCGACGCGCACCACCGGGGGGTGGTCCGGTGCACCCTTCCAGATGTGGTCGAAGAGCTCGACTCGGACGTATTTCGCGCCGCGCTCTTTGCGGATCTCTTCCTGCACGCGGCGCAGCAGCTTGGTTGCGAGCTTCTCGCCGGTCCCTGCTTGGAGAGGAACGGGGACGGCGTACATGCGCTCTCTGAAATGTATCGGGCTCGAGCTCGTGGGCTTCTCGTTGCGCGAGGCCAGCAAGATCAGCTTGTTTTCGACCGTGGCGGGCGGCGGGCTGCTCGGCTGTGGTGCGCTCGACCGGCGTGCTCGAACCGGCGCCGGCGCGGGAAGAGCGGCGCCTTTCGCAACCGGGCCGTTGGTCGCCTTCGACACGGCCCGCGCAGGGACCTGAGCGACTGGGGCCGGCGTCTGCGGTGCGCTCGGAACAGGCCGCTTGGTGCCGGGCGGTGGCGCGGGCATCTCGGCGGGGATGATTTGATATCGCCGGCGCTCGCGGGCGTCCTGAATGGTAACAGTCCCATTTGGGTTCACGTTGCAGCTCGCGCCTGCGGGTACCCCGCCAGACTCGCCGATCTCAGCGCGGCCTGATTGCAACGCCGCCGGCCATGTAGGCGCCTGGACGGTCCCTAAGAACAGCGGGTCGGGCGCGCCCAGCCGACTGATTTCGACTTTCCAATACTTCGTAGCCACGTGGTCCCGTTGATGCGCTCGCTCATCATACCCGGGATCTCAGTTGAAGTCGCATCCCCGGCTGGCACCGCTCGGGCCCCCGTTGTAGGAACCGGCGGTGTGGATTCTAGTCATCGGCCGTGAGGGCATCGAAGAGCGCGACGGAAGCGCCGTGGGGTGCCTCCACGAGCTTGGCTGCGAGGTCCAGACCGCCACCCTTTGGGATCGGTTGGACACCGAGGAGCTGGTCAAGAGTCCGCCCGCGGCCGTGCTGATCGAGGCGGGCGACGAAGCCGATGCTGGGCGCGCCGCCCTGGTCAGAGTTCGCGCCGCTGAGCCCCTCTAAGACGTGCCGGTGATCATCGGGATCACCATCAATGCGCTGTCTCGCCTCGATGTCGGCGATGGATTCGATGATTTCGTCTTGATGCCGTATGTCCCCGCGGAGCTCTATATGCGGATCCGGCGCGTCGAGTGGAGCCGTAGCGAGTTTGCGCAACAGGAGCGCATCAAGATGGGGCCGCTTTGCATCGACCTCGCGGCTCACGAGGTCACTATCGACGGCCGACCCCGGCAGCTCACCCATCAGGAGTTCGCGCTACTCAGCTTCCTTTGTCAAAACCGCGGCCGTGTGTTTTCGCGGCGACAGCTTCTCGAGCGCGTCTGGGGCGTCGACTATTACGGAAGCAGCCGCACCGTGGACATCCATGTCCGGCGTCTTCGCATGAAGCTCGGCCACTCGGTCAACAACCTCGAAACGGTCCGTGGCGTCGGCTACAAGATGAAGGAGCCGTGATGCCTGCGCCGCTCGCGATTTCGGCAGGTGATCCGGCAGGTGTCGGCCCTGTGGTGACAGCGGCGGCGTTGGCTCGATGTTTGGGCACCGACCGGGCGTTGGTCTATGGCGACGTTGCGTGGATGGAGCGGGCGCTTCGCCGCTATGGGTTCGAGGCGGCTAAGCGAATCGAGACGGCCGAGGCGGGGAGCCTCGGGCCCGGAGAGGTTGGATTGGTGCACGTGGCGGATTGGCCACTGACGATGGTGCAGGCGAGGGCGCCGACGATCGACGGCGGCGGGGTGCAGCGCGAAGCTCTCGAGGCAGCCTGCGATGCTGCCATCGACGGTACGGCGCGCGCCATCGTTACCGGGCCCGTCAGCAAGGAGGCGGTGAGCTTGTCTGGGGTCTCGTTTCGCGGTCAGACGGAGCATCTGGCAAGGCGTGCCGGCGTGCACGTCGAGAACGTGACGATGATGTTTCTCGGGCCCCGTCTCAAGGTCGCGCTCGTTGCGACGCACTGGGCGATCAAGCGGGTCCCTTCGACCGTGACCCGCGAGCACATCGAAAGAACGGTGCGGCATCTGACCGAAGCGCTTTCGCGTTGGCTGCCCGATGCGACACCGCTGCGCATCGAGGTGACCGGTCTCAACCCTCACGCCGGGGAGGGTGGCCTGCTCGGGACCGAGGAGGAGACCGTCATCGGTCCCACGCTCGATTCGCTGCGCGAAGAAGCTCCGTACTCGAGCGGCGAGGTGGAGCTCGCCGGACCGACGCCCGCGGAGGCCGCGTTCCGCTACGCCGCCGAGGGTCGGGCGCACGGCGTCGTGGCGATGTTCCACGATCAAGCCACCATCCCGTCAAAGCTTCTCGATTGGGGTGAGGCGGTAAATGTGACGTGGGGTTTGCCGTTCGTGCGAACCAGCGTCGATCACGGTGTCGCGTACGACGCAGCGACCACCGGGACCGCTTCCGAAAGCGGCATGATCGCGGCGATCCGCGCGGCCCAACGCCTGACCGGCGGGGCAGGGGAATGACGGCGGACATCGTCATTCGAGGAGCCCGCGAGCACAACCTGAAGAACGTGACGGTCCGCCTCCCCAGGGAGCGGCTGACAGTCGTCACCGGTCCGAGCGGGAGTGGCAAATCGAGCTTGGTGTTCGATACCTTGTATGCGGAGGGTCAGCGGCGTTACGTCGAGTCGCTGAGTGGTCACGCGCGGCGCGTCCTCACTAAGCTGCCACGTCCCGACGTCGACGTCATCGAGGGGCTTTGCCCCGCCATCGCCGTGCGTGAGCACGCGCCGTCGCGCAATCCGCGGTCGACCGTAGGTACGCTGACCGAGATCAACGATTACATGCGTGTTCTTTTCGCTACGGTTGGGGCGGTGCATTGCCCCGTCTGTGGCAAACGCCTTACTGCACACTCCGTTGCGCAAGTCGTGCAAGAGGCCCTGCGTCTTGCGGAAGGCACGCGGTTTTCGGTCCTCGCCCCGCTCGTACGCGCCGGCGAAACCATTCCGAAGGGCCTCGCAGCCGACTTGCGCGGCAAAGGCTTCGTTCGGCTGCGCGTCGACGATGCAGCGGTCGATCTGGAGGACCTTCAAACGCTGCCGTCAGGGGCGGCGATCGACGTGGTGATCGACCGCCTGTCCGTTCGAGAGGGGATCGGCTCGCGTCTCGCCGAAGCGGTTGAGCTTGCATACCAGTTGAGCCACGGAGTGGTCGAGCTTCGCGAGCAGGAGGGCGCTCGCCATCGCTTTTCGGAAGGCTATGCGTGTTTTGAAGGCCACGCCTCGATCCCCAAAGTCAGCCCGCCGTTGTTTTCATTCAATACGCCGCTTGGCGCATGTCCGGCGTGTGACGGCCTCGGGACAAGGCGGAGGTTCATCGAGGAGCTGGCGCTCACCAACCCACGCCTCTCGCTGCGGCGCGGTGTTGTGACGGCTTGGGGGAAGCCGAGCCTTGCCTACTACAGGGCGATGCTCGAAAAGATCGGTGCCGCGGGGGTGGACTTGGATGCGCCTTTCGAGAGGCTGCCCAACAAACAGCGCCGCTTGGCGCTCGAGGGCGGTGCGGGGTTCGAGGGCATCTTGCCGGGGCTCGAGCGGCGCGCCCAGGAGTATGCGCGTCGCAAGCTGGCCGAGGGTGGAGATGAAGAACGCGTGCTGGAGTTCCTCGACGAGGAGCTTGGACAGTTTGCGCGGATGGAGACTTGTCCCGATTGCGGAGGATCGCGTCTGAATCCACATGCGCGGTCGGTTCGCGTCGAGGGCCGAACGATCAGCGAAGTGAGCGCGCTCGACATGAGCGCGCTGAGGGACTGGCTCGACGGGGTTCGGGTTTCGGCGGAGCGCGAAGCGGCGGTGCGGCCGCTGGTTCAGGCGATTGCGGATCGCCTGGTGTTCCTTCGTCAGGTCGGTCTCGGATACCTCAGCCTCGACCGTGCCGCCGCGACCTTGTCTGCGGGAGAGGCGCAACGGGTTCACTTGGCGACCCAGCTGGGCGCGCGGTTGTCGGGTGTGCTCTATGTGCTCGACGAGCCGACGGCCGGCCTGCATCCAGCCGACACCTCCCGACTGCTCACCACGCTCGACGAGCTTCGCGGCCTCGGCAACACGTTGGTGGTCGTGGAGCACGATGAGCAGACGATGCGCGCTGCCGATCACTTGGTCGAAATGGGGCCAGGAGCCGGAGATCACGGAGGACACCTGGTCGCCGAAGGCAACGTCGAGGCGCTGTCGGCGAACGAGGCGTCGTCGACCGGCGCATATCTATCGGGGCTCCGGAGCGTGGCCGTGCCAGCGCGGCGCCGTGTTGGTGCCGGCTCGCTCCGTATTCATGTGGCCGAGCTCCACAACCTGCGTGACGTTCGCGCGGAGCTCCCACTCCATTCCCTTTGCTGCGTCACGGGTGTCAGCGGAAGCGGCAAGAGCTCGCTGGTGGTCGATGCGCTTCTCCCCGCGGTTCGATCGAAGCTCGGGCTCAGCGCTGAAGTACCTCCCGGCGTATCCGTCGAAGGGGGCCAAGGGCTTGGCCGCGTGTCGTTCGTGGACGCCGCGCCGATCGGCCGAAGCGCCCGTTCCAACCCTGCGACGTATCTCGGGTTGCTCGGGCCCCTGCGTGAGCTCTTTGCCGGGCTGCCGGAGGCGCGGGCGCGCGGCTATCGCGCGGGTCGCTTCAGCTTCAACGTCAAAGGCGGCCGATGCGAGGCCTGTAAAGGCGAGGGCGTTCAGCGAATCGCGATGCAGCTTCTTCCGGACGCCGAGGTCGAGTGCGAGGTCTGCGGGGGACGTCGGTACAACCACGAGACGCTTCAGATCCGCTACCGCGGATTGAGTATCGCAGAGGCACTGGCGCTGTCGGTCGAAGAGGCACGTTCGCTATTCGAAGCTGTGCCCGCCATACGCTCCCGTCTCGACGCCTTGAGGCGCGTGGGCCTCGGCTACCTCGCGCTCGGCCGCCGCTCGACCACCCTCAGCAGCGGAGAGGCGCAACGCATCAAGCTGGCGCGCGACCTCGCCCAACCCGCACGCAAGCCAACTCTCTACATCTTCGACGAGCCCACCCGTGGTTTGCATTTCGTCGACGTCCAACAACTCGTCACGATCCTCCATCAGCTGGTCGACGACGGCCACACCGTCATCGCGGTGGAGCACCAGCTGGATGTGATCCGGAATGCCGACTACGTGCTCGACTTGGGGCCGGGATCGGGGCCAGACGGGGGAAGAGTGGTCGCGGCGGGGACGCCGGAGGAGGTGAGGGGGAGCGGGTCGGTGACGGGGGGGTTTATTTAGCCGGGGCCGAGTCAGTGCCAGTGTCAGCGCCAGCGCCAGGGCCAGTGCCAGGGCCAGTGTCAGCGTGAGTGTCAGTGCCAGCGTCGTGGTTACGGGACTTCCGGCGCCGTGATCTCCTTTTTTGCGAGTGAGCGGGGTGCGGGCTTTCGCCCTTCTGGGGAACCCCACTCACTCGCAAAAAAGGAGATCACTCATGGGACTCATCATTCAGCAACGGGCGCTTCAGGCAGCAGGCGGGCTGCGACAGGTTCTTCCGGTCGTTCGCAAGCGGGATAGGTCGCTCTTCGACCAGATCCATCGGGCGATGAATAGCGTTGTC
>CP070713.1:1912633-1916852 GCA_020351445.1 Myxococcales bacterium
GCTGACGATCGCCTTTTTGATCGGATGAATGACTTCGACCGGATCCTCGACCGTGATGATGTGCACGCTGCGCTCGCTGTTGAACAGGTCGACCAACGCAGCAAGGGTCGTGGTCTTTCCGGCTCCATTGGGCCCCGAGACCACCACCAATCCCTGATGGTAATTGAGCATCTGGCGGAGCTCATCGGGAAGCCCGAGCGACTCCAGCGTGGGCGGCTCCGGCATGACTAGCCGGAAGCAGCCTTTGATTCCGCTCCGCTGTTTGTTCACATTGACCCGTAAACGACCGGCGCCTTGCACCTGGCAGGCGAAATCCGCGTACCCGAGCTCCTCCAGTTGCTTGGCGTTGCGCTCGTTGAGGAGGGGCATGATGAGCTCTCGCGCCTGCGCGTCCGAAATGACCTCACCCTGCGACACCATGCGCCCGGCGCACCGAAAGCGAGCCGGCTCACCCGACATGATGTGCACGTCACTCGCGGATTGAGCGCGGGCTTCTTCGAGGAGCGCACGCAGCCCCGAAGGCGCCGTCACCGGAGAATCCGCTCGCACGAACTCGGCAAGCGGAGAAGCTTCCGGTGATGGCCGATACGAGACCCTGGGCCGCGGTTGATGGATCAAAGGCGCTTGAACCGCAACAGGCGCCTTGGCGACCATCGCAGGAGGTTCGTATGAAGGCTCCTTTGTTTCGACCTGTTGGGCCTTGGCAGGCACCGAGGCCTTGACCGCGGTCACGACGCCGATAGGCACCTTGGGCGGATCGGTGTGCTGTCCTTCGCGGCGGACCCGCAGCATGAGCATCTCGCCCGATCGAGCGATCGTCGCGATATAGTTGATCCCGTTGATCCGCCACGGCGTTGGCGCCGACGCGCCATCCTCGGTGGGCACTACCTCGTGCAAGGGCGTGTTGCTCACCAGTTTGAGAATGTGCTTCGCGCTCATCGGCTCGCGGGTGACCGGCTTGAGCTTGCCCTTTTTCTTTGCGGAAGCCGTCGCGCCGCTTTGAAAAACGATCTCGGTCACATCGCTCCGGTCGAGGTACTCAAGAAATTTCTGAAGCTCACCCACGATTCCAATAATACCGATAAGATCCGCTGTGAATCAAATCACAATCAACCCAGGTTGGGTGGGTTGAACCCAGGTTGGGTGGGTTCAGGGTCGATTCTGGCCGCGGGTTCCGGTGAGGCTGGAAATTGAGTGAATCGGTTCGTTTGACAGTCCTCGGGACCCGTTGCTAGCGTTTGTGTCGGAAATGCCGACTCAGCCCTTGTCCGTAGGCAACGGAAAAGTGTAATATAAGTATCATCATGTCCGAGGAAAAAGAGTCTTCCGTTCTCTTCAATCTTCGCAAGCTCATGAACATCGAAGAAGACCGTGTTCGTGACGAAGAAGAGGAACGACTTCAACGCGAGGCGGCCGAGCGCGAGCGCATCGCTGCCGAAGCTCAGAAGAAGCAAGAAGAAGAAGAAGCCCGTTTGCGCGCCGAAGAGGAAGCGCGGCAGGCTGAAGAACGGCGAATCCGCGAAGAAGAAGAGCGCGCGATTCGTGAGCGAGAGGAAGCGCAGTTGCGCGTCCGCCTCGAACAGGAAGCGCGCGAGAAGGCCGACGCGCACGCGCGCATGCTCGACCACGAACGCGAGCTGGCCACGATCAGCGCGCAGCAACGCAAGGGCGTTCACCCGGGATTGTTAGCGGCGGCTGCCGTCCTGGTTCTCGGGCTGGGCGCGGGGTCTTACTTCGGTATTTACAAGCCTGCGGTCGAGCGCCGCGAAGCGGCCGCCTTGGCCGCGAAGATGGAAGCCGAGCGGGCGGCGCGCGAAGCCGAGGAGGCTCGCGCGGCCGCGGAGATCGAAGCGCAGAAGCGCGCCGAAGCAGAAGCCGAGCAAGCGCGTCTTGCCGAAAAAGCACAGCGTGACGCACAAGCTGCTGCAGCTGCCCGTAGGGCTGCGGCCCCGCGCGGGCCAGCCAAACGGCGTGGTGGCTCCAAGCAACGCAAGGCCAACACCGACGATCCATTGGCTGGGCTGGACAGCCTCTAGTCCGCACCGTAGCGTTGCTGCGGTGATTCATGGATGAGAACGACCCAGGGTCGCGCATTGCGCTGGCGCTCGACGTTGCTGACCTCGATACCGCCAAAGCGCTGATTGCAAAGACGAGGGAGCACGTAGGCACGTTCAAAGTAGGCCTCGAGCTCTTCACCGCAGTGGGGCCGGCAGCCATCGAAGCCGTTCATGCCGCTGGCGCGCAGTGCTTTCTCGACCTGAAGCTGCACGACATCCCCGCAACGATGGGACGGTCCGTGGCCCGCGCGGCATCGATGGGCGTTGCATACCTCACCGTGCACGCCGCGGCGGGGCTCGATTCGCTGCGCCAAGCCAACGACAACGCAGGGTCGACGCGGCTCCTCGCGGTCACGGTACTGACTAGCCTCGATACAGGAGCGCTCGAAGCCATCGGCTTGAGCGGAGGTCCGCGGAACGCGACGAACAGGTTGGCAAAGCTTGCATGGGATGCCGGGGTGCGCGGGTTCGTGACGTCCGCACACGAGTGTGCGGCCCTTCGCAAGACGCTCCGAAAGGACGCATTTCTGGTCACGCCGGGAATACGGCCCGCAGGTTCCGACGTCGGCGACCAGAAGCGGGTGATGACGCCGGCCGACGCCATCGAAGCGGGCGCCGATTTGCTCGTCGTCGGAAGACCGATCCGCGACGCGAACGATCCCAGCGAGGCCGCAGCCGACATCGCGCGCGAGGTTCGGCTGGCGCTTTCACGATGACGCGCGTGCTCGCAGGCCGGCGGCCGGTGCTCGAGGCCATGCGTGGAAACGCCAAGGTCCATCGCATCTACACCGAGCCCCAACGCGCGTACCCGGACATCCACGAAGCCGCCGACGGTCGAGGCATTCCGCTCGTGAGCCGAGATCGAGCCGAGCTCGATCGGCTAACCGACGGTGTTCGGCATCAGGGCGTCGTCGCGATCGCAGATGACTACCGGTTCTGCGACGTCGACGAGATCGTCGCGGGAACCGACGGAGCCCCCGTGCTGGTGGCCCTCGATCAAGTGACCGACCCCCAGAATCTCGGTGCGATCATTCGGAGTGCTGTGACTCTCGGCTTGGACGGGCTGATCATTCCCAAACATCGGGCGGCGGGGATCACGGCGGCCGTCGTTCGAGCCTCTGCTGGGGCGACTGAGCATGCATCGATCGCCCGGGTCACAAATCTCCAACGAACGCTGCTTTCCCTCTCCGAATTGGGGATGGAGATCGTGGGCCTCGACGCTGGCGCCGATATCGATATTCGCGACCTCGAGCCCAGCTCCAAGGGACGCGTTCTGGTCGTGGGATCGGAGGGCAAAGGCCTACGCCGAATGGTTAGACAACGGTGCGATATCGTGGTTCACATCCGTCAGAGGGGCCCGATGGACTCGCTGAATGCATCGGTCGCCGCAGCCATCGCGATGTACGAGATATCCGGGAAGAGAGTCGCGCATGACGGATGACAACCTCAAGGACGTTCCGCCAGATGGAAAGCTGGTCGGTGTGGCCCGCGCGATTGGAATCGAGCTAGGGCAGGAGTGACATGCCTCGTACCGCCGCAGCGCTAATCATCGGAAACGAGATCCTGTCCGGCAAAATCGCCGACACGAATACCACATTCCTCGCACGCGTACTGTTCGAGCTCGGGATCGAGCTGCGGCGCGTGGTGGTGTGCCCCGATGAAGTCGACGCCATCAGCAAGGATCTCGGCGAGCTACGCGCGACCCACGACCTCGTTTTCACCAGCGGCGGCGTGGGTCCCACCCATGACGATGTCACGATCGAAGGCGTCGCCGCGTCTTTCGACCGGCCTGTCGTGCGCTCGGTCGCGGTGCAAAACATGATCCGCCACTACTATGGCGACCGTGCGACCGAGGCACACCTCCGCATGGCCAACATGCCCGAGGGCGCCGAAATGATCCGCAGCTCCGAGGCTCCCTGGCCTACCGTAGTCATCGAAAACGTGTTCGTCCTGCCCGGTGTCCCCGAGATCTTCGAGCTCAAGCTCGCCGACCTCCGCAAGCGCCTCGACGAAGGCTACGAATTCCACTCTCAAGCCGTCTACACCCACAGCGGTGAAGGCGAAATCGCAAGCCTCCTCGAACGCATCGCCGAAGCCTTCCCGGGCGTCATGGTCGGCAGCTATGTGAAATGGAAAGCCGAGGACTACCGCACCAAGGTAAC
>CP070713.1:1916952-1933706 GCA_020351445.1 Myxococcales bacterium
AGAAATCCGTTTCCACCGAACGTATGCAGGCCGGGGCCAGAATGAGAAAGAACAGGACATTGTCCCGGAGGGACATAGTCCTGTATCCAGGTTCGGGCCCGCGTACCACCCCCTTTACATCCTCTTGACAGCGCCCCGAGGTGCCTGTCGATTTTGCGCCTCCGGCGACGAGAACCGGACATCCGTCCGGCCCTCGTCGCTCGGAGTCGCTTCAGCCCTGTCGGGCCACCGCGTTCCGCGGACCGTGCGGCTGAGCGAGCACGCTCGCACGCCGCGGGAGTTAGTCGTGCGCTGTACTCCAGGAGCGAGGGGTGGTCTCCGGGTACCCCCCAGGGGGGGTCCTCCCTTCTCTGGAGTTAGTCGTGCGCTGTCCGCGTGCTACGAGCGTCTGGCGACGTCGCGCACGGCGCGGGCGACTCGGGCGAACCACTGGGCCCCGGTCCTCTCGGTGCCAGGTTCGAGGCATCCCCCCTCCGGCCCCCGGCTTCCGTTTGGTAAAGAAGAGTCCCCTCACATCTACATCTGAATCCCCTATTCTCTCCCGATGGAACCTCTCAGAGTCCTTGTTCAGCCCCTCGTAGACGAGGAGATCCGTCAGTGGGTCACGCTGTCTGTGCTCCAGAGAGCTTGTGGGGTGTGGACCCCCTACCGGGAGATGCAGGATCTCTCGGAGGAGGAGGCTGGGTTCATTCGCTGGCTCCGGAGTCGGCTGATCCGGGGAGAGGCCCTGGGGAGCATTGAGTCGGGGCTCGGATTCGCGCCCGCTGAGTGGCCCAGGGAGATGCGGGAAGCCTGGAGAATGGAGGGGGGGCCTGTTTGGGAAGGAGTCCCTACCCCCTATGAGTTGGGGCGGAAAATCTTCGAGGGTCGGGTCCAGTGCTGGGGATCTCGTCGCCTCGGACTGGCCCATGCGGCCCTGCTGTGTTTCTGCGTGGGGATCCCCGAAGAGGTCCTGGAGCGGAGCTTGGGGAAGCGGTGGCGCTACTGGGCGGCCAAGGGGATTCAAGAGGAGGTTCTGGGCGCGGTGAGCCTGAATCTCTGGGCGCTCGGGACCGACCTGACGCCCTGGGCCCGGGATCCGGACACAGCCCAGATGCTCCTACGGGCCCTGACCGGCGGGGGACACCCGAAACTGTCCGTGGACAACCTGCTGAGGTACGGATCTCACGCCAGGATCCTCCGGGACATGCTGAAGCAGGGACTCCGGCCCACCCCGGTCCAACGGTGGCTCGGCCCGACGCCCTGCCTATGGCACAGCCGCTGGGAGCCCCCCCTGGTCTTTGAGGATTGGGTGGGGGTCTCTGAGCTAAGGAATCCTGGGTGGTTCGATGAGATGGAGCGCCGAAGGGTCAACGCCCGGAAGCTGACCGACCGGATTCCCTTCAAGTGGGAACCACCGTTTCCCTACGCCCCGAGCCCTCCGGATGGAGCGGCCTATGTCCGCTACCCGCCCCCTCCGAGCTACGCACCCCGCAAAGCATCACTACCCCCTGGGCCAAAGGGCGCGTAACCACTGAGGCGCGAAGATATGCCGACGGGCTATAGTACCGACGATGGCTAACGAGATCGCTACCGTAGAGGCGAATGCCTCTGTCCTGACCCCCTCGAAGCTGAAGAAGCTGCTCACGGAGCAGTCTCCTCCGGCGGCGGCTCTTATCCGGTATCCGGATCTGCTCCAGTCTCATGGGGGACTCATCGATTTTGCGACCGTTGTCTCGGCTTCTCTGGCTGCGGGGAAGCTGACTCCCCAGATCGCCCGGGAGTTGAGGCACCAAGCGGAGTTCGCGTACACCGTCCAGATGGCTCAGGGGATGGGCGAGGGTGGAACGCAGGTGAACTACGTCCAACAGCTCATTACCCTGGCTGGCGGAACTGAATCCGTCAGTCGAGAAGCCCGCCAGACCCGCAAGGTCATCAACGGAGGTTGAATATGGATCCGATGACGAAAATCATGCAGAGGGTTCAGGCTCGGATCGGTCACCGAGTCAAGGATCGCATCGAGGGAGAGGGGGCTACTCCTTGGAGCTTGGCTACCGAGCCGTTTACGGACACGGAAGACTTCCTCACGAAGAGCAGCCAGCCTCTCACGGACGAGGGCGAGGAAGAGGTCGAGGAAGACGCTGTCGAGGCGGCAACTACGGCAGGATCTACAGATTTTCAGAGCTTGGCGGATATGGACCGCAATGATCTGGATGAGTACTATCGGGACGTCGCTTCCCGAGCATTGGGAGGGGTGTGATGCCCACCGCTAAGAAGACATCGACGAAGAAGCCTGCCGCTAAGAAGAAGGCTCCGGCGAAGAAGGCCCCAGCTAAGAAGAAGGCTGCCCCGAAGAAGGTCTTCCCAAAGCCTGAGCCCCACAGCTGCCCCAGCCTGGAGCTTCAGCTCGGCCAGCTCTTCAACTCCTCACGAGAGGCGTCAAAGAAGGGTGACCAGAGGGCCGCGAAGCGGGTAGATGCCATTCGAGTTCTCTTCTCTCTCCTATAGGAAGTCCCATGCCCAAGGATCGCCAGACATTCATCAACGACTACGCCACTCGTGCCATTGCCAACGGCATGGCTCCTGGAGAGGCGTGGGCTCAGGCCAGCAACATGGCGGATCGTGCGATCAACCTCGGCCACATCACGGGGGACATCTACGAGACAGAGGCTGCTCTGGACCGTGCCGATGCTTTCCTCCCCGAGGGGACTTCCCCTACGCCCCTCTCGATGGAAGACATGCGGATGGACGCCGCTCGGAAGGCTCTCGGAACGGAGACCCCCGCTGTTCCTGCTGTCCCCACCGCGCCTACCGCTTCCCCCGAGGTCGAGGCTCTGGCAGAAGAGGCCGCAGCAGGGGCTTTCAACACTGACGCAACCCAGTAGGAGCCGTCATGGCTGACAAGAAGCCTGAGACTATGGAAGAGATGCGCCTCAACGCTGCTCGTGAGGCGTGGGATCGCCACTACCGCCCCGACGGCTATGAGGTAGCCCACAAGACAAGGGTTCGAGCCGGTTCGCCCGCCGACGCTGCGGGCTGGGGCCCTGTCGAGGCTCGTGAGGCTATGCGAGACGAAGGGATGTCTGAGATGGCTGCTGTGGATGATGCCTTGGCGGCCATCTCACAGCCCAAGACCCTGGCGCGTGAGGGGGATGGCCAATATTGGCGGGATACCGATACTTGGGAGACCCTTATCCCAGAGGTAGGGGTCGACGAGCTGGATCACCTCCAAAGCATGATGGCCCGTGGGGTTGTCAAGGTAGACCCCGACCTGGAGCGGCGCATTCAGGAGTTCGAAGCCTTGCGTAAGGGCGGCGAGGAACTGGACTACCGCCGCCACTTGGCCGAGGACAAGGCGAGGGACGCTGTTAGTGGCCATAGCCGCACCAACAGGGCTCCGCCCCTCTCTGAACTCCAGGGACGCGCTACCTTGGCTGAAGCGGGTGGCGATCCCCTCAAGAGCCAGATGCCTACTGAGTAGATGGCCCAACCAGTCTCAGCTCAGCAGGCTCTACAGCTTCTCCAGACGCTGAGGACGCCGAACAAGGCGCTCCCAGCCTGGGGAGAGGTGCATGACCAGAAGACTGGCCAGTTCATCAAGTACAACCCGCTGGCCATTACGGACAAGCTCCAGAAGTCGGTCATCGACTACTACTCGCAGCCTCCGGTAGACCAGTTTGGCCACACAAAGTGGATGACCCTGCTCGGATATCGGCAGGGAGGAAAATCCACGACGGCTGAGTACGCAGCCTACTGCAAAGCGGCCTATTCTCCGGGTTGGGACCACGTCTGCATCGCGGATAACCGTGATCGTGCGGACTACCTCCATAAGAGGGTCCACCATCTGCACATTCGGTGGCCTGATGGGCTCCGATCCAAGAACATCAGCTCTCGGGAGTCCCGTCAGCTGACCTTCGACCCGCTTGTCGGCGGGAAGATGCGTATTCTGAGCGCAGAATCGGGCGCGGTCGGTGTTGGTCAGTCCCCAGACAGCTTCCATGCCTCGGAGCCCCACCTCTGGTCGGACTTCTCGGGCTCGATGTTCCTCATCAACCCGTCCATCCGAAACCGGCAGCACTGCCTCGTCCTCTTCGAGGCTACGCCCTGGGAGCGGAACGGAGACTGGCACGAGCACTACCAGAAGGCCAAGCGAGGCGCTGGTCGGCACTTCGCGGAGTTCTTTCCCTTCTGGGATGGGAAGCTGAACCGCCGATCTTGGCCCAAGGGGTGGAAGCCCGACAATGAAGAGCTGGAGCTACTGAACCGCTTCGGTCCCCAGGGCATGACCCTCGATAATCTCGCATTCCGCCGGTACTCCCTGGAGGATGACGACGAGATCCGCAAGAACCCGGACATGTTCCGGGTCATGTACCCGTTTGACGATCTCACTTGCTGGATCGCATCAGCGGCGGCGGCGATTCCTGCCCACGTCTTGGATCGGCACCTCAAAGCGGAGCTGGTCGAGTGGAGTCCGCCCTACATGGAGTACGAGCCTCCTCAGCCCGGGGCAATCTACGCGATTGGCGTCGATCCGGTCGGGTACGCAGCCCGAGACCATGCGGCCTTCCAAGTCTTGAAGTGCTGGGATGGCGAGTGGACCCAAGTCGCCTCCTACGCTGCCCATACGGATCCTGTCCGGTTTGCCCGAGAAGTCGCCAGGGTCGGGAACTACTACAACCGCGCTCGGATCGTGGTCGAGTCCAACGGCGTCGGACAGGCGGTTCTCGCTCTCCTCGAAGAAGCTGGGTACTCCAACATCTACTGCGAAGACCGGATGCGGCCCGGATTCACCAGCACCAGCAAGTCCCTGGACAAGGCGATGGGCTGGCTGATCGACGCTCTGATGGACGAGCTGGTTCTTCGGGACAAGGACACTGTCGAACAGCTTCAGACCTACAAGGATGACAAGAAGATCGAGGAGAGTCCCCGGACAGAGCTGGTTCGAGGTACCTCAAGCTCCCGTCGTCGGGATCGGCACCACTGGGACAAGGTCTCTGCGCTGATCATGGCCGTTATCGGAGCACGGGATGTCCCTCGGAAGCGTCGTCCTGGCCCAGAAGATGGAAAGATCCCCGAGAACATCGTGTTCTTCACGGGACTCACAGCAGAACAGCAGGACCAATACCGGAATCAACTCGCTGCGGACACGGACAGCAAGGAGCAGTCCTCCCGTCGTCGAGCCCCCTACCGATCGGTTCGTCGAAGCAGACGAAAAAGATAATCGGGAGCGATTTTTCCAGGGAAATCCCGCTTTGCTCCCGTCTGGACTTCGATGAGGAAGTGAGTACCCAATCTCCATTCCATCCATTACCCTGGCCTCTGGAGGGCTCATGTCCAGCATCAAAGATTTGACCCCACGCCCCACTTGGGCCCTGGAAGAGCGGATGCCTACCCAGGACACTCAGCTGATCCACCTTCCGGGAGTGTCTATCCGCATCCCCGGGAAGGTCTTGGCGGAGTCAGGCCCTTCCGGAGTGCAGGTTGATTGGGATCAGGTCCACACTTCCCTGTACGCTCTCCTGGCCTCTTTCCACATCGGGGACTCCCCCCAGACCCTGGCAGAGATCTACAACACAACTCCTCTTCTGGAAGACTGATCATGGCCAAGTACTTCGATGCCCAATCTCCCATGGATCCCCTCGCTCAGATGCGGCGAGACGTCTCGAAGAGGGTCTACACGGAGCCTACTGCTCCTGCGACGGCGGAAGTTGAGGCTGAGCCTGCGACGACACCCGAAGAAGAGTCACCATCCTTTGCTCCCGTAAAGGGCGGCAAGATCGCAGAGGGCTACGGGGGATACGTCTACGAGTACGTCCCGGAGACCGAGGAGGTCTACATCCTCCACAACCCCAAGGCGGCGGAGGGAGAGAAGGATCGTCCCTTCGAGGTCCGGAAGGACAATCCCCGCATGGCCAAGGCCTATGGGGCTATTCGCGCAGAGCTGGAGATCAGGAACGTCGCCCCTCCGCTCCGTCTGGAGGCTCCGGCTACTCCAGCTGCTCCCGCAGCTCCGAAGACCCCTGAAGCCTTCGTCCCCCCCTCGGGCACAAAGGGCGCGGTACCATCAGAGCCCGAAGATATGGGCGATGACCTGATGCAAGGTCTCGGAGCCTACCTTGGGCGAGAGACAGTCCCCGCCGCTCCTCCCAAGTCAGCGGAAGCTGCGGCTCAGCCCGGACTCTCTGGGGCCGCTGTCGCCGCTCCTCTTGAGGAAGAAGGCGAGGAGATTCTGGACTACGGGCCTTCTATGGAGCAGATGGGCGCAATGGCTCCGGATGAGGTGATCGCCGCTCCGACTCCCCGAGAAGGAGGAGCAGGGGCGATGGGAATGAGCGATGAGCCGCTCGTGGGCGGTCCTGCTCCAGAAGGTGCTCGGGTTTACTCCCCCGAAGTCATTGTTGGAGAGGGGGCTCCCGCAGACCTGGAGGCGATGAGGACTGGAGCGGCCCAGCGGGCGATGAAGAAGGCTGCGGATGATCTCCAGGAGGCTCGTCTGAAGAAGACGATTCAGGAAAGGCCCTACGATGTAGCAGCAGACTGGACCTTCGGCCTGTCGGATATGCTCCTCGGTCGTGGCGACGAGCCAGTGGCAGATGCTGCGGCGCTCGGAGGAGCAGGGGCGCTCGCAGGGGCGGGAGCCAGGGAGGCGGCCAAGCGCTCGACTCGGGCAGCTGATGCGGCTGCAAGTGCCGCAGAGATCGCCGAGATGAGGGGACCAGATTCTCCTGAAGCTGCTCGGGCCGGGAAGGCCTACGCCGAGAGCATCACCGGAAGGTCAGGCCGAGTTCCTGAAGCTACAGCTCGGCAGATTGGAGGCGAGCTGGCAGAGGAGGCGGGAACAGTCGGCCGAGACGTGGAGCAGCTTCGCCGGACCATGGCAGCTGGAGACTTGGATGCCGCTCTCCGGATGGTGGACCCCGAGGAGCTTCAGAACATCACAGAACTTGCCGACGAAATGGCAGACGCCGCTAAGCGAGGAGACGTCGATACTTGGGCGAGTCTGAAGGGGTCTCTGGAGAAGGCGACTGCCCGTGCGAATCAGACGGTCGCGGATTCTCTCCAGGCTGATCCAAAGGATGTCCAGAAGTTCGGGAACCTGATCGAGGGGGCTCTGGACGCTGGAAGGCTCGCAGGAGAGGAAGGGAAGCGAGCGACCCGTGCTTGGCGGGCTATGGAGTTGGCGAGGAAGGCAGCTCCCGTTGCTCTTCCGGCTGTGACGGCTCTCGGAGCCCCGCTTGCCTTTGGCGCTGCCCTCGCAGAATCAGTGGCGATGCCTCTCCAGGTTGCCCAGGAATACAAGAAGAAAGATCAGCCCATGGCCATGATGACGCAGATGGCCGTGAGTCAGGAACGCCCGTTGATCTCTGTTGGAGAGGACTACATGGGCTTCTTGCGGGCCAATCCACCGGCCGCGAAGGCCCTCTACCAGAAGGGCGTCCTTAGCGAAGATCTCATGCGCCAGATTATGGGGACTGAACTGTGAGTCTGACTGGAGAACAAATCCGAGGCCTGATTGGGACACACCAAGCCAAGGCCAACACTGACCAGGACCGGTGGGACCGCTACCGGGCTTGGTACACCTCGGACTATTGGGGCCCTGGCGCTGACCAGCCCCAGGGGTCGGGAGCGGGATCTGTTGACGAAGACCTGGGGATGGAGACCAACTATCCCTACGCCTTTGTCGACACGATGGTCGCCAATGTCTGCCCCACGAATCCGCAGGTCACTGTGCGGGCAAGGCGGAAGGCTCTCCACGGAGCTGCGAAGTTCCGTGAGGCACTGATCAACGACACCCTTCGGCGGGTGCATTTCCACCGCACGCTCTGGGGAGCGGCGACTTCAGCCTCGATCTACCCTCGGGCTCTCGTCAAGGCAGTCTGGAACCTGCGCCGCCGCTCTCCCGACTTCCTCGTCATTGATCCGCGCAATGTCTGGTTCGACCTCTCTGCGGGACGGTGGGAAGACATCCGCTACCTGATCGAGGTCACTGTCCTTACTCGGGGCGAGTTCGAGTCGCGTGTCCGGAAGCGGGGAAAGCAGGGCGGGACCTACAATGCGAAGGTCGCTGAGCAAGTCCAGTATGGGGGCTACCCCGAGTGGCTTCGGGACACTCAGCGTGATCGCTCCATGGTCAATGAAGCATCCAAGGAAGTCTTTGAGTGGGTCACGATCTACGAGGTCTACGACTTCTCGGATCAGGGCCGCTACTACCACTTCTTGGAGGACTCGGATGAGCCGCTCTTCGCAGGCGAGCTTCCGTACCGCTTCCTCCGCAACCCGTTCTACCTCCTGACGTTCAACGACAACCTGACCGACATCGGCGGGCTGAGCGACGTGAAGTTGATCGCTCCTTCCCTGGAGCGGCTGAACGAGCTGGATACCCTCGCGGTCTGGTTTGCCCAGAGCACGATTCCCTTCATTGCCATGAACAGTGGGCTCGTTGACAACCCAGAACAGGTGAAGGCGCAGTTCCGTGAGGGCTCAGATCCAGGAACTGTCATCGACATCCAGGGGAAGAACAACGCTCGCATCGGCGACATCCTCTCGACCATCGGGTCCCCGAGCTTGTCCCCCGAGTTCTTCGGGCAGAGGGATCGACTCGTTCAGACCATCGAGTTTGTGCTGGGAATCCCCCAGTACAGCCGAGGCGTAGTCGGCGTCACCGACGTCGCGACCGAGGTTGCCCTGGCGGACTCTGCGACTCGGACGCGGAATGGTCGTCGCCAGGAGTCTGTCCAAGACCTCGTCTCCTGGGCTTCTCGGGCCATTATGGGCCTGTACGAGGAGTTCCTGAATGACGTAGAGCTGATGCACATCCGGCTCACCGACTCTCCGAACACTCTCGAAGTGACTCGGCAGACCCTGGCTGTCCGGCCCCTCCTCGATGCGATGGGAGAAGAACCTCTCCAGTACGACTACGAGGCGGTTCCCTACAGCCCGACAGAGAACAACAAGCTGGTCCAGATCAAGAACGTCATGCAGTTCTTGCAGATCCTCCTCGGAAATCCGGCGGTCGATCAGGTCCGGCTCTTCTCCAAGATCTTGGAACTGGTGGAAATGGGTGACTTGCTCCGGACCCCAGAAGAAATGCAGCAAGCCGCAGGTGCCGCCGGACCTCCGGGGGCTCCTGGCCCTGGCGGTCCTCCCGGTCCTCCTCCTGAAGATACAACTCAGAGCGGAGCTATGCCCCCAGGTCTCGAACAGCCGCTCCCGCCTACTGGGATGGGAGGAGCAGGGGCGGGCCAAGTCGCTCAGAACGTCGCTTCGGGCTTTGAGGGCTCGCCGCTTCCCACCCCGACTCCGGGAGTCTGATCCAAATGATGTATCAAGGCGAATGCACGTCTCTCGGCTGTGGCCAGTTCGAGGAGATCTTGGGGCTGAAGGAATACGAGGAGAAGGGACTGAGCTGTCCGACTTGTGGCGGAGATGCACGAACAGTCATTTGCCCCGTCCCCACCGTAGGTCCGATGCCCTCAAAGCCGCTACACATCCGTCAGATCGGCCAGACTTTCCATAGCGCCGGGGAACAGCGAGAGTTTTTCAAGCGGCATCCGGACTGGACGATCACTCCTGCGGACGATCGGAGCTATACGAACCATTACGACGAGACCCGCGAGCTTTGCGAGACAGAAGCCAAGGCGCAAGGCTATCGTGACCTCGATCACAAGTTTTCTGAGCGCAAACAAGAGAGAAATCGACAGCGTGTTCTGGAATCTGGGCAGGATACAGTCAAGCCTCTTGCTTGACGCATCAGAATCCCTGAAGTAGAACTCGAACAGTGGAGATCTCGTGCCCTACGAAGATATGAAGTCCGAAGAGATGGAAGAGATGGAAGCCTCTGAGGAGATGGCGGATTCCGCCATGGAGTCAGAGGAAGAAGTTGACGAGATGGCGGAAGGTCCTGGCGACCCCGTCGAAGCTCTCGGACAGGCAATCTCTGAGCACGGTGCGGATGACCCGGCCAAGCTCGTCGAGTGGCTCCAGGAATATGGTTTCGACCTCGTCCCCAGCGGGAGCGCTTCCGTCACCATCGGTGTCGGCATCGGTGCTCCCGAAGAAGAGGACGACCTTCCCCCGATGCCGGAAAGCCCCTTCGACCTTGCAGGCAGTCGAAAGGCGGCAGCCGCTCGGGCCATGCGGGGGCAGTAGGTGTCGGACAGCATCCCGACCGCTGGAGTCTCCACTTCGACCCCCTCTGGTGGCGGGGCCGCGCCTGCTGCTCCCGCTCCGAGCGCCCCGAGTGGTGTCTCCTCAGCTCCCACCCCGGACTCTGGAGTTCCAACAACTCCAGAAGAGCAGTCCGGTCTCCAGTCCCGGGCTTCCGAGGCGTGGGAGACCCATGATTGGGATTCCTGGAATGGCGATACCGAAGAACTCCGTGGAGTTCTTGAGCCCAAGTACATGGGCCTTGCCGATCGGATCGGTGAGTGGCATCGCAACGACTATTCGGGCAAGCGCAAGGAGATCGAGCGTCTCCGCGAGCTGTATTCCGCAATGGTTGATGGTTCAGCGGATCCCCGAGTTGGTGAACTCGAAAAGGAACTGAACGAGCTTCGTGGGCAGCACGAGAAGGCCCAAGAAGAGGCGAAGTCCTGGCCTGAGCGCTACGAGACGCTCCAAGGCCAGTACAAAGACTTCATGCAGGCCCGAGCCCGCGAGGATGCTGATCGCTTCTGGGATAAGCACGGCTCGATCAAGGAAGATCCTGCAAAGGTCGAGAAGTTCGGGCAGCTTCTCGATCCGAATGGCCCCTTCGGGGGAGAGTGGGACGCCTATAGGGCGGCTGAACTCTTAGAGTTGTCAGAAGAATCGTTCCGGACGGCTGTGGAGGCCAAGAGGGAAGGTGCGCCGGAAAAAACCGCGATCAAGCTCGCGAAAGCCGAGGAACTGATCGAGCGAGCACATGCCGCTCTTCAGGAACGGGCTGCCGCTGAGGCTTCGGCCGTAGAGGAGATCGCCAAGAAAAAGGCGGTCGAGCCTCGTCCGGCTGCGCGGATTACCTCCGGGGCGGAAAGAACCACCGTCCCCAGAGCTGCCTCGCCCTCCGCGATGGACTCTCAAGACCTCGATGAGCGCAGACTTTTTGCTGTGCGTCGGGCCATGCGAGTTCACAACGGGGGGAAAAGGTAGTATAGACTTCACCCCAACGGAGCTTTCATGGCTACCTCTCCCGACGTTGTCGCAACTGCACTCCAGGAGCTTGCTCCGGGGTACTCTGAACTGTTCACCCTTTGGCATCCTCTCTTCGAGAAGATCGTCAAGAATGGCAAGCTGGACCGTGGTGTCCTGAAGGGCCCGTACAAGGAGTTCGTGGTTGTCACGGATGGTCCTGGTCAGGTCACTCAGGTCCTCAACGGCTCGGAGATCATCTCCGGTGGTCGCCGCCAGAACGCCAGCCGTGGTGATACCTATGCACCGCGCCTCATCTACGCGTTCGACGTCCCCGGCAAGGATCTGGCCGAGGCCAACGGTGAGAACGACCTCGCTCGCATCATCGAGCACTACCCCGAGCTGGCTCTCAGCGATTTCCACGAGCGGATCTCGCAGCAGCTGGTCCAGGGCGACGGCGCTGGCGTCGGTGGTTTCCTTACCCTGAACGGTAACGCCACCTACAACCCGAATGGCACGGCCCGCAACGGCCCGCTCGATGCTCTGGCAACGACGGCCCAGGTCGGTACCGCCTTCAACCTGAACAAGAGTGGAGCTGCCGCTGGTGCGGTCGCGGGCTGGCACAACCAGTACGCCGACATCACCTCCTTCGCGGGCAACGGCCGCACTCGGATGGAGGACGTGTACTACACGGCTTCCGCTCAGGGCGCCAAGACCATGGGCCCCGTCGATCTCCTGATCGGTGACAAGACCTCGTACCTCAACTACATCAGCGATCTGGACTCCCAGGTTCGCGTCCAGCGGGTTGAGGGCGACAAGGCCCCGAGCCAGATCCGTCGTGGAATCCCCTTCCTTGAGGCGGACTTCTACATGGAGCTGGATATCGATCCCAGCAACACGACCCAGTGGAACGCCGCTGCCCAGGACGGTGTCATCTACATGCTTCACAGCAAGACGTGGCACCTCTACACTCTCGGCCACGATGCTGGCATGGAGACCAAGGGTGACTTCAGCGTTCGTGGCCCGATCCGGATTCCGGAGCAGGACATGTGGCGCTACGAGTACGTCCTCCACATGGGCATGTACTGTGACCAGCTTCGCTGCAACGGTATGGTTACTGGCGGCAACACCCCGTAGGAGACTTCCCCATGACTACTACTGCTTCTGGCATTTCTGCCACCACCGTTACCACTGACCAGCAGGCTCCTCTCGGTTTCCAGCTCCTGGTGCCCCAGGCCCAGGATGATGCGACCGCGACTGCTGATCAGGGCGATCAGGTCTGGACCTACGTCTTCAACGACGAGGCTGCGACCGCCTTCGCCGCTGGTGACATCGTCATCCGCGACCCGAGTGCTGCTACCCAGGACATGTACGGCGTGATCCAGGCTCCCGCTTCAACGGCAGCCCACGCGTTCACTGTTGTTGGTGTCGCTCAGCACGCTATCGCAGCCGGTTCTTACGGCTTCGTGCTGACCAAGGGCCGTGGTCTGCTGCGGACTGGCACTCAGAACATGACGGAAGACACCGTCTGTACTTCGGGCGGCTCTTCTGCCGGTTGTGCGTTGATCTACGCTGATGGCACCATCGGTGCTATCGAGATCGGTTTCTCTCTTGAGGCCGAAGCGGCGGACAACACCACGTTCGACGCGTACATCAACTGCCTCGGCGCGTAAGAAAAGTCTGAGGTCCGGTCGAGCCCCATCCAGCCGGACCTCAGAACGGGCCCCACTCCGATCCCTGCCGGAGTGGGGTCTTCCTGCTTTTGGGCTCACGGGCTATAGTCTGGCAGGAGGTTTTCTATGAACCTGGGAAACATTCGAGATCGCCTCTTTTCCCAGGTCGACTGGGCCCCAACTCAGTCGGCAGACGCGAAAGCTCGGGTCAACGAGTTCATCAATCGGGCCCAGAACCAGTTGGCCCTGGAAGCTCCCTTCCTTTTTTGGGAAGACATCCTCCACTTCGTGACCTTGGCAGACTTCAAGGGCGAAGAGGGACTGTCCGCAGCAGACACGGTGCGGGTCAATGCGACAGACCCTTGGGTTATCCAGAGAACTCTTCCGACCACGACGACCGACATCACAGCCTGGGACACCACCGGGCTGTGGAATGGCCGGTGGTTCGAGATCACAGACGGAGACAGTGTCGTCCACCGTCGCCAGATTCGGGATGTCTGGACAGACGGGACGACCCAGTACGCCAGTCTGGTAAAGCCCTGGCCGAACCTGACAGACACGGGGATGGAGTACCGGATCTATACTCCGGATTATCCGCTGCCCGATGACCTGATCCAGGTCTACAGCATCCGGATTGTCGAGAACAACCAGAACTGGCCTCTCGATGTCATGGGGCAGTTGGAAGCAGAGAAGTTCAGCCTCGCAGATGCTCCGAGCCAAGTTGCTGCGGGAGTACCACGAGTGGCCTTCCGGCGAGGGCACCAAGCCCCGCTCTCCTCTCCCACCGAGGCCCCGACTGTCGCAGCCCCGGGCACCACAGAGTGGGTTGGTCCCGAACCGACGGGCGAGTTCTCCTACGCCTTCACCTACGTCTGGGGCTATCGAGATCAGGAAGAGCGGAACGCGGGTCCCTCGGGCAACGTGACCTCCTCGACCTCCTCTCATCGGGAGCCGATCTGGGAGAGTTCTCCGAGCCCTGTCACCAGTTCAGTTGTCGTGGCCGATGCCGCAGGCGGAAACACCTCGGCTCTCCTGATCACGACCCCAAACATCGATCAGATGCTTGGATTCAATGAGGCTGGGGACACTCGCCTCAACCGGACAGGTATTCGGAAGAGGATCTACCGGCGTCGGCACTCCGTCACCTCCACCTCGGGCAACTACGCCGGGCTGGACAATGCGGCGACGAATGGATTCCGGATTGAGTCCCCCGACAAGTACTTCCTGATCAACGAAGTTGCTGGGAACGACACTTCCTGGAACGACACGGGCCTCTTTGTTCCGGACTACTCCCGGCCCCTCCGCAAGGTCCACGGGTATCAGAGCCTCGCGATGTACCCGCGTCCAGACCAGCGTTTCGTTGTTGATGTCCGCTGTCTGCGTCGTCCGCCCGAGTTGGTTGACGATGAGGACGTTCCGAGGATCCACGAAGAGGCCATGGAAGTCTTGTTCTTCAAGGCTCTCACGCTCCTCTACGAGAGCATGGGCAACATGCCGATGGCTGATCGCTCGGAGAAGAAGTACAGGGACTATCTTCAGACACTGACCAAGCGGTATGGGGATCTCCGCTATCCTGCTGAGCCCCTTCAGCGTCGGCCTGCCAGAGCTTCTCGGGTATCCAATACCCGCAAGCCCTGGCGCAGATGGTACAACCTTCCTTGATAGGAGCCCCCCATGGCTGAAAGCAAGAACGCCAACTACGTCTCCGATTGGAGCCTCGTCACCAATGTGGACACGGACGCGAAGCTCGCTCCTCTGGTCTGCGGCGGTATCTATGAGACTGTCCGCTACGGAGAGCCAGAGCGGTTCACCTGCATCGCTACTCTCTTCCAGGCTGGCCGCCTCTACGGTCGCTTCAGCCGGTACGGCGTGAGCGACGAGCAGTACGAGTGGACCCCCGTCCGCGCTTCGAGCGCCAAGCTCGTCTGGGCTCCGGAGATCGAGAACCAGACCTCTACGGGATCTGAGGAGACGGCGGCTCTCATGGCTCGCATCTCCAAGCTGGAGGAGCGGATCGTCCCTACGACTGAGGGAGTCGAGATGAGCCCCCGGACGGGACAGCCCAAGCGAGCCTACAACCGAAAGAAGAAGTAGCTCCGAGTGGCGAACCCTACTCGCCAGCGTGTCGGGCCCCAACCCAGTGAGGCTGGGACTCGACTGAAGACTGGAGTCTCCTACATCCGAGTCGAGTCTGGGAAGCTGCTGCTCCCAGACCAGATCGGAGCTGAGATCTCCAACATGTATCCCACAGAGGAAGGGACGCTGAGGTCTGTCTGGGGCCCATCTCCCTACATCCCGAACTACGGGAACGGCTTCCCTTCCGTCACCCTGGGTGTCCGCATCTGGGGAGCAGGACACATGGTCCGGTGGGACGGCAAGGAACTCCTTGTCGCCCAGTGGGGGAATGCTATCCGCGTCTTCCGGGGCTGGAATGCAGCCGCTGCAACTCCTGGAAATGTTTGGGAGCCCCTGGTTGGCCCGAGTGGGACCCCAGGAGGCCCGCCGGACATCGAGGGGGACTTCGAGACAGACTCGAAGCCTCGCTTCCCTCCCCAGTTTGTGCCGACCCCTGGAGGAATGGTCATCATTCCTCGGGGGAATAGCTCAACGCCCTACTTCTATGATGGGCTTGTCGTCGGCCCTCTGGGCTATGAGCACGGTCCGGGAGCACCTGTTGGCTGGGGTCCGCGCACAGATACGGACCCCAATGACGCGGGCTACCACCACGATGGAGCCAACGTAAACAACGACTTCAAGTACTGCCGCCTCGGGACAATCACGACGGAAGGAATGGTCTCCGACAGCTCCGCTACGTCCTCTGTCCGGGCCACCCTCCTCCGAGGAAGCTATCGGTGCGCTCTTCAGTGGATCGATCGTTGGGGAAATCTCTCCCCCCTCTCGGGCCGATCCAATGCGGTTTCCTTCTCTGAAGAAGACGCCATCGACACGAGCGCATCCAAGACTGCCGAGGATCTCCCAAAACAGGTCGCTTGGTGCTCTTTGCAGGATGGTCCTGACGGGACGGTCGGCAAGATCCTCCTCCGGACGAAGGACGAACTCCACTCGGGAACCCTGGCCCTCTTTGAGGTCCCGGCCAATGCGGGTGAAGGATCTCTGGCCTTCGCGACAATCACAGACAACGTCACGGACTTCTACCCAGACAATGTCCCGGACTCCTGGCTCGTTCGCCAAGCCATCGATCCGATTGGGGTGAGGCCCTTCAAGCTCTACACGGTCGCCTTTGGCCGAGGCTTTGCCGCGAACTACGAGGACGATCCCGGGCTGATCCGCTGGACGATGCCTGGAGTTTGGGGGACTTTCCCCCGAAACAACTTCATCTACCCAGATCCCAAGGGCGCTCCGATCACAGGAATGCACGCCGTCGCGGGTGGGATGCTGATCTTCACCGAGGCGACGACCTTCCTCGTCAGGGTCAACGACTCCGGAGAAGGTTTCCGGTTCGAGACCCTACACTCCTCGATCGGGTGTGTTGCTCCCTCCTCGATTCAGACAATGTCAAACGGGACGACGCTCTGGCTCGGGCGGGAGGGCTTCTACCAGTACAGCGGCGGAGAGGTCTCCTTGGCTTCCCAGGACATCGACGTCCATGTCCGAGCCTTCAATCGGGCTCGGATGCTGGAAGCAGTTGCTGCTGTCGATTCCCGGACTCGGACCTACCGCTGTTGGGTAGCAACTGCGGGGTCCCTCCGGAATGACCAGTGCTGGGAGTTCGACGGTGCAGGCTGGCGTCGCCGCTCAGACATGGCGGATGTGTCTGGGGTCTTCGTGACCAATGACCATCGCCGATACATGATGGCTACTGGCCGAGCTACGGTCAGTGGCGGGTCTGCCCGAGAGGCTCTGTGGCTGCTGGACCATGAGAATCAGGCTTGGACTCCGACTTCCCGGTCAGCGATCCTTGAGACTTCATGGTTCCGGGCATTCAGGTCCGAGCGCCGAAGCAGCCCGATGGTGATCCACTTCTGGTTCCGA
>CP070713.1:1933806-1937236 GCA_020351445.1 Myxococcales bacterium
AGCCGGCATCGCGCATCGGCCGCATCAGCTCATCATCGGCGCCGAGGTTGACCGAGGCCTCGGTGAAGAACTGGAACGGAAAGCCGTGGTCGCGCTGCCAGCGCTCGAGCGTCGCCAGAGAACGCTTGGCCAGCCGACGGTTGCCGATGAAGTTGTCGTCGACGAAGAAGACCGAACCGCGCCACCCGGCGGCAAGCAGGGCGTCCAGCTCCGCGGTCATGCGGTCCGGTGACTTGACCCGATGCCGGCGGCCGTAGAGCTTCCAGATGTCGCAGAACTCGCAGGAGAACGGGCAACCACGCGAGTGCTGTACCGCCATCGAAGCGTAGGCCTCGAGGTCGAGAAGATCGAATCGCGGCACCGGGGAGTCGTCAACGTCGGGGAAACCGTCGGCGCGATACACCGGCATCGCGCGACCGCGCTCCAGGTCTTCAGCGAACGTGGCGATCGCTCCCTCGGCCTCGCCGATGAAAACGTGATCCACACCGTTGAGGCGCTCCGGCGAAATGCTCGGATACGGACCCCCGGCCGCCACCGGGACGCCCAGCCGGTTGCAGCGCGCGACGACCTCGCCGAGCGACGGTGCCTGCACGACCATCGTGGACGTCAGGACCACGTCGGCCCACAGCAGATCGGAGTCGCGCAGCGGGGCCACGTTCATGTCGATCAGCCGCAATTCCCAGTGTTCCGGCAGCATGGCCGCGACCGTGACGAGGCCGAGAGGCGGCAGAGCGGCGCGGCGCTCGATATACGGCAGAGCCCCGCTGAAGCTCCAGTAGGTCTGGGGAAGATGCTCGGGGTAGACGAGCAGTGCCTTCATGGCGTTCTCCCTGGCGTGTCGCTTGCGGATGATCTCGGCGCCGGGCCCACGTCGACAAGCAGAAGCTCGGCGTTCTCTTGTGCTGTGAGCGAGACCGAGCGCTCGGTCGTCAATCCCCCGCCGTCACCTTGGGTCATGACGATGTCCTGCAGATTCGCCTCGCCGTAAATGAGATGGAGCCAGGCATTCCGACCCGGCTGCAGCTCGTGGATGAGGTGACGTCCAGCGTCGACTACCGCTGAGTAGATGAGGGCGTCCTGGGAAATGCGCAGCGATCCCTTCCGCCCGTCCGGAGACGCAACGACACAGAGCACGTTGTGGCGCTGCGCTGCTCCGAAGCGCTGCTGCTCGTGAGCCCTGACGAGCCCGACCTCCCAGGGACGCAGGGCAATACGGAAAATGTGCGCCCAGTCGGTCCGTGAGGCATTCGTCTCCTTGTGGCGGATGCCACGGCTGATGTTCATGCGCTGGAACTCGCCGGCATGAACCACGCCCGAGCTCCCGGTCGAGTCCTCCTGCGCAAGGGCACCTCTGTACACGTAGGTGACGATCTCTGCTTCCTCGGTTGGGTAAGACGCAGAGCCCCCGCCCGGTGGCATCCGGATTTCGGCGAGACTGATGAGGAACCCGAACTCGTCGATGGACGGGCCCGGAGTCTTCTGGGGGTAGAACGTCAGCCAGCTATCCTGCTTGCCACGCTTGACGTGGAGGCGCTCGGAGTTCCTACGCACCACGATCACCCGTCGACCTCGCTGGAAGAAAAGGGCCGCGGGAGGGCTTTCAGCTTCGACGGCGCGCGCGCCGGTGTGTGTTGCCGGGGTTGACAAGAGGGCGATCTCTTCCACGCATGCCGCAGCAGGCGCATCACCGCCCTCGTAGCCAAGCGTGAGACCTCCCGCGGATCAGAGCTGTACTGCGCGGCCTCATCGAAGGCGGCCACGACCAGTTCACCGAGCTGGGCAGTCTCGTGAGCGTTCGTGCGCATGGGGTCTCTTCTCCGTTCCTGTCCGGAGCTGGCGATCAGCCGCCGTGTCCGGGCACCACGGCTAGCCCGAACACACCCGCCACGAAAAGAAGCATGAAAATTGGAGTCAGCACGTCGCGTCCTTAGAGTTGGCGCGTTCGATCTTCGGGGCCCACCACGGACCCGGACGAATGCCGGCGCCTGGTCCTAGCCATCAAGACAGCATCGTTCGTGCCAACGGCTACGAACGAAAGAAAGACGAGCGATTCGACCGCGCGGGGCGAGGGAGGGATGACCAGATCGATCAAAATGAAGTATAGTCCCTTCAATGTGATGGAGGTATCCGATGCGCGCCGAGGATCTGCATCACAAGGAACTCCTGGAACTTGACCCGGACGGAGGCGTGATCCGTTTCGCCGGGCAGCGCGCGCTCCTGCTCGACGCCGTGGCCATGGGGGTCTTGCGGCAGTATCTCGTCGACAACTTCGGCCTGACTGCGGCTCGAGCAGTCCTGACCCAGTTCGGCTTTGCCCACGGCTGGCGAATGGCGGAGGCCATGCAGAAGGAATTCAGGTGGGCGAGCCATGAGGAATGGCGTCGCGCCGGCCCTCGCATCCACACCCTCGGTGGGCTTTTCCGCACCCGGCCGGGAAATGAGGACCCGCTGACCAAGAAGGGGGCGATGCTGATCGCATCCTACGAGGCGGAGCAGCATCTCCTGCACTTCGGTCGCTCCGATTCACCCGTGTGCTGGACCATTTGCGGCCTGACGAGTGGCTACGTCAGCCACACCACCGGAAAGGAGATCTACGTCCTCGAAGATCGCTGTCTGGGCAAAGGTCACGCGGCGTGCCACTTGCTGGGGCGTACGCGCGAAGAGTGGGGTGACGAACGCGCCGAGGAGCTGGCGTTCTTCGATTCGGGGCGCCTCGCGGAGTGCCTCGATGTCTCGCTCAGCAGGGTCACGGAAACCTTGAAGGCCGCGGAAAAGAAGCTCCGGGCACACCGTCGAGTCCTGGTCCGCGTGGTACCCGACGTGGAGGAGCCGCTGGGGATCGTCGCCAAGAGCCCCAAGATGCAGCACATGCTGGAGCTGGCACGGCGCGTGGCGAAGGTCGACGCCACGGTGCTCATTACCGGCGAGAGCGGGGTGGGCAAGGAACGGATCGCGCGACTCGTTCACGACGAGTCGACACGCGCCGCTGGACCGTTCATCGCCGTCAACTGCGGGGCGATCACCGAGACGCTCCTCGAGAGCGAGCTCTTCGGGCACAAGCGCGGCGCGTTCACGGGTGCGGCCTCGGACCGGCACGGCCTGTTCGAAACGGCCAATCACGGAACGCTACTGCTGGACGAGATCGGTGAGGTCTCTCCGGGCATGCAGGTCAAGCTCCTGCGGGTGCTTCAGGAGCGGGAGGTTCGTCGGGTCGGGGAGAGCAAGAGCCGACGCGTGGATGTGCGCGTTCTGGCCGCCACCAACCGCGACCTGGCCCACGGAGTTGCAGACGGCGCCTTCCGGCAGGACCTCTACTATCGCCTCAAAGTCGTCGATCTGCAGGTTCCGCCGCTCCGCGACCGCAGGGAAGACATCTTACCCCTCGCTCGGGTGTTTCTTGCAGATGCAGCGGTTCGGATGGGTCGTAAGA
>CP070713.1:1937336-1941758 GCA_020351445.1 Myxococcales bacterium
CCAAGGGGCACCGCATGCTGGGCGTGCGACACGGGTATCGCGGTTTGCTCGACGGCAAGATGAACACGATCGTGGAAGCGTGCGACCGCATCGGCGACACGGCGAGTGCGCACGGACGGACGTTCATCATCGAGGTGATGGGCTGCGATTGCGGGTACCTCGCGATGACCTCGGCTATCGCATCCGGAGCCAACATGGTTCTTTTCCCAGAAGCTGCACGGACCGAGGAAGAGTTGGTGAGCTCCATGGTGAAGACTGGCAACGTGGCGATCCGGGCTCTGCTCGCGGGGGAGCATCGCAAGATGGTTTCGTGGCTTCCTCCAATGGATCTACCCGAAGGTGCGGGCACCCGTTCCCCCGCTGACCCGTACTGCTACCTCATCGATCTCCCGACCGTGTTGGCAGCGACCAAGCGGCTCTTGGAAGGCCAAAGTCCACTCGCTCGGTGGAGGACTACCGCGTTCGACGATCTGGAGGACGTCTTTCTGTTATAAAGAAAGGGTGCCTAAACTTGCTTGGCTTGGAGCTCTCTTGGGAGTCCTCGCGGTGCCCGCCGTAGCGCCGAACGCTCGGGGGCAGGGCGAACCCGAGCCCGAAATCGAGATCATCACCGAGCCTCCGCCTGAGACCGAGCCGTCACCAGACGATCCTACTCCGCCGGAACCACCGCCTGAGGAGCCGCCGCTCGAGGAGCCGCCGCTCGAGGAGCCGCCGGCCGAGGAGGCACCGCCGAAAGTCGAACCGCCCAAGCAGCAACCGGGTCAACTCCGTGTTGGGGGCGGTGTTGGATTCGGTATCGGGACCGGTTTTGTCTCGGTTGGGATCGCGCCGCAGGTTTCCTACATCTTCAAACGCATCGTCGAGCCGGGTGTTTCGGTGCGCTACCAGTACACCAAGGATCGCGTCGTCATTCCCGAGGTGGTCTGGCACACGTATGGTGGGTCGCTTTTCGTACGGCTGTTCCCGATTCAGCAGTTGTTCGTTCTGGTCGAAGGCGAGATCATCAACACCGGCTGGAAGACGGGCGGCACCAGCTCCGGCCGCAGGAACTACGGGAACCTGCTTCTCGGTGGAGGTTTCATGATGGGCGTCGGCAAGGGCGCATTCGTCGGCACATCGCTGAAGTTTGCCGTCTTCCGCAACCCCTTCTACCCAGACCTCTTCCCGATCATCTCCGTAGGCGCCGGCTACGCTTTTTAGGGTGCGCCGTCGAACAGGTCTTGGAACCCGCTCGGCTCGTGTCGTCCGAAGACGATGGTTTCCAGGATGCCGATGCCGGTCTTTTCGCCCATCTTGGCGCGCACGACGTTGTGCACGTGGATCGAGCAGTATTCGTCGGGCTCGACCTCGTCTAACTTCCAGCTCTCGTAGCCGATCTCGAGCTCATCGCGCCACACCGCGTGACCCCACTCGGGATGCTGGTAGCCGATTCCCATCATTTGGAAGCGGAAGATCGGCTCGAGCTCGATCTCGAGCTTCGTGCCGTCGCGCTTCTCGAACCCTAGCGTGGCGCCCGAGGGCCATCGCGTTCCGCTTATCCACTGAATCGAGTTGGTGGCGGAGGCCATGACCTCTTCGTCGGCTTCGACCACGTCGGTTGGAACCTCTTCATCGTCGGCGTAGGTTTTGACGATCGATGCCGAGAGCTCTTGTGCATGACCGTCCGGCATCTCGCGGGTCAAGAAGTGCGTGCAAAACCCATCGAAGTGAACCGGTGACCAGACCCAATAGACCGCAGGGTCGGTGGTCAGTCTGCTGGGAGCTCCCTCCTCGTACTCGCCGACCGGGCGCATGCCCCAGGACTTGTCGCGAAGGCCGATCACCTCGCTTCGCTTGACCTCGAAACGCCGCCCCTTGACCGAGAAGAAGCCCTCCCACGTCCCGTACTGGGTGAAGCGCTGCGTGTCCATGATGAGACGGGTTCCGTCCCACATGTGGTTCTTAGGCTCCTGTACCGGCGGCGCTTTGGCATGGAAGGTTAGTTCACACTCGACCTCGGTATCGTTGGGGTCGATCACGACACGAATCACGCGCATCGGATGCACCACCTCGACTCGCATCGGACCTACGCTCGAGTCCATGGGGTTGTCGGGCACTCGTCGCGAGGCATGAAAGCTGTGTTGCACGCCATCGAAGGCGACGCTGAAGTGCGCGTCTTGGACGAACCGGTTGGGGTAACGCCCAAAGCCGGCCTCGAAGAGAAATGTTCCCGACCTGTCGAATCCGTTGAACCAGTACCGGTCGTACGCGTTGCGGTTGGCGATTCCCATCTGGTTGATCGGAAGCGCTGCCTGGTGGATCAAGTAGTCGTCGAAGTCGGTAATCATCTCTCTATCCTTCTGCGGGCAGCGTGATCCCGCATTCGCGTAGAATTTCTTCGGTATCCGCGCCGCGTTCCTTGGCGGGTGTCGGATCGGCCGGCTTGGTCCGCGAAAAACGCGGCGCCGCGACCGCATGCTTGATCCCATCGACTTCGACGAACGAGCGGCGCGCCACGTGGTGTTCGTGCTCGAATGCCTCGGCTGCGGCGAGCACGGGTGCAAAGCAGGCGTCGCTTCCTTCGAAGACATCGCACCATTCGTCGCGCGTCTTCTGGCGGAACAGCTCTTCGAGCGTCGGGCGGAGCTCGTTCCAGTTGGCGGGATTCAAGTGCGCGCCAACCGCAGGCGCGCTTTCCTGGATGCCGAGCTTCTCGATGAGCTCTTTGTAGAACTGTGGCTCGAGAGAGCCAATCGACACGTACTTTCCGTCGCTCGTCTCGTAGACGTCGTAAAACGCAGCACCGGAGTCGAGCAGGTTCTCACCCCGCTTGTCGGACCAGAAGCCCTGCTGCATGCCGGCGTAGATGCTTGCCATCAGTGCCGCGACGCCGTCGACCATCGCCGCATCGACGACCTGCCCCTTACCAGACTTCTGGGTTTCGAGAAGCGCCGTGACCACACCAAACGCCAACAGTAACCCTCCGCCGCCGAAGTCACCGATGAGGTTCAGGGGAACGGTGGGCCGTTGTCCCTTTCGGCCGATGGCGTGAAGCGCGCCCGCCAGGGCGATGTAATTGATGTCGTGCCCCGCGCGTTGCGCCCAAGGGCCTTCTTGCCCCCAACCCGTCATGCGTCCGAACACCAACCGTGGGTTCGCCTCGAGACAAACTTCCGGACCGACCCCCAAGCGCTCCATCACACCTGGCCGGAAGCCCTCGATCAACGCATCCGCGGTCTCGATGAGCTTGAGAAGCGCCTCCCGCGCTTCCGGCCTTTTCAAGTCGAGCGTGATGCTCTTCTTGCCCCGGCTCATCACGTCGAAGTTCGCCTGCAGAAAAGAGGGCTCGGGCCGGCCGACGCGAATGACCTCCGCACCGAGATCGGCAAGCAACATGCCGCCAAAAGGACAAGGACCGATGCCTTCGATTTCGATGATTCGAACCCCGTCGAGTGGACCCATGCTCAAAGCTCCAATAGCGCGCGGCGCAAGGTAATGGATGCGAGATTTTCGTAATCGAACTCGTTCTCTTCGTCGATGATTTCGATCTTCTTCATGTACTGACCGATGCGCGCCATGTTCATCGAGAAGCGGGCGAGCGCGAGAATCGTGTAGTAGTCGAGGTTCGTCGTGTCGAGGCCCGTCGACTCCTTCCAACGCGCGATGGTTTCCTCGCGCCTCGGGATGCCAGGAAGGCGTTCGAGCTCGAGCCCCTCCGAGAAGCAGCGGTCGGACGCGAGCCACCAGGCGAGGTCCTGAACGGGGTCGCCGATTCGCACCATCTCCCAATCGATCACCGCCACGCATTCCAGGTCGTCGAAGATCTCGTTGGCTAGCCTCGAGTCGCCCCAGCAAAGCCTGGTCTGATTCTCTTCTGGCTTGTTCGACTCGAGATAGTCGAGCGCCTGAGCGATATCCGGATGCCTCGAGGCCTCCATGCCCCAACGAAAGTACTCCTGCCAGTAGTCGAGCTGCTGGTCGAGCGGCGTCGCACCTCGCTTGGGCTCCAAGAGAAACTCGAAGCCTAGCTTCTTCCAATCCAGGCGGTGCACTTTGCACATCGCTTCGAACCCGTTCCACCAAACCGACGTCCGCTCCGCTTCCGAGAGCTCGTCCGCGATCCAGCCTTCTTCGTGCATGGGTGGATTATCGCTCGGGATTTGCCCGTTGACCCGGGTCATGATGTAGAACGGCACTCCGAGGACCGACTTGTCCGATTCGGACCAGCGCACAATGGGGACGGGAACGTCGGTGTCCTCCAGGAGCTGCAGCACTCGCGCCTGAAGGCCGACATCGTAGTACGGGAACACCACGAACTCTTCGGGCTCCAACCTAGCGACCAGCTCCTCGCGGTGCTCCGCGCCGTCCTTCGAATAGGCGAGATCAAAGAGCAGCGTGTCGCTCGAAAAACCCGTGCTCAAGGGCGCGTCGAGATCCTCGATA
>CP070713.1:1941858-1945776 GCA_020351445.1 Myxococcales bacterium
GTACGACCCCCCATGAGATAAAAACGCTCGTCGAGTGCCACCACGTGAAGGCCGGCGCGACGGGTCCAGGCTGCGTCGCCGTTGATGACCGTCCACTCGAAGCTCGTGAAGTCCGTGGCCGGCGAAAAACTGCTACTGCCACAACCGAAAAGTGATGCCGTGCAAAGGAGGAGTACGGAGGAAATGAATCGTGAAGTCACGGGCCGAATATATGATCTTCACATGGATGTGACCATAGCATGACGTGAGTCCGGGTTCCGCCCGGTGGAGTCATCGCTTAGCCGGCTTGGTAGCTTCGCATGAAAGCGCTGCGCACGTCGAATGCCAATCCGAGTGACTCGAGCAGCTCGTGCAGAGAAACGACGTAGAGTCCAAAGGCAATGAAGTTGCGATGAAGGGAGCCGTCTTGAGTGGAGCGATTGGCAGACATTTCCAGGAGCGTCGATTGCAGCTTCGTAGCGCTGAAACGCACGCCTCTCTGATCCCCCTCGCCCAGGTGCTGAAGAAGCAAGGCGCCCGAGGAATCCAATCCCAGCTGGCCGATACCATTCCGGAAACATGCGTCGTTCCCGAGGAAGAAGCCCGCGTAGACGTCCCGTAGAGCTTGAAGAAATTCAGGATCCCACTGCAGGTACAACGGACGCGGGTACCAAACCGCATCACCGCCAACATCGACTCCGAGTCGGGACGGCCATAGGTCCACAACGGCGGCGTCGCTTCGAAATAGCTGCGTGAAATATAGTTCGAGAGAAAGCTGCCCCAACCAGCGACGTTGCGGTCGCGTCAAATCCGATGGCGCTACGACCTGCCGTTCGCCTCGATGCTCCTTCACGAGCACCGGAACGCCGGCATCGCGGAGGTCTGCTTGCGTTTTGGTGAGGACCGAAATGAAGCATCTCTTGTTTGCCGCATTGGAGATTAGCTCTAGGCCCTGGTGCGCCAAGCTCCTCGCGGAAATCAAGTCGAGCGTCGACGGAATCATTTCGACAAGGGAGCTCCACTCGTTTTTCGATCGGGCTTGAGCGCCCGTGAGGTGATGAGCATGGATCTCGTTCGCAGACATTGTGGCTACTTCTCGTGCGCGCTTTGATGCCCGGGAGACGGTGCTGGGTATTGCGCTTGGGGCGCCTGGTAAGAGCTGACCGGTGATTCGTTCGCTCGGTGGCGGATGCCGACATATGCGCCAGCCACGCTCAAAAAGGACACTAGAGCGCCTATGACCATCAGATCGAGATCAGTCATGACGCCCCCCAGTCAGTAGAAGACCGCCCGCGGCGAGGATCGAAGGAACCCAGAGGCCGACGAAGAGGCCACGCTCCCGGTCGCCGGAAAACCACAGCCAGACCGATAAGGCGAAGGAGATCCCGGCAGCGGCGAAGAACAGGGCCTTCGAAAGACCGAGTCCAGCGTGCGTGCGGCGGGCTCCAATGATTGATGCAGAGCTCGTTGTCGATTCGTTCATCGTCTACCTCCACTTCGGCTTATAGAGGGGTGTCTAGGTAATGTCAAGTCTTTTATAGACAACATCTAGACACCACTTGTCGCCAGGAGGCATCTTGGCAACTGCCTCCGTGAGCCTATACACGCGATTGGGGGCGAAAGTGGAGGTGCAGCGTACTTCGTTCGTGCAAGGCGCAAGCCGTGGAATCGGGCTGGAATTCGTGCGTCAGCTACTAGCGACCGACCGAGATTCCCGGGTCTTTGCGTCTTGCAGAGATCCCTCGGGCGCGACCGAGCTTGGCGAGCTCGCATCGCAGCACCCTGCGAGACTTAAGGTGATCGCGCTCGATGTCTCAAAAGAGCAAACCATCATTCGAGCGGCAGAATCATTGCGCCATGAGGCAGACGAGCTGCACCTCGTCCTCAACGCTTCAGGGGTGCTTCACGGCCCGGGCTTTGTTCCGGAGAAGAGACTGGCTCAAGTTAAAACTGAGGTGCTTCGCGCTGCTTTTGAAGTGAACGCTTTCGGCCCGCTTATCGTTGCAAAGCACTTTCATGGTTTCCTCCGTCATCGCAGGCGCTCGGTCTTTGCGAGCCTTTCGGCGCGCGTCGGCAGCATCTCCGACAACAGGCTCGGCGGCTGGTACTCGTATCGCGGGTCGAAAGCCGCGCAGAACATGTTCACCAAGACGCTGTCCATAGAGCTGGCAAGGGTCGCCCCCCAGGCAATCGTCGTAGGGCTTCATCCCGGGACCGTCGATACGGACCTTTCGAAGCCATTTCAACGCAACTTGCCCAAAGCCCAACTGCTCGCACCAAGTTCATCGGTCGCTTCACTGCTCGAGGTGATCGCACGGCTGGGGCCAGAAGACACCGGGAAAGTTTTCGACTTCCGCGGCGGAGAAGTCTTCCCTTGATGCTCAGTGCCCATCGGCGCGGTAGTGCGATGCGAACCACCCGGGGCGCAGCGTCGAGTCGGTAAGCTTAGGCTTGGCGAACGTCTTTCGGACCTTAGAAACCCGTCCATGGAAAGCCAATCGCGTTTGATTGCCATCACAGGCGCTACAGGTTTCGTAGGTCGGCACGTAGTTCGCCGCCTCATGAAGGAGCCTGACCTTTGCATTCGCTGTCTGGTGCGCGCCTCTAGCGACGCACGGGAACTCGAGGCCTTGGGCACGCGGATCAGCCTAGTCCGTGGTGACCTGAGTGATGTCCAATCTCTTGCTCCTTTGCTCGAGGGGGCTTGGGGCGTCATCAATCTGGCAGGGTATCGAGACTTCTGGAGCCGCAGTCGCGACCTCTACTACGATCTCAACGCCCAGGGTGCCGAAAACGTCTTCCGCGCCGCGCTCGATGCAAAGCTCAAGAAGGTGGTCCAGGTGAGCACACCACTGGCCTTCGGCGTGCCGGACGAGATCCCGTTCAACGAGGACAGCGAGCCAGGACCCCATCCTTCCGACTACGCTCGGAGCAAGTACCTGGCTGACAAAATCGGGTGGCGAATGCACTCGGAGCTAGGCCTGCCGCTCACCATCGTCCACCTGGCGGCCGTGATCGGCGCCGGGGACTCTCGCCCCACTATGGAAGTGCGTAGGGCAGTCGAGCGACGGTTGCCCGTCTTGATTGGCGCAGACACCACGTACACCTACGTGCACGTGCAAGACGCCGCCGAAGCGATTGTGCGTGCTCTCCTCAGTTCGAAGAGCATCGGTCGCCGCTATTTGATCGGCACAGAACGGGCCTCGACGCGCGACTACTTTGCACTGATCGGCGACTTAGCGAACGTGCCCGTGCCCAAGTACAACATGCCCGAGGCGCCGCTCATTCCCGTCGCGAAGTTGTTGGAGCGATTCGCTCGTTGGACGGGAAAGCGCCCGTCGATCCCGGTGGATATCCTCCAAACGATCGCCGCGGGTTCGCTTGTTTTCGACGGGAGCCGTGCCAAAGGCGAGCTTGGAATGCAATATACGCCGTTGCGCGCGGCCCTTTCCGAGGCCGTGGCCGAGATCCAAGCCGAATCACGCTGATCGGTCTCTGTCGTATCAACCCCTGAACGTAGGCGCAGTGGAGCTAACTAAGGTCGGCCGGGCGCAGCGTCGAACCGCTCAGTATCATCGGTCAGCGCGATCTTCGGCCCGGCGGCCCCCTCGATGATGAGGCGAATGCCATCCGCTTCCGCGTGGGCGCCGAAGTCTTGGATCACCTCGCGGACATCGTGGTCGAGGATCCTGGTGCCCGTCATGTCAATGGTTACCGAGCAGTCCGGAGGCACTTCGCGCAGTATGCGCTTGAGTGCTGCTTTGTTGAGGAAGGTCATGTGCTCGGTCAACCGAATCGTGAAGCAACCCGGCTCGGTCTCCTCACGATAGAAATTGAGCTGATAGTTGTAGATGAGGATCTCGAAGAACGCGACGAGCATGCCGAGCATGATGCCCTTCAGTAGATCGGTGAAGACCAGGCCGACAATCGTCACGATAA
>CP070713.1:1945876-1951520 GCA_020351445.1 Myxococcales bacterium
ATGGACGTGAAAGACGCGTGGAACGACATTCAGCCCCGGCTCGAAGACTTCGAACGGCGATTCGATTCGAAGGCCGAAGAGGTTGGGGACGAGCTCAAAGCATTGGGCAGCGAAATCAAGCAACGCTTGCTCAACATCAAGGCAAAGCTCACTTCCGAGTAGGGATCGGTCCACTAGGGATCGTTCCTGCTTGGCTGCCCGGGTGGCGCGACCGCTACGCGAGCGGCTCGGCCTCTTCGCGAACGACGAACACGCTGCACGGGGCGTGGCGCACGGTGGCTTCGGCGACACTGCCCAATAGGCGGCGAAGCACGCCTGTGCGTCCGTGCGACCCGACGACGATCAGGCTCGCTTTCGTCTCCTTCGCAATCTTGCAGATCTCGATCGATGGATGCGCGCTCGGAATCGCGTCGTACTGAACGTCGGTGTCTTCGAGATGACCAAAGTAACGATGACGCGCGTCTTTGAGTTGGTGCATCGAGTCCTCGTCCCAGCCCTTGCGGTCGCGCTCGGTCGGTGCCCGAGCCGCTGGCCCCTTCATCTTCTTGGGGTCGAAGGCGTGGATCAAAAACACGCGCGTTTGGTCACGGTTGGCAATCTCGGCCGCTCGCTGGACAGCGATCTCGGAGCAGGGAGAGAAATCGGTACAAACGACGATGAGAGGCTTCATTACTTCGGGAAGGCAAAGTGCACGCGTCGCCTCCGTGTTGCAAGGGCCCGATGTGGCTATCGACGCACATTTTTCCTGACCGCGTAACTGTTTGTAATCACTGCGCTATCAGGGTTCTAGGCATGCCATTACATTGACACTTGTGACTGTCAGAGTTACAAATGGCTCAATAGGAGGTGCAGAATGGAGCTAGTTTGGATCACGCTTGGTGCGTGGGCAGCTTTCGCCGCAGCGGCCATTCTACCTGGCTTCCTTTTCGACCAGGTAGCTCGCAGCTGTGCAAGAGTACACGGATAATTGCGGCCTACCAGGTCGAATGACCTGCCTTGCACGATGACAGAGCAAGACGAGGCGACCTACACGATCGACCAGCTTGCCGCCCTCTCGGGCGTGCCGAGCCGGACGATTCGTTTCTATCAGAGCAAGGGTGCCTTACCCGCACCGGTGCGGCGCGGGCGAAAGGCCTACTACGGACCTTCCCACGTTGAGCGACTCGAGCTGATCGCGCGGCTACAAGATCGCGGTCTTCAGATTCGCGCGATCCGCAATCTCGTGGCCCAACTCGATTGCGGACAGACGTCTCTCGAGGACTGGCTCGGCTTCGAGGCCGAGCTCCGAACGCCGTGGAGCGAGGACGTGCCCCAGCTGCTGAGCGAATCGGAGATCCAACAGCGGCTCGCGGGCCGTCCGCCCGGCTTGTTGGCCGCCCTCGTCAAGAGCGGTTTGTTGGAGCGCCAGGCGAATCAGTACTTGGTGCGAAGCCCAGCCCTGCTAAACATGGCACTCACTCTCGAGGCCAACGGCATCGACGTTGAGACCGCCCATGAGGCGACCAGCATCCTGGCGCGGCACCTGTCGAAAGCAGCGAACGAGCTGAGCCTGCACTTCCAGGAGGCCATGCAAGAACGCGCTCGCGAAGGAGGGCTCGACAATTCGGGTCAGCTTCTGAACGCTCTCAAGCCGGTCGCGCTCGACGCCGCGGCTGTGATCTTCGCGCAGGAGATTCAGAACGCGCTCGAGCAAATGCTACACGAAGGGCGTTTGGCGCCGGTCACATCCGGGCACGGCGAAGACGACGAAAAACCACGAAAATAGCGTCGGCGCTCACCTCAGGTCGAGCAGGACCTTCCCCGTCCGGCCAGGCCTGCGTGCATGCTCCAGTGCGGCATGGAGATCATCGAGCCGATAGGTCTGCTCGACCGAGGTGCCGAGGACACCGCTCTCGATGAGCTTGGCGGTCTTACGGACCAGCCCGAGGCGTTGAAACAGCGTGCGGTTCGCAAGATACGCAGGCAAGTAAAACCCCTCGATACTCGTCATCGGCATCATGATGTCGCGCGGTGGAAGCGAAATCGGCTCGCGGCTCAACGTCCCGTAGCAAACCATTCGGCCGCCGGGCCTCAAAGTACGCAGGACCTCCGAACCAGTCGAGCCGCCCACGCAATCGAGGACGTAGTCGACGCCACCGGGTGTGATGCGGTGAGCCGCTTCGAGCAAGTCTTCATCTTCCGACGCGATGACGTACTTGCTGTTGGCCTGTTTCAACCGGTCAGCGCCGGCCCGACTGCGCACGACATCGATCACCCCAAAGCCATCGGCGCGCGCGAGGTTTCGGACCATCTGACAAAGCGCGGAGCCCGCAGCGGTTTGGAGCAGCACGGCGCCTCGCGGTACTTGCAGCACATGCCTCACCAACACGAGCGCGGTGAGCGGATTGACGAAGAACGAGCATGCCTGCGCGTCGCTGAGGGATCGCGGTATGGGAAACGCGCGGTGCGCATCGATGAGCGTTTCCTCTTGCCAGGTGCCGTTGGGCGGACCGCTCACCACCGCAACGCGCTTGCCGACCAAGCGCCTTCCGAGGAGGCCTCTGCCAGACTCTTCGACGACGCCGACGCCTTCGACACCGAGCGAATACGGCGGCCTGGGAAAAACGTCCGAGCCCGGGCTGCCGGTAGGCCGCTCTGCTCCACGGTTCCAAATCATCCGAGCAAACGAGCGCTCGTAGGTCCCATCGATATAGTTGAAGTCCGAAGGATTGACCGGTGCCATGCGCATGCGGACGCGCACTTGTCCCGGCCCTGGTTTCGGAGCGGGGACATCACGAACCTCGACCGTGCTTGTATCGTCCGAAAATGCATCGATGGTTGCGGACTTCACGGCTCAATCGCCTTTCGGGCCACTCAACCCGCTGGGCATGGCAAACGGCCAGTTGGAATCGACAGTGCCGCCGTCGACTTCGAGAATCTTACCCGTCACCCAGCTCCCGGCGTCGGAAAGCAGGTAGAGGGCCGCAGCGCCGATATCCTCCACCGTGCCGAGCCTGCGCAGCGGCGTGAGCTCTTCCATCTGCTTGGCCAATGACGGATCCGCCGTCACCATCGCCAGCGCATCGGTTTGGGTCGCGCCAACCGCAATCGCGTTGACACGAACGTGGGGCGCCCACTCATGTGCAAGCAGGCGGGTCATGTGCGACATCGCTGCTTTCGCGGTCCCGTACGCTACGAACCCGTGGTCGACCAAATGGGAAAGCCCCGAGGTGATGTTCACGATCGCCCCGTGCCCGCGTTCCGCCATCGAGGGCGCCAACGCACGCGACATGTGAAGCGCCGTCGTCACGTTGAAGTTGAACGATTTGTTGAATTCTTCGTCGGTGCATTGAAGCGCCGGCCCCGGCAACGTGCCACCGGCGTTGTTCACCAACAGGTCGACCCCGCTGAACTCCGAGAGCGCGCGCTCCACGAGCCGGTCGAGCTGCTCGGGCACTAGGACGTCGGTTGGGACCACCAACGCGCGACCTCCGTTCCGCTCGATGATGCTGGCGACTTCCCGAAGCGTGTGTTCCCTCCGTGCGGCCAAGACGACGTTGGCCCCTGCTTCCGCCAAAGCAATTGAAATCCCCCGGCCGATCCCGCGGCCGGCACCCGTGACCACGGCCACGCGGCCGTCAACCCTGAAACGATCCAAAATCATATGCGATCTTTCTCCGGCGCGTACTCTCAGGCATTCGAACCGGTTCCGCAACCGCCACTCCCGCACCTTCCCTGCACCTTCCCAGGTTGCATCCCACACACTCCCGCACCTTCCCGGGTTCCACTCCCGCACCCGCACCTTCCCAGGCTCAATCCACTCCCGCACCTTCCCGGTTTGCATCCCGCGCCTTCCGAGGTTGACCCGAGAAACGTGGACCTCGTGATCGGCCGATCTGACGATCCAAGCCATCTGCGGACTTCTAGACCCCGACAACGCACCAACGCACGCCAAGCCGCATCGCGAGAGTCCGCTGTTCGCGGACCAAACGGGGCCCACGCCGAAACGGTGGGAAGTGAACGGGTCGAGCGCCTCGTTTGACGACGACTATGTGGCAACCGGGACGCCGATGCGTTCCACCATCCACCATGTACCCAACGGGAACTCGATCTCCCGTCGCCCTTCCCGCCACGCCTCGTACGCCGCCCGATACGCTGCGCGGAAGGCGCGAAGCTTCTTGACTGCGGCGAGCCATCGTGAGCGCGTGAGTGCGGAAAAGGTTGGGCTTCGACCAAATCGTTCCTTCGGTTTCGCCGGACGATCCGAGACGGCGGTCTTACGAACACCGGCTCGTCCAAGGTAGCGCTTTCCGTTCTGGCGCATCCTCCTTCTGACCTGCTCGAGACGGCCGGCTAACAAGCTCTCGAGCGCCGTGAGGTATTGCTCGTGGTCCGCGAAAGATGATGGCGTTGTGTAACGGAGGGTCGCGCTCCTTGGGGCAGGGTTCTTGAACCACACGCCGGGTCGTTCAGTGGCCATCGTACCCCGACGAAGAGCGCGCACCGTCGTCACAAGCCCGGGCCAGCTCTCCGGAGCTGGGACCAACTCGGCGCTGACCGGGTTCAGGAGGACATACGCGACTTTGTCGAGGACCTCCGACGCGCCGCAAAGCTCGACCGCGCTGCAAGCCACATTCGGCTCCCAGACTACTTCATCCCACTTGCGCAGGCGCTTGATGCACATGGCCAGCTGCCGGTTGAGCCAAGCGGTGAAGTCGGGAAGCACGCCTCGAACATCCGTCAGTACGAGGTGGTAGTGATTGCTCATGACACAAGCCGCGTGGAGCTCGACCCCGTACTTCTCGGCGGCGCGGGCAAGGCAGTACGCGAAAATGTTGTTCACGGCGCCGTCTGGGCGAAGCAGAAAGCGCCGTCCAATGCACCGTCGCGTCAGAAGATAGGTCGTGTTGGGTAGAACGCAGCGCGGTAGGGACATGCCCGGATGTCGGTCATAAGGCTGTTGGGTTTCGTGAAAACCAACCTGGGACCCGGGAAGGTCCTGGGCGGGTCGTGGGGCTCAACCTGGGAGGTTTGGGGAAGGGCTCGTTTTTGGGGCTTCAATGTCCGTGGTACCCTTGCTGGCGCGGTGTGGATGTGGAAGGCCTGCCGCTTTGCGCCTAAGGAAAGCCAACATGCACCCCTGGCACGACGTCTACATCGACGAAGATCAACTCGAAGAAACGTTCCCGGTCGTCATCGAAGTTCCGATTGGGAGCAAGAACAAATACGAGCTCGACAAGGAAAGCGGCCTGCTGAAGCTCGATCGCGTCCTTTATAGTGCGGTGCATTACCCGGCCAACTATGGTTTCGTGCCGCGAAGCTTCTGTGACGACGGCGACCCGCTTGACGCCCTCGTTCTTGGCCAAGAAGCGGTGGTGCCGCTCACCATCATGAACGCACGCGCGATCGGCGTGATGCGCATGCGGGATGACAAGGGCATCGACGACAAGATCATCGCCGTGAGCGCGAACGACCCCGTCTATCGAGAGCGAAAGAAGCTCGCAGACCTCCCCGAGCACAAGCTTCGCGAAATTCAGCGCTTCTTCGAGGACTACAAGGCACTCGAGCACAAAGAGGTCGTCGTCGAGGGCATGCAGGAGCGCGAAGAGGCGCTTGAAATTCTTCGCGATTCGCTGGTGATGTATCGAAAGCTCCGGCGCGGCGA
>CP070713.1:1951620-1954697 GCA_020351445.1 Myxococcales bacterium
CGCGCCGAGCACAAACAACACCCGGGCCTCTACTATCCCTTTGGCGGAGGCGCCCACATGTGCCTCGGCTTCCACCTTGCAACCATGCAAGCCAAGGCCTTCCTCTACCAATTCCTCCGCCGCTACACCGTCACCCTGAGAAGCCGCCGCCCAACCCGCTTCCAACCAGTACCCATCCCCCATCCGACCAATTCCCTCCCCATCAAACTGACTCACGCCTAGTGGGGACGGTTCTCGGAATTTCGGAACTCGGACCGGCTTCCGAAATTCCGAGAACCGTCCCCTTGCACATTCCTCGCCAGCGACGGCTCGACTTCGACCGCACCCGAATGGCAGCCGGTCGCTACGGCTTCGCTTTGGCTAACCAACCGAGAATATAGCCGCGCGGGGGATCCGTTCCCGTGACCACGTAATGGAGCGTGTACGGATTGTTCAATGTCGCCATCAAAAAACGCTCGCTTCGCTCGGTTCCGCAAAACACGAGCTCGTCGCCAATCTGGACCGTTTCGGCATTGGTCGGCAGAACTATGTGCTTGCCGGCGCGCTCAATGATAAGCGGTACGCACGAGAGCGAGCTGCTCAAAGCATGCGGATCCCGTATCAAGTCCCCGAGGGCTAATGACCCACCGCTGCTCAGGAGCTCGGTAGCTGCCATCGCCTCCTCCAAGCATAGGTTTACCCGCCACAAATGCTGCGCTTGGTTGCCAATGGCTGATTGTAAACGCCGAACGACCAGCTCCGTTTGCTCCTGCCCTTCACTGCGCAAATGGTCGATCATCGTTTGAATCAACGGCGAGATCAGAAGCTTCAATATCCTCCGCGCAGTGGTGAGGCTGGACTGTAAGATGACGTCCGCACGCGTGGCATCAAACGCGAGTTGGTTCTCGTGGTCGTTCTGTCTCGCAAGAGCAAAGGCACCGGGGTTCAAGGCCCGCGCGCTCAACAAGATCCTCAGGTTGTCCGAATCGCTGTCCATACAGGCAACAATGCCGGCCGCGTGTTCGATGCCTGCCTCCTTGAGTGTGCTGCGGCTGGCGTACTTGCGGATCGCGCGTTCCGGTCGGTCATGTTCATCGAGGTTTGGATCGATGACGATGGCGCGAACGCCTTGCTCCGCCATATGTGTGTGCAACCATCGCCCCATGCGGCCATAGCCGCATATGATCCAATCCCCGGTGGGGGCGTCTAACGGGACCCCCAGCTGGACGCCGCGCGCTCGCACTAGCCAGCCATTCAAGTTGTGTAGCGATGGATTGGTAATCGCCAAGCCGAGGAGCTGCCCAAAAAGCTCGAACGGATCGATGACCGCCACGCCTTCGAGCTCTCTCAAGTGCTCCTCGTGCCGCGGCGAGGTCGAACGACAGATGACCCGAATCCCCGGATTCAAGAAGTTTGCCATGATCGCAATCTTTAGATTGAGGTCTTCGCTACCGGTGAGCACGACCACAGCCTTGCAATTGCGCTCTCGCACGCCTGCGTCGACCAAGTGCTTCGGGACGCTGGCATCAGCACACAACCCCGGCATCCTGATGCTGTAGTCCCTCAACCCCAGAGCCCTGATGCGCTCCGGATCACTGTCGATGACCACCGCGCCTAGACGGTGATCACTGAGTCCCCGTGCCAGCAGACTTCCGGTGTCACCGAAGCCGCATATGAGAAAGAACGGTTCCGAAATTCGTCGCACGGTCCGCGCAAAAGCGCGCTGAGTCACTGCTTGGGCAAAGTGCGGGTTTTGAAACAATCGAACGGTTGATCCGATGGCATAGAACCAAGCAACGACACCAGTATAGAGACAGAAGATCGCCCAGAGTCTTTGCTCGTCGGTAAACTCATTGGGTATTTCACCAAAGCCCGTCGTCGTCGCGGTGTAAGTGAAGAAGTAGAACGCGTGAAAGAGACTCATGTGCTCGGGATTGCCGTCGGCATCTTGGCCGGGAATCAGCGCCATCCCGGTAATAGCGACGGCATAGACCAAAACGATGACGAGAAACGGTCTCCGCAGATAGCGAAGAACGATCATAGTCACTCGATCGAGCTCGGACGTAGCCATGCTGCCCCTCTAGCGACGTGACATGAGGGTATCCCCGATCAGAATTGCCGCCGATGCAATATTCGCCACCAGCGCACCGATGGCCAAAGAGACGACAGTAACCATCGCCTCGGCGCCCGGACCGATTGCAGTGTCTTCTTCGGCGACCACCCATACGATGCGCGCGGCGATCAACAACAGATCGGCGACCAGACTCGATGCCAGCAGCAACGCACCGACTTGAGTGCGATCGCCCAGTTTCAACGCGGTCGCGACTATGTTGATGATGATCGCGATCGTCAGAATCCACACACTGTGGTGCTCGACGTTGTCGATGTCTCCCATCACGAAAACGACATTCAGCGTCAACGCGAGCAGGATGAAGAACCCGAAGATCACTCGTTCCAAATTCATGGTCAGCTCTCTGAGCGCTCGGAGTAAAACAGAATACTCCCGAAAAGACCAAAGGTCACCCGCTTCAACGGTCGAGTATGCCGAAGCACGGAAGGCTCAATTCCGCAAAGCAGGGTGGGGTAAGCCGCATTGTACACTCGAAGTGGACACGCCGCAGCGTCTAGGCGCAAGCTTGAACCTGGGGAAGGTCTTTAATGGGTACTCGGTTCATCACAATCGGTCTGCTCGGCCTCGTGATCATGGGCTGCACTGCGAAGGAGAAGTCAGGCGGAGCAGCCACCGACGAAGGCATCGCGGCAAGCAATGCCTGGCTGGAAGTCGTCGATGCCGGTCGCTACGGCGACAGTTGGGAGCAGGCGTGCGCGTACTTCAGGAACGTGGTGCCCAAGGAGCAATGGGAAAGACAGACGGCGGGCGTCCGTGGCCCGTTGGGGCCGGTGCTGAGCCGCACGGTTGGCTCCGCAGAGTACACGACGAAGCTCCCTGGTGCGCTCGACGGCGAGTACGTCGTCATTCAGTACCAGACGAAGTTTCAAAACAAAGCGGATGCAATCGAGACCGTCACCCCCATGCGCGACCAGGACGGCGTCTTTCGAGTCTCGGGCTATTACATTCGCTAGGGCGCGGTTCGCCA
>CP070713.1:1954797-1957820 GCA_020351445.1 Myxococcales bacterium
ATTCCGCCGGACGGGGCGGCTTGCAAATGTGGCCGGATGCACTGGGGAGCTTGGGCCACGCAAGCCGCCCCTCGGAGCTCGCGCCAATCGGAGCGGCGTGCTGTATTGCCGATTGTCACTCACACGCCGACTCCATCCCATGTCGCGTTTTCCCGATCCCCTATGGACGACTCCTCTCACGAGATAGGGTCACTTCGAGCCGCGCCGTACGTCGACTTCTACATAGGAGAACGGCTCGCGATGTGCGGCACAGCGCGGGCCGCTCTCCGGTGGTACAGTGCGAGTGCCAATGCCGGTACCGGTGAGAGTTAGGCTCCTCGACGCCTTCGGATCGCAATGAAGGTGAGATCATCGGGTTTGGAGGGGGCCCCTTCGGTAGGGGTCTCCATGCGTTTTCGCCCGAGCGCGGCCATCTCGTCCGCGGCTCGACCAAGCGGTCCCTTCCGCACACGGTTGACGATCTCGTCCAAGTGGAGATTGTCACTGAGCCCGTCGCTCGCCAAGACCACGGTGTCGCGGGGCGCCAGGCTGACCGTGGCACCGAGCTCGATGCGCATGTCCTGCGTGCCCAGAAGATTGGACACCAAATGAAGGTCCTCGTGGTGGAGTGCCTCCCCGCGATCCAACAAGCCGGCCTCGACCGCGTAGCCGACCGGAGAGTGCGGGATGGTCAGCCATTTGATCCGCCCGCGTTGACCGGTCACCAGCACCATCGAGTCGCCCGTATGGTAGGCACGCATGTTCGTACCCTGGATCTCGACGACCGCGAGCGTAGCTGCTGCGCCGGTCCCGAGGGCGGAGATCGCGCGGTCGGCTGACTCGAACCCGTTGATGATCGCGCCGCGAAGGTTTTGAAGGTCTTCTCCAAGCTCCACCACGGAATCGCACACCGCCCGCACAGCGAGCGCCGCTGCCTCTTCCCCACCCGGATGCCCTCCGGCACCATCGGACACCACGGCAACGCCAGCCTGCTCGCCGAGGGAAATCAGCGCCGCAGCGTCTTCATTGGGCCCTTCCCGTCCTGGCTTGCGAATGCTCATCACCGCGGCTTCGCCTCCTCCGAGCTCGAAGCGCTCGCAGCGCGCCATGTCCACATCCGCAAAGATGTGGGCTTCGCTCACAGTTCCGCTCTCCTGCCGCCCGTGGACCCTCGAAGCGCTCTGGGCGCAACCGCTTGGAAAGCCTTCTGCATTTGCACGCCGTCGCGAAACCGTTTGCGCTCGCGGACTTCAATGGAGCGACGAAGGAAGCTGACGAAATCGCGGCTGACCGTGCGGCGAAGCCTTTCTGCGCCGGGCAACGGCCAGTCAAACGGCCACGCCGGCAGCTCGCCGGCGAACATCCGGTAGATCACCAAGCCCATCGAGAACACGTCGGACCGAAAAGACGGTTTTCCCATCGCCTGCTCGGGCGCGATGTAGCCCACGGTGCCTTGCCCCGAGCCCATGATCGTGCGCGTTCTGAGCGCGACTTTCGCGATACCGAAATCAGCCAAGCGAGCCAGACCTCCCGGAAACAGAATGACGTTGTCCGGCTTGATGTCACAGTGGATCACTCGAACCTCGTGCGCATACGCGAGCGCGTCGATCAACTGCTCGGCGTAAGACAACGCGGTCTTCGGGCCTAGGCGGTATCGTAAGCGGTCGGTAAGAGTATGCTCGCCGAGTGGGGTCGCAATGACGAAGTACCCATCGATCATCATCGCATTGCGAAGCGGCAGAATGTTCTCGTGCTCCAATCGTGCGGTCAGTCGAACTTCACGATGGATTAGGTTGAGAGAGTCCTTATCGAGCTGGTCGCGGTGCGGGACCTTGAGCGCAACGGGGATCCCCTCGATCGTGTCGTACGCCTCGTAGACGGTGGCAAATGCACCGGCCCCAATGCGCCTTCGGATTCGGTATTTGCCGAGCATTTGCCGAGCCTTCAGGAGCTGATTCGGGGGCGTGCTGCCCGCGCTTCGGAGAACGTTCCTGGTCATGGAGTCAACGCTCAGAACGTCTTGCGGATCGCCTTCAGGAGCGCAACCCCCTCTGGCCCCATCTCCTTGGCCACGCGGTCGGGCACGCCTTTCTGCGCAGCCTTGAAGGGGGCGAGCTCCTGTGCGCTCGGGTCGTGGATGTCGTATCCATAGCGTTTCAGATTCTTGAGCAAGACGGGCTCGATCTTTCGAACCTGGGTCCGCCCCCAGACGGTCAGCTCGTGGTCGAGATCGGTGATGATCTTCTGAAAGTCCTCCGGAAGTGTTTCGAACCACTTCTTTGAGTAGACGAGGAGCGCCGGCTGATAGCAGTGCCGGCTGAGGAAAATGTGGCGCTCCCCTTCCTTGAGACCCTGATACCAGCTGGCGGACATCGCAAAGAGCGGCGTGTTGTCGAACCCGTCCACCACCCCGGTCTGCACACTCATGAGCGTGTTACCGTTGTCGATGGGCACTGGGGTCGCGCCAAAGGCCTCGTAGGTTTCGACATGCACCATCGATTCTTGGGAACGGAATCGAATGCCCTTCATGTCGCTCAGCTTGCGGATCTTCTGTTTGCTGAAGTATGAACGGTAGCCGTTCTCGGCCCAGATTCCGAAGATCAGCCCGCGCTTTGAAAGGACCTTCCTGACCTGGTTGGTCACCTCGGGATCGTCGAGCGCCTTGTCGGCCATCTCGAAGCTCTCGAACACGTACGGTGCCTCGATGACGTTGACCTCTCGCACGATCGAGCTCATGCCACCGACGGAGCCGGCGAACGCCTGCATACTTCCCATCTGCACACGACGCGCAAGGGAACGTTCGTTCCCGCGTCCGAGTCGAAGCTTCACTTTAAGCCGCCCCTCGGTCTTTTCCTGAACTTCCGACTTGAACCGCTGGAGTTGCTCGGCCCAAGGGCTTCCCGTGGGAGCCACGGTGCCGACCTCCATGACGAACTCCGGATCTTCCGCGATGGCGGGCCCGACGATAGCGAGGGACAGAGCGACCAGCGCTCCGACAAAAGACATGGATTTTCGCATGGGAGGGTCTTTCTAATCAGTTGGGC
>CP070713.1:1957920-1962300 GCA_020351445.1 Myxococcales bacterium
AATCCGATCCGATGGCCTGGGAGGACATCTGCCGCGACGCGACGTGGCAGGGCCGGTGGGTCGCGCTCGACGGTTGCGCGTACAACGAAGCGGGTGAAGCCACCGCAGGCCTGGTCGTAGACTACGACGACGACCTCGCCGAGCTGTGCGCACGCCTCAGCGCCGAGCGGCGCAAGCGCTGCTCGGTCGTATTCTGCCCGCCCGCCGAATCGGCAGCCTAGTCTTTCGGAACGTCTTCCTCGTCCCAGGGGTGCGGCTTGTCCTCGAGCGTGACCGGTTCGTCGACCCCCGTGCATCGGTCAGGCTGCCCCTTACGGAGCTTGACGGCGTTCCAAGGGCCGCCTCCGGACAAGTCGTCGTCCATACCCCACTCGCCCTTGATGTACTGATCACCGTCCTCGCCGATCTGGATGCGGAAGTAGCCTCTTCCTTGGCGGACCTGTGGCTTGCCCGCTACGAGCTCCCGGCGATCCTCCCATCGGAAGACCAGCAGGTCGCCATCGACGTCACCCTGGATTCGCCCCGCGCGCTCGTGCTTGACGTAGTCGCCGATGACCTGTTTGCCGCTCTGGCACAGGTGCATGTTGCCATACTGCGGTGACTGCCAGACCCCGTAGAAGGTCGCTCCCTCGGGCAGCGGGCCGGCTTTCGGCTTTTGAGAGCCCCCGCAGCCGAGGATGACCCCGAGCAACAGGGCCAACGCTATATGCTTTGCCTTCATCGAGTCCCTCCCCGTCCTCACGATAAACGACCCTTGGGCGAAAGCGTAATTTCGGCGGTTCAGCGTGGCTCAGCGTATTTTGGGGATGGAAATCGCGTGGTAGAGGACGGCTGGGCCTTCCGAGAGCAGCAGAGCCAAATCCCGGAGGCTCTCGAAGACCGAGCCATCGAGGCCGAGCTGCGCGGCGGGCGGCGGAGGCTCGAGCCGATAGCTCGCGACCATCATGGGGCGCAGGCGTTCGCGCAGAGGCGCGGGGACGTCGATGCGGTCCTTCAGCTGCTCGAGGGCGGCATCCATGCCCCCGAGCTCGTCGACCAGACCATGGTGATGGGCGTCCGCTGCAAGCCAGACGCGGCCGCGCGCCAGGGGCTCGATGTCCTCGACGGGCCGTCCTCGCCCGTCGGCCACCAGAGCGACAAAGGAATCGTAAAACGCGTCGAGCTCCCGGTTCATCAGGCTGCGCTCCTCGTCGGTGAGCGGGCGGTGCGGCGAAAAGACATCCGCGTGCGGGCCCGTTCGCAGGACCTCCGTGCGAATCCCGACGCGATCCAGAAGCCGCGATGCCAGCAGCCGAGCGGAGACGACGCCGATGGAGCCCGTGAGGCCGAGCGGCTGCGCGACGATGGCGTTCGCATGGGCCGCGACGTAGTACCCACCGCTGGCGGCGACCTCGCCGAAGTAGGCGACGACGGGCTTCTTTTCCTTGACCCGCACGACCTCGCGGTGGATCAGGTCCGACGCTTCGGCCGAGCCTCCGGGAGAATCGACCCAAAGCAAGACGCCAAGCGCGCGGCGGTCCTGCCGCGCATGACGCAAGGCTGCCACGACGGATCCCCGCCGGGCTGTGGGCGCACCGGACTCCGAGATGGCTCCCTTGATCGCCACGACCGCGATGTATGGCGGACGTCGCAGCGGACGGAAGAGCTTGGCTTCTTTGAAGCGGAGGTAGCGGTCGCCTTCGATGATCCCCTTCTTCGCGTCGACTCCGAGCTTGTCGGGAAGCTCGTCTTCGTACGCCAACGCGTCGGCAAGGCGCGCCTCGATCGCGCGTTGTCCGCGGAAGACGCCCGCGTCGAACAGCGTGCGTGTTTCCTCGGGCGCCGTGCCGGTGCGCTCCGAAAGCGCGTCGAGGAACGCTGTGGTGTGTCCGTCGATCAAGGCTTGGAGTTGCTCGCGTTGGGGCTCGCTCATCGAGTCGCGGCTCAGCCGCTCGGCCGCGGTTTTGTATTCCTTGCGGGCAAACGGCTCGACCTCCACGCCGACCCGATCGAGAAGCGGCTTCACATAGTGAGATTGCGCGGAAAGACCGAGTAGCGTGATGGTCGCCTGCGGCGCGAGGTAGATGCGCTCGGCCGCCGAGGCAACATAGAGCGCCCGGTGCCCACCGCCTCGGGGCAGCAACACGGCGGTGCCTTTGCCCTCGTCCCGCAGTCGGAGGATCTGCTCTCGGAGCCCGACGCTGACCGACCAGCCAGCGTGAAGCGGCGGCAGGACGAAGGCGACCCCGTCGATACGGGAATCGCTGATCGCATAATCAGCAAGTCGGCGAACGGCAGCCAAAGACGACGTGCGCCGTATCGAGCCGGCATCGAGCAGCCTGCGGAGCCACGGAAGCGGTTGGCGGGCCTCCACGAGCCGAGGCTTGAGGCGCACGACGATCCAGCGCCCCTTGGGTCGCGACAGCCAACGGGCGATCGCCCACAATGGTAGGAGCGGCACGCACAGCAGATTGCGAATCGAGCGGAGGACTAACCGAAGCATCGTTTTTGCCTATAGTGACGGCTTGTTATGCTGGAAGCGGTGGGGCCGTAAATCTTTACCGGCGACGGCCCCTCTGCTAGGAACTCATAGCACTGAAGAAGGCGAAGGAGCACGGCTCAAAACATGGCAAGCCCCCAGATGGTGATGTACGAGGAGGAGTTTGCCCAGGTCCAAGCCGTGACCGACAGGCTGGTCCAGGATGCAAACGCGCGTGTGGTCTTCGTCGTCGACAAGAACGGTCAGCTGATCAGCGCGTCGGGCGACACTGGGGATCTCGATACCACTTCCCTCGCTTCGCTGGCGGCGGGTAATATCGCGGCGACAGGAGGCATCGCGCAGCTGCTGCGGGAGCAGGAGTTCGCGACGCAATACCACGAGGGGGTCCGGCAGAACGTTCATATTCAGGTGGTCAGTGGTCGTGTGATTCTTGTCGTCATCTTCGATAATCGGACAAGCTTGGGCCTGGTGCGATTGCGCGTGAAGCGAGCCAACGAACAGCTGACTAGGATCTTCGAGATGGTCATGGCCAAGGCACAGGATCCTTTCCAGAACTCACCGTTCGCGGAAATAACCGATGACGACATCGACAACTTGTTCAATGATTGACTAGGAGAGGCCTGGGGGGATGTCTTTCATCAACTACTTATCGCGCGAGATCAACTGCAAGATCGTTTACTACGGTCCGGGCTTGTGCGGTAAAACGACCAACCTGCAGTACATCTACAATCGCACCAATCCGGATGCGAAGGGCAAGATGATTTCGCTTGCGACGGAAACCGAGCGAACACTGTTCTTCGACTTCCTTCCCCTCGAGATCGGCGAGATTCGCGGTTTCAAGACGCGCTTCCATCTCTACACGGTCCCCGGCCAGGTCTTCTACGACGCAAGCCGAAAACTGATTCTGAAGGGCGTCGATGGCGTCGTCTTCGTCGCGGACTCGCAGATGCTCCGCGCCGAGGCCAACATCGAATCGATGGATAACCTCCGCACCAACCTCGCGGAGCAGGGCTACAATCTCGACACCCTCCCCTACGTCATCCAGTACAACAAACGCGACATGCCGAACATCTCTCCGGTCGCGGAGCTCCGACACCTGCTCAACACAGGCGACGTCCCCGACTTCAACGCGGTCGCCACCACCGGCGAAGGCGTCTTCGAAACCCTAAAATCCGTCGCCAAGCTAGTCCTCACGGAACTAAAGCGCGGCGCCGCGCGATAAGGGACACTCTCCACCCCCCTAACCCCCCGAAACCACGTCGCTTCTCCGGCAAAGATCGCAACGATCATACCGAATGACCGATGAAGGGGGCATGCCAAGAGCAGCCCGCCAAGTCTTAGAAGGCGTTCCGCATCACATCGTTCTGCGCGGGAACAACCGACGACGACTGTTCTCGTACCCGCGTGACTATCTCTTTTTTCTCGCGCTGATGAGCGGTCAGCTCACGCGCTCGAACATGAGCGCGCACGCACTGTGCCTCATGCCGAACCACGTTCATCTGCTCGCGACGCCCTTCAGAGAGGACGCTCTCGGAACGTTCGTGAAGCGTGTCGCGCAAAGGTACGCCCAGGTTCGCAACAAGCGTTATCAAACCACAGGGAAGCTCTTCGAGCAGCGATATTACTCGCGGCCGATGAAATCCGAGAGTCACCTCGCCATCGCAACTGCGTACGTCGATCTCAATCCGGTCCGGGCGCGTCTCGTCGACGATGGGAACGAGTACGAGTGGTCCACCCACCGAATCCATTGCGGACTGTCGTGCCCCGCTCCCGGTGGGCCAGGTGTAGGGTTCCGGCGAAATCCACTGCCAGGCTGGGATAGGTGTCAGCGGGTCCCAGCGGCTCTGGCTCGCTCCAGGCTGTCTCGTCGGACGGATCGTCGGACCAGCGATAGCGAAAGG
>CP070713.1:1962400-1966987 GCA_020351445.1 Myxococcales bacterium
GTTTCGGTGCAACCGAATACCGTCAGCGAGAGAGCAGTGACGGTCAGAATGAGTATGTGCTTCATGTTCATGGAACCTCCTAAGCTACGACAGAGCACACCCCGTGCCATGCGAAATTTGCGAGGTTTTCGGGGCGCGCACCAACCGCGACGTGTCCGCCTGGACGCGCTCGTGTCTCAGCGGCCACGCCGCATGTCGCCGGTTCGCCCTGCCGGGTTTCGGAAAGGTGGGAAGGTGTCCGCCCCACGCACTTGCTGGAAATGTTCGATCGCCCAGTGCACCGAAGGGAACGCCAAATCGTTTGCCGGCAAGCTGTCGAAGGTGAACAACCCCACCTCTTCGCTTTCCGGCCCCACGGACACGTCTGGCGATAGCAGGCGGGCACGGTAGAAAAGCTGAAGCTGGCTGATGTGGCGGATGCTATAGACCGCGAGCAGGTCGATGATCTCGAGCTCGGCGCGCGCTTCTTCCCAGGCCTCGCGTGCCGCGCCCTCTTCGGGGGTTTCGCCCAGCTCCATGAAGCCAGCGGGTAACGTCCAGTAGCCGCGGCGCGGCTCGATCGCCCTTTTGCACATCAGGAGCTTGTCCTCCCATGTTGCGACCACACCTACGACCACTTTGGGGTTCTCGTAGGCTACGTAGTCGCAATCCGGGCAAACCAGACGCTGGCGGTTGTCGCCAGCCGGGACCTTTCGAATCCGTGGACCTGTGTGTCGCTCCGCCATGAGCCAATTGTGCTTGCAGGTTCGTACCATGGAGCCTGCTCGGGGGCTATGGCGCGCGGAGACCAACGCTCTAGACTCGGCCGATGGATTCGCGACCTCGCCTCGACCGACCGAAGCTGCTCGGCGTGTTTCGTCAGCTGAAGCATGGCGTGACGCTCGTGTGGACGACGAGTCGCGGCCTGAGCTTTGTCCTTGGATTCTTGAGCTTGGTCGCCGGCGTTCTTCCGGCCGCGGCAGCCTGGGTCGGCAAGCTGATCGTCGATGCCGTCGTCCTTGCAGCCGAAACCGGCGCAGCCGCTGATCAACGCACGGCGCTGATCTGGGTCGTGGTGGAGCTCGGGCTCATAGCGGTGCTCTCAGGCGCGCAAAAGGGACTGACGACGTGCCAACAGCTCTTGCGCGCTCTCCTCGGACAACGGGTGAACGAGATGATTCTCGAAAAGGCCCTGACCCTCGACCTGGCCGCATTCGAAGACTCCGAGCTCTATGACCGCATGACACGCGCGCGCCGCGAGGCATCTCAACGGCCGCTCAGCTTGGTGATGCGCAGCTTCCAGCTCGCTCAGCATTCGTTCTCGTTGATCGCGTACAGCGGGCTCCTGTTGCAGCTCTCCGTGTGGGCGCTCGCGGTGTTGGTCGTTGCGGCGATCCCTTCGTTCTTCGTAGAGACCCGTTTCTCGGCAGACGCGTTTCGGCTGTTCACGTGGCGTGCGCCCGAAACCCGAAAGCAAAACTACCTCGAGGTCCTCCTCGCCCGAGAGGATTTCGCCAAAGAGGTCAAGCTCTTCGATCTCGGGCCGGTGTTCCTGGATCGGTATCGCGACATCTTTCTCGAGCTGTACGCCGAGGATCGCGCGCTCACGCTGAAACGCGGCGTGTGGGGCTTCGTGCTCGGGCTCTTGAGCACGGTGGCCTTCTACGGCGCGTACGCGTGGATCGCCCTCGAAACGATCGCAAAGCGCATCACGCTTGGCGACATGACGATGTACCTGCTGGTGTTCAAGCAGGGGCAGGCTGCCTTGGCGTCGATCCTGACGTCGATCGGTGGGATGTACGAGGACAGCCTTTACCTATCGAACCTCTACGAGTACCTCGAATACGAAGCGCCCGACGAAGGGGGTTCCGCGACCGTAGGCCCAAAGCCCGGCGACGGCATTCGTTTCGAGAACGTGAGCTTCACCTATCCGGGCGTCGAAACGCCGGCACTTCAGAACGTGAGCCTACACTTGCACCCGGGACGGAAACTAGCGCTCGTCGGCGAGAATGGCGCCGGGAAGACCACGCTGATCAAGCTCCTGACGAGGCTCTATCGGCCGACCCAGGGCCGCATCCTGCTCGATGGGCTTGAGCTCGACGCATGGGCCCTCGACGTGCTCCGAAAGCGGGTGGGCGTGATCTTCCAGGACTTCGTGCGATACCAACTGGCGGCGGGCGAGAACGTCGGCGTCGGAGACGTGCGAGACTTCAGCGACCCGGATCGATGGCAAACCGCGGCCCACAAGGGCATGGCGCATGAATTCATCGAGCGTCTCCCCGAGGGCTACCAAACGCAGCTCGGGCGCTGGTTCGACGACGGCCACGAGCTGTCCCTCGGCCAATGGCAAAAGGTAGCGCTCTCACGCGCGTTCATGCGAGACGATGCGGACATCCTCGTCCTCGACGAACCAACCGCGTCGATGGACGCGGAAGCGGAGGCGACCGTGTTCGAGCGTTTCGGTCGCCTCGCGAAGGACAAGATGGTCATTCTGATCTCGCATCGGTTCTCCACAGTGCGTATGGCTGACGAGATCGTCGTGCTTGAACGCGGACGGGTGACCGAACGGGGGACCCACGAGACACTGATGAAACGAGACGGACAATACGCCCGACTGTTCACGCTCCAAGCTGCGGGATACCGCTAGCGATCAACGCGTCGTCGGCCGCTACGAATAGAAGCATCGGCGCTCGGCCGCCATGTCGCGGAGCAACTTGGGGGGCTCGAAGCGCTCGCCGTAGCGTGCACTCAGCTCGTCCGCGTCTCGAACGAACTCAGCCACTCCATAGTTGTCGATGTACGTGAACGGCCCGCCGGTGAAGGCTGGGAAGCCAACCGCCATGATCACGCCGACATCGCCATCGCGGACGTCGCTTATCACGCCTTGCTCGAGGCAGCGCGCCGCTTCCAAACACTGCACGAACAAGTAGCGTCGTTTGACGATGTCAGCAGTCGGCTGCTGATCGGCGCTTTCGATCCAGCGGCCCATCGCAGAGCCGAGCTCCGGCCACAGATTCTTGCCACCTTCGTGGTAGTCGTAGAATCCACCGGGTGTGCGAGGCGTGCCGTCTTCTTTGGGGGGAGGATAGGCACCCCATCGGTCGTGATCTTCGATCAACGAGGCGATGATCGCTTGCGCTGGCGAAGGCTCCCACTTCTCACCGGAGGCGGCGGCGTCCTTCTCGGCCTGCTTGGCGACCTTGTACATCGTACCGAGGCCGACCTGATCGGAAATGCCCAGAGGAGGCATCGGCATGCCTGCGGACTTTGCGGCATTCTCGATCAACGCCGGAGTCACACCCTCTACCAGGAGATGATTGCCTTCGGAGATGAAGGTGCCGAAGACGCGGCTGGTGTAGAAGCCCGGGCTGTCATTGACGACGATGCCCGCCTTCTTGATTTTGAGGATGTAGTCCCACGCCTTGGCGAGGGTTTCGTCCGACGTCTCTTTGCCGACGACGATTTCGACCATCTGCATCCGCTCGACAGGCGAAAAGAAATGAAGGCCGATGAAGTTCTGCGGCCGGCTCGACGCCTTTGCGAGATCGGTGATCGGCAGACCGGAGGTATTGGACGCGAGGATCGCATTGTCAGTGAGCTGCTCGTCGGTAGCCTTGGTGACCTTGGCCTTGATTTCGCGGTCCTCGAAGACGGCCTCGACGACGACGTCGCAGCCCTTCAAGTCATTGTAATCCTCGCTCGGCTTGATTCGGCTCAAAATCGCTTCGACGCGCTCCGCGGTCGTGCGGCCTTTCTGAAGGCGCCGGTCGAGGGTCTTGGCAACCTTGTCCTTGCCTCGTGCGGCGCTAGCTAGGTCACGGTCGAGCAATACGACGTCGATCTTGGCCTTGGCCGAAACGTGCGCGATGCCCTGCCCCATCAAGCCCGCACCGATGATCCCGACCTTTTTCACGTCGAACCGTGGCACGTCCTTCGGCCGACGAGCGCCCTTCTGGCACTCCTGGAGGCTGAAGAACAGGGTCCGCAACATGGAGCGCGCGGTCGGATCTTGAAGCACGCGAATGAACTGTCGGATCTCCGCCTTGCCTGCGCGGTCCATCGGAAGTCCGAGTCCGTCGTACACCGACTGCAGGATCGCCTGCTGCGAGGGCATGTTCCCATAGGTGTTCGCGTGGGTCATCGCGTTGGAGCCCATCAGCGTCTGCGCAAACGTGACCGAGTCTGCGCCGCCGCCAGGCACCTTGTACCGCTTCTCATCCCAGGGCTGCGTTGCGTGACCAACCTCTTGGATCCACTTCTTCGCGGCGGGGATCAGATCCTGCGGTTCGACCAGCTCGTCGACCAGGCCCTTTTCGAGCGCCTTGTCCGGACCGAGTTGCTTGCCCTGCATGATCAGGCCAAGCGCACCTTGAACACCGATCAGCCGCGGAAGCCGTTGCGTACCGCCAGCGCCAGGCATCAGACCGAGGCCCGCCTCGGGTAACCCGACCTGCGCGTGCCGCTGATTGACGAGGATCCGCCGATGGCAAGCAAGCGCGATTTCGTAACCGCCGCCGAGCGTCACGCCGTTGAGCGCCGCCACGACGGGCTTGCCGCAGGTCTCCATTCGTCGAAGCTGATCCAGCACGGCGCCGGAGCGCTTCAGGA
>CP070713.1:1967087-1970820 GCA_020351445.1 Myxococcales bacterium
CGGCGACAACATCGGGTTCGTCTACGTGAAGGCGAAAGCGCCCTTCGTCGTCCGTCTTCCCTAAGACCCACAGCGCCCGGGCGGCGTACAAGATGTCACCGTCCTGGTCCAGGCTCGGCTCCTCGCCGAGGTCTGCGTAATCCACGTCTGCGTGGGGGACGGGGTGACCCTCCTCGTCAAGAACCACGCCCTCAATGAACAGGAGGCGTTCCATCCGGAGGAGCACATTGGCGACATACTCCTGGCCGGCCACTTGGACCGCTGTCGACTGAGACAGAGCGGTGCGGAACCACTGCGTCGCTACAACGGCGATCCGCGGATCGCCCGCCTGGTTCTCGAAGTCAGCCAAGACGATGCGGTCACGCTCCTCCAGCACGCCCCTCGTCAGCAGCGTCCCGAACGGGCCGACACCCGCCTCCCGCAGCGCCAAGTACGTGGTGACCGAGACCACGAGCACCGCGAGCATCGCAACTCCTGCGAGGATCGCGTTCCGCCAGGTGAACACACGGCGCGCGCCACGGCGCACCTCGGGTCCCGGCGTCTCGCGTGGATCTGGCGGCCGAAGCCACGCCGGATGACGAAGTCCGCCCCGCCGTTGAGGGAAAGGCAGATCTCCTGGGGGATCTCGCAAGCCTTGCCCAGATGCTCGGCTTTGTGGCGGCAGTAGCAGTGGGTGACTGCGAGCTGGTCGGCCTCCCGGATGAGGCTGGTCGTACGCTCCCAGTCGAGCACATCCGGAATGTTTGCGGCCAGCACATCTTCGTGGACCATAGCCCGCCCGACGACGGTGTCGTTGTCGAAGACCTCCCTGGCGAAGGTGTCATCGCCGTGCATGTAGGCGTCCAAGGCCTTTGCGACGGCCAGCTTGTCGAACATGTCATGGGCCCGCATCATCGAGAATTCGAAGAAGCCGATGACGGGCGGAGCCAGGAGATACTTGGTCTTGCCACTGTTCGGGCTGACCAGGTCCATGACCAGGCCCTTGTCGCAAAGTGGCTCGAGCTTGTCCCGCAGCTCGTCTTCCGGCAGGTCGAAGCGACGGGCCAGCCGGCTCAGTGAGGTTGGCACCATGGGCATCCGAGATGCCAGCGCCGCCTCCTCGGGGCTGTACATGATCTCGAGCAGCTCGCGCCAGCCTTCCAGCGCCCGCTCATCCTCGGGCCTCGGCATCGCAACTGCGTGATGGTCGAGGCGCTCCATCAGCGCCCGATACTCCTGCTTGAGTTGACTCATATGTCCCATGGCGCACCTCCCGGGGGGGGATGCATGCGAGGCTCGTGCCAGTTTTCCGACCTGCGAAGCCGTGAATCGGGCGACGTCTGCGAGTTGGCGCCTTCGGCTCCCGAATTGCGGGGATCTCCCCGCTATGCCGGCCTGCGCGACGACCACCAAGGCTTTGTAGCGAACATGCGCAAGCAGGCGGGCGAACGATAACGCATCCGCGCGTCGCGCATTCCGTGCGCCTAAGCGGCTCCAAGTGCAAAACATGCATCCGGCAACGCAACTGGCAATCCCGGCGCGCCGGCGTCATCGGAAGACATCGCTTCGCATATGCCTTAGGGTAGGCAGGAGGGTCCCCTGCCAGACGAGAGGACGCCATGCCCGACAGGATCTCCTTCACACTCAACGGGAAGCGGGTTCGCCTCGAACTAGATGGTAGCCGAAAGCTGCTTTGGGCGCTTCGAACGGAGCTGGAGCTGACGGGCACGAAGTTCGGTTGCGGGTACGGTGTGTGCGGCGCGTGCACGGTCCTGGTCAACGACCGTCCCGTTCACGCCTGCACCGCGCCGCTCGACAGCGTGCGCGGCAAGGAAGTCGTGACAATCGAGGGTCTGGCGAACGACGGCGGCCTACACCCCCTTCAAAAAGCGTTCATCGAACACGATGCCCTTCAGTGCGGTTTCTGCACACCGGGCATGATTCTCACGGCCGCTGGCCTGCTTCGGTCGAAACGAAAGCCCTCGCGCGAAGAGATCGTGCGCGGCATGGACGGCAACCTTTGCCGTTGTGGTGCCCACGCACGCATCATCGATGCGATCCAGTCGGCTGCCGGGAAGTGACTCCATGGATACGAACGAAGAGCTGACGATTCACGCACAGCAGCTCCAATCGCGCCGCGAGTTCCTCAAGCGCGTTGGTGGCGGAATCGTCGTATTCGTCGGGTTTGGCGGTCCGCTCGGTGCCGTCGTCGAGGCCGAAACGCGCGGCGGCCGAGTGCCAACCGACTTCAATGCTTTTTTGAGAATCGCCGCAGATGGGCGCGTGACTTGTTTGACCGGCAAGATCGAGATGGGTCAGGGCCCGATCACCTCCCTCGCGCAGATGTTGGCTGACGAGCTAGACGTTTCGTACGAGGCGGTGGACATGGTGATGGGCGACACCGATCTTTGTCCGTGGGACATGGGGACATGGGGCTCGCTGACGACCCGCGCCTTTGGCCCGTTACTGCGTAGCGCCGCAGCCGAGGCTCGTGGCGTTCTGTTGGAGCTCGCATCGGAATCGCTGAACGTGGCGACGTCGCAACTAAAGGCACGAGATGGCGTGATCTTCGACCGCAAGAACCCCAAGAAACGCGTCAGCTACGGCGCGCTCGCCAAAGGCGAATCCATCGCCCGACACCTCGCGGTCAAGCCCGAGCTCAAGGATGTCTCTGAGTTTCGCATCATGGGTCGGCCGATGCTTCGCCGGGACTCGCTCGAGAAGGTGACCGGCGCAGCCAAATACGCCGCTGACATCCGCCTACCGCGCATGCTGTACGCGAAGATCCTGCGACCGCCCGCGCACGGAGCGAAGCTGAAGAGCGTTGACACGTCGGGAGCCCGTAAGGTGGCCGGTGTGCGCGTGGTCGAGGACGGAGAGTTCATCGCGGCGCTTCATCCGGCGCCGGACGTCGCCCACGAAGCGCTCGGCCGGGTCAAGGCGGAGTTCGACATGCCCGCCGCGACCGTGACCGACGCAACCATCCACGAACACCTCCGCCGCACGGCCCCCAAGGGCAGCGCGGCCGCGCAGGGTGGGGACCTTCGGAGGGGACGCAAGCTTGCCGCGCGCACGATCGAAAACACGTTCTTCGATGGTTATGTCGCTCATGCGCCCATCGAAACCCACGCGGCGCTCGCGAACATCGAAGGTGGCAAGTGCACGGTATGGGCCTCGACACAGAATCCCTTCGGGGCGCGCGATCAGGTGGCGCGGGCGATCGGGTTTCGGCCGAGCAGCGTGCGCGTCATCACGCCATTTGTCGGCGGCGGGTTTGGCGGCAAGACAGGCAACATCCAGGCGGTCGAGGCTGCCCGCCTTGCCAAGACCGTCGGCCGACCGGTCCAGGTCATGCGCACTCGAGAGGAGGAGTTCTTCTACGACACATTCCGTCCCGCTGCGGTCGTGCACATCAGCTCTGGGATCGACGGCTCCGGTCGGATGACCTTCTGGGACTACGACGTGCTCTTCGCGGGGCCGCGGGGGTCGGAGCACTTCTACAACATCCCGCATCATCGAACGATAGCGCGCCCACGCAGCTTGAGAGGTGGCCCCGGGACTCATCCCTTTGCCACCGGGGCATGGCGCGCGCCGGGGAACAGCACCAACACCTTCGCGCGCGAATCTCAGATCGACGCCATGGCAGCCGCCGCTGGCTCGGATCCGATTGAGTTCCGCCTCAAGCATCTCGACGACCCCCGGATGATCCGGGTACTGAAAGCCATCGCCAAGAAGTTCGGTTGGGCCCGAGCCA
>CP070713.1:1970920-1977338 GCA_020351445.1 Myxococcales bacterium
CTCGGGGTCGCATTCGAGCGCCTTGCTGTAGTACTGCTCTGCCGCTTCGAGCTGGTCGCGGCGATATTCGAGGTTACCCAGGTTGGTGAGCGCATTGGAGAGGGTCGGATCGAGCGACAGCGCTTTTAGATACGCCCTCTCGGCTTGATCGTAGGTTTGCTCGTTCTCGTCGAGGCGGCAGCCTTCGAGATAGTGTTCGTAGGCCCGAGACCGGTCGTCGTGATCGAAGTGCAGCAAACGAACGACGTCCGACTCGAGCCCATCGATGCGGAAGTCGAGCACCGCTTGGCCCGTCGTCGGCTCGTAGGCTCCGGTCTCATCCTGCACCACGATGGTCCGACCGTCGGCCATCACGCGAAGCTCCGACAGCGGCCGCGTGGTCGTCGGAAACGCCTCGCGCAGCGACTCGACCGAGCGGCGCACCTGCTGAAGAGGCACGCCCTGCTCAAGCAGCCCCTTGGCGGCACGCACGCCAACGAGATCTTGGAAGGTATAATAGTTGCGGCCCCGAACGCGGGCAGAAGGGCCGAGCAACCCTGAACGGTGCCAGTACCGAAGACGAGACGGCTTGTATCCGAACAGGCGAGCGACCTCGGCGACGGTGTACAAACCTTGGCGCGGATCGCTCCTCGGAGGAGCAGGCTGCGAGGGAGCCGGCTCGCGGCTCGGGTCCCGCGTCAGCTTGCCATCCGCCCCGAAACCAACGCGAATCACGTTGTCCCGTTCCCTGCCTTCGTTCAACTCACTCTCCCCGTCTGAGAATAGGCCGCCCCGGTCTGCATGCAAGCATCGATGTCCGGCGGACGGATTGGCTGGTGCAGTGCTAGGATCCCGCCATGGCGCACCCACCAGCAGCCGCTCCGATCGCGTTTCTCTCCGACGTGCATGGAAACCTCGCAGCCCTCGAGGTGGTGCTGGCCGAGCTCGATCGGCTGGGTGTGAAGCGCCTGTATGTCGCGGGCGACCTGCTCCTTGGTGGCGACGAGCCGCTCGGGGTGTGGCAGCGCCTGCAGGCACTGGGCGCCACCTGTACCCGCGGGCCGTCAGACATGGCGCTCGGCTCGGTGGATCCGACTAGCCTCGTTCCCATCGACGACGAGCAGCGGCGTCAAGCTCGTCGGTTCGCAGAGACGCGAGCCGCGATCGGCGACCTCGTCGCAGAGCGGCTTCGACGTTTGCCCGAGCGAGAACGGATCCCGTTGGTCGACGGCCGCGAAATCTTGATGGTGCACGGCTCCCCGGCCGACAACAACCGCGAGATCAGTCACGACCTGAGCGACGACGAGATCCTCGCGCTGCTGGATGATGACCCAGCGGACATCATTGTGTGTGGTTCCACCCATGTCCCCTTCCAGCGCGCGGTCGAAGAGTACCACGTCGTGAACGTGGGCTCGGTAGGCGCCGCGCCCGAAGGACCGATCGCGCACTACACCGTCATCACGCCTCGGATGAGCAACGCGGACATCCTCCAGGACTGGGTGAGCTACGAGGAGCTCGACGCCTCCTAACCGGCGGCGGCTCTGGGCTCATCCGGCTCTTCGGTCCGAGTCCGAAGCATCTCCACACGGCGGACGCGCCTCTCGTCCGCATCGAGGACCACGACCCGATACGGCCCTGCGGCGAGAGTCTCTCCGATCACCGGCACCTGGCCGGCCAGGTGAACCAGCATCCCGCCAAGCGAGTCGAAGTCGCTCTTGTCCTCGCAGATCGGCTCGCCGAGGTGCTCTTCTAAGTCGTAGACTGAAATGCTCGCATCGACGAAATAGTGGCCAGGGGCGCGCTCGTGCACCAAAGGCGCCTCTTCATCGTGCTCGTCTTGAATCTCGCCGACGATTTCCTCGACGATGTCTTCCAAGGTCACGATTCCTGCCGCCCCGCCAAACTCGTCGACCACGACCGCTAGATGCGAACGCCGGCGCTGCATTTCACGAAGCAGCACTCCGATCTTCTGACTCTCGGCGGCGAAAAAGACCGGCTTTCGAAGCACGTTGGCCAACAAGATGCTGGAGGCGTCCGAGGTGTTGCGCAGCACCTGGAAGAGATCTTTCGCGTACAGAATGCCTTCCACCTGATCGATCTGCCCGCGGTACACCGGGTACCGACTGTGGCCTGACTCGATGACACTCGCGAGCACTTGATCGATGCTGGTGTCGATATCGAACGCGACCACTTGCGTGCGTGGAACCATGATCTCCCGAGCAACGGTGTTCTTGAACTCGAGCACGCTTCGGAGCATCTGAGCATGCTCCTCCGCGATGGTGCCGGTCTCCTCACCCTGCTCGATCACGTGCTCGACCGTCAGCTCTGCAATGCGGCCCGGGTCTTGCATTTGAACGGAGGGAACGACTTTTTGCACGAGGTCGCCGATCCAATTGAGGGGCGCCGAAAGGGGCGTGAGGAGCAGGTCCACGGGCCGAAGCCACTTCCAGACTCGCAAGGTGGCTCGCCCCGAACGCTGGCGAACCACGACACTCGCGATCGTGGCCACGATCGCATACGCCAGCGAAATGCCGAGAACCCCGACCAAGGCCCACCCGACGCCGTACGCCTGGAACAACGAATAGGCAACGAATGCGGCCGCCAGGGCGACGCAGAGCACACGGCCCATCAAGAGGCGTGACTGAACCGCCGCGAGGTCTCGAAGCACCCGCTCGGCAACCTTCGCGTAGCGGCCGTCGGCTTCGAGAAAGGCCTGAAGACCCGCTTCACCGAGCGTGTGGAGGCCGGCGCTAACAGCTGCAAGCAGCGCGCCCAGACCCACGCCGCCGACGATTGCGGCGGCCAACTGTATACTTGGAACGTCCAAGACCTTGTGAGCTTTTAGATTACCGAGGACGGCAATCGGCCGCAACAGCCGCCGTCAGCCGCCCCGGCGCTGGTCCCGAAGGGCCCGAATTCGCAGGCGAAGCGCATTGAGCCGAATGAAGCCGGTCGCATCCTGCTGGTCGTACACTTCGTCGGCCTCGAAAGTGGCAAACTCCGGGTCGTAGAGCGTGTTCGGGCTCCGCCGGCCCACGACATCGGCGTTGCCCTTGTAGAGCTTGATGCGGGCCTCGCCAGTGACGTCTTTTTGCGCATCGTCGACGAGGGCTTGGAGCATCTCGCGCTCCGGCGCGAACCAGAACCCGCGATACACGAGCGATGCGTATTCGGGGATCAAGCCATCGCGAATCCGCAGGACCTCGCGGTCCACCGTGATCGATTCGACCGCGCGATGCGCCCGTTGAAGAATGGTCCCGCCGGGGGTCTCATAGACCCCGCGCGACTTCATCCCAACGAACCGATTCTCCACGAGATCGACGCGGCCAACGCCGTGCCTGGAGCCGAGCTCGTTGAGGCGCTCGATCAGAGCGGCTGGGGAAAGCTGCTCGCCGTTTACGCTGACGGGATCCCCTTTCTCGTATCCGATGACGACGTATTCCGGTTGATCAGGCGCGTCTTGGGGATCCGTCGTCCACCGGAACATGTCTTTGAGTGGCTCGTTCCAGGTGTCTTCTAGGACCCCGCCCTCGTAGCTGATGTGGAACAGGTTCGCGTCCATGGAGTACGGCTTGTCCGCCGTGACCTCGATCGGGATTTTCCGGTCTTTGCAGTATGCGATGCAGTCGCTCCGCGAACGCAAGGACCAGGTCCTCCAGGGTGCGATGACCTGGATGCGCGGGTCGATGGCCATGGCGGTGAGCTCGAAGCGTACCTGGTCATTCCCTTTGCCGGTCGCGCCGTGCGAGATCGCGTCGGCACCCTCCTGCTGAGCGACTTCCATCATCGCTTTTGCGATGACCGGGCGCGCAATGGAGGTTCCGAGCAGGTATTCACCTTCGTAGATGGCGTTCGCGCGCAGCATCGGAAAGCAGAAGTCGCGGGCGAACTCCTCTTTCAGGTCCGCGATGATGCACTTGGAAGCACCGGTCGCGCGGGCTTTTTCGTCGAGGCCGCCGAGCTCCTCCCCTTGGCCGACGTCCGCGCAGAACGCGATCACCTCGGCGTCGTAGGTCTCCTTGAGCCAGGTCAGAATGACGGATGTGTCGAGGCCGCCACTGTAGGCGAGCACGATCTTTTTGGGCTGCGCAGCCATGGGGCGGGATGGTAGTGGTCCGTCGACCTGGCGCAAGGGGGCACGCTGTCAGGCCACCCGGAGGATGGCCTTGGCTTCCAGAAGCTCGGTAAACACGCGGAGCGCCTCCAGCCTGCCCATTTGGCAGAGGTCGAGCACCTCGGCGACCGTGGTCTGGCCGTCGACGAGCGACAGAAGGAAAGCCGCCTGCGGATCCAGGCCTAGCCACTTCACTTTGGTCGCGGGCACCGCCAGGTTGAACACGTACTCGAGCGAGCCAATGCGCGTCGTGTACCGTGTTTCGAGGCGGGCCCGGCTCGTCTCCGCGTACTGGCGGGCGCTGTCGTCGTCCGGGTCGAGGCCGAGTTGTAGCTCCGCCGCACTCAACGCCGCCGCGTAATCCCCGAGTGCAAAGCGATCCGCGATCTCGCGATGGATGTCGTCGGGGCTCGGCCTATCGGGGTCACCGGCGGTAGCAGCCTCGCCTGCCGCAGCTGGCGGCACAAGACTTCGCCGGCCTCGATCGACCGCCCACGCATCTCCGGAGGGACGGCTCGTCAGCCGTCGCTGCGCGCCCTCCGGAACGAGCCCGCCCGCCAAGTCGATAGCGCCATCGGCGCCGAGCACGCTCGGGAAGTCGGAATCGCTCGAACCGGGCCTACCCGACGCCATCGATCACGCCGATTTGCCGACCACGCCCTTGAACATGCGCTGTGTTCGACCGAGCGACTCGAGCTCTTCCTCGAGGCCGGAGATGTCGCCTTGCTCTAGCAGCGTGCGCGCGTTGTCGACGACGCCCTTGGCCTTGTCGATCGCGTCACGGCCAAAGTCGCTTCCTGCGACGATCGACTCGACCTCGGGGAAGAGCCGCTCGATCTCGGCGATCAGCGTTTCGGCTTCCTGGCGGACCTTCTCGGAGGCTTCGTCCTCGCGCCGCGTGATGGCGAAGTCCGAAGCGTCGACCATCATATCGTTGATCTCGTCCTCGGTGAGGCCGCTGCTAGCGGTAACGGTGATCGACTGCTCCTTGCCGGTCTCGACATCCTTGGCGTGCACGCTGACGATACCGTCGGCGTTGATTTCGAAGGTCACCTCGACCTCGACCTGACCGGCAGATGCCCGCCGGAGACCGGTCAGAATGAACTCGCCGAGAAGCTCGTTGTCTTCCGCTCGTCGCGACTCGCCCTGCAAAACCAAAATCTTCACGGCCGTCTGGTTGTCGCGCACGGTGGTAAAGGGCTTGCTGCGAGAAGTCGGAACGGTGGTGTTCTGGGGGATGAGCTCCTCGAAGTAGCCGCCGACGACCATGATGCCGAGCGTGTGCGGCGTGACGTCGAGCAGAACCATGTCCATCTCCGGAGAGTCGTCGACGAGCGCTGCGCCCTGAATCGATGCGCCGAGCCCGACCACCTCATCGGGATGGACGCCCTTGCAGGGATCGCGCTGGAAGAACTTGCAAACGCGTTCCTGAACCTTGGGCATGCGGGTCATGCCGCCCACCAAAATGATGTCTTCGATCTCGTCCTTATCGAGACCCGCCTCACCCAGTGTGAGCTCGCAGATCTGAACGGTGCGGTCGACGAGATCCGCAGTCAGCTCTTCCAACGTGGCCCGTGTAAGCAGGCGCTGAAGGTGGAGCGCCTCGTTGCGCGCGCTCGAAATGATGAAGGGCAGATTGACCTCGGTCTCGGTGACCGCCGAAAGCTCGCATTTGGCCTTTTCTGCGGCGTCTTTGAGGCGCTGCAGGGCCATGCGGTCCTGCCGGAGGTCGATCGCGTGCTCGTGTTGGAAGCCTTCGACCAACCAGTCGATGACGCGCTGGTCGAAGTCTTCTCCACCGAGGAACGTGTCCCCGGCGGTGCTGATGACCTTGAACACGCCCGAGCTCGAGATCTCCAAGATCGAAATGTCGAAGGTGCCGCCACCGAGATCGAACACCGCGACGGTGCGATCGATGTTTTTGCCGAAGCCGTACGCGAGCGCCGCCGAGGTTGGCTCGTTGATGATGCGAATCACGTCGAGACCCGCGATCGCACCGGCATCTTTGGTCGCCTGCCGCTGGTTGTCGTTGAAGTACGCGGGAACCGTGACGACGACTTTGTTGATCTCTTCGCCGAGATAGTCCTCCGCGACCATCTTCATCTCTTGAAGGACCATCGCGCTAACCTCGGGAATACTGTAGACCTTATCGCGCATCTTGATCCGGCAGTCGCCATGCGGACCTTCTACCATATGGAACGGGCATGTCTGGATCGCGTTCTTGACCTGCGGGGTTTCCCACTTCCGGCCGATGAGGCGCTTCGCAGCGAACACCGTGTTCTCGGCATTGGTAACCGCCTGCCGCTTTGCGATGTGACCCACCAA
>CP070713.1:1977438-1980033 GCA_020351445.1 Myxococcales bacterium
ACTGTTCCAGGAAGTCGAGCCCGTTACGCTGTGGCGCAGCCTGAAGTCGTTGTCGTTCCGCCTCTGGGATGAACAGCGGAGAGAGCTCGTCGGCTACCGCCGACTCAGAACGTGACGCGTCGGCTTCCCTCCGGCTGGCGTTCTTACGGTGCAGCTTCGACTTTGCAGACGACGACGGTGATGTCGTCGGTCTGAAGGCTCGCTCCCCCGAAGGTCTTCGTCGCTTCGTACAAACCGTGCACGATGTCGGAAGAAGATTCGTGGCGATGATCCTCGACGAACTTGAGCACCCTGTCCGTGCCGAACGCGTTTCCCTCGGACTCCCCGATCTCCGTGAGGCCGTCGGTGAAGACAACTACGATCTCGTCTCGCTTCAGCGGAATGGACGGTCCCGATCGGAATTCGCGTCCGGCAAACATTCCGAGAGGAATCCCCGTGCTATCAAGACGCTCGCGGGTCTTGCCGTTTCGGTCGAGCAAATAGCCCGTAACGTGTCCGGCGTTGGCGAAGGCCAGGGTTCGACCGCGAGGATCGAGTCTCGCGACCAGTAGCGTCAAGTAGTCTCGCACGTCGGAATCGACGACCAATATCTCGTTGAGCCGGCGCAGCACTTCACCCACGTCAAAACACGAAATAGCCACGGAGCGCAGATAAGCACGCGCCTGGGCCATGAGAAGCGAGGGGCCAAGTCCGTGGCCGCAGACGTCGGCAACCGCAAGTCCGAGGCAATCGCCCGGCATCGGGAAGAAGTCGAAGAGGTCGCCGCACATGGTCGTGGCCGGAAAGGCAGCGCCGGCAATGTCGAAACCCGGTACGCGTGGCGCGCTCCTCGGATACAGCCGTTGCTGCACTTGTTGCGCCACATCCATCTCGACGTGCAGTTGCAGGTTCTGCAAACGCTCCGTGATGTCTTTCAGCACCGACACGAGAAACGCGTTTTGGCCATCGGAGCCTCTGACCGGCGATATCGTCTGCTCGGCATGGAACAGCTTTCCGTTCTTCTTTCGATTGAGCAGGGTTCCGCGGAAATCGCCCCCGCCCAGCACGGTGCTCCACATGTCTTCGTAGAATCGGGTGTCGTGCTTGCCGGATCTCAAAATACGTGGAGTGCGACCCGCGACCTCCTCTCGACTGTACCCGGTCATCCGCTCGAATCCCGGATTGACGTACTCGATCGTGCCTTCCATGTCGGTGATCATGACGGCGTCGGCGGTCTGCTCGACGGCGCTCGACAAACGTCGGATCGCTTCGAGAGACTTTTTCTCGCGGGTGATGGCACGGAAAACGACCACACCGCCGGACACGTTGCCGTCCTCGTCCCGCCGGGGAGCCGCGCTTGCTTTGATCCAGACGCCGTCCGGAACGCCTTCGTTCCGTACGAAGATCTCGACGTCTTGAACCACCTCTCCGCAGAGGGCCCGGGCAAGCGGCAGCCGACCGGACGGGAACGGGGTCACGCTGTCCGGGAGGTGGCAGCCGAAGATCCGTGCCCGCTCATCCGGATCCAGGTCGAGCACTTCCACACCGAGAATCCGCCGGGCAGCCGCATTGGAATACAGGATTCGCCCACTCTTGTCGGACACCATGATCCCGTCGGGAAGGTCGTGAAACACGGGCGCCAAGACTGCGCTCAGCTCCTGAGAGTCGGAGAGCGTCATGCTTGACATGCTTGGTGCGTCCTCATCGATTCGGTCCGATCGTTCTCGCGGTTCCGTCGAGTCGCCTGGTACGGCGCAGGTCGGGTCGTCAATCGCGTGACATCGGGTGCTCGAACCGCGCTCTGCGCGCGCGACGAGTGGCGGGGATCCAGTCCGTGAGGTGATCGAAGAACTTCGCGTGGTGGCGCATGAGGATCGGGGCGAGGAGGAGGTGCTCGATGTCGAGCGAGACTCCGTCTCGAACGGCTTCCCGGCAACGTCGAACGAACTCCGCCAGCGGGACGAAGCGCGGACCGGATGCTCCACGGTATTGGACTCTCAGGTGGGAACGGCTCAGGTTTCGGCTGCCGTGTTCCACCACGGCGCCAAACGCCACCTTCGACGGATCGATGAGCCACTTTGGCCTGTTGCGTCTCCAGAGCATTCCCCGTCATTCCTCCTCGGTTCCGGAGAGGCGATCGGTGAGGATCCCCCGCAGCGCCAAGAGGCTCTCGGGCCGCAGTAGCTCCTCGACCGTGCTTTTGCTGAGCCCCTCGCCCTTCAGCAGTCGCACGAGTCTCCCGGAACGGACCACCCTGGAGAGTTCGTCGAGCCGACCGGCGACCGCACCGGTATCGAGTTCGTCGCTGGGAGCCTGCTTCATGCTTCTCTCCGTTGTGTCGAGCGGTGTTCCGACCCTTTGACGGCACTACTTTACTGTATTCAGTAAAGTATGTCGACCGGAAAGCCTCAAAGAAATGGTATATTTTAGCGATTGGGGTTAACCGTGAATGGGGACAGATCCATTGGTTCCTGGTCACCTGGTAGCGGACGTGGGGCTCTGAAGAAGACGGTTTGAACCGCGCCATTCGCGGGCCAGGTGGCCTCAACAACGAGGAAATGCTGTGAGCAAACTGAACCTGGGAGTCATCGGGACGTCCAAGAAGGTCGATGAGCA
>CP070713.1:1980133-1983703 GCA_020351445.1 Myxococcales bacterium
CGCGATCAGCGCATCGGACGGCCGCGCGATGCCCTCACTCACACACCACGCTTGGAAATCGGCGCGGACATCGGGAACGCCAGCGTGAATGCTGCCTGCAATCGGGCGCGGCCAGAGCATAGCAAGCAGCATATCACCGGCGCTGATCCCTACATTGACTTCTACATAGGAGGACGGCTCGGGATGGGCAGCACAGCGGTTGGGCGGGAGCCTAGTCGTGTATCGTCTTAGGGAGACGGGCGAGCGGGCCCCGATCGCGAGCACGCCCGTCGCGAGCCGTCCTCCGGTGGTCGAGTTGCGGAACACAGTCCGCCACTGGCAGGGTCCCTGACGCTGCAGTAGACCTGCCGCAATGCCGACCCCCAAAATCCGAATCCTCGTCGCCAAGCCCGGCTTGGACGGTCATGACCGGGGGGCCAAAGTCGTGGCTCGGGCGCTGCGGGATGCGGGGTTCGAGGTGGTGTATACGGGTCTTCATCAGACGCCGGAGATGATCGCGGTGGCGGCTGTCCAAGAAGACGTCGATGCGGTGGGGCTTTCGGTCATGTCGGGCGCGCACAACACCTTGTTTCCCGCGGTCCTCGATGCGCTTTCGGCGCGCGGCGCGGACGACATCATCTTGTTTGGTGGCGGTATCGTCCCGGAGGAAGATGCCCAGTCGCTCCTCGCCAAGGGCATCGGCGCGATCTTCACCCCGGGGGCCCCGCTCGAAGACATCGTCGAGTGGATTCGTCGCAACGTGAAGCCGAGGTCGCTCGAGGCATGAGGGCAGCAGAGCTCGTCTTGGTCGTGGCGACGCTCGTCTCCGGGTGCGCGCGCGATGCGCAGCCCGCTGCTTCGGCACCCGCAACGACCCCGATCGAAGTGCTCGGACACGGTCCACGCATCAGCATGGCCCGGATTCGGCTTGGGCCCGGAGAGAAGCTCGGTCTGCAGGCCAGCCGGTGCCAAGACATTTCGATCTTCGTCGAGAAGGGCACGGCAAGGCTGAGCGTCGATGACGCCGCAGCGCTCGAACAGGGCCGCGCCATGCGGGTGAGCGCACCGGCCACGCTCGAAGCCGATCCGGCACAGGGCGCAGCGCTTTTTGCGGTGGCGGTTCTGTCGGCGGCGTCCAGCGAAGAAGCGGTCGATTGGAACCACGCGCCCAGCGAGGATGCGTGTCCTGTGCCTGAGACGACCCGAGTCGTGTCCCAGCCCAACCGCAGCGGGCCGTTCATGCACGCTGGCGGCCGACTCGCTGTGATGATCTATCTCGATGCCTATGAGAGCGCGCGGCCGGTACCGAGCCTAGGCACCCTCAGCGGCGACGAGACTTTGGGCGTACCCGAGCATACGCACGAAGAGTCGGCCGAGGTCCTGTGGATCCAAGAAGGGTCGGGGACGATGCGGGTCGGCGACGAAACCCGACCTATCCACCCTGGCACGTTCGTGTACGTGCCACCCGAAACCATTCATGGCTTCGAGCCCGACGGTACCCGCCCGCTTTTTGCCTATCAAGTCTACACCCCCGCCGGCCCCGAGCAGCGCTTCCGCAACACGGCTCCGTAGCCGCGGCGAAGCCCCGTGGACGACGCAAGCCGTCGGCTTTGCGGGGTCAGCGCTCGATCGCGGGAAGACCGTGGCCGGGCACGATCAGTGCCTTGAGGTAGGCGTCATAGTCGAACAGGTCGCTGTGTTGTTCGTTGTGGCACACGACGCACGTCGACTCTGGCGTGTGGCGCGCGATGGCCACCTCGGGGTCTGCCGAATGCGCCGCGCCCGGTCCATGGCAACTCTCGCACCCGACGTTGACCAAGGCGCCATTCAAGTTGTGGGTCACGGTCGATCCGCCTGGCTGCTCGTAGCCGGTCACGTGGCAGCCGACGCAGTCGAGATTGTATTCTTTGCTGCGCTGCTGAAGCGTGAGGTACGCCACGCCGTGCGCGTGATTGCGCCACCACGCAAAGGCTTTGTCGTGGCAACCGCTACAGGCCGGCGAGCCCACATAGGCCACATCGTCCGGCCCGAGGGGCGGCGGCTCGAGATCGGCAAAGGCGATACGATTGGCTTGGTTCACGGCCTTGTCGTGCTGGCGCATCACCTTCTCGACTTGACGGTCTCTCGGCGCCTTTTTTTCGAGCGGGATCCAGCTGGCGAACAGGGTGTTTCCGTTCGCCCGCATCGCCGGCGCATCGAGTGCCTGGCGCGCCTTCTCGAGGTCGGACAAGCGGGCACGCTGCGCCTGTAGATCGGCCGCGTCGACATCGCCCGACTTCTCCCAGGCCGTGATCTTGGCCGACAGGTCGCCGATCTGCCGATCGAGCTGAGCGGTGCGCTCGGAACGGGACCACTCACTGCGGTCGACAAATGGCTGATCCTTCTTCTTCCGGTGCACGTCGACGACGGTGAGCCCCTGGCCCTGTCGGCTCGCGTGAAGCACCCAACCGGCGCCTGTTTGGCGGGGGGGTATTGGGTCGTCCTCGTCGAGCCCGCCTTGAAGCACGAAGTCGACACCATCGATGGCTCCGATGCGGTTGGCATCGCGCCGTGAGCCGTCGACCATTACGATGGTCAGGTCGGTATCCGCCTGTGCGCGCCCTGTCACCGCCATGACGACGTCCCGATCCGCACCGGGACGAACGCCCACGACGGCCAACCGAAGCGCTCCGGCCTCCGTCCGCAACACCTCGGCGTCGTTGTCCATGGCCAGCCACGGAAAATCAGCCCCCCGTCGCAGCGCCTCGAGCGCTCGGGCTGGTTGGGCGCGGTCCCGGCGGCCCGGCAAGACAGCGGTCACCTCGAGGCGGTCGAGGATCTCGACCAAGGTCTTCGCGTTCCGGTTGGCTTGGTCGACGCGGGCAGGCTCGAGCTCGGCCGTATCGAAGAATGCATCGCCAGCGATCAGAAACACGACGGGCACGGGTCCGTCGCGAAGTGCGCGGACCTGCGCGGCAAGCCGATCGATGCCGCCGAGCGGATTGCTCGTGCAGCCACACGGCTCGAGATAGCCCTTGAGGTCGGTCACGACCGCGATGCGGAGGCTCGGCGCGTCCTTCTTGGGCTGGCGGCTGCAACCCAGGCAAAGGGACAGGGCCAATATGGCAAGGAAGCATCGCATCTCCCTGGTTCTAGCAACCGAGCGCTCGGCCGCAAAAACCTAGCCAAGGCGGCGGCTTGACGGCAGGGCGCGTGGTGACTAGCTTCCGGCGTCTTTTGGGCGGGCCCGACCCGCCGCTTACGAGGAATCCATGGTCAAGGTTCGACTGGCACGCGCCGGCGCAAAGAAGCGTCCCTACTATCACATCGTCGTCACCGATAAAGAAAAGCCCCGCGACGGGCGCTTCATCGAACAGATCGGCACTTATGACCCGAGCCGTCCCATCGAAGAGGCCAAGGTCGACTACCCGCGCCTCGACTACTGGGTCGGCGTGGGCGCCCAGGTCAGCGATCGCGTCCGCGACGTGGTCAAAGAGCACAAGAAGGCTGCCGCCGCTGCAGCCTCGGCCTCCTAAAGGAGCATCGACGTGGCCGGAGACAAGCTTCAGGACCTGATCGCGTACATCGCGAGCTCGTTGGTCGACGATCCCG
>CP070713.1:1983803-1992452 GCA_020351445.1 Myxococcales bacterium
CCAGTGGACGCCGCAGAAACCTCCGAAACTCCCGAAGAGCTCGCCGGTGAAGTCGAACCGTCCGACGACTGGGACGAGTTCGACGAGTGGGAAGAGGAGGAAGGCGACGCCTCCGGCGGCAAAGCCTGGGCATTCCAACTCGGCGGCTTCGTCGAAGGGCTCGTGGCCCCCCGCGTAGTTCGAAGCTCTGCTAGCGCCAACGAGTTCACGGCCGTCGAGGCGCGCTTTCGGCTCAACCTCGAGGCCACACACGAAATCGCAAGCGCGCGTTTCCGCGGTGACGTCTACGCAGACGGCGTCGACAGTCGCGTCTGGTTCGACATTCGAGACGCATCGATCTTCGTTCGCGGCGGCAACTGGTTCAGCATGCGGTTTGGCCGTCAGGTGCTGACCTGGGGCACAGGCGACTTTCTGTTCTTGAACGACCTCTTCCCCAAGGACTTCAACTCTTTCTTCATCGGGCGCGCGGACGAGTACCTCAAGGCGCCCTCGAACTCCATCATTACGACCTTCAACATCAGAAAGGTCGGCCTCGACCTGGTGTGGACACCGATTTTCGAACCCGATCGCTTCATCAACGGGCAGCGATTGTCGTTTTTCAACCCGCTAACCGGCGAGATCATCGGCGATCGTTCCCCACTGACGCCGATCCAGCCCTTGTTTCCCGACAAGCGATTGCGAAATGGAACCCTCCATGGCCGCCTCTATGGGAGCGCAGGACCCGTGGAGCTGGCGGCGTACGGCTACGTTGGGTACTGGCCGCAGCCCATCGCACTCACCGGTCTTCCCGATCCCGCTAACCCCCCTCAGCTGACCTACGCGCGGCTCGCGGTCTACGGGGCCAGCGTCCGCGCCCCCCTGGGCGGCGGTCTCATCAACGTCGAGGGCGCGTTCTACGACTCGTTCGAGGACAGAGACGGCACCGATCCGACGATCCCTAACTCGCAGTTCCGCGGTCTCGCCGGCTACGAGCGCGAGCTCTTTCCGAAGTTTCAGATGGGGCTTCAGTACTACCTCGAGTACACCTTCAAGTACGACGAGCTGATCACCAACTCGCTCTGGCCCGACTACGAGCAGCATGAGTTCCGTCACCTGTTGACGCTGCGCCTGACGCAGCTGCTCGTCATGGACAACCTCGAGCTCTCGCTCTTCACCTTCTTCTCGCCGGACGAGCTCGACACGTACATCCGTCCGCGCATCACCTACAAGATCATCGAGCCCCTGGCCGTCGTCATCGGCGCGAACCTCATGTTCGGGCGCGACGACTACACCTTCTTCGGGCAGCTCAAGGAAAACACGAACGTGTACGCGAGACTTCGCTACTCGTTCTGAGGATTTGAAAACGAAAGGAACGGAAACATGAATGTCGATACATTGGTCTTCAGGGTCGCGGGAATCATGGTCACGGCCGGTGTGGTGCTCGCCTACACCCACCACATCGCTTGGCTCGCGCTCCCGCTTTTCGCCGGTCTGAACATGTTTCAGGCCTCGTTTACCAAGTTCTGCCCGCTCGCAAGCATCGCGAAACGTTTCGGGATGGAGTGTGGCAATGCGTTCTAGACGCATGAAAGAGAGCGAACCATGAAAACTATTCTCATCCTGGGCGCCGGCACCGCAGGTACCGCAATCGCTCATAAGCTACGACGACGTCTTTCAAACGACTGGGACGTTGCGGTCGTAGACCCGTCCACCACCCACCTCTACCAGCCGGGCCTGCTGTTCTTGCCCTTCGGGGATGAAACCGAAGAGCGCATCGTGCGCGAGCGTGGCTCCACGCTCGGCAAGGGCATCACCTGGCACCAAGCCGCCGTCAAAGCGATCGACACCGAGCGTCGCCGCGTCGAGCTCGTCGAAGGAGAGCCACTTTCCTATGACTTCCTGATCATCGCCTCGGGCACCGAGATTCGGCCGGACATGATCGACGGCATGACAGGCCCCGGGTGGCAGGAGTCGGTGTTCGATTTCTACACCCTCGAAGGCGCTAAAGCGCTGCAAAAGGCGCTCGCCAATTTCGAAGGCGGCCGGCTCGTGGTCAACGTCGTCGAAATGCCGATCAAATGCCCGGTCGCGCCACTCGAGTTTGCATTCTTGGCCGACTGGTACCTTACCAAGCGCGGCATTCGCGACAAGACCGAGCTGGTCTACGCGACTCCCCTCGACGGTGCGTTCACGAAGCCACTCGCCTCCCAGACCCTCGGCTATCTGCTCGAGAACAAGGGCATCCAGGTCGAAACCGAGTTCATGACGGGCGAGGTCGACTCTGAAAAGAACTTGATTCGATCCTATGACGAGCGCGAGGTCCCGTACGACCTGCTCGTGACGATTCCGCCACACATGGGGGCTAGCTTCCTCGAGGACACCGACCTCAGCGACGAGCTGGCGTTCGTCGCGACCGATCCGCATACCCTTGCGGCCAAGAACGCGGAGCGCGTCTTCGTCATTGGCGACGCAACCGATCTGCCTAGCTCCAAAGCCGGATCTGTCGCGCATTTCCAAGCCGACCTGATGGCCGAGAACATTCTTCGCGCCATCGACGGCAAGGACCTCGAGCCGACCTTCGACGGGCACTCCAACTGCTTCGTCGAAACCGGCCACGGCAAGGCCATGCTGATCGACTTCAACTACGACACGGAGCCCCTTCCAGGGCAGTTCCCGATCCCCGGCATCGGCCCGCTTCCCTTGCTCAAGGAAGCCCGTCGCAACCACTGGGCGAAGCGTCTATTCCGCCTCGTCTACTGGCACGCGCTACTTCCGGCGCGGCCCATTCCCATCGCGCCAACGATGTCGTTGGCCGGAAAGCAACTCTCCGCCGCAGCGGAGTGAGGAGATACATCATGTCACTGCAAAACATTCAAACCGATCCCGAAGGCTACCTCGCGAATCGCGAAGACTGGTCCGAAGAGCTCGCGAACGAGCTCGCAGCGCAGATGGGCGTATCGTTGACCGAAGAGCACTGGAAGGTGCTCAACACGGCGCGTGCCATCGACGCCGAGTCGGGCTCGAGCCCTGGGCTTCGCAAGATCAGCAAGCGCTCGGAAACACCGATCAAGGCGATCTACAAGCTCTTCCCGGAGGGCCCGGCGAAGGCCATCGCCAAGATCGCCGGTATCCCCAAGCCCAAGTCCTGCCTGTAACCAAATTCCAAAGGAGAGAACAATGACCGATTCAGGAAACGAAAAGCCGCGAAGCTTGAGTGTCATCTGCTCGAAGGGAAGCTTCGACATGGCATACCCCGGGCTGATCCTCGCCAATGCGGCCCGCATGGCCGGCGTCGACGCTCGCCTGTTCTTCACGTTCTGGGGACTCGACATCGTCAACGAGAAGAAGATCGACCATCTTCACTTGAACCTCGTCGGCAACCCATCCGCGCCACTCCCAGCGATGATCGCCGGGCTGCCCGGCGTGGAGGCCTTGGCGACCGTGCAGATGAGAAAGGAGATGGAGCGACTCGACATCCCGCCCATTCGCGAGTTCATCGAGATGCTCGACGACGCTGGGGCAGACATGTACGGCTGCCAGATGGCCCTCGACATGTTCAAGCTCACCAAGGACGACCTCGTACCGCAGGTCAAGGACGTGCTCACCGCCATGGACTTCATGGACATGAGCGAAGGCGCTCAGATCATCTTCATCTAGTGGCTGTCGCTGTCCCCGTCTAGCGAATCGTCGCCAGCAGGGACAGCGACGCCTCCATTCGTGACATAAGCCTGGGCCGCACCATGCTCATAAACGAGGCGGCCCCCGGCTTCCCCGGTCTGGTAGCCCAAACCGAAGACGATCAGCGTGCCAACAAACGCTCCGATGGAGACCGCTTGACGTGCCCGGCCCTCCGGGAGCACCAGCGGCACCATCATCAAGAGGAGCACCGCAGCGCTCGCCCAAACAAACGCCTCGGCCGCTTCTTCGTGCGCTTCGATGTGTTCCTCCGCGACGATCTCTTCGACCCGCTCTTCCTCCCTTTCCCCGGTATTCATCGCGACCGCCCCTGATCCAACCAAGGCGGCTTGCAGTACCAATACGACGACCCAGACCCGACGCTGGAACCAGCCTCGCCACCAGGCGAAGAGAACTCCGCCGGCGATCAGCGGCATCAGGCACGCGAGCGCCATAGGCAGGTGAACGACCTTGGGATGGAAAAGCAACTGGTCCATGACTCTAACCTCCGATGAGAATGATGAGCGCTTTGGAGGCCATCGCGCCATCCGTCAAATGTGACATGCGAATGATTTCAGCCCGTTGGATGTCGGTTGTGCTACACGCGACGGATACGTTCGATGACGCATTCTACTTTCCGTTCCGAGCGCCGAGTCCTCGCGGGGGTCTTGCTCGCCTTCATGGGCGTCGCCCTGTTTGCGGCGGTCGACATTTGGGCCGACCTGCGGGAAGGGACCACCATTGCTCACGTGGCGGCCGAGGCGGGGGTTCTGCTCGTGGGCTTGCTCGGTTCGATTTTCATGGCTCGCCGGCTCGTTGTTACGCTCCGGGGTGCACGAGCGGCTCAGCGGGAAGCCGTCAAACTGGCTGAACAGCTCGAGGTTACGCGCGCTGAAGCCAGTCGTTGGCGGAGCGAAGCGCGAGAGCTCTTGCAGGGGTTGGCTGCCGCGCTCGACGCCCAGTTCGATCGTTGGAATTTGTCTCCCGCGGAGAAAGAAGTCGCCCTGCTATTGCTCAAAGGGCTCAGTCACAAGGAGATCGCGGACATTCGGTCTGTCACCGAAGCGACGGCAAGGCAGCAGGCGAGGTCGGTTTACAAGAAGGGCGGATTGTCGGGCAGGCATGACCTGGCGGCTTTCTTTCTGGAAGACCTCATGCCGCCGATCGAGCCTGGAGACCCGAGGCGTCTGACGGGATCGTCGGGAGCGGACGTCTGACCGGTGCCCGTAGCGCTACTCGATGCGCTCCTTGAGCACTTCGATCTCTCTTGCGAAGCCGGTCGCGATCATTTGCACATCGGGGACCAACTCCGTGCAGGCCATCGCGCCGAAACATAGCCGGTCGACCACGCTCATCACTGTGATGTCGAGGCCCGAGCCTTGTTGGACGGGGCCGAGGGGGAAGAGTTGAGTGAGCCGTGCGCCTGTGGTGTAGAGCGGAATGGGTGGGCCTATGACGTTCGAGATGATGAGGTTCCACAAGGGAGGGACCCGGTCGGCGAGGTGTCGGGACGAGTAGAGGCCTATTAGGTGGGTCGTCAGCAAGGGCACGGTGACGTTGTTCACGAGGTCGGCGAAGTTCTTGAGGACGTCCCCGCCACCGCCTCTTTTGTGCCGCTTCTTCTGGCGCGTCGTTTCTTCGTTGAGGGCCATGAGGCGCTCGACGGGATCATCGCTTTGGATCGGCAAATGGGTGCGAATTACCGAAACGCGATTGCCGGCCTGCTCCCCATCGTGCCGAACCGACACCGGAACGGTCGCGACCAATGGGCGTTCCGGAAGGCCGCCGTGCGTTTGAAGCCAGGATCGAAGGCTTGCGCAACACGCGGCGAGCACGACGTCGTTCACGGTCGTTCCGAAGGCGCGCTTGATCGCCTTCACATCTTCGAACGGAACATCCACGAGCGCAACCGAGCGATTTGGCGTGAGCGCGCCGTTGAACGGAGTAGGCGGCGCCTCGAACAGGGGTGGTTTCTCAAAAGTGTCCGTGTCTGTGTCCGCTGACTGGACGGGTTGGGATCGCCTTTTCGCACGGGCCGCCGAAGCGATCTTCGTGGCGGCTTCCGCAGCGCGCCGAGGCTTGCCCATGAGGGTTCGAACCGCATCGGCTGCAAACCATGGAAGCGAGGGCTCGCGATCGGGAATCCAGGGCTCCTTGGGGGGAGGTGTCATCCGGCCATCGAGGCTCGGATCCAGCAATACGCCTGCCACCGCCGCCGCCTGACCACCGTCCATCGCGGCGTGGTGGATCTTCATGACGAGCGCGGTCTTGCCGCCCTCCAGGCCCTCGACGAGCACGGCCTTCCACAACGGCCTACTGCGATCGAGACAGACGCCCGCAAACTCACCGACGAACTCGCAAAGCTCCCGCATGCCCCCCGGAGGGCGAAGCGTGAGGCGCGCTAGGTGATTGTCGAGATCGAAAGCTGGGTCCTCGATCCAGTGGGGATCGCCGATCTGCAACGGCCCCTGAACGATGCGGCGCCGGAACTGCGGGATGAGATGAATCCGCTCTGCGTAGATCTGGCGAGTGAGCTCAAAGGGGGAGAGCTCGCGAGGCTCGGTCCCCGTTTCACTTCCAGGCTCGAAAATCAGGACGCCCAAGGTGTGCATGGGCATCTCGGGCGTTTCCGCGTAGAGCATCGCTGCGTCGAGGTAGGAGACCGGGTTCATCCCGCGCCTCCAGGATGCAAGAATCCAATTCCCATCATGAAGCGGGCCATCTCCGTAAGATACTTCCCGCGATCGAGGTGGATGCTGTGGCTTCCCGGAAACCAGTACATGCGGCAGCGTTGCCAATGATCCCACAGCAGCCTGGAATGTTTAGGTGGGGCGAGGCGGTCCCCCGCGCCGCCAACGATCATCAATCGCTCCGGCGGCAGCACTGGCGGATAGGTCAGCGGGCAACTCACCGCGACCAGGCGCCGCGCGTCTGCCGAGCTCAGGCCCGAGGCGGCGAGGGCGGCACGCATCAGCGCACCGATCGGTTGCCACTCCAAGACCAAGTCCGCGACGCTGATGATCGGTACGTTCGGAAGCGCGAACGCCAGTTTGTCTTCAACGCTGGCAAGCATGGATGAGATGAAGCCGCCGAGGCTCAGTCCAGTCACGCCAACTTGCTCGACGCCCTGCTCACGCTGAAGCCAATCGAGGAGAATCCGGAAGTCGAACACCGATTGCGCAACGGCTTCGTTGAATCGGGACGAGCCCCCAGCGAAGAAGCCGTGCCCCGAAAACGGGGAGAAGCGTGTTTGGCGCGGCCCGTGGAAAGGAAGCGTGAACAGGGCGATGTCGCAACCCATGCGATAGAACCAGGGTAGCGCGAAGAACCACTCGTTGATCAGGTATCCCTCGGCAGTGAACCCATGAATCGCGACGATCGTGGGTCGCGGTCCTTCACGGTGCCGAATCATGCGCGCATAGGCCACACGGTTGCGGTCGTGGCGAAGGTAAGGCCTGTGTTGGTTTGGATGAACAGGCTGGAACGGACTGTCGAACCGCAGCACCTCGCACACGCCATCCTCGGGTTCGAAACGCGGAAACCACCGCCCTCGCTTGACGCGAACTCGAACGCCAGACGGAGGTTCGCGGAAGAAGCGAGCACGATCGCCCGATTCTGCCATCTCGGCGTATAGGTCGACGCTTTGCATGGACCGCCGGAGCTCGATGGGATTGAAGCCAAACGGTATGGCGGTCGCGCTCACCATCGTGCCGAAGACCGCCCTCACAGCGTGGTCCAGCGCGGCCGCGGCTCCGATCTGCAGGCGATCGACACGCTCGAGGTCGAAGCTCTCTGGCCTTCGGGCGAAATCGTCGTCGAGATGCTCCCACCAATGGCCGCTGGGCATCAAAGGAGCCGCCCGCTCGCAAGACTCGTGCACAATCCGAGACACCACCGCGGAGTCTGACATCAGTCGAGCTTAGCCCACTTGCGCCCGAGCATGTAGCGCCACAGCTCCGTCCGGCCCGCCGCGTACCCCAGATCTGACTTGGAGACCGCCCTGGTGACGTGAGATAACGGTTCCTCTGCGAGGAGGAGCCGTGTCGAAGACGATTGCGATTCTGACCAGTGGCGGCGATTCGCCAGGGATGAACGCCGCGATTCGGGCTGCAACCATGGTGGCAGTCGCCAAGGGGCACCGCATGCTGGGCGTGCGGCACGGGTATCGCGGTTTGCTCGACCGCAAGATCGCTACGATCGGAACAGACGACGTCAACCGCATCTTGCGCGAGGGGGGGACGATTCTGCACTCGGCACGAAGTCGGCGCTTTCACGACGTCGAATCGCGGGATCGTGCCCGCGAGGTGCTGACGCAGCACGGGGTGGACGGGCTCATCGCCATCGGCGGAAACGGCACGCTCACCGGGTTGACTCTGCTGAGTGACACGAACGAAGCAGGCGACTGGCCCGTTCGATGCATTGGGATTCCCGCTTCCATCGACAACGACATCGCACTGACCGGCCTGGCCATCGGGGTCGACACCGCGATGAACACGATCGTGGAAGCGTGCGACCGCATCGGCGACACGGCGAGTGCGCACGGACGGACGTTCATCATCGAGGTGATGGGCCGCGATTGCGGGTACCTCGCGATGACATCGGCCATCGCATCTGGCGCCAACATGGTTCTTTTCCCGGAAGCTGCACGGACCGAGGAAGAGTTGGTGAATTCGATGGTGAAGACCATTCTCACCGTGCGTGAACGTCACCCCGAGAATCAAAGGGTGGTTGCGATCAAGGCTGAAGGGGTGCCGACTCCAACCGACCGTCTGAAGGCGCTCGTCGACGCCAGGCTTTGCGACGAGACCGGTGAAGAACACGAGGACATCGAGACCCGCGTTACCGTTCTCGGGCACGTGGTGCGCGGGGGCCGCCCAAGCGCATTCGACCGCTTGCTTGGTAGCCGTTTTGGCAACGTGGCGATCCGGGCTTTTCTCGCGGGGGAGCATCGCAAGATGGTTTCGTGGCTTCCTCCAATGGATCTACCCGAAGGTG
>CP070713.1:1992552-1997074 GCA_020351445.1 Myxococcales bacterium
CAATGCTTTCAAGAGGTTAAGGCGCCTATTGACCAATCGTGTCCGTTTGAGCGCATTGAGCGGCTGATCGAAGCGTTGCAGAAGCTCATCTGCTGCTGTCCGAAACGTCCGAACAGGGAGTGACCGTGCTGCACCTCGATACCGTCAGAGAGTGCGATACTCGCTGCCGCCCGTAGTGTGCGGCGTTTGCCAAAAGCGGAATCGAGGGTACCGGGGGGGCTCGCTTGCTCGCTCCAACGCGTTCGTCAGATGGGTGCAATACGACTGGCCAGTCACTCACCGGCGCAGCACGAACAAGTCTTGTGCCGACTTGATGTGTGAGGTGGGCCCAACGAAAACCACTTCATCTCCGGCCTCAATGGTAGTGTCGCCGCGGGGCACGACGAACTTCTTGCCGCGGATGACTGCCGCCACCACGCACTCGGCCGGCACCTTGATCTCCCTGATCTGCTTTCCTGATACCAACGCACCTTCGGGAACGACGACGCCCACCAGGCTTGCCACACCCGCTCCGATCTCAAAGAGCTCCGCCACTCCAGGACGATCCAGGAAATTCTCGACCATCGCTGCAGTGGCCCAAGGAGTGCTGATCGCCACGATGCCTTCCTTCTTTAAGAGAGGAAGATAGTCGGGGTCCTGCACGATCGCCATGACACGCTTCATCCCGAGTTGTTTGCACTGGAGCGCTGCGATCACGTTGCGTCCATCGTCTTCAGACGCGGCGATCGCGACGTCGACATTGTGAAGCCCGACCTGGTCGAGCACCTCTCTCTTGGTGCCGTCTCCCTGAAAGATTGGCACGTTATACCGCGCTTCGAGCTTTTTGCAGCGTGCCTCGTCGATCTCGACGAATGTGATCTGATGTTCGGATGACCGAAACACCAAACGATATTCGTCTTTCGCTAGGAGACGTTTCGCGATGTTCTGTCCCTTCTGTCCACCGCCAATGATGAGTACTCGCATGCGTTTCCTCTTTCTTGGTATCCGATATCGCTTGAACTTGTCGATGGCACGGAGCTCTTCCAAGAGTTCGGCACGATTGAGCGGGCGGATCAAGTAGACCGCGAAGCCCGCCAGGGTCAGGCCGATGCCAAGGAAGAGGGTGCGGGGCTCCAACGCTGGGACAAAAACCCAGCAGGTGGCAATACCGATCAGTGGAATCCAGGGATAAAGCCCCGCATGAAAGGGGCGCCTGAGATTGGGCATTCGCTTGCGAAGCGCGATGACCGAGAAGTTCACGAAGCCAAGCCCCATCAAAAAGCCAAAGTCCGCCATCGAGGCGACAAACTTCACAATACCCACCGCTGCAAAGACGAACACGAACAGAGCACAGACTGCGAGCGCGATGTGCGGCGTGCGAAATCGCTTGTGCAACTGGGAAAGGCGCTGGGGCAAGTGACCATCGCGACTGAGGGCATAGAGGACCCGGGAGCTTGCGCCGAGGGTCACGCTAAACGCGGACAGACTTGCCATAATCGTGGCGGTGATGGCGGCCCAGCGCCCCCAGCCGCCCCAGACCCTTTCGGCCACGAAGATGAAAGGTACGTCGGTTTCGGCCAGTTCCTCATAATGCACGGTGCCGATCATCACGAAGACGACGCCCACGTAAATCATGACGCCGACGACCAACGTAATCAGAATAGCTCGTGGGATGGTCTTACTCGGGGCAATGATTTCTTCGGCGGCCACCGTGATCAGATCGAAACCGACGTAGGAGATGTACACCAGCGCCATGCCGCCGGCGAAGCCGCCGAACCCAAGTGGAGCAAACGGCTGAAGGTTGGGTGCTTCGATCTGAAAGGAGCCGATGATCGCGATTACGATGAGGACAGCCAACTCGATCAGGTTCATGACCGTGATCACCATCAGTGCTTCGGACATGCCTCTCAGATTGATCGCAGCAAAGACTCCAGTGGCGATTAGTGCGATCAAGGGAACACTTGCTCCCGGCCAAAAGTACGTACGGATAGTGAGCGCAAAGATGACCACGTACATGGCGCACGCCGCGACGTTGCCGATCCAAAAGAACCACCCGGTCAGAAAGGCAGTCGGCTTGGAAAGGGTACGGTCCACGAACGAGTACCCACCGCCGGCGATCGGGAGAGCAGCACCGAGCTCGGCGTAATTGAGGGCGGTGAAGACGACCACCGCGCCCATCGCTAGGTAGACGACGATGCCGAGCGGGCCCACCAACTTGGCGAGCTCACCCGGAAGCGCGAAGATGCCTGGCCCCATCATCGCGCCAATGCCGATCATCACGGCCATGAAAAGGCCGATCTCGCGCTTGAACTCGACTCGATCCGACATTCCGTGGGCTCACTATAGAAGCGCTTGGCCCGAGCACAAAGCTCATGGATCAAGTCACCGTTCGTAGCTCGACGAGGGGGTCTAGCGGATCAAAGCGCGCTCCTAGATCTCATTTCTCGTTCCATTGCGAGAGCGATCGATCGCTGGACAGACGGTGCAAAGTCGGTCCCCGGATTGGTCAACGATTGGTCAACGCCAAATTCGCCATACATCCAAGTGCCCGAAACTACAGAGCCACCGATTGGACTCGAACCGCGCTACGCGCTGCTGCTTCGCAGCCCCACGGTTTACGAAACCGTTGCAGGCGGCTTCGCGAGGGAGCAGTGCGTCCATCTTCGACCGATTGAAGTCGATCGATTCGGAGTTCGAGTCTCTGCAAGCGGAGCGCCGCGCCTTGCTGGAGGAGCTGCGCAAGAGGGGCGGGTGAACAATCGTCGACCGGGAATGCGAGCACTGTGAAGTTCATTTCGGCTCGACGCACCGAAAGCTCGTGGCGGCACGCGGGTCGCCGGCTCCGTCATAGTCAGCGACCTTCGGGTAGGCGCAGATCAGCCTCGACCCGCTTGGCCGGCGGTTCTCGTCGAGCCAGTGAGCGGGCATTTCATCAGGTGCGGCACCCGCTTCGATCCACGCGTCGATCTGATCGAGAAAATTTACGTACGAGGGCCCAACCCCTCCGCTGCAGTGGTCCACACCGGGCATGAGAAACAAACGCACGTCCTGCGCCGCCGAGGAGTCGTGCTTCACGACCTCGTCATAGTAGGCGATCGTTCCCAAGGCGGTGATCGCCATGTCCGACCATCCCGTGTACATGAGCAGCTTGCCGCCTCGACGGCGAAACGCCGACAAGTCCGGGTCGGTCGCGTTCAGCGTGGCCGCTACGGTGGCTGCGTCTTGTCGGAAACGATGGAACCGATAGCCGACGTAACTCCAGCTCGGGTCCTGATAGATGAAGTACTTCATCACGCCCTGACCGAAACCGAAGTGGACGCTCGGCACCACGGGCGTGGGGTAATCCGTGGTGAGGGCCCCCGGATGAAACTGGCCGCCTGTTGGCGCGCGCTCTCCCCCGCCCGTCAGCCACCGGCTCCATCCCCCTGGGCTTTGTTCTCCCCCAAACGGAAAGCCGGGGAAAAGCGGGTTGCCCTCGGAGTCCTGCGGGCCGTCGTAGATCGCTTTCGCGGCGCGTAGCTGCTCGTCACTCAAGCACCCCTCGGTTTGCCGCCTCGTGCAGACCAGGGAATCGATGTCGAACGTGCATTGACGCGGGTCATTGAGGATGCCGTCCTGCAGCCCATCCAGGTGGTCACACTCGGCAAGAATCCGATGTCCGATGAGCTCTTCTTGTTTCGGGCCGATGACTGCATGGTCAAGCTTCGTCGGATCGGGATACATGCGCTGGTTGATCAGGGTCGTGCCTGCTCCCAGGCCGTCGGTCCAGTTGTACGCGGGCGCACCAGCGACGATGCCCTCGAAATCCTCGGGATAGCGCTGCGCTTCCATCAACGCCTGGCCACCGCCGCGTGAGCATCCCACGAAGTAGTTCCGTGCGATGTCCTTTCCGTAGTACGAGGTCGTCAGTGCTTTGGCCGTTACCGCCGTTCGGTGAACAGCCTGGTGACCGAAGTTCACCAGCCGGTCGAGGCGATGAAGCGCCCAGCTTGCATCGAGCGGATGGCCCTCGTGACCGGTGTCCGTACCCACCGTGGCATAGCCGGACTCCAAGGCGCCGTAGAGCAGTGCGAAGTTGATGACCGAGCCCACGAACCCGCCGCCGCCACCCATGACGAACTTCCCGTTCCACTCCTCGGGCAACAGAAGCTCGAAGCGAATGTCGGGCCCGATGACTCCAGCGACGTTGCAATGGGAAACCGGGGCCGATTCCATTGTGACCGACGTCAGGGTCACGTCCGGCAGCTCCGGAAAAGACGCCAGCGCGCACGTCTGCACGCGATGGGCGGCGGGCTCGGATGGTTGATGCACCGTGGTCGCGCAGCCGGTCACCGACAACGCCACGACCGCAGCCGCGAACGCGCCGAGCCATGACAACCAGGAAGAGCTACGCATCCAAGTCGGCACAATACCACGCCATTCGCAAATTGTTCCTCGCCCGCGCGGACCCGCTCCCAGGGACGTCCGCACTCGTGCTAAGACGCTGCGCACCGTCCGAGAGAAACGAGTTTTCGCTCGGGTTATCGGAGAGACGCCATGGGAC
>CP070713.1:1997174-2011144 GCA_020351445.1 Myxococcales bacterium
CCGGCGTCGTCTTTGAGGACTTCGTTGCACGTCACCAGCGCCCCGTACCGCAACCGCACTTCCCTGCCCGGCGCCAACCGGAACCACTTCTTCACCGGCTCTTCCATGAAATCGTCGCGCTCGATGAACACTTCGCGCGTCAGGTGGAGCCTTCGCGAGCCGAAGCTCGGGTCATTCGGGCTGAACGGTGCGTCTAGCTCGATCTCCTCCCCTTCAGGCAGGTTCTCGATCACCAGCTTCAACGGACGAAGAACCGCCATAGTGCGCGGCGAGGTGGCGTTGAGGTCTTCGCGAAGCGCATGCTCGAGGAGCCCCACATCGACGACGCTGTCCCGCCGTGACACTCCGATGCGCTCGGCAAAGCGACGAATTGCCGCAGGTGTGTAGCCACGACGGCGCATTCCCGCGACCGTCGGCATCCGAGGGTCATCCCAACCGCTGACGTGTCCTTCCTCGACGAGCCTCTTGAGCAAGCGTTTGCTCATCACCGTGTAGGTCAGGTTCAAACGCGCAAACTCGTACTGCCAAGGCATCGGATCGAAATCAAAGTGCGACACGAACCACTGATAGAGCGGATTGTGGTGCGCGAACTCCAATGTGCAGATCGAGTGGGTGATGCCTTCAAACGCATCCGACATGGGATGGGCGTAGTCGTACATCGGGTAGATGCACCAATCGTCGCCCGTACGGTGATGAGTCGCCTTGCGAATGCGGTACATCAAGGGGTCACGTAGGTTGACATCCTTGGAGGCCATATCGATCTTCGCGCGCAAGACGTGGGCGCCTTCATCGAACTCGCCGGCACGCATGCGCGCAAACAAGTCCAAGTTTTCGTCGACACCGCGATCGCGGAACGGGCTATTGACTCCTGGCCTATAGAAGTCCCCCCGCCCCTGCCGAATCTCCTCGAGACTCTGGCTGTCGACGTAGGCGAGCCCGCGCTTGACCAGGTCCACGGCGCAATCGTAGAGCCGCTCGAAGTAGTCCGACGCGAAGTATTCGTGGCTTCCCCAGTCAAACCCCAGCCAGCGTACATCCTCGCGAATCGATTCGACATACTCGGTGTCCTCGGCCTCGGGGTTCGTGTCGTCGAAGCGCAAATGGCAACGTCCGTCGTCCGCGAGGTCGGCCGTGGTGAAGTTCAAACAGATCGATTTGGCGTGTCCGATGTGTAGATAACCGTTCGGCTCGGGCGGAAACCGTGTCACTACCCGGCCCCCGTGCTTGCCAGCCTGGACGTCCGCCACCACGAGGTCATGGATGAAGTTCGGCGCGTTTTCTTGGCCCTCGGCCTTGCCCTTCGGCTCGCTCATGGCGCAGGTCTAGCTCAGGACTATCCTTGGGCCAATGCTCTCGAAGATCATCCTGGTCGTCTTGGCCATCATCGTCCTCGTCGTGGTCTATCTGCGGTTCACAGCCGAGCGGATCTCGGGAAGCGAGGCACGGCAGCTCGTCGCGAGCGGGGCGATGCTCGTCGATGTCCGAAGCCTCGAGGAGTTCGCGGGAAGGCATATCGACGGCGCGCTGAGCATTCCGATCCAAGAGCTTGCGGGGCGCATGGACGAGCTTGGCAGCAAAACGGGCGAAATCGTCCTGTACTGCCAAAGCGGTAGCCGCAGCGCGATGGCGAAACGGTTGCTCGAGAGCAACGGTTTCACGAAGGTCCACGACATGGGCGGCATCGCCAAATGGTAAGCACCATGTCAGCAAGGTACATCTGCGCCGACTGCGATCACGAGTTCGTCCCTGAAGAAGCGGGCGATGACCCACGCTGCCCCAAGTGCACCCGAACAGAGGCTGTGGAGCCCGCCGATGTCTCTGCTCTCCAAAGTGACATTTGGCGACAGTGGCTCGTCGTGTTCGCTATTCTCTTCATTGCGGGCATCGCCTACGTGGTATTCGAATGACCATCCACATCACCTATGTATCGGACGTCTTGTGCATCTGGGCCTACGTAGCCGAGGCTCGGTTGGACGAGCTGCGCAGAGAGTTCGGCTCGTCGATCGAGCTCGAGTACCGCTTCATCCCGATCTTCGGTGCGACCCGCGATCGAATCGGCGAAGGCTGGAAAGAACGAGGTGGATACGCGGGCTTCGGCGAGCACGTGCGGGAGGTCGCGAAGGCTTTCCCCCACGTCACGGTGAACGAGCGCGTCTGGAACGAAGTCGTGCCGACGACATCTGCGGCCGCACACGAAATGCTGTGCGCAGCGCGACTTCTGACGGATGAAGCAGCCGTGGGCTCGACGCGCCGGGCCGATCTCGGCGGCCGCACCATCTTCGAAGAGGCAACGTGGCAGATTCGGTCGGCGTTTTTCGAGCATGCCCTCGATGTGTCGGACCGGAACGTGCTTCTCGACGTTCTCGACCGCGCTGGGATTCCAACGCCAGCGCTCGAAGCAAAGCTGAAATCCGGCGAGGCGATGGCGGAGCTCTGCCGCGACATCGAGCTGCGAGACCAGTACAAAATCGAAGGCAGCCCCACGTACTACCTCAACGAAGGCAGGCAGAAGCTCTACGGCAACGTCGGCTACAGGGTCGTATCGGCGAACCTGCGCGAGCTCCTAGAGCAGCCAGGACATCAAGCCTCTTGGTGTTGACCTCGGCGCGCCGAGCTGGTCAGGCCGACTCAGTGGATCGAGTCTCGGCCCTCGCCCGCGGAGGCGCCCGCGCGTCCGTGTCCGAGCAGTCGCATGATGCCCAGCGCCAGGCCCCCGCCTGCGAGGGCGGCGACGTGAAGGGCGACGATCGACATGATCACAACAAGAAGTGCGGTATCCATATGGGAATCCCCCAATCTGTCCCGCGTGCCACTTGCTGGGGCGCATGACACGCGCTCTATCTCCCATTCTTGGGCACATCGACGCACTGCGTCAAGGATTAATATTACAATTTTCCAATAATGCCGCTATTCCTGCGCTTTGGCAGGTGCTACGGCCTGTCAACCGTGCATTCACGCTGCATGAACGCTTGGCGTAGCACGTTGGGGCGGGCTGTCACCGGCGCGAACCGGCGCTCCGTGTCGAAAGCGCACCTTCATCTGCATGCCCCGCTCGCCCGGGTTGAATGAGATCTGCGGAAGGAAGTCCGGTTCGAAGCCGTCGAGGATGTTGACGTCGATGTTCTGAATGAGCGTGCCGAGCACGATGCGCATCTCCATCATGGCGAACTGCTTGCCGAGACAGACCCGGGGGCCCGCCGCAAACGGCACATAGGCGCCGCGAGGAAGCTGCCGCTCGAACTCGCGCGTCCAACGCTCCGGACGATACTCATCCGGATTGTCGAAGTGCTTGGAGTTGCGTCCCGTCGCCATGGGGCTGACCGCGAGGATTGCGCCCTTCGGGAATACGTAGTCGCCTAAGCGGAGATCGCACTGCGCTTCGCGGCCGTAGATCCACACCGCGGGCAAACACCGTAGGGATTCTTTCAAGCACATCTCGAGATAAGGCAAGTCGCGCAAATCATCCACCCCGATCGGTTTGCCGCTGAGGGTTTCGTCGATCTCCCGCTGAGCCTTTGCGAGCTTGTCGCGGTTCTTAGCCAACAGATACCAAGCCCAGGTCAGATTGTGCGCGGTGGTTTCATGTCCCGCGAAGATCAGCGTCATCAGCTCGTCACGCATCTGCTTGTTGGACATGCCGCCTTGCTCGTCTGCTGCAAACACGATGTGCGACATGAGATCGCCGCGGTCCTTGCCTTCGTTGCGGCGTGATTCAATGAGCCGCTCGATGACTCTATCCATCGCGTCTAGCGCACGGACCATTCGTCGGTTGCGCTCGGACGGCCACCAACGCGGCGCCGGGATTGGCGTTTGCGCATGATCGATAAGCGCCTCCACGATGTCCTGCATCGCATCGTGTATGGTCTCCGAATCGTGGGCGAGATCCGTGTCGAAAAGCGTCTTCGCGACGATACGGAGGGTGAGCTCGACCATCTCTTTTCGGAAGTCGCGCTGCTCGCCTTCTTTCCAACCCCGCACCATGTCGGTCGTGTACTCCGCCATAGTCGGCGCATACGCATCGATGCGCATCTTGTGAAACGCCGGCATAATCAGCTTGTGTTGCCGCTTCCACGACTCGCCGTCGTTCGGCACGAGCCCGTTGCCGAGAAAGGGCTTCCACATCTGCTTGACCACTTTCGGTTTGTAGATGTGCTTGGCATGCGTGACGTTGATCGCGTTCACGACTTCCGGATCGCGAATGAAGTACGACTGACCGGTGAGGACGCGAGTCACGAACACGTCCCCGTACTTCTCATGTGCTTCGAGAAGAAAGTCCGCGGGAGCCCGTTGGAAATCGAAGGTGCCTCCCCAGAGCCAGTGTCCTTTGTGGCGCGGAATGGGCTTCGGTGGGGACGAGGAGTTTTGAGGATCCGTCAGTAGGGTCATTTACTTAACATAAAGTAAATTAGCTCCCCCGACCCCGCAACTTAACAATCTGTAATTTTGTGTGGTCGCGGGGCCGGGCCGCTGCTGCTTCATGGGGTGGCGATCGCAAAATAGAACTTCGGGAGGACTACCGGTACGCGGCGACAAAGGCGTCGATGAAGGCTTGCAGCTGATCGCCCGGGAGCGCGTTGATCCCGGCCGCTGCGGCGCGTCCTCCACCCGTCGGGAACTGTCGGCAAAGCTCGTCCGCCCCCCGTTTGTTTTCGAGTGGCGCACGCACGCTGCCCAGATACGTGCCGTCTGCGCGCTCGGTGAGCACCGCATGCGCTCGCCCCGGGGCGGCGTTGGCGAGGTCGTTGCTGTACACGCCCGACACGCGCCGCGCCCATGCTTCGTCAGGTAGAATAATCACCGCGGTCTTGGCGGTTTGGCGCGTTGGATTCACTGCTGCGGCCGCGGCCATGTCTTGTCGATAGCCCGATTCCAGCTTCTCGAACGTCTCGCTTGCCTCCTCGACGAAAGCAAACGGCGTCGGATACGGACGCACTAGCTCGAACAAGTCGGCAGGCGCGAAGTGCAGATCCTCGAGCGACGATCCGTACCCGTTGTAGTTCATGTAGATTCCGAGGTTTTCTAGCAGTGTGAGTTGCTCTTCCGACAAACCGAGGGGTTCGGCGATCGCTCGAGCGCTCGCCTTGAGATTGTCCCCAAACGCACCGGTCACCGCCCACTCGACATGCCTGCCCTTCAAATACCCGTTGACGAGGAGGCTCGTGCACACGTTGGGATCGGGGTCGATGATGGTGGTGAGCCTGTCATTCTCCGGGATCTGTCCCGCGAAATGGTGGTCGACGTAGAAGATCTCTGCGCCGGCTTCCAGCGCCTTCAGCACGCCCTCGCGGTTCTTGTCGAAGCTGATATCGAGGGCCGTGATTCGATCCCCGGCCGCAACCTCCGCTTTGGCGACCAAAGCGATGTCGCGCTTCACGCCCGTAATGAGCGTGCTCGTCAACGGCTCGGCATTGCGAAGTTGAGTCAACGCGCAGATGCCGTCGGCGTCACCGTTGAAGATATCGATGTGGGCCATGGGAATCTCTAGCTCAAGTGACTGCGCCCATCATGTCGGCCGAGGCTGGTGCGACGCGAGCTCTCGGCGATGTGCACGGCTACGAAGCCATGCCCGTGCGATCACAAATGGAATGATGCACATCACGTGGCGCAGTCGGATCCCACTCTGCTCTGCTCCGTAGACCGGCCGCACCGGCACATCTCGGACACGCAACCCCCTGAGCTTCAACCAACCGAGTAGATCGTTTGGATAGCCGTAGCTTTTCCACAAGCGGTCCCACTCGAGGGCCCGTTTTGCGCGCTGATTCATTGCGGTGTAGCCGCACTGCGAATCCTGCGTGTCGACGCCCAAGGCCAGCCTGGTCATCCACGAGAAGAGGTGATTGCCGAGCCATCGGTGCCACGGCATCGCCCGATTCGCCGCCGGCCACCCGAGGCGATTGCCCTTCGCGTAATCAGCCTCTCCAGCGATCAGCGGCGCCAACAACGCTGGCAAATCCCCCGGGTCCATTTGTCCGTCGGCGGCCATCACCGCGGTGAGGTCCGCACCAAGCAAGAGAGCGTGTCTGCAACCGGTCGCAATCGCGGCGCCGACCCCCTGGTTGGTCTCATGCTCTATGAGCTCGATGGGGCGCCGGTGAGCGAGCGCAATCTTCGTCGTGGCGTCGTAGCTCGCATCGTCGACGACGATGATGTGGTCCACGAAGCTCGGAATACCTTCGAGCGCCCCGCGAATCAGCTTTGCCTCGTTGTACGCCGGCATCACGACGGCGATTCGTCTATCTGCGAACACTGTAGCTCACTCGAAAGTGATGGGTGTCAAGCATGCAGCGACTGGCTATCGCCTTGTGATTCGCAGGTCAAGCACTTGCCGCCAACCCCGGCGCGGCGTACCCCACTTGCAAATGGCCGAAGTCCTCTTCGTGTCCAAGCCGGTCGCGCCCCCTTGGAACGACAGTAGCAAGAACCTGGTCCGCGACATCGCGCGGCATCTCCGGGACCACTCTCCGGTGTTAATGGGCCGGTCCGGCCAGGCGAACCCGATCGGGCGAGGACGCGTCGAAGCGGTCTACGGCGCCACGTCCTCGGGGGGCTTCGCGCCGGGCCTACGCGAGAACCTAGGCGTCTTTCGCCATTTGTTGCTCGGGCGTCCCGCCGACCTCTGGCACTTCTTTTTCGCACCAAATCCGAAGAGCTCAGTCGCGGGTCGCCTTGCAAAAGCGATCCGAAGGGTGCCGAGCGTCCAGACGGTGTGCAGCGTGCCCGCGGAGGGAGTGGGCGTGAAGAGCCTTCTCTTCGCCGACCTAACCGTGGTCCTGTCGCAGTTCGCCTACGAGCGGTTTCGCCAAGAGGGGGTCGGCGAGAGTGCGCTGCGCGTCATTCCACCCTCGGTGCCGCCTCTCCCGGAGCCGACCTCGCTCGAGCGGGCCCAGCTGCGCAAAAAGCACACGCTTCCCGAGGCCGCACCGATCTGGATCTACCCCGGGGACCTCGAATTCGGCGGTGGCGCCGAGATCGCTCTGGAGGCCTTCGCGGCATCTAATCGCTCGGATGGGGTGCTGCTCATGGCCTGCCGCCGAAAGACGCCGCAGGCGGACGAAGCGCTGTCTCGGTTCATCGAGCAGACCAAGAGATGGGGCATCGACGCTCGGGTGCGTTGGCTTGGCGAAACCAGGCACATCCACGAGCTCCTCGCGCTCAGCGACTTCGTCGTCATGGTGAACCGGACCGCGTATGCGAAAATGGACTATCCGCTCGTAGCGCTCGAATCGATGAGCCTCGCGCGCCCGGTGCTCGTTGGAAAAGGAACTCCGTCCGCGGAGCTTGCCGAGGGCGGCGGAGCGGTTGCCGTCGAAACCGAGGGCGAGGCCCTGGCAGAAGCGATCGAGAGCTTGAGCGCCGACGAGGGATCATGCCTCGAAGTCGGACAAAGGGCGCGTGCACTGGCGACCTCCAGGTTTTCGCCTCAAGAAGTCGCCGGAGCGTACGAGCTGCTCTATCAGGAGTGCCATGGCTGAAGCATCCGAACGAGACGCACGCCAATACTACGACCACTTCAGCGACTCCTATGAGCGCGGGCGCGGGTACGGCTATCATCAAATGATCGACGACCTCGAAGTCGAGGTCACCGCGCCCTATGCCCGCGACGCGCGCGTGCTCGAGCTCGGCTGCGGCACGGGTCTGATCCTCGCCCGCATCGCGGAATTTGCAAAGGAAGCCGTGGGGATCGACCTGTCGGAGGGGATGGCACAACGAGCGAGGGACCGCGGCCTCGACGTGCACATCGGAAGCGTATGCGACCTTCCCTTCGAGGATGACCGCTTCGATCTGGCCTACAGTTTCAAGGTGCTCGCGCACATTCCCGACATCGAGGCGGCCATCCGAGAAGCGGCTCGCGTCACGCGGCCTGGCGGGCATCTCCTGCTGGAGTTCTACAACCCGTGGAGCCTTCGCTACCTCGCGAAGAGGGTCGCAGGGCCTCAGCCGGTCGGTGAGAACCGAACCGAGGCGGATATCTTCACGCGATGGGATTCGCCTCGTGCGATCCCAAAGCTCTTGCCGCCCAACGTCGAGCTCATCGGCTACCACGGCGTGCGCGTGCTCACGCCCTTTGCGGCCGTCCATCGCATCCCGTGGGTGGCACGGGGTCTGAGCCGAGCCGAGCTCCTAGCGGGGCGGTCCCCACTTCGATACTTCGGCGGCTTCCTGATCGCCGTATTGCGCAAGTCGTAGGCGGCGCTAACCCGCTGGAGTCGCGCCCGCCCAGAGGCTACCATCCCCAACCGTGGCCGTAGACAGCGTGACCTCACCGGAAAGAGACGTGGTTCTCGAAGCCAAGGGGCTTCGGCAGCAGGTCCTGGACACGTCATTGCTGATCGCCGTCCTGGTGGGGGGTCTCGGTTTCGCGCGTACCCTCATCGATGCTCTCGACCGCGATGCCTGGAGGATCCTGGTCGGCGCCATAGTCATGTATGCCGGATTCATCGTGCTCCTTTTGGCAAAGCGTCTGTCCTACAAAGCTCGCGCCCTCGGCTTTCTCGCCCTTCTTTTCGTCGTCGGCGTCGTCGGGTTGCTCTCCGTCGGTTACCTCGGCGCCCCTGTCCTGATTCTGGCCGGCCAGAACGTGCTTGCTTCCGTGCTGTTTGGGCGCCGAGTGACCGCGATCACCCTCGCCTTGAACCTGCTCGCCTTGCTGGGCGTGGGAGCGGTGTTGTCGACCGGCGTCACGACCGTCGAAACCACGGCCTTTTACGAGCCCACCGTCTTCATGAACTGGCTTCGGATCACCGCGATCTTCGCCGCATTCTGCGCCATGGCAGTCGTCGGCGTCGACGTCATCACCAACCAGCTGAACAAGAGCCTTCGCGACCAAGCCGAGCTCATCGAGCAACTCAAAGGTGCGATGCAGCTCCGCGATGAAGCGGAAAGCCAGAGACGTCGAGCCGAATCCCGCCTTCGAAGCCCCACGCCTGACGGCGACGGCTAAGCGGGCGAGCAAAACGTTTCAGAAGTACCGAGCGTCGCGGAGCCAGCGGATCGCATCCTCCATGGACTCGGAGACGTCGCGGAACGTGACTCCCATCGCCTCGAACGCCTTCGAGTTGGGGACTGGATCCCACTTGGTGATGTAGGCAGCCGACTCTGCCGTGAGTGGAAGCTCGATCGGCCTCACACGACGAATTAGATCGAACAACCGGCCCGCGATTCGCAAAACGACCCCTGGAATCCGCAAAGTTCGCGGGCGCTGCCCAGCGCTCGCTTCGATGACGTTCGCGATTTCCGGCCAGCGCAGGAACGTGCCCGCTGCGAGGTAGCGCCCGGGCCCTGGTTCGTCCTCGACCATGCGCACGTGGGCGACGGCAAGATCCCGGGCATCGACGAACTGCATCCCGCCCGAGGTGAGTGGAATGAAGTCTCGAACGAAGACGCGCACGGCGTTCATCGACTCGGTGAGGCCGGGGTCGTCGGGCCCGATGATTGCGCCTGGATAGACGATCTTGACGGGATGTCCCTCCGCTTGCAGCTCGCGAACGTACTTCTCGGCAATCGCCTTGGAACGACCATAGGCGTGCTTGGATTCCCGAGGTTCCGTAGATTCGGAAATCAAAGTCCCATCTCCTCGGAACAGGGTTGCGAGGGATGACACGTGAACGATTCGCTCGATCCCCTGCTCGATCGCGGCGCCGATGACATTGCGCACACCGGAGACATTGGTTTCGAGCAGAGCGTCCGGGGTGTTGGCCGAATCGATGGCCACGATGGCAGCGCAGTGGACCACGCCATCACACCCGGCCAGAGCATCACGGACAGACGCTACATCTCCGATGTCACCTTGCGCGAGCTCGAGCGGGCCCCGCTGCCCTTCGAAGACCCGCCGCGCTTTGTCGGGGCTTCGAACGAATGCCCTGACTCGATGACCGGCATCGAGCAGAGCGCGCACCGTGTGAGATCCGGCCAGCCCGGTCGCACCGGTCACGAGCAAGCGGGAAGGTTCTTCAGGCATTGCGGTTCACTAGCACGCTTCGACACGAAGGATACGCCCAGGTCCAGTTTGTGGTGTGCTTCGACGAAGAGCTCGCGGCCAATGCGGGCGCGTTGCAGCGCCACCTTGGTTCAAGTAATAGGTCGCGGACGTGTCAGACAAAGATCCCACGAAAGAGCCGCGAAGCCCTTTAGATGTCGGGCGGTATCGGGCGTTGGCTTGGACGGACGAACACGTGCGACGATTCTGGGAGTACGAATCCCAGTTTCCCGAAAACTACTTCAGTTATGGGTACCGCGATCGGCTCGTGCCACGACTGCACGGCATGCTCACTGGGAAGAAGAAAGTGCTCGATTTCGGGTGCGGTGGCGGCTTTCTCATCCCCGCGCTCTCACGTGTTGCAGGCGAGGTTTACGGAGTCGACTTTTCTCCCAAGTCGGTGGAGCTCACCAATCAACGAAGTGCCTCGATAGCAAACTTTCGGGGCGCGTGCTCACCCACTGAAGCTCTGGAACAGGGGCTCAAGTTCGACGGCATCCTCGCTGTCGAGGTCATCGAGCATCTTTCCGATGAGCAGCTCGCAGGAACGCTGGACCTGATCAAGCGTATGCTGGAGCCTGGCGGCGTCGTCGTGTTCACAACGCCCAACGACGAGGATCTCACCGCGTCGCGGTTGTACTGCCCCGAGTGCGATCACGTGTTTCATCGTTGGCAGCACGTCCGATCCTGGAACGCGCAGACGCTGGGTGCGTTGTTGAAGGAACAAGGTTTTCGAAACGTGAAGGCTTGGACGACTGACTTCTCGCCTCCGGTGGGCCTTGGGGCCTGGGGTCAAGTCCGACGTGTTTTCCGAGCGATCGGGAATGGCGCCGATCGAGGCCTGCCGCACCTCGTCGCGGCTGGCCAGCTCCCCTAGGCGCGCTGGCTTCGCACGACCAAGATCGTGATCACCAGCATGAGACCGAAGGCAATGAAGGTTCCCCAGGCGGCGCCAACCTCGCCCATATGCGGGATCAAGATGAGGTCGGCGCCGAGGTTGACGAGGGCCGCGGTCACGGCGATCGCCGAGGCGGTCTTGGCGCGTGAGCGAGCGAGAAGCGGGGCCTGCCAAAGAAGCGAAACTCCCAGAAATCCCAACCCTGCTGCGAGGATGGGAATGGAGACGATGATACTACGCGACGTGCGATACGATTCCTCCAAGATCGGCGTGTGCATCACGACCAACGGCAGCAAGACGACCAGAATCGCAACAAGGCCACCAACCTGAAGGCTGGTCTTGCGGAGGAGCTTCGCCGCCCCCTCACGATCCCCACGTGCATACGCCGTGTAGAACAACGGATTGAACGAATGAAGCGTCACGACGTTGACGGTGTTCACGAGCAAAGCGACGCGGTAGGCCGCCTCGTATCGCCCCGCCGCGGCCACTCCGTTGAAGAGCGCGACGTAGAGACGGTCGGCGCTCTGGTACCCGACGTAGGCGGACGCCGCGAGAATCATCGGGAGGGAGAATCGAAGAGGCTCGCGAAGAGCGGTGAGCGAAGGAAGACGAGCGAGCCATCCTTGCCGCGACAAGATTAAAATCGCCGCGAGTCCTGCGCCAACTTGGGCCAGCACGAGCCCACCCCACCGAGCCTCCCACGTCCACCCGAGCAAGAAAAACAGCGCGATCGCGATGAATGGCCGGGTGCCGTCGACGAAGTCCGACCACAGAGACGCGCGCGTCGGCTGACTCTGCGCTTCGTTGATCGTCTGCGCCATGATGCGCACGGTCGATATCGTCGCGGCGACGAGCACGCCCGCAACGGCCCATCGAGGGACAGCTTCGCCCTCGAGCACAAAGAGCGATTCGGGGAGAGCCATGATCAAGAGTGTCACCACGGTTCCGACCAAGAACGCGAGGCCGAGGATGCCACCGAGAGCGCCGGCTATCGCAGGGCGAGGCTTCTTGGGAAGGTTGACCAGAATGTACGCCTGTGGCGCCAGCGTGACGGTTGCGACTGCAATGCCAAACACCACTCCTTCCAGAATCGCAAACCGACCGTAGTCTGCTTGGTCGAGTAGGTGGGTCCACAGCAAATGCGCCAGTTGGACGAGGCCCCCCATGGCGCTCGCCATCGTGTAGATGACGACGTTTCGGCGGAAGGTTTTCTTTGTGTTTGCTGCGTCCAAAGGGAGGGGGGTAGTCTAGCCGTCGCGGTCGCGCCAGCGCTTCGAGGCTTTCAGGCAGGCTCCTTCGACGTAGGTCGGACGGTATTCTAGATTCATGGCTGGCCGCGTCGTTGCCGACTGGTGCTATACCGCAAAAGCAATGGATTTCACCTATAGCGACAAGACTCAGGGCCTGATCTCCCGCCTGCAGGAGTTCATGCAAACACACATCTATCCGAACGAAGCAGCGGTGTACGAGCAGCATGCCTCCCTCGCCGACCGATGGGATACGCCGCCGTTGATCGAGGAGCTCAAGGCGAAGGCGCAGGAAGCGGGGCTGTGGAACCTCTTCTTGCCGGACAGCGAGCGCGGCGCCGGGCTGACGAATCTCGAGTACGCGCCGCTGTGCGAAATCATGGGACGCGTCACGTTTGCACCGGAGGTGTTCAACTGCTCCGCACCGGACACCGGCAATATGGAGGTGCTGGACCGCTACGGCACCGAGGCGCAGAAAGCGGAGTGGCTCGAGCCCCTGCTGGCAGGACGGATTCGCTCGGCCTTTGCGATGACGGAGCCGGACGTCGCGTCGTCGGACGCGACGAACATCTGCACCGAAATTCGGCGCGACGGGGACGAGTATGTGATCAATGGCCGCAAGTGGTGGACCTCCGGGATCATGGACAAGCGGTGCAAGATCTTGATCGTGATGGGCAAGAGCGACCCGAGCGCGTCCATGCACCTGCAGCAGAGCATGATCCTGGTGCCGCGCGACGCCAAGGGCGTGACGGTCGAGCGGCACTTGCCGGTGTATGGATATGACGATGCGCCACACGGGCACGGCGAAGTGTTGTTCGAGAACGTGCGCGTCCCCGCGAGCCACATGTTGCTCGGGGAGGGACGGGGGTTCGAGATCGCACAGGGGCGGCTAGGTCCCGGGCGGATTCACCACTGCATGCGGCTGATCGGCGTCGCCGAGCGCGCACTCGAGAAGATGTGCGTGCGCCTGATGAGCCGGACGGCATTTGGAAAGAAGATCTACGAGCATTCGGTCTGGGAAGAGCGTGTGGCCAACGCGCGGATCGACATCGAGTGTGCCCGCCTATTGACCCTCAAAGCCGCCGATATGATGGACAAGGCCGGTAACAAAGCGGCACGGGCCGAGATCGCGATGATCAAGGTGAAGGCTCCTAACACCGCGCTGCGCGTCTTGGATGATGCGATTCAGGCCCACGGCGGCGCTGGCGTCACGACGGACTTCGGTCTGGCGGAGACTTGGGCCCAGAGCAGGACCCTGCGACTGGCAGACGGCCCAGATGAAGTGCATCGGCGGACGGTGGCGCGAATCGAATTCAAGAAGCAGGCGATGCGCGCGGAAGGCAAACACTGAACAACACCATCGGACATGGCCAAACGATTCCAAGACCAGGTCGCGTGGATCACGGGAGGAGGAAGCGGCATCGGTCGTGAACTCGCGCTTGCATTTGCCGAGGAAGGGGCCACCGTCGCGCTTTCGGGACGTCGCCAAGAACGGCTCGAGCTCGTAGCTGCCGAGATCGAAGGGAACGGCGGAAAAGCGTTCATCGTCCCTTGCGACGTAACCGACGAGGCGTCGGTAGAAGGCGCGGTTCAGCAGGTTGTCGAAACACTGGGTCGGCTCGATGTCGCGGTGGCGAATGCAGGGGTGTCGGTCGTGGGCGAGATCGCGAAGCTATCGGCCGCGGATTGGCGCCGGCAGCTCGATGTCAATGTGGTGGGCCTTGCGATCACCGCGCGATACGCGATTCCGCACCTCGAAAGGCACGCGGGGCGTTTGGTTCTGATCGGAAGCGCGGCAGGCATGATCGCCGTGCCGGAGATGGGCGCCTACTGTGCATCGAAATACGCG
>CP070713.1:2011244-2015311 GCA_020351445.1 Myxococcales bacterium
CGAGGCACACCGCCCTCAGGAGCGAATGAGCGCATTGAACCGGATTTTAGAGCTCAACCCGAGCGACAAGGAGGCGCTCTTAGCTCTACAGAAGACCGCCTCAGCGTCGGGCCAGCACTACATGCCACCTGGCACCGTACGGCAGCCCGCAGCGTCGCCGGGTTCGGTTTCGGCCGCGCAGCTTGGCGGACCCCCGTTGAGTGCGGCTTCACACGTGAGCTCGACCTCGGTGAGCAGTGCGTCTGGCCTGAGCGGGGCATCCGGCATCATGTACGTCGAAGAAGACGTCGAGGTGGAGGAAGCCAGCACGGTCTCCGGCTCCCTACCGGCCATTTCCGAGCCGCCGCTCGAACTCGAGGAATACTACTCGTCCGTGCCGCCCGCCCCGCAGCCGCCTTCGGGTGGACGGGTCATTCCGCTGCGCATGCTCAATCCGATGTCGTACTCGGAGTTCCTCGCGCTGCCGCTCGTGAGCACCCAGGTCGCGCCGACCATAACCGCGCTCGCGCCTAGCCTGATGGAGCAAACGCTCGAGCTCGCCGATTCGTATTTGGTCGAGGGTCTGTTCACACAAGCGCGCGCGATCGTGAGCGAGCTTCAACTCACCCTTCCGAACCATCCGCTGGTGCTCGACAAGGCGCGCGAGATCGAAGAGCTCGCAGCGGCCTCCTCGGGAATATCCGCGGTCGCGCAACCGCTCGTTCAACCGGGGGCGTCGGTGGCTTCGGAGCCGCCAGAGTTGGAGCTCGAATACGAGGAGCTCGAGCCCGGCGACGAGGGCTTCGACTTTGCCGAGAAGCTCGCCGAGGAGCTCGCGGAGGTTGCGGAAATCGCGCCGATGGACGAAGGCGCCGAGATGATCGACGTCGAGACCGTCTTCGAGCAGTTCAAGTTGGGCGTCGCAGAGCAAGTGAGCGACGACGACAGCGATACCCACTTCGATCTGGGTATCGCGTACAAAGAGATGGGTCTGCTGCCGGACGCGCGACGCGAATTCCAAGTGGCCATGGCCGACCCGCGACGACGATGTCTGTGCTGGACGATGATCGGCCTCATCTACATGGAAGAAGGTCAGCCGCGCGACGCGATCGAAGCATTCCAGTCTGGCCTCGAAAGCCCCGAAAAGACCGCGGACGAGGCCGTCGGTCTGCACTATGAGCTCGGCCTGGCGTGCGAAACAGCCGGCCTGACCGACCAGGCACGCCTGCACTACGAATACGTGTTCCAGCGGGAGCCGGACTTCCGCGAAACGGGCCAGCGTTTGCAGCGCCTCGGCGGCCCTTCCGGCGACGACGCCGACGATCTACTCCTGGAATCGATGGATGATGTGAATCGCGCCTTCGACGAGTTGATCCACGAAGATTGAGCCCTATACACTCGGTCAGCGATGACCGAGACAGTGCAAACCTTTTGCCGGATTTGCGAAGCCCTTTGCGGGCTCGAGGTCACGGTAAACGGCGACCAGGTGGTCGACATCAAGCCCGATAACGATCATGTCGCGACGCACGGGTACGGGTGTCTCAAGGGGCTCAAGCAACACCGGATGTACAACACGCCCGATCGATTGCTCTACCCCATGCAGCGCGTCGACGGTGAGCTTCAACGGGTGAGTTGGGACGATGCGCTAGGGAGCATCGGCGGCAAGGTGCGCGAGCTGATCGACGATCATGGTCGCGACAGCATCGCGATGTACGTCGGCACGGCGGCCGGTTTCGGCGTATTGCATCCGGTCTTCGCACAAGGATTCATGCAAGGCATCGGCTCGGCCAGCATGTTTTCATCGGCCACTCAGGATTGCGCCAACAAATTCGCGGTCGCGCATCAAGTCTACGGCTTCCCTTTCACGCAGCCCTTCCCCGACCTCGACAACCTCGAGTGCCTGATCATCGTCGGGGCCAATCCCGCCATCTCGAAGTGGAGCTTCTTGCAGGTCTCCAACCCGATTCGGCGTCTCAAAGAAGTCGAGGCGCGCGGGGCGAGGATCTTCGTCGTCGACCCGCGACGCACCGAGACGGCCAAAGTCGCGGGCGAGCACGTCTTCATCCGGCCAAACACCGACGTGTTTTTCTACCTTTCATTCCTTCACGAGCTCCTGGCGACGGCCGAGATCGACCGGGCCCGCATCGATCGATACATGACCGGCTTCGAGGAGGTCTGCCGCCTGGCCGAAGCATGGCCGCCGGAGCGGACGGCCGAGGTCACCCGCATCCCAGCCGAAACGCTGCGCGAAATGGTGCGCGCATACAATGAAGCCAACGGGGCTGCCCTTTACTGCTCGACCGGTGTCAACATGGGCACCAACGGCTCTCTGGCGTTTTGGCTGCAGGAGTGCATCAACGCGATCTCGGGCAACCTCGACCGTAAGGGCGGAACTCTAGTCAGCACCGGGGTCATCGACTTCGCCGCGTTCGGCAAGAAGACCGGCATGTTGCTGCATCACAACGAAAGCCGTATCGGCGGCTTCAAGTCGGTCAATGATGCCCTACCCGGCGGTATCCTCGCCGACGAGATCCTCACGCCCGGCGATCGGCAGATCAAAGCGTTGTTTGTGACCGGCGGCAATCCGCTCATCACGATGGCAAACTCCGAGCGCCTACGCGACGCCTTCAAAGAGCTCGAGCTTCTGGTCGTCCTCGACATCCAACCGAGTGAAACCGCGTCGATCGCAACACACGTGCTGCCTTGTACCTCTCCCTTCCAACGCCCGGACCTGCCGTTTGTCTTCCCTTTGATGTTGGGCCTTCAATCGAAGCCTTATCTGCAGGCGACCCGCGCCGTGGTTCCTCCGAAGGGCGAGCAGCGAGACGAGGCAACGATTTACGTGGACCTCGCCAAAGCGAGTGGGGTCAACTTGTGGGGCTCAGCGGTCGCGCAGCGCGCGTTCGAGACGGCAAAAACACTCAACTCGATTGGGCGCCGTGGCAAGCAGCCTTCGATCCCACAGGAGCTTCTGCTGTCGGGCCTGCTCCGCGCCACGAAGCAAGGCAGCTTCAAGAAGCTCTTGAAGGAAAAGCACGGACGCCCGCGTCCACAGCACGATCCGGGTAGCTTTCTCGGTCGGCGCGTCATCCACGACGATCAGAAGGTCCATCTCGCCCCCGAAGTGTTCGTGAAGCAAACCGAGAAGCTCGAAGCCGACTTCCAGCTCGAGCTCGATACGAAAAACGAGCTCAAGCTGATCACCAAGCGGGCCATCACCACTCACAACTCCTGGACACACAACATCGAGGAGTTCGTGTCCGGCGAACGCGCGACCAACCACCTCTATATGCACCCCGACGACGCAGCCCGCGCCGGAGTTGAAGAGGGCGCCCTGGCGGACGTCTCGACCGACACGGCAACCGTCCGCATCCCGGTGAAGCTCCTTTCGGAGCTGATGCCGGGCACCGTGGCGCTCCCACACGGATGGGGTCACCAAGACAGCAAAATGAGCGTGGCCAGCAAGACCACGGGAGTCAACGTCAACCTGCTGGCCGCGGACGGCCCGGACAAGCTCGAAAGGGTCTCGGGCATGGCGCACCTGACCGGCTTCGTGGTCGACGTGAAACCCGCCGCGGGTGAGCTCAACCCGAGCCACTGGTCGGGCATCGGACGCGCCTAGAACACCGCGCGAAACGCGAGGTTTGGAAACCAGATCGCGTCGGTGAACTTGATGGGGCACGGTTGGGATGGCACGCCCCACCGCACGACACACGCGGGGGAAGCCTCGGGGTTGGTCGAATCCACCTCTTGCGCATCCCTTGCCTGCGTGATGTTGATCCATTCGAGCGAGATCCGCATGCGGCGCCCCGGCTTTGCCCACTCATAGGCGATCTGCGCGTCCAGTCGCACGAACCACGGCACGCGCTGCACGTACTGCTGGACTACGCCCGTCGGATCGAGCCAGAGCCACCCTTCCGCGCGACCGGACCTCGCGAACAGGCGCGCCGAGATGATCAGTCCAAACTTTGCCTGCCAAGCCAGCACGCCATTCATCACGTGCCGTACGTCGTACGAGGGCGTGTAGTCGAAGGTCTGCGACGGCATGTTGATGAGCAGGGCGGTCGCGGTCAGGTCGCTGAAGCCGA
>CP070713.1:2015411-2055363 GCA_020351445.1 Myxococcales bacterium
CGGCGCCAACGAGACTAGCGGACTGCGGGCCTCGAATGAAGCCCCGGCCTTATCCTATTTCGGCAAGACCACTCATCACTCCGGCTCCAAAGAAAGGCTCTACGGAGAGGTTCTCCAGCAGATTGCCCGTCTGGCGACTTCACCCTATGCGTCGCAGGGAATTGTCGACTTCTCGACGGCTCCGGAGGGCAGCGCTCTATCCGGCTGAGCTACGCGTCCTAATTAATTTTGTCCCGGTTTTTCCGAGAGAAACTCTCTATCGTGTGGCTACTCTTATTCCGCAGATCCCCTAGTGGCTACTCTTTTCTCAGCCACTGTGTTCGGGCTTCCTCGGCTCCTTATTGGGCTGAGCGGTCAACCGTGTCAATCGGGGCGGCGTGCCCGCTCTCACAGTTCGATCTCGCGCTCTAGCTCCGCAGTCGCCAATCGGGTTCGGCGCTCGGGTTCAGGCGTCGAAACCGGCGTATGACTTCGACGACGCACGCGTCTTCGAACGTCGTCCCGGGGATCCTTCGGGAGCCGGCGCACAGTCGTCGAGCTCGAGGACACCTCGCCCTGAGAATACCGGATCGACGAACATGGCTCCGGACTTGGGCCCTCCCCAGGTTCCGCAGCGGTGCAAGCTGTCTCCGATCTGAAGAGCTCGCACGACGTTACGGCCGCGGAAATCGAGACGAATCACCCCATCGGGCAGGCCCTCCGCGATCTGGAGCGTGGCCGAGTCCGCGATCGCAGGCTGCTGAAGCGTCATCGAGCCGCCATGGACCACGATGTTGCCCACGCCTACTGCGGTTCGCGACGCTGCGATCAAGTCCGCGGCCTGCACGGTCACGCCTCCAGAGAAATCGTTCTGGCCTTTCAAAACGATCCGTCCACTGGCGAGACGAAGACCGCCTGGTCCGGTGATATGGACCGGCAAGTCGCCATAAGAGACGCCATCGAACTCAGAAGGAGAGTTCTCGAAGACGCGCACCAGAAGAGCGTCTCCACCATCTAGAACCGGCTCGTCGAGCGAGATGCGCCCACGCAAGCGGGCAGCACGTGCGAGTACGGGGCGATATCTCTGTTGGGGGCCCAAGCGCCGCTGGAGGACGCGCCCCTCTTCGTTCAACGCGAACCAAATCGTGCCGGTACCCACGCCGCCCGCCCTTGCACGGGCATGAGGACGGACCTTCGGCGCGGAGTAGTGCCCTTCCCCGTTCTTCCTCGAATCGGGGTCGAAGTGAACGGTCGCGCTCGAGTCGATGACGGGTACGGCGATGACTTTCACGGCGTCTTCCTGAAGCGTTCCGCGGCCGTCGTAGCCATTGGTTGCGGGATCGACCACGGTTGGCGGGCCCACTACGACGAAGACGTGTCCCGTGTCTCTCGGCTTGGGACGGCTCTCATCGGACGGCTTGGCGTAGCGGCCCATCGCGTAGGCGCCGATGTCGCCTGGCTGCAAGCGATCGAAGCTCGTCACCGGCTCGAAGCCCGTCGCCTTTGCGTGGTCACTGCGAAGGTACTGCGTCACCACGAACGCTCGCGACCAAGGTCTCCGACTCTCCCGCAACGCGAAGTCCTCGGAATAGACGCGGTTGTGCTCATCCAGTCGTCGCTGGGACTGCAAGACGGCTTCGTGGAGGGGCGAGACCGTGTTGAGCACGAAGCTGAGCCAGCCGGAGCAGTCCGTCGACGCGAGCGCAGAGTGTGCATCGGTCGACCCCAGTTGAACCTGCGGCTCACCCAACCGCTTTCTCGGGCCTAGTAGCCTCTGGTGACTATAGCTGTTGCTCGCAGGCGGCCTCCGGACGTCGTCGTTCAACACCTCGGTCGCCGAAGCAGAAAACCGGAGCATGCTCTCGGATAAATGTGCGGACGAGTCCGTGGCTGCGCGGCGCGATCTCCCGCTCTCGCCCGTGGTCGGCCCGCGGTGTGCCGTAGCGCACGACGCGACGAAAAGCAGCATCGCAAGACGTGTTCTCGGTAGCACGACTCGTTTCCTGTTCCCCAACTCGACCGGGCAAGCACCCGGCAGCTACACAGGCTAATGCGAGTGGCTTGTCGGTGCCAAATCCCTGTACGAACCAAGGGAAATCACTGCACGCTCGTTCCGTCACCCGGTCGTTGCGGACAAGTCTGGGTCATAGCCAGAACAAAGGCTCAGCCAGGGCGGCGAGCCGCGCGACATAAGAGAGGCCGTTTGTAGTTACTATCTGCCTCCACCGGGTTGTCGCCGGCGTTTCTGGTCGCGGGGCGTGCGCACTCCGCCAGGGGTCGGTGGAATGACGGAGGTTCGGCGGGCGGCAGCGCGAATCCCGCCACGCGTGTAGCGACCGATCAAGGAGCGCCATTCCATGACGACTTGTCCGCCGGTCTCCTGGTGCTTCGACTGGAAAGCCGCGATGAAATCGAGGCATGCGTGGTCGATGAAGTCGAGCTCGTCGAAGTGCATGTGCAGCTCGGAGCCTGGTGGAACTTCTTCGAGGGCCGCCGCCAACATGGGGAGTGCAAGAAAGGTCGCGGCGCCATGCATGTGCAGCTCGACCTTGCCGTCCCTATCGATGCGCTCGATCTCCAAGTGAGCGAGCGAGTAGAGAAGGCGAATCGTCGAAAGCACGAGGCCGAGGACGATGCCAGTCAGAAGATCGATGGCGACGATGCCGACGACGGTCGCGACGTAGATGCCGAACACCGGCCAGCCGTACTCCAGCATTTCGCGAGGTCTCGATACTTGAAGCAGGCGAAGTCCGACGTAGATCAAGATCGCGGCCAGAGCCGACTCGGGCACGAAGGCGAGGAGCCCCGGCGCCAGCATGACGAAGAGGAGAATCCAGCTCGCTTGCAGGATCGCGGACCACTTGGTGTGCGCGCCGGCCTCGACGTTGGCGGAGCTCCGGCTGATGACGCCGGTAATTGGAAGCGATCCCAGGGCGCCACAGATGAGGTTCCCAATGCCCTGAGCGGCTAGCTCGCGATCGTAGTCGGTGCGTCCGCCCTCGCCCTGCGACATACGCGAGACGGCGGTGGCGCACAGCAGCGTTTCCGCGCTCGCAACGAAAGCCAGCGCCAGTCCCGAAATCAAAATGTCCGTGTCGAGCAGCTTTTTCAGTGAGCCGGCGTTGGGCAATGTGATGTATGAGAACAACGACTCGTCGACGACGACGTAATCAATGGGCAGATGCAGGACGGCGGCTGCAATCGACGCGACGAGCACGCCTGCGAGCGCGCCCGGCAAGTAGCGGACTCTCGCGGGGCGAAACCGATCCCAGAGCACGATCGTCAACAGGGTTGCAACACCGATCGACGCGGCGATGTAGTGGTAGCGCTCACCACCGGTAGAGAACGCTTTTCCGATGCCCGCGGGGATCTGGTAGAGGTTGTAGAGGACGCTCCCTTCAACGTCGTCGTCGAGCATCACGTGAAACTGCTTGATTATGATGATGAGCCCGATCCCAGCGAGCATGCCTCGAATCACCGCTGGCGAAACCGCACGGAAGTAGGTTCCCAACTTGAGAAAGCCGGCCGTGGCCTGCACCGAACCCGCGATCAGGACGATCACGGCAATGCTCGCAATGCTGAACGGATCCTCGTCGGTGCGATACTTCTCGACCATCTCCAGCACAAGCACGCTTAGGCCGGCCGATGGCCCTGCGATCACGAGCGGCGCCCCACCCAAGTACCCGGCGACGATGCCACCGACAATCGCGGTGATGAGCCCCAGCATCGCTGGCATCCCCGACGCACGCGCAATCCCCATCGAAAGGGGAAGCGCGATCAAAAACACCACCACGGAGGGCGGTACATCCTTGATGACGCCCCTCAGCTTGTTGTTCAGCGAAGCGATCCCCGACTCCTTTGCGCCTCAGCCCTCCAGTTGTGCGACACAGCTTATCCGTGGCCCGCCCAAAAATCGATGGCCAAATCGCCGCGTCGGCTGCGGTCATCGACTTCGAAGTCACCAGCCTCCAAGATAACCAAGAAAATACGCGGATTTTCCCGGCTTGCGTGCTGGAGCGAGCGCGCTCTTTGAGTTCGTATCTTGGGAGCGCCGCTCTTTGGGAATCGACTGCGTCGCGTTCGCAACAGGCCGCGCGGGTTCGATACACGCGAAAGAAAGAACAGGCCGCGCGGCCACCAGAAAACCAGCTTGCAAAAGCTAGCGTTTGCTTTAATATGTGAACACCATGCCCAAGGACCAAGCTCAGCTTGCGGCGCGAATCGACGCACGGGTCAAAGAGGCGGTCGAGGAGTATTGCCGCGCTAGGGGCCTCAAGATGAATCGTTTCATCGAGACCGCGCTGTTAGATCGTCTCGAGGAAATCGAGGATATCGAGGACGTGAAGCGACTCCGGACCGAACCGACGCGCCCACTCAAAAACGTCCTGCGCGACCTGAAGCGCGATGGCCTCCTATAACGTCGAGCTCACCCGGACCGCGGAGAAACAGCTCAGACGGATCGCGAAACGGGACCGGAAACGCGTGGTTGAAGCGATTCAGGGTCTGGCTGAGAGGCCTCGACCGCGCGGTGCCCGAAAGCTGCAAGGCTACGACGACATCTACCGCATCCGCGTGGGGCAGTATCGCATCGTCTATGAGGTCTTCGAGGATCGCGTGGTGTTGATCGTCCTCAAGGTTGGCCACCGAAAAGACATCTACAAATAGCCAGCCACGAAACGAGGCGGGAAGTCAGTCAGGTGCCCTGCGGGCGCCCGGCACCTAGGCCGAGGGCACGCTGAACGTCTTGCAGCACGGACGCCTCGATCGACTGCAAGCGCCCATCCGCGGCTGCGGCGATCTCTGCGGCGTTTTTCACGAGCTCTGCATGCTGGGGTACGCCTTTCACGCGCGCAACGCATTGGAGCGCGAGACGCTTTCCGTCTTCGGGATCAGCGAACATCGCTTCGGTTAGGTCTCCGAAGATCTTTGCGAGCGCTGCATAATCAATCGAGGCAAAAACATCGGATTTGGAGCGCAATATCCCGAAGAACCGATCGGCTTCCGCCGGGCTGAGCTCTCCGTCGGCGGCGGCGACGAGAACGAACGCGCCCGACAAGGCGCGCAATAGACCGTCAGAAACGCTGTCGTCGAAACGCTTCCATGCCGCGAGTGCATAGGCAACCGACTCTTCCGGAATCAACGCTCTCTCCTCAAGGGCTGCAAGCCTAGCCCGATAACGGACGACGGCCAACGGGGGTCGTCGTTTTCTTGGGTCGTCCGGAGGATTTGATGCGTGGGAAGGTCTCGCAGCCGACGACGGCTCAGGGATTCATTTCGTATTCGTCTTTGAGGTCGTGCACTTGCTGCCATACCCGGTGGTAGCGTGCGTCGTCGGAAATCGGCTTCCGGATCATCTCGAGACAGCAGGCCATCTGCTTGTCGTTGCTCGAAGGCTTCGAGTACAGGTTGAGGGCGTGGCGTGAGAAATCTCGGACCATGAAATCGAAGATCTGGTCCACCAGGTCGTCTGAGACGTCATAGATGTTGGCGTTTTCCAAGATCAGCTGCCCGTATACAACCAATGCGAAGATCTCGCCTCCTGCAAGAAGGAAATCGATATCCCTGCGCTGCGTTTCGTCCGGTGGCGAAGCAAAGAGCATCTTCTTGAAGGCCTCGATCTGCTCGCGAAACACCCGCAGGTTTGCGGTGTCCCGACTCGAGTACGCGATGTTGTAGTCGTGAAAGCGAATCTTGCTGAGCCCCTTCGTGGGGCCTTGGTCGAAGAGGAAGTCGTCGTTGGCGGCCTGGTCCTGACGCGCCACCTCGGCATAGTCACCGGGCGCGAAAAAGTAGTTTGCCATGAACTTCACGATGAGCGCGATGTTGACGTGTACCGTTCCTTCGAGCTTCGGCAACGCGCGAATGTCCACGGCGGCTTGCTCGAAGTACATGTCTTTTTCGAAGCCCTTGGCCGCAATGACATCCCACAACAGGTTCATGACGTCTTCGCCTTGCGTGGTGACTTTCATCTTCACCATGGGGTTGTAAAGGAGATAGCGGCGGTCTTCGGGTGAAGCGACCCGCATGTAGTCCGCCGCCCGAAGCGCGAAGAGCTTCATCGCCACCAGGCGCGCGTACGCATCGGTGAACATCTGCTTCACATGCGGGAAGTCGGTGACGTACATGTTGTACAGGCGTCGATTGGCCGCGTGGTGGATCGCTTCGTACAGTGCGTGCGTGCACATGCCGATCGAGGCCCACCCAAGGTTGTACTTGCCGATGTTGACGGTGTTGAGCGCGCTGTTCCAGGCGTGGTCGCCCTTGGCGATGATGTCGGCTTCGGTGACGGGATAGTCCTGCAGCTCGTACTCGGACACGTAGTTCTGGCTCGCACACACGTTTTTCACCAAGTGATACCTCTCGTGTTGCGAGTCCACGCCGAAGAACACGTACTCTCCGGAGTCCTCGAACTTGCCGAACGTAGAGACGATGGCAGCCTTGTTGCCGTTGCCGATGTAATACTTGCCTCCGCGCGCCGTGTACTGCCCATCGCCGTGCGGCGTGAGCGTCATGTCAGTGGAATACACATCCGCGCCGTGCTCTTTTTCTGACAACCCGAAGGCGAAGATCCCACCCTGCTCGAGCGCCTCAGCCGCTCGCTCTTTGATGGCTTGGTTGTCGCTCATCCAGATCGGCCCGAGACCGAGGACCGTCACCTGCCAGGTGTACCAGTACTGGAGCCCGTAGAAACCCAGGATCTCGGCAAACTCGCAGACCCGCCAGGTGTCCCACCGTGAATCGGCGGCTCCGTAGCCCTGGGGTGTGCACATCGTCGCGAAGATGTGTTCCTCTTTGACGAAATCGAGAAAGTCGGCGTACCAAACCCGGGCGTGATAGTCGTCCTTGATTCGGCCCTTGCCCTTGCGCTCGAAGAAATCGATCGTCTTGAGCATGACTTCGCGGGACCGTTCGTCGGGATAGGATCGGCGATGCTCTTTTGGATTGAGGAGGATCATAGCTCTGCAGTGATACCACGGACGTAGAGCAAACCATACCGGCTTCCGCCTGAGCTTCGTGGTATGAGGGGCGGCATGGGCTTGTGGCAAGCTGTAATGGTTTTCCTCCTGAGCGCCGCGGTCCTGGTATGGGCCGGCTCCTCGTTGGCGGGTTATGCCGATCAAATCGCCGAGCGAATGAGGATGAGCCGGCTCTTCGTCGGTACCCTGATGCTGGCATTCGCGACCTCGCTGCCCGAGCTCGTCACAGACATCACGGCCGCCAGGGCCGGAGCCCCTGATCTCGCGGCCGGCGACCTGTTTGGCTCCTCGATGGCGAACATGGCCATCCTCGCGATCATCGACCTGCTCTACCGTGGAAGGGTGTGGCCTTCGGTCGAGCTCGGCCATGCGCGCGTCGCCGCAGTGGCGATCGGGCTCACGTCGATTGCCGCGCTGAATATCCTCACGCGATCCGAGGTCGGCATCGGCTGGGTCGGTTTCGCCCCCATCCTCATCGCGGTGCTCTACGTCGTATCGATCGCTTGGTTCCGCCGCATGCCGCTCTTGGCACGCCCGGGCGTGGAAACCGCCCGAATCCCGATCCAGAAGCCCACGGGATGGAGCGAAGAGGCCTCCCGGCATTCGCTAGGTGGCCTATGGCTGCGCTTTGGGCTGGCTGTGTTCTTGATCTTCGTCAGCGCACCCGTGGTCACCTTGAGTGTGAAGGCGATCGCCGATTCGACGGGCATCGCGCAGACATTCCTGGGGGCGGCGCTACTGGCCATCACAACCTCGATACCCGAGCTCGTCGCCTCCATCGCTTCGCTTCGAATCGGGGCCTACGACATGGCGGTCGGCAATCTGTTCGGTAGCAACGTCGCCAACATGAGCGTCCTCTTGTTCGCCGATATCGCCTACACGGAAGGTCCTATCCTCGCAGCGGTCTCACCCACGCAAGCGGTGTCGGCAGTCGGCGCGATCTTGCTCATGGCGATCGCCGTAGCCGCCATCGTCGGCGAGTCGGAAAAGACGCGCTTCAGGCAGCTGGAACCGGACGCCTTCGTGCTGCTCATCGCCTACGCGGCGACCCTTGGGGCGATCGCGTTCTACGGTTAGACGCGTGCGCGCAGTGCGGATTGCGCCGCGGAGAGCCGAGCGATGGGAACCCGATACGGCGAGCAGCTCACGTAGTCGAGCCCGAGGCGGTCGCAAATCGCGATCGATGCTGGGTCGCCTCCGTGCTCACCACAGACGCCTGTCTCGATGTCCGCACGGGTCTTCCGTGCCTCGGTGACCGCCATGCGCATGATCTTGCCGACACCGTCCTCGTCCAGGGTGGCAAAGGGGTTCGCCGGCAGGATTCCGTCTCCGAGGTAACGCACCAGGAACCCGGATTCGGCATCGTCCCGGCTCATTGCAAACGTCGTCTGCGTGAGGTCGTTGGTACCGAACGATAGGAACTCGGCGTACTCGGCGATTTGATCAGCGGTGAGTGCCGCGCGGGGGACCTCGATCATCGTGCCAAACTGGTACCCGATCTCCACGCCCTGCTCTTCCATCACCTCTTGGGCTTCGGCTTCGAGCACTGCGCGCTGGCGCCGAAGCTCGTTCACGTGGCTGGTCAGGGGGATCATGATCTCGGGGATCGCCTTGCGGCCCTCGCGGGTCACCTCGCAGGCCGCCTCGAAGACCGCCCTCACCTGCATCCGCGTGAGCTCTGGAATGAGAATGCCGAGGCGCACGCCGCGCAGGCCCAGCATCGGGTTCGCCTCGCGAAGCGAAGCAACTCGATCGAGCATCGCCTGTGTTTCCAATAGCTTGACCGTGATTCCTTCGACCTCTTCGAGAGTGCGCGCGTTGGTGATTCGGATTTGGAGGTCCGCGAGCTGTCGGGTCAGGTCCTCGAAGCTCGGCAAGAACTCGTGAAGCGGCGGGTCGATGAGCCGGATGATGACGGGAAGACCGTCCATTGCTCGGAAGAGGCCGGCGAAGTCCGCCCGCTGGAAAGGAAGGAGGGCATCGACCGCTTCACGTCGTTCCGCGGGCGACCGGGTCGTGATCATCCGCTGGACGGTGGGCAGCCGCTCGGCTTGAAAGAACATGTGCTCGGTGCGGCACAAACCGATGCCCTGCGCGCCGTACTTTCGGGCTCGCTCTGCATCCTCGGGATAATCCGCGTTGGCGCGAACGCCGAGACGCCGAAACTCGTCGGCCCAGACCATGAGACGCGAGAGCCACTCGTCCTCCATGTCGGGCACGACCGTCTCGAGCTGGCCGCTGAACACCTCTCCGGTCGTCCCGTCGACGGAGATCCATTCCCCTTCACTGATCTCGAGCGAACCCACCGTCATGACCCTGGCACCCAGGTCGATGCTGAGTTCAGACGCGCCGACCACCGCGGGCTTGCCGAATTGCCGGGCGACGAGCGCCGCGTGACTCGTCCGCCCGCCGCTCGAGGTCAGAATGCCTTTTGCGGCAAGCATTCCGTGCACGTCATCCGGCTTGGTCTCGGGCCTCACCAACAGGACGTCGCGGTTGCCCTCCTTGGCCCAGCGCTCCGCCAGGTCAGGATTGAACGCCACCACGCCGGTCGCCGCCCCAGGCGACACATTCAGCCCCACCGCGATGACCTTGTGCCCCGCTTTGGCCGCCGCCGAGAACTGCGGATGCAAGAAGAACTCGATCTGCTCGGGCGCGACCCGCAGCACGGCTTCCTCGCGACTGATCAAGTCCTCGTCCGCGAGCTCGACGGCGATCCGGACCGCAGCCTGAGCGGTTCGCTTCCCTGTGCGCGTCTGCAGAATCCACAGCTCCCCCCGCTCGACGGTGAACTCCATGTCCTGCATGTCGCGGTAGTGGCGCTCGAGCCGACGCGCGATGCCTTCGAACTGGGTGTAGACCTTGGGCATTTCGCCCTTGAGCTGCTCGAGCGGCTTGGTCGGCCGCGTTCCTGCAACGACGTCTTCACCTTGAGCGTTGGTGAGGTAGTCCCCCTCGAGCGCGTTCTCCCCGGTGGTCGCGTTGCGCGACATGGCAACGCCGGTCGCAGACCCTGCGCCGAGATTGCCGTACACCATCGTGACGACGTTGACTCCGGTGCCGAGGTCGTGCGGTATGTTGGCGGCCTGTCGGTAGTCGCGTGCGCGTTTGCCGTTCCAGCTGTCGAACACCGCCTCGATCGCCATCCGAAGCTGGTCCTCGGCGCCGGAAGGAAAATCCATGCGTGCGTGCCGGCGCACGATGTCCTTGAAGTCGCCGACCACCGAACGGAAGTCGTCTCCGGTCAGGTCCGCATCGCTGCTCACCGCGCGTCGCTCGCGTTGGTTCGCAAGCACGTCTTCGAAGGGCTCGTCCCGCACCCCGAGGACCACGGTGCCAAACATCTGAATCAGCCGCCGGTAGGAATCGAATGCGAATCGCTCGTTGCCCGTGAGCTTGATCATGCCCTCGGTGACCTCGTCGTTGAGGCCGATGTCGAGGACGGTGTCCATCATGCCCGGCATCGAGAACTTGGCGCCGGAGCGACAAGAAACGAGCAGCGGGTTCGACGGATCCCCAAACCGCTTCCCGCTCTTGGCCTCCATCGTACGAAGCGCCGCCAGCGCTTGCTCCCAAAGCCCCGGCGGCAGCTCTCCGCCGCGAGCCAGATAGGTGTTGCACGCCTCGGTCGTGATCGTGAATCCCGCGGGAACGGGAACCCCGAGCCGGTTCATCTCGGCGAGGTTTGCTCCCTTGCCACCCAGAAGGCCCCGTACGCGATCCCAGTCGCCCCCAACGGCGGCTTCGGCTTGGTCTAGCTCATCGAGCGTGTACACCCACTTTGTCGTCATCGGAGCCCCTTCTGATACGGACGTCGAGTCGTCGAAGGGCCTTTACCCAAGAGCGAGTCACCGCGCAACGACGCGTGGCACTATGTCTATCGGTCAGGGGGCGGCGCCGGCCGTCGCCTTCCCGCCGGCGGCCGCCAGCCCCAGCCCGAGGCCGAGGCCGACTTCAAGGCGTCTATGGCAGGCACGCGCCTTGCTCGGCCAAGCCTGGTGCTTCCCTGGATCGCAGCGGCATGGCTGAGCGGCTTGTTCATCGGTGCGCAATGGCAGCACGAGGTCGCTCCGGTGCTAGTCGGTGTCGGGTTGGTGGGGGCGCTTTGTATCGCAGCACACGGCCGGGAGCTCGGCGCCCGGCTCTGGAGTGCACCGCTTTCATTTTTCGCGTTCTGCTGCGGTCTCGGAGTCTCGCAAGCCGCACCGGCACCGTGTTTGGTTCGGGGGGAAGCGCAGCTCACCGCACGCGTCGAATCGGTGCGCCATGGATTCGGCGACGCGAGTCTTCGCTTGCGCGTCCTTGACGGGCGCCTCTTGGATTCGAGGCAAGCCGTTCCCGGCGGCCTCGGACTGACGGCCAAGGTCGAGAGCACGGGCGCGCCCCCACCCGGAAGCATCGTGGCCGTCGAGGCGGAGCTCCGTCCGCGCACCAGGCTCCGTAACCCCTCCCCTCATCCGAGGCTTTCACCTCCGAGGGGTGACGGATGTTGGGCGCGGTGGCGGGAATCGCCGCCGCTCGAGATCATCGGGGTGCCCCGGTGGGTCGTCGTCGATGGGGCTCGTGCCCGGGTACGCGCGCACATGAACGAGGCCCTGCCCCAAGACGTGGCCGGCGTGGCCCGGGCGCTGGTGCTCGGCGACGGCGCGGCACTCGGATACACGCAGCGGCAAACGATTGCGGCGGTGGGCCTGGCGCACTTGTTCGCCGTGTCTGGGCTCCACGTCGCGCTGGTCAGTGGGACCATGGTCCATTCGCTCCACTGGCTGATCCGCGGCTCGGCGATCGGCCTCGACCCTCGACGCGTTGCCGCGGCCCTGGGAATCCCGCTCACCCTGTTGCATGCCTTCTTCGCGGGGGGGTCGCCCAGCGCATGGCGCGCCGCGATCACGGCCGCCCTCACCTGGTCGCTCGTCGTCATGGGCCGGCGCCCCTCTGCCGCCTCCGTCACCGCCGGAGCGGCCTTGATCCTCTCCGCCCCCGATCCCTCCATGGCGTTGCGACCGGCGTTCCTGCTCTCGATCGTCGCCACCTCAGCGATTGTCAGCGGGCCCCGTCTCGCGCCGGCCACGCGCTGGCCGCGTCTCGTCGCCTCCGCGACCCTCAGCGCTCGGACGCTCGTCGCAACTACGCCCATGGTGTGGTGGTGGTTTGGTGGGGTTCCGTTGATCGGATGGCTCACCAACATCCTCGTCCTGCCGTTTGGCAGTTGGGTGGTCATCCCGCTGGCCCATGTCTTCGCCCTGGCAACCGCGTTCCCCGCAGTTGCTGGGCCGGCAGGAGCGGCGCTGACGGTCGCCGTCCACGTCCTTCTCTCCGTCTGCGACACCTTGGCGCCCCTCTCGGTGACCCGGCGTCTCCCACCCCTCGACATCGCGCAAGGAGTCGTCGTGCTTGCAGGGTGCCTCCTCTTGCTGATCGTCCGGGGTTGGCGTGGGCGCATCGCTGTCCTGGCGGCGGCAACGCTGCTATGGCTCGGCGCGAATGGCGTGCTCGTCGCGCGCGAGCAGCCCCGTGACCTCCTTCGCGTATCGTTCGTCGACGTCGGCCAGGGCGACGCCACGCTGATCGACTTCCCGAACGGGCAGCTCGGCTTGGTCGACACGGGTCAAGGAGGCCGTCATCCCGCCGTCCGGGAGCTGCACAGCCTGCTTGCCGCGCGCCGCCGCTCGCGGATCGACTTGCTGATCATCACGCACGGCCATCCCGATCACTACGGAGGTCTGCAACCTCTGATCGACGAGGTCGAAATCACAGAGCTCTGGCTCAATGGGCAGCTGCTCACTGAAGAGCGCGACGGAGCGATGGCACGCCTCGTATCCTCTGTGCTGGCACGTGGGACTCGGGTTCGGTTCGCGCCCGAGCTCTGCGACGACAGCCACCACTTCGGAGGCGCGCGCCTCGAGGTCCTGTGGCCCTGCCCCCGATACGACCCGGCTCTCGGGCTAAACGACAACTCGATCACCCTGAGGCTCGTTTTCGGCGGACGCTCCTTTCTACTCACGGGCGATCTCGAACGCGAGTCGGAACGACGGCTCGTAGAATCCGGCAGGCTGCAGCCAGTCGATGTGCTGAAGGTCGCCCACCATGGCTCGCGGACCTCGACGACGCCCTTTTTCCTCGCGGCGGTGCACCCCTCACTGGCCGTAGTCAGCAGCGGTGCGGGCAACCGCTACGGGCATCCGAGCCCCTCGGTCATCGCCCGATTGCGCAAGGCAGGCGCGCGCGTTCTTAGAACGGACGTCCGGGGCGGCGTCATCATCCGCACGGACGGCGAGCAGCTCGAAATCCGTCGCTAGGCCCCGATGGGCTTCTCGAACAGACGATAGCGCTTGTAGATCTTCGCGCCCATGCTCTGAATGGCCGTGTTGATCAGCCGGTTGTCCTCTAGCGTCCAGCCGAGCTCGGCCCATTCGTAGCCCTGCTTCAACCCACGGCGCACCAACTCCCCGATGACGGCCAAAGCCAGCGGAGCATAGCGCTTCTTTCCACGGAACTCCGTCCGAATCCCGAGCAGCATCAGGCGAGCCGACTTCGGCCGGCGGATCTTCAACCGCCAGAGCAGCTTTGCGATGTTGACGGGGCTGAGCTTCCCATTGAGGTCGAAGATCGCTTCGTTGAGGTTGGGTAGGCACACGCAGATCGCGACCGGCTGCCCGTCGATTTCGGCAAAGAAGGAGAGCTCCTTGTCGAGGATGAGCTGCAAGTCGGCGGCCATCTTCTTGGCCTCGGCATCGGTTGCGGGCACGAAACCCCAGTTGTGTTGCCAAGCGTCGTTGAAGACGTCGAGGATGTCGTGGACTTCCTTTTTGAGCATGCGCGGGCGCACGGAGCGGAACCGAACCTCCGGAAGGCTGTTGATCGTGTCCCAAGCCTTTTGGACACGAGGTGGCGCCGGAACAACGTCGTAGCTCCACCCATAGCAGTCCTTCACCTTCTGCAGGCCCGCCCCTTCGGCAAGCGCCCCCTGATACCAGCGATGATGTGGGGACATGATCGTCGGAGGCGATTCGAAGCCCTCGACGAGCATCCCGGTCTCCTCGTTGATCGACAGCGACAATGGACCTCGCATGACGGTTATTCCGCGAGCCGCCAGCCACTTCTCGGCGGCTGCGACCAACGCCGACGCAACCTCTTGGTCATCGATCGTGTCGAAGAAGCCGAAGAACCCAACGTTGTCCTCGTGGATTCGAAGGTGCTCGTGGTCGATCTGTGCCGAGATCCGGCCGACGGGATTCCCATCTTTCCAAGCTGTAAACAGCGCAACCTCCGCGTGCTCGAAGAACGGGTTCTTCTCCGGAGTCAGCCGGTCGGTGATCTCCATGTTCAAGGGCGGCACCCAGGCGGGGTCATCCCGATACACCTCGAAGGCGACCCGAATAAAATCCTTCAGATCTTTGCCGGGTTGATGCTGCTTGATCTCGACGCTCATACCTTGAGAGGGCCCACCATTTCTTCGGGTTGCACGGCTTCGTCAAACTGCTCGCCGGTCAGCAAGCCGAGCTCGATCGCGGCCTCCCGGAGGGTCGAGTTGCTCTTGTAGGCGTGCTTCGCGACCTTGGCTGCGTTGTCGTAGCCGATGATTGGGTTCAGCGCAGTCACCAACATGAGCGAGCGCCGGAGCTTGTCGTCGATCGTCTCGAGGTTCGGCTCGATCCCCACAGCGCAGTTGTCGTTGAAGCTCTGGCACGAATCGCCGAGCAATCGAATCGACTGCAATAGGTTGTACGCCATCACCGGCTTGTACACGTTGAGCTCGAAGTTGCCCTGCGACCCCGCAATCCCGATGGTCGCGTCGTTTCCCATGACCTGCGTGCAAACCATCGTCATCGCTTCGCACTGCGTCGGGTTCACCTTGCCCGGCATGATCGAGCTGCCGGGCTCGTTTTCTGGAATGCGGATCTCCCCAATGCCCGAGCGGGGTCCCGAAGAGAGCCACCGGACATCGTTGGCGATCTTCATCAGCGCGACCGCAAGCTGCTTGAGCGCACCGCTCGTACCGACGAATGCATCATGCCCAGCAAGGGCCGCGAACTTGTTCGGCGCCGACACGAAGTCCTTGCCGCTGAGCTCCGCGATCTTCGCGGCGACCCGGTCCGCGTACTTTGGGTGCGTGTTGAGACCGGTTCCGACAGCCGTTCCCCCGAGCGCAAGCTCGCGGAGCTGAGGCATGGTCGCCTCCACAGCAACCAATGCGTGTTCGATCTGCGACACCCAGCCGCTGATCTCCTGCCCGAGCGTCAGAGGGGTCGCATCCTGAAGATGGGTCCGGCCGATTTTCACGATACCGGCGAAGGCCTTGGCCTTGCCGTCGAGGGTGTCCCGGAGCAAGCGAACCTTTGGCAGCATCTCCTCGACCGCAATGACCGCCGCGATGTGCATGGCGGTCGGAAACGTATCGTTGGAGGACTGCGACCGATTGACGTGGTCGTTGGGGTGAACCGGCTTCTTGCTGCCCATCTCGCCGCCCGCAAGCTCGATCGCGCGGTTCGAAATGACCTCGTTGACATTCATGTTCGACTGCGTGCCCGAGCCGGTCTGCCAAACCACCAACGGGAAGTGGTCGTCGAGCTTGCCCTCGATGACCTCGTCGGCCGCGCGAACGATCAAATCGCACACATCCTTGTCGAGGTTGTCGAGCTCGTGGTTGGTAATCGCGGCGGCCTTCTTGAGGATTCCAAACGCGCGCACGACCTCGATCGGCATTTGCTCCTTGCCGATTCGGAAGTTCATGCGCGACCTCATGGTCTGTGCGCCGTAGTACTTGTCCGCAGGCACCTCGATCGGGCCCATCGAATCGGTTTCCACACGCGTCGTCATCTGACCTCCGGGCGCTCCCTTACCGCGTCCTTGACCCAATGTCGATTCCTCGTAGGAGCCTTGTCAGATGCGCCCCGCACGCCCACAGGTTCCGCCTAAGCCGTGCCCCGCCTGCGGGCGGGATGTCGACCCGTTGCGCGCTTCGCAGGTGGTGTGGCTCGAGGACGGGGCTCGGTTCCTTTGCGGCGGGGAATGCAAGGGCCGGTTCCTCCGTGGCGAGCGCGACTTCGACGCCACTCCGCCCCGGCCCGAGGAGCGTCCCCGTGTCGAGCGTCCGTCGATTCCGGACCTGGTGCGCGAAGCCACAGTGATGCGGGAGGCCGACGACGCAGCGGACGGCGAAGGCGCGCACGGACGCCAGTACGACCCGATCATCTCGACCGGCCTGGCCTTTGTCGCGCTCGGCCTGCTCTTTTTGGGGCCGAGCCTGGAGCTAGGATGGCTTGCGGCGTTTCTCATCGTTTTGTGCGCGGCCGTCAACGCGCGCATTCCACTCACCATCATTCGAGCAAACCAGTCCCTTCGAATCGTCGCACCGCTCGGCTTGGCGCTAGCCGCCGCAGCGGGGGTGCTGAACGATGACCCCGACGCGCAACGCTGGTCGCTCTTCGGAGCAGCTGGTGCGGCCGTCGCGGTATCGATCCGCAACTGGGTTCACTCGTCCCTATTCTCGCCCCTTCGCGCCGCGGCGCTGGAGCTTCGCGAGACCCTACCGTCAAACGCGCGTGTTCCAGCCCGCGACCCCTTGGCCTACGAAGAGGTCCCGGCTGACAGTTTGCGCCCAGGCGACCTCGTCGTCGTGCTGGAAGAGGAGCTGGCTCCCGCCGACGGTGTGGTCGAAGAGGGCTCGGGCTTGGCATTGCGCTACCCCAAAGCCGCGCACTCGAGGCCGTACACCGAGGGTGACTTCATCCTTGCCGGCACACGCATGTTGGAGGGCGCCGTCACCATTCGTGTCCGACGGACCGGTCGGGAGCGCGGCATCCTTCGCGCGATCGAGCTGGGTCGCCGCAAGCGGCAAGACCGCGCCGTGACATCCCGGCTGCGGTTTGCGGTCACGCAGTGGAGCTGGCTAGCGTTGGCGCCAGCAGCCATTGCGGCGCTCGCTTGGGCTGGACCCGCCGGGGCCGCGACCTTGCTCCTTGGAATCCCGGTGCTCGCGCTCCTTGCTTCCCTCGATGTCCCGCTCGATGCAGGCGCCCTTGCCTCCGCGAGGCGAGGCATGTTCTTTGGAAGCTCGCGGGCGCTCCGTCGCGCGGGACGAACGGGAACGACCGCCATTTTGTTGCGAGGCGCCCTGACCGCCGGCGAGCCGATCGTCCAGCAGGTGCATCCGCTCGGGAGCGCCGACCTCGGCCGCGTCCTTGCGCTTGCAGCCGCTGCCGAAAAGGCAGCAGAGGACCATCCCATCGCGCGTGCGATCCGCCGTTACGCGAAGGAGGAGGGCCATCTGGAAGCTGCGGTGCGCAAAGAGCGCCTACACGCTGGACTGGGCGTCACGGCGGTGACCTCCCACGGCATCCCCGTCGTCGTCGGTCGGCGGCAGCTCCTGCTCGACGAGGGCATCAGCGTCGCTACGGCGGACAGCGACGCCGCCCACATCGAGAACGAAGGGCTGACGCCCATCTTCATCGCTATCGATGGCCAGCTCGAGGCGCTGGTCGCCATCCTCGACCCGACTCACGTGGGCGCGCGGGACGCCGTCCAGCGTATCGCCGACCTGCCCTGCGAGGTTGTCATCCTCTCCGGGGACGACCGCCGCACCGTAGAGCGCATCGCTACCCAGCTTGGCGCGCCGAGCGTCAAGGCACCTCTCCTTCCGCACGAACGCGTGACCGAGGTGCGGGCGCTTCGCGAGACTGGTGGTGTGACCGCCACGATCGGCCGTGGTGGCGAAGACGACACGGTACTGGCCGCAGCGGATGTCCCGATCTCACTTCGGTTGGTCGGCTCCGCTTTGGAGGACCGGGGCGTCGTGATCGCGAGCCACGACGTACGCGATGCCGCCGGTGCGCTATGGGTCGCCCGGGCGGTCCGGCGAGCGACATGGCGAAGCATTGGTGCGTGTGCCTTGGCGGCCGCCTTGGTCGTGCTCGGAGCGGCATTCGGTTGGATGACGCCTCTCATCGGAGCCCTGTGCAGCCTTACAACCGATGCATGGACGCTTCGGGCTGGCTCCCGCCTGCTTCGCCGTGTAGACCTGCGGGTGCCGATGCAGCAATAGCGGAGATCAAACGATGAGTGACAAGGCATGGGGCGGACGGTTCGAAAAGGAGCTCGACGCCATCGCAGCGAGATTCAGCGCAAGCGTGGATGTGGACGGCCGCCTGTGGCCACAGGACATCGACGGCTCGATTGCACACGTGCGCATGCTCGCCGACCGGAAGATCTTGTCTAGCGACGACGCCAACGAGATCGTCGCCGGCCTGCAGACGATCCGCGCATCGATCGAACGGGGCGACTTCGACTGGGACGAAAGCAAAGAAGACGTCCACATGAACATCGAGGCTGCTTTGATCAGCGCGATCGGCGAAGCCGGCGGACGCCTCCACACCGGACGCAGCCGTAACGACCAGGTCGCGACCGACATGCGGCTTTGGACGCGGCAGGCGTGCGAATCGGTCGTAGCCGACATCGACGCGTTGCTCGAAGTCCTGGTCGATAAAGCCGATGGGCACGTCGACTTCCTGATGCCCGGCTACACCCATCTGCAACGCGCGCAGCCGGTGCGGTTGGCGCACCACTTGCTCGCGTGGGCTGAGATGCTCGAGCGCGATCGAGGCCGCCTCGTCGATGCAGCCAAGCGCATGAACGAATCCCCACTCGGTAGCGCGGCCCTCGCCGGCACGACCTTTCCGTTGGATCGCGAAGCCACCGCCAAGGCGCTCGGATTCAACCGCCCGATGCGCAACTCGCTCGACGCGGTTGGTAGCCGGGACTTTTTGCTCGAGTCGGTCAGCGCACTTGCGATTTGCTCCGTACACCTGTCGCGGATTGCCGAGGAGCTCGTCCTTTGGTCGAGTCAGGAGTTCGCCTTCATGCAGATGAGCGACGCCTTCACGACGGGCTCGTCGATCATGCCGCAGAAGAAGAACCCGGACATGCCCGAGCTCGTTCGCGGCAAAACCGGCCGGGTCGTCGGCTCGCTCGTCAACCTCTTGGTCATGCTCAAAGGCCTCCCGCTCGCGTACAACCGTGACCTTCAAGAGGATAAGGCGCCGGCGTTCGAGGCGTTCGACACGGTCCACGATTGCTTGGCCGTACTGAGCGGGGCGATCGCCTCGGCGAGGTTCGACAAAGAACGGATGGCGGCCGCCCTTCAGGCCGGCTTTCTGGATGCGACCGAGGTCGCCGACTGGCTGGCCTCTCGCGGCGTCCCTTTCCGGGACGCGCATCACGTCGCGGGCAAGCTCGTTCACCAGGCGATTCAGGAAGGCAGGACGCTTTCCGAGCTGCCGCTCGAGGCCTACGAGGCGGCCCACGATGCCTTCGACGACACGATCTTCCTCGCTTTGGACATGGAAACCGCGGTCGAACGGCGCGACGTCGTCGGGGGGCCCAGCCGAGCCCGCGTGACGGATGCCATCGCCGAGCTGCGGGGTCGACTCCAGGCGCGACGGGACGCATAAAGGACCGCCATGTCCAATGTGCACATCCCGGAGTCGCCTTGGTTCTCGTATCGAGATGGTGCACTCGCATGCGAGGCGGTCTCACTCGAGTCGATCGCCGCGGACGTCGACACGCCTGCGTTCGTGTACTCGGGAGCCGCCATCGACGACGCCTACCGGTCGATCGATGAGGCGCTGTCCTTCGCGCCGCACCTGATCGCCTATGCCGTCAAAGCCAACGGCAACCTGTCGGTGCTCGCCCGGCTGGCCTCTCAGGGGTGCGGAGCTGACATCGTCTCGGCTGGCGAGATGCAGCGCGCCCTCAAAGCGGGATTCCCGCCCGAGCGGATCGTGTACAGCGGTGTCGGCAAGCGCCGCGAAGAGATTGCAGCGGCCGCCGAGGCGGGCATACGCGCGCTACACGTCGAAAACATCCAGGAGCTCGACGTCGTCGAAAGCGTCGCGCAAGAGTTTGGTCGTCCACTGGCGATCGGCCTGCGGGTCAACCCCGAGGTCGACGCAAACACCCACCCGTACATCGCCACCGGTCTCCGCGAGTCGAAGTTCGGCCTCGCGATCCCCGTGGCCGAGTCGATCGTTCCCCGCGTCGTGAAGAGCCCGCACTTGGAGCTCGAGGCTGTGGCTTGTCACATCGGCTCTCAGCTTTCATCGCCGCGACCACTTCGTGACGCGATCGAGATCCTCGGCAACTTCGCAATGCACTGTATCGACCAAGGCGCGGCCCTGCGCGCAATCGATGTTGGCGGTGGTTGGCCGATGCATTACGGACAGGAAGTGGACCCCTATCCCGCGGCGAGCACATTTGGGGATGCGATCCGCGACGGCTTGGCAGCGGGCGGCATGTTGCGATCCGACATCGAGATCATCACCGAACCGGGACGCGCACTCGTGGGCGACGCGGGCGTACTGCTGACGCGCGTTCTGTACACCAAAATGCAAGGCGATCGCCGCTTCGTGATTGTCGACGCGGCGATGACCGAGCTCATTCGCCCCGCTCTTTATGGCGCGTACCACGCGATCATGCCGATCGCGGAGCCCGACCCGAACGCCGTTCTCGTCCCTGTCGATGTCGTTGGACCGGTGTGCGAGTCCGGCGACTTCGTCGCCAAGGACCGCCCCTTGCCCCAAGTCGAGCAGGGTGACTTACTTGCCATCCGCGGTGCTGGCGCGTACGGACGGGAGATGCAGAGCATGTACAACGCACGCTCGCTGCCACCCGAAGTTCTCGTCGACGGATCGCGCTCACGCCTGGTGCGTAGGCGGAGCGGTCCCGAAGCGTTGTGGCAAGGCGAGATCCTCGCATGAGTGGAGTGACGATCATCGGGAGCGGGCACCACGTGCCCGGCGCGCCGGTGACGAACGACGCCCTGGCGCGCGTGATGGACACGAGCGACGAATGGATCCAAGCGCGCACGGGCATCCAGCAGCGTTACTTCGCGCGCGACGGGCAGGGACCGAGCGACCTCGCCGTCGAAGCTGCCACAAAGGCGCTCGACGACGCCGGCGTCGAAGCGACGGACGTCGACTACATCATCTTTGCGACGATGACACCCGATTACATGTTCCCCGGCTCGGGGCCGCTGCTCGGGGCAAAGCTCGGGATCTCGGGCATACCCGCGCTCGACATCCGGCAGCAGTGCGCGGCAATGCCGTACGCATTCCAGCTCGCCAACGGCCTCGTTCAATCCGGCGCGGCGGAGACAATCCTCCTGGTGGGTGCCGAGGTTCATTCCGGATTCATGCCCTGGACCGATTGGGACGTGGTTCGTTCGGAAGCCGAGCGGGAAATCAGTCCCCGAGCCTACGAGCGAGCGAACAAGCACCGGGGGCTGGCGGTCATCTTCGGGGACGGCGCCGCCGCGATGGTGCTGCGGCGAAGCAATGAGCCCGAGGGCGGTTTCATCGCAGCCGAGCTCCACAGTGACGGGGACTCCTTCGATCACCTGTTCGTCTCGGGCTGCGGGTTCCGGAGCATTCCTTATGTCACTCCGGAGGCTTTGCTCGCGGACGAGCACATCCCGCAGATGCGCGGCCCTTCCCTTCTGAAGAAGGCGGTCCAGACGCTGTCGCGAACCGTGAATTCACTTTGCGAGACCCACGGCATCGCCCCAGAAGACATCGACTGCTTCATCGCCCATCAAGCGAACGACCGGATCAATCGCGCCGTGCGCCAGGCGCTCAAGGTCCCGCCCGAGAAGATCCCCTCGAACATCGCGCGCTACGGCAACACGTCGGCCGCTACAATCGGCATCCTGACCGACGAGCTTCGGCGCGACGGCAAGATCCGCGAAGGCGACCTGCTGTGCTTCTTGGCGCTCGGAGCAGGCTTGAACTGGGGCGCCGCCCTCCTCCGCCTGTAGCAGGGCTAGCCCATGAGGACATCGGGGCGCTCGCCGATCTTGGGCCGGATCACGCCGCGCTCGGTGTAGATCGCGTCGACCAGGCGCGCGGGCGTGATGTCGAACGCGGGATGCCGACACGGAATACCCTCGGGAACGAGGGTGGCGCCTCCAATGCGGGCCACCTCGTCTCGCGAGCGCTCTTCGATGGGAATGTCCGCGCCGGATGGCGTGCGAAGGTCCACGGTGCTCCACGGGGCCGCGACCGTGAACGGCACATCGTGCTGATTCGAAAGCACGGCCAAGGGGTAGGTCCCGATCTTGTTCGCGATGTCGGAGTTGGCAGCGATGCGATCGCTCCCGACCACCACGAACTGGATCTCCCCCTTCTGGAAGAAGTGTCCGGCCATGTTGTCGGTGATCACCTCGACCGGGATCCCGTCTTGATGAAGCTCCCACGCGGTGAGACGCGCACCTTGCAGGTAAGGCCGGGTCTCTCCCGCAAGCACACGCACGTTCTTGCCCTGCGCATGCGCTGCGCGAATGACGCCGAGTGCGGTGCCATAGCCGCCGGTCGCTAGGGCGCCGGCATTGCAGTGCGTGAGAACCACGGCGCCATCGGGGACGTCGGCCGCCCCGAGCTCCCCCATCCGCTTGCACGATGCGACGTCTTCACGGTGAATCGCTTCGGCTTCCTCGAGCATCCCCTGGTATCGCGCCTCGGGCGCGAGCTCGGCGACGTCCCCTGCCCTGCGCGACATTCTCGCGATCGCCCACGCCAGATTGACCGCGGTGGGCCGCGTGGCGTTGACAAAGCGTCCAGCGGTCCCGTTGGCGACCAGAAACATCCGCGCGTCGCTCTTTTCGTCCCGCGCCACCATCGCGAGCGCATACGCAGCAGCAATGCCAATGGCCGGAGCCCCGCGGACGACCATGCCCCGAATCGCATCCGCAACCTCGTCCGGCTTGCGGTAGCGGTGGTACCGCACCTCACCGGGCAAGAGCCGCTGGTCGAGCATGACGACCTCTTGCGTCGCGGGGTCGAACTCGACTGCAAACCAATCGGCGCCGCTCAAGGGTGCGCGCGAGAGGCCGGCGCTCATTGCTCGTCCAGTAGCCGCCGAAGGATCTCGTTGACGGCCTTCGGGTTCGCCGCTCCCTTGGTCGCCTTCATCACCTGCCCGACGAAGTAGCCGATGATGTTGGTCTTGCCGTCCTTGTACTGGGCGACTTGCGACGGGCTAGCGTCGAGGATACGGCGGACCTCTTCCTCGATGGCACCGGTGTCCGTGACCTGGGCCAAGCCCTGCTCGTCGATGATCGCTTTTGGAGCTCTGCCGGTTTCGACCATCGAGGCAAATACCTTCTTGGCGATCTTTCCGTTGATCGTTCCGTCTTCGACGCATCCGAGCAGCTCTGCGATCGCGCCGGGCGCCACCGGGAACAACGCTTCGAGGCCATCGGTCACGACGTGCCGCAACACCTCGGCCTGCACGAAGTTACCGACCTTCTTGCCGGCCTCCTTGGGCTTTTTTGCGGACTGCTCGATGAACAGGGTCGTGGCCTCCTCGAAATACTTGGCGACCTCGGGGTGAGCGGACAGCACACCCGCGTCGTACTCGGTGAGGCCGAGCTCCGTTCGCCAGCGCCTGCGTTTCGCCTCCGGAAGCTCCGGCAGCGCCGCGCGAAGCTCTTCGACCCGATCCTCGGTGACCACGACGGGTGGCAGGTCCGGGTCCGGGAAGTAGCGATAGTCGTGCGCCTCTTCTTTGCCGCGCATCGAGATCGTTTTGCCCTGGCCCTCGCTCCACGTGCGCGTCTCCTGAACGACGGTTCCCCCGCTCTGCAGCACACCTTCCTGGCGCGCGATCTCGTGCTCGATCGCCTTCTTCACGAAACGAAAGGAGTTGATGTTCTTGAGCTCGGCCCGCGTCCCGAATTCTTCCTGGCCCACCGGGCGAATCGACACGTTGGCGTCGCAGCGGAACGAGCCCTCTTCGAGGTTGCCGTCGTTGACGCCGATGAACATCAGCACGTCGCGAAGTTTCCTGAGGTACGCCTCCGCTTCGTCGGCGCTCCGCAGGTCCGGCTCGCTGACGATTTCGATCAATGGCGTGCCACCCCGATTGAAGTCCACGAGCGTAACCGCACTCGAACCCGCGCCGTGGATGTTCTTCGCCGCGTCCTCTTCGACGTGGATGCGGGTGATCCCGACCCGCTTCGTCGCTCCGTCGACTTCGATGTCGAGATGCCCTTTCCGATTGAGCGGCAGCTCGAATTGAGAAATCTGATAGCCCTTCGGCAGGTCCGGGTAGAAGTAGTTCTTTCGGGCAAAAACGCTGTGTGAGGCCACTTCACATTCGAGCGCCAGGCCTGCTTGCACGGCGAGCTCGATCGCCTTTTTGTTGGGCACGGGCAGCGCGCCCGGGAGCGCCAGGCACACTGGACACGTGTGCTCGTTGGGGGGCGCCCCATACTCCGTGGGGCACCCACAAAACAGCTTCGTTCGCGAACGCATTTGGGCGTGCACTTCGAGGCCGATCACCGGCTCATACGCGGTCATGCCGGCGGGTTATAGCGCACCGCAGCCCGAAGGCCATGGCGTCTGGCCCCAGATACACTGGCATTTCCTTGGCGGTTTACCCATCATGAAACAGGGTGGAAATGCCTTCGCAGGTTAGGCAAGGGAGTGAAGCGCCCAGAACCTTTCGGGTCCTGGTGGTGGACGACAGTGCGTCGATCCGTCGGCGTGTCGTGCAGAAGCTCGAGACGATGTCCTTCCACATCACTGAAGCGAGCTCCGGTGAAGAAGCGCTCGGGCTCACCCTGGAGCAAACCTTCGACCTCGTTGTGAGCGACATCGAGATGGGCGCGATCACCGGCGTCCAACTCTGCCGTGTCTTCCGCGGCGACCCGGGAATGGCTGACATTGCCTTCGTCCTCCTCACCGCGGCAAAGGAAGCCAAGACACGCTTCTGGGGCCGCAACGCCGGCGCCGACGTCTACCTCGCCAAAGAAGACATGGACGAGAAGCTGTTGCCGGCGATCGAAAAGCTGATGGAAGGCCGGTCTCCGCGGGACACCATCCGCCCCGAGCTCACCGGCACCCCGCTCGAACGCGTCAGCGCCGTGCTCGAGCATCATCTGTTCGACGTCGTCGTGCAGTCGGAAGTTCGTCGGCTGATGGACCACGTCCACGATCGCATCGGGTTTGGTGAAAAGGTGCTTGAGCTCGCAGCGGAAGTCGTCGGCTGCCCGTATCTCGTTCTTCAGCTTCTGGGGCCCGGCGGGCCGACCTACTCGATTCGCGCGCGCGGACCCTGGCCCGAAGACAACCCCACCGCAGGGTTGGCTGCCCTTGCGATCCCAGAGCAGAACCTCGGCGCCGCCCACACGACCATCGAGCCCGACCCCAAGTTCGGCACCGGCCAGCATGTCGTCGGGGGGCGCTCGCACACGTGCGAGATTCGAGTCAGGGACGAGAAGCTCGGGGCGCTGCAGGTCTTTGGCGGCAGCAACGTCTGCGCCGAGACGGACATCCGCAGCGTGGAGCTCATCGCAGATGCGTTGGGTGTCGTCGTGAAATCTCTCTTCCTCGTGGAAGAAACACAGCTCCTGGCGCTGACCGACGGCCTCACGGGGCTCTACAACCGCCGCCACGCCAGTAAGCGCCTCGAAGAGGAAATCGCCCGCGCCCGCCGCAACAACTCTGGGCTTTGCGTGGCGATGTGCGACGTCGACCACTTCAAGGCGATAAACGACGAGTTCGGCCACAGCGCCGGCGATCGCGTGCTTCAGCAGATCGCGACGTCGCTCACGGAGTACGTCCGGCGAAACGACATCGTGTCGCGGTGGGGCGGCGAGGAGTTCCTCGTCATCTTTTCCGAGATCAAGCTCACCGCTGCTCGCATCGTCGCCGAACGGCTTCGCGGCCGGCTCGCGAGCACCCCGCAAGTTGACGGGGGCCCCGAGAAGATCAGCGTTAGCATCGGACTTGCGATGCTCCGCCCGGGCGTCACAGCCCATACGCTGATCGAACAAGCCGACCAAGCGCTATACCGCGCCAAAGCCCGTGGGCGAAACCGCGTCGAGGTTGCAGGCGAGGAGCGCCGCAACAAACCCTCGGCCATCATCGAGAAACAGGACAACGGCAAGCCGAAGCAGGAAACCGGCAAACCGAAGCAGGCCGACACCAAGTAACCTGCGCCTGTGCGCATTGCTCAGCCGATATGATCGAGCAATCGGAGCGCCCACGTGAATCGGAGCGCGTCGAGCATTAATCGAGCGCGGCCGGTCGGGAACCGACGATGCCACAGCTGTCTTCGACCGCCTGCCCGGCGCTGCACAGGACCTCTTCCTCGAACGGAGGCGCCACGAGCTGGAGCCCGATCGGAAGCCCTTCTGCCGAAAGCCCGCACGGGGTGCTGATGGCGGGCAACCCGGCGAGGCTCGGCGGCAACGTGAAGATGTCGGCCAGGTACATCTGTAGCGGGTCGCCCGTCTTGTCGCCGAGCGCGAATGCGGGCGTCGGGGTGGTTGGCGTGCACACTACGTCGCAGCGCTCGAAGGCGGTATCGTAGTCGCGCCGGATCAGCGTACGGACCCGCTGCGCCTTGAGATAGAAGGCGTCGTAGTATCCCGCCGAAAGGGCGTATGTCCCGAGCATGATGCGCCGGCGAACTTCGGGGCCGAAGCCTCGTGCTCGCGTCGCGGTGTACGTCTCGACGAGGTCTTCGCCGGGAACACGAAGGCCGTACCGCATCCCATCGAACCGAGCGAGGTTGCTCGACGCCTCGGCGGTCGCGACCAGGTAGTAGACCGATACCGCATGCTTGGCGTGCGGGAGCGACACATCGACCAGGGTTGCGCCTTGCTTTTCGAGCGCGCTCAGGGCGGCCTCGACTCCAGAACGAACATCGGAGTCCTGAAGCCCGTCGAGCAGATCGCGAACCACCCCTACCCGCAGTCCCTTCACGCCTCGGTCGCAGGCGGCCAAGTATTCACCTGTTTCGCGGTCGGCCGACGTGGCGTCACGCCGGTCGTGCCCGGCGACCACCTCGAGCAAGCCAGCAGCCTCCCGGACCGAGCGCGCCATCGGCCCGATTTGGTCGAGCGACGATGCGAACGCGACGAGCCCGTAACGGGACACCCGGCCGTAGGTTGGCTTGATCGCGGTGATCCCGCAGAAGGCCCCAGGCTGCCGCACCGAGCCACCCGTGTCGCTCCCAAGCGCCAACGGGGCCAGGCCCGCGGCAGTGGCGCAGGCGGAGCCACCCGAAGAGCCACCCGGGGCCCGACCGAGGGCCCAAGGATTGTGCACGACTCCAAAGGCAGAATTTTCGTTGGACGACCCCATCGCGAACTCATCGAGGTTCGTCTTGCCGAGGATCACGGCACCCGAGGCGCGCAGCGCTTCGACGACATGCGCATCGTAGGGCGGAATGTATTCGCCGAGGATCTTGGACGCGCAGGTGGTCCGAACGCCCCGCGTGCAGAGGTTGTCTTTGAGGGCGATGGGCACACCCGCCAACGGGCCGAGCTCCTCCCCGTCATCTCGTGCATGGTCGACCTGCGCGGCGGCGGCGAGCGCGCCCTCGTGATCGATGGTGAGGAAGCACGAGAGCGTCGGGTTGAGCTCTTCGATGCGCGCAAGGTAGGCGCGCGTGATGTCGACCGCACTCACCCCGCTGGCGACCTGCTCACGAATCTCGAACGCGCTCTGCCAAGGGAAGCCGCTCATGAGTCGACCTCGAGCACCAGGGGCACCGCATACCCACCCGCTTCGCTCTCGGGCGCCTGCGCGAGGGTCTCGGACCGGTCGCTGCATCGCTCCGGCACATCGGACCGCATCGGGGCGTCCATCGGAATCGAGTGAAGCGTCGGAGGCACGTCGGACACGTCCAGCTCATCGAGCCCCTCCATGTATCCGAGGATCGCGTCCAACTGGGCCTGCATCTCGCGCGCCTCATCGTCGGACAGCGTCAACCTGGCCAGCATCGCGACGTGCAAAACCTGCTCCAGGGTGATTTTCGCGTCCGGCATGGGGCGCCGAAGGTAGCAGATCCGGTCTTTGAGGCGAGGTCTGCGCAGTCACTCACCAAAACATTCCTTTCGATTGACGAATCCATCCAAAACGTCCTACATTTTGCTTGAAACGGACGTTTGCGGTGTCATTAGAACTAATCCGTTGGGTAGCTAACCAACTCCGCCTGGCCCTCCTCGAAGACGAGGAGGACGGGACGGTGAGGGGGAACGTGCACGCGCTCGCGCCACTCGGTGGAACCGCGCCGACCGATCTGTTCGCCGGGGCGCAACGACTCCTCGGCGACGTCGATGCCGAGCGGTTGGACAACGCCATCGCAAGCGCGCGGGGAGGAAAGCAGGCGGCGTTTGCCCCGCGCCCTGGGGCGCACGTGCTCGCGATCCCGACCGGCGCCGGCCGCGCGGCGGTCTTGATCACTTCCCAGGAGAGCCCGGTCGCTGAAAGCGTTCAAGCCAAGGCGGCCGCGGCGGACCTTGCTGCGGGCGTCTCTCACGAAGTCGCAAACGCGCTGAGCGCCATCGTCGGTTGGGCCCAGGTCGCACGCGAGCGTCCGGACAAGGCCCCGCCGGAGGAGGCGTTGGCGTTGATCGAAAAGAGCGCACAGGTCGCGCGCGATGCGACGCAAGACCTCTTGCGAATGGTGCGGCAAACGAACTACGAACGGACGCGCACCGATCTGTCGGTCGTCATTCGCGACGTGGTGCGCCTGCTTCGCCCCGAAGCACAAACCAAGCGCGTGACCGTGAACGCCGAAGTCGAGGACTCCTGCTGGGTCGAGGGCAAGCGGTCCCAGCTCTTCTCGATCGTCTGGAATCTCGCGCACAACGCAGTGCAGATGGTTCCCGCAGGTGGAGCGGTGTCGATTCATACCCGGCCGCGCGGGACGCTCATCGAGCTCGAGGTCCGCGACGACGGACCCGGGATGTCCGAAGCGCAGAAAGAGCGCGCCTTCGAGCCGTATTACACGACGCGATCGGAGGGTACCGGTTTGGGTTTGGCGATCGTTCGCGGCACGGTGGAGTCTCTGGGCGGCCGAATCCGGCTCGACACGTCGCCCGGCCGAGGTGCGCGGTTTCGCATCCAGCTTCCGGAGGCGGGGGGCGAGCGTGAGTCCGAAATGGTGCCGAAGGCGACCCGGATCAGCCGCGTCATGAAGCCAGAGGAGGCGGAGCGTGCCCACGTCCTGGTTGTGGAGGACGACGAGGGCGTGCGGGGCCTCATCTCGATGACCCTCGGGCTGAGCAACGTCTCGTCGACTTGCGTGGGCACCGCCGCAGAGGCGCTTGCAAGCAAAGGGCCGTTCTCCGCAGCGCTGATCGACCTTACACTTCCCGACGAACGCGGCGACATCCTACTCGGACAGCTCCGCAAGAAGGGCCTAGTCACCCGCGCGGCGATCATGAGCGGCGCACCGGCGCCTGCCGATGCAGACCCCGATGGGCATCCAGAGCGCTGGCTCCGCAAGCCATTCGATCCGTCCGACCTTTTGGTAGCCGTGCGCGAGCTCATCGAATCCGGCGCCGGAACCCAAAGCGCGGCGAGCTCCTAACCGAAGCGCTCTGCAAGCGCCCGAATGTGAAGCGGCCCGGTGCCGCAACACCCGCCGATGACCGACGCGCCTGCGTCTTTCCATCGCTCGGCAAGGACCGCATAGGCCTCGGCCGCGCGCGGGCTCGTAGCCGCCCAACCCAACCCCTCGTCCTCTCGGCCCGCGTTTGCGTACACGCCGATCGGTACTCCAAGCGGCGCGATCGCGTCGACGTACTCCCCGATCTCGGTCGCAGCGATGCAGTTCACCAACAGGCGCTCGATGCCGCTCGACACAGCATCCTTGCCGATCTGTGCGAGCTCCTCCGGAGAGAGCAGATCGCCAAAGGGCCCGGCGGTCAAAGACAGCCACGTAGGCAACCCGGTCGCGACGGCTTCTTCGGCGGCGACGATCGCTTCGGGTCCGTTTGCAAACGTCTCACAAAGAAGCACCTGGCAACCGGCGTTCGCCAGCGCCGACGCGATCTTCCGGTGCTCCGTTCGAGCGGCCGCACCGGGGCTCAGATCGGGACGATAGCAATCCTCGACCGGCGCCATGCTCCCAAGCACCAAGTGCTCGGGCGGAACCGCGTCTCGAGCAATGCGGACCGCGGCCTGGAGCGCAGCCACCCAACCTTTTCCAAGAGCGCGGGGTTGCGTTCGAAACGTATTGGCCGTGTGAAGCGAGGCCCCTGCGTGTGCATAGTCGGCGTGCAGCTGCGCCAAGAGGTCCGGCGCATGTGTAATCGCGCGAGCACTCCAATCCGGCGCCTCGAGCTCCAACCCACGCGAGATCAGCTCGGTCCCGATCGCCCCGTCGAGGATCCGCACCGCCATTGCAGGGCTCAGTCTAGCAACTGACCGGGCGGGGGGGAGCTGTTACGCTTCGACCGTGGACGCGCGGACCCAAACCTCGTTCATCGCCGCTCTGCTGTGCTTCGCGCTCGCCGCGAGCGTCCTGTTGCGCACGCAGCGCCAACGCGACCGCTGGCTTTTCGGCATCCTAGCGACCAACACGGGGCTTTGGTACGTCAGCGCATTCATGCTCGGCGTCGTGGGCCGAGAGCCCTTCTGGGAACGCTTCAACTTGATCTGTGGCGTCCTGCTCCCCCTCTCTGCCGTGCGCTTCTTCAGCGTCTTGGTGCCTTGGGAAACCGGCCGTACGCGCTTTCTTCGGCGCGCGTCGGTCGTGGGGGCCGTGTTGCTCCTCGGCGCAATGCTCACCCCGTTTTACGATCACGCGGTCGTCGTCGGAGGCCTCCTTCTCTACGTCACGGTGTTCCTCTCTTTGGCCTTGGGCTACCTCTACAAGCTCGGCGACGAAACCGAGTCGCGCGTCGAAGGCGCACGTCTTCGTTACATCGCGCTGGTCGGCGGCTTTGGCGGCCTCTTCACGCTGATCGAGTACCTCCCCTACGCCGGTCTCGACATCCCCCCCGTCGGCACGATACTGATCCTCGTTTTTCTCTATGCCCTGTCGCAATCGATCACCCACTACCGACTGATCGACCTCTACGAGCTCGCCGGCCGCTTGGGTGTGCTGACCGCGCTCGCGTTCGTGTTGGCCTTCATCCTTTGGTTGATGCGCTTGGTTTCGGGCGAGCAACTCTTCCTTCACGTGGTCGTGTCGGCGTTCGTCGTCCTCATCCTCTTCGATCCGGTTCGAACCAAGGTGCAGGAGTGGATCTCTCAAGTGTTCTTCCACGAGCGGTTCGAGCTCGAGCGCACGATCCTCGCGCTTCGAAGGTCGGTCGCACACATCCTCGACGTCGACGAGCTCGGCGAGGTTTTGATCGAGGCTCTCGATGCGTCCCCCCGATTCACGCAAGGCGCCCTGTACCTGCTGGGCCCGGATGCCCGCGTGTTCATCCTGAAAGACCATTTCGGCCCCAAACCCGCGGAGCGCGTCGAAATGGCGCCGGCGCGACCCTTGCTCGATCGCTTGTCGCGGACCGGATCCGCCGTTCTCGAGAACGCCGAGCGCGAGCTCGAAGAACGAAGGCTCGTCGGCGACGACCGGGAAGCGGAAACCGCGCACGACATCGCGGTCACCATGCGCGCACTTCAGTCCTCGGTGTGCTTGGGTCTTCGAGGCGAGACCGGTCATCTCTATGGCTTTCTCACCGTTCGAGACGATCGCGTGCGTGACGCCTTCTCCAAGGAAGAGGTTCAACTCCTGGTCGGACTGGCCACTCAGGTCGCCGTTACGGTCGAGAACTCCCAGCTCTACCAACAGATGAAGGAAAAGGACCGACTCGCGGCCCTCGGCGAGATGGCGGCCGGCTTGGCCCACGAGATCCGAAACCCGCTTGGCTCGATCAAGGCCAGCGCGCAGTACCTCTCCGAGACGGCGGAGCAACCGGAGGACCGCGGCGAGTTCCTCGACATCATCGTCGACGAGGTCGACCGCTTGAACCGGGTCGTCAGCTCGTTCCTCGATTACGCCCGGCCCGGACACACCGATCCCGAGCCGATCCACGTGAGCTCCGCGGTTCAACTGACACTTCAGTTCCTCCGCCCGGAATGCGACTCGGCCGACGTCTCTTTGCACGTCGCGGCGGACCCTGACGTTCCGAAGGTCCGCATCGATATCGAGCACCTCCGGCAGGTCTTGATCAACCTGGTCCAGAACGCGGTCCAAGCCATGACGAGCGGCGGCGACATCTACGTCGAGACGCGCACCCAAGACCGCTTCCGCATCGGCGGAGGCGCTCGTCGCTGGGTTCAGATCAGCGTCCGCGACACCGGCCCCGGCATCGCGCCCGGCCTCCTCGCCAACGTGTTCGTGCCCTTCGTCACGACGAAGCAGCAAGGGACCGGGCTCGGCCTCGCGATCTCACAGCGCATCGTGTCCGAGGCGGGCGGCCGAATCGACGTTCGCAGCCGCGAAGGGTTTGGGACCACGTTCGTGGTACTGCTGCCGGCTGAGCCGGACTCTCCTCTGGATAGCTTCGAGGCCGAGCGCGAAAGCGATCACTCGCTCGAGCCGGAAGGCGCACCAACGCGCCTCGAGCCCGTCGAGCCCTGATCGACCGACACGGTTTGCATCCGAAGCCGATAGAGGCGCACGTCGCGCCGTTGGAAGCTGTCTTCGGGCAGGTCGTTGTCTCGGAACAGCCTGCGATACGCGTCGGTCGGGGTGTTGGCCGCGCGGGTGGCGCCTGGCAGGAGGTAGCGCCAGCGTGCGGGCTGCTCATACGCCACCCCGTGCTGTGATTTCACGAGCGCGTCGATCAAGGACACCGCTCGCGGGTCGAACGTGCCGTCATCGAACAGGATCGCGACCTCGACATCGAGCTGATCGAGACGCTCGCCGAGCGGCCCACCCATCGTCTCGGTCCGTTCCTCCCATCGCTCGCGCGCGGCAAGCGATGCGGTGACCAGCGCTTCGGCGATCGATTGCGCGCGCGCCGAGCGCCAAAGCCGTGGGCCACGCCCACCGCTCAACAGCACCAGCACCTCCACCGCCTGAGCCCGTGTGAGCTCTTCGGGAAAGGCATCGAGCGGAGGCGGTGCGCTCCCCTCGAGAATGCCACGTGCCACTCGGGCGAGCACACGATCGGAAAGCACGACCGGCCACTCGGTGTCATCGATGACGTAGAGAAGCCCCTCCGGCGTGAGGGCTTCTCCTCGGAAACCTCGGATGACGCCACCGGAAGCAAACCGGTCGACGAGCGGCAGCTCTGCCCCCGACGGCGCCTCCGGCGAAACCGCAACCCACAGGCCCCTGAGCCCGGCGTCCCCTAGTGCCTCGCGAAGACGCGCTGGGTCGATGCCTCGCAGCGCCTCCTCTATGGCGGGATGTGCATCGACTCGATCCCAGTCGAGCCCAGGAGGCGGCGATACGAGCGCCACGACGTCCGTCCACTGCATGAGCACCGCCGAGGCTTGCGGCCGGCTCTGGCGCCACAATACCAGGGCTCCGAGGAGGCCCACGATCACCAACAACCAAGTCCGCTTTGCCACGCTGCTACCCTGTATCGTAAGAAGCGGCATGCCCCAAGGCCCCAAGCTGCGCGCCCACCCGATGGCGAGCCCGTTCCACGTGGTCTTGGTGGAGCCCGAGATCCCGCCCAACACCGGCGCGATCGCCCGTACCTGTGGGGCTACCCAGTCGCCGCTTCACCTCGTAGGGCCGCTCGGCTTCCAAATCGACGAGCACGCCGTGCGCCGCGCAGGCCTCGACTACTGGGAGCTCGTCGAAATCCACCGACACGAATCGTTCGAGGCTTTCGAAGAATCCGATCCACAGCGCCGAATTCATTTGTTTTCTGCCGGGGCTTCGAGGTCGTATCTCGAAGCGGCGTTCGAACCCGGCGATGCCCTCGTGTTCGGCCGAGAATCGGTGGGGCTTCCGCCCGAGCTGCTTCAAGACCGCCAAAACGTCTGGGCCATCCCCACCCTCGGCGCGGTTCGGAGCCTCAACCTGAGCAACGCCGTGGCCATCGTTTTGTACGAAGCATTACGCCAAAATCAGGCGCTCGAGGACACCTTTCTGGGCTAGAGGGCAACCGGCTTGAATACCTCCAGGCGGGGCGCGTCCGAGGAGCATGGCCAATTCACGCGCGACCTCTCTCCTCCCTCTGGTGCTGCTCCTCGTCGGCTGCCCCGTCTACGGGCCGGAGCCCGTGCAGCGGGATGTCCAAGTCTCGTGCCAGGGCGACTTCGATTGTCCTTCAGACACATTCTGCGATTCGGGAACGAGCAGCTGTATCGCCTACGACTTTGGGATCTGCCTCACCGACGGTGATTGCCCGGTCGGCAGCTACTGCGATCGTGCCGACGGCGGTTGTTACATTCCCGCGATCGCCGAATGCACCGTCGACGGCGACTGCATGTCCGGCTTCGAGTGCGACTTCCGGGACAGCTGCCGACCCGAGACCGACGGCAACTGCTTGGTCGACGGCGACTGCACCGGCGGTACAGCCACCGGTGAGCTCTGCATCGAGAACTCGTGCACCCCGGTCGCGGAGACCTGCCAGTTCGACTTCCAGTGCTCCGCCGGGTTCACCTGCGCCAACAACCGCTGCCGGCTCCTCTGTGGTCCCGACACCACCTGTCCGACCGGCACCGCTTGCGAAGATAGCCTGTGTCAGCCGATCGTTGGGGAATGCATCGACAGCAGCCAGTGCCCCGATCTGAAGACCAACTGCGTCGAGGGAACCTGCCTGCGACGCTGCGACGAGGGTTGCGACGCCGCCATCGAGGTCTGCGACGCACAGGGCTTCTGCCGGCCGCGTACGAGCCCTGACCCCGAGGCGCCCACGCCCTTCTGTCGCGATGACGCGGATTGCGATGGCAGCCTCTGCGTGGAGGGTCTGTGCCGCACGGAATGCGACATCACCGCGCCGGAACCCGATGACCTCTGTGCGTCATACGACGGCCAGGTGCCGCTCTGCGGGCCAGATAACCTCTGCTACGCCGAAAGCGAATTGCAGAGCGACTGCCGGATCCAGAGCGACTGCCCCGATGGGGAGAGCTGCATCGACGGCAAGTGCCGCTAGTCCAACTGATAGCGCAACCGCCGGACGTCCTTGAGCACGCGGTCGATCGAATGTGCGGGCTCGTACTCCAGCTCCGTGCGGGCCCGCGAGTCGTCGACCATGCACACATACCGTAGGTGGTCGAGCTCCTGCGCTGGAAACGAGCTGAGCCGCAGCTTCCAAAGCTGGTCGAGGGCAACCTTTGCAATCGGCGAGGGAACCAGACGGGGGCGCCCGCCTGCTTGGCGCACCAGATGGGAAAGCGGCATTTCCCCTGGGCCCCGGATGTTGAAGATGCCTCGGAGACCGGGACGAAGCGCGAGCCGGATCGCCCGGACGACGTCTCTTTCGTGGACGACCTGCGTCATCGGGTCGAAGCCCATGACCATGACCGGCCGCTCGAGGCGAAGGTAGTTGCTGGCTGCGTTGTGAACCCGGCCGACGATGTGGCAGGGCCGGAGCACGACCGTCTCCGTGCCCGGGTGCTTCCAGAAGAAGCTTTGGGCGAGCATATCGAGCTCGACCAGGTCGCGCATCCCGCCGTAATGCTGGGCGCCGAGCAGGGGTGCGTCCTCGGTGAGGAACTGCGGGTTGTTGGGCTGCGGCCCGTACACGTTGGCACCCGAGAGCACAACCAGCTTCGGGACCTCGTACTGCGACATGTAGCCGAGCAGCTTTTGGAAGGCGACGATGTTCCACGAGTGCCGCTCGCTCTCGCTGCGCCTTGGGTCGTGAAGGACGCCGAGGTGCACGACGGCGCGGATGTTCCTGCCGCGGAAGATGTCTTTCATCTTCTTGCGCCGCATGTCGACCTGATGGTGGACGATGTCCTTGGGCCGGTCGTCAAACGGGCGTCGATCCACCCCCACCACTCGATCGGTCCGGTGGAGCTCGCGCGCGAGAAGCTTGCCCAGACGCCCACAGATGCCGGTGATCAACACTGCACCCTCAGTAGCCGGCTTCGGGCGCTTGCCCAGGGTCGGGGCGGCCGGTACGGATCGCTCCGCTCGCCTTTGGGGTTCAACTCCATGACTGAACACACCGCGAGCTACCGGCGCCCTCGCCGACGGGCGATTCCGAACGGGCTCTCGCCCCCTTCGTGCGCTTGGCTTGTGACGATTTGTGGGTTGAGGATCGGGCATCGGCCAAAATCGTTACTGGTGTCGGGTCAGATGAATACGCCCTTACGTTCACGCAAGCCGCGGTTCACCATGCTTTGAATCGTGCTCTTCACGAGCCAGACTTTTTCTTCGATTGCAGAATCGTCGTCGTCGGGGTCTCCGGCGAACCGGAACGGCTCTCCAAAGTAGAGGCGGTATCTCGTGGGGAGTGGCGCGATCATGCCGAAGAATATCTGCGGCATCACCGGAAAGGCCGGCATCCTGAGCAGGCGCGCCAGGGGCTTGAAGTCGGCGATCGAGGGATACTGCTCTTCCCCGCCGATGACTGCGACGGGGACGATCGGTGTCTGGGTTTCGAGCGCGAGCCGCACGAAGCCCAGGCCGAAGTCGGTGAGCTGATAGCGTTGATCGAAGGTTTTGCTGATGCCGCGGGCGCCCTCGGGGAAGACGATGAGGCTTTCCTCCTGCTGGAGCAGCCGTCGGGCGTTCTCTGGGGAGCCGACCACCTGGCCTAGCCTCGGGTACAGGGTCGAGATGAAGGGTAGCTCGGCCGTCCAGGTTTCGACCATGCTCCGGGGGAAGCGGGGCGGGTTGGCGTCGAGCATCATGGCGCTGCCGATCATCACGGCATCGATGGGAAGCTGACCCGAGTGGTTGGCCACGATGAGCACCCTCCCCGCCGGGACGCGGTCGATGCCGAAGATTTGCGTTCGGAAGTAGCGACGGTGCAGGAGGGCAGCCACGGCGAGTGCATAGCGGCTGGTCTCGGGATCGAAGCCGAACGGATCGTGACCGACCTCGTTGGGGTGAGTCTCGATGCCAGCAATGCGAGCGTCGATGTCCTGACCCACCACCTCTTCGGCCAATCGAACGACGCGATCGCCGACGGAACGAATCGCCTGCCGCAATGGGGACTCCCCCAGCAACCGCGTGCGGCGCCAGCCCGCGAATGGAACGATGGACCCCCCTTGCCCCATGAGGCCATCGTGGAGACAGAAGGAGCACGCGTCAATTGGAAACGGCCCAACAGAGTCGCAACATCGACACTTCACGGAGCCCGTGAGACAGGTCATGCTCCGCCCATGAGCAAAGGGTTCGACATCGATCGTATCGGTGGGCTTCGCGCGATGCGTTCGCTCGAGGAAGTGGTCGTCCGCGCCGGCGACGCTGCGATGCAACACTTTCGGCAAGGTGTCACGCCCGAGAAGAAACCCGACCGCAGCCCGGTGACTGCGGCAGATCGCGAAGTCGAGCACGCGATTCGCGATCACGTGCTGGCGGAGTACCCACAGGCGGAATTTTTCGGCGAGGAGACCGGTCGACATGGTGACAACCCCGGGCTCCGATTCATCGTTGATCCGATCGATGGAACGAGAGCCTTCATTCGCGGGTTGCCCACCTGGTCGGTCCTCGTCGGGATCGAAGCAGACGGCGTACCGGTCGCCGGCATCGCGTACATGCCGGCCGCCGGGGATTTGTTTGCCGCCGTGCAGGGCAACGGCGCGACTCACAACGGCGCGCCGGTTCGAGTGTCCAAGGTGACCCCCCTCGCGGACGCGACCGTGACACACGGCTGCCTCCAGCAATTCACCGAGGGCGGTGTAGGAGACGCATTGGTCCGGCTGGCGAATGCATGCGATTCGGCGCGCGGATTTCCCGACTTCGACGGCTACCGGCAGGTCCTCCTGGGCCGTTCGGACGCCATGGTCGACCCGGGGGTGAAGCCCTATGATATTTGCGCGCCGGCGGTTCTCATCCGCGAGGCGGGTGGGCGATTTACTTCGCTCCAGGGCGAAGAGACGATCTACGGCGGCAGCGCCATCGCAAGCAACGGCGCCATCCATGACGAATTGGTCGCGGCTCTGTCGGGAACTCCTTACCAATAATCGAGCGAACCAGAAGATCGACGTAACGGCTTGCTTTCGGGCGCGTCTTGCGGAAGGTTCAGCCGCTCGAACCTCAGGAGAGAAGTATGACGAAACCAGTACGGCGAGCAGGTGTGATCGGAGCGGGCGTTATGGGCAGCGGCATCATGGCGCACTTCGCCAACGCCGGGGTCGACGTGGTGATGCTCGACATCGTGCCCCCCGGGCTGAGCGATGAAGAAAAGAAGAACCCCGAAAAGCGGAACCAGTTCTCCGCCGGGGGCCTCAAAGGCGCGCTCAAGGCGAAGCCGGCGGCGTTCTTCCATCCGAATTATGCGAAGCGCGTCACGATCGGGAACCTCGAGGACGACATCGAGCTTCTCAAGGGGTGCGACCTCGTGATCGAGGCGATCATCGAGAACATCGACATCAAGCAGAGCCTGTTCGAAAAGCTGGAGAGCACCCTCGATGAGGGGACCGTCGTTGCGTCGAATACGTCGGGGCTTCGCATCGCCGACATGCTTCAAGGCCGTGGGGATTCGTTCCGCAAGAATTTTCTCGTCATGCACTTCTTCAACCCGGTTCGTTACATGAAGCTCCTCGAGCTCGTGGCCGGTGACGACACCGACCCGATGGTCATGCACCGGATGAAGCTCTTCGGAGAGAACCAGCTTGGCAAGGGCATCGTCATCGGCAAGGACACCCCGAACTTCGTCGGCAACCGCATCGGCTGCTACTCGATGTCGCTCACCATGAACGAGATGCTCGAGGAGGGCCTGACGCCCGAAGACGTCGATGCGATCACTGGCCCGCCCATGGGGCATCCGAAGAGCGCGAGCTACCGCACCGCCGACATGGTCGGTCTCGACACCTTCAAGCACGTTTCGGACAACTGCTACGCGGCGCTGCCCGACGACCCGGAGCGCGACGTCTTCAAGCTGCCGGAGTTCATGAGCGTGATGGTCGAGCGGAAGATCCTCGGCAACAAGACCCGGGGCGGCTTCTACAAGCGTACGAAGGAAGGGGTTCAGACCTTCGACCCGGTGAAGCTCGAATACCGTGCCAAGGCCGGCGACGAGGACATCAAGAAGTTCTGTAAGAGCCTCAAGGGCTCGCCTGCGGATCGCGTCAAAGCGCTGGTCGAGAACGACGGCCCCGCGGGCAAGTTCGCCTGGAAAGTGCTGTCACGGACCCTCGCCTACTCGGCCAACAAGATCGGGGAGATCACCGACGACGTCGAAGCCGTCGATGACGCGATGAAGTGGGGCTACAACTGGGATCTCGGCCCGTTCGAGACCTGGGACGCCATCGGGTTCAAAGCCGGCTACGACCGCATGAAGGCCGAAGGGCTTTCTCTGCCAGCGTCGATCGACAAGATGGCCGAGTCGGGCGCCGAGAGCTTCTACACCGACGACGGCCGCGTGTTCAACTTGCTCGAGGGCGAGTACGAGCTGCGCGACATCGATTCCCGCAACGCGAGCCTGGCGGTGGTGCGCCACGGAGAGGCGCCGGTCTTCAGCAACCGTGGCGCGGAGGTTTGGGACTTCGGCAATGGCGTGCTGGGCCTGACCTTCACCACGAAGGCCAACAGCATCGACGACACCATCGTCGAGGCCCTCGACCAAGCGGTGGAAATTGCGGAGCGGGATTTCCGCGGGCTGCTGATCTACAACCAAGGCGACCACTTTTGCGTTGGTGCCAACCTCTTCGCAGTAGTCATGGCCGCACAGCAAAAGGCCTGGGATCAGCTCCGGGCGACGATCAGCGGGCTACAGGGGGCCGTGCAACGGATGAAGTACTCGACCATCCCGGTGGTGGCGGCTCCGTTCGGTATGACCGTCGGTGGTGGCTTCGAAGTGTGCATGGGTGCAGACGCCGTGCAGGCAGCCTCGGAAACCTACGTCGGCCTCGTCGAAGTGGGCGTGGGTCTTCTACCCGGCGGCGCGGGCAACATGAACATGCTCTGGCGCGCGCTCGAGGGGATTCCGGACGGCACCGACGTCGACACTCTCCCCTTCGTCTCGCGCAGCTTCCAGAACATCGCGATGGCGCGGGTTGCCACGGGAGCCGGCGAAGCGCAGGAGTTCGGTTACTTCCGCAAGTCAGACGGCATCTCGTTCGACAAGGCGCGGCTCCTGACCGAAGCCAAATCCCGCGTGATCGGCATGG
>CP070713.1:2055463-2061485 GCA_020351445.1 Myxococcales bacterium
AAGCCGAGGATAGGGCTGTACCCGAAAACGTAAGGAATGTCGGAGCCATGAAATGCTGCGAGGTCGTAGCTAGGAAGCTCCCCATCGAGTACACCGAACTGGATTGCAAGCTCCAGCTGCGAGCGACCGTCCGGGTACTCGAACTGGTAGAGGTACGCTGGGGTGAATGCCGCCAGTTTCGCCACCTCGCGCTTACCCGGGCAGCGGAAGATCGCGTCGGTCGCAACCGCGGCGAATGCGACCGCAGGCTCTGAATAGTCTTGTAGCGGATACTCCATCGCCACTTTTGCCGCAAGCTCGTCGTTGCCGCCGAGGAAATGCGCGATCAGCTCCTCGTAGTTGTCCTCGGTGACCTCTAGGGGAGGATCCACGAGCTCGCCGATCCAGACGAAAAGCCTCGCTTCTTCCCGGGTGAACCCGACGATGGTCGGCACCTGATTGAAATTGCCCGAAGTGAACGAGTCGCTCGGCTGCTCGGTGAAGAACGCGCCGTCGACAATGGGCCCCCAACTGCCAGCCGGCTCGTCGCTGGGGTTGAAACCGAAGTTCGGTCCTGGAGGCAAGGCGGCCAACACCTCGGCCGCGGGCTTTGCGCGCATGCAACCGAGGACGTCTGCTTCGGAACCGCATCCGAGTGCTTGAGCGAAGTCGTCTCCTTGCGTTTCGGCTGCGGCAAGCGTCGGCCACGGACGTTCACAGGAACCGCTTTGCGCGATGGCCTTGTGGAACAGGCCTGCGCTCTTGGCAGACGCTAGATGGCTGCACACGCTGAACGCTCCCGCGGACTCTCCAAAAATCGTCACATTGTCCGGATCGCCACCGAATGCCTCGATGTTCTGCTGAACCCATCGGAGAGCTGCGGCTTGATCCATCAGGCCGTAGTTGCCGGACGCATTGTCGGAGCTCTCCGCGGTCAGCTCGGAGTGAGCGAGAAACCCGAGTTGGCCCAGTCGGTAGTTCATGCTGACGACGACCGTGCCGGTCTCGCGCGCGATGAGGTCGCCCGCAGTGCCGCCGTCGGCTTGAACGCCCTCGCCTACGGTGAAGCCTCCGCCATGGATCCAGACCATGACAGGCAAGTCGGACCCCTCCGTCGGCGTATCCACATTGATGTAGAGACAATCCTCGCTGGGCGCAGAGCCAGGAGACGGAAGGCCCAAGAAGAACGTCTGCGGGCAAGCGCTCGGATTCTCGATCGTATCAAGCGTGTCTGTCCACGAAGCTGGTTCGACCGGAGGCTTCCAACGAAGGTCCCCGACCGGTGGCGCGGCGTAGGGAATGCCGCGGTAGGAAAAGACGCCGTCGTCTTCGAGGCCCTCGACGGGACCCGAGTCTGTTTCCACGATCAGACCGCGGGGAGCCGTGGCGCTGCCACTGCCGTCGCCACAGCCGACGAAGGTGCCCACGAGCGAAACACAACCAAGAACGAATCGTAAACGCATCTAAGACACCTCAAACCAAGGCGGCGAGGCTAGTGCAGGCACGTTGCCCACGCCATCTCACATCGTTCAACCGGCAAAAACCGCGCGATCTGTAGCCCAAGCGCGTAGCGCTTCGATTCGTTCAGCCATCGTGACCGAAAGCGGTTTGGTCAACTCGATCTCTTCGGCAACCGCCTCGGTCGTCAGATCCTCTTGACGGGAAAAGGCGGTATAGAGCGCGGACACGACGGCTTGCTCGATCTCGGCACCACTGAATCCGTCAGTCAAATCCACCAGGCGGGGGAGGTCGAACTTGGCAGGGTCCCGGTTCCGACGCTCCAGGTGAATCTCGAGGATACGTCTCCGCGCTTCCTCCCGCGGGAGGTCGACGAAGAAGATCTCATCGAAGCGGCCCTTGCGCATGAGCTCGGGCGGCAGCTTCGAGATGTCGTTGGCGGTCGCGATGACGAAGACGCTTTCCTTCTTGTCCTGAAGCCAAGCGAGAAAGGTGCCGAAGATCCGTTGTGCAGGCCCGCCCTCGGCATCTTCTTGGGACAGCGCCTTTTCGATCTCGTCGATCCAAAGGACTACGGGCGCCATCGCCTCGGCGAGCTTGATCGCGCGCTTGAGGTTCTTTTCGCTTTCGCCGACGTACCGGTTGTACAAATTGGATGGGTCGAGCCGGATCAACGGAAGCTTCCACTCCGCGGCGACGGCTTTTGCGCACAAGCTCTTCCCGCAGCCCTGCACGCCGATCAGCATGAGCCCCTTGGGCGAAGACAGCCCGTATTCCTTGGCTCTCTTGGGATCTTCGAACGCCGCCTGACGTTTACGAAGCCACGCCTTGAGCTCGTCGAGACCGGCAACATCGCCCATTTCGTGCTCGTGGGGGAAGTACTCGAGGACCCCCGAACGCTCGATGATCTGACGCTTGGCTTGGAGCACCCGAACGATGTCCTCGCGCCCGAGCACACCGTCCTCGACGACCGCTTGGGTGATGATCTTCTGCACCTCGAAGAAGGTGAGGCCATGCAAAGCGGCAAGCAGCTTGGAGACGTCGACGCTGGAGAGCTCCACCTTGACGTCGAGCCGCTTGGCCAAGTCACGCAACACCGCTTGGACGAACGAGTGGTACGCCTGCGACGAAGGCGCATGTAGGTCCATCGGTGTGAACAGGTGCTCGATGCTCGGGGGCATGTCGATGCCGTGGCCGGACACGACCACGGCGCCACGGTGCCCAAAGTACTTTTTGTGGATGTTCTTGATCTGCGCGACGATGGCCGGCTCGTGCAGATAAGGGCCGAGCCCCCGTAGGTGGAAAATCGCCTCGAGGTCGGACCGCTCGATGAAGGCGAGAGCTTTCTGAGGAGGTCCGCTGTCCGGAGTGTGTCCCGGCTCGGGCAGCTCGCGGCGTAGCCCATCGACCTGCGTCCAGGAAAAGAGCGGCAGCCCTGTGTGCTCGGCTGCATGTTCGAGCAGAACGTGAACCCGGTCTTCCTCGACGGTATCCACCAACAACAGCGGATGGTGCGCGCGAATCAAGATCTCGAGCTCGTGTAGCTGATCTGCCGATGGTGGAACCCCCCGAAGCACGAATTCAGGATCGGAGGTTGCCTGGGGGGTGTCAAACTTGTGTGAGTTGACAGCGCGTTGGGCGATTCTACACTCGGCCGCATGACAGCTTTCGGAGACAAACTGGTCGACAAGCGCATCGTCGAGCGCAACATCGACAAGGGCTTGATTTCTAAGGAACAGTACGAGCAGTACTTGGTGGATCTCGCCGACCGTGAAGGTGAGTACGATCGGGTCGAGATCGACCCTGGCGAATCGAAGGGCGACTCGCAAGCGGAGTAGTTTCCATGAGTGAGGAAGACAGCGCGCCTCCGGGCATCGACTTCAACACCTTCATCCTGTCGTTGAGCACATCCGCGCTGATGCATCTCGGCAAGTTACCCGCTGCTGAAGACGACTCGACCGTCAACCTCGCTCACGCCAAGCAATCGATCGACTGCATCGCGCTGCTCGAAGAGAAGACCAGAGGGAACCTCACCGGCGAGGAAGAGCGCCTCATCAGCGAGGTGCTCTATGACTTGCGGCTTCGCTTCGTGGCAGCAACGAAAGCAGCGGACGACAAGGCTTGAAGAAACTCACTCTGCGGCTCGATTCGTATAGCGAAGACGCACGTCGATACGTCGCCGCCGCGCAGCAACTCGCCGATGACCGCAAACATGCGGAGGTCGAGCCGATCCATCTTTGGTACGAGCTCGTCGACCAGGCGTCGGTTGCGCAGGCCGCTCTCGAGGCGGCGGGAGTTGATCCCACCGACGTGCTCGTCGAGTCCGAGTGGGCGCTGCGACGTATCCAAAAGACCGAGGGCGCTGGACAAGCGTATCTTTCGTCTCGCTTCTTGGAGCTCTTATCCCGGGCAGAGCTCGAAGCAACACGACACAGCGGGCTGCCGGTTCGGATGGGAAACCTCCTTTTGGCCTGCGCCCAAGAGCCTGAGGGCCTCGTGCGCTCCGTCTTGCGCACATCGGGATTGAGCAGCGCGATCCTGCGCGAAGCGCTAGGAGATGCGGGCGGAAATGAAAAGACCGAGGCAGCCATGACGGCGGGAAGTGGAGTCTTGGAGGAGTACGGCCTAGACCTGACGCGCCTGGCCGCGCAGGAAGCGTTCGATCCGTTCGTCGGACGGGAAGCCGAACTTCGGCGGATGCTCCAAGTCCTCGCCCGTCGCGAAGAGAACAATCCATTGCTCGTCGGCGAAAGCGGAACAGGCCGCACCGCGCTCGTTCACGCGCTGGCGTCACAGATCGCGGCAAACGATGTGCCGGAGATGTTGGCCGACAAGCGCATCATTGCGCTCGACTCCGGGGAGCTCGTCGCAGGCACGCGTTTGCGAGGTCAACTCGAGGAACGCATGCGGGCGATCCTCGACGCGGTCCGCGATTCCGGCGGACAGGTGATCTTGTTTCTCCCGAACTTGGCCTCCTTCCTTCGAGCGAAGGGTGGTGCGGGCGATATGCTCGCCAATGCGCTGAGCCGAGGGGAAGTCCGTGCGCTCGCGCGATGCACCCCGGATGAGCTTCGGGAGATCACCGACGATGCGAGCTCGCTGTCGCGAAGGTTCGTACCCATTCAGGTCGAGCCTCCAACGCCCGAAGAGGCGATCGCGATTCTGCATGGCGTGAAGCCCCGTTTCGAAGCGGCGCACGGGGTGACCATCCGCGATGAAGCGCTCGAAGCCGCCGTTCGGTTCGCGCGCCGCTACGTGGCGGGTCAGGAGCTGCCCAAGAGCGCCATCGATCTGATCGACGAAAGTGCAGCGCGGGTCCACCTCGGCCTCGACCACGACGAGTCGGACAACTCGGTGGGACCGGAAGATGTCGCGGCCGTCGTGGCCCTGTGGACCGGGGTGCCGGCGGCCAAGATGATGGAGGAGGAGGCGCAAAAGCTTCTTCAAATGGAAAACCGGCTGCGCGAGCGCGTAGTCGGCCAAGACCATGCGGTCAACGCGCTGAGCAGGGCGGTGCGGCGGGGACGCGTTGGGCTTCGCGATCCCAAACGGCCGATCGGATCGTTTCTGTTTCTCGGGCCGACGGGCGTTGGCAAGACCGAGCTCGCCAAGGCGCTCGCGGAGTTCTTGTTCGATGACGAGGCGGCGCTGACCCGGCTCGACATGAGCGAGTTCATGGAGAAGCACATGGTCGCCCGCCTCCTCGGTGCGCCTCCAGGATATGTAGACAGCGAAGCAGGCGGGTTTCTTACCGAAGCGGTGCGGCGTCGCCCCTACTCCGTCATCTTATTCGACGAAGTCGAAAAGGCTCATCCCGACGTCTTCAATATCCTGCTTCAAGTGCTGGAGGACGGCCGGCTCACCGATTCCCGCGGACGGGTCGCGCACTTTCGCGACGCGGTGATCATCATGACCTCCAACGTCGGAAGCGAGCTCATCCTGGAGCACACCGGCTCCGACGAAGACCTACACGAAAGGATCGAAGACCGGCTTCATGCGCACTTCCGCCCGGAGTTCCTCAATCGGGTCGATGACGTGCTGATCTTCGATCGCCTCGGCAAAGACGAGCTCGCCGCCATTCTCGAGATTCAGCTCAACCAGCTTCGAAAGCTGTTGGCCCCACAGCAAATCGGCCTGGCATTGTCGGCAGCCGCGAAAACGCGACTCATCGACCTGGGTTATGAGCCTGCGTTTGGGGCACGTCCCTTGAAGCGGGTCCTCGTTCGGGAGCTTCAGGACCCATTGGCGGAGGCCTTGTTGCGCGGTCGCTTCTCGGCCGGAGACACGATCGAAGTCGACGTCGACGGCGACGCGTTCACCTTCGAAAAAGCCTGATTCGCTCGGGTATGCCCACCCCCGAAGCTCGGGTATGCTCTACCGATGACTGGCAAGAGCACGACCCACTACCGCACCTGCAACCTCTGCGAAGCGATGTGCGGGGTCGAGGTCGAGATCGACGGCGAAGAAGTCGTCTCTATACGCGGCGACGCGCAGGACGTCTTCAGCCGAGGCCATGTATGCCCCAAAGCGACCGCGTTGAAAGATCTTTACGACGACCCCGATCGATTGAAGCAACCGGTTCGTC
>CP070713.1:2061585-2064952 GCA_020351445.1 Myxococcales bacterium
AGCAGGTGCAACGTGTCTGAATCACGGTTGGCCGCATGGCAGGCGCAGTTCTTCTCGGCACGGGTGTGCACCCCGTCCTCCGGGCCCGGCGGCGTGTATTTCCGCGAACAGGTGTTCGGCGCGCTCGATGTCTTGTCCGAATCGTTGCCAGACCTGCAAACGGCTCTCGGAGAGCAAAACTTTCGTTTTTTTGTCCGCGAGTTTTTGAACAACGCTCAGCCGCGAGACGCGTTGGGCACGACTCTGATCGAGCCTTTTGTCGAGTTTCTACGGACCCGTCCCGAGCTATCGACGCGCCCCGACCTGCTGGCGCTCGTCCGGGGTTGAGCAAGCTGCCGCATGAAGCTCGCGAAACTGGGCGCCGATGCCCTCGACCACGTTGTGGACGTCGGGTAGCGCGTCCCAGTCAGAGTTGAAGCCCCAAAACACCCTGCCGTTGTAGCTGAGCACCGCGACCGACAGCGCCTGATTCGGGAAGAGCGGCATCATCGGATAGATCGCGTGCATCTGGCAGCCGAGGAAGTAAAGCGGCATCAATGGCCCGGGGACGTTGGTGACCGCCACGTTGAAAGGTCGGTTTCGGGTCGACGACCGGCTCAGCTCGACGAAGAAGCGGCTGCCAACGCGATCGGCGAAACCTTCGAGCCAAGAGACTCCGAGCGCCTGCTTGGAGCGCTTGAGCTTCTGCATCGTCTCGATGACGCGCTGCAGGCGCACTTGCGGGTCGCGCTCGCCGACCGGGAGCTCTGCCATGATCATCGCGACGCGATTGCCAAGGTCCTTCTCCTCATCCGTACGGACGTTCACCGGAATCAGTGCGCGGAAATCGATGTCGTCCGTGGCGGTACGATGTTCGCGAAGGAAATGCCCGAACGCGCCGGCGGCCGTAGTCAGCACGACGTCGTTGATCGTTCCGCCCAACCGCTTCCTGACCTCTTTGATCTCGCCCATGGAAATGCTTGTCCAGTCGAAGCGACGGTGCGGCCCGATGTCTTCTGGGTTGAACGGCGTCTTTGACGCGGGTCGCCACCCCAAGCTCGATGCCTCGATGAGGCCCTGCACGACGTCGCGCGCGGCCCGAAATGCCTCGCCGGGTCGCCGTAGCGGCGCGAGCAGCTCGAGCGGGGCCCGAATGCGCCGTGCGACCTCGGCTCGAACGAGCTCCGCACGGCGGGGCGTGGCGCGGGGCGTCCATGCCCGAGGCGCGCCGTGTCGCTCGAAAGGCTTCCGGCTGAGAAGCGTCTGGACGATGCTCATGCCCGAGATCCCGTCGGCCATGCAGTGATGCATCTTGGCGACCAGCGCGAACCTGTCGTTCTCGAGGCCATCGACGAACCAGACTTCCCAAGGTGGCTTGTCCATGTCGAGCGGCAGCTCCAGCAAGTAGCCGCACACGCGCTTCAGGACGCGTTCGTCGGCGGGCTGCGGCAAGGCGATCTGCCGGACGTGATATCGAACGTTGAAAGCGGGGTCGTCGACCCACACTGGATGATCGAAGAGCGGGATTTTCGCCAGTCGCTGGCGGTAGCGCGGTACGGCCTCGAAGGACCACTCGTAGTTGTTGAGCACCTTGTCGAAGTCGAGGCCACCGTCTTTGGTTCGCAGTGGCCCTGCGTCGAACACCAAGACGGCTGCCTCGTGCCAATGGGCGTTTCGCTGCTCGAAACCGAGAAACGAAGCATCCAGCGCGGAGAGGCGTTCGTAGTAGGTGTGCGACATGTGCGGAGTCCGTTCTTTCGTCTCTCTTCGTGGGTACCACGGGTCGCTGTGGAATTTCAATCCACAGTACGGTCGATTGGCGCCGTGCTCGCATCGATGGCTAATTGCGGAGTCATGGAGCCACCCCTGCGGATGACGCAAGGTCTCTTTGGATTGGTACTTACCTCGTGCCTGATCGGCATGGGGTGCGGTGGCGACGGCTGCGGCTCGGCCGGATGCAGCGGTGTCAGCGCGCCGACCGATATCCGCCTCGAGGTCGAGGATTTCATTTTGGGTCTCGACAAGCCATGGGACATCGCCTGGTTGCCGAACGGGACCGTGTTGGTAACCGAAAGGCCGGGGCGGCTCAACGCGTACGTCGTTGGCACGGGCGCAGAACCGGTGGTCATGCCGATCTCCGACGTGGTGGCTCGCGGCGAAGGCGGCGTGATGGGGCTCGAGGTCGACCCGGACTTCGCAAGCAATGGTTACGTGTACGTCTGTACGACCTCGAACGCCGGAGGCGCAAGCGACGTGCGGTTGGTACGGCTTACGCTTCGCACGCCCAACGGCGACGCGATCGTCGACCGTCGCGACATCGTGACCGGAATGCCATACAGCACGGGACGACACAGCGGATGCCGGCCCCGTTTTGGGCCCGACGGTTTCTTGTGGGTGGGCACCGGAGACGCAGCCATCGGAACGACACCCCAGAACGACGATTCGCTCGGCGGCAAGGTCTTGCGGATCGACCGGGACGGCAACGCGGCATCCGACAACCTCGGGGGATTTCGCTGGTACTCGAAAGGGCACCGCAATATTCAAGGCATGGCGTTCCGCTCCGATGGGCTCGGCATGTCGGCCGAGCACGGCCCATCCGTCGACGATGAAGTCAACCTGCTCGTCCCGGGCAACTTCGGCTGGGACCCGGTTCCTGGTTACACCGAGTCGGTACCGATGACCGATTTCGACAAGTTCCCCGATGCGGTAGGGGCGGTGTGGTCGAGCGGGTCGCCCACGCTGGCCCTGGCTGGGGCGACTTTCGTCGAGGGGAATGCGTGGGGCGACTGGAATGGGGTTCTCGTTGTAGCGACTCTCAAGGCGGAGCACTTGCACATCTACTTCGTCGACTCGGAAGGAACTGTGACGGGCGAGGCGCGAGCGATCGACGACGAGGGACGACTCCGCACGCCGAGACAAGGTCCGGACGGGCTTCTGTACGTCACCACCGACGGTGGTGGCGGTAGCGGCAAGGTGCTGCGTGTCACTCCAGTTCCGGCGCGATCGAGCACGCTCTAGCCCGTTTGCTCTCAAAGACTGAGACGAACAGGGGCAGGCTTTGGTGCTATAAGGGCTCTCCGAGGAGAGCCCATGATTACCGATTTCGACGACTACATGATCCACCAAGCCCCGGTGCCGATCAATCAACCGAGCGTCACCGATCGGAACTTCTATGACCGCTACTGGTTCAACGGGTTCGACCGGGCTGGCGAGTTCTTTTTCGGGATCGGATTCGGCCGTTACCCGCATCGCTTCGTGCAGGATGGACATCTCAGCATCATCCTCGATGGCGTGCAGCATTCCTTTCATACCTCCGGACGCGCTCCCGACGATCCAACGGACACATCGATGGGCCCCTTTCGAATTGAAATCGTCGAGCCGATGAGGG
>CP070713.1:2065052-2067908 GCA_020351445.1 Myxococcales bacterium
AAGAACCCGAAGTCGGCGCCCCCGAAGAAGTTGAGGGACGCGCCGGGACGCACGTTCTGGCGAGGCACGTCCAAGATGATCGGCACGCCGATGCTGAGGCCCCAGGTGAAGCCGACCTCTAGGCCCTTCTTTTCCTCGGGCTGCTGAACCGCGGGCTGGGGGGTGTCCGAAACCATCTGGTCGGGCGGAGCCGGAGGCGGGGTGGGCGCCGTGCTGGCCGTCGTGGATGTTCCCTCTTGCGTCGAGGGGTCCCACTGGGCGGATGCGATGGTCGCGGGCAGCCAAAGCGCCACGAGAAGTGCCAAGAACCTCGAGTCTATTCTCTTCATTTCGACCTCCGGGATCGGCGCAACTCTATAGCGCGCCACTCCATTGTTCAACGTTCAAGCCGCCTTGAGGGCCGGCGCGACTTCGAGTAGCACTAGCGCCCTCTGGGGCCGATTCCTCGGCCGGGCAAGAGAGTTTTCACGGGGATTGTATATGCACACGGCAACGCATGATGGGTGGCTCCGGCCAACCGCGAGCTTCGTGCTCGTTCTGATGTTCACTTCTTTGTTCTCGCTGGCAGCATTCGGACAGGACGAGCAAGCGGAGGAAAAGAAGTCCATTGCGACGCAGATTCAGGAACTGGTCACGGACCTCGAAACACGCGAGGCCGAGCTCCAGGAGCTGAGCGACAAGATCGAAAAGAACCCGGACCGGGCAGCGGCGGTCATGCTCGAAAAAGAGGTGTCGGAGCGCCGTGCGAAATATCGGCGCGACGTCGGGAGGCTCGTCGAGCTCGTGCTGAGTGGCGCGGATGCGGGCGCAGAGGTCGCTCAGGGACGCGCCACCGCGACCGAGATCCTGCAGGCGGACGCCCCGAAGATGAAGGAGAAGCTAGGCGAGCAGGGCAAGAAAATCGGCGAGCTCATCGACACGGTGACCAATGGGACTCCAGAGGAGGCCCAGAAGGCGCGAGAGGAATTCGTAGCGCGGATTCCCGTGTCGACGCGTCTGCTCAAGTACTTCCAAGCCAACATCGATCTGCGAAAGCAGCTCGGCGTCGATGTCGAGGCCGACACCGCGTACCTCATCAAGCGACTCCGGACTCGGGCGGACGTCGGTGCCGGTGTGCTGAAAGGCACGAAAGAGGAGATCGACGAGATGGCGGCGCGCCCGGGAGTCGACCAGGACGTCGAAGCCCAAAAGGAGCTTGCCACGCTCAGAAAGCAACGCGATGCCCTGGCGGAGAGCCAACGCGTGAACGTCGACTTGATGGACCTGTACGGGCTCGAGACAGCTGACCTACGCCGGGGAATCATCAGCGCCACGGGCAAGCTCTCGCAGGACATTCTCGATAAGGACGTTGCATCTGGGCTGATCGAGTCGTGGCTTGCCGATGGCGCGGATTGGTTTCGTACCAACGGGGCGGAATTGGTGTTCCAGCTCGTGACCTTTCTGCTCATTCTGTTTGCGTTTTGGATCCTGGCCCGGATCGCGCGCGGCGCGGTGCGGCGCGTCATCGACCGGTCGAAGCTGAAGGTCTCGAGCCTTGCAAAGGACTTCTTCATCAAGATGACCAGCCGGCTCGTCATGCTGCTCGGATTGATCATCGCGATTGCGCAGCTTGGAGTTGAGGTGGGCCCGCTCCTCGCCGGTCTCGGTATCGCGGGTTTCATCGTCGGCTTTGCGTTGCAGGATACGCTATCGAACTTCGCGTCCGGCTTGATGATCCTGGTCTACCGCCCGTTCGATGTGGGTGACGCGGTCGAAGCAGGCGGCGTCATCGGCAAAGTCGACCAAATGAACCTCGTCTCGACGATGATTCTGACCTTCGACAACCAACTGCTGATCGTGCCGAACAAGCAAGTCTGGGGAGGCATCATTCGCAACATCACGCATCAGGACAAGCGCCGTGTCGACATGACGTTTGGGATCGGGTACTCGGACGACATTCCGAAGGCCGAAAAGGTGCTCGCCGAGATCGTCACCAGTCATGAGAAGGTGCTGAAGGACCCGGAACCGGTCGTCCGCTTGCACGCGCTCGGAGATTCGTCGGTGGACTTCGTCGTCCGACCTTGGGCGAATACCGACGACTATTGGGATGTCTACTGGGACATCACCCGCGAGGTGAAGCGACGCTTCGACGAAGAGGAAATCTCGATACCCTTCCCCCAACGCGACGTCCACATCTACCAAGAAGCCAGCGCCGAACCCGCAAACCCCAGCAGCGTCCCCCAACACTCCAACACCACCTCAGCCGCCCAAACCCCAATCCCAAGCGAAGACGACACGTAACCCGAAAAAGGGGACAGTCCCCTTTTTAGAAGGGTTAACCCTTTTGAAAAGGGGACTGTCCCCTTTTTCAAAACTCGGCGATTGGTCTTATGGGGCTTGGGCTGAGGTGTGGTGGTTGAGGTGCATCGCGAGTAGCATATGGTGAATGAGCGCAGCTCGGATGCTTCTCGTCATCGCAGTGACTGCAGCGCTTTGCATCTCTTGCGGGCACGACAAACGCGCGATGAAGACCGTGACCTCCCGGGCCTCGTTCGACCTGTCATGCCCTGCAGACGAGCTCGAGCTCACCGTCCTGTCCACGGAGGGAGCGCGCAAGCTCGCCAACCAGATCGGCGTGACGGGGTGCGGCAAGAAAGCGGTGTACGTGTACTTCTCTTCGAGCGACACCTGGATCGCCGACTCGGCGATCACTCCGGCCATGACCCAGCAGGAAGAAGCCTACAAAGCACGGAAGGCACAGGAGGAGCGCGCCGCCGAGGAAGAACGGCGCTTCGAGGAGGAGCAGAGCTACCAGCGGGGTGTCAGCCAGTAGCTCGCCTAAAGCCAGCCGAGGACGGCGCCGAAGATGATCAGGCA
>CP070713.1:2068008-2074524 GCA_020351445.1 Myxococcales bacterium
CGGAGGGGCTGGGCGGAACGCGATGTGGGGTTGGGGCGACGTAGCGAGTGACAATCGGTACGCGTGCAACCACCTCCGATTGGGCGCGAGCGCCGAGGCGAGGCTTGCGTGGCCCAACCTCCCCAGTGAATCCGGCCACCTTTGCAAGCCGAGCCGTTCGACACAACCCCGCGTCGCGTTCCGCCCAGCCCCGGGCCCGCCCGTCGCGAGCCGTTGTCCGGTGGTACAGTTAATCGGCGTATTTTGACGGGATCGGTTCTGTCGGCTGATCATGGTCGGGCTTTGGGTTCGAACTTCATTAAGGGTCTTCTGGCCGGGATTCCGCCGCTGTTGATCTACGTGACGACCGCGTCGGGGTACGCCCACTGGTTTGATAGTGGAGAGTTCGTGGCTGCGGCCGCCGACTTCGGGATCTCGCACCCGCCCGGTCATCCTCTGGGAGTGATCGTGCTCGGCGCCGCAAATCTCGCGCCGATCGGAGCCTTGTCGTTCCGAGTCGCCCTCATCTGTGCCCTGCTTGGCGCGGTCGCCGCGGTGGCCTTGTGCTTTGCGTTGGAGAGCACGTTGAAGGCAGGCGGCGTGATCCGGGAGTCGTTGCGTTTCCCCCTGGCGCTGGGCGCCACTTGGTGGGTGGTCGGAAGCCAAGCTTGGTGGTTCCAGGCCGTGCGACCCGAAGTGTACACGCTGCAAGCGGCGCTCTTGTGCATTGCGATCGAGCGTTTGCTCCGAGTTGCGCTTGCGGGGCCGGACGGCGACGTTCGGCCGCTCTATCACTCGGCGCTCGCGTTGGGACTGGCGCTTGCCAACCATCACTACCTCGCCGCGCTTGCGATCGTTCCGTCTCTGTGGCTCTTGGTCGGCATCTGGCGGGCGTGGGGATGGCGCCCCTTCGCTTGGTCGGCGGGCTTCGTCGGCGCGGGCTTGCTCACCTATGTCTACCTACCGTTGCGCGCCCTTCGCGAGCCGTTTCTCAATTTCGGCGACCCGTCGACGCCAGCGCGATTCGTCTGGGTCGTGACCGCGGAGGCCTTTCAAAAGAGCGTTTCACCCAACGTGGTCGCACCTTTTGGAGCGCGCTTGGCCGATGTCTTGATCGTCACCGGTCAAGACCTACACGCCTCGATCCTGATCACCGCACTGCTGGGTGCGTACTTCATGCTCCGCGTCAAATCCGCTAGAAAATACGGCCTCTTCTGGCTCACGGTGTGGCTGGTGTACGCAATCGGGCGGGCTGCGATGGGTTTCATCCACGGCAATCCCGATGCGAGCGCGTACTTCATGCTTTCCTATGCGTCCCTCGCGGTCTTCACTGCATTTGCCGCCGGTGTCTTGCTGTCCGCGCTAGCAGAGACGGTCCCTGGCAAGCCCGAGCTCGCGCCTACGCTTGCTACGGTCCTGGCTCTTGCAGCGTTGTTTCAATTCGCGCGTTCGTCCGACGGATCGTCGCTTGCGGAGTTTGTAGATACCGATGTGTTCGACGACGGGTTACGACGCTCGCTGCCCTCGCGCTCGGTCATCCTGGTCCACAACCCGCAGACGGTCTTTCGCTATTGGGGAGGTGAAGCCGAGGAGCTCAATCGACCTGACGTCACGATGATCCCACTGCCATTGCTGACCTACCCAAGGCTCGTGGATCGCTTCATCAAAAAGGAGCCAGAGTTAAAGCCACTGCTGCGAAGCTACATGCTCGATGGGAGGCTCAGCGCCGCAGAGCTGCAAAGCCTCGCAGCGCTTCGCCCCGTGTACGTCGAGATGGATGTGCGGGTGAAGCAAGAGATGATGGAGCTTGTGATCCCTGAGCAGCTCTACCATCGGGTATTGACCGCGGACACGAGCGAAACCGACGAGGCCCGGGCGATGCACACGCATGCAGGGCTTTGGGGGGACCTCTACCAGCGCATTGGGCGGCCGATCGAAGAGCACACGAGGACCCAACTCCTGTGGCGCCATTATGCGGATTCCCTGTATTTCGCTGGAGTTGGGGATACCAACGCGGCGCTGCGGACCGTTGGCGCAGGGCTCGCGTTGAATCCGCACGCTCAGGAACTCCTGATGATGCAAGACGCCTTGAGGGAGGCCACGCCGGGCGAACGGATCGACATCGCCCCGTTCACCATCCGTTGACGGCCACACTCAGCGTGCTTGCCGCTCTGCTCTGCGCGCGCGGCGATAGACCTCGTAAAGGCTCTGTCGGATCTTCGGAGGGACGCTTTTCCGCAAGTCGATCTTCCACGCACTGTCCTGCTTGATGAGAACGATCGGCTCAAGCGCTTCCGAAGCCGATGCAGCGCGGACCTTGGCGATGTCCTCATCCGCGGTGATCTGGAGCTCGTCTTTGGCGGCCACGAGCTGTCCGAACACGAAGCCGCCGAGCGCGTGATCGTGCTCTCCCTGCCAATCCGAAAAACAACTTCGGAAGAGCCCTTCGTCGAGGAGCTCGAATCGCTCACGGGCTTGCAACCGTCGTCTTGCTTCGTCTTGAGAGATGTCGTGCACGCCATACGCCCGGAAGAGCGAGTCGATCGTCGCGCTCGGCGACTCGAATCCAGTCGGCGCCGATTCGCTCTTGCAAGACGCGATCCAGAAGACGGCTAGCACAGCGAAGATCAGAGAGCGCACGTAGCTGTTATCGCGTTGTTTTTGTGCGCTGTCTAGCTATTGACGCGCCTTTCGCCATGGTTAACTTGCGACACGATGCGACTCGATAGACTGACCACGAAAACTCGTGAGGCGTTGGTCGCCGCCCAGCAAAACGCAGCCGATCGAGGCAATCCCGACGTATATCCAGAGCACTTGGCGCTCGAGCTTCTGGCACAGGCTGGCGGGCTTGCGCCGGCGATTCTGGAAAAGGCCGGTGCCGATCTGCAGGGGCTGATTCGCGCGCTGGGGGCCGTCTTGGATCGAATGCCGAAAGTGGCCGGCGGCGCAGAGCCAGGCATCTCGTCGCGCCTTCGCGATGTCCTCAACAACGCTTGGAAAGAAACCGAAGCACTCAAAGACGAGTACACGTCGGCCGAGCACGTGCTGCTCGCGGCGTACAAGGACAAGCAGCTCAAGAAGACGCTCGAGGCGCAGGGCGTCGATCGCGCCAAGTTGATGCAAGCCATGCAGGAGGTTCGCGGCAGCCAGCGCGTGACCGACCCGGACCCAGAAGGGAAATTTCAAGCGCTCGAAAAATACACGCGCGACCTCACCGAAGCGGCGCGACAAGGCAAGACCGACCCGGTCATTGGACGCGACGAAGAGATTCGCCGAGTGATGCAGGTCTTGTCCCGCCGCACCAAGAACAACCCCGTGCTGATCGGCGAGCCAGGCGTCGGCAAGACTGCGATCGCCGAAGGCATCGCACACCGCATCGTTCAAGGAGACGTGCCGGAAGGCCTTCAAAACAAGAAGTTTCTCGCGTTGGACCTCGGCGCGATGGTTGCGGGGTCCAAATACCGCGGCGAATTCGAGGAGCGTCTGAAGGCCGTGCTTCAAGAAATCGAATCGGCCAAGGGCGAGATCATTCTGTTCATCGACGAACTGCACACGCTCGTCGGAGCCGGCGCCGCCGAAGGCGCGATGGACGCGAGCAACATGCTCAAGCCCGCGTTGGCGCGTGGCGAGCTCCGATGTGTGGGCGCGACCACACTGGACGAGTATCGAAAGCGCATCGAGAAAGATGCCGCGCTCGCGCGCCGCTTTCAGCCGGTCTTCGCCGGCGAGCCTTCGGTGTCCGACACGATTGGCATTTTGCGGGGTCTCAAGGAACGGTACGAGATTCACCACGGCATTCGGATTCAAGACTCCGCGATCGTCGCGGCGGCCACGCTGAGCCACCGCTACATCACCGATCGCTTCTTGCCCGACAAAGCGATCGACCTGGTCGACGAAGCCGCGTCGCGCTTGAAGATGGAAATCGACTCTCTGCCCGCTCCGATCGACACGGTCGAGCGAAAGCTCACGCAACTCGAGATCGAGCGGGAGGCACTCAAGAAAGAAAAGGACGACGCGAGCAAGAGGCGTCTCGAAGATCTAGAAAAGGAGCTCTCCGAGCTTCGAGAGCAGCGTGACACCATGCGCGCGCAGTGGCTCCGCGAAAAGGAGCTCATCACCGAGATCCGCGAGAAGAAAGAGCTCGTTGAAAGCCTCCGCCTCGACCTCGAGCGCGCCGAACGGACCACCGAGTACGAGGAAGCGGCCCGACTGCAATACGGCGAAATTCCCGCTGCGGAAGCGGCCGTGAGCCAGGCGCAACAAAAGCTCGCCGAGGTGCAGGAAAGCGCTTCCTTCCTCAAGGAAGAGGTTACCGACGAGGACATCGCGGAGGTTGTCTCCAAGTGGACCGGCATTCCGGTGAGCAAGATGCTCGAGGGCGAGAAGGACAAGCTGCTTCACATGGAGGACCGCTTGCGCCAACGCGTGATCGGCCAGGACGAAGCCGTCGTGGCTGTGTCCAACGCCGTGAGGCGTTCCCGCGCGGGGTTGAGCGAGCCCAATCGACCGATCGGCTCGTTTCTTTTCCTCGGGCCCACCGGTGTGGGTAAGACAGAGCTCGCTCGCGCGCTTGCCGACTTCTTGTTCGACGACGACAAGGCGATGATCCGGCTCGACATGAGCGAGTACATGGAAAAGCACGCCGTGTCCCGTCTCATCGGCGCGCCTCCCGGATACGTTGGCTACGAAGAGGGCGGTCAATTGACCGAGCCGGTCCGTCGCCGACCGTATTCCGTCGTTCTCTTCGACGAAGTCGAAAAGGCCCACCCAGACGTTTGGAACGTGCTCCTGCAGGTGCTCGACGACGGTCGCTTGACCGATGGCCAGGGTCGCACGGTGGACTTCAAAAACGTCGTCGTGATCCTGACATCGAACGTCGGGTCTCATCACATCATGGCGCTCGACGACGAAGAGTCGATGCGCAAAGCCGTCATGGAAGACCTTCGGGATGCCTTTCGACCGGAGTTCCTCAATCGACTCGACGAGACGATCATCTTCCACCGGCTCGACCGCGCACAACTGCGGAACATCGTCGACGTGCAGCTTCGCAACTTCGAAAAGAGGCTCGCCGAACGCGACATGCGGCTCGAGATCACTGACGCGGCCAAGGACTTCCTCGCAAACGTTGGCTACGATCCGACCTACGGTGCCCGGCCGCTCAAGCGTGCGATCCAGCGCTACTTGGAAAACGGCTTGGCCGAGGATATCCTCGCGGGACGGTTCGCCGCCGGAGACACGATTGTCGTCGACGCGGGCGACGCAAAGCTGATCTTCGACAACGCGAGTCCCGCGAGCGGGGACGAACCCTGCGTCACGGCCGAATAGGCCCGTGATTTCGCGTTGTTATGGGGCCTGACCTCACGAAACGTGGGCCTCCTTGCGTGCCTGTGTACACTGTGTAAGCCTCCGCCGCTCTTAGAGGGAGCAATAGCGTTCATGGTTGAAACCGTACAATGTAAGCCTATCGAAGTTCACGTCGGTGAGCGTGGACTCGAGCGCGCGGTCAAGCACCTCAAACGCAAAATGGCGACCGAAGGCATCCTCCGGGAGCTGAAGCGCCGCCGCCACTACATGAAGCCTTCGATCAAGAAACGGAAGAAGGCAGCGGAGGCCGCGCGCCGGCGCCGCAAGCGCGTTCGCCAAATCGGCGAACGCACGTTTTGACCCCGTAAAGCGACTTCGTCGCCACGGGGCTTTGGACGACATTCGGAGTTACTCCGGGGGCTTTTCGGTTTCTGGCTCGAGACGCAGCCCGGGGCTCCACGCGAAGAAGCGGTCGGTTTGCGTTTCCAAGAAGCGAGCCAGCCGGTGGAAGTCGCTTCCCGTTTCGATGAAGCGCACCTCGGTGTGCATCGTTCGCGGATCGATCAGCTTCGAGAACTCGATGTAGTGCAAGTCGAGCTGACCGCTGACGCTCACCATGTGCCCGTCTAGCTGCTCCTCGACCAAGGCGCGGAACGCGCCGATGCCGAGCTGGCTTCCGAGCATGACGTCAAACGCGTGCGGGGGAGAGCACCGCGACTCGTAGCCTAGCTGGATGTGCCGCACTTTCTTGCGCCGACCTGTGCGTTCTTCGTAGCGCGTTTGCACGCGATCGGAAACCATCTTGGCCAAGTCGAACGCGCTGAGTCGAATGTGACCGTGCTCATCTCGCGGCATCCCAACGACCGAGTTTTCTGGCAGGAGCTCTGCCAGACCTTCGGCCAAGACGACCGTACCGTAGAACTGATCGCGCTTCTCACGCTCGAGGATGAGGTCGATGATGCGGTCGACGAGCGCGCTAATCGAAAGCCGGATCGCGACGGTCTCGTCGCCAGTGATCGGGTCGACCCATTTCTCCTCGATCGCGAGATCGTCTTGTACGTCCTCGGTCGAGAGCACCATGCTCGCTTCGCCTGCAATCGCAACACCATACGACAGCCACCCGGCTTTGCGCCCCATGGTCTCGACGATGAAATAGCTGCTCGTCGCAATGCAGTCGGCGCGCAGATTCAAGAGCTCCTTGGCCATCACGTCCACCGCGGTGAAGAAACCAAA
>CP070713.1:2074624-2077253 GCA_020351445.1 Myxococcales bacterium
CGGCTTCGGGGCCGCGATGGTGTTGTCCGCGTTGGGCGTGCCTTGGGAAACCGTCGTCGAGGACTACCTTCTTTCCAATCACTTTCGGAAGGAGGAGAACGACAAAATGCTCGGGATGATCCGGAGCTTTGCGGCCAGCCACGGCGGTCCCGACGGTGAAGATATCGCGTTTTCGCGCGTCGAAGGCCTGTTGTACGTGAAAGAGAAGAGTCTACAGGCCGCCCACGCGGAGATCATCGAACGGCACGGAAGCATCGAGGCGTTTCTCCTCGAGGGGCTCGGGTGCACTGCAGAGGGTTTGCAGCGGCTGCGCGACGATTTGTTGGAGTAGGCATGTACGAAGCAGCAAAGAAGTCTTGGTTCGTGTTCGTGTTGGCGGCGGCGTGTTTGCTGGTCGGCGGCTCACGCACGCCCCGCGCGGAAGCCGAGGCGAAGACGGTCATTCGATACGCGACCCTCGCGCCTGGGGCCTCGACGTTCGGTAAGATCCTCAAGGCCTGGGGCCGGAGTCTCAACAAGGAGACCGAAGGGCGCGTTGAGTTCCGGTACTATTCGGGTGGTAGCCAGGGAGACGAGCGGGACTTCATCCGGAAGATGCGCGCGGGGCAGGTGGATGCAGCTGGAGTGACGATGATCGGGCTCGGCATCGTGGTGCGTCCCGTGCTGGTGCTTTCCGCGCCCGGTATCATCGAGACTTACGAGCAGCTCGGCCGCGTTCGCGAGAAGATGAACGCGCGCTTCGAAGAGATGTTTGAGGATGCGGGATTCGTTCTGTTGGCATGGTCCGATGCGGGACAGGGGCGACTCATGTCGACGACGCCCATTGTCAAGCCGGCAGACTTGAAGCTCAGCCGCCCCTGGGCGTGGAAGGATGACCCGATCTTTGCCGAGTTTTTGAAGGTCGTGGGCGCCAACGCGGTACGGCTTGGCGTGCCCGAGGTCTACGCGGCGCTACAGACGAAGATGGTCGACGTCGTTCCGAGCTCGGCGATCGGGGCGGTCGTGCTCCAGTGGTACACGAAGCTCAAGTACATGTCGAAGGACAGCTTTGGGATCGTGGTCGGGGCGTCGGTGGTGAAGAAAGAGAAGTTCGAGAAGCTTTCGCGGGAGGATCAGCAGATTTTGAAGGACACGGCGGTGCGCGCTGCGAACGCGCTCGACAAAGCGGTCCGGCGCGACGACGCGCAGGCGTACAAAGTCCTGCTCGATCGCGGCATCGAGGTGGTCGACACCGGCCCCCATAGGGCCGAGTGGGACAAGGCAGCCAAGGAGACGCGTGACCGGTTGACCGGACGGATCTTCAGCAAGAGCTTGCTGGAGGAGGTCCGGGCCGCGGCCGGCGGGACCGGCCCCTAGCGAGAAGATACAACGTGTACTCGCTTTGTGTACCTCGTTGTGAATCAAGCCACATAGCCCAATTGCAAACGTGCCGGGTGCATGATGCACACCGGCACGTCAGCAGTTTTCTTAACCCTTCGAAAGGGACGCTCGCGACTTACTCTCCCTCTTCTTCGAAGCTGGACAGGTCGGGAAGCTCGTCGAGGTTCGGCTGGAGGGCGATCTCGATGCGACGGTTCTTCGCGCGGCCTTCCTTGGTTTCGTTCGACTCGGTGGGCTGGGTGTCTGCGTAGGCGGCGGCCGAGATGCGGTTGCCGGGAACGCCGTATTCGATGAGGAGCTCACCCACGTCGATCGCGCGCGCGCCCGAAAGCTCCCAGTTGGAGGGGAAGCGCTTGGTCTTGATCGGCTTGTTGTCGGTGTGGCCGCCAACCTGGAACTCGCGGCCCTTGATGCTTGCGAGGACGGGGCCGAGCTCGGCGAGAACGCGAATGCCTTCCTTCTTGAGCTTGGCGCTGCCGCTGGCGAAGAGGACTGCCTCGGGCAGCTCGATGACCATCTTGTTGCGCACGATGCGAACCTTGAGCTTGCCGGCGTCGATCATCGACTTCAGTTGCTTGAGCATGGAGTTGTATTCCGCGAGGCGCTTGGCGGCGCGTTCTTCGCGGGCAGCAGCCTCGGCGAGCGCGGCTTCCATGGCGTTGATCTCGCCGGTGTAGCCCTTCACGAGCTTGTTGAGGTTTTCGCGATCCTTCTTGCATTGGGCGAGCGACGCGCTCGTCTCTCCGCCCTGTGCTTCGAGCTCCGCGATGCGAGCGTCTTTCGCCTCTAGCTCATCTTTCTTACAACCTGCGGTCAGCATCAGGCTGACAGCCAACAAAAATACCCAGCTTGCTTTGTGCATGTGCCCCTCCGGTAAAGGATTGTTCTGGTAATTGGGTGCGGCACCTTATCAAGCGGCCCGGACAAGGCAAGTAGTTGGACGGCTTTTTTGGACCGCCAGGCCACAGGCCGCTAGCGCTGGCCGGCGACGAGGCGTTGCTCTTCGAGGATATCGATATCGGCGATCTTCCAGTGGTCATCTAAGCGGCCGAGGGTGACCAGCGCGTCGTAGGAATTGGTGCGCAGGTGGGTGTGGCCCCAGTGGCCGACGGAGCCCGTCGCATTCCACCGGGTGCGGTAGCGGAGGGTGTCGGGGTCGGTCGAGTCCTCTCCGGTGACCTCCAGCACCTCCACTTCGCGAACACGGACGCGGGCGCCGCCCTGGTTTTCGAGGCGAAGGCCCTTGCGC
>CP070713.1:2077353-2080054 GCA_020351445.1 Myxococcales bacterium
AGAGATGCCCGGCGAAGAGGGATATCCGACGTACCTGGCCAATCGCATGAGCCGCCTGTACGAACGCGCAGGCCGTGTGGAGAGCCAAGGAACACCGGCGCGGACCGGAGCGGTGACCTTCATCAGCGCGATTTCTCCGCCCGGCGGTGACTTTGCCGAACCGGTCACGCAGGCATCGTTACGGGTCGTGGGGTCGCTTTGGGCGCTCGATGCAAGCCTTGCACACCAACGACAGTTCCCGGCCGTCGATTGGGACATCAGCTACAGCTTGTACGCGGACAGCACGACCGATTGGTTTTCCAAAGAGGGCGGATCCGATTGGCCCGAGCTGAGAATCGAAACGATTCGTCTTCTGCAGCGGGACCGTGAGCTTCGGGAGATCGCGGGCCTAGTCGGTGTCGACGCGCTCGAAGATGAAGACCGGTTGGTGCTCGAAGGCGCGCGAATCGCGCGCGAGTTCCTGATCGGCCAAAACGCCTTTCATCCGCACGACGCCTTTTCGACCGTGGCCAAGACGTACCACCTGGTGAAGCTTCTATGGGAGTTCATGCGAACCGGTGAAGCGGCCTTGAAGGACGGCCTGGGCTTCGAAGCGCTTGACCTCGCCGCTGTCCGGGGGGCGTTCGGCTCGGTGAAGACCGCGGCGCAGGATGCACTGGGTCAAGCGATCTCGGAAGCCGAGCAAACGATTTCGGAGATGAGGCCATCATGAAGCGCTTGGATGCACCGATTGCGCGAACGTACTCGGGCGCCGCTTCAGCGGCCGGGCCGTTGCTGTTCGTGCGTTCGACACGGCGCGCGAAGCTCGGCGAGTGGGTCCGCATCGGTGGCGACGGGCAAGAGCATTGGCGGGGTCAGGTGATCGACGTCGGCACCGAAATCACTGTGATTCAGGTCTTCGAGGACACGCTCGGGCTCAAACCCGCGGATGCCGCGATCACTCTTTCCGGCGAAAGCGCTACGACCGTCGTCGGCAAAGACCTCCTCGGGCGAGCGCTCAGCGGCACCGGGGAGCCACTCGACGGTCTTCCGCCTTCGATCGGCGAGGCCCGCCTGCCGATTTATGGAGCGCCGATCAACCCCGTTCGAAGACAACACCCGTCGGATTTCATCGAGACTGGGGTATCCGCAATCGACGGAATGAACACCCTCGTCCGCGGGCAGAAGTTACCGGTGTTCTCCGCTCCGGGTCTGCCTGGGGTCGAGCTCGCCGCTGACATCGTCGAGAACGCTCGCCCCGCTCGCGGCGAGCCATTTGCGGTCGTGTTCGCAGCCATCGGAATCACCGAGCGCGAAACACAAATCTTCGTATCCCGTTTTCGCGAGAGCGAGGTGATGCAGCGCACCGTGCTCTTCCTCAATCAGGCGAGCGACCCCACGATCGAACGCCTGCTCACGCCTCGGGTCGCGCTGACCACGGCCGAGCACCTTGCGTTCACGCATGGCATCCACGTTCTCGTCGTGATGGCGGATATCACCCACTATGCCGAGGCGTTGCGCGAAGTTGCGGCGGCGCGCGAAGAGATCCCCGGAAGGCGCGGTTATCCCGGCTACATGTACACAGACCTGGCTTCCTTGTTCGAGCGAGCAGGGGTCCTGAAGGACGGCAGTGGATCGGTCACGCAGTTGCCGGTGGTGTCTCTACCCGACGGGGACATGACCCACCCGATCCCCGACCTGACTGGATACATTACCGAAGGTCAAATTGTCCTGAACCGCGAGCTACATCAACGGGGGGTGTATCCACCCGTGGATGTCCTTCCATCGCTGTCGCGACTCATGAATGCAGGGATCGGCGAAGGTCACACGGTTCCGGAGCACCGTGAGTGGGCGGACCAGCTGTACGCCGTGTACGCGCGTGGCCGCGAAGCGAAGCTCATGGCAGCGATCGTCGGAAGCGAGGGCCTAGCACCGGGCGATCGGCGCGCGCTCGACTTCGTCGACGAGTTCGAGAAGGAGCTGATCCATCAAGGCGGCCGACGCCGGGCGCTCCTCGATACGATACGAATTGGCTGGTCGTTGCTCGAGAGACTGCCGCGAGATGAGCTCACCCGAATCTCCGACACGACGTGGGAATCGCGTGCAAGCGACGAGCAAATTGGGGAGGCTTCGCGATGAGCGTGCGGTCGGTTCCGCCAACGCGCTCAGGACTCGTGCGGGCCAGCGCGCAGCTCGGGAGAGTCCAGAAGGGCCGCGAGCTCCTCAACCGCAAGCGCGAGGCTTTGATCAGCGAGCTCTTCAAAAGCGCGAGGCCGGCCTTGAACGCGCGGCAGCAAGTGGAGGAGCGCGCGACCGAGGCGTACCGTGCGTTGCTCCGAGCCTTGGCCGCCCGGGGCCAGGCATCGCTGGAGACCTATGCCTGGCCCGGCCGCGAGATCTCGGTCGAGCTCGAGCACAAACAGATCTGGGGCATCGCGGTGCCATCGGTCGTCTCGCACAGCCCCATCCAGCGCACGTTGACGGCGCGCGAGACCGCGGCTCCGTCGGTCGGTCCTGCGGCCGCACAGACAGCGACCGAATTCGAGAGGCTCGTCGAGTTGGTCCTCGAGTCCCTGCCCAAGGAGCAGCTCGTCCGGCGTCTCGGCGATGCGCTGGCCAAAGCCACTCGACAGGTCAACACGCTACAGCTTCGCGTGGAGCCCGCGCTGACCGCCGAGCTGAGTGCCCTCAGGCGCATGCTCGAGGAGCGGGAGCGCGACGA
>CP070713.1:2080154-2082983 GCA_020351445.1 Myxococcales bacterium
AGTGGAGCAGCATGTGAGACGTGCCCCAGCCCCACGGTTCGGCGACCATCAGGATCGGCGGAGCTGCGAAGTGTGTCAGCGTCCCGCCGACCGATACGTTCACGAAAAGGAGGCCCAGCGTCGCGTACTTGAGCCGCGGGCTCGGGTCGAGCTCGTAGAACTTGCGCACCAACAGCAGGGCGCAAATCGTCATCGTCGCCGGCTCCGTGATGAAGGAGCCGAGCAACGGGCCCAGGGTCAGGATCGTAAGCCACCACGCGGTAAGAGTGCCGCCGAACAGGTGGGCGATCCTCGCCATCGACGCCTCCGAAAGCTTCAGCACCGGACGCGTCGCGGCCAGCGTCATGATGACGACGACGAACAGCGGCTCGGTGTAGTTGACCTTGTGCGTGACGTACTCGACCGCGGTCGACCAACCGAAGAGCAGGATGATCGACACCACGAGCGGCACGCACCAGAGGCCGAAGACGACCTCGATCTCCCCCAGGAAATGGAAGAGGCGTGCGGCGTGGGACACCGAGTTTCGGGGCGCCTCACCCGCTGCGATCTTTTTCTCGTGGGCGTGCTCCATGCGGTGCGAGAGCGTTCGAAAGCGCCGGGTGAGAAACGTGTGGGCGATGGCCAGCACGAAGAGCACGGTTCCGACAAGGTTGAAGGGGAACACCTTGACCCGATGGGTCAGACGCGCGACGACTCCGAGATTGGCATCGTCGTAGCTCTGGATGTCCTGTGGAAACTCGACGGTCGACGCACCGGCGTGCGCTGAGTCGGCGGCCAGGGAAGTCGACGTGCTGAGCCCGAGGATGGCGACGACGGCCAGGGCGCCCAACAGTACCCATGTGATCTTGCTCATTGATGGAGTCTTCACGGGGGCCGCGACTGTAACACACGCTCATGCGACTTCGCCGAGTGCCGAAAAGCGGTCGGAAAGGAGCGCGAGGAGAGCGTCCTCGCGATTCGGCTGGAGCAACGACGCGTACTTCGCTTCAACGCGGTTCCAAACGATCGCACCGTCAGGGACGCCCATGTAGTGCGGATCGCGCGTCGCCGCCGTCGCGTGAGGATCACCTCGGCGATACGTCCGAGCCGCTTCGACGCCCGCGCGCCCCCGATGGAGTATGTATCCACCACGGTTGCTGGGAAAGTCATGGAGATGGAGACCTGCCCGCCAGAGACTCCGCTGCATCCAGTATGCGGGCGCGCCATGGTGCACGATCGGTGCGACGTCCGGACGCGCGTAACAGTCACGTCGTACGGCGAAGAAGGAAGCTTGCGCCTCCGGATAGGGATAGAGGTCCCGTCGGAGCTCACCTGCAAACGCGGCGTCCCCTTGAGCGAAAACCGCGGACAGTTCTTGGATTGTACGCGGGTTTCGAAAGATCACATCGGTGTCGCATGCAAGGACGACGTTGGCGCGGGCATCGACCGGCATACGCCGCTCCACGTGGGACAAGTGTCTCATCCCGAGCCGGAGTCCCCTGGCGTGGGTCGGGAAGCGTCGGTTCTCGAGCAGGTGCGCGCGCTCGACGCGTCGAGTGAGCTCACGAAGGAATGGAAGACCGCCATCGCGGGAGTCGTTGTCGACGACGATGAGACGATGGACCCGACCGATTTCTGCCTGCTCGGCGAGCGTGATCAACATCAGCTTGAGGTAGTGGGTCGTCGAAAAATTTACCGTCACCAACGCGAAGCGGGGGTCTCCGTCAAAGGCTGGGACGACGCTCTTCGGACCGAGCTTCCAGCGGCCCAGCGTCCAGGTTTGGTCTGCCAACATAGCGACATGCCGGCGCAGCGCGTTATACCGGTCGCCCCTTTGGTACGCGAACCGGCGAATTCGTGTTCGAGACGACTCGAGAAGACCGCGCATCGCCGTCTGAGGATAGCAACTCTTCCGAATGACATGCGCTTGCCCAAGGCGTGAGCTCACTCAGCTCCTGAATTGCGCAGAACGTCCTATAAGTTAAGTCGCCGAGCTCGCATCTGTATGCCCGCTTGGGTCAGCAGGCGCAGCTCCGTCTCGCAACCCCTTGAAATCCTTAGTCGGGGCGACTGGATTCGAACCAGCGACCTCATGCTCCCAAAGCAAAGCCGCGTGCTGCACGCGACGAACGCAAAACCACTAGAAACCCAAACATGACCGGGACTTGCCGGCATCACGTGTTTGTGGTTCGTCACTTTATATCAGTCGATTTCACATCGCCACGTCAACGTCAGGTCAACGAGCAGGACTGTAGGCGTGACCGGGCTGGTCGAGTTGTGAATGCGCAACCTGCCGCGTACTGTACGCTCGACGCCCTCACCATGGGCGAGAGGTAGGCAATTGAGCGTGTCCCGAGGAAGAGCACACTGGGCGGTGCTTGCCTGTGCGCTTTGGGTGCTGGGCTTCGATGTCGTTCCGCTTGCCCACCTGGTGTTCCACGATGCCCTCGAAGAGCACCATCACGGGCACCCTCACGAGCACGCGCATCCACACGACCATGACGAAGAAGATCGCTCCCCGGCCGAGCACGGGGAAGGCAGCATCGCGCATCGCGATTTGGCTGCCAACGCGCCCTCGCCGGGAGTTCCAGAAGTTCTGGAGGCGCTCCTCGCATGGTCTGCGCCTCCCCTTTCTTTCCACGACGAGCAGCCGGCCGACCGTCGGCCGCGTACGACCCGAGCGCGAGCCCCGCCAACGCTTGCGGCCTGAGCCGCGCTCCAGTCGTCTGATCTCTCAGCTAGGCCGCGGGTCTTCGGGCACCGCTCGGCCGTCCATTCGTCATGCGTGTCCTCCGAACAACCTTGGTTGCGCTTGCGGCGTGCCTCGCCGTGCATGGATCGGTGCGCGCG
>CP070713.1:2083083-2089111 GCA_020351445.1 Myxococcales bacterium
ACCCGACTGAGAAAAAAGGGGACTGTCCCCTTTTTAGAAGGGTTAATCCCGGCACGCTGACGCTGACACTGGCACTGGCACTGGCACTGGCACTGGCACTGGCACTGGCACTGGCACTGGCACTGGCACTGGGAATTAACCCTTTCAAAAAGGGGACTGTCCCCTTTTCGGTGGGCTGGCACTGACTTAGAGCGCCGCCGGCAACCGCACCTCGAACGCTGCGCCGCCCTCTTCCCGGTTCGCGGCCTCGATCGAACCACCCAACCGCTCGACGATCGTGTAACACACCGCCAGCCCCAAGCCGGTCCCCTGGCCCGCTGCCTTCGTCGTCACAAACGGGTCGAACACCTGTTCGATGATCTCACTATCGATTCCGGGGCCGTCGTCCTCCACGGTGAGTTGCACCACGCCGCCGCCGTTCGATGCGCGGACCTCGATCCGGCCCTTTCCGTCAAGGGCGTCGGCGGCGTTGAACAGCAGGTTCAGCAGGAGCTGTCGCAAACGTTCGTGATCGCCGCGAACGCGGGGAAGGCCGTCATCGAGGGCGAGCGCGAGCTCGATGCCGCGGAAACGGGTTTGACGGTCGATCAGCTTGACCGTGTCCGATACCACCGCAGAAAGGTCGGCCGAGCTTTCGATGCGCACCGCCTGCGCGGGCTCGTTCCTCGAGAAGTCCAGCAGATCGCGGATCGTGTGATGAATTCGCTCGCTCTCGCGTTGAATGCGACTGACGAATTCCTTTTCCTCTTCGGGATCGAGGTCACCCATCTGCATCAGATCGAGCAAACCGCGGATCGCTGCCAGCGGATTCCCGATCTCGTGCGCAACACCGGCCGACAGCCGTCCGACCGCGGCCAAACGCGCACTCCGGATCAGTTGCTCTTGCGCCGTCGTGAGCTCGGCAGTCGTGCGCTCGAGCTCCTCGAGTCGGTCCTGAAGTGCCGCACGGTCTTCGCGAAGCTGCGCGGCCATCTCGTTGAAGGTGGCGGCCAGGCGCGCGACCTCGGCGGCGCCCTGCACGGGAACGCGCGTGCGCAACCGCCCTGCTGTAAGACGCTCGGAGGCCAATCGCAACCGATCGATCGGACGCACGATGAAGTACGTCAGGAGAACATACGTCAGCAGCAGGACCGTGGCCGCAGTCAGACCGAGATAAAACAGAAACAGGCTTCGCCGTGCCGCATCGCCACGTCCGGCTGCGGGCACCCATACCCGAACCTCCACGCCGCTCGCCGTCGTCACCGTTGCGTCGGGGTCGCCATCGATGACTCCCCAGGTCCTCGGCGGGCCTTCCTTGGGATGGATCTCGACGCGTTCGACCAGCCCTTCTTCGAGCATGCGGGCGATCGACTCGCCGCTCGGGTTGTCGCCTAGCGAGCCAACACCGGTGGCAAGCGCTTGAGCCAACCCGACCGCACGCGTCCGCTGCTCTTCGGCGCTCTGCCTTTCGTCGAGCCGCGCGGTCACGAGGCTGAGCAACACGAACGCAGCGCCAAACGCCACGATCAGCGCGAGCATGAGTTGGCTTCGAAGCCCCAAGCCGAACGGACGCCCCATGCGTACAGTCTACAGCCTCTATCTCTTGACCCGCCACGCGGGCCAGTGCATGGGGAAATCATGACACGGGGCGCCCGTTTCGGGGTGATCGTCGGCTCGATCCTCGTCCTCTGGTCGTTTGGCGCCTCTGCGAGCGCGCAAGGCCAGGGAGACGGGCTCTATGGCCGCTGGGATCGGGGGTTGACGCTCTCGTTCGGGGCCGGTGGGGGTGCGACTTGGCTCGACCGAAAAGCCGACCCCAGCGTGATCGGCGAGGCCCGGTTTCTGGTGGCCGACACAGCAGGCGTGGTCCTTTCGGGCCGCTGGGGCCCCGACTCCCGTCAGCATCTGTTTCTTGGCGTAGATCTCCGCCCGCTCTTTCCTGCGCTCTTCTTTCTGTACAAGCAAACCTGGAACGAGTTTGCGGACCTGTTGCTCCAATCGATCTTCCTCGAGATCGGACCGGCGTTTCTCCTCGACGGTCACGGAAGCGTCGGGCTCGGTGTTGGCTTCGGGTTCGCAATCCCGCTCTACCGGCCTCTCACGACGGTGCGCGGACTTTGGTTGCGCATCGCCACCCGTCACGTGAACGTCGATCCATCGTATCGAAACACCCAGCCGACTTTGGATCGCACTCAGTGGACCCTTTACGCAACGTTTGTCGTGCGCTTGGGTTTCAAGTCGAAGCTCAGCCGCTGGGAGCCCCCCCGATACCGCCACCGGTAGTTTGGCCGGAGCACCGAACCCGGGTACAACCGCGTTGTGAGACGCACCAAAATCGTCTGCACGGTCGGGCCCGCCAGCAATACGAAGGCGAAGATCGGGGCGCTCGTGAGAGCGGGGATGAATTGCGCGCGCCTCAACTTTTCGCACGGCGATCACGAGTCGCACGACAGGATGGCGAACTTGATCCGGCAAGCCGCGTCCGAAGCGCGGCGACCGCTTGCGATCTTGGCCGACATGCAGGGCCCGAAGATGCGTATCGGCAGGTTTGCGCAGGGCCCGATCGAGCTCTCTCCCGGCGACCGTTTCGCGTTGACCACTGATGAGGTCGAAGGGAATCAGGAGATCGTCTCGGTCGTCCACGACTCGCTGGGTGCCGAGGTCCAGTCTGGCGATACCATCGCCCTCGACGACGGTTTCATTCGGCTACGCGTGGACACCGTCGAGGGCAATACGGTCCACACGATCGTCGAGGACGGCGGCACGCTTTCCGACAACAAGGGACTCAATCTGCCGGGGGTCTCGATCACCGGCCCGGCGATGACCAGCAAAGACCGCAAAGACGTGACCTTCGCGATCTCCGAGCTAGGCGCGGACTACATCGCTCTGTCATTCGTTCGCTCTGCAAAGGATGTGATCGAAGCCAAGTCTCTGGCCGGAGACGTGCCGGTGATCGCGAAGATCGAGCGCCCCGAAGCGGTGGCCGCACTCCCCGAAATCGTAGAGGCGGCGGACGGCATCATGATCGCTCGCGGGGACCTCGGCGTGGAGCTCGGCGCGGAGAAAGTCCCTTTGGTTCAGAAACGGATCATCCGAGAAACCAATGCTCGCGGAAAGGTCGTCATCACGGCGACGCAAATGTTGGATTCGATGATTCGAAACCCACGCCCGACCCGCGCCGAGGCCGCCGATGTTGCCAACGCAGTGATGGACGGAACCGACGCCGTCATGCTCAGCGGCGAAACGGCAGCGGGCCGCTATCCGGTGCAGGCCCTCGAGATGATGGACGCGATCATTCGAGAGGTGGAGTCGGACTACGTCGAAGACCTCTCACGCGAGTTCAGCGAGCTCAAGAGCGTCGGCGACGAAGATTGGCCGTTTTCGAACGCCGCCGCGCGCGCAGCCGCGGAGTTGACTACTCACCTGCCTCTGAAAGCGGTGGTGGTGTTCACGCAGGACGGACGCTCGGCAGGCTTGTTGGCGGAGCACCGACCACGAGCGCCGATCTTGGCCGTCACGAGCGACGTGCGTGTGGCCCGGCGACTCGCACTCGAGTGGGGAGTGATCCCACGAATCGAAGTCCCTCCCGAATCACTCGACGAGACACTGCGAATCGCGACATCGTTGCTCGTGCGGGAGCAGCTCTGCCGACGGGGGGAGGCGTTTGCGATGGTGGTAGGATGGCCCACATCGGGGCGCACCAACACGCTCAAGCTCCACCGGCTCTAGTCGTCTCTGGCCCCGGCCTCCCCCATGCACTAGATCGCGCCCATGGAAGAACTGCCGCAACAGATCGGTCGCTACCGCATCGAACGACTCCTCGGGTCGGGTTCGATGGGCAACGTCTATCTGGGGCGCGATTCAGATCTCGACCGACCGGTGGCGATCAAGACGCTCCGTGATCTCGCCTTGGACGCGGAGATGCGTGGTGTGTTCCTCAGCCGCTTTCAGAACGAGGCGCGCGCGGCTGCGCGCCTCCAACATCCTAATATCGTTCAGATATTCGACGTCGGAGACGACCCGAAGCTCGGCCCTTATCTGGTGTTCGAGTACGTCCACGGACATACGCTCAAGCAAGAGCTCCGAAAAGGCGGTCCCCTGTCACGTGACAAGTTGCTCGAGCTCGCCCAACAGGTCGCAGACGCGCTTGCGACCGCGCACGTCGCCGGGGTGATTCACCGGGACCTCAAACCGGAGAACCTGTTGATCACCGACAACGGGCAGGTGAAGCTAGCGGACTTCGGCATTGCACGCGTGCCGAATGCCGACCTCACCAGAGAAGGGCAGTTCCTGGGCACTCCGTGCTACGCGGCCCCGGAGACGCTGCGCAGCGGCGAGTACAGCGAGCAAAGTGATCTGTTCTCGTTCGGCGCCGTGCTCTACGAGGCCGCTTGTGGCGAACGCGCGTTTCCGGGCACCGAAGCAATGGAGGTTGCGCACAAAGTGATGAACAGCGATCCGGTTCCGCCGAGCGAGGCCAATCGAGGCGCCGCGATTCCACTGACAGTCGACGCCGCAATCCTGCGAGCACTCCGAAAGAAACCTTCCGACCGCTACGCAAGCGCACGCACGTTCGTCTCGGCACTGAGGCAAGCCTATGACGGACGGCGCCCAACCAGAACGAGACGCAAACGCACGAGCGTACCTTTCGTGATGACACTCACCATTGGAGTCTTGGTGGCGCTATGGGTCGCCATCGGAAACTGGGACCCCTCCGCCGGCACGATCACCGGCACTGACGCTGGCACCGAGCCCCGTGGCGACGAAGTCGCTTTACGGGGTGACGCTGACGCCGGCCCTGACGCCCTCTCTCCGCACGAACGCGAAGAGGCCGCCAAAGACGAGTTGGCGCGCGCCCGCAGTGCCCTCGAGCGCGGAGATCTCACCGAAGCGGCCGCAGCCTTAGAGCGCGCGAGCACGTTCGACCCGAGCAACCCCGACATCGCCGAGCTGCGGGAGCGAGTCGTCGCCGCGCAGCCCGATGGCGGCTAGTGGAGCTTGTTGCTGTCGTCGCGAACCGGCTTCCAGCGACAATCTTGCCCACCGCCGGCGGTGGCGTTGCACTTGTACATGTAAGTCAGCGTCCGCCCGCAGCCGCTCACGCGCTTCACCATGGATTCGTCATCGACGAACTCGATCATGGACTCGTCACAATCCAGATCGATTGCTGCCGCGCTCCGTACCTGTTGCGTCGCCGCCGACTCGTGACCGCACCCTAGACCGAGCATCATGATGACCGCAACGCGGAAGACATTCTTCGGCATCGGCTCGCTTATAACTCGATGCCCAGGCGGCGCAAATCGCTTTCAGCTTGTCGTGCCCATCCGCGATTGGCCTTTGGGCTGGCGGGGCTCGGGTGCAGGACGGTGCCAATGTGCGGACCATCGCTGCCAAGCGCTGCAAGGGCGCGCTTCGTTGCCCACGCGCCCACGCCCACCACGAGCTGTGGCTGGAGGACTTCGACTGCGGCGCGCAAGGCTTTGTCGCAGGCAGGCAACAGTACGCCGCGCTCATCGGCCGAAAGCTTGTCCGGTGTTCGGTTGCGCCCGGTCGCTTCGATGAAGAGCAGTGGGCAATAGTTGACGACGAAGAACCGGGAGAAGAATCGCTCGGGCGCGCCGAATCGGTCCCGCGCCCATCCCCAAAGACGCGAGCCGCTAACCTCCGATCGTTTGCACTCGAAACCAAGCACGGGCCGCTTCGGATGCTCCTCTGCTGGCCGCTCGATGGGCGCTTCTATGCCCATCCAATCGCGAACGAAGCCGACATCGCCGAAGGGCACTCCGGTCTGCCCCATTCCGAACGGTCCGGGATTCATCCCGACCAACACGACCTCTTTGGGACCCGTGCCGAAACGGCTCAGATAGAGCTCATGGGAGCCCCTCGCGTACTCGAGAGGGTTGTAGACGTGGGTGACCGGCCCGCTGAATTCGAGCTTCGAGACCGCGCGGCTCAATGCTCGCGAAACTTTGACGAGCTCGGACATGCGCGCTCAGCAGAGATAGCGTTCGCCACCGTCGCAAAGAATGGTGACCACGCGCTCGCCGGT
>CP070713.1:2089211-2093027 GCA_020351445.1 Myxococcales bacterium
AGAATCGCCTCGCGCCGTGCGGTCCTCTCCCGCTCTCTGCGCGCCGCTACTGCCATGCTTGCCCTCCGTAGCGCAACTGACCCTCAGTCAGTCACTGACTACTGGTTAGCAAACCTAGAGCAGGCTGTCTCACCAGCCAGGCAAAAAACGCCCGAGAGCCTGCTTTTTCCGGCCTGATCAGGTGACCAGGAGGTCACGCACACTGGCACTGGCACTGGCGGCTGGTGGGCGGGACAGGGGTCGAACCTGCGACATCCGGCTTGTAAGGCCAGCGCTCTACCGCTGAGCTACCCGCCCAAAACGCGCGCCAGCATGACCCCCCGCACCCCCCATGTCCAACCGGGACACTCTCTACCCCTGTAACCTCAAGAAATCACAAACAAACTGCGCCAAGGATCGCAACGGTGCGCGATGCATCCTGAGCAGGATCGGACACAAGTCGTTGCGATCTTTGGCTGAAAAGCGCTGTGAGAACAGGGGGTTGAGACCCTGGAGAGTGTCCCCTACTGGTGAGCGCCGGGGGCGTCTACGGTGGGTTCGGGGACGTCGTCTTCTTCCGGGGAGTCTGGGGTGATGAGCTCGCCTTCGCGGTATTCGGCGGGGCGTACCGCGTGGTCGCCGAAGAGGGCGTCGGGATCGCTCAAGACCAGGGCCTCGCGGAGCACTTCGTCCATGTGCTCGACCAGGACGATGCGCAGCGCGTTCAGAACCCGCCGCGGGATTTCCTTGAGGTCCTTTTGGTTTTCCTTCGGGATCAGGACGACCTCGATCTCCGCCCGATGCGCCGCGAGGAGCTTCTCCTTCAGACCTCCGATCGGCATGATCCGACCCCGAAGCGTGATCTCACCGGTCATCGCGACATTCTTACGAACCGGGATCTTGAGCAACGCACTGGCGATGCTGGTGGCCATCGTGATGCCCGCGCTGGGGCCGTCCTTCGGGACGAAGCTCGGGAAGTGGACGTGCACGTCGTACTTCGAATGGAAGTCCGGCTCGAGGCCGAGCACCTTTTGGCGTGAGCGGATGTAGCTCATCGCGGCCTGCGCCGACTCCTGCATGCCTTTTTCGAGCAATCCGGTGATGTTGAGCTTGCCCTTGCCGGGCACCACCGCGACCTCGCATTCGAGGATCGAGCCGCCGAACGCGTTGACCGCTAGACCGTTGGTGAGGCCCACGTGGTCTTTCTCGTTGGTCTTGTCCGGCCGGTACTTGGGGACGCCAAGATACTGCGCGACGTCTTTGGCTTCGACGCGGTAGCTCTTCTCCGTCGATTCTTCTCCGTCCTTCAGAACTTGCCGCGCGATCTTGCGACAGACGCTGCCGATCTCACGCTCGAGATTTCGGACGCCGCTTTCCATCGTGTAATAGTGGATGATCTGGCGAATCGCATTTTCGCTGACCTCGACGTCGATCTCCTTGAGCCCCGCGTTTTCCCGCTGGCGCGGCACGAGATAGCGCGTCGCGATATTGAGCTTCTCGAACTCGGTGTAGCCGCTGATTTCGAGGATCTCCATGCGGTCCCGAAGCGGAAGGGGGATGCCCTGCAACGTGTTTGCCGTCGTGATGAACATCACGTCGGAAAGGTCGTAGTCGAGGTCGAGGTAGTGATCGTTGAAGCTGTGGTTCTGCTCCGGGTCGAGCACCTCGAGCAGCGCCGAGGCGGGATCGCCGCGGAAGTCAGCCGACATCTTGTCGATCTCGTCGAGCAAGAACACGGGGTTGTTGGCGCCGACCTTGCGCAGCGACTGAATGAGCCGGCCGGGAAGGGCGCCGATGTACGTGCGCCGGTGGCCTCGAATCTCCGCCTCGTCGCGCACGCCGCCGAGCGACAAGCGCACAAACTCGCGACTGGTGCAACGGGCGATGCTCTTTGCCAGCGACGTCTTACCAACACCGGGTGGGCCGACCAGACACAGCACGGGCCCCTTGAGCTTCTTCACCAGGGCTTGAACCGCGAGGTACTCGACGATGCGCTCCTTGGGCTTCTTGAGGCCGTAATGATCCTCTTCGAGAATCTGCTCCGCCGCATCGATATCGTAGTTCTCTTCGCTTTTTTCGCCCCAAGGAAGTGCGAGCACCCAGTCGATGTAGTTGCGGATGACCGTCGCCTCCGCGCTCATCGGCTGCATCATCTTGAGCTTTTTGAGCTCCTTGCGGCACTTGAGGTGCGCCTCCTTGGAGAGCTTCTTTTGCTTGAGCTGTTGTTCGAGCTCTTGAATCTCACTCTTGAACTCGTCGCGCTCGCCAAGCTCCTTCTGAATGGCCTGCATTTGCTCATTCAGGTAGTACTCCTTCTGCGTCTTCTCCATTTGCTTCTTGACGCGGGAGCGGATCTTCTTTTCGACTTGGAGGATCTCGATTTCGGCGTTCATCAGCTGGAACAGGCGCTCCAACCGCTTCGCTGGGTCGACGGTTTCGAGAATCTCCTGGCGGTCCGAGAGTTTGATGCTCGTCAGGTGCACGACCACGGTGTCGGCGAGCTTGGACGGGTCGTCGATGGTCTGCACGGTCATCAACATTTCGGGCGCGATACGCTTGTTGAGCTTGGCGTACACGTCGAAGGCCGACTGGACCGAGCGAATTAACGCCTCGACCTCGACGTTGGCCGCGTAGACCTCCTCGACCGGCTCGACATTGCAGAGGAAGAATTCGTCGTTCGGCAGGAAGTGGGTGATGCGGGCGCGCCGCTTGCCTTCGACGAGCACCTTCACCGTGCCATCCGGAAGGCGCAGCAGCTGGATGATCGTGCCGACGGTGCCGACCTCGAAAATATCCTCCGGGGCGGGGTCGTTGGTCTTCGCCTTTTTCTGGGCCGCTAAGAGGATTTCCTTGTGTTGGCTCATCGCCTCTTCGAGGGCGTTGATCGACTTCTCGCGGCCGACGAAGAGCGGCACCACCATGTGCGGGAAGACGATGATGTCCCGCAGGGGAAGCAACGGAAAGCTTTCGCCATTGGGCGCGCCGGCACCAGGGTTCTGATCGTCGTTGTCGTTTCGGTGAAAGAACATCTGTCTACTCAGCTCCGCGCGAAGCCCTGACTCCAAACAAGGCGGGGATGTGCGGCGCCGGCCGCACTAGGCGAGCTCCGCCTCTTCCTTTTCGTAGACGATGAGCGGCGTTTCACCCGACGCGATCACTTCCTCACCAACGACGACCTCCCGGATGTCTGCCTGGGACGGCACGTCGTACATGATGTCGAGCATCGACTTTTCCATGATAGCACGGAGGCCTCGAGCGCCGGCGTTCCGCTTGAGCGCCTCGCGCGCGACTGCATGCAGCGCGCCCTGGGCGAACTTGAGCTTCACGCCATCCATCTCGAAAAGCTTTTGGTACTGCTTGACCAGCGCGTTTTTCGGCTTGGTCAGAATGTCGACGAGCGCTTCTTCGTTGAGCTCGTGCAACGTGGCGATGACCGGCAAACGGCCGATGAACTCGGGAATGAGGCCGGCCCGGAGCAAATCCTCCGGCTCGATGCGCTCGAGGAGCTCGCCGATCTTCTTGTCCCTGCGCGACGGAATATCGGCACCAAAGCCGAGCGTTCGCTCGCCGATGCGCCGCTCGATGACCTCGTCGAGGCCGACGAATGCGCCGCCGCAGATGAACAGAATGTTCGCGGTGTCGATCTGTAGGAAGTCTTGCTGGGGGTGCTTGCGCCCGCCCTTGGGGGGCACGTTGGCTACGGTGCCCTCGATGATCTTCAAAAGAGCCTGCTGCACACCTTCGCCGCTGACGTCGCGGGTGATGGACGGATTGTCGCCCTTGCGCGCGACCTTGTCGATCTCGTCGATGTAGACGATGCCGCGCTGCGCCCGTTCG
>CP070713.1:2093127-2100838 GCA_020351445.1 Myxococcales bacterium
GAAGGGGCTTCGGCCTCATGCCAGGCCGGGTGATTCGGTCTGGGTTCCACCTTACCGTATGAAACAAAGCCAAAAAACACTGCTCTTCTGGGTCCTCGTGATCCTGATGTGCATCGTGATCTTCAATTTTGTGGCGCGCGAGGAGCAGCCTCGAAGCGTGCCGTTCAGCGAGTTCGTCACCGACGTTGCCGACGGCAAGGTCCAGAAGGTGAAGATCCGTCCACAGGACAACAGTGGCGAGTACACCTACTGGCTCAAGTCTGCTGACGAAAGCGCGACGCAAGGTCAGCGCGGGGCCCGAAACGAGAAGGTCACCGTTGGCATCATGGGGGAGCAGATCAACCAGCAACTGCTCGATAACGAAGTGAGCGTCGAGTACCTGCCCGAAGATCAAAACAGCCTTTGGACGAGCATTCTCGTGACCTGGCTTCCAATGATCTTCCTCGTCGGCATTCTCTTGTTCTTCATGCGTCAGCTTCAGGCCTCGGGCGGCAAGGCCATGAGCTTCGGCAAGTCGCGCGCGCGTCTGCTCAACGAGTCTCAGAACAAAGTCACCTTCAAAGACGTCGCTGGCATTGACGAGGCCAAGGATGATTGCGAAGAGATCATCGCGTTCCTGAAAGATCCGAAGAAGTTCCAGCGTCTCGGTGGGCGCATCCCGAAGGGTGTGTTGCTCATGGGTGCGCCGGGTACGGGCAAGACGCTCCTGGCGCGCGCCATTGCGGGCGAGGCAGGGGTTCCGTTCTTCAGCATTTCCGGCTCGGATTTCGTCGAGATGTTCGTCGGCGTCGGCGCTTCGCGCGTCCGCGACCTGTTCGAGCAGGGCAAGAAGCACGCGCCCTGCATCATCTTCATCGACGAGATCGATGCCGTCGGCCGTCATCGTGGCTCTGGCCTCGGAGGCGGTCACGACGAGCGGGAGCAGACGCTCAACCAGCTACTCGTCGAGATGGATGGCTTCGAGTCGAGTGAGGGAGTCATCATCATCGCCGCGACCAACCGGCCCGACGTCCTCGACCCCGCAATCCTTCGACCCGGCCGGTTCGACCGTCGCATCATCGTGCCACGACCGGACTTGAACGGGCGTCAGGGGATCCTCGCCGTGCACACGCGGCGCGTTCCGCTAGGTGACGACGTACGGCTCGACATCATCTCACGTGGCACGCCCGGCTTCTCCGGCGCCGACCTGGAGAACCTCGTCAACGAGGCCGCGCTCCTGGCTGCCCGCCAGGACAAAGAGGTCGTTTCGATGGCCGACTTCGAGATGGCCAAAGACAAGGTCATGATGGGTTCCGAGCGCCGATCGATGGTCATCAGCGAGCACGAGCGCAAGACGACGGCGTACCACGAAGCCGGTCATACGCTGGTCGCCTGGATGCTCCCGCACCATGACCCGATTCACAAGGTCACGATCATTCCGCGCGGCCCCGCGCTCGGCCTCACGATGGCGCTCCCGGAGGAGGATCGCCAGAGCTACAGCGCCGAGTGGGTGCGTGACCGCATCGCCATGGCGCTTGGTGGGCGTCTGGCGGAAGAGGTCGTGTTCAGCCAGCTCACGACCGGCGCCGCGGACGACTTCAAAAAGGCCACCCAGCTCGCTCGCTCCATGGTCACCGAGTGGGGCATGAGCACCAGCCTCGGCCCGCTCTCGTACGTCGAAAAGGAGGAGACAGGATTCCTCGGCCAGTCCTATCACAAGGATTACTCCGAGGAGACGGCCAAGGAGATCGACGACGAGGTTCGCCGCATCATCAGCACGCAATACGATCGCGCCAAGCACGTCATCGAGGAGCATCGCGAAAAGCTCGATGCCATCGCCGAGGCGTTGCTCGAGCGGGAAACCCTCGGGCGCGAAGAGATCGAGGCCATCATGTCCGGCAAGGACTTGCCGCCTCCGGTCATCGTGAGCGTGCCTACGTACGCGGAAAAGCGCCGCGAAAACGAAGAAAAGCGAAAGGGCGCGATCTTTCAGCCCCGTCCGCGAGAGGTCCCCAGCGCAGGGTAGTTGACGGAGGTACGGATGCCCGAGCTGTGGGGCGTCATCAATGTGACGCCAGATTCATTCAGCGACGGGGGGAGGTACCTCGATCCTGCTGAGGCGGTCGCTCAGGGCCAGCGCTTGCGCCGCGAGGGCGCCGATGTGCTGGACATCGGGGGGGAGTCCTCCCGGCCGGCCGGTCAGACGTACGGGGAAGGCTTCGAGCACGTGCCCGCTCAGGAAGAGATCGGGCGCGTGGTGCCCGTGATCGAAGTGTTGGCGGGAGAGCTCAAGGCCCGGGTTTCCATCGACACGGTGAAGCCCGCGGTCGCCGCCGCGGCTCTGGCTGCGGGTGCGAGCATCGTCAATGACGTGCGTTGCGCCGAGGATCCCGGACTCGCGGAGGCCGCAGCGGCCGCCGGAGCCGACTACGTCATCATGCACAACCGTGGTCGGGGCGAAGTTCGGTCGCCCAACACCGACTACACGGACATCGTTCGAGACGTCCTCGGCGAGCTATTGGCTGCGGCTGAACGCGTGGAGCGTGCCGGGGTGCCAAGAGCGTCGGTTTGGCTCGATCCGGGCCTCGGATTCGCAAAGACCGCCCGCCAGTCCGCCGTGCTACTAAGTTCTCTTGGGCGTTTCCGAAAGACCGGATACCGTGTACTTGTGGGGCCTTCGCGGAAATCGTTCATTGCGGAGCTTGCGCCGAACCCGGGCGGCGAGCGGCCACCAGCCGACGATCGACTCGGTGGAACGGCAGCGGCGGTTGCGGTTTGCGTGGCGGCCGGAGTCGACGCCGTACGCGTACACGATGTACACGTGATGAGCCAGCTCGTTCGCGTCGCCGAGGCACTACATGAGCCGGGGGAGGGCGTGCGGTGATCGAAGTTCTCACCAGCGTCTTGACCGAGCTCAGCGACGGCTTCGTGGGCTTCTTCCAGCGAAGCCCGTGGGACGTGCTCCACGATTGTCTCGACATTGGCTTGGTGGCGGTTCTCATCTATTGGGCCTTGGTCATCTTGCGCGGCACGCGCGCCATGCAAGTCGCCATCGGGCTATGTCTCGTTTTCGTGGGCTACCTTTTCGCCCGCCGCGTTGGGCTGGTCACCGTCACGACGATTCTGGATTCGGTGCTCGCCTACCTCGCGGTCATCGTCGTCATCATCTTCCAGTCCGACATTCGGCGCGCGCTCGCGCGCATGGGGCGACGACCGCTTCTTCGCGGTCAGCGCACCGCCAAGGAGACGCAGACGATCGAAGAGGTGATCAAGGCGGCAGGGACTCTTGCGCAAAAACGCATCGGCGCATTGGTAGCGTTCGAGCGGAGCGCGGCGCTGGACGAGTTCATCGAGCGCGGAACGGAGGTCGACGCGGCGGTCAGCAAAGAGCTCCTGCACAGCATCTTCGTGCCGAGCTTCGAGAATCCCATGCACGACGGCGCGGTCGTGGTTCGCGAAGGACGTATCTGGCAAGCGGGCGTGTTCCTGCCGATGGCTGGCTCTGCCGGTGGCGACCGTTCGTTGGGCGCGCGTCACCGCGCAGGCCTCGGCATCACCGAAGAGACCGACGCGGTCGTGATCGTGGTCAGCGAGGAGCGTGGCGCGATTTCGCTGTGTTTCGATGGAAACATCGTTCGCAATCTGGACGTCGCTTCCCTGCGGGATGCAATCTACGGGCTGTTCTACGCGCCGAAGCGCGGCCGGCGGAAAGCTGCTGACCGTCGGAGCACGGTGGTGCCTCCAGAGCCGAGCCGCTCGCAGAATCCGGATGCCGTGATCACCGTAAAAAAGGCGGAGGAAACGTAGTGGGCGCCTTCGTCGACGCGCTCAACGCCATTCGGCTCTTCTTCACCGAGAACCTCGGGCTCAAGGCCAGTGCGCTCGGTATCGCGATCCTCATGTTTTCGTTGGTGCACGGTGCCGAGGACATGGAGCGAAACGTGTATGTCGGCGTTGTCGTCCAGCCGCCGCCTGACGCTCAGGACATGATCCTCGTCACCGAGATTCCGGACCGAGTTCGGGTGCGGCTCAAGGGGAGTAGGGCGCGGTTGAACGCGATCCGGCAAGAGAACCTTCCTCCGGTCGACGTGAAGCTCAAAACCAGAGACGAACCGCGGTACTACTTCGAGAAAGAGATGTTCGATCTGCCAACTGGCGTGTCGGTAATGCAAGTCGTTCCGCCGTCTTTGGCCTTCAAATGGGTGCCTCGGACCGTCCGCGAGCTCCCGGTCGAGGTCTTTCTCGATGGTAAGTTGTCCCCAGCGCTCGAGTGGGCGGGAGAGCCCGAGGTGTTTCCCGAGACTATCGAGGTCGAAGGGCCGCGGGATGTCGTCAACTCCATGCGCACCGTTCGCTCGATGGAGGTCGACGTGACGAAGCTCGAGGAGGGCGTCGTGCAACGCGAGGTTCCGCTCGTCGGGGCGCCAGCCAACACGAGCTTCGAAGCTCAAACCGTCCTGGTTACCCTCCGCGTGCAGCCCAAGATGAAAGAGCGCGTGCTTTCACCGCTGCGAGTCGACGCCGAAGGGGTCGTGCCTCGTGCTCTGCGCCCTCGCGCGATCACCGCGCGCATTCGAGGACCGCAAGCCATCGTTGACGCGCTCAATCCAGCGTCGGTGCTGGCGATCGTCAACGTCGCAGATGCCCCTGACCACAAGGATGCCGTGAGGGTTCCAGTCGAGCTCCGCGGGTTGCCGGACGGGATCGAAGTGCTCGAGCTCGACCCTGCCGTGGTGACCGTGCTGTTGGCTGCGGCGGCCCCCCCATAAAAGCGCTTCGCGCTCGCGGGGCTTCGCCTCTTGCTTGTTAGCGGGCTGCCTGGAATTCTTTCTTCGCTTCGGCCGCGATGTCGTTGGCCATGGCTCTAATGCGGTCGTGCCTGGGGCCTTCGATCATCACGCGGAGCTTGGGCTCGGTTCCGCTCCACCGAACCAGTACACGGCCATCCTTACCAAGTGCCTTTTGTGCGACCGCGATGGCGTGTGTCGTTTTGGGAAGCTCTTCCAGGGGACGACGGCCGGGCAGGGTGACGTTTACCAGGACCTGCGGAACGCGCTCCATGACCTCCGCGGCGAGCTCGGAGAGCGGCCGCCCCTCTCGCAGCAGGATGGCGAGCACCTGCATCGCGGCGACCAGGCCATCCCCCGTCGTCGCGTGATCCAGAAAAATCAGATGGCCTGATTGTTCGCCCCCGAAGTTCAGGCCGCGCTTCCGCATCGTTTCAACGACGTAGCGGTCCCCGACGTTGCAGCGCAGCAGCTTGCCGTTGTCGTTTTCGATCGCGCGCTCGAGGCCGAGGTTGCTCATCACAGTGGCGACGAGCGTGCGACGACGAAGGCGCTTGGCGCGGAGCATACGTGTCGCACAAAGGGCCATGATCACATCGCCGTCGATTTGGTTGCCCCTCTCGTCGATCATGATGATGCGGTCTGCATCCCCATCGAGGGCGATGCCGAGGTCCGCGTCACGCTTCCGAACCTCTCGCGCGCATGCATCCGGGTGCAGTGCGCCAACCTTCTGGTTGATGTTCTTGCCGTTGGGTCGGACGCCAATCGCATGCGTCGTTGCGCCGAGCTCTGAGAATACGAGCGGCGCGGTTCGATAGGCGGCGCCGTGTGCTGCGTCCACCACGATCGTGATGCCTTCGAGCGTCAGCTCGTCCGGGAACGATGCTTTGACGAAGGCCACGTAGCGCCCCGGCGCATCGTCCAGGCGCTCTGCGCGGCCAACCCGCGTCCCGGTGGGGCGTTTCTTGTCGAGATCCGAGCCGAAGATCAGAGTTTCGACCTCTCGTTCGACATCATCGGCGAGCTTGAACCCATCTGGCCCGAAGATCTTGATGCCGTTGTCTTGGTAGGGGTTGTGGGAGGCGCTGATCACCACGCCCGCGTCTGCACGCATGCTGGTCGTGAGGTGCGCGATGGCAGGCGTCGGCAGTGGGCCGGACAGCAGAACCTCGCCGCCGAGGGCACAAATCCCCGAAGCCACCGCGGTCTCGAAGAGATAGCCCGACAGGCGAGTGTCCTTTCCGACGACGATTCTCGGCACGTGCTCGACGCGCTTGCCCGCCTGGTATGCGATCGCGGCCCCGATACGAAAGGCCACCTCGGGCGACATATCGCCGCGATTGGCGAGACCGCGAATACCATCGGTTCCGAAGAGTTTCCGACTCATGATTGGCTCAAGGCTCCCAGGTGACGTCGATACTCCAGTTCGACGGGGGGGCAAAGGTGCCCGTAGTCACAAAGTTTAGTGGCCAGAGAGCCTCGATCAAAAAACCAGGACGCGTCGCCTGTGCAGTCGTGTTCGGGCCGCCTTCGTTTCGCCGCGCCACGAACTGCCCTTCGACGTACAGCCCCCGGATCGGGAGGTTTTCGGGAAGCACGCTGTCCACGTTGAATCCAACTTGCACCGCGGTGTCGCCTTCCACGTCGTCCGCGACGGTTTCTCCCCGCCGAACACCAAAGGTAGGCGCGAACCCGCCGAACTGAGACTGCAGCGATGCGGAGGCGAGGCCCGCGGCCACGCCGGTGAGGAAGTTGGTGGTCTCCGCCGATGCTTGGGCCGTCGACGTGTTGACGCCGCGCTGCGTCCGGGTGGTGCCCGTGACGAGAAGGGCGATCACCTGCGCCTCGCTCGTGGTCGGGACGCTCGATTTAAACTCGATCGTGGGGTTGCTGAGTCGCCCAGACGCCGTGATGGTGACCGTGTCATTGCTCCCACGAAGCGAGTGCCTTGCGACCAGGTCGACTTTGGCGTCCATGTCGGGGTGGCCGTCGAAGACCATGCTGCCGGATCGAATCTCGAAACGCTTGCCAAAGACCCGGAAGTTACCGGTGTGCAGGTTGACCGTTCCTTCGACGGTGAAGTCTTCGTCCACGCGAGTCTCCAAATTGGCACTCGCTTCCACGTAAAACCCCTGATCCCTGCTGCGGATCACGAGCCGGTCTTCCGACAGAATTCTGAGTTTCACGCGATAGGGAACGGACGGTTGGACCGGCTCGTAGGTCTCACCGATCAAGAAAACCTCGGGGTGCGCTGCGAGGTCCTGCGGGGTCGCGCTGCTTTCCGGGATGTCGAGCTCGAGCTTACGTAGGCGCACTTCTCCTTCGAGTCCGTCGTCTTCGAACTTCGCCCTGACTCGGGCGCTTCCGCCGAGCCGCGCCATGATTGAGCCCTCCTGGCGGAGGGGAAAACTCTCTGTTCGAACGACGAAGTCGAGCTTGTTGAGCCGGAGCTTCTTGAAGCCGACCCGGCCGTCGACCTTCGCCGTTCCGCCGGCATCATTGGCGGTGAAGTCAGTGATCGCGACACCATCCTCGTCGAAGATCGCGCGCCCGGTCACGTTCTCGAGGGTCTGTCCGACGTTTCGCAGGTCAGCGCGCCCGTCGTAGAGCTCGACACTCCCGACGAAGTTCGGCTCCCGCACACGTCCCTGCGCGGTGACGCTGCCTTGAACGATGCCTTCGACATTGACCACGCCCGCCATCCAGGCGAGCACCGCTTGCAATGGCATCCGGTCGAAGTCTGCTCGGCCGCTAATGTCGCCCCTTTTGGCCAGTATCGGGATCGGATTCTCGCGGTTCCAAACCAGGGGCACCTGGGCAGAGATGGTTGTCGATCCTCCATTCCACCACTGCATGTCGACGTCCATCTTGCCGATGCCATCTTCGTATGCCGCCGAGATCCGATTTCGCGCCGGTGGCGATTCGACGATGGTGTTGACCATCCC
>CP070713.1:2100938-2108133 GCA_020351445.1 Myxococcales bacterium
AGAACGCCTCTACCGCGACGCCCGCCTCTACCCAATCGGAGGCGGCACCCGCGAAATCATGAACGAAATCATCAGCAACGTGGAGGGCTATTAGGGACACTCTCCACCCCCCCTAACCCCCTGAGAAGCGGAGCGATCTCAGGGGGTTAGGGGGGTGGAGAGTGTCCCAGGAAGTCCGCGATTATGGCGGAAAGCTTTTCGACGAAGGCGGGGCCTATCTCGGTGTCGTGGGCTTTGGCGACGCGTTGGACCGACTCTGCAACTGTTTCGTCGGCGCGTTTCCAGGCTTCTAGCAGGTCGGCGGCCAACGGGTTGAGCTTGCGCGTGGATGCCTTGTGGCTCTTGTCTCGGTAGACGCAGAGGAGGGTTGGATCCGGTTCGTACCCAGCGCCGGGCGTGGGTGTTTGGTGGACCGGGTATGCGAGACGCAGTACCTCGACCGCGGTGCTTAGGACGGGCTTACCATCGAAAGAGAACTCCGTTTCGGGTGTCGGGGCTGGTGGCGCGTGCCGGACGTTCCACGCGGTGATCTCATGACGTACTAGATCTGCGACCCACGGCGCTTCGCTGCTCTGCCAGATGGGGATCGCGAAGTCCGCAAGCTCGCTCGGCACGTGGCGAATATACCGGCTTCTCGGTCCGCCGGTGCTGAGCCACTCGTCGACGGCGCGTCCAAAGGATTCTTTTCCAATCGCTTCTTTTGTGCGGGCGAGGGCGACACCGATCACATGGACGAGCCTGTAACGAACGAGGTCTCGATAGACCAGCCAACGCTCGCGCGAGCCCAACAACTCCAGGTCCGCCTCGCTTGGTTCCGCGCCAAAGCAGACGCGGTGCATGGCTTTGGCGTGATCAGCCAGCACGGTCAACCTCCGTTGCGTTGCGGTAGATCGTCCATAGCTCGTCGATCTCCGCGAGCAGCTCATCGAGCGGTGGTACGTTGTTGTCCCGCTCGAGCAACACTGGCACAGGGCCGATCTTTCCGAGGGTGTAGTCGAGCAGTTGATAGACGTGGTCCGGCACCGGCTCCCCGTGCGTGTCGATACGCAACCCGTCGTCGCGGACGAAGTGTCCGGCCACGTGGATCTGCACGACCCGTTCCGGAGGGATCTTGTCGATATATGCTTTGGGATCGAAGTCGAAGTTGCGGCTGTTCACGTAGATGTTGTTGACGTCCAACAGCAGCTTGGCGTCCGCTCGTTCTAACACCTCGACCACGAAGTCCGCCTCCGCCAAGCCGTCATCGCATTGCGCGGCGTAGTAGCTCGCGTTCTCCACGGCCAGCGGCATGTCGATCGCGTCTCTGACCTCGGTCAATCGTTGCGATGCAATCCGCGCTGCTTCTTCGGTGAAAGGCAATGGAAGCAGGTCGTGGAAGAAACGATCATCGACTCCTCCCAGGCAGAGGTGCTCGCTGTGCCACGGCACCTCGAGGTCGGACAAGAACGCCCGTAAGTTTGCTAAGTACCCCACGTCGAACGGCTCGACAGAGCCCAGGCAAGTGGTGAGCCCGTGGGTGACGACCGGCCAATCTCGTCGCCCCAGTTCCAGCATTTCTTGGTATCGGCCACCTCGGTTCACGTAGTTTTCGGGGTGGACCTCGAGCCACGAAACGGTAGCCGGCCGGCGTGTTAGGAGCTCGGTCGCGAGGTCGTAGCGCAACCCCAGACCGATTCCGGTGACTTCGCGACTCATGAGTGTCTCAACATGAAGAGAAGCCGCGGCGACACACGCCGCCGCGGCCTCCAAAAGCATGCTGCTCGATCAGGAGCAGCATGATTCTTGTGGATTACTTGCTCCCGCCGCAGCTGCCTTCGCCGCAAGAGGCTTCGCCTTCTTTGGCTCCGCCACAGCTGCCCTCGCCGCAGGAGGCTTCCGCCGCGCCCTCTTCTGCCGGTGCCGCCTCTTCAGCTGCGGCAGCCTCGGCGCCTGCCGTGGTCTCGGAGGCTTCGGGGCCGTCGTCGGACTTGCATCCGGCGGTCACGCTGAGCGCTGCTGTCGCCATCGCGATGATCGTGTGCTTGAGTGCTGAGTTCATGTGTGTCTACCCTCTTTTTGTTTGTAAGAGCATCAGGAGCGTTGATATGGCTCCCCGGCGATGCAACGCGGCGTCAGGGACCAATCCCATTCCCCCGCTTCCCTTCACGGCACGCTAGCCAAAGCGAATGTTTGTCGCAATCCAAAAGCGAAGCGTCCGTCATGAGACCAGATACGTCTCGGGCACCGAGATGTTTCGCTCGAATTCGGTCGCTGTACCACTGGCGATCCGCCACAAATACCCCAGGGATTCTGAGGGCTTACATCGTGATGAGGTTCTGGAAAATCGGCGGATTACTCTGCCTCGCTGCATGCGCCCATGGCTCGGAAGCGCCCCCTCCAACAGAACGACCGCGTGAGACCGCGCACTACACGGTTACAATCTTTGACAACTTCGGCGGCGCGCGAGTCCGCGTTTGCCTCGAACCCGCGACGATGCTCGAGTTGGTTCCGATCGACGACAGCGCTTCGGGTCAACTTCGCGGGGCTTGGAGCGACGGCACCCCGCTCGACACCACGAACGGTCGGATTCGTCTGCAGCAAGCATCGGGGACACCGTGCGTCGACTACGAGACACGTTTTGGTCGCAGCTGGTTTCGAGCCCGGGGTTCATCCGCCGTGGTCCTCTCCCAAACGCAATGGCTGTGGCGTCCCGATCCGTTCCCTCGCGAGCTCGACGCAACGGTGCGTTTCATCCTTCCGGCAGGCGGACAGGTGTCGTTGCCCTGGCCGCAATCTCATGCACTCTACTTCCCCGACGCGAGCGCATTCTTCACCGATACATACGGAGTGTTTGGGTCGTTCGATCGGCAAGCATTCTCGGTGGGGGGCACGAGTGTCGTAGTTGCGCGTCTTGGAGACCAGCCTTCGGACGACGAAGTTCGCCGCTGGCTCGGCCGCGCCGTGCGAACCGTTGCATCGGTCGACGACCGCTTCCCCCGCGATCGACTCCACTTCGTCCTCGTCCCGGTCGATAGCCCCGCAGAGCAAGTGGCCTTCGGGATGCTGCGTCGCGGCGGAGGCTCGTCGATTCTTCTCCTTCCGTCGTTGGATGCGACGGTGAGCCAGCTCGAAGCCGATTGGGTCGCGATTCACGAGCTTTCGCATCTTTGGCTGCCCCGCTTGTACTCCGAGGGCCGCTGGCTCTCCGAAGGGATCGCAACCTATTTGCAGGAGGTATTGCGAGCGCGCTGCGGTCTTCAAAGCGCCGACCGTGCTTGGACGCGTCTGCGCGAAGGCTTCGCGCGCGGCCGACGGTCGGGCACGGGGCGTGCGCTGGCGAGCGAAAGCCGGAACATGAACCGGACCGGAGCCTACCATCGCGTTTACTGGGCCGGCGCCGCGTTTGCATTCGAAGCCGATGTCCGGCTTCGGCAAAGCAGCCGCGGCGAGATGACGCTTCTTGCCGCGCTCGGCCGCGCCCAACGCACTTCGGGCGCTGAGGCCCGTCTCGTCAGCGCATCGGTGTTCCTCGAAGCGCTCGAAGAGGCAAGCGGCGCGGGCTTCATCGAAGAGCTCGGGAAGCGGTACGCCGCGAGATCCAGTTTCCCCGACACCACGTTCATGGACTTGCCGGAGTATCGAGATGTTCGCGCACAGATCATGGAGTCCGCCGAAGGGGCCTGCGGGATCAGCGCCGAATCGTCTCGATGACGCGGTTGCGTGCCGGCGGGCGCCGTTTTCCAATTCGAAAACAAGCGGCCGCTCGGTCCGCACCCGGGCCGAGAAGCTGACGTTGCGACGCATACAACGTGGCAACCGCATCGCCCGCGCGAACCCGATCGCCGACCTGAACGTGCAAGCGGATTCCTGCTCCCGGATCGACTGCGTCCTGCGCGCGACTCCGGCCGGCACCCAGCCCCATCGACGCATAACCCAGCTCGAGGGGATCGATGTCCGCGACATACCCTTCGGCTGTCGCAGTGATCGAGGATCGATGGCGCGCCAGGGGGAGTCGGTCGGGGTTGTCGACCACGCCGGGATCTCCGTCTTGTGCTTTGACGATTTGTCGCATCTTCTGAAGCGCGGTCCCGTCAGCTACGGCCAGCTCGATCCGCCGGAGCGCCTGTGGCTTGCTCTTCGTCACGCCCGCCGCCCGCAGCATCTCCGCAGCCAGCTCGTAGGTGAGCTCCCGCAGGTCGTCGGGCCCTTCGCCGTGCAGAATCTCCAGTGCCTCGGCCGTTTCGAGGGCGTTCCCGATCGTATACCCAATCGGCGCGTCCATGTTGGTCAGCAGCGCAGACACCCGCTTGCCGCCAAGCGTTCCGACTCGGACCAGAGAGCGCGCGAGCTCCCTGGCGTCGGACTCGGTCTTCATGAAGGCGCCCCTGCCCACTTTCACATCGAGCACCAGCGCGTCGATTCCTTCGGCGAGCTTCTTCGACAGGATGCTCGACGTGATCAACGGAATCGATTCGACCGTTCCAGTAACATCGCGCAGTGCATACAAACGCTTGTCGGCAGGAGCCAAATCGCCGGTCTGACCGATCAGCGCGCATCCGATTTTCCGGAGCTGCGCGCGGAACTGCCGAATGGATAGGTCGACCCGGAAGCCGGGAATCGCTTCCAACTTGTCGAGCGTGCCCCCGGTATGCCCGAGGCCTCGGCCGCTCATCATCGGAACCACCACCCCGCATGCAGCCACGATGGGCGCAAGGCAGATGCTGACCTTGTCCCCGACACCTCCGGTCGAGTGCTTGTCGACTTTGGGCGCCTCGATGTCATCGAGGCTCAAGACCTCGCCGCTGTCGCGCATCGCGAGGGTCATCGCGACGGTCTCGTCGAAGTCCATTCCTCGGAAATAAACCGCCATTGCGAGCGCGCTCATCTGGTAGTCGGTCACGGAGCCGTTCATGAATCCGAAGACCAGACCTCGAACCTCCTCCGCCCCGAGTTTCCGTCCCTCACGCTTGCGGACGATCAGCTCCGGGACCGAGAGCGGTTGTCGCTTCTTCTGCGCCATCACTTGCGTCGCGTGCGCCGCGCCCGCTTACGGGGCTGCTGGCGCCGTTCTTTCGGGGCAGGGCGCCGTTCCTTCGGTGCACCCCGGCGTCTCTTGGGGGCGCCACGCTGCTTTTTCCGTGCCTGCGTCGGAGCTTCCGCTGGTTGATGCTGCACGAGGGAGCCCACGACATCTCGGGTTTGGACGTTCGCATCCTCGATCCGAACCGTCACCGGATCGTTCATCGTGAAGATCTTCGACGTGCGTGTCCCGATCAGGCGAATCCCCAAGTCATCGGGTTCGTAGGTGTCGTCGAGCTGCTCGAAGGGCAGCAGGACACTCGCGTAAGGATCCGGAATCTGAACGTAGATCCCAAACGGTGCAAAGCCCGCGATTCGTCCTTCGAATTCGTCACCGATGTGGTCCTGCATGTAGATCGCGCGGTAGACGTCCATGACGTCGCGCTCCACGATCATCGCGCGTCGTTCGGATTCGCTCGCTTGCGCCGCAAAGCGTTGTAGGCGCGGCCGAAGCGAAGCGGCATCGAGGCTCTCGTTCCGGATCATGCTCCTGAGGATGCGATGCACCAAAAGGTCCGGATAGCGCCGAATCGGAGAAGTGAAGTGAAGGTAATCCTTCGCCGCGAGCGCAAAGTGCCCTGCCGTCGGGTCGGTATCGTAAATCGCCTGCTGCATGGCTCGCAGCAGCAGGTACCGCAGCAGCGGCGCTTCGTTGGTTCCGTCGATCCGTCGCAGAAACCGGCTCAGCTGCTTGGGCGTCGCGGCCGACTCTTCGTCCAGCTCGTAGCCGAACGACTTGGCCACCTGGCAAAACATCGAGATGCGTTCCGGATCGGGTTTGCCATGGACGCGGAACACGCCCGGTGCAGCGTGGCGTTTGATGTGTGCCGCGACGGTCTCGTTGGTCACCAGCATCATATCCTCGACGATTCGGTATGCCTGCCGAATGCCGGGGTCTTTGCGGGACTGGACGATCTCCTTCGGCTCTCCGTGTGCATCGAGGACGATTTTGCCCTCGGGTAGATCGAAATCGAGGGCACCTCGCTTCAAACGGTGTTGGCGAAGCCGCTGTGAAAGGTCGAGCAGGGTCTTCAAGGTTCCGACTCGCTTTTCGGCCGCGGGTTGGTGAGGGCCATGCTTGGTCAGCCCGAGCGCGCGGGCGGCGCCATCGTATGAGAGCTTGCCATGCGACCGCATCACCGCTTCGAAGATGCGATGCGAGCCTACGTGACCCTTGTCATCGATGTGCATCTCGACGGCCATGCACAGGCGATCGCGGTTCGGCACGAGCGAGGCGAGATTGGTCGAGAGCTCGGGCGGGAGCATCGGGATCGCGCGGTCCGGGAGATAGACGCTCGTACCGCGGCTGTTCGCTTCGCGGTCCATCGCGCTTCCTTCCGTGACGTAGTGCGACACATCCGCAATCGCGACGATGAGACGGAAACCGCCGCGCTCCCGCTTGACCCAGATCGCATCGTCGTGGTCTCGGGCGGTCTCTGGATCGATCGTGACCAAGTCGATGTTTCGTAGATCCTCGCGGCGCTTCGCGACGTCGCGTTCCACGCGAGCGGGAAGCTCGGCGGCCTCCAGCTCGACTTCGTGCGGAAACGCCTCTCGGATGCCGTCCCGGACTTTGATCTTTTCGACCTCGATCCGTGCAACCCCTTGTGCGCCGAGCACTTCCAGAACCCGCACGTCAGGCCTATCTTCACGACGCTGCGGAAAGGTCACGATCTCGGCGAGGGTCACGTTGCCCTTTTTGGCACTCTTGGGGACTTGGCCGACCACCCGCATCGGGGAGCGGAGCCGGTCATCATCCGGTTCAAAGCTCATCCCGCGGCCTCTCGGGTGGAGCGTCCCCGTGACCTCCTTCGGCCGCCGTTCGATGACCCCCACGATGTGTCCTTCCCGGCCCTTGGCCGACGGACGCGCTCGAAGCTGGACCGTATCGCCGTGAAGCGCTGGCCCGACTGCATCGGGCGGGATGAACACGTCCGGGCTTCCGTCGTACACGTTGACGAAGCCGTACCCTTGCCGGTTCATGGTTAGGCGGCCTTCGATCACCGGGCTGACCGTTGCGAGGTCCACCTGTTGTGCTTCCCTCGCCTTGCGGCCTCGCCCGCGCGCGGTGGCCTTGCTCTTGTCGCGGCCGCGCTTCTTGCTCTTCGAGCCTGTAAGAGCTCGGAAGCGCAAGCCC
>CP070713.1:2108233-2110863 GCA_020351445.1 Myxococcales bacterium
AGCATCGTCAGATCGCTGACTGATAGGCCGGATGATTCTGGGCAAACGGTCCGGGTGGGCCGCGGAGCGGGTCTTGGACGGACGGCTTTGGCTTCCGCGCGCGATGCTGGGGTGGAACCGCGAAATCCGTGAGTTCGTCGGCAGGGGCGCGCGGAGCGCGCAACCTGGCCCGGTCAAGGCCTGCTTCGAGGCACAACAGACCCGCCACCCGAAATCAAAACGCCTATCAGTTGATCCGACGTTACACTTGTCGCCCCAGATCACCGCCAGGAGCACCCGATGGCCGAGCACGATCCGCATGAAGCTGCGGACACCAACAACGACATCGCCACGCTGAATCCCAACGAGGTGGTTCCGCCCGTGGATCTCGTCTCGTCACAGCTGACGGTGCGGGCGCTGCTCACGGGGATGGCCCTCGGCGGAACGCTCTCGGTATGCAACGTCTATCTCGGCCTCAAGATCGGCTGGGGGACGAACATGTCGATCACGGGCATTCTCCTCGGCTACGCCTTCTGGAAGGCGCTCGAGGGGATCACGCGGGGCAAGGTCAGCGAGTTCGGGGTGCTCGAAAACAACATCAACCAGTCGGCCTGCTCCTCGGCGGCGGCGGTCTCCTCGGCGGGGCTCGTCGCGCCGATCCCGGCGCTGGCGATGCTGACGGGCGAGACGCTGTCGTGGGCGTGGCTCGCCATCTGGGTCTTCTCGGTCTGCCTGGTGGGGATCACCGTGGCGACCGGGTTGCGGCATCAGATGATCATGGTCGATCGTCTCCCGTTCCCGGGCGGGCTCGCGTGCGGCGAGACGCTTCGCGAGATCTACGGCCACGGGGCCGAGGCGATCAAGCGTGTTCGGCTGCTGGGGCTCGGCGCGCTGGCCGGCGCGGTCGTCAAGCTGCTCGAGGTCTTCAAGGTCGTGAAGTCGGTTGCGCTGACGTTCCCGCTCAACGGGTATCCCGCCAGCACGATGGGCTTCAAGCTCGACCCGGGCTTGCTCATGGTCGCGGTGGGCGGGCTCGTGGGCATTCGGGTCGCGGCATCGATGATGATCGGGGCGATCCTCGCCTGGGGTGTCATCGGCCCCATGGTCGTCGCCGACGGACGCGCACCGATCACGACCACGCAGGCCGTCGTTCTTCCAGAGGGTGTCGTGCTTCCCGAAGAGGGGCCGATCTCGTACGTCGAGCCGCGTGAGCAGCTCGAGCTGAAGGGCGCCATGAACTCCGCGCTCCATGACGATCTCGTCGGTCTCTCTGACGATCCCGAGTGGCGGGTCGCGATCGACCGGCTGTACGTCGCCTCGCAGTTCGATCCCGACGCGAGGGCTGCGGCCCTGGCGTCCGTGCCCGGAATCGGCGAGGTGCCCGAGTTCACGCCACGCTCACGCGACGTGCTCACCTGGCTGCTCTGGCCCGGCGTGACGCTCATGGTCGTCGCCTCCCTCGTCACCTTCATGTTCTCGTTCCCGACCATGCTCAGGGCGTTCAGGGGCACGGGCGGCGGTGGCGAGCCGGTGCTGCGGCAACAGGCGGGAACGCTGCCGCGGTCCTTCTTCTACGGCGGCGCGATCCTCGCGCTCGTGCTTTCTGTCGGGCTCCAGATTGCGTTGTTCGAGATCATCTGGTGGGCCGCGACACTCGGAGTGCTCATGTCGTTCGCGCTGGCGATCGTCGGATCGCGGGTCTCCGGGGAGACGAACATCACGCCGGTGGGGGCAATGGGCAAGGTGACCCAGCTCGTGTTCGGCGTGCTCGTTCCCAAGAGCGCGGCGGCGAACCTCATGGCGGCGAATGTGACGGGTGGCGCCGCGAGCCAATGCGCCGATCTGATGCACGACTTCAAGTGCGGCTCGATGCTCGGTGCATCACCGAGCAAGCAGTTCTTCGCGCAGATCGGGGGCGCGCTCGCGGGAGCCATCGTCGGCAGCGGCTTCTACCTCGTCCTGATCCCCAACCCGTCCGAGATGTTGCTGACGCCGGAGTGGCCCGCGCCGGCCGTCGCGGCGTGGAAGGCCGTCGCGGAGATCTTCCAGGTCGGCTTCCAGGCGCTGCCCGAGGGCACGCCCACGGCGATGCTGATCGCGGCAATCATCGGCGTGGTGTTCCCGATCGTCGAGAAGCTCTCGCCGAAGCGTGTGCGGGCGTGGATCCCGAGCGTGTCGAGCGTCGGTCTCGCCTTCGTCGTGTATCCCAACTACGCCATCTCGATGTTCATCGGTGCCGTGATCGCGCTGATCCTCGGCCGGCTCTACCCGCGGTGGACGACGCGATTCCTGATCACGATCTGCGCCGGGGTCATCGTCGGCGACACCCTGGTTGGCGCCGGTGATGCGTTCTGGAAGATGTTCGCGGGGTGAGCGTCAGGTGACCTGCCCCCCTAGAACCGGTCCGGTTCCAGGGGGGCAGGTCAATTCCAACGCCCCCGGGCAGGACTCGAACCTGCGACCTGCGGTTTAGAAGACCGAACGAAACAGGCTCAGGTGGGTCCACCCGGGCTCAGTTGGTGTGCACGCGGGGGCGTGCCCAACACTGACCCGCAAACGCTACAGGGGGTGCCACCGCCGCCACATGGCCAGGCACGTGGCCATGGGCCTGTCCGAGCGCGGTGAGGTTGCGGCCCGTCCCCCGCCATGAT
>CP070713.1:2110963-2124370 GCA_020351445.1 Myxococcales bacterium
ATCGACGATGAATACTGCGACGTGCGCTTCTCCTTTACCGTCAAGAAGCTCGGCGGTGCCGATATCACGAAGGGCGTCGGCAAGGCTTTCACCAACGAAGTCGCACGGCAGCTCTAGGAAGATGCGCCGGTCTGGGAGAACAAGGCCTTCTTCCACCAGCCGATGCTCTGCGACGGCGACGGGCCGATCGCCGAATTCCGCAAGTGGTGCAAGGAGTTCTACCCCGAGTGGTACCACAAACAGGCTCAAGACGAGTATGATGGCGTCAAGGAGGTGAGCAAGCCGCTCACACTGGCAGAACGACGCCGGCGGCTTGCTGCAGCATAAATGGAGAGTGTTTCAGATACTCAGACACCGGCTACGCCGGATGAAATTAGAGCGCGGATAAGAAGCGAGCACGCGCAGATCTCCGCGCTACTCGCGCGCGTCGAAGCATTGAGCGAGCGCGTTGGCGGTGGTGAAGACGACACCGAATCGGTGATCGCGCTCCGCGAAGAGCTCCAGGCGCTCGGCACGGTACTCCTCGAGCACCTGCACTATGAGGAGTACCAACTGCCGTCTCTCGCCGACGAAGGCGAAGTCGATCAGATGGCCGAAGACATGCACCGGGAGCACCAAGCGCAGCGCGAGATCTTCGACCGCGTGATCCGAGAGCTCGACGAGACTGCAGTGGGGTCGAGCCTGATCGTCGGGGTGCGTGAGCTATCGCGTGCCATCCGCGACGACATGGAGCACGAAGAACGAGAGCTGTTGAACAAGCCTTGAGATGGGAGCAGACGTATGAAGATCATGTACAACCCATCGACTTGCAATCACTACGGCGTCTGCGTCGAAGAGGCCCCCGATGTCTTCTCCTTCGCCGAAGACGGGAGCCTATTGATCCAAACCTACGAAGTCCCCCGCGACCTCGAAGACAAAGTCCGCGACGCCTGCATGATGTGCCCGACGCAGTCGATTCAGGTCGAAGAGGAGTAACGCGGCGCGTAAGCGCGCCGCGCCCGCGAACCGCAGAACGCTGACCGCCAAACCGCCAACCGCTGTCCGCAAACCGCTCCGCGCGAACGGCGGGTTGCGGTGGGCGGCTCGCGGTCTTGCAGCGGGCGGTTTGCGGACAGCGGTTCGCGATCGCGGCTAGATCCGCGTCAGGAGCTTCGTGGTCAGCATTCTCGAGGACGCGATGATCGGGGTCATGATATGGCTCGACGCGCTGGTCGGGAAACCGGATGAATCGAAGACATAGACGTGGCGGGTGCCGTAGACCTGGCCGTTCAGGTCGGCGCCACCGTCGCGCTCGGAGGCCGCAAACCGCACGGTGCCTTGTTGATGCGCGCTGATCAGCGGGGCGGTCGCGGGCGCAAAGGCGAGCTGTTGGGCCTGTCTTGCCTCGCGCGCCGAACGGATCATCAACGACGGCCGGGTCGGGACCAGGACTTCGCGGGCACCAGCTTCGAGGTAGGTCTTTGCAGCGGTTTCGACTGCATGTCGAAGCCGCTCTTGATGGTCTGTGCGTTGCTCGTAGTGGATCGTCAGCCGGCCGTCGCGCGCAACTTCTACCTCCCCCGACGGCGCGTCCGGAACCAACAAGAGCGAGGCCGCCATGCGGTCGTACTGGGCCATCCCCTCCATTCCCGGGACCCCGGAAAAGGGCAGCAGGCTCGACACGATCCCAGGCGTGCCCATGATCGCCTCGATACGGTATCCCCAAAGTCCAAACTCGGCGTTGTCCTCCTCCTCGAACTCGGTGACCGCATACGACTGCGGGATGCCATCAAAGGCCGCGATTCGCTCATCGAACATGCCGATGATGGGAAGCTGAGGCTGGAGGGTGAGGTTCCGCCCGACGTGCTCGTTGCCGATGCCGGAACGGAGCAGCAGTTGAGCCGAGGCAACGGCATTTGCCGCGACGATGACGACCTTCGCTCGGACTTTGAGCTTGCTCTGCTCGTGATAGCCGTCCGGGTCGAGCGTGCGAACCGTGACTTCCTTGAGCTCCTGGCCGGCTTTGTCGATCTTCACGGCGCGGGCCCTCGTGAAGATGCGCGCGCCAGCCGCGATCGCCTTGGGCAGCGCCACCATGCGCGGGTTGCGCTTGGCGTTGATCGGGCAACCGATCAGACACGTGCCAAGACCCGCGCAACCCACTCGGTTATGCAACATCACCTCGCCGCGTAACCCGAGGGCTTCGGCCCCCTGACGAAGCTTGTTGTTGGCCGTGTTGATCAGGCTTTCCGGAATGCGGCTCGCTGAAAGATCGCCGAGCGCGTCGTCTTTGAAGCGCGCGAATCGCTCCGGCGCGAAGTCTTCGAGCCCATACTTGGTCGCCCAGTGGTGGAGCACGCCCTCGGGGATGGGTACGACATCGCAGGTGTTGATCACCCCTCCGCCGCCGAGCACCCTGCCCTGCAGGACGCTGACGGAGAGATCGTGGGAGGCTCTCCCTCCCCGGTCCATGTAGAGCTGATCGTACATCGCGCCGTCACGCTGCGTCAGCTGCGGCCCAACGAAATCGCCGCCCTCCTCGAGGACGACGACTTCCTGCCCGGCCTCCGCCAGCAGGCGTGCCGCCGTTGCGCCCCCGGAACCGGATCCGATGATGCAAATCTCAGTCGTGATGGCTTCCGGAGGCGCCTGTTTCGACAAGTCCGTGATCGCGCCGGTCATGGCGTGACGCTCCGCGGGCGTTTCATCGAAGGCCCCGGATAGCCGATGTGGGGCCACACCTGCTCATGGTCGAAATAGACCAAGTTGAAGAACTTCCGCATCGCGATGCTGACTTGACGCCGCAGCAAGTTGTCGCTGAGCGCCCACTCCTGCCAGTGCGTAGCGCGCTCCGCCATATCGAGCCGCGAAAACGTCGTGAGCTTCTTGTCGAACGCCAACGGCCCGAACTCGATCAGCACCAACGCCCTTCGAAGGTCGTTGACGTTGTGCTCGGGTTCATCTGACAGAAAATCGTCGAACGCGCGCGGAAGGTCCATCGATTCAGGGTCGATGGGGATCGCTTCGGTCTTGGGCAGCATGACCTCGACGAGGCTTCGGAGCGTGCGGTACTCATGCGCATCGAGCACGCGGAGCCCGTCGACCTTAGGGGCGCGCCCCCGCAACGCCAAAAGGCCACCCCCACCGACGCCCAGGATCGCGCCGCCGGCTACGAGGCTCACTTTCAGAAACCGTCGGCGGGACAGAAAGCTGAAGAGCCCATCGCGCGCAGATTCTTCGTTTGGTGTGTCCGCCACGCTCAACCTTTGCGCTTGCGCGCCTCGTCATCTTCCTCGTCATCTTTGTGAGGTACGTCTTTGTAGTCGACTCGGATCCTGCTCTCGCCGAGGGTGGCGATCGTTTCGAGCGCCTGGAGGCGGGCTTCGGTGTCCTGCTTGTATGCTCGCAGCTCGGCCAGCTCCTCTTGCATTCGCTCCGTCTGCTCGGCGCGCGCAAGCCTCAGCCTGTACCAAAGCCAGAACCCCCAGCCGACGAGTCCGAAGACCGCGAGAGGAATGAGCAGCTCGATGACGATGGCCACGGGGATCTTGTGCCCTCGTCACGCCCGCGCCGCAAGTAAATCCGGCATCCCCATGCTATACAGAAACAATGAGTGGTGGCGCCGACGAAATGAAGGCATTTCGCGAGCTGCAGTCTCATCTCGGGCCCCGGTGGGAGCTGGCCGACGGCGATAGCCCCGAGCCGAGAGACATCCTCGTCGTGCCCTCGTTGTCGTTCGACGGCATCGACACGGTCTCGATCGAGGGGGTGCTTCACTACGAAGAGCGCATGCTATTTGCGCTCAATTTGCTGCGGCATCCGCGGGCGCGCCTGGTCTACGTGAGCTCGGCCCCGATTCACCCGGCCGCGGTGGACTATATGCTGTCGTTGATCAGCGGGATCCCGAATGAGCACATGCGGCGGCGCCTGACTGTGCTCTCGCTCTATGACAGCTCGCTGGTGCCGCTGTCGCGGAAGATCCTCCAGCGGCCCCGAGTCATCGAGCGTATTAGGCATTTGATCCGGCCCGAGTGCGGGCTGATGACCTGCTTCACCGTATCCGAGGCGGAGCGAAGCCTTGCGGTGGCGCTTGGGATTCCGCTCTATGGTCTGGATCCGGACTTGGCCTGGCTGGGCACTAAGAGCGGCTCACGCTGGGCATTTCGAACAACGGGCGTTCCACTTCTACCTGGCGCCGAGGATCTAAAAAGCGAAGCCGATTTGGTGGAGGCGATCGACGGCCTTTGGGAAGAGCACGAAGACCTCGAGCGCATGGTCGTGAAGCACAACAGCGGCTTCAGCGGGCAAGGCAACGCAATCTTGGATCTGAAGTCCCTCGACGCCGTATCACCCAAGAGCGGCACGAGCCGTGAGGCACGCGAGCAAGCGTTGGCCGATGCGCTCCCCGCGATGCGCTTCGTGGACCCTCATCAGACTTGGGAAACGTTCGAGGAGAAGCTCGAACGGGAGGGAGGAATCGTCGAAGCGTTCGTCGAAGCCAAAGGCAAGCGAGCGACGAGCTGCCAGCTCCGCATTTCGCCCACGGGCAGCCTGGACGCGATTTCGACGCACGACCAACTCGTCGAAGGCATCGATGGCCAAATCTATGCGGGCTGCAGGTTCCCGGCGGATGCGGCCTACCGAATGGACATCCAACGAGACGCCCTGCGGGTCGGCGAGATGCTACAAGACAAGGGCGCGGTCGGCCGGCTCGCCGTCGACTTCCTGTGCGTGCAAGCCGACGATGGCTCGTGGAGGCACTACGCGATCGAGACGAACTTGCGGTTGGGCGGGACGACGCACCCGATGATGCTCCTCCGCATGCTGACCGACGGCCGCTACGATCCGGACACGGGCCTGTACCTCACCCCTCGCGACGAGCCGCAGTTCTACGTGGCTACCGACTCGATGCACTCCGATAGCTACCGGGGGCTTCTCGTCGAGGACCTGCTGGACATTGCAGCGGTCGATGGATTGCACTATCAAGCCTGGTCCGAATCGGGCGTGCTCTTTCACTTCACTGGCGCGCTCAGCGAGTTCGGAAAGCTCGGCATCACTGCTGTGGGCAAGAGCCCAGCCGAGGCGGACCATTGGTTCGTGCAGACCAGGCAGGTGTTGGAACGCGAAACGAAGAGTCGGCATTGTTCATCGAAGAGCTGAAACCAGGGGTGTTGCGAGTGTCGGCATCGGCGGATTGGCCGAAGCCTCACGTCGGAGTGTGCGGTTCGATGCATGGCAACGAGCCCTGCGGCGGCGAAGCGCTTGGCCGGATTGCCAGCGCCTTCGAGAACCGCGAGCTGGAGCCCGCGAAGGGCACCATCTTCTTGATTCACGCTAATCTCGAGGCGACGTCGCAAGGACGGCGCAACACGCCCAAGGGCGACGACCTCAACCGCCTCTGGGATTTCGGATTTGCCGAGACCCTGCGCCAGGAGGCATGGGGGTACGAGCATCATCGGGTTCTTGAGCTCAGGGAAGTGCTCGGCGACCTAGACATCTTCTTGGACCTCCACTCGGCTGCGACCCCGACGCCCCCGTTTGGCGTGAGCAATGGCGAAGCCTCCATCGACGACATCGCGAAGCAGGTCGGCATCTCATTCCTGGTGCAGTCGTGGTACGGCCTAGCCGACAAGGTGATTATCGGCTTCCTCAAGCTCGCGGGAGTGCCTGCGCTGTCAGTGGAGTGCGGCTCCCATGGCGACCCAGAGATCGTTGAAACCGCACATGGGATCGCGATGAATTTCCTGCGTGCCACAGGCGCGATCGAAGACGGCACGAAAACCAACGGTAACGAAGTGCGAACCGTACACGTCGTCGAGACAATCACCAAGCCAAGCGATGAGTTCGGCTTTGGCTGCCCGTGGCAGGGCTTCCAACAACTCGAACCCGGCACCCTCGTCGGGCGCGACCGCGTCACGGAGATCCGCGTAAGCCGACCTTGTTACGCGGTGCTCCCGAATGAAGACGTCGAGGTGGGGCACGACGTCATCTACTTGGCCGTGGACACCTAGAAAAAGGGGACAGTCCCCTTTTTCGCACTTCAGATCCGCGTTCGCTTCTTGTATAAGTCGCACGGATGATCCAGGCGAATTACGGGGCGAGGCAGTGGGGGCTGCTTCTGGTTTCATCCGTGATCGCCGGCGTCGGTGGTGCTTCAACCGCGTCGGCTCAGGTCGGTGCGGGCTTGCACAAGGACGAGGCGGCCCCCGAGACCACGGTGGTGGTGGGCGAGGACAAGCAGGGCCTCACGAAGGCCTACACGATCGAGTTCGGTGACGAGAAAGACTGGGTTCGCCTGGCTTCGGGCGAATGGCTGAGGGGCAACATCGAGCGAATGCGCGATGGTTCGATGGAGTTCAACAGCGACGAGATCAAGCTGATCACGTACGACTGGAAGAAGGTTCTTGAGCTGCATTCACCGAAGGCGAATACCTTCAACTTCACGGATGGCACCGACCTCGTTGGACCTGCAATGATCAACGAGGAGCTCGTGGTGGTGCAAACGGTCGATGGAATCGTGACGCGACCGCGCGCCGAGCTCCAGGCAATCATCGAGCACGTGCGGCGGGAACGAAACTACTGGTCGACGGTTCTCCGAGCGGGCTTGACGGCCAACGCCGGAAACACCGAAAACCTCACGTTCAACGCCTATTGGCAGCTCGTCCGGGAAGATTCGCTTACCCGCGCCGCGCTCACCTACGACGGCACCTTTGGTACCGCAGCACGCGCCGAGGTGGCGAACCGTCACCTCGCTGGCGGGGACGTCGATATCTTCGTTCACCCGATCATCTACGTGAAGGCGCTGACCGGCCAGCTCTTGTACGACAAATTCCAGAACGTCCGGCTCCGGGCGACACCTGCCGCTGGTGTCGGCTTTCACCTGATCACGACATATGTCGTCAACTGGGACCTCGAGTTCGCACCCGCGGGCTATCAGTACCTGTCGCTGCTCGACCCGGCACCCACCGTGCAAGACCCACAAAGCGATGGCTACATGATGTTCCGGATGTTCGCCGACATCGACTTCACCAATGACATCCAGCTCCTTCTCGAGTGGCGCACTAACCTCGTCTACACGACCATCAGAAACACCAACCATGTGGGGAACCTCGATTTTTCGCTGAGGGTGACCACCATCCTCTACTTCGACACGTCGTTCCTCTACCTCCGAACGGAAGAACCGTTCCCGCGGTCGGACGGAACGATACCCAAGAAAAACGACTACCAAGTCGTCGTCGGCATCTCACTGCGTATCGGCTGACGACAAGCGCCGTATCGCCGCATCCAGCGCACGCGATACGCACGTTTGGTCGCGGACGCGGGCGAGCAGTGGCCAGGTAGCGCGTTCGCCTTCGTGGATGTGCTTTAGAAGCTCGGCATGCGAGATGTTCGAGAAAGTGCGGAGGAGCGCGATCGGCCGGAGGCGCGGATGGATGTTGATGTCACCACCGTAGGGCTGCTCGGCTAGGGAGTGGGCCACGTCGATCGTTCCATAGAGGGGGGTGTTTCGTGTGTAACTGCGAGCGAGCCGGAGCTGGTGGGCGACCTGTGTGCGAAAGCTCGAAACGACCGCCTTCGACACGAAAGGCATTACGCCGCGCCTTCCCGTTACCCGGCGTACCGGTGCGACGTGCGGGTTGACCTGACTGACGATGAAATGATTCACGTTGTGCAAGCGACTCAACCGGCGCATCGGCAGGTCGCCCTTGAGCGAGCCATCGATCCAAGTCTCCGTCCCCATGTACGGGACACTTTCGCCCGAGGGCAAGCGTTGGCGAAGCGTTACGCCAGGGAACGCGCCTGGAATCGCCGCCGATGCGATCGCCGCGCTGTTCATCAACACGTCGGGCGTCGTGTAGTGACAGAGCACCCGTGGCTTTTGCCGCTCGCGCGTCGGTGAGACACTGATGCTTACCGTGCGACCGCTGCGCGCGTGCGCTTCCCGGAACGTGTAATCACCGCAATTGTGCGCGACAACCTCCTCCAGGCGGTCCGGATCATAAATGGCGCGTTCACTTCGGGCGCGCGCTCGCGGGAGTCGCTTCATCGCATCCGTGCGGATCGCCTTTGGGTTCGCAAATAGCGCCGTGAGCTCTGCATCGGTCCGAACGCCTGTGCCACAAGCGACCAATGCGCCCATCGAGGCCCCCGAGAGCACATCGGGCAGGAGGTCGTGCTCGAACAGCGCCTTGACCACCCCAAGGTGAAAGAATCCTAGGGTCGCACCCCCCGAGAGCATGAGCGCCGAGCGCCCAAAGATGTGCGCCGCCCTCCGAAAGCCAGCCAACGTGAACACAGGATTGAGCCCCGTCTCATCGGGGTCTGCCAAGTACGCGATGCATGCAAGTGCCTCCGCGTAGAAGGCTTCGACGACGTGCTTCGTTCCGAGGGGCGTCATCGCGTAGAGTCGCGGATCTGCCAGCTCGCCGAGGTGACGGTACAACGCCTCCTGCAACAACGGGATGAGCGCCTCGGGCTTTCGCGCCTCGCGTGCGCGCGTCAGCTCCTCGGTGTGTTCGCGCAGAAGCTCAGCGTCGTACACCGAGGAACTTGGATCGGCCCGCCAGGCTTCCGCGCCAACACGTTCCGCGGCAGCCTCCGCGGCCTTCCGCCACCCCTCGTAGTCCTCCACACCCCTCATCTTCCAAATCTCCCTGCATAAAGGGGACAGTCCCCTTTTTGAAAGGGTTAACCCTTTTGAAAAGGGGACTGTCCCCTATATGAATCTTGTTAATTTTTGTATTTTTTTAGGGTGGCGAAGAAGTCCTCGCCGGGTTCTGGGGTCTGGGGGTTTAGCATTCCGCAGCCTACTTGGTCGGCGGGCTCGCGGGGGTCGTCGGGCTCGGGGGAGAGGTCTGGGAGGGCCATCCCTGAACGGAGGACTTCGATGGCGCGGTGGGTGGAGAGGTAGAGTCGGCCTTCGGAGGCTAGTTTTTCGAGCAAGCCAGTTCGGTGGAGGACGTCGCGGACCGGGCCTTTGACGCGGGTGAGGACGAGTTGAACGCCCTGCGCCGCGAGCTCTTCATCGAGCTCGGCCAAGGTGGCTGCAGCAGCCGAATCGAGGTCGTTTACACCCGCCGCCTCGAGGACGAAGAATCGAACCGGTGTCTCCGACTCGCTCACCAGCGCACGTACCGTCTCTTTGAGGAAGCTCACGTTGCCAAAGTAGAACTGCGCGTCGATTCGAACGAGGATGATGCCGGGAAGGGTCTCCGCGTGCGGATGGCGCGCGGCGTTGAGATACGTTTGGGACTCCGGGATTCGGCCGAGCACCGCGAAGTACGGGCGCGTTGTCCGCACCAAGAAGAGCAGGACCGACGCAGCGATGCCGACGAGGATGCCCCATTGGATGCCGAGTGAGAGGGTTGCAAAGAACGTGAGGACGAGCAGGTAGAAGTCGGCGCGCTTCACGCGGTACACCTCGGCTACGCCGCGGATGTCGATCAGCCCGGTCACCGCTGCGACGATGATGGCGCTCAAGGCCGCCTTCGGCAGGTAGAAGAACGCGCGCGTGAAGGCGAAGAGCGTGATCACGACCACCGCGCAGGTAACCAGCGCCGCCAGTTGTGTCCGGGCGCCAGCACGCACGTTGACGGCTGAGCGCGAAAACCCGCCCGCAATCGGATAGCCGCCGGTCGCGCCTCCCGCAAGGTTGGCAAAGCCGAGCGCGATCAGCTCGCGGTTCGGATAGATCTCGTAGCGATGGGCTTGAGCAAACACCCGGCCGACGGAGATGGCCTCCATGAACGAAACGAGAGCGAGGGTCGCAGCCGCCGGAATGAGCTGCATCAGTAGGGACGAGTCGATCGTGGGTATGCTGAAGCCGGGCAAGCCCGCCGGGACCTGACCCACGATCGAAACCCCGCGAGTGGAAAAACCGAACCCCCAAACCGCCAGGGTCGTGGCGACGACGACGAACAACGCCGCCGGAAAACGCGGCCAGCGTTTTTTGCAGAAGAACAGCGCCGCAATCGCGGAAGCTCCGATCGCCAGCGTGGGCCAAGACCAATCGGAAGCGCTTCGGATCGCCTCCCAAACGACGCGGTGCACGTGATGAGTGCGCGGTAACTCGACGCCGAGAAGGTGTCCGAGCTGACTGGCGGCGATGATGAGTGCTGCCGCCGCGGTGAATCCTGCAACCACGGGCCGTGACAGGAAGTTCACGAGAAAGCCGGCGCGCAAGAACCCGAGCCCAGCTTGAACGACGCCGACCATCATGCCGAGCGCGGCGGCGATGAGAACGTAGTTCTCGGTGCCGACCGTCGCGATCGCACCAACGGCCCCGGCGACGAGGATCGAGTCCATCGCAACCGGACCGACCGCCAGGTGTCGCGATGTCCCCAAGACCGCATAAAGCAAGAGCGGCGCAACGGACGCATAGAGCCCATGAATCGGCGGAAGGCCCGCCAGGAGCGCGTAGCCCATCGCCTGGGGAACCAACATGACCGCGGTGGTCAGGCCCGCCACCAGATCGGGGCCAAAATCGTCACGCTGATATCCCCGGATCCAGCCGAGGATCGGTAGCGCAGGAACGCCCGAGCCCCGTGGCGACAGAGTCGCTTTACGGGGTTGGCTCATCCGTCGATCATGGCGGCAGCCTGCGGGTCTGCCGGGCCTCCGGTGCGGTTCTCTCGGATTCGCATGAAGAGCTGATAGGCCCCCACGCCGACCAGCATCGCGAGGCCAAACGTCAGCGCCTCCTGCGAGCCGGCCCCGACCGAAGTGAACGCCGGGCCGGGACAGTAGCCCCCGAGGCCCCAACCGACGCCAAAGATCGCGGAGCCCGCGATCAGTCGCCCGTCGATGTCCTTACGGGTGGGTAGCGAAAACGCGGGCGCCCAAACCGGATGTTGCCAGGTCCGAATTGCCCATCGATAGACCGGCGTGTACACCACGATCGCGCCCAGCATCACGAAGGCCAAGCTCGGGTCCCAGCTTCCAAAGAAATCGAAGAAGCCGACGATCTTGGCCGGTTGGGTCATCCCCGCGATAGCGAGCCCAATGCCGAATACGGCGCCCCCGAGAAACGCTCCGATTTTGACCTTCATATCGAGCCTCCTAGGACTTCGTTGACGACGAACACCGTGATCGCTGCGGTGATCATGAACGAAACCGTGGCCACCGTGGAACGCTTCGAAAGCCGCCCGATGCCACACACTCCGTGTCCGCTGGTGCAACCACTACCGAGCTGGGTGCCGACGCCAACGGTCAGGCCGGCGACGATCAGCGCCAAGGTCGACCTCTTGATCTCGACGAGATAGTCCTGGGGGAAGAAATAACCCCAGCCGAGGCCCGCCGCGAAAAGCCCTACGAGGAACATGACACGCCACGAGATGTCGCCTGGCTCACGCCGAAAGATTCCCCCGGCAATACCGCTGATGCCGGCGATTCGGCCGTGGAACATGAGCAACCCCGCGGCCGCGATGCCTATCAATACGCCTCCGATCGTGGAAGCAATGGGTGTAAAAGACTCCATGGTGCTCATACAAAGCAGCACCGGTCCCAAACCGCCAGCGCTTTCTATCGGCTGGGTTTGCGGAAGCGTTCGAGTCCTGTTATTTCAGCGACTTAGGCCCGGTTCGCACCGAGCACCACGACACCGTCAGGAGGCCATCCATGCTGCTTCGGCAACTCTTCGATTACGAAACCTGGACGTACACCTACCTCCTCGCAGACGAAGAGTCGCGCGAGGCCGTGTTGATCGACCCGGTCATCGATCAGATCGAGCGCGACATCAAGCTCCTAGACGAGCTCGGCTTGAAGCTCGTGTACACGATGGACACCCACGCGCATGCGGACCACATCACCGGCTCGGGGCTCCTGCGCAAGCGTCTGGGCAGCAAGGCGGTCGTGGGCGCCAACGCGGGCACCGAGGGTGCGGACGAGTTGGTCAACGATGGCAGCAAGCTGAGGTTCGGAGGGCTCGCGCTCGAGGTGCGAGCCACCCCGGGCCACACCGACGGCTGCGTGACGTACGTCACCTCGGACCACAAGCACGCGTTCACGGGCGACGCACTCTTCATTCGCGGTACCGGCCGAACCGATTTTCAGCAAGGCAGCGCCGAACGGCTCTACCGCTCGATCCACGACAAGATCTTCACCCTTCCTGACGACACGATCATCTGGCCGGGCCACGACTACCGCGGGCTCACTTTCACGACGGTGGGCGAGGAGAAGCGCCACAATCCACGCGTGGGCGATGGCAAGACCGAGGCTCAGTTCGCCAAGATCATGAACAACCTCAACCTTCCGGCGCCGAAGAAGATCGACGTCGCCGTTCCAGCCAACCTTCACTGCGGCATCGTTCCCGCCTCGTCGATGTCTGGCGATCCGCTCCCGGAGCGCGGTTGGGCCGCGATCGAACGCACATCCGAGGGAGTGCCCGAGGTGACGATAGGTTGGGTCGCGAACAACACCGGCGCGATTCGCATGGTCGACGTTCGAGAAATCGATGAAGCCGAGTCCGACGGGATGATCGAGGGCGTCGAGGTGATTCCAATGGGGACGGTCGACGAAGCGTCGAAGTCCTGGGACAAGGAAGAGCCGGTGATCACGATCTGTCGGTCGGGGCGACGGTCCGGGCGGGTCGCGCTCGAGCTCGAGAAGCTCGGATTCAAGCGCATCGCCTCGATGCGTGGCGGCATGGTCGCCTGGGACAGCCAGTGACGCCCAGCCCCGTGGCCGACGCACAGCGGCGGCTTTACGGGGCGATTACTGGCGGTGCGCGCTCGCCGGAACGGCAAGCCAACTCTCGACGTCTTCGCGACGAACCGGATCATCTCCGGCAAGATAGCACTCGAGGTGCGGGAAGCTGTCGGTGCCCCAGAAGAGCTCGTCCTCGACGATCATCGTTGGAACACCAAACACACCGAGCCCTATCGCTTCGTGGTTTGCATCCCAGAGGCGTTGCTTGATCGCAGGATCCTTGATCCGCTCGAGCGCATCGTGAACGCCGGCCTCGGCGCAGATCTCCGCAACCACCTCCGGAGAGCCCACGTCACGGCTTTCGGCCCACGTAGCGGCAAACAACTTGGTGACCAGACGCTCTCGGGTCTCATCATCCATGTCGAGGAGCGTCGCGCGCAGCGACGCCAGCGGATTGAAGGGGTGTGAAAACACCGGGACGAACGGTCAAGACATCTCCGCCGTCTTATCCGGGACATATGAGGATTTAGAGGACCCCATATTGGCCGGCCGTCTCCCAGTCCGGACAGGTCAAGCCCGTGGGGTCCCAGACGACGTCCCCCGCTCGCATGGTCAGTACACACTCCAACCGTCGGGTGCCTCGCATCCGCGCGAGACCTGAATCCACGAACCCCGTATCGGCCTCCTGCATCTCGAGTACGGCTAGGTCCGCCTCCCCTCCCATACTCAGGGTACCCAGCTCCGGACGTCGGATCACCTGGGCCGGTGCGACCGTGCATCGAG
>CP070713.1:2124470-2128064 GCA_020351445.1 Myxococcales bacterium
CCGACGCCTTCGCCATGTGTGTGAGCGACTGCGTGGAACAAACGGTCAGCGGCCTCTCTTCCGACTGCTCGGACTGCTACGGAGATCTCGCGCGGTGCAGCCTTGGCTGCTTGGCTCCTTGTGCAGCGAACTCGTGCGCACCACTGTGTCTCGCTTGCAGTGGCTACGATGAGTGCATCCGGGAGCTCGATCAATGCGCTGGCCGCATGTCCATCGACTGCCCCGACGACACCTGAGCTCAGCTGCCGCCCTTTTCGAATCTAGGGCCACCATGGCCTGAACGCCATGAAGACTTGGCGCCCCGTTCTGCACGAGAGCTGCAGGCCCAGGAGGGTGTGGTGACGCCGCTTCCATTTCTTGGAATCTTGTGGCATCACGGCTACCCGACGAAGCGAGGTGGGTGATGATCGTATGCATGAGAAGAAACCTGTCGTTGTGCTTCGCTCTGCTGATGGCGGCCAGCCTCGTCGGTGCGTGCGGCAAGAGCAAGACGATGAAGGGTGCGGAAGTCGGGGGCGCCGGCAAGGGCTGTTACCAGTACAAGACCAAGGACAAGGAGTTCAAACACATCAGCCAACAGGCCACGGTCGAGACCAAATGGTACGACGAGTGGACGAAGCTTCACGGCAAGACGCTGCCTGATCCGCTCCCGCCGCCCGACCACTGGATGCATCCCAAGCTATCGAGCCGCTTTGCCGCGACGATGCACGAGAACAGCTTCGCCACCGACGTGAGCACCGAGCCGGGTCCGATGCCTAACGAGGCCAAGGTGGAATATTTTCACGTACTCGAGAAGGGCACGAAGCTGTCGGGGATGTCGCCTTTCTACACGTTCCTCGACGACCACACGGTCGTGACGATTTCATTTGGACGAGACTCGGCGATGCTCCTCATCGTCGACATCAAGGGCGAGGCGCGGGTGCTCGACTATGTCGCCCTTCCCGGACGCGGCAGCAAGGCGCTCGAGCTCGCCAAGAAGTCGGCGCGCATGGCGATGTTCCGGGACACGTCCGGCGGTGCCTATTCGTACTTGGACGCCAAGGGCCGCGTCTATGTTCCAGGCGCGGACAACACCGTCATCCGTATTCCGATCCGTGACCACAGAGTCGACCGTGCAAACATGGTCATGCTGGACCTCGCACGCGAAATCGAAAAGGGCAGTTGGATCGACGACGCGATGAAGCATCCGGAGAATCATCTGACGGCCCTCATGCCGGACGCCGACGGTCGCGTTTGGTTCACTTCGAAGTTTGGGGTCGTAGGGATCGTTCATGGTCAAGAGGGCTCCGGGGTTTGCCCGCCCGTTTACACCACGTCGATCGCCCACTTCGCATTCAGCGACAAGATCCACCACTACTATGGCGACCACATGCCCGAGGGCGCCCAGGAATTCATCGAGGAGCTCAAACAATCCGAGAAGGACGGGACTCTCGTCGACAAGCTTGCCGAACACCGCAGAAAGGCACAGCAGATTTTCGACATCATCCACGATGAGCCCTTCGAGCAGATCCAGAATTCGTTCTCGGTCGGTCCTGACGGCATCTACATCGTGACGAACGTAGGGCTCTACAAGCTCTGGTTCAACGAGAAGACCCGGCACATCGAGCTTGACCCCGCCTGGGCGCCAACCTATGCGAAAGACCACCTGTTCTATGAGAACGACCGCAAAATCAAACCGGGGCATCTCAACAACGGGAGCGGCACGACGCCCACTCTGATCGACGACCGCTTCGTGGCCATCGTCGACAACGCGCCGGGGCACGTGAACCTGAACATCTTTCGTCAGAAAGACGGCACCCTGGTCAGCAAGTTGCCGCTCTTCGAGCCAGAAGCAGGTGCGGTCGAAAACTCCGTCGTGGCCTACGGCGACCATCTGATCGTCGGCAACACCTATGGCTACGTCGACCCGTTTACCGAGAACCCGACGGCCGGCGGGATCGCGCGCTTCGACTACGACAAAGCGAAGGACGAATACGTGGTTCGCGAGGGCTGGCCCGCGGTCGGACATTTCGATGGCAAGACCGCCACCCCGAAACTCTCCACAGCGAACGGCTTATTCTACGTCTACCACCGAGACATGGACAACCCGCACAACCACAACGACTGGCAGCTGACCGCCCTCGATTTCCACACCGGCTGGCGCGTCTTCAGCATCAAGGGCTACTTCGAAGGAGACGACTTCGACGACAACGTAAGCGGCATCGTGAAGAAGAAGACGCTCGGTAAGGAAGACTACGGCAGGAAGGTTTTCAACAACATCTGGGGCACGTTTTCGTTTGGGCCGAGGAACAGCATCTTCATCGGGACCTACCGCGGGTACGTACGATTTTCGTCGGCCCCGGATCTCGCGCCGGAGCCGGCCCCGGCCGACGAGGCGAAGCCAGCGGCGGCGAGCAACTGAGGCCCAGCTTCAGACTGCAACCTCGACGAATGCCGGATCACTTGCGAACCGGGTGACGTGGTGTTCCTCATCGCCAAACAATGCGTTGAGCGCATACATCCGCTTGAAGTAGAGCCCGATGTCGTGTTCGTCGGTGACGCCGATGCCGCCGTGCAGCTGCAGCGACTGCTGGGCGACCCAGATTCCCCCAACGGCGAGTTGATACTTCGCAGCGGAGATGTCCCTCCGACGCGTGCTTGCGTCGTCTTCGTCTGCCCGAACCATCGCGGCCATCGAGATCGAGCGAAGAAGCTCCGTCTCCGCGTACATGTCGACAGCGCGGTGTTGGAGCGCCTGGAAGGAACCGATCTTGACGCCAAACTGCTCGCGTGTGCCCAGATAGTCGAGCGTCATCCGAAGCATCGTGTTCGCGATCCCGACGCCTTCCGCGACGGCAGCGGCGGCCGCGTAATCCATGGTGCGATCGAGGACCTGGGCTCCGGATCCCTCTTCCCCGAGCCGCGCATCCTCGCCGACGGCCACGCCATCGAGCTTGATGAAGGCCGCCTTCTGACCATCGATCGTCTTGGCGACCCTCACGTCCGCGCCTTCCACGCCTCTGGGCACGACGAATAGCGTCACGCCACGGGGTGCCTTTGCCGAGACGATCCAATGATCGGCATGGTGCCCATTGAGCACCCAGATCTTCTCGCCCGAGAGCTTGTACCCGCCACGATTCCGGGTTGCTGTCGTCTCGACGGCGCTGACGTCGTAGCGGCTCTGGGCCTCGGAGCACGCGAGCGCCAACGTGGTTTCACCTTCGATCATCGGCGTCAAATACGCCTGGTGCTGCGCCGAGCTTCCGGCTCGCAACAACGTCATTCCACCGAGAACCACCGAGGCCAGGTACGGCTCGGGCACCAAAGTGGTAGCCAGGTTCTCGAGCACGATGGCGCATTCGGTGAAGCTGCCGTCGAAGCCACCCACCGATTCGGGAAATGGAACGCCGAGCCATCCGAGCTCGCCCATCTTGCCCCAAACCGTTGGGTCGTAGCCAACGTCATCGTCACGGAACTTGCGAAACCGCTCAACGGGGGACTCGTTGTTGGCGAAGTCGGACACCGTCTTCGCGAGCATTTGTTGATCTTGATCGAGCTCGAAGTCCATCTTGAAAATACTCCTAAGTCGGTGTCGCCATTCAGCTGCTCGGCAGC
>CP070713.1:2128164-2131959 GCA_020351445.1 Myxococcales bacterium
CGAGCTCGTCGAAGTGGAGGTGCCGTGATGCGTGCTCTCGTGATCACGCTGGTGCTTGCGACGTTGGCTGGATGCGTCGCCACCGAGAGCGGCGAGCCGCCGGTCGTCGGCATCCGCAATATGTACAACCAGCCTCGCTACGATGTGCAGGAACGACAGCCGTTTTTCGCGGACCAGCGCTCCATGCGCCCTGACGTTGCAGGCACGGTTTCGCGCGAAATGGAAAAGTCCATCCCTTTGGCAACCGGTCGCAACGCCAAAGGCGACGCGTGGCTGATGGATGTTCCGGAGGCGCTGATCGCAAGAAGCGGGGGGCGTTCCGCCTTCCTCGCGCGGGGCCAGGATCGTTACAACATCTACTGTGCCGTCTGTCACTCGATCTCGGGGGATGGCAAGGGAATGGTTTCGCGACGCGCAGCGTCGCTCGGCGCCGCCGGCCTGGTGGCTACGACCTTCCACGATGACCGGCTGCGGCACATTCCCGACGGCCAACTGTACGCCACCATCACCAACGGGGTCCGCAACATGCCGTCCTATGCCCACAACATCCCGGTCGATGACCGGTGGGCGATCGTTCACTACGTCCGCGCGCTGCAGCTGAGTCAGGCACCAGCGGCTACGCCGGAGAACACGGAGCAATCCCAGTGACGAAAGCGAACAGCAAAGACTACCGAGTCGGAGACGACGCCTTCTGGGCGCGCGCATGGCTCGCACCCCTCGTGCTCGCCATCGTCGGCGGCGTGGTCGCGGTCGCAACAGCCGATGCGGACCGGCTTGGCTACGCATACCTCTTCGCCCTGTTCACGACGGCGACTTTCATGCTCGGCGGCATCTTTCTCGTCTTGATCGAGTTTTTGACCGCGGCGCACTGGGGAGTCTCGTCCCGGCGTATCGTCGAGGTGATCATGTCCGGTGCGCCGGTGGTGGCGCTGTTGGCGCTTCCGTTCATAGGAGGCGTGGCTCTCGGAAAGATCAACATCTACGACGAGTGGCAGAGCGCTGCCGCACATGGCGAGCACGGCGATGATCACGGGGACTCCGATTCGGAGTCCGATTCAGAGTCCGATTCGGAAGAGCATGGAGCGCTGCAGCTCGGTGCGAGCGTCGCGCACGCACAGGACCACAGTGAGCACGGGGATGAGGCTGCTCACGAAGAGGGGCATTCTCACACGCCCCAGGAGACCGCGCTTCACCACGAGGTCGTCAGCCAGAAGACCGGCTACCTGAACACGAATGGCTGGGTCGCCCGGGGCATCGGCTATCTGATCCTCTGGTCGCTGATCGCCCTCGCATACTTCGGGTGGTCGAGACGCCAAGACGAGGACGGCGACCCGCGGCACACCGTGCGTATGCAGAGCCTGGCGGCCCCGGGGCTCATTCTGTTCGCCGGCGGGCTCACATTCGCGGCCTTTGATTGGCTGATGTCTCTCGAGGCCGCCTGGTTCTCGACGATATACGGCGTGATCATCTGGGCGGGCTCGGCGGTTTCGATACTCGCGCTGACGATTCTCATCGGCCTGAGCCTTTACAAGCGAGGCCTGGTCGGTGAAGCCATCAACCCCGAGCACTTCCACGACCTCGGCAAGCTCATGTTCGGCTTCATTTGCTTCTGGACCTACGTCTCGTTTTCTCAGTGGATGCTGATCTGGTACGCGGGCATTCCCGAGGAGGCGACTTGGTATCACAGGCGCTGGGAGGCCGGTTGGCAGTTCGTTGCCTACTTGCTGATCTTCGGTCACTTCGTGGCGCCGTTCGTCCTGCTGATTTCGCGCGTACAGAAACGGGCCCTTCGTTGGCTGCAGGTGATGTGCTTCTGGGTGATCCTCATGCACATCGTCGACATCTACTGGTTCGTTCTGCCGCAGGCTGGAGGCTTCCATGTTCAGCTAGCGGACGTGGGCGCGCTGCTGTTCGTTGGGGGCGTCTTCTTTGCGTACGTATTTTGGCAGCTTGGGAGGGTCCCGTTGCTGCCGGTTGGCGATCCACGGCTTCAGCGGAGCCTTCACCACCACCAAACACACTGAGCGTGCACGGATGAGTACGAAGCACAAAACACGATTTGCACCCCTCCGCGTCTTAGTGGCACTCTCCATCTCGATGATGTGCGGGATGGGCTGTGGCCAAGCGGATTCGGCCAGGGCGCCGTCGCCGGATGACGAGGGCGACATCATCGCCAAGAGGCAGGAAGCCGCGCTCGAAAACGGCACGATGCCAATCGGCCAGGCGATGGCGGAGCTCGGCAAGAGCAAGAGCCGCAACGACTTCCCGGCCATCGCTGGCGAGCCTTCCGAGGACGAGTCCGCGATCACCGGCTGGTCATTCAAGGGCGCGGTCGCGGTGGCGCCCGGCGAAGTGACGATGCCGCCGGAGTGCACCGGCGCCGCCGACCCGATGGCTTGCTGGGGCCAGAAGCTCAGCAACAGCAAAGGATGCATGGCCTGTCACTCGGTCGATGGCGTGAAGGAGCAGCCATGTCCCAACTGGAAGGGTCTGTTTGGCAAGGACCGGCCTTTGGTGAGCGGCGAGACGGTAGTTGCGGACGAAGAATACCTTACAAATTCGATCACGAAATCGTGGGACCAGGTCGTTCAGGGCTATGGCAAAACGATGCCCCCATACAACTTCCCCGAGCAGGAAGTGGAAGCTCTGGTTGCCTACCTCAAGTCGCTAGGGGAGGGAGGATGATGACCCACCTACGCACTGGTATGATGATGGGCCTCGTGTTGACGCTGTCGGTTCTGTCGACGGCGTGCCAAGACCCGAGCCCGGACAAAGCCAGCCTGAAGTACAGCGAGGACCTCTACGACGGCTGCGTGCAGTGCCACGGCGAGAACGGCGAGGGGAATCAAAACCTGGGAGCGCCGGCAATCGCTGGCCTCGAGCGTTGGTACATCAAGGCGCAACTCCGCAAGTTCAAGAAGAGCCAGCGCGGTTGGCACCTCGATGACATGGCGGGCAAACGGATGCAGCCGATGGCATTGGCGCTGGACACCGACGAAAAGGTGGACCTCGTTGCGGCCTACGTCGCGAGCCTACCGCGCACGAACCCAGCGCCTACCCTCGAAGGCGGCAATCCCGAAACGGGCAAGATCTACTTTGCCACCTGCGTGCAGTGCCACGGTGCCGATGCCCGCGGGAACCTCGACGAGTTTGGTCCGCCATTGGCAGGAGCAAGTGACTGGTACCTGCTCACCCAGCTCCAGAACTTCAAGGCTGGGGTGCGGGGCACACATGCCGACGACGTCACCGGGGCCAAGATGCGGCCGTTTTCGATGACGTTGGCCAACGAACAAGCGATGAAAGACGTCATCGCGTACATTGCCACCTTATCCGAATAGACAGCGAGGGTTTGACAGATGGCCGGTAAGACACGGGATCCCGACAACGAAGCGTTTTTTTGGTGGAAGTGGACCATGATTGGCGCTGTCATCTACATCGGTGTCGTCTTCGCTTTCATTCTGAATTGAGCGTGTAGAGGGTCGAATGCTTCAAGGAATCTACGACTTCATCAAAGGGATCTTCGAGCCGCTAGGTGACTACCTGATCGGTTCGGTCGTGCCTGTAGGCTCGTCATTCGCCGACGACATCGATGCGCTAATCGCGCTCATCACCGTGTTGGTCGGCTTTTGGGCCATCCTGGCGTACGCGGCGTTTTTCTTCCTGATCTTCCGCTTCCGGGAAAAGGATGGGCAGCGCGCGAAGTACGTCACCGGGGAGGAGAAGGACCTCAAACGGTGGATCACCTATCCGCATGCGGCGATCATCGTGTGCGACTTGGTCATCGTCTTCATGGCG
>CP070713.1:2132059-2135596 GCA_020351445.1 Myxococcales bacterium
TCGTGGCCCGCGCCATCAGATTCATCGTGGCTGGGGCGACGACCACGGCATCGGCCCACTCGCCGAGCTCGACGTGCACTTCCCCCGCGTAGTCCTTGGCCCATAGATCGGTGACCGTTGGCGTCCCGGTGAGCCCCGCAAATGTGATCGGGCCCACAAAGTGGGTCGCCGCTTCGGTCATGACGACCCGGACCTCGGCGCCGCGGCGCATGAGCTCACGCACGAGCTGCACCGTCTTGAACGCGGCGATTCCGCCGCCCAATCCAACGACGATGCGCTTTCCCTGGAGGGACATCTGCAAGGCAGTCTAGCAGGGGCGGACGCTTTTGCGACGTGCCTTCTGCAGCTTTCCCCCCGTAAAGCCGATGCTGTGCGCATCGGCCAGGGGGCTTCGCGGCTACCGGCCTTCCGTTCAGTCCGGCCTAAAGGATCAGTGAGCCGGAACGCCCGGAGCTGGGAACTGGTCGCAGAGCTCTTTGACCTCTCCAGCCACGCGCGAGATGAGCGCTTCGTTCTCCACGTCTTCGACCACGTCGGCCATCCAGTTGCCCAAGCGCTTCATTTCGTCGGCGCCCATGCCGCGGCTGGTGATCGCCGGCGTGCCCAAGCGAACGCCGCTCGGGTCGAACGGCTTCCGTGTATCGAACGGCACCGAGTTGTAGTTGGCAACCATGGCGGCGCGATCGAGTGCCTGTGCTGCGACCTTGCCGGGAACGTCTTTGCCGGTGAGGTCGATCAAGATGAGATGGTTGTCGCTCCCTCCGGTGACGAGGTCGAAGCCGCGCGACAGAAGCGTGTCGGCCAGCACACGAGAGTTGTCGACTATGGCCTGCGCGTATGCCTTGAACTCGTCGGTCATCGCGAGCTTGGCCGCGATCGCGATGCCAGCGGTCGTCCCATTGTGTGGACCGCCCTGAAGACCCGGAAAAATCGAGCGATCGATCGCCTTTTTGTGCTGGTCGTTGCACATGATCATGCCGCCCCGCGGTCCGCGGAAGGTCTTGTGCGTGGTGCTGGTGATCACCTCGGCATGGCCGACCGGGGAAGGGTGAGCGCCGCCGGCGACGAGCCCGGAGATGTGGGCGATGTCGGCGACGAGAATCGCCCCGACCTCCCTTGCGATCTCCGCGAACTTTGGAAAGTCGATCACGCGCGGGTATGCGGTCGCACCGCAGAAGAGGAGCTTTGGCTTGTGCTCGCGCGCAAGGGAAGCGACTTCGTCGAAGTCGATCAGGTGATCGTCGCGGCGCACGCCGTACTGAATCGCGTCGAAGTACTTGCCGGAGATCGAGACCTTCCACCCATGCGTGAGATGGCCGCCGCTCGGAAGGCCCATGCCCATGATCGTGTCGCCGGGCTTGCAGAAGGCGAAGTAGACGCCCAGGTTCGCGGGCGAGCCGGAGTAGGGCTGCACGTTGGCGTGGTCGACACCGAAGAGGGTCTTGAGGCGTTCGATGGCGAGGCGCTCGACCGTGTCGATGTTCTGCTGGCCTTCGTAGTAGCGCCTGCCGGCGTAGCCCTCGGAGTACGTGTTGTTGAGGACGCTACCGCAGGCCTCCATGACGGCCTTGCTGGCGTAGTTTTCGCTCGGGATGAGGCGCAGCTTGTCGTGCTGACGCCGCTCCTCGTCGGCGATGCACTGGGCGATTTCAGGGTCGGCTTCGATGAGGGCTAGATCGGCCATGTTCTCTCCAGGTTCTCCTCAGGGCGGGGCCTTAGCACGTTTGCCACATCGGTGTTATTCGGAGTGCCGTGAGCGAGTATTTTCCGAGCTCCGAAGAGTTCGAACGCCTCAGCCAAGGTGCCACGGTGGTCCCCGTGTACCGCGAGGTCATCGCCGATCGCCTTACCCCTGTGCTTGCGCACGCCACTCTGGGCGAAGAGCCCGGAAGCTATCTGCTCGAGAGCGTCGTCGGCGGTGAGAAGTGGGCGCGCTACAGTTTCGTCGGCTTCGCGCCCGACGTGATCGTGCGCGGCGTCGCCGACAAGTTCGAGTGCGTGCTCGGCGGTGAAGTCCGACGGGAGCTCGGCGTCGACCCGTGGCAGCGCCTGCGGCAAACGCTGGCGGAGTGGAAGCCGCCTGAGGTCGATTGGTTGCCGCGTTTTTGGGGCGGCGCCGTCGGCTACGTGAGCTACGACGCGGTGCGGACGTTCGAACCGACGGTTGGCGAAGCGTTGGAGCGCGACGACGATTGGGAGTTCTGTTTCGCCATCGGCGGTACGGTCCTCATCTTCGACAACGTGCGCGGCACACTGCGCATCGTCGTGCCGGCGCGAGTCGATGGCGATGCCAAGGCGGCATACGAAGGCGCGGTCGATCGCATCGAGGCAGCGCTTGCCGCGCTCGACCATCCGAAGCTTCCCCGCAGGCTGCACCCTCCCATCGCGAGCGGCGAGCTCGAGCTGCCCGCGTCGTCGTTCGATCGCCCAGGCTTCTGCGGCGCCGTCGAGGAGGCCAAGGAGCACATCCGGGCCGGCGACATCTTCCAGGTGGTGCTGTCGCAGCGTTTTCGGGTGCCGCTCGGCGACACCGACGTCTTCGACGTTTACCGCGCGATGCGGATCATCAATCCCAGCCCCTACATGTACTTCCTGCGCTTGCCCGACCGTGTGGTGGCAGGCGCGAGCCCCGAGACGTTGGTTCGCCTGGAAGACGAGCAGGTCCACGTGCGTCCGATCGCAGGGACTCGGCATCGTGGGCGCAACGAGGAAGAGGACCGCATCATCGAGGCGGATCTGCTCGCTGATCCCAAGGAACGCGCCGAGCACGTCATGCTCGTCGACCTCGGGCGCAATGATGCGGGCCGCATCAGCAAGCCGGGGAGCGTACGTGTGACCGACCGCATGATCATCGAACGCTACTCCCACGTCATGCACATCGTCTCGAACGTCGTCGGCGATCTAGCCCCGGGCCGCGACGCGCTGGATGTCCTACGTGCCACGTTTCCGGCGGGCACTCTGAGCGGCGCCCCGAAGGTCCGTGCCATGCAGATCATCGAAGAGCTCGAGCCCGAGCGACGCGGTGTCTACGGCGGCGCGGTCGGTTACATCGGCTTCGACGGAAACATGGACGTCGCGATCGCCATCCGCACGATCGTTGCGCACAAGGACGAGATGTGGCTGCAGGCCGGGGCCGGGATCGTCGAGGCGAGCGACCCGGAGAAGGAATACGAGGAGACTGTGAACAAGGCGCGGGCGGGGCTGGTCGCGGTCAAGGCCGGCGCGCCGTAGTTGCGGTAGGTTCCGGAGAATCGAGACCTGCCCTCAGAATACGAGTCGCGACTTTGCGAGGTCCCATTGAACTCTGCGAGGTTTCTCGTATTGAGGGGCGCAGCGGGTGCGCCAAACAGAACCACTTATCCGGGGTTGGCAACTAGTGGGGCTTTTCGAATCCAGTCCTTGGAGTTTATCTGCGCCAACATGAAGTCAGCGAGGGCTTCGACGTTCACGTTCGTTCGCGAGAGATTCTTCTCGTCGGCTGATACTTTCCCAAACGCCTTGCCTTTGACGATGTGTGGTGGCCGAACGAGGGTCCAA
>CP070713.1:2135696-2139571 GCA_020351445.1 Myxococcales bacterium
GCGGGTCAAGGTAGCCTATCGCGTGCACGCAACGGGGCTCTAGTCCCCGATGTAGTCTTGCGCAAAGATGGTCCACCAGTCCCGACTCAAGCCGCGCAACACATACTCATAGGGCAGCCAGCCATAGCCGGCGTCGCCCCAATGCGTCCCCCAGGAATTGCGGATCCGCAGCGCACCCGTCGCTTCGCCCACCTTGTGCTCATCGTCATAGCCTACGCACATCACGGCGTGGCCGCCATAGACCCGATCCCCGGGCTCAGGCAGCGGGAAATTCCCGTCTTTGTCGCCGAAATTGTAGACGGTGAAACCAAAAATTGTGGGCATGCCCATTGTGGCCAGGCTCTTTATGAGCTCTAGCAGCTCGGGCTTGCTCCGCCGATAGGAATCCAGGCGGAAATATCGCAGGGTGCGCGCCTGGGCCGCGTAGGCCCAGCAGAAGGCAGGCGGGTCGTCGTCGAATTTCGAGATCACATAGGGCCAGTACCGTTCGGGGCACACCCCGAATTTCGCCAGCGCCTGCAACGTCGTCCGGACATAGGCGCCCGTGTCCCCTTTCCATCCCAACAGATTGCGGGTCGCTTTGTAGACAAAGAGCCGGGCTCCGTCCACGTGGCGATTGAGCGCGCGCCGCTCAAGGTATTCCACCAGGCCCACCCCGGCCTGTGCTGTGCAGCTGCCCAGTGACCCCTGATTCTCGATCGGCGAGCAGTATTTGCGCAAGTCGACTTTCGTGGGCAGCCCCTCTAGCTGTAGCGTCGAATTGATAGCCCCTGGCAATAGCGGCTTGCCGCGCGCCAAGAACGCGCCAAACTCGGGGTGCGAAAGCACGTCATAGTCTCGCACGTCGGGGAGCTCGGGCTGCCAGCCCAGGGAATATTGCTGCGTCATGATTCGTTGCCTTCCTCCCCCGGCGGGGGCGTCTCTTGGCCTTTCGGCCTTAGCAGGTAACGCTCAGCCGGCACTTGCACGTCCGGACGGAGCATCAACGGGATCTCGATTTCTTGCTTGCACCAGTGACACCGCGTCCGGCACCCGTCGCCGCTGAGCTCTACAGGCCCACCGGCGCGGATCCGGATTGTGTCACCAGTCCGCTGGATCACCTTGTTCTTGCAATGTGGACAGCGCACAGTCCCCCCCGGGCTGGCGTGTTACTTGCGCAGCACAAAGCGCGCGTTAGGCTCCGACCGCAACGACTTTTCCAGGTGCCCCCCTTCACGCATGACACCCAGCAGTTTCTCAATCGCCGCGTGAATACGCTCGCGCTCCGCCCCTTGCGGGAAGGGCTGAGCGCTTGGCGTCTCAGAGCGAAGCGAAACTTGCGTGTTGTACTTCACTCGGCTGCCGTCTGCCAGGTAGGTATTTTTTCGCCCCGCCGCGTGCAGCTTGTCCTCGACGTAGGAATGAAAGGCGCGCGCAAGCATTTCCGTGGGCATGCCGAAATAGGACTGCCCAAGCGCCGCAGCGTCTTTGACGTAATCGGATCCCTCGGGATCTTGCTTTCGCATCAATTCCACCAGCGGCCGATAGTATCCGTCGATATCCATGCCCAGGTAGATCATTTCCCCTTCGAGCTCGTTGGCCCGTGCCCTTTCCTCTGTCGTGGAAATTGAGCTCGGGTCGCTGAGCTCTTTGATCCTAGCCTCTAGCCCCTCGATATGGTGCAGCCGTGCCCGACGCTCGAGCTCCGCATCCTTCCCCTTTTTCCCCTCCAAGCGCTCTAGGCCTTGCCGCTGAAAATCCAGCTGCTCGTTTTTCCACCCCAGCTGTTTTTGCCGGCTTTCCTCGTCCCGCGGCTTCGCTTCGATCTTGCTGCGCTCTTTTTTCATGGCCTCGAATTTCGCCACTTGCTCGTCCAGCTGCGCTTCAAAGACTTCGAGATCGGCCTTGTGCTTCGCTCGGGCCTTTTCCGGATCGGCCGCTTTCATCATGGTGCGCAACACGTCGCCGACCGCTGCACGCACGTCCGAGGGCAGATCGGAATGCTCTGGGATGTGCGTAGCAAATGAGCCCCCCGCGGCCCCCGTCTGCCGGGCCACGCTCGTTTCCACCAGCACGTTATCGAGCGCGTGGCCCCATTCATGCGCGAGCGTACCGCCACCACGGAGCTTGGTTATGTTGAGCGCGAATTTCCCCGGCTCATAGTGCGCTCGAGCGGCCTTCTTTTTCCACCCCGCCGTGCCCGTGCCCCGCGCGCCCAGGCCGATACCCAGCCGGCCCTTGAAACTCACCATATGGGGCGGAACCTGTAGCACGTCTGCCAGGTCGTGAAAGGCCCCCTCAAGCGCGCTTGTGTGATACTCGCGATCCGCCTGCGTCATATAGCCCGCAGTACCATAGTCGATTTCCCGCAGATTGAATTGCTGGCGCGTCCGCTCGGGGTCCGCCCCCTTGGGGATCTCCCGGCCACCGACGCGCACCGCTTCCTTCTGCACCTGCAATGCCTCGGACCACCCGCGCAACGTCTTGCCTTTGCCGTATTTCCCCTCCCCCTCTTTCTTCTGGCGCCGCTTTTCGGCCTCCGCTTGCTTCTGCCGGTCAGCCATCTTGCCCGACGCCTTCAGGAGCTCCCACCCATCGTGGCCCTGCTCCGTGCCGTACTTGATCGCATCGGCCATCTTGCGCACTTCTTTGTATTCTTTGCCGTCCCGCCGAATCATCCGATCGAAACGGTTGCCCAGCGACTCGAAGGGCTTAAGCACCTTGCGCTGTATCACAAGGTGCGTCGCGTCGCGGCTGTAACTGCTCACCGTCTCACCCTCGGAATTCGCCACGTGAACCTCATATTGCTCGCCAGGGTTTTCCTTCGCCAGCTGCTGAGCTCGCGTGCGCGCCGCGCGAACTACCTCACGGCGAGAAAGGCCCGGCGCCTCATACGGGTGCAATTCCTCCCCCTTCACGCGCTCCCAGCCCTTGGTGTTGCGCTGCAACCGGTTGATTTCCACGCCCACCTGCAAAACGTCACCCAGCGTTTTGCAATTCAGCAAGCTTTCAGTGACACGGCCTGCGTCCCATATGTAGGCCCGCCGGTGCTCGTCTGTATCGTCGGGCTTGAGCTTGATCGATGCCAGGATACCTAGGGCCATGTGCGCCGCTTCCGGGTCCATGCCCAGGCCCCTCAGCACGTTCAGATCTGGAACCTCAACCACGTTGTCCCGCTTCACAATGCGGGCCGCATCCCGATAGCTCATGCCGTTGATCTGCTCGGGGCTTGTGATCTTCCCCTCTCGGCGCAGATCCTTGATCGAGCCGTAAATGTGATCCCCAACGGCCTCCAACTTGCCAGACACCGGCTCCCGCTTTTTGGGGGCTGGCGCCTGGGCGGGGGCTTTCGTGGCCTCCGCAGGCACGCCCGGCACCGGGGGAGCCTCCCCGGTGTCCCCAGGCGCCACGGTGGCGGGGGCCACTATCGGGGGCTTTTCCTTCTCGGCTGCGAGCTCCTGCTTTGTGGCCGCGGCTTGCCGATCCTTGCGCTCCTGCATGGCCGCTTGGATCAGCCCTTTCCAGCGTAGGAGCTCCATCGGCGTACCGCGGGCCCCTCTCGCCGTCGCATCGATCCGGCCTTGGACATCCGCCAGGATCCCACCGAGCGTTGCGCTGTCATGCCCAGCGAGCTCCTGGATCTTGGCGGCCATTTCACTACGCTCTATCGGTCCGAATTCCCTGATCACGGCTTTTGGCTGCTCCGCCGCGGGCTGTACCTGCCATGCCGCTTGGAAAGCTAGCAGGTGGTCCTGAGCCCGCTTTTGCTGCGCCTCCGTCCCATACTTCCGGGCTGCGGCGACAGTCTTGCGCAGCCGGTCATGCGTCGCGTTGATCCGCTCCGCATGATCGATTTTGAACAGATCCCGCAGCTGATCCCGGTGCAATGACATGAA
>CP070713.1:2139671-2143863 GCA_020351445.1 Myxococcales bacterium
GCCCCGATCGAGGAGCTTTTCTCGGGACGCATAAGTCCCGGGCTCGATATCCGCGGCGGACTGCGCTTGATGTACGAGGTCGAGGTCGATGAGTACATTCGCGATCGCCGAGACCGGCTCGCTGAGCAAGTGCAGCGGCAGTGCGGCGTGCTGATCGGCGTCGTTCCCGAAGAGGAGGTCGACGAGATCGACAAGGCGAAGCTCGAAGAGATTCAGCAGCGGTGCAAAGTCGAGCGCGTCGACAAGGATGACGGCGCAGTTCGCGCGATTCGCATGACGTTTTCGAACGAAGAGGACGCGCAGAAGCTCTCCAAGACATGGGTGAAGGACTACTTCCGCGACCTTCGCGTGGCGAGCGGGGTTGGCGACCTCGTGGTCGACCTCCACATGCGCGAGGAGCAGCTCACCAACATGCGCGAGACGGCGGTTCGGCAGTCCGAGCGCACCATCACCAACCGTATCGATACCATGGGCGTTCTCGAGCCAACGGTCATCGCCCGGCCGAACGACGGCGACATCATCATCGAGATTCCTGGCGCGCAGGAGACCTCGTTCGAGCGCATCAAGTCGATCATCAGCCGCACCGCGCAACTGCAGTTCAAGATCGTCGACGACGAGTCGGACTCGCGCTCTGTCTTCATCGCGCCGCCCGAGGGCATCTACCTCAACCAGGACTCGCAGGTCTTTGCCGAGGCTTTCGGTGAGGATGCGCGGGATCGCCTTCGCGCATACATCGCGACTCTCCCGGTGCCCGATGATCACGAGGTCTCCATTGGTCGTCAGGATGCCGACCCCGACCGGGGAGGCGAGGGGTGGCGTACCTATTATCTGTACCGCGTTGCCGACGCGACCGGTGAGGATCTCGATGACGCCGCCGTGGGCTTCGACCCGCAGAGCGGCAGCCCCGAGGTCGACTTCACGATGAACACGCGCGGTGCGTCTCGCATGGCGGACCTCACAGGCCGCAATATCGGCAAGCGCATGGCGATCGTCCTCGACGACCGCGTCGAGTCGGCGCCTGTAATCCAGGGGCAGATCGGCGCACGGGGCCGCATCACGCTCGGCGCCTATCTCGACCGCAACGAGCTGCTGCAAGAAGCCAAGGACCTCGTGGTCGTGCTTCAAGCCGGTGCGCTTCCCGCTCCGCTACGGCCCGCCAACGAGCAGCTCATCGGCCCGACGCTCGGTCAGGATTCGGTGCAAAAGGGCGCAGTCGCCGCGCTGGTGGGAGTCATTCTCGTCTTGGTTTTCATGGCCTCCTACTATCAGATCGCAGGCCTCGTCGCGGACGCCATGGTCTTGCTGAACTTGCAGCTTCTGCTCGGGGTCATGTCGGGCATCGGAGCGACGCTCACACTCCCTGGCGTTGCGGCCATCGCACTCACGGTGGGTATGGCGGTCGACGCGAACGTGCTCATCACCGAGCGCATCCGGGAGGAGCTCAGGCTCGGGAAGTCGCCGCGCTCCGCGGTCGAACAAGGATACGCCCGGGCGTATTCGTCGGTTTTCGATAGCCAGCTCACCACGGCCATTGCGGGCATCGTTCTTTGGCAGTTCGGTACCGGCCCGATCAAGGGGTTCGCCACGATGCTGTTGATCGGCATCGGCACCTCGCTCTTCACCGGCACGTTCTGCTCGAAGGTTCTTTTCGACTGGCTCGTGCGCGGCGCGCGCGTGCAGCGACTGCGGGTGGGCTGACATGGAATTCATCAAACCCGGGACCTACATCGACTTCATGAAGTACCGCGGGCCGGTGATCACGGTCCTCGGGCTTCTTGCAACGCTGAGCTTGGTCTCGCTCTTCTATCCCGGGCCGAACTACGGCATCGATTTCGCGGGCGGCACCGAGATTCAGCTGGCCTTCAATGGTGACACGTCCCCGGGGGAGGTCCGCGCGGCCCTCGAAGATGCGGGTTACTCCCGTCCCGACGTGATCAGCGTCGAGGGCAAGGCCAACGAGTACATCATCCGCGTCCAGGAGGTGTCCTCTCTGCCGGAGGAGCAGATCGAGAAGATCCGCGAGGCGGTCACGGCGGCGCTCGGCGATAATGTTGTGCGCGAAATGAAGGTTTCGCCCGGTGGCGACAAGATCACCCTTCGTGTCTCGGGCACGGTCCATGAGCAGCAGCTCCAAGAGGCTCTGGAGGCAGGGGGCGCGCACGTTCGCTCGATCAACTCGCTCGCGGGCAGCCGCGATCCGCGCTACGAGGCGCACCTGGTCGGCGTCGCAGACGAGCTGGCAACGCAGCTTCGGGAGCAGTTCGGAGACCGGGCGCCGCAAGAAGCGCTTCGCGTCGAGTGGGTTGGTCCGAAGGCAGGCGAGCAGCTCCGCGACGCGGCGATTCAATCACTGCTGTACGCCATCGCGTTCATCATGTTGTACGTGGCGTTCCGATTCGACCTTAGATTCGCACCTGGCGGCGTCATCGCCATGTTCCACGACGCACTCATCACGCTCGGCATCTACGTGCTCCTTCAGAAGGAAGTGAATCTCACTACGGTTGCTGCGCTTCTCACGATCATGGGTTACTCGATCAACGACACTATCGTCGTGTTCGACCGGATCCGTGAGAACATGGTGCGCGTCCGAGACAAGAGCCTGCGCGAGCTGATCAACGTCAGCACCTCGCAGATGCTTTCGCGAACGATCGTCACATCGCTCACGACGCTCTTGTCGGTGTCCGCGTTCTTCTTCTTGGGCACCGGCGTCATCCGGGACATCGCCTTCGCGCTAGGCATCGGCATCTTGATCGGCACCTTGTCGTCGATCTTCATCGCTGCGCCGATCACCGAATTGATGGACCGGCGTCTCTTCAGCCGTTCGCGAGGCTAGCCTAGTGGAGGGGTACAGCGTGCGGCCTTCCGACGAACGGGCGGCCGGCATGCTTGCCGACGCCTGCGGCTTGGGGCTCACCGCGGCCCAAGTGCTCCTTCATCGGGGTATTCGCGACGCTGAGGAAGCTCGACCGTTCCTCGATGCCACGCTCCGCGGCTTGAGCTCCCCCGAGCCGATGGCGGATCGGGCGTTGGCCTCCGAACGCATGGCGCGCGCGATCCGTGCAGGGGAGCGCATCGTGGTGTTCGGTGACTATGACGTCGACGGTACGACCTCGGCGCTGATTCTAAGCGAGGTGATCGCGGCGCTCGACGGAGACGTGCGAACCTTGATCGCTGACCGGTTCCACGGCGGATACGGCCTCAGCGACGAAGCCCTCGATCGTTGTCTCGCGGAGCGGCCGGGCCTCCTCGTGACCTGTGACTGCGGCTCGAGCGATCACGAGCGCATCGCCAAAGCCACGGCCAAGGGAATCGACGTCATCGTGGTCGACCACCACCTCGTGCCGGAGGAGACCCTCCCGGCGCTTGCCTTTCTCAACCCGCATCGCCTCGAATGCGGCTTTGCGTTCAAAGGCCTCTGCAGTGCGGGCCTCGCCTTTTCCTTGGGTGCCGCGCTTCGCTCGAACATGAAGGCCGAGCTCGACCTTCGTGCGTGGCTCGATTTGGTCGCGATCGGAACCATCGCAGATCTCGCGCCCCTGACCGGCGACAATCGGCGTCTGGTCCGAGCGGGCCTGAGGACGCTCAGCGCTTCCAATACGAGACCGGCACTCGTCGCGTTGCGGCAAGCGGCCAAGATCCGAGAGTCTGCCCAGCTCACCGCGCGCGACGTGGCCTTTCGCTTTTCGCCCCGGCTGAACGCGCCCGGCCGGCTCGGCATGGCCGACCTCACACTTCGTTTCCTCAGCGCGAAGACCCCAAAGGAGGCGCGGGGCTTGCTCGAAGATGTCGAGGCCCAAAACGACGAGCGCAAGACGCTCGCCCATCGCGCTACCGAAGAGGCGCTCGCTCAAGTGCGCGAGCTCTATGGTGAGACGCCCGAAGAGGGCGTGGTCGTCGCAAGCGAGGCGTGGCATCAAGGGGTGGTCGGCATCGTGGCGGCTCGCCTGGCCGATGAGTTTGGCGTTCCCGTGGTCGTGATCGGCTTTGACGGCGAGCGCGGTCATGGGAGCGTTCGAACGACGAGAGACTTCGACGTCTACCAGGCGCTCTCCCGATGCGCGTCGGATCTCCATGCCTGGGGAGGCCATCGCGCTGCGGCCGGGCTCTCGTTGTCGAAGCGCGCGCTCGATTCGTTTCGCGCGTCGTTCCTGCAGGCCACACAAAGTGCCGGGTTTCGTCAGCCCCGCTCGAC
>CP070713.1:2143963-2146685 GCA_020351445.1 Myxococcales bacterium
CAAGATGTTCTGGCGGCGTGTAGCGCCGTTTGACATTTATTGGTCCCCCGGCGCAGCCCACCCGAAGCAGGCGGAATTTGTTGAGCGTATCCGTCTGACTCGGGCGGAGCTTGCGTCATGCAAAGGACTACCCGGATATAATGACAAGGCAATCGACAGAGTCCTCGAAGTGGCTTATCTGGACGGAATCCACGAGTGGTGGGACACCATTGATACTGCTCGAGCAGAACTGGAAGACCGGGAAAGATGGGCACGTACAGCGACCAGTCTTATCGACACCGCAGAATTCACCGGGCACATCAGTGGACGTCTACTCTCGGAGTGGGGCCACGAAGTCGAAGACCTGAGCCGCGAGTATTTCGTCACGGCATGGATGATTGACCGCTGGGTCATCAAAGTTCAGATCAACCCGAGTACGCAGCAGCGTGCTCCTTATTACCTCTCAAATTTCGAGAAAGTACCCGGCGCAATGGTCGGCTACGGTCTGGTAGACCTGTTGGAAGACGTACAGACGGTCTGCAACGCCTCGGCCCGAGCACTGGTCAACAACGCATCAATTTCGTCCGGCCCGCAGGTAGTCGTCAACGATGCGGTCCTGATGCCCGGCGAGAATGACGATTTGTACCCGTGGAAGCGGTGGCATGTCGATTACGACCCGTCACTCGTATCGAGCGGTACGAAACCTCTTGACTTTTACCAGCCTAATATCAACGCGGCTGAACTCATGGGCATCTTCAAGGAATGGTCGATTCTCGGAGACGAGATTAGCTCCATCCCCCGTTACATGACCGGCAATGAAAAGGTCGGCGGTGCGGGCCGGACGGCTTCTGGTTTGGCAATGCTGATGGGCAATGCCTCGAAGACCCTGCAAAACGTAGCGGCGTCCATCGACCGTGATGTTGTTCGTCCTATTTTGCATCAGCTGTATGATATGATTATGCTCACCGAACCGGGGGCGTTCCGAGGTGACGAGCAGATCGTCGTCAAGGGCGTCAACCACGCGGTTAAACGCGAGCAGGATCGGATGCGCCAGCTCGAGTTCCTGCAACTGACAGCGAACCCGATTGACATGGCGATTGTTGGACCGGATGGACGAGCGAACGTCCTTCGGAGTGTGGCACAGAACCTCGGCCTTGAGCATGAGAAGACCGTGCCAGATGACGATGAGTTGCAAGCCCGCATGATGGCTCAGCAGCAGGCACAGCTCGCACAGCAAGGAGGTGATCCGAACCAGCAACCCGGTCCTAGGGACGAGCGAGCCGGGCCTGAAGCCGCACGAGAGGAAGTGGAAGGTGATTTTAACGGCCCAACCGGAAGGCCCGGTATGAGGGCGGGAGGCTAAAGTGAGACGCAAGCATACATACGCAAACGCCAGTCAGGTGAAATGTTACGCCGATGGCGGCCCTGTGAAGAAGACCAAGAAGAAGGCCAAGAAGAAGGTCGCTACTCCCGAGATGCTCGGTACTGGTATGGCGGCTCAGGCCGGTAATACGCTTCGTAACAAACGTGCGGAACAGATGAAGGACATGGGCCTCGCTGACGGCGGTAAGCCGAAGATGAAGCCCCACAAGCCTGCCAAGGTGAAGTCTCCGATCCTTGAGGCTGCAAAGAAAAAAGGTTATGGTCCCGGTGGCTCTCAGACCCCCGGAGCAAAAGGTACGTATCCCAAGAGGAAGAAGTAAGTCATGGCGACATACATCGTAGTTGACTACGACGGTCAATCTGGTGGCGAGTTCGTAGAAGAAGGTGCGCTCGTAACATGGACAGTCCCGAGTTCAAGCTCGGGCTTCATCGTTACGGACATACCAAATGGCACGGCTGGTTCGCTCCGCATGGCGCTGGTCAGCGGCGTACTACCCAGTAACAACGCCGTTCTGACACAGGGCGGTGTAACCGCTAATGCGAACAATGAGTCCGGTGCGAAGATCGAGAATATGCTCTACCCGGCATACGCTCGTGAGGACTTGGCTGTCGCTTCAACCGGCGCGATTACGTGGACCGGCCCGGCTCTGGGTACGACCCACAGTTTCTTCTTCGACGGTCAGACAACCAACGTGGTCGCCAACGAGATTCTTACCTTCTCTGGCGGGCAGACTGCGGAGGTCATAACCGTCGAATCGGACGCTGGTGCGACGGGTGAACTCTCCGTCCGAGTCATCGGCGACATCGACATTCTGGGCCTGCCAGCCGACAACGAGACCTTTACTGGCGACATTGCTGGTGACGGTACGGTCAACGGTGCGTTCCACGAACGCGGCTACACCCCGGAAGAAGTCCACAGGCTTCTCTCGGACCTCAACGACGACGAGACGATCTTCGGTGACGACGACCTCTCGATCATCGACCCGACAGCTTCTGAGCGTCAGACCGGCGTACAGGTCAAGCTGCTGGGTAATATGAACATCAACGACACCGTCGCACAGCACATGTACGGTGGTTCTATCGAGCAGGGCAGCGGCAACACGCAGGAGGTCTACTCGGGCCTCGGCGTCAACGTAACGTCGCCTCTGACTACCTCGGTGCCGGTCCTCATCCAAGAAGACACGATCATCACCGAGTACTGGGATAATGCGTACTTCCCGAACTCTGTATCCGGTAAAGTACGTATTCTCGTCAAGACTATCGAGAACGGCGTCAGGATCGACGGCCAGCGAGTACGTGGTGCGCTCCTCGAGTTCGGAGAGCTGTACTTCTTCGCAGGCACGACCATCGGCTTCGGTGA
>CP070713.1:2146785-2150310 GCA_020351445.1 Myxococcales bacterium
CCGAGGCACATGATGCACCGCCCGGCGTCGACTTCGAGGTCGTAGAACGTTCGAAGCGCACCGTCGTCCAGTGGCGCCGTATCCACCTTCCGCGCATGACCGCTTGGCCGTTGACACTCGACGTGCCCGCCGAATCGATCGCTCTACCCGTCATGGCCCCGGATGCTCCCAACCCGGCGAGCTTCCGGCCACTCACGGTTCCAACCGAGCGCCCAATCGCTTGGGCCCTGCTCCTGCTGGCCGTGCTGTTCCTCATCAAGCGCCGGTTCGTCGAGGTTCGGATGGGCCGCGCCCGACTCCTGGTCCAGGCCCCTTGGACATCGGCGCTGGCGGTCACCGGAATCGCCCTCGGGATCGGTCAATGGTTGGCTCCAAACCACCTGGTTTGTGCCCTCCCGCTGATCGCTTTTTTCCTGCATCGCCCTGCAAAATGGGTAGCTCCCACCCAACGCAAGGGGTGGCGCTCCGCCTCCGCCACAGAGCTCCCCGAGGCCAAAGGTCCGGCAAGGGATTTCCTCGATGGAACGACCCGGGCGGGCCTGGTGGTGCTGGTCGGCGGCGGCATGTGTCTGATCGCGCTTGGACAACCGACGGCCGCGCTCCTGCTGTTGCCGATATTTCTGACTGGGACGCAGCATCACAGGACCCCTACCATTGCACAGGCGTCCAAGGCGCTTCGCCTATTTGCCTCCGACCTTCGCCTTTCAGCGGACGCCCCGGACATGTCGTTTGGCTGGGAGCTTTCCTCCGACGGCGTGCCCCGGTTGCGAGCTCATCTCCCCATGCGTCGCGCTGGGCTCTTGACGCTGGGCTTCGTGGTCACCGCGAGCTCACTTGGCCCCATTCTGCGTCACAAGGTCATGCTCCTCGTTGAAACGCGCGCTCAGTCCGACGCGGATGACCTGGTGCGGCGGCGCACGAACGCCGAACCCGAGCTTCGCTCATCCGACGGCAGCATAGTAAGACTGATCGAGTGGGATGCCGAAGCGGTAGAGCTGCTCCGCGTCCTGGCGCGCAAAGCGCCAAAGCCCATGAAGGCCTCGCGCGGAACGTGGCTCCTGCGCGAGATCGCCGAGCCTGGTCGCAGGGCGGCGTAGTCGCTATCGGCCGACGCGAGACGAGAGCGGCGCTAGGATTCGGTCGACCTGCTTGAGCTCCCGTACGACGTCCTCGTCGTCGAAGTCGATCTCGTCGATCAGCGCTTCGTGAACGGCATCGTAGAGCCAGGTGCTCGATTCGGGGTCGTCCACGCATGCCTTGGCGTGGTGCCCCTGGTGGTTCAAAGTCCCGAGTTTCTCGACCGCCTTTTCAAGCACACTGACGCGATCGCCTAGATACACTCGCATGGCGTCCAACTCTTCGGACAAAGGCTCGAACATCTCGAGCGATTCCTTCGAGTGCTTCCGAAACGCGTCCGGGGATCGCTCGCGCACACCATCCAACACGATCCTGATCACCAAAACGTCCCCCAGGTGGCGGAGCACACCCCGAACGCCCGGGATGGCCCCACTCGACGAGATCACGTGCAGCAAGGCGCCCGCAGCCGCGACTCGGCTTTTGTCGTCGACCTCTGGGTCCTCGACGATTCGCAAGACGGATTTCAAGTCCTGACTGAAGCGGGTCAGTGCAGGGGTCATCAGCTCGATGAAGCGCTCGCGCGACATATCACCTCGGAACCAGAGAGCGGCCCCGCGGACATGTTACCTCAACTCCGGTCGGACCTGCGTCGGTTTCGATGATCTTGAACTCCACGCGCCGATTTTTCTCCCAAGCTCGCGCGTTGTGCTTGGGATCGACGGGGCACCGTTCACCATATCCAGCGGACCGCAGACGGCTCTTGATGACCCCGCGCTGAATCAGGGCGTTCATGACGGACGCGGCTCGAGCTCTGGTGAGCTTGATGTTGTACTTGTCGCTGCCCCGCTCGTCGGCATGGCCCTGAATCTCTACCAGGGTGATCTGCGGGCTCGCGTTGAGCGTCGCGGCCACGGCGTCGAGCAGTGGGAAGCTCCGCTCCTTGATAATCGCGCTGTCGGTCTCGAAGTAGATCTTCTCGAGGATGGTGATTTGGGTGTCCTCGAGGATCACCAAGCCCTTGTCCGGGCAGCCGTCCTCGTCCTCGTGTCCATTGTACGTCTCCGGGTCGTTCGGACACGCGTCGTCCACGTCGAGGATCCGGTCACCGTCGTTGTCGACATCGGGACATCCGTCTTCATCCTCGAATCCATCGAAGTCTTCGGGATCGTTCGGACATAGATCCTTTTCGTCTGGGATCCCATCCCCGTCGTTGTCCGGGTCCGGGCAGCCGTCTTCATCCTGGAAACCGTCAAAGTCTTCCGGCTCCTCGGGGCAATCGTCGACATCATCGGGAATTCCGTCGCCGTCACGATCTCCTTCTCTTCCTTCCGGGCATCCGTCCTCGTCGCGGTCTCCGTCGTAGTCCTCCTTCACGAGAGGACATGCATCGTCGACATCGAGGATCCCGTCCCCGTCATTGTCGAGGTCCGGACATCCGTCGCTGTCCTCGAAGCCGTCCTTGTCCTCGGGGTCGTCGGGGCACGCGTCGTCATCGTCGGGAATTCCATCACCGTCCCGGTCTTCGACGGCAGGCTCGTACATGAAAGCGAGGGTCGCGCGGATGTCCGCAGCCTGAAACCCGGTTTTTGGAATGCCGGCGCCGGCAGCGAAGTACAGGAAGCTCTTGTTGGTGACGAAGTATTTGAACCCGCCGAGGACCTCCATGGAAATGGTGCCTTTTGTCCCGATTTCTTGGGCGATTTGGCTTCCGTAGAACTCGAGGATCAGGTCGAGCGAGCGGGCGATGCGAAAGGCCGAGCCGAAGCCAAACGTGATCAGGTCGTTATAGGTGAAGCGGCTGCCTTCGCCAAGATCCACGGGGTTCTCTGCGTTGGGTCCAAGGGGATCCGAACGCCCATCCCAAATGAAGGTCGCGCCCTGCTTCGAGTTCCACCGATAGCCACCCTCGAGGGCAAGACGAATCTTCTTGATCGGTTGAAACTCGAGCACCGCGGTCGGCCAAAGGGAGACCCCCGGCTCGCCCGCGAACTGTGTAGTCTTCGCGGTAGGGAAACCCGCACGCAACGTGACTGCAATGCCAAGTGGAAACTCGCCGAGGTTGAGCAAACGAGCTTTGGCGCTGATCGTCAGGTCTCCAACGCCCTGCGACCGCAAGCCACCGGCCTGAAAGTTGTAGAGACAACCCGCGGACGTCGCGCCCGTGCAACTCCCGCCTCGATCCGGCACCTGAACCGCGTCGCCTCGAAAAAAGGTGATCGGGAGCTGGATGCCGAGCACCAGGCGATCGATGAGCCCGATGTTGAACATGAACGTCCCCGTGAACGCTTGCTTCGAGATTCGGCTTTGCCGCGAGGCCGCGTCGGCTGTCTGGTTCGGGTCGTTCACGAATCCGTTGTAGCGAAGGATGCCGAAGCCCGCGTCCAGAACGAGGCCGAAGCTGAACTCCTTGTGGGGCATCACCTCGGTGCCGTTCACGCTGAAGTAACC
>CP070713.1:2150410-2158253 GCA_020351445.1 Myxococcales bacterium
CGTATGCGCCGGCTATCGTTACGTTACGTCAGCCGCGCTGTCAAGAGGGGTTGTCTAGAGTTTGTCTAGACAATGATTGACACAACTTAGACGACCCCGCAACAGAAAACCTCGCCAACAATGCTGCCACAGGGCGCCCGTAGTCACAATTGGCTGAAATGATTGAGGAATTTATGTGGCAAAGCTCGAGCCACATCCGCACGTTTGTTTGGCCTGCGGATTGACGAACTTGAACCCCGCGCCCTGGAGGCCTTCGACATAGTCGATCTCAGTGCCCTCGACGTACTGCGCGCTCATCATGTCGACGTAGATGGGAATGCCGTGTGACGTGAAGGTCTGATCCAAGTCCGAGGTCTCGTCCTCGAAGAACAAATCATACGAAAAACCCGCGCAACCACCGCCGATGACCCGCACTCGGAGGCCCTGCTCGGCGAGGCCTTCGGCGTTTCGGATTTCTTTGACTTTGTCAGCGGCTCGTGAGGTGAGGGTCAGCATGATTCTCCTTTGGCCCCTACTATAAGGTCGACCCCTCGTTCATGCCAGCAAGAGCATTCCGTATCGTCACCCAGAGGGGGGACGCACCCCAGGGCCTTCCACCACCGGGCCGACCGCGCGGGCGGCCGCCCCGCCGACCGCAAAGCCTTCGGGCCCCTTGGTTTCGTGCCCGCGCCTGAGAAACCCCAGCGCCCAAATGCCGTCGCTGTCTCGCACGGCGGAGGTGATCTCACCGACGACGGCGCCCGCCATCATGATTGGTGTCTGACCATCCGGAGGCTCGGGACCGTCGATCCTCCATCGCCAGAGTATCTTCGGTGCTTTTCCGCGGTTCTCGAGCATGACCACTGTCTCCTGGCCGATGTAGCAGCCCTTGTTGAAGGAGACGGCGACGGGGTTGAGCCCACTTTCCTGCGGGTAGGTCCAATCGCCGAAGTCGATCCCAAAACGCGGGCGCCCGCGAACCACGTGAGCATGGTTCCACGCCTGGTCGCTGATCCATCCGCCATCGAGCTCATTACTGCGCGCGGTGAATCGTTCGAGCTCCGGGCCGAGCTCCGCACCAGGGACGGCCCATTGCCGGCCTCCGACCCCGAGTCGATCCGCGGGCCAGCCTCCGTCCGCCACCTCGTCCGCACGTGGCCCTTGCGCGGTGATCACGTGCAAGTCCTCGCGATGTACCAGGTCGACGTCCTCCATGATGATGTAGCGATCGAATCGCTCGAGCAGTGTATCGACCTGAGCAGCCGGCACGTCGAGCCACACGTCGTCCTCACGGACGAGGGCGTAGACATCGGCCATGATCCGTCCTTTGAGGGTGAGCACGAACGCATACGATGAGTCTCCCGGGTCGAGGCCTTCGAGCTGATTGGTGATCTGCCCCTGCAGCCATGCGCGAGCGTCATCACCGTTGATCGAGATGATCGCGCGATCACTGAGCGCGAGCACGCCCACGGAGTGCTCGAGCCAGTCGAGCTCGCGTTGGTAGGCCATGGGGCAGTTCTGGTGCCCAACCTGCACTCGAGCAAGCGCCGGGTTCAGTGTCCGACCGGCTCGATGCGCGCGGCATGCAAAGAAACCACGCCGGTACTCGTTCTCACGCGCGCCGCTCCGTCTTGATCGATGCCCTCGAATAACCCGTCGCCGTCCTCCCAGCGAACGCGTTCTCCGACGAGCGCCAGATGTGGCCGTAGGGCATTGACCACGACCTGTGCGCCGTCACGGATGAAGAGCGTCACCCACCGCTCCATGTGAGAGAGGAGGGCGGCCAGGACCTCGGCTCGGTTGAAAGGCTGGTCGCCCTCGCGCTCTGCGCGAAGCGAGGTCGCAGTGCCCGCTAGATCTGGCGGCCATTGCATCCGGTTTACGTTGAGGCCCACGCCGATGATCACCGAGTCCATGCGGCTCCCGAGCGTCCGGCTCTCGACGAGAATGCCCGCGCATTTGCGACGCTCGATCCAGACGTCGTTCGGCCACTTCACCTGGACGGATCGGCCGGGCAGCAGGATTGCAACCGCATCGCGAACACCGAGCCCCGTGGCCAGCGTCACGAGAGCCGTCGAAGCCGCCTCCACGTTGGGACGGACGACGACGGAGAGATAGAGATCGGTCCCTGGCGGGGAGACCCATTGTCGCCTGTGTGCTCCCCGTCCGCTGGTTTGTTGATCGGCCAGCACGACATGCCCGTCGCTTGCTCCTGCGGCCGCCTGTTTCGACGCGACGTCCATGGTCGATGTCGTGCTGTCGAGCACTTGGATCGAGCTGCCCCAACCTCCGGCCAACCGATCACTCAGCTCGTCCGGCTTCAAATCGTCGATCATGGCCGCTAGCTCCAGTCGAGGCCGAGGTCGCACGACGGCGACGAGTGTGTGAGCGCGCCGACGCTAATCACGTCGACCCCCATTGCTCCCAGCGAAGCGACGCGCTCGAGCGTGATGCCGCCCGATACTTCGACGATCGCTCTGCCCGAAACCAACGTAAGAGCATCGCGCACCTCGTCATCGTCGAAGTTGTCGAGCATGACGATGTCGGCTCCGGCCGACAGCGCCTCTTCGAGCTGGGCCCGCGTATCGACTTCGCATTCGATGCGACAGGTATGAGGGGCGTGCTCGCGCGCGCGCTCGATCGCTTGGGTGCATCCACCGGCGGCGGCGATGTGATTGTCTTTGATCAAGATCGCCGCTCCCAAGTCCTCTCGGTGGTTGTGGCCGCCGCCGCAGCGAACCGCGTAGCGCTCGAGCGCTCGAAGCCCAGGGGTCGTCTTTCGAGTATCCGTGATTCGGGTGCGCGAGCCATCGGGCAGGGCATCTACGAAATGCCGGGTCATGGTCGAGACTCCCGTCAGCCGCTGCATGAAATTCAGCGCGACGCGTTCGCCGAGCAAGATCGACGTTGCTGGCCCGGATATGGTCGCGATCGCAGTTCCCGCCCCGGCGACGTCCCCATCCCGCAGATGGGCGTCCACATCGATCAAGAGATCGACCTGTGCATACACCTCTTCGAGGATTGGAAGCCCGCACACCACGACCCGCTCGCGGGCGTTGAGCGTGGCCGTGCCGACCGTGGTTGGCTCGATGCAGGCTTCTGTGGTGATGTCCCCGCGATCGATGTCTTCGGAGAGTGCGCGACGGACGGTTTCCGCGAGAATGGTTGGCGCCGGCGGAGTGGCCTGCATACGTGAGTTATAGCCAACTCCGCGCGAGAATCTCGGAATAAAGATTGCTCATGGCGTGGAGGGCGAGCGCTGCGCCAATCCCGCCACGCCATGCGCGGGCCCACCCGAACAAAAGAGCGGGGAAAAAGACCGCCAGTCGAGCCGGGTGGGGTTCGACTGCGAAGTGAATCACGGCGAACAGCATCGCCTGGAGCAGCCAAGCGCCCGGTGCGAGCTTCACACCAAGCACGCGCAATCGCGTCGTCTCGAGGTCGCTCAACGTGGATTGGAGATAGCCGCGAAAGAACGCTTCCTCAGGCAGCGCGACCACGATCAGCTGTGCCAGCGCAAAGCCCGCAATGTTCGGAGGGAGCGTGAGCGAGAAGTCCCCCGCAGGCTGGTTCCACAAATAGAAGCCCCCCGCGTAGAGCGGAAACACGACGGCGGCGATGCCAACCGCCACGCCAAGCTCCGCCGCCGCGGACGGGAGCGCATTGCGAATCGCGCGGCCGAGGTCGAGGAGCCCGAGAGGATCCGCCCGTCGATCGTCGTCGTCGTCGGGCTCCAAAAGCCCTCCGAGCGCGACACCGTAATGGCCGGGATCGCGGCGCGTGAGCCGGATCGATGTCAGTAGAAAGATGGCGGCGACGACGAGGTGGGCATATGGCCCGACGACCGGGAGCGCCTCGAGCCGGGTCACGCCGAATACGGCGATACACACCAGCACGTACACCCACAGAGTCCGTCGTAGCGATGCGCGCGCCTGGGCCATCGCGCCACACGTACAGCGGCGGGCGGCGCTTGCCAAGAACCAGGTGAAGCCTACACTGGCCTCACTTCTCAGGGACGGCGAGCACAGGTGAGACGCGGCGGTGATTTCCGAAGACAAGATTGGTGAGATCCGCGAACGCGCCCCCATCGCAGAGGTCATCGGCAACTACGTTGCGCTCAAGAAGTCCGGCAACAGTCTCAAAGGTCTCTGCCCGTTCCACAACGAGAAAACCCCGTCTTTCTACGTGCACCCAAACCGCGGCTTCTACCACTGCTTCGGGTGCAAGGCGTCCGGTGACGTCTTCTCGTTTCTGATGCACGTCGAAGGCAAGACCTTTCCCGAAGTGGCGCGCGAGCTCGCCGAGCAAACCGGCGTGCAGTTACCCGTGTACGACCCGCAGCGCGAGGCCGAGTTCCAGCGCAGCAAGAAGCAGTCGGACCGCCTGGCCTCTTTGATGGAGAAAGCCACCGACTTCTATAGCGCACAGCTTCACGAGCATCCCGACGGTGCCATTGCGAGGAAGGAGCTTTCCGAGCGTGGCATCTCGGAGGAATCGGCGCGCAAGTTTCGCCTCGGCTATGCGCCCCACGGTTGGGATTCGCTCGCGCGTTTCCTCGAGCGCTCGGGGGCATCGCCTGCAGATGCCGAGGCGGTAGGGCTCATCGTTCCGCGCCGATCAGGCCGTGGCCACTACGATCGGTTTCGGCATCGGCTCTTGTTCCCAATCGCCGACGTGCACGGCAAAGTCGTCGCGTTCAGCGGTCGAGCGCTATCGCCGGCGCCATCGATGGAACACCAAAAGGAACCACCAGCGAAGTACCTCAATAGTCCGGAGAACCAGCTCTATCACAAAGGCGAAGTCCTCTATGGTTTGCACGAGGGCCGGGTCGAGATTCGGCGCGAAGACGCGACCGTTCTGTGCGAAGGCAACTTCGATCTCGTCGCACTTCATCAGGCCGGGTTTCAAAACGCCGTTGCGCCGATGGGGACCGCGTTTACCGAAGCGCATGCCAAGCTGATCAAACGCTTTGCGCGAAAGGTCGTGCTGCTCTTCGATGGTGACGAGGCTGGCCGCAAGGCGGTTCGCGAAGCGTACACGGTGGTAAGGAAAATCGGGCTCGACGCACACGTCGTGACGCTACCGCAGGGCGCCGACCCGGATAGCTTTCTGAGGGAGCAGGGGGAGGAGTCTTTGCGTGCTCGAATCGTGAGCGCCCCCACCATTATCGAATATTTAATTGACGACGCCGCGACGACCGTCGAGCCGAATCCTCATGCAAAGGCAGATGCGATCGCGAGACTTGGTCCGATTCTTGCCGGGGTCGAAAGCCCGATCGAGCGTGGACTGTACGTCGAGCGCGTTGCCCGCAAATTCGGGATCGCTGACGTGGGTTTGGTGCGTCGCGAGTTGCGACGTGGTTTGGGTCGAGGTGGTGATCGACCCGCGCCGCGTCGTGACGCAGTGCAGCAGTCGATTGCAACGCCAGTGTCGAAGTTACAGTCGAAGTTGATTTCGCTTCTGATCGATCACCCGACGTTGGTCCAAGACGAGAGTGCGCAGAAACTGCCGAAGCTTTTGACGAGTCCTGATCTTCGCGCCATCTTTGATTCTATCTTGCGCATGGTGGATAGGCAGGGATTGCTCGACGTTACGGCCTTACTCGATGAGTTGAACGACAATCAACTCAGGCCGTGGTTGGAAGCAAAGTTGGCTGTTCAAGAGCACAGCCTCGAAGAAGCACGTCAAATTCTGGACCAAGGTCTTCCACTTCTCGAACGACAAAACATTGAAAACGAACTGCCCCGTTTGCAACAGCGTATCGTCGAAGCTCGCCGAGTTGGCGACGAAGCGTTGGCAGCAGGGCTCACGCGGGAGTTTGTGGAGCTGACGCGCAGCGCACACAAGCTCAAGTCGAACACGAAGCAGAGGTGAAGATGGCGAGCAAGAGCTCAGGACGTAACGAGGAGTCGACCGAATCCAAGTTCAACTCTGAACCCGTGTCGCGCGTGGTGCCGAAGATCAAAGGCCGCGAACGCAAGGAGGTGCAGGTGCTCCTCGAACGCGGTCGGATGCAAGGTCACTTGACATACGACGAGCTCAACGAAGCGCTACCGCCGGACATGGTGACGTCGGACCAAATCGACGACCTCATGGTCTGGCTCAAGAGCGAAGACATCGACGTAGTCGACGGCGCGCCCGAAGGCCAGAGCCGAACGAGTGATGTGCCGGTCGCTGCAACGCGGAGCTCAGCGCGCCGCCCCTCCACGATTCCACCCCCCGCTGACGATGGGTACACGCAGAAGTCGAACGATCCGGTTCGCATGTATTTGCGCAAAATGGGGTCGGTTTCGCTGCTCACGCGCGAGGGTGAGGTCGAGATCGCCAAGCGTATCGAAGAGGGCGAAGACAAGATTTTCGAGGTAATTTTGAACTCTCGCGTGGGTGTTGCGGAGATCCTCGAAATCGGCGAGGCCCTTCGGAAAGGGAAGCTTCGCATCAAGGACGTCGTCCGTGACCTCGACAAGGAAGATGAGGTCGATTTCGAAGCTGCCAAAGCCCGTTCTCTGAAGCTTTTCGACAAGGTCAAGCGCGTCGAGTCGTCGATGACGAAAGTGCAGAACGAGCTCGATGGCAAGCGAAAGGTTTCTGACCGAAGCAAGAAGCAATACACCGCGCAGCTCGACAAGCACCGCCACGAGCGCGTCGCACTTTTGCGCGAACTCAATCTCACCCGGAAGCAGATCGACCGCGTGGTTGCGCGCATCAAGAGCTACACTCGTCGTGTCGAGCGCGCGGAGCGCGAAATGAACGAGGCCGAAGCACGCGTTGGCGGCCTCAAGTTCAAGGACATGAAGCGCGTGCTTCACGACATGCAAGAGAGCAAGGCCGTCGAGAAGAGGGTCCTGCGGAAGTACGGCTCCGAAGAGCAAATCCTTCTTTCGGAGGAACACATCCGCGATGCGCACAAAGCGATTGTCGATGTCGAAGAAGACATGGGGCAGCCGATCGAGCACTTGCGAGACACTTATCGCGCGCTCGCGCAAGGTGAGCGGCAGTCCGAGCGTGCCAAGGCTGAGCTGGTCGAGGCCAACCTTCGCCTCGTCGTGTCGATCGCCAAGAAGTACACGAACCGCGGTCTGCAGTTCCTCGACCTGATTCAGGAAGGCAACATCGGGCTGATGAAGGCGGTCGACAAGTTCGAGTACCGCCGCGGATACAAGTTCTCCACATACGCCACGTGGTGGATCCGTCAGGCCATCACGCGGGCGATCGCCGATCAGGCGCGCACGATCCGAATTCCGGTCCACATGATCGAAACGATCAACAAGCTGATCCGCACTTCACGCTACTTGGTGCAGGAGCTCGGCCGCGAGCCCGATCCGGAGGAGATCGCCGAGCGCATGGAGATGCCGCTCGAGAAGGTTCGCAAGGTCCTGAAGATCGCCAAGGAGCCGATCAGCCTCGAGACCCCGATCGGCGAAGAAGAGGACAGCCATCTCGGCGATTTCATCGAGGACAAGAACGCGGTGTCTCCTGTCGAGGCCGTCATCGGCGGCAACCTCGAAGACCAAACCCGCCGCGTCCTCAAGACTCTGACCCCACGAGAGGAAAAGGTGCTCCGCATGCGCTTCGGCATAGGCGAAAAGAGCGACCACACCCTCGAGGAGGTTGGCCAGGACTTCGAGGTGACGCGCGAACGCATCCGGCAGATCGAAGCCAAAGCTTTGCGAAAGCTCCGTCATCCAAGCCGGTCGAAGCAATTGCGCTCCTTTATGGATAACTAGTCCACCGGAGACCGGCACGCGACGGGCGTCCCGGGGCTCGGCGGAACACGACGCGGGGTTGTGTCGAACGGCTCGGCTTGCATAGGTGGCCGGATTCACTGCGGAGGTTGGGCCACGCAAGCCTCGCCTCGGCGCTC
>CP070713.1:2158353-2162050 GCA_020351445.1 Myxococcales bacterium
ACCCGAGCAACTACGTCGAGTACATCTCAGGCCGATGGCTCGTCGACACGGGCGAGTTCAAGGTCAAGGCCAAGCCCTCGTTCCCATCGGCCTGGCAGGTGCATAAGCAAGGCGTGCCCCCGACCGAGATCATGCTCTCGGAAATTCTCAAGAAGTACGACTACAGCACCGCGCTCATCGGCAAGTGGCACCTCGGCATTCACCGTGAGCAGGTCCCGATGGCCCGGGGCTTCGACTACCAGTACGGCTTTTACGGCGCCTTCTCACTTTACGCGCCCAAAAAGAACTGGTCGGGCATCATCAATCACGAGCACGAAGCTTTCAGCGCGCAGCACCAGTGGAAGACCGGGCGCAAAGACCAAGCGGCCATCATGCGGAATCAGAAAGAGATCATCGAAGAGGAGTACCTGACCTTCGCGTTCCGTGACGAGATGATGAAGTACATGGAGGAGCACAAGGACGAGCCATTCTTCATCTACGGTGCGTTCTCGGCGCCTCACGTGCCCTTCCAGGCGCCGGTCGAATACTACTGCCAGTACCCGCACGTCGAAGACGAGAACAAGCGCGTCTACTACTCGATGATCTCGGCGCTCGACGACGCGATTGGCGACATCCACCAGAAGATCAAGGACCTCGGCATCGAGGACAACACGATCATCTGGTTTTTGAGCGACAACGGCGGCGCCTCGTACACGCACGCGACCGACAACGGCCCGCTCAAGGCCGGGAAGCTCACACAGTTCGAGGGCGGCATCCGGGTGCCGTTCATGATGAAGTGGAAGGGCAAGGTCCCGGCCGGCACGCGTTACAAGTACCCGGTCTCCTCGGCCGACATCTATGCCACCTCGGTAGCGGCCGCGGGCGGCGTGCTCCCGAACGACCGCGAGTATGACGGTGTGAACCTGGTGCCGTACGTCACCGGCAAAAACAAAGAGCGGCCGCATCAATCACTCTTTTGGCGAGCAGATCACATCTGGGCGATTCGCGACGGGGACTACAAGTTGATCCTCAGCACACGCGACGGCTGGGCCGAGCTCTACAACCTAATCACCGACCAGTCCGAGGAGATCAACCTCAAGGAGCAGATGCCCGAGCTCTACGAGAAGCTCCGCGAAGAGCACGAGAGTTGGCAGAAGGAGAAGCTCAAGACGAAACCGATGTGGCCTCGCATCATGGACAAGCGCTTCCACATCGACGGCAAGGACTACTACTTCCCCGCCTAAGGGATTGAACGATGAAGAAGCTGCTCTCAGCCCTTGCCATCACCACCATCTGCTCATCGCTGTTCTTCGCGCCGAGCTCCGCGTCCGCCGTGCCCAAGATGGACGTCAAAGTCGCGGTCGGCGTCGGCTCGACGACGTTGGTTCCGCGGGTACCCGACATCGAAATTCCGAACTGGAATCCACCGCCCGACACGGTCACGGTGGGCAGTCGCACCCCTGCAACCTTCGCGAACTGGGGCTTGTTTCTCTCTGCCCGCGTCCGAGCGGGAAAGATCTTCGGCGAGATGGCGATCGGGTTCAGCCGGTTCTACTTCGATGTGAGCGAAGAGCTCGTCGCTATCGGCAAATACCAGAACCCGGACAGCCGAATCGACGAATTGCTCGGAGAGACCGCACGAATGAACTCGCTCGAGATCCCACTTACGGCGGGCTACGTCCCCTACGCTAACCCGTACTTCAAACTGTTCATCTACGGGGGTTGGGTCAGTCAGTTCAACATCCGCGGCTTCGTCGACCTCAACGGCAACCGCAAAGCGCTCAAGTTCAAGCCGAAAGACGTCCCCGGCTATCCATTCGCCATTTACGTTGCAGGTTTTCGACTGGGGACCCAGTTCGACCTGGGCCCGCTCAACTTCGATTTCAACTACACCATCAGCATGAACAGCGCGACGAAGACCGACTTCCGGACCAACAGTCACGTCTTTCGCTTCCTCCTCGGCTGGCTCTTCTAAAAAGGGGTAGGCGATAGTGTGGGGGTGGTGGGGCGGGACCAATTGCCGCCGAAGGCATCCTGCGAGAAGAACTACGAGCCTGCGGTGCCGAGGAAGGTCATAAGCCTTTCGAAAAGGGGACTGTCCCCTTTTTCTTAGAACACTTCGGGAACGAAGTTCTGGTCGCTGAGCGGAGGCCGCACGTACTTGATGTTGTTTTGCCGCGCGGGAAGCTTCAGATGTGGCTCTGGGACTTCCTGATACGGAATCAAGCTGAGGAAATGCGCAATCATGTTGAGGCGAGCGCGCCGCTTATCGTCTCCTTGCACGACGTACCAGGGCGCTTGCTTGATGTCGGTATGGGCGAACATCTCGTCTTTGGCCTTGGAGTAATCGATCCAGTACCTGCGCGACTGCAAGTCGACCTCGCTGATCTTCCAACGCCGGATGGGGTCTTGGATGCGCTTCTGGAACCGGCGCTCTTGCTCTTCGTCACTGACCGAGAACCAGTACTTGATCAGAATGATCCCTGAGCGGACGAGCATCCGCTCGAACTCGGGGCACGACCGAAGAAACTCCCGGTACTCCGCTTCGGTGCAATAACCCATCACCCGTTCGACACCCGCGCGGTTGTACCAGCTCCGATCGAAGCAAACCATCTCACCGGCCGCCGGAAGATACTCCACGTAGCGCTGGAAGTACCACTGGGTACGCTCGCGCTCGGTCGGCGTGGCAAGCGCCTCGACGCGACAGATGCGTGGATTGAGGCTTTGCGTCAGCCGCGTGATGGCGCCGCCCTTCCCCGCCGCGTCTCGCCCCTCGAAGATGACGACCACCTTGAGACCCTGCGTCTGGATCCACTTTTGGAGCTTCACGAGCTCCACCTGAAATTCCGCCATGGCCTTGTCGTATTCGGTCCTCTTCAACTTTGGCCTCTTGGGCGCGATCGCATCGCGCCCAAGAGGCGGCAAAGCGCTCGCTTCCACCGAGTGCTGCTTTTGCTTCTTTCCCATCGCGTCCTCGCTCCGATCACCCTGGCATAGCACGCCCGCCAAGGCCAAATGGACCCACTGAGCAGCGGCGCAATGTTTGCGCCGCCCCCGTCGTCAAGGCGGTGACAGCCGCCGCGCACATCGATAGCATGCCGGCCATGGCTCTTCTGAACCCAATCCCCCCTCCTTACGACATCCGGGAATGGCAGACCAAGCCGTTTCCCGAGCGAGTGAAGATGGTGTGCCAATCCTGGGCCTTGCAGGGGTACGGAACCCCGTGGCCGATCTACATCGTGTACATCCTCAAGATCGTCTTCTACGTCTGGATGTGGACTTTGTTCTGCTCGTTCACGCCGGGGCTTGGCGAGCTGAGCAGTTTCGGCTCCTGGTACTACGAACCGGTCGCGTTTCAGAAGGCGGTCCTGTGGAGCATGGCATTCGAGGGGCTCGGACTCGGGTGTGGCAGTGGACCGCTCACCGGTCGATACAACCCACCGTTTGGCGGCCCGCTCTACTTCTGCAGGCCGGGCACGACCAAGGTCCCCTTGTTCCCTGGACTGCCGATCTTCGGCGGCCCCAGACGCACCGCGCTCGATGTCGTGCTCTACGTCGCCCACATGGTGTTCTTGTTCCGGGCATTGGTCGCGCCCGAGCTCTCAATCGAGCTTTTCATTCCCACGCTCATCCTCCTCCCTCTCCTTGGGATCACCGACAAGACCCTCTTCCTCGCATCGCGAGCCGAGCACTACTACACCGCGCTGGTCTGCTTCAT
>CP070713.1:2162150-2164745 GCA_020351445.1 Myxococcales bacterium
CACGAGGCCGCGCAGGGTTCCCTTGAGCTCGTCTAGGTTCATGGCCGTTCCTTCCTAAGACCGAAGTGTCGATTTCGCGCTGCCACGGTCAAGAAAACGGCGCGCCGAGATCGCTAGAAGCAGGTCAGCTCTCGGAAATCTCGGATTCGCTTCTCGAGGTGTTCGCGGCTGAGGTCCTGCAGCGCTCCGGTGCCGACGTCTTGAACGCAAAAGGACGCGGTGGCGGAGCCGCAGATCACGGCCTGGCGGAGGTCCGTATGACCGTTCTCCGCGAGGTACCCGAGGAAGCCGCCCGCAAACGAGTCACCCGCGCCGGTGGGGTCCGCCACCGCCTTGAGTGGGTAGGCGGGGGCGCAGAAGATGTCTTCGTCCAGGAACAGAAGCGCGCCGTATTCCCCACGCTTCACGATCACCGTTTCAGGGCCGAAGGTGCGCAGCGCCTCGGCGACGGCAAGGGGGTGATGATAACCCGTCAGCTGCCGAGCCTCTTCCTCGTTGATGACGAGAATGTCGATTCGAGTGAGCAGCTCTTTCAACGCGTCGAGCGCCGTGTCGATCCACAGGTTCATCGTGTCCGCGATGACGAGCTGGGGTCTTTCCACCTGCTCGAGCACGTGCAGTTGCAACTGGGGCGCGATATTGCCCAACATCACGAACTCCGAATCACGAAACGAGGCTGGGATCTTCGGGTTGAAGTCCGCAAAGACGTTGAGGTCGGTCTGGATGGTCGTTCGAGACGTGAGGTCGTCGGAGTACCGACCTTCCCAGTGGAACGTTTTGCCATTTGCCACTTCGAGCCCCGCGGTGTCGATGCCGCGGTTGCGAAGCATGTCGACTGCCTTGCGAGGAAAGTCCTTGCCCACCACGCCGACCAATCGGACGGGCGCAAGCTGACTTGCGGCGAGCGACGCGTAGGTGGCCGAGCCACCGATGACTCGGTCGTGCGAGCCGAGGTGATTGTGAATGGTGTCAAAAGCGACGGAACCGACGACGAGAAGCGAGGACATGGTGCCTTTCAGGGTACATACTTTTTGATCAGTGGCCGTAGCTTGTCGCGTGTGGCCGCTGAGATCGAATCGGGGCTGGTGATGATGGCGGCGGCGAGGGCCGAAGTGGCCGGGCGCCCCGAGGGGTCGGGCACATCTTCGGCCAGCTCGACGATGATTTCCTTCGCTTTTGCTACGTTTCCTTGCATCACTGCAATGACAGCCTCGACCGTGACCGCATCGTGTCCTTCGTGCCAGCAGTCGTAGTCGGTCGCCATGGCCAGCGTCACGTAGGGCAGCTCCGCTTCGCGAGCGAGCCGCGCTTCGGGCAAGTTCGTCATGCCGATCACCGAAACGCCCCAGGACCGGTAGAGCTGCGATTCAGCATGCGTCGAAAAGTGTGGGCCTTCCATGCACAGGTAGACCCCACCCTCGTGCACGGTCGCTCCGGCTCTCTTTGCTGCGCCGGTCAGCGAGCTCGCGAGCTGCGCGTCGATCGGCTCAGCGAATTCCACGTGTGCCACCACACCGTCATCATCGAAGAAGGTGTCGGTGCGATGCCTCGTGCGGTCGATGAACTGATCGACGACGACCATGTCTCCCGGATGAATGTCCTCTTTCATCGACCCGACGGCCGACACGCTGAGGATCTGCTCCGCTCCGGCCATTTTGAGCGCGAGAACGTTGGCTCGGTAGTTGATCCGGTGCGGAGGAATGCGATGGCCTCGGCCGTGCCTGGGCACAAAGAGCATCCGGGTGCTGCCGAGGTTCCCCGCGATGATCGCGTCGGAAGGCGCTCCGAATGGGGTCGTCATCTCCAGCTCTTTCACGTCGGTCAGACGCTCGAGCTCGTAGAGCCCACTTCCTCCGATGACGCCTAGTGTTCGTTCGACTTCGCTCATTTGCTGTAAGGTTGGCGCATGACGACGACCGTATTTACCTCACCCTTGCGGAAGACGTCGAGCTGGACGCTCGAACCCACCGGCCCACGGGGCCGCTCCACGATCGTCTGATAATCGAGCTCCCGTTGGCGAGGCAAGATTGACACCCCCGCCGGCCAGAGTACCATGCCCTCAAGCCCGCGAAACTGCGGGTGAAAACGCTCTTGGGTCGCCACGATGTATAAGCTCGTCATCTCGGACGACGAAGGTCACACCACCGTCGTGCCGCTTCTCCGCGACGAGATCACGATCGGCCGTGAGGAGGGCAACATCATTCGGCTCACCGAGCGGAACGTGTCGCGCAGTCACGCACGGCTCCTGAACCGTAATGGATCTTACATTGTCGAGGACCTGGGCTCCTACAATGGCGTCACTCTCAACGGAGAGCGGATCGACGCCAAGGCAGAGCTCGCCGCCGGCGATCAGCTAGGCATTGGTGATTACGAGCTCGCCTTTCATTCAGACATCGTTGCGACGGCAAATACGATGCCTTCGCCGAAACCGAAGAGTCAGCCGCCCCCGAGGTTGGTCGTGCTGAACGAGCCCGCGGCGGGGGCGGAGTTCACGTTGAGCAAGCCGGCGCTTCGCATCGGTCGCGACGAGCGCCTCGACATCTGGATCAACCACAAATCGATCTCGCATGAGCACGCAGAGCTTCAGGTGAATGA
>CP070713.1:2164845-2168135 GCA_020351445.1 Myxococcales bacterium
CGGGCCGAAGCTCTCGCCGTTCCCTTGCGCAGCGGTCTGGTCAGCCTCGCCCGGACACTCGCCGAACCTCAACCGTTCACACCCGAGCGCGCAAGCCGCACCTTCCGCATCGCGTCGCCCGACTTGTTCGACGCGCTCGTCTTGCCTACGCTCCTGCAACGGCTCGGCCAACAAGCACCAGGCGTCGATCTCGCGGTTGCCCCCACGCCAACGCGTCTGACCGATAGCCTCGAAACCGGCGACGTCGACCTCGCGATCTACCCGGTGCTCCTCGACCCACACCCCTTCGACCTCGGCACCCAAGTCGATGCCGAGCTCCAAAGCCGCACACTCTTTCGAGACTCCTTTCGATGCTTCGTCCGAAGCGACCACCCCGCACTCGCCAGCCGCCGACTCACCCTCAAAGCATACGCTCGCCTCAATCACATCCTCGTTTCACCCGGCGGGGAGGGCCCCGGCGTCGTCGACCGCATCCTCCACGCACGAGGCCTGCAACGCCGCATCGCCCTCCGCGTCCCCCACTTCGCCACCGCCCTCGAAGTCATCGCCCAGAGCGACCTCGTCCTCACCGCACCCTCGAGCCTCAGCCAATGCTCCACCGGGTCGACATTGGCGTCCCGCCCCGCACCTCTCGACATCCCCGAACACGCCATCACGATGATCTGGCACCCCCGCTTCACCGAAGACCCAGCCCACCGCTGGCTTCGCCAACTCATGGTGGACGTAACCAACGAGGTTCCTTCCTTGCCCCCGAAGCGAAGCCGCTCGGGGTAGACGCCCCTGACTGCATCGATGCGCCCACGTCTTCAGTTCGGGTTACCATCCGCCGATGAAGCACCGCATCACGCGGCTTGTCCTCCTCAGCGTCGGAACCCTGCTCGCCATCACTCTCGGCGCCGCGGACTTCCTCCTCACCACCTACCAACCGCCCCCCGTCGATCCCAACTGGGCACTCCCTCCCTCGCAAACCATTCCCACCGACGCCCTCACCGTCCGCTACACCGGTACCGCAACCCTCGTCTTCTCCGACGGCGAAACCACCTGGATGACCGACGGCTGGTTCTCACGCCCGAAACCCCTTCAGGTCCTCTTTGGTAAAATCGAACCCGACCTCGACGCGATCACAAACGGCCTCGAGCGCAATGAGGTCGACGAGCTGGCGGCCGTCTTTGCCCTCCACTCGCACTACGACCATGCGATGGACTCCCCGGAGGTGGCGAAGCGGACGGGTGCGGTGCTGCTCGGTTCGGAGTCGACGGCGAACATTGGGCGCGGGTGGAGGCTTCCCGAGAAGCAAATCCGCGTGGTGGTCGACCGCGAGCCCATCGCGATTGGGAAGTTCACGGTGACCCCGATCGAGTTGCGTCATTTTCAGTTTCCCGACCCCGAGATGGCCGCCCGCGCGCTCGGAGATCCGGAGATCGACGCGCCGCTCACCCCGCCGGTCGCCGCGTTCGACTACAGGGTCGGCAAGGCGTACGTGCTCCACGTCGCGCACCCGAAGGGGACATGGCTGATCCTAGGCAGCGCCGGCTTCGTCGCGGGTGCCCTCGAAGGCTACGATGCCGACGTCGTCTTCCTGGGCGTCGGCGCGCTCGGTTCCCAAACCGACGCCTACCGCGAGAGCTATTGGAAAGAGACCGTCGAACGCACAAACCCCACCCGCGTCATCCCCATCCATTGGGACAGCCTCACCGGCCCCGCCGAAGGACCCTTCACCGGCATGGTCCGCGCAGCCGCATTGCTCTCCAAAGGCTCCGAAAACCTCCTCCCCTTCCTCCAAGCCAAACAAGCCGCAAACCCCCACATCAACTTCATCACACTCCCCCGATACGCGCCCGTCGTCCTGTTCTGAGACAAGTGGGTAGGGCGATCGGCGCAGCTCCCAGCTCGCTCTCGCGCTTTGAAAAAAGGCGGGCGCTCATGACGCCCGCCCGGAGAACGGCACGGCGGCGAAGCGGCTATCGCGGCGCAATTCTCGTTTGGGTGTAGTTGTTCCAACTGCAAGACTGGGGGGTACGGCGAGCCGATTTGGATCGCTGCGCTAGCTTCACACGGGGGTCGTCATCGGGGCATTCTTAGCGTTGGTATGGAGGGTTGCAGCAGTGTTTGCTGCCTGCCTGATGATCGCCGCGCTCGGCCTCGGGTGCGGCGGCGAAGGCAATGGTGACTTCCGAGGAATTCGCGTCGGCGCTGGCGGCACATCGGGTGCAGGTGGCATCGGTGGCATCGGTGGCAGCGCGGGTACCGGCGCCACGGGCGGCACAGCGGGTACTGGAGCCACGGGCGGCACAGCGGGTACCGGCGCCACGGATGGCACGGCGGGTACCGGCGGCACGGGTGGCACGTCGGGTACCGCAGGAACGGGTGGCTCCCCATGTGACGAAGGGCCTCTCGATGCGCCAATTGCAAACTGTCAGCCAGCCACGCTGCCGAGCACCGGCGACCCTAAAGAGGACTGCGTCCGGCGCATCAACCAGCTTCGATCGGAGTGCCAGTGCTTGCCCCCGTTGCAGCGTTGGACTGAAGGCGAAAGCTGCGCGGACCAGCACGCCGAATACGACAGCACGCGAAGCCCCCACGCGGGTTTCAGCGATGGCATCTGCTCCCCGGGAGGCTGGGCTCAAAATGAATGCCCGGGCTGGGGCTCGATCGACGCGGTCATTTCAGGTTGCCTGCAAGCGATGTGGGATGAGGGCCCGGGGGAGCCGTACTCGCAGCACGGCCACTACATCAACATGACCAATCCGTCGTACTCGATGGTGGCGTGCGGGTTCTACGAAACCCCGGGCGGACAAGTCTGGGCAGTGCAGAACTTTCAATAACAACCCCTCCTCTCCGCCAACGCCGACCAGTTCGAGCGATATCGCCGAATGACCTGTCCCAGAGAAGCAGGCATATTACTCAAGCTCCAACTGCCATGTTGCTGAACAAAGCCGAAAAGCTCCTGATGAACAATCCGTTGCGCGCCGCGGTGCAGCGCCACTACGAGGCCAAACGGCTTCGGGATATGGGTGGCGTGATGAATGGTGGGCACGCTCTCGAAATCGGATGCGGCCGCGGCGTGGGCGCGGAAATCATCTTGGAACTCTTCGGAGCCGACCGTCTGGACGCGTTTGACCTCGATGAAGATATGGTTCGTCGCGCCGAGGCGCGGCTGGAGCGCTTTGGCGACCGGGTTCGGCTTTGGACCGGCGATGCAACGGCGATCCAAGCGGAGGACGAAACCTATGATGCCGTCTTCGATTTCGGGATCATCCATCACATTCCCGATTGGAGATCGGCGCTAC
>CP070713.1:2168235-2170891 GCA_020351445.1 Myxococcales bacterium
CGCGCGCGGCCCTCACCTTTGCCGGCACCGACAAGATCCTCCGCAACGCAGCGGAAGGCATTCTCGGGGAGTATCTCGCAAAGAAAACCTCTGAGAAGAGAACCAAAATCTGCGGAGAGCCTGCCGTCGTCCTCGAGTTCCGTGTCCCCGACTATGAAGACAAAGACCACCCGGGATACCGGGGCATCGCGATCGCTCTCCTCGTCGACGAAACGCTCTACGTGATAACGGGGATCCTGACGAGAGAGGACCCCAAGTCCAAAGCCAAGGTGAGAAAGCTGTTGGAATCGATTCGGGTGCACAAGTAGCCTTGCCCAGGAGGAAAGTCATGAAGCAGGTCTCTTTCGGTGTCTTGCTAGCGTGTGCCCTGACTGCAGTGGCAGGCGTGGTTGCTCAGGTGCCGCCGCCCAAAGACGCCGAGGCGGTACTCTCCAAGTCCTATACCGGTAAGTCCTACTCGCCCTACGCCGGGCGGGGTTTTCCGAGCCGGCCGTTTTGGGGTGACACGCACCTGCACACCGATATTTCCATGGATGCAGGGGCCTTTGGAAATCGGCTCGGACTCGACGCGGCGTATCGGTTTGCTCGCGGTGATGAAGTCGTTTCGACGAACGGCACGCCGGCGCGGTTGTCCCGCCCGCTCGATTTTCTAGTCATCGCGGATCACTCGGACAACATGGGGTTCTTCCCGGACCTGCGTGCGGGCGAACGGCATATCATCTCGGATCCGACCGGAAGAGACTGGTACGAGCGCATCAAGAGGGGTGAGGGTGTCGGCGTCGCCCTGGAGCTAATCGGCCTGTTCTCGCAGGGCAAGTTTCCGCCGTCGCTGGTCTATCTTCCCGATTCGGCCCCCTATAAGAGCGCCTGGGCGAAGACGATCGATGCAGCAGAACGCTACAACGATCCCGGTCGCTTTACGGCGTTCATCGGCTATGAATGGACCTCGCTGGTGACGGGCAACAACATGCATCGGGTGGTCATCTACCGCGACGATGGTCGTAAGGCCGGGCAAACGGTGCCCTTCACGACGATTCCGCCCCAAGGCAGCACCAATCCCCGCGACCTTTGGAAATGGCTCGCAGACTACGAGAAGAAGACTGGCGGAGACGTCCTAGCGATCGCCCACAACGGCAACCTCGCCAACGGCATCATGTTTCCCCTGACGAAGCAGTACGACGGCAAGCGTCTCGACAAGACCTACGTGACGCAGCGGGCCCGCTGGGAGCCGCTGTACGAGGCGACTCAGATCAAAGGCGATGGTGAATCTCATCCGTTCCTGTCGCCCAACGACGAATTTGCCGACTACGAGAACTGGGACATCGGGAACCTCGACGTGTCCGTGGCCAAGACCAACGACATGCTCGCCGGTGAGTACGCGCGCGAGGCGCTCAAGCGCGGTTTGGCGATCGAGGCGCGGCTGGGCACCAACCCATACAAATTCGGCATGATCGGCTCCACCGACAGCCATACTTCGCTGGCGACCGCCGGGGAAGACAACTTCTTCGGCAAGCACACCGGCGCCGAGCCCGGGCCCGAGCGCATGAGTCATCTCTTCATGCAGACCGACGCAGGTTCCATCATGGGCTGGCAGCAAGTCGCGTCGGGACTGGCGGCGGTATGGGCTACCGAGAACACGCGGGAGGCCCTGTTCGACGCCATGGCCCGCAAAGAAACCTACGCGACCACCGGCAGCCGCCTGATGGTACGTTTCTTTGGTGGTTGGAACTACACCAAGCAGGACCTCAACAGTCGCCAACCGGCCTTTGCCGGCTACGCCAAGGGTGTGCCGATGGGCGGCGATCTAACCGCCGCTCCCAGCAAGAAGTCACCGACCTTCATGGTCTACGCGGTTCGCGACCCCATTGGCGCCAACCTGGATCGAATCCAAATCGTCAAAGGCTGGCTCGAGGGCGGGAAGACGCACGAGAAAGTCTACACTGTCGCCTGGTCCGGCGACCGCAAAAAGGGTGCCGATGGCAAGGTGCCGCCGGTGGGCAACACGGTCGATGTCAAAAGCGCAACCTGGACCAATACTATCGGCGCGTCGGAGCTTGCCGTGGTCTGGACCGACCCCGATTTCGATCCCGAACAGCGCGCTTTCTACTACGCGCGCGTGATCGAGATCCCGACGCCTCGGTGGTCGACCTACGACGCATTCCGATTCGGCGTTCCGTTGCCCGAGGGCGTACCAACTTCGACGCAGGAACGGGCCTACACCTCACCGATTTGGTACACGCCAGCGAAGGCTCAGAGCGGCGGAAAGAAGCACCGACGAAGAAAGTAGGCTCGCACCACGGCGAATGAAGGCGCCGGATCTTTGTCCGAAAACAGGAATTCTTTGGCCGGGGATCACGTAGGAGGGGAGCCCACCGACGACTACTGTTTTGGGGAAGTCAGGAGGTGTCGATGGAAGCCCTACTCAACAAGGAAGACCTTCAAACCGTGCTCGGCGAGGTCCAGCGGTTCGCGCGCGGCGTGGTTTCCTCGAGCGTCGAACGGCCAGAACACCCGCTACCGCGACACTCGATGGAGGCCCTGGTCGCAGAGGCTACCGAGGCAGGTTTCATCCCGGAGGTGGGCGATGAGCCGACAGGCCTTTGGGCCGACCTCGACGACCCGCTTGGTCTGACCCTCTCGGCCCGAACGCTCGAGA
>CP070713.1:2170991-2174037 GCA_020351445.1 Myxococcales bacterium
AAGACGGCCGAGCGGGCCCCGATCGCGAGCACGCCCGTCGCGAGCCGTTCTCCGGTGGGACAGTTGGCATTCGCTCGCGTGTCGTGTTTTCCCGAGCCCCGGTGTACCTGCGAGCACGTCCGTCGCATGCCGTTCTCCGTGAGTAATTGTACATCTACTCAGTCCGGGATTTCGGATGCGTACGTGGCGAATATCCTCAATCCGTATGGATCGCAGTCGCTTCGGAACTCCCTGGATTCGACGCCGATCAGGACGGTCCCGATCGCCGAGCTGGCGCTACCGTCGCAACGGCGCTCGATGCCGACGATGTCGCCGTCACCAAAACAGAATTTGATGCCCTCGATCGAGTCGATCGAGCCCGAGCATTTGTCCATGCCTTCGAAGCCGTCGGGGCATAGATAGGTCATGTAGACCAGTCGGCCGCTGAACCCGCCGTAGGCCTCGGCGATGATCGGCGTGGGAGCGTCGAGCACTTGCAGCGCGTAGTAGTCGATGTCGTTCTCGCTATGAAGCGTGGCCTGGACCTCGACGCCCCATGCGTCCTGCATGCAGTTGAGCGGGGTTCCCTCTCCGCAGATCAGGGCAAAGCTCTTGAACGAGTCGTTGTACTCGAACAAGTCCTCACAGACGCAGCGTCCGGCCTCGCAGCGGTACCCATCTGCGAAACCGTTGTCCGCGCAGGTGCCGCAAAGGGTGGGCGACCCGCAGATCGTGGCGCTCCCGCATTCCACGCCCGTTGCCTCGCACGTGCAGTCGCCGAGACATTTATACTGGAGGTCGTCAGACAGGACGCAGTCCCCGCCGTTTGCGCACGGCGGGCAGTGCGTGACGCCCCCGCAACCGTCAGGAAGGCCACCCGGAGGCGAGCAGTCGTTCTGGGCGCATGGATACGTGGGTTCGCCACCGGGGCAGCCGCAGGTCTCGCCTGCGGGGCATGTGCACTTGTTGTCGGAGCACGTGAAGCCGTCGCCGACGCAGGCACCGCAATCGATCGCCTGCTGCTCCCCGCCGCAGCGAGTCGGAACGAAGCCGCACTCTGCGCCGCCCCCGAAGTTGGCGCAGGTGTTCTCCTCGCATCCACAGACAAAGTTCTCGCCATTCGCACCGCAGACCGTTCCCTCCGGGCAACTACCGCATTCGATCGACCCGTCACACCCGTCCGGGAGCGAGCCGCATTCGATCGGAATCCCAAGGGAGGCGAATTCGCCGATCACCTGATCACAGCTCTTGGGCACACAGCTGGGCTCTTTGGAATCGTAGCAACGGCTGTCGCTGTTCCAGCAGAAGTAGCCCGTGGGGCAGTCGGAAGGCTGCCCACAGCCAAAGAGACCGTTTGGAATCGCGATGTCGCATCCGCCGAGAGCAATGAGACCGAGTATCCACGCACAGCGGAGTCGCATTAGAATGTTCCTTTCACCGAAACGCCGGTCGGGCCGATGCTCACTTCAGGCATCGCCTCCTCGTGACCCCCGGTGAGCTGCCAGATGATTCCGCCAATGACGCCGACACCTCCCACGCTCATGAGCGCGACGCCGGCCTTGGTGCGCCGCGGTCCTCGGTCCGCCATCTCCTGAACCATCGCATAGCTCGACCCTGGGGCGGCGCTTTCGACCTTGTTCTGGTCTCTCTGACCGAGCCCGACGAGCACCGCCCCGGTCACGATCGCGGCGCTCCCAACTCCGATCGTGATCCAAGGCCCCGGCCCCGGCCCCACGTACTCGGTGAGAGGCCGTTCCGCCTTGACCCTCGCTGCTGCGTCTATCGCCGCTTTTCTCGCCTCGATTTCGGCGTCGAGCTCTGCACGCTTGCGCGCTTCAATCGCTGCACGCAAGACGTCGATTCGGCCTTCCACGTGCTCCCGATCGACAGACTTCGGTCGAGCTTTGAGATAACCCTCGTACGCTTCGAGGGCCTCCTCATCGAGCCGCATGCGATCCGACACGGTGGCGATGTTGTAGAGAAGATCCGGGCTACTGGTCAGCTCGTAGGCGCGCCGGAAGCTCGCCAAGGCGCTCTCGAACTCCCCATTCGCGTACGCCCGTGTGCCCGTGGCAAACGCCTTTTTCGCCTGGGCGATTCGTGCTTCCCGCGATTGCGGGCTCTGGGCATCGACGCCCATCGTCGAGACCAAGCATGAAAATGAAACCACTAGGACAAGAAGGAAACGCATCTCTCCCCCAAAAGTAAGAACGCGCACGAGACGCGTTCCTACAAGATAGCAGTCCGAAAACCCGGAAGCTCATTCGTCGACGATGTGAGGAGCCGTGTCCTTGGACACGCGGGTGTCGCCTTGCCATTCGTCGCCCGCGTGTGGGTAATCCAAATTGTAATGCAGCCCACGACTTTCCTTGCGGAAGCCTGCGCAACGGATGATCAGCTCCGCCACGTCGGCAATGTTTCGAAGCTCCAGCATGTCGCGATTGACCAGGTGGGCCCAGTAGTACTCGCGAATCTCGTCTTGCAGCATGGCGATTCGGCGGGCGGCTCGGCGCAAACGGCGGTCGGTGCGAACGATGCCCACGTAGTTCCACATGAAGCGACGTATCTCATCCCAGTTCTGAGACACGACGACTGCCTCGTCGCTCGGGACCGCTTCGCCGACGTCCCAGTCCGGCACATCGGCGGGTGTCACTTCGGGCATCGCCTCGAGAGCTTCTTGAGCAGCGATCGCGGTGCGGTGACCGTAGACCAAGCCTTCTAGGAGCGAGTTGGACGCTAAGCGATTGGCACCGTGGAGGCCCGTGCAGGTCACCTCGCCCACGGCCCATAGGCCAGGCAGGGTCGAGCAGCCCTCGTCGTCGACCACGACGCCGCCACACATGTAATGCGCGGCCGGAACGACGGGGATGGGTTCCTTCGTCATGTCGATCCCGTACTGAAGGCATCGCGCGTGAATGTTTGGAAACCTCTCGAGGATGAACTCCGTGGGCTCATGGGTCATGTCGAGGTAGACGCAATCGTCGCCCAGGAGTTTCATCTCGTATTCGATCGCCCGCGCGACTACATCACGAGGAGCGAGATCTTTCATGTCGTGATGGCGCTCCAT
>CP070713.1:2174137-2176827 GCA_020351445.1 Myxococcales bacterium
AAGAAGAAGCGCCAAGGCGCAACATATTTCGCCTAATTCTGCTAATATTGCTGATCCTCGTTGTGTTATGTGGGGTTTGTTATCTCGCTATAACTTATTTGCCCATTAATATCCCGGGAATTAGCCCAGCGCCTCCTCCCTCTGCTGCTACTCCTCGTCGGCTGTCCCGTCTACGGACCGGAGCCCGTGCAGCGGGATGTCCAAGTCTCGTGCCAGAGCGACTTCGATTGTCCTTCAGACACGTTCTGCGATTCGGGAACAAGCAGCTGTATCGCTTACGACTTTGGGATCTGCCTCACCGACGGTGATTGCCCGGTCGGCAGCTACTGCGATCGTGCCGACGGCGGTTGTTACATTCCCGCGATCGCCGAATGCACCGTCGACGGCGACTGCATGTCCGGCTTCGAGTGCGACTTCCGGGACAGCTGCCGACCCGAGACCGACGGCGACTGCTTGGTCGACGGCGACTGCACCGGCGGTACAGCCACCGGTGAGCTCTGCATCGAGAACTCGTGCACGCCGGTCGCGGAGACCTGCCAGTTCGACTTCCAGTGCTCCGCCGGGTTCACCTGCGCCAACAACCGCTGCCGGCTCCTCTGCGGTCCCGACACCACCTGTCCGACCGGCACCGCTTGCGAAGATAGCCTGTGTCAGCCGATCGTTGGGGAATGCATCGACAGCAGCCAGTGCCCCGATCTGAAGACCAACTGCGTCGAGGGAACCTGCCTGCGACGCTGCGACGAGGGTTGCGACGCCGCCATCGAGGTCTGCGACGCACAGGGCTTCTGCCGGCCGCGTACGAGCCCTGACCCCGAGGCGCCCACGCCCTTCTGTCGCGATGACGCGGATTGCGATGGCAGCCTCTGCGTGGAGGGTCTGTGCCGCACGGAATGCGACATCACCGCGCCGGAACCCGATGACCTCTGCGCGTCATACGACGGCCAGGTGCCGCTCTGCGGGCCGGATAACCTCTGCTACGCCGAAAGCGAATTGCAGAGCGACTGCCGGATCCAGAGCGACTGCCCCGATGGGGAGAGCTGCATCGACGGCAAGTGCCGCTAGTCCAACTGATAGCGCAACCGCCGGACGTCCTTGAGCACGCGGTCGATCGAATGTGCGGGCTCGTACTCCAGCTCCGTGCGGGCCCGCGAGTCGTCGACCATGCACACATACCGTAGGTGGTCGAGCTCCTGCGCTGGAAACGAGCTGAGCCGCAGCTTCCAAAGCTGGTCGAGGGCAACCTTTGCAATCGGCGAGGGAACCAGACGGGGGCGCCCGCCTGCTTGGCGCACCAGATGGGAAAGCGGCATTTCCCCTGGGCCCCGGATGTTGAAGATGCCTCGGAGACCGGGACGAAGCGCGAGCCGGATCGCCCGGACGACGTCCCGTTCGTGGACGACCTGCGTCATCGGGTCGAAGCCCATGACCATGACCGGCCGCTCGAGGCGAAGGTAGTTGCTGGCTGCGTTGTGAACCCGGCCGACGATGTGGCAGGGCCGGAGCACGACCGTCTCCGTGCCCGGGTGCTTCCAGAAGAAGCTTTGGGCGAGCATATCGAGCTCGACCAGGTCGCGCATCCCGCCGTAATGCTGGGCGCCGAGCAGGGGTGCGTCCTCGGTGAGGAACTGCGGGTTGTTGGGCTGCGGCCCGTACACGTTGGCACCCGAGAGCACAACCAGCTTCGGGACCTCGTACTGCGACATGTAGCCGAGCAGCTTTTGGAAGGCGACGATGTTCCACGAGTGCCGCTCGCTCTCGCTGCGCCTTGGGTCGTGAAGGACGCCGAGGTGCACGACGGCGCGGATGTTCCTGCCGCGGAAGATGTCTTTCATCTTCTTGCGCCGCATGTCGACCTGATGGTGGACGATGTCCTTGGGCCGGTCGTCAAACGGGCGTCGATCCACCCCCACCACTCGATCGGTCCGGTGGAGCTCGCGCGCGAGAAGCTTGCCCAGACGCCCACAGATGCCGGTGATCAACACTGCACCCTCAGTAGCCGGCTTCGGGCGCTTGCCCAGGGTCGGGGCGGCCGGTACGGATCGCTCCGCTCGCCTTTGGGGTTCAACTCCATGACTGAACACACCGCGAGCTACCGGCGCCCTCGCCGACGGGCGATTCCGAACGGGCTCTCGCCCCCTTCGTGCGCTTGGCTTGTGACGATTTGTGGGTTGAGGATCGGGCATCGGCCAAAATCGTTACTGGTGTCGGGTCAGATGAATACGCCCTTACGTTCACGCAAGCCGCGGTTCACCATGCTTTGAATCGTGCTCTTCACGAGCCATACTTTTTCTTCGATTGCAGAATCGTCGTCGTCGGGGTCTCCGGCGAACCGGAACGGCTCTCCAAAGTAGAGGCGGTATCTCGTGGGGAGTGGCGCGATCATGCCGAAGAATATCTGCGGCATCACCGGAAAGGCCGGCATCCTGAGCAGGCGCGCCAGGGGCTTGAAGTCGGCGATCGAGGGATACTGCTCTTCCCCGCCGATGACGGCGACGGGGACGATCGGTGTCTGGGTTTCGAGCGCGAGCCGCACGAAGCCCAGGCCGAAATCGGTGAGCTGATAGCGTTGATCGAAGGTTTTGCTGATGCCGCGGGCGCCCTCGGGGAAGACGATGAGGCTTTCCTCCTGCTGGAGCAGCCGTCGGGCGTTCTCTGGGGAGCCGACCACCTGGCCTAGCCTCGGGTACAGG
>CP070713.1:2176927-2179562 GCA_020351445.1 Myxococcales bacterium
ACGACCGTTGCCGCACACATCCTCACCGGCACCGCCGTGTGTTATGCGATCGGCCCGTACACCGCCGCGAGCGGTCTGATCATGGTCGCCGCCCTTCTCTTGGGCATGGTGCTTCTCGAGCGCCGCTCGCTTTGGATCGCCGTCGTCGGTTGGTTTGCATCGATGTTTGCGATCCACTTCGCAAGTGAAGCTGGAGCGCTTCCTTTTCTTTCGTTGTTCGAAGCGTCGCTGGAGCAATCGGACCTCGCGCAAGTTGCCGCCGAGCGCGCCGCTGCTGCAGCGCTAATCTCCATCCCGCTTGCGGTCGTCATGGATCATCTGATCAGCGTTTGGCGCCAGGATGAGCGAACGCTCTACGAAGCGGCGCAGTTTGATTCGCTGACCGGTGCCTACACGCGTGGCTTCGCCGTGGCGATCATGCAGCGCACGGTGCTCAAGGCGCGGGGCGATGCGAAGCCGTTTGGGGTCCTGATGCTCGATCTCGACCACTTCAAGCGGATCAACGACGCGCATGGACATGCGCGTGGCGACCTGGTGCTCAAGCAAACGACTCACGCCGTGCAGTCGACGTTGCGCGCGGGCGACATCGTCGGGCGCTTCGGCGGGGAGGAGTTCGTCATTCTTCTCCCCGGCGCCGATTTGAAGCAGGCGATGGGTGCCGCCGAGCGCTGCCGCGCCGCGGTCGAGAAGATGAAGATCCCCGATGCGCCGTACCTTTCGGTCACGGCCAGCGTTGGCGTCGCGGCGTTTCCGGATCACGGCGAGGACCTCGATGGGTTGCTCAAGGCCTCCGATCAGGCGATGTATACCGCGAAGGCCAACGGGCGGAATCGGATCGAGAGCGCGCGCGGATGACACAAAAACGTAGAAGGTGGGTATGTGTAAGACAATGTATGTAGTTTGTGGTTGGTTGCTCGTGGGGGCGGTCGCGGGCTGCGGCAACGACGGTGGTACGGAAGCCGACCGCCTCGGGGTCGGCGCCGAATGCACCGCCAGTGAGGGGTGCGACGTCGTGGACGAGATAGAGCTCGAGTGCCTCACCGAGTTCGCGGGCGGCTATTGCGGCCTCGAGGGCTGCATGGCCGATGACGAATGCCCGGAAGGCTCGGCGTGCGTCACCAACGATAACGGCAAGAACTACTGCTACCGCCTCTGCCAGGAGAAGCCGGACTGCAATCGGAACCGTTCGGTGGAAAACGAGGCGAACTGCGTCGGGAGTGGGACCATCAACTTCGTGGACGGCGGAACCAATCGAAAAGCCTGCGAGCCTCCGTCGTCGGGCTCGTGAGCCCCGATTCCCTTGACTTCCCGGGGGCCGGACCGTAGTACAGCCGCCGCCGTCATGCTGGCGTAGCTCAACTGGTAGAGCACCGGTTTTGTAAACCGGCGGTTATGAGTTCAAGTCTCATCGCCAGCTCTACTCGGAAAAACGGAACGACTATGGAGGGTTGCCCGAGCGGTCAAAGGGAGCAGACTGTAAATCTGCCGGCTTATGCCTACGGTGGTTCGAACCCACCACCCTCCACCAGGAGATCAGACGGAGATTACGCGGGTGTAGCTCAATGGTAGAGCGCGGTCTTTCCAAGTCCGATGTTGAGGGTTCGAGCCCCTTCGCCCGCTCCTAGGCGCTCGCGTGGGGGCGGCGGGGTGGGGATGATGGGCCCACCCCCCGCGTCTACTACGGGCTCAATCAACGTATGGATGAAAGATCGAACAAATCAGACTATGCCCAGGTAGCTCAGTGGTAGAGCACCCCCTTGGTAAGGGGGAGGTCGTGAGTTCAAGTCTCATCCTGGGCTCCGCGAATCCTCACAGAAGAACGACGAAGTAGGGAACGAACGATGGCTAAAGAAAAGTTTGTCCGAGACAAACCACACATCAACGTAGGCACGATCGGTCACATCGACCATGGCAAGACGACGCTGACGGCGGCGATCATGAAGGTGATGAGCGAGAAATATGGCGGCGAGGCCAAGAGCTACAAGGACATCGCCAAGGGCGGCACGGTGCGAGACGACACCAAGACGGTGACGATCGCGACCAGTCACGTAGAGTACCAGACCGCGAACCGCCACTACGCACACGTCGATTGCCCGGGCCACGCGGACTACGTCAAGAACATGATCACCGGGGCGGCGCAGATGGACGGCGCGATCTTGGTGGTGAGCGGTGTCGATGGCCCGATGCCGCAGACCAAGGAGCACGTGCTGTTGGCGCGCCAGGTCGGTGTCCCGACGATGGTGGTGTTCATGAACAAGTGCGACGCGGTCGATGACCCGGACTTGCTCGAGCTGGTGGAGATGGAGGTTCGGGAGCTTCTATCGAAGTACGAGTACGACGGGGATAACATCCCGGTGATTCAGGGTTCGGCGCTCGGGGCGCTCAACGGCGAAGACAAGTGGATCGAGTCGATCGTGGGCCTGATGGACGCGGTCGACACGCACATCCCGGAGCCGCAGCGTGACATCGACAAGCCCTTCTTGATGGCGGTCGAGGACGTGTTCTCGATCAAGGGACGAGGCACGGTGGTGACGGGACGCATCGAGCGCGGGATCATCAAGGTGGGCGACGAGGTGGAGATCCTGGGGATCAAGGACCCGCAAAAGACGACGGTGACGGGCGTAGAGATGTTCCG
>CP070713.1:2179662-2184017 GCA_020351445.1 Myxococcales bacterium
CGCCAAACCGCGGCCCCGCTAAACCCTGAGCCGCCGACCTCGATCCGCGAATCCCCATCGCCGCATCGTGATCGCTGGCACTGGCACTGGCGCTGGGGATTAACCCTTTCAAAAAGGGGACTGTCCCCTTTTTGATGGTGCTGGCGCTCTTGGGGGGGGTGATGCAGACTGGCGCGCGATGGCCAACGACTATGAAGCGATCGTGATCGGCGGGGGGCCCGGGGGGTACGTCGCTGCGATTCGGCTGGGGCAGCTCGGTGTGAAGACGCTTTGCGTCGAGAAGGAAGCGATGGGTGGGGTGTGCCTCAACTGGGGGTGCATTCCATCGAAGGCCCTGATCGCCGCCGCCAATCTCGCCAACAAGGTTCGAAACGCCGAGCACATGGGCATCACGGTCAAGGACCTCGAGGTCGACGTGGCCAAGATGCAGGAGTGGAAAGAAGGGATCGTCAAGAAGCTCACCGGCGGGGTGACGAGCCTCGTGAAGGGCAACGGCGGCACCATCGTGATTGGCACGGCGACGATCACGGGCCCCAACACCGTCGAGGTAACGGACGCGGACGGGACGAAAGAAACCTACACGGCGAGCAAGGGCATCATTGTGGCCACCGGTACGCAGATGATTCAGATCCCGGGCTTCGAGCCGGACCACGAGATTGTGATCACGGCTCGCGAAGCGGTGAGCCTTCAGCGCGCGCCTCAGAGCATGGTGCTGATCGGCGGCGGCGTCATCGGCCTCGAGCTCGGCATGGTCTATCAGAAGCTCGGTACGAAGATCACGGTCATCGAGCTGATGGACCAACTACTGCCGGGAACCGATCCCGATCTGGTTCGGGTGGTGCAAAAGCACCTCAAGAAAGCCGGCGCCGACATTCATCTCCAAAGCAAGGCCGTGAAGCTCGATAAGGCCGGCGGCAAGGCCAAGGTTACCATCGACACCGACGGCAAGGAGCAGGTCGTCGAAGCGGAAAAGGTTCTCGTCGCAGTGGGCTTCAAGCCGAACTCGGCGGGCCTCGGACTCGAAGGCGTCGGAGTACAGCTCGATGAGCGCGGTCACATTCTCGTCGATGACCATATGCGCACGAACGTGCCTTCGATCTTCGCGATCGGCGATGTGGCCGGGATGCCCTACCTGGCGCACAAGGCATCGAAGGAAGGAGAAATCGCTGCGGAGGTGATCGCCGGCCACAAGTCGGCGCGCGACTATCGCGGCATGCCGGCGGCGATCTTCACCGACCCGGAGATCGCGACCGTTGGCATCACCGAAGCCGAGGCCAAGGCACAAGGTAAAAAGGTGAAGATCGGGAAGTTCCCCTTCGCGGCGTCCGGACGCGCGATGGCGGTCAGCGAGACCGACGGGTTCATCAAAGTCATCATCGACGAGACCGACCATCAACTCCTCGGCGTCGCGATCGTCGGCCCCGAAGCGAGCGACCTCATCAGCGAGTCGGCGCTCGCCCTCGAGATGTGCGCGTTCGCCGAAGACGTCGCGCTCACGGTGCATCCCCACCCCACCCTAGGTGAAGGCGTCATGGAGGCCTTCAAGCATGCCTTGGGCGAGGCGATCCACATCATGAACCGCTAGGCTCCCTGTGCTGTTTTGTCGCCTCGGAACCGTAGACTATGCCGAAGCGCATCGCCTCCAGAAGGAGCTGCAAGCCAAGCGGATCGCTGACGAGATCGAAGATGCGGTCTTACTGCTGGAACACCCCCCGGTCTTGACGTTGGGGCGTTCGGCCAAGGAGCAACACGTCCTAGCACCCGCTGAGGCGCTCGAAGCGCGCGGCGTCTCGGTGCACGAAGTGGGGCGGGGCGGCGACGTGACGTACCACGGGCCCGGTCAACTCGTCGCGTATCCGATCATCGACCTCAAGCCGGATCGGCGCGACGTTCGCAAGTACGTGTGGTCGCTCGAAGAGACGATGATCCGCACCTGCGCGGATTTCGGTTTGTCGGCGACGCGGGTCGAGGGCTTGAACGGCGCGTGGATCGCGGACCGCAAGGTCGGCGCGGTCGGTGTGCGGATCAGCCGGTGGGTCACGATGCACGGTCTCGCCCTCAACGCGAACAGCGACCTGACGTACTTTGATCTGATCATTCCCTGCGGGATTCAGGACAAAGCTGTAACGTCGCTTTCCGCCGAACTCGGCCGGACGGTCTACGTCACCGACGTCATCGAGCCGCTGGCTCGCCACTTCGCGGAGCTCTACGACGCCGAGGTCGAATGGCAGGATGCCCCACCCGGCCGAGTCAACCTCTGAGGAAGTACTTGATCGCGCTTTGCCCCATGGCGGTGGTCCCGGCGCCGGCGACACCAGCAGAGACCACGCTGCCGGCACCAGGCACCAGCTTGGCGATCGTTTGGGCTGAAAAGCGCAAACCCATCCCGAGGCCGCCGACCACCCCCAAGCTGCCCAGCCACTCGGCCACGGTCTTCTTCCCCCAGGTGCGGCCGCTCAAGTACGCCAGCGAGCTCACCATCATGGCCTGCAGAGGCCCAAGCAGCACCATATCGGAGAGCGGGATCGGCGTGAGCCCGACCGTGACGGAAACCGCCGTACAAGCTTGAACGATCTCGTTGCCGATTCGAATCCGCGCTTCCCGCGCGCGTGTCAGCGCACGGGCCGCTTCGAGCCGCGTTTCTTCAGGCAGAGCCAGGATCATGGCCTCGGAGAGCCCCTCCAGACCCTCACCGCTGATCGCCGACACGGCCCGCGGCGGATCGGCGACCAACCCCGAATCACGGAGCTTCGCTTCTAGCCGATTGCGGGCGGCACCGACATCGGCCTCACCACGACCGATCAAATCCGAGTGGGTCAGCAACGGAAACACCCGCAAGGGGTCGCTTCCTTCGGGCACATCGGGGAGGATGCTCTTAGCCCGTGCGATGATCCGTCCCACGTCGTCGAGGTTGTTGGGCTCGAAGGTCACAAAGACGAGGTCGGGCAATTCTTTTTCGAGCGCCGCCTTCCATTGCGATCGTGCCGCGGTGTCGTCCAGGTCGATCTCCAACCAATGCACCTTGGCTCCCTCGTGCTCCAGGTGTACCCACTGCCCATGATCGGCGTGCAGCGGATCTCGCACCTGGCGTCGTTCGATCAGCGATCGAAGCAGCGTCGATCGGCCGCTGCTCGCTAGCCCCAGTGCCGCGATGCGAGGAGGTCGGCGGCGGTAGAGCAACGAACGAAGCCCACTCAAGTCGTTCTTGATGCTCGACACCAACGGCACCTGATCGAGAACGCGGACGAGCTGGTCTAACGTCACTTCCTTTGCGCGATCGCTCATCGATCAATTCATTCGCCCTGCGGTCTATTCGCGCAACCCGAGTCGTGTTAACGTGACCGCGGGGTAGCTGATGGGGACGGATTGGCTCAATACTCTGCAGGAAGTTGGCGGCCGCCTCGTGCCTGCTGCGCGAGTTTTTGTCGATTCTCAGCGGCTTCCCTTGCCCGGAGCGGGCGCGCCGGGCGTTCGCTGGCTCGCAGCCCAGCTCGAGGATTTCGTCGATCGAGACACCGATGGCGATGATGACGATCGCTTCGTCGAGGGTGCAGGGGCGCTTCTCGGCCTTTTGTTGATCGAGCACCTAGGCGGCTGCACCCGCGAGCGTGACGGGTCCCATCGAGTGCAGCTCGGGCGCTTCGGCTGGTTCGATCCCTTCGGCGCGATCCAAGAGGTCTTGGACGCGGAAGACCCACGGGGATGTCTCTCCGAGTATCTCTCGGTCGCGGAGCGGGAGGCCGCCGAGGACGGTCCCATCTCTCGCGTGGTGCGCGTGTTCGCCGACGCGCTCGGCCGCGAGCGGCCCGACCTCGACATCGAGTCCCAGTTCGAGCTGATGATCGACCTCAACAATGGCGCCAGCGTAGACTTGGCGCGCTTGGAACGGGTCGCGCGCGACCAGGACGACGACGCCGCCACCGAGGCAGCCCGGCGGATCATCAGCATGCTCCCGGGAGCCCATGCACAAGAGGCAACGCCTTGGAATGAAGCCGCAACACGGCTGCTCCCGCGGTTGGTCTCAGAGAAGTTCTTGGCATCCCTTCCCGGCGAGCAGGCTCTGTACGTCGACCCGATCGGCCACGATCTCCATCTCGCGCTTCAGCTTCGGTACGGCACGCGCGCGCGCTACGTCCGGCAAACCGAGGTCGACTCATGGGCACTCGAACGGGCGGCGGCCCGGCACCAAGCGATCGAAAACCTCATCTCGAAGTCACGCTCGTTGCGCCTCGAACGCGTTACTGAGGGAATTGTTCGCATCCGGCAGGTGGACGGCTTGGACGGCGCACGCCTTCTTCTTCCGGACGTGGCCGCCCGCCTCGCGCAGCTAGACGCAGGTGCCTGGGTGTCCGCAG
>CP070713.1:2184117-2187289 GCA_020351445.1 Myxococcales bacterium
GATTCGAGCGCCCGCACGGTGCGGTAGATCAAGTCACCGAAATCGAGTGCATGGGCCTGTCGCAGCCGCTCTTCGTACGTCACATACACCCGGCGCACGACCTCGGACCAAGCGTCGGGCGTCTCGATGTGGTCGGGCCCTTGAACCTCTTGCTTTGCGCGGTTGATTCGGCCTGCCATCGCCTTGGGCTGATAGCGCTTCTCGTCGAGCCCCAGGTCGCGCAGCACACGCTTGACCAACGCAAGTTGATCCTGGTCGTCGTAGATCGTGAAGTCCTTGGAGATCCCGAAAGTCTCTCCGTGGCGTCGGAGCAGGCGGGCGCAGGTGGCATGAAACGTCCCGACTTGGACCGCGGCGCCCTGCTCACCGAGCAAGCCCAGCAAGCGCTCTCGCATCTCGCCAGCTGCTTTGTTGGTGAACGTGACGGCGAGAATCCTCCACGGAGCGACGTCGTGCGCGGAAATCAGGTGCGCGACGCGAAACGTGATCACGCGCGTCTTGCCGCTTCCAGCCCCGGCAAAGACCACGAGCGGCCCCCCCTCGTGAACGACTGCCTCGCGCTGACGAGAATTCAGAGAGCTCAGGTCCAGCACCGGCAGAAGGTAGCTGCCTACCCGCCGAAAACCAGCCGAAACCGCGATTCGGAAGGCAGCGCGGCGCCGGAAGCTGGCCTCGAGGGCGTTTTGCGCGTAGACCTTCGAGCGTGGGTCGCGACGGCGACTAACCCCTTGAAAACGTCGAGGATCTTGGGTGAATCAACCGCTGTCCAATGCGTCCAAATCTGAGGAGGCCTCAGAAGGTTCCTCCGCAAAGGGCGATCATGACTTGGTACAACGCGTACAAGCAGGAGATTCAGCAGCTTTTCGTGCGCTCTTCGACAAGTATCATCGTCGTGCGTTTGCGGTGGCCATGGGTGTGGTCAAAAACGAAGATGACGCCCTGGATGCCGTTCAAGAGGCTTTCGTCAAGGTCCACAAAAACATACACAAGTTCCAGGGGAGCTCGAGCTTCTACACTTGGCTCTATCGTATCGTCATGAATGTCTCCATCGACCACGTTCGGCGCACCAGCAGGCGGAAAAGCCTAGACTTCGACGAGCGCGCGCTTCACGAGGAAAGCCAGGTCGCGGGAGATGGGGCTTTGGTGCCGAGCGTCACGAACGCCAACCCGGGTAAGGCAGCCCTGCGCCGCGAGCTCGGCGGGGCGATTCAAGCGGCGCTGCAGGAGCTGCCCGAGCACCACCGCGCGGTGATCGTGCTGCGCGAAATCGAAGGTATGAGCTACGACGAGATGGCGGAGGCTTTGGAAATCCCCAAAGGGACGGTCATGAGTCGCCTGTTTCACGCTAGAAAGAAGATGCAGGTTGCGCTTGCCCCGTATCTTTCGGGGGAGGCGGTGCCCGAGGATTAGTCATGCAGAGCCCGAAGACAGAAGACGACAAGCTTCAGATGTTCTTCGACGGAGAGCTCGCTCCGGAGGAGGAGGCCGCGGTGCGCCGTAGCCTCGAAGGCTCGCCGGAGGGTAAGGCGCAGCTTCGCGAGTGGGAACAGCTTCGCAAAGCCATGACGAGTGTCTCGGCGGACTGGGCCGGGGAGATCGACTCCGACGCGCTCTTCGCGCGGATCGAGACGGAGATCAGCGCCCCCGTGATCCCGATCGAGCAACCCAGGCAGGAGCAACCTGCCTTGCGCGTCGTGCCAGGTCGCCGTGAACGCCGGGTGTGGGGTGGGATGGCAACCGGGTTCGCCGCAGCCGCAGCGATCTTCTTGGCCGTGATCGCATGGCCGAAAGAACAGACGGTGGATCCGATGCCCGTGGCGCGCGGCTCCGAAGTGCTCGAAGTCGACTTCGGTTCCAACACTGGGACGATCTTCGGGGTCGAAGGTGCCGCTGGTGAAACTTTGGCCGTGGTTTGGATCGATGACGAAGAGGTAGGGCTTCCATGAGTCTCATTCGACACTTGCTGATGATCGCCATTTTGTTTGGCGCCTCCGCAGCTTCCGCTCAGGGCAGCTCGCTGGCGAGGACGGATCGGACCCCCTCGGCTTCGAACGTGCCCGCCGAGGTGTTGGTCGTCCTGGCCAAAGAGGAGCCGGGCAACATCGACCCACAGCTCAAGAAGATGACTGCCCTTCGCAGGCCGCCGTTCAATTCCTTCCGCTCGATGAAGATCTTGTCGCGGCCCAAACTGACGCTGAAACCGGGCAGGGACGCGTTGGTTTCGCTGCCGAACGGCCGCAGGATGAAGCTGACCCTTCTCAGGGTGATGCCGGACGGGCGTTACAAGGTGAAGGCTGCGATCAACAGGCCGGACAAGTCTGACTATCTGCCGCTCCTCCAAGTGGTGGCCTCGGCGGGCGATCCGTTTTTCGTCGCCGGGCAGACCTATCAGGGCGGGACGCTCGTGGTCGGAGTCATCGTCGATCCGAAGAAGACCGCGCAATAGGTGCGCGCGGACGACCCAGACGTGATCGAGATCGAGGGCCCTCCTGCACTGGAGCGGCCCGCCGAGGTCGTCATCGAGGCGCTCTCCCCGGTCGTCACACCCGCGCGTCTCGAACGGATCGAAGAGGTCGTGCGGAATCGAACCGACAGCTTGGTGTTGGTGCTGGATTGCATCGCCGACCCGCATAACTCGAGCGCCGTACTGCGAAGCGCCGATGCGTTTGGCGTCCAGACAGTATACGTGGTCGTCGGAGAGCACGGGTTTCGGGCCTCTCGAGGGGTGTCGAAGGGGACGCACCGTTGGCTGGATGTCGTGCGGTACGAAAGCGCCGAGGCCTGCGCACGCCGTCTGAAGCAAGACGGTTACGCCATTTACGTCGCCGCGATGGACGCTGATACACAACCTGCAGACCTACACGAGACGTCTCGCTTGGCGGTGGTGTTCGGCAACGAGCACCGCGGCGTGTCACCGAAGATGCGGAGCTTTGCCGATGGGACGTTCTCGATCCCGATGCGCGGCTTCGTCGAGAGCCTGAATCTCTCGGTTGCAGCCGCCATCGCGATGCAGACGCTCGCCCGGGACGGCAGGCCGCGTCTCGCGGCCGAGCGACAGAGGGAGCTCAAGGCGAGATTCCTAATGAATTCAGTTACAAACGCCGACCAGGTGATCGAGAAATTCCTCGGGAATGATTAGGTCCCGCCGGCTGTCATGAATTAGGGGGAAGGC
>CP070713.1:2187389-2193586 GCA_020351445.1 Myxococcales bacterium
ACGCATCGCTCCGGCTTCATTACTATTCACAGAGGCAAGGCCTTCAGCCCTTTGTCGTAGGTCTACTGCACGGTCTTGCGAAACAGTTGGGCACTCGGGTCGAGGTGGAGCTGATCGAAGGTCGCGAGATGCATTCAGACCACGACACATTCCTGGTCCGGTACGGCTCGTGAGCCATGATCGCGCCAGAATTAATCTTGGCCCGCCCGTGGTCGAGAAGTTTTCCTGCTACAACCTTCGGGCATCAAGCGGGACGAAGCCCTATTCGGGGCAACTCGGAGGAGTGAGGTAGCGATGTACGGAATGGTCAACAGCGGGATCCGAAGCATGGTCTTGGACCAATATGGCGAGAACGTCTGGCAACGCATCGTCGCACGAGTTCCTAATTGTCCGGATGAGTTCATGCGGATGGAGAGCTATTCTGACGACGTGACCTACGGCCTCGTCGGAGCGGCTTGTGAGGAGCTCGGGGTGGAAGCGCGAAGTTTGCTGCACGAGTTAGGGGAATACTGGATTCCCTACGCATCGAAGGCCGGGTACGCTGTGCTGATGGAGCGTGGTGGGCGGTCGTTGCCAGAATTTCTCCAAGGCTTGGATGCCATGCACTCACGTCTCGCCCTCACGTACTCTAGTGGGGAAGAGGGTGGGCGCTGGCCTTCATTTCGCGTCACCGATGTCAGCGACGCATCGCTCCGGCTTCATTACTATTCACAGAGGCAAGGCCTTCAGCCCTTTGTCGTAGGTCTACTGCACGGTCTTGCGAAACAGTTCGGCACCACTGTCGAGGTGGAGCTGATCGAGGGCCGCGAGATGCATTCAGACCACGACATCTTCCTAGTCCGGTATTCAGCATGACCGATGATTACGCCGGAATTAGCCTCGGCCCTGCTCACGTTGAGCAGCTCTTTCCGTTCCACTTTCTGATCGACCATCAGTGCCGGATCCTTCAGCACGGCGCAGCCATCCAACGGTTGGTTCCGAAGATCCAGCCGGGCGATCTCGCCTCGCAGCACTTCCAGCTAATTCGTCCTCCCGCGAGCTTCAACTACGCAGAGCTCGAGAGCGCCGCGCCTGAGTTCTTGGTCATGACACTGCTTGACTCCGAGCTGAAGCTCAGAGGGCAAACCTTGAAGGTCCCTGGGGGCCTGATGCTCGTTGTAGCGCCATGGATGACCGATCCTGAGGACCTGAAGCGAAACAATCTGCGATTGTCAGACTTCGCACTGCACGATCCTGGAGTCGACTACCTGACCTTGTTGGAGGTCAAGAACTCCGCCCTGTCGGACGCCTCGAGGCTCTCCGGGGAGCTGCAGACGACCAACGCGCACTTATCCGACACACTGGCAGAGAGCGAGCGTGTGAGCTCGCGGCTAGAGACTCTCTTGCGAAATCTGCCTTTGGGTGTCGTCGTCGAGCGCGAAGATGGAAAAGTGGCGCTCGCGAATCAGGAATTCTGCGACATCTTTCGCTTGGAAGTCGAGCCAGACGAGTTGTGTGGGCTCGATGGGAGCGCTCTAGCGGACGAAGCCAAGGCGCTTTTGGGTGACCCGGAGGGGTTCGTGCGCGAGATCGCCGAACGTGTCGCCTCACGGACTCCAGTGGTGGGGCAGATCCTCGAACTACGCGACGGGCGCGTGCTGGAGCGAGACTATATCCCGGTCGCGAAGGCCGGCGTGTACCGAGGCCACTTGTGGCAGTATCGAGACATCACCGAGAAGCGCCGGGCGGAGCGTGAGCTGGGAGATGCTCGCGCGCGAGCAGAGCAGGCCAATGCCGACAAAGACGCGTTCGTGGCGATGATCAGCCACGAGATGCGAACACCGATGGGCGCGATCCTCGGCCTCTCCGAGCTCCTCGAGCCGGGCATGCCCGAAGCGGAGCACGCCGACTTTCTGCGTCGGATTCGATCAAACGCGCACGCGCTGGTCGGGATCATCGAGGACCTCCTCGATTTGTCGAAGCTGGAGGCGGGGGGCGTGCGTTTCGAAACGCAGCCGTTCCGCCCCGTCGAGTTGGTCGAGGATGTCGCCGAGTCGCTCGCGGAGCGGGCATTCTCGAAGGGGCTAGAGCTCATCCTAGATGTGGATCCCGCCATGGTGCCCGTCCTTTGCGGCGTTCCGTCCCGGCTCCGCCAGGTGCTGGTCAACCTCCTGGGCAACGCGATCAAGTTCACCGATCGAGGGGAGGTCTATGTCAGGGTCGAGCTCCTCAAGGTCGGAACGGAAGGGGCGTCTGTGCGCTACACGGTGGGGGACACAGGGTGCGGGATTCCCTCAGATATGCGGGAGCAAATCTTCGATCGCTTCGTCCGAGTCGAGCAACCGGGGACTGGGCCCGTGAAGGGCACCGGCCTCGGGCTCAGCATTTGCCGCCTTTTGCTCGAGGGGATGGGATCGGAAATCGAGTTGGAGAGCAAGGAGGGCGAAGGCTCCATCTTCAGCTTCGAGCTGGCGCACCCCGTGCCTGATGACGTTGCAGCTGTAGAGCCCAAACACGACCGACCCCTCCGCGGTCGCCGAGTTCTCGTGATTGAGCCGCTCGAGAGAGCGCGCACCGCGCTCGTGCACATGTTGGATGGTCTCGGTGCTGCCGTAGTGGAGGTTTCGAGCGCCGAACAGGGGCTACCCGGCGCTTCTGAGGGTCGTTTCGATACATTGATTCACGGTTCACAGCGCGGGCTCGCACTGGCCGATCGAGTGATGGCCGAGCTCACTCGCGCGAGCGATGGGAGCCCACCGACCCGAGTGATCCTGACAGCACCGCAAGATCAACGAGAGTTGGCTCACCGTGAGGAAGCGTTGCTCATCCCGAAACCTGTCGGCTTGCGCAACCTCGCCATGGCGTTTGCGCCTACCGACAAGCGACCGCGTACCGATGCGGCTGAGCGAGCCCCTACGCGCAGCCTCACAGGGCACGTACTGATCGTAGACGACGATCCCGACAATCTCTTATGGCTCGATCGCGTCCTACGACGTGAAGGGCTCACCGTCGACGTCGCATCAGACGGAAAAGCCGGGCTCAGAAAGCTGCTCGAGCGAGACTACTCATTGCTGGTCACAGACGTCGAGATGCCCGTCATGGATGGGCTCGAGCTTGCGACCAGGGTGCGGGCGCTGGAGGCTTCCGGCGGACGGGCTCGGCTTCCAATCGTAGCGGTCTCCGCGCATGCTCGACTCGAACACTCGGACCGAGCGATCGAGGCGAGGATCGATGAGTTTCTGAGCAAACCCGTGCCGCCCGACGCGCTCACCCAAGTCCTCGAACGTCTTCTCGACCCGACCTGTCCCGAAGAATGTCACGCCTGCGACACCGATCAAGCGAAGGCGGTTTCGAACGACCCACTCGAGGCGCCACTAGAGCCGGCCGGGCTCTCAGCAGGATTGCCCAAAATCGATCCGGACGTTGCGGATATGATTCCCGGGTACTTGAAGAATCGGCATGAAGACGTGCGCACCCTGCGTGAAGCGCTGTCCGGCGACGTGTCGATGAAGTTGATCCGTACGGTCGGCCACAAGATGAAGGGCACCGGACGTGCATACGGCTTTGATCGCATCAGCGAGATTGGGGCCGCCATGGAGGAGGCCGCAAAGGCGGGGCGGCATGGACCGATTCCGGTTCTCGTCGACCAGCTGGAAGAGTACGTCAATGAAGTACAGGCGGAGATCGAGCGCTCAGCGCTGTACGTGCGCAACTGAGACACAACACGCCTTTGCGTGTCTCGGTCGTACCTTTTCGGAACGCCTTGCCTCCGACTCCGCTCGATTTTGAAACGCCTACACGGCTATTCGCGGGTTCCGAACGTTGGCCCGCTTTTCGCAATACACCAGGCCCAAGCAGGGTCCACACCGAACGGACCCCAGGAGGCCGAGTATGTGTGGGATCTTTGGTGCAAGCGCTGTCGACAACGTCATTCCCCAGCTGATGACAGGGCTGGGTGACCTGGAGTATCGGGGATACGACTCCGCCGGTCTGGGCGCTCTCAAAAATGGTCGCATCGTGCGACGTCGGGCGCAGGGCCCTTTGGCATCCCTAGCCCAGCTACTGGAGACCGAACCCTTGTCGGCAGGGACGGCGATCGGTCACACGCGCTGGGCGACCCACGGCGAACCGCGTCGCCACAATGCCCACCCGCACGCGACCGCGCGCGTGGCTGTGGTTCACAACGGCATCGTTGAAAACCATGCGGAGCTGCGTGCGGAGCTCGAAGCGAAAGGAGCTCAATTTCGAAGCGATACCGACAGCGAAGTCGTGGCTTGGTTGCTGGATAGAGAGCTTGCTGGCGGTGCACCACCACTCAGAGCACTTCGGCGGGTCTTGCCTCGGTTGCGTGGCTCCTACGCGCTTGGAATAGTCTGCGCCGGCTACGACGAACGGGTATTCGCAGCACGCCGCGGGAGTCCTCTCGCGGTGGCTCGCGCGGGCCGTGCTGCATGGCTGGCATCGGATGCCGAAGCGCTAGGCAGAGTTGCGCACGAGATGGTGCTGCTCGAGGATGGGCAGTTAGCGGAGCTGCGCCCAGGTAAGGTGCGGGTCTTCGAAGAAAGTCTCCAAGAGATCGAGCCGTGCTGGCGTCGGATTGAGACCAGCGGGGGCGTGCTCGATCGCGGTCAGCACGCCACCTTCACCCACAAAGAGATCTACGAGCAGCCAGAGATTCTCGAGCAGGCACTCGCAGAGTTCAGAGCTGACTTGGCTGCGGGGCGCGCGGCACGTTGGTGCGGGCCTTTGTGGCGCGCCAAGCGCATCGTCGCGGTCGCGTGCGGTACTTCCTATTACGCTGCGCAGACGGCGCGCACATGGCTCGAGCGGGTTGCCCAAATTCCGGTGGACCTCGAGCTTGGCTCCGAATTCCAGACACGCCAACCCATCCTCGCTGAAGGGACCGTCGCGTTGTTGGTGTCGCAGTCTGGCGAGACGGCCGACACGCTTGCAGCGCTGCGCTATCTCCGAAGTCGCGAAGTGCCCACGGTGGCCCTGGTAAACGTACACGCCAGTACCATGGCCATGGAGGCGGACGCCGTCCTGTCGTGCAGGGCGGGCCGTGAAGTAGGCGTGGCTTCCACCAAGGCATTCACCGCGCAGCTCTTCGCGCTGGCGGCAGCCTCGATCGCCATTCGAAAACTACGAGGAAATGCGTCGCCCACGGAGCTCGACGAGCTGCTGGCAACTCTGTCGAGGGTACCAGACGCCGTACGTGGAGCGATCGAGCTCGAGGACTCGTGTGCTTCAGTAGGCCGCAAGCTAGCGAAGGCCCAGCAGGTGATCTACCTGGGCCGCGGCGCCAGCTACCCGCTCGCACTCGAAGGCGCGCTCAAGCTCAAGGAGCTGTCCTATGTGCACGCAGAAGGGTTTGCCGCGGGCGAGCTGAAGCATGGACCGTTAGCGCTGATCGAACGCGGTACTCCGGTGATTGTGGTTGCGCCCTCTGATGCCACTTTCAACAAGACCCTTTCCAACGTTCGCGAAGTAATCGCCCGCGGCGGCGAGCCAGTGCTGGTTGGCGACCCGCACACGGCCTCCATCGCAAAGCGCGACGGACTGCCTTGCATTGCTACGCCGGCGATCGATTCGCTCTGGGCACCGCTGGTGATGGCGGTGCCGTTACAGATGTTGGCCTACCACGCGGCCTGCGAGGGCGACCGGGACGTCGATCGTCCTCGCAACCTCGCGAAAAGCGTCACGGTCGAGTGAGACAGACGGAACAAGGAGACGACAACCATGCGAATCGTTATTACAGGGGGAGCCGGCTTCATCGGAAGTCATGTCGCCGACGAGGCCATCGAGCGCGGACACGAGGTCCTCGTCCTCGATGATCTGAGCACGGGCCGCCGCGCAAACGTGCCAGAGGGCGCCCGGTTCAATCATCTCGACATCCGGAACGGTGCGACCGTCAGGCGGTCCCTTGCACGTTTTCGGCCCGATGTGGTGTGCCACCAGGCGGCCCAGACGAGTGTTTCCGTCAGCACGAAGGAGCCTCGTCGCGACGCCGAAGTGAACGTGCTCGGGAGTCTCGAGGTCCTCGAGGCCGCGGTCGCATGCGGGGTCGAGCGAGTCGTGTTCGCCAGTACTGGAGGCGCGATCTATGGCGAGATTCCCGATGGGGTCCGCGCTTCGGAAGGCATGCCCGAGCGGCCGCTCAGCCCCTACGCTTGCTCCAAGCTCGCAGTGGAGCGGTATCTGGCTTGCTACGAACACTC
>CP070713.1:2193686-2197805 GCA_020351445.1 Myxococcales bacterium
ATGAGAGGTTTTGTGAAAATCACGGTCATCGGAGGGCTTCTTTGTGGGCTCCTCGTCCTTGGATGCAAGAAGCAGGAGGCGGCGCCCGCTGAGCCCGCCCCCGCGGAGGCGGCGCCCGCAGCGGAGGTATCGAACGTCCCTCCGCTGCACGAGAACAACATCGTCAGTATTGCGATCGGCTCGGAAGACCACACGACCCTGGTCGCGGCGCTCAAGGCTGCGGACTATGTCACTTCGGTTGCGGCGTCCGGGCCACTCACCGTGTTCGCTCCGACGAACGCGGCGTTCGACAAGCTGCCCGAAGGCACCGTGGAGAACCTGGTCAAGCCCGAAAACGTGGCCACGCTCCGGGAGATCCTGAAGTACCACGTCACTACATCCGCTATTCAACCGGGGTGGTTCAAAGAAGGACAGACCCTCAGTATGGCCAACGGCAAGAAGGCCACGATGCACGTGAATGGCGAGGAGCTTTCGCTCAACGACGCAAAGATCACTGCGCGAATCCCAGCCGAAAACGGAATGCTCTACATCGTCGACACGGTCCTGCTTCCGCCCGAAGAATAGGGGCATCCCGAATAGCTAGACACCTGCTACCATCCGTTCACAATGACTAAGCTGGATGGTAGACGCGTATTGATCACAGGCGGTGCTCAGGGCATCGGTCTGGAGATGGCGCTGAAGTTCGCCGGCCGCGGGACCGAGGTCGTCATCGCCGACATCAACGAGCGAAAGCTCGCCGACGCGAAGTCAAAGATCGCAGCAACCGGTGTCGCAACGTGGGCCTTCCCCGTCGATGTGACCAATCCGACGAGCATCGCCTCTTTGAAGGCCCAGGTGTTGGCCGAGTCGGGCCCCGTCGATGTGCTGGTCAACAATGCGGGCGTCGTGTTTGGCGGACCGTTCACCGAGACTCCCCTCGACCGTCACTTCAAGACCTACGAGGTCAACACTTTGGGTCTCGTTGCGATGACGCACGCGTTTCTGCCAGACCTCATCGAGCGCCCCGAAGCACACCTCGTCAACATCTCGAGCGCATCGGGCTTTGTCGGCCTGCCCTACGGTTCGACTTACGCGTCGAGCAAGTGGGCCGTAATCGGGTTCTCCGAATCGATCCGATCCGAGCTCAAGGTGCTCGGCCACGAGCATGTGCACGTGACGATTGTGTGCCCGAGCTATATCGGCACCGGCATGTTCGAGGGCGCTGAAGCGCCCAAGGCGACCGAGATCCTCGAGCCGGACTACCTTGCCGAAAAGGTCGTCCAGGCCGTCGAGCGCGGTCGCGTCTACGTCTTGGAGCCTTGGATGGTGAAGATCACGCCGCTACTGCGAGGCCTGTTGCCGACGGCGCTCCTTGATCGGGTCTCCACGCTCTTCGGCGCAGACACCTCGATGGCCCGCTGGACCGGGCACGGCAGTAAAGTCGAACCCCAGGCCGAAGCCCAACCGGAAAGCGGCGATCAGCCTGACGCTGAGCGATAACGCGCCCGGAACGTCTGCCCAAGCCCTCGAAAGAAGGTAGCGATGCGCATGCACAACTGGACCGCAGAGCAAGTTGGAGATCAAACGGGCCGCGTCGCGATCGTGACAGGGTCCAACAGCGGAATCGGTTTCGAAACGGCCCGCGTCCTCGCGGACAAGGGCGCAACGGTCGTGATGGCCTGCCGCAATCTCGACAAGGCCAATCCCAAGGCCGACGACATCTGCAGTGCCCATCCCGGCGCAAACGTCGAGGTGATGGAGCTCGATCTTTCAGACCTCGACTCGGTTCGACGCTTTGCGGAAGCGTTTCGTGCCAAGCACTCGCGCTTGGATCTTCTGATCAACAACGCGGGGATCATGGTCCCACCTTACGGAAAGACCGCCCAGGGCTTCGAGACGCAGTTCGGCGTCAACCACCTCGGACATTTTGCTCTCACGGGATCCTTGCTCGACCTCATCACCAATACGCCCGGATCGCGCATCGTCACCGTGAGCAGCATGGCGCATCAATTCGGCAAAATTCAGTTCTCCGACCTCAACTGGGAGAAGGGCTACAAGGCGCAACCCGCGTACGGACAGAGCAAGCTCGCGAATCTTCTGTTCACCTACGAGCTCCAGCGAAGACTCGCGGCGGCCGGCAAGGACACGCTCGCGGTGGCTGCCCATCCAGGCTGGACCGAAACTGGCCTTCAGGAGCATGCCAAGGCGATCAAGTTCATGAACCGCTTCTTCGGGCAGGAGCCCTTGATGGGCGCCCTCCCCACCCTCTACGCAGCGACGGAGTCCGATGTGAACGGTGCCGAGTACTACGGGCCCAGTGGGTTCATGGAGATGAACGGACCGCCGAAAAAGGTGAAGTCCAACAGGCGCTCACACGATCAAAACGTGGCCGAACGGCTTTGGAACATTTCCGAAGATCTTACGGGCGTCCGCTTCGAAATCTAAGGTCGTACTGTTTGCTGCAAGGACCCGCGGGTCCACTGCGTGGCCTCGAAGAGATCGTGATCGAGTGGCCGGAAGAAAGCTTCCCCGTGCATGCACAAAACCTGGCACGCCAACGATCGCCAGACAGCCCAGTCCTTTGCATCCCCCGCCTGCAAAAAGGGGACAGTCCCCTTTTTCAAAGGGTTAATCCACGCGGTCGCCGACACCGACGTTGGCCCTCGCCCTCACACTAACACTGGCACCGTCGCCTCCCTCGACAACCCGGTCTACGGGTGGGACGCTCTCGATGGATTATGAAGCTCGGCGTCGTGGGGATGGGATGGGTCGGATCGAGCGTGGCCGCGTCGATCCTTCACAAGGGAGTGGCTTCCGAGTTGCTCCTCAACGATGTCCGCCAGGAGCTGGCGGAAGGTGAGGCGATGGACCTCGCGCACGGCGCCTCCTTTTACCCCACGGCTCTGGTCCGGGCCGCTTCGGTCGAGGAGATGATCGATGCGGACGCGGTCATCATCGCGGCGGGCAAGGGGGGCGGCCCCAAGGACAGCCGGCTCGACCTCCTTCGTCTGAACGCCACGATCGTGCACGACATCGCTGCGCGCCTTCAGGGGATGCGCGGCCTGCTGGTGATCGTCACCAACCCTGTGGACGTGATGACGCAGGTCGCGGCGGAGGCCTCAGGGCTGCCGCTCGCGAGGGTGATCGGCACCGGAACGATGTTGGACACGGCTCGGCTTCGTGCCACGCTCGGACGAACGCTCCACATCGAGCCACGTTCGATTCACGCGCAGGTGGTCGGCGAGCACGGTGATTCGGAAGTGGTGCTCTGGTCGAGCGCACGCCTTGGAGGGCTGCCGTTGCGCAGCTGGCCGGGGTGGACTCGTGACGAAGAGCGGGCGATCGCCGACGAGGTGCGAACAGCTGCGTACCAAATCATCGCGAGAAAGGGCGCCACCAACCATGCCATCGGCCTCGTGAGCGCCGCGCTCCTCAATTGGACGCTCTCGGGCGGCCGACGAATCGTCACCGTCTCTCGTGTTCAGGAGGGCGCGGCCGGCATTCGCGACGTCGCCATTTCGCTGCCCACGATTGTCAGCACCGACGGGGCGATCGAAGTCATCGAGCCGGAGATGGACGCCGACGAACGCGAAGCGCTAATCCGTTCAGCCGACGTGCTGCGCGCGGCGTACCGCGAAGTCGCTCCCGCTCGCCGCGATCTTTAGCGCAGAATTCCGAGCGAATTCGGCCGCTTGACAGCAGCGCAAGTCACGCTATTCCTCGCAGCCATTCCAGCGTAGCTCAGTTGGTAGAGCGGGCGACTGTTAATCGCTTGGTCGTAGGTTCGAGTCCTACCGCTGGAGCCAGTAAGCGCGTGCCGTCACTGCGCTTTTCAGTTTCGTGTCCCAGTTTGTCCGTGAGTTTGTCCCAACCGACGCTCGCGGCGAGCGGCAACTGCAACACGTTGTCCCTCGGCCACTGCACCTTCAGACACAGCACTGCTTCGCAGAGCGCGGGCCAGATGCCGTCCGGATCGGTGTAGACGTCGATGATGTCGCCGCTCGCGTTGTGGGTGACGCGCTCGAGCATGTCCTTTCGCGCCCCGCCCCGGCGTGCGTAGGTGATGAAGTAGCGGCGTAGGGCGTGGTTGCCCTTGTCGGGAATCCCGAGGGCTGGGCAATCGGTGTCTGGGGCTTTGGA
>CP070713.1:2197905-2200871 GCA_020351445.1 Myxococcales bacterium
CTCATCGGCGTGTTTCTCGTTGCGCGGATTGACCCAGTTAAATTCACGCGCGGTTGTGCCGTCAAGGTATCTTGGGGAGTGGCAAAGCTGACTGATGGAAGTGGAGTTGCGGAAGATGACATCCCAGCCAGAATGAACTGCGGACGATCAGGCAGCCTTAAAAAGGCTCGCCGATTTCAAACCAGATTCCCGTGGGTCTGTCCCAGCCCCGGAGAGGCCGGTTTTGCGTTACTTGGAGACGCTCCTCCCGCATGAAATCTCCCGGCAATGCCCGCAGGTAAGACACGACCCTGGCGACAAGAAGCAGCAAGCCGACGGACCCGGTCGGTTCCTGGGCAGCCGGTTTGCGCCTAGCCCATCTTCCGCAGTTCGCACAACCGCAGGGTTGATTGGCAAGGGTTTGCCCGTTTCAAACCCCGGTTTTTTCCACTACATTTGCCACCGCATTTTCAACGATCCGGCTCTGTTCGGGCAGGTGCAGTCCCAACCGTTGCAATAGTTCGGCCACCAGTCTCTCCGGGCGCGCGACGGTTCGTAGGCGCATTTCCGTCACCCCTTCGGTGGTCTTCACCGGCAGCACCACGTCCAGCGATTTGATCGTGGCGATCTCTCCGACCAACTGCCGCGCGCAACTGCCCAAGCCTTTGCCTTTCATCCATTGTTCCAACACCCGCCACAGCGCCAGGGACAGGAAACACACCAGGATGTGCGCCTCCACTCGCTCGGTCTTGTGATGAAAAATCGGACGCAGGCTCAAGTCGCTCTTGGCGCAGCGAAAAGCTGACTCGGCTTGTTGCAATTGCAAATACCATTCCCACACCTTGGCCGCATCTGGCTCGGCACAGTTGGTGCGCAGCAAATACGCGCCGTGCGCCTGACGCGCCCATTGGCTGCGGTCCACCACACAGGCCACGCTCAAAGCGCAGGCTTGCTGCTGTTCGTTCAACCGCACTTCCACCTCGAAGAGTTTGTCGGCGGCCGGATAGCGACCCAGCCACTTGCCCACGCGCCGTTCGATCCCGTCGGCCGGCGCGGGTTTCTTTTCCAGGCGCTGGTGGATTTCCAAAAGCTTCTGCCATAGCCGCTCTTCCTGCCGGGCCAGCATCCCCTTTTCCTTCTCGCGCCGCGCCTGGCTGCGGCACAACACGAACTGCTCGTTTCCTTGGCCGTCCGGATGCGGCAGGAGTTTGACTTCGACGCCCTCGCGCACCGGCGTCCAATCTTTTTCTTCGAGCAACTCCTTTTCGACCTGCCGCAACTGCGCCTTGGGTGTGCCGACGACGTAGCGCGCGTTGCGTTGGCGCAAAAAACCGATGTTCTCCTCGCTGACCAGGCCGCGGTCCATCACCCAGATGCGTTGGGCCTGGCCGTATTTTCCCTCCATCAGGGTGATGATCTCCTGGACCGTGGTCACGTCGTTGCGATTGCCGGCAAAGATTTCATAAGCCAGCGGCAGACCTTCGGGACTGACCACCAATCCGATGCAGACCTGTTTGCAATCGGGCCGGCGGTCGCGACTGTAACCGCGCGCCGCTTTGAGATTACCTTTGGCCTGGCCCTCGAAAAATGTGCTGGTCACATCGTAAATCAAAAACTCGAAGCCCACACCGAACCAGCTCTGGTAACGTTTGAGCAAATGCTGTGTGAGTTGTTCCTTGTGCGCGTGCAGCTCGTCCAGGCCGCGATAGAGCCGGTCGTCATTGATTCTGTCCCACGACACGCCCAGCAAATCCTCCAGCGCTGTGCGCCCATACCAGCGTTCGGCCACGCCCAGTTCGCTCGGCTGCGCGCAGAACCGCGCCACGGTGAGCAAACAGGCGATCCGTTCCCAAGGAACGTCTTCACGGCCCGAAGGAATCAATTCCTGGAGCAACGTGTGCAGCCCAAGCCGCCGCCAGAGCGAAAGCGCCAGATAGACTTCGCCAAATTCGCGCACCCGTTCAACCCTCACGCCGCCCACGTCCACCTCGCGCCACAAGGGCGGGGCGACCGGTGACGTGCCGGAAAGTTCCAGTTGCCTGGCTGGCGAGCGGCCTTCGAGCAACTCATCAAGAGACTCCCAGCCGGCGTGGACTGCTTCATCCAGTCCAGGAAGTTTGCCCAGCGTGGCGATGGTGTGCTGACGGGGACCACTGGCCGTGCGGCGCGACTTGACCAGCGTCCAGTATTCGTAGGTGAAACCGTTTGCGGTGCGACGATGCCGGCGCAAATACATGGACGCATTGTGCGTTCACAAGACCCGTGCCGACAACGGCCTGTTCTGCACTACACGCCCATTCAGACGGAAACCGCCTCCGCACCTTCGCATTTGCTCGAAAATCTCTCAGCCCTCTTCGGAAAAAACTTCTGTCCGCCGCTATGCCTCGGAAGACGGGCTAGGTCGGCGGATTAGCGCCCGCGGCCACGGACCGAGGAGCCGGCTGTCGCGCCCGCAACGACACTCTAGTTGGATGGTTGTTGCGTAATGGCCGGCGCATTGGTGGTGCAGAACTCCGGTGCGAGGGCGCAAATGCCCGGCTGGACCTGCTGGTCGTGACGTCGCTGAAGCGTCGTCCGTAGTTGCGCATTCTTGGTGACGACGATCATGCGGGTCACGTTCAGCGTACCTAGATTGAGCTGCAACTGACTTCCGTTGCTCTGCGTGCTCACGTCCTTTAGCCCGCCCGCCGTGATTTCGAAAGCGGTGGGAAGCTGAAGCCAGGTCGGTAACGTTACAGCGACGGTCGCATTGCTAACGGGAGTGTAATGACAACCGGTCTGGTCGTTGTAATACTGATCGTTGACCGCGAGCAGCACGAGTGTATCCGAGCCCACCAGCAGCGAGCGAACCCACACTCCGGCGGTCGGTTGGAGCGGCAATGTGGCCGGGCAGCTTTTGACGAGCAGGGGTGCAGCAGTCCGGATCTCGGCGCCGAGCAAGCCAATTTCCCGCCAGAGCGCATTCGCCGCCGGAGTGGAAACGCCGA
>CP070713.1:2200971-2208173 GCA_020351445.1 Myxococcales bacterium
AAGGTGAATCCTGCAGACGGGTTAACGTCTTCGCGGACTCACGAGCTGCCGAGTTGATCCACAACATCGCCCCCATCGTGGCCGCCTTGTGCGCCGAGGGCCGGGAGGCCGAGCACCTTTGCGGCCCGAAGTCCTGTGAAGGCGAACCCTGCGGTCGGCCCTCAAAGCCATCCACCGGCGGTTCGGGTGTCGTGCCCGCCGACAGCTCGGGTTGCAGCGCCTCGACAGGGGCGGCCGACCTCTCGTCGGTGTGGTTGGGGTTGCTGCTGCTCGTCGCGGCGCGCCGCTTCAGGCTGCCAGCCGCTTGACGACCTCGAGCGCTTCGCGGACATGCCTTTTCGCGTTCAGCAGCGAGTTGAACACGTGCTGCACCGTGCCCTCACGATCGATCACGTATGTGACACGTCCCGGGAGCAGGCCCATCGCCTTGGGCACGCCATAGGCCTTTTGCATCGCCCCGTCGCGGTCGCTCACCAATAGGAATGGCAGGCGGTGATGCGATGCGAAGCTCTTGTGACTTCTGTCGCTATCTTGGCTCACGCCGATGACCATTGCGCCCGCTTCGACGAAGTCCTCGAAGTTGTCACGGAACGTGCACGCTTCCGCGGTGCATCCGGCAGTTTCATCCTTTGGATAGAAATAGAGAACGACGGTCTTCTCGCCGCGGAACTGTGACAACGAGATCGTGTCGCCGTTCTGCGTAGTCTTGGTGAAGTCTGGGGCGGTCGCGCCCACGCCGATGCTCGCCATCGCTTACCTCCGGCGGGGAAAGTAGCACCCATGCATCATTGCCGCGTAGTCATGTGAGGTTTTGCTTGAAAAAAATGGAACGCGTTCTAATTTTGGTGGATGGACGACCGCTATTTCACTCCCCCCATCCCCAACGGCTGGTTTCAAATCGCAGCATCCGACGAGATCAAGCCCGGTGACGTCAAGCCGCTGAAGTACTTTGGCGAGGACCTCGTCATCTGGCGTTCCGAGGAGGGCGAGCTCTCGGTGCTCGATGCGTTCTGCCCGCATCTCGGTGCCCACCTGGGACACGGAGGTACCATCAAAGGCAACTCGATCGAATGCCCGTTCCACGCGTGGCAGTTTGGAACCGATGGCCGCTGCACCGCGGTGCCGTACGCCGAGCATCTCCCGCGCAAGGCGAAGCTGCCAACTTGGCACATCAAAGAGCTGGCGAACATGGTGATGTGCTGGCATCACGCCGACGGGGAGCCTCCGACCTTCGACATCCCAGACGAGATCCCGGAGTGGGGCTCGCAGGATGGCGTTCGCAATGACGAGTGGACGGAGTTCGTCCATCGAGAATGGAAGATCCGCACCCGCAATCAAGAAATGGCCGAGAACGCGGTCGACACTGCTCACTTCCACTACCTGCATGGCACGACGAACATGCCCCAATCCGAGGCGTCGATAGACGGCGCAACCCTGCGCGTATATTCGGGCGCCGGCATGGAGACGCCGCGCGGAACCGTCGATGGCTCGATTGAAAGCCTCAACTACGGGTTTGGGCTTGCGATCGTCCGCTTCAAGGGCATCGTCGAGACGCTCAACGTCGCCACGACCACGCCGATCGACGCAGACAACGTCCACCTACGCTTCAACTTCAGCGTGAAGAAGACGGCCGGCGCCGAAATGGCCCGTGGCGTCGGCAAGGCATTCGTCGCCGAGGTGACCCGGCAGCTCGAGCAGGACATCCCGATCTGGGAAAACAAGGTCCAATACGAAAAGCCGTTGCTTTGCGATGGCGATGGCCCGATCGCGATCTTCCGACGTTGGTGCACCCAGTTCTACTCGTGGCCCGATGAGCAAGAGGCTGCACAGTAGTGGCGACGTTCGACCTCGAAGAGATCGAAACCGCCTTCCGGCACTTCTGGCACACCGGGATGATCCGCGAGGATTGGAGCGCCTGGGCGGACCTCTTCACCGAAGACGTCGTCTACTACGAGCGAGTGCTCGGCACGATGCACGGCCGTGAGGCCGTTCGCAACTGGATCGTCCCGCTCATGGAACAGTACGGCGAGATCTACGGGGTCTACGACTGGCACATGGCAGACCCGAGCGGCCGGGTCGTGTTCCACATGATCAACCGTCGCGACCATCCGAGCGGCAAGGGCTTCATGGATTTTCCGGGCATCACCGTTTTGCATTACGCGGGCAACAACCAGTGGTCATCGGAAGAGGACTACTGGGCCGAGAAGCTCGGCATCCAGCAGTGGCAGGAATACGCAGAGGCCTTGAAGAAGCACGACCCCGACCACCGGAACAAGCGAACACGCAAGGATTGGGGCAACGGCCCGGATTGGACGATCGGCAAAGCTTCGTTCTGGGACTGGCCCGATCGGCAACGCCCCTAGTACTCGGCGTCGAAGTCGAGCTCCAGGGGCTCTCGGCTCGCCGGCCGTGCCTGGCAAGCGAGGACCCACCCGCGTTCGATGTCGCTCGGCTCGAGCGCGTCATGGCAGGCCATGTTGACCTTGCCGCTCTTGAGCAGCGCCATGCAGCAGCCGCAGTAGCCGTCTTCACACGATGACGGTGGTTTGTGGCCCGCTTTCTCGGCTGAAACCAGCAAAGTCAGGCCTTTTTCGTAGGGCACGTCATGGGACCGGCCTTCGAGCACCATCGTGAACGATTCGGGGATTTCGTCGTCGGATTGCTCGGGGATCACGACGGCGGATTCGTCCTTGCGGTCCGGGTCGATCGGCGAGATGAAGCGCTCGAACTTCGTCTGCCCGGCATCGATGTTCGAGGCCTTGAAGGCCTCTTCGACAGTGTCCATGTATCCCGTCGGGCCGCAGACGAAGAACTCGCCGTCTTCCCAGCCGCGAATGTGCTCTTGAATGTCGGCCACCGACATGAAGCCGCTTTCGCTGTCCAGATGATGAACGACCTCCAGGCGTTGCGGGAAATCGGCAAGCCAAAGATCGATCTCATCTTTGAAGATGATCGAGCGCTCGTCGCGGTTGGCGTAGATCAGCTTCACGTCCCGCTCCGTGGTTCGCATCGCGGCCTTGAGGATCGAAAGCACGGGCGTGATACCGCTACCACCACCAAAGAGCACAATCCCGTGGTCCCCCTCGTTCGAGCGAAGCACGAAGCGGCCCTCGGGGGGTTGGACGAGGATCCAGTCGCCCACGTTGACACTATCGTTGAACCAATTGGAGATGCGACCGTCCTCGACCCTCTTCACCGTCACTTTGGGCCAGGCATCGGTCTGCGGTGCGCTCGACAGCGAGTAGCAACGACGCAGCTGCATGCCATCCCAGGGCACTTCGAACGTCAAGAACTGGCCGGCTCGATAGCTGAACGCCTCGCGCAATGATTCGGGCACCGCGAGGATAAAGGAGCGCGTATCATGAGTTTCTTGAACGATTCCTGCTACTTGAAGCTTATGAAAGTCCGCTTGCATCGGCTGGGGCCTCCAAATAGAACGTGTTTCACTTTAGGGCACCGAGACCACGCGGTCCAGCCGGCAAACTCACTGTGGCAGGCGGCCTCTCGATCACGTAGCCTGGTTGTTCTCTAGAGGCCAATCCCCCTATGGACCTCACCAACCTTAGACCCCACATAACCCGACGGCCCGTGACCGTTCGCCGGAAGAAGACAGTCGGAATCGATCTTGGTACCACCAACACGGTGGTGGCCCGGCATTTCGAGGTCTTGTCCATCGAGGGCAACGGCTGCGTGATGCCGTCCGCTGTCGCCTTCCCTCCAAGCGGCGCGACGTTGCTCGGCAAGGCCGCGCGCCGCCGGCGAGCGATGGACCCGAAGAACACCATCCTTTCTGCGAAACGCATCATCGGCGCGCGCTGGCACTCGTCTTACACGGCGCAATTTCGTGAGCATTACCCCTACGACCTGGTCAAGAGTTCCGACGGCAGTCCTGCCTTTCAGACCCGGGCCGGGGTCCTGTCTCCGGTCGACGTCGGAGCTACCGTGGTCAGGGGTCTGTGCGACCTCACCAAATGTCCAGCTCAAGACGTGCACGCCGTGGTGACCGCCCCCGTGGGCTTCGACCAGCGCCGGCGGGATGCCACGTCGCTTGCCGTGACGAAGGCAAAGTTCGCTACGGTCCGGGTCGTCGAAGAGCCGATCGCCACTGCGCTCGCGTACTTGAACCGCAGCAATTTGAAGCACGCGTTCGTCTACGACTTGGGCGGGGGCACTTTCGATGCCGCGGTGGTCGATTGTAGTACCTATCCGTTTCGTGTCATCGGCCACGGCGGTGATCCGTACCTCGGCGGCGACGACGTCGACCGCACCATTGCCCTGTACGTAGCTGATCGAACCCTCGCCCGCGACGGTTGGGACCTCAGCAACGACGCGGTGACGTTCGACCGTCTCGTACACGCATGCGAGCTCGCCAAATGCGAGCTCAGCGAGTCCGAGGAAGCAGCGATCGCGATTCCAAGCGTCGATCCAGCGGCGCCCGAAAGCTGTGGCGTCATTCAGATCACGCGCGAGGAAGTACAACAACTCACCTTGGACCTGGTGCGCCGCACGTTCCTGATTTGCGATGAGGTTTTGGCCCAGGCGAGCCTCAAAGCCCGCGATATGCAGGCCGTCTTCTTGGCAGGTGGCAGTACGCTTCTCCCTGGCCTCCGAGGCTACATCGAGTCGTACTTCGGGAAACGGCCCCGCTTCGACATGGATCCCATGCAGGTGGTGAGTCTAGGAGCCAGTCTGGCCGCAGCGCGCCCGGCCGTCTCCGAGCTTCTCGATCCCTGTGCATGAATCGGGCGCCTTGGCGCCCGCCCGCTAGTTCGATCGCACCGACATTGATGTCGACCCTGCGAATGTCATATCCCGTGTAGTTGGTGATCGTGCTTCCGAAAACCGCACCGTTGGGAATGATCAGCTTTTTGTTGTCGAGCGTTCGGAACTCGCATGTGAATAGATCGATGTGCTCGCAGGTGCCGGTTTCGCCACTCACTTCCACAAAATCGCCGACTTTGAAGGGCCGAAACACCAACAGCATGACGCCTGCGGAGAAGTTCCCCAAGGTGCCCTGGAAGGCCAGGCCGATCGCGAAGCCGGCGGCGGCCAACACGGCAGCAAAGCTTGCCGTTTGAATGCCGAATACGCCTAGGCACCCAAGCACCGCCCCGATGAGAATGACGTACCGGGCCAGTTTGGCGAAGAACCGTGTCAGGGTTGCATCGAAGTTGCGCCTCTCGAGCCCCGCGCGCACCCCTCGCTCCGTCCAGCTCGCGATGACCCACGCGAAAAAGAGCGCCAACAAGACGCCCAAGACCTTCGGGCCGTATTCGATTAGGGGATCGATGTACTTGCTCGCGTCGAGATCCATGACGTCTCCACTGTTTGTACGGCTGTCAGCGCAGCAGTTGGTCGAGAATGATCAGGTTTTCGGCTTCCACATCTTCGACGCTGCCATCGGACAGGATCATTGCTTTGGCTGCGTCTAGAAACAGTTGCCGATGCTCTCTCGGGATGTCTGCGGGGTCGAGGTCATCGGCGCGTGGTGGGACCTCGAGCCACTCGGCCACCTGATCCTGCTCATCGTCGTCCAGGCCCAGACGAACCACCATCTTCACGATGAACTCGCGTTCCCGATCTGTGATCTCGAGATCGGCCCACGCAAAGGAGCAGACAAACCTCATCAGTTGAAGCCTGTCTTCCTTGTTGAGAGCGTCGAGCATGCGCGGGACTCTACTCCGAGCCGCGACGCAAAACTAGTCCGAAGACGGCGTATCGGTGACCTGCAAAAAACCGCGCGCAGCGCAACTTCCAAGCCTCGAGTCGTCCAGGATGCCGAGCACCAGAATCGCCAACAGCACGACCACCCCGGCGCCGCCGACGAGTCTCAGTAGAAATCCGCGATCGCCCTTGCGGATCCGTCGGTCTTCCCCACTCCCCATGGTAGCGAGCCTCCTACGAGAAGGCCTTCGCGGCAAGAAGCTACCATGCCAGGCTTTTTGGGTTATGGTGCGGCTCCGATGGCCACCAAAGTGACCATGCCGCAACTCGGCGAGAGCGTCGTCGAAGGTACGATTGGCAAATGGCTCGTCTCGGTGGGGCAAAGCGTTGCCAAAGACGAGCCGATCGTCGAAATACTCACCGACAAAGCGGACAGCGAGCTTCCGGCACCGGTTGCAGGTGTCGTGACCAAGCTGCTCGCCGAGGAAGACGACATCATTGCGGTCGGTGATGCGATCTGCGAGATTGACGAGAACGCGCAGGCGGGCGCGGCACCGCCGGTCACTTCCGACGATGCGTCAGCTGCCACGGATGCGGGCACTCCTTCGCCGACGTCTCCGTCGGTCCGCAAGCTCGCGCGCGAGAAGGACGTCGACCTCTCGAGCGTTCAGGGCTCGGGTGACGCCGGTCGCATCGTGCACGACGACGTGATGGCGGCGATTGGCAGCTCCCCCACCGTGGAAAGGATTGCAACTCCGCCTCCCCCGCCTCCGGCGCCCCGACCTGAATCGCCTCCCGTGCGCGGCACTGGGCCCGCAGGGGCGTTTCGCCTGCCGCCCTATGTCCCGAAGGAGGGCGACGAGCTCGTTCCCTTCACGCGCCGCCGCCGCATCATCGCCGACCACATGGTCTATTCGAAGCAAACAGCGCCGGACGTGGTCACGTTTGCCGAGTGCGACCTCTACAGAACAGCGGTGCTGCGAAACCAACACAAAGCGCACTTCAAGAAGGAGGGCGTCAACCTCACCTACTTAGCCTTTGCGATCGGTGCGACCGCCCGCGCCCTACGTGAGTTCCCGGAGCTCAATTCCCGCGTCCTCGACGACGCGTTCGTGAAGCTGGCGGAGGTGAACATCGGCATTGCCGTCGACACCGACGAGGGTTTGGTCGTGCCCGTCATTCGCAATACCGACGATCTGACCATTCGCGGCGTGGCCCGCGCGGTCGCCGACGTCGCCGAGCGAGCACGGTCCGGCAACCTCACCCCCAACGACCTTGCCGGCAAGACGTTCACCATCTCGAACCCCGGCCGCCGTGGCAACCTCGTCGGAGGCGCGATCATCTCACAGCCCAACGTCGCCATCCTTCGCCTCGGCACGATCAAAAAGCGCGTCGTGGTTATCGAGCACGAGGGCGAAGACCTCATGGCGATCCACCCCGTCATGCACATGGCGCTGACGTATGATCACCGCGTCGTGGACGGCGTCCACGCCATCGGCTTCCTGTACCGTATCGCCGAGATCCTCGAGTACGGCGAC
>CP070713.1:2208273-2212304 GCA_020351445.1 Myxococcales bacterium
GCGTTGCTTGCTCGAGTGAGCGCTCGAGCGCTTCTTCCTCGACGTTGCGGTTGACGACGAACAGGTCCGGCACCGAAGAGAGGAGGGTGAGCGGCAGCGGTTCCTCGGGATTCAATTCGTCGCGTAGCGTCCGGAGCTCAGCATACACGGCGCGAGCGCGATCGAGGTCCAATGTCGGCTGCGGAAATGTCTGTCCCTCGAACCGTGCGGTGACGTCGACGCGTCCTCGTTCGAGGCGAGCTCGAATCACACGCTCCACCGTCGGTGTGCCACTTTGAATGCGCGAGGGCAGACGGACACGAACATCGAGAAAGCGATGATTGACCGTGCGCAAGTCGAGCACGACGTGTCCCTCGCCGAGCGCCGCTCGCCCGCTTCCGTATCCGGTCATGCTCCGCATGGAACGCCTACTCGAGCCCGCGCTTGTGCTTGATCTGATCCATCACTTTCGCATACTCGACCTCGAATGCGGCGGTGCCCTCTTGAAGGTTCTTGATCTTCGAGCGCACTTCGGCGTCGAGCCCACTGTCGACTTCCATATGCCGCCGCAGAACAGGTGTGATCTTCTTTCGCAGCGTGACGTCGTCGGCGTAGATCTCGACGACGTTGGCGCTGTGGAAGAGCATGTTGAGCAGCTGATCGACCAAATAGGGCAGGACTTCGTCCTGTTGCGGGAAGCCCATCTCCTTGGCGACGCGCTGCCGCATCCGGCCGAGCTTGGAGTAACCGAGGCCCTCGCGCTCCATCCGATCCTTGGCCTCGTCGATCATCTGGCGTTCCCGCCGAACGTACTCTTTGAGGACCGCCTCGAGGTCTAGCCTGACCTCGGCCACCTCCTCGACTTCGATGTCTTGCTGGGCTGTGAGATCGCGCACCAGGTCGTCGACAATTGGACCAATTTTTCCCGAGTAAAGTCGCATGCTTATGATGTCGGCCCTCGACCTGGAGCGACCCCCTTCTGGATGCGGCGACACTAACCAAGGCGCTCCTTTTGGTCAATACGAACGAAAAAGCGTCCTTTTGCGTGATTTTGTGAAACTACGTCTTGACGGTAATCCTGTATTCATGCACCATACCGTTAAGGCTGTAAGTATGGATTCTAACGCTCCTGCACTGCAAAACGGCTCCGGCGCGCGACGACTGCGCACGACGGAAGAACGCCGAACGAGGATTCTCAATCGCTGCAGGGTGTTCGAAGCACTGGAACAGGAGCTTCGCGAGCGGGTCCTAAGCGGAAGCGCGCTGGTCGATGCCGACCGCCGCGAGGCTTTGTGCATGCCTAGTGACCCCGCGATCTTCGTGATCGGAAGCGGTCGCGTTCGGCGCGTGCGCCGTACACCGGAACGAGAATTGACGCTCGGCTATTACGGCCCCGGCGATTTGGTTGGCGAAATGTCGCTGGTCGATCCGGAAGCGCGTCTCGAAACGGTGGTTTTGGATTACGTGGAAGCGCTACGCATTCCGCCTCGCCTCATCAAAATGGTGATGGGCGAGGACCTTGGATTCGCTTCTGCGATGCATCGATTGATGGGGGAACGCCGCCTGCTCGCAGAACGGCGAATCGATGCCCTGCTCACGCGAAGCGTAGAATCGCGTGTAGCAGAATTTCTACTCGATGCGTCCTCACGACACGGGATTCCCGACTCACGGGGCATCTTGGTGGGTGTCAAGTTCACCCATCAGGAGATTGCGAGCTACGTTGGCTCGACTCGGGAAACCGTCACTCTGGTCCTCGGCGCCTTCAAAAGGGGCAACTTGATCGCAACCGATCATCGCCGAGTCGTCATCAGAGACATCGCGGGACTGCGTAAGAGGGTCTAACAGGAGCGGGGAGTCGTCCAAACGGCGCGGCCTGGGGGGGCCGCCGCCGGGCGGACATTTTTGACCCGAGGGGGGCGCGATTAACCCTTCAAAAAAGGGGACTGTCCCCTTTTTCTAGATCAGTTCGTCTTCGGCGTTCAGTTTCTTTTCCATTCGGTCGATTAGACCGCTCCAGCCTTCTTCTTTGATGACCCTGCGGAACTGGCGCTTGTAGTTCTTTACGAGGCTTACTTCGTCGGTGAAGATGTCGAAGACCTTCCACTCCTTGCCTGCGGGGCTCATGCTGTAGTCGATGGTGATCGGCGGTTGCCGTTTCTTCGTGACGGAGCGCGCCGATGATTTCACTTTGACGCCGGTTTCGATCGGCTCGGTGCCGACCCACTTGACCTTGTACTCGAGGGTCGACTCCATGTTCCGTTGATACTGGCGTTCGACGAGCTGGCGGAGGAGGCTCACGAATTTCTCGAGCTCGCTAGGCGAGCGCTTGTCCCATTCTTTGTCGAGTGACAGCTCGGCGAGGCGGTCGTAGTCGAGGAACTCACCCAGCAGCTCCGTGAGCTGTTCGGCGCGCTTCGGGGTGTCCGGCTTGCGCAGCACTTGCCGCACCTTGTTGTGCTTGGTGCGGATGAACTGCTCCGCCTTTGCCGCTTCGGCATCGGAGACCGCGACTTCCGCCGTGCCAGTTGGCGTGTCCTCGGCGTTTGCCGAGCTGGCAGTCAACAGAAGAGCGGCAAGCAAGCTTGTGATCATTGTGAGACGAGCCATATGTTCCCTCTAGACGACGGTAGTCCGGTGTTTATTCCTCACAGTCGACCGGGCGCCAGCCCTTTTCCGACACCATTGGCACGTTTGTAGCCCTTTCGAGGGCTGCAATCGCGAGGTTGTATTCCGCCGTGGCCATCAGTCGGTTGGAGCGAGCCGTGAAATAGGCTGTGATCGAGTCGACGTACTCGCGGGAGTCCATCGTCCCGACTTCGTAGCCCTGAACCGCAGTGATGAACCACTTGCGGGCTTCCTTTTCCGAGCGCGTCCAACTTCCGAGGCGGCGCTTCGCATCTTGGAGTTGCTCATACAGGGTGTTCACCTCGATCTCGATGCCCTGCTTGGCTTCCGCGGTCGTTGCTTTCAGCGACTCGATCTCCGCCTTGGCGGTCTTGACCCGTGCGTTGGTTCCGGCGAAATCGAGCTTCCATTTCGCGACGAGACCAAAAAAGGCGCCGGCGAAGTTACCGCGGTCGATGACATAGGGATTTTGGATGTCGGTGACTCCCGGCGTTCGCGCGAAGGTCGCGCTCAACGCGAGGATGATGTCAGGCAAGTATCCGGCACGCTTGACCACCAAGTTCGCGTCCCTTGCCGATCGAGCCGCGTCGAGCTGAAACACCTCCGGCCGATTGGCTACCGCGCGCTCGATGTGGTCCCCGAGCTCGATCACCTCGCTTTGAACGACCTCGAGTGCGCATTCGGGAACGATGGCGGGCTTGATCCCCGACAGGATCTCGAGCGCCGCGCGCGCCGATGCCTCTAGACGCAAGGCCTCCGACTCGCGCGACTCGATCTCCGCCAACGCGGAGGCGAGCCGAAAATAGTCCTTTTGCTTCACGCGCGGATCGTCTGCCTCGAGCCGTTTACGGAGCTTGTCGACGGTGCTTCGAAGCTTGTCCTTGCCCTCGGAGATCATCGCTTGCAGGTCGAGCGAGAGCTGGACGCCAAAGTAAGCGCGCCGGACGTCGAACACGACGCGGTTCAGGGTGAGGTCACGCGCGTATTGCGCCGAGACGATTCCAGCGGATGCCGCTTTCTTCCCAGCCCGATACTTCCCGAAGGTGTAGATCGGAATCCCGCCTTGAATGCCGAGCTCGCCACCTGGGCCCCAGCGGTTACTCCACGGAATCTGTGGGTCGGGGCTGAAGATGGCGGTGCCCCGGGCGCCAGGAGCGACGAAGAATCGGGCTTGCCCTTCGAATTGAAAGAACGGCGAAAGCCTTGCCTCGTCCAGGCGCGCCTGCGCGGCGTCGACATCCGCTTTGGCCGCCTTCAGCCCGGGGTACCTAAGCGCCGCCGCGTGGGTGTACTCGTCGACGTGGTACGCACGGCCGATGGGCGGCTCTTGGGCGGGAGCCTCCGCCTGGTCGACGAGCGCTTCTTGCGCGATCACCTGGGCGGCGACGCCGAGCATCGCCAGCGTCATGACGGCTAGCGCCCAGAAC
>CP070713.1:2212404-2215615 GCA_020351445.1 Myxococcales bacterium
CCGACGACATAACCTGACACGCGGTCCGTTCGGCTCATGCTGTCCGGAATGGGTGAGAACGCGAGCACCAGAGCCCCGGCCAATGCATGGGTGAGCCCGTTCCAGCGTACCAAGAGGCGCTCGCCTTCGCGGGTCTCGCGAGAAGCTTGCAGCTCGCCTTCGAAGTGCGCGAGCTCGACGTCGGTGATGCCATCCTCGCGCGCTTTCTCCCAGCGCTCGAGTCTTCGCCTCTCGTGGGGGATGCGCGTGGCGGCGTATACTCCGGTGGTGAGGTCGGCCATGCCGAGGGTCATGAACATCACGCCAAGGCCCCGGGAATACTGACTCTGCGGGTCGTTTTCGATCAGGCGCCATGCCGAAAGGCCCAGCAGAATCATGCCCCCTGTGATCCCGGCGGCCGCGGCAAACTTCTGCTCCCTGATCGTTTGCGTGGTCGATCTCGTCAGCAGCGCGTCGAGCAGCTCAGCGTTGTGGGCGAGCGCGTCGCGACCAGCGATAAACGTCTCTTCGGCGATCACCCCCTCGGCTGGCGAGGCCTCGCCTTCGGCGGTCTCCGGGGCGCCTGGAGTGGTGTCCTGTGCACTCGTTCTCGTCGCAGGTGAGGCCGCCCAGAGCAGACCGAGTATCAACAGCAATGCGGAAGTCGGGTGCATGGGGGTCGGCGGTGGATAGCAGCTCGGTTGCCCGTAGCCAATCAGGGTTTGAGGCGGCCCTTGAGATACTTTTCGTGGGCACTGCTCAGCGAATCATAGAAGCGCTGTGGGGCGGTTCGCTTGAAGCGCCACGCCTTACGTCCACTTCGCATCGGTTGCGCGTAGAGCTTGCCGTCGCGTACCGAATCGATGCCGGCTTTGGCAACCTCGGGCGCCTGCTCCCTAGAGCGCTCCATCCACCGGATGATCTGTGCGTCTTCCTTGCGCGTGGTTGCGCCCCGGCCAGCTTCGATGATGTTTGTCCGGAAGAACGTGGGGCACAGGACCGAAACGCGAACACCCGAGCTCTTGTACTCGGCGTAGAGGGTTTCGCTCAACGCGACGACACCGGCCTTGGTCACGTTGTAGGCGGACATGGCAGGTGGAGCCAAGAGTCCGGCGGCGGATGCGATGTTGAGGATGTAGCCGCGTCCTTGTGCCTTCATCTTCGGGACGGCCGCCTGGCAGCCGTAGATCACGCCCCAAAGATTGATCTCGACGGCCCAACGCCAATCCTCGATCGAAATTTCCTCGAACGGTCCACCGACGGAGACGCCGGCGTTGTTGGCGATGAAGTCGATGCCGCCGAGCCGTTTCTCCGTTTCGTCGACGAGCGAGAACACCGCGCCGCGATCGGTGACGTCGCACTCGATGAGCTCTACCCGAGCGCCTCGTTGCCGGACTAGCTCGGCCGTCTTTTGTGCGGAGACAGGATCGATGTCGGAGACGATCAGCGAGGCGCCGCGGTTGGCGAGATCGAGCGCCAATGCGCGGCCCAAGCCACCGCCGGCTCCCGTGATGACGGCTCGGAGGGGCTGGGGAAAAGACATGGCGGGAGGGAAGCCCCGATCGGGGGACCCGTCAAGGCGCTTGCAAGAGGGCATTACCATGGTGGAAGGTCGCCCCTCATGAACGACACAAGGAAGCGTAGTTTCTGGGGGTGGGGTTGGGAGGACAAGTTCCCCGACGCGGCGGCGCGCAAGGCCACAGGCGAGCATGCGCAGTTGATGCTGGGGTTTTCACCCGAGCGCTGCGACGAGCCTCCGTCGCTCGAGGCGATCGAGCTGCGGGCGCCCCGGGCGAGCGCGCCCTCGATCCTTCAGCGGTTCGTGACGGACGCGCACGAGGCGCGTGTCCGGCACACGTACGGCAAAGCCTATCGCGACATCCTTCGCGGCTTTCGCGGCGACTTCACCCCGGCACCCGATCTGGTCGCGTCACCTGAAAGCGAGGCGGACATCACGGCGCTGCTCGACTGGGCGAGTGACGCCAAGGTGGCGGTGATCCCATTCGGCGGGGGGACGAGCGTGGTCGGTGGTGTCGAGGGGGACGTGGACGACCGCTATCGCGGCGTGGTGAGCCTGGATCTCGGGCGGCTCGACCGGGTGCTCGAGGTCGAGCGGAGCTCGTTGTCGGCTCGGATTCAAGCCGGAGCGACCGGACCCGCACTCGAAGCGCAGCTTGGCGCGCACGGATTGACCCTTCGGCACTTCCCTCAATCGTTCGAGTTCTCGACGCTCGGTGGTTGGGTGGCCACGCGAGCGGGCGGTCACTTCGCAACCGTGTACACGCACATCGACGACCTGGTGCAGTCGACCCGCGCGATCACGCCGCGGGGCGTCTGGGAGTCGCGGCGGCTGCCCGGCTCAGGCGCGGGGCCTAGCCCGGATCGGCTCATGGTGGGCTCGGAGGGGATCTTCGGCGTCATCACGGAGGCCTGGATGCGGGTGCGCCCCCGGCCGGTGTTTCGTGCCACCGCGACGACGCACTTCAGCGACTATGGCCGGGCCGTCGAGGCGGTGAGGGTGCTCTCGCAGTCCGGGCTCTACCCGAGCAACTGCCGCCTTCTCGACAAGCGCGAGGCGGCCCTCAATGCCGTCGCTATGGATGGGACGCACGTCTTGATCGTGGCCTTCGAGTCCGCGGATCATCCGGTTCGGGTCTGGATGGAGCGCGCCCTGCAGCTCGTCGCCGACCATGGGGGGACGTGCCCCAAGGGGCCGGTGTTCCGAGAAGCAGGAGAGCGCAGCGGCGGCAGTGGTGGCGCCGGTGCATGGCGGGATGCGTTCATCGATGCACCGTACTTGCTCAACACCATGGCGAGCATGGGCGTGATCGCGGACACGTTCGAGACGGCATGCACCTGGGATCGCTTCGAGCGATTGCACAGCGGCGTCATCGGCGAGGTGCGCCGAGCAATGAGGGACGCGTGCGGGGCTGGCTTCATCAGTTGCCGGTTCACTCACGTGTACCCCGACGGGCCGGCACCGTACTTCACCTTCATCGCGCCTGGGCGATACGGCATGGAGGCCGAGCAATGGATGGTGATCAAGAAGGCCGCGTCGGACGCGGTGATCGCCCACGGCGGCACGATCACCCACCACCATGCGGTCGGCCGCGTCCATCGCCCCTGGTACGAGAAACAGCGGCCCGCGCTGTTTGGAGACGCCCTGCAAGCCGTCAAGGGCGCGCTCGATCCGGGCAGCATCATGAATCCCGGCGTACTGATCCGAACCTGA
>CP070713.1:2215715-2219059 GCA_020351445.1 Myxococcales bacterium
AACCGCGAGAAAGAGACCAGCGACGCTACCCAGCAGAATGAAGCGGATCAGGACCGCGATCTCCGAAGCGACGGACCCGTCACGCTGGGCCAGGAGCAGGAAGAGGCTGATAAAGCCCGCGAACGTGACCGATATCTCGGCGGTCGTCTCAAGGGCTGAGAAGATATCCATCCCCGCCGCCTAACGGATCAGGCGTTCAGCTGCGCCAAACAGCGCTGACCGTCAGCGCTGGGGCATAGACGCCGGCCGCCAGAATGCTACCACGGATCGATTGGACCGCGCTGTTTGGTGTCAGCTGCAACGCCTTGTTAGGCCGCAGGCGTTCGGCTACCAGACGCGCGGCAATAGGCGCCAACGAACCCGCGCCTGATACTCGCGATAGCCGACAAGACGCTCCCGGAGCGTTTGATCTTCGCGCGATGTTCGCGCAACGAAGAAGAGCGTACCTAGGGCCGCGGGCAGCAAGGCCCAGATGGACCCGAGTGCGAATGGAAGGGCCAGGTGGGCGAGCAGCGCGCCCGCATAGCCGGGATGCCGAATCAGAGCATAGGGCCCCGAGGAGACGACCGAGTGATCGCGATCCTCCTGGACCCGCACGAAGGTCGCGAAGAATGGGTTGGAGTGGACTGCCCAGTACGCGAAGCCATAGCCCAACGCATAGACGAGAAGCGCCGCCACCTGAACGGATTGCGCCATCGGGAGGGCAGGGCCGAAGCGAACGGCATCGAGGCCAGCCACGACGAACGTACCTGGGTACAGAGCCAGAAAGCCGAGCGTCGCGAGCACCACGTCGCCGCGATCCACGCCGGGCCCAGGAGCCGCCCGCTCCCGGAGGAGCTCAGGGTCGAGAAACGCGAAGGCGGCCGCCTTGGGCAGGGAGTAGATACCTAGAACAGCCCACGCCATGGGCCATGAGAGGCTGCCGGCGGCGCCGAATAGGCACGCTCCGAAGAGGAGTACCTCGGCGATGGTCATTGCGGAGGCCCGAATCAAAGTTCCACCTGGTCTAACGACCAATCGCGCCTCAATCCCGCTCGGGCTCGTTCCGCTCGCGTTCGGCCGTCTTCTCGGCGGCATCGTCGCGGGAGGGCGCCGCGTACTTCTCCGCGACGGGATTCGTGCGCTCCCACTTGCCGTCCGTGCCCATGTGACCCGGGGTGGTCGGGCTGGCGAGCCGGCCCGGCTCGTCCTTGGAGGCGTCGGCCATCTCAACGTTCTTGGCGATGGCCTGGCCCTGCTCATGGGCCTGCTTCCTGGTCTCCTCCGTGAGGCGGTCTGCGACGTTCTCGGACGGCTGAGGCGCAGGAGGACCGTACTTGTCGACGACTTTGTTCGGCATTTTCCGCTCCGGGTATGGCCGCGGAGCCCGTGATGCCATGATCGCAGGGCCTCACGGGACTCCTACGGATCGCGCTTATCCTCTCAAGAACGGGGCGGGTTGGTCAAATCCAGCCATCGGTGGCCGAAGGCGCAATGCGCGCTCTCGCCGTGGCTACACCACACAGGCGAGAGCCGCGCGCGGCTCGCGTTGGAGAACTCCAACGTAAGTCCTCTTTGTTTGTTCTTGGTTCTGGGTTCTTCGCCACGCGGGATTCCGCACTAGCTGCCGTCCCTGGCCGTCGTCGGCTAGGTCCTGGGATGACTACGGCGAGGGCTCGGAATGGCGTCGGTTAGAACTCGGAATGGGTTCGGGCTAGGGATCGGAATGGATCGCGCGGCGGCTGTGGATAACTCTGTGGAAAAGCCGCTGCCGCTCGCTGTGGAAGCGCGTTTCGACAAGCCGGTGGCGCGTGGCTTTAGTGCAGCGTGCGAACAATTCGATTGACATCGACTCGAAATCCCTTTAGCTACACACGCATGAAAGGCGTGCCAAGAAAAACACGCGGCCGTGCTCCGCGACACTCCTTCGACGACGGACGCGTCGAGATAGGTCCCGGGCTGCAGCCAAGAGACGAGGGTGGCCCCGAGCCCTACCGCAAGGAGAGTCGTTGCGAGGAAGTACGGCCCGAGCCGACTACCCAAATGCCGCAGTTGGGTTGGGTCGCCGCTCGATGAGATTCCCAAGATGATCGAGCTCATCACGAGTGGAATCATGATCATTTGAATCAGGGCCAGGAATACCTGGCCGGGGAGGGCGAGCCAACCGGCGACGACCCTCGCCGAAGGCTCATCGAGCAGCGCGAGTCCGGTTGGAGAAAGGATCAGGCCCGTGCCTATGCCGAGGACCATCGCGACCAAGATCTGTGCCCACAGGTGCGTTCGGATGACGATGTAGAGTCGGTCGACCAAGATCGCCGGCGACGGGGCGGGCTGTCTGCCGATCGTGGGGTGGAGCTCGCTCACGATCTCGTCTCCTGGGAAGCACCAACGCGTGATGGTGCCCCATTGATCGAGCCCAGACGCCCGGGCGAGAGCCTCGAATGGCACCGGAACGCCTTGGCCCCCAGGTATTGCTCGATGTACGTCCGGCTCGGCACCGGATGCGCGTACTTCCGCGCCTCCGCCTTCGCCCCTGGATCCCGAAGCTCCCACGCACGCTTCTCCGGCATGGCCGGCAAGTTAGGGAGTGCCGCGACGCGACGCGAGCGACTTACTCCGTTGCATGGGCGTTGAAGTGGGCGCGGAGAAGCATGATAACCTGGTCAACGAGGACCGGGCCGCCTAGAGACGCCCTTGGGAGGATTCAGCATGGGCCGCCAAGAGACACGCGAGAGGATCGCCAGCGAGCTGTTCGTCACCGCCGTGCGCGAAGAGCGCCTGCTGCGGGTCGATCGTGGGCCCGAGGGCAAGAGCGAGAAGCTGGAGTTCAAGGAGACGATGGTCGAGGCGATCGCCGAGGCCTGCGTGCACGCCGCGGACAAGCTGATCAGTGCGCTGGAGCGCGAGGCCGAGGACTAGTTTCGCAGGGCAGGAACGCCGTCAAACGGAAGACTCGTTCACGCCCATGAAGGAGGAAGGGAAGCGGAAGGCCCGCGATCGCTGCCAGCGGAATCGATGCGCGTCCGAGCTCATGATCTCATGGTCTCCCAATCCTCGATCTCGCGCACGCCAGCTGGATCGGTCTCGGGCGAGCAGGTCACCCAACATTTGGAAATAGCTCCTCGTAGTAGTAGGGCGCCTCGTACTCCCACTTCTCCCATTCGTAGTCGTAGCCCTTCACCGTCAGTTGGTTCTGGACCTTCCACACACCCTCGGTGCCGAGCGCGACGCTTCCGGCCTCGAGTCGCTAGTCCCAGGTGTCCAGGTCGCCCGTGAGCGTTGCGACGCCGTCCTCGACATCCACGCGGATCCGGTCGGCAACGCGTGTCGTCGTCCAGTTCCTCCGTAAGCTGTCTCGAATCGCC
>CP070713.1:2219159-2222255 GCA_020351445.1 Myxococcales bacterium
CGTGGTGCCCGCCCCGGCGCCGACCGAAGAGAGCGGCAATGATGATCGCGAGGAGGGGGAGCTCCGCGACCCTTACGGCGTCGCCAGCGAAGGCGGACAGGCCGATCAGATCTCGTCGCAGGTGCGCTACGTGCTCGAGGGCATCGTCGTCATCGGTAACAAGCGAACCAAGGCGCACGTCGTTCGCAAGTTCGTTCCGCTGAAGCAGGGGGAGTTTCTCGATCCGGAGTCTCCCGAGCTCGAGGCGACCGAATGGCGACTGATGGGGACGGGTTGGTTCGACAGTGTCGACATCCGACTCGAGCGCGGGGCCGAGCACGGTTACGTGGTGCTCGTCGTCGAAGTCAAAGAGCGCAACACCGTGGTGATCGAACAATTGGTTGCGGGATTGTCCGAAGGAGTCCGCACGACTACCGACCGCGGCCGCACACTTTTCCCTTGGCTCGGTTTCAAGATCACCGAGACCAATCTTGCGGGACTCGGCATCCGGCTCTCGGGGACCGCGCTTGTCAGCGAGTTCCAACAGGGCGGGCGACTCGACCTGCGCTATCCCAAGTTGATCAAGAACGAATATGGGATCCGGTTTGGGACGTTCTTTCTCAATGGGCGCGAGTTTTACGGAAACAATCCTCTGGTGAGCGTGCCCTGCGGGATGCTGACCTGTCCCGGCACGTCGATCGTCACGAACGCGGTGGTTCGCTATAGGCGCGGCGGCTTCATGGTCGGCACCGGCAAGGACTTCACGAGCAAGCTCCGCTACAGCCTCGATTGGGTTGGCGACATCGTCAGCGTCCTCGACCGCCCCGAGGCGGCTAGCGAAATGCGCGGCAACGACATCGCACCCATCGACTTCGCGATTCAAGACGGCAGGAGCTTCGTTTCATCGCTACGGTTCGCCTTGGTATTCGACAAGCGCGATGACCCGGGCATCACCAAAGAAGGCGTGATCTTTCGCGGCGTCGTCACTGCGGGCACGCGCTTCCTCGGAAGCGACTACGATTTCCTCGAGCTCGAAGCGTGGGTACGTAGGTGGTGGCGGCTCCCTTGGAACCATACGATTCGAATCGGCGCATTCGGCGGAGCGGCCTTTGGCAACACGCCGTTCTTTTATCTTTTCCACATTTCAGACCTGACCGATCTGATTCCCTCGCGATTCCTGGAGATGCAGCTCGATGCGCGCCCTCCTCCCAATCTCCTGGGGACCTCGATCGAGAACAACTTCCTCGGTGAGCTCGCTTGGCGAATCGACCTTGGGTACAACGTCCCCGTCTATGAACGCGTCCGCGAACGCGGGCTCCGAGAGATCAACCTCTACACCCTCATCGGCCTTCTCTCGCTGGCCGACTTGCGAGATCCACGCACCGGAGTGAGCGGCTACACGGGTCTGTCGCGTTTTCCGATCGACCTGACCTTCGACGTCGGCTTCCGATTCGACACACGGGTCGGTGTTTTTCAAGTCGGCTTCTCGACACTGCTGGGGTTCATACGACTGTGAGATACTGGCTTGCGGCGTTGATCTTACTGACGGCGGCAGTTGCGTATGCACAGTCCGGGCTGCCCTCTCGCGACTTCGGCGTCACGTGGACGCGTGGAACGCCGAAGGTGTCGTTCTCTGCGAAAGACCTCGCAGACGATCGCGTGCGGCAAGAGCTTTCGAGCGGTTTGCGTAAGCGCTTGGTCGTCACGGTCGGGTCGCACCTCAAGGGATCGAACTGGCGCATGACGGTGCGCCAATTTGGCTGCGACGTGACCCGAGACCTCTGGGAAGATGGGTACCTCGTCCGCATCGGCAGCCGAAGCGAACGGCTCAAGACACTCGAGCAGGTGCTCGACCGCTGTCTCGTCGTCGATGGATTGTTCGTTGGCGATCCGAAGAGCTACGACCTGCAGAAAGGGAAGGACATCTACTTCGTCGTGAAGGCGGAGTTCAATCCGATCTCGAAGAAGCAATGTAGCGAGCTGATCCGCCCGACGTCCGGAGGCGATCCCGTCGGACCGGTGACGATCAACATCGTTCGGCGCCGGATCTGCCAAGCGGAGCGCACCATCGATTTCCGCAGCGAATACCTCGAGGTGCCCGAATGAGCCGTTTCGAGCGAAAGATTTTGTTCGCGATCGGCCTTTCGGTGTTTCTCACGCTCGGCGGCAGCATTTTTCTGGCGCAGGGTGCATTGCGCGAGGTGTATCGGGTCGGCGTGAATGAGCGGTTCGGCGCCGAGCTGATCCACGGTGTGGAAGCTCGCCGGGCGCAATTGATGGCGCTTCGGGCTGGCTCAGAGCAGGTCGCCGATGCGGTGCAATGGGCCGTCGAAGCCGAGCTCACGCAGAGCCGAAGGGCCGCGAAGCTCGAGAAGCTGCTGCAGGAGCTTCTCGAACGGTACGCTATCGTGGAACGGATTCGCATCGTCGACGAGGCAGGGCAAGACGTCGCGAGTGTCTCTCGCGAGCGTGATGTCCGCGGGGGTAGGATGCGGACCACGACTCGGGAGCGTGAGGTCGTGGCGGGAGCCAAAAAGCTACGAATCGCGGTCAAGGTCGCCGTTCCCGAAGTGTACTTCGAACGCCTGCAAGAGGCGGGTGAAGTGGCCGACGTCTACTCAAGACTGCAGCGCCAAAGCGCCTCGGTGTCCGACATCTATGTCTGGGTGTTCGGAGTCCTCGTGTTTCTCGTGATCGTAGTGGCGTTCTTGATCGGTGCGATCGTGTCGCGGCGCGTGACGCGCCGGGTGACCGCGTTGGCCGAGGCCTCCCGCAAAGTCGGTGCGGGCGACCTCACCGTGACGCTGCCCACCGGTGCAACCGACGAAGTCACCGAGCTCACGCAGGCGTTCAACGAGATGGTCCGTGATCTGCGTGATTCGCGCACACGCATCGAGTATCTGCAGCGCATCAGCGCCTGGCAGGACTTCGCGCGGCGTCTGGCCCACGAGATCAAGAACCCGCTAACCCCGATCCAGCTTGCCGCGCAAGAGATGGACGAAACCTATGATGGTGGGGACGAGGCCTATCGGAAGAAACTCGAGCACGCCCGGGCAATCATCGAAGAGGAGGTCGCTACCCTGCGTCGGCTAGTGGGGGAATTCAGCGCTTTTGCAA
>CP070713.1:2222355-2226278 GCA_020351445.1 Myxococcales bacterium
GGCAGTGTACGCCTAGGGCGTGTACCAAATCGGCGAGCTATATGCCCGTTCTTGAATCACCGAGGGGCGGCCCGTGTCGTTCGGGTCCATGCCGAGGGCGATCGCATCTGACAGGGTGTGCCGGGGCGTCGGGATCTGAATGACGCGAAGGTAGTAAAACGCTCGCTGCGTTCGATCGAACTCGGGGTCTTCCCAGTAGGCCGACAGCGAGGGCGCACCAAAGATGTTCAGGTACTTCCCGGTTTCGAGGTCGACCGTGCTCGCAATCGGTTTCGCATGACCTTGCTCGTCGTATTGGCGAACGCCCGCCAGAGCCACGTCGTAGACCTTCTCGTGGGCCTGACCGTCAGCGTCGACCCAGCCCTTCACGATCTGCATCCGGTCGAGATTGGCTCCTTCGGGGTCCCTGACGGCGTACATCAAGAACTTCGGCGCTTCGTCTTCGGGCGCCTTGGTCAGGTCACTACCCATCGGGTGACCGTAAGTGTATCCGATGTTGACCATGCCCGCCTGCTTCGCGTTCTTGCTCTTGAAGTGCCAGCCACCGAAGAAACGAACCCGGATGCGAGGGCCGGTCGTGGCGTAGACCTCTTTGCGCTTGAATGCCGCGAACAAAGACGTGCGGGTGTTTTCCTCCGCCCACACGGCCGCAAGCCCCGACGCGCTCATGTCCGCGCCGCTCACGCCGGCGGCGATCTCCCCGAAGGTCGTCTCAGGCGTCGAATCGAGCGCGAACTTGCCCCAGAAGTTGAACTCCTCGGCAGAAGCCAACCCCGTGTGCGAGTCCGTCGACCCGATCATGCCAAACTTGTAGGGATTGGCTCCGGCCTTCTCTTCGATTTGCATGCCACGTTGCAGAGCCGAGCGAACGTAGTCGCCCTCGTTTGCGTGAGCCTGACCACCCCCGACCTTCAGCAGATGCGCATAGGTCTCGAAATCGGCAAGCTCGTCGTGGGGCGAGAGCTTGGGGTGCGTCTCCGAGTCGCCCTTGATTTGCGTCACCTCGACGACGGGCTCCCAACGCATCCGCATGCGCGCATACTCTGCGGTGATCGGGCGCCCCTCGCTGTCGACCTCATCGAACATCATGCCGCCACTGATGTTCGAATTGTGGGGAATGGCGACGAAGTCGGTGCGAACTCGCTCGCTGGTCTCCTGGAGCCACGCCCATAGGTCCTCGGGTTTGTCGCTGTCTAGCGAGCTGAATGGGAGGAACTGGCCCGCCTTCTCCGGGCCGTCAGGCATGAAAACGACGCGGTGGAGGTTGTTGCCGCCGGGCGTGGATGTCCACTCCCACCCGATCAGCGAGGTAAACGAGCAAGGCGTGTAGTGACGGGTCGCCGCAGCGATCATGTCGTCCCATGCCACCTCCTTGATGCTCTCCTCGTCGAAATCGGCGATCGGTGTATTGGCGTTGATCGCCGCACCAAACTCGTGCTCGAAGACCTCGACGCCCTTCCCCGCCCGCATCATGGCCACCCAGCGCCGCCCCGTCGCGGTCCCGGTCAGCCTGGGGTCGCCCTGCATCAACCTGGCCGGCACCCCCAACATCTCCGCATGGTCGGCCACCACCAGGAAATCGAGTGGCATGCGGATCTGCACGCGCGACCGTGTCGATGGATGCACGACTGGAAGCCCTTGGGCCCAGCGGTACGCCGTATCGGGATCAGCCGAGCGGTTTCCCAAGAAGTACGCATCGGCCGAATGACTGGTGTGCAGGTGGGTGTCCCCCCAATAGAGGTGCGTCGGCTCTTTCGCGATGACCCCTGGGCTGGTCGGAGGAGGGCCTTTGCAGCTCACGATGATCACGGCGAGCGCGACGAGGATTCCCAATCGTGTCATTCCATCCCGCATCTAGTACTGCACTCGTATCCCGATCGACCAACTGAAGCGCCCATCGTCGGTGGTTTGAACGTAGATGTACGGCATCGCCATCACCATGAAGAACATCAACTTGTACCCGACCCCAACCCGCGCTTGCGTTGCCGTGCCGAAGTCGTCGAACAGCGCACCTGCCTGTGTGAACACCTTGACAGTTCGAATCGGCCACCAGGCTATCCCGCCCCCGACCCACCAGTCCTGCGGGCCTTTGAACAGATCGCCGAGCTTTTGCCCCAGCACTTCCACCGAGACGCCGTTGAACTTGCGATCGATGTAATATTCGTAGCCGGCGCCCCACGTTAAGGCTTTGCCGCCCGTCCCGGGGGTACGGGTAGAGCCCCAATCCATGTGGACGTGGTGACCGCGCTCTCGAAACTTCAGCTTGTAGTTTTGAAGCTCCGCCGGGGTGGGAGCCACGCCCGCAGCGTTGAGGAGCACCAGCATGAGCGCCATCAACACAGAAGCTAGCCCTCCTCATCGCGCATGATGCCCTCGACCCGGCAGCGGTCGCACTCCGACGGACGGAATCGAATGATCGTCCCGTTAACCCAGCGGCCATGCATGTTGATCGAGGGAATGACGGCATGGCCGCCCGCTTTGCACACGTGGTCACCCAGGACTTTCCGGAACCGCTCCTCGTTGCTGGGTAATTGCCGCACGGAGAACGCATCGATGTCCACGACGCCGACCTCTTCGTACGGCTCGACGATCCGGTTGCGAATGACGCGATAGTCGCATTCCGGCCCGCGGGCGGCGTAGGTGCCTCCGGTCTTGCGGTATTCGCCGGTGCCGCCACAGCCGACTAGGCCGACCACGAGTAAGCTTCCAATGAAACGACGAGGCGACACTTCGCTTACGGAGCAGAATGCCAGCTATGATCGCGAGTCACAAGGGCTCCGAAGCATCGGTCCCTAGAGGATTGACGCTAGACTGAGACGCCTCTACAACCGTGACTCGGCCGCGTCCCATCGCCTCGTTGCATTCGGGAGTAAGTGAAATGAAGCAGCTAGCGATCCTATCGATCTTGCTCGTTCTAGCCTCGGCCTGTGGATCCAGCGGCGGCCCCCCAGCCTACGCGACCGCGTCGGCGGTCAGAGCCGAACCGTCGCAAGTCTTCTGGGGCGATACGCACCTGCATACGAGCTACTCGCCCGACGCGTACTTCTTCGGCAACAACACGGCGGACCCGGACACGGCGTACCGCTACGCCAAAGGCTATCCCGTCGTTCATCCGTACCACAAGGCGAAGATCCAAATCGGGACGCCGCTCGACTTCCTCGTCGTCGCCGATCATGCGGAGATGATGGGCGTTCCCTTCCGACTGGGCCGCGGCGATGAACGGCTCACCAAGACCGCAACCGGAAAGCGCTTGATCAAGATGCTGCAGGCGGGCAAGGGCCAGGAGGTCTTCGTCGAGTTCCTCGACCGGATCAACAACAACAAGCCATACAAAGAGCTCGACGGGGAGGACGTGCGCAAGTCGGTGTGGGCCGAGACGGTCGCGATCACGGAGCGTCACAACGCGCCCGGACGATTCACGTCCTTCATCGGATGGGAGTGGACGTCGACACCGAAGGGCAAGAACCTGCACCGCGTGGTGTTCATGCCGCAAGGCGGTGAGGTTGCAGCGAAGTTCATCCCGTACAGCTCTTTCGACAGCACCGAGCCCGAAGATCTCTGGGACTGGCTCGAGGAGACCACTGCACGAACTGGCGCAAGCTTCGTGGCCATCCCCCACAACTCGAACATCAGCGGCGGCTTGATGTTCAACGATGTCGATAGTGAGGGACGGCCGATCACCGCGGAATACGCGCGCACCCGAATGAAGTGGGAGCCCGTGATCGAGGTCACGCAGATCAAAGGCGACTCGGAAACCGACCCCATTCTTTCCCCGAACGACGAGTTTGCCGACTACGAGCCCTTCATGCACGTGCTCGACTCCGAGGATCTGGGAGGAGGTGCGAAACCTGTTCTCGGCCCCGGCGACTTTGCACGCGCCGCACTTGGCCGTGGCCTCGAGATCGAGGCAAAGGTCGGCGCGA
>CP070713.1:2226378-2230283 GCA_020351445.1 Myxococcales bacterium
AGATGATGCGCAACCGCTTGTGACAGGAGCAGCGGCGCGACCAGATTGACGCGAAGCTGAGCCTCGATCGAACCGAGATCGATGGCGCCAACGGATTGGTAGCGGGCGATCCCAGCGCAGTTCACCAACCCATCGACCCTGCCGAACGCGTCGATGGCGCGTTGAGCCGCCTCCGGAACGTCATCTGCGTCCTCGAGGTCTGCCGGCACCGCTCGCACGCGCCCCGTCGCGGACGCTTCGAGCGCCCGCAAGGATTGTGCGTCTCGGGCAAGGGCGACGACCTTCCCGCCGCGCTCCAGGATCGCTTCGACGGTCGCACGCCCGATCCCGCGCGTTGCGCCGGTGACGATCACCGTGCCCTCCGACACCATCATCTCAACCCAACCCCGCAATCGGGCCCCATGGTGGCTCCGCTGGGACATCCGCGGGCTCGCCGGCAACCTCGATTTCATCGTCCGGGATGAACCGCGGCAAGTCGACGCAGAGGATCGTTTGGTGCCGGTCGGTCGGATTCATGTACGTGTGCGCGGCTCCCCTCGGCCAACGATGGACCGTCCCGGGCGCACAGGGCTGCCCCTGACACAGGAGCCCATCGCCCAACACCATCTCGGACTCCCGCATTTCCTGATGGACATGGAGGGGAATGCTCTTGCCCGGGGCAACATTGAGCCGGTAGATGCCGGCGCCTCTGGTTTCGTGGATGACGTCGACCGTCCCAAACGGCTTGTTTTCCACCTCGAAACTACACCACGACGCGCTGCGCTCGATCTCGAGGGACGGAACGGCGAAACCGCGCAGCGCGCCCGGCTTGGTGAGGCGCACGAGAACAGAGTCGATCTGGGCACGTCGCTCGTCGGGCGCCGGGGGCGCGAGGATGTATCGAGCTAGCACGTGCGCGGCGGTCTCGAGAAGGCGGAAGCGGCAGCTGCGAAGGAGGAACACCAACTGCGACGCGGTGGCGGCGTAGTCGATCGTAGAGCGTAGGCTCTCCTTGACAGCCGACGTCTCGGTTTGCAGGCGCATCTCCACGTCGACGCGGAGCGGCTGCGAGGCGTTGCGCTCGTGCGGGTATACCCCGACCACGCAATCGACCATCAGCTCCTCGATTCGCAAGACATCCATTCGGGCAAGGCTATCGCATTTCGAGACTTCTGCTAGAGTGCCGCAGCCGATGAATCAGCCCCCGTCCAGCCCACTGAACGACGTCGCGGAGGTCGCTGCCTTTCGACCCGTCCCGCGTACCGGCGTCATCTACGTCACGGTCGAAGCACAAAAGCGTGGCTTCAGCCTGGACGCGCCGGGATGGTGCAATCTTGGCCAAGGGCAACCCGACACTGGCGTGCTTCCCGGCGCGCCGGATCGCGTGACCAACATCCAAGTCCAGCCAGGCGACCTCGACTACGCTCCGGTGCCCGGGGTGTGGGAGCTGCGCGAAGCGGTTGCCGGCCTTTACAACCAGTTGTTCCGCCGTGGGATGAAGTCCCAGTACTCGGCGGAGAACGTCGGCATTGCAGGCGGCGGCCGGGTGGCGGTCATGCGCGCGTGCGCTGCGATCGCGCCCATTCATCTCGGGCACTTTTTGCCGGACTACACCGCTTACGAAGAGCTGCTGGACGTGTTCCGCCGGTTCTTGCCCATCCCGATCTTGCTCGACCCCAAGCACGGGTATGCGTTCACCCGCGAAGAGCTCGAAGAAGAGATCCTCGGTCGCGGCCTGAGCGCCATTCTGGCAAGCAACCCATGCAACCCAACAGGCAAAGTCGTGGAGGGAGAAGCGCTCGCCAGCTGGGTCGAGACCGCCCGAGATTTGAACTGCGCGCTCTTGCTCGACGAGTTCTACTCTCATTACGTGTGGACGGGAAACCAATCGATCGTCAGCGCGACGCAATACGTCGAGGACGTCGAGGAGGATCCCATCGTCGTGTTCGATGGCCTCACGAAGAACTGGCGGTATCCGGGCTTTCGAGTGAGTTGGATCGTGGGCCCGAAACGCGTCATCGAACTGGCCGCCAGTGCGGGCTCGTTTCTCGACGGTGGAGGGGTGGCGCCAATGCAGCGCGCCGCGATCGACCTCGTGCAGGAAGAACCGACGCTGGCTGAGGCCAGGGCGGTTCACGTTGAGTTCAAGAAGAAACGGGACTTCCTCGTCGAGGGCCTCAAAGACATCGGTGTGAGGTTCGACCTGGAGCCGCAGGGTACCTTCTACGCGTGGGGAGACCTGAGTGGCTTACCACCTTCGCTCCGGAGCAGTGACGATTTCTTTAAAGCGGCCCTCGACCACCAGGTGATCTGCGTGCCCGGGCACTTTTTCGACGTGAACCCCGGCAAGCGTCGGACGGGCCGGCCCTCTCGCTTCCTCCAGCACATGCGCTTTTCATTCGGGCCAGCGATGCCGGTGCTCGAAGAGGCGGTCGATCGCCTCCGGGCCATGGTGCCTCAGGCCGGGTAGGCTCGGCTCTAACTAGCCGAAAACAAATCGGAATTCGCCGCTACGGCGCCGCTTTTTTCCGCTTTCTCGCTTGTGTAGGTGATCATGCTACACATGACGACATCTGCAGCGGTCGCGGCCAGGGTCGAGCGACAGCCACGGGAGGCAGCCCCCTTCGTGAAGTGGGCCGGGGGCAAGGGCCGATTGCTGAGCCAGCTGCGACCGCTGCTTCCCTCGGGGGCAGAGCACATGCGCCACGTCGAGCCATTCGTCGGCGGTGGCGCGCTCTTTTTTTCGCGCCGCCCAAGGCGTGCGCTGCTAACCGACATCAACCCTGCCCTGGTGGCGACGTACTTGGCAATTCGGGACGACGTACGGGCCGTGATCGAGGCGTTGCGCGGGCTGGCCGACCACCACTCGAAGGAAAGCTACTACCAGATTCGGGAACGCTATAACGAGAGCCGGCGTGTGTCCGGCGCGAAACGAGCCGCCATGTTCATCTATCTCAACAAGACCTGCTTCAACGGGTTACACCGGGTGAATCGCAAGGGGGAGTTCAATGTGCCGGTCGGCTCCTACAAGAACCCGCGCATCTTGAACGAAGACGCCCTGCACGCGGCGAGCCACGCACTCCAAGGTGCGCAACTCGAGTGCACGCCGTTCGACGCACTACTCGAAAAGGCCAAGCCCGGAGACTTTGTCTACTTCGACCCGCCTTACGAGCCCGTCTCCCAAACCGCGAGTTTCACCTCCTACGCCCGCAACGGCTTCTCCCAAGACGATCAGAGGCGACTATGCGACGTCTACAAAGCCCTCGACCGCCGAGGGTGCAAGCTCATGCTCTCCAACAGCGACGTCCCCTTCATCCGCAGCCTCTATTGTAACTTCAACATCGACACCGTAGCCGCCCCCCGAGCCATCAACTGCAACGCAAAAAAACGCGGCAAAGTAACCGAAGTCCTAGTCCGCAACTACTAAGCGATGAAAAAGGGGACTGTCCCCTTTTTCGCGTAGGCGGGGAGCGCCCAGGTTGCGGTGGCGGCGGCTAGGGGGGCGAAGACTGCAGCGATGCCGGCGAGGGCGATGTGGAGGGTATGGTCGCCGCCGAGGGCGTGGGTGGTGAGCGCGCCCACTAGAGGCGGGCCGAGACCTAAGCCGAATAGGTTCGCGGAAAAGAGAAGGAGCGCGGAGGCGAGCGCACGCATTTCGTTGGGTGTAGAGGTCTGCAGGGCCGCGATCGCGGGGCCGAAGTAGCTGCTCATCAGAAACAAGATCGGGACCGCCATCAGCAAGGCGCCTCGCTCGGTGGGCATCAAGGGCCCGAGGATTCCCGGGACCACCCAGAACAATGCCGCCAACACGACGACGCGGAGATTGGCGTCTGCGTACCGGCGACCGAGCCGTTCCGCCGCGAACCCGCCGGTCAAAGCTCCGACGCTTCCGGCGATGACAAAGATCCAACCAAACTTTGGCCCGA
>CP070713.1:2230383-2234427 GCA_020351445.1 Myxococcales bacterium
AGCTTCACGGCGTCCGTGCTGAACTGGTTCATTGTAAAGTCGGCAAGAAAAGCCCCCGCACTTGAGAATGACGTGATACGGAAACCCGTCCTCTCCGGTCGCCTCGTATTGGGTGAACGCCGGTAGACCCTCGACGGGCTCGAAGAGGAGGTTCGAACAGATTGCTGCAAACGCGCCCTGTTCCTCCCACGCGACCATGTCCGGCTCTGGGGATCGCATGATTTTTGCCCGTGGAGCTCTCCTTGACGGGAGCCAGTGGAGATCTACCACAGCTCCATGCCAGCTACCGTCACCTCGGACCTCGTTTGGAGAGAGATAGAAAAGCGCTGGTTCGCCGTCCTCTCCTATGTGAACCCCAAAGGCCGGGCCCGCTCCGCCGGCATCGTCTATGTCCCGATCGACCGGGTGCTCTACGTTCGCGCCGCGAAGGAATCGTGGAAGGCGAAGCACATCCGGCTGAACCCCCACGTCGCGCTCAATGTGACCATTTCCAAACGCGTTCCGTTCATGCCTTGGATCGACATCCCCGACGCGACGATCGCATTCAGCGGCACCGCGCGCGTAATTCCAATGAGCGAGGTCGAACCGAAGCTCCTCGAAAGGATCCTAGGACGCATGATCGAACGCCACGGGATCATGGACGAGAACTGCATCATCGAGATCCACGCGACCGGTCACTTCGCGACCTACGGCGTCGGTGTCTCTCTCCTCGACATGCGCGACCCGGAAAAGGCGCGCGGTCGCACGCCGGTCGGTTAGTCGGGACACGATAGCTCTTACACCACTGGTTTCTGATCCCATGCCCGAACCCGATCCCGCGAAAATCAAAACCTTTGCGTCAGCAAAAAATCTGAGTCAATGGCTCAAAGCAAACCATGCCTCCGAAAATGAACTTTGGATCAAGGTATTCAAAGTGAAGACGGGCAAACCAAGCGTCAGTTGGACTGAGATCGTCATTGAATCGCTGTGCTGGGGTTGGATCGATGGCGTCAAGAAGTCCATCGATGGCGAAGCCTACCTCCAACGGATCACGCCACGAAAACCTCGAAGCAGTTGGTCCAAGCGGAACCGAGAGCACGCGGAGCGTTTGATCGACGAGCGTCGGATGCAAGAGCCGGGGCTGGTGCAGGTCCGCGCCGCGAAGGCGGACGGACGCTGGAAGAATGCCTACGCCCCGGCAAGCGAAATGAAAGTGCCCGCGGATTTCCTGGCAGTCGTCGAACGCAGGCCCAAAGCGAAACAATGCTTTGAAACGTTGAACAAGACCAATCGATACGCTATCGCTTACGGACTCACGTCGGCCAAGCGACCCGAAACGAGACAGAGGCGCTTCGACAAGTTCCTGGACATGCTCATCCGTGGAGAGAAGCCGGATTTCGGGTTCAAGAAAAGCAAGAAATCATAGCCGAGCAATGAAGCCAATGCGCGACGACTGGCCGAGCTTCTCTGAGAACTTGGCTGCCAAGAGCGCCCCGCTGTTGACACTAAAGCTCGCCCAGGCCAAGCAGCTGGCCATTGCGTTGGAGTGAAACCCTGTCCCTCACGGGCTATGTTGGGCGGGGATCGAGCCCGCCATGCAGACCCCCGACCGCTACACCCCTCTCCGCTTCGCCCATCGCATCGCCAAGCGGCTTGGTCTGAGCCGCAAGATCGTAGAGATGGCCAGCGCCGTGCTCCGGTCGGAGCGCAAGATGCGAGCAGCGTTCGCGGGCTACACGCCCACAGAGCGGGACGTGTTCGTTGCGACCTACGTGAAGTCGGGCACCAATTGGGCCATGCAGATCTGTCAGCAGCTCGCGCACCGCGGAGCCGCCGAGTTCGATCACATCCACGATCTGGTGCCGTGGCCGGACAATGTGGACGGCCGCCCCATAAAGCTGGACGACCCCGTGAGCTGGCGGGACAGCCCGACCGGTCTGCGAGTCATCAAGACCCACCTGGAAGAAGCCTACGTGCCGCGCTCCGATGCGGCCAGGTATGTCGTCGTGCTGCGGGACCCCAAGGAGATCCTGGTCTCCAGCTACCATTTTCTTGCACCGCTACTCGGCGTGGCCGACACGCTCGACCCGGCCGACTGGCTGGATCTGTTCCTGAGCAGCACGGAAACTGGTGTGGAAGCCTGGGTGAGCCACACGCTCGGGTGGTGGGATCGGCGCCGAGCGCCCGAAGTGCTGGTGCTCTTCTTTGCGGACATGACGCGAGACCTCCCGGGTGCGGTCGATCGGATCGCGGCTCAATTGGGGGTGACCCTGAGCAGCGACGAGCGCGCCGCGGTGATTGAACGGAGCGGGATCGGCTGGATGAAGGCGAACAACGACAAGTTTGCGCCGGTACCGATGCCCTTCGTACAGCCAACCCACCTGCCGGACATGGTTCGACGAGGCGCGTCGGGCGGCTCCACCGAGCTGTATACACCGGAGCAGCTCGCGCGCGTGGACGCCCTGATGCTCGCCTCGCTGGCGCGGCGAGGCAGCGCCTTCCCGTACGCCGAACGGTTCATGCATGGGCAGTGAGGTGGCGGCCGAGTATCCTCGACAGTGAATCCAACGAGCAAGCCTTGCCTACATCCAAGCGCCGGCAGCAATCACCAAGGGACGCCGTCGCCAAGCCCTAGTCCGAGTCCTAGGCTCCTGCGACGCTTCTTTCGTTCAAGCTCTTCTTGCGATTGGCCGCTGTCTGGGCGCACGAACCGTCCACCGAAGGAGACTGTCGAGGGATCTCGCGCGCATCGAGCGCGCCAAACGGCCAGCTCGCGCAACGAGTGCGCGGCTCCTCCACGGTTCCGGGCGGGAAGCCGTCGTTATTCGCAATTGGTACGCGTATTGCTTTCCTCCGTGGCACGCACAGCTCCGGATCCCGCCAAGTCGTCGCTTCCACCCTTGCGGGCATCGCCATCGTCGTGTCAACGCTCACCGGCGCAGCCGTGTTGTTCGCATCCTGCGGAGACGGCGGCGGGGGCGGCGATGGCGAGGTCGTCGTCGAGACGAGCGTGTTCGGCCGCGTGCTCAGCGCCGTGGACGAGACTCCGCTCCAAGGCGTGACGATTTCCGCAGCGGACGTCGACGGTACGATCCGAACCGACGAGATGGGGCGCTTCATGCTGCCCTTGCCGGCTGCGGAAAGGTACGCAGTCACCGCGTCGCTCGATGGATACACGTACGCCCAGCGTTGGGCCGAGGCCGATGATCTCGAGCTGGTGAGCGTACAGGACATGTTCCTGCCGCACGGCCTATCCCCGAACCCGCTCCCGTGACTGCGACTACTTTGCCTTCGAGTATCGTCACCGTCCCTCCTTTGGCTCAGGTTGACATGGCTGATTGGGCCCAAAACGGGAGAAAGCCGACTCGGAATCCCGAATTGGCTTTCGACATGGTTGCGGGGGCCGGATTTGAACCGACGACCTTCGGGTTATGAGTTTACAAATCCCGATTTTCGCGCCCAATACAACTCACCGACAACAAACTGAAAACTCAAACATGACCGGGACTTGCCCGCATCGTCGTGTTCACGGTTCGTCACTCGATGTCACGTCATTTCAGATCGTTAAGGCACCCTCAGGGCACCGAGAGCCGGGTCTCGATGCTTTCGGTTGTTGCTGTCGGCGACAGTCCGCTGTTATCCGGACTTAGGTCATGGGAAGGAAGAACGAATGAAGCGATTCGGACTCGGGGTGCTCGGTCTCGTGGTCGTTCTGGCAGTGATGGGCTACGCGCTGCGGAAGACCATCACCTTGCGGCTGGTGGAGCGGGTGGTGGAGCGCAACGTGGCCTCGAGCTTGCTGGATGAGCTTCCCGACGGGCTCCACGTGGCGCTTTGCGGCGCCGGCTCGCCGCTGCCGGATCCGAAGCGCTCGGGACCGTGCACGGCGGTGATCGCCGGCGAGCGTGTCTATATCGTTGACGTCGGCGCAGGCTCGTCGCGCGTGCTTTCGCGCATGCGGCTGCCGCAGGGGAAGATCGCGGCGGTGCTGCTCACCCACTTCCATTCGGATCACATCGATGGCCTGGGTGAGCTGCTGATGCAGCGCTGGGCGAACGCCGGAAG
>CP070713.1:2234527-2248021 GCA_020351445.1 Myxococcales bacterium
ATCGGCCCGAAGTATGCGAGCACCTTGTCGATCGGAGCGCGAATTCGATACACGTGAACGAGCTCGTCTTCGCGGAACAACTGCGCGCCGCGTGGAAGCCGGATGCCAACGATGTAGTCGTTGGACGGCAGCAGACGGCCCTCCGCATCGTAGTTGCGTGAGATCGGCTCACGCTTGGCGGCCTCGTCGGTTCCCTCTTCGGTCCGCGCGCTACCGCGTCGGGTCTGATCGTCGCTCTGTGGCTCCGACGTACAACTGGCGAGGGTCAACACGAGAACAGCGAGGACGGACCTTGCTCTGCACATCGAATTACGGGTTATCACCGCGGCACCGATCATTCCAGCGTATCGGCCATGCCTGTGACGGTGGTGAAGCCCTCGGGTGCGGTGATCGCTTCCTCGAGGATGTCGATCGACAAACCACCGGTGGTCACCCCCGACCCGCTGAGGTGACCCATCAGCTTGAACTGACGTCCGCTCGTCGCCCACGGCATCGCGAGGGTTGCGGTCGTGCCGCTGAACGGGTCGGTGACCGAAACGCTCTGCGTCGACGTGCAGACCGGTAGCTGGGCGACCTGCAGGCCGACGAGCAAGGTATTCTCGAGCTCTGGGAGGTCGGTGCTGTCGAGATTGGTGGTGGGGTTGCCGAGGCCGTCTTCGAGCAACGGAACCAGGTCCCCCGGGCTCAGTGGATCGTCGAGAAACTCGACGCCGAAGATGCGGCTACCACCGAACGGGCAGGCGTCGATTGCCGTGCCACCACCCGCCTTGAAGGTGCCGAAGAAGACCTGGCCGCCGAAGAGCTCGATTGGACCGGTCATCTGCTCGCCCGCGTCCAGCTGAATCTCCCAGTTGAGCCGCCCTTCGAGCGTGTCGACGAAGCCATTGGCGTCGAAGGTCAGCTTCTCGGTGATCGACACCACACGGTTCTTGGCCGACGCATCATCGAGCACGTCGATGTTGCCCGTGCCGACGAGAATCACGACGTCGCCAGCGTCGTTGATGGTGAGCGCGGGTGCATAATAAGTCGGCTCCGCTTCGTCAAAACCCTCACCGTAGTAGAGGTCGTGAAGGGCCTCGGCGTTCCAGTCTTCCGGATCGCCCGAGGCCATGTCGATGCGCCAGAGCACGCCGTCGGCGTCCACGGTGTAGGCCACGCTGCCCACCGTGCCGGTGTCCCCTCGGAACACGGAGACCGCGCCGTTGAGCGGCGCTGGGAAGGTGTTCTCGTCCAACTTCGCGATGATCGTTCCGCTGATCAGATCGATGAAGTACAAGGCCCTGCCCTTTGGCGTTGCCACCGGGATCGAGCTCGAGCCGCGCCAACAGCGGCGGTCGGCGCGTGGCGCGATGTTCGCGCCGATCGCGGTGTCCATGCCTTCGGGGAAGTCGAGACCGGTCGTGAAGGTGCAAGGGCTTACGCCCGCGTCCTCTACGCCCTGTCCTCCGGGAAGAATGACTACCCCGCGTGATTGCCTGGGCTTGTATTCGATCGGTCCACCTGGATTTCCGAGAGGGGTCGGGTCGTTGTCCTCGATGAAGATCTGGGCAGAGGTGGGTTGCCCGTAGGCGTCGCCGAGATCGCTGTCGGTGAACTGCCACAGGAATTCGGGCTTGCAGGGATTGGTCACGTCGAGGGCCACCATACCGTTGCCGCCGTTTCGGAAACTGATCATGAGGACGGTGCGCCAGGCGTTGGTCCGCCCCGCGGAGGAGTCCGTGGTTCCGCCACCACCGTCGTCTTGAGCGAACGCCCGCACGTCGTAGAGGTCGCGCACCACGATGTTGCCATCGGCAAACCATTGCTTGCTGCCCCCTGAAAGCAAGTCATCGAGGTCGTCGAGGAACATCGGTGGGATGAATCCCCAGAGCTCGGTCCCGGCTGCCTTGCTTCCGGCGCAGGCAAACTCGTCGAGGTTGTTGCCCGCCGTGAACTCGCCGGGACCATAGTCGTCGGCCAAAAACGCATGGATGACGCCGTCGTTGCTCGACGCGTAGATCACACGCGGACGCCGGTTGAGCTGCCATCCGTCGGCTGAGAGGTCTTCGGTCGAGTCGGGGCTTCGCTGATGCGCCAACCCCAGGCGCCAATCGTTGTATGAACGGTCCTCGATGTCGTCGACCAACGGCCCGACGATCGCGGGGGTCGAATGGTAGATGTCGCCCAGGCGCTCGTCCTCGCGCCCGCTCCCTGGGACGCCGTGCACCCACTCGACGATGGTGTCGCGCTGCGCGTTGTCGACGCTACCCACCCCGAAGAAGTATTCCGGCGAGACGGCCTTGCTGAACTCGCCAACCGGGACGTCGTGCTTCTCGAGGCCAGTGAAGTTGTTCGGTACGTCGATGCCGCCGTCGTTGAGCCTGTTGAGCTTCTCCCGACCGTCGCCGATCAGGTGGTCGTTGATCTCAGCAGGGTTTGCCGGCAGCACGGTCCAAAGGTTTCGCGAGAAGCCTCCCGTGAAGTTGACGGGCGCGTCCGAACCCCACGGCTCTACGTTGAGTGGGGCGACGGCTTGCGCATTGAGCACGAGTTGGAAGCGGTCCGTGTCTTCGACGACCTGCTCCACTGGGACCCCGTCGACACACTCGATGCGCCGCCGCTCGAGGATGCCGTCCCACGGGTCAGAGGCGTCGAACGATGCGTTGAAGCCCGAAATGAACTCAGCCTGTATGAGCCCGGGCGTGAGGCCGGTGACGACCGGGGCGGTTCGGCTCGTCGCGCCCCGGTTCTGCTCGTTTAGGATCGTGCTCAAGGCGGTTACGAGCTCGGCCCGGTCGGCGACCAGGAAGGCCTCGTCCGTGTCGCCCACCAAGGCGATGTCGTCGAGAAGCGCTTCGACTGCGGCGACCTGCGCTGGATCTCCATCCAAGGCAAACCCGATGACGTAGAACTTATCGACCTCGCCGGCGGCGATCATCGCCGATACCGTGTCGGCGACTTCTTCGTAGGGACAGCCCGTCGCGCCCACGGGAGCGGCGAGGTTCTGGCAGTTGACAGGATCTCCCCGCATATCGCCGTTCGGGAACCCATCGGTGATCAGCACGGCGCTGCGGTTACGGCAGCCGTAGTAGGGATCGCCTGGGCCAGGGTCCACCGTCTTTTGAGTGATGTCGCCGTCGGTCTGAAGGAAGACCTGCAGGTCGGTGACGAGCGCGGCCGTCGGCGTGGCACCAAAGGGACGCAGCGGGTTCTTGCCGAGCCCGGCATCGCCGAGAATGGTGGCCTGAATCGCGGCGTTGGTAGAGGTCATCGATGCGGTGCTGTCCGCGCCGACACTGACCAGGCCGCCTTCCGGTGCCGAGGCGGATCGCGCACCATTGTTGATCATGTACGGCACGCCAATAGGGGCTCCGGGGAATGAAAAGGGCCTGTCGTCCGCATAAGAATACATGCCTTTGGTGCCGGCCGACTCGGCCGGGAAGGGCGCGGTCTGAAAGGCGGACTGCGTGACCAGCGGAGGCTGATCGCTCAGCGTGCCGATCGCGTCGAACGTCATCAATCCGAACTTGATGCGCTCGAGATAAATATCGAGTACCCCATTTCCGCTCTGCGAGCCGGCGTACGTCGGGATCTCTTGGGGCAGCTGAATGTGCGGAAGGAAGTACCCTTCGTCGTACTCTCCGGTGTAGATGCCACCGATTCGGGTGTCGGCGTTGCACTCGTACGGCGAGAACTGCCCCGTGAGCGCCTGCGCGACGACGGACCAACGGTTCTCCTCGTACGTGCCCGCGCCACACACCGGAAGGCACTCGAGGCATGCAGGGGTCGTGCAGATGCAGTCCGGTTTTCGCTCCATCGAGCCCGAAGTATCGACGAGGAGCATGATATGCGGCCGGATGTTTCGGATGTCGGGAGCTTGTGCGGAAGCCTTCATGCTCGGTCCGAGGATCGCGACAAGCAAGCCAAGCAATGCAATGTGAAGCCAAAATCTCATAGGGACCCCGTGATGAAAGGCCCGCTGACGATGTAGGCGCGCATGTCGGCGCCGGTCTCATTGCGCTCGCGGCTTTGATCGTCGGGATGCGCTTGGTCGCTCGCGCTCAACCGCGCACGACCGCGGGCCGTTAGCGTCGTGCGCATGTACTTGAACTTGGTGCCCCCTTGAGCAGCCGCCCCTGGCGCGAGGGTGCTCACGACGTGCTCATCGTAGATGTCGACGACCACGATCGGTGTATGGGCCGAGGTCGCGCCGAAGGAATAGTCCGCTTCGAAGGGCACGTTCTCGAACAAGCCAGGCGTGACGCCCCCGTCTTGGGTGAGCAGGGCCTCGAAGTGTTCCGGATAGAGTCGGTATGCGCGGCGATTGTTGGCCAGAGGCGGCTCGGGGTAGCAGCTGCCCCCGCTGACGCAGCTGAACTGAACGCCCTCGGTGCTTCCCGGTGTCAGCATGATGCTCCGCACGGTCGATGGCCCGAAAATGTCGAACCACTCGAGCGCACCGACCAAAGCTCCACGCGCGGCGTATCGGGTCTGCATCTGTTGCCGAGCAAAGCCCGTGCCTCGGACCTCGTGGGACACGCTATTTGCCGAGAAGACGGCGCTTGCGGTGCCGACCATGACGATCATCAACACGACGAAAAGCGCAGCGCCTTCTCGTTTGCGAGAATCCTTCATCAGAGGTTCCTCCTTGCCACGTTCATGACCGGGATTTCGATGCGCATCTGGCGCACGCGCGCGCGGCCGGTTTGATTGGGGTCGACTTCGAAGCGGGTCAATGCACCGACGTTCGGGTCGTAGTCGAGCGAAGCGTCCTCCATCGGATTGCGAATCCCGAGCTCGATGATGACCGCCCGGACGTCTTGTGGGCTCGCGTTGACCGTGCTTTCGGCCGATGTGTCAGTGATGGGATTGGTGGAAATGGCCGGCTGCATTCCCGGGGAACCGGAATTCGCGTCGAGCAAGAAGCTCACCCTGAAATGGCTGACGAACTCGGCGACCACCTGCGTGGAATTGGGTCTCACGTTTCCGGTCGTCGAATCGAGAACGCGGCGCACGAGCACCAGGTTCGGCGATTCGAGGAGGTCGGCCGCCGTGGTGTTCTTGAGGTTGAAAGATGGATTGGCGGGATCGAGATCGATGTAGAACATCCCCTCGAAGTCCATGAAATCCGCCCCGACCTCGTTGGTGTCGAAGGGATCGACAACCGCGTACTCGACCCATTGAAGGGGAGCGACTGTGGAGCCTTCGGCTGCCCCAGGGAGGCAAGCCGTGCCGACCGGCAGAGCCGGTGTCACCTGAATGTCTATCTGGTTCTGCGTGTTGCTGGACCTCCCAAACACCGAGCGGAAGAAATGTCGCCCTTGAGGGGTTTCGATGTGCAGGAGCGAACCGGTTTGAAAAGCTCGTGCGCCTTTTTGGCCGATTCCTTTCCAGCTCGCGCTCTCCCCGGCCCACGCGCTATTCCAGTCGAGGTTGCCGGTCAGATAGGTTGGCGCAGCGCCGCTGGTGAACGGTCCGGCCGTCTGGCCCCACGCGAACGTGCGGCGGTACGCTTGGTTGCCGCTTTGCAGCACGACCGTCGCCCCGTCGATGCTCATGGAGTGAACCAGGAGTCGGTCGGTGAGGTACAGGCTGGTCAGGACGCGAAGCCGGTCGGCGTGGACGCCGCTATTGAGGCTGTTCGGGTCGAGAACTCCGAGATCCTCGTCGGCATAGTACTGAAACGCACCCACGTCGCCGTTGCCACCGCCCAGGATCGGAAGCTGCGGAGGAGTGCCGTCGCACGTCGGCTCGAGCGTGCCGTTGGGTGAGCCGAACAGACCCGCGCGGGAAATGTCTCGGCGAAGCTCCATGATCGCGACGCGCGACGTGCCTTGCGAGTTCGCAATGCGCTGCTCCTCGTAGAACTGCCTGCTCATCGCCGCACCTAGGCTGTACACCGAAGTGATCGCGGTGAGCCCGACGACCATCGCGACCATCAACTCGATGAGGGTGAACCCGCTCTGTCTCACTATTCCCTCCTCAGCCAAGTGACCACCGTCGAGGCGAGGACCACGTTTACATTAGGAGCCTGGCCGGCCACGCCGAGATTCCAGCCATCCGCGGTCGGTGCGTCGCACGCAGCGCTTCGGAAGTCGGAACCGGACACCCATTGCGAATGCTTCGGGGTGCCGCTCATGTGTCCCTCGCGGAACCAAAACGTTCGAATGTCGACCCGGGCCGAGCTGCCCTGTCTCAGCCAGCTCAAGCGTAAATTGGTGCAGTATTTGAGCTGCCCCGCGGCGCGCGTGTCGCGGCCAAAGTAGTCGAAGCCCCACGATTCATCGAGGTCCGGTGGAACGGGCTTGACCCAGTCGGTTGCCGAGACGGTCCCGGCCAGCCCGGAGAGGTAGGCCGTCCCGGTCAGCTCCGTGGTGTTGAGCCCCTCGGCCGACCACGACAGAGAATCCCGCTCGATACGCTCGATCCAGCGTTCGGTGATCGCAAGGGCCACGTTCATCTCCTGCGCGGCTCTGTTCGCGCCGCTGACCGCTTGATGCATCGAGAGGATGCCGAGGGAGCCCACCGTCATGATGCCGATCGCGATCATGACCTCGACGAGAGTGAAACCCGATCGCCTTCGTTTGCTAAACTCACTCATCGCAACACCCGTGGGGACCCGGCCCCCAGCGGAATCAATACCTTTCGAGCGACACCCTGGGCGTTGCCACCGACCTCGCGGTAGATCAGGAAGCCAAACCCGGCTTGCGCGTTTGCGTTCTGCCAATTCGCGAACAAGACGGTGTCCACGAACACCTGGTTGTTCGATCCCGCCTCATAACAGAATGTGGTGTCTTTCCATCCGTCGACGCGAACCAGGTCGTTATCGCTAGGGTCCGCGTCGTAGGTGTTCGCGTACATGTGATCGACGCAGCGCCAGTTGTTGCCGCAGTCCAAATCGGTGAGCGCGATGCCGCCGGAGTTCTCGAAGGTGGTCAACGAGCAAGCACCACCAGTGCCGCGGAGCGTCTCGAAGGCGTAGGCTTGAGTGCTGAGCCCCGTTCCCGAGTCGTTCGTGTAGAGCACCTGGTGCGCGCGCCCGTAGGCCATCGACATGTATCGCGCGCGCTGGAACAACGAAACCACGTCCCGCGCGACCATGGCCACCCGCCGATCCGCAAGGCCCTCCCCCATGCTCGGCAAGGCCGCGCTCACCAGAACGCCCATGACCGCGAGGACCACCATGAGCTCGACCAGCGTGAGCCCTTCCTGTTTCTTTCTAGATTCCCCAGGCACGATACCCGTAGGTGCAACACCCGTACCGAAACCTAGAAGCCGTTAACCACCTGGAATCACAAGACATTTAACCTGGTGTGAGACACGGTAGCTGCGCAGAACATGCGGGCTCTATGAAAAAATTACAGACCAGCCGCAGTACGGAAGCCCCGGAGGGGCTGAGTACACCGTAGGTCGAGTCGTCGTAGAGACGATCTCAGCGATTGCGCCCGATACGGTGCGGAAGAGAGGACTCGAACCTCCACGTCCTTGCGGACACATGAACCTGAATCATGCGCGTCTGCCAATTCCGCCACTTCCGCACAAGAGTGGGCGAGATAGTGGTTGGCCTTCACCCTGTCAAGGCAGGTCAGGCCGCGGCCGATTGCCTGGATAGCTTTTGCGCCCCGTGCATTGAGACCGCGAGCACGAGGCCCTGCATCGAAAGCCGGCACCGCGCCCCGTCGACCAAACCCTGCGTATCGAGCCCGGTCAGCAACTCCTGAACGCGGGTTTCCGGAACGTCCAGCCAGGCCGCAAGCAAGCTGGGCGTTGCATGAATGTCAGCTCGGCCTACCTCGTAGAGCGTCTCGAGCAGACGCCAGGCCACTTTTTCATTGTCTTTTTGCATTGGACCGACAGGATCGCTCAGTACTGAAAATCAGTCCAGTTTTTGATGTTCAGTGCGTCCGAAACCCACGAGCAGCGGGATTCTACGGGATTCTATGCGTGCCCCGGGTCAGATCTCAAGCTCGATCAGAATGAACTTGTTGCAATCCCGCTTGGTCGACAGCTCGTGGATCTGCCGCTCGGGCACGAGCTTCCGGAAGCTTCCGAGGCGTTTGTGCTCGAGAACGAAGTACGCCTTTCGACCTTCGTTTTCTTCGAGCCACTTGCGGATCCGTTCGTTGTCGGTTTCGGCAAAGACGTACACGCGATTGCCCGTGTAGAAGTTCTCGCCCTTCCAGTTCATCTGCCAGGCGACGAGCGGCTCGTCCGCGCTTTGCCGAGAGGCGTAGTAGCGCTGCGCGAGATCGCGAAGCCCCCAGTGGTCAGATAGGTCAACCATGTAGACATTCAGGCCCCAGGCACAGAACAGGAGGGCCACGACCGTTAGCGAGCGGGTTGCGACGGGTCGCCAAAGTCGAAAGGCTGCCGCAGTCGTCGCGAGGCACGCACTGATCGCGAAGCCCGACAGGATCGCCCGGTAGTCCAGGTGCTCCGGCCATAGTCGACCGTAGTTGTAGACGAAGAGATGAACCAGCAGCTCGTTTCCCTGCGGCCGAGCCGACGTCGCCCAGCTCAGGTCGCGCCCGACGAACGCCACCAAACATGCACCCAGGAGCAACGCTACACCAAGACCAACACTCCAGGTGGAAGGCGTCAACTTGGTCCCCGCCTTGGCGACGTCCCAGCGAGCGAGCGTAGCGAGCAGTGCGCCGAGGAGGATCAGCGCGCAGGCCTTCGCCGGCTGGCTCTGCTGCAGGACCCAGTCATCCACCTGCATGGCGTCCGTGGGAATGACTCCCCGGGGGTCTCCGACGAGCCAAGCGAAGCCGGCGACCGCGCACAGCCCAGCCGAGGCCGCAAGCACGGTGGTCACCGGTCGCCTCGGTCCCCACCACTGGGCGAGCCCGATTCCGATGAGAATCCCCACGGGGATGATCGTCGGAAGAATGTAGTGATGGTACTTGGTCACCATCGCGCTGAAGAGCACGAACGAGGACACCAGCCACATCACCAGGAGCAGCACGGCCTCGCCGCGTGAATCGCGCTCCGTTCTCGAACGAATCCAAAGACCAGCCATCAGCCCAGCCGGGATCAGAGCGACCCACGGGAATGTGGCGTACCCGATCTGGGCGAGGAAGTACTCGACCGTTCCCTTGTCGCCGTGCACGCCGCTGGCGAGCCGATTGATGTGATCGTGGATCAGCAGCCGGTTGGTGAACGCGGCGCCGTGACGCACGTACATCGCCAGATACCAAGGCAGGCTCACTGCCGTGACGATCACCACGCCGGTCGAGACACGGAGCTCGCCCTGCCCAAGCAGTGCCCAGCGTCGTGACGCGATCAGGTAGAAGAGCGCCGCAGCTCCGGGGATCGCGAGGCCAAGGAGGCCCTTTGCCATGAACGCGAGCGCGCATGAGAAGTAGAACGCGTACATCAGCAGGGGCCTTACGCGACGCTCCTTGCGGAGGATCATCGCTAGCCCGAAGAGGGCGGCGAGCCACAGAATTCCTTGCACGAATGGCTGAGCGCCGAGGCCGCCGACCCGAGGGGCTTGGTCTCGCGGATTCGGGTTACCAGGGACGTCGATGTTGCCGGCCGAGCCGTAGAGGAAGCGGTCCGGATGGGCGACGAGCCCGTAGCCCTCGAGCCACGAAATGTTTCGGGAGATCAGATAGACGGCTTGCGGAAGAACGAGCACCACGATCGCGAAGAGCACCACGTGCTGAAACGAGAGCTTCCAGGACCCGATTTGAAACGAGGTTACCTCGCGCTCGGGGTCCTCCTGCATCGCGACGAGCAAGCAGCAGATCGCGATCGTGATCGTGGCCGCCAGCGGCAAGTCCGTGATCGCCTGATGGGAGATGAAGAAGAACTGCGGCATCGTCGCGGTGACGAGCGTCGCGAGCGCGCCGGCGCGCCGACCAAAGTAGCGCTGAACAGTCGCGTAGATCACGGTCAGCGCCGCCAGGGTCATCACGAGGGCAGGGAGCCGCAACGCCCACTCTGGGCTCGTGGGGTTGGCGTCGGGCATGAAATCGACCCCGAGCAATCCCATGCTCAGAGCCTCCATCCAGAACAGCAACACGGGTTTCGACCAAAACCACTTGTCTTGGGCCCACCACAGACTGATCCAGTCATTTCGGGCGAGGATCTCTCTTGCGACTTCCCCGTAGTGGGTCTCCCACGGATCCCAGAGGCTGGTTGTGCCCAGCAGAGGCAGGTAGATCGCGCAGATCGCGATCATCACGGCCAGGCCCGGTCGTCGAAGCGCCGGAGGCACTAGGCACAGGAGTGCGAGGACGATAGTGACCGGCAGGCGGTCGTATCCGCCGATCGAGGCGCCAAGGATCAGGACCGCCAGGGCCAAACCTGCGGAGGCTATCGGCGATATCCGCTCGCCGCGCTGCCTGCCGAGCGTTGTCTCCCGCCAGGACGTCGCGGCGCCCTCCGGTGTCGGAACGAGCCAGGCGACCCACGCGGCAGAGGCCACCAGGGTGATCAGGGTGCCCCAGAGCGTGCCGAACGAAAACGGCTCGCGGTTCGCCATCCATAGCGTCATCGCCACCGTTGCAGCGGCCGCCACCAGCGGGGCGGTCAGCTTCTTCGATCGCTCCGTCACCTCGACCCGTTGGTCGCCTCTTTGAGCTCGAAGCGGGTGAGGCCTTGGGTCGGGACGAGCAGTACCCTGGTGTGCTCCACGCCGGGGCCGCTGGCTCGATAGACTGTGATTTGGGCCTGATACCGGCCCGGTTGGAGCCGTACCGTGTGCCGGACGACCGTAGTTTTCGCCTCTAGGCGCTTGAATCTCGCGCTCGCGACGGCTTTGCCTTCCTGCAGATAGTCGACGTCGATCTCGGTGATACTCGGGTCGAGAGCATAGGCGACCTCCACATCGCGAGGCCAAACGCGCGCCAACTGACTCGCCACGAGGACGACGCCGACCGCGGCGACGGCGGTCGCGATCCTGCGCCGGGTTGACGATGGTCCTATGTTTGATCCCAAGTCCGACATGTGTGTGACTTTCACCAAGAATCGCAAAAGGGCCACTACCTTGGCACCAATTAGAGACGGTGTTAAATTGAGGTGTGCCCTGTTAGTGCGCCGTCATGGTCCGCCTCACCAATATTCTTGAAAAGGTGAAGGGATACCATCCCCGAGCAGATACCGATCTGATCAACAAGGCCTACGTCTATGCCGCGCGGATGCATGACGGGCAGGTACGCAAGTCGGGTGACGCATACTTCACACACCCGGTTTCGGTGGCCGACATCATCGCGGACATGCGGCTCGATGCGTCGAGTGTGTGTGCTGCGTTGCTGCACGACGTAGTCGAGGACTGCGAGGCCAGCGTTCCCGATATCGAAACGGTGTTCGGGGAAGAGGTCGCCTTTCTGGTCGATGGAGTGACCAAGCTCGGCAAGGTCAATTTCGCCTCGCGTGAAGACCGTCAGGCCGAGAGCTTTCGAAAGATGCTCGTCGCAATGGCGCGTGACATCCGCGTGCTCTTGGTCAAGCTCGCTGACCGCCTCGACAACATGCGGACCCTCGAGCACATGTCGCCGTCTTCACAGGAACGGATCGCGAGGGAGACGCTCGAGATCTATGCACCACTCGCAGGCCGCCTGGGGATTCAATGGCTCAAGGCCGAGCTCGAGGACTTGAGCTTCAGGCACCTCGAGCCCGAGGCCTACACCGTCTTGGACGAGCAGGTTAAGGCGGTCGCGAAAAACACCGATAGTTACATTGCAGACGTCACCGCCAAGCTGAAGAAGATGTTGCTGACGCGCGGCTTCTCCGTGCAGATCAACGGCCGACGCAAGCATCTCTATTCTCTCCACCGCAAGATGAAGTCGACCGGCGTAGGCTTCGAGCAGGTGCACGATTTCGTTGCCTTCCGGGTCATCACGGAGAGCGTCGCCGATTGTTACGCCACCCTCGGTGTCATCCACTCGGAGTGGACACCGGTTCCCGGGCGCTTCAAAGACTACATCGCGCTTCCGAAATCCAACATGTACCAATCTCTTCACACGACGGTGATCGGACCAGGCAATCGGCGCGTAGAGATCCAGATCCGGACGCACGAGATGCACCGCACCGCCGACTTCGGCATCGCGGCACACTGGCAGTACAAAGAGCACACTGGCGGAATCGACCCGAAGGACGCGGCGCGCTTCGTTTGGCTTCGTCAGCTGATGGAGTTCCAGAAGGATGTCGCTGATCCGGAAGAATTCTACGAGAGCGTGAAGGTCGATCTCTTCCCGGAGGACGTGTACGTTTTCACCCCGAAAGGAGACGTCATGACTTTCCCACGCGGCGCCACGCCAGTCGATTTCGCGTACGCGGTTCACTCGGAGGTCGGCCATCGATGTTCCGGCGCTCGTGTCAATGGCGCGATCGTCCCCTTGCGCCACAAGCTTCAGAACGGCGACGTCGTCGAGATCATCACCAGCAAGAATCATCACCCGAGCAAAGACTGGCTGGAGTTCGTCATCACCAGCCGCGCCCGCTCCCGCATTCGCGCCTACCTACGGACCGAAGAGCGGAGACATGCGGTGACGCTCGGAAAGGATCTTCTCGAAAAAGAGATGCGAAAGAACAACATGTCGCTTTCGCGCTTTCTGAAGAGCAAGCGAGCCAAGGAAATCCTCTCGCGGTTTCGCGCCGGCACGCAAGAAGAGCTCTACGCGCGCATCGGCATCGGGAAGCTCGCATTGTCGAGCGTGATGGACGAGATCATGCCCAGCGAGGACGCCGAGCGCGACAGCCTTCGCCCCGGCTTTGTCGAAAGGACCGTTCGGCGAGTCGCAGGTGACGTCGACGCTGCCGGCATCCGCATCCAAGGCATGGACAACATGCTCGTGCGGTTTGCTCAGTGTTGCAACCCGGTCCCGGGCGATCCGGTCACCGGTTGGATCACTCGGGGTCGCGGGGTCTCGGTGCATCGCAGGGGCTGCCCCCGCGTACTAGAGCTCGATCCCGAGCGCCGGGTTCAAGTTAGCTGGGGCGACGATGTCGACGTCGATCTGCCGGTTTCACTTCGCGTCATGACCGACGACCGCGCCGGCATCCTCGCTTCTGTGTCGTCCGTATTCTCCGCCAATGGCGTCAGCATCAACGAAGCGTCGTGCCTTTCGAAGGACGGACGCGCAGAGAATATGTTCCACTTCCGAATCGGTGACATCGACCGGCTGCGGGAGCTCATGCGCGGAGTCGCAAAGCTCAAGGGCGTCATCGACGTCGAACGCGTCTAGGCGCCGGGCGGCCCGGGGCTCGGTGCGAGACGAGAGGACGACGAATCCAAACTGAACCACCGGAGAACGGCTCGCGACGGGCGTGCTCGCGATCGGGGCCCGCTCGGCCGTCTCCCTAAGGCGCCACACGTCTCGCCTCCCGCCCAATCGCTGTGCTGCCCATCCCGAGCCGTTCTCCTGTGTAGATGTCGACGTATGGAGGGGCACGAAGTGACTCTCTCTCGTGAGAGGAGTCGTCCATAGGGGCTCGGGAACACGCGACATGGGGTGGAGTCGACGTCGCAAGTGACAATCGGCAAGACAGCAACCCGCTCCGATT
>CP070713.1:2248121-2278234 GCA_020351445.1 Myxococcales bacterium
ACGTTGATGCCTTCGGGAAAGTGGGGATCGCTTTGGATGGCCGGACCGATCTCGAACCGCGCCTCGCCCACCTCGTCGAACGTCACGACATGGGGGTTCCCCATCGATACGCCCGTGAGGTGAATCGCATGGCCGTAGACCGTCAGCGGATGATCGAGCCACGGCGTATCGGAGCTCAAGGGAAGGTCGGCGGGGACCAGCGACGGAGGCGCCATCTGAACCGCCACCGACTCGGCGCCTGGCCGATTGACCACGAGGCACGAGTGAGGCCCGGCCAACGTGTCGATCGTCACGTCGAGCGCGGATTCCCGAGCACGTCGCGCGAGGTGAAGCGCCGCACACCGAATCCCGTTGCCACACATCTCGGGCACCGAGCCGTCGGAGTTGATCACGCGCATCGACGGCGCATCCACGTCGAGCACGAGCACACCGTCGCCACCGATCCCACGGTGCCGATCGCAAAGCGCAATCGCCTTCTCGGTCGTGAGCTGCACCCCACCAAGCGCTCCCGTCTCGATGATCAGAAAGTCGTTTCCGAGACCTTCATATTTGTAGAACGGCAGATACATGCTGGCACTGTTGTACGGCCCCTGGCCTGGATCGGCAAAAAGCACGAGCCTCGGACCGCCTAACCGCAAAACCGCCTAACCGCATGCCGCTGGAGCCTCGGATCGCGGTTCGCGGCTTGGCGGGTTCGCGGCTTTGCGGTTTGCGGTTGAGCGGTTTTGCGGTCTGAGGGCCCGTCAGGAGCAACCCATGCTATTTCCGCAGTTCAGGCACTTGTAGCAAGCCCCATTGCGCACCGTGATGTGCCCGCACTTATCGCACATTGGGGCGTCGCCCATCATTTCGCCGAGCTGTTGGTCGAGCGCGTTCGGTTGGTGGCCTCCATCATCGAAGCCGAAGGTCACCTGCTCGGCCGGCTCGATGGCTGGTGGCGGCTCACTCGACTGCGTGCCCTCCAAACGATGCACCGCGGCGACGTCGGTTGGGTTCTGGAGCTCTTCTTGCTCCTCTTTCGGTGGCACCTGCGCGAAGTCGTATTGCCGGAGGTACTCGACGCCGAGTACGCGGAAAACATAGTCGATGATCGAGGTCGAGAACTTGATGTTCGGGTGCCCCTCGACGATGCCCTGCGGCTCGAAGCGCGTGAAGGTGAACTGCCGGACGTAGGCGTCGAGCGGCACACCATGCTGGAGGCCCATCGACACGCTGATCGCAAAGCAGTTCATCAAGGAGCGGAACGCGGCACCTTCCTTGTGCATGTCGACGAAGATCTCACCGAGCGAGCCATCCTCGTATTCGCCCGTGCGAAGGAAGACCTTGTGCCCGCCGATGCGCGCCTCCTGCGTGAAGCCTTTGCGCTTCTTCGGAAGACGGTGACGCCGAGTCGTCGGCGGCGTGAGCCATTCCTGAACGGGCGCCTCCACGGCCGCCGCCGGAGCAGCTGGAGCCTTGGCTTCGGTGGTGACCTCTTCCTTGTCCTCGCTCTTGGAGTCTTTGGAGTCGTGCTTGGTGTTGAGCGGCTGCGACGACTTCGAGCCATCACGGTAAAGGGCGATCGCCTTGAGGCCGAGCTTCCAACCTTCTTTGTAGATCTCCTCGACGTCCTCGACGGTCGATTCCTGGGGGAGGTTCACCGTCTTGGAGATCGCGCCCGAGAGGAACGGCTGGGCCGCGGCCATCATGTGGACGTGGGCCATCGGCTCGAGGAAACGCTCGCCGATCTTACCGCAACGATTTGCGCAGTCGAACACCGGCAGATGCTCAACGCGGAGGTGTGGCGCGCCTTCGACCGTCATGCGGCCGATCACGACATCGTTGATCTCCCCGATTTCTTTGTCGCTCTGACCCCAGAAGCGAAGCAGGTGGAAGCCCGGCTTGTTGTATGTGTCCGCGTCGATCCCGAGCCGCTCATACGCCTCGGTCCCGATGACCCATGGCGCCAACGCGAAGCCGACGTCGAACACGCCACGAAGCGCCTCTTCGGCCTTTTCGATTTCGCGCTCGGTAAGCCCGTTTTCGAGTAATGCCTTGCGCCCGCAGTGCGGCGCACCGGTGAAGGTATTGGTGCCCGTCACGTAGGAAACGATGTCGGTGATCTGCGCCTCGGTATAGCCGAGCCGCTGAAGGGCCTTGGGCACGCTCTGGTTGACGATCTTGAAGTAGCCGCCGCCCGCGAGCTTCTTGAACTTCACCAGCGCGAAGTCCGGCTCGATGCCGGTCGTGTCGCAGTCCATCAGAAGGCCGATCGTTCCGGTCGGTGCGAGCACCGTCGTCTGCGAGTTGCGGTAACCGTACATCTCGCCGAGCTTGCAGGCCAAATCCCAGTCCTCGTGCGCTGCCTGAATGAGCTCACGCGGGCAGCTGGTCGGCTCGTCTTCGGTCATCCCGGGACCGCCGGCCTCGTTGATGCGGTACGCTGCGTCACGGTGCTTGCCCATGACCCGAAGCATCGGCTGACGGTTGCGCTGAAAGCCCGTGAACGGCCCCTTGCTCGCGGCGATCTCCGACGATGTCGCATACGCGTGACCGCAGAGAATCGAGGTGAGCGCCGCACAGATCGTCCGGCCCTCGTCGCTGTCGTAGGGGATCCCGAGCTGCATCAGCAGGGTGCCGAGGTTGGCGTAGCCGAGTCCTAAGGGCCTGTAATTGTGGCTGTTTTTCGCAATCGGCCGAGTCGGGTAGCTCGCGTAGTCGACGGCGATGTCCATCGCGGTGATTAGGACGCGGATCGCCTGCCTATACCCTTCGATGTCGAAACGGCCCTCTTCGTCGAGGAACTTCGAGAGGTTGATCGACGCCAGGTTACACGCCGAGTTATCGAGGAACATGTACTCCGAACATGGGTTCGACGCGTTGATGCGGTCGGTGTTCGGGCACGTGTGCCAGTCATTGATCGTGGTGTCGTATTGAACGCCCGGATCCGCGCAGGCCCATGCGGCTTCACCGATCTTGCGCCACACGTCGCGCGCGCGGTACGTGTCGCAAACCTCGCCGGTGGTGCGAAGCGTCGTCTTCCACTCGCCGTCGGTCTCAACCGCCTTCATGAACTCGTCGGTCACGCGAAGCGAGTTGTTCGAGTTCTGGCCCGATACGGTGTGGTAGGCGTCGCCGTTGAAGTCGGACTCGTACCCGGCTCGGATGAGAGCCTGCGCCTTTTTCTCTTCGCGAACCTTCCACTCGATGAAATCGATAATCTCGGGGTGGTCCATGTCGAGGCACACCATCTTCGCGGCGCGGCGGGTGGTGCCGCCGGACTTGGTTGCGCCGGCAGCGCGATCCAGCACTTCGAGGAAGCTCATCAAGCCGCTCGAGGTGCCGCCGCCGGAGAGCTTTTCTTGCTTGCCTCGGATCTTGGAGAAGTTGGTGCCGGTCCCCGAGCCGTACTTGAAGAGTCGCGCTTCGTTCTTGATCAGCTCGTAGATCGCCATGAGGTCGTCGTTGACGGCCTGAATGAAGCAGGCGGAGCACTGTGGATGCTCGTAAGCGGTGCTGGTTTCGAAGATGACGTCCTGCTCGGGGTCCCAGGCGTAGTTGCCGCCTGACCCTTCGATGCCGTAACGCTGATAGAGGCCGCAATTGAACCAAACCGGGGAATTGAAGGCTGCCTTTTGGTGGATGAGGAGGTGGGAGAGCTCCGCTTCGAAGGTGTCCGCATCGGCTTCATCGGCGAAGTACCCGCCGAACTTGTCGCCGGCCTCCCGGATCGAGTGGGCTATGCGATAGACCAGCTGACGAACGCTGCGCTCGCCCTTGTTCTTGTCGCCGTCGATGCCGGCCTTCCGGAAGTACTTGGAAACCGCGATATCGGTCGCGAGCTGGCTCCAGCCCTCGGGGACCTGGGCGCCCTTGAGCTCGAACACCACCGAGCCGTCCGAGTTGGTGATCTGGCTGTCTCGCAGGACGTATTCGACCTCCTCGAGCGGGTCCGAGCCTGGGCTCGTCAGCTTGCGATCCATCGATAGACCGCCTGCCTGCTGCGAAATCTCGGCCCTTCGGGCCCCTTCGATTTCCAAATTGCTAGTCATTCCCCGAGTATCTAACGCCACAGCATACCTCCAACCAGACGCACTTCGCCATCCAGGTAGAATCCACCGTCCATCCCCAGGTGGAGTACCCACAATCCACAATCGTCCCACAAGGGGTTGCGCCGGCAGCCTCCTTGCCACCACAACCGCTTGGGGGCGAGCCTGCGAAGTAGCTCCGCGAGGCTGGCCCAGTCAAGCAGAAACGATCGTCCCGATGTGCTTTCTTCTTTTCCATCGTGATCTCCAATGGTTGCGGGGCTACAAAGCGCGCGTTTTCCGCCATTTCGCACTGCGTCACACTCACCTTTAACTCGACCCGCATTAGATGACACCTTATGTATGGCCATGCTACCTATGCTACTAGATGTTGGGGCTCGCGCTCAAAAAAACGCAACATTTGGGGTTAGCATGTCGGTAATTATCCTGCAATGAACTGTGTTATGCGACATCTGATTCGGGTTGTCTCCCCCCCGGTGACGCCCTCAAGATCGTTCTGCAAGTCCTCGTAATGCGAGTCCTTCTCCGAGCTGCACCATGCCGGACGGGTGAAGTGCGATAAGACCGGTCCATGAAAGTGCACCTGGTGGACGGAACCTACGAGCTCTTTCGCTCTTGGTTCGGTGCCCCCGAGTCGAAGTCGCCAAGCGGACAGGAAGTCGGCGCCACGCGCGGCTTCTTGCGATCGATGGCAGCCATGCTTCGCGACGACGAGGTTACGCACGTCGGCTGCGCGTTCGATCACACCGTCGAGTCCTTTCGCAACGACCTCTTCGATGGCTACAAAACCGGCGAAGGGCTGGAGCCGGAGCTGTTGGACCAGTTCCCTTTGGTCGAGCGCGCGAGCCAGGCACTCGGGATGGTCACGTGGCCGATGACCGAGTTCGAAGCCGACGACGCGCTTGCTACAGCGGCGGCGAAGTTTCGCGACGGGCCTGGGGTGACGCAAGTCGTGATTTGCTCGCCCGACAAAGACCTCTGTCAGTGCGTGCGCGGCGACAGCGTCGTTACGTACGATCGAAGGCGAGAGATCGTCCTCGACGAAGATGGCGTGCGCGAGAAGTTCGGCGTGTCCCCCCAATCGATCCCCGATTACCTCGCACTCGTCGGAGACGCGGCGGACGGGATCCCCGGCATTGCGAGATGGGGAGCCAAGAGCGCGTCGATCGTGCTCTCGAAGTTCATTCACCTCGAAAACATTCCCGATGATCACGAGCAGTGGAACGTGAAGGTTCGCGGCGCCGCAACCCTGGCGCGCAATCTCGCCGAGCAACGCGGCGAAGCCATGTTGTACCGAACGCTCGCGACGTTGCGAGCCGACGCGCCGATCGATGAGGCGTTAGACGACCTTCGTTGGAAGGGGCCCGACCGTCCTGCGCTCGAAGCGCTGTGCGAAGATCTCGGCGAACGCGCACTGCTTGATCGGATCTGAATCAGGAGAAACGGATGTCGGGATGAAGCGCCTCGAGGTACTTGCGCGCACGTGTCACGTAGCCGGCCGCGCTCTCTTCGAGGCTGGCCGTCTTGCTCGGGTCGATCTGGCGAACCACTTTCCCAGGAGACCCCAACACCACGGAATAGTCGGGAATTTCCTGACCTTCGGTGATCAGCGCGTTCGCGCCGATCGTGCAATACCTACCGATTTTCACGTGGTTGAGAACGACCGCATTGATACCGATCAAGCTGTAGTCGCCGATCTCGCACCCGTGCACCACAGCACGGTGGCCCACCGTCACACCACGCCCGAGGACGACACGGATGCCGGGGTCGGTGTGCAGCACGGCGCCGTCTTGAATGTTCGTCTCTTCGCCGACGATGAGCTCGTCCGCATCGCCTCGCAGAACCGCGTTGAACCACACACTCGATTGATCTTTGAGGACGACGGACCCGATCACGTCTGCCGAGTCTGCAATGAAGACCTCGCCTTCGATTCGTAGACGCTGTTGTCCGAGCTCGTAAATCATCAGAGCGCGCTGCCCTTGAACAGCACCGGCGAGTGAATGTTGAAGCCGATGGTCACTTGCCACGTCTCCGCGTTCAGGTTCGAGTCGCGCGCGGTGAAACCGTAAAATGTTGGGAAACGGAAATTGACGAAGACGTCCATCATCGTCGTACCGCCTTCTACGGTGTAGCCCGCGCTGAGCCCGAGTGGGATGAAGTAGAATGGACCCCCGATCAATCCCGAGGTTCGGACGTTAATCGACTTACCGAGGTCGAAGAACGTCATGCCGCTCAGGAGTTCGAGGAAAAACTGATCGGTAGCGTTGGCGACGAACTTGAATGGCAGATTGAGACTCCACGCCGACGGCCCTTGGGGAATGTCGTCGACGACGAACTCGAGGCCGGTGTCGAAGGCAAACTGTTCCTGGATGATGAACCGAAGAGGGATGCCGCCGAGAAATCCGAAGTTCGTTCGCGAGGGAATCCGAAAGACCGCGTCGAACGCCATCTTCACGACCTCGCGGTCGAGCACCTGAAAGCGTCCATACAGCGGAATGTCTCCGAACTTCGCCTCGGGCGACATGCTGAAGGTGATCAATCCTTCACCACCGAAACCGAACGTGGGAAAGAGGGCGATGCCTGGAAAGGACCCCATGCGGTAGCGCGAGAACCCTATCTCGAAGTCCCGAGCAAGGGTGATCGCGACGCCAAAGTTCATGGTGGAGATCGTCCCGGACGGGCCAAACACCGCGGCATCGGTGCGCCGACCAACGACGGTGTCGAATGTGCCGCGCATCATCCCGCGGGGCATCGTGAGGTCGCGGTTCGCGTAGCGGATGTCGTAGAACTCGGAAGCATTCCGCTTCTTTTTTCCAACCGGGGGCGGCTCACTCTCCTCGACCCAATCGGGGTTCTGCGGGGAACGCTCCTCGTATTGCGTCGGGGGCGCGTCGGCCCAGTCTGGATTGGGCTCCGAGGGGGTCGGCTCGGTAGGCTCGGGGGCCGGCTGGGCAGTGGGCGCCGGCTCGGGCGGAGGGGGCGCCGACTCGGGCTCAGCGGGCGCCGCGATCGGCTCACCCCAGCTCCCGGACTGCGAAAAGGTAACAGCCGGCAGCATGAACACGGCGAGGCTAACGAGCGATAGAAGACGGAAGGCGCTACACACGAATCCGGCCATAAACCAATCCCACGGCCGTGCCAAGCGCGGACCTCGGTTCCCACGCGACTCCACATTGCATGGCAGGCACCCCCGCTTATACTCGCGGCCCTTTGGCGATGTAGCTCAGGCGGTTAGAGCGGGCGTTTCATACGCGCTAGGTCGGTGGTTCGAGTCCACCCATCGCCACCAGGTCGGACGAAGCGTTGGTCGCAATCCCAGGGAGCCTGACGACGCGAAACCTGCGGCGCATCGCATCTCAGGCGGCCGGCTGGGCGCGATCCCTGACCAGGTTGCGAATCTGACGAAGCTCGAATGGCTTCTCCAGACAGGTCACGGGCGTGTCCTTCAGGAACTCCCGGGCCTCCGCCGTGAACGCGCCACCGGTTATGAAGACGAACCGGGAGGCAAGCTCGGGACGGTGCTCGGACACCCGGGTGAACACCTCGATTCCGCTTACCTCGGGCATCATCAAGTCACAGAAGACGAGATCGAAAGGCTCGTCCGAGCAGAGGCGCTCGATCGCCTCTTGTCCACTCGAGAAGACCTGCACCTCGTGACCACGTAGCGCGCGCCGAATCGAATTGCCGACCAGAGGCTCGTCGTCGACGACGACAATGCGCGCACGCGCACCGGGCGCGGCAGTTGGCGGCGCCTGAGTCGTCTTTGGAATGTGGGCTCGCGTCGACGCGGGGAGCGTCACCACGAAGGTGGCGCCGCGGCCGAGCTCGCTTCGGGCCTCGATTGTGCCCCCCGCATCGCGGACGATCTTGCGACAGATCGACAACCCGAGGCCCGTACCCTCGGAGACGTCCTTGGTCGTGAAGAACGGCTCGAAGACGCGACTGAGGCGATCCGGATCGATGCCGGGGCCGTTGTCGGCGATCTCGATCACGGCCCGACCCTGGTCGTCGGTGTATGTGCGTACGGTGATGCGATTGGCGCTTGCGCGCCGCTCGGGCATCGCATGGATCGCGTTGACCAGGAGATTCAGAAACACCTGCCCAAGCCGGGATTCATTGGCATCCACGGGCGGGGTCTCGCCGAAATCTCGCTCGAGGGTCGCCCGGTGGCGGATCTCGTTCCAACACATGCTGATCGACGATTCGAGAACGTTTTGTACGTCGACGTTGCCACGTTGGTCGTCGTCGACGCGTGAAAACGTCCTGAGGTCGCGCACGATGTTCTGCATGCGGACAGCACCATGAATTGCTTCGTCCAACTGTTGTCTGACCCGCTCGAGCCATTCGGTCTCGTCGTGGGAATCGATCTCCTCGCGGGTGAGGTACAGGTTCGATAGCACGTACATCAGCGGGTTGTTGAGCTCGTGCGCGACACCGGCGGCCAAGGTGCCCACCGAAGCCATGCGGTCTGCAAAGGCAAGCCGTGATTCCATATCGTCGCGCTCCGCGGCTCGGCGAACCGTATCTTCGATGGCACGCTCGGCGATCAGAAGACGGGTCCCGAGCATCTCGGGATCGATGGGCTTCGAGAGGTAGTCCGAGGCGCCTGCGTCGAGAACAGCGCCGAGATCCTCGGCTCGGTTGCGGCCGGTGATGATCAGGATCACGACGTCCTCGCCACCGGGCTCGCTGCGCACCCTGCGACACAGGTCGAGCCCCGACATGCCGGGCAGTGTCCAATCGACGAGCATGAGCTGAAAAGGCCGCCGCAAGTGGGCATCGAGGGCCTCTTCGGCAGTCCCGAGGGCCGTCACTTCGTAATTTCGCTCACACAACAGCTCGCGCAGGAGCCCCCGCATCGAGCTCGAGTCATCAACGACCAGCGTTCGCAAGGGGACTCTCTCCACTAGCCCTAAAGTCTAATCCAAGTGGAGAAAAGGTTCATGGTTTCGTGTGGTCTTGACGACGGCGCGTTCGTAGCTATCGTGGGGGCGGGTAACGCGCTGCGTCATCCAAGGAGGATACGGACATGACTCGCACAAACCAACTTCGTCGGAGTCGAACCCGCCTACAACGGCAAGGGGCGCTCTGGTTCCAACAAACGCGGGATGCCGGCGAGACGTTTCTCTCGGAGTCTCGGGATGCGAGTGCCACGTTCGCGCGGGACATGACGGCGGCGGGCACCAGGCTCGTCACTACTGCGGGGCGATCGGCTGACGGGTTCCGAAAGGCGATGCACAAGGAGGCGCTCGATTGGCAAAGCCTCGTACTGCAAACGCGAGACGCTTACGTGGCGGCGGTGAAGCAGCGCCTCGAGCGCGCGGAGCGTCAGGCGCTGACCACGCGGCAGGCTCTAAAGCCTGAGGCTATGGAGGCGACCGTGCTCGGATCGGCTCGAGATCTGCTCGAGCGGGCGCAAAGCCGGGTCGACCAGCGGCTCGAGCAAGCGGCCAAGCCAGTTACAGCCAAGGCGGCGCGCAAGCCAAAGCCGGCCAAGCCGAAAGCGGTCAAAGCCGCGCCGAAGAAAGGCCAGGCACCGCTGCGCAACTACGATCAGCTGACCGCCAAAGACGTCGTGAGCCGGGTCCAGAGGCTGTCGGGGCCGCAAGCTACTGCTGTTCTTGAGTACGAGCGAGCGCGGAAGAAGCGTGCGACCGTAATCCGGGCCGCCGAGCAGCGCTTGGGCGCCGCCGGCTGAACGCTATCGCGAAGCATCTGTACAGCTGACCGTGCTGCATTACACTTCGGCCCGTGGACGAAACCAAACAGGTTCTCGTTGCCGATGACGAGGACAACCTGCGCCGTGTCCTGAAGGCGCAGCTGCAGCACGACGGGTACGAAGTTCACTGCGTCGCCGACGGAGAAGCTGTGCTCCAGGCGATGGCAGAACATCACATCGACGTTCTGATCACCGACTTGCGTATGCCGAAGCTCGACGGCATGCAGGTGCTCAAAGCGGTCTGCGAGCGCTACCCGAAGGTGCCGGTGATCATGATCACCGCGCATGGAACGGTCGATACAGCGGTTGAAGCCCTCAAGGTCGGCGCGTTCGACTACGTGACCAAGCCCTTCGATCGGGCGGAGTTCCGGAGCGTCGTCGGCAAGGCGTCGCGCACCCGTGAGCTCTCGCAAAAGCACGTCAGCGGGGATCCAAACGAGCGGGGCCGTTACCGGATCATCGGGCAGTCCGAGCCGATGCGCGGCGTCTACGACGTCATCGAGAAGGTCGCCGACACGCCCAGCACGGTCCTCATCACGGGCGAAAGCGGGACGGGCAAAGAGCTGATCGCGCGCGCGCTCCACGAGAACAGCGCCCGCAGAGACAAGCCGTTCGTCAGCGTCAACTGCGCCGCGATCCCACCTGACCTGCTCGAGAGCGAGCTCTTCGGATACGAAAAGGGCGCGTTTACCGGGGCGGTCACGAGCAAGCCCGGGCGTTTCGAGCTGGCACACGGGGGCACCCTGTTCCTCGACGAGATCGCGGAGATCCCGGTCAGCATGCAGGTGAAGCTACTCCGTGCCTTGCAGGAGCAAGCGTTTGAACGGGTTGGTGGCATCAAGACGATCACCGTCGATAGCCGCCTCGTCGCAGCGACGAACCGCGACCTCAAGGCAAGCATCGCGGAAGGCGGATTTCGTGAGGATCTCTACTACCGCCTGAATGTCGTCCACGTCCACCTCCCCCCCCTGCGCGAGCGCCCAAGCGATGTCCCGCTCTTGCTCGAACATTTTGTGCAGAAGTTCAACTCCAAGCTTGGCCGTGCGGTGATCGGTTTTGAGGACGCTGCGATGAAACAGCTGCTTCGCTATCGCTGGCCAGGCAATATCCGCGAGCTGGAAAACGTGGTTGAGCGATGCATGATCTTCGCTGAAGACGGCGACGTTGGCGCTCAGCACCTGCCGGCAGAGATCCGGGACTCGGAGGGCGCGGCGGAGCTCAACCTGGTGGCCGGCATCGAGGCGACACCCGGCAAGACTGGCCTCAAAGAGGCTGTGCGGAAGGCGACGCTCAAGCTCGAACGTGAGTTCATCGGTCGCGCGCTCGATCAGACGGGCGGGAACGTTACGCACACCGCACGGCTTTTGAAGATCTCGCGCAAGAGCCTACAGAACAAAATGAAGGAGCTCGGCCTCAGGAACGACTGAGCGTCATTCGGCCGTGTCGTCGTCATGGTGCGCTGAGATCATCGACTCGAGGTCTTCGCGGCTCACCGGCTTCTGTAAGACGGGATTGGACACCGAAGCCGCGAACTTCCGTAGGCGGGGCGTGAACGCGCCCCCACTCATGAACACGATGCGGTCGGCGAGCTGGGGATGGTCCTTCTTGATCGCGTCGTAGAAGGACTTTCCGTCGACTTCCGGCATCATCAGGTCACAGACGATGGAGTCGAAGTCCGGATCTTCGGACAGCCGCGCAAGAGCTTCGACGCCTCCGAGCACGGTGACGGTATCGTAGCGGCGCCGCAGCCGCCTGCGGAGGGCGGAAAGCACCATCGCATCGTCGTCGACGATCAAGAGCCGCGACCGTGCGAGCGGAGCCTCGGAGATGGGGTGGCTCTCGCGACGCCGTTCGATGGCAGTCAAGCCGGTGTCGACCGGAAGGATGAGCTCAAAACGAGTTCCCTGATCTGGGAGATGGTGCACCTCGAGCCTTCCGCCGTGCTCCTGGGCGACGCGCTTGCAAGCGGTGAGACCCAGACCCATGCCCCCCTCGTGCGCCTTGGTGGTGAACCCGGGCGTGAAGATACGGTCCCGGGCGTCCTCCTCGATGCCTATGCCTGTGTCGCTGACCCCGATGACCACGTGCTCGCCTTCGGTGTGCGTCGAGACCACGATGCGGTGTTTGTCGTAGGTGCCGCCATCGATCGCCTCTGCTGCATTGGTCAGCATGTTGACGAGCGCTTGCGCGATTCGGCCGGGAAACGCTGCAATGATCGGAATCGGCTCGAAGCGCTTCACGAGACGAGCTCGGTAGCGGATCTGGTTGAACACCATCGCACAGGCGTCATCGACAACGCGAGTGATGTCGATCATCTCGGCCTGATTGTCGTCCGCGCGCGAGAATGTACCGAGGCTGCGAGCGATGTCCTGGATTCGATGCATGCCCTTGTAACAGTCGGTGAGCATGTCGGCCGCGTCGTCGATCACTTCTTGAAGGTTCGCTTCGGCCGCGACCTGCTCAAACGACTGCGGGGTGATCGCTTCCTGCGTTGCCAGATCGACCCTTAGTTTGCGGATGAAACGGCGAATCGCCTGGTGTGATTCCCGCAAGCTTTCGAGGTTCGCGAGGACGAATGTGAGCGGGTTGTTCACTTCGTGCGCAAGACCAGCGGCAAGGCGGCCAACGGCGCGAAGGCGGTCCTCCGACACGCGCGGGCCAAGCATGGCCGGAGGCAAGCTGGGTGGAACGCTCGGAGGCACACTCGGCCGCAACGCGGGCTGCATCTGAATGATCGTTGCTTCCCGACCATCCCAGATCGAGACGATCGCAGTCGCGGTCAACGGAGATATGGGGTCATCGGGAAGCTGAACCGCATAGGTCGCTGGCTTGCCCTCTTCGGGGATCGAGTATTCGAAAGTCTCGCCCAGCAACTGGTCACAGTCGACAGCGAGCATCGCGCAGGCCGCCGGGTTCGCGAACAGCACGCGGTGCGTAGCGTCGAGGACGACGATGCCATCGGTCGCGCGCGTCAGCAGCAAGCGGCTCTGCGTCTCGGTTCCATGGGCGTCTCGAAGTTGCACGAGCAACCGGCGAAGCTCGTACTCGCGGTTGATCGACTGCTGCAGACCGGCGACGTACGCATCCGGGAGCATCATCTCCCACGGCTGCTCTTCGGGGAGCGTGCATGATTCGTCGCCAAGCAAGAGCGTGCAGATCCCTCGTGCTGTCGCCGGAAGCTCGGCACCGAGGCTCGTATCCCAACACATGACGTGCGGCGCGTGACTCTCGAACTGGTTGATCGCGTCTTCACGGTTCACGGCCACGCGACAGACGACGGTCTCGGGCCACGCGTGAAGGCTCTCGCGGACGAGCATGATCCGCTCTGGATTCCCGGAGGCGATCAGGACCCGGATCCGTCGGGTCCCTGAAATCACTGATGTTTGCGCTTTGCTCAGCAGCACGATCACCCCGGAGGCTGGAATCGGCCTTGACGCCCCTTTGAAACCATAGCACTGTAATAAGGCGCTGTGAACGGTATTTTTGGGGTGGTGATGGATGCTCGATAGGCGCGAGGGCGAAGAAGAGCGCGAGGTCCGGGATGTCCTTCTGGTAGAGGACAATCTCATCGACGCCCAGCTGATTCGGAGGCTCCTTCGGCGGGTATCCTCGTCGTCGTACTACCGGATCACGCACGTGCGCACTCTGAACGACGCCGTGTTGTCGGCCGAAGAGCTCACGCCACACGTGATCCTCGCGGATCTCAACCTGCCAGACTCGAGGGGGACCGAGACGGTCGCGAGTTTACAAACGTCGTATCCAGACGTCCCTCTGGTCATCGTGAGCTCGTGGGAGGACGAGGCGATTTCGCTTCGGTCGGTCAAGGCGGGGGCGCAGGACTATTTGGTCAAGGGTCACATCGACGGGGCAAACCTACACCGCGTCATCCGCTATGCGATCGAGCGAAAGCGAACGGAGCTCGAGCTGGTCCGCCTCGCGCACTATGATCAGCTGACCTCGCTACCCAACCGAACCCTGCTTCGTGAGCGCGTCGATCATGCGTTGGCTCGCGCGATGCGTGCAGGCTCCGGGGTCGCGACGCTGATCCTCGACATGGATCGCTTCAAGGAGATCAATGACATGCTCGGCCATGAGATCGGCGACAAGCTGTTGGTCGAGGCGGCCCAGAGGATCCGCGACAGCGTCCGGGAGCAAGACACGGTCGCACGACTTGGAGGTGACGAATTCGCGGTGATCCTCGAAGGGGTGAGCGAGGCCAGGGAAGTGCTTCCGGTGATCGAGCGAATCATCGACAGCCTGAACGAGGTCACCACGATCGATGGCCACGAGGTCAACAGCTCGACCAGCGTAGGCATCGCGATGTACCCGGAAAACGGGAATGATCTGTCGGAGCTTCTGAGGGCAGCCGACCTCGCGATGTACCAGGCGAAGTCATCGGGCCGCGGCCGGTACCAGTTCTTTGCGGATGCCATGCAAGAGGAGGCGCAGTCGAGGCATGCGCTCGAGTGGGCGTTGCGCCGAGCGGTTGAAAAGAACGAATTCGAGCTGGTTTATCAGCCTCAGGTCTGCCTTCGAACCGGAATGGTGATCGGGGTCGAGGCGCTGCTGCGGTGGATGAGCCCGACGCGAGGCCTCCTCACGCCATATCACTTCATCGCGGGCCTCGAGGAGTTCGGGCTGATCAACGAGGTCGGGGAGTGGGTGTTGCAGACCGCCTGTGAGCAGATTCGGAAGTGGCACGCGATGGACCTGGAACCGATGCGCATTGGCGTAAACGTGTCTGCGCAGCAGTTCGAAGACCCGATGCTGATTGACAAGATCCGGGGCGCGCTCAAGGACACCAAGATCCCGCCGGAGCTCTTGGAGCTAGAGCTCACTGAGAGCTGCCTGATGTTCGACCCGGGGCAAGCGGGCGCGCTCCTTCGGGAGATTCGCGACGTCGGGGTGCGCATCGCGATCGATGACTTCGGTACTGGGTATTCCTCACTGACGTATCTGAACGAGTTCCCGCTCAACGCCCTCAAGATCGACAAGAATTTCGTGCAAAGCGTAGAATCGACCGACCGTGGCGGGCCAATCTCGAACATGATCATCGGCCTCGGGCAGAACCTGGGGCTCGAGGTGATCGCCGAGGGCGTGGAGACCGAGGCGCAGCTCAGCTACATGCGCGAGCACGGTTGCGATATCGCGCAAGGCTATCTCTACGCGCGCCCTGCATCACCCGAGGACCTCACACCGTGGCTGCAGGCCAATCAACGCATCCCCGAGACCTACATCCGATCGATTCCCATCAAGACGCACGGCGACGAGACCGGAACCTGAGTGACGAGCTCGATGTGCTAGCGTAGCCATATGGTGGCTGCGACGATTCTCGTCGTCGACGACGAACCGAACATCTTGACGTCCGTTTCGCGCGCACTCGGCCTCGAAGGCTACGGCGTCGAGGTCGCCGGCAGCGCCGAAGTCGCGCTCGACAAGCTCGACAAGCAGACCTTCGACGCGATCTTGCTCGACGTACGGCTTCCCGGAATCGACGGGCTTGCGATGCTCGACGAGTTACGCAAGCTGAAGATCTCGACTCCGGTCATCATGATGAGTGGGCACGCTACCATCGAGGTCGCGATGGAAGCGACGAGGCGGGGTGCTGACGACTTCATCGAAAAGCCGATCGGCAGTGACCGCCTGGTGCTTTCGCTCCGGCGGAGCCTGGAGCTCCGCGAGCTTCAGCAGGAAAACCGGGAGCTCCGGCGGCGCTACGGGCCAGGTGAATCGTTGCTCGGGCAGAGCCCATCCATGGCCGCGCTCCGCGAGCAGATCGAGCTGGCGGCGCGCTCGAATGCGCAAGTGCTGATCCTCGGAGAGCGCGGCACGGGCAAGGAGCTGGTCGCAGCGGCGATTCATGCCGGCTCTGCGAGGGCCGACGGACCCTTCGAAAAGCTCAACTGTGCTGCAGTCCCCGAAGGCCTCATCGAGAGCGAGCTTTTTGGGCATGAACCCGGCGCATTCACGGGGGCGACCAAGCAGCGGCGAGGCAAGTTCGAGCGGGCGCATGGCGGGACGCTCTTCCTCGACGAGGTCGGCGACATGCCGCCGCAGATGCAGGCAAAGCTCTTGCGGGTGCTGCAAGAAGGCGAGGTCGAGCGGGTCGGCGCGGGGTCTACTGTCGAGGTCGATGTTCGGGTCGTCGCTGCGACGAACAAGTCGCTCGAAGCGGAGATCGAAGCCGGCAGATTTCGGGCGGACCTGTTCGATAGGCTCAACGTGGTGCCTTTGAAAGTGCCGGCCCTACGGGAACATGCCGAGGACGTTCCGCTCCTCGTGGAGCACTTCTTAGCGCTGGCCAGTGAAATGCACGACCGTCCGGGCAAGGAGATCACAGCTGGGGCGATGGAGCTGTTGGAAGCGTATCCGTATCCCGGTAACGTTCGCGAGCTTAGGAACCTGGTCGAACGGCTCGTCATCCTGACCCCGGAGCAGACCATCACCAGGACTCAGGCCCGGGCCCTGTTGCCCATCGACTCGGAAGCGGCCTCCGGCACTTATTTTCAGCCGGAAACGCCGCTCCGCGAGATGGTCGAAGCCGTCGAGCGGGACCTGATCTCGCGCGCCCTCGATTTTCGAGACGGACACGTGACCAAGACCGCCGCCGACCTTGGCTTGGAGCGGAGCCATCTCTACAAGAAGATGCGGGCGCTGGGAATTCGAAAGCCTGGCTCGGACTGAGATTGCGTTCTTCGCCGAGCCAACATACAGATCGCGGGACCAGCCGAGGCCACGTTGCTCGATAACCTGCTCACAGCCGATCCCGAAGTCGCCGCCCGCATCGAGGCGCTCGACCTAGAGTTCAACAAGTTTGGGGTTGATCCCTATGGGATCGACAAGAACGATTTGATCCGATTCGTCTCGGCGTTTGCGTGGTTCTATCGCTTCTACTTCAAGGTCGACGTGTACGGGATCGACCACGTGCCGGCGCAGGGAAGGGCGATTCTCGTAGGCAACCACTCGGGCGGCGTCGCGCTCGACGCTACGATGGTGATGGGGTCAATGCTGCTCGACGCCGAGCCACCGCGTCTTCCACATTCGATGGTCGACCGCTTCATACACCGGTTTCCGGGGGTGTCGCAGTTCATGAGCCGGACCGGTCAGTTCACGGGCAACCCCGACCAAGCCAAGCGGCTGTTGAGGGCCGAACGTCTGATCCTCGCTTTCCCCGAAGGCGCGCGAGGCACGGCCAAGCTTGCAAAGGACGCGGATTCGCTGGTCGAATTTGGCACCGGTTTCATGCGGCTGGCCCTCGAGACCAATAGTCCGATCGTGCCATTCGGCTTCGTAGGCGGAGGCGAGGCGCTGCCAACGGTCGCAAACCTCAAGCGACTCGGGCGGCTGATCGGCGTGCCGTACGTGCCCGTCACGAAGTGGGGCCTCCTCGTGCCCAAACCGACTCGGTTTCAGCTGCTGTACGGCCAGCCGATATCCTTCGAGGGCACCGGTCACGAACGTGACGAAGTGGTGCGTGCAATGGTCGATCAGGTGAAAGAACGGATTCGCGACTTGATTCGGCAGGGACGTCAGCTCAGAGAGAAGGAGATCTCGGAAGACGATCTCGTGCTGTGATGAAAGTCTTGGTGACAGGCATCTGCGGGACACTCGGACGCTTGACTGCGGTGAAGCTCCTCCAACACGGCTACGAGGTGATCGGGATCGATCGCCGGCCGTGGCTCGAGGCTCCCGAAGGAATCGAGCTCTTCCAATTCGACATCCGCAAACGGCCTGCCGAAGACGTATTCCGGACACATCGGCCGGACGCCGCCATCCACATGGCGACAGTGACCCACCTGGTACGTCAGAGCCCCGACCGGATGCGCGTGAACCTCTACGGCACCCGTGCCTTCATCCATCACTGCAACAGCTATGGTGTGAAACAGGCGGTTTTTGCGGGGCGTCACACGTTTTACGGCGCGGCGGCGGACTCCCCGCTCTACCACACCGAAGACGAGCCGCCGATGTCGGCCCATACCTTCCCCGAGCTTGCCGACCTGGTGGCTGCGGACCTGTACGCCGCATCGGCGCTGTGGCGCTACCCGGAGATCGTGACGAGCGTCCTACGCATCGTGTACACCCTCGGCCCGAGCAAGCACGGGACCCTCGCCACCTTCTTGCGTGGGCCCAACGTGCCGTTGATCATGGGCTTCGACCCGCTCTTCCACTTCATCCATGAAGAAGATGCGGCCGAAGCGATCGTCACCGCCCTCGCCCACAAGCTCCACGGCATCTACAATGTCTCCGGCCCGTCCCCTGTCCCGCTCTCGACGATCGTGAGAGCGGCAGGCCGCCGGCCCCTCGCGGTTCCGGAAGCCCTCTTCAAGCTCGGGCTGGGCCGGTTGGGCCTTCCACACCTCCCGGCAGGTGCCATCGACCACCTGAAATACCCCATCGTCGTAGACAGCGACGCCTTCCGCCGAGCCACCCGCTACACCTACCAATACGACGAGCGAGAAACGATCAACAGCTTCCGCACCGCCCGCTAGAAACCGCCAAACCGCGAACCGCTGACCGCCAAACCGCCAAACCGCAACCCGCGATCCCCGTTCTGCGGTCAGGGGCCCTAGGTGTGACCCGTGTCTCCGGTTTGTTCTGTTTCGCATGTATCCGGTCCGTACCTACCCGCGGTCTGGCGGCCAGCGGCTTGCGGTTTGGCGGTCAGCGGTTCGCGGTCTGTGGCTTGGCGGTTCGCGGTTCGCGGATGGAGGAGCGGGGGCTACGGAATTGCACCTTTTTTGACGGCAGCGACCCCGCCACCCCAACCTCCTCGGGATGCCGGTATCGGACGAGCGCAGAGAGCTTCGGGGGCAGCTCCTCGATGGTCGCTATCGCATTGGAAACGCGATCGGCATGGGGGGGACGGGGATCGTCTTCGAGGCCGAGCGGTTGGCGACCCTCGAGCGCGTCGTCGTCAAGATGCTCCGGCCGACCCACTCGGGGAACCCCGACCTGATGAGCCGGGTTCGGCGTGAGGTGGAGGTCGCTCGGCGTGTCTTTCACCCGGGCATCGTCCCGGTCATCGATCACGGGACCCTTTACGATGGCTCTCCATACGTGGTGATGAAGCACATGGCCTCCGAGAGCCTGTCGTCCTACTTGCGCCGGTGCGGCCCGCTCGACGCGCCGCAGATTTCGGTGATCATGGCCCGGCTCGCGTCGATCCTGCACAGCGTTCACCGGCATGGCTACGTCCACCGGGACATCAAGCCCGAGCACATCCTGCTCAACCGGGGGGCTTACGGTGAGCTCGACGTGCATCTCCTCGATTTCGGCGTGTGTGCGGCCGACACCGCACCCCCCGATGAGCGTGCCCGAGAGCGCGGCCGCGTGTATGGCACTCCGAGCTATGCCTCGCCCGAGCAGGCGAGCGGCAACCCCTTCGTCGATGCGCGCGCCGACCTCTTTGGCGTGGGCATCACCATGTTCGAAGCCCTCACCGGCAAGCTTCCGTTCACCGGCCCTGACGTGACCGCGGTCCTGCGCCGAATCATCCGAGAAGACGCACCACGCGCGAAGCTCCTGCACCCTCGCGTCGATGACCAGATGGACGGCCTCATCGCAAAGCTCTTGAGCCGCAGCCCGGCTGCCCGCCATCCTTCCGCCCGCGCGCTGATGCGAGCGCTCGAGCCCTGGCTCAAGGAGCGCATCCGCACAGAGCGCATCCTCGCTGCCATGCTTCAGGTCGCGCCCGATACGAGTAGCATCCGGCCCACGGCGCAGCACGAAATGGTCGCGGCCTAGTCGCGATCGAGCGAGTCGACGAGGCCCTCGACGTCGGCGGGCGCCGCCATCGCGTGATAGCCCTTGTCGACGTAGAGTACGGTCCCGGTGATGCCGCTTGCGAGCGGGCTGCACAAGAACGCCGCGGCGTTTCCAACCTCTTCGGCGCGGAGCGCATCGGGCAGCGGGGCGTTGATCTCGTAGTACCTGATCATCTTGTGGATGAATCCGATGGCCGAAGCCGCGCGCGAAGCATAGGGACCCGCGGAAATCACGTTGACGCGATGGCCCCACTGGCGGCCCATCTCGAACGCCAGCATCCGGGTGTCGGTTTCAAGCGCGGCTTTCGCCGAGGCCATCCCACCTCCGTAATCGGCGACAACCCCCTGGCTGGCCAGATAGGACAATGCCAGCAACGCCCCGTCCTCGCGCATCAACGGCCGCAGCCGCTGCGCGAGCGACACGAACGAATATGCGCTCGCACCGACGGCCGCGAGATACCCTCTGCGGCTCGTTTCCATCAAAGGCTTAGTGACTTCGGGCCCGTTCGCCAGGCTATGCACGACGATATCGAGACACTGGTCGCCGAAGTCCTCGCGCAGCCTGTTGGCCACCCCGTCGATGCTGAAGTCGCCCCGATCGCGATACCGTTTCTGCTCACGAAGCTCCTGCGGCGCATCCTCGAGCGAGTCGTACTCGGCGTCGAGCGGATAGATCCTTTCCAGCTCGAGCTTGCTCCCGTCGGACATCTGCAGAGACGCATCGAGCTTACCGCGCCGGAGCAGCGCCTCGAAGATCCCAAGCGCAGGTGGCCAGGTGCCTACGCACACCGACGCCCCTGCTTGGGCAAGCGCCTTGGCGATCGCGAACCCAAACCCGCCGTCGTCGGCCACGCCCGCGACGAACGCTCGCTTCCCTGAGAGGTCGATTGCCAACATGCGCGGAACCTTATCGCCAGTCCCGTCAAACCGCTACACTCCGCGCCATGAAGAAGAAGGGCCAGGGGGTCGAGTACGTCCGTGTCGCGGACCACTATTTCAGTGAGCGTGGGCTGCGGCGATATGCGGGGGTCTGGTCCCTCTGGGCGCTCGGCGTCGGCGCCGTGATTTCCGGGGACTTCTTCGGCTGGAACTTCGGCCTCGCCTCGGGCGGTTTCGGGGGGCTGCTAATCGCCACTGTGATCATCACCGTGATGTACGCGGGCCTGTGCTTCAGCATTGCCGAGATGGCTGCCGCCCTCCCACACACCGGGGGTGCGTATTCCTTTGCCCGGTCGGCGATGGGCCCTTGGGGGGCCTACATCACAGGCCTCGCCGAGAACATGGAGTACATTCTCACCCCTGCCGTGATCGTCGTCGGTATCGGGGGCTACCTCGGCGCGATCTTCGGCACACCACCGACCGCCGAGCCGTTGTGGTGGCTCGCCGCGTATGCGGTCTTCGTTGGCCTCAACGTCGCCGGTGTCGAGACGACATTCCGCTTCACCGTCTTGATTACCGCCCTGGCTCTCGGCGTGCTCCTCGTGTTCTGGGTCACTGCGATTCCCCACTTCGACATCGAGCTGGCGCTCAACGTCGAGCCCGAGCCCGGCCAAAGCAGATGGCTGCCCCACGGCCCCGCCGGCATTCTATCGGCACTGCCGTTCGCGATCTGGTTCTTCCTCGCCATCGAGCAACTCCCCCTGGCCGCCGAAGAGGCGCACGCGCCGGCGCGCGATTTGCCCCGCGGCCTGCTCTACGGTTTGCTGACGCTAGTCGTGGCTGCGTTTCTCACGCTTTTCCTCAACGCGGGCATAGCGCCGGGCTCCCAGTTCCTCGGTTCTTCCGCCGAACCGCTGTTCGAGGGCTTCAAGACCATCTTTGGCGCCGGCCTCGGTGCAAAGTTGCTGGCCCTCGTCGCGGTGACCGGCCTCGTCGCGAGCTTCCACAGCATCATCTTCGCGTACGGCCGTCAGATCTTCTCCCTGTCGCGCGCGGGCTACTTCCCACGGTGGCTCTCCCGCACGCACAGCCGCCGCCGAACACCGCACATCGCTCTGCTCGTGGGCGCTCTGCTCGGCTACGTCGTCGCGTACGGCATCCACGCGCTCGGGCCCGAGCATCCGGTTGGGGCTGTCTTGCTCAACATGGCTGTCTTCGGCGCGGTCATCGCCTATGCGCTTCAAATGCTGTCGTACATCCTGCTCCGCATTCGGCTGCCGGACATCGAGCGACCTTACCGAAGCCCGCTCGGCGTGCCAGGCGCCGTAGTGGCGCTGCTGATCGCGCTGGTCACGCTGGTTGCACTTTTCGTCACCGACCCCATCTATCAAAAGGTCGTGATCGGGGCCGCGGTTTGGTACGGGCTCGGTCTTTTGTGGTTCGCGATTTACGCGAGGAGCAAGCTCGTGCTCGCCCCCGAGGAGACCTTCGCACTGTCGGCGCACGATGTGCGAGACGATCGCTAGGAGGCGTGCCAAGCTTCCCCAATGCGTGTGCTTTTGGTCCGACATGCGGAGGCGGTGGACATGCGTTCCGCCCCAACGGACCACGACCGTTGGCTGACAGACGCCGGTCGTCAAACCGCCACGAACGTCGGGAAGGCGCTCGCGAGGATGGATCTGCGCTACTCCTGCATCTACACCAGCCCGCTCGTCCGCTCGGTTCAGACCGCCGAGATCTTGGCGGCAACCCACCCGGACTTTCGGGGCCCCGTCGAAGTGCAACTCGCGCTGTCGAGCGAGGAGGGAAGCACCGCAAAGGCACTCGAGCCGCTCGCGCATGCGGCCGACGACGATCTGATCGTCCTGGTGACGCACATGCCAAAGATAGGCGTCCTCGCAGGTCATCTCTGCCAGGTGGCCTCGTTCCCGTCGTTCCGAACAGGCTCGACCTGCTTGCTGAGCATCGAAAGCGGCAAGGGCCGTTTTCAGTGGATGCTCGACCCCGAGACGCTCGAGTTCAGACGCCCGTGACGAGCCGAGGGCTACACCGTGCAGACCTGATTTCGTCCACGGTTCTTGGCTTCGTAAAGCGCTCTGTCCCCTTGCACGAATAGGTCTGCCGCGGTCGAGGCGTGATCGGGGAACGTGGCGACACCGAGCGACGCCGTGACCTTCAACGGCCCGAGCTCGGTCAGCAGCTCGGTGGTCTCGAGCTCCTCGCGGACCCGCTCGGCAAGCAGTCGGGCGCCGCGCGCGTCGGTTTCCTCACAAAGCACGCAGAACTCTTCACCACCGAACCGGGCTACGAGGTCGGTCTCGCGCTTCACCCGTTTGAGCACCCTGCCCAGCTCCTGCAACACCCGATCGCCCGCTGCGTGACCGTAGGTGTCGTTGACCGCCTTGAAATGGTCGAGGTCCGTCACGATCACCGACAGCTTCCGGCCAAATCGCTGGGCTGCCATCAACTTCTGCTCCAGCTGGTCGAGGAACGCGCGCTTGTTCAAGCAGCCGGTGAGACCGTCGGTGGTCGCCATCTCCTCGAGCTGACGAACAGCGCGCGCATTCGCCATCGCGACGGCAAGCTGGTTGCCGAGTGCCTGTAACGTCTCGCGGACCGACGTGACGAAGGCCGACGGAGCCTTCGCGGCCACGACCAAAGTTCCGATCGGCTCCTCGCGCACGACCAGCGGCAGCACCAGGAGAGACTCCATCCCTTTGAGCTTAGCCTTCTTGGTGAAGAGCACCTGCTGCTTCGAGTCGAACTCGCCCCGGTACGGCAGGTAGTGACGGTTCTTGACGACCATGGCGGTGAGCGACGTGTTGTCGCGAAAGCGAAGCCCTTGGAAGTCGAGCGCACGCTCCCCCACGGCGCGCCGCACGATGTGTCGCCTGCCCTCGGGTTGATACTCCGTGATCGCGGCAAAGTCGTGCGGCGCGATCTCCGTCGCCGCGCTCAGCCCGACCTCCATGACCGCGTCTTGGGTCAGTGCGGTGCTGAGAGCCTGAGACACGCGGTATAGGATCTCTTGCTCGCGCTTGGAACGTTCGAGCTGCACGAAGACCCGTTCGTTCTCGAAGGCGCGCAGGATGTGCGACGTGCTACTGCGGAGCAGCTCCTCTTCCTGCGGGCTGAAGGCGCGGTCGGCGATGCGGTCGGCGCAAAGCACCGCTCGGAGGTGACCCCTTTCGAGGACTGGCACGGCGATGAACGACCGAATGTCAGCGGGCCCGCGGTAGTAGCAAATGCCCCGATATCCAGGGCGGATCTGGTGCAGGTTGGTGGTCAGCTTCCGCCGCACGGCCGCCCCGATCGCCCCTGCACCCAAGGAAAACGGGCCGTCGGCGACATCCTCGCTCTTCGTCACGAGCTCGGTGATTCGAAGTTGCTCGCCCTCATCGGTGGGCATCAAAAGCACACAAGTATGCAGATCCAAGGTCTGATGGAGGAGCTGAAGCGCGTGATAGAGCGCCTGGCGAACTTCTTGGACACTGGTTTGGTACAAGCGGTCCTCATCCCTTACGCCATCCGATGAAGGCGCCACCAAACGAAAGAGTCGCGTGTCATCCCGGACCTTCTCCTTTTGGGCGGCTAGCTCGAGCTTGGACTTGCGGCGGACGCGAACGATCTCCGCGCGCGTGAAGACGTAGCTGAGCGCGCCGAAGCAAACGATGAAGAGCCCGGTCAAACCGAGGCGCAGCGGATCGGTGATCTGCTCGCCGAGGAATGCGATTGCAAAGCCGAGCGCGACCGCGAATGCAACGAGACCGATGCCAGACCGTCCCGTTGCAAACGACGCGACGAGCGCGACGGCAACGTAGGTCAGCGGATAGAGATCGCCGCCGACTCCACCGCCGAGCTGAACCAGGGCATGCACGCCGACCAGCAGCAGCACGCCGAGCTCGAGCGTCGACCTCGGATCGGTGCCGTGCTGATACGCGTTGCGTGCACGGTGACCGAAGAGCACGACCCAGCCAGCGGCCCACGCCAGATGCCCCAAGCCAAATGGCCGGCTTCCCGGTAGAAAGAAGCCAGCGAGCAAGAAAGAAGCGAGCAGGCACGCGGCTGCCAACCCCCATGCCGACCGCGCTGTGCGCCTCACGCGAAGCGCTGCCTGGACGAGGGCCGTCATATGAGAGCGGTGTTACGCCCCCTCTCATTCGTTCAGCAAGAAATCCGCTCGAATGTGTGTGGCCCGCCCACCTGGCCCAGCTAGCGAGGCGGGAACTGGAACACGAACTCCTCGGCCCGGACCATCCCGAGCTCGTCTCGGGCAATGCGCTCGACATACCGAGGATCGGTCCGGAGAGCGTCGATCTCGCCCTTGAGCGTGGCGATCTCCTGGACCAGCTCCTCATTGGACTCGCGTAGCTCGTGAAGCTCCTGGCGGAGGTGGCGATAACGGGGCAGGCCCTGCTCGTCGAGGACCAGCGTCGGGACCGTCATGATGGCCATGACCATCAACGAAAACGGAAGAACGGCAGCGCTCCGTCGCACGGCCCCAGCCTGCCGCAACCCGCAGCACGAACGCAATTTTCTGTCCCTTTTCCCAGGCTTGACAGAAACCCCCGAGCTTCTACTTTCTTGGGAGAGTGACGGTGACATTGGACGAGCGCCATCGGCGGATCCTGTTCGCAGTGGTGACGGAATACATCGCTTCGGGTAAGCCCGTCGGCTCGCGACGGATCGCGAAGCGCTACGCACTCAAGCTGTCGCCTGCGACGATTCGAAATGTGCTCGCGGATCTCGAAGAGGCCGAGCTCCTGCACCAGCCGCACACCAGCGCCGGCCGCGTCCCTACCGACGCCGGTTTTCGGAGCTTCGTCGACGCGATGGCGACGGCCGGAGAAATTTCCGACGCACACCGGACCGCGTTGATCCAGCGCCTCCAAGACCTCGGGCCCGGCGACGACGCCGTGCGCGAGACAGGTCAGCTCTTGAGCCTCCTCACCGGGACAGCCACGATCATCGCACGGCCGTCTGTCGCGGAGGCCGCCCTCGATCAGCTCCGGTTCATGCGACTTTCCGGTGGGCGGACCCTCGCGGTCCTGGTGACTCGCGCCGGCGGCGTCGAGAACCGGGTGGTCGTGACCGAGCTCGATGTGGATGACCACACACTCGAGCGTGTGAACAACTATCTCGCCGAGCTCGTTGGCGGCCGAACGCTCCGCGCGGTCCGCGACGTGCTCGCCGTGCGTCTCGCCACCGAACAGGGCCAGTACGAGGTTCTGCGCAAGCAGGCGCAGCAGATGGTCGAGGCGACTGTCGAAGGCCGGATGGAGCAGGCCCGGGTCTTCATCGAAGGGCAGGGCGCCCTGTTTGACCGTCCCGAATTCGGTGACGCCGAGAAGATCCGTAGGTATCTCAGCGCCTTCGAGGAGAAGCAGAAGCTGCTGGAGCTCCTCGAGCAGACTTTGATGGCCGATGGGGTGCAGGTGTTCATCGGCTCTGAGGCGGCCCTCGACGACGTACGCGACATCAGCGTGATCTCGAGCCCCTATCGCCGGGATGGCGCCAGCGTTGGCTCGTTCGGGATCGTGGGGCCGACGCGCATGGACTACAAGAAGTACGTACCGTTGGTAGGGTTCGCGGCCGATGTGCTAAGCGACGTCCTGGATGGGCGACTTCCGGGGGCGTCCAAAGACTCGTAGAGAAAGACGGTTACGGACGATGAGCGAACACGAAGGGGAGAAGCCGGGGGACGCGGAGGCCGAAGGCACGGGTGAAGACGAGGAGCTGATCTTCCCGGAGGAGGAGTCCGGCGAAGACGCGGAAGCCGAGGCCACCGATCTCGACAAGGCCCACGCCGAGCGAGACCGTATGCGTGAGCAGCTCCTGCGCATCGCGGCCGACTTCGACAACTTCCGAAAGCGGTCTCGCAAGGAGATCGAAGAGGTCCGCCGGCGCACCATCGAAGACACGCTTCGCGAGGTTCTGCCGATCGTGGACAACCTCGAGCGCGCGGCGGATGCCATGACCGACGCGACCGAGGTTTCGGCGGTCGCCGAAGGTGTTCACATGGTGCTGCGAGGTTTCGAGGACATTGCCAACCGTCTAGGGCTCAAGCGCGTTCCGTCTGTTGGGCACCAGTTCGACCCGACTTGCCATGACGCCATGCAGCAGGAAGAGACCACCGATCACGCACCGGGCACGATCGTGTCCGAAGTGGTCCCCGGCTACTATCTCGGCGAGCGCTTGCTGCGTCCGGCGATGGTCGTCGTGGCGAGGCCGCCGACCAGCACAGATGATCAGGCTGGCGAGTCGTCCGCAGATGGCGACGGCGGCAACGATTAGCGACCGAATAGCAACAAGATGCACCGACCCCGCACCTCGGGCTATAAAGAGGTGAGAGCAGGATGGGGAAGATCATAGGGATCGATCTGGGAACGACCAACTCTTGTGTCGCATTCGTCGACAACGGAGAGCCAATGGTCATCCCCAACGCCGAGGGTAGCCGCACGACACCGTCGGTTGTGTCGTTCTCCAAGGATGGTGAGCGCCGCGTCGGCACCGTCGCCAAACGCCAAGGCGTCACCAATCCCGAGAGCACCGTCTTTGCGATCAAGCGCCTGATGGGCCTGGCATTCGACGCCGAGCCAGCGCAGAAGCACACGCGCTTGGTGCCGTACAAAGTCGTCGAGAGCGAAAACGGGGATGCTTGGATCCAGGTCGCAGACCATCGATATTCGCCGCCCGAGCTTTCCGCAATGGTCCTCGAGAAGATGAAGGAGATCGCGGAGTCGTTCCTCGGCGAGGACATCGTAGAAGCGATCGTGACGGTCCCCGCGTACTTCAACGACGCTCAGCGCTCCGCAACGATTGCCGCGGGCAAGATCGCCGGCCTCGAGGTGCGCCGCATCATCAACGAGCCCACCGCAGCAGCCCTTGCATACGGCTTCGAGGAGAAGGAAGGCAAACGCGTTGCGGTGTATGACTTGGGCGGTGGCACGTTCGACATCTCGATCCTCGAGATCGCCAGCGGCGTCTTCAGCGTGAAGGCGACCTCGGGCGACACCCACCTCGGCGGCGAAGACTTGGACAACGCCCTGGTCGAAGAGCTCGCCCGCCGCTTTCAGGAAGACACCGGGATCGACCTGCGTGACGACCGCGTGGCGCTTCAGCGCCTCAAAGAGCAAGCCGAGAAGGCCAAGCACGAGCTGTCCTCGTCGCTCGAAACCGAGATCAACCTCCCGTTCATCGCTTCGGATGAGTCGGGTCCGAAGCACCTCGAAACCAAGCTCAAGCGCAGCGAGCTCGAGATTCTGGTGTCCGAAATCATCGACCGGACCCTCGGACCCTGTCAGCAAGCGCTCGACGACGCTGGGATCAAAACCAACGAGATCGACGAGATTCTGCTCGTTGGCGGCCAAACCCGCATGCCGATGGTTCAGTCCAAGGTTGCAGACTTCTTCGGTCAGGAACCTCACAAGGGCGTCAACCCCGATGAGGTGGTGGCGATGGGGGCGGCTCTACAGGGGGCCGCGCTGGTCGGCGAGGTCGAGGAAGTTCTTCTTCTCGATGTCACACCTCTGAGCCTCGGCGTCGAGACCGGTGGCGGCGTCTTCCACAAGCTGATTCCTCGAAACACCACCGTTCCGACACGCGCCAAAGAGGTCTTCACGACCAGTGTCGACAACCAAACCTTCGTTCCGATTCATGTGCTGCAAGGGGAACGTGAGATGGCGGACGACAACAAGTCGCTGGCCAAGTTCGAGCTGGCGCCGATCCTGCCGGCTCCACGTGGCGTCCCGGAGGTCGAGGTGACCTTCGACATCGATGCCGACGGCGTGGTCAACGTAAGCGCCAAAGACTTGGGCACGGGGCGCGAGCAGAACATCCGCGTCGTGGCATCGAGCGGCCTTACCGAGCAGGACATCGAGCGAATCATCGGGGAGGCCGAGGCCTACAAGACGACCGACGAAAAGCGCCGCGAGCTCGCCGAGCTCCGCAATGCCGCCGAGGCACTGCTCTACACCAGCGAGCGGGCCGTAGCCGAATGCCGTGAGCTCGTTCCCGAAGAAATCGTGGCCCAGGTCGAGTCCGACATCGAAGCGTTGCATTTGTGTGTCGACGAAGGCGACGCGATCGCGATCAAAGACTCCCTCGAAACGCTCGAGCTGAGCGCCTACAAGATCGCGGAGGCGATGTACGGCAGCGTCGATCTCGATGCGCCCGTCGAGGGCGAAGCTCAGTCCGAATCGTGAGCACGGAAGAGCGAGCGCGAGCCACCGGCGCGGAGTGGTTGGCGCGGATGCGTTGGGGGGCGCTGGGCGTCGAGGCCGCTTCGATCCTCGTCGCAACCCACGGCCTGGGAGTCGAGCTGCCAGTCGCATCGATGTGGGCGCTCGTCGCGGTAGGCGCCCTGTCGAATCTTTGGCTGGCCTCGCGCAAGGACCGGGCCGGTCACCTGGGCGCATTCCTTGTCCTCGACGTCGTGCTGTTGACGGGCCTGCTTTACCTGTCCGGCGGTCCGACCAACCCGTTCAGCGTGATCTACGTCGTGTACATCGCGATGTCCGCGGTGATGCTGGCGCCGAAGTGGACGTGGACGATCGCCGGCCTTTCGATCGTCTCGTTCGCCGCCCTGTTCGTCGTTCACGTCCCGAGCGAGCACCTCGGTCACGCGGAACACGGCGGCGGGTTTCAAACGCACCTCTACGGAATGTTCATCGCGTTGGTTTTGGCCGTTGCGCTCATCACCTATTTCGTGAGTCAGCTGTCGTTGGAGCTCCGTCGCCGCGAGCGCGCGCTTGCCGAGGCCGAGGAACGGACCCACCGCTGGGGAAAGCTTGCTTCGATCGCGACCCTGGCGGCTGGTGCCGCGCATGAGCTCGGAACTCCGCTCGGCACGATCGCCGTGGCTGCCAAAGAGATGGAGCGGCAGGCGCGGAAGGTCCCCGGTGCCGAAGGCCTCGCCGAAGATGCCGAGCTGATCCGCGAGGAGCTCGAGCGGTGCCGCGTGGTTCTCGATCGGATGGCCACGGCAGGCGGAGAGCACGTGGGTGAGACCCCGAGCTCCCTTTCGGTCGAAGCACTATTCGCCACGGTGCGGGCCCGCCTGAGCCCCGAGCAGGCGGACCGCTGGGTCACTACGACCGACGTCGCCGCGATCGAAGCTCCCAAGGAGGCCCTCGTGCAGATGATCGAGAACATTGCACGTAATGGTTTCGATGCCTGTGAAGCGGGCCACGTGTCGCTCGAGGTCCGAGGGCTCGATCGGGCGGTCGAGCTCCGGTTTGTCGACGAAGGCGAAGGGATGAACGAACAAGCCGCGAAACGTGCGGCCGAACCGTTTTTCACGACGAAGAACGCCAGCGACCGGATGGGTCTGGGGTTGTTCCTGGCGCGGACATTCGTAGACTCGTTAGGCGGCCAGCTGACAGTCGAGTCGGCAACCGGCCAAGGCACGACGATCCGTGTCGTGCTTCCCCAAGGCTCATGACCGAAGCGCGCGACAACTCCATGCCCCAGCCGTCGATCTTGCTGGTCGACGACGACGAGCGGCTGCGGTCACGCATGACTCGCGCTTTCGAGGAACGCGGCTACGAGGCGCAACAAGCCGATGGCTACGAGGGTGCCATTGCGATCGCGGAGCGAGAGAGCACGGAGTATGCCGTCGTCGATCTTCGCATGCCCGGGAAGTCGGGCTTGGAGGTGGTTCGTGCGCTGCATCGGATCGACCCCGCAACCAAGATCGTCGTGCTGACCGGCTACGGTAGCATC
>CP070713.1:2278334-2287601 GCA_020351445.1 Myxococcales bacterium
GGACACCTTCGCGTTCTCGACCATCTTTAGGAGGTCTTGCACGCGCCCTGCCTGCGACAGGGGAAGCTTGTCCTTCATGCCGGCGGTCGCATAGATCTCGGCCATCCGCGTGAGCACGTCGCCCACCTTCTCGGGATCGACCGGCGCGTAGGTGCCGTCCTCGAGCTGAACGAGTCGCCGCCCATGTTCGAGGCACGCTCGGAGCTCTTCTTCGCGCACGACTGCCCCGCCGGACTCGAAGGTCATATCGAGGTTGAGCCAATCGACCCCGCTCGACACCCGCATTTGCGGCGTCACCGACTCGTCGCGGATCGTCACATCGACCAGGTCGTCCGGAATGAAGCGGTCCCAGTCCTCCGGAAGCTCGCCGATTCCGTGGGTCCAAAACGCGATCGCGTCTTCGCCCGAAGCCACGAGCTCTTCGCCGGACTCCGACACCTCGAAGTTCTGATTCAGCAGCGCCTGAACGCCTGCCATCTCGGTGCCCACGTCGCGCCGCACGACACGCGGTCGCCCTTTGCCATTCTTCGGGGGCAGAACCGCCAACGGCGAAGGGATTTCGTCAGGCGGAACGTCGAACTCCTGGTCTTCGTACCGAACGTAGAGTCGTACGCGCGCATCGATGATGTCGCCATTGGCCTTCAGCTCGAAACGCGGCTTCTGATCGACGAGGTCCGCCACCGAGCTCAGGTCCGGGAGCTCCGCACCAAGCGAGGCGGCGACGCGCGGGATGTATTCGCCAAGCAGCGCCGGAAGCTCTTCGTGGGTGTGGACCATTGCCGGCGAGCGATAGAGCCGCTGAAGCCAAGCCGGCGTGACGAGCTCGCTCACGGGCCGCGCCACGCCTTCGGTCGTATCGATCTGCCAGCCGGGCGTCCCCTCGAACCAAGCCCCGCTCGAAAGCGCAAAGCGGCGCTTGTTGCTCTCGAGATAGAACACGACGCGCACGCGTAGGTTGTCGCCATTGGCGGGGTCCAGCTCGATCCTCGGTTTCAGCGCCTCGTTTGCAAAGCGCAGCTCCATCGACGCCGGCTCGAGCAGCACTCTGCGGTCGCTGAGCATTTCCAATACCTCGGCCGCATCTTCTCCGCGAAGCTCGGCAGTGGTGGCCTGCCCGCGGTTCGCATTGCGCGCCAGCGCTCGAAAAAGCGGGCGTTCGTCGATCGAAACCATATTGAAGGCGCCAAGCGCATCGTTGATGGGCACCGCGCTCCGCGAACCCGCCAGAACCGGCGTGACGGTGATCGAAGCGGGACGAACCGTCATCCGGTATTCGAACTCGAGCGGCTTGGCCAAGGCCTCGGCAGGTAGCCAGGCATCCAACGGCCCGCGCGCCTCACCGCGCTGCGCTTGAAGCTCGCGCGGCGAGAGGACTTCGAGCGCGCCACCATCGCCACCGCCGGCTCCGCGCCGTCGGCGTCGAGATCGACGCCTCTTGCCGCCAACCGAAACCGTGCCAGGAACGTGCACAGGCTCGGTCTTCTTTTTCTTCTTGCTCGGCTGTTGCTGAGGGCCCTTGGGGCGGGGCGGTCGCACCTCGTCGCGCAACGCCACCATCACCGCAGCTACGTGCTTGCAATGCCCCGTTGGACCACGCCAGCCCGGGCACGTGCAGCTCGACTCCCAGCTGTCGCCCTCTTCATCGTATTTGACCGTCGTGTGGTAGGGCTCGTCGGCCGTGCGCACCGAGATCTCGCCGCTGACCGAACGCTCTTCCTCCTCGAGGTTCTCGACCGCCTTGCGTCGCGCGTACAGTCGACCGCGTAAGAACGCATTACCGCCCGTGACGCGTTGAATCGCCCGATCGCTCATCGTGGCGAGCTTCTTCGCGACCGCAGTGGTCGGCTCACGCCACGTAGGCGCTTCTTCGGCAGGCGCCTCCTGAGCGCCCGCGTTGTCTTCTACCGTTTCTTGGAGAGCAGTTTCGGCCATCGAATGAAGGCTGTGTTCAACCTGAAGGTGTTTGGTTGGAGGCTAGCGGGACCTACACGGGACTACGCGCGATGCGTCTTTTCCCCACGCGGCGTCGTTGCTCGTTCCACCGTAGGACACTGGTGTAGGCCGCAACCGCCGCTACATTGGGATCTTACACACCCCACAGAAGACTGCAACTCCCTGCAGCTCGGTGCGGAAAGAGGCTAGTCCGACGCCCGGACCAGGGATTCGGGCAGCAGGAGCGACGGGCTCGCGGTCGAAAACACCCACAGCTGGTGGGCGGCACGGGTGGCCGCGATGTGGAGCAGGTGGCGGGTCTCGTCATCGGTCGGGAACGTCGCGGTATTGCACTCGACGATGACCACGTAGTCGAACTCGAGGCCCTTGACCTGTCGCACGTCTGTCACATCGACGCCTGGACGGAATGGGAAGTCCTGCTCGGCGATCCGACGCAGGTTCGGCACCTCGCCATGGCGGAGACCTTTGTAGTAGAGGTCGGCCTGCTCGGGGTAGCGGGCGATGACCGCCACCGAGGACAGAGGCTCGGAGCTCACTAGGCCCCGGAGCGCCTCGGACAGGAAGCCGACGGCCTCGCCGCTGCCGCCGAACTGGAACAGCTCGACCGGCGCACCATAGCGCGTAGCCTCCCCCGAGACTTCGTTGCGAAGCGGCCCGAGGATGTCGGTTGCAAAGTCGAGGATCTCGTGGGTCGAGCGGTAGCTCAACTTGAGAGGCTCGATCTCGATGTGGTCGAGCTTCAGTTGCTCGAGCACGTGTCGCCAATCGGTGAAGCCGTTGTCGAGATGGAGCTTCTGGGCGATGTCGCCCGCAAGCGTCACGCTCTGTTGCTCGGTGGCCGTGTCGAGCACGACGGCCAGCTCGACTGGGCTCATGTCCTGCGCCTCGTCGACGAACATGTGCTCGTACTCGAGCGCCGCACGCCGCGCCGAAAGCGGGCCGCGCAGGGTCTGAAATAGCCTAAGCAAGAGCGCGTCGTCCTCGCGGTCGAGCGCCGCCGGCTCGTCCTCCTCGGCGCCATCCACGCCCAGGCGACGCGCGCCAGAATCGTCGTCTTCTTCGAGCGCCTCTTCGTAAGTCAGCAGCGCGCGCGTCGCATGACGGCTGCACCACGAATGTGCCCACTCGATCTCTTTGTCGCTGAGCGCGTCGGGCGCCCAACGTGCAAACACATCGATCAGGCGCTGCCGGTCGGTCACGAGATCCGCCCATGCAGTCACGACGTCCCGCGTACGCGACAACCAGCGGTGGCAAATGCGCCCCACGGCGTGCCGGGTGGTGAGCGGTACCTGCTGCGCGCCGCCCTCGCGGTCCTGGAGCCACTGCGAAAGCACCTCGAGCCGCATTCCGAGGGGCTGGGCCGCCGTGCCGCGCCACATCCGTGTCACCGGAGCGCTCCCCTCGCTTTGCTTGGCTTCTTCGAGAATTTCCGCTTCGACGCGCTCGGCCAGCTCTGCGACGTACTCATCGATTGCACGCAGCATCGCGGGGTGCTTCTTCATCCGGACCACGTGGGTCGGCGTGTCTTCGACGTAGCGGGTGGTCAGCTTCGGGATGTGCCGGCGCCGCTGCTGCTCGGCCCACCGTTGGAAGGTCTGAACCGGCACGTCATCGACGCCGAGCGCCGGCAGAACGCGCGAGATGTACCGCACCAGCGCGTCGTTGAAGACGATGACCAGCATCTGGTCCGAACGGAACCGCTGCGGATCCTGAAACGCGAGGTAGGCGAGGCGATGAAGCCCAATCGTGGTCTTGCCGCTGCCTGCCCCGCCCTGAATGACGACGAGACCCGATGTGGGCTGGCTGATCAGGTCGAACTGCCGAGGATCGATGAGCGCGGTGATCTCCGATAGATGCTTGTCCTCGCGCAAGTCTTCGTCGCCGATCCCGAGCTGGCCCGGCCGATGATGCGACTCCGGACGCATGGCAGCGCCCTGCCCTCCCGAAAGCCTCGTCGCGTGTTCGGCCACGCGCCGCCACATGTCATCGCGCGAGCGACGGAAGGTGCCTTGCGGGGTGCCGATGCGGCGCAGCTTGCCCGTCGTGATCGACAGGTTGCGCCGAAGGAGCACCTCACCCTCGACTTCGCGGTCACCGAAGATCTCGTCGTAGTCGTCCCCTTCTTCGTACCGGTAGTACACGCGGCTCACCGGCGCGTCCCGCCAGTCGACGATGCGTACGCCCGTCTTGGAATCGAGGAACGTGCTGCGACCGATCAGGATCTCACGCTTGCGGCTATCCTCTTCGAGGACCATCCGACCGAAGTACGGTGACGTCGGGTCGACCGCGCCTTCGGTGACTTTCGCGCGGCGATGCGCCACCTGCTGAAGCCGCTCCATTTCCTCGACCAGCGGCGGGATGTCCTCTAGCCGTGCCTCGCGAATCTGGTCGCGCAGGGCGATCAGCTCGGCGTCGTAATCGATGAGCTGCCCCCGGTGCCTCGGGCGCCTGACTTGGAGGGTTCGATGCACGCGATTCAGGACTTTCTCCTCCTGGGCGACGATTTCCTCCATCTCCGCATCTGCGGGAGGCGCGTCCGCTTCGGGGCGTGGATTGAGCTCAGCCTGCTTCATTTTGCGTGTATCAAGGACGACTCAGGTCCCGTTTAGGCGAATTCGGGGACGAGTAGCACGATTCTCGATGTCATCCAAGCACGATCGGAAAGCGCTGTGCTTTGGCGCAGATGCGTCAGTCGAGCGGCTTGAGCAGGATCTTGGACCGGCGCCCCTGATCGTACAGCGGGCGTCGCGCTTCGGGCACATCGCTCAGGTCACAGTTGTCGAAACCGCGCTCCCGAAACCAGTGCGAGGTCTGCGTCGTCAGAACGAACAAGCGCCGCAAACCCTGAGCGTGACATTGCCGCTCGATGTAGTGCAGAAGCTGATCGCCACGGCCCGATGTGCGGTAGTCCGGATGCACGACCAGGCACGCCAGCTCGGCGATCGAATCGTCGGGGTATGCGTAGAGCGCCGCGCAAGCGACAACCATCCCATCGCGCTCGATCACCGTGAACCGATCGATGTCGTTTTCGAGCATCTCCCGCGAGCGGCGCACCAAGACACCCTGCTCTTCGAGCGGCTCGATCAGCGCAAGGATGCCGCCGATATCGCCCTGCGTCGCCGGGTGGACGCCCTCGAAGGTCTCGGAGGTCACCATCGTGCCGATGCCGTCGCGGGTGAACAGCTCCCGAAGCAGCGAGCCCTCGCTTTGCCGCGCGACCAGATGCGCGCGGGGCACACCGCCTCGACACGCCTCGATCGCCGCAGCCAAATGGCGCTCGACGTCGTGACCGAGATCGCGGCCCGAGCGGAGGATGTGCTCGGCCTCGTGCGGGGTGAGCTGGGAAGGAGGCAATCCCTCGGCATCGAGCACGCCCTCCTCTTCGAGCAGACCGATCAACTTGTCGGCCCCGAGGGCTTTGGCGGCTGCCGCCGCGACATCGTGACTACTGATGTTGAAGGCCTCTCCTGTGGCCGAGTACCCGATCGGGGTGAGGACGACGACCGCGCCATCGTCGAGCCGCTGCCGGATCGCGTCGGCGTCCACGCGCCGCGGTTTACCGGTGTGCTGATAGTCGACGCCATCGACGACGCCAACGGGCTGAGCCATCACGAAGTTGCCCGTAGCCACCTGAAGCCGCGCGCCGGCCATCGGCGAGTTCGGTAGCCCCATCGACAACAGCGCCTCGAGCTCGACCCGGGTCGCGCCAACCGCCTCTTTCACACATTGAAGCGCTACGTCGTCGGTGACGCGCAGGTCGCCCTCGAAGCGAGGCGCCACAGCGCGCCGAGCAAGGGCCTCGTCGATTTGAGGACGTGCACCGGCCACCAGCACGATGCGCACACCGAGTGAGTGCAACAGCGCGACATCATAAAGGAGCGTCCGCAAGTCCTTCGATGCAACGGCCTCGCCGCCGAACATGATCACAAACGTCCGCCCGCGATGCGCATGAATGTATGGCGCGCTCGCTCGGAAATGTTGGACGAATGGGTCGATTTTCGGGCTCATGGGGTCTCGATGCAGAAGTGTCGAATCAGGCTGGCGTACACGTCGGTGGCACGCTCGATAGCCGCAATGGTGACATATTCGTCGGGTTGGTGCGCCACGGCGATGTCCCCGGCACCGAGAACCAGTGTCTGCAGCCCCAATTCCGCCAGATAAGGCGCTTCGGTGCCAAAGAGCGCGGTCTTCGCTGAACACCCGCACAAGGTCTGCACAGTGTTTGAAAACTCGGTGTCCGAAGGCCCCGCAAACGCATCTGCATACGCGCCGGTCGCCTGCACGTCGAACGTCCATGGGCCGCCCCTGAGCGCGTTGGCCACGACATCGCGGAGCTCGGCCACGACAGTGGGACGTTCCATGCCGGGCAACAAACGAATGTCGAGGTCGAGCGCGCATTCAGCGCAGATCCGATTTGGGCTGTCGCCCCCGGTGATGCGCCCAAAGTTGAGGGTTGGAGTCGGGACCTCGAAGTCGTCGTCGCGGTAGCGTTGTCCGATGGTGTCTCGCCAGGACTGCAAGGCGGCGAGCACCAGTTGCAGGCCGTCGATCGCGTTGACCCCAAGCGCCGGATTGCTCGCGTGCCCCGCTTTGCCGCCGACTCGAACCTGCACGTAGAACACCCCCTTGTGCTTTCGAACGGGCCGCAGGCCGGTGGGCTCGCCGATGATCGCGTACCGGCCCAAGCGTTCGCCCTTTTCAGCGAGCGCCCGCGCGCCATCCATCGTGCTCTCTTCGTCGGCTGTGCCTAAAAGCGTGATCGGTCGCCGCAGCTGCCCCGCCTCGAAGCGCGCAATCGCATGGAGCGCCGCCGAAAAGAAGCCCTTCATGTCCGCCGTGCCGAGCCCGTAAAGCTTGCCATCCCGCTCGGTCACCACGAACGGGTCGTCGGTCCAGCGCTCCGCGTTGTAGGGCACCGTGTCGGTATGCCCGGACAGGACGAGCCCGTCCTCGCCCTCCCCAAGCGTCGCGATCAGGTTCGCCTTGCCTGCTTTCCCCGGGAGGGCTTCGACGCGCACCACGAACCCGAGCTCGGCAGCCCACTCCGCCACGAGATCGATGACCCCACGGTTCGATTGGTCGAAGCGAGCATCCGGCGAGCTGACGGACGATGTCGCAACCAACTGGCGAACCATATCGAGAGCCGACGGAAGCATCTGCTCAACATAGCGCCGAACCCGGCCGGTCAAAATCCGGATTGCAGGCGGGCCCGGAAGGACTAGGTTCACCGCATGAGCGACGATTTAGCGACGCGCGCAATCACCATCATCGAAGAAACCCACCGAGGTGAGCGAGCCTGGGACATCTACAGCCGGCTCCTCAAAGACCGCATCATTTTCTTGGGCACGCCGATTAACGACTTCGTCGCCAACGCGGTCATCGCCCAGCTCCTTTACCTGGAGAGCGAGGACGCGGACAAAGAGATTACGCTCTACATCAACAGCCCCGGCGGCATGGTGTCCTCCGGCCTCGCTATTTACGACACGATGAGCTACGTGCGCTGCCCCGTCGCGACAGTGTGCCTAGGGCAAGCCGCGTCGATGGGCGCGTTCCTGTTGGCAGCCGGCACGAAGGGCCTGCGACGGGCGCTGCCCCACAGCCGCGTCATGATCCACCAGCCACTCGGCGGATATTCAGGTCAAGCGTCGGACATCGAGATCCACGCCAAAGAAATCCTCAACACCAAAAAGCGGCTGAACGAAATCCTGGCCCGCCACACCGGTCAGGACGTTGAGAAGGTCCGCCATGACACCGAGCGCGACAAGTTTCTCTCGGCCCTCGAGGCCAAGGAGTACGGCATCGTCGACGACGTAATCATGCCGCGCAAGGAACGCGGGGTCGCCCCGGCGGCATGAGCACGCTCGAAGTCTGCCTGGTTCGGCACGCACAATCGGTGTCGAACGCCAGCGGGGTCTGGCAGGGTCAGGGGGACTCCCCGCTGAGTGATATGGGGCGGACCCAAGTCGAGGCACTCGGCCGGGCACTCTCCCACGAGCAATACGACCTGGTGCTGACCTCCGACCTGAGCCGAGCCGCGGACACCGCCAAAGCGAGTGGCGGCGCCGAGGTCGAGCACGACCAGGCCTGGCGCGAGATCCACGTGGGCGACTGGGAGGGCCTGACGATGGAGCAGGTCGTCGAACGCTTCCCGGAGCAGATCGAGGCCCTCAAGGCTCGGCGTACCTTTGCGATCGGCGGCGGGGAGACCTGGCCCGAAGTCTTCCAGCGAGCGGATGACTCACTCACCTCCCTCCGCCGGCGGATGCCCGATGGCGGACGCGCGATCGTCTTCACGCACGGCGGCATCATCGCCGCCCTGCTTTCCGGGCTGCTAGGAGTCCGTAGTCGGTTCCCTTGGCCGCTCGGGCGAATGCGAAATACCGGCCGGACGACGGTGCGATTCTCGGAGGACCGCGTCGAGCTCGTCGCTCACAATGACGACAGCCATCTTCCGGGTGAGCTCCGCCAGCCCTACGCACCACGCCACGACCAGGTCGTCGTACGCCTGACCTCCATCGCTAGCGATGGTGAGGTCGGTCATACAGGTACAGCGGATTTCAACTCTGCAATCAAATCTGCACGGAAAACGGGTGCAGGTGGGGTGGTGTCGGTATCAGGTACGTCACGACAGATCGCAGACCTGGCGCAGCGGGCGGCGGGCGCTTCAGCCCATGAATTCCGGTTCATCGAGCCGGCGCAGCGTCATTCGAGCAAGCTCCTTCTGTCGGAGCACCATCAGATGCTTCTCGACTATGGGCTTCCAGCGATTCAGATCTGAAAATTCCATTGCAGAAATGAAAAGTAAGCTGCCTCACGTCTGTGCAGCTTGAATACACTTGTAATTAATCTGTAAGGGTTAGTCACGACATGTGTCGTTTGTGATCCACCCCACATTTGGACCCACCCCTTCGGTCGATCGGGTGCAATTTAGGGGTTAAACTCACAGAACTTCAAAAATTTTTCAGATCTGAACGATCTCCAATCGCGGCGATCCGACAACATATATGAGATCATTCGTGATTCCACCCATTGCCGAGTTGGCACAATAGTAGCATATATATGTGGCACATAGGCGCTGCGGCGAAGACGTACCCCCCACGTCCCCCGCAGTGCTGTTAGACCGGGCGATTTGGCTTGTTTCCCCCCACTTCATCCAAATCGCCATCTCTCTAGCGGCCCGAAAGCCCCCCCTTTCGGGCCGTTACTTTTTTGGCGCTGGCTCGTCGCCGTACGCTAATAAGGGGACAGTCCCCTTTTTGAAAGGGTTAATTCTGCGTCAACGCACCTGGTTTCGGCCGCAAAAAGGGGACAGTC
>CP070713.1:2287701-2303070 GCA_020351445.1 Myxococcales bacterium
CGCATGCAGCGAGAGCTTCCTTCCGGCGTGGGCGGTGACCGACCTTCGCGCAGTGGCCGCGTTGGTCGAGGTCGAGGGCAAGCCCGGCCGCGCGAGGCCCGACCCCGGCGACGACGTTCAGGTCTCTGTTCTCGTCGTCGACCAAGGAGCGCCGCCATCGGATGATCCCGACATCCCGGCGTTGACGCCGCCGGTTTTGCAGTGGTCGTTCGTCGCTTGCATCCCGCTGCCGACCCTGATCGGGCCCCCGATCTGTCGGGATGTCATCCAGCCTTGCGACGGCTGTGCGGGGACACCGCCGGACGATCCATTGGACTTTCCGGTCATGCGGTTCCAAGTGCCCTCGGAAGCGGAGCTCGAGGCGGCCGGGGCCGATCAGGTGGTTTTGCAAGGTGCGATCTGCGCCAATGGACCGCCTGCCGAAGAGGCCATCCTCCGATTCATCCTGGGCGAGACCGACGATCTCAATCCATGCGAAGACCCCAGCAATGAAGGCCGCTTCGTGACCGTGGTCATTCCGATCGAGCCCGATCCCGAGGATCCCAATCTCCATCCTGAGATACTGAACATCACCCTGAACGGTCGCGCTTGGCCGCCGCCGTATGACCAAGTGGTGCCGCGGGACGCCCCCCGAACGGGCTGTCGAGCGGACCTCGAGGGGCTCACCGATGCAGAGCGGGCCGCGCATCCGGTCGCGGGCAGTTCGGCCTCGACGATTCGGCTCTTCGTGACGCCGGATAGCCTTCAGCCCTACCTGGTCGGCGACATGGCCGTGACCGAAGAGGTTCAAGTCAGTTGGCTCACCGATGGAGGTGACTTGGAGCGGACCTTCTCGTTCATCGTGGACCCCGCGCGTGACGTGCTCACGCAATGGCAGCCCTTTTCGGATGCCCCAGAAGAGGGCCTGCTCGTCCGTTTTAACTTCGTGATTCGGGACGGACGTGGGGGCACCGACTGGGTCGAAAGGGGCCTTTGCGTGCTCCCGCCACCAGCAAACGCATCTCCGCCCTAAGTGTCGGTTTTCGCCAAACTTTTGGCGATCGTTGACACTGCCCGACCCCCCACCTAGTGTGATGGATCGCGATGGTTGAGCGAATCGGAACGTGTCGCGTTCTGGGTGAAATCGGCAGCGGGGGCATGGCTCTCGTTTACGAAGCGATCCAAGAACCGCTCAATCGGCGGGTCGCCATCAAAGCGCTCAAACCGTCGATCGCGATCGACAGCCAGTTCGCCGAGCGGTTCGAGCGCGAGGCGCACTTCATGGCGTCGCTCCAACATGAAAACATCCTGCACGTCATCGACTTCCTGAAAGACGGCCGCTCGATGTTCATCATCATGGAGTACGTGGACGGGATCGATCTGTACGACCTGCTCGAACGCTCCCCGCGCTTGCCTTCGGACATCGCCGCGATCATCACGCTCCAACTCGCGCGTGGCCTCGACTACGCGCACTTCCGCGGGATCATCCACCGCGACATCAAGCCAGCGAACATCATGGTGTCGATGCAGGGCGACGTGAAGCTGATGGACTTCGGGATCGCGCGCCACGAACACTTCGGCGATTTGACCGAAACAGGTACGGGTCTCGGCACGCCCAGCTACATGAGCCCCGAACAGATTCTCGGCGACAAGCTCGATTTCCGCAGCGACATCTTTTCTGTCGGCATCGTACTCTACCAAATGCTCACCGGACGAAAGCCGTTCGTCGAAGACGAATCCCGCACGGTCATGCAGAAGATCCGGCTCGACCGTTATGACCCCCCCAAGAAGCTCGGCGTCGACGTGCCCCGCAAGCTGGAGCGCATCATGGGCCGTTGCCTGCAGAAAATGCCGGCGAATCGGTACCCGACCACGCAGGCGCTGATCGATGATCTCGCGGAATTTCTCGCGCCACGCGTACCGATGAGCCACAACGCGCGCCTGGTCATGTTCCTGAACGAGATCGGTGTCATGACCGGTGACCAGACCGACGAGGTCCTTTCCGCGGTCGCGCCTCGCGTGCTTCGTAGCGGCGGCCGTGATGGTGGTTTCTTGTGGAGAATCGCCAAGTGGCAATCGGCCGCTCTCGCTGCGCTCCTTCTCTCAGGGCTCACCGTCCAGGCGGCGAGCGGTCGGTGGTCCGGGCCATCCGCGGGCGAAGCCCCAGCCGCGCTCAGCCCGGCCGAAGCCGGGTACTTGACCGTGAGCGCCGACCCATGGGCGCACGTGCACGTCGATGGACAACACGTGTTGACGACACCTGCGGCGCGGTTGATTCCACTCAAGCCGGGCCGGCACTACGTGAAATACACGAATCCGTACTTCGCACCGGTCGAGCACGAGGTAGTGGTCGAGGCGGGTGGCACGGTTCACGACCGCGCAACGCTTTCCGAGCCGATTGCCGTCAACGAGGACCCGGAGGCTACCCCATGAAGCGCTGCCTCATCTCGCTGTCGTTGACGATGGCGCTCGCCGCGTTTGCTACCGGCGCGCAGGCCCAGGCGGTGTATACGCACGCCGTCCAGGAGGGCGACACACTCGCATCGATCGCGCAGCGCTACTACGGCGACCCGACACGCGAATCAGTCTTGCGCGAGGCCAATCGCATGAAGGTGGCTGGGGTGAACGGGCTGGTGCCAGGAAGCTGGATTTTCATTCCGATGGTCACCTTTTACCAAGTGAGCGAGGACGAGACTTGGAAGTCGATCGCGGCTCGACTCTACGGGCGAGAGGCGCGAGCCGCGACCCTGATCGAGGCCAACAATGGCAATCGCAAAGTCGAGCCGGATCAGGGCGCCGAGCTGTTGGTGCCCTACCCCTTGCGGCACGTCGTTGCGCCGGGCGAAACGCTCGCGAAGATCGCAAGGTTGTATATGCCGGATACCCCTCTGTCGCTGAAACGCCTGCGACGGTTCAATGCGGGAGCCCGGGTCGAGCGCGGGCGAGTCGTGCTGGTTCCGTTGTTCGATCTGAGACTGGCCGGCGAGGGTCGCGCCGAGGCGTCCGATGCGTTTGCACGAGCGGCGGGAGGCGGAACCGCCAAGGAGGCTCAAGACGAAATCGAGAGCTCTCTGCCGGAGCTCATCGAACAAGTGCAAAAGGCTCGGTTCGCCGAAGCGGTGTCTCTCGGGAATCGACTCCTCGGGACGCAGAGCCTCACGTCGACACAGGTGGTCACGATTCAAAAAGAGCTCGCTGTAGCCTATGTTGCGCTCGAGCGAAACGATCTAGCCGAAGCGTCCTTTCGCGCAGCCCTCGCGCTGCAACCGAACCTCGAGCTCGACACGGTGCGCACGTCCCCGCGTGTCCTCGAAGCCTTCAACCGCGCCAAGCAACCGGCACCACAATAGGCGCAACGACTACTTCTTTTTGAGCCTCTTGACCTTCTTCGGTCTGTACTTTGCGGGGCGGTCGTCCTCAGGTGCTGGCTTGCCCGCGGGCTCGGCGGCCTCCGCGAGCGCCCACGGCGGAAGCTCGACATCGCCGTTTTCTTCCGCACGCTTTTTGAGGTGGACGTAGGCGATGAGGCACACCGGGATGAGCGCCAGGGAAATCAGCTGCGAGGTGGAGAACCCAAAGGCAAAGCCGCGTTCAGGGTCGTCTCGAAGATATTCGATGGTGAACCGCCACAAACCGTAGAGCGCACCAACCGTAACCAGCACCTGACCGCGGAATTTGCGATGCGTGAGCAGCCACACCGCGAGCACGAACAAGACGAGCCCGGCCGCCGATTCGTAGATCTGCGTTGGATGCACTGCGAGCGAGCTGACGCGATCGACCATCAGGTCGGGATACTCTTGAAGATGGTGCTGGTACGCTGGAGACCCGGTGACAGTTTGGTCGCAAGCGAAGACCGGAAACGCCTCGGTGTCCCACTTCGGAAAGGTGCCTGCGGACTGAAGCCAGCCCGGCGCGGTGTCTCGCAGCGGCCGGCCATAGTCGCATCCGTAGAGATAGCAGCCGACGCGCGTGAGCATCAGCCCGGAAGCAAGGGTGGGAACCGCGAGGTCGGCAAAGGGAAGCAAGGGGATCTTCTTGATTCGCCAGAAGGCCCACGCCGTTACAAAGCCACCGAGAAACCCGCCATACGCTACGAGGCCGCCCGAGCGCAGATCGAACCAAGAGCCCAAGCTCTCGTACGAGTCCAAGTTGGTGAAGATGTAGAGAAGGCGGGCGCCGACGATGGCGCCCACTGCCGTCCAAGTGAAGCAGCTCGCCAGAAGCTCCCGGTTGTAGCCCTCGATCTTCTTGCCCATGTACATGATGAAGTACCAAGCGAAGAGCAGGCTGCTTCCCAACATGACGCCATAGGAGTAGATGGGAATCGCGCCCCAGGGAGTGGGAATGCTGAATAGGACCGGGTGCATCGGGCCGAAATCTCGCCGGGTTCGCCCTGGGGGTCAAGTAGGTTTGATTGGACGATGAGTGGGCTACACATTCGCGAGCAGGATGGCGCGATCACGTTCGAGGTCCGGGTCGCGCCACGCGCGAGCCGTAATCGAGTCGTCGGGATTCAAGACGGCGCTCTAAAAGTCGCCCTCACCGCAGCGCCAGTGGACGGTGCTGCCAACGAAGCGCTCAAGAAACTCCTCGCCAAGGCGCTTGGCGTTTCAAAGTCCAGCGTCGAAATCATTCGCGGTGACCGAGCGCGCATCAAGATGGTGCGCGTTCACGGAGTTCGTGCCGGCGACGTCCGCTTCGATGAGAGCTAGTTCACGATCACGCGGCGAAGGAACCACTCGTCCTCTTCGCGGCGGAGGTCGAACACCGTGTTGGCAAGGCCCGCATCGGTGCGAAGCCGGAGCGCGATTCGGGCCCGCTCTCCGTCAAGAGAGATACTTTCCTGAACCAAGTGGAGCCTCGAGCCTTCGAGCGAAGCGAGAGCTTTGCGCGCATCGGGCTTGAGGTTGGCTGCGTTGCGGTCGTTGTACCGGCGCCTGTGCCCGTCATGCACGAGCTCCATCGTGACTTTGGACGGATTGGCGTAGCTGAGCGCGTTGTCGATGCGTGATTCGGAAACGCGTCCGGTCACCGATTCGATGAACTCGTCCATCCGCTCGCGGTCGGTGACCACGGTGGCATCCGTAACCGCCGCAGCTCCGATCACGATCGAGATGACAACAAGGAGATGGATGCCCGTTCGGCGCATGACGCCGTTGGGTAATGCAGGGGCCGTGCCAGCCTTGTTGACGGTGATTTCCACAGCAATTCCGGGCAAAACGCGGCCACTCCGGTCCCTTTTTCGCTGTCATTGTGGCAGTCCCGGTGCGACGCTGTGAGACACTTTGACAGCCCTTGCCCGGTGCTCGAGCCATCCGGTGAGAGCCACGAGCGCAAGACCAAAGCCGGCGAGCGCGAGCCATCCGCTCGGCTCGAACACATCGATCGCGTGCACGACTTCGAGGATGAAGCCAACCGCTGCCAACGCGATTCCGAAGTAGAAGGAACCGCGGCGTCCCGCCATGAACCCGTAGCTCAGCAGACCAAGCCCGAGAGCGATCGCCTGCAGTGCCGCCCAAGGGCGCGGATCGACGAGCAACGTCGTCGTTGCCGTGATTGCGTTCACAATCATCGCGGCCCAGACGAAGAAGGCCCTGCTGCGGGAGCTGGCCCACGCAAAAGCGAGGAGCGCGATCGCCGAGACGAGCCCGTACAGCAGCCAATGGGTAGAGAGCAGCGCAAACGCACGGCTGAACGGGTCGATGAAAGCGCCGAGCGACAACAATGTGGGGATGACCGCGATCCGCTCGACCGTCGCATCGCGGCTCTTTTTGCCAAGCACGAAAAGCGCGATTGCCGCTGCGCCCAAGATTGCGCCCCAGAACATCGTCGAGACATCGTAGAAAAGAACTTGTCGCGCGGCGACGACGATCGTGGGCGTCAACAGGGACGACACCGCCAGTCGCGACTCGAGCGTTTCTGGTTTCACTCGTAGCGCACACCAGGCCGCCGTTGCGAGCATCGGAACTACCGTGAGCGTCGCCGTCATGGGGGTGCGGTCGGGAATCAGCAGCAACGCATGCCCCGCTACGCTTGCGCCGGTGAGCACGGTGGCGTGGGGGCGTGCAAGCGCTCGAAACGAGGCCCAGGTCAATGGCATCAGGACGACGCCGGCGAGCGCGACCAGCACCAGCGCAACCAGGCGACTTGGCGCGATCCACTGCGCGACCGGCGCGATGGCCGTCGTCACATTGCCAAACTGTGACAACACGAAACCGCCGAGCACGCCGGCATGGATCGGAACCAATGCGAGGAGCGTGAGCATGAGGACGCGCGCGCTCCGCCCTTCCTGCAAGCGGATGCCGCACACATAGGCGACAGCCGGCAGGAACACGGTCGTCCCCAGTAGGGCAAGATAGCGAGCTACATCCCCGGCGTGATCCCAGCTTTGGACGAGAAAGGTTCCTGCGGCGGCGACGATCATCACAGCGCCGCACCACCGCAAGAGTTGAAAGAGTTGTTGAAGACGCGTGTCCATGGAACCTCCTAGCTCTTGTCCGCGCGCAGCTCTTCGAGCTCGAGGCGAAGCTCTGCGCTCTCCTCGACCGCGTCGAGCTCGGCTTCGAAGGCATCGATCGGCTCGGCGCATTCCGATGCGATCTCGATTTCCCCGACGCGTGTCTCCCAACGCTCGAAGACGTCTTCGAGGTCGCCCATTGGTCCGGTCGTGCTGGCCATGCCGTGTGCCGCTTCGGCCCGGGATTGGCGAGTCCGGATCAAGTTCTTGCGTTCGGTGAGCTCGCACAGACGCGCGTTCAAGACCCGCACGCCTTCGCTGAGCTCTTTGTGGGATTGCTCGTGGTCGGCCAATCGTTGCCGCAGGCTGAGCAACCGTCGCTCGGATGCTTTGTGGCGACGTAGGCATTCGAGTGCGACCGCTTCATCGTCGGCGGCCTTGGCACGGCGGCGCCAGGCCTCGCTCGCCTTTTCTTCCTGAGGCAGCGCATCCCTCAGTGTCTGTTGGTCGCGCTCCACCCGTTTCAGCTGAACTCGGGCCCGAGCCGTCGACTGGCGAATCCTTCCGATCGCCGAGCTGACCGTCGCTTCGTGGTTCTCTACCTGGGCCAGCACTTGATCCACCCAGCTCGTCACGCTCATCGTCCATCGCTTCATCCGATTCATCGAAACCTCCAGAGCTCGGTAGAGCAGGGAACGTGCCATGCTGGAGGTGCTTGAAATCATTGCGTAAACAGGGCTAGCAGCGTAAGCTTTGTACATAAAACGCACATAAGGTGTACACTAAATGTACATGTTTGACTCCGAGACCGCCGCTCGCCTCGATGCGATTGGGAAGCTTGGTTTCACCAACCCGTTCGGCCCGGAGCGGCCGAAGCTCGAAGCGATCATCGTCGGGGAGCAGGTGGCCCGGTCGTCACCGTGGAGTCGCTCGCTCGAGTGGCCGCTCGAAGATCCCGCGCTGCCCGCGATTCAAAAAGAAGCCGAACGACAGATGTCCGCAGCCCAAGCCGGTCTTGCGGGCGGTGCCGAGTACACCGAGCGTGACCGCGATCTCATTCGGGGCGTTGCGCTCTACGTCCTCTACTACCGCTACGACGCGGAGCTCTACGAGTCGATCACCTGCGGCGTTGCCGAGCCGGTCGCGTTCTACGACGGGTTCCGAAACGACTTCCATGAGCTGTTCCGATACGTCCAGCCGCCGACCTGGGCAAAAAGCCCCGCCGACTTGTTTGCGCTGTTCTTTCAAACGCGCCGCGCGTTTCACTTCGTGTTTCATCAAATCCTCGGCACGTCACTCGCAGCCGCGAGGTTACGCGCCAGTGTATGGGAGTCGCTGTTCACGCACGACCCGTGGCGCTATCTCGCTCACCTTCAGGGCCGCATGCATGAGGCGAGCACGCTGATCTTGGGGCCGTCGGGGACAGGCAAAGAGCTGGTTGCAAGCGCGATCGGTCTGTCTTCGTTCATTCCGTTCGACGACCAACGCCGGCGCTTTGCGCGCGATTTCCACACTGCGTTCCACCCGCTTCATCTTGCCGCGATGTCCAAAACGCTGATCGAATCCGAGCTCTTTGGGCACAAAAAGGGTGCATTTACCGGGGCAAGCGCGGACCGAATGGGCCACCTCGAAGGCAGATCGCCAAGTGAGACGATATTCCTCGATGAGATCGGTGAGCTCGACGCGGAGATTCAGGTGAAGCTCCTCAGGGTGCTTCAGTCGCGAACTTTTCATCGGCTGGGGGACACCGAGTCGAAAAGCTTCGGTGGCAAGGTCGTGGCCGCCACCAACCGGGACCTGCCGCGTGAAATGGCAGCCGGGCGATTTCGCGAGGACCTCTACTACCGTCTTTGTTCCGACGTGATCCGGACCCCCTCATTGCAGGAACAAGTCGCAGGCAACGTCGATGAGCTGAGGCACCTCGTGAGCGTGCTGATTCAACGCAACCTCGGCACTTCGGACCCAGCCAGCTTCGAAGAGATCATGACCGGCATCGAGCAGAGCGTCGGCTTCGACTACGCGTGGCCGGGCAACATCCGCGAGCTCGAACAATGCGTCCGAAACCTCTTGATCCACGGCAGCTACCTCCCACCAACCGCCCCGGCACAACGAGACGACCTGGAGTCGTTGTTCCAACGCATGCGAAATGCGGAGGCCGACCTCGACGACGTCGCGTCCGCATACAGCACCTGGGTCTACTCCCACGAAGGCAGCTACGCCCGCGCGGGCGACATCCTCGGCATCGACCGCCGCACCGTCTCCAAACACGTAGGGGACACTCTCCGGGGCCCCAACGCCCCGAAATAACAAAGCTTCTCGGCCAAGGATCGCAGCGACCTGTTTCCGACGCGGTTTCGTGAGCTTGCGAAAAGGTCGCTGCGATCTTTCTCGCAAAAACAGGCCGATATCGGGTATTTAGGACCCCGGAGAGTGTCCCCTTCTGTCACAACGGTGCGGTTATTTACGCCTACGGGTTGGGTGATCGGGACACTGCATGTTCCGGAGGGGGTGGGGTTGTTGCCGTTTCTAAACGGCGATGAGGCGTTCTTTCGCATGACGAACGTGAGCCTACCCGAGCAGCCCCAGACGATTCCCTTCCTGGCATTGCAGCGCAAGGCCGTGTTGATTGTCGTGCCGGGCGAGGACACGCTGTTGGGGCTTCACGAGCACGAGAAGCGTGTGCGCCACGAAGTAGCTTGCTTGTTCGATGGAGGCCTCGTGATGGGGACATTGCCGCTGCCCAAGGGCGTGCGCGTCTCCGACGAGCTCATGCACTCCGAGGAGTTCTTCGCAATCGAGGATTGCACCCTCGGCATCGATGCATCACCAGAGCCCGTCATGGAAGCCGAAGAACTGGTGTTCGTGCACGCGGCGGAGATGTTCGGCGTCGCGGAGCTCGAAGCCGAATGATCATTCGGCGCGGAACGGGGTTCAAGCGCGCCCTCGAGCGTTTCATTGTACGAAACTGGGGTCTAATCCTCACCGTGATCCTCACCGAGCAGCTAGTCGTCTTCATCTCTCCATACACGAGCGTTCTTGAAACCGATGTGTTTTCGGCGACCGCAATTGGTTTGATTGCGACGGTGGTCGGCATTTTCATCGTGTTTCGATTCAACGAAGCGTATCAACGCTGGTGGGAAGCGCGGATCTTGTGGGGCGCGCTCGTCAACGACAGTCGCACCTTCACGCGGGAAGTGATCACAATGCTCACGCCCGATCGTGTGCCCAGCATCGGCACTCCGGAGAACGCCGTAAAGCTCCACACGGAGCTCGTCTATCGGCATCTCGCGTACTGCAATGCGCTTCGCCTCAGCCTCCGAGGGCAAGACTCGTGGGACGAGCTGGCGCCCTTCCTCAGTGCCGAGGAGCTCAGGGAGCTCAAGACCTACGAAAACAAGCCGACGCGACTCGACCGGTCCCAAGGAGAGCGCCTCGCCGAAGTGATCGGCACGGACACGGCTCAACACGTGTTGTTGATGCAGTTCGACTCCACGCTGAACCGTCTTTACGACATCCAAGGCGGTTGCGAGCGGATCAAAAACACTGCGTTCCCCGACGAAGTTCGCTTCATTTCGCGAGGTCTCGTGTGGCTCAGCGCGATCGCCGTTCCAATCGCGTTTCTCAGCGCCGACCGGGAGGTCCGAGTCATCGAAGTCCTCGCGGTTATCGTCATCAGCCTGAGCTTCATGGTGGTCGAACAACTCGGTGCCTCGCTCAAAAACCCCTTTGAAAACGACGACAACGACACCCCGATGACGGCCCTGTGCCGCACGATCGAAATCGACCTGCGCCAACAGCTCGGCGAGACGAAGATTCCTCCTCCCATCGAGCCGATCGGTGGCGTCCTGATGTGACTAACGGCCCTCAGTCGTTCAACGCAGAGCGCATGACGTCGAGCGGGGGCTCGAAGCCGGTCCACATCTCGAAGGCGATCGCCCCCTGGTGCAGCAGCATCCCGAGGCCATCGACGATCGTGAGGCCGCGTTCTTCAGCACGCGCGAGCACCGACGTCTTGAGAGGCTTGTAGACCATGTCCACGACCGCTGCTTCCGGCGGGAGGGCCTCGATCGGCAGCGAGGCCGCAAACTCGATCGCGCCCGGGTTGGATTCGAGGGTCGCGCTCGTAGCCTGAACCACCAACGTCGCCGTTTCGAAGTACCAGCTCGCCTCGCTGAGCGGCGCCGCATCGAGGTTGCATGACACGTGCTGCGCCAACGACTTGGTGAGCGCTTCGCTTTGCTCGGGCCTTCGAGAAAGCACGGTGATCTCGTCTGCGCCTGCGTTCGAAAGCCCCACCACTGCTGCGCGCGCGGCTCCGCCCGCACCGAGCACGACCACTGCGGCGTTGTCCACCGCCACGCCGGCTTCTTCGAGCGATCGCACCAAGCCGGGCGCGTCGGTGTTGTGCCCGACGTATCGCTCATCTACGCGCACCACCGTGTTGACCGCGCCGATCGCTCGCGCAGCCGGAACAATTTCGTCGAGGAGCGGCATGATCGCCTCTTTGTGGGGCAAGGTGAGGTTGTAGCCGTCGATTCCCGCTTCGTGCTTGCGCCGGACGGCCTCGGCCAAGTCGTCCGGTGAGACCTCGAAGAGCTCGTACCGTAGCTCGATGCCGAGCGCCCGTGCGGCCGACTCGTGCATCTGAGGCGACTTCGAGTGGGCCGCCGGCCAGCCGAAAATTCCTAGGCGAATTGGATCACTCATGGCCCTCGACCTTGGCACCAAACTCCCCATCCGACACTCGGATGCGGAGACGGTCGCCTTCCTTCACCTCGGACTTGCTGTGAATCGCGCGGCCCGTCGATTCGTGCATCGCGATGGCGTAGCCACGCTCGAGCACCCGCAACGGCGATAGGGCATCGAGCTGCGCGCATAGCTCGGCATATGCGGCGCGCGCGTCGCGCACCATGGGACGTCCTCGACCCCTGAGGTTGAACTGGAGAGCGACCAGGCGATCGCGACGGCGTCGAATCGGCAGGCGGCCTGCGTCCCTGAGCTTAGTGGTCAAAGCCGCCAGCTCGCGTCGATCACGGCGCAGGACGGACCGCGGGTCCAGACCCATCAGGCGCTGACGAAGCTCGGCGAGCCGCTCGCGCACCGGGTCCATCACGCGCCGAGCGCCATAGAGCGGGCGCAGCAGGCGTTCGAGTCGAAGGCGCAGGCCGCCAATCCGATTGTCCAGCGCCTGGTTGAGCCGCCGCTCCAAAGACCGGACGTCGCGCAGCAGTGCTTCGCGCTCCGGCACCACGATCTCGGCGGCGTTCGAGGGCGTCGCCGCTCGCACGTCGGCGACCAAGTCCGCAATGGTGACGTCGACCTCATGCCCCACGCCGCTCACGACGGGGACCCGACAAGCCGCGATCGCGCGGGCGACAGTTTCGTCGTTGAATGCCCAAAGGTCCTCGGCCGAGCCGCCCCCACGCGACACAATCACGACGTCCAGATTATCGACTCGCTGAATCAGCTGCAGTGCCGAGACGATGCTCGCAGGCGCTTCGTCGCCTTGCACGCGGCAATCGGCGACGAGGATCTTCACTGGGCAGCGCTCCGACGCGACGCGGATGATGTCACGTAACGCCGCGCCGGTTCGGCTCGTGACCACCCCAACGACGCGGGGAAGCTCCGGGAGAGAACGCTTTGTCTCCGGGTCCAGCAAGCCCTCCGCCTCGAGCTTTGCGCGCAGCTTGCGAAACTGGGCCGCGAGGTCCCCCTCGCCGGCGAGCTTGGCGGACCGGGCGATCAGCTGGAACTGACCGCGGGCCGTGTACAAAGACAGTGTCCCACGAAACCGAATGCGTGCTCCGTCCTCCAACGGCGCCTTGGTGCGCCGGACGTCGGACTGGAACATCACCCCACGCAGCTGTGCCGGGTCTTCCTCGTCATTCAGCGTGAAATAGACGTGCCCTTTCGCGCGCCGGACATCCGAGAGCTCTCCCTCGATGAGCACGTTGGCCCAGTTGTCCTCGAGCGTGAAGCGTACAGCGCGATTGACTTCGCTCACGCGGAAGACACGCTCCTCGCCGTCATGGTCTTGACCTTGAAGACGCTCGAAAAGCGGCATCTCCGACATGAACGCACCGTAGCCGCAATTAACCCTTTGAAAAAGGGGACTGTCCCCTTTTTGTCGAGGGGGGGGTTGTGAGTGTTGTCGTTGTTGGGGTGGGGGCGAATCTCGGTGCACGGGAGGCGTCGATCCGTAGTGCGCACGCGTTGTTGAGCGCGCGCGAGAGGATCGAAGTCAGGAAGGTTTCCGAGATTTACGAGACCGAGCCATTGGGACCGCCGCAACCGCGTTATCTGAATGCCGCGTTTCGGTTGGAGACGACGCTTTGTCCGCGCGAGCTCTTGCATGTCTTGCTGCGCACTGAGCGTCGTCTCGGTCGGCGCCGTGTTCCTGACGAGCGCTGGGGTCCCCGCAGCATCGATCTCGACGTCCTTTGGGATGAGCGCGGGCCGCACGAGTCGCCTGGCCTCCGCGTGCCTCATCCCGAGCTCGAAAAGCGCGACTTCGCGTTGGCGCCGCTCTTGGATGTGGCGCCCGAGCTCCGCGAAACCTATGGCGCCGCGCTAGAGCAGCTCGGAAGCCCCCCGCAAGCATGGGGACGCGAAGCAATGGTGCGCGTGAAGCCCGCGCCCGGAGGCCTCGAGGTGCACGTTGAAGCGGATGCGCTCGCCGACGCGTGCGCGCTTTGTGTTGGGCACACGCCTTCGCCAGAACACCCCTGGTCGACTCGCCACGTCACAATGGACCCGAACGCCGAACAGTTCTCGATCGCGCTGCGAGATCTTCTTCGCACCGGCTTTTCGGTCCATCGGGCGACCATCAGTCACTGTTCGAAATCGCAGTGGACCGCTGAATTACACGGTGTAAACATGGGGATGCAGCACGATGCCGATGTGAGATTACGGACTACGTCCGGCTCCAATCGCGAGATCCGTGCCCAATTCTCGGTGACTGTAACATCAGCGTGACGCCGTTTTCTCGGTCAAACGTTTGTTGGTTCACGAATCGCTGGCTAGTCTGGTGTTGGGGGTTACACGCAAGAGAATGGCAGACGCACGCAAGGACAGGCGCACGCTGCTTTCGCTGAAGATCCGATACAAGAGCGCCACGCTCGAGGATTTCATCGAACGCTACAGCATGGACATCTCGCGCGGCGGTGTATTCATCAAGGCCAAAAAGCCACTGGCCGTGGGTACGCTTCTGAAGTTCGAGTTCATGCTTCAAGACCAGTCGACGTTGATCCATGGGGTGGGTCGCGTGGTCTGGAGGCGCGACGAGGCCGAGGCCGACGCGCAAAACCCGTCGGGCATGGGGATCAAGTTCATCAAAATGGACCCCGAGTCCCGTGCGGTCGTGCAGCGCATTGCGGAGGATCGCGGTCATCCCGGCGTCTTCGAGCACGGCAAAGAGGGAGTTCAACTCGCCCCCGCGATGCCTTCGGATCCCGGCGACCTGGGCGAAGCGGATCGCACCAAGGTCCGCCACGTGAGCGAGTTCTTGGCTTCCGCGCTCGAAGAGGGTGGTGCTGGCGACGCGGCGAAGCGCGAGGCACAAGCTGGCGCCGAGCGTGCCCGTCAGATCAGCAATGAGATTGGCGGCAGCCGTGTTGCGGCAGCGCGCGGCGCCTTCCGGGCGCATCAAGGCGCTCACGCCGAGACCAGGCAGTCCGCTTCGGACGCTCCATCGCGCGGTGCGATGTCCGCTTTCGGTGGCTCGGGGTTGAGCGCAAGTGCGCGCATCAGCAGTGCAGCCGCGCCGGCCATGGAAGAGTTCGACGCGGCAGACGATTTTCTCGATGATGAGACCACCAAGATTCACGACCCAAGCGAGTCCGATTACCCCGCCGACGTCGACGCCACGGTGATCGCGAAGGAAGCGGCTTCGGCCTTCGTTGCCGAGAAGCGGCAAACCCCCGTCGTACCCGCGGCCTCCACGAGCTCGCTCGAGAGCGGGGTGCCTGACCTGTTCGGTCCGGCCGCCGCACAATCGTTCGGCCCAGCGCCGGGCGAGTTCATCGACGCGAGCTTGCTCGATCCTGCGGTTCCTACGGTTCCTCCCGGCGCGCCCGTTCCCGACGCCCCAGGGATTCCCGCCGAGGCATTCAAGGTTCCACGTGCAGCGGAGCCGGTTTGGACCACACGGCCGACGCCGAAGAAGAAGGCGTCGCGTGGTTGGATCGTTCTCCTGCTATTTGTCCTGTCGCTTGGTGGCGGTGCGGTCGTGGCATGGCAGCTCGGCTTTGCGACCGAGTTGATGGACTTGGCGGCACCCTATCTCGGGGAAACCGAAAAGACCGTCGAGGCCCCCCGCGTCGCCCAGCCTGTCGCGGTGCCGGCAGCTCAGCCGGAACCGGAAGAGACCACCGTAGAAGCACAACCTGCCGAAGAGCTGGTCGCGGCCGATGAGACGGAAGCGAGCGAACAGGCGGAAGCCGCTGCCGGGGCGGGACCCGTTGCGGCACGAGACGCCGGCATCGTGAAGTTCCAGGTAGTCTCCCGCCCAACTGGGGCGTTCGTCAGCGTCAACGGCAAAGGGGCGGGACGCACGCCGCTCGAGCTCGAGTACGAGGTTGTCACCAAGCTTTCGCTCTTCTCGAAGGCACGCGGCTACTTGGCCCGCAGGCAGCGCATCACGGTCGAGGCGGACCAAGCACCGGTGAAGCTCGTTCTCTTGCCGCTTCCCTATGTCGTCCAGGTTGTCACCAACCCGGCGGGCGCGAGGGCCAGCGCGGTAGGCGGCGGGGAAGTCACCACGCCGGGCGAGCTGAAGTTCCGGTCGATGCCGGCGTCTCGAAGCATCGTGGTTTCCAAGGACGGCTACAAGACGGCTAGCAAGTCCGTCATGCGCGGCGACTTCGTCGAAGAAACGCGCCGCATGTCGGCCACCATCAACGTGACCCTTCAAAAAGATGGCGCCGCCGCGCCGA
>CP070713.1:2303170-2311509 GCA_020351445.1 Myxococcales bacterium
CGATAGGCGTTTTTTCATGTCGCGGGTCGCCTCGCACGTGCCGGACGAGCTTGAGGCCGTCCATGACAGGCATGTTGACGTCCGTCACGACGAGGTCGAATCTCTGCGCTGCCAGCGCACGAATGCCCGCTAGGCCGTTCTCGGCCTCGACGACCTCCATTCCGGGGATCCGTGTCAGAGACTCCGCCAACATGTTGCGCATCGTCTTGGAGTCTTCGACCACGAGGCAGCGATACTGACGCATAGCTAACACAATCGTACGATAGGAAGCGGCCTCCTCAAAGTTCGGGCCTCATCCTCGAGTTGGCCGGGTGAGCTGGGCAAGCATGTCGCCGAGAGCCCAAATCCCGAGTGATTGATGTCGCACGCCGGACCGCCTCGCGGCCAGCGGCATTCCCGATACGACGGCCGTCTCCGGCGCTTCGATCAGCACGATTCCACCCCGCTTGGAGATGTCACGCACTCCTTCTGCCCCGTCATCCCCCATTCCTGTGAGCACGACGGCGATCGCCTTATCACCGAGCACGCGCGCCGCAGAGCGGAAGAGCTGATCGGCCGAGGGAATGTAGTGAGAGCCTCGGTCGGGAGCCACGACGCGTATCGCCGGTCCACGATCGGAGGGAACGACCTCGATACAGCGCCCTCCTGGACAGACATAGGCATGTCCACGAGCGAGTCGCTCGTATTGCTTGGCCTCGGAAACGCGAACCACGCCGGTGTTGTCCAGGCGACCCGCAAACGTGCGGGTGAATCGTGGCGGCATGTGTTGGGCAATAACCAGGGCCGCGTCGACCTCGTCGTGGAGATGACGGAACAAGGTCACCAGTGCTTTTGGCCCTCCCGTGGAAGCGCCGATCACGATCACTTTGCTTGGTACTCTCTTGAGCACCGAGGGTTCTCGGACGTGACTCTGCCTCCCTCGAACATCCGCGTCGAGGGCGAAACCACCAAGGGTCGTCTTCCGAATCGCGAGCGGCGAAAGTTGTTGAATGATCCGAACCTTCTCGACGAGCTGCCTCCGGAGGCTTTCGAGTGGCGCATCCGTTCCCTGGGGCTTTGCAAGGAAGTCGATCGCCCCAAGCTCGAGCGCCCGAAAGATGTTCTCTTTGGCGGAGAACCCGGAGACCACCACGACCGGAAGAGGATGGCGGTCCATCAGAAGCTGCAAGAACTCGAACCCGTCCAGCCGCGGCATCTCCAAGTCCAGCGTGATGAAGTCAGGGGGATTCGCTTCGACGACACGCAGGGCGTCGGCCCCATCACTCGCGAGGTCCACGTGCGAGACACCGGGGATCTCCCCGAGGATCGCGGCAAGTGTGCGCCGGTTCAGCGAAGAGTCGTCGACGACGAGCGCGCGGAGCTCTCTCACCTAGTCTCTCCTCGGCGGCAGCTGGGTGTAGGGGACCGGTCGCCGGTAGACGATGTCGGTGGAAAGCTGCGCGATTTCGAAGGCCGTGCTCGACTGGAGCAGCGATTCGCTATGGCCCAGGAGCAAATACCCACCGCGATGTAGCCGCTGGTAGATCGTTTCCAGAACCTTTCGGCGGGAAGCGTCATCGAAATAGATCAGAACGTTTCGGCAGAACGTCACGTCAACCCGTCCGACGATGGCGGAGCGCCGCTGATTCATGAGGTTGAGATGACCGAAATGGCACATCGACCGAATGCGTGGATGAACCTGTCTGCCTTCGTCGGTATCGATGAAGTAGCGATGGTATTCGGGGATCATCGCCCTGAAGCTTGCAGCGGTGTAGGTGGCTCCGCGCGCCTTGCGCAACACGCGTCGCGAGATGTCGTTGCCGAACACTCGAATGTCCCAGCCCTCGAACAGGCCCGTCGCGTCGATGAGCATCGCGATCGTGTAGACCTCTTCCCCGCTCGAGCATCCCGCGCTCCAGACATCGAGCCGCTTCGAGCCACGCGCCAGCGCGCGCCCGCGCGCGACGGGAAGAATCTCGTCGGTGAAGGCGCGAAGTTGGTAGGCTTCTCGGAAGAAATACGTTTCGTTGGTCGTGAGAACCTCGGCGGCCGCTTCGAGCTCCGCCTGTGCTTTGGGGTGATACTGCAAGTAACGGTAGTATTCGGCGAAGTCTTCGATGCCGAGCTCGCGGAGACGCTCCCGAAGGCGCCGCTCGACCACGTACGCCGAGTCGTCCGCGAAGTAGATGCCGCAGAACTGATTGACGAAATCGCGAAGGAGGCGAAATTCCTTCAGGTTCAGGGTCGGCCCCGCGTCTCGCAGCAAGGTCACGTTACCCTCCGAGCTGAAGGCCGCTCTCGATCGCGTGCCTCACCATGGAATCGCTCTCGTTGGCGAGCGCCTCAGTCAACAGCTTTCGGGTTTGCTCCGTATCGAGGTCGAGCAGCAACTTGATCGCCAGCATGCGAACATTCCAGGCGTTATGATCGAGGCCCCGACTCACGAACTGTACGGCGTTACGCAGAGGCAAGGTACCGGCTGCGCGGAGCCCGGCTTGAAATACCTCGTCGTCGGAATGAGAGAGCGCACGCTCGACAGCCACGGCCACTTCGGAATCCCGCAACCACGCAAGGGCGTCCAGCGCTGCGGAGATCACCACCGGCTCTTCGTCTTCGAGCAGCTCTCGGATGCGCGGAATGGCCGTGCCGGCGCCACACCGACCGAGGGCAAGGGCTGCTTCGGCTCGAATCGGAGGAAACGGGGAATCGAGCGCCGTTTGAAGCGGCCCGTTGGCCTCGCTGGTGTTCATCTGTCCAAGCGTGCGAACCGCCGCGATCTGGACGTCGACGTCTTCGTCTGCGACGGCGTAGCCGATCAGTTGGGCCACGTCGGTTGCATCGGCCATCGCGAGAGCTTGCACCGCCGCTCGGCGCGTGCGGGGATCACCACTGTGCAAACCGCGTTTGAGCACTTCCACTGCGCCTGCGGAGTCCAGACGCGACAGGACGTGTGCGATGTCGGCGCCCCCTGGCCCATCGAGGTTCGCTCGTCCAAGGGCTTCCTCGACCGCGGCGGGCACCCGCTTTGCGAGCGCTTCCAGCGCGCTGGTCGCCGCGGCGCGAATCTGATGTGACGGGCTGTCGAGGCACTCGACGAGCGCGCGACAATCGCGAGGATCGCCCCACCAACGCAGGCTTTCGGCAGCGGCAGCCCGCACGGCGTCCGTTGCATCGGTCAGATCCCGTTCGATCAAGCTGCGAATGCGATCGCGCGTACCGTCTGGCACCTCGTCCCGATGCTGGTAGCTCAGCTCGGCTGCAAGCTCGAGCGCAATCGCCCAAACCCGGGGTTCACCACGGCGCTGCATCAGAAGCGGCTCGATGAGGCGCGGGCCCCAACTTCGGAGGGCCTCGACCGTTTCCGGCTCGGCCACGTCGTCAGCAACGGCTTGGATGACGGCTTCGAGCGAATTCTCATCCCTGCACAGCACCGCAAGGTACGCCGCGCCCTGCCGAGTCGCGGTATCTCCGTGAAGGAGCGCCTCGTGGAGGGCGTGCCGAAACGACTCGCTAGAAGCACTCAACCGGTCGATGAGCTCGGAACGATCGGCCTCGGCCTCGTTGGCGAGCTCCGCGATGGCCCGAAGGGCAGCCGAAGACGTCTGAGGAGAGGCGTCGGTCGCAAGCTCGAGAAGAAACTCGAGCGCATGTGGCTCCCCGGTCCGTCCGAGAAGCTCGGCGGAGATTCGCCGGACGATTGCATCTTCCACCGCCGGCTCGAGCTCCCCCCAAGGCACTCGCGTACCCAGTCGCGTCAGCCCCTCCACGATCGAGATGCGGAGAAATAGATGCTGCGTGGACAGGTGCTCCCTGAGTAGACCCTCGGCGCGGGCGCCCCCGATACGAACCAAGGCCTCAACGGCAGCTGCCGCCACATTGGCGTCCGAGCCTCGAACGAGCGACTCGAGATAGTCGATCATTTGAGGATCCCGCGTCTTGCCCATCGCTTCGACGAGGAATTTGCGAGCGCCTTCACCGGCCCCTTGGCAAGCCTTGACAAACTTCTCCGCTTGACCCTGTGCGACCATCCCGAGAACTTCGATCGCGGCGTTACGCAGACCGATGTTGTCGGTCTCGACCAGTTGCGCCAAGAGCGCGTCGATCAAAGCGTCCTTCTCGCGTGTCTGCGCGGCAAGCGAGATCGCTTCCCTTCGAACGCGCCAATCCCTATCCGACAGCGCATCGACAATCTGGGCCAGCGGCGTCCCCTGGGGGCGAAGGCTCATTCGGTGGACCGCCTGACGCCGGACGTCGGGATCCGCGGAATGGAGCGCCTCTTCGAGCCGATCGCTGGTCACGGCGCCTCCGAAGGCAAGCGCGGCATCTCGCCGGAAGGGATCTGCATTGCGGGCTCGGCGAGCCGATCTGCATCGAGGAGGAACACGAGCTGGCCGTGGTGCCGATATGCCGTTGTGATGCCCCGCTCTTGGTGACGCTCATCCAACAGCGGCACCTCGCGCTGCTTGTTCTCCGCGGATGAGAAAACATCGAGCACCGCATCGACCACAAGCCCGACTAACCTCCCCCTGGCTTCGAGGATAATCCACTTGGTTCGTCGGCTCTCCGCTTGAGACTCCAGACCGAAGAGCCGTCGCAGATCGACGACCACCAGGACTTGTTCGCGGTAGTCTGAAACTCCGAGCACGAACGGGCGCTCGCGCGGCAACTCGATAATCGGTAGCGGATTGACGATCTCTCGAATGCGGGCGACTTCGAACGCATACGTCACCGAATCGACCTCGACTCGAACGAGGTCTTTCGCAAGCGTTGCGCCGTAGGCCCTGCCCCCTCTCACCTGTCCCCCAACAACGACACCGGATCGATTAGAATCAACATGTCTTGTGCGTCGGCCGACGACTCCGAAGGAACGCGGCCGACGCCCACGACGTACTCCGATAGCTCTGCACTCATCGCGCTCGCGTACTCGATGTCGTCCGGCTCCATTCGATAGACCTGAATCACCCGGTCGACGGCGACGCCGATGAGCTCCTCGCCGTTGTCTATCAACAGGACACGCCCATACGGCGCGGTCTGCTCCACCTCGAGATTCAACATCTTGGGCAAGTCGATCAGCGTGATGATCTGACCCCTCACCGAGATGACACCGAGGAAGTGCCGGGCCGCGCGCGGAACCTCTGTCAGCGGGGGCGGCACCAGAATCTCGCGCACCGCGGACAATGGAAACCCGTAGGCTTCATTGCCCGCCCACACCGCCAGCACCGCGGTCGCTCCGGTGTCGCTATCTGCATTGGGCGCCAAGGTCGCCTTCTGTGCGGTTGGCCTCATGCGCGTGTCTCCAGGGCGCGGAGCGCGTCCGGCCCGTCGAAGTACTCGGTGAAGAGCGCTGGCGCATCGAGCACCAGTGCGACTTTCTGATCGCCCAAGTCGGTCGCCCCCGCAAAACCGTGAACCGACGACAGGCTCTTGCCGAGCGACTTGATGATCACGTCTTGCTGACCGATGAGCTCATCGACGACGAATCCGAGCTCTCGGTTCCCCATCGCGCCGACAACGACGAACCGGCCCCCTTGCTCGCTCGTGCTGCGAAAACCGAACAAACGAGCGAGATCGCAAATCGAAAGCGTCTCGCCACGCAGCGTGATGACCTCTCGACCCTCGATGGTATGTACCTCTTCGGGAACGCACGGAATCGCTTCACGAACCACCGTGATTGGCAGCGCGAAGGTGCGCGATGCAATCTTGACGATGAGTGCACGAATGATGGCAAGAGTGATCGGCAGCGTAACCGTGATCTTCGTGCCGATGCCCTGCTCACTGGCAATCGAGATCATCCCTCCCATTCGAAGGATGTTGGTCTTCACGACGTCCATCCCAACGCCTCGGCCGGACATGTTCGTGATCTCAGAGCTCGTGGTCAGGCCAGGGAGGAAAACCAAGTTCAGCATCTCTTGGCGCGTGAGCTCGTGGCTCGCATCCGCGCTCAGTAGACCGCGCGCCACGGCAGTCTCTCGCAGCATGTGCGCGTTCATCCCGCCGCCATCGTCCTCGACCTCGATGACAACGTTGCTCCCTTTGTGATACGCGTTGAGCGCGAGCGTGCCTTCGGCCGGCTTGGCGACTCGAGTTCGCTCGTCCGCGCGTTCGATGCCGTGATCGATTGCATTTCGGATCAGATGCATCAGCGGGTCGGTGAGCTCCTCCACTATGAGCTTGTCGACCTCGGTGTTTGCCCCGGTGATGACGAGCCGAACGTCTTTGTCGTGCTCGCGGGCAGCCTGGCGTACGATGCGGGCAAGCTTGTTGAACACCTGGCCCAGTGGAACCATGCGAACGTCGAGGATCCCTGTACGGAGCTCGGAGAGCTGACGCTCGAAACCGCGGCCGATGCGGTCGAGGTCCATGACCGATTGCCGGTGCATCGATTCGCCCTTGAAGCGATCCACGATCCGACCCACGGCGCTTCGAACCAATGCGAGCTCCGCCACGACGTTCATGAGGTGGTCGAGCTTGCGAATGTCCACTCGGACGGAGTTGGCCACCGAACGAAGTGATGCCTGACTCATCAGATCCTCTTCGGGCTGTGGCCGCATGCTGACCGCTGCCGAAGGGATGGAGGTGAGCCTCGGCGGAAGCGTGGGCAGATGCGTTCGCTCTTCGATCGCCTCGATTGTTCCGTACCGACCTTCGAAATACGCCTTGAGCTCCGGCTCCGGAACCCGGCTGGCGAGCAAGACCACGAGCTCGATCGTGTCCTCGTTGCCCCCCTCCATGCTCGGCAGATAGGTGATGATCTCCGCGTCGTCGCTGGCAACGTCGCGCAAAGTCTCGATGGAATCATCGATGGCGGCAAGGTCAAAGGTGGCGCGCAGCCGATAAAGCTGCAACCCCTCGCGGATACACGCCCGAAGCCGGTGTTCTTCGTACTCGGTGAGGACCGAAAGCACCGCAGGCTCGATGGCATAGCGGTCGAGCGGATCGCCCTCTTCCTCCTCGGGCTCCAAGCCAATAGAGCGAACGACCGCAATGTAGGCCTGCACGCCCGGTTCTTCTTCGGGTGACTGCGGGTCTTCGAGCTCCAAGAGCCGCTGAAATCGTTCGACCGAGTCGAAGAGCACGTCGAGCAACTCCTGGCCGACGGCGGTGCGGCCGAGCCGCAAGTCATCCAACAAGTCCTCGAGCGCATGGGCAACCGCGCCCACGTGCCTGTACCCAAACATCCCGGCAATGCCTTTGAGAGTGTGGACGCTGCGGAAGATTTCGTTGATCAGCGCTGGATCGATGCGCTCGTTGCGATGATGGGCCTCGTCGAGCAACAGAAGGTCACGCGACAACGCCTCGACGAGCTCTTGGGCCTCGGCCAAGAACTCCTGCTGCACGTTGTCGCGCGGATCGCTCACCGAGAGACCTCTTCAGCCGAGCCCAACAAGCCTCGAATGAGCGCTCGCAGCTCGTCGACCTCGAACGGCTTTTCGAGAAAGGCGTCCGCACCGAGCTCGGCGCCTCGGTTGGAATCCGGGCTGCCCACCGGCGTGCTGATCAGGACTTTGCGGGCGCCTTGTTGCCGCGGGCTCTTCTTCATGAAGGCGAGTAACTCGATCCCGTTGATATCGGGCATGTTGATGTCGACGATGATGACGTCGAACGCATTGGAGGCAAGCAACCGGAGCGCTTCGAAACCGGTCTCGGCTTCTTGGACCAGGGCGAAACCCTCATCCTCCAAAGACGCGCGAACGAACGCGCGCACGGCGCTGCTGTCATCGACAATGAGAGCGTGAAATGCCACTCGATCCCCCCGCGTACATGGTAACAGAGACCCAGCGGGGGGGGCCTTCTCTATTCGCCTCAAAACGAGCGAGATTTCGGTTGATCCGCGGCGCAGGATGAACATGCGCACAGGCTCCGCAGGAATCGATGGCTATAGATCCCTGTCTGGTGACCGTCCCGCCACACCAACCTCAGCGCGTAGTTCCCGACAGGTTGGATGTCCGCGAGCTCGAGGTCACCGCCCTCTACGAATTGAATGGGGCCCTCGTGACCTTGGCACTCCGCGCAAGGACAGAACCCGCGTAATAACTCGTGTGGGTACATACTGCGGTGCCCGTCGGCCCAATCGATTTCCATCACACGTGCGCCGCGCGGCGCGCGCAGCTCAATCGGCTCGGGCGCGTCGCTCACGAAATGCGGCCTTCCCACCTGCCGGACGCCGCAGCAGTGCGTTCCCGAACGCCCACCGTTGCATGGTACGCGTCGAGTTGCGCGAGCGCGTCGTGGATCTCCTGGCGCTCCGAGTCGGGCCAAGGCTGTTCGGGAAGCTCGGATGTCGCCTGAAGAGCAACCCAGCGGCGAAGCGCTCCCCCCGACAGAACCAGCCTGCCCCCGCCGCAAGCTCTGCACACGAT
>CP070713.1:2311609-2316670 GCA_020351445.1 Myxococcales bacterium
GACCGAATGATCCGAAAACGCAGCGACCAGGCTTACCTGGGACGGAAAGTAGGCTGGGAGCGCACGGATGATCTCCGTGTTCTGCGCATCGGCATAGTAGATCGGGTTCTGCAGCCAACCGGCATCGATGTTCGCCAAGAGCACGATGAACAAAATCGCCTCGAGCTCACGACGGAACAGCGCGCCGATGAGGAGGCCGTATGCGCCGTAAACCCAGCCGGCGAGAACGATACCGGCCGTAGTCAGTGCGAAGCGCTCTGGGCGGAAGAAAATCAGAAGGGAAGCCGAGACAAACGAGGCAATGACGATGATCACCATCAGCAGGACCGCGAGCTTCGAGAGGATCAATTCGCTCGAACGATAGCCGCAGACCACCAGCCTTCGATTGACCTCCACGTCGCGACGGATGAGGTTCATCGCGATGAACGAGGTCAAGAACCCGACAGCTGCCACGCCAATGAAAATCAATGACTCGGATTCTTGGCTGACGCTGACGAACGTATCCTCGGAGACCGACGCCAACTTGAAGGCGATCTCTTGGTCCGTCGTGGTGAGCGCGACGAGAGTGTAAAAGATCGACGGAATCAAGAAGAGCATGATCAAGACCAGCCGGTTGCGCATCAGCTCTCGGACCGTCATCAGCGCGCCGGTCGCCACGTAGCTCAGTCGCATCGAAGGACTCCATCGACCAACTCGTGCACGCCGTCGAACTGATCGCGATCGTAGATCAGGTGCGAAACGACGAGCAGCCCTCGTCCGCGCTCGAGAAGCTCCTTCGTGAGACCCCAAAAATGAAGGTAGGTTTCCCAGTCAAAGCCGGAGTACGGCTCGTCGAGGATGAGCACGTCGGGGTCGTGCATCAAAGCAAGGCACAAATTGAGCTTCTGCCGGGTGCCTCCGCTCACCTCGCTGGTCAGATAGTCGCTGTATTGAGCGAACTGAAAGCGCTCGAGCAAGCGGTCGCTGCTCTGTTGCCAATCGGTCAGTCCGTACGCCTTGCCGAAGAACTGAAAGTTCTCTCGCACGGTCAGATTGTCGAAAACCAGCGACTCCTGTGGACAGTATCCCATCGTTCCTCGGATGCGGAACGAACCGGCATCGGCCTTGAGCAAGCCCACGACGATTTTCAAGAGTGTGCTCTTTCCGGATCCGTTTTCGCCGACGACGGCCAACATTTGGCCGCTTCGCAGCTCTAGGTCGACGCCTTTGAGGACGGGCGTTTTGCGAAAGGCCTTGGCAATGTCAGTGATCGATAGGAGCGGTTTGTCGTTCAACGGCTACCTCGCTCCCGGCTCAGGATGTGGGGACGACGATTCAGCTGGTGCATCAGGTAAACGAAGTAGCGAAACGCGGACTGCCGCTTGGGTCGAAACTGCCACATTCGATCTAGGGTCGCTACCTGCAGCGTGTCCGCGCGCTCGGTGGTCACGCGCTGTATCCGATCGATGGGAACCTGGAGGTCCTCGAAGCGCAGCGCGTCCGTATCTAGTTCGAGCTCGCCCGCGCCGAGCGACTTCAGGGGGTGAACCGAGCCAAACTCCGCCTCGGACCAGGCGGTCGCCGGGCCCGGCGGAGGGGGTTCGTCGGGCTGGTCCCAGAGTGGGCTCGCGATTTCGGCAAGCGAACACTGCTCTCCGGTGTCATCGACGAACCAGCCTTGCGAGGTTGGAGCCCAGCCTGCACCGCAAGCGTCGCAGCGCAGGCGCTCGGCACGCCAGCTCGCCTCATCGCGGCAGCGCGGGCATGCCCATAGGACGCGCGCCAAGCGATCGAGAGGGAGGCCCTCCAGATGAACGGGCTGAGGATCTGTGTCGACGAGCCCACGCAGCGCTGCGGCCACCCCCTTCATGGGATCGCCCACGCAAAGATCGATCGGCGGCCCGATGCGGACCCTCACTGGACGCCTCCGGATGCGGTCTGACCAGCGTGGCCCCACGTCATACGAACCGCTAATCCCTACCGGCACGATGGGATAAGGCAGCCGAGCAAGCAGCTTGGCCGCAGCCGGAAGCGGCGCTTGCAGGCTGCCCAGGGTGGAGCGCTCGCCCTCTGGGAACATCCCCACCAACTCACCATCCTGCAGAGACCGAAGGATCTCGCGCGTCGCGGCGAAGTCGTGGCGGTAGCGGCCGAGCGGAATCGCCCCAACACGCCTCATGAACCAGCGCGCCAGTGGAATGCGGTAGATCTCGAGGGTGGTCACGAAACGAATTTGTCTTCGCGTTGCGGCACCGACGTAGAGAAAGTCGATGTAGCAGGCATGGTTGGAGATCAGGACGGCGGGGCCGGAGCGTGGGATGTGCTCCTTTCCTTCGATGCGAACCGGCATGGCGCCGAGGGACATGGCCAGCTGCAGCGTTGGGTACACGGGGAAGCGAGGAAAGATGCCGACTCGGCGCCGATATCGGACGTAGGTCAGGCCGAATCGGCGGAGCAGGCCGCGCTCCTCGAGCGCCGCATACGCAAGCCACAGCGGTAGGAACGCCGGGGCGATGATATACGTGAGCGTCGGCGATCCGACGACGATGCCAACGCCCAGCAGCCCGATGTTGAAGCCGAGGTAACCCGGGTGGCGCACATAGCGGTACGGTCCGCCGGAAGTGAAGCGCGGCGGTGGCAGCGCGCTGATCGGAAGCCCGCCTCCGTTCCGCCAGAGCTCTACCCAAGACCAGCCGAGCAACGCGACCCCAGCGGTGACGAGGAGCCAGCCGGACCCATGCGGCGCTCGAACGAGTTGCAGCCTGGCGTCTCCCCAGCTGGACGCGAACCAAATCGCAGCTGGAAGCGCCATCCAGAAAACGACGATGTAGCCGAGCACGATTGCGGCTTTGCCAGCCCGGTTCGCCAGGTCCATTCGCTGCGGATAGTAACCAAAATCAGCCGGGCGCGATGGAGTTTCGACTGCAGATAGCCCGCCGCAGCGAGCGGTGACGACGCTGCTAGACAAGCTCGGCTCAGAATCCGAAGATAGGAGCTCTGCGGAAACGCTAAGACCAGGGAGGAAGTCATGCGTGCCACCATCGTCATTGCGCTAGCGATCTTGGCCGTCGGGTGCACGAAGAAGCAGCCCAAACCTCCGGCGGCGCCGAACATTCAGAGCGAGGAGGTCACCTACAAAGCGGGTGACACGACGCTCGAGGGATACATCGCGTGGGACGCCAACAAAGAAGGTCCACGCCCGGGCGTCCTCGTCGTGCACCAGTGGTGGGGGCACGGTGACTACGTTCGCAGGCGTGCCCGCATGCTCGCCGAGCTCGGCTACACCGCGCTTGCGCTCGACATGTACGGCGATGGCAAGTACGCGAACCATCCAGACGATGCGATGAAGTTCATGAATGAAACCATCGCCAACATCGACGTCGCCAACGAGCGCTTCATCGCGGCTTACGAGCTTCTCAAGCAGCACGGGACCACGAATCCCAACGACATCGCCGCTATCGGGTACTGCTTTGGCGGCGCGGTCGTCCTACACATGGCCCGCTTTGGAGTCGACCTCGATGGCGTCGTGAGCTTCCACGGCAACCTCGCGACCGAGGCCCCTGCCAAGAAGGGCGCGGTCAAGGGCAAGCTCCTCGTTCTTCACGGCGCAGAGGATCCGATGGTCCCGCCAGAACAGGTCGCCGCATTCAAGAAGGAAATGGACACGGCGGAAGTCGACTACACCTTCATCGCGTATCCAGGCGCGAAGCACGCCTTCACCGACGAGGCCGCCACCGAAAACGGCAAGAAACACAAATTGCCGCTCGAGTACGACGCGAAGGCCGACCAGCAGAGCTGGGCCGAGATGAGCAAGTTCTTCGAGGGGCTGTATCCGCCGGGTTGAGGGCCACTCAGCCCTTTGTTTCACTCTGCGGGCCGCCGAACGCCGTCGGGTGTTTTCATCGCGACGAAGAAACCGAAGTGACCCTCGTCATAGGATGCTTCGACGTGGAGTCCTGAGTCCTCGAGCGCCTTGGCGAATCGTGCGTGGTCAAATCGGTCTTCCCTTGGATGGTTGAGCAGAGCTCGTGCCACGGGATGACTGAGAAACCTCTCGAACATCTCATCCGCGTAGAAGCGCCCGCCGGGCTTGAGGACCCGGTAAACCTCTCGTAGCGCCGATCTCCAATCGGGAATGTGATGGATGATCCCGAAATCGAAGACGGCATCATAGGTTTCGTCCTCGGCTTGAATCGCCGTTGCATCGCCGGTCCAAAGCCGAACCCGGTCGCCAAAGCGCTCCAGTCGTGCCTCGGCGCGACGAACCATATCTTCATCGAGGTCAAACGCGTCCACACGGTCCGCTCCGAACAGTTCCAAGATGATCTCCGCGCCCACGCCGCGGCCGCACCCGATTTCGAGCGCGTGCCCAGCATTCATCACGCCACCCATATCGCGAAGGCGCCGGGCCTCGTAGTAACGCTGCACCGCTGCACGCAACGGATTGTTCATCAAGAGCTTTTCGGCTTTGTTCAGCAGCATCGCAGTTTGGCCCTCATCGTGCGTCGAAGCGGGTTGTTTTTCCACCCCTGAAAGAGGGGTTGTTATTGGAAGTTCTGCACTGCCCAGACTTGTCCGCCCGCGGTCTCGTAGAACCCGCACGCCACCATCGAGTACGACGGATTGGTCATGTTGATGTAGTGGCCGTGCTGCGAGTACGGCTCACCGGGGCCTTCATCCCACATCGCCTGCAGACAACCTGAAATGATTGCTTCGATCGACCCCCAGCCCGGGCATTCATTTTGAGCCCAGCCTCCCGGGGAGCAGATCCCACCGCTGAAACCCGCGTGGGGGCTTCGCGTGCTGTCGTATTCGGCGTGCTGGTCCGCGCAGCTTTCGCCTTCACTCCAACGCTGCAACGGGGGCAAGCACTGGCACTCCCATCGAAGTTGGTTGATACGCCGCACGCAGTCCTCTTTGGGGTCGCCGGTGCTCTGCGGCGTGGCTGGCCGACAGTTTGCAATTGGCGCATCGAGAGGCCCTTGGTCGCATGGGGAGCCGCCCGTTCCGCCGGTACCCGCTGTGCCGCCCGTGGCGCCGGTACCCGCGCTGCCACCGATGCCACCGATGCCACCTGCACCC
>CP070713.1:2316770-2319384 GCA_020351445.1 Myxococcales bacterium
AGGCGGCGCGAGTCGGCGCACCGTCTGAGTCTGCATGCAGTCGCAACATCACATGTTGCCGCTCGTCGTAGACGGTGCGAGCTATCTCGTGGATGACAAGGCCATCATCGAGGATGTGTCCTTCACGATTCGTGATGCGGGCCTCACCATTTTGCTCGGGCCCAATGGCGCCGGCAAGAGCACCCTCCTCAAGCTGTGCCATGGCTTGTTGTCCTTGAGCTCCGGTTCGATTCGCTGGGGCGATGTCAATCCGCGTGAAGCGCAGCAGAAGCAGGCGATGGTGTTTCAGCGTCCCGTGCTGTTGCGCCGCTCGGCCGCGGAGAACATCGATCACGTGCTCAAGCTCCGCCGCGTGCCTTCAGCGGAACGTGCCCGAGTGATCGAGCAATCTCTGAAGTGGGCGGGCCTTGCCGCTATCGCCGACATGCCGGCGCGGAAATTGTCGGGCGGAGAGCAGCAGGGCCTGACGATAGCGCGCGCCTGGGCGCTCAATCCTGAGGTCTTGCTCTTGGACGAGCCGACCGCGAACCTCGATCCAGGTGCGACCCGGCGGGTCGAGGACCTCATCCGTTCGTTTGCGGCGACCGGCAGAAAAGTCATCATGGCGACGCACAATATTGCGCAGGCGCAGCGCCTGGCCGACGAAGTGTTGTTCCTCAACCACGGCCGTTTGCTGGAGCATGCGCCGGCAAGACAGTTCATGATCGGGCCATCGGATCCGCTGGCGGCGCGATTCATTGCTGGAGAATTGGTGGAGTAAGAAATGCAGGAAACTCAGAAAAAGCTGCTTGCGGCAGTGACGCTGCTCGCAGTGCTGGCAGCGGTCGCGCTTTATGCGTTCCTTTCCACGCCAAAGGAGAAGTCGATTACGCTCGCATCGACAACCTCGACCGAGAATTCCGGTTTGCTGGGGCACCTGTTGCCGACCTTCAAGAACGAAAGTGGCATCAGCGTGCGCGTGGTGGCCGTAGGCACTGGGCAGGCGATACGCATGGCGATGAAAGGCGATGCCGACGTCTTGATGGTGCATCACCAGCCATCAGAGGAGAAGTTCGTCGACGAAGGCTACGGTGTCGAACGCATCCCCCTCATGTACAACGATTTTGTAATCGTCGGCCCCGCTTCCGACCCTGCGGGGATCAAGGGCACCGGGGATCCGGCCGCCGCTCTTGACCGGATCCGCTCCAGCCGCGCGGCCTTCGTCTCCAGGGGCGATGACAGCGGTACGCACAAACGCGAGCTCAGTTTTTGGGCAGCGCTGGACTCACAGCCTGGAGACGACGACGGCGACTGGTACCGGGAATCCGGCTCCGGCCAGGGTGCAACGCTGAATATCGCAGCCGAAATGGATGCCTACTGCCTGTCGGACCGGGCCAGCTGGGTCTCGTTCGCCAACAAGCGAGGTCTGCAGGTGCTGCTCGAAGGAGCTCCGCAGTTGATGAACCAGTATTCCGTAATCCTGGTGAATCCGAAGAAGCATCCACACACCAAAGCAGTCGAAGGTCAGCAATTCATTGACTGGCTGATCTCGGAGCGCGGCCAGAAACTGATCGCTGATTTCCGGGTGGAAGGTCAGCAACTGTTCTTTCCGAACGCGCAAGAAGCCGGTGCTGAGTGAGCCCTGATGCGCCGAGTCGGCATTACGGGCGTAGTACTGGCAGGGGGTCGGGCCACGCGTTGGGATGGACGCGACAAAGGACTCATCGAAGTGTCCGGCCGGCCGATGATCGGCCACGTGCTCGAAGCGCTGGAACCACAGGTCGAGCAGGTCATCATCAACGCGAACCGCAATCTGGATGAGTACCGCGCCTTTGGCGTGCCGGTGGTGACCGACGCACGCGGCGATTTTCTCGGGCCGTTGGCCGGAATCGCCAGTGGCCTGGCGGCTGCAACCACCGAGTGGGTGGCGATTGTGCCGTGCGACTCACCGCTCTTGGCCGCTGACTGCGTGGACCGTCTGGCATCGGCTCGTGCCCAGGACGAGAGCACCGATATCGCCGTAGCGCACGACGGTGAGCGTATTCAGCCGGTGTTCGCGCTGATCCGCCGCCGCTTGGTGGAGGATCTGGACGCCTTCCTCGGTTCAGGTGGACGCAAAATCGACCAGTGGTACGGGCAGCAGCGGATGCAGCTTGTGGATTTCAGCGACAGGCCCGACAATTTCGTGAATGTGAACCGGCCCGAGGACCTGGATCTGGTAGAGGCGCGCATGAAGCAACGGATGTCAGCGAATGACGACTAAGGACAAAGCCGGTTGCGGCCACGACGGTCCCGCGTTGCCGCTTGGCGAGGCACTGGATCGTGTGCTCGCAGCGGTCGTGCCAGTGTCGGAATCGGAACGGCTGCCGATTCGGCAGGCGCTGGGACGGGTGTTGGCAAGCGATGTGTGCTCGACGATCGATGTGCCGGGGCAGAACAACTCGGCGATGGACGGTTACGCCTTGCGTAGCGCCGATCTCCCTGACGCGGCACCGCTGAAGCTGAGGCTCATCGGGGCCGCATTCGCCGGCCAGCCTTTCGCCAGCCGGGTGGGGGAAGGTGAGTGTGTGCGCATCATGACCGGTGCGCCTGTGCCCGAGGGTGCCGACACGGTGGTCATGCAGGAACGCGTCAG
>CP070713.1:2319484-2322143 GCA_020351445.1 Myxococcales bacterium
TCATCGACGGCTCGGCCATCTCGGCAAATCCTGGTGTGAATCCCGCACTCACCATCACCGCTCTCGCAGAACGCGCCATGAGCCTCATCCCGACCAAAGACATCGATCAAACGGTCGGCTCTTCCGAATAGGAGGCTGCGCCTTTCACTGAGGAGCTAAGGACGGTGTCTAAGAAGCCCTAGTCAACCTAAGTCCAAGAAGACGATAATTGGGAACCCGCAGGCGAAGCAGGTGCGCTTCTCAAGGGTGCTGACGAAAGTTATTCGCCGATGCGAAGCAAGTCAGTGATCCAGTTACGCCGGTCACGCATCTGTAACGGGAAGACGCCCGAGCGCGCTAACAATCGCGCACGGGCGCGTGCGAGGCGTAAAGGGGCTCGCCACCGACGGTGATCGAGCCACATGTGCCCGAAGAAAGAGCCAGATGAAGCCCTTGCCTCGGCGATGGCGAATGGCTCGGTTCTTGCATTCAATATCTCCCAGAAAGGAGGGTGCAACGATGGCAAGGGTACACAAAAGCATTACGATCAACAGCCCGGTCGAAAAAGTCTTCGCATACATCGACGACATAACGACGAGTCCCGAGTGGCTTCCAAGCATGATGGAGGTCAGCGATATCACGGGGTCTGGGGTCGGACAGCACTATCGGTGGAAATACAAGATGGCCGGGGTGCCGCTCAACGGGGAGAGCACCGTCATCGAGCATATCCCCAACGAGCGCAGGGTCATAGACAGCAAAGGTGGTGTCAACGCCCACTGGATTTATACCTTTGAGCCTGATGATGGCGGCACAAAGCTCGACATCGAGATCGAGTACACCATCCCGGTTCCAGTGCTAGGCAAGCTGGCCGAAAAACTGGTGCTGAAGCGCAACGAACGAGAAGCTGATATGGCGATGGAAAACGTCAAAGAAAAAATGGAGGCCGAAGGCTAAGCACGAGTGGTCGGCCGACGGCCATGAAGGGGTCAAAGCGTTCAAGGAAAAACGCAAGGCCGACTTCAAGGGCAAGTGAGCGCTACGCGAATTCGAACATGACCAGGCGCGGATAGATCCTGCTGGGTGTAGGGGCTGTTCTCCTCCTGCTCGTGCTTTACCTGCTCGCGTGGCCGAGGGCCATCGGCATCGACCGCGACGGCAAGGTCGTACACGACCTGTTCGATCCGAAGGGGGAGCGGATCTCAGTGGTCACCAGTGTGCAAGAGCGCGCCGGCCACCTCTACCTCGGAAGCTTCGCCGATCACGCGTGGGCGCGGATCCCGCTTCCCTGAGGAAGAGATACCAGAGGTCCGACCCAAGGCTCACAGGCGCTGCGCCACAATGATGCCATTGCGGTGTCCCGCAAGAACGGAGATAACAGGGCACAGGAGAAAGAATTCGATGTGGAAGTCTGTTTTCTTGGGCGGCGCGGTGCTCGCTCTATCCCTACCGCTTGGCGGGCCCGTCCCGGCGTGGGCCCAGGAATACGTCATGGAGATCGGCACGGTGGTGCCCGCCGGAAGCCCTTGGGCCGAGCAGCTCAAACTGCTCAAGAAGCACGTCGAAGAAAAGACTGAAGGTCGTGTGAAAGTGAAGCTACGACTGGGACGCGGTAACGAGCGCTCCTCGGCACGGCGCACGGCGGCGGGCAGTATGCAGGCGTTTGCGGGCTCCGTCGGTGGTCTCAGCTCGATCGTCCGTGAAGTCAACGTGATCGAGGCGCCGTACGTGTTCGATAGCTTCTCCCAGGCCGACAAGGCGCTCGACAGCCCGGAGGTCCAGAAACTCGTTCGAACAATCCTCGCGAAACGAAAGCTCGTTTTTGGGTTCTGGGCTGAAAATGGATTCCGATCATACTTCAGCAGGCGACCGATCCGTCTGCCGGACGACATGAAGGGTATTCGTTTTCGTTCCCAGGAGGCGATCGCCCACGTCGCAACATATAGAGCGTTCGGGGCCAGTCCGGTCACCATCGACGGTGCGAACACGATGACGAGCCTGCAGACCGGTGTCGTCGACGGCTTCGACAACACACCGCTATATGCCATGGCTTCGACCTGGTACCAGGCGCTCGATGTGGGGGAACGGAATCTAGTGCTCAGCCGGCATTGCTATCAGCCGGGCATCGTCGTCTATTCCAAGAAGTGGTTCGATACCCTACCGAAGGACCTTCAAGAGGTCCTGCTCACGGTGCCCTACGACCTGACTACATGGGGACGAGAGCAGGTGCGCAGCATGGAGCCCGTTTTGCTGAAGAACTTGAAGCGCTATGGATACGAAATTCACGACCCGACCCCGGAAGAGCGAGCCGTCTTCAAAGCGAAGCAAAAGGGCGTTCCAGACGACATCGCGAAACGAATGGGGCCCGAAGGAGAGGCGCTGCTAAAAGCGGTCCGCAACGCTCTTTGAGGAGGCTTACCGACCTGGCATCGACTTTCTCAGCCTCGCTGCAGTCGCGATGATCACGCGTACAGCGATGCGATCTCGTTCTTGTACTTCTCCACGACGACGTTGCGCTTGACCTTCATGGTCGGGGTCATCTCGCCGCCATCCACGGTTAACTCGAAAGGCAAGACGCGGATCTTCTTGATCGTCTGGTGGCGGGCGACCTTGCTGTTGCATTCCAATTCCACGCGGTCCATGAGGAACGACTGGACATCCTCGTTCTTGGCGACCTCGCCGA
>CP070713.1:2322243-2324975 GCA_020351445.1 Myxococcales bacterium
CACGATCGAATTCGAGAGCGAGGAGGGCAAGGGCACTGAATTCCGCGTGTTTTTGCCCTGGGCCGGCGCGGAAAGCGCGGAGGATGTAGGCGCCGCTGCTGCAGAGCAACAAATGAGCGGCACTGCACTGCTAGTTGAAGACGACACCACGGTGCGCCTGACGGTTCGAAACTACCTGCAAGATCTCGGATTTCGCGTCGTCGAGGCCAAGGACTGGGACGAAGCCGTGGCCGTTGCTAGTTCCGAATCCCTCGATCTGCTGCTGACCGACACCATCTTGCCCGGTGGAGATGGCATGCTGGTCGCTGAGGAAGTGCGCACCATACAGGGCTCCCTCCCAGTTCTGATGATGTCGGCACATCCCACCGAATATCTGGCGGAGACAGGGCGAATTCCACAAGGAACGCCTCTCCTGGAGAAACCGTTCACAGCAGAGCGGCTGCGCGAGGCAATCAGAGTCTTGATGATCGACTCGAGCACCGAAGCGGACGAGACCCCGACGCCGACTTCGCCCAAAGCCTCCACGGCATCGCTTTGCGTCCTTCTCATCGAGGACCATGACGCCGCCCGTGTGGCGACGAGTGAGCTCCTGGGCGATGAGGGCTTCACCGTGATCGCTGCGAGAACTGCGGCAGAGGCGCTCGCGGCCTATGTCGAGTCCGCAAGCACGATCGACGTGGTGGTGACAGACGTTGGGCTCCCCGACATGGCGATCGATGATCTCATCGGAGAGCTCAACCGAATACGGCCAATTCCTGGCACCGTGTACATCTCAGGTCTCCCGGAAGATGATCTGCAGATCCAGAAGCTCCTCCGAAACCAGAAGGCAATCTACTTGAGAAAACCACTCGATTTCGATGTCCTGGCGAGGACCATTCGCGAGTGCGCCAATCGCACCAGCGCCGCTGCAGAGCAGGCTGCCCACACCATCACTTAGAGCCACCGATTGGACTCGAACCTCGCGAAGCGCTGCTGCTTCGCAGTTGCTACTTCGCCGGCGGAGGCGCAAACGGGTTCGGCACCTCGACGTCTTTGGTGAGTGGCCATTTGCGGACCAGGTCCGGCCTGTGGCCTTTGGGATACCACTTCTTGGGGTTGATCTCGTTGGCTTCGATCGTGTCGTTGATCACGTCGTAGACCTGATGCCGCGGGGCGGGGAACTTGACGGTCGGGCTCTCGAATCGGGGCCTCGGGGTTTGCGACGAATCGGCCGCCGCGCCCTCGCGCCACCACACCTTGCCGTCGCCGTGGATGTTGAACGTGACTAAGTCCGGCGCGCCGAAGGCGAAGGCACCTTTGTAGTGGTGCCGGACTTGCGCGACGGTCTCGTTGTTGAAGATGTCGTCGTAGCTGTAGTGCGTCGCGACGCAGACCTTCGGCTGTGCCTTCTTGCAGATGTAGCCGAGACCGTAGGCGGGCGTGTGCGAGGTGTCGATCGTGTAGGCCGCCATTGCAGTCGGCATGCCCAGCGCTCGTGACGAGAGCGAGATGGCCGCGTTCTGGACCTCGCTGATCAGCAGGTCGACGCCCTTGCAGTGCTTGATCGTCAAGCTGTTCGGTCGGTTGTCGCCGGTGTAGCAAATGCTTCGGCCGTTCCAATCGAGGCGGTAGCTCGTAGCGCCGTCTTTCGTGTGCGACGTGGGCCAGTGGCGGATCTTCACGCCCTTTCGGTCGTAGATGACCTCACCCTCCTTCATGAAGTCGAACTCGTGCACCTCGGGGCTGTAGCCATCACCAATGGGCCAGGCGTTGAAGCTGTCCTGGTGCCACGCGGTCATCTTCATCATGTGCTCAACCATGTGCGCGATCCCATACTGCTTCTCCGAGCCGCTCGGGCCGTAGATGTGGAGCGGGGTCCAGCCCGCTTGGATCGGTCGAAACATCATGAAGTACGGAAGGTCACTCATGTGATCCATGTGCAGATGCGTGAAGAAGACGTGGTTGATCGTGTTGAACGGAATGCTGAACGCGTTGTAGTTGCGTAGCGAACCAATCCCGAGGTCGAACACGACATTCTCCCCGTTTCCGAGCTCCACGAAGATGCTCATCCCCGACTGCGAACGGTTTGGGTAGTAGGTCGACCCCATGAACGTGACGCGGACTTCGTCGGGCTGAAGCTCCTCCGTTCCGGGGTAGTAGAGCATCGTCGCCTTGAAGTGGCTCGCGGGGGCGATGTGCGGAACCATGGTCTCACCTTCGACCCATCGCTTGCCAGGGATTCCCGCCTTTCCGAAAAACTCCTTGGCTTGGAGCAGCTCGGGACCAGGCTGCGCTTCCTGTGCCTGCTGCGCCTGCTTCGCTTGCTGTGCCCACACGACCGACACGGCGCCAGCGATACCTATCGCGGCTGCCGCCAACCAGAATGCTTTGCCCTTCATGAATCGAGCCAATGCCATATCGGGGAGCCACTAGTCAATCGTTCACTGCTGGTCTGGGCGGCGCGTGACGAGTAGAGGAAAGGCTCCCCAGTGCATGAGATTTCGTGATAGAGAGCGACAGTAGACATGAAGACTATCCTCGTCGGTGCGAGCGTCATCACGGCTTTGTCGGTCGCCGGAGTGGTGCACGCACAGACCGAAGCCGCCGGTGTCGACCCGCCCGGGAGCGAGCAATCCGGTACCCCAGACTTCTCGGTGTCCTACGTGGAGACGGAAAGCCCACCCGAGGAGAAGAAGACCTGGAAGGACAAGAAGTGGAACTTCACCATTGCGCCGTACTTGATGTTCCCCTTC
>CP070713.1:2325075-2339134 GCA_020351445.1 Myxococcales bacterium
CTAAGCATACGCATCAGGCGTGCCAGGTGCAATCACGATATTGCAGGGGGGTCTGGAGCTGCGACGCGCAGGTATTGCGTTCGGGCTGCAGGCGCGCATCGGGTGCGCCCTCGAATAGCAGGATACACTCCTGGTCGAAGAGAGTCAAGGACCACATCACTTGCTGGGGCCACGCTGGCACTGTCGCTGGCCCGGTCACTGGCGCTGCCTGTTATCGCCCAAATTCCCGCATCAACACCTGCCCCGTGTGGCTGCGTTTGCGTTTGCCGATGGTTTCGGGGGTTCCTTGCGCAACGACGCGGCCGCCGTGGACGCCGCCTTCGGGGCCGAGGTCGATGATCCAGTCGGCTGCCAACATGACATCGGGGTGGTGCTCGATGACTGCGACACTGTCGCCTCGTTCGACCAAGCGATCAAGGACCCGCAGGAGGCGGTCGACGTCGTCACGATGAAGCCCCGTGGTCGGTTCGTCCATCACGTACAGGGTGGGTCCCGTGTTGAGGCCCGCTGCCAGCTCGGACACGAGCTTGATTCGTTGTGCCTCACCTCCGCTAAGGGTGTTCGAGGGTTGGCCTAGGTGTAGATACCCCAGGCCAAGCTCGTCGAGGAGCTCGAGCGGTTGGCGAATCGCCCTCACCGGCGAGAACACCTCGACCGCTTCGGAGACTTCGAGCTCGAGAAGCTCTCCGGCGTTGAGACCCTGCCAGCGAACCGCGAGCGTCTCCGGCGTGAAGCGCATGCCGTTGCAGCTTTCGCACGGCACGTCGACGTCGGGCAGGAACGCCATCTCCACGTGAATCGAGCCCTGCCCTTCGCACTCGGGGCACCGTCCTTCCTTGACGTTGAACGAGAAACGGCTGGCGGTGTAGCCACGCGCCCGCGCCTCGGGGGTACCGGCCAATAGCTGGCGCACTGTGTTCCAAATGCCGATGTACGTCGCCGGCACGGACCGCGGCGTGCGTCCGATCGGGCTCTGGTCGACCTCTATGGCGCGCTTCAACGGTTCGAAGCCCGAGATGCCCTCGAATGCGCCCGGCGGTGTGTCATTGACCATGCCTACGGCCTCGCGCGTCGCGCGCAACAACACCTCGCGAACGAGCGAGCTCTTTCCGGAGCCGCTCACCCCCGTGACCGCGATGAAGCGTTGAAGCGGGAAGCGAACGTCAGTGTTCTTCAGATTGTGATGACTCACCCCGGTCAGCTCGAGCCACGAAGCATCGCGCGTCGACCGGCGCCTCGCTGGGAGCTTGGGTGCCCGATCGAGCGCCGCCGCGGTCACCGAGCCCTTCATCTTCTCGAGCTCGCCCTGCGCAACGATGCGCCCGCCGTGCTTGCCGCCGCCAGGCCCGATGTCGATCACGTGATCCGCTGCCCGAATCGTGTCGGCGTCATGCTCGACGACCAAAACCGAGTTCCCACGCTCGACCAGTCCACGAAGTGCGCCGAGTAGTTGCCCCGTATCGCGCGGATGCAAACCGATGGTCGGCTCGTCGAGCACGTAAAGCACACCGGTGAGCCCGCTTCCGAGCTGTGCCGCAAGGCGCACGCGCTGCATCTCCCCGCCGCTGAGGGTGTTGGCGGCGCGACCGAGGCCGAGGTACCCGAGACCGACCTCCTCGAGGAACGACAGCCGCCGAAGGGCTTCGTGTAGCGGGGTCTTGGCGATGGTGGCGTCCCGCCCGTCGAGGTCGATTTGCCGGAGCGTCTCGATCGCTTCGGAGACGCTTTGGTCGAAGAGGGTCGTGATCGACATGTCGGTGACCGTCACGCCGCGCGCCAATGGCGACAGCCGCGTCTGGTCGCACTGGTCGCATAAGCGCTTGTCGACGGCCCGTTTCCTCCGCCGGCCCCGCCACTTCTTCGTGACGATTTCGCCCCGCCCCTCGCACGCAGGGCACTGCCCTTGCCGCGTGTTGAACGAGAAGAAGCGTGGATCGAGCTCGGGATAGCCGCGGCCGCAGCTAGGACACGCTCGCGTGCTCGAAAGCTGCATCTCGTCCTTGCCGGCGATCACCCAGGCCGCCCCGTCGCCCTTTTGCAGCGCCTTCTCGAGCAGCTCCAAGAGTTGCGGGCTCTCCGCCGACACTCGCCCAACGACGAGCTCGACGTCGTGCTCGATGTAGCGATCGAGCTTCATCCCCGGTTCGAGGGTTTGAATCTCGCCATCGATTCGCGCTTCTGTGAAGCCGTCTTTCCGAGCCTTGTTGAGGAGCTCGCGGTGGATGCCCTTTCGGCCCCGAACCACCGGAGCGAGCAATGTCACCTTCTTGGCGCCAAAGCGGCGCTTCACGTCGCTCGCTAGCTGCGACGCGGCCCGCGCCGCGATCGGCACTTCGCAATCGATGCAATGCAACACGCCGATGCGCGCCCAAATCAGTCGGAGGTAGTGCGAGACCTCGGTGACCGTTGCCACTGTGGAGTTGGCGCCCGCACGCGTGAGCCGCTGCTCGAGCGACACGCTTGGCGGCACCCCCACGACCTGGTCGACCGCTGGCCGCGGGAGTTGTGGCATGTATTGGCGTGCGTACGGCGAGAGCGTCTCGAGATAGCGCCGCTGCCCCTCGGCAAACAGCACGTCGAACGCCAAAGTGCTCTTGCCGCTTCCGCTCGGCCCCGTGATCACCACGAGCTGGTCACGCGGGATGTGCACCGTGATGTCTTTCAAATTGTGCTCACGCGCGTGGGTGATTCGAATCTCGTGGAGCGGCGGAGTGCTGGGTGCCGTCTTCTTCTTGCGGACGCTCTGCCCGGCTTTCCTGGATTTCCCAAGTGCGCGTGCGAGGTACGGAGCCGTCTGAGAGCGCTTCCTTTTTGCAACGTCCTCGGGCGCACCCTTTGCGACGATCCGGCCGCCTTCCTCTCCGGCGCCGGGACCGAGGTCGATCACGTGGTCGGCATGGGCGGCGACGTGCATGTCGTGCTCGACGACCACCACCGTGTCGCCTCGATCGACGAGCCCGTCCAACACCTTCATCAGCGGTGCCACATCGTTCGCGTGAAGTCCCGCGGTAGGCTCGTCGAAGACGAGAAGGGAGCCGGGTGCAGCGCGCACGAGCGCTTCGGCGAGCTTGAGCCGTTGGGCCTCGCCGCCGGACAGCGTGTTGAGCGGTTGCCCCAGGCGAAGGTAACCGAGGCCCACGTCGAGAAGGGGTCGAAGCGCGCGGGCGATGGTGGAGTCTTCAGCGAAGTGCTCGGCAGCCTGATGGGCCGTGAGCCGGAGGATGTCGGCGACGTTCAGGCCCATGTACTCGACGTCGAGCACCGGTCCCACGAACCGCCTGCCCTGGCACTCGGGGCAGCTGAATACGACGTCGGCCAGGAACTGCATCTCGACCGTCTCAGCGCCGTCACCTCGGCAGGCTTCGCAGCGACCCCCTGCCACGTTGAAGGAGAAGATCCCCGGCTTGTACCCGCGCTCTTTCGCGAGCGGGGTCGTCGCAAAGCGCTTCCGGAACACGTCCCAAATCTTCAAATATGTCGACGCATTGCCGCGCGAAGTTCGGCCCAGCGGAGCCTGGTCGACCCCCACGACGCCGTGAAGGGAGGCGTAGCCTTTCAGGCTCTCGTGCTCGAGGGGCGCCCCTTCCGACTTGAGGCCTAGCTTGCGCTGAACGGCAGGCATCAAGGTTTCGAGCACCAGGCTGCTCTTTCCCGAGCCGCTCACTCCGGTCACGCAGGTCATCACGCCGCGAGGGAACGAGGCGTCTACCGAACGCAGGTTGTGCCCGGCGGCGCCCTTCAGCTCGATCCACCCCTTGGGCTCGCGTCTGTTGCGCGCCACCGCACCGTTGGCCTTGAGCGCGGCTCCCGTGGCAGTCCGGGCCCTGCGAAGTGCTGCCGGCGTCCCGTCGAAGACGATCTCTCCACCGTTCTCGCCAGCACCGGGACCGAGCTCGATCACCCGGTCCGCACCGAGGATCATCTCCGGATCATGCTCCACGACCACCGCGACGTTCTCGTCTTTTGACAAGGCTCGGACCACACCGAGCAGTCGCTCGACGTCGCGTGGGTGCAACCCCACCGTCGGTTCGTCGAGCACGAACATCGCGCCATTGAGAGTGGCGCCCAAGGCGCTGGTCAGCGCGACTCGTTGCGTCTCTCCGCCTGACAAAGTGCGCGACGTTCGATCCAGCGAGAGGTACCCGAGACCGACATCGTGAAGCGCGCGGAGCCTCCCGATCCCTTCCCGCCAGAGCAGTGCCGCGCCTGCGTCGCCCCTGAACCGGCTCTCTTGCTTCTCCAGGAACGACAGGGCCTTCGACGCAGGCAACGCGTACAGGTCCGGCAAGGTCAGCCCATCGATGTCCCACGCGAGCGCTTCAGGCTTGAGGCGCGTTCCGTCGCAGTCCCCGCACGTTTCGTACTTCCGGTATCGAGACAGAAAGACGCGTACGTGCATCTTGTAGGCGCGCGACTCCATCCATTTGAACCAGCTTCGGATGCCCCACCAACCTTTGGGGTAGCCGACGTCATCGCCTTCGATGAGCCAGTCGAGTTGCACAGGCGTCCACTCGCGAAGTGGCTTGTCGAGTGGAATGCGGGCCTTCTTCGCGTTCTTCTTGAGCTCCCGTCGCTCCCAGGTCGTCGCCTTGCCCTGCCACGCACGAATGGCGCCGTCGTCCGGAGACAAGTCGTAGTCAGGGATGACCCGGTCGAGGTCGATCTCGATCGTGCGGCCGAAGCCGCGACAGGTCTCGCAGGCACCGATGGGGCTGTTGAAGCTGAAGAGACCGGGCGTCGCGCGGCGGAACGAGCGGTCACAGCTCGGGCAATGAAGTCCCTCGGAGAAACCAAGCTCTGCGCCTCCGGCCGACCACACGGTGGCGCGCCCGGTGCCCCGCCGCATCGCCTGCTCCAGCGCTTCTACCAGGCGCGCTTCGTCTTTGGGCCGTGCCACGGTACGATCGGCCACGACGTCGAGGTGCGTGCTTCGGCCGTTCGTGACGTCGCTCGGCCGAACTTCATCGAGGTCGCGGACCTTCCCCTTGACGCGAACCCGCCGGTACCCGTCGCGGAGCAAGCCCTCGCGGACGCCGATGAAGTGCTCCTTGTCGGCCACCGCGACCGGATACGTGACCAGCACCTTTTCGCCGGCAAGCTCGCTCATGACGCTTTGCGCCGCGCGCGTGGGGGCATCCCGGTGCACCAGCTGCCCACAACCGGGACAGTGGAGCTCGGCTGCGTGGGCCCACAGGTGTTTCGCGTAGTCCGCGATCTCGGTCATCGTCCCGACGGTCGAGCGGCTGGTGCGCACCGGCGCCTGGCGGTCCACCGCGATCCCAACCGGCACCGGGTCGAGCTCGTCGACCGGAGGCCTGGAAAGCCGCTCGAGGAACTGGCGCGCATATGCGCTGAAGCTCTCCACATAGCGCCGTTGGCCTTCGGCGTAGAGCGTTCGAAACGCAAGCGAAGACTTTCCGGCGCCCGAAGGGCCCACGATCGCGAGGTAGGTACCCGGCGCGATATCGAGGTCGATCGAACGGAGGTTGTGCGTGCGCGCGCCGCGTAACTTGGTCGGCTCCATGGGCGAGACGTGTATTTCTAGGATGAGAGCCCGCGATGTCCAGCCAGCAAAGCCGAGTCACGCAGAACGGGCGTTTATCGGCGCCCCCAGCGCCTGCGCAGCACCCAGGTGGCGCCCAGGAGCAGCACTACGAGCAGGATGAACCACGGATTGGACAGCGGCTGCCTCGACACCAGTCCCGCCGCCCGTCGTGTGGTCGACGCGAGCTCGGACAACCCTGGGACGTCCTCGATGCCCAGGAACACCCGGCCTCCCGTTTGCTCTGCGACTGCCTCGAGTTGCTCAGGCATCGCTTCGAGGTCCGCGAGCTCGTCGCCGCTTTCCTCCACGATGAACACCTCGCGCGCGAGCTCCTTCCCCTCGACCGAGGCAATGACTTCATATGCCCCCGGCTCGCTCGGCGCTTGGAGCGTGGCTCGGAGCTGTCCATCCACGTCGGCATCGACGACCGCGACTGCCTTTTCGTCGATGCCCGGTTGAAAATGAAGCTCTGCCCGTGCTTGCTTCATCGGCCGATACGCCTCGTCTCGGAGCCGCCCCGAGACGGCGATCTCGCCACCGATCCCGTAGCGCTCTCGGTCGGTCGAGATCCTTGCCGGCTCCAGGAGTGGATCGCGGGTGAGCCAGCGAATCATCCGGTCCCAGAACAGCTCGTACTCGTCGGAGCCGACGGTGGTGTCATCCGCGGCAAACCGCCATCGCCACGATGCATCGCTCGTCATGGCAGCGACCCGCCCCCTGCCGGACTCGCCAACCACCAGGATTGGAAGTCGCGCGCCGCCGCGGAGCCGCGCCCGCGGATGGCGCAGGAGAACCTGTGCCTCCTCTTTGACAGCGCTCACCACGTTCGCGCCGTGCATTGCAGGGAGCGACCTCCAAGTTTGCCGCGTCAATGCCGGATCAGGGCCAAGCGCAACGATCGGATGGCGCGCCAACTGCTTGCTCACCTCAGCCCGATAGCTGCCTTTGAGCACGCCGGGTGCTCCGAGCTTCACCGGCAGAATTTCTTCGATCGCCGTGCCTGTATATCGGCCCTCCGCAAATGACCGATCGCCGCCGATCATCACGAAGGCGCCGCCCCGCCGCACGTAGTCTCGGATACGTGGCAGATAGGTTTGCATCTCGTATGGCGCGTAGTCGAAGTTCTGAAAGATCACGACGTCGAAGCTTCCGAGATGCTCACGGAAGAGCTCGTCGGTCGGAAACGGGATCAACGCAAGCTCGTTGGTCGGCGCGGCGGTAAGGTCCGCTGCGGCGCGCAGGATGAAGAAGGATACCAGGTCGACGGAGCCGTCGCGCTTGAGGAAGTCTCGAAGGAATCGAACGTCCCAACTTGGTCGCCCAGCGACGAGCAGCGCCCGCAGCCGCTCACGGCCGACCCTCAGCAACGCCGCTCGATCGTTGTTCTGCGGCACCTCATCGCCGGAAGCCGCGGGAATCAAGAGCCGGTAGAGCGCGCGACCGGTGCGCTGCGGCGTCACCTCGAAGGACACAGCGCCGCGACCGGTGGCATCCAGTGCTGCAATCGCCTCTTGCTCGAGGCGGCTCTCGTGCCAGAGCTGGACGCGAAGCTCCGTTTCTCGCAAATCACCAACCGCGCGTACATCCGCACGGATCACGGCGGGGACGCCCACGTATGCGGTGGGGTCGGCGTGCAACGATACGATCGCTTGGTCGTCGAGCGGGTCGTCTCCGCCAATGACGATGGCGTGAATCGCCGGCGCGCCGGACCCGAGCGCCAGTGTCTCGGCGCGAAAGCTCATGTCGGCCCCGTCGGTGACCACGACGAGTGAGCCGAGATCTTGGTCCGCGCCCTTTGCTAGAACATAGTTGAGAGCCTCGCGGATTTTGGTTTCGTCGTCTGAGGGCTCGTAGCTGTCCGCTAGTCCTTCCCAAATCGCGCCGCGAGTGTTGGACCCGAAGAGGTAGACCACCGGATTGACCCGGTTATCTTCTTGCCACTTGCCGACCAACGCGCGGACAGCGTCATTGCGAGGGCCGCTGGCGCCGGAGAGGGTCATGCTCCGAGAGTTGTCGAGGAGGATGCCAGTTCCACCCGCCACTTCCTCGAACGTTTCACGCACCAGGGTGACCTGAAGCGCAAGAAGGTAGACGGCGAAAATGCCGAGCCCACCCAGGGCCGCGAGCGCGAATCGCCTGCGCGGATCTCCCTCGCCGCGAATCGATCGGAGCTCGATAAGCCAAAGCGCCAACAGTGCTAGCCCCAGAACCCACGCTGTCGTGCTCCCTCCTAAGATCCCAAGCTGCCACTTCCAATCCGCCACGCGCAAACCTCAGGGACCCAAGCCCCGTCGCCGCATGATGAAGGGCGCGTGCACTTGGTCGTCTTTGTAGTCGGTGCACAGGGCGTAAAGCACCAGGTTCACGCCAAGGCGAATGGCTTGCTCGCGCTGCCCCTCGCCGCCGGGCACGACGGCCTGACTCCATGCACCGAGCTTGTCGCGCTGAAGGGCGCCTCCGAGATCGTGACGCGAATACACGATTGCGATTCGGTCGCCATAGGTGATGCCCTCCAAAAACGCGGGACCCCGCACCCGTCCGACCGGCCTTCGCAGGAGATAGAACGAACGATAGATGGTGTGCTCCGCCGAGATGGGTTTCAACGGAAGCGCGGGGAAGGCGCGTAGGAGCTCGCGGCGAACCGCCCGATCAAAACCCTCGCGGCCGGCGGTGGCGTCGTCGATCAGGATGAACCCTCCACGATGGATATACTTGCGCAGACCTTCGATCGAGGCTTCGCTCAACGGCGGAAACTCGTCGCTCCCTCGCCAGTAGACGAACGGGCTCCGGAACAGCGAGCTCTTGTCGAGCCTTGCGCGTCCAGGCTCGAGGATCGGTTCGACGCTCGAACGCTTGCGCACCTCCCAAGAAAGCCGCTCTGCGACGTTGCGCGCCCCGTCGACGCCCTTGCTGACGTCCAGTGAGACGATCTCGACCGACGTCGCATCGCCAAACGCAGCGGCGCGATCCGCCGGAGACACTGAAAAGCAGGCCAGTACCATCAAAAGGCGATCCCAACGCACCCCAAACACCGCCCGCATGGGGACAGGAGTACCAATCGTGCGTCAAAGCGCAAGCCGGGTTGACGCAGCCGCTGTTCACGACGAAAGTGGCGCCGTGCTTCGCGCCTGCGCCGCAATCACGTTGCTCGCATTCGGGTTCGGCTGCCAAAGCAACAGCGAGACGATCGAACCCGTGTCGCCAAACCCGGAGTCGAATGACTCCAGCCCACCGCTACTGTCGCGAACACGCCCCTTGATGAGCACGGTGTTTCGCATCCAGGTCGACGCCCCGCCGGACAACGCCGAGAACGTGATTCGCCAAGCCTTTCAGGAAATCGAGCGCTTGGAGACCGTGCTTTCAGAATGGCGCGATGACAGTGACATCTCGAAGGTCAATGCGGCCGCAGGCAAGAAGTCGGTGAAGGTCGGCGAGGATACCCTGCGCGTCGTCGATGCAGGCTTGGACGTATCGATGTGGTCCCGGGGCGCGTTTGATCTCTCATGGGCGGCGCTGTGGGGCCTGTACGACTTTCGTCCGGACTCGATCAAAATTCCGACCACCGACCAAATCAAGCCACGCCTCAAGCTAATCGACTACAAGAGCATCCGCGTCAGCAAGAAATACAAAACGGTCTTCTTGAAGAAGCGGGGCATGGCGATCGGCACAGGCGGCATCGCCAAAGGTTATGCCCTCGATCGTGCGGGCGCGATTCTGCGTGGTGGTGGGATCGAGAACTACATGATCTTCGGTGGCGGCCAGGTCCAAGTGCACGGCGAACGAGACGGCCGCCCCTGGCGCGTCGGCATCCAGCACCCGCGCGATCCAAGCACTTATTTTGCTGCCCTGGAGTCGACCGGAGCTTCTTTTTCGACCTCCGGTGACTACGAGCACGCGGTGTTTGACGGCTCGGGCAAGCGTTGGCACCACATCATCGACACCAAGACCGGCCGTCCCGCGGACAAGTCGCTTTCGGTGACGATCATGACGGCGGAGGGCATCTACGCCGACGCGTTGAGCACTGCAGCGTTCGTCCTCGGCCCGGAAAAAGCTCTCGGAATGTTGAGCCGAATTGCGTACCCAGCAGAGGCGGTCATCGTGGGTTCCGACTGCAAGGTTTACATGACCCCGAAGGCGAAACAGAAACTGCGCATGAGCGTCGAGCTCGTGGGCGGGCGACTGCCGAACTGCAAGCCATAGGTCCGCGCTATCTTTCGCTAACGCTCTAGCCGCGCTCTTCGATCGACACGAACGTCCGGTCTGCTTCGCCGATCCAAATTTGGCTCGGTCGGAAGATGCGATTGCCTTCGAGCTGCTCGAGCAAGTGCGCGAGCCATCCCGCGACGCGTGAAATCGCGAAGATCGGCGTGAAGAGATCCATTGGAATGCCGAGCTTCTGGTATACGATACCGCTGTAGAAATCGACATTGGGGTAAATCCCCTTGCCGCCAACCAGGTCCGTCATTTGGCCCTCGAGCTCCACGGCCAAGTCGTAGTCCGGGGTGCTGCCGAACTTCGCAAAAAGCTGGGTCGCGAGCTCCTGCAGAATCGTCGCGCGCGGGTCCTTGACCTTGTAGACGCGGTGCCCGAAGCCCATGATCTTTTCTTTGCGGGCGAGGCGGTCCTCGGCCCAACGACGGACCGCATGGGGCGAGCGGTCCTCGATGCCAGCCAGCGTCGAAAGCACCTGCTCGTTGGCGCCACCATGGAGTGGCCCCGCAAGGCTACCGATGGCCGACGCGACCACCGCGTACGGGTCGGTCAGTGTCGAGCCGGTCACGCGGGCTGTGAACGTCGATGCGTTCATCGAGTGCTCCGCGTGCAAAATCAGCGCCACGTCGAACACGCGCTCGGCCAACCGGGTCGGGACCTCCCCTTCGAGCATGTACAGGAAATTCGCAGCGTGGCTGAGCTCGGTGCTCGGCTTGATCGGGTCGTCCCCCCTTCGAATCCTATGCCAGGCTGCCACGATGGTGGGCAGCTTTGCGACAAGGCGAATCACGCTGAGACGGCGGAATTCAGGGTCGGCGATGTGGTCCCCCTTGTAGAACATGCCCATGGCCGCGACTGCTGCGGTCAGGGCATCCATCGGATGGCCGCTCTCAGGCAGGGTCTTGAGCAGGTCGATGATGCGGAACTTGAGGCCCCGCTCGGCGATCAGCTGGTTGCGAAACTCGTCGAGCTGCGGGGCGGTTGGCAGGCGCCCGAATAGGAGCAAATAGGCGACCTCTTCATAAGAGCAGCGCTCGGCAAGGACTTCGATCGGGTAGCCTCGGTACTGTAGCTTTCCGACGGAGCCATCGATCAAACAGATGCTGGTGCGGGCTGCCGGAACGCCGGCCAACCCTGGTATGTATTCGGGCACGTCCGCCATCGTCTCCACTTTCGGGCTGAAAGGTCGGCCGCGAACCTAGCTGTTGACCCAACGGGCGCAAGTCGATCCAAAATGCCGCGCAAAAGCAGGGCGGGCGGAGCCCAGAACTACATCGGCGGCCTCTTCGAGGACCTCCGCGCGCAGCCGGGCCTCCGCGGATCGGGGCGCGCCGCGAATGACGATGCGCAGGTCGGGTCTCGCATCGTTCGCCGAGTCGAGGCAAGTGACGCCCGCGTCGACGAGCGCATCGACGAAACGCAGGCTTGCGGCGCCATCTCCAGTGTCGAGCACCGACTCCACCCTGCCTCCAATGGTCACCAAAACCGGCGTCTTTGGCGGTGGTCCGCTCGAGTCACCAACGACGTGCAGCGGGCGCTTCAACCGCGCTCGACCTCGAGGCCGTCGGCTTCCCAGTGAAGAAACCCTCCGGCGAGAAACCCAACCTGAACCCCGTCGGATTGCAGTTTCTCACCCCACTCCTTGGCCTCTTCGCTTCGTCCATAGAGGACCCGAATGCGCCCGTCGAAGGGCTGCAGCTCTTGGACTCGGCTCGCCAGCTCGTTCGCAGGGATGTGAATCGCCGAGGGGATTCGATACCGCGCGAACGATGCCGCATCGCGGATGTCGACCGGAAGCGCCTTTCCCTGAGTCAGCCACACCGCTAGCTCCTCGGGGCGGACCTCGGCCGCCGACCGCGGCATCACCGGCTCGAGCAGGCGGAGCAGCCCGGGCTTGTCGAGCACCCCGACGTGGTGCTGAACCACCTGGCCCTGCGCGATCACCAGCAGCATCGGGATCGATTGCGCTCGAAACGTCTGTGCAATCATTGGGTTGCTGTCGACGTCGACTTTGACGGCTTTGATCTTGCCAGCCAGCTCCTCGGCGACCTGTGCGACGATCGGCGAAAGCTGCTTGCACGGCTGGCACCAATCTGCGTAGAGATCCACCAGAACTGGAAGATCGGAACGAAGAACCTCGGCTTCAAAAGTTGCGTCTGTGACCGACTGGACTGCCATCTCAATATCCCCTGTCTCTAGTCTTGGATTCTGTCACGATCGCGACGCCGGCGCTCGTCCCAAGCCGGTTCGCGCCCGCCGCGATCATTCTATCGGCGGCGGCAGCGTCCCGAATCCCCCCAGAGGCCTTCACGCCGACATCGGGCCCCACCTCCGCACGGAGCAATCGCACGTCGTTTTCGTCGGCTCCGCCGCTGCTGAATCCAGTCGAAGTCTTCACGAAAGCAGCGCCCGCCTCGCAAGCCCACCGGGCACCCCGCCGCTTCTCGTCATCGGTGAGCAGGCAGGTTTCGAGGATGACCTTGACCGGACCGCCGTCCGCGGCGTCGACCACTCGGCGAATGTCGTCGACGAACACCGCTTGCAGGCCGTCTTTGAGCGCCCCGATCCGGCACACCATGTCGATTTCCAAGGCCCCGTCGAGCACCGCCTGGGCCGCCTCGGCGGCTTTGGCGGTTGGGCTGCCGGCCCCGAGTGGGAAGCCGACGGTGGCTGCAACGGGGAGCTGGCGGTCCGCCAGCAGTGAGGTACAAAGCGCCACGTGGGCCGAGTTGACACAGACGGTTGCAAAGCTGTGGTGGGCAGCCTCCCTGCAGACCCGCTCGAAGTCCGAACGGACTGCATCGGGTCGAAGGAAGGTATGATCGATGAGCGCAGCCAGATCCGGACGCATCGGACGTCTCCTCCTAGCAACGATCGACGGGGACGACCAACCGCAGGCATCCACGAGCTTGGGGGGCTTCTCGACTGATGGACGTGACTTGCGAACGCTGCGGCACCGAATACGAGTTTGACGAGACGCTGCTTTCCGGACGTGGAACCAGCGTGAAATGCACCAACTGCGGGCATGTTTTCAAGGTCTACCCGAAGGCCCAGGAAGCGGCGGACCGCACGACGAGCACCTGGCGCCTCAAGCTGAACGACGGCTCGATCGACACGATCAACTCGCTGCGGGAGCTGCAGCGACGCATCGGCTCCGGGGAGCTCACGCCCGACAATGAAATCTCCCGAAGCGAGGAGGAGTGGAAGGCGCTCGGCTCCATTCCCGAGCTCGAAACCTTCTTCCAAGCAGCGGGTATTCAGATCCCATCGGGGCGGGTCCCCTCACCCCTACCGCCGACGCCGGTGCCCTCCGCGCCAACCTCGAAAGATTCGAGCTTACCCCCGGGGAGACGCCCGAGGCAGCCGACTCTGCTTGGCGTGACGCCTGTTCAGAAGGTGGGTGAGGCTGTTTCCGAGGCCGGGGCCGAGTCCGAGGCCGTTTCCGAGGCCGGGGCCGAGTCCGGGGCCGTTTCCGGAACCGGGGCCGAGTCCGAGGCCGTTCCCGGGACCGGGGCTGAGTCCGAGGCCGAGACCCCTGCAGGGGCTGTGCCCGCGGGGTTGGAGGAGTCCTATGAGTCTCCCTATCGGGTCAGCGATCCCGGAGGCGATACTGCGCCTGCCGATGTCATTCCGTCTGTCCGACGGGCTTTGGAGGTCGAGGATGCGGAATTTGAAGAGCAGCCGCGCCGTTCTGGCCGGTCCTCGGGCCGGCCCAGCACCCCGCCTCCCGCTTACTACGACGACGATGAAGATATCCCGGATCTGCCCGGTCGGGGGTGGTCGCCGCTGCGCTGGCTCCTGCTGATCGTGATCGTGGGCGGGCTGGCGTTGGTCGCGACCCAGTGGGAGCGCGTCACTGGGTTGCTCGGTATTGGCAGCGACCCGGCCTTGATCGCAGCGGGGGTGGCAGAAGGCGATGCCAGCCTCGCGGAAGGACATCCTGAGGCCTATGCGAGCGCCATCGAGGCATACGGCCGCTCGATCGAAGCCGGCGGCGCGCGCGACCCCGAGATTTTGGCGAAACTCTCCAATGCGTACGCTCTCGCGGCGCAAGCGCAGATCGACGACGACGCCGCCGGCGAGACCGTCGAGAGCCTCACGGCAGCGGCGCTGACGACGGCGCAAAATGCGGTGGAGCTCGATCCAGGGGAGCTCGATGCCAAGCTCGCACGAGCTGATGCGCTTCGACTGGCCGGCGAGCACGCTGAAGCGCGCAACGCGCTGGAAGAGGCACGGTCGACGTCGTTCAGCCGAACCGCCGAGTTCTTTCGCATCGATGCGCGGCTGAACGCCGCCGAAGCC
>CP070713.1:2339234-2342022 GCA_020351445.1 Myxococcales bacterium
CATGGCTCTTGCGCTAGAGCACGGCCCCCGCGTCTTCGCATGGGTAGAACACGTGGAAGACCTCTGTGGCGCGGCGTGCACTGAAGACGATTGGGTCAAACGCGATTCGATCCCTCAGACCCTCCTCGCCCTGCTCAAAGAAATGGGTCGTGTGTACGTGCCGGTCATGCTCGCGAACGAGGAGGCGCTCAATGCGGGACACGACAAAGTTCAAACCGAAGTGGACGGCACGACCTGGATGCAAGACCCTTTCCCCTATCAAGGCAAATGCCTAGCCTGGGTACGAGACGAATACAGAAAGCTCTCGACTTCCGACCGCACGGCCGTCGACCGCTTGCTCGAGGGAACAGGATGCGAAGCCCTGGTCGGGTAGCTGCGCCGAGCAAGAAGACAGGCAACTAGCCCGTTTTCTAAGCGTCGCCGCAGCCCACGGCGCTTTGGAGTTGGCCGCTGCGATGATGGCTCTTGTCAGCGGAAGACGTACGCGAAGCCGACCCACGTTCGGTAGATGAACTCGCCGCCGGGGAGGCCCCCTGTACCGAAGAGGTGTCCGAAATGCATCTCGAGGCTGAAGAGCCATTTCCGTTTGAAGTAGGATTCGAGCCCCACCATCCCGGTGAGCTCGGCGTCGAGGCCATTTTGGCGAGCCGGCGTGTCTCCGACCGAGGCGAAGCCGATGCGCCCCTCGGGCCCGAAGATCAGCGTGAAGACGCGAGGCATGGCGATCCCGAAGCGGAAGCCCAGGTTTCCCCCGACGCTAAACGCAGGGGAGGCCTCCCCGATGCGGAAGTAGGGCATCAGGCGGAAGCCGAAGTTGAAGTTTGGCTTGTCGGCGAGGGCCCAGCGGAGAGGGATCTGCAGGTTCAGGCCGAGCCGCTGCCGGTAGCCGTCGAAGCGAGTCCCGTAGGTGAGCGCCGGCATCAGCCCCACGTCGAAGCGCCGACCCACGCCCCAGACGGCATGGAACCGCAGCGAGGGGTAGCCTACCGTGATCCCCAGCGCCGTCCTCCCCCGGGGGATCACCTGCGCGCCGGTCAGCGACGGCGTGTCCCCTGTCGGTCGAGGCTTCTGGGCCTTCGCTTCACCAGCGAGCCCGGCCAGGATAGTCGAAACCATTGCGACCGTGATGACGAATCGTTTCATCGCACGCATTCCCCCCATCGCACAACCTATATGCTCTACCCCATTCTGGCACCGAATTGTGTGGTACAGAACAATCAATCGGTCGACTTGCGGTGCCCGAGAGCCCCCTTGTGTCCACGATCCTCAGCGAGCAATCAGGGTTGGCGCAGCAGCGTGCTCGAGGAGGAAGCTCGCAACGCTTCCCAATCGGAGCGCGGTGCGTCCGCTGCGGCCGTGGTCGGAAAGGACGATGAGGCTTGGGCGTTCCTCCTCGATGGATTGCAGTAGCTCGAATCGGACATCGTCATGGGCCAGGACAGTTCTCACTCGCAGCCCCTCGTCGATCAGACGGCTACGGAGGCGCGCGAGATAACTCTCAGCGACTCGGGTGTTTCGGTCGATCAAACGCCGTTCGAGCTCGAGCTCTTCCTCGCTGAGCGGCTCAGGCTGCGTGAGCTCGGGCACCGGGACGACGTGGACGAGCACGAGCTCGGCACCATGCTTCTGAGCAAGGCGGATAGCCAGCGGCAGAGCGCTCTCGGCGCGCGGTGAGGCGTCCAAGGGCACGAGAATCCGCTCGTAAATGACTTCCTTCTTGGGCAGCTCTCGTAGCGCGCTCGCTGGTACCAGCAGCGTCGGCCCAGACAAACGTTCGATCAGCTTCTTGGCTGTGCTCGCCAACCCCCGATCGGTCCATCCGCCCATCCCGTGACTGCACAAGACCGTGAGGCCGACGTCGTGGCTCGTCACCCACCCGCAGATCTCTTCGGTGACGCGCCCCTCGAGGAGCTCTGTATGGATGGCCAGCTCGGGGGATCCGTGCTCCTTCGAGATGCCATCCAAATGATGGCGAGCACTGGTGCGCCGCATCTCCCACTCCAACGGATTCGTCGAGGTCACTGTACCTCCGCCGCGCGGAGGCTCCAGCACGTGCAACACCGTGAGCGACGCACCGAAAGCACGCGTCATCGCGACTCCGTGGGGTAGCATCCAACTGGAGACGGGAGACCCGTCGACACAAACGCAAACGTGATGCACCGCGATCGATTGGCCCTCTACCTCGGTCTCGGATTCGTTCGACCTCGAGCTCATGGCACCCCATCTTAGCCGTTATGGATCGACGCAGCGACCCGCCGCCCGTCTCCCGCCTTCGATTCTCGCCTACCTCGGTCAGATCTTCTGGGTTCAGAGTGTGCTACACACACGCATGTGAAGGTGGTCACTCTCGGTGCAGGCGGTATGGGGCTCTATGCGGCGAAGACCGCGGCAGAGCTAGACTTCGTCGATGAGCTGGTGGTCGGCGATCTCGATGGCGGCGCGGCCGACGTCCTTGCCGCGCGTCTCGGTCCGAAAGCGAGCGGCGCGGCAGTCGACGTCCAAAACGCTCGGGCAATGTCGGAGCTATTCGCGGGAGCCACTGCCATACTCAATACGGTGGGTCCGTTCTTCCGCCTCGGACCGCCCGTCCTGCGCGCCGCGATCGCGGCTGGGGTGCACTACTTGGACATCAACGATGATTGGGAGTCCACGGAGGCGATGCTCGCCCTCGATGACGACGCGCGTTCTGCCGGCGTCACCGCTGTCATCGGGATGGGAGCGAGCCCAGGGATCTCGAACATGCTGGCGTGCCTCGCGATGCGTGAGCTGGATGACGTCGACGAGGTCA
>CP070713.1:2342122-2348165 GCA_020351445.1 Myxococcales bacterium
CGATTGAGCGGCCGATTTCGCCTGCGGCGGAGGAGGCTGGCTTCGAACGACCCAGCGATCGACGACCGGAGCCCGACGATCGAGCTTGAGATCAATTCGGTCGGCGAGTTGCCGCCAACCACCGGGCCCTTTGGCTTTGGGCAGGCGCACCGCGTCTCCTTCCGACACCAATACATCACCCTCGACGAAGTCCGACGTGGGTGAAACCTTGTGCTCCGTCATCGACTCGATGGAGACAGCCCCGATTGTCAAATTGTAGATTCCAGGTCCCAGGGTCGAGCAGTTCTGGTCGAGACACGCTGTGACCAGGACCAAATAGTCACCAGGGGAGTCAGCTGAAACCCAGTCGAACTCGCCAGTATTCACCGAAGAATCGACGAGCTGTCCGTCTGTCGTCAAAAGGTACAAATCGAAATCCGTGAAGACCGGATCACCAATGAAGAGCGTCGCACCTTGACCCGCCGCGAGTGTGACCCCGTACAAATCGATCACATCGGGCGCTCCGCCGATCGGCCCAAGGTAGCCGCCTAGCACGCTTGGGTTACCCAGGGTTTGATTGTCGTCCAGCGTGGCTCCGTTGTTGCTTTGCCGCGGGTTGCGGGGGTCGTTGGTGTCGCCGTCAAGGAAAGTCTGAGCGTTCACCACGATGGCTCCCCGAACGCTGACCGTCGCGCCCATTGCCCCACCGTTCCCGCCTATGCCGGCGTCACCGCCAGCTCCACCTTCGCCAGCTACGCCACCCATGCCACCTTCGCCAGCTGCGCCACCACTACCGCTCGAGCCACCTTCGCCAGCCGCGCCGCCACTACCGCCGGGGCCCTCATGATCACTGCACCCGACGATCGGCATCGCACCGAGCGCAAGCACGCAAACAAATCTAACTAGGTAACGCATCTCGAGCCTCCTGATCAGACGCCGCACGCCGCAAAGTGGAGTCATCTCATGCATCAGGCGTGCCAGTTAGAAGCCCCAGTCTTGTTGAGGAATTTCAGGCTAAGCCGCGCAGGTCTTGCGTTTGGGGAGCGGGCGCGCATCCGGTGCGCAGCCGGATTGGGACACTCGCCGCCGTTGCCCGGTGTTTCATCCCCATTCTTTAGTGCCTTTCGACATGGCCGCTACTCGATGCGCGTAGCGGGCTGCTCGCGCGAGGCGTTATCGATGCATTCGCGGAGCTCTTCGGTCTCGGTCCAGCCGCAGCTCCCGTCCTCTTGAACCGCACATTCGGCGTCGTCATAGCATTGGAAGTACATCTGCCAGTTGCACGGAGTCATCTGCTGGTCAGAGTCGACGCTGACGCACAGCTCCCCTGAACAGCCGGCTCGCTTGCAGGGATTTCGAGCGGCCGTCTCCTTGGTCTCAACGTCCGACTGCACCGCTTGCGGCTCGTGGGTCGATGTAACTTGGGGCTCGTCAGCGCGCCGCGTGGCGCAACCGGCGGCGAGCAGCACCGTCGCCAGCATCCAAATCCGACTTCTCAACGACATTCCACTCGAGACCCTGTCGATACGACTTCGCGCGCACTCATGCAAGCTGCACGGATCTTTGAATAGCTTACTTCGAGAGCGCCTGAAGGACGGCATCGTCCAGATGCACATCCTGCTGTGGAAAGGGAATGCCAATTCCCGCTTCGTCTAGCGCCAATTTGGTTGCGCGCACAGTCGCCTGCCACACACCCCAATAGTCAGGGGTCTTGCACCAGATGCGGACCTGCCAATCGACGGAAGAGTCGCCCAACCCCTTGAGCACAATCTGGGGCGCAGGATCTTGCAACATGCCTGGAATGCTGGCAGCAGCTTTTTCGAGCGCAGCGCGGGTCGCGTCTACGCCTGCGGAGTAATCCGCGCCCACGTCTATATCGACCCGCCGCGTTTCGTAACCGGCGTAGTTGGTGATCGTACTGCCGAAAACCTGCCCGTTGGGGACGATCAGCTTGCGGTTGTCGCCGGTTCGAAACTCGCATGTGAACAGGTCGATATGCTCACAAACACCACTACTACCACTCACCTCGACGAAGTCACCGACTTTGAATGGGCGGAACGCCAGGAGCATGATTCCCGCCGAGAAGTTCCCCAGCGTCCCCTGAAAGGCCAGACCCACCGCGAAGCCGGCGGCCGCCAGGATTGCGGCGAAACTGGCCGTCTGGATGCCAAACACCCCTAGGCAGCCCAACACCGCTGCCAGCAGGATGAGCCATCGAATCAGGTTCGCGAAGAACCGTGTCAGAGTGGGGTCGAAGCTGCGTGCCTCGAGGCCACGGCGGACTAGGCGTCCGGCCCAACCTGCGAAGAGCCACGCGACAAAGAGCGCGACGAGAACGCCGATTACTTTCGGTCCGAAGTCGAGCGCCAGGTCTACATACTTGTTTGCATCGATATCCATTTCGTACTCTCCGATGGTAGTTACGAGGTTGGGTTCAAAAGAGTGTGACGACGAGGCTGAAGATCGTCGTCGTGTCGACATTGGCCAATTCCGCAGGGACTGGCCTGCTGTCGTAGAGGAACAGGAACCGCGCCTCGAAGGCGAGCCTCTCGGCGATCTGCGACAGCAGCGCCACCGTCCAGTAAATGCGGTTGTCCTGGAACGCCTTGGCGTCTCTCTGCGCGGGAATCTTGTTGAAGTTACCGATGTAGGCAATGCTCGACAGCAACTCCACGTGTTCGTTCAACTTGTTTTCGTAGTCCAGTGCGAGGAGCAAGCCGTGAATGTTGGAGTTGCCGCCCGGGAACAGCGGGGGGTCGTTGACATATTTTTCGTTGGTGTAGCTGTAGCCGATGCGGCCTGCGAAGAAGTGGTTCTCTTCTTTCACAAAGGCGCGGAGATAGCCTGCGTTGGCCAACGTTTGGAGATCAAAGCCGGCGAGCGGATCCCAGCGCAATCCAAGACTTCCCCAGATGGCGTCCATGTCGGTGAAGAAGTACTCGTACCGCGAGCCGAACAGCCACTTCTTGGAAATCGTCGCGTAGTCGCTCGCGGGATCGAGCGGTGCGGCGTCGGCGCGCCCAAAGTTGAATAAGGACTCGATCGTCAACCGATGCGCCTCCTTCACCAACAGTAAGTCGGTTCCTGCGGCAAGGTTCCATGATCTCGTGTTGCCGGTGTTGATCGCACCACCGAAGCTGAGGCTCCAGTCGACCTCAACGCCTTGCTTCTCCTCGGGCGCGGCTTCGAGGTCGGGTGCATCGCTGAAGTTGGCCTCGCCTGTCGACTCGGTCGAGCTACCTTCCACGTCGGCCGCGATGCTGTCAGGAATCGCCTCATCTTGCGCGCTTGCGCTTCCCACCCAGGAACCCAAAACGAAGGCTGCAAGAATGGGTACGTGTTTCGTTGAACGTCTCAGCCCGATCCGAACATCAGATCTCATGTCACGCTCCAGTGTTTTGCCACATGGTCTCGAAGAGGTTTTCACTGACAGCTCTGGCGCCTGTCTAGATTTTGTCAATAAAATATTTGACAAAATATATACAAAACTCCGACCAAGGCTGGCGAAGACGTCCGAAACGCCCCAGCGTGACCTTCAACGGTCGTGGGAGGCGAGACCCGATGAGCTGGTAGTCGTTGCTCTGAGGCACGCTGCCGTCCTCCCGTGGTATGGGCTGCTCGGTGCGGAAGTAGTCGAACTCCGTGTCGAAAAAGAAGATGTCGGTCACCTCGACACTGAACACAGCTTTGCCGATGTGGTTGGTGTTGCCGATGATCGTGAAAACGATGTTGGACTGCTACTCGAGATCGAGCTCGATGTCGTCGGTGATGTCGAAGGACTTCGCCAGAACAGATACAACGCATCAACCACCTCGAAGGCGACAAAGCATGGCGCGTGCAGGCGCTGTACAACCGTGTCGTCGAGGAGTGAAGGGGACGCTGACGCGAGCAGGGGCAAGGGAAGTGGTTGCCAGCTGGCAGTGCGAGTCGTGGAGGCGGGCGGAAAATCACGTGCCTGTAATCCCTTCCCTGGGGCTGGGGATCGGGTTATCGTCGAGTTTCAACGAGCAACAGAACGGGTGACGTCATGGACTACGACTGGCTGATTGTTGGGTCTGGCTTTGGTGGCAGCGTCTCTGCGCTGCGGCTCGCCGAAAAGGGATATCGGGTCGGGGTGCTGGAAGCAGGCCGTCGCTACGGAGACGAGGACTTCGCGAAATCGACCTGGAATCTACGGCGATATCTCTGGCTGCCGGCCGCAGGCCTGCGAGGGATCTTACGATTAACGCCCTTCAGTGACGCCTTCATCGCAAGCGGTGTCGGCGTGGGCGGTGGAAGCGTCGTCTATGCAAATACCTTGTATCGCGCGAGCCCCGAGTTCTTCCAGAACCCGCAGTGGCGGGATCTAAACGACTGGTCGGCAGCGCTTGCGCCCCACTACAACACCGCGGAGAAGATGCTGGGCGTCGTCACGGTCCCACGAGAGAGTGATGGTCAGAAGCTGCTGTCCGACATCGGGCAGCACTTTGGCGTCGAGAACACCTTCAGGCGCACTCCCGTGGGCGTGTACTTCGGTGAGCCCGAAACGACGGTGCCGGACCCGTACTTCGATGGTGAAGGGCCTGACCGCACCGGCTGCAACTACTGTGGGGCTTGCATGGTGGGCTGTCGCCATGGCGCGAAGAACACATTGCTGAAAAACTATCTGTGGTTCGCCGAGAAGCGGGGAGCGACCATCCACCCAGATCGCGAGGTCGTCGACATCCGGCCGCTAGGCGCGGCGGACGGCAGTGACGGCTACGAAGTCGTGACTGAGTACCCGGGTGCCTGGTTCCGCAAGCGGCGCAAGGTCTTTACGACTAAAGGCGTCGTGGTGTCGGCAGGAGCGCTCAACACCAACAAACTGCTTGCCAAGTGCAAGCTTGGAGGCTCTTTGCCACGCATCAGCGATCGCTTGGGGCAGCTCGTGCGAACGAACAGCGAATCGATCCTGGCAGTGACCCTGCCGGAAGGCGCTGGAGAGCCTTGGAACGACGTGGCGATCAGCGCCAGCATCCATCCCAAGAGCGACACGCACATCGAGCTCGTGACCTATGGTCGTGGCGGCGACTTCATGTCTCTGCTGTACACATTGCTCACAGGCGATGGTACTCGTGTCACCCGTCCGCTGATGTGGCTCGGCAACGTCTTCCGACATCCCATCACCTTCCTCAAGACGCTTTGGCCGTTTGGCTGGTCGCGCCGCACGGTGATCTTCCTGGTCATGCAGACGCTGGACAACGCGATCTCGTTTCGTGCCAAGTTACGGCGCGGCGGCCGCGTCTCGTTGACGACCGAGCAAGATCCGGAGAAGCCGAATCCGACGTTCATCGAAGTCGGGAATCAGGCCGCGGAATGGCTGGCCAAGAAGACCGGCGGCTATGCACAGAGCGTGGTGCTCGAGGCATGGGCCAACATTCCTACTACGGCGCACATCCTCGGCGGAGCGGCGATCGGCGGTGACCCGAGCACGGGCGTCGTCGACGCGCATAACCGAGTCTTCGGCTACGAAAACCTCTTGATTTGCGATGGATCCACGGTGCCCGCCAATCCGGGCGTGAACCCTGCATTAACAATCACGGCGATGACCGAACACGCAATGAGTCACGTGCCGGCCGCGATAGGGCGAAACGTGCCCGAGAGCGACAGAGCGGAGCAACGCCCAGTGGCATATGCTACGGCGTGACGATGTCGTGGAGATCCGACCGAGGTTGAGCAGAAAGTCGGAGTTCGCGACGCCCTCCGCCTGAGGAGCCTATCGTGACCTGCTCCGGCGATACGCCGCATGCGTCTTCAGCCGCGATCACGCCACGTTGCCGTGGCGGCGCCGCTAATGGCAGCATATCTGCGTTCCCGCTTCTCCCCGTAATGCAGCAGGAGCGTCTTGCAGTGCTCCAATGACGGCGGTTTTCCTCGTGCGTCGAACAAATTCGCACGCTGCCTCGACCTTTGGTCCCATCGAACCTGGATCAAACGTTTGCGAGCTCAGTTCTTCGGGCGTAGTCATTCTGATGGGTTCGCCGGATTGATCTGGCCAGTGGGAATAGACTCCTGCAACGTCGGTCAGCAACAGCAAGCGATCGGC
>CP070713.1:2348265-2354116 GCA_020351445.1 Myxococcales bacterium
AGCGGTTCCTCGTGCGGCGTCTCGAAGGGTTAGAGCAGGTCGTCTCGGCGCACTAGCCGGCCTGGCGGGTTTCCGGGCCTGCGTGTCGCAGCGCGCTCATCGCATCGGCCAAGCGGGGGTCGGCCGGAACCTCGTCTACGAGGGCGAGCACCTCGCGCGATGGGGCCTCGTCAGCACTCCCGTACAGACGCGCCCCGATCTCGAGCCAGCGCGCACTTCGCAGCGCGCACCCGAGGCGGGCAGCACACTCGGCCACCCGAAGGATACGGCTCGGCTCGACCTCGACACCCCCCTCGAGCTGGTCCTCGAGCTCCGACACTCCACGCGACATCATCCGCTCGGCGTCGGCCAAGCGGCCCTGGCCGATGGCTCGGTCCACGACCTGCGAAAGCAGATGAAACGTCCAGCCTGACGCCGCGACGTCACGCACGGAGGTGCTCACGCCCTGCTCGGTCGCGACCGCGCCGCAGTGCGGGCACTGTGGGCTCGCGCTGGGATAGGGAACCGCGCATCCCGTACAAAATGTGAGTCCGGACGTGGTCCGGTGGTTCTTCTTCACGGCGTTGGGAATCAGGAACACCAGCTCCTGGGTCCCGATACGGATTCGATCGCCGTCTTTGAGCGTGGCACGGCCCACGAGAGGGCGACCGTTGAGCTGCGTGCCGTTGCGACTATGGAGATCTTCCAGCGTCGGCTCTTCTTCGGAGAGATCGATTCGAATGTGCCGTCGCGACAGCATCGGATCGTCGATGGTCACGTGGCCCATCGAGCCGCGACCGACGACGACCTCGTCACCGATCAGGTCGATCTCTTGTAGATGAAACCGTAGACGGTACCGCAAACCCGAACCCCTGAGGATTCATCAGGCTAACCGGGAAAACGCGGCGGTGTAAATCCTACCCCCACCTACCTCGGTGCTACTTTTTCTCGTCGACGTCCGGTGTTTCGTGGCGTCGGATTTCGCCGCTGATCCGGTCGGCGATGTCGGCATGCTGATCTTCGTCGCTGTCGTCAGCAACCATGTCGACCAGCGTCCCGTTGGTCTCGGCTTGCTCTACCTTGTTCTTTCGGAGCTTGCCGAGCCGCGCGACCGTCTTGGGATCCTCTAGGATCAAGCAATAGAAGCCGTAGAATTCGTTGTTGTCGACGGCGCGCGCCAATACGCGGGACTCTTTCCACTCGTACCATTGCGTGGGCTCGCCGCCGGGAACGAGCGCGCCGCTCTTCTTCTTGGCCTTGCCGTAGCGCTGTTGAAGGGCGGCACCGAACTGGGCAAAGCTCGCTCCCTCGAAAACCGACGCATCGAATGCCCGGTACCGCTTCCACAGCCGGTCGTTGATGAAAAAGAAGTAGTCCTGGGTGTTCTTGGTCCGGACCCGGAGCAACGATTCGCCATTCTTGTGAGTGAACTCACCTTTTAGATAACCCGAATCGTACGCGCTTGGCGTGCCATCGAATTCGAAGTACGAGTCGCGGATCTGGCGCGTCTCCTCGGCCATCTTGTGTCGGAGCCGGTCCTCTTCGATCGCATCGGTCGTCTTCGAAATAGGCTCCTCATACGAAGCCTCGATGTTCTTCTTGAGGTGGCGATACACCTGCTTCGGCGTCCACCCCCATTGAATGTCGCCCATCGACTGCTCGAGCGCGCTCGCCGACCTGTTGCTGGCGCTGCCCCTGTCGGCATAGACCCCTGCACCGAGCAGCAATCCCAAAGCCACCAAGTAAACCCCGTAAGATGACCGTCGCATAACCAAACCCCTTACCCACTCAAGCTAGCATCCAGCAACCCCGTCCTACAAAAAGGGGACAGTCCCCTTTTTAGAAGGGTTAACCCTAGGCGATAGCGCGGCGACGGCGGGGCGGGACAAACCGCCGTCGAAGACATCCGGAAAAAAGGGGGCTCTCCCCACTACGCGATAATTAACCCTTTCAAAAAGGGGACTGTCCCCTTTTCACGGGCTCTGGGTTGGTAGTGGCGGTTCCTGGAGGGCTATGAAGAGCATGGTGCCGCCGGCTACGGCGGCAGGCATGAAGAGGAGGTTGATCAGGGGGATGAAGAGGAGGAGCCAGACTCCGGTGCCGAAGCCCGCCACGGCGGGGAGCTGGCGGCGGGTGAAGCTGACCCGGTCACCGACCGACCAGTTGCGGCGCGCGGCGGGCCAGTCGACGTAGTCGATACCGAGATACACCGCGGTGAGCGCGAAGCCGATGAGGGAGATGACCTGGCCGAGCCCGGGGATGAAGAACGACGCGAGGAACATCGGCCCGACGACGGCCACGTACACCAGTACCTTCAAGAGCTCGAGCCGAACCGATCGCACGAGATCGGCCATCATGCGGCGCAGTGAAAACGGCGGCGCCGACTCGCCGGTCAAGATGCGTTCCACTGCCTCGCTGAGGGCGTCGTTGAACGGAGCCGCAACGATGCTTGACACCACCAGTACCAACACCAACCCGAGAAGCGTGATCAGGAGTCCTGCGATCAACTCGATCAGCCAACGCAGTGCGGTCAGCAGCCCACCGACCCACCCGGTGGCGTCGTTCCAACTTTCCGGGAACAGCGACCACACCGCGTCGCCGAGGTCGTCGTAGTAGCTCCCTGCACCGGCGAACACGGCGACCAATGCGAGTCCCGTGATCAGAACGGGGAACACCCAGTAGCGCGCGAGCTTGGGATGCTGAAGGTAAACGAACCGCATCCCTCGGAGCGCATACGACAACCCCCGAGCAAAGCCGATGGGCGACTTCACCACCGCGCCTACGCCTTGCGCGACGCTCCTCATAGGGCGACGGCCCCGAGCCGGATCAGCGGCTTCAGATCTTCATCGTCGAAGCGCAAGTGAAGGCCTAGGAAGTAGTCACGACCGCGGTTGATCGCGTCGTCGACACCCGCCAGGAGCCAGAAACGTCGAATGAGCTCGAACACGCTGACGGATCCCCGCAGGTCATCGATCACCTGGACCAAGAAGTAACGCCCCTCGCGGGGCTTCAGGTAGATCGAGAAGTACGTTTTGAACGCGTTGGAGAGCGCGTAGTACTCGCGAGCCGCGTTCCAAGTCTCTCGCATACACCCCGGCGAATCCTAATCGAACCGGACCAAAACAGCCATCACCACATGCGCCAAAAAGCGGCGCCCACCACTCCTTGCAGCGATGCAAAACAACCGCTATGGCCTTGCAACTTGTCTGAGGGGATCGACGCGCTGACCGCAGCCGCTCTAGGTGCACTACAGGGGGTGACCGAATTCCTGCCAGTGTCTAGCAGTGGGCATGTTGCGATCGGCGCACAGTTCTTCGGCGTCGTCCAGAATTCCCTTGCGCTTGTGATTCTCCTTCATTTGGGCACACTGCTCGCCACTCTAATCGTTTTGCGGCAGGACGTCGTGGCGCTCACCAAGGAAGGAATCGCCGCACTGCGCGATCCGGATCGGCTTCGTTCGACCGCAGAAGGACGAGTTATTGTTGGCATCCTGATCGCAACTCTGCTCACGGCCTTCCTCGGATTGCTGCTGCGCGACGTGGCCGAGGCATTCGCCGAAGATTTACGTCTCGTCGGCTTTGGCTTTCTCGTGTCGGCGGCGTTCCTGATCGCAAGCGGAGTCACCCGGGGGATGAGCACTGAGGTGTCTTGGTGGCAGGCGATCGGAGTCGGCCTGGCGCAAGGTGTGGCGGTCCTCCCCGGAATCAGCCGAAGCGGGGTCACGATCGCCGTCGCTATGATCCTGGGCGTCCAAGGTAACGCGGCGTTTCGATTCTCGTTTCTAGTCTCACTGCCGGCGATCGTAGGGGCGGCGGTATACGAGGCGACCGGCGCCGAGGGACTCGGCTCGCTGGGCCCCGCGGCGTGGATCGGAGGGGCGACGGCCCTCGTGACGGGATACGTCGCGCTTGTTATTCTTCGCCACATCATTCTCGTCGGACGTATGTGGACGTTCGCGCTCTACCTCGTGCCTCTCGGCGTGTTCCTGATAGTCCGCTGAGGCAATGGCCGACTCATGACCAGCACCGACAAAGCATATGCAGTGATCATGGCGGGAGGGTCCGGCACGCGCTTCTGGCCCCTGTCACGCAGCACGCGGCCAAAACAGTTCCTCGCCCTCGGCCCCGATGATCGCTCTCTGCTTCGCGCAACCGCTGAGCGGGTGTGGGACGTACTCCCCGCGGAGCGCACCTTCGTCGTGACCTCGGAGCAGCTCCGCGCCCAGGTCGAACAGGAGCTTCCTGAGCTTCAGCCCAGCCAAATCCTCGCGGAGCCGGTCGGACGTAATACCGCGCCGTGCATCGGTTGGGCCGCAACCCACGTGAAGCGGCTCGATGAAGACGCGATCATGGCCGTGCTGCCTGCCGACCACTACATTCGCGAAACCGAGGCGTACGCCGACACGCTCCGACGTGGGCTCGAAGCCGCCACACACGGCGACTACGTCACGATCGGGATACGTCCGACGCGCGCCGAAACCGGCTACGGATACATCGAGGTGGGCTCCGAGCTCGACCCCGGCGTCTTTGGGGCACGCCGTTTTGTCGAAAAGCCAAATCGCCGGCGCGCCGAGCAGTTCGTCTCGAGCGGACGTTTCCTCTGGAACAGCGGGATGTTCTTTTTCCGCGCCTCACGGATCCTGGAAGCGATCGACCAGCACCTGCCCGGTCTCGGAAAAGAGCTTCAGCGCTATGACGAGGCTGCCAGGGCCGGGAACGAAGCCGCGGTGGTCCAAGAGACGTATGGGGAACTGCCGGCCGTGAGCATCGACCACGGTATCATGGAAAAGGTAAGCGCGGTGAGCGTGGTGCCTGGGTCGTTCGAGTGGTCCGACCTCGGCAGCTGGACCTCCGCGTGGGAGCTCGCACCGCAGGATGACCACACCAACGTGTTGCCTGAGGGCGGCATCGCGGTCGATGCCACCGGCAACTACGTCCAAGTGCCGGAGGGCAAGCTCATTGCTCTGGTCGGCGTCGACGACCTGGTAGTAGTCGACGCAGGCGACGCCCTGCTCGTCGTTCCGAGGGACCGCGCACAAGACGTTCGTGAAGTGGTGGAAGCGCTTCGCGAACGAGGTGACACCCGAAGGTGACCTTGTGAACCCTCACGTTTTTCGGCAGTACGACATTCGAGGACACGCCGATCGCGACTTCAGCGACGATTTCGTGCGAGCGCTGGGGTTGAGCCTCGGTACGTTCTACTCGAAGCGCGGCTCACGGCGGGTCGCGGTGGGTCGCGATTGCCGCCTGAGCTCGCCGCGCCTGCACGCGGCTCTTTGCGCAGGGCTGATCGACGCCGGCCTGCACGTCGTCGACATCGGCGTAGGCCCTACGCCTCTCTTGTACTTTGCCGTCCACCATCTCGACCTCGATGGCGGGATTCAAATCACCGGCAGCCACAACCCTCCCGACGAGAACGGCTTCAAGATGATGGTCGGGAAGAGCTCGCTGTTCGGGCCCGATATCACCGAGCTCCGGGAGACGATGAAGGGCGGGGACTTTCGCCAGGCGCCGCGCGGGTCGATCGAGGTCGTCGACGCTGCTCCTTCCTACGTCGAGAAGGCGCAGCAAGACATCCACCTCGGCCGCAAGGACATCCGGTTCGCAGTCGATGCAGGCAACGGCGCGGGCGGGCCGCTGGCGCTGCGAACGATGCACGCGCTCGGACTCGAGCCCGTGGCGCTCCTCTGCGAAATGGATGGGACCTTCCCGGTGCATCACGCCGACCCGACCGAGCCGGAAACGCTCGAAATGCTCCGCGACGAGGTGCTCGGCCAAGGCCTCGAGCTCGGGTTTGCGTACGACGGCGACGCCGACCGAGTCGGTGTGATCGACGCACGCGGCGAGATCATCTGGGGCGACAAGCTCATGAT
>CP070713.1:2354216-2362010 GCA_020351445.1 Myxococcales bacterium
GACTCGGCGGTGGCGACCTCGGGCTCCCGAATCGCGAGGTCATATGTCTCGGCGACGGCGTTGATCGAAGGCCGGATCATCGGATGGTCCACCGGCTCGTCAACCAGCTCACCGAACAAGAAGACCTTCAGGTTTCGGCCCCGAAGGCTCTCGATGTAGTCGTCGCCGGTTTCGATGCGTGTGGGCGTGTCGCCGTTGCCAAGAGGCATCTTTTCTCCCAAGAGGGCTACTCTACCACGCCCTTCAAAGGGTCGCGCCCGTGAGCTCGGCCTGGGTTTCCTCGGCGAAAAATCGGCCTTTGTCGTCACGGCCGACTCGCCCGAGCGCGATTTCGTGGTCGTGCGTGAAGAACAGCCGCCCGCGCTCTTCGACCAGCCTAGTGAGCAGGTCGGTCTTCTCGTCGATCAGGCGCTCCGGGTAGCGGTCGTAGCCCATGGTGATCGGAAGGTGCACCCAGGCGCGTCCTGGAATCAGGTCCGCCGCAAACACCACCGGACCGTCCTTGCCGGGGATTTCGGTCAACATGAGCCCGGGCGTGTGGCCGTCGGAGAGCCAGAGCTTGTAGTCAGCACCGAGAGCGTCGGACCGGTGCCCTTTCACGACTTCGAGGCGTCCGGTTTCTTCGAGCAAGGGCGGTAGCTCCGGAATGAACGACTTGCGGTCTCGCGCGTGCGGATGCTTGGCGCGTTGAAAGGCCTCCCAGCCGACCACGAAGTTCGCGTTCGGAAACAAGAGGCGCATCGGTTCTTCGGGGTCGTAGGCGCTGAGCAACCCGCCCGCGTGGTCGAAGTGCAGATGGGACAAGACGACGCAATCGATGTCGGCATCCGAGAAGCCTGCTTTCTGCAGACTGTCGAGCAAGACGTGCCGCTCCTCTTGCACGCCAAACCGATCGCGGAGTTGCGGGGGAAAGAAGGCGCCGATTCCCGCTTCGAATAGGATTCGACGGTTGCCGTCTTCGATCAGCAACGCCCGGCACGCGAGGGGGATGCGATTGAGCTCGTCGGGCTCGACCCACTGGCGCCACAGCGCGCGCGGCGCGTTTCCGAACATCGCGCCACCATCGAGGCGCTGTGAATTGCCCAGGATCGACCATGCGCGGCGGTGCCCCATGGGCGGAGCCTATCAGGGTAGGGGGCCCCTTTGAAGTCAGCGCCGAACCACGAAGACGTTGCCCGTCGCGTGTCTAACCACGCGTTCGGCGACACTTCCGATCAGCCACCGCTCCATGCCTCCGCGTCCATGCGAGCCAATGACGATGAGATCGGCGCCGTGGCCGTCTGCGTACTCGCAAATCGCCTTGGCTGGGGCGTGGTCCGCAAGCACGGCGAGCTCGACGTCGACGTCAGCCAGATGTTCGTCGCGTAGCTTTGCGAGCTCGGCTTCGTGGGTTGCTACGTCGGTACTAGAAGGCGGCTCGAGGATGGCTTGAGGCGGAATGAACCCTTGGGGGTCCGCGATGTGGATCAGCGTCACCCTGCTACCGTTGGCTCTCGCGTACTCCCCAACTTCGGCGAGCGCCCGCGTGGAGTGTTCGGAGAAGTCTATGCATGCGAGAATATGCTTTGCCGCCATGGGCGAAACCTATCATCTTTCCCAAATGCGCGGCATGCGGAGACTCGGGCCCTTCGTGGGCGTGCTTGGTTGTTGCCTCCTCGTCACGTCGAGTTGCAACAAGCCGGCGAACACCGAAGGCAGGACAGCCGCGAGCGTGACCAGTGAGGAAGTGGCCCCACCGTCTTCCGGGCCGTCGCGGTCCGAAATCGCGTGCCGGCTACACTCCTGCGCGCCCCCCTACTACTGCAATCAGGACAAGGGCGTCTGCGAGATGCTCCCCTGTGCCGATAGCCGGGATTGCCCCTACGGCTACAAATGCGACTTCTCGAAAAGCGTGTGCCAGTAAGGCTTTCTCGATGTAAGCGGCGCTAACACTAGGCGCCGATCAAGTGTTAGCACTGCTAACATCGGGATTCTCGGGTGTAATCCAGCTCACATCTAGAAGTTAGCGCTGCTAACATCGGGACCTGAGACGAAGTAAGCGATGATAACATCTTCTGTTATGCTCCGGCCGTGGCAGGGGGAGACAAGCCATACCACCACGGAAACCTTCGCGAGACCCTCCTCGAGACGGCCTTCCGGCTCGTCGACTCGGACGGCGTGGACGCGATCAGCATGCGGGCCCTGGCCCGGGAGGCCGGCGTCTCGTCCGCTGCCCCATTCCGCCACTTCGCGGACAAGCAGGTGCTGCTCGATGCCGTCGCCGAAGAAGCAGCCGCCGAGCTCGAACGAAAGCTCGACGAAGCCACTGCCGAATGCAGCGACGCCCTGACTCAGTTCCGAGCGATGACCGTGGCGTACGTACGCTTTGCCGCCGAGCACCCCGCGCTCTTCGACCTGATCCACAGCACCGAGTCGGTTTCGCGCCGCTTCTTGGGCGAGGTCAAAGATGAGCGCAGGCTGAAGTTGATCGCGCTCATCTACGAGGGCCAAAACGCCGGCCTCATCCCAGAAGCCGACCCGGAGCTCATCGCCCTCACCAGCGAAGCCCTCACCCACGGCCTCGCCCGAATGATCGTCGACCGCCACCCCCGCGTCCGAAACCTCTCCTCCGAAGACGCCCGCAAACTAGCCCTCGCCGCCACCCACCTCCTCCAAACCGGCATCGGCCTCTCGTAAAAGGGGACAGTCCCCTTTTCAAAAGGGTTAACCCCTTGAAAAAGGGGACTGTCCCCTTTTTTGGTGCGTGCTGGTGATCTCGACCGAGGCCCTGCCTGAGAGGCTCAAGAAGTCGATGGGAGAGGCGCTGCGTCGGCCACGGGGCTTCGCCCCACGTGCTCAGGAACGCGCGATCTCGTAGTCCCCGGGGTGTAGCTTTCGGGTGCGGAGCACATACTCGGCGGCGAAGCCTGGGTAGAGCGAGTGGTTGCTGCCGTCTTCGGAGAGGTACCAGCTCTTGCAGCCCGACCAGACCATGCGCTTCATTCGCTTTTGAATGCCGTCGTTATACCGGTCGAGGACCTCTTGGCGCACATCCATGTACTTGAGGTCTTCGGCCATGATCTTCTTGATCGCCTGGAGCGCGTGCGAAATCTGAGCCTCCGTGTACACCAGCACCGACGTGTGACCGGGCCCGGTGTTGGGACCCATCAGGATGAACCAGTTTGGGAAGCCCGCGACGGTCATGCCCTTGTAGGCGATTGCCCCGCCCTCCCAAGCCTCGCTGAGGGTGCGCCCCGCGCGGCCGATCACCGGAAAAGGGCTCTCGGCGAGACCGAGCTTGAAGCCGGTCGCGAGGACGATGACGTCGGCTTCGTGGAGCGTGCCGCCCTTGGTTCGAACGCCCTTGCCTTCAATCCGCTCGATCGACTCGGTGATCAACTCGACATTGTCGCGCTCGAACGTCGCCCAATAGTCGTCGGAAACCAGTACCCGCTTGCAGCCGAACTGAAAATTCGGCGTGAGCTTCTTTCGGAGCTCGGGATCGCGGACCTGCCGTCTGAGGTTCCACATCGAAAGCCACGTCCCGATCTTGGACAACACCTTCGAGTCGAGGAACACGATCGGGCCGCGAAGCTCGCTTACCCAATACTTCGCGAAGCGGCTTGCGCGAAGGAAAAAGGGAAAGCGGGCTAGGAAGTTCCTGAGCCACCTCGGATAGATCCGGTCGAATTTCCCCACGACCCATCCCGGCGTGCGTTGGAAGACCGCCAGCATGGCCACGATCGGCGCGATGGTCGGCACCACTTGAACCGCGCTCGCGCCGGTGCCGATGACGGCGACCCGCTTCCCGGTGAGGTCGACGTCGTGATTCCATCGCGCCGTATGCATCATGTCGCCCGCGAACTCGTCCATCCCTTCGATGTCTGGATAGGAAGGATCGACCAGCCCGCCGACCCCGGCAAGGACCACCCTGGCGGTGAAGGTTTCGCCCCCATCGGTCGTGAGCGTCCACGTGCCAGACTGCTCATCAAAGCGCGCTTTGGTGATCTCCGTGTTGATCCGCATGCGCTCGCGGAGCTTCCACTTGTCGACGACGTCGATCAGATACTCCTGAATCTCCCAGGAGGTCGCATACCGCCGGTGCCAGTTGGGGTTCTGCTCGAACGAAAGCGAGTAGACGTGGGAAGGTACATCACAGGCGCAGCCCGGATAGGTGTTGTCCCGCCACGTGCCCCCGATTTCGTCGGCGCGCTCAAAGATCGTGAAGGAATTGATGCCGGCTTTGATCAGTTGAATCGCGGCCCCGATCCCCGAGAAACCCGCGCCGATGATCGCGATGGGGAAGTCTCTTTGCTCTTGCACGGGGGCGCAGGCTACGGCACGGGCAGCGTCAGTGCCACCGCCAGTGTCAATGCCAGCGCTAGCGTTGGCGCCAGCGTCGGTGCCGCCGCCGGGGTCAGAGCCTGACACCGATCTGGAAGAGGAACGTTCGGGGGGCGCCGGCGGCGATGTGCCTCGCGGGTTGGCCCGTCGGGGGCGCGTTCGGATCCCAGTTGGACTCGAAGACGAACTCCTGCGCGGCGTATTGGACGTTGAGCAGGTTGAAGACCTGGAAGCCCAGCTCCAGGAACCACCAGGACAGGCCCGCGTTGAGCTCGAGGAGGTTCACGCGTGGAGAGGTCTGTGAAAAACGGAAAAAAGCGGTCAGACCCCTTTTCAAAAGGGTTGAGTGCTCGCCGGACGCTCCTTAGTCGCTGACATTGACACCGACACTGTCTTAGCCTCGCCCCAAATCCTGAGTCAGAGATCGCTCCATTCGCACTCGCCTTCGCCAAAGATGTGGCCTTGCGTGCCGAGCTGGGCGCGAATGAAGTCCCACGCATTCGTGATCTCGAGCGGGCCGCCGCCAAGCTGGTAGTCGCCGTCGGGGGGCTGCGGGAACAGCTTTCCAATGTTCGTCTCCGCTTCGAAATCGGCTCGCGTCAGGACAGGGTCGGAGTCAATGTTCGGGACGAGCCACATCCACTCTGCGCGTCGCTGGACCTCGTCTTCGTCGTCTTGGAAGCCGTTGAAGAAGATGTGGTCCCCGTGGAGGGTGATGTCGACGCTCGAGTCGCTCTGGACGTTGACGCCGCGCGCCCTGTCCTCGACCGCGCAGTCGCTGTATACGCTGGGTACATCGGCTTGAATCAAGAAGTCCTTGGTTTCGCCGTCAGACACCTGCTCGATCGTCCCCTCGATGATGTAGCTCCATTCGTTTTCGATCATTGCCTCGATGTCTCCTTCATCGACGTCGTTGAAGTTCACCACGTCCGCGCTAGGCACTGGGGTCTCGAAGCCAAAGTTCGTGTACTGCCCCGTCGGAATGCCGTTGAACGAAGTCAGCTCGGGGAGGGTGCCAAGACTCTTGAAGTCAGCGATTGCCACGACCGGGCTGCTCTGCGGGTTGGCGTCATCGACTTGGCTCATGGCCACGTAGCCGATCGCAACGACGTAGCGGCTGAAAGTCACGTTGAAGCCATCGACGATGTTCTCGTCTCCGTCTCCTGCTTCAAGCCCCTCCACGATGCTCTCCTCGGCTTCGAGGAGCACCGAAAGGTTGCCTTGGTCGTCGCCGCCGCACGCCGATAGCGCCAATGCGCCTAGAACCGTCAGGAGCATGGTCATCTCGCTTCTAATTCTCATGTCGTTGTCTCCCTTTTTCGTGTTTCTCATTGTTCCGCCTCCGGTGTGGACCACGTGAAGGCGGGAAGCTCGTTCGCGGTCATCGAAATGACGAGCGCGCTGTAGTCCGAGTCCTCGGGGCCGAGGACCACGGGACCCGATCCGTCGTCTAGCGATGCGAGTCGCCCGAAGTCGACCGACTGCCACCATGCACTCGGGTCGAAGGTCACCGTCAACACGCGTGGATCGGTCGTGATCTCTTCAGACGTGCGGACACCGTTCACGGCCGGGGTGCCTGGATTCACCACGAGCACGTCGACGTTTGCTTCGAAGTCGTACGAGCTCGGGCACTCGGCAGCGTCAGGGCAGCAGATCGTCGCGCCTTCGACGCACGTCGCTGATCCCGCGAACTGCGCCGAGTGTCCTTTCGGCACGTAGCTCGAGCTCTCGAACCGAACAACGGCCGGGCCTTCGGGCACGCCTGCCAGCGCCTCGGGCAGCGGCTTGGTCAGAAGCCAGACGATCCCGTAATCGAAGAACGCAGTGCGCACGGTGCCCGTCGTTCCGTAGAGCAGGCCAATCGGTTGCGGCGAAGCGTCGAGGCCGTCGAGCGTGACACCGTCGAGATATTCGAGAACGGCGGCTTCGCAGCGGCTCGGGAGCGCGCTTTGAGTGGCGCAAAAGAAGATCGATCCGAAGCCGAGGGTGGCCTCCGTGAGCGTCACCTCCCAGCCGTCTTTCGTGAAGGTTTCGGCAGCTGTGCCCTGACCCTCAAACGGGATCTCGACGAAGGCGCCAGGCGTTTGGCCACAGCTCGCGGCGAGCAAGAACAGGAATGCGAGTAAGAACGAACGAGTCATAGCTTGATCCCAATCGTGAAGAAGAAAGTGCGTGGTCGGCCGGCGCTGATATGGCGCGCCGGGATGCGCGAGCCGACCGATTCCGGATCCCAGTCGGAGACGAAGACGAACTCGTTTCCGGCGTACTGCTTGTCGAGGAGGTTGAAGACTTGAAAACCGACCTCGAGGAACCACCACGACAGGCGTCCCGAAAGATCGAGAAGTGAGAACGGATCCGCGAACTGGGAGAACGGCAGCGGCCGGGAGCCAATGAAGGTGTAGCCGAGCCCCAAGTGGCCGTGGAGCGGGTACTTCCAAAGGTCCACGAGGTCGTCGCCGGCGCCCACGTCGAGGCGGATGACCCAGGGCGGGATGAACGGAAGGAGGTCGCCCTCGTCAAACGCTGGCGTAGGGTTCTCGACCGTCGGAGGCGGTGGCCCTTCGAGGACCGCGTGCACGTAGGTGACCGAAAGCGAGCCGACCAACCACGGCAACGGGTTGGTGACCGCGTAGAACACGAAGCCGGTGCGGCTCGTCGGACCGATGTTCTCGAGCCTGCCCTCCGCCGCTTCGAAGAAGACGTCCTTGTTGAGCCACGTGCGGTAGCCGGTCAACGTGAGCTTCAGCTGCTCTTCCGGAAAGAGGCGGAACCGCACGCCGAAGTCGACGGAGCGCACCTTGCTGAACGGGGCGATCTCGCCGTCGACGAGCGTGCGAGCCTGCGGTGAGCGAAAGCCTTCCCCGTACGCGCCGATGATGTCGATCCAGTCGGTGGGCTTTCCGGTCGCCGCGAGTCGCGGGCCGGCGACGATGCCCGCGGCCGTACGCCGAAACCCAGGGATGAACGTCTCCGGGCGGAAGTCGGGCGCGAAGTTGCCGAGGTTGTCGTTGATGTCGAAGAACAGGGCGTCGGCGCGTACGCCGCCCTTGAGGTTGAAATACTTGCTGAAATCCCAGTCGAGATCGACCCAGATCCCGATGTCGGCCTGCACGATGTCCGCGTCGACCCGTTCGTCCCAGGTCTGGTTCGAAGGCGCTTCGAGGAGGTTCTGCTGTTGCGGGTTGATGAGGTCGACGCGTGTCGCGACGCCCACCTCGACCGTGCCCTTGGCATTGTCGGCAGGCTCGAAGCGAGCGGTTCGATGTCGTGCGTTGCCGCCGATGACGAAGCGGCGATCACGCTGCTCGATTAGATCGCCACGACCGACCCAGTCGGGGTTGACCCGTGAACGCTCGAGAAAGCCGGTGAAGTTCTGCTGAATCCGGAAGTCGTGCAGTTGGAGCCAGAGGTCGAAGCTGGTGTTCTTGCGGTTCTTCCCCCGGTTCTCGCCGTGCACGCCGAAGATACCCC
>CP070713.1:2362110-2365468 GCA_020351445.1 Myxococcales bacterium
ATCGGTTCAACGCGGACGCGAGATCGCATAGAAGTAGATCCAGGACCGCCGTGAGTCGGGAGCTGGGTCGGATCTCGCGCCGCTTCGCGGCCTCTGCCTCCGCCGTCAACCTGGTCCGCAGCGTCTCGCGATCTGGCTCGCCGACAGAGCACAGCCGTCTCAGCCTTCGAAGTGTCGGACGTGATCGCCAAGCCGTGACACTGGCCTCGATCGCGAGATTCTCTTCCCCGGTGTCGACGGCCAGGTTCGTGAGGCGATCGGCGAGGCGGGCCCTGTCCCACGGATCCTCCACGGCACCCACGGCTTCGCGAGCCGCCGCCAGCGCATCCTCCCGGCGGTCGGCCCGCAGTAGCGCGTCCAGCCACTCGTGATAGGTCTGCGGCTGTTCACGTCCTTCGCGTTTCGCCAGTTCCCCGAGTCCATCGGCCCCCGCAAAGAGCAAGGTGGCCTCGCGGAGCAGCGGGCCCCGCAGGTTCAATGGGCTGTCGTCGCGATCGGGCTCTAACTTGTGAAGCACCTCGATCCACGCCGGCAGGAACCGGTCGAGTTCGTCGAGAGGAGCCGCATCGGCGTTCATGATGGCCTGGAGGCCCACGCGAGAGGCGCCGAGGCCGCGAAGCGACGAGAGTTCCTCGAGCAACCTCTCCGCGCGCTGTTGGTGCGGTGTGGTTTCGTAGAGGGCGCGCAGATACAATGCCAGAACCTCGCCCAGATCCGAGCGTACCCGAAACTCCGCGGGTTCCTCGCCATAGAACGCCGCCACATCGTATTCCAACTCGAAGACCCGCAGCAGACGCCCGAGCGCATCCACCGCCACGGTCCGCTCGCCGTCGATGAACGCCTTCGTGGCGCGGGACACGAGAGCCTCGAATCGATCCACCCACTCGGGCTCGTCGGACCAGGAATCGTCCGCGAACTCGTCGTTCCGCAGCGCCACAACGAAGTTCTCGACGTCTGCCACGATGGTTGGAGGTTTCTTCGGGGAACGTCGCTCGCCTTTCGAGAGCATTTGCAGAAAGCCGACCCGCTCGTCAGCCGGTAGTTCCTTGGCACGCTCGAGCAGATGACGCTTCAGCTTTTCATGAGACGTGTCTTCGAGCACAGCCCGGACACGTCGCAAGAACGGCCCCCGAGCGGGCGGAGGGTCTCCAACGCGGCGACGGATGATTCCCGGCCGAGCCATGAGTGGAGCCTACCATAGCGTCAAAGGCGCCGCCGACCGCGGCGGGCGGTACAAGTACTGGCCTCTACGGTGTCGATTCTCTGGCGCGACGGAGAATGCCACGTAGCTTGGCCAGCGCCTCCTCCGGCGGCTCGGAACCACGTCCGTGAAGTGCATCCCGATACCACCGCGCGGCGAAGCAGAGTTCGTAGAAGTGCACCTCGGAACGCGTGATCGGGTCACCACCGGCCGCGGCATAGGCCTCGAGAAGTCGGTCAAGGCCGCGGGCCATCTGGAACGGTCGGCGCACACCACGCGTGACAATCGCCAGATCGAACGCGGGATCTCCCATCCGGCAGAACTCCCAATCGATCACCGCGGGCGCTTCATCCGGAAACACGAGGATGTTCTGGCCGAGAAGGTCGCCGTGCACCACGACGGCCGCACGATCCGGGGGCAGGTGCTGTACGGTCCACTCCCGCGCGGGCTCGGCCTCGGTGCCCTCGAGGTCATCGAAGACGCGCATCAGCTCCTCGGCGTGCGCGCGGCGCGTACCGTCGCCGGCAGGGCGGCGCCGCCACCTGGTGACGTCGATGGCGTGGATGGCGGCGGCGATCCGCCCCACCAGCTCGGCCGGGCGGAAGCTCTGCATCCGGCCCGCCCGGAGATCCGCTGGAATCCCGTCGACGAACCTTCTGATGATCGCAGGGCGATCCCCGTCAGGAAACGCGCCGAGCGGGGCAGGAACGCGAAACGGCAACCGCCCGCGCGCGAGCTGCCCGAGAACCGTCACCTCGCGTACCCAGCGCCGACAATCCTCCGGCGTTGCCTGGCGGTCGGGAAGGAGAACGGCCCACGCTCCGCTCAAACGGTCGGGATCCGGCGACAAGTCCACATGGGCGGCATAGACCTTTCGAAAAAGCCCTTCTCCGACCTTCTTGACCCGGCCGACCTCGACGTCCGCAACGGGCGAAGAGCACATCTCGAAGGCCCGTTCCAGCAGGAACTTGGCCCGGGCCCAACCGGCACGGTGTTCGAGCTACGCGTTGCTCCGGCGGAATTCCCTCTCGGTCAAGCCGACGGGCGCCCCGCCGGGCGTGAAATCCACCGCCCAGATCAGCTCTCCGCCGTACTCGACCCACTCCTCGCCAGACAGCGCGGGCTCATCGCCGGGTCGGTCATTCGAGTTCATCATGGTTGCTTCCCGATCAACGCTTCAGAAGGAGTCGTCATCAGGGATCTCGAGAGCGCCCTCGTCGTACTCGATCACGTAATCGTCGATCGGCTCAGGTGCGACGTGATCGGTGACCACGTAACCCATGGCGCGGTATCCCCGCATTCGCCTCTCGAACATCCGCGCGAGCATGGGAACGTCGCGGTCGACGTAGTCCATGATGCGAACCTCGGTCTTGCCGTGATGCTTGCGGTGCAGACGGCCCGCGTACTGTACGAGCGTTCCTCTCCAGGAAACGGGCATCGCAAGAAAGAGCGTGTCCAGGCGCGCATCGTCAAATCCCTCGCCGATGAACCTACCGGTTGCCAGGACGAGGCGTTCTTCGTTTTGCGGAATACTCGTGAGTTGCCGAATCGCTGCGCGACGGTCCTTGGCCTTCATTCCGCCATGGAGAACGACCAGATTGCGGGCCGGGCCGTGGAGGTGCTTGGCGAGGTAGTCCAGGTGGTCCCGACGTTCAGTCAAGAGTATCGGTGACCGCTTCTCATCCAGAGCCTGGATCACATCGTCGAGGATCAGTCGATTCCTGCGCTCGTCCATCGCGATCTGGCGGTAGACCTCCTGGATGCCAGCGTCCGCTGCATCGCTGGCCAACCGGAACTCGGTGCTCCGAACGATCAGCTTGTGTTCGAAGGGTTGCGCGGTGGCTTGGCTCTTGGGATCTATGGAAAAGCGCACGGGGCCTAGCTGGAGATGAAGGATCGGATGGTGGCCGTCGCGCCGCAGCGGCGTCGCGGTCAACCCGGTTACGTAGCGCGCCTTCACCTCGCGCATGATCCGCTCGAACGAAACCGCAGGGACGTGGTGACACTCGTCGACGATCACGTGACCATAGTCGGCCACGAGGTTCGCGCCAACGACCGTCTTTCCGGATCCCGGCGGCGCGACGAACACCCCGAAGTCGTGTTCGACCAGCGCGTGGACTGCCTGCTCTTGGATCGGACTCAGATCTCCCTGGAAGC
>CP070713.1:2365568-2369825 GCA_020351445.1 Myxococcales bacterium
CAAGACACGAAACCCGGTGAGCGGCCCGAGCGCGGCGTCACGAAGCATCACGGACCTTTCGGACAACTGCTCGACCCGCGCCGTGGCCATCTCGAGCTCCCCGATCACTTGACGGGCCTCGCCTTCCTCGGGCGAGAGGGACTCCGCTTCGTCTTTGATCGCCTTCAGCAGCACGCGAAGCGCCGACTCTCGTTCGCGGGCGGCCGCCATTGCAGCCCTCGCTACCGCGATCTGTTGATCCACCGATGCCCGTGCGGGATTGGCGACGACGGTTTGCTCAGCGAGCTCGCTCGTCTGGCCTTTCTTCTGGGCTTGCAGGCTGGCGACTCGCTGTTTGAGAGCCTGCACCGTCGGGTGCTGCTCGCTCAGAGAAGCGCGCGCTGCCGCCAGCTCGGAGCGCGCTTTCGCCAACGGAGTGTCGATAGGAGTGCCCTTCTTCGCGCTCGACACGATTTGACGCGGGAGCTCACGCTGCGCCTTCTCGAGCTCTTCGATCCGCGCTTTCTGGGCTGCCACCTCGACCGCGGCCTCTTCCGCTTTGGAACGAAGCTCCGCCGCGCGCTCGAGAAGCTGGCCTTGCTCTTGAATCACGTCTGGCTTTCCGCTCTTCGCGCGAAATGCGTCACGCGCCTTGCCTGCTTCCTCCCGTCTTTCTTTCGCCCTCTCGAGCGCGATTCGATTTTCTGCGGTGAGGCGTTCGAGCCTTTTCTTGTTGAAGCTCGCTTGGTGCTCCAGAAACACATCGAGCACGGCTCCTGTCAACGCGTGAGCATCTTCCGCGGTCCCTGCTTGCCCAACGATGCGCATCGCTGCTTGGTCTTCATGCGTCGCCTCGACCCGGCTTTCGAGCTCATCGAGCGCGACATTCCAACCGAGACGTTCGCGTACTTCGCGAAGTCGACTCGGCGCAATGGCGGACTCCACGAAGGCGCCCGGCGCACGCAGTGTGTCCTTTGCCTCCAGAAGCGGGGTGCCCTCGTACAAAAGGTGCGCCGACGACTCGTACCTCAAAGGTATGAAAAAGGACGCGATCAATGCGAACGCAGAAGCGATCAGAAAGGCCTTCAATAACGGCTTTCGATTCTCGGCCAGTACCTGCAACAAGCGCCTTGGCTCGACTGGAAAGCCAGGACGCCTAGGCTTGGCCTCCGACTCGTCAGCCCCCAAATCGTACGTCAGGTCGTCCAAATTGCGTCCTCTGCTTAGATGAGCATGCCCGTCGAGGTGCCCCTCGGGCAAGTCGACATCCGAAGTAAGACTGCTAACGTCGCGGCCATCCATGCGCCTCTGGCTCGAAAAGTTGTTGGCTGCGTGGGGAATCGCCTGGGTGTCCCTCTTGCTCGGCAGAGCGATTTGGAGGCTCGCCCCACTGGCCTTAGAGCCATGGACCCAAGACCTAATGACCAGGGGCCAGCAGGGGATCTACATCGGGTGGCTTGTCGCAAACGCCTATCTGGAAGGGTATCGGGGATTCCAGCTACGTTTCTCTCCCAGGGTGGTGCATCGCGCCATCTACCTCGGACAGAATCCCCGGCCTCTGTGGGTCGTCCTCGCGCTTCCGTTCTGCATGAGCCTCTTTCACTCGACCCGGCGCCAGATGACTGTGAGCTGGGTCTTCATTGGGGCCCTGATCCTGGTGATTTGGTGGGTCCGTTCGCTGCCCCAGCCTTGGCGTGGGATCATCGACGGTGGCGTCGTTCTTGGCCTCGTTTGGGGACAACTGGTCATTTGGTGGCTCTTTGTGCGCTACCTCACCGGCGCAAAATTCCCCCCTCCGGGTGATCTTCCAGCGGAAAAAGCGGTGCAACAACAGCCTGCCCTCGGTTGAATTGTCGTTTTTTTCGAAAAAAGGCGCCCCGCGGATAGACAAAACCCTGTAAAACGCAGGCTGAACGGGCTCTCAGCCTTGGCATTAGGGCTATCGAACCTGCACACTGGCATTCGAGGGAATTCGGGCCACACTTGGCCTCGCGAAAATGGGGAAGAGGCAATTACAGAAGGTGAGCGGATCCAGGCTAGTGCCCTGGGTTTGTGCTGTGACCGCGACGACGCTGGTGTGGTTGTCGGGGTCGTTCGGCACTTCTGCGTCCGCTGAGCTTCCGATGAACGGCGACCCCGTGCTGCGCGAGGCGCAACACGCGGAGACGCACGCGGAACCCTCCGACGAAGACCTCGAGAAGATCGCGCGGATGCCACGCAGCGTCTCGCCCTCAGATCTCGAACCCAACCCGAGCGTGTCGGTCGGCTACCCGAACCGCGGCCTGCTGCGCTTCGGGATGCGGATCAACGATGACAGGGACATGCGCGTCAAAGTCGGTTCCCAAGACTCACGTCACGGCACCGGCGAGCTGGTTCGATTGATCGAACGCGCAGCGAAAGATGTCGCGTTTCGGTATCCGCGCGCAAACCTCACGGTTGGCGACCTCTCGCGACCCGGCGGCGGCCGATTCCGCCCGCATGTGTCGCATCAGAGCGGCCGTGATGTCGACCTTGGCTTCTACTTGCTCGATCGGCGCTCGACGCCGGTGAACGTAGACCTCTTCGTCCGGCTCAACAATAAGGGCATGGGCGTGCAGTGGGGCAACCTCTACAAGTTCGATGCCGCGCGCAACTGGGCGCTAATCGAATCATTGCTGAGCAGTCCGACGACCGACGTCCAGCACATCTTCGTCGCCAACCCCGTCAAGCGGCGCCTGATCCATCAGGCCGTGAAGGAAGGCGCGAATCCCGAAGTTCTGATGCGTGCCAAGCGGGTGATCACGCAGCCCCGTCACGGCGCACCCCACCGAAGTCACTTCCACGTCCGCATTTATTGCGCCGACGACGATCGGCCGATGTGCAAAGATCGCCCGCCTTTTTACGCGTGGCACCAAAGTCCTGACCAGCCGCCCGCCGTCAGCGCGCTCAATCCCAATGACTCATGAGCTGGAGGGGTCACTTTTGGACCCTCGGCCCGTTCCTTCGTCATAGCCTGCTCCCACCGCGGGTTCCGGAGTGGCAACGCTGGGAGACGAGTCTGGAGGATCGCGTCGTCGGCACGCTCGACCTGAGCGGACGGCTGACGCAGGACGGCGCGTCCGACACCGTCGTGGTGATCGTCCACGGCCTCGGCGGCAGCGCGACGAGCTACTACGCCCGAAGAGCAGCCGTCGCGGCCGCGCGCGCCGGGATAGACAGCTTGCGGCTGAATCTTCGCGGCGCGGATCGCGGCGGCGCCGACTACTATCACGCAGGTCTCACGGACGACCTCGAGGCCGCACTCCGAAGTACGGCACTTGCAGGCTACGAGAACATCTTGTTGCTCGCCTATTCGCTCGGCGGCAACATGGTGCTCCGCTATCTTGCCGGGAAGCCGGACCCACGCGTGCGAGCTGCGGCCGCCGTGTGCTCACCGATCGATCTAAAACGAGGCGCGCGATCGATCGACCGGCCTCGTGGCGTCCTCTACCGGCGTCACGTTCTCAATGCGCTGAAGGACATCTATCGTCACGTTGCGGCTCGCCGTGATGTACCTTTGTCCCTGCGCGAAGCGTCCCGCATCGACACGATGGAGCAATGGGACGAACGGATCATCTCGCCACGTCACGGGTTCGCCGGCGCGGAGGACTACTGGGCACAGACCAGCGCGTGTCACGTGCTCGGAGGCATCGATACGCCCACCCTATTCGTCGCTGCCGAGCGGGATCCGATGGTGCTGATCGACACCGTGCGGCCTTGGCTGCAGAATGCGAGCACGCTTCGGCGGATCGTCACCAACCGTGGGGGCCACGTCGGGTTTCCGCAGAAAATGGACCTCGGACTCGGCTCCCAGGGTACCGTCGAGGACCAAATCATCCAATGGATGCTGGCACCCACATAACGCTTCGGGCGGCCCTCGCGGTCGCGGTGTGCCTGTGGTGGGTTGGTGGATGCGAGTCGAATGGCCATGAGGAGCCAAGGCGCCCGGCCTCCTGCCCTGAAACGCGCAAAGCAGAGCCTCCGCTGGTCAATGTCTTGCCGGAGCACGAAACGGCGGAGTACTGGGTCTCCCGAAATGAGACGTACGGCCCACTCGACGAGCCGCTGATGAGCGTAGAGGCGGTGCAGCGCCACGACCTCGCGCTTCGGGAGCCCCGCGACGGGGAGCCGATCGGACAAGTCGACTTGCTCGCGCCGGTCGATCGAGACGCGCTCCAAGCGCAGGTCGACGAGCGGCTTGCGTACATGAAGGGGCGCCTTGAGGCGGGTGAGCTCGTCGACTCGAAGGGCAAGCCACTC
>CP070713.1:2369925-2373709 GCA_020351445.1 Myxococcales bacterium
CGTGAGTGCCGACGATCAGGTAGAAGAAGCCGCCCAGTTGCCCCGAGGTGAGCGTCAGGCCCTCACCGATGAGCGCGACCCATTCGGCGCCCTGAAACACAACGAAGAAGCCGCCGAGGGCGATGGTGAGTAACAAAAGGCTCTTCGTCTTCGTCTCGCCGCGCTTGAAAGCGCGATTGGCAAAGTACAGCGTCACGCCGCTCGCGAGGAGCGCTGTCGTGTTGAGGGCCGTCTCCTCGATTGGAAGTCGTGGCTGGCCGGGCGGAGGCCATCCCCCGATGGCGTTGCTCTTACCGATGACGAAGGCGCTGATCAGGCCCGAAAAGAACATGATCTCGGTCGCGACGAAGATCAGCATGCCGAGCACCCCGTTGGGGAGGACTGGCTCGCGCCTGGCAGGCACGCCGTAGGGGCGACCTAGTGCGTCATCAGGCATGAGCTGTTCCTCCTTTCCTCAGTGCTCAGCGTCGTCGTGTTCCCCGCCGTGCGCGTCGGCTTCCTGGGCCTTCAACGCCCTCTCGACTTCGGCCTCGGCGGCCCGGTTTTCCCAGTTCTGGCCCTCGTGCTTCATCACATCTGGAGCCGTGCCGGCGAAGAACAAGAGCATGAACATCAGCATCGTCCCGAGCATGTACGAGATGTACTTCTTTTCGATGTTGAGATGCATGAAGTTCGCCGCCACCAAGTATGCTTTGACGAGCGCAATGCCGAACGCGGTCATGATCGTGATCATCCAGGCCTGAAGGAACCCGAACTCCAAGTGGGGCGCGAGAATCGGGCCCAGGATGCTGATGATGAGCAGCACGAGCAGGATCGCCCAGATCTTCACGTAGTGGCCTTGCCCGTGGTCGTCTGCGTGGTCTTGATGTTCAGCCATGGTCGTCAGTCCTCACTTGGCGATGTAGAGGAGCGGGAACAGGAAAATCCACACGATGTCGACGAAGTGCCAGTAGATCCCGATGAGCTCGACGCGATGGAGCTCTTTCCCCTTCCGGGCGTCGTTGGCGATGATCAGCATGATGATGCAGCCGGCAATGACGTGCAGGGCGTGGATGCCCGCGGCGGTGTAGTAGAAGTGCCAAAACCCATTGGCGGTGATCGTGTAGCCGTGCTGAATCTCGCCGGTCCACTCGACCGCCTTGATGCCGATGAAAACCGCGCCTCCGGCGCAGGTGGCGAGGAGCCACCGGGCGGCCTTTTTGCCATCTCCATGCTCGGCCGCGTAGTGCGCGAGCACCGCAAACAGGGACGAGGTGAGCAGGACGAAGGTGTTGATGCCGCCAAACCAAGTGTTGGTGTGCGAGGCGTACTCCGCCCACTCGGGATGCCCGATGCGGTGCATGATGTAGGAAGCGAGCAAGCCACCGAAAATCACGATTTCCGATCCGATCACCCACCAAACGGCGAGCTTGCCGGTCGGGATGCCCGTGGCGCTTCGGGTAGTTGCTATGGGTCTCGTCGTGCTCATGGATGCCTCGTCATTCGGCGGGGGCTGTGTCCGGTGGAACGTTTTGCGGCCAGTAATCGTCTTCGCGGCCCGGCACGCTGTACTCGTAGGGGCCTCGATAGCAATTGGGCAGACCCTCCGGCCAGTTGCCATGAGGCGGCGGCGATTCCGTCGTCCACTCGAGGGTGCTGGCCTTCCACGGGTTCTTCCCTGCGGGCTTGCCCTTGACCAGGCTGACCACGAAGTTGAACAGGAAGATGGCTTGGAAGGCGAGCATCACCAACAGAGCCGTCGTCGCAAAGACGCGGAGGTCCTGCAGCCCGGCCAGGTCGGGGAAGTTCTGATAATTGTAGATGCGTCGGTGCTGCCCCGCTGCGCCCAAGACGAAGAGCGGGATGAAGATCGCATTGAAGCTGATGATCGTGCCCCAGAAGTGAATCTTGCCGAGCGTCTCATCCAACATCCGGCCGAACATCTTCGGGAACCAGTACGTCACGCCCGCGAAGAAGCCGATGATGGCAATCGGGAAGAAGGTGTAATGGAAGTGGGCAAGCACGAAGTACGTGTCGTGGAAGTAGATGTCCGATCCGCTCGCGCCGAGAAAGATGCCGGTGATGCCGCCAATGATGAACTCGGCGATGAACGCCAACGCCCAGAGCATCGGCGTGGTGAGCCGGATCGAGCCACCGTACAAGGTCGCGATATACAGGAAAATCATCTCCGCGATGGGAATCGAGATGATCAGCGTAGTGATCGTGAAGACGTTCGCCATGCGCGGGTCGATGCCGGCGACGAACTGGTGATGCGCCCACACGAAGAAGCTGATGATGCCGGTGGCAAACGCCGTGTAGAGGATCAACTTGTAGTTGAAGAGCTTCTTGCGGGAGAAAGTGCAGATGATGTCGGCCACGATTCCCATCGCCGGTAGAAGCACGACGTAGACCTCGGGGTGCCCAAAGAACCAGAAAAGGTGCTGCCACAGGATCGGATCACCGCCGCGGCCCGGGTCGAAGTATCCGGTGCCGATGACCTGGTCCATGAAGAGCATGACCGCGCCGGCGATCAGCGGACCGACCGAAGCCATGAATAAGATGCTCGCGATGACGATCATCCACAGAACCATTGGGATGTCGTGCATCTTCATGCCCGGCGCGCGTGCGTTCATCAGTGTCGTGATGAAGTTGATGCCGCCTAATAAGAAGGCGACGAATTCCAGCGCAACGGCAACGAGCCAAAGCGTAGAGCCAAGGGGCGTCAGGCTGTATTCGGCGCTCGAAGAAAGAGGCGGGTACGCGGTCCAGGCGCCGCCGAAGCCTCCCCCAGGAACGAAAAATGAAGCGATCAGCACGACCGCGCTGAGGAAGAAGATTTGATACGACAGCCGGTTGATGCGCGGGAACACCATGTCGTCCGCGCCGATCATCAGCGGGATCAGGAAGTTGCCGAATGCCGCGATCAGCACGGGCATCGCGACCCAGAAGATCATGATCGTGCCGTGATTGGTAACCAAGGCGTTGTATTCGCCCTGCGAGACGACCCCATAACCCGGAACGCTTTCCCCGGGAAACGCCAGCTGCATGCGGAACGCGTACGACATGTAGCCACCGATCAAGGCCATCACGATGCCGGTAAACATGTACTGCATCGCGATCATCTTGTGGTCGGTGGAGAAGATGTACTTGCTCCAGAAGCTCTGCTCGTGATGCGCGTCGTGTGCGTGCGCGCCGTGTGTTTCTACTGTGCCTGCTTCAGCCATGACCATTCCATTCAGCGGGAAGCAAGCTTGCCCGTGCTGCCCTGCGACATCCAAGCCGCATGTTCTTCCGGGGTTTCGACGATGATGCGCGCGCCCATGATCCCGTGCCCAATGCCGCACATCTCGGCGCATTGAATGTCGTATTCGCCAGTCTTGGTAGGCTTGAACCAGCCCTTCATGATACGACCCGGAATCGCGTCTTGCTTGAGGCGAAACACAGGGACCGAGAAGTCGTGAAGGACGTCCTTGGAGAGGAGCTCGTAGTGGTAGGTCTTCCCCGCCTCGACGTGCATTTCATTGAAGGTCGTGATGTCGTCATCGGTGTCGAGCTCGTTGTCGGGGCCGGGATGAACGAAATTCCAAGCCCACTGCTGGGAGATGACGCGCACGGTGCTGTCCGCCTCGGGCAGACGCTGCTTGACGTTGTACCAGACCATGATCGCCATGAAGACGATGACCAAGTCGCACACGATGATCGCCGCATGCGGATAGGTGATCCACCGTTTGAGGTCCTTCTCCTCCCCGGTGACGTACTTCGCGCGCTGCCCATCCTTTTCCCGGAAGCGGAAGATCAGGAAGAA
>CP070713.1:2373809-2377201 GCA_020351445.1 Myxococcales bacterium
GCACGTCTTCGGCGGGGAGAACCAAGGCGCACGGCTGAGGGTGCCCCGAGCCGGTGACGCAGGACATCTCGACCTTGGCGCTGTTGTTGAGAAGGTTCTCAATGGGCGCTGGGGCCACGTACTTGCCCTTGCTGGTCTTGAAAAGCTCCTTCACGCGCCCCGTGATCCTGAGCCGCCCATCCTCATCTTGCTCACCTCGGTCACCCGTCCTGAAGTAGCCGTCTTCGGTGTAGCACTCGGCCGTCAGCTCGGGCTGTTTGTAGTAACACATCATGTTGCCGGGAGACTTGATGAGGATCTCTCCTTCCTCGCTGATCCTCACGTCGACGCCGGGCATCGGGTGGCCTACGTATCCGACGCGCCCGCGTCCCGGATAGGACGCATGCGAGTACGCGAGGTCTTCGCTCATGCCGTAGCATTCGAGCAGCTCGAGGCCGAGGTCCCGGTACCATTGAATGAGCTCGGCCGGAATCGGCGCCGAGCCGCTGATCGCGAGCCGGACGTGTTGTAGCCCGAGGCCCGTGAGGATCTTCTTCTTGATGACGCGATTGAGGAGGGGGATGCGAAGAAGCCGTGCGAGCTTCTCCGGTGGGAGCGTCTGGAACACGCCGAGCTGGAACTTCAGCCACAGCCGCGGCACTGAAATGAAGACGGTGGGTTGCGCGCGCTTGAGGTCAGCCACGAATGTATCGAGCGACTCTGCAAAGAAGAGCTGCATACCCGTACGAAGACCCTGCAACTCGACGACTATCCGCTCCATGAGGTGCGCGAGCGGGAGATAGGACAGCATTCGATCTCGGGTCGCCGCGCCGAAGATCTGCTCGGCGCCATCCAACACGGTGGCAATCGTGCCGAAGCTGTGCATCACCCCCTTGGATCGACCTGTGCTGCCTGATGTGTACGCGATGAGGGCGGCTTCTTCCGGCTTTCGCCTGGGGTTGCCCCGCAGCGGTTCGGTTCGGGCGACGATGGAATCCCATGATTCATAGTCATTCAGCGGCGCAAGCGGAAACGAGATGCAAGGCATGCCTTCGGGGATGCCTTTTCGAATCTCTTCCAGATCATCGAGCTTACCCACGAACAGGAGCTTCGACTCGCTGTGATCGAGGATGTAGCCGACCGTGTCGGCCCTGAGCGTCGGATACAGGGCGACGCTGACGTGCCCGGCCATCCAAATCGCCAGGTCTGTGAAGATGAAGTGTGCGCAGTTCTTCGAGATGATCGCGATGTGGCTGCCAGGCTCGAAGTCGAGCGACCTCAAGTGAGCTGCCATCCGCCTGACTTGATCCATGCCCTGGGCCCAGGTGTACGTTTGGACCTCTCCGTTGCCGATCGGCTGCGTCATCCACAACTGGTCTGGCGCGGTCTTTTCCCAGCGATAGGCGTCGTCCAGGGCGAGTCTGGGTTCCGTCATGGGTCGCTCCTCGTGTAGACGGGGCTCCGAGCATACACCGTGTGGGACCCATGTGGGGTTCTGATCAGAAATAGAGGACCGGCGGCACCGCGTCAGGATGCACGGCGAGCACCTCTGCGAAGCCGCGCCTCAGGCAGTCGCCGAAGAGCGCCAAGTCGGTGACGGCGGCTGGATCGAGGTTGGCCCCGACGCAGCAGGTGTCACCGTGGCTGATCAGCGTGATCATGGCGGCGCAGCCCGGCAGAGGACCGAAACCATAGGAACGCTCGATCTTGGCGCCGGCAAGGTACACATCCTCGCGCAGGCCCGGCACGTTGCTGGCTTGCAGATCGTTGCTCTTGGTCAGGCTGCCCGCGGCCGCACTGAGCAGTGGTCCGGGAAGCCGAGCGAGGACGGGTGCGAGGAGCTCGAGAGCATCGAGCGCAGGCTCGTCGCGCAAGTCCCGCACCAGGGTTCGGATGGCTTGCATGCGCTCGCGCGGATCGGCAATCCCCACCGGAGCCGCAAAGCGCGCACCGACGAATCGGTTGCCGCCGGCTTCGTCGTCCTTTCGCCGCACCGAAATCGGCATAGCGACGGGCATCTTCTCGATCGGGTGACCGAGCTCCTCGTGGTAGAGGCGGAACGCTCCGAGCAGTGCGGCCAAAAAGGCGTCGTTCAGCGACGCGCCGGACGCCTTGGCCGCGGCGCGGAGATCCGCGAAGGCGACGTCGAGCGCGAGGAAGCGCCACGAGAGGCTTCGCTTGCGCAGTAGCGGCGAGCCTTCGGCGTCGGGATCGGCCATGACACGGCCCAACGAGGACCTAAACCGGACCGCGTTACGAGTCGCCTTCAATGGCTTGCGGAGGGCACCGGCCGTGTGTGCGGTCTTCCGCATCAGCCCGGGAATCGCTCGCGCGTCGCGACCGAGCTGCTCGAGGAGAAGCCCAGTAGGGGTCGCACGTTCGGGGGGCGGTGGTGGGGGTTGCGGCTTTTCGGGATTTGCCTCGCGCGTCCGCGAATGCAGTCGCGACAGGAGTTGGACCCCGCCGAGCCCATCGGTCGTGGCATGGTGCATCTTGAGAAGATGTGCGGCACGTCCGTCGGGCAGCCCCTCGAAGAGCACCGACTCCCACGGCGAGCGCGCGCGATCGAGCGGCGTCATCGCGATCTGCTCGGCGGCCCGCAGCAGGGCCGGCCATCCTCCACCTTCGGGCAAGCCCACTCGCCGTACGTGATAGCGAAGGTCGAAGTCGGGGTCGTTCACCCAGCAAGGGTTCCCGATGCCTAGCGCTGGTTCCGCGACCTTTTGCCGAAAGCGAGGGACCATCCGCGTACCCCAGTCGCAAGCCGCAAGAAACCGCTCCCAGTCTGGTGCACAATCCAGGATCTCCAGGGCGCAGATCGGCGAGCGCAGGCGGGGGTCGGATTCGATCCGCCACATCAGCGTTTCGAGGGGATTTAGCTCGCGAGCCTCGCCCCAGCCGTGCGGCGCGGCGGCTTTCGGTGCTGCCGGCGCTCGCTCGTCGGGACGCGGTGTAGTTGGGATGGCCATTTCGGCAACTGTACAGCAGGGACCGGAACCTGCCTACGCACGCAATTCGTGCCAAGGATCCAAATCCCGGGGGACCAGAGCACACCGCCGGGCGCCGGAGCGATCGATGAGTCAATCACAGAGCAAGACCCTCAGCATCGATGTCGGCGGATCGGGCATCAAGGGCATGGTCCTGGGTGCCGACGGACAGCCGCTCAACGAGCGCATCCGCGAGGAGACACCGCGCCCCGCCCTGCCCGAGGCCATCCTTGCGACCGTCGTCGAGGTCGCTTCCCAACAGCCCAAATACGATCGGATTTCCATCGGCTTCCCAGGCGTCGTCGAGCTCGGCGTCGTCCGTACCGCACCGAACCTCGACGGTGACTGGAACGGCGTCCCGCTGGCCGACGAGATCGCGCGGCGCGCCGGCGCGCCGTGCCGCGCCGCCAACGATGCCGATGTTCA
>CP070713.1:2377301-2383208 GCA_020351445.1 Myxococcales bacterium
CAATGCGGGTGCGAGCACCGATGTCCGCTTGGCGCGGCTCACTCTCAGCACGCCGGACGGCGACAGCGTGGTTGACCGGACCGACATCGTGACCGGCATGCCCTACAGCTCTGGAAGACACAGCGGATGTCGGCCGCGCTTTGGACCCGATGGCTACCTGTGGGTGGGCACCGGTGATGCCGCAATCGGCACCACACCCCAGGACGACAATTCGCTCGGCGGCAAAGTGCTGCGCATCGATCGAACGGGCGCGGCCGCGCCCGGCAATCCCGGGGGGCGTCGGTGGTTTTCAAAGGGCCATCGCAACATTCAGGGCATGGCGTTCCGCGCTAGCGACGATCTCGGTGTGTCGGCCGAGCACGGCCCGTCGGTTGACGACGAAGTCAATCTGCTGGAACCCGGCAACTTCGGCTGGGATCCGGTACCCGGCTACGACGAATCGGTTCCGATGACCGACCTGGAGAAGTTCCCCAACGCCGTGGAGGCGATCTGGTCGAGCGGCTCACCGACCCTCGCACTATCGGGCGCGACCTTCATGGAAGGAAACGCATTGGGCGAGTGGGACGGGGTGCTTGCCGTGGCGACCCTGAAAGCCTCGCACTTGCACATCTACTTCGTGACCTCCGAGGGCGAAGTGACGAATGATTTCCGTGTGATCGAAGACGAAGGACGCCTTCGCTCGCCGAGGCAAGGCCCGGACGGGCTTCTGTACGTCACGACCGACGGTGGCGGTTCCGACGGCAAGGTGCTCCAGGTGACCCCGGTATTGTCGCCCTGATAGCGGCGTTCCGCATCGTCGCGGCGCCCCAGCCTACGTTTCGTTGAGCAGCTTGCCGAGGCGCCGGTACTTCCCCTCGAACATTTCGACCCACTCTTCGAGCTTGTCGAGTTCGTCCGGGTCGAGCCCTTCGGTATTGCCGGTGAAGAGCTCTTCATCGAACGACACCTTCGCGAGTGCGCGCGTACAGTCTTTGCCGGCGAACATCCCGTACGGCCCACCGGGACCATAGAAGTCCCTGCCGCGCGTCACGTCATACACGTAACCGCGAATGCCGATGAGAAGCGGTTTCGTGGGATCCGAGCCGTCGTAGTCGGTAAGCTCCGAAAGCGAGTAGTCGCGCACCTCCGCCTCGGGCAACGGCGCTCGCGCCGATTCCTTCTTCCCGAACAACTTGGCTACGAAGCGACCAAAAGCCACCGAAGAGACCTACGACAAACGCGGACCTCGGACAATCGGTCTCTATGGTGAGCGGCGACTACTCGGTGAGCGCCCCGGCGCCGCCCATGTGATAGCCCTCCTCGCCGTGCAGGTTGGTGTCCAGGCCTTCGCTCTCCTCGTCGTTACTGACGCGGAGTCCGACGGTGGCGTCGATGATCTTCAAGATCACGAAGGTGACGAGGATCGAGTAGGCCGCGGCCGCGAGCACCCCGATGAGGTTTTCGACGAAGAGCTCGCCGTTCCCGCCGACGAGACCATCGGTGCCCCCCCAGACAGCGCTCGCAAACACGCCCGTCAAGATCGCGCCGAGCGCACCGCCTACGCCGTGGATACCGAATGCGTCGAGCGCGTCATCGTAGCCCAGCTTGCCCTTCATCATCACGGCGCCGTAACAAATCGGGCCGGCCACCAAGCCCATGACGACCGCCGAGGTGGGGCTCACGAAACCCGCAGCCGGGGTGATGCAAACCAGGCCGGCAACCAAACCGGATGCCACGCCGAGCGCGGTGGGTTTGCCCTGTTTGATCCACTCGACGATCGCCCAGGCAAATGCCGCTGCACCAGCAGCGAGGTGCGTGTTGACCAGCGCAAGCGCGGCGTTGTCGTTGGAGGCCAGCGCGCTACCCGCGTTGAAGCCAAACCAACCGAACCAGAGCATGCCAGCGCCGAGCAACGTCAACGTCAAGTTGTGCGGCGGGCCGGGACGACCGCGGCGGCCGATGACCAACGCACAAACCAATGCTGCCGCGCCCGACGAAAGGTGAACGACGGTGCCGCCCGCGAAATCGAGCGCTCCCCGTGCACCAAGCCAGCCGTCCGGACCCCAAACCCAGTGGCAAATCGGATCATAGACGAACGTTGCCCACAGAATGATAAACAGGAAATACGCGGAGAACTTCATGCGCTCCGCGATGGCGCCGGAGATGAGCGCAGGCGTGATGATGGCGAACATCATCTGGAACGCCATGAAGAGGATGTGAGGAATCGTGGAACCCTCTTGGGGCTCGAGGCCGACACCATTCAAGAAAGCGTACTCGAGGCCTCCGATGAAACCGGCGCCGGCGTCGGAGCCGAACGATAGCGAATAGCCGATCACGACCCACTGCAGTGTGATGATGCCCAGCGCGATGAAGCTGTGCATGAACGACGACAGCACGTTTTTTGAATTCACCATGCCACCGTAGAAGAGCGCCAAGCCCGGCGTCATGAGCATCACGAGCGCGCATGAGACCATGAGCCATGCGGTATCGGCCTGATTGATAGCGTCCATCCCCGGTTCCTCCTTTGAAGTGGCAGAGCCTAGATCCGCGCTGTTTCCGCTGGATGTGGCTAACGTTTCGGGCTTGTTTCAAAGCGCGAGGAGGTGCCGACACGCGCTCTACGGCGTGGACGGCTGAAATCGCTGCGTTTTTCTCACCGCTGCGGGGGGTGCAAACCGCCGTGATATCGGTTACAACTCGCGCTCCGGCGAGTCGCACCGACCAGCGGGTGGGAACGCCGATCGACACAACAAGAGAGGCATTATCAATGGAATCCGTAGCTGAGTTCTTCGAGAAGTTTGAGCAGAGAGCCGCCGAAAACCCGGACGCAGCCACCGCACCCAACGCGATCTACCAGTTCAACATCACCGGCGACGGTGGCGGCGAGTGGAATTTGGACTGCACGAAGGGCAACACTGGTGGCTACGTTGGCACAGGTACCCATGACAGCCCTGGTGCGACCATCACCGTGTCCGCCGAAGACTGGCTCGGCATGATCAACGGCTCGCTAAACCCGATGCAAGCATTCATGTCCGGCAAGATCAAGATCGACGGCGACATGACGCTTGCCATGAGCCTTCAGCAGGTGATGAACCTGGCTCAAGACTGAGCCGTCCGGAGTTCGAGACTCGATCAGGGTGGCTTCTGTTTGGGGGGCCACCCTTTTTCGTGAGCCAATGCCTTCATCCAACAGACCAAGCGAAGCAGCGCGCACCAGACTCAGCCCCGAAGACCGTCAACAGCAGCTGTTGCGAGTCACCTCGGACATCATTGCCACTGATGGCGTCGATAACGTCCGCATACCTTATGTGGCGGCCGCGGCCGGAGTCACCCGCCCGGTCGTCTACAAGTTCTTCCCAAATCGGCACGAGCTGCTCAAGGGGGTGCTCGAAGACTTCCGAGAGGACTACACGCGCCGAGTGCCTGACGTCGAGGAACCCAATAAGGACCTCGACGTCGCCACGACCGCCCGTGCGTTCATCGACGCGGCTTGCGACACGATCGAGGCGAGAGGTTCGGGCGGTTGGCAGCTCTTGCGTTCGGTTGGCCACGACCAAGAGATCTCGGCGATCAGCAAGGAATTTCGCAGGCAGCTCGTTCAGCCGTGGTTGGCCCCGCTTCGCACACTCACCGGCGTAGGTGAAGCCGAAGCATTGGCACTCGCCGACGTGATGGTAACCGGCGCCGGCGAAATCTTACAGCGGTGGATCGAAGGCGACTTCTCGCGGCAGCAGGTCGCCACGTTACTCGGTCGCATCATCCTCGCCGTCCTGAACGAGTTCACGGAGTAAGCAGAACATGGTTTCGGAGATATTCGACGCGTCCAAGTGGACCCAGGTGCCGGGCTTCGAGCTGCAGGACATCACTTATCACCGCGCCAATGATCAGGGTACGGTCCGCATTGCTTTTGATCGGCCCGAGGTGCGCAACGCGTTTCGCCCCGGCACGGTTGACGAGCTCTACCGGGTGCTCGACCACGCACGGCAAACCTCAGACGTTGGCTGCGTGCTTCTCACCGGGAACGGACCTTCGCCCAAAGACGGCGGCTGGGCATTTTGCTCAGGCGGCGATCAGCGGATCCGCGGAAAGGATGGATACAAATACGAGACCGCCTCGGCGGGGGAGATCGATCGAGCGAGGCTCGGCCGCTTGCACATCTTGGAAGTGCAGCGTCTGATTCGGTTCATGCCAAAGGTCGTGATCGCCGTTGTGCCCGGCTGGGCGGTCGGCGGTGGCCACAGCCTACACGTGGTCTGTGACATGACGATCGCCAGCGAGGAGCACGCGCTCTTCAAGCAGACCGACCCCGACGTCGCCAGCTTCGACAGCGGCTACGGGTCCGCTTTGCTGGCTCGCCAGGTCGGGCAGAAAAAGGCACGCGAGGTCTTCTTCGTCGGCCTCAATTACAGCGCGCAGGAAGCCGCTGCGATGGGGATGGTGAACGCGGTGGTGCCCCATGCCGAGCTCGAGGATTTCGCCCTTTCTTGGGCAAGGGAAATCAACTCGAAGAGCCCGACAGCCATGCGCATGCTGAAGTTCGGCTTCAACATGATCGACGACGGCCTCGTCGGGCAGCAGCTCTTCGCCGGAGAGGCGACGCGGCTAGCCTATGGGACCGAAGAGGCCCAGGAAGGCCGCGATGCCTTCCTCGAAAAGCGCCCTCAAGACTACCGAAAGTTTCCCTGGCATTATTGAGTCGGAGCTTTCAACCAACAGAAGGTCGGATCTGGGTTACACTGTCCTACTTGGACTCAGGCCCAAAACGTGCGAAATGAGCACATCGGAGAACGGAGTAAGTCATCTCAAGTAAGATATTCGTAGGGAACCTCAACTTTGGCACAACGGACGAAGAGCTGCGCGAGCTCTTTGGAGAAATCGGCGAGGTCGTTGACGTTCACATTCCAAAAGACCGCGAAACCGGCCGCCCCAGGGGCTTTGCATTCGTTCGGTTCGCAGCGGAAGAGCACGCCGCGCAGGCGGTCGAGCAGTTCCATGGGCGTGAAGTAGCCGGACGCGCATTGCGTTTGGATATCGCGGAAGACCGTCCCCGGCCTCAGCGTCAGCGGCGCGATTTCGGGCCACCACCAGATCGTTTCGCGCGCAATGACTCGGGTGGGGGCGATCAGGGCGGCGGCGACTTCGACCGCGGCGGCGACTACCGCCGAGGCGACTTCGACCATGAAGGCGGTCGTGGAGGTCGTTCGTTCGACAAGCCGAAGAGGCCCAAAGGCAGCCGCCGAGGCCTACGCGGTAAGAAGCGAAGCCTCTAGCGACGACTTAAAAAATCTCGGGCGAGGTGTGAACCCCGCCCGAGTGCCCGTTGTGTAGTACCCCCAAGGAGTCTGAATCTCGATCTGCCCTGTCGGAAGATCGCTTTGCGCCCACCGACAGTCCCACGGTAAAGCTTCGGGACCACGGTTGTCAACAAGTATTTTGGGTTACAATTCGCCAACGGTTTCGAAGCCTTGGGATGAGCGCACTCATGTTTTTGGGGCCCCTCCCCTGACGGTCGGCGAGACACGGGCGGCGATAGCGGGGCGGTCGACTGGAATGCCGCTGCACTTTCGAGGTAAACCACACAGCGTGGGGGAACCAAACGAGCTCGACCGTGCACGGCGACACTTTCTGAAGGCCGCGGCCTATACGGCGCCGGCGATACTCGCGACCATCACCTTGAACAAAGCGCATGCACAGTTTTCGTGCAGTCCGTCCTCGTGCATGCCGGGGCTCTGTAACCCCAACGGATGCAACCCGTTGAACTGCATGCCGGTCATCGGTTGCATGCCGACAGGGTGATGTAGTCGATGGAACGCCAGATGACCGGCTACTTCCTGCCCGACGACTGGATCCTCTGGCGGAGCGACGGAGCGCTCGAAGCGATCAAGCTGAGCAGCGGCGATCACATTCACATCGAGGCGACACCCGAGC
>CP070713.1:2383308-2392190 GCA_020351445.1 Myxococcales bacterium
CCCCTTGGCGTCCGGCGCCGACGACGAAACGCTCCCCAAGTTCGCCAAGGCGGCGGCCCTCGCGGCGCGGGCAATCTCACGCGACAAACAACTCGACCTGCGGCAAGGCGAGTTTGCGTCGAAGGCAGCCGCCGGCGAGATCCGGAAGCACTTGCGGCTCATTGGGGTGTGCGCTGCGGCCATCCTTCTTTCGTTCTCGGTTTCACTGATGGCTCGCTACCGGGTAGCCCGCGCAGAGCACGAGCGACTCGCCACGACGCTAGCGGAGGTTAGCAAGGACCTGCTAGGAGAGGAGACTCATAGCGCTCTCTATGCCCGTGAGCTGCTCACAGCGGGGCCTCGCATCGACGACCCACTCCCTCGCTTCGATGCCTACGACGTTCTCGAAGCGATTTCGGAGAGCATCCCGACCGACATCCAGCACGACACCCGCCGCCTTCTGATCGAAATCGATGACGACGGCGATAGTGGTCGGTTCGAGATTCAGGGCACCCTGGGCTCCATCGCCGATCGTGACAGGCTCGTCGACGAGCTGCAGGCCCACCGGTGCTTCGCGGACGTCGAGAAGGGATCGATTTCGACCGCGGTGGAGGACCGGAAGGACTACAAGCTGGTCGTCAACGTAGAATGCAACGAAACCGCTTCGCGCAGCGGGGAGGAGAAGTAACGTGGCCTTGGGAGACGCATTCGACAACCTGCGAAGCTGGACCGACGGTCTGAGCGAACGTGAGCGCAGGCTGCTGAGCATCATGGCCGTCGTGTTCGTCGCGCTCGTGATCCTGCTGCCGATGTACGTCGGCATTTCGAGCATTTCGGACATCGAGACAGAGAACACGGAGATCACGCGGGTACTGCAGGACATCCGCCGCTCGGAACCGCGACTTCGACAGGAAAAAGCCGAGCGAAACGACGTGAAACGCCTGTATGACCGCAAAGCGCCGTCTCTAGGGGGCTTCCTCGAAGAACGCGCGCAACAGTACGGGGTGACCGGCCTCGGGATCAACGACCAACCAAAGCTCGACATGGGCGGTTATAGCCGCCGGTCGGTGCGCGTCTCGCTGCCGGTCGTCGAGCTCCGACCGTTGATCGAGATGCTCGCCGATATCGAGAACAGCTCCTACCCCGTCGCGATCGAGCGCATTCAGATGACCGGCGGACGCATGCGCACCGGCTACACCGTGAAGCTGGCCGTGAACGCTTATGACCGCGAAGGCCCGTCGCCAACAGAGCAGGAGTAACGGGTGCAGCGGATTCCAATGAGGCAGATCTTGAAGTGGACAGGGTACGCGCTGTTCTTCTTCTTTTGCTTTGTGTTCTTTGCTTACAAGACATTCCCCTACGATCGACTAGCGGACCACCTGGTCCAAAAGGCGAGCGCGCTGGGCTATGAGGTCGAAATCATCGACCTCACGCACTCGGGTCTGACGGGGCTTACCTTCGAAAACCTGCGTGTAGTCTTTCCATCCGAGGAAGAAGGATCGCCTCCGGTCGACATGATTTTCGAGGAGCTCACCGTGAGCACGTCGTTGCTCTCACTCATGTCCGAGACGAAGTCGTACAGCTTCGACGCGGAGCTCGCCGGCGGAGAAGCAGAGGGGGACATCACCCTCGGAACAGACACCCTGGAGGTCGATGCCGAGTTCGAGGACATCAATCTGGAAACGCTTCCCGCCTTGCGCAAGTTCACCAAGGTGCCCCTCGCGGGGACGCTCAACGGTGAGATCGTACTCGTGATGCCGAGCGAGGTCGCGCAGTCGACGGGCAACGTCGAGATCACGATCGAAGGGCTGAACCTCGGCGACGGCAAATCGAAGCTCGACATCCCAGATTGGGGCGGGCTCACGCTCGATCAGGCCGACGCCGGAAACTTCGAGCTGCTTGCTACCGTCGAGGAGGGAATAGCGAAGATCGAACGTGCGACGGCACACGGCAAAGATGTGGAGCTCGACGCGCTTGGGAAGGTGCGCCTCGCACGTCCGCTCAAACGCTCGGAGCTCAACACGATGCTCCGAGTGAAGATCCGGGACGCTTACAAGCAACGGAGCCCCAAGGTGGCGACGATGCTCGAGCTTGCCTCGTCCGGAATCGAAGCCGCGCTAACCGAAGATGGCGCAATTCAGTACAAGATCGCAGGCTCGCTTGGAGGCCGGTTGCGGCCCAGGGCGGCGGGCAAGCAGCCGTTCGAAGCACCGAAGTGAAGGCGGCCACTGGACGTCCTGGGGGGCTGTGCCTTACAGAGGGCTGTCACGGACTGAATTGATGACGGAACACGAAACAGACCTACCCGACGAGATCGACGAGCCGCAGGACGTCGAGGTCATGGATGAGGAGCCTGCTCCGCGCAATGACGGTGCGGACGCACTGAAGCTCTCCTCGTCCGCGCTCACACGCCGTGACCCTCTCGGTGTCTACATGCGGGACGTGCAGCGGTACGCGCTTCTCTCGAAGGAAGAAGAGCACGACCTCGCTGTGCGCTTCTTCGAAAACGACGACCTCGAAGCGGCAAAGCAACTGGTGACGTCCAACCTGCGATTGGTGGTCAAAATCGCGTACGACTACCGCCAAGCGTACAAGAACATCCTCGACCTGGTTCAGGAAGGCAACATCGGCCTTATGCAGGCGGTGAAGAAGTACGACCCGTATAAGGGCGTAAAGCTCTCGAGCTACGCTGCTTGGTGGATCCGCGCCTACATCCTTCGCTACATTCTGAACAACCATCGCCTCGTGAAGGTGGGCACCACGCAAGCGCAGCGAAAGCTATTCTTCAACCTGCAGAAGGAAAAGGCCCGGCTCTCAGCGATGGGGATCGAACCGACGGCGGAGATGATCGCTGAACGCTTGAACGTCCCCGAGCGGGACGTGGTTTCGATGGACATGCGGCTTGCCGCTGGAGATGCCTCTCTCGATGCGCCGGTGGGGACGGGCGATGGCCGCACGGTGGCGCGCGTGGAGCTGCTTCCATCAGACGACGTGCGCGTGGACGACACCTTGGCCGAGGCTGAAGTGGGAGACCAGTTCACCGCCAAGATCCACGAGTTCGGGGCGTCCCTCGAAGGCAAGGAAAAGAAGATCTTTGAAGACCGACTAGTCGCCGAGGATCCGAAGACTCTGCAAACCCTCGGAGACGAGTTCGGTGTGAGCCGCGAGCGGGTTCGGCAGATCGAGAAGCGCCTACTGAAGAAGCTGAAGGCCTTCCTTCATGAAGAGCTCGGTGAGACCGTGGTCGAAGTCTACGAATCTCCCTAGGTGCCGGGTCGCGGACGAACTGAGATGTGGTAACCCTCGTGAATGTCGGGCCGCTTGTCCGTAGTTGCCACGCCCATTGGATGTTTGGAGGACATCACTCTGCGGGCGCTACGCGTTCTGCGTGAGGCCGACCTGATCCTCGCTGAGGATACGCGCCACACGCGAACGCTCTGCGCCGAGCACGGCATCGATACACCCATGCGCTCTTTTCACGCGCACACCAACGACGACAAAGTGGACATCATCGTCGCAGAGCTAACCAAGGGCGCTCACTACGCGCTGGTCAGCGACGCAGGGACCCCGGTGGTGAGCGACCCGGGCGTCTACCTCGTCTCGCGCGCTGCGGAGGCTGGCGTTGACGTAGAGGCGATTCCAGGCCCAAGCGCGGTGTTGGCGGCACTTAGCGTTGCCGGCCTGCCGGTGCGTCGATTCGTGTTCGAGGGGTTCCTCCCGCGCAGCGGAGGGGACCGCGCCCGCGCCCTCGATCGAGTCGCACAGTCGGACATCACCGTCGTGCTGTTTGAATCCCCCCATCGCGTCCACGCAACGCTGGATGATCTGGAACGAAAACTAGGTGGCGAAAGGCAAATCGCGCTGTGCCGAGAGCTGACCAAAATGTACGAACAAACGATTCGTGGGACGGTCGCAGAAGTGCGAAGCGAGCTGTCCGACCCGGCCCGAGGGGAGATCACCGTCGTCGTCGAGGGCAAGTCTGCTGACGGACCGGTCCAGGATGTCGATCTCGAAGGGCTCGTCTCCGAATGGAAACGCGAGGGGCTCTCAACCAAGGAGATGAGCCGGAAGCTCCAGCGAGATCTCGGTTGGAAACGAAACGCGGCCTATCAGGCCATCCTCGACGCGCTGAAGCCCAAACAGCACTAGTAGGCGGACGTAGGGAGCGTCATGCAAACACGAAGGCTCCCTGCGGTTCCAGCTTCGACCCAAATCCGCCCGCCCTGCGCTTCGATCACGCTCCGTGCCACGGCAACTTCCAACCCGAGCGCGTCGGAGCGCGACAGCGGCCTTTCGAGCCGTTCGACGATGGCCAGCGTATCGGCCGATGAATCTTTGAGCGTCGCCATCAGGTCGAACTGCACGAAGCCCTTGCCGACCTGATCGCGGCGAGGCTGGGCAACCCGGATGACGATATCGGTCCCAGACGACCGAATGACCAGCACCGCAAGGCTGACCAGGGAGTGGACCGTCCGGTGCCGGTCTACGAACACGCGCGGCAGCCCCTCGGAGACTCCGCCGATCACTGACGTATCCTCGGCACGCGACCGCACGAACCCGATGGCCTCGGAGATCAGCTCGTCAGGGGCCACCCACTGCTGTTGCAGCCGAAGTGTCCCCGCTTCGAGCTTCGCCCGGTCGACCACCGTCGCAACGAGGCGCAATAAGCGCTCAGCGCTGGCGCGAATCGTGCGCACGCTTCGTTCCTGCTCAGGATTGAGCTCGCCATCGACGCGGCCGAGCAGCATGTCCGAGAAGCCCGTGACCGAATTGAGCGGGTTGCGAAGCTCGTGGCCCAACGCACCCAGGAAACGCGCGCGTTGGCGCTCCGGCTCTTCGGGGTCAGCTGCGTGCGCTTCGATGGTATCCTGAATTGACGCCGGCGGCACGACCAACGGCTCGGGCGGCGTCGCAGGCTCCCCACCCCCCCGCAGCAGTGGGCTTGCGGAGCGCAACGCGCTCGCGCCCATGAGCAGGCCAACACCCAAGACGAAAACTGCACCCCAATCGCTCTGATCGTCGGAGAGCAGCACCCACCAGATCGCGAAGTAGCTCGACACGACGACGACCGTCCAGCGAAGCCTACGGACCACGGGATCGCGAGCAGTGGTCATCGCGCACCGTCCAGGGGAAGACGAATGAGGAAACGGGACGGCGCATCGCCGTGATAGAGCGAGCCATCATGACGTGCGATGACCTCGGACGTCACCGCTAGCGGCCACCGACGGATCTCTGCGGCGTCCTCCGATGCCAGCACTTCGGCTGGTGTTGGCAGTGACCCGAGCGACAGCTGATCGGATGGGTCGGCGGTGACCTCGATCGCAAGATGATCGTCGGTGACGAGGAGGCTCAGGGCAATACTCGCGTCGCGGTGGTCCGTCGCTAGGAAATCGGCGAGCACGAGGATTGACCGCCGAAGGCGGGCTTCATCTACCTCGTGGGTGCAGGATTGTTCGGGCAACGTGCAGTCAGCGCATCTCTTGTTCGACCAGAGCTGCCCAGCCTCTGCGGCGACTCGCGCCACCAGCTCCCGAATGTCCGCGCGCTCGGCGTCCAGACGAAGCTCGCCGCCTGCGAGCTGCGAGAGGTCGAGCGCGCTATCGAGGAGGATTCGTAGGCGTATCCCGGAGGCTCGAATGATCTCCAGATCTTCACGCTGCGAGTCGTTCACCTCCCCGTCAATGCCGCTCAACAGGACATCTGAGAAACCCAGCACGGCATTCAGAGGCGTCCGGAACTCATGGCGCAACGCCATTAGATAGTCCACCTCGTCCGACTCCGACCGATCCTCAGATGTGGGGGGTTCCTTCGATGCAAGCGAGCCGACCAAAGGCTCGGAATGTGCCACGATGGGCCTGGACTCCTCCGACGCGTGGCTAGCAGCCTCACCCGAGCTCGAACGGACGCTCCAGACGGCGCCGATGATTGCGCCCGAGGTCGCCAACGCAAACCAGCCCCACTGTCCGGCACCATGGACTCCCGCCAGAAAAAACAGCCCGAGACCGGTTAGTGCTGCGAGCATCGACACGTACACACCAAACAGCATCATCGCGATACGGCGGGCACCCACCCCACGTGCGTCGGTCATGCCCCCCAGCGCCCGATCTCGACCTCGGGAACGCGAGGCGAGCCTTCATCCCTCAGTCGTAACGCCAGGTCGATCCTGGCTGCGGCGTTGATCAGTCCCAGGTGACTGAATGCCTGCGGAAAGTTTCCGAGCAGCGTCCGGCTCCCAGGCTCGATCTGCTCGGCGAGAAGACCCAAATGGTTCGAGGCTTCCGCATGCGCGACGAACACCCGTTGCGCCTCGTCGACCTGCCCCGCCATCGCGAGAACCTCGGCCAACCAGAACCCACAAAGAACGAACGCTCCCTCGGCGCCGCCTACCCCATCATCTGTGCGGTAGCGGTAGACATAGGGACCGTCCCCCAACTGGGCCCGAATCCACTCCACCGTTCGAAGCACGCGCTCGTCGTTCGGCGGCAAGAAACCGTGAATCGGAAGCAGAAGCAGGGACGCATCTGGATGCTCGTGGTCATACGCGGCTACGAACCGCTTGCCCGTTTGATCGAGCCCCCGGGCGCAGAGCTCCGAGTGAAGCTCGTCAGCGACTTGCGTCCATCGTGCCTGCAACGGTTGGTCCCCGAACAGAGGCGCCAGCTCAGCGCCACGGCGAAGCGCAAGCCAGCTCATGAGCTTCGAGTGTACGTTGTGTCGCCTTCCCGCGCGCGGCTCCCAAATACCGTGATCGGGCTCCGCCCAGGTGGCGACCACGCTGTCGACGACCTCTCGCAGCCTACGCCACCCACGCGCCGTGAGCGAGCCACCACCCCGCTCGTACACGTACGCGGCGTCCATCAATGCCCCGGCCGTATCGAGCTGCAGTTGATCGCGCGCTCCGTTTCCGATGCGCACGGGTCGCGAGCCACGATACCCGGCGAAGTGATCGAGCGTCTCTTCGTCGGGAACGCGGCCGCCATCGACCGCATACATGATGTGAAGCTTGCGGTCGCGTTCGAGCGTGTCCCGCACGAAGTGAAAGAATTCCCGAGCCTCGCGGGTACAGCCAAGCAGGTTCGCGGCTCGCACCGCCATCGCGGCGTCGCGAGTCCAGGTGTAGCGATAGTCCCAATTGCGCACGCCACCGATCCATTCAGGGATCGAGGTCGTCGGGGCAGCCACCATCGCCCCGCTCGGCGCATACATCAGGAGCTTCAACAGCAGCGCGGACCGAATGACGTGATGCCGCCATGGACCGTCGTATTGGAGCTGCTGAGCCCAATCGCGCCACCGGTGCCGGGTGTTTCGGAGTGCCTCGTACGGGCGGTACGCCATAATCGACTCCGATTCGGAGGCGTTCCAGCTGATGACGATCCACCCTCGCTCGCCCGCCTTTAGCCGGAACACCGCCTGTACACCGCCTTCGGGGCGCGCCTCCCATTGACCCACGTCACCGAGGACCGCGACCAAGCGTTGTCCCGATGGCCCCTTCGCCAAGGCCGAGCGCCCATCGATCTCCAGCTTCGTGTCGGCACGGCCGTAGTCGAATCGCGGATCGAAGACGACCTTCACGACTGCCTCTCCTTCGACGCACTGCACGCGTCGATGGACTTCGTGTACGGCGGAGCGCGGGTCGTCCGTCCAGGGCATGTAGTCGGTGAGCCGGATCGTCCCGTGCCCTTCGATCCGAAACACCGTCTCGAGCACGTTGGTGTCCGGGTCGTACCGTTGAAGGCTTTCGAAGGGATAGTGAACGGGGCTCACCGAAGTCGAGCCTCCGTTCTTCTCGTCGAGCAACGCGCCGAAAACGCTCGGACTGTCGAAACGTGGCAAACACAGCCAATCGATCGCGCCGTCCGCCCGCACCAGGGAAGCCGAAAAACCGTCTCCGATCAGTCCGTGGTCAGCGATCGAGAGGGCGCGGGTCGATGCTTGGTCGTTGAAGACAAACGGTCGGTTGAGCCGCTTGGCAGCGCTGTACAGGTCCATCCGCTCCAGAGAATAGCAGATCGTGCGCTTCTGAACGCACATGCTAGACGCACGCCGTGCAGCGGCGCGACACGAAGTGGGGTCTGCCACTCCTCCTGATTGCCCTGACCTTCGCGTCGACCTTCTACGTCGGCGCTGGAATGGTACTCGGGCGGCCACCTACCTCGCTCGTGGAGCTGCGAACGGGATGGGTGTTCTCTGTGCCGCTGATGGCGATCCTGCTCGCTCACGAGTTCGGTCACTTCTTCGCGGGCAGGTACCACCGCGTCGATGTCTCGCCCCCCTATTTCATCCCGGTGCCCTTCTTCCTCCTCGGTACATTGGGCGCCGTGATCCAGATCCGGGAGCGGATTCGCTCCCGCAACGCATTGCTCGACATCGGAGCTGCTGGCCCGCTGTCGGGCATGGTCGTCGCGATCCCCGTGATCATCTGGGGAGTCGCGACTTCCCCGGTCCAAGCACTTCCCGACGCACCCTACATTCTCGAAGGCCGATCGCTTTTCTACCTCGTGCTTCTGGGTTGGTTGAAGGGTCCCATCCCGGAGGGGTACGACATCATGCTCACGCCGACCGCGCTCGCGGGTTGGGCCGGGTTGCTCGTCACGATGATCAATCTTCTACCTTTTGGCCAGCTCGACGGCGGCCATGTTGCCTACGCACTCCTCGGACCTCGCCAGGACCAACTCTCGCGCCGCCTCCTTTACTCGCTGCCATTGCTCGCCGTCATCGTTAGCGCAGCGTACGGAATTCCGAGCTATATGGACGGGGTCCGCGGCGAGAGGCTCGTCTATGACGCATCGGCCGGCATGCACTGGCTCGTCTGGGCGCTCGTTCTGTGGGCGTTGACGCGCGCGACTGGGCCGAATCATCCGCCCACCGAGGATTCCCAGGTGTCACCTCGACGCCGAATCGTC
>CP070713.1:2392290-2408231 GCA_020351445.1 Myxococcales bacterium
GCATGCGTGTCCTTGGTCCCAGCATGCCACTCGACAATGAAATTTGCGCCAGAGCCACCGCTCGCATCGTGCCGCTCGATGAGAAACTCGATCGTCTGCAACGGCTTCAGCTCGATCAAACGGTCGACCTGGGTCTTCGCGAGGTTCCCGTCCGTGTCGTAGTATTCGACCGCACTCACGTAGATCCGCCGCTTTGGATCCACATTGCGGATGCTCAGCGTAGCCTCCAGCAGGTAGGGGCGTCCGCCGTCGTAGTAGATGTGGGAATAGACTGGGACGTAGACCGCCTGGTGAACCAGTAATGACTTCGTGGAGACGTCTTTGGTCGCATAGGCGTCCAAGTCCGGTGCCGCATACGAGCGGCGGGGTTGGTGCTTTACCGTGTCCTCGATGGCATCGAGCCGCTCTTCGGTGTTCGACCGACTCTGCGTATACACGAAAGCCATGAAGGCGATCGCGAGCAAGATGAGGATGCGGACACCGTGCTCCATGAACCAAAGGAACCATTCCGGGTATTTGTGCTCGTCGCTCACTCAAACGCTCCCCAGCCGTGCAGCTGACTGGGGTATCGCACTTTTGGCGGCCCTCCCGCAAGCCCCGAAGGCCGAAGCTTGAGAGGCCGCGCATGCGTGTTATGAGGAGAATCGCTCCCGGGTCGTCTAAGGGCAGGACAACAGGCTTTGGACCTGTGAATGGTGGTTCGAATCCACCCCCGGGAACCAGCGTTCACCATGCGTGCCGTGTCGTTAGTCACCGCTATTTTGGTCGCTGCGCTTGCGACCAGCTGCAAGAAGGCCGACGCCTCTCCTGCGACCGCGAAGCCCTCGAGCGAAGCAATGATCGGGTGCGACCACGAGGTGAAGTCTAGCGCACTCGCCAAGCACAGCTGGCCGTACCCCGCCGACTACCGAAACCTCCGCTGGGGCAGCCAGTACCGAAAGATGAAGCTCAAGCTGAAGCCGACGCACGCCGCGTTCGTCACCGCCACCGTCACGTGGAAGGAAGGCGAGCTGATCGCGGTGGAAGACAGCGAGGTGCTCATCACGAAACCACGACGCCTGGTCGCCAAGCGGGATCTCTACGTGAAGCGCAAGGTCTGGCATCAAGGCATCCAGGTGGAACGAACCTACAGAGCTGCTGCGAAGGGCGAGGTGGGCAGCTTCTTGTTCTACAACTCCCAGGGCCTATGCATGGTGGGCACCGAAAGCGGCCCGGGATGGACCCAGTGCACCCTCGACGACGCGTTCGAGGGGCTCGATGCCGAACACCCTTTTGCCTGTGAGCAGGTTTGGTGGGTCAAGGTTCGGAAAAGCAAACTCGCTCAGGGCTGGATGCCGGTCGAGCCGGGGCTCATGGAGCGGGTGCCGCCGCCCGCAGACGCAGCAGAATGAAGGTCTCCTGATTGCCCTTCGGCCCCGTGATCACGCTATCTGCTTCGCCCACGAGCTCGAAGCCGAGCCTTTGGGCTTCGGTGACCAGGTTCGCGATCGCTTCGCGCCTGACCTTCGGGTCGCGAACGACACCCCCCTTGCCTACCTTGTCTTGCCCGACCTGGAACTGCGGTTTGACGAGGGCGAGGACCTCGCCGTTTGCTTTCAAGAGCGCATGCGCTGCGGGAAGGAGCTTCTCGAGGCCGATAAACGACACATCGATGACCACGAGGTCGAGCGCCGCTGGCAAATCGCCTCGTTTCAAATGTCGCGCGTTGGTGCGCTCCATCACGACGACACGGTCGTCTCGCCGAAGCTTGTTGTGCAGCTGCCCGTAGCCCACGTCGATCGCGAACACCTGCGACGCGCCGCGTTGAAGCAAGCAATCCGTGAAGCCCCCGGTGGAAGCGCCAAAGTCTGCGATCGTCTTGCCCGCGGGGTCGTATTCGAACGCATCGAGCGCCCCCGCAAGCTTGACCCCTCCACGTGAAACATAGGGATGGTCGGGTTCCCGCACTTCCAGCGGAGCGCCCTCGTCGAGCGCCTCACCGCCTTTGTCCACACGCCGCCCACCGGTAAACACCTTGCCGGCGAGAATCAGCGCCTGCGCTCTGGCTCGCGATGGAGCGAGCCCTCTTTTCGTTAGCAACACGTCGGCGCGGACCTTCGGCACCAGGGAAGACTGGACTAACTTTCTTTGAAAAGCGAACGGCGGTATGTTGCTCGCATGTCGCGCAACGTGCTCTTCCTTCTCGGCATAGGCTCCATCGGCTGGGGGATGCTCTGCCTCTTCGCGGGCTCGGTCATGCCGGATTGGATGGGGCTCTCCGGCGCGGAGTACGGCGAGCTCTACATTGAGTCGATCGCGGTCAACGTGGGGCTCTGGTGCGCACTCGGCGCGTTTGCGCTCTTCGGTGCGGCCTTCCAGCGACTGAGGTTGGCGGCAAGTCTCGCGTTCATCGTGTGCGGGGCGGGATTCGCTGGCGGTCGAGTCCTCGCGATGGTCCAAGGTGCCAAGCCGGGAGTGTACACGGGGATGGCCCTCGCCTTAGAAGTTGCCATCGTCGTCGCCGCCTCCGCGGCGTACATCTCTGAAAAGACCCGGATCTCCCGCGAAGCGAAGGAGCAGAAGCGAGCTGAGAAGGCCGCCCTCGAAGCAGCCCTAGCAGCGGAGCATGCCGAACAAGCACAAGCCCCACCCCCATCACCGCTTCAACAGCCTTGACCAACGAAAAAGGGGACTGTCCCCTTTTTCTAGGATCCCAGGCTCAAAAAGGGATGTCGTCGTCGCCGAAGTCGTCGGTGGGGGGGGCGCTTCCGCCACCGCCGCCGCCGCCGAAGTCACCGGGGGCTCCGGAGTCGCGGCCTCGGCCGCCACTCAACAGGACGATGTTGGTCGCGACGATTTCGGTTGAGTTGCGCTTGTTGCCGTCTTTGTCTTCCCACTGGCGGTACTGGATTCGGCCCTCGGCGCAGATGCTCCGACCCTTGGAAAGGATGTTGTTGAGCGCTTCGCCGCGCTTGCCCCAAACGATGACAGTGTGCCAGTCGGTGCGTTGCTGACGCTCGCCTGCGCGATTCACGTAGGACTCGGTTGTTGCCAAACGCAAGCGCAATACGGCTTGCCCGTTTTGGGTGTATTTGAGCTCCGGGTCAGCACCCAGGTTCCCGATGAGCGTCACACGATTCAAGCCTTCTGCCATGGCTCCCCTCTTCTCCTAGCCGCGGTGGGCGGCGAACATACGCGGCCTTGCGCCCCGGATCAATGACCCGTGTCAATGGCCCGTGGCCTCGCTTTGCATGCGAAGCACGATTGCGAGCTCATCGGTCAATTCCCGCCGGCGTTGCTCATAATAACTCGGCCCGATCGCATCGGCCTTGCGCTCACCTTCCAACGAGGCGATCTCATCGAGCAGCTCGGCGCGCCGATCGTCGCGAACCCTCGCCAAAACCAGGGTTTGGTCCACGGGGCGAAAGAGCAGGCCGATTCCCAGAACAACGAAGATCGCGGCGATCGCGGCCGCCAAAAAGGGCAACGGGCCGCCACCGGGAATGCCGCGAATGTGAATCCGCAAGGGATCGAGCGGGGCATCGCCGGGCCGCCGCATCAGGCCCGCAACCAGGAAGCGCCGGTCGCCGCCCTCGTGCACTCGCGCCACCTGAAAGCCCTCGACCTCCATGGTCATACCATCGACGTAATCACTGATAACCTGGTACTCCATCGTCGCAAAGGGCACGGCCTGCTGGATTGACATCGAAGTGCCACCAACCGGAATATCATAGGTCCACCTCAAATCGGCGCGGCCGGGTGGGAGCGAGCCACTGATCTCGAGGCCGTCATCGGTCGCGGCCAGCCGCTGGTCGGTCATGACGGCCATCGACTCGAACGCCTTAAAGCCATCCGGCAGTCGAATGGACATGCCTCCGTTGGGGAATACGTACGTCGACTCGCCGAGATTCGCCAGGCGTGCTTCCTGGCTGATGTGAGCGCGGTCGTCACGGAACTCGATCATCGTGCGGCCCAATACCTGGAAAATGCGTCGATCCTCGGTCGTCGTAGGCAGACGCACCACGCGGACTCGCTGCCCCTTCGCTGCATCGAGCCGAAATGGCGTCGAGCTGTAGCGGGCTCCCTCGTAGGGCACATTCACCCGATACGAATGCTTGCTGTCGGTCAAGAGCGCGTCGAACACGCAGGCGCCCTCGTCATCGGTGACGCAGGCTTCGCTCTCGCGACCGCCCGACTGCTCCATCACGCCAAGGCGCACGGCTTGCTGGGGCACCGCGGCGCCAGCTGGATCGATGACCTTCACGGCAATCGTTCCGGCAGGAAGCTCCGGATCGACGACCGAGATCACGAGCTCGGGCACGTTGCCGAGAACCCGATTGACGATCGCTTGATCCTGCTGCGCAGATGCAATCGATGGGGCCCACAAGAGCAGACCGATGAGAGCCGTGGCGCGCATCATGCCTCGTTCGAGAGCCGCTCGGCGATCAGTGCCTCTGCTTCGTCTCTAAAGGACTCCGCGCCCGCGTCCAGCTCGTGCAGAATGTGCCTGGCTTGGGCACGGAGCTTGGTGTTGAGCTCCTCGAAGTCCGCGTCCGAGAGCTTGCCCGCATCGTGCTCGAACGCGACGTCGCGGATCTCCTGGAGCAGCGCTTCCTTTTCGGTGAGCAGTGCGCGGCGCGCGTCGGTGTCGAGCTGTGCGCGAGCGCTGCCGGCGACCTCGTCCGAAAGCGCAAGGCTCAGGCTGAGCCACAAGCTGATCAGCCCGGCGACGACGGCCGCGGATGCGCCGATGATGAACACCCACGGGAGGAAGTCGTCCATCAGCTTTCCTCCAAACGCTCGAGCTCTTCGTCGAGGCGTGAGTCGTATTCGAGCTCGGCATTGGCCGCGACCTTCACAGCCGTCCGCACCTCGGCGCCGCGCCGTTGCCACCGGCGCCCGATCACGACGATCAGGCCCACCGCGAAGACCATGGCCGCCACCGGAACCGCCCAAAGCGCGCGGTCCAACCCTTCGTCCGACGGAATGGCAAGCGCTGCAGCGCCGTACTGCGCCCGATAGGACTCCTGAATCTTGGTCGGCTCCTCGCCAGCAGCCAGCAACTCGCGAACCTCTGCGCGTTTGTCGTCGGCCCAGCCGCATGCGCACGTGTCGAGCGGCAGACGCGCACAGTCGCCGCACTGGCACAGCAAGCGGCCAAAGAGTTGTCGCTCGACGGGATCGTTGATGACGACCGAACCAGCATGCAGCGTGCTGCTACTGTCGGTCTGAGCGGAAGCGACGCCTACCCACGCCATGATCGTCGCGACGATGATCGCCAAGGCGACCGCCGCGGTGGCCGAAGAGAAACGAAAACGAAAGCGCCGCGGGCGGGCCGTCTCTTCGCGAAGAAGCTCGCGCCCGGTGGGCCACATACCCAGAATCGCACCCAGCAGAAGCACGATCCCACCGAGCCAAATCCATGCGACCAACGGTCGAATGATCACTCGGAAGGTGCCCCGGCGAGTCGACGGGTCGACCGTACTCATGATGACGTACACGTCTTCGGCCGGACGGCTGCGAATCGCCACCTCGGTTGTCGGCATCTGTGGATGGGTCCGATAAATGAATTTGGCGGGCGCGACCTGGCCTTTTTCGTTCCCGGCTTTGTCGATGAGCGTCATGTCCGTGAAGATCATCCGCTTGTTCGGGTCGGCTTCCATCCGGGGTTGGTCGTAGCGCACCGTGTGCTTGCCGATCGACATCGTGTCACCGGGGCGAAGCGCACTCTCTTGCTCGACGTCGTAGGCCGCACCGGTGAAGCCGACGAACATGAACACGATGCCGACGTGAACGATGTACCCGCCGTAGCGACGGCGGCCCTTGGACACGAGCCGAAAGATCGCGGTGGCCGCGCCCTCGCCTCTCTTCATGCGAACCCGCATGCCGCGCCAGAACTCTTGGCCGACGCTCGCGAGCACGAACGCGCAGGTCGAAAAGGACACGACGGGAGCCACGGCCGACATCCACGCGAGGACGGTCCCCGTGGTCGTGTCGTAAATCTCGGTCGGCTCGACGATGGGGGGATACCCGAGGCGCGCGCCGAGAAGAAGCTGAAACACGGCAACGGCCACACCGGCGCCGACCGGGAAGGCCAGCGCGCGGAGGAGCTTGGACCCGGTCGCCTTACGCCAGGCGATCAGCGGCCCGAGCCCGGCCAGGAACAAGAGCACGATGCCGAGCGGCACCATCCATTTGTTGTAGAAGCCGGGGCCCACGGTGACCTCTTCGCCTCGCAGCCACTGGCTCAGCAGTGGGAAGGTCGTCGCGATCAGCACGAACACCATCATCCCGAGCAAGACCCAGTTGTTCAGCAGGAAGGCGAACTCACGGCTGACCAGTGACTCGATTTCGTTGTCGGCCTTGAGCTTGGGGAGCCGCCAAATCATCAAGGCGCCGATCCCGATGATCAGAAAGGCCATGTACCAAACGAAGTACTGACCGATGTCCGAGCGCGCGAACGAGTGCACGCTCGCGATCAGCCCCGACCGCGTCAAGAATGTGCCAAAAATGGTGAGGAAGAACGTCAGCGCCAACAAGAAGACGTTCCAGACCTTCATCATGTGCCGCCGTTCCTGAATCAGGACCGAGTGCAAATACGCTGTGCCCACCAACCAGGGCATGAACGAGGCGTTTTCAACCGGATCCCAGGCCCAGTATCCGCCCCAGCCGAGCTCTTCGTACGACCAGAGGCAACCGAGCAGGAGACCGAGCGCCAAGAACGTCCAGGCGATCATCGACCACAGGCGCGCCGCGCGGACCCATTCGTTGCCTAGACGCCCGGTGATGAGGGCCGCCACCAGGATCGCGAACGGAACGGACCAACCGACGAACCCGAGGTAGAGGCTTGGCGGATGGATGGCCATCCAATAGTTCTGAAGGAGCGGGTTGAGGCCCTCGCCATCTCCAGGCGTCGTTCGGATGTACGTCGCGAAAGGATTGGCGGCGAAGAGCATCAAAACCACGAAGAAGATCAGGACGCTCATCAGGGTGGCGAGGATCCAGGGCTGGAGCTCGGTGTAGCGCCCGCGAAGCCAGCGGGTCACGAAGAACGTATAGCCTGCGAGCAGGAACGCCCACCAAAGGAGCGAGCCGTCCTGACCGCCCCACAGCGATGCGATCAAGTACCACCAAGGCATCGACCGATCGCTGTACCGGGCGACGTAGCGAATCCGGAAGTCGTGGACCTGGAACGCATACGCCAAGACGCAAACCGCGACGACGACGAGCGCGCAAGTTGCATACGTGCCCCAGCGCGCCGAGGGGAGCAGATGCGGACGCCCCTGACCCGCGCCCATCGCCACCGCCATGGTGTACGACGCGCTAATCAGGATCAGGGAAAGCACCAGGGTGCCGAAGAAAGGAATATCGAGTGCCGGCATGGGAATTGCGCCACCGATTCCAGGCGGCTGACCCCCATTACATAGGGGTTCGGTGGCTTCGGGCAAGCACAATGAAAAACCCCGCGCGGCGCCGGGCCGAGCGGGGTTGTTCGAAGGTCGTTAGACCGGAGTTATTCGCCTTCTTCGAACTCGGCGTCGATGACGTCTTCGTCGCCTTTACTCGCCTCGTCGGCGCCGGCTCCTCCGGCCGCTCCGCCTGGGGCGCCATCGCCGGCCCCTGCGGCCGCCGAGCTGTACGCGACCTCGGCGATTTCCTTCATCGCGGCTTCGAGGGCCTCGCTGTGGGTTGCGATCGCGGCGCTGTCGTTGGCTTCGATGGCTTCGCGAAGCGACTTCACCTTGCCCTCGACGTCCGCAACCTTGTCTGCCGGAAGCTTGTCTTTGACCTCTTCCAGCGCCTTTTCGACACCGTAGGCGAGCTGGTCGGCCTTGTTGCGGGCCTCGACTTGCTCTCGGCGCTTGCGGTCCTCTTCCTCGTGTGCCGCCGCATCCTCGACCATCTTGTCGATCTCGTCCTCGCTCAAACCGCTGTTCGAGGTGATCGTGACCTTCTGGTCCTTCCCGGTCGCCTCGTCTTTCGCCGTCACCGAGAGGATGCCGTTGGCATCGATATCGAAAGTGACCTTGATCTTGGGGATGCCACGCGGCGCGGGCATGATGCCCTCCAAGTGGAAGCGCCCAAGCGTGCGGTTGTTGGTCGCCTCAGCGCGCTCGCCTTGAAGAACGTGGATCTCGACCTTCGTCTGGCTGTCCTCCGCTGTCGAGAACACTTCTTCCTTGCGGGTCGGAATGGTGGTGTTTCGAGAAATGAGCGCGGTCATGACACCGCCGAGCGTCTCGACGCCCAAGCTGAGCGGGGTGACGTCTAGCAAGACCATGTCCTGCACGTCGCCCGAAAGCACGCCAGCCTGAACCGCCGCACCGAGCGCTACGACCTCGTCGGGGTTGACGCCCTTGTGCGGCTCCTTGCCGAAGAACTTGGTCACAGCCTCTTGCACCATCGGCATGCGCGTCGAACCACCGACCAACACGACCTCGGCGATGTCCGCCGCGGTCTTGCCGGCGTCGGAGAGCGCCTTCTTGCAGGGGTCGAGGGTGCGCTGCACCAGGTCGTCGATCATTGACTCGAGCTTGGCGCGGGTGAGGCGGATGTTGAGGTGTTTCGGCCCCGAAGCATCGGCCGTGAGGAACGGTAGATTGACCGTGGTCTCTAGCTTCGTACTGAGCTCGATCTTGGCCTTTTCCGCGGCATCTTTGAGGCGCTGCAGAACCATCTTGTCCTCGCCGACGTCGATGCCGGTGTCCTTTTTGAACTCGGCCACGAGGTACTGGATGATGCGCTGGTCCACATCGTCGCCGCCAAGGTGCGTGTCACCGTTGGTGCTCACGACGTCGACGACCTTGTCGCCCACCTCGAGGATCGAGATATCGAACGTGCCTCCACCGAAGTCGTACACGGCGATGAGGTGGTCCTCGGTCTTGTCGAGGCCGTACGCCAAAGCGGCTGCAGTCGGCTCGTTGACGATGCGCTTCACGTCGAGCCCGGCGATCTTCCCCGCGTCCTTCGTAGCCTGACGCTGGGAGTCGTTGAAGTACGCGGGCACGGTGATCACCGCATCATTGACGGGCTCACCGAGGTAATTCTCCGCGGCCTTCTTCAGCTTGCGAAGCACCTGCGCCGAAACCTCGGGTGGCGAGAGCGTCTTGCCCCGGACCTCGAAGCCGGCGTCGCCGTTTTCGCGCTGAATGACATGGTAGGGCATGCGCGTGGCATCGTCACCGAGCTCGTCATAGCGACGACCCATGAAACGCTTGGTCGAGTAGACGGTGCCTTCGGGATTGGTGATGGCCTGCCGCTTCGCGATCTGGCCGACGAGGACCTCGCCCTGGTCGTCCCACGCCACTACCGACGGTGTAATCCGGTCACCCTCCTCATTGACGATGACCTTCGGGTCCTTGCCCTCCATCACCGCGACGACGGAGTTGGTCGTCCCGAGGTCGATGCCGATAATCTTACCCATATTTTCTTGTCTCCTTTTGCCTCCGAGCTGCCATCGGAGTTGAGCCAACGTAACCACGCGTGGGTGACCGTCAAGGTCCTTCAAGCCGTGAAATCGCTGGGAAGAGCCAGCGGCTCGAGTGGGGCCCTGAGCCGATCAGCCCGTGACGGTGTCCATGAGCGCGGCGGCATCTTGGGATTCCGCCAAGACGATCAGCGAGTCACCGGCCTGGAGCAAATGCTCACCTCCCGGGTTGTACACGTACTCCCCGTCGGACAGGTGGATGGCGACGACGAGCGCTCCGGCCTCCTGAATTTCGGTCTCGGCCAACCGCTTGCCAACCAGCGGGCTCGCGGCAGGAATATCGATCGCCTGGAGGCCGATGCTGATGCCGCCACCGAACTGCACGATCCGGTCGAGGAAGGCGACGGTCTTCGGGCTGACCATCTCGCTGAAGAGCCGCACGCCGCCGATGTAGTTCGGCGCGACCACGGCATCGGCGCCTGCGCGCCGGAGCTTGCGTTCGGTCGACGGCTCGATCGACTTGGCCACGATTCGAGCGGTCGGATTGAGGGCTCGCGCGCTGATCGTCACGAAAAGATTGGCCTTGTCGTCGTTGAGGGCCGAAATCACGCCCCGGGCGCGCTCGACGCCGGCCAACTCGAGAACGTGGTCGTCGGTCGCATCGCCATGGACGTAGAGCAGACCCTCTTCGAACTCCTCGTTGAGCTCGTCGAGCCTCTCGCGGTTGGTGTCGACGATGACGAAGGGAACCCCCACGGCGCGAAGCTCGGTTGCGATGTGCCACCCCGTGGTCCCAATGCCACAAACGATGACGTGTTTGTTCAGTGTGCCGATTGCGCGTTGCATGCCCCGACGCCTCAGAATTCCCTGCAAATCACCTTCTACAATCAAAGCCGTCAGACTAGAAATGAAATAAAGCAGTGTGCCGCTGCCCAGGACGATCAGGGTGAGCGTCGCCCCACGGGCTCCGGGCATCTCGTTCATGCCCTCGAGCGTTTCGGCAAAACCGACGGTCGAGAGCGTGATGATGGTCATGTAGAAGCAGTCGAACCACGACCAGCGGCCGTTGCCCAAGCTGTAGTACGCGGTGGCACCGACGACCACCACCCCTGCGAGCACACCAGCTGCCCAGATCAGGCGGCCGTAGGCCCCCCGCCTCGACTGGAAGAACAACAGCTTCACTGGGGCGTAGTTGGCGTCATGCGCTGATCCAAGTCAACCCCTTGACCGCAACGACCAGGGGCGGCACAACCCGCGGCGGTGAATTCCTCGGAAGATGCGCGCCGGGCTGGGCGCGGCTTGGTATCGATTGCCGGCGCCAAGGTCTACTTCATCGTTACGAGCTACGCGGTCCAGCTGCTGCTCCCGAGGATCTTCGGGGAGGCCAAGGAGTTCGGACTCTACTCGGCAACGATGAGCGGCGTGGCGATTCTCACCAATGTGTTGATTGTCGCGACGATTCAATCGGTGTCGAAGTTCGTGAGCGAAGACGAGACCCGGGCCGCCGTGACACTCCGGCAGGGGCTCCGGGTGCAAGCGCTCGTTGGGGGCACGCTCGCCTTGTCGCTCTTCGTCTTTGCACCGTCGATCGCTCGGGTGTTGCTCGACGACCAGCTCACTCCATTGCTGCGTGTTGCGTCGCTCGTGGTCTTTGCCTACGCACTCTACGCGGCCCTTGTTGGGAGCCTGAATGGCCTCCATTTGTTTGGGCAGCAGGCGCGCTTGGACGCGACGTTTTCGACCCTCCGGACGGCTGGTATCCTCGGCGGGGCTGCGCTTGGGCTCGGGGCGATCGGGGCAGTAACAGGATTCGCTTCGGCCGCAGCCACCATCCTGACGATCAGCTTGATCTGGATCGGCTTTGGGAAGCGCGGGAAACCCGGCGAACGCATCCGACGGCGTCGATGGATCGGGTTCATGGCGCCGATCTGGGCCTATCAGATCAGCCTCAACGGCATCCTGTTGATCGACCTGCAGGTGCTGAAGCGAACGGCCACCGAGATCGCCCTCACGAGCGCATCCACCGCGCAGGCCGCCGTCGACATCGCAAACCAGTACGTGGGCTACTACCGCGCCGCGCAGACATTCGCATTCGTACCGTATCAACTGATCATCTCGATGACGTTCATCGTGTTTCCCATGATCAGCAAGGCGACCAGCATCGGGAATCGGGAGGCAGCACAATCGACGATTCAGCACGCGATGCGCCTGTCCTTGCTGCTGTTGTTGCTGGTCGCGGCGCCCACTTCGGGGGCGGCGGAGGGCGTGATGCGACTTGCGTACCCGACCGAGTACCTCGCAGGGGCATCTGCGCTCTCGATCCTCGTCTTTGGCGTATCGGCGTTCGCCCTCTTTGCCGTCGCTGCCACGGCGATCAGCGGAGCTGGAAAGCCGTCGCTCGCTGCGATGATCGCCGGCGTGTCCCTCCTGACCGTCATCGTTGCCAACCGGGTTCTGATTCTGCGGGCGGGCCTCGGAGACCAAACACTCGAGGCTGCAGCATTCGGAACCGCGACGGGGATGGCGGTCGCCCTCGCGCTGTCCGGCTTGGTGCTCTACCGGCTTTTTGGGGTTTTCATCCCGGCCCGAACCTGGCTTCGCGGGGCCGTCGCGGCTGGCGCAGGGTACGCCGCAGCCGCAGCGGTTCCCCACGATTCGCCTCTATTGGCGATCGCGGCGCTGGCCTTGGGCTTTGTGAGCTCAGCGGCCGTGTTGGTGATCACGCGAGAGCTAACCCACGACGACTGGCATGCCCTGCGCCGAATCGTTCGCAGGGACTAGCCTTCCCGCCGATAGTGACCGCTTCGGCCGCCTTGCTTCTCCAACAACACGACCTCTTCGATCGCCATGCCGCGATCGATCGCCTTCAGCATGTCGTAGAGAGTGAGCGCCGCGACGGTCACCGCGGTGAGTGCCTCCATCTCGACGCCGGTGCGATCTGCACAGCGGACCGACGCCTCGATGACGAACCGCTGATCATCGGTGGCTGGCTCGAACGCAACGTCACAACCCGTGATCGCGAGAGGGTGACAAAGAGGGATGAGCTCCGAGGTTCGTTTGGCCGCCTGGATCCCCGCGATTCGCGCCGTCGCCAACGCGTCGCCCTTGGGTACTTTGCCGGACAGCAACACCCGACGCGTCTCGGGCTTCATCCGCAGCGTCGCCCGCGCGCGCGCTTCGCGTGACGTCTTGTCCTTGTCGCCGACGTCGACCATTTGGGCCCGACCATCGCGATCCAAATGCGTGAGCTCGTCGTCTCGGTCCATCAATCGGCGTGCGGCGCGTCGTAGTTGGGGCGCGGGGGGATGGTAGCTGTCCCGGCCATCCGGGCAATCAGCTCGACCCTCGAGTGCACGCCGAGCTTGGAAAAGATGCGCTTGAGGTACGTGTTGACGGTCGACACCGTGAGCCCCGTCTCGCTGGCGATCTCGCGGGTGCTGGAGCCCGCGACCAGGAGAGCGACGACATCGCGCTCGCGCGGAGTGAGGGGAGCGCGGCGCAAGGTCTGCTCGACCGCCTCGCCCGGCCGCCGGCTGCCCTCGTCGGTAAGCCGCTCCGCATAGTCGAGCCCTCTCGCATAGAGGCGTGACGCCCATTTCAGAAGCTCTAGCTGATTGCCGGCTGGAGCGTCGCCCACGATCTCGAGGTGGAGGGTTCCGATGGTGGTACGTCCCTGCCGAAGCGGTAGAGAGATCGTCGGATCGGTCGTGGTGAGAGCGGACTCGCTGCTCAACGGATCGGCGTCGGGGCGATCGAGCCGAAACGAATGCGCTCCAACCAAGCCCGCAATCAAGGTGGCGCCCCGCTGCGGATAGGTCCTGACGGGGTCGAGCACCGCTAGGCGCTCGGTGATCTCCATCAGCCTTTCGCTCGAGGTCACTGCCCGGTCCTCATCCCATGGTCGTCCCAAATCAGGGATGAAAATTGAATTTAAGTCAACCCTTTGGATTCCAGGTGAAGGATGACCTGGAGATCGCGGTCAGCTCGAAGCTGCGAACCAACTCGTCGGCGCGAATCGGCGCGTGCGTCGACGTCAATCCAAGCGAGTGCGCCAACAGGCCGATGACCTCTTCGGCCGAGCGGCCGGCCTCGCGAAGCGACTCAATTGCAGTGGCGCCGTGGCGTTTCGACAGCCGGGTCCCATCGGCGTCAACCACCAAACCGACATGCGCGAAGCCCGGAACCGGATACCCGAGCGCCTGGTAGAGCGCGATCTGGCGGGGCGTTGATGACAGCAGATCGGCTCCGCGGATCACCTGCGTGATCCGGTCGGCGGCATCATCGACGACGACCGCAAGCTGATATGCCCAGATCCCGTCTGCGCGCCGAAGCACAAAGTCACCACCGACTTGCCCTTCTGGATACGCCCCACACAACGCATCTTCGAAGCCCGGAGACGGATCATCGAAGACGAAGCGGAGTGCCGAAGGCTGGCCGGGTTTGGTGACGCCGTTGCGGCAGGTCCCGGGGTAACGGGGTCCCTCGTCTCCATGAGGCGCGCTCGCGATCTGGGCGATCTCTTTGCGGGAGCATGTGCATGGGTAGACCCGACCCGCTGCTTCGAGCCGACTCAGCGCTTGCTCATAGGCTTCGTTCTGCGAAGACTGAAACAGCGGGCCTTCGTCCCAGTCGAGGCCGAGCCACTCGTGGTCGCGGCAGATCTCGTCCGCAGCGCCCGGGACCACCCGAGGCCGATCGATGTCCTCGATCCGCATCACGATCTGCCCGCCCCGTCTGCGCGCCTGCAGCCACGTCACCAGCGCGGTGCGCGCATGTCCTACGTGCATCTTGCCGGTCGGCGAAGGGGCGAAGCGCGTCCGATACGTCGTGGCCACGAACCATCCTTTATACGACTTGCGCCAGGGCGGCCATGCAGTGCATCTTCCCTGCGTGCGGGGACGAACCGATGTGTGCGGGTGCTTTCCGACCGGGCGCCACTATCCAGGCATTGCGGACCTGATCGCAGATGCGATCCACAACGTCGAAGGGCTGTGCCGGGAGTTCGAGCCGGGGTCTGCTTGGGAGGACATCCCGTTCGCGGTCATCGACTTCGAGACGACCGGGCGGGATGCCGATACCGACCGCGTGATCGAAATCGGGCTCGTGACGTTCGACAAAGGAAAGGTGGCCAGCCGAGAGAGTTGGTTGGTCAACCCCGGGATCCCTGTGCCCGAAGAGTCGCGGGCGGTGCACGGCATCACCGATGAAGAGCTGGCGGGTGCCCCTGCCTTTGCGACGCTGATGCCTCGACTGCTGGAAGTTCTGCAGGGAAAGCTCCCAGTCGCGTACAACGCGTCGTTCGACCGCGGCTTCCTCTTCGCGGAAATCGCGCGGACCGCCCCAAAGGGAATGACCCCGGGCGACATGCCTCCGGCAGCGCGCGAGGACGTGGTTTGGGTGGACCCGTTGGTGTGGGCCCGTGAGATTCTCAAAGAGCTACAAAGCCGGCGGCTCGGCGACGTCGCCAAGCACCTGGGCGTCGCGCTCGAGCAGGCCCACCGTGCGGCCGGGGACGCTGAAGCCACCGGGCGCGTATTGCTTGGACTGGCGCCACAAATGCCACGCATCTACGGAGAGCTCGTTCGTCTCCAGAAGCGCTACGCGGCCTTCCAGGATGCCGAATTGGCCGCGTGGAAACGCTTTCGGTGAGCCCGAAAATCACCAAGGCACGCTTGATTTGGGTTCCGTTCGCCCTGATGGCGATCGGCAGCTGGACACCCGTGGTCGGTATGTGGCTGAACGGCATCGAATGGTCCGGGGCAGCCGGACGAGCCGTGGCCTTTTGGTACACCGTGCCCGCGCTGGTGGCGATTCTGCTGGTTCAAGGGCCATGGCTGAAGCAACCGATCCTGGAGCCGCTTGGTATTCGGTTTTCGGTCAATCGTTGGTGGGGCATCGCATGGCTTGTCCCGGTTGCCATCCTTTTCATCGGCATGTTGGTCACATGGCTGGCCGGCTTCGAGCCGGTGCTGACCGTCGAACAATTGATCGAGAACAAGCGCTCGACGGTGCCGCCGGATCAACTCGCGCAGTTCGAAGAATACCTCGCCGAGAGCCCGCCGCCGCATCCGTTGATGTTGATCGTCATGGGGATGCCTGCGGGGCTGACGTTCAATCTCATCCCCGGACTCTGCGAAGAAATCGCCTTTCGCGGTTACTACTTTCGCGAGATGCCCGGCGGCTTTTGGGCGCGTGCCACGAAGATCGGGCTCCTGTGGTGGTTGTGGCTCGCGCCGTCGGTGGCGATCGGGAACCTGTACGGAGAGCCTGGCCTGTGGGGCGTGGCACTCGCCCTTCCTTGGTGCATCGTCGCCTCTTGGGTGCTGGTCTACGTTCGCGTGCGAAGCGAATCGGTAGTGGCCGTGGCGATCGCGCGAGGCACGATGCTCGCGCTGACCGCCGCCGCACACGACCTCACCTTCGGCTCGCCGACCTGGCTCGCCCCCTTTTATGGAATCGGGGGCCTCGTGGGACTGCTGGTCATTTGGCTCGCCTTCTGGATTCACGACCGCAGTCGTGCCAAGGGTCGGTTGAC
>CP070713.1:2408331-2410928 GCA_020351445.1 Myxococcales bacterium
CCCAAGGTCAGCACGAGCTCCACACCCGCACCTTGGACGACGCCTAGCCCTTGAAGATCGACGTCGTTGACCACGCGCACCGGGCGCTGCAACAACTGCGTCAGCCTTTCTTCGAGCGGCATGCCGCGCCACAGCTCGTCCCCGATGTTCGGCGCATTCAGCGCGACCCCATTCTTGACGACCCCCGGGAACCCCACCGAAACGCGTTGATGGGGTGGCAGGGTGTCCGCCATGTCGTGGATCAACGCGAACACGGCCTCCGGTGTTGCGGGCGCTGGCGTCGGCTGAGTCAGAATCTCGGTCACGGCCTCGCCCTGATCGTTCAGTGCAAGGACCTTGATGCTACCCCCGCCGATGTCGACAGCGAGCGTGGTCATGTCTGCGAACCTTTGTGCCTTCGATAGTACTCGATCAATTGGCGCGTCGAGGCATCGTGCTCACCGTCTGCGCCGGTCAGCTCGGGCAGAACGACTTTGGCGAGCTGCTTTCCGAGCTCGACCCCCCACTGATCGAAGCTGTAGATATTCCAAATTACGCCCTGCACGAAGATCTTGTGCTCGTAGAGCGCGATCAGGCGACCGAGGGCCCGCGGGGTGAGCCTTTCGATCATGAACGTGCTGCTGGGGCGGTTTCCCGAGAAGGTCTTGTGCGGAACGAGAGCGGCGACCCGATCTTCGGGGGTGCCAGCCTTCTCGAGCTCCTCACGCGCTTCGTCCGCGGTCTTGCCGCGCATCAGCGCTTCAGCTTGGGCAATGCAGTTCGCCACCAAGATATCATGGTGCTCACCAAGCGGGTTTTGGCTCTGCGCCGCCACGATGAAGTCGCAGGGAACCACATGAGTCCCTTGATGCAGGAGCTGAAAGAACGCGTGCTGACCATTCGTGCCCGGCTCCCCCCAAACGATGGGCCCGGTCGTGTAGCCAGTGATGATCGCACCGTCACGAGACGCGCTCTTGCCATTGCTCTCCATGTCGGCCTGCTGAAGATAGGCGGGGAAGCGATGCAGATACTGATCGTACGGCAAGACCGCATGCGACGCGGCGCCGAAGAAATTGTGATACCAGACCCCGAGCACCGCCATGATCACGGGCATGTTTTCGCGAAGGGGAGCGGTCCTGAAGTGCTCGTCCACTTCGTAGGCTCCCGCGAGCAGCTCTTCGAAGTGATCCATGCCGATGACGGTCGCGATCGAGAGGCCGATGGCAGACCACAGGGAGTAACGGCCCCCCACCCAGTCCCAGAACTCGAACATGTTCGCGGGATCGATTCCGAACTCCGTTACGGCATCGCGGTTGGTCGAAAGCGCGACGAAGTGCTTGGCCACGGCCTCTTCGTTGCCTAGCCGGTCGACGAGCCACTGTCGCGCGGACCGGGCGTTGGTGAGGGTTTCCTGCGTGGTGAACGTCTTGGAAGCGACTATGAACAGGGTCGTTTCCGGCTCTAGTTGACGCAGAACCTCGCTCAGGTCCGTGCCGTCGACGTTCGATACGAAATGTGCGCGTAACCCCTGCTTCCAATATGGGCGCAATGCTTCGGTCACCATCATCGGCCCGAGGTCCGAGCCGCCGATCCCGATGTTTACGACATCGGTAATGGCGCGTCCGGTGAACCCCACCCAGGCGCCCTCTCGGACCGAGGTCGCGAACGCACGCATCTGCGAGAGCACTCGACGCACGTCGGGCATCACGTCCGCGCCACCGACTGTGACGGTGCGATCGCCGCGGTTGCGAAGGGCAGTATGAAGGACCGCCCTTCCCTCGGTCTCGTTGATGAAATCTCCCGAGTACATGCGCGTGATCCAATCGCGGACTCCGCACTCCTCGCACAGCTGCGTGAGTAGAGAGACGGTCTGATCGGTGATGCGGTTCTTCGAAAAGTCGAAGAGAAGGTCGCCGATTGTGAGTGAAAAGCGCGCAGCGCGGTCCGGATCCTCGCGAAAGAGATCGAGCATCTGAAGGTCCCGGACCTCTTCGTGATGCGCGCTCAGCGCTTTCCACGCCGCGGTCTGTGTGGGGTCGGCCATCGCCCCCAATGGTAACCCCGTGGGCGATGCAAAGCATCGCCTTTACGGGGCGGGGCGTTAACTAAACGAGGAGCGGCGCGAGAACGAGCGCCACGATGCTCATCAGCTTCACGAGGATGTTGAGCGACGGACCCGCGGTGTCCTTGAAGGGGTCACCGACGGTGTCCCCGACCACCGAGGCGTTGTGGGCCTCGCTGCCCTTCGGGTGGACCGAGCCGTCCTTCATCTTGTAACCGCCCGCTTCGAACGACTTCTTGGCGTTGTCCCACGCGCCACCCGCGTTCGCCATGAAGAGCGCCATGAGAACGCCCGACACGGTGACACCAGCAAGCATGCCGCCCAGCGGCTCGGCGCCCATGAGGAAGCCCACGGCAACCGGGGTGAGAATGGCGAGCGCGCCCGGTGCGACCATGCGCTTGAGCGAAGCCTCTGTGGAGATCTTCACGCAGCGGGCCGTGTCCGGCTTCGCGTTGCCCTCGAGGAGCCCCGGAATCTCGTGGAACTGACGACGGACCTCTTCGATCATCTCCATTGCCGCGACGCCGACCGCCTTCATCGCCATCGACGAGAAGAG
>CP070713.1:2411028-2420754 GCA_020351445.1 Myxococcales bacterium
GCCGCGATCCGGAGGATGGTCTGCGACGAGCGCATCGCACGAGCGGCGCAACGGGTGGGCGCGGAGCTCGTCGAGGGCACGTCGGTGATGGATGTCACGCTCGGCGGTGCGGAGTGGACGGTCCGCTGTAAGAACGGTCGACGCTTCACGGGTCGATGCCTGATCGCGGCCGACGGCGCCAAGAGTAAGATCGCACGCGAGCTTGGCGTCGTGACCACGGGGGCCAACAGTGCGGCAAGCCGCCAGTACATCAAGGGCGGCACGCACAACTTCGCGAGCGACGGCGTTCTGCTGTATCCGCCGTATGCCCTCCCCGGATATGTGGCGCTCTTTCGCCACTCGAATGGCGACATCGACCTCGGTTGTTATCTGCTACCCGGGGGGCGCGTCCCGCCAACCGAGCTCAAGTCACTGCTTCAAACCCAGGTCATCAACGACCCCTACGTGCGTGAGGTGCTCGGCGACCACGCGGAGCCGCTGGAGCGGCCTGGGATTTCCGCACTTCGTCTAGGGGGCGAGCCGAAAACCCACGGCGACCGCTTGATCGTCTTGGGGGATGCGGCCGGCCAAACCGACCCGCTTACTGGGGAGGGCATTCACACGGCTATGATCGCCGCCAAGATCGCGGCTCGCGTGCTCCACGAAGCTTTCGACGAGGGTGATCTCTGTGCCGGCCGGCTCGCGGTCTACCACCAGGCCTGGATGAAGGAGTTCGGGCGGGACTTTCCGATTTCCGCCGCTGCCGGACGCGCGATCAACCGCTTCCCCATGCTTCTCGACACGGCCGCCGTCGCAGCCCAACGTCACGGGGCCAGGTTCATGGACGGTTTTGGCGCGGCCATGACTGGCGTGAAGCCAAAGTCCTTATTCCTCTCACCCCGCATGGCGCTTCCACTCGGCGCCGCGCTACTCCGGCTCATACGATCACGGACGGAGATGGAGTACCGCCACGGCCCTCGCGCCGAGCCTGCCCATGACTACAGCTTCGCCAAGAACGCACTCGGAAAGGAGTCTGCTCGTGACATCCGTGTCCTCGTCTCGCGACCGCGCGTTTAGCATCGAAGGCCAGCACCTCGTCTATCCGACCGAGTTCAGAGACGGCTGTTCGGTAGCAGGTCTTTTCCTCGTGAAGTCTGCCGTCGCCAACGAGTACATCGCCGACAGCGGCTTCGAGGTCGCCGAGGTCGCACCGGGCCGAGGGATTTTCGTTCTCACCGGCGTTCGATACACGGACTCCGACTGCGGCAGGTACGACGAAACGGCGATGGCGTTTTTCGTGAAGAAGGTCGGGCGGAAGCCCCGGTTGCGGTATGCCAGCACGTGGATCGACATCGTGCGCGCCCAGATGCCGACCTTCACGTGGAACCTCCAAGTGACCACCCCGCTGTCCCGGGACGCTGGAATCTTCATGTGGGGCTTGCCAAAAACCATCGAGGACATCACGTTCGAGAACGCCGGCGGGCGCGCTGCCTTCAACCTCTGCATGGACGGCCGGGAGGTGTTCAACTACTCGGTCCAGGCGAAAGGCTCGACCACCCCCGCTCCAGTGACTTCGCCGGTCTACTCGATCTGGGAAGGCGCGCCTCACGTGAGCTACTTGACCCACACATACCGGGACGCGCGCTATCGCCCGGGCGGCGGCCGCCTCCGCCTCGGCGATCACCCGCTCGCCGACAAGCTGCGCGCGCTCGGCCTCCCGCGACGGCCACTTCTAGCGACTTGGGCCGGGCACCTCACATTCAGCATGAGCGCCCCCGAAAAACTCTGAGCGATGTGGTCGCTGGCACCGCGTAGAACGGGGCTTCGCTGGCACCTTGCCCCGTGGCGACGGAGTCGCTTTACGGGGTGGGCCCGGCAGAATTAACCCTTTTGAAAAGGGGACTGTCCCCTTTTTGCTCGTCTTTGGCTGCGGTCGCCTTGCAAGGCTGCCACGGAGGGCGTGCTAACGTCGGCTAGCCGATGGGAGGTTTCTTGTTGCGCCTGCTGACCGGGCTCATGGCTTTCGTCGCCGTAGTCGCGATCGTTCTCTACATTCGCCACGGGGGCGGGAAGCCGTATCCCGACCTCAGCGGCGCCCCGGTCTTCGACGAGAACCAACTCGAGGTCGTGGTGACGAGCCCCGAGCCGATCGGCAATGTTGCGGTGTCGGCCGATGGGCGGGTGTTCTATACGATTCACCCGGAGAGTCGGCCGAGCGGTGCCAAATTGCTCGAGTGGGTCGGCGGAGCACCCAAGGCGTTTCCAAGCAAAGCGGCGCAGACGCTTTTCGAGACTCCGCTTGGAGTGGTCGTCGATCGGCAGAACCGTTTGTGGGTGATCGACCACGGTAATCACGGGACCGGAAACGCACAACTGTTGGCTTTCGATCTAGAGACGGGCGCCGTCGTGCACGAGCACGTGTTTGATTCGTCGGTGGCGCAGCTCGGGTCGGTTCTGCAAGACCTGCAGATCGATTCGACGGGGAAACACGTCTTCATCGCCGACCTGAGCTTCTTCCGAAAGAACCCCGGGCTCGTCGTGTACGATGTCGAGCTCGGAAAGGCGCGCCGGGTTCTCGAAAGCGACGCATCGGTGTCGGCTCAGAGCTGGCTGATCCGCAATCCCACCAAAGACATGAAGTTCTTTGGTGGGCTGGTGGTGTTCAAGCCCAGCGTCGATGGAATTGCCATCGACCGCGAGGACGAGTGGGTCTGGTACGGGGCGATGGCGCACGACACGATGTATCGAATCAAGGTCGCAGACCTTCTCGACGAGTCGTTGAGCGCCGGAGCGCTTGCGGCACGGCTTCAGGCAGTGGGTCCCAAGCCCCTGAGCGATGGGCTCAGCACCGACAACGATGGGAACCTCTTGATCACGGATGTCGAGCACGGAGCTGTCATTCTAATGACACCCGGCGGCGAGCTGACGACGCTGATCCAAAGCGATCGGATTCGCTGGGCGGACGCCTTGAGCTACGGCCCGGAAGGCTGGCTCTACGTCGCCGACAGCGCGATCCCAGATCAAATGCTGCAGTCGAAGGCCCACATGGAAGAAAAGGCGCCGTACCACGTCTTCCGCTTCAAGCCGGACATCGACGGTATCGCGGGACAATAGCTACCGCGTGAGAGCTACCGCGTGAGCAAGGCTGCGCGCCGATTTCACGACTTCGAGGGCTCCGCGCCCCGCGCTCGCTTGCGGTCATGACGCACCGCGCAAAAAGTGCAGTTCTTTCGCGTGGATGGCGGCGTAGGGGCTCCCGGCGCATTCTTTGCGCGTGTCACTGAGCTGCATGCCGCTTTCGCATCTTGAAGCGGTGCACGATGGACCGTGGATCATGGTGCGCCGGCGCAATATGATCGCCGTGGCATGGAAGCTGCTTAACCGCGGCGTGCCCCTGCGCAAGCAACGACTTCCGGCGCAATATCTGCGGCGGTGATGAGGTGGTTGATCCCATGGCTGACACCAGCACCCTCGACGCGGAATCTCTCCGCTTGGTTCTCGATTCGCTCGAGGACTTCTCGAAGGCAAATCTCGCAGATGAGAAGCTTCTCGAATTCGATGAGAAGGACATTTTCCCCGAGGAGCTCGTCCGCGCGATCGGCAGCGAGGAGCTCGGCGTGCAGCTGGTGTTCATCCCCGAGGAGTTTGGCGGGATGGGCGGTGGGGCGTTCGACGTCTATCGCGTCTGCGAAGCGATGGCCCGAATCGACGTCGGCCTCGCGACGGGCGTGTTGGCCACCTTCCTAGGAAGCGATCCCATCGTGTTCGGCGGCACGCCCGAGCAAAAAGAGTACTGGCTGAGCCGCATCGCCGAAGAGGGCCTTCTCATGGCCTACGGGGCGACCGAGCCGGCCGCCGGCAGCGACCTCGCAGCGCTCAAAACCGTTGCGGTACCCATAGAAAAGGACGGAAAGGTCGCCGGATACGAGATCACCGGGAACAAACAATGGATCTCCAATGGCGGCCATGCCGATGTTTACACTGTGCTTGCAAAGGCACCGGGCGGGCCCACGTGGTTCGTAGTCGAGCGCGGCGCCGAGGGCTTTTCGTCGGGCAAGCCGGAGGACAAGCATGGCATCCGCCTGAGCAATACGACGGCGCTCATCCTGGAAAACGTATACGTCGACGCGGATCGTCTCGTCGGGCTCGAAGAAGGTCAGGGCCTGCGGCAGGCGCAACTGGTGTTTGGATTCACGCGGCTGATGGTGGCCGCCTTTGGGCTGGGCGCGGGCTGGGCAGCGCTCGACCGGGCGATCGAGTACTCCACCGAGCGCATCCAAGGCGGCGCGCCCCTCTCGGAGAAGCAGGGCTACACGCATAAGCTGATCGTTCCTCATGCCGTCCGTCTGGAGGCAGCCCGTGCTTACATCGAGCAGACGGCCGAAGCGATCGACAAGGGGGGTGACGACTTGCTCAACACCGAAGGTGCGATCGCCAAATACCTGGCCACCGAGGCGGGAAATGCGGCGGCGGACGCCGCGATTCAGGGGCACGGCGGCTACGGATACACGAAGGAATACATGGTCGAAAAGATCAAGCGCGACGTCCGGATCACGACGATCTACGAGGGTACCTCGGAGATCATGGAGATGACGATCGGCCGCGATCGGTGGCAGCACCACCTGAAGACCCGCGGACAGCACTACCACGACCTAGCACGGCGTCTCGAAGGGGTGCACAGCGAGCATCCAAGGGTCGGCGCCGACATCGCGGCCTTGGCGGCGCACGCGATGGCCGAGGTCATGGAGCGGGCGCGCGCCAAGCGGCTCACGCGCAACCAACACGTGCTGTTTCGGATCGGCGAGCTTGCTTCCTATGTCGAGGGCGCCGCGGCGTTCGCGCGGCAGGCGGTGCGCGCCGAAATCAACGAGCTCAACGCGAAGACACCGAAGCGGTTCGACGCAGCCACAATCGCTGCGATGGCTCGGGTCTTCGCCCGTGAGGCCGCACAGCGCGTTGCGGTCGACGGGGTGCGTTGGGTTGTCGGTGCGGAGAGCGCCGGCGAGACAGATGTCCAATCGCTCGAAACGAGTGCGCAGCTGTCGAACGTCTATGCAGCCCAAGCGGGGTTGATCGAGGATATGAACAAAGTGGGAGACGCGCTTTACGAGCGCTCCTGAGCAGAGAGGGAGCCCGCACATGCGAGACCAAGCACATCGAGCCATAGCGGTCGTTGGCGTAGGCGCCGTACTCCCGGACGCGCCAAACGCCAAGTCGTTCTGGGAGAACATCGCCGCGGGGCGTTACAGCATCAGCGAGACGCCGGTCGACCGATGGGATCCAGCGCTTTATTACGATCCCGACCCGAAAGCTCCGGACAAGACGTATTCGAAAATCGGAGGGTGGGTCCGGGAGTTCAACTGGGAGCCGCTCAAGTGGAAGCTTCCAATACCGCCCAAGGTGGCCGAGGCGATGGACCGCACCCAGAAGTGGTCGATCATGTCGGCTCGAGAGGCGCTCTTGGATTACGGGTATCCCGAGCGCCCGCTCGATGGTGACCGCACGGCGGTGATCCTCGGCAACGCGATGGCCGGGGACCAGCACTACAAAACCGCGCTCCGCATTTTCTTCCCCGAGTTCACGCGGGAGCTCGACGGGGCACCTAGCTTTCAAGCGCTTCCGGACGACGTGAAAACCGCGATCGTCGATGAGACGATGGAGCGGGTGCGAGCGCACTTCCCGAACATCAGCGAGGACACGATGCCCGGTGAGCTGGCGAACATCATCGCCGGCCGTGTGGCTGCCGTCTTCAACTTCCACGGTCCGAACTTCACGGCAGATGCCGCTTGCGCATCGGCGATGGCAGCGTTCAGCGCAGCGATCTCGGGGCTCGAGGACGGCGACTACGACGCGGTGCTCACCGGGGGCGTCGACGCCAACATGAGCGCGCCAAGCTACACGAAATTCTGCAAGATCGGGGCGCTGTCGGCGACGGGAACCCGGCCTTACGATGAGGGTGCCGACGGTTTCGTGATGGGCGAAGGCTCGGCCGTCTTCCTTCTCAAGCGGCTCGAAGACGCCGAAGAGGCTGGAGACAAGATCTACGCGGTGGTCCGTGGCATTGGCGGGTCGAGCGACGGCAAGGGCAAAGGGATCACCGCACCCAATCCCATCGGGCAGAAATTCGCGATCGAGCGGGCGTGGGCCCATGCCGGCGAGGATCCGGCGACGGTGAGCCTGATCGAAGGTCACGGTACGTCCACCCGCGTCGGCGACGTAGTCGAAGTGCAAAGCATGGTCGACGCATTTGCGGGCGCGGGCTTGGCGCCGTCGAGCATACCGATCGGATCGGTCAAATCGAACATCGGTCACCTCAAAGGAGCCGCAGGAGCGGCCGGTCTGCTCAAAGCCACGCTGGCCCTGCACCACAAGCAGTTGCCACCGAGCATCGGCTTGCAGACACCCAATCCCAAGATCGGGTTCGGTCAAATTCCGTTCTACGTCAACACCGAGCTCAAGCCGTGGGACGACTTCAAGGAGGTTCGGCGGGTAGGTGTCAGCGCGTTTGGTTTCGGAGGCACGAACTTCCATGCCGTGCTCGAGGAGCACGTGCCCGGGAGGATTCAACGCAAGAGCCGCTCGCAGGTATCGGTTCCGTCGGGATCTGCGCCCGCTCCGGCACCGGGCGGGATCGCGATGGCCAACAAAGCGCCGTTGCGCGGCTCGCTGGTCCTCGGTGCCGGCTCGAAGGCCGAGCTTGCCATCAAGCTCGACGCAGTTCTGGAGGATGCGAAGGCCGGCCGAGCGCCCGACCGCCAACCGCCTTCCGCTTTGGACCTCAACGCGAGCGAGCGGCTCGCCATCGACTTTGCCGACGCGACCGAGCTGACCAAGCGAGCCACGAACGCCGCGAAAGGACTTCGTGCCGACAACGCGGCCATGTGGAAAGCGCTCCGGCCTCAGGGGATTTTCTACCAAACCGGATCGGCACCCAAAGTGGCGTTTCTGTATACCGGCCAGGGCTCTCAGTACGTGAACATGCTCCGCGAGCTCCGGGAGGTGGAGCCGATCGTGGGAGATACCTTCCGCGAAGCCGACGAGGTGATGAAGCCGCTCCTCGGCAAGCCGCTCAGCGAAATCATCTTCGTCGATCCAAACGACGAGGCTGCAAAAGCCGAAGCGGAGGAAGCGCTCCGGCAGACGGCGATCACCCAGCCAGCGGTGCTCGCCACCGACTTGGCGCTCACGCGATTGCTGGCAGCGTATGGCATCACGCCGCACATGGTGATGGGGCACAGTCTAGGCGAGTACGGTGCCCTGGTCGCCTGTGGCGCGCTCGGCTTTCGGGAGGCACTCGAAGCGGTCAGCGCGCGCGGTCGCGAGATGACCAAGGTGTCGGTCGACGACAACGGCTTGATGGCAGCCGTTCTGGCCCCGATCGATGAGGTGCAAAAGATCGTCGACTCGACCGACGGCTATGTCGTCATCGCCAACATCAACAGCTTCGGTCAGTCGGTGATCGGTGGGTCGACCCCGGGCGTGACGGCTGCCGTGGAGGCGATCACGAAAGCTGGCCATCGGGCGATTCCATTGCCGGTGAGTCATGCGTTTCACACGCAGATCGTCGCACCTGCTAGCGAGCCGTTGAAGAAGCAACTCGCGCGCCTCGGCATCGAGTCCCCGAAGATCCCGATCGTCGCCAACATCAGCGGAGAGTTCTACCCGATGGGACCCGACGTGACCGACGAGATGATCGACATCCTCGGCCAGCAGATCGCGTCTCCCGTGCAGTTCGTGAAAGGGCTGCAGACGCTGTACCAGGCGGGGGTGCGGGTGTTCATCGAGGTGGGTCCAAAGTCAGCGCTGGCCGGCTTCACCGAGGACGTGCTTGGCAAGGAGGCTGGCACGTTATCGTTGTTCACCAACCATCCGAAGGTTGGCGATCTCCCGTCCTTCAACGCGGCGCTGACCGGTCTCTATGCAACCGGTCACGGAGCCCCGAAGAGTGAGCGACGGGCACCGGAGGCGAGCACCAGCGAGGTATCGCTGCGAGCGCCTGCTCCTGTTCCGACACCGCGGCCTGCCGCCGTTGCGGCACCCCCAAGCAGGCCCGTCCGTTCTGGCTCATCGGCAGCCACCGGCGATCGATATGTTCAGCTTGGGCGTTTGTTCGCCGACTTCCTCGACCGAGGCATGGAGATCTACCGCGGCGCGAGCCCCGTCGATAGCGGAGAGCCGGTGGTGGTTACCGGCGCCTGCATCGGCCTACCTGGCGCCGATAAGATCTTCGCCGACGACAACGTCGATCGAATGCTACACGGCAAGCCCTTCATCGACGTGATTCCGATCGGGCTGCGCCGCGCAATGGCCGACAAGAAGATCACGCGATTGGTCAAATCGGACAAGGGTCAACCTCGATTCGAGACGATCGACTCGCCGTCCGAGGTGATCAAGCTTGCGGGCCGCGGCGGTGACATCGGCCTGTCGACCGACTTCGGCATTCCCGAGGAGCGCGCGGCGGCGATGGACTCGACCACTCGGATGGCGGTCGCAGCGGGTGTTGAGGCCCTGCGCGACGCCGGGATCCCCCTGGTCATGCACTACAAAACCACAACCAAGGGAACGAAGCTCCCGGACCGTTGGGGCCTGCCCGACGCGATGCAGGACGAGACCGGCGTCATCTTCGGCTCGGCATTTCCTGGCTTCGACACGTTTGCGAGCGACCTCCGGCAATACTTCGAGAGCGATGCACAGCGCAAGCTCTTGGAAGAGCTCCGAAGCTTGCGCGCACGGATGGCCACCGAAGAAAGCGGCACCCCGATTGCAGTCGAGCTCGACCGCCGAATCGGGGAGCTCCAAAGTGACCTCGAGCGTGATCCCTACACGTTCGATCGTCGATTCCTCTTCAAGGCGCTTTCGATGGGGCACTCTCAGCTCGCCGAGTACATCGGCGCCCGCGGGCCGAACACCCAGATCAACTCGGCGTGCGCCAGTGGCACGCAGGCCGTCGCGCTTGCAGAGGACTGGATTGCGCGGGGGCGCTGTCGACGAGTCGTCATCGTCACCGCCGACAACGTGACCAGCGACAACCTCATGGAATGGATAGGCGCAGGCTTCCTCGCAAGCGGCGCCGCCGCCACGGACGAAGTGCTCGAAGAGGCCGCCCTGCCCTTCGACCGGCGCCGTCATGGTCTCATCCTGGGGATGGGCGCATCGGGGATGGTCGTTGAAAGCGCGGACGCAGCGCGGGAACGCGGCCTTCGGCCCATCGTGGAGGTGCTCGGCACGGTCACTGCCAACAGCGCGTATCATGGCAGCCGCCTGAACATCGATCACATCCAAGGCTTGATGGAGCAGTTGATCGCCGACTGCGAAGCGCGACACGGCATCAATCGGGCCGAGATCGCGCCCCAGACGGTCTTCGTGTCGCACGAGACCTACACCCCGGCGCGGGGAGGCAGCGCCCAGGCCGAGATCAGCGCTCTTCGCAGCGTGTTCGGCGCCAATGCCGACCAAATCGTGATCGCAAATACCAAGGGGATGACCGGCCACGCGATGGGCGCGGGCGTGGAAGATGCAACGGCGATCAAGATCCTCGAGACGGGGATGGTCCCACCGGTTGCGAACTTCAAGGAGGTCGATCCGGAGCTGGGCTCGCTGAACCTCTCGAGGGGCGGTAGCTATCCGATTCAATACGCACTGCGGCTCGGTGCCGGCTTTGGGTCGCAGATCAGCCTATCACTCGTTCGCTGGGTACCGAGCCCGGACGGACGTCGCCCGGCGCCACGGGAGCTCGGTTACATGAAC
>CP070713.1:2420854-2424059 GCA_020351445.1 Myxococcales bacterium
GGTAGGCTTCGGCCCCGTCCGGTGGAAGCGCCGCTCCACGACCCGGAGGAGCTTCTCGGGATCGCGTCCTCGGACGTGCGCCTGCCCTTTGACCAGCGCGAGGTCATCGCCCGAATCGTCGACGGCTCGCGCTTCAGCGAGTTCAAGCCGCTCTATGGCAAGACCATGCTCTGCGGTTGGGCCCACGTTCACGGCTTCCCGGTCGGCATCATCGCCAACAACGGCACGATTTTCAGCGACAGCGCCAACAAGGGCGCGCAATTCATCCAGCTCTGCAACAGCAGCAACGTTCCGCTCGTGTTCCTCCAGAACACCACCGGCTTCATGGTTGGCAAGCAGTACGAACAGAACGGGATCATCAAGCACGGCGCTAAAATGATTAACGCCGTCTCCAACAGCACGGTTCCGGCGATCACCATCATGACCGGCTCGAGCTACGGCGCCGGCAACTATGCGATGAGCGGCCGATCGTATTGTCCGCGCTTCCTCTTCACCTGGCCCAATCACAAGATCGCGGTCATGGGCGGCAAGCAGCTTGCGGGCGTGCTCGACATCATTCAGCGCGACGCAGCGGCCAAGAAGGGCATCGAGGTCGACGAGCAGAAGCTCACGATCGCCAAGATGATGACGGAGAAACAAATCGAGGATCAGTCCACAGCGCTTTATGCGACCGCGCGGCTCTGGGACGACGGCATCATCGATCCACGCGACACGCGCACGGTGATCGCGGTCAGCCTCTGCGCTGCGTACAACGCTCCCGTGGAAGGGACCACATCATGGGGCGTCTTTCGTCACTAGGGAGCGAGCGCGCGTTGTCCAGACCGATTCAGAAGATTCTCGTTGCCAACCGTGGGGAAATCGCCCGTCGGATCATGCGGACTTGCCGCAAGATGGGCATTGCCACCGTGGCGGTGTACTCGGACGCCGACGCGGACATGCCGTTCGTCGCAGAGGCTGACGAGGCGGTTCGCTTGGGCCCAGCTCCGAGTACCGAAAGCTATCTGCGCGTGGACAAGATCCTCGAAGCCGCAGCGCTGACAAACAGCGATGCGATCCATCCCGGGTACGGTTTCTTGGCCGAGAACGCGACTTTCGCCCAGGCCTGCGGCGAGGCCGACGTGACCTTTATCGGCCCCACACCCGATGCCATTGGCTCGATGGGCTCAAAACGGGAAGCCAAGGCGCTGGCCGAGAGGGCCGGCGTCCCGGTGATTCCCGGATACGACGGTTCGAGCCAAGATCCGAAGGTTCTGGCGAAAGAGGCGATCGAGATCGGCTTTCCCGTCCTGCTCAAAGCAAGTGCCGGTGGTGGCGGCAAGGGCATGAAGCTGGTTCGGCAAGAAGCCGAGCTTTCGGATGCCATCACGTCGGCCGCGCGGGAGGGCGAGAGCTCCTTTGGCGACGGCACTTTGTTGGTCGAGAAATACATCGAAGATCCGCGCCACGTTGAAATCCAAATTCTCGGCGACCACCACGGCAACCTGATCCACCTCAACGAGCGAGAGTGCTCGATTCAACGCCGGCACCAAAAGATCATCGAAGAGACGCCTTCGCCCGCGCTCGACACGGCGCTCCGGAACGAAATGGGTGAGGCCGCGGTGCTGTGCGGCAAAGCGATCGCGTACCAGAATGCGGGTACGGTCGAGTTCATTCTGGCGCCCGATCGACGCTTCTACTTCCTCGAGGTCAACACGCGTCTACAGGTCGAGCATCCGGTGACCGAGTGCGTCACGGGGCTCGACCTGGTTGAAGAGCAGATCTTGATCGCGCAAGGCGAGGCGCTTCGCATGTCGCAAGAGGCGGTCCGCTTTGAAGGCGCTGCGATCGAGACTCGCCTTTACGCCGAAGACCCAGGCGCCGGTTTCCTGCCGCAAAGCGGAACGGTCGTGGACTGGGACCTGCCGCCAGCCGAAGGATTGCGGGTCGACAGCGGTGTCGAAGCGGGCAGCGAGGTCAGCATTCACTACGATCCGATGCTCGCGAAGATCATCACCTCCGGCGAGAGCCGACCACTTGCCATTCAACGGATGCGGCGCGCGCTCCGGTCACTGAGCGTGCAGGGGGTGACGACCAACCGGCAGCTCTTGCTCCGTGTTCTCGAGCATCCTGAGTTCATTGCCGGCGACATCGACACCCACTTCATCGACCGGCATCTGCAAGAGGCGCTTGGTGAAGGTGCCTCCGAATCCGATGAGCAACGCGCGGCGATGGCTGCGGCGCTTGCCGAGCAACAGCAGCGCGATCGGGGGCGGATTCTCGTACCTCATGTCCCTTCGGGATGGCGAAACAACTACCACACGCCGCAATCGGTAGAATATGTCGTTGGTGATCGTGAGGCTTGCGTCGACTATCGCCACCTCGGCGACAACCGCTTCACGGTTTGGACCGGGGAGGAGGAGCGCGACGTTCGCGTGGTCTCCTGGGAGCCGCCGTACCTGACCCTCGAAGAAGGCTCGCACCGGTGGAACGCGCGAATCACCTTCGACGCTGACCGGACGTACGTCCACACCGCCCGCTTCAACGTCGGCTTGGTCCTCAAGCCCCGCTTCCCGGACAAGTCGCTCGCGATTCCCGCCGGCGGCTGCGTCGCGCCGATGCCCGGCAAAGTCATCGAGCTCCGTGTCGGGGAGGGCGACTCGGTGCAGGCGGGGCAGGTCCTCTTGATCATAGAGGCCATGAAGATGGAGCACACCGTAACCGCGCCGCAAGACGGAACGGTCGCTCAGGTCACGGTGGACGCCGGGGAACAGGTGGACGCCGACTCGTTGCTGATCGTCGTCGCCGAATCCTGAGCGTGCTGCTCAGGCTGCGTCGAGATCGGCGATCATTTGGTCGCCGCTCAACTGGGTAGCGGATTGGCCATCCGCGTACTGCATCAGCCCCGCCCGCTGGTAGTGCGGTTTGATGCGGTCGCTGAGTAGCCCGATCTCACGGAGGTTCGGGACCAAACGCTTGAACATCACTTGGCGGAATATCGAAAACCCGGGCGAGTTGGTGACGAACTTAGCCCATTCCTTGCGCGTGAGCTTGTGCTCGAACCACTCCTCGTACACCTCAAAGGCAAGGAAGCGGTTGCGCATGAGGAGCGCGACCTCGAACGCCCAATCCTCACGCTCGTGTCGCTCGGCTTCGCTGAGCTCGTTTCTGAAGTGGTCGCGAAGAGCGAGCACACCGTAGTGCACGTGCCGCGCCTCGTCCTGAATCA
>CP070713.1:2424159-2427290 GCA_020351445.1 Myxococcales bacterium
ACGTGTGTTGGCGTAGGGGGACGGCCGAGCGGGCCCCGCTTGCGAGCACGTGCGTCGCGAGCCGTTCTCCGGTGATGCAGTTGCGGAACACTGGTGCTGACTCTGCCGCTGTCCCTGCTACACCTCCGCGCAGATGCCTCTGCCCCTCCTTATCCTCCTCGCCCTAACCCTGCCAAGTTGCGCAACACCTCAAACTCCTCCTGCCCAAACCCAACCCCCTTCCATGCTCCCCCCCGCCGCGCCCAAGCATCCGCACACCGTCACTCTCCACGGCGACACGCGTGTCGATGACTACTTCTGGTTGCGCGACAAAGACTCGCCCGAGGTGACGGCGTACTTGGAGGCGGAGAACGCGTTTGCCGAAGACTTCATGGCACCGACCGCCGAGCTTCAGAAAACGCTTTACGACGAGATCGTCGGGCGCATTCAGGAAACCGATCAGAGCGCGCCGTACCGCAAGGGCGCGTTCGAGTATTACCATCGCACCGAAGAGGGCAAACAGTATCGGACCTACTGTCGACGCAAGCCCGACGAGAGCAACACCGAGCAAGTTCTCCTCGACATGAACGCGCTCGCCGAAGGCCACCCGTTTCTCGGTCTCGGTGTGTACGAGGTATCGCCGGACGGCAACTACCTCGCGTTCTCTCTCGATGAGACTGGATTCCGTGACTACACGCTTCAGATCAAAGACCTGCGGACCGGCGAGGTCCTCTCCGAGCGCATCGAAAAGGTGAAGTCGGTTGCTTGGGGGAGCGACAGTCGGACGTTCTTCTATACGGTAGACGATGAGACCAAGCGGCCTTACCAGGCCTTGCGGCATCGATTGGGAACCAGCGGCGAAGACGCCCTCACCTACCAGGAGGATGACGAGCGATTCCGGGTTGCGGTCTGGCGTTCGAGGAGCGGGCAATACGTCTTTCGGGGCGTGTTCAGTCATACCACCAGCGAAATCGCGTTCCTGCCGGCGTCCGACCCCACGAGCGAATGGCATCTGATCGCCGAGCGAAAACAGGACCACGAATACGACGTCGCTCACCGCGGCGGCGACTTCCTGATCCGCACGAACGACCGCGGCCGAAACTTCCGTATCGTCCGAGCGCCGGTCCGCAGTCCGGGTCTTGCCTCTTGGGAAGAGGTCGTTGCTCATCGCGACGAAGTGATGGTCGAAGGCTTGGATGTCTTCGAGGACTTCTACGTGCTGCGCGAGCGTGAGGCTGGGCTTCCGTTCATTCGGGTCTCGCCCTTTACCGATGGCGGTTCGCACCGCGTCCCGATGGACGAGCCGGTGTACGCGCTCTACCCGGGCGCCAACGAGGAGTTCTCGACACGTGCCTATCGCTTTCGCTACGAGTCCCTGAAGACGCCGGACTCGGTGTTCGACTACGATGTTCGATCGAGGTCGCGACGCCTGGTGAAGCAGATCGAGGTGCTGGGAGGATACGATCCGTCCGAGTATCGATCGGAGCGCCTTTGGGCGACCGCCGGAGATGGGAGCCGGGTTCCCGTTTCGGTCGTCTACAGGAAGGGCACCGCCAAGGACGGCTCCGCCCCGATGTTGCTCGTCGGATATGGGTCGTACGGCTACCCGTACCCCACCGGATTCTCCCACGCGCGCGTGAGCTTGCTCGATCGGGGGGTCGCCTACGCGATCGCGCACGTTCGCGGCGGAGGCGAGCTCGGCAAGCCATGGCACGACAGGGGCCGCATGGAACACAAGATGACTACCTTCACGGACTTCATCGCGGTTGCCGAACACCTGGTTGCAAGTGGGTATACATCGAGCGAGCGCCTGGCGATCCAGGGAGGCAGCGCCGGCGGACTACTCATGGGCGCGGTCACCAACCTGCGCCCCGATCTCTTCCACGCAGTGGTGTCGATCGTTCCCTTCGTCGACGTCCTCAACACGATGCTCGACGACACCCTTCCCCTCACCGTCGGCGAGTACGAGGAATGGGGTGACCCCAACGAGCGTGACGCCTACTTCCGCATCAAGGCGTACTGCCCGTACACCAACATCGAGGCACATCCCTACCCAGCGATACTTGTGCGCACATCGCTCAACGACAGCCAGGTGATGTACTGGGAGCCCGCAAAGTACGTCGCAAAGCTCCGCGCGCTGAAAACCGACAGCAATCCTCTGGTGTTCAGGATCAACATGGACGCCGGCCACGGAGGCGCATCGGGCCGATACGACCACCTAAAAGAAACCGCCTTCGACTACGCCTTCATCCTCACCCAACTCCAGTAAAAAGGGGACAGTCCCCTTTTAAAAAGGGTTAATTCCAGGCCCGACAGTGTCAGCGCCCTAGCGGCGGCTGCGGCGCGAGCGCGGAGCTGGAACCGAGTTGCCCGTCTTGCATGCGAGCCAGTGCAGGATGTCCAATGACGATAGAAGCCCAACCACTTTCCCGGCGGCGTCGACCACGGGAAGCCGGTGGATGCCTTCGTATGCCATCAAGGCCGAGGCTTTCGAAACCGGCTGGTCTTCGTGCAGCGTGAAGGACATCGAGGTCATGATGTCCCTCACACGACCCTCCGGAGCAACGCCATGCCGCAGAAGGTCGGTTTTGGAGACGACGCCCACGGGCCTACCTTCGCCGTCGACTACCGGTGCGCCGCTGTAGCCGCCATCGAGCAAGCAGCTCGCCAACGCGCGGAGGCTCACGTCTTCGGTCACGCATTGAACATTCAGGCTCATGATGCGTGAAACCGGCGTGCAATCCGCACGCTGGTGGAGCCTTCGAAATAATCATTCACGCTCTCCCGCTTCAAGAAAGCGCCGTAGCGACTGCCGTGGGGACGTCGCGCTGCTTTCATAGCAATGCAGCAGCGCGCTTTGCTCCTCCTGGTCGAAAGAGAGCCCGATGTACTCTTGACAGTCGACGCATTCGTTGACGCGAACCGTGCGCATCTGCCTGGGGCAGTAGACCGTCGAGTGCGAGGAGCTCCTCCCATCCGCCGCCAGCGTCTTGCGGACGCGAACCTCCAGTTCGTAGTACGGTGCTCTCGAAACCATCCACCGTCCCCAATGCGAAGGGTACGCGGGATGGGATCGGACATCAAGAGCGGCGCGGCCAGTGCCAAACGCCGCCGGTTAACCCTTTCAAAAAGGGGACTGTCCCCTTTTTGAA
>CP070713.1:2427390-2431184 GCA_020351445.1 Myxococcales bacterium
GGCTTTCCCGAGGATTCCTGGACCGTGCTTCAAGGCATTCAGTCGGAGTCGCCGGGAACGCAGTATCTTCGGTCGCTCTACTGGGCGGTGGTGACGACGACAACGGTCGGCTACGGCGACATCACACCCAACCGAAACGTCGAATACGTGTTCGCCATGGTCGCGATCCTGTTCGGCGCCTCGATGTACGCCTTCGTCATCGGCAACATCGCCTCGCTGCTGAGCAGCCTGGACTCGGCCAAGACGGCTTTCTGGAATCGGGTCGAGACCGTGAATCAGTACCTGCGCTCTCGCAAGGTTTCGACTGAGCTCAACGAACAGGTGCAAAGCTACTACGAATACATCTGGACACGCTTCCGCGGCATGAACGAGCGCCGTCTTCTCGTCGACCTGCCGGCGCCGATCCGACTGGAAATCCTGCTCCAGCTGACCCGCGAGCTGATCGACCACGTTCCCCTCTTCCGGCATTGTAAGCCGCCGTTGCGCAACGTTCTGCTCGTGGCCTTGAAGCCTCAGATCTGCGTGCCGCAGAGCTACATCACGCGCGAAGGCGAGCTTGGAAACGGGATCTACTTCATCAGCGCGGGAACGGCCGAGATCGTATGCGACGAGGGGCGGCGATCGCACGGGACCTTGGAGGCTGGCGAGCACTTCGGCGACCTGTCGCTGATGCTCGGTGAGAAGCGGACCGCCGGCGTGCGCGCGATGACCTACTGCGACGTCTTCGTGCTCGAGCGCGAGGACTTCAACCGGATCAAGGAAGAGTACCGAGAGATCCGCGAGGTGATGAAGAAGGCTGCGGCAGAAACGACGGAGAAGATGTCGGCACTGGTTATGCAGGGCGTGGTCTTGTGATGGAGAGGACGCGAGCATGACGCAACGCTCGAACTCGAGCGATGGTCCGGAGAAGACAGCCGGCCTGTCGCTGGAGACGAAGCTATGGCGGCTAGCACAGATTCTCTCGGCGGCTCGACGAATCCACTCCTCACTGTCGCTGGACGACGTGCTGAGATCGTTCCTGGACACCGCGGTCGGAGAGCTCGGAGTAGTCGGGGGAGGGATCTACCTACACGACACCGATAGCGACAGCTTGGTGAATGCGTTCCTGCGCCAGTCCGGGGAGGTGACAGCCCAGGATCGTGAGAGATGGAAGACCCTCGCGTACGAAGCATTGAGACGAAACGACCCCAGTGTCTGTGAGCGCGACGATGACGGTGCAACAACCATCTCACTTCCACTTCGGGACGAATCGAGCAAGAGTATCGGGGTCCTGCAGATCCACGGCCCGCGGGGTTGGCGGCTGGACGCGGGAGACCGGTTGTTCCTAAGAGAGCTCTCGCACTTCGCATCTCTGTCGATTCGCAATGCGCAGTATCACAGAGACAGCCTGGTGAAAGCGCGGCTGGAGCGTGAGATCGCCGTCGCGCGCGAGATTCAGCTGCGTACGCTGCCGCGAGAGATGCCGGCCGTGCCCGGCTACGACGTGGCCGGGATCAGCCGCCCCGCAGAGGAAACTGGAGGCGACTCCTTCGACCTCGTCCCGTGGGGAGACGGTAGCTTGATGACTCTCCTGGCCGATGCCACGGGGCACGGTATCGGCCCGGCACTGAGCGTGACGCAAGTTCGTTCCATGCTTCGGCTGGCCTCGCGGCTGCAAACCGGACTTGGCGATGTGCATCGGCACCTGAATGACCAGCTCTGCGACGATCTCGGCGACAATCGCTTCGTCACCGCGTTCATGGGTCTGCTCGAGTTCAAGGAGCACAGGGTGTGGTATCACGCGGCGGGCCAAGCTCCCCTGATGCACTTTCGCACAACGCGCGACGAGTTCGCTTGGGTCGGCGCGTCCAGTCTCCCGCTGGGCTTCTTCCCCACGACCGCGACGAAGGATCCGCAGGTCATTGACCTGGCCCCGGGCGACATCCTGGGCTTGATTACCGACGGTGTGTTCGAGGCCGAGAGCTCCGAGGGCGAGATGTTCGGTAAGGATCGCGTGGCGGCGGTTGTGCGAAAGTGTCGCCTCCAGCCTTGCGCCGAAACGATTCAGTGCTTGCTCGACGAGGTGGATCGGCATCGAGGAACGGTGCCCCAGGCAGACGACATTACCATTGTGCTCTTGCGCAGAACTCAGGACTCATAGGCCGCTGGTTCGAGTCCGGAATCGAAGGTACCCATGCGAACGATCGTCATCGGAGACGGGCTGACCAAGGAGTTTCTCAGCAACGAGCCGCCTTTCGCCGCTTCACCGTTCAATGTCGGCGGGGCGGAGATCGACCGGTTGCTGGGTCGGAGCAAGGCCTACGGGAACGGACCCCTTCCATCGTTCCTGCGCGCGGTCGTGGCGGCCGAAGGTTCGAGCGGCGGACCTCGGCTGATAGTCCTGCGTGGCGACGGTCCGATCCCGGAAGTCTTCGAGCCGGTCCTGACGGGGGCGCGGGTTCTGCCCAGTGCCTCCGACGTCATTCCCTGGCGGGATCTGTGGGGCGGGATCTCGGGTCAAGAGGCGAGCGGGTCGATCGATGGCCCGCGGGGCGAATCCGATCCTCGCTTCCTCGTGGTCGGATGTCACACCGAGCGCCGGATCCTCGCCCTGGCTTCGTACTTGCGGAACGTGCTCGGCTTCCCAAAGGTCGCCGTCTCTCCGCATCTCGTCGGTAGCGCGACTCAGGAAGCTCACCTCGCTGCCCTGCGGCACAATTTCCCCAGCAGTGGAGTGCGGGTGTTACTCGATTTGCGGGATGTGGCCGAGTACACAGGCGTGGACGCCTCCTCGCTTGCCGCACTGGAGTGCCGCCCCCCGGAGATCCTGCCCCGCGAGACGCGCGACGCTCTGGCCGACCCTCAGCGACGCATCCTCGAAATGCTCTGCCTGAACTGGACGCGCGCCGAGGTGCGACCGCTGGCGGGAGGTTACAGCGGCAGTCTGCTGCTGCTAGCCAACGGGTGGAAGGGACAGGCGCGGACGGAACCGATGGTCCTGAAGGTCGACAACTTCGCCCAGATGCGGCGGGAGCTGGACGGCTACCATCAGGTCAAGGATTTCTTCGGCAAGCACGTACCAACCTTCGGTTATCCCGTAGCGGCCGAGGACTCGATCGGCGTCGGCATGGAGCTCGCCGCGATGGAGGGAAGTCCGCGTACGCTGCAGGACACCTTCGAGGAGGCCGACAGCGACGAGACGTTGAATCGGTTCCTTGCTCGTTTGGACAAGTCCCTGGCCTTGCTCGCGGAGAAACTCTACCGGAACACGCGAGAGACGACCTGGGTCGTCCCCTACCGGACGTTCGGACTGCATGCCGAGAAGCAGGTCAAATGGCTCGTGCAGAACTCGGAGTTGATCCTCGGCTACCTCGAGGGCGAGCTTCCGTCCGAAGGCCGGGTCGACCCCGAGCAACTCGCCAAGCTGCTGCGTCTGGTTGCCGGGAACCCGGACGGCGTCGACAGCGAGATCTGCCTCGTCCATGGCGATCTGAACTACGCCAACGTCATCTGTGACGAGGTGGACAACGTCTGGTTCATCGACTGGACCCACAGCGGCTATGCGCCGATCGAGCAGGATTTCGCCAAGCTCGAGAGCGACGCGAAGTTCGTGATGAGCAAGACGTTCGATGCGAGCGACCTTCCACGCCTTCGCGCACTCGAGGAGTATTAATGGTCGAGCCTCTAAAATTATTGAGGTATGCATAAATGTTATGACAATCTACTACTCTAAATCCTGCATCAAGATTAGAGTTTAGTGAGTTTCCGATGAGAGTTGTATCATTGCTTAAATAAAAAAAGAGACCTGTACCACC
>CP070713.1:2431284-2434604 GCA_020351445.1 Myxococcales bacterium
CCGGGAGGTTCGGAAGCAGGTGCGCAGCCTCGAACCGAAACTCTCTCCAGATCTCCATCGAGCCGGCATTTTGGGCCTTCCCAATAGGCCGCGCCAGCCAAGAGCCAAACCTTAGGCGCCGAACGGGTTTTCGATCTGAACCCCCGTGATGGTGCGCCTACCTTGCAAGCCTTCGGTTTGGCGTCGATGAAGACCCGCTCAGCCGGCACGGTCCTCGGAGAGCTCGTCACGGCCGATCTTGCGGCCGCATGAGCGCCCACCCTACGCGTGCATCAGCATCAAAAGCTCATCGACCACCAGGTCGCCGGACTGCTCGCCGACCAGGGTTTCGAGGTAACCGCTCAACAGGGCGTTCACGGTCGTCACTCTGCGCTTGCAGTTGGCAATCTAGGCAAGCAAGCCCTGAACGAATTGCCAGAATCTACGCGCGCGATTTGGGGGGTCGGGGCGTCTCTTGTCTATCCTGAGAACAGTAACGTGGCGCACAATACGGACGCTGATTTGGATACGCTCGAGCTTTGCTTGCGGGAAGGGATCGCCGGCAATGAGTACGCCGACCCTCGGGAAGAGCTCGGGTGCCCCACCGATGCGGATGATATCGAAGTCGCGCGGGCGCTCGTACGCATAGTTGCGGCGAGCGACCTTCAAGAGATCGGAATGCAGAGCATCGATTCGGCGGCCGCTCGGCATCCGTCGGTGCGACCGCCCACGGAGGTGGCTGCCGACCCGTCGTTTCTCGGGCGTCTGAGCACCAGCGGGGCCGATGGGCTCTCGGTCGAACGCATCGATGATGTTGCCACCATCGTCGCCGTCCTTCGCGCAGGCTCCAGGCGACAGCGGCGCGCCGCGTTGGCTCGGCTTCGGGAGCGCATGGGCGACCGCCGCCTGTTGCACACCGATGCCGTGCGTAGGGCGATCCAAACCATCGCCGAGCTTCGAGACGTCGAGCTCGGTCACGAGCTGGCGCTGACACGCGCCGAGCTCCCGGGGACGAAGGGCCGCGAAGCGCGTCACGAGTACGATCAATGGAAACGCCTGGCGCAACGAACGGAAGAAGCGGTGCGTACGTTCTGGGACGGGCAGTCGAGTGTCGAACCGATCCACGTCCTGCCGGGGGACCAGCGGGCGCTGCTCCTGATGCGCATTTCGGAGCTGCCCGACGCGATGGCTCACCACGTTAGCGCGATCATCGAGGGCACGGACGGAGGCGTGCCCTTGGAATCACGGATCGGGCTCATCGCCTCGCTTCGTTACGCCACCGATCCTCGCCTGGTGCCGGCATTGATAGCCGTGGTCGAGGCCGAGCGTGGAGAGCTCGTCGCGCGCGCAGCCCGTGTTCTTGGGGGCATCGACGACGCTCGCGTCCATCCGGCGTTGGCGGAGCGATACGAACGCAGCTTCGTCAACGAGGAGCGGATCGCGCTTGCCGCGGCGCTCGGCATGCACGGCGACTATCGCGGTCTCGCGGAAGTGCGAAGCTCCCTCGAAGAGGATCAACCCCAACTGCTACTTCACATGCTCGAAGCCATGGAGAGCCTGGGTTCTTCCGAGCACACGGAGCTCATCGCCAAGTTCCTCGATCACGCGGATGTCGCCATTGCGACGCAGGCCGTTCGAACCGTAGCGCGCATCGGCGACGGCCGTGTGCTCGACGAGCTGACCGAGAGACACAACGCGACTTCGATTCCGGCCCTTCGCGCGGCCATCGAGGACGCGCTTTCCGCCATCGCAGCCCGCATGGAGCTTCGGGGCGAGGAGGCTGCAACCATCGACTGGTCGGAGGTCGGTGACAAGCCAGTGGCGCGCAAGGGGGCACGCGACAGCCTGCCCGCCATCGTGCTCGGCTGGCGCGACTATTTCATGGGCCGACTGTGGCTCTTGCTCGGGCGGACCACCTGGGCGGTCGCCCGCTTCGAATCCGCAGCGGCTCGCCGTAAAGGCTGGGGGGTTCCGTTGATCGGCATCGGGATGGCGTTTGCACGCCGGGAACAATACGCGCTTGCGTTGCCCGCGTTTCGGCGCGCGATCGAGGTCGATCGCCCTCGGATCGAGCGCAATCCCATCCTGGTGCGTGCGATGGCGAAGTCGTTTCTGCATCGCGCCGAGCAAGTCGAGCGGGAAGGGCGCGACGACGTCGCGCGCGGGTTGGTCGGCGAGGTGCTGACCCTCGACCTCCGATGGGCCCCCGGTACGGTCCGCTTCGAGCTCAAACGCAAACACGATGTCTTGAGGCGAGAGGAGCAGGACGATGTCCACTCGGCTGCGTGACGCCGCGGTTCGACACCTGCGTTCTCTCGACGCGGTGGCGGAAGAGGGCGTGGTTCGGCGTCTGACGATGGACATCGAGGCCGAAGGCCGCATCGAGATGGTCACACTGAGCCTTCGTGATGAGGAGCTCTGGTGTGTCTCGAGCGACGGCCGAAATGACGGTCCGCACGTCTTGGCCGCCCTGAGGTTCATCGCCGGGCTGGAGCAACGCGAGGACTCCTCGCCGCCACCCCCCGATGCTTCGATCGCCGCTCGTCCGCCCAAACAAGGCCCAGCGAATGAGCTCGCCGAGGCGCTCGATGATCTGCTCACCGCGATCACACGCGTGGGCATCGGCAAGGCACAGTACGCCCCATCGGTCGACGCGGCGCTCGAGCGCATCATCAGCGTCGCGCCGCAGCCGACGCCATCGGGTCTTGGCCGTTTCGTCGGCCGCCTCCAACAGGAGATTCGAGCGGGAGACCTCCGGCGCGTGGCGCGACTGCTGGCGGGCTCGTCGCAGCTCGCCGAAGCACTGCGAGCGGAAGCCCCGACGCCGCAGTCCGAGCAGCGTCTGGGCGCCTGGCTCGGGGCGCGGCCGGGATCGACGCCCAAAGTCGAGCTGCTCTACGACCGCACGATGATCGAAGTCGGCCGTGAGTGGCTGTCGGGCACCGAGCGCGCAAGTGTCGAGCGCCGGTACCTGATCGACATCGGATCGGGCACCATCTACCGTGAGGACCGCCCGCGACATGCCACCGCTTCACTCGGCCCATGTCCACGGCAGCTGGGCGTCGGCTTGGCCGAGGTCGAGGCGGGACCCGCACCGCAGCGGATCCGCGTGCTCCAATACGAGGTCGAACCGGGCGTGCCTGCCGAGAGTTGGGAACGCCTACAGCAAGTCGCGAGGCGGAGCTTTTCGGAGGTCGCCGAGGGGTACCGGCGGTCGGTGGAGGCTTATCCGTCCTTGTCCGAGCCCTTCACCCTGATCGCGCCATATCGCTTCGAGTGCAACGATGGCTTCAGGGCCTTCGACCCGGACGGCCATCAACTGGTCCTCAATCGATCCGAGC
>CP070713.1:2434704-2438195 GCA_020351445.1 Myxococcales bacterium
ATCGCCATCGCGGATAACTCCGCCGGACGAATCAACCTCAACGTCTATCGTCGTCAGACCGGAGAGCAGATCTGCCAGTTCCCCATGTTCGAAGAGGGCGCCAGCGCGACCGAGAACTCGCCAATCGGCTATGGCAACGACCTAGTCTTGGAAAACAACGCTGGGTATCCTGGCCCCTTTGGAAACCCGCTCGAGACCGTGGCCGGCCTCACGCGCGTCCACGTACTAGAGGACTACAGCGGCTGCGAGCTCGTTTGGCACACCGAAGAGTTTCGCGCGCAAACCACGCCCCGGCTCTCGACGGCCACCGGCCTCATCTACACCTATTCTGTGAAAGAGGGGCAGCCGGTGCTCGGCATCCCGATCAACGGCTGGTACTTCGGCGCCCTGGACTGGGAAACCGGCGAACGAGCCTTCGAGGTCTGGGTCGGAAACGGCGGGTTCTGGAACAACGTCCTCGACCCGGTGACCCTCGGTCCGGACGGGACCGCTTACGTCGGCACCAAGAACGGACTGATGGCGATCCGCGACGGCGGGAAGAAGCCCAAGAAAGAAAAGAAGGACAAGTAGCGAAAGGCCTTCCTCCATGAGCGAACGAGTCCAAGTCGAAGTGAAGGATGGGATCGCCGACGTTCGGCTCTGCTGCCCGCCATGATCGAACAAAATACAAATTTCGTATTTTGTTTCTTGCATCCCGGTCCGAAACATGAGACATATGCTGCCTCTTGTTTCAGTCGGGCGACTCGATCGCCCTAGCCCTGAACCCCTCTTCAGATTTCCAACACCCCCAACGGAGAATCCCAAATGTCAGAACGAAACCCGTCCGTCCGCCGATACTCTCATCGGCGCATCGTCAAGACGCTGGCCGGCGCGCTCGCGATTGGCGCCGCCTGCTTTGCAGTGGCGGCTTCCGGCACTCCAGGAAACGTGACCGCACAAGGCCTCGGCGACCCCGACCCAGATATCGACGCCATGAACAAGGCCTTCGACGAATACATGAAGTCCGTCAAGAACATGCAAAAAGAGTTCCTCTCGGCAGTGACGTTCGGGTTGGACGACGCGCATGCGGTCGGCGCCTATGACCTGATCAGCTCTTTCCTCAACAGCACGAACCGCTCGCAGCTTACCGCCAGCGGTAGCGGCCGGCGGAACTATCCGCGATTTGCCGGCTTCGATGATCCGGACACTCGCATCGGCGTCGACAACCCTGACACCCAGTACATGGGCACCATCGTCTCGAACCCCGACTGCCAAGGCGTGTGGAAGATCTACGGCAATCGCACCAACACGGCCGACTTCATTCTCACGACCTTCGACACCGCGACCGGCCAGGGTGGAGGTCCGACACTCGAAGACGAGGACATGGTGATCAATCCCGACGGCACGTTCGAGGTCTATGCGAGCTGCGACAACGAGGTTCGCGATCCCAACTGGGATAACTGGCTCGAGCTCTTCGAGTCCGACCAAATCCAGATCGCTCGTCGCCAGAGCGCATGTGACTGGACGACCGAAGCACCAGGCGAGATTCACATCGAGCGCATGGGCAGCCGCGGCGTGCCCTCTGGACCTCTCGATCCTGCGATCATGACGGAGCAGATCTTGGACGGGAAGGCCATTCTCGACGTCCAGGGCCCGTTCTGGCCGGCATTCGTCGACAGCATCCGCGAAAACATTCCGGTCAACACGGCCACCCCCTGGAGGCCGACCGGCGGTCTCGGTATCACGACGCAGCTCAGCATGCTGATGTGGTACGACCTCGAGGACGACGAGGCATTGATCATTCGGCTGCCGGACGAGGACGTGGCCGCGTACTACGGCCTTCAGCTCTCGAACTTCTGGGGCTCTTCGGCTGACTGGGCGAATCGGCACGTCAGCTCGTCATGGGGTCTCGGTGGCACCTGCCAGTCTGAGCTGAGCCAGCCGACCTTCCACCCCGCACAGCAGAAGATCATCGAAGAGGGCGGCCCGTTCTGTGGTGAGCAGGACGCGTACTTCATCGTGCTTTCGAAGCAGGATCCGGGCGTGCAGAACTGGATCGAGACCGCGGAGATGAGCCAGGGGCTCATTGCTGGCCGACTGCAGAGCGTACCTGCCGCTGACTTCCCCGACGTCGTCGGGATCTCGTGCTCGCTTCCGGTGGCGATCAAAGTCCCCGTGGCTTTCGTGAAGCCCACCCTGCAGCAGCTTGGAGCGAGCTTCACGAACTACGACGCATATGACCGGAGCGAGCAGCTGAAAGTTCGCCAGGACTACGCTCGCAGCAAGTACATCTTCTGGTAATCACACACAGTCCTTCTGGTAGCTTACCCATCTAATCGACCAACTGTGATGCGGCCTGCGGCGATGGAACTTTCTCATTCCGAAAGCTCCTGGCCCGCAGGCCGTACGCGTTTCTGACATGAGCCAAACCCACTTTCGAACTTGTCCTCTGTGCGAAACCATGTGTGGGATCGCCGTCGAGCACAGCGAAGACGAGATTTTCTTGATCCGGGGCGATGAGGCTCACGTCCTCAGCAAGGGCAACATTTGCCCCAAGGCCTCCGGCCTGCAAGACGTGCACACCGACCCGGATCGACTTCGCACGCCGGTCAAGAAGATCGACGGCGAGTGGCATGACATCAGCTGGGAAGAAGCGTTCGACGAAGTGGCGACGCGACTCGCCGATATCCAACGCCGTCATGGAAGGGACGCCGTCGCGAGCTACCAAGGTCGAAGCATCGCCCACAACATTGGCGGGCTGCTGACCGTGATGCCCATGCGGCTCCTGATGGATACCAAGAGCGTGTACACCGGTTCGACGGTCGACCAGCAGCCGCACAACTTCGTTTGGTACTTCATGTTAGGCCATCAGTTCATGGCGACGATCCCGAACCTGGACCGGACCGATTACTACTTGATGCTGGGCACCAACCCGAAAATCTCCAACGGCGCGCAAATGGCCACAGGCGCGAACGTGTACAAGAAGCTCGACGCCATCCGCGCGCGAGGCGGCAAAGTGGTTCTAGTCGACCCACGCCGGACGGAAACCGCCCAGCATTGCAGCGAGCACCACTTCATTCGGCCTTCGACCGATGCGCTGCTTCTTATGGGCCTCGTCAGAGTGATCTTCGAGCGAGGGCTAGCCACACCTGGCCGCCTCGGGGATCACATTGTTGGTTGGGATGAGATCGAGTCCATCGCACGCGAGTTCGATCTCAAAGAGATCGCAAAGGTGACGGGGATTGGGGTCGATGACATTGAGCGCATCGCGGTCGAGCTGGCGTCGGCGAATTCTGCGATTTGCTACGGACGAACGGGCCTGTCGATGCAGGAGTTTGGCGGTCTGTGCAACTGGCTGATGATGGTCATCAACGTCATCACCGGAAACCTCGACGAGCCTGGCGGGATGACCTTCCCGCTTCCGGCCATCGACGTGCTCAGCGGGGTCAAGGGCGCTGGCGGAAGCTGGAACCGCTACCGAAGCCGGGTCAGCGGGCGACCAGAGTTTGCGG
>CP070713.1:2438295-2440955 GCA_020351445.1 Myxococcales bacterium
GACATCTGACGACGGAGCGCCGGCTTGGTGAGCAACATCTCGACGTACGCACCGAACTGGCGATCGGCATCTTCGCTCTCCGGATCCACCAGGAATCCATCATCGCCATCGGTGACCTGGCCGGCGACCCCCATACCGTCGTTCATGGCGACGACCGGCAGGCCGCACCACAGCGCCTCGCTCACGACCTGACCATAGGTCTCCGACAGTGACGCATAGACGAATAGATCGGCATGGCGATACCAGGCGGGCATCTGCTGAAGGCCTTGCTCGCCCACGAAATAGACCCGGTGTTCGACGCCGAGCTCCTTGGCGAGCTCCTTGAGCGCCTCGTGCTCCGGCCCGTCACCGACGAGCGTGAGGGTGGCACCGTCGACCCGCGGGTACACGTACTGCGCAAAGACTCGGACGACCCGGTCGACCTCCTTCTCGCGCGCATGCCGACACACGACGACGATTCGTGCCCCTGGCGCCGCGTCCTCGGCAAACGGGTCGCCCTGACCGGTTTGATCGAAGATTCGCTTTTCGATGGCCCGGGGAATGACGTGGATCGGAACCTCGACGCCGCGGTCCTGCCAGTACTGCTTGAGGCCGGGGCTGAGGCAGACCAGAGCGTCACCGGTGTTGTACACCTCCGTCGATTGCGACTCGACGAGGGGTATGAGCCCGTCGGTAAACAGTCGGTTCACGGGTCCAACGTGATTCAGGGCGTCGGGGAGCAGGACGTTGTAGACGCTCGGCATGTGCAGCGTGTTGACGCAAACCATCGGGATGCCGTACTGCTGACGAAGGTAGCTCCCCATGTAGAGCAGCCCGCTCGGGCTCTGCACGAGCATCATGTCGAAATCGGCGTCTCTCAACGTCTCGAGCGACGATTTGGTGGGCATCGCGAGGTAGAACCCGGGATGATTGCGGAGGGGAATGCTCGGCAGCGAGATGTGGTGGGGGGGAAGCTCGCTGGGCTTCGCGTTGGGATCGTGCGGGCCCACCACCGTGACCTCATGGCCGCGAGCGGTCATTTCCCGATACAGGAATTGCGACGCGTAAGACGACCCGTTTGCGTACGGAATACGCACGTAGTCATTTACAATCGCCAACCGGCGCAGCCACTGTCGCTCATGCGAATACATCCAGGCCCTCCGTGTGTTTCACCAATGAGACTGTCAACCGTGAATTAGATTCACACCCTGTGAAGAAAGCTGTTGTCCGATAACTACAACCAACCACATCGACCCCTTTCCGCAGCTTGATTTACCGCGGTGTTTGGGCCCTTTGGACCGGTTCTTAGGGGACATTTTCCCGCTCCGACCCTTCTGAATGCGAAAACCGGGCCAACCTTACCGGCTTGTCTTCCAAAACGGGAAAATTGTAGTCTTGTCGTCACCTTAGACTCCTCGCCTTCCGATTCCGTTACGGAGGGAGTGCACGTTCGTACGCTTGAACAGACGCAATGATTCGCATCGCATATTTCGTACACGGTAGAGGCAGAGGTCACGCGATCCGGACCCAGGCCGTCATGGGGGTCTTGCCGAAGAGCCACGACGTCCGGCTGTTCTGCGCCGGCGAAGCGTGGGACGTGTTGAGGGATGTTCCCTGTGCCGAGCCGGTCCTGCCGTGTGTGCCCGGCAAGGGAATGATCCGGTCGTTCACCCTCCGTGTGCGGGGTGATCGCAAACGTCTGAAGCAATGGTCTCCGGACCTCGTGATCAGCGACGGCGACGGTCCCTCGGCGAACGCCGCCAAGTCCCTTGGCATCCCCGTGATGGCCGTCGGGCACGGTCTGATCTTCCACCACACGCGCCTCGGCGCAGCGTTGCCTTTCCCCAAGCACGTTCGCGAGGTCGTCAACGTGGCAAGCTCGTCGTGGCCCGCGTCCCGAAGGGTGGCCGTCCACTTCGCCCCCGTGGAGCCGCGCACGCCGGGTACCTATGTCGCACGCCCGGATCTGCGGAGCGAGATCGAGTCATCCTCGACGCGCGAGGACTTCATGCTCGCCTATTTCCGTGATGACAACGGCATGATGGCGCTCGAGCAGCTGGCCCGCCGCGGCCATCGTGTGCTGCTCTTCGGACAGCCGCAAACTGTGCCTCGGGGAGTGGAGGTGCATTCCTCGAACGTGCGCGCATTCGCTGAGGCGCTTGGGCGCTGCCGGGCTGTGGTCGGGTCGGCGGGCAATCATCTACCCGCCGAATGCGCGATGCTGGGCATCCCGATGCTGGCGCTCCATCGTGGAGACGACCCTGAGCATGAAATGAACGCGCGCCTCGTCGAAGCCGCTGGTATTGGCGTTGCCAGCGCATTCGAGCGATGCACCCCCGAGGTCATCCAGCGCTTCGAAGTCGAGCTCGACAAGCCACGCGACAATCTCGCCGCCAGGACGCGGGCGATGCGCCCGGCTTCCGAAGTGGTCCCGTACGCGATCGACCAGCTCTGCCGAGACACCGCCGGATGCCCGGACTGGGAGACGCGAACGGCTTGAGCGGGTCCGGGGTCGGGTCGGTGGCAGTGCCAGCGGTGTCTTTGACACCCCCCACCCCCCACGCTACAAGGCCCGTCCCGAAGGGCGACGCCCTGAGGTGGATGCGGCGGTAGTTAAGTTGGTTATAACGCCGGCCTGTCACGCCGGAGGCCGCGGGTTCGAGTCCCGTCCGCCGCGCCAA
>CP070713.1:2441055-2448895 GCA_020351445.1 Myxococcales bacterium
AGAGGAGGCGAGATGCTCGCAGAGAACTTCGCAACCGTGTGGGAGGCCATCGCAGATTCGATGGGATCTCACGAGGCGATCCTCCAGGGGAGTCGGCGTGTCGCCTGGTCCCAGTTCGAAGAGCGCTCGGCGCGTGTCGCGGGTGCGCTCGCCGATCGTGGGGTTCGTCCCGGAGACAAGGTCGCCCTCATCGCCTTCAACTGTCCGGAGTTCTTGGAGATCCTCTTCGCAGCCTTCAAGCTGCGCGCGGTGCCGGTCGCCTTCAACTACCGCTTCCGCGGGAGCGAGCTCGCGGAGGTGCTCGAAGACAGCGACAGCGTGGTCGCTTTCTTCCACGCGTCGCTGGCCCCGGAGCTCGAAGGCGTTCGGTCGCAGCTCCACCGGGTTCGCGAGTGGGTCGTTCTTCCCGATGGCGCAGCGTGCCCTGGATGGGCGACCCCTTTCGAGCGGGTGCTCGAGGCGAAGCCGACGCCTCGCATCGCGCGGAGCGGAGACGACCAGTTCATCCAGTACACGGGCGGAACGACGGGAAGACCGAAGGGTGTGGTCTGGCGCCACTCCGACATCGCGGCAACCGTGGCGTTCCTCGCCTACATGCCGCTCGGTCTGGCGACGCCCGATACGCTAGACGGGGTGGTCGAGATCGCGGCGGCCCGGCGGGAGACGAAGGACCGTGTGACCTATCTCCCGACGACCCCGCTCATGCACGCGGCAGCTCTCTACAACGCGTTCGCGTTCCTGCAGATTGCCGGACGGGTGGTGCTGCTCGAGGGCCGCGCGTTCGATGCCGACGAGTTCTGCGAGGCGGTGGAGCGAGAGCGCGCCACCAACGTCGTGATTGTCGGCGATACGCTCGGCCGGCCTATTCTCGATGTGCTGGATGCCGCGGCAGCTGCGGGGCGACCGCGAGACCTGAGTTCGCTCGCGACGCTGACCTCAGCGGGGCTGGCCTTCAGCGCCGAGAGCAAGCAGCGCTTCCAGCGTCACGCCCCGAACCTGACCATCTTCGACCTCGTCGGGGGAACCGAAGGGGGCCCCTATGGGATGTGCATCACGCCGCCCGGGGGCGACCCGGGCGAGACTGCGGTCTTCACCGCCACGCCGGGAACGATTCTGATCGACGACGAGACGGGCGAGGTCATCCCGCAAGGCAGCGACCGGATCGGGCTGATCGGCTACACCGGCGCGCTCCCCTTTGGCTACTACAACGACGAGGAGAAGACGGCTGCGACCTTCCGCGAGATCGATGGAACCCGCTACGCGGTCACCGGCGACTGCGCACGCATCGACGCCGATGGGCGTCTGCACCTCCTCGGACGCGGTAACACCTGCATCAACACGGGTGGCGAGAAGGTGTTCCCGGAGGAGGTCGAGGAGGTCCTCAAGCTCCATCCGACGCTGAGAGACTGCATCGTTGTCGCCGTCCCCGACCCGTCGTACGGCTCGGCCATCGCCGCGGTAGTCGCGCGGGCGCCGGGTGCCGAGCCCGAACTCGCCGCGCTGGCAGCTCACGTCAAGGAGCATCTCGCGGGCTACAAGCAGCCACGTCATCTGGTCGTCGTCGACGAGGTGCGGCGTACGGCAGCGGGCAAGCCGGACTACCGGTGGGCACGCGAGATCGCCGAGCACGCCGTCCGCCAGGGCTGAGCCGCGCGGGGCGGCGGGCTAGCCGCTCCTCGGGGCTCGCCCGCTTCGCCTCCGCCTCGATCGCGTAGAGCTGACCGATCCGGTCCACATGGTTCTTGCAGGACTTGTTGCTCTTGATAGAATCGGATGTCCCTCTTCTTATAGGTTTGATAGTCACCACCAGAATTTAGGAGGATCGACGCCGTGGCAGACTACGATGCGGTCATAATCGGTGCCGGACTCTCGGGCCTTTGTTCCGGAGCCTTACTCACCCATCACGGATTGAAAGTGTTACTGCTGGAGAAGAGATCCTACGTGGGCGGAAGGGCTGCCAGCATAAAGCATGGAAAACACATCCTGGATGATGGACCCCATATGCCGGATGAATCGGGGGATCTTGAAAAACTCTTTAAAACATTAGGTCTGGAGTATCCTGAATTATTGCCTTATCCCATGGGGGACGGCTGGATTAATGGGGAATGGATTTCCATGAGAGAGGCGTTCCCTTTGCAGGAGGCCCGTGAAGTACTTCAGGAGTTTGCCGCCATCTCCGACGAAGCGTTGAATGACTACAATGACATTTCTGTGGCAGATTGGTGTAAGACCCGCAAGAACACAGAGGAATGGTCAACCATGTTCAGGTATTTCGCCCAGCTTCTACTGGTGGGCAATAAGTTTGAAGACTTGTCCATGGGAGAACTTATCTTTCTGCTCAGAATTCCTCTTTTGCAGGGGAAAAGGCTGAGTCAAGTGGGTGGCACGGTTTCCGGGGGTCTTACAAGTCTTACAGAACCTCTGAGAGATATTATTGAAAACAATGGTGGCGAAATCCGCTTGAGTTGCCCCGTGAATGACATTGTCATCGATGATGGGAAGGTGCGAGGTGTGGAGATCGAGACGGGCGATCCGCTTTTTCCATCCCAGGTTCTTGAAACCGAGGTGATTGAAGCACCGGTAGTCATTTGCACCTTGCCCATTTGGGATCTCTTTAAAGTAGTCTCGGAGGACGAATTTCCTGGCTGGTACCAGGATTGGATAAGAGACTCGGGGAAGCGGGTGAGTCACATCTGGAGTCTCATCTACGCGGTTGAAGAACCCCTGTGGGATATCCGTACATTCAGATGGGTGCCGAGATTGCCCCGCACCGGTACTTTCGGGATCTTCTTCCAACACCAGACTTACGGGGATGATGCTGATGAAACACAAGTTAATGTCGTAATTCAAGGGAATTACCGAGACCTGCCCGACCTCAACCAATGGCAATGTGCCAAAACCCGGCGTGAGGTTCGACGCATTCTAAAATGCCTGGAAGAGGACGCCGTCGAGCTGATTCCCGGTTTAGTTGAAGCCACCAAGTGGCGGATTGGACAAGCCTCTGTTTTCGGGCTCACCGAAGCACCGGGCAATACGGCATTTCATAGACCTTCCATGCGTGTTCCTGCGGTCGAGAATCTTTATCTTTTGAGCGACTCGATCAGGGAGGCCAGAGGTCTCGGCATGCAGTCTATTGCCAAAGCATCCCTTGAGCTTGGAGAGTTGTTGAATCCGATGAAGAATGTTTAGTCTTCCCTTACCTCAGAGTTGAAATTTGGATTGATGGGTCAGGAAACAATGCTCTTCATGACACGACAACCATGATGGAGGAAGTATATGGATAAGCTGGAGGATCTTTCCAAAGAAGAATTGATTAAGAGAGTTCGACTGTCAGCGGATATCTCTCTTGCTCTCGATGGTTTGTGGTTTCTGGCCGCGGAAAATACAAACGGTTACGATAAGGCCCTGGAGATGGATATCGACGTTTGGGAGCGATATGTCCCGGTGGCCGTCAAAAGAATAAAGAAGCATTTTGACCTTCCTTCCACCGGTCTGCAGGGGATCAAGGATATCGTGAAATACGATCCGTTATGGATAGCCCTCGACATCGAGTTCTTGGAAGACGCTCCCGAACGGTTGGTATTCCAGGTCAATCGCTGTCCCGCTCTTGAAGCCATGGAACGCATAGGACGCGAATTACTGACCTGCCAACCGGTCGAAGGTGCTTACCTATCCAAACTGGCAGAAAGGATGGATCCCAGGATCAAGGTCGAGCCTCTCAAACTGCCCCCTAGAAAATCGCCGGATGAAATATGTTGCCAATGGCTCTTTTCTTTCGAGTAATATTCTGAATTCAATCGGTATCATCATTTTTGGCTTCTGATTGAAAAGCAAGATGCGGGTGCTCGTCAATATGCTTTTCATGAAAATGGCGTGGGGGCGCCATACGGACGCCTACCGCTGGAAGTTCCTCTGTCGAGAAGCTCCGGTCTATGAGCCACGCCTCATGACGCCGAGCCGCCCTGCTCGGCCTTCGCCCGCCGGGCCGCATCCTCCTGCAGGCTGGCCTTGCGGACTTTGCCCGTGGGCGTCATCGGAAACTCGTCCATCACGATCAGATACTGGGGGATCATGTACTTTGTGACCTTCTGCGCCTCGCACCAGGCGCGGATGTCGTCGAGGGTGGGGGCGTCGCCGTTCGGGATCACGTAGGCGCAGACCTTTTCGCCCAACCGCTCGTCGGGCCAGCCCACCACGGCAACGTCGCCGACGCTCGGGTGGCCGGCGAGCAGATCCTCGATCTCCTTGGGGTAGACCTTGGAGCCGCCCCTGTTGATCACCTCCTTGGCGCGCCCCGCGAAGCAGAGATACCCGTCGTCGTCCTTGAACCCGAGGTCTCCAGTGTAGAACCACCCTTCATCGTCGCGGGTCTCGGCAGTGAGCTCGGGCTGCTTGTAGTAGCCGACGAAAAGGGTTGGGCCGCGAAAGCAGATCTCACCGATCTCGTTGGCGGGCAGCTCGCGCGATCGATCCTTCGGGTCGACGATCTTGAGCTCGGCACCGAAGGTGGGCTTGCCCACGGTATTGCGTTGCTTCTCCTCGGGGTCCTTGGGTTTCGTGCGCGTGTGAACGATCGTCTCGCCCTGGCCGTAGGTATTGCCCGGCTTGCAGTGCCATACCTGATTGAGCTCCTCGATGAGATCGGGCGAGCTGCGTGCACCTCCTACGCCCGCATTCCGAATGCTGGTCGTGTCGTACTTCTCGAAGTCCGGATGGTGAAGCATCCCGAGCATGTGAGCGGGTGTCCCCGAGATGTTGGTGACCTTCTCGCGCTCGATCAGCTCCAACACGTCCACCGGGCGGTAGCGGTCGACCAGCACCATGGCGGTGCCACCCATGGCGCATTGATAGGTACTGAAATGCCCGAAGCTGTGGGTCATGGGTGAGCAGGCCAGGCTCACCATTCCGGCATTCGCGTCCTTCATGGCGCGCGCGCCCATGTACATGAGCGAGACCAGTGTATTGTGCGTATGCAGGAACCCCTTGGGATTCCCCTCGGTCCCCGACGTGAAGTTGAGATAGAAGATGTCGTTCGGGTCGGGCTGAACACTGGCTAGTCGGTCGAGGTGCTCGCGCCCCTCTTCGATCAGAGCATCCAATCCGAACTCCCCATCCCCCTTCTCACTTCCGCGGGCGATGATCAGGCTTCGCAGGCAGGGCAGCTGCCCGCGGATCTCCCGCATCACGTCTGCGTATCCGAAGTCGCCGAAGGACTCGGGAACGACGGCGTGATTCGTGTCGCAGAAGTTCAGCAGCGAGTTCATCTCACGCTCGCGAAAGACCATGTGGAGCGGCTGGATGACTGCGCCGATCCTCGAAAGCGCGATCTGTAGGAAGCACATCTCCGGCCAGTTCGGAAGCTGGACGCTCACGATGTCGCCGGGCTGGACGCCGATTCCGATTAGCCCCGCTGCCAGCGCGTCGGACGCCTCCTTGAACTCGCGAAACGTGAACCGCCGGTCCTTCGTGATCAGGGCCACTCGGTCCGGGGCTTCGGCGACGCACTCGTCGAAGGCGCCGTGCAGCGTCTTCTGGGCCCACAGGCCGGGAGACGCCCAGCGCTCGATGTAGTCGTCGGAGAAGTGGGGGTAGCGTTGAGATCCATCGGTCATGCCGGGAGCCCTCCTGCACCAGAATCCGGGCGGCCACGCGATGAGGCTTCGTGGAGTGGGATTGCGAAGATTGAAGCCATCACTACTCTAGCGCAAGCAAGCACTGAGGAAATGCACACAGGGATTCTCGAATGAGCAAGAAGGAAGCCAGCTCCACACAGTACCCCAATCTCTTCGAGCCCATCCGTGTCGGCCCGATGCTGGTCCCGAATCGCATCGCAGAGACGACCAACTCCATCGCCGCTTCGAAGGGTCCACTTCCCGACGAACACTTCATCGCGCACCATGCCAGGAAGGCACGCGGCGGCACGGGCTGGATCGGGAGCGAGACGTTCCTGCTCAACTCGCCCCTTCCCAAGCTCGCTCCTCCCGAATTCGGACCCGGTTACGCCGCGGTCCCCATGGCTTCCTACCAGTTTCCCAAGTTTGTCGAGTCGGTGAACAAATTCGTGGAGGCGGTCCACGACGCGGGCTCGGTGGTGGTGTGCCAGCTCACCTTCCTGAACGCGACGCTGGCCGCCTCGGCGGTTCCGACGACAGAGATCTACGACGACATCCCCGCCGCGATGACCGAGGAGCAGATCGCGCAGACGATCGACAGCTATGCGAGCGCCTCCGAGAAGTTTCTCGAGGCGGGCGTCGACGGCATCGAGGTCCACTGCGCCCACGAGACGACGCCCCAGACCTTCCTGTCACCGGCCATGAACATGCGGACCGATGCCTGGGGCGGGGATGCGAAGAAGAGAACGAAGTATCTGCGCGAGATCCTGGCCGCCATCAAGGAGCGAATCGGCGATCAAATGGCGCTGGGCATCCGGGCCACGGGAACCGAGACCCGGGAGAACGGCTACGACCTCCTCGAGTTCCGCGAGATGATGATGTACGTGCAGGAGACGGGCGCTCTCGACTTCATCGACGCGGACGTCGGGCACTGCTGGGGCACGAGCTCCTACGTGCAGCCCTCCTACTTCGGTCACGCGATCTACCGCGAGGTTGGCAAGGCGCTCAAGGTCGACTTCGAGAACCAGCTGCCGATCCTCTTCTCGGGGCGCGTCAACGACGCGGGCATCGCCGAGCAGCTCCTCAAGGAGGGGTGTGCCGACCTGGTAGGCATGACCCGGGCCGGGATCGCCGACCCCGACTTCGCCAACAAGGCCCGTGAGGGACGCCTCTCTGAAATCCGCCGGTGCATCGGCTGCAACCGCTGCATCGCCGGGGCCGTCGGTGACAGACGACCGCCCCCGTTCCGCGCCCCTACCTGCTCTGTGAACCCGGAGGTCGGCAACGAGCTGCTCTACACGATGAGGTACAAGCCCGCAGCCGAGCGGAAGCGCGTGGTGGTGGTGGGCGGTGGGCCGGCCGGGCTCGAGGCGGCGCGCGTCGCCGCCGACCGCGGACACGAAGTGACCCTGCTCGACCGCGGGGAGCGACCGGGTGGCCAGATCATGCTCGCGGCACAGGTGCCCGGACGCGATTCCTTCGAAGACTTCGTGATCTTCCAGGAAAGCCAGATCGAAAGACTCGGGATCGATCTCCGGACGAAATGCAACGCGACGATCGACGACATCATCGCCCTGGAGCCAGAAGCCGTCATCTGCGCGACGGGCTCGGTGCCCCGGATCCCCGAGAACCCGGGTGTGAATTCCAGCCACGTCTTCACCATCCACGACGTGCTGGCCAAGCGCGTCTCCCTCGACCAGCTCGGCGAGCGCGTCGCGGTCGTCTCCCAGGAGAACGGCTTCGAGACGCCCAACATCGCCGACTACATCGCCGAGCGCGGAAAGGCCGTGGACGTGTTCCACTCCTGGCTCTCGATCTGCGGTGACGTCGACCGCTACTCGATCGGATCGGTCATGGGACGTCTGGTCGACAACAAAGTAACGCTGCGCCCGAACCTGAGGCTCGCCGCGATCGAGGACCACAAGCTGGAGTTCACCTCCGCGTTCGGTGAGCGTCCGTGCAGCTTCGAGGGCTACGACTCGGTCGTGCTTTCCTACGGCACCGTGCCTGATTCCGCCCTCTACCACGCGCTCGCGGCCGATGGGAGGGTGAGTTCGCTCTACCTCGTGGGATCCGCGTGGGTCCCACGGCTGATGGCCGAGGCGACCGCTCACGGTGCCAAGGCGGCAATGGAGATCTGATGAGCGGGGATCACGCTAGCTGGGCAATGCTCCGAATTGCCTTGCGGCGGCTCCCGCGCTATCGCGCGGGCGCCTAGAGGATCTCCA
>CP070713.1:2448995-2452011 GCA_020351445.1 Myxococcales bacterium
GAACGTTGGAACGCAGGGCCACACTTCGCCGGAGCAGTTCGGCAAGGTGATGTCGATGACGAACCCTCGTCTTGCCGTCGGGTATCATTTCTTCAACGATTTCGATACGCAGCCCGACGTGATACGCCGCGTGCGCAAGACTTATGACGGGCCTCTCGCATTAGCCGTGGATTACATGGTGTTCAACGTGACCAAGGACGACATTCGCGTGCGCATGTCCGCCGTCGACGAAGAGATCTGGCCCGGCCCGCCGATGAAGAAGAAGAACCCCCCCGACACCTCGAAGGTGATCCCGTTTTCTGATTTCACCAAGTCCGGCGCGCTTGCGTTCCCCGAGGTGGTTCAGCCGATCTACGACGAGATCAACGAGATTTACGACACCGACTATGAGCCGATGTTCAAGTAGGAGGCGCTAAGGCCCAGTCATTCGCAGCCACATGGCGGTCAGCATGGCCGCGACCATGAGAGCGAGGCCCACTGTGCCAATGATGTCTTCAGCGCGCTTGCGCCGTTGGCGGTCCTCGAGCCAGCCGGGCACCGTTGGATCCTGCCTCGACGTCTGGGAGGGCAACGGCGCAGGGGGCGGAAGGGGCCGTTGGAGAAGGGGGTCGGGCAGAGTGGGAGACGGATTGATCACTTCGGTCAAGTGTTCTTGGGGCGCCCGCGGATTGTGCACAACGTGACTGAGGTCACTCCCATGGGCGCCCGCTCGCGCGACGCGAACCACCTTGGTCGTTGTATCCCTGCGCTTCTTCCGGAAATGACTCGGCCGTCGCGCCGCCTTTCCAGGCGTTCCGGGGAGCTCCGGGTCTTCGTCGGGGTGCGGCACGGGTTTTGTTTCCTTCCGCCGTCCCCCTTCGGCTTCGCTTTCGAGTATACCGTTCAATCGTTCAGTGTCATCGAGGAGCTCGACTTTTCGAGAGTTTGCTTACAATTCGAAGAAATGGATTCGTACGACGCGGTAGAGGAGATCGATGGCGACTTCGACGGTCGTGTGGTGTTCAGCTGTGAGCACGCGTCGGCGGAGCTTCCCGGACCTTGGATCTGGCCCGAACAAGACCGGTGGCTCGTCGACACCCATTGGGCCAGCGACATCGGTGCTGCGGCATTCACGCGAAGGCTCGCGCAATTGATGAACGCGCCGGCTGTGCTTTCCCGGTTTTCCCGGCTTTTGGTCGATCCAAACCGCGCTCTCGATTCGGAAACGCTGTTTCGGGAAAACGCCGACGGCAGGACGGTTCATCTCAACGAGGCGCTCCTCGACTCAGAGCGCGAGCGCCGAATCGATGGTTTCTACCGTCCGTATCACTCGGCCGTGAGCGCGATGGTGGAGCGGAGCCGAGGCGACACGGTATTCTCGATCCACACCTTTACCGACAACTACGAAGGCGAGGCCCGGGTCTTGGAGGTCGGCGTGTTGTTCGATCATGACGATGAGCCGGCGCACAACCTGGTGCGGCATCTCGAGGAGGCCGGCTTTCACGCAGCACCCAATGAGCCGTGGTCCGGCAAGATCGGTCTCGCATACTCACCGGTGCGCCATGCCCGGGAATTCGGGCGGTGCGCGCTCGAGATCGAGGCGCGCCAAGACCTGATCGTCGACGAATCATTTGCCGCCCGGCTCGCAGAAGCACTTGCTAGCTTCTTCTCGTAAGCTGGTCGTCATGCGTCGACTTCGATCCGAGCGGACCGGTCTCTCCTACGTTTCGACCGGACCCGACGATGCGCCGTTGGTTGTTTGCCTGCACGGTTTTCCAGATATTCCGCGCACTTGGGCGTCTCTGACGGAACACCTGCATCAGGCTGGTTACCGCGTCGTGAGCCCCTGGCTCCCCGGTTACGCCCCGTCGTCGCTCGGCGGGCCGTTTGATATTCCAACGCTTACGCAAACCGTGCTTTCGTTCATCGACGAGCTCTCGCCTTCGGCGCCGGCTCGGATCGTCGGCCATGACTGGGGCGTGCTGATCGCCCAATGCGCGTTGGCGCTGAGGCCCGAGCGATTTCGCGCGGCTGCGGCGCTTGGGGTCCCCCATTTCTCGGCGATCGAGGCAAACGCCGAGCGGTACCCTTGGGAGCTTCGCCGTAGCGCGTACGCGGGTTTGTTTCAGCTGCCGATTCTCTCGGACCGAGTCGTGAGGTTGCGCGACTACCGTTTCATCGAGCGTCTCTGGAGGAAGTGGTCGCCGGGATTCGAACCAGGCACCGACTACTTTGACGAGCTCAAGCTGTGCCTGCGCTCGAGCATGCCTGCACCGCTGAAGTACTACCGTGCAATGCGCTCCCCCGCCGTCATTCGTGCGATCCGCAGGATCGCAACTACGGGTCCGATCATGATCCCCACGATATATCTACACGGCGAGCGCGATGGCTGCATCAGCGTGGAGATGGCCGAAGGACAAGAGAAGCACTTCAGCGCGCTGTTCGAATCGCTGAAGCTCGCGGACGCCGGTCACTTCTTGCATTTGGAGCGCCCGGAAGAAGTGAATGCGGCGATTCTGCGGTGGTTTGAGACTCATTAGCAGCGTGAGAGACAGCGACAGGGCCAGCGGCAGCGTCAATGTCGGTGTCAGCGTCAGCGTCAGCGGCAGTGCCAGCGTCAGTGGTGGCGCCAGTGGCGGTGTCCTTATGGTGTGACTGGTGAGGCCGTGATCTCCTTTTTTGCCAGCAAGTGCGGTCCTCATGGCTGAACCCCACAAACTGGCAAAAAATGAGATCACTCATGGTACTCATCATTCAGAAACAGGCGCTTCAGGCAGCAGGCGGGCTGCGACAGGTTCTTCCGGTCGTTCGCAAGCGGGATAGGTCGCTCTTCGACCAGATCCATCGGGCGATGAATAGCGTTGTCCTCAACATCGCAGAAGCCGACGGGAACGACGCAGGAACGGCAAGAGCTCGATTCGAGTCGGCGTGCGGCTCGGCAAAGGAGGTGCGATCGGGGATTCAGCTCGCGGTGGCCTACGGGTACGTCCCCCACAAAAAGGTTAAAGCGGTGGACATCGCGCTCGATGAAGTCTGC
>CP070713.1:2452111-2455206 GCA_020351445.1 Myxococcales bacterium
GGCGAGGCCGATCTGTCGACCGCCGATGTGCTCCGTGCTTTTCACTTCTATTACCTCAGTCACGATCACGGTTTGATGTATGACTACCCGGTTGGCGACTACGAGACGACGCTCCTCGGGCCCATCCGAGCGCACCTGGAGACGCACAGCGCGGAGATCCGTCTGGGCTCGGCGGTCGAAGGCATCGGGCGCGGCGAGCACAAACGTTTCCGAGTTGCGGACGAGGAGTACGACTGGGTCGTGATCGCGGCAGACATCCCTGGAATGCAATCGATCATGCGGGGGTCGCCTTGGTTGCTGGAGACGGATCCCGACCTCGCGGCGGACATGCAAGCGCTGCGTACGTCACACGGATACGCGGTGTGGCGCATCTGGGTCGACCAGGACGTCCGCTCGGACTTGCCAACGTTCATCAATGTGGATCGTCGACGAGTGCTGGACTCGGTCACTCTGTACCATCGCATCACCGACGAAGCCCGTGCCTGGGCGGAGCATCATGGCGGCGCGGTCTTGGAGCTGCACAGCTACGCATTGCCTCGCGATATCGGCGATGAGGCGGAAGTACGCCGCGTCTTTGTGGAAGAGCTCGAATACTACTTTCCAGAGCTCGAAGACCTCACCATCTTCGCGGAGGTATTGCAGATCCGCGATGATTTCCCGGCGTTTGCTCCTGGCCAGCGCGCGCACCGGCCCGAGCCCAAGCTCTCCATCGACGGCTTGCTCATGGCAGGGGATTGGGTTCGTCTACCCTACCCGATGACTCACATGGAAGCTGCGTTCACCTCGGGGCTCGTCTGCGCCAACGTGGTGTTCGATGCGCTCGGACTTCAGCAGGAGCCGATCTTCACGGTCGCACCGAGGGGCCTGCTCCGGCCAAGAAGGACCTAACGCTCGTCATCCGGCGCGCGAAACGCCATCAGGATTTCGTTGCGCCTCAAGAACCAAGGCATGAAAGGTGGATTGTAGCGCGCCCATATCGGCTCTCCTTCCGGTGCGTAGCCCGCCGCGCTCAGAGTGTCGAGGAGCTGCTCGAGATGCTTTTGGTAGTTCCGTTTCGACCAGGTGCCCGAGTAGCGAACCGCCGCAAAGCGTCGCGCGGGGATCTCTCGGATCCGGATTCGAGGATCCTTGGGCTCGGGAAGCTCGTCGAGGGAATACTCGGACGGCATCATGAATTGGAGAGTATATTGGTCGCCGGCCTTCTCCTGAGTAACCGGCGCGGTCATCGCGATTGTGGTCCCTTGGGCCTTTTCTTGGCTCACGGGTGTGGTCATCGCGATCTTTCGCTTACCTTGGTTGTTCCCGAAGATATACCTCGCCAGGATGCGAAACCCGCGATTTCCCGCGCTTTCGAGATCCCCGTCCACGGCCGTTTCCGCGACGACGTAGGGCTCGTACTCTCGGAGCTCCACGTCGCTGAGCCTATCGACCACGCGATATTTAGGGCTTTCGTAAGCCACTGTATCACCTCCAAATATGACGACCGCACTCACCGTCGCCGTCAGCGAAAACGATATAACGATGAACGCGATCCAAAGTCTCTTCTTGATGGGTTCGTTCGATTGTCGGAGCAAGCTCGCCTCGTCGGCCCGTTTGCTAGCTGGACCTGTACCCGATTAGCGCCTGATCGAGCTCATCGTACTGATGGAACAAAGTTGCCGTCGCAGTCGACTTCGCGAGCTCGTGGCCTTCCGGAATGCCGATCCAAACCTCGTGGCTCCGCGAGAGGTCCTCGATTCCCATAAGCAGGGTCTCTCGCTCACGCGCGCTGCAACCCCTGGCAATGCTGAGCAGGACGAGCGTCGAGCCGCTTTGAGTTGCAGCGTCTGCAATGTCTTCAAAGGGCATGTTTGCGCCAAGGTAGATCGGTTCGAAACCTCTGCTCGCCGCGATGAAGGCTCCGATGATCGCACCGAATTCGTGAAGGTGGCCCGGCGGCGTGGTGACGATGAGTCGGGGCGCACCAGAGATCGGCTCAACGTGCCGCATGAGGGTGCCAAGAAGGCTCCGGAGTTGACCCGAGATGATGTGCTCGTGGTGAATCTTGAGCCGTCCGGCGTGCCACGCTTCGCCGACACGCCTCATGAGCGGCACCAATACTTCGAGGGTGAGGCTCATTGGCGGAATGATCGCCGCCGCACGAGTCAAAATGGATTCTCCACCCTGGACGTCGAACTTGAAGACGGCCTCGAGATAGTCCTCGATGAGCGCATCATAGATCGACGTCTGACTGGGCCTTTCTGCTTTGCTTTCGCCGATGATTCGACGTAGGTCATCGTCTCGCAGACGTGCGACTTGGCCGATCGAATGACCCAGCTCAGTCGCTCGGCGCAGAAGCACCAGGCGACGCACCTGGCCGCCTGAATATCGCCGCTTGTTCCCCTCGGTCCGATCGGGTTGCACAGCTTCATATCGCCGCTCCCAGACCCGGATGGTGTCGGCCGTGAGCCCGGTGAGACGGGATACGACCCGCATGGGATACAATCCGCTCAACTCTGTGACGTTGTTGGTACTCATGACATCGAAATAGGTGGTACAGGGGCGAGCATCGGCTCGTAGGCTGCGGCGAACTCGCCTGACAGTAGATGGGGTGGTGGTATCACATCCATGTTTCGCGCTCCTTTGTGCCCATGCTCCCCCGTACCGGGAGGGCGAGACGAACTCCTGGTTTGAGTCCGCCCTGAGTCTTCGTTTCGATGGCGTCGGTCTCCCGCAACAGATGTGAGGCGAAGCGATGCATCAGCCACCTGTGAAAGTGGGCTTGGGTGGCGACATACAACAACCACGGCAAACGCGGCTCGTAGTCATGGACGACGGTCAAAAGCGTTCGCCCATCCAACACTTGTCGGAGTTCGAAACGCGCCTTCGCCTCTCCGCGCGCAAGAATGCCTCCGACCACGTAGAACAGCTGTCGATCGGTGCTACTCCGATTTGCGGAGTGACTTAGCATCAACAACTTGATTCCGAACGGAACGAGGTTGAAGCTGAAGGCCTCGCCGGCATGGCGTTGCACGCGAAGCAACCAACGAAGGAAGCCGGGAAGCCAACGCACGTAATCAAGCGCGGCACGCTCCGCAGTCCATCCCGGAGGCAAC
>CP070713.1:2455306-2458293 GCA_020351445.1 Myxococcales bacterium
TGATGTGGTGTGTGTCGACGGTGCGCCGGTGAACCCCATGACGGCCGAACCCAGCACGCCAACCAGCGACCCGCAATGCACCAACCTCGAGCCACAAAGTCTCAACGTGACGTTCTTCGTCGGCGAATTCGCCGCCGGCTTCTCCTTCAAAGCCCATGAGAAGTTTTGGCTCGGCGTCGGTCTACGCCTTCCGTTCTCCAAGCAGGTCGCCGACCTATGGCAAAACATCGGAGCCGCTCTCGGTTCCGGGACAGCGTACGCGCGTGCAAAGCAGAACATGGGCGGCGTGGGCTTCCCCACGCCTCGCTTCGGCTTCACCATCCTCCCGCACAAGAAGGTCCGGATCGGCCTCATGTATCGCATGTACGCAAAGATCAAGCTGACTGGCACGACCGAAACCGATCTCCTTCCGCAAACGCTCGATGCGACCGCAGACTGGTTCATCCCCCACGCGATCGCGTTTGGTATTTCCTATCATCACAACCAACACTGGCTCTTGGCGCTCGACCTCCGCTTCCAGTTCCATGGGGCTGAAAAGACCGGCAACCAGAACCAAACGGTCGTGTCGACGCTCGATGGCAACGTGCTCTCGACCGCGGTCGTGCCCTTCGGCTGGAAGAATACCTGGAGCGTCAAGCTCGGTTGGGAGTACCGCTTCACGAAAGACGTGTTGGCCCTTCGACTGGGCGCCAACATCGCGGAGTCTGCGACCAGCGGCGCCTTCGCCCAATACTTCACGCCCCCTCCCGGCTTGAGCGGAAACCTTGCTGGCGGCCTTGGCTTCTACTGGGACGACCGCAACAACCCGGAGATCAAGGACAAGTACATGCTCGACCTCGTGGGCGCGTTTGCGTTCACGGTGGGGACGATCGGCGACGAGTACTTCCTGCAAGAGCAACAGATTCCAGGACAGCTCCAACCGGGGACGGATCCCACCGTCCTCGCCTGTTCCAACGAGCAAGTGGTACGCACCGGTTGCCCGGGCGACTACCGAGTGCTCACGTACTGGGCGGGACTTCAGTTCACTCTGCAGTATTAGCGGGTTCGATCGGCACACTCGCCCCGTCGCCCCCGAATTTCGCAGAACTCGGCGTGGTGTGCACTTTTTCAACTGAAACAGGGCGTTCACGTTTAGTATCCATGGCGGAGGAGCCCTGACATGAAGCATAAACTATTGACGGCCTGCCTTCTCGCGAGCCTGCTCACACCGGCTCTTGCCAGCGCTAACCCCGAGCCAACCGCATACGACAGCCGGAGCATCGGGATGGGGCTCACGGGGGTGACGTTCCTGGATCAACCCGCCGCGCTCGTGCTCAATCCAGCCAATCTGGAAGGCATTGATAAGATCGGCTTCACCTTCAACTTCACCGCGCTGATGACCAACCAACGGGCACCGGTGGCGGGCCCGAACACCCGAGTCGATTCCGGGGTCGGATTTGGCCCGATTCCATCGGGCTTCATCGCCGGGAGAATTGCACCCCGCGTCGTGTTTGCCGGAGGCCTCTATATAGAGACCGGTTACGGGTCGTCCTTTGATCAGGTGCGGTGCGTGGATGGCGATCCGTATGGACCCGCGCCCGACTATGAGGCCGCCACTCCGCCGGACTGCACCAGTCCAGACCCGCAAGACCTCGATGTGACGTTCTTCGTCGGCGAGTTTTCGGCGGGCTTTTCGTTTCTAGCCCATGAGAAATTCATCCTCGGGCTTGCGCTGCGGCTGCCCTTCTCAAAACAGGTTGCCGACCTTTGGCAGAACGTTGGGGCAGCCCTCGGCGGCTCGTTCTACGGACGCGTGAAGAACAACCTAGGTGGCGTGGGTTTTCCGGCGATCCGATTCGGCTTCACGATCAAGCCACACCGCAAAGTCAGGATCGGCGCCATGTACCGCATGTATTCGAAGATCAAGCTGACCGGCGAGACTGAAACCGCGCTCGTACCGGGCGCACCTCCCCTCACCCTCGACGCGGAAGCGGATTGGTTCATCCCCCACGCGCTGGCCTTCGGGGTCTCCTACCAGGCAAACAGCCACTTACTGCTGGCTTTCGAATTACGCGTTCAGTTCCACGGGGCTGACAAAACGGGCAATAAAAATCAAACCGTCATCGCCTCAAGTCCGGATGATGGCAGCGTCGTGAGCACAATCGTGGTGCCGTTCGGCTGGCAGAATACCTGGAGCCTCAAGATCGGGTTCGAATATCGCTTCAACAAGGAATTTCTCGCGCTTCGATTGGGCACCAACATCGCTAACGGCGCGACGACCGGAGAGTTCGCGCAGTATTTCACTCCGCCTCCGACCAATTTCATGTTTTCCACGTACAGCGCCGGTCTAGGCTTCTATTGGAACGACCGGAACAACCCGAGCATCAAAGACAAGTACAGGCTCGATCTGGCGGGCCTCTTTTCCATCACGGGCAAGACATTCGGCAACGAGTACATCGGCACCGAACAAACGATCCCAGGTACGACGGATACCGTACCCGTCTGCACCGACGAGCAGGTCGTGCGCACCGGCTGCCCTGGAAGATATCAGGTGATGAGCTTCTGGGCGTCCGTGTCGTTCACTCTGCAGTACTAGCAGGCTCGATGGGCACGCCGAGGATCGGCGCGTAAAGCACGCGGTCGCGGCGCTTCCACCAGTGCCCCGTGGCCCTGCGCTCGTCGCGGGTCGCGAATTCGTACCTGTATCGGATCGCGCGGACTTGTTTCGGTGGCTGCTGCCCGAACGGATTATCGTCGATCAGCTCGAGGGCCGTTGGTTCGCCCTGTAGTAGGCGGGTCATCAGATTGCCTAGCCAAGGATTTCGCCGATAGTCGCCGAGGGCGGCGAACCACATCTGCCAGTCGAGCCGGGGCTGGTGGGGCGCATTCCAAACGGGCGCCCTGTCTAGTGGACCAGGCTTGTAGCGAAACACATACGGCTGCCAAGTTTTGCCGTCGCGCGTGCCTTCGATGTTGATCTCGGGCCGCTCGGTGGTCATCACGGCAAA
>CP070713.1:2458393-2461989 GCA_020351445.1 Myxococcales bacterium
AAGAACCTCAGCTACATTACTGAAGACTTCGACGTCACCGACGAGGCAGACATGCTTCGCGAGGTCGCGGGGAGCAAGCGCGTCGTTCTCCTCGCCGAGCAATCGCAAGAGGCCGTCTTGTCCTCGGTCATTCAAAAGGAAGGGCTCGAGGTCGCGGTCGCTGAGCCCAGTGTCGAAGCCCTCATGGCCGCGATTCCGACCACCGCCGACGGTGTCGTCATTTCGCCGATGCGGCAACTGAGCATCGAAAACCGCGAGCGCCTCATGGCCCTGATCACGCGACAGCGTCTTCCCAACATCGCGATCGACCCGGATTGGCTCAATCAGGGCGCCATGATGTCGATTCGCTCGCCCAATAACTACCTTCGTCGCGCGCAGCGTGCCGCGCTGAACCTCGACCTGATCCTCGAAGGACGCTCCGCCTCTCAAATCCACGTCGAGTTCGAGGAGCGGCAAGAGCTCCAAATCAACATGGAAGCGGCCCGGGCCGTCGGTGTTCGCCCGACCTACGAAATCCTGATCGAAGCCGAGCTCATGCACGAAGACGAAGGGCTCGAGGAGAACCGGATCGAGATGGGCAGCGCGATGATGGAGGCGGTCGACCAGAATCTCGACCTGCAGGTGTCCGAGAAGTTCGTCGAAGCCGGAGAAGAAGGCGTCAAGGCCGACCGCGGGGCGCTGATCATTCAGGCCCAGGCCCAGACTGGTGTGACCATTCGTGATCCGAATCGGGTGCAGGCGGGTACGTTTGTCGCACAGTACCAAGGCACGACGTTCGTTCGAGCAAACCAGAGCATCTACTCCGAGCAGGCCTGGGCGAGGTTCAAGACTCGCAAGCTCCGGCAAGAGGGCCGTCAGTACGGCTACTTCGTCGACGTGCTCGACATCATGCTCGAAACGGGCACGGCTTACGTGGCGACGCTTCGCGCCAAAGCCGAGGAGCGCATTCAGCGCAAGAACATCCAGCTCACACGCGAGTATCTCGAGCTTGCGCGGTTGCGGCTCGAAGTGGGTGTCGCAAACGCAAGCGAGCTCTACCGGTGGCAGTCGCAGCTCGCGAATAACCAGCAGGCCGTGATCGATGCGCGTGCCCTGGTCGAGCAGTCCAAGCTCGAGCTCAACCGGGTGCTCAACCGACCGACGGAACAGCCGATCGCACCAATAGACTTACCGCTCGACGAGGAGGGGCGCGCCTTGCCGCCGAACGATCCCATTTCGAAATACATGGGGGACCCCTGGTCCTTCGAGCACCTTCGCGACTTCATGGTGCAAGAGGGTCTTCGCAACTCCCCCGAGGCTCGTCAGGTCGAAGCTCGAAGGTCGGGTCAACAACGTTTCAAGGAAGGCCGTACGCGCCAACTTTGGCTGCCCGAGTTCTTCATCGAAGGGGGCGTTCAACACGACTACTGGGTCGATGGTGCAGGCTCCGAGACCCCGACTGTTCCGCCAGGATTGCAGGGCTTGTTCCCCGAGTTCAACAAAGGCACGTGGGACGTGGGCGCGTTTGCCGCGATCCCGCTTTCGCGCGGTGGCACGGGCGTCGCCGAAATGCGGCAAGCGAGGGCGCTGCTCGAACGGCTCGACGCAGAATTCGAGCGCGTGGAGCTCTTCATCGACACGGCCGTACGCGTCGAGCTCTACAACGCCAACGCCGCGCTCGCGTCGGTGACGCTCACGCGAAAAGCCGCCGAAGCCGCGCGGAACAACCTCGAGTTGGTCGTCGACCTTTATCGAAGAGGCAAGGTCGACATCATCACCCTCGTCGACGCGCAGACACAGAGCCTCGTCGCAGATCTGGCCGCAGCAAATGCCGCTTACGACTACACGCTGGCCCTTCTCTTCGTGGACCGCGAGATCAGCCACTTCCGGAACCTGGACACAGAAGAGGACAAGCGAGAGTTCGCGCGCCGGCTCAACGAGTTCGTGATGGCAGCCGACGCGGTCCAGTCGAAGACGCTGCCGGCGCCGTAGACAGGGACGAGGTTCGGCTCTAAGCTCGGCTTTCCCGATTCCCGGCGAGGTTTTGATGACTACCCATGGGCGGCGCACCTGGCTGCTCCTCATAGCTGTTCTGTCGTTTGTGTTCGCTCCGAGCGCGCTCGCACAAGGGCCTCGCCCGACGTTCCGCATCATGTTCATCGCGGACGGCGAGTCGGCGGTCCTCTCCGAGCGCCAAGCGATGCTGCAGGAGGAGATTCTCGAGCTTGCGAAGGATGACGCGAACGTGGTGTTCGTGGAGCCGAAAGTGAAGCCCAACTGGACGCTCGAAAGCTCGACCACCGCGTTGAAGTCCGCCCTGGCGGATCGCTCCATCGATCTCATCATCATTTCCGGTGCGATGACCGGAGTCGCCGTCGGCCGCATTCCCAAGCTCAGCAAGCCGGTTCTCATCCCATACGCCGCACCCGATCTTCAAGGGCTTCCCCAGGCCGGGAACCAGAGCGGAAGAAAGAACCTTGCGTATATCGCCGGACTGCTGAACTTCGAACGCGAGATCCGGACGCTTCGCGACATCGTTCGTTTCGATCGAATGGCGCTCATCGTCGGCGAAGAGGTCATCGAGCATCTCGATGCGCCGGAGCAGCCCGTCCAAACTGCAAGCCAGCACCTCGGAATCGAGACCCGCTTGGTCATTGCGACAGTTGACGCGCAACAGACAATTGACGCGATTCCCAGAGACACCGAGGCGGTCTACATCGGTCCGTTGTTTAAGTGGAGCGACGAAGAGAAGCAAAGACTGATCGACGGTCTCAACGCGCAGGGCCTCCCCTCGTATGCAGGCGATGGCGTCAAGTGGGTCGAACGGGGCGCCCTCGCCACCATGGAAACGCGCGAGGACGAAACGAGGCGAATGCGGCGAGCCGCTCTTTACGTGCAAAGAATCCTGATTGGCGAGCCGGCGGGGTCACTTCCAATCTCGTTCGACAAGCGTCCGGTCCTGGTGATCAACATGGCAACGGCGAGGCAGATCGGGACCTGGCCCCGCTTCGAGGTCATGGCGGAAGCAAGACTGATTAACGACGAGTCCGGAACGACGGGTCCTCTCATTACACTGGAGATCGCGATGCGGGACGCCGTCCGCGCGAATCTCGACCTCATGGCGGAGGGACTCGAAATCGATCGGAGCTACGAGAGCTTCAAGGTGTCTCGAGGATCCTGGCTTCCCCAAGCCGGGGCGGACGGTGACTTCACCATCACGGATCCGGCCGTCTCGAACTCCTTCGGTCAGGCGCAGCGGCAATTCACGTGGGGCATCGGCGGTTCGCAGCTTGTGTACTCGCCGGGAGCCCACGCCGAGCTGCGCTTCCGAAGGGACACGTACCGGAGCACCGAGCACGACTATGTCTCCGCGCGTCTAGACACGATGCTCGAGGCTGGGGAGGCCTACCTCAACGTACTCCGGACCAAGAACAACGAGATCGTCAATCGAGAGAACTTGAAGCTCACCCGCAAGAACCTCTCGCTCGCGGAAACGCGGAACACGATTGGCGTTGCCGGTCGCGAAGAGGTCTACTGGTGGCAGACGCAGATCGCCGAGAGCCGATCCGCCGTCATCGAGGCAAGCGCGCTTCGGAACCAAGCCGAAATCGGTGCTC
>CP070713.1:2462089-2465208 GCA_020351445.1 Myxococcales bacterium
CTTCGCCACACTGACCGGGGGTCAGGTCTCCGGCTACAACATCGATCCGAATCAGATCGAGAACGCGATCGAGTGGGCCGCCGAAACGGGAATGAGCGAGCGGCTCCACTTCAAGGTCGGCAATCATCACGAGCCGCTCGAGTACGAATCGGGATTCTTCGATGGATGTTTTTCCTTCCAAGCGGTCTGGCCCTTCTTCAAGAAGGAGGAGCTCGACGAGCATGCGAGAGAGATGTGCCGCGTGCTCAAACCCGGGGCTCGTTACGCCTGCTCCGAATATCTTCTGAGCCCCTATTTCGACTGGAACAACGAAGAGCACGTGGCGCTTCACAGGACCTACCTGCCAACACTGGCCGCCACGCAATCGATGTATCCAGCCGACGTCTGCTCCGCTTTGGAGAGAGCGGGCTTCGAGATCCTCGTTTCGGCGCCTTCGAAGAGCGAAGCCTGGCCGCTCTGCGAGCAGAAGCGCGATCTGATCCTGATGGGTCGAAGAGTGGTCCGAGCCCTCGAAGCGATTCGCGTCTTGCCTCCGTGGGTCGAGGAATCGCTCGATCTTCTTCAAACGGGTGGCCAAGCCTGGACGGATGCCGAGAAGGCCAAGATCGCCGATCTGAACTGGAGAATCGTCGCGGAGAAACGGTAGTCGGCTCTCAGTATTGGTTGTGCGGGCAACATGAGGGTCCAGGCAACCGACGCTGCCCCGCTCGCCTCGCCGCGCTGGCCCTCTAGCAGCGATTGCCGCCGGCACCCGTGCGACGATCGTGGGCCTCGTTCACCTCGAGCTTTCGGTCGCCGAGCTCGCTGCCGTCGAGGGCGCGGATCGCCTTCGCTGCGGCGTTCGCCTCCTCCATCTCGACGAAGGCGAAGCCCCGCCGGCGGCCGGTCTGGCGGTCCACCGTGAACTTCACGGAATCGACGACGCCGTGGCGCCCGAAGAGGTCCTCGAGATCCTTCTCCGTGCTCCAGAAGGGAAGGTTTCCGATGTAGATCTTCTTGCTCACTTGATGGTCCTGTTGGCCCCAGCTCGGAATCCGAATGGGGCGCGTTGATCGGGGGAGCTGGCTCGGGATGTCCGAGCACGAGAGCCCGCCCGCGATCGCGGTGCTGCCCAGCCCCTACGGCTGCGGGGCGCTCGTTCCGCCGCTACTCGCGGCACGCACCCAGACCCTCCGGGGCTACCTGGACGCCCATGGTCGCGCTCCGGAGAGCGTGCGTGGGCACCTGGAGGCCCACGCTCGTGGTCGAGCGCGACAAGCACGTCCCGCAGGGACGATTTCCTCCTCGATTCCCGTACCTTGCGCACCGTTCCTGCTCCCGCTGGAACCAGCAAGTCATCATGAGTCAACTTGATACAGAGTTGCCGGTCGAGTCCGCGCTGATCGGGCTGGAGCTCCCGGTCTCGCCCGGATCGGGGTGAACGCCTATCCAAGGACCACTTCCACCCGGTGGTCCGAACCGTCGTCAGACAGGGGCACGAGCGCTCCTCCCGGGAGCAGGGTTCCGTCGAGGCTGACCCGCGAGACTCCGTGGCAGACCCCCTTCGGATTCTCGACGCGGATCCGGTAGAGGGTGCCGCCGTGGCGGTAGCGGATCTCGAAGTGCTTCCAGTCCCGGGGGATGCAGGGATCGATGCAGAGGTTGGAACCCTGCTTGCGGAAGCCGAGTATCCATTCCAGGCCCGCGCGGTAGAGCCAGCCCGCAGCCCCCGTGTACCACGTCCATCCCCCCCGCCCCGCGTGGGGATCTCCGGAATAGACATCAGCCGCCACGGCGTAGGGCTCCACCTTGTAGCGGTGGGTGCTCGCGCGACGGCTCGCATGATGGATGGGGCTCAGCAGATCGAAGAGACCCTTGGCCTTGTCTCCCTCGCCGAGCATGGCAAGAGCGACGACCGACCAGGCGGCAGCGTGCGTGTACTGCCCGCCGTTCTCCCGAATGCCGGGGACGTATCCCTTGATGTATCCGGGGTCGAGGGGGGTTCGGTCGAAGGGCGGGGAGAAGAGCAGCACCAGCCGCTCCTCCCGCCGGACGAGGTGCTCCTCCACCGACTCCATGGCCTGGCGCGCGCGTTGCTCGTCGCTCGCATCAGAGAGGACCGCCCAGGACTGGGGAATGGAGTCGATCTGGCATTCGTCGTTCTGCGCGGACCCGAGCGGCGTCCCGTCGTCGAAGAACGCGCGCTTGTACCACGCCCCGTCCCAGGCCTCCGCCTCGAGCGATGCCTCGAGAGAAGCGGCGGTGCTCCGCCAGCCCGCCGCACGCTCTGCTTCCCCGCGCAAGTAGGCAATCCGCGCAAACTCCCGCAGGTTCGCGAGCAGGAACCAGCCCAGCCAGACGCTTTCGCCCCGGCCCTCGTGGCCGACGCGGTTCATGCCGTCGTTCCAATCGCCCGCACCGATCAAGGGCAGGCCGTGGCGGCCCAGGTCGAGGCTCCGATCCAGCGCGCGCGCGCAGTGCTCGTAGAGCGTTGCTCGGTCTTCCGATTCCGAGGGCGCGAAGTAGGCCTCCTGTTGACCCTCCTCGAGCGCTGGCCCCTCGAGCCACGCCACCTCCTCGTCGAGCACCGCCTGGTCCTCGGTGGTTCGGAGATAGTGCGCTACCGCGTAGGGCAGCCAGAGGCGGTCATCGGAGATCCGCGTCCGAACCCCGCGGCCCGTCGGCGGGTGCCACCAGTGCTGGACATCCCCTTCCCGGAACTGCCGGGCGGCGGCTCGGAGAAGGTGCTCGCGCACGAGCTCCGGCCTCGCCACGGCCAGCGCCAGGACGTCCTGAAGCTGATCGCGGAACCCGTAGGCCCCTCCGGACTGGTAGAACGCGGAGCGGGCCCAGATGCGGCAGGAGAGGGTCTGGTAGAGAAGCCAGCGATTGAGGAGGAGGTTCATCGACGGATCGGGCGTCTCGACCTGGACCGTGCCCAGCACCTCGTCCCAGTGTTCCTCGACCTCGCGGAGAGCCGTCTCGCAGCCGAGCGCGCGGTAGCGCTCGACCAGAGTTCGAGCCTCCTCGGGATCCCTCCCCTGCCCCAGAAGAAACAGCACCTCGGTGCGTTCTCCTGGCTCGAGCTCCACATGCGTCCGGAGAGCGGCGCACGGGTCCAAGCCCGCTCCGGTCTTCCC
>CP070713.1:2465308-2468078 GCA_020351445.1 Myxococcales bacterium
CCGAACACGATGCCGAGCAACTCCGTGCTCGCTTGAACGACTACATGACCAAGCATGGTCTACGGTCGACCGAGCAGCGGCGTATCGTCACCGAAATGTTTTTCACAAGCACCGGCCACCTCTCGATCGAGGACCTGCTCGACAAGGTGCGAGTCGAGGAGCCCCGCATCGGCTACGCAACGGTGTACCGAACCCTCAAGCTCCTCAAGGAGTGCGGGTTGGCGTTCGAGCGCCATTTCGGCGACGGGGTGTCCCGCTACGAGGTCGCGTGGGAAGACGAACACCACGACCACCTGATCTGCATCGAGTGCGAGAAAATCATCGAGTTCGAAGACGACGCCATCGAAACCCTGCAGCATAAAGTGGCCGCAAGGCAGGGCTTCGAGCTCGTGCGCCACAAGCTCGAGCTCTATGGCGTTTGTAGCGACTGCCAGGCCAAGCGATAGGCCCAGCAGGCGGGTGTCGCAGGCTCGGCTAGGCGGCCGCGAACGCTTCGTCGGGGATTTGCACCGGGAGCGTGTCGATCTGGGTCAGACGCCGGACACGGCTCGGCAAGGTCGTGAGGACGTTATTTGCGAAGTACTGCGCCGCAAACTTCTTACCGGTGTAGAAGGCGTGATCCGGGTGCGTCTCGGAGGTCTCGGGCAGCTTCTGAAGCGCGATGGCCGCCTGGTCGAGCAGCAGCCAGCCGACCGCCAGTTCACTCATGATAGTGAGGAAGTCCTCGGCGGCGAGGGGGATGTGCTCGAGCTTGCCACCCTTGAACCAACCGATGAACTGCGTCACCGATGCCGCAACCGCTTCGTGCGCAGCCTGGAGGTGGCCGATTCCTTCCTCGAGCTCCGGGGTGTCCTTGTTCTCGTTGATGAAATTCTGGATATCCAGGAGGAACGCTTGGGTATTGGCCCCGCCGGCCTGGCCGAGCTTGCGGCTGACCAGGTCCATCGACTGAATGAAGTTCGTGCCCTCGTAGATCTGGAAGATCTTGGCGTCGCGGCAGTACTGCTCGACCGGGTGATCCTTGAGGAAGCCGTGGCCACCGTAGACCTGGATCGCGCGGCTCGACACCTCGAACGCGGCATCGGTGCCATAGGCCTTCACGAGCGGGGTCAGAAGATCGACCTGGCCCTTGTGGTAGGCCTCGGACTCATCGTCCTTGCCCTGGATCGCTTTGAGACGGTCACCATGGCTCGAAAGCTTCATGACGAGGGCTCGAATGCCTTCGACCCGTGCCTTCATGGCTAGCAGGTCGCGGCGAATGTTCGGATGCTCGATGATCGGGACGCGGGGCGCGTTGGCGTCCTTGAACGCCTTGACGCTGGCGCCCTGCTTGCGCTCGCGCGCGTACTCGAGCGCACTGAGGTAGGCAGCGGATGCAACGGAAAGGCCCTGAATGCCAACACCGATGCGGGCCGCGTTCATCATGTGGAACATCTGACGAATGCCCTGGTGTTCGACGCCTCCGACGACCTCGCCGATACAGGCATCGTCGTCGCCGAACTGCATCACGCAGGTGGCTGACGCATTGATGCCCATCTTGTGCTCGATCGAGGGAACTTCCACGTCGTTGAGCTCTCCGAGAGAGCCGTCCTCGTCAATGCGCACCCTGGGCACGAGGAAGAGGGACAGACCCTTGGTGCCCGCCTCGGCCCCCTCGATGCGCGCCAGCACCAGATGCACGACATTGGTTCCGAGGTCGTTGTCCCCCGCACTGATGAAGATCTTGGTGCCACGGATGTTGTAAGTGCCATCATCGTTGCGCGTCGCAGTGGTGGTCGCGGCGCCGACATCGGAGCCGGCATGCGGCTCGGTGAGACACATCGTACCGGTCCACTCGCCGCTCATCATCTTGGGCACGTACTTCTGCTTCTGCTCCTCGGTGCCGAACTCCATGATGAGCTCCGCCGCCGTCAGGGTGAGGCCGGTGTACATCGTGAAGGCGGTGTTGGCCCCGCAGAGCATCTCCTCGACAAAGGACCCGATCATGTTGGGCGCGTCCTGGCCGCCCCAGCGCGAAGGAGAGGCGATCGTCCGCCAGCCAGCCTCCCAGAGCCTGTCCCAAGCCCCCTTGAAGCCGTCGGGCGTGAGGACACGGCCTTCTTCGATTCGACAGCCCTGCGCGTCGCCTGTGCCATTGAGGGGGCCGGTAACGTCGCATACGAACCGATAGACCTCGTCGAGCACCATGTTGCACTCGTCCGGGCCCCACTCGGCGTAGGGCTCCTTCCCAAGGACCGCGGGCAGATCGAACTGCTCGAAGAAGAGGAACCGAAAGTCTCGTAGATCCGCACGATAGCGGTTGATTGCTTGCGCCACGACAGCCTCCAATGTTCGAATGGTCACCCTCGGGCTCTGGCTTGATTACGCGAGAAGGCCCTGATGGATGCCAGCTGTAAGAAAGTTGGGGGCACTGGCGCTTCCCGTCAAGTCGTCGATAGGGCTATTGGTCTGTGCGCGAACCGCTTAGCCATGGAGACGAGCCCGATTCGCATGACGAAGTCGTAGTGGCTGTTGAATTGCATGGACGTGCTGCGAGGGTCCAGGTCGCGAACCGTCAAACCGCAAACCGCGAACCGCGGTCGGGCGGTCAACGGTCGGGCGGTCAGCGGTCGGGCGGCCCGCGGTCGGGCGGTCAGCGGTTTGGCGGTCGGCGGTTTGCGGTCAGCGGTTGATGAGGCTGGCAACTGGCGTGCAGGCGGCGCGCCCGGTATCCCTCCGCCCATGCTCCTCGAGCGGTATCTGGAGTCGCTGGGGTCGGAGGCTATTCAGA
>CP070713.1:2468178-2470686 GCA_020351445.1 Myxococcales bacterium
CACCTTTGCAAGCCGACCCGTCCGGCGCAACCCCGTGTCGTGTTTTCCCGAGCCCCGGTGAACCTGCGAGCACGCCCGTCGCGAGCCGTTCTCCGGTGACTCAGTTGCCCGACGCAGTTGCTGGGGCTGACGCTGCGCCAAACGCCTGCCCCCACCAAATGCGCGTTGGATCATTTCGTTTCGCGGAGGCAGAATCACAATAGTTGGCCAACAAACCCCAATTCACGATCGGCCAGGTGGTCCACCACAAGCTCTTCGATTACCGAGGGGTCGTGGTGGATATCGACCCGACGTTCTCGCTGAGCGAGGAGTGGTACGACCAGGTAGCCAAGAGCAGGCCGCCCAAAGACGCGCCTTGGTACCGGGTGTTGGTGGGCGGCGCACTGCATGAAACCTACGTGGCCGAGCGAAATCTCGAAGAAGACAACTCGGGCACGCCCATCGAACATCCCCTCCTCGGTGAGTTCTTCGACGCCTTCGAGAACGGCCACTACGTGCGCAGCCGTTCGCTGAATTAGAAAAGAGGCCTGGCTAGGCTCCGTCGTCCACTTGCACCGATACGGTGTGGTAGCCGCTGGCGCCGTCAGGCATCGTCCCTTGAGCGACCGACGTCTGTACGATGCCGGCACCGTCGGTCGAACGGGCCATCAACTGATACTCACCCGGGGTGGGCAGGTCCCAGCGATAGGTCCAGATCCCCCAAACGCCCGGCTCTCCCCCTTCGACCAACTCGCAATCTCGCCAATTGATCCCACCGTCGAGACTGATTTCGACACGGTCGATGCCGCGTGCGCCGGCGAAGGCGATGCCGTGCAGGGTGAAGGGCTCACCGTGGAAGATGCTCTGTCGGGGGGGGCGAGCGATGCGGGTCGTTGTCTTGATCGAGACCTCGGACGCCCAGCCGCGCTCCTCATAGACGCCGGTCGTTTCCGTACCTTCGCCGAGCGCGATTTCCTCGATCCAGCGCGGCTGCTTCATGCCGTAGAGATCGGGGAGAACTACTCTCACCGGAAAACCGTGCTCCGACGGCAATGGTACGCCATTCATTTCGTAAGCGAGAAAGCTGTCATCGCTGAGACAGCGTTCAATTGAAACACTCGAGTAGAACCCGTCGAGTGCCCGGAACATCACGCAGTAGCCCGAGCGCGCCGCCGGAAGGATCGGCTCGAGAACGCTCTTGAGCGGAGTGCCCCGCCAATTTGCATTGGCGATAAACGGGCCTCCGACGGGGTTGGCGATGCACTCGAAGGTGTACGGGAAATCCACTGCTCGCAGGTTGCGAAGGTCCGAATATCGCAGCTCGTGCTGCCGTTCGCCAAAGCCGGTGAGCGACAGGCTCCATGCCGATTCAACCGACGTCATATCCAGCTCTGGCTCGAAGTGAGGACTCATCGCGATCAGGAAGAATTCCTCATTCGGAGTGATGAAGCTCGTCAGATTCGGGTCTTCTTCTTCCAACCCACTGATCGTCCCGCAGGCACGCAGCAGCCCCCCGACGCCGACGGTGACGCCAATCCCGCCCATCACGGCCAGAAAACCGCGACGCGTGGTCCATTTCCTCGTTCGTACATCAGCCATTGCTGTGATTGTCTTCCAATCCAGAACGGGCTCAGCCCCCGTAAAAGACCTTTTCCCCCAGATCCTTTAGCCACAACGTTGCGTCGTCGGCGCGGCCTTCGGGCTGCTTCGCCACGCCCGCATTGACGACTTCGCCGACGAAGAGCGAGTGGTCGCCCTTCTCGATCGTGTCGACGAGCTTGCACTCGACGAACGCGGGCGCGTTGTCGAGGATCGGCGCGCCGGTGGTCCCAGTACGGCAGGGCTCGCCGCCCAGTGTGTCGCCGTCGCGTTCAACCGGTTTGAAGAAGGCATAGGCCTGCCCCTGCTGCCCCTTGCCGAGCACGTTGAGCGCGAACGCCCCAGTCGACTTGATCAGCGCATGCGCCCCCGAGTCGACCTTCACCCCAACGGCGACCAGCGGCGGTTCAAAGGCCGTCTGGGTCACCCAGTTGACCGTGGCCGCAGCGACGCTGCCTTCGCCATCCTCCGCCGTGAGCACATAAAGCCCATAGGGTATCATCCGCAGCGCGGTCTTCTTTGCGTCATTGTCCATGACCGCCGAACTAGCACGCACCCACCCCCGTGTCAGCGCCTGTGCCTGTGCCAGGGTCGGCGTTCGTGATTCGGGCGTGCTATCACACGCGCATGATCATTGAGCATTTCTCCGTCGCGCCACTCGGTTGCAACTGCGTAATTCTCGGCGATGAGGACCGCGGCACGGCCATTGTGGTCGACCCGGGCGGCGAAGCGCCGCGGATCCTGGCGCGTCTAGAAGAGCTCGGGCTGACATGCGAGGGCATCGTGCACACGCATACGCATTTCGATCACATCGGTGCGACCACAGAGGTTCAACGGGCCACCAATGCCCCAACGATGATTCATGAAGAGGACCTGTTCCTCTAGGAAGGGGTGCAGATGCAACTCGACGGCTTTCGCGCGCCGTTCCAG
>CP070713.1:2470786-2473857 GCA_020351445.1 Myxococcales bacterium
AGCCGGGGCCCATATCGATGTCGGCTGCGTGCTGACGAACGTCGTCGTCGAAAAAGACGCGAAGGTGCTGCCATACACGGTGGCAACCGACTCCACGATCGGCGAAGGCGCTCAAGTCGGTCCGTTCAGCCACCTACGTCCACAGAGCAACCTCGGGCCCCGAAGCAAGGTCGGGAATTTCTCAGAGATGAAGAAGACGACTCTCGGCCAGGGCTCCAAGGTGAATCACCTCTCGTACGTAGGAGACGGCGTGATCGGTGAAGGGGTCAACATCGGCGCTGGGACGATCTTCTGCAACTACGATGGGACGCAGAAGCACACCACCGTGATCGAGGACGGGGTTTTCATCGGCAGTGATACCCAGCTCATCGCGCCGGTGACGGTGAAAAAGGGCGCGTACGTCGCGAGCGGAACCACGGTGACGCATGACGTCCCTGAAGACGCCCTCGCGCTGTCTCGCGCGAAGCAGGAGAACAAGAAAGGCTACGCCGCCCGTCTACGAGCGCGCCTTCGCGGCAAGAAGAAGCCCTCAAGGGACTGAGCTGCGCGTGGGTCAGAAGGAGACTTTCAAGCTGCCGCCCGCCGGGCTGACGCTGAAGTCGAAGTCCGGACCCTCTTCGGTGCGCTCGTAGTACTTGCTGGAGCAAGCGATGCCTCGGTACGCCTCGTAGGCCTCGATCGAGCCGCGCGGTGCGGTTGCGGTCTGGAGCCCGACTAGGAGCGGCGGAGCGACGAAAATCGCTGCGGTGAGGCCGCGACTCTGACCCGTCCACTGGGTAGCCTTGATCGTGCCGCCGACGACGCCGTAGGTCAGGGAGGCGACCACACCAAATGGGCCGCCCATGAACCCTTCGACGTTTGAAGACTTCCTCAGCGTCTCGGTGGCGTATCGAAGCTTGGCGCGGCGAGCCTCTTCCGTGCTGTCATCCTGGCGCCGGATCCGCTTGGCGCCCCACACGTCCGGCGCGGGGATGGCCGCGTGCAGGAGCCCGATGAAGTAGCTGCCCGCGGCGAGGTAGGCCCAACCGAACTTGTCCGCGTCGTTGGGTGGGTTCTCCTGCGCAGCTTTTACGGCGGCGTAGGTCATGCCGCCGCCTCCGGCGAGCCAAAGGCTCATCCACACGTACCGCCAGCGGGAAGCCTGCTTCTTGCCGTCCTGCAGTTTGTCCTCGATGTAGCGAATGCGGTAGCGCACCTCGTCGTCGCTCAGCTCCTCGATGCAGCTGAAGGCATCCTGAGCGTCGGCCGCCCTCGGAGGGGCCAAGAGGGTGAAAGCCAACGCACACGTGAGAATCACCGCGACGCGTTGAATTGCAGAATTCGGGTTTCGATGATGTTCAGACACAACCTACCCCTGTTCACCAGGTGGGCGGGATAGTACGCAAAACGACCCCAGACTGCGATAGTGATTCGCATAATTAGCCACTTTTTTTCTGGGACGGTATTCGCTGGCTGATGTAGTGATCCAGCCTGACTAGACCCTATTCGGACGCGCTCGTAGGCCTCGGCGCGCAGGTCCGGAAGCTCGACGCGTCGGATCGGGGCGTTATGCTGGGGGCGTGGATAGCGTCCTTTTCAAGGTTCTTATCACCGTCGCCGCGCTGTCGGTGCTGATCATCATTCACGAGGGCGGGCATTACCTAGCCGCCCGGGCATTCGGCATGCGGGTCCTTCGATACAGCATTGGGTTCGGCCCCACGCTGTTCCGCTACCAACCCAAAGGCAGTCCGACGGTCTTCCAAGTCGCGGTGATTCCGTTCCTCGCTTACGTGCAGATCGCTGGAATGAATCCAAACGAGGAGGTCGATCCCGACGACCCTGAGCTCTACCCGAACAAGAGCCTGTTTGCGCGCGTGACGACCATTGCCGCGGGGCCGGTGGCCAACTACCTGACCGCGTCCGCCATCGTCTTTGCACTCGGCATCACCAACACGTTGCCCCCGATGCAGCCGGTGGAGCCGATGCAGGTCGGCCACGTGGTCCCTGACTCGCCGGCAGCGCAGGCGGGCCTTCAGGAAGGCGACGTCATCATCATGGCAAACGGTGAGGAGATCCAGAACGTCTCCGAGCTGATCGACGCAACCGCACCACGCGCCGGGGAACCAACCGTCTACGTCGTCGAGCGCGAAGGCCGAGCTCTTGCGCCGATCACCATCACGCCCGCGGACCGCGGCGGCCGAGGCCAAATCGGCGTCGGCGCCAAGATGATTCGACTCTACGAAAATCTAGACGCCTGGGACTCGGCCAAGCTTTCGATCGTGCTGCCCTATCAGATGACGATGGCGCAGCTAAATGGCCTCGCCGACATGGTCAAGCGCCGCAGCACGGAAGGGATCGGGGGCCCCGTCATGATGGGCAAGATGGTCGCGGACGCGGCACAGGCCGGCCTGCCCGCGTTTCTTTGGATCTTGATGTTCATCTCCGTCGCGCTTGGCATGTTCAATCTCTTGCCCTTCCCAGCGCTCGATGGAGGTCGGCTGATTTTCCTCGGCTACGAGGCGGTCACTCGGCGACGTGCCAACGAGCGGTTCGAGATGGCGGTCCATGCATTTGGGATCGTGTTCCTGCTTGGAGTCATGATCCTCGTCACTTACCGCGATATCTTCGGCTAGCGCTTGCCGCGGACAGCGGACCGTGTAGCTTCCCGCCATGCACCCCGATGTGATCGTAGTCGGCGGCGGCTTGATGGGTTGCAGCGTGGCCTATCGACTTGCCAAAGATGGGGCCCGCGTCTTGGTACTCGAACGGAGCGTTCCGGGGGCCGAGGCATCGTCTGCGGCGGCTGGGATTCTCGGGCCGACAGTGGAATCGTTCGCGGATGCGTTGGCGCTTCAGCTCGGTCGACGAAGCCGAGAGCTGCATGCGGAGCTCGCAGACGAGCTCGATGAGCTCTTTGGCGTCGACGTAGGGTTCCGGCGGTGTGGCGTCGTCAAAGTCGCCTTCAACGACGACGAGCTCGCCGAGCTCGATGCGCAGGCTTCCAGCCTCGAGGTCCATGGTATTCGCTGCGATCGCTGGAGCCCCGAAGACCTAATGCATGAAGAGCCGGCTGCAAACCCCGAAGCCGTTGG
>CP070713.1:2473957-2476551 GCA_020351445.1 Myxococcales bacterium
ATCCCGACGTGATCATCATTCGGCACGGAGCCTCGGGTGCACCGAACTACGTCGCTTCCAAGGTCGGTTGCAGCGTCATCAATGCGGGCGACGGGATGCACGCGCACCCGACGCAGGCCCTGCTCGATGCATTCACCATCCGGCGCGAGAAGGGCACCCTCGACAACCTCGTCGTCACCATCGTCGGTGACATCGCGCACTCACGTGTGGCCCGGTCCAACGCACATCTATTGAAGTTGTTTGGGTGCGAGGTTCGAGTCGTCGGTCCACGCACGCTGCTTCCGGCAGCGGTGGATTCACTTGGTGTGCGCGTATTCGACCAGCCTGGGGAAGCGCTCGAAGGCGCGGACGTCGTGATGGTCCTTCGCATTCAGCGAGAGCGTCTCGGCGGTGCGCTCCTTCCGAGCCTGCGCGAATACGCCCGCACGTTTGGCATCGGCCCGCGTGCGATCGAGCACGCGAAACCGGATGCCATCGTCATGCACCCCGGGCCGATGAACCGGGGCGTCGAGATCGAAAGCATCATTGCCGACGGCTCTCGCAGCGTCGTGCTCGATCAGGTCGAGGCCGGTGTCGCGGTGCGCATGGCGCTCCTCTATCTTCTCACCGGCGAAACGGCCGAGGCGCCGGCCGTGGACGAGGCCGATTGACGAGCGTTCGAACAGGCCTGGACCGTGTTGCCCACGGTGATTCGGACGCCATTCGCCTGGTCGCGGGCCGAAACGTCGGACTGTTGGCGCATGCGGCCAGCGTCGACCGCAGCCTCCGCCCCGCGGCTTCGATCCTCGAGCAGGCAGGGGCTCGCGTCACCGCGCTCTTCGGTCCCGAACATGGGTTCGCCGGTACGGCGCAAGACATGGTCGGCGTTGGGACCCACGACACGACCGAAGTGCCTGTCTATTCCCTCTATGGAGACGACGCCGAAGACTTGAGCCCCAAACCGGAGTGGCTGCAAGGTCTCGACGCGATCGTGATCGATCTGCAGGACGTCGGGTCGCGCTACTACACCTACGTGTGGACGGCGGCGCTCACGATGAAAGTCGCCGCGGCGGTCGGCACCGACGTCGTTCTCCTCGACCGACCCAATCCCCTCGGCGGTGCGCGCGTCGAGGGCGCTCCACAACGTGAGGGGTATCTCTCGTTCGTCGGTTTGTATCCGGTTGCGGTGCGGCACGGGCTCACGATCGCGGAGATCATGCATTGGGTCTGCGACTGCGAGCACATCGACCGCGATGCTTTGCACGTCGTCTCCATGGACGGTTGGACGCGATCGATGGAGTGGAAGGACACCGGCCTTCCCTGGGTCATGCCGTCACCCAACATGCCGACCTTCGACACCGCAGTGGTTTATCCCGGTGGATGCCTCGTCGAGGGGACGAAGCTCTCGGAGGGGCGGGGGACCACGAGGCCGTTCGAGCTTTGGGGTGCTCCTGGCCTGGACGTGGGCCCGCTTCTGACGCTCGACCTCCACGGCGTCTCGTTGCGGGCGGTCGAGTTCACGCCGACCTTTCACAAACACGCGGGCCAAAATTGCTCCGGGGTGCAAGTGCACGTAAGCGACGCATGGGTCTTTCGGCCGTACGAAACCTACCTTCGAATGCTTGCCGCCGTGCTCCCCCAGCTGCCGGTCGAGGGTCGCTGGCGGACAGAGGACTATGAGTTCGTGTCCGACCGCCGCGCGATCGACCTTCTCACCGGCGGCCCCGAGTTTCGTGCCGCAGTCGACGAGGGCGCGTCGCTCGACGACATGCTCGCCGATGAGGCGCGCGGTGCAGCCAAGTTCGACGACGAGCGCCGCTCGGTCTGGCTTTACGAGAAGTGACGGTAACCGGTTCGGCCCAGGTCGACCTTTTCGCCGACCGTGTCGAGGACCTGAACGCCCGAGCCCTCGATGATTTCCCCGATCCTCGTGCCGAGGGAGGCGGCATCCGGGGACTCCGGTGCGGTGAACATCAATTCGTAGTCTTCGCCGCCGGTGAGCGCGAGCTCGATCGGATCCAGGCCGAGTGCGTCGCACAGTGCGTGATACCCAGCTGCAGTGGGAACCGCGTCAGCGTGCAGGATCGCGCCGACGCTCGAAGCGGTGCACACGTGCTCCAGGTCTTGAAGACAGCCATCGGAGATATCGACCGCTGCGGTCGCGAGGCGGGCTAGCACCTTCGCCGCGTGGCCATTGCTCGGCGGCCGCCTCCACCGCTCTACGAAGCTCGCTGCGTGATCGAGCTCGAGGACGCCGGCTTGGAGGACCGCGAGCCCTAGCGCAGCGGAGCCTAGCGTTCCTGTCACGTAGACCGAGTCGCCAGGGCGCGCGCCATCGCGGGTAACCGGTTCGGCGATCGGCAAGCCAAAGACGGTCGTGGTGACCGTCAACGATTGGCTCTGGCTCAGGTTGCCACCGATGACTCGTGCTCCCGTGCCTCGGGCGGCTTCGGCGAGTCCATCGATCAGCTCGCGAAAGTCTTCGTCCGGAAATTCTGCGGGGAGCGTGATTGCGGTCACGGCCGCGCTCGGCCGAGCGGCCATCGCCCAAACGTCGCTCACGGCGGCGACCATTGCGCGGTAGCCCAGGTCGCGGCAGGAGATCAGGTCACGCC
>CP070713.1:2476651-2479304 GCA_020351445.1 Myxococcales bacterium
ACCGCGTGAGCTCGCTTCCCGACAGCGATGGCGACGGCGTGCCCGACGATGCGGACGATTGCCCCGGCACGCCCGACTGGATCACTTGTGACAACGACCCCACCAACGACGGGCTCTACCAGACCCTGTTCTATGATCCCTCGGGCGCAGGTGAGGCCGTGCGCAGTTCGATCGCAACGACTACCGCCGACATCCCAAAGATCGACGTCTACTTTCTGATCGACGCAACGCCGACTCTCACCGAGGAAATCAACGGTCTCAAAGACGAGATCGTGAACATCATCGATGACATTCGATTGACGTTTGCAGGCGCAGATGGGCTCCCGTGTTCGGCACGATGCCAGTTCGGTCTAGGATTGTATCGCGAGTACGCGCTGAGCCCGCTCGCAGCCCCGCACAGCCAGTCGCCGTACCATCACATTTTGGACCTCACCGACGACGACGTCTTGGTGGAGACGGCGGTCAGCACGCTCAACACGGTCGCTAACCTAAGCCCGGCTTCGGCCGCGACGCAGGCGCTCTACTCGATCGCAAGCGGGATCGGGCTCGGGGACACCGTTCCGAATCGTGGCTCGTGCCCGGAGGGGCCCGACGCCGACATCGGCTATCCATGCTTCCGGCCCGACGCGTTGCACGTCGTCATGAACATCACCGACGCCGCGGTCTACAACGGCCCAAGGACAACCGGCCCCCAATACGGAGATCCGCCCTTTGCGCCTGGCGTAGGGGTGGGCGTCATGGATCTGCCACCGGTCGAGATGTTCCCCGCGCTTTTTGGGGCAGACAGTGCCGCCACGGCCCTCGATCTCGGCGACCTTTCGGGCACGTCTCTGACGCTGATGGGCATGAGCACGCTTCTGACCAACCAGGTCAACACCGCCATCGCCCCGGGGTGCGACGGCGGCGGCGGCGGCACGGGCGGCGGCGGCGGCACGGGCGGCACGGGCGATCCCCCGGGCGCCGACATGGATGACAAGGATGTCGTTCTTGCGCTGCGCTTCGACTCCACAATCCTCGAATTCAGCGCATTTGCGAACAACACCCACTGGCCGGGCGCAAACGTGGCTCTCTTCGACAGCATGCTGCTCGACGACCCTCCCTCGGCCTCGCCGCTTAGGTGTGATAACGGGGCCAACGGCGTTGGCAATTGGGGCGCCATCACCTGGCCGCCGGCAACATCGCAGCAATACTACCTGGTCGCCGACGGCATCGTCCCCGCGGCGGACCCCGGACACATGCCCGAGGGAGCCTTCAGCATCTCGATCGTGCACGATGGCGATCCCGCCAACCCCGCGTGGTTCACCAGGGATGCGCCGGTCCCATGGAGTGAGGTCCTAGCGGAGTTGCTCGCGAGCGACATTCGCGTTGCCAGCGTCGTCACTCCTAAGGACGCGATCACGACGCCGAGCGATGGGAACGCCGATGCGCGGCTGATCGCCGCCGCCACCGATGCGCGCACCAAGTTTGGCGCCGAGTGGGTCCGCGAGCTTGGCACTGCGGCCCCCGAGCCCGAGGAACTCGCCTTCGCGATCAGCAACATCATCGACGACGCGAAGAACAAGTCGGTCTACGACATCTCGATGATCGACGTGGACAACGACACCACGAGCGTCGACGAGCGTGACTTCGTGGCACTGATTCGCCACCAGGACTGCGCTCAGGGCGAGCCGCTGAACTGTGGTAGCGGGCTCGGCAACGCCTGCCGCCGGTGCGATGTCGGTGCCTTCTTGGAGTACGAAGTCCTGTTCGCGAATACCACGGTGTCGCCGACCGCGGTCTCTCAGGTGTTCGACTTCGAGCTCGTCGTGCGGGCCGACGATGCCGTCGAGGTCGAGCGCATTCCCGTTCGCGTCATGGTGCCCGATGCTGCAGCGCACGAGTTCGATGACCTTCCTGGGGCAAACTTCTACCGCAACGTGTACGACAGCACCGCACGCTGCATCACCCCACCGGAGCACCCGAAGTGGGGCGATCTGATCTGGTCGGGAAGCACGCCGGGCGGGTCCACCATCGAGTTTCAAATCCGAACCGCCAATGCGGCAGCTGACCTGCAGACCGCGATCCCCGCCGTGGTCGTCATCCCAACCGACACGACGAGCAACACACTCAACCTGACCGACGAGCTGATCGCGGACGGGCAGCCCTGGGGCCTGCCCTACATCCAGATCACGGCGATCCTCAACCCGTCGAACAGCCCACCTGCGTCCCCCACTCTGGAGGGCTGGAGCTTCGAATTCTTCTGCGAAGCTGCGGAATGATCTGACCCCTGCTAGCATCGGGCCGGTGTGGCGGAAGCAGGGCGAAAGCTGAGCCTCGCTCCGTGGGCCTGGATGTTGCTCGCCGGCCTCGCGCTGTTCGAGCTCGTGGCGCATCCGATGATCCGCGCAGCGATCCCAAGCGATGAGTCGTGGGAGGCGGCGGCTACCCTCGTTCGCTCGCGCTATCAGCCGGCGGACCTCATCATCGCGGCGCCGTCGTGGGCCGATCCCATCGTTCGAAGTCATCTCGGAGACCTTTTGTCGTTACGCAGGGCCGCTCCCAGTGACCTCGCCGGCATCGATCGCGTATGGGAAGTCAGCATTCGCGGCGCGAGCACGCGCGACGAGCCCCCGGCTCTGGAAGAGGAATTCGATGGTGTGCGTGTTCGCATGTG
>CP070713.1:2479404-2493581 GCA_020351445.1 Myxococcales bacterium
ATCGGAAAAACGCGACATGGGGTGGAGTCGACGTCGCAAGTGACAATCGGCAAGATAGCAACCCGCTCCGATTGGCGCGCGCGCCGAGGCGAGGCTTGCGTGGCCAAAGCCCCCCAAGTGACTCCGGCCACCTTTGCAAGCCGAGCCGTTCGGCGGAACCCCGTGTCGTGTTTTCCCGAGCCCCGGTGAACCTGTGAGCACGCCCGTCGCGAGCCGTTCTCCGGTGGGGCAGTTGGGATTCGTTGGGGGTGTCGTGTGCTGCGGGGCCCCGGTTGCTACCAGGTTAGGACTAACTTGCCGAAGGTCTCGTTGGCGTCCATCCGTTGATGGGCGGCCTGGATATCGGTCATCGGCAATACCCCGTCGATGATCGGCTTGAGCTCGCCTGTTGCAAACCGTCCCAGCATCTCGTCGGTGAAGGACTTGGTCAGGTCGGCTTTTTCGACCGCCGAGCGGCTGCGGAGAACCGAGCCGTGGATCGAAGCTCGCTTCGCGAGGAGGGCGCCGAGTGCCAGCTCGCCCTTCACGCCGCCCAGTAACCCGATCACGATGATGCGCCCCTTCTTGGCGATCGCTTTGACGTTTTGCGATAGGTATGCGGCCCCGACGGTGTCGAGGATCACGTCGGCGCCTTTCGGTACGGCCGCGAGAACGGTATCCGCAAACTGCCCCTCCTCGACGAGGACGGCATGAGTCAATCCGAGCTCGGTACATCGGGGGAGCTTGTGTGCGGTTCGGGATGTGCCGACCGATGTCGCACCAAGGACCGATGCGATTTGAATCGCAGCTGTACCGACCCCGCTTGCGACGGCGTGAACGAGAACTGTCTGCCCTTCGTGCAAGCCACCCTGCAACACGATCGCGTCGTAGGCCGTCAGGAACACCTCGGGCACGGCGGCGGCCTCTTCGAGCGACAGCTCCTCCGGAATCGGCATCAGTTCTGCGCCCTCCGTCACGACGCGGGTTGCCATAGCGCCACCGCCTACGATTCCCATCACTCGATCGCCGGATTTCCATTCGCTCACCGAATCGCCGACCGACTCGACCACGCCAGCAAACTCGAGACCGGGCACATCCGGGGGTACTCCGGGAGGCGCCGGATAGAAACCCCGCCGCTGCAGGCAATCGGCACGGTTCAGGCCGGCCGCGGCGACCTCGACCAAGACTTGCGACGGCCCAGGCTCCGACAACTCGATCTCGCCGATCTCGAGCACCTCCGGCCCACCAGGCTCACGAATGCGAATCGCTCTTGCTTTGCGCATGCGACGAAGCGTAACGCGCCAACAGCCCCCGTCCAGGGCCAGCTCTCGTGCTAGGTTCTAGGCGATGAACGCGAATGTCGGGAGCCTCCTGCACCGCTGGGCACAGCAGGACCCGGAACGCACGGGCATCGTCGACTCCGGCCGCGATGATCTCGTACTCAGCTACGCGGAGCTCGATCGCCAGGCCTCCAGCGTTGCGGCGCACCTGTGCGAGCGCGGCTTGGGTCCTGGGGACCGCGTCGCGATTTGCACCGCCAACGGGCTGGACTTCGTCGCCGCATGGTTCGGTGCCGTCTATGCGGGCTGCACCACGCTCCCGATCCCTGTGATGTCGACGGCTCACGAGATCGCTTTCCGCCTGCAGCACGCCGACTGCAAGGCGCTTCTCACGGATGCCGACCGGTCTGCGATCGCCCAGCAAAGCAAGACGCGTTCAGGGACGTCCGCCGATCTCCTGTTGGTCGAACACGCGATCACCCATGCCAAACCCGGATTATCTCCATGCGACGCCTCTCCCGATTCGCTTGCAATGCTCCTCTACACTTCTGGAACGACGGGAGCCGCCAAGGGTGTGTGCATCACTCACGAATCACTGGGCAGGCATACCAGAGCGCTTGTCGAGCAGACGTTGCGACTGACCGAAGACGACCGGATCCTCGGCACCCTCCCTCTCACGCATTCGTATGGCATTCGCATGACCCTGCTCGTGCCCTTCTACGCAGGGGCGAGCACGGTCTTCGTCCCCAAGTTTTCTCCCACGCGTACACTCGAGCTGTGTACGACACATCGGATCACTTGGCTCCCGGGTGTGCCTACGATGTTCGTCGCCTGGGCCAACGAGCGCACTCGAGCAACGCCGCCCTGCCTTCGGTGGTGCATGAGCGCAGGCGCGCCTCTCGTGGAAGACGTCCGCCTGCGGGCCGAGGAGCGCCTGGGAGCGCCCGTGCGCCAAGGATACGGGCTGACTGAAGCCACCTTCACGACGATCAACGCCCCGCCGGACGAAGCCGTTGCCGGGTCGTCGGGTAAGCCGGTAGCGGGTGTGGATGTGCGAATCGCCGACGACTTCGGCGAAGAGCTGCCCTTGGGCGTGCACGGCGAAGTGCTGATTCGTGGCCAGAACGTGATGGCGGGCTATCTCGACGACAAGCTGGCCACGGCCCACGTGATGCGTGGTGGCTGGCTTCACACCGGCGATATCGGATTCGTGGACGACGAGGGCCGGCTCACCATCGCCGACCGCAACAAGGACCTGATCCTACGAGGGGGAGCCAGCATTTACCCTTCGGAAGTCGAAAACATCCTCGCCCGGCACGACGCGGTCCACGACGTCGCAGTCGTCGGGCAGCCGGACGACTACTACGGCGAAGAGATCGTCGCGGTCATCGTTCGAAATACCGACGTCGTAGCGGAAGAGCTCGACGCGTGGGCACGGGAACAACTCGCTCCCTACAAAGTGCCTCGTCTGTACGCGTTCGTCGAAGCGCTCCCCCAGGGGACGAGCGGCAAAACGCTCAAGCGGCGCCTTCGCGACCAGCTCGCGTCGGGTGAGCTCGGTGCCGAACGACTACCGGACCGGCCGGCCGAGTAGCTCGAACGCAGCGATCATCACGACTGCCCCTACCAACAACCCCACCCACGGCCCGTACCAGCCGGCTGCCACGGGCAGCTCGGCGCAAACCAAGCCGACGCCGCCAATCAGGAGCGCGTACGGGAGCTGTGTTCGAACATGGTCCATGTGATCACAGCTCGTGGCCATCGAGCTGAGGACCGTCGTGTCCGAGATCGGGGAGCAGTGATCGCCCCAGACCGATCCCGCCAGAATCGACGACACCGTACCGAGGAGGATCGTCTCGTTGCCCGGCGCGATCTGATGCGCAAGGGGAACGACCAGCGGAAAGAGAATCGCCATCGTGCCCCACGACGTGCCGGTCGCGAAGCTGACCAGAGCCGCCATGACGAAGACGGTCGCGGGAATCCAGGCCGGTGCGATCCAGTCGCCCACCGCTCCGATCAAGAACGACGCGGTGTCGAGGTCGCGACAAACCCCTCCGAGCGACCACGCCAAGACGAGGATCACCACCGCAAAGAGCATCGAACGCATTCCCGACATCCAAGCTTCGATCGACTTGCCAAACGACAGCGCGCCACTCGACACCGCGAGCACCAAAGCCGCAAGGCAGCCAGCTCCGGTCGCCCACAAGATCGCCGCGCTCGAACTTGCCTCACCCACGATCGCCCTGAGCGACGGCTCGAGGCCTGCTGCGATCACCTTGGTCCGTCCATCGAAGTAGATCCCAAGTGCCGCGACTAGGACTACGACCACGACGGGAATCAAGGCGTTCATCGGGCGACCGGGAACATCTTCTGGGACCTCTTCTTCGTGGAAGTCGGAAGCCGGTTGAGCCCCGGGCCGTGAGACCAGCCCCTCGTGGAGCGCGCGTCGTTCCGCGCGCAGCATCGGACCGAAGTCACGGCCGCGCAGTGCTACCCAGGCGACGAAAAGCAGCATGAGGATGGGATAGAAACGAAACGGAATCGTCTCGACGAAGGTCAGGTAGGCGTCGCGTTCGATCCCGAGGTGTGTGAACTGATCGGCGATATAGCCGACCTCGACTCCAATCCACGACGAGATCAGCGCGAGACTCGCGACCGGCGCCGCCGTGGCATCGACGAGAAACGCGAGCTTCTCGCGGCTGATCCGAAGCCGATCCGTAACCGGCCGCATGGACGAGCCGACTAAGAGTGAGTTGGCATAGTCATCGAAGAAGACCAACAACCCGAGAAACCAAGTGGTGAGTTGTCCGCGCCGACGACTCGTTGCGTCGGTGCTAACCCACGAGGCTAGCCCTTTCGCACCGCCGCTTTGCGTCATCAGCCCGAGCATCCCTCCGAGCAATAGACTGAACAGCAGGATCGACACGTGCCCGCGATCTGCGATCGCGTCGACGATGTGCGTATCGAGCAATCGGGCGAACGAAGTCACGAACGACATTCCAGATATCAAGAACGCGCCTACCCAAACGCCCAGGAGCAGCGCGATCAAAACGTGACGAAACAGTAATGCAAGAACGATCGCCACAAGTGGCGGCAGAATCGAAGTCCAGCCGGGAAGAGCGTCATCCTCGCTGCCGTCGGCTACCTCGATCGCCGCACCCGGTGTAATATTCGAAGAAATATTCTGAATGAGCGGCGGAGCGGCGCCGTCATTGGAAAGAGCGCCGGCATCTGCGGCGGCAAAGCCAACGATCAGCACCAAAACCACGAGGACCGCTCGCATGAACACAGCCAGACATAGACAGGAACGCGGCCGCTGGTCAATTTTGACCACCGTCCTGCCCCTGCTGTGCATCGTCGTGGTCTCTTTCGCGGCCCCGTCCCGGTCGCTGTCGAGCAGCGAGCAACTCACCACCGACGACAAGAGACTCCTTGCGGCAGGCGAGCTCGTGATGAAGCAGAAGAACGAGCAGCGTGGCGCATACAAGCTCATCGGCGGGCAAAGCTGGCAGATCATCGATGTGCCGATCGACGTTGCATGGCGGGCCCTCCAGGACTTGCCGGGGTACAAGAACTTCATCCCGCTCGCGACGGAAGCCGACGTCAAGCATCAGGCCGGGGACGAAGCCGACCTGGCGATCCGCCAACAGTGGGGACCGATCGACGTTCGGTACGTGCTCCAAACGACGCGCGAATCCGATCGCGGCGCGGTCATGTTCCGTGTCGATCACTCGCAAGAGCATGACATCCGCGCCGGTTGGGGCTTCATCCGAGTCCGCCCTTACAAGGGGGAACGGACGCTCGTGTCGTTCGGCGCTCTCGTCGACATCGGCGACGGCGTTTTCGTGTCGATCATCCGCCCAGCGGTGCGACGAGACCTCTTGCGGATTCCCACCTACTTCAAGCGCCATGTCGAGGGTGAGGTGCGCGGCCTCCCCATGGACGCGCCCTAGAGAAGCCTCTTGATCCAGCGCAGCTTCCTGGCCGAGTACGGCGGAAACAGAAGCGGGGGATCGGGAAGCCTCGGCTTCTTCAAGACCGAACGCCGGTGGGAGAAGGTCTCGAACGAGTGGCGGCCGTGATAGGCGCCCATCCCGCTCTCGCCCACTCCTCCAAACGGAAGCGTGGGCACGCCGAGGTGGAGCCAAACGTGATTGAGCGTCGTACCCCCAGCGCTGGTCTTCGCGAGGATCTGGTCTTGCGCGTCCTCGTCACGCGCGAACACGTAGAGCGCCAATGGCTTGGCGTGCCGGTTGACGAACGCGGTCGCCGAGTCGACGCTTGGCACGGAAATCACAGGTAGAATCGGACCGAAGATCTCCTCCTGCATCACCGCGTCCTCTTCTCTGACGTTCTTCAGGATGGTCGGCGCGATGTAGCGATCGGATACGTCGGCTTCACCGCCGGTGACGACATCCGCGCCATCGAGCAACCGGGCTAGGCGCACGTGATGCCGCTCGTTGATGATGCGGGCGAAGTCCGGGCTCTTCTTGGGGTCGTCTCCGTAAAACTCGCGAATCGCAGAGGACATGCGATTGATGAGCGCGTCGTGAACGTGGTCGTGAACCAACACGTAGTCCGGAGCAACACAGGTTTGACCTGCGTTGAAGAACTTCCCGTACACGATCCGCTTCGCAGCCGCGTTCAGGTCGGCACTCTCGTCGACGATGCACGGGCTCTTGCCGCCGAGCTCCAGAGTCACCGGCGTGAGATGCTTAGCGGCGGCTTCCATCACGATGCGCCCCACCCTGCCGTTGCCCGTGTAAAAGATGTGATCCCACTTTTGTCTCAACAAGGCAGTGGTTTCAGGGACCCCACCTTCGACCACCTGGACTGCCTTCCGATCGAGATACCGCGGGATCCATTCTGCGATCAGGGCGGAGACATTCGAGGAGACTTCGGATGGCTTGAGCACCGCGCAGTTGCCGGCGGCAAGCGCCCCGATCAATGGAAGCACCACCAAATGGAACGGGTAGTTCCAAGCACCGATGATCAGCGTTACACCGTAGGGCTCTCTGTAAACATAGCTGCGGCCGGGCATGGCGATGCGCGACGTCCGAACGCGCTCGGGCTTCATCCACGAGGCAAGCTTCTTGCGCGCGAGGCGGAGCTCCGAGAGCGCCATACCGACCTCCGAGGTGAATGCCTCCGTGGCCGGTTTGCCAAGATCCGCGTGAAGCGCGTCGAGGATGTCTTTCTCGCGTTCCATGATGAAATGCTCGAGCGCATCGAGCTGCGAGAGCCGCCACGACAGCGGTTTGGTCGCTCCGGTGTCGAAATGAGCGCGAAGGGGGGAGACCAACGCCGAGGCTCGGCGTTCAGAGTCGTCTGAGGGGGTCGAAACTAGGTGCAGTTCGGACATGGGCTCAACTCCTAGGAGTGCGAAGTTTGGAGAATTGTTGTGTCATTTTCAATGGTTCGTGGGATTGCGAAACAATTCCGAAACAAGGCTAATCCAGGTATACTCGCCGGACGGGGTACGTCATTGCCCAATGGAGGCCCTGATGCACGGCAACGAACGCAAATGGCAACCAGAACGAAAACCTGCTCCCTGGTGGGCGCACATCCTACGTTGGTGGCTGTAGCTGAAACTTCGCCCCGTCAAGCTTCGCCACGGAGCTTCGCCCTAGGCCGCTAGGCTCAGTTTCTTGCCGGCGTTGCGGGTGCCGTTGCCCAAGTCGTTGACCTCGCCCCGGTCGCGGCGGCGTCCCTCTTCGAGGACGTGCTCCGGAACATCACGGATGTCCCACACCAGGCCGACCCAGCTCAGCGTCTTGAGCACGTAAAAGGTCACGTCGATCTCCCACCAGTAGAAGCCATTGCGGCACGAGGACTGGTAGTGGTGGTGGTTGTTGTGCCAGCCCTCGCCGAGGGTCAGCAACGCCGTCACCATGTTGTTGCGGCTCTCGTCGGTCGTCTCGAAGCGCTTCTTGCCCCACACGTGCGTGAGGGAGTTGATCAGGAACGTGTTGTGCCAGAGCAGCACGGTGCTCAGGAAGAAGCCGATGAAGAGGCCGGGCCAGCCTGCGATCAGGAAGCAAGAGATCGCGAGGACGGTCGGGGGGACGGCCCAGTACTTGTTGAGCCAGCGAAGCTCGGGGTACTTCGCGAAGTCACGGATCTTGTCCCAGCGCGTTTCTTCCGTGCCGTCGAACAGCCAGCCGACGTGCGAATAGAAGAAGGTGTTCTGGATTGGCGAGTGAACATCGCCGGGCTGGTCGGAGAGCTTGTGGTGCACGCGATGGTGTGCACTCCACCAAAGCACGCCCTTTTGCGAGCTGCTCTGCGCAAGGACAGCGAGGAACAGCTGAAACGCACGGCTGGTCTTGTAGGTACGGTGCGCGAAGTACCGGTGATAGCCGGCCGTGATGCCCCAGACGCGCACGAAGAACAGCACGGCGCACAGCACGACCGCCTGCCAGGTCACCCCGGACCAGAACGCGCCGAGTACGGCGAGGTGCGACAAAACGAACGGCGTGGCCTTAAACCACTTTTGCGCCGGAGTCAGCCCCTCAACGGGCGGTTCGAGCATGGCAAGCTCTGATTCCATACAGGCGAGGCTATCCCACGGCTCCCGCCATCACCGTCACCGTTCACCCCCCCTTTGTCATAGTTGTGTAAAAAGGGGACAGTCCCCTTTTTGTAAGGGTAAACGTTTTTGAAAACGCATGTGACGCTGGTTTTAGCCGGACGCCTTTGGCGGTAATTTGTTAACCCTTTTCAAAAGGGGACTGTCCCCTTTTAGCCGGACGCCTTCGGCGGTGGTTTGTCCCGCCCCACCGCCCCCACACTATCGCCTACGAGGAACTTGTAGCCGGCGCCTCGGACGGAGAGGAAGTGTGCGGGGGAGCTTGGGTTTTCTTCGAAACGGCGACGGAGGCGGGAGATGAAGTTGTCGACGGTGCGGGTGTTGCCGTAGTTGCGGAGCTTCCAGACTCGTTCGAGGAGCTCGGTTCGGCTCAGGACGCGCCCGGCGTTCTCCGCGAAGTACCGCAGGAGGTCGAGCTCCAGCTGGGTCAATTGCACCTCTTCGCCCGCAACGGTGACTTCGTGGGTGTCGAAGTTGATCACGGCCTGGCCGAACGACAACGTCGCGGCCTTCGCGTTGTTGCCGGAGACCTGCTCCCAGCGTTGGCGCCGAAGCACCGAGCGCACCCTTGCAAGCAACTCACCGAGCTCGAACGGCTTGACCAAGTAGTCGTCTGCACCCGCTTCGAGGCCGAGAACTCGGTCCTCGGGCGATGAGCGCGCCGTCAGCATGATCACGGGCACGAAGTTGCCTGCATCCCGGAACTTTCTGCAGAGCTCGAAGCCGTTGACGTCCGGCAACATGACATCGAGCACGATTGCGTCGTAGCCGGCTGGGTCGAGCAAGCGTTGGCCGGCCTCCTTGGCGTTTGCGGCCACGTCGACACAATACCCTTCGAGCTCGAGATTCAGCTTCAGGCCGGCCGCGAGATGATCTTCGTCTTCGACGATCAGGAGCCTCTGTGCTTGATTCTCGGTCATCATCCGCTCACCGCGTGGGCCACGGGGAGCTCGACGCGCATGGTGGTGCCCAGCCCACGGCCCTCGGACAACGCTTGTACATTACCACCCAGCTGTTTCACCAGCGCCCACACGACAAAAAGTCCGAGACCGGTGCCGCGGCGCTGACGAGCCTCTTGGTCCTCCACGCGATAGAAGCGGTGGAAGACGCGCTTCAGGTTCTTCCTATCGATCCCGATGCCGTTGTCGCTCACCTCGAGGAGCACCTTGTTGTCCGAATCTCTGCGCGCGACGACTTCGACCCGGGCGGGGCGCTCCGAGTACTTGGCTGCGTTATCGATGAGGTTCTTCACGACGATCTCGAGCGCCGCGCGATCGGTGGTGACGATGAGGTCCGGTTCGACGTCGATGAACAGCTCTTGAGGCTCGAGCTTGTGCCGAACGCGAACCGCTTCGGCGCACTGTTCGGTGAGCTGCGATAGGGGCACGTCGCTGAGGTTCAGCATGCCCGGCCGCGCATAGGACAGCCGGTTTGCCTCGAGCACGTCGTCGATGAAAGCATGCAGACGGTCGACGTCTTGGAGCATCATGTGGCGCAGCTTTTCGCGCGCGTCGCCCTCGAGCCCCTCACGCCCCAGCGTCTCCAAGCACAACTGGAGCGACGCAAGAGGACTTTTGAGCTCGTGCGTCACCGAGTCGATGAAGGTGTCTTGCTTGCGCACTTCGATGATTCCACGAGCCAGCGAAACCACGAACAGCACCAACACGACTATGATCAGGACGAACGAAAGCGCGCCGAGCACCAGCAGCCAAACGTCGCCCGCAATGTCCGCGGAGCGGGTGATCTTCTGGCCGAGAAGGAACGACCAGCCCACCAGAAGCGCGATGCTCAGCAGAACCGTGATCGAGCCCAGAGTGATTGGGATCGAGATCGAGGATCGGATTTTGCGACGACGTGCCATCGATTCAGACGAGGCGGGTCACTGACCACGCAACAGGCGCCATAGGTTCTCTTTTTGCCATTGTTGTGCAGCAGAGTGGTATTCGAAGCTCCGCTCCCGGGTGCGAAACGCCCGAGTATGATAGTGGCGGCGGCCGTTTTGCACGACCGCCGGCATGTCGTGGTGCAACATCTCGTGGAAGACCACGGCTTGCACGAAAAAGCAGGGGACCCAAGGCTGGTCGAGCACGGGATGGATCCGAATCAAGCGGTCCTCGGGAAGGTATGTCCCCAACTGCAACGAGCGCTGCCGGCGCTTTGGCTGAACGCGCTTCCCCCAGGTGATGCGGACATCGACCTCGCCGCCGAAATGGCGCCGCGCCAAATCGTCCGCGATCGCTCGCAGATCATGATGGAGCCCCTCGGTCCGCAGAGCTTCTCTCGAAGGCCCCGAGGCCACGAAGCGCGCGCGGTTCTCTTCGATGAAGTGGTCGATCATGCCGGCTGCCCGGGCATCGCTGTCGCTCAAATAGTCGCCTACGGCATCGAGAACGTCTTCGTCAGCAGTCAGGAACATGTGGTGGAGGCGAATCTCCAACCTCTCTCCCTTGGGGCGGGCGGACAACATCGTGCTTCGGTTGTCGGTCACGACGAGGCGGATGGGCTGCCCCAACCGCTCGGCTAGCGCGCGGCTCCAGTCGGACGCACGGGCGTAGGCCCGGTCCAGATCGTCCTCGCGACGCTCGGCAACGCCGCGCTCCGCGATCGGCGGCGATTCCCCTGCAAACTCGAAGGAGAGTTGGAGCACGCCACTTTGGGCTAGAGGCTTGCCCCATCCTTGTCAACCGCGCTTTCGGAGCAGCGATCGACAGGCTAGAATCAAAGAGGATGCGTGCTGCGACTCGGGATCGCCTCGAAGGCCTGACGGTCTTGCACCGGCTGGCCACCTCGGAGCAGCGTGAGGCAGCGTGGCGGCAGGGCATGGCGACGCTCGCGCGAGCGGTGGTCGACGAGCGCCGCCCGGTCCCGCTCGAGGGGCTTGACCCCGACGCGCTTCTGCAGAGCATGGAGTTCGCGATCGAGGGTGGCCTCGTCGGGAGGCTCGATTGGCTCTCGAGGCCCGCAGCCGCAGCAGCGCTCTACGAGGTCGCGGCGGCGCTTCCTGCGAGCCCGATCAAACGCCAGCTCGGGCGGATGGTTCTTCAGCGTCTGCGCGAAGGCGACGCCGCAACGTTCGTCGCTGTAGCCACGCAGCTCGCGCTCGGGTCACAACGCGCTCTGAGCGGCCGATCGATACGCGCCCGCGTCGCGCTTGCGCTCTCCTTGCCGATCGGCACGGTCAACAATGTCGATGCGCTCGCCCTCGCGTTGATCTCCCGACAAGACACGAGCCGCGATTGGCTTCGCACGCCGGCGACCGGCTCGCTTCCCTCTCGACGCCTAGCCGCTCGCTTGTTGGAACGGGCCGCCCGCGAAGCAGCACGACGCGCTGCCGAAGGCGATGATACGGGTGTGCGCGTTTTCTGCACGGAAGCGGTCCGCGAGGCGTGGAACCGCTTGCTAGCGGATCGCGAAACCCTGGTTTGGCGGCACGTAGCCTCGGCGAGGGGCTTGCTCGCCTCGTCCATGCCGATCTTCCGAGAAGAGATGCGGCGGCACCTCGATCCCGAATTCACGGTCACGGAGTGGCGCCGTGCGGCAGCGTCGCTCGCGGCCAGCATTGCCGTGGAGCCCGAAGAAGGCCTCCAAGCGTGCCGTGAGCTCCTAGAATCGGTGGTTTTTCAGCAAGACCACGGCATCGCCGCTGCCATGATCGCCGGGCTTCCACGAGCCGCCGAAAGCCACCCGATTGCGGTGGAGTCGTTGCTCGAGCAGCTCATGCGCGTCGGCGGCCTGGACACGGCGGAGGCCTTGGTCGAGCTGCGGCGTGAACGCATCCGGCCCGGCTTTGCCGCAAAGGCGGCGCAAAAAGCCGAGGCTCACCTGCGCAAAGCCATCGCTCAGGGGAGCAGCGAGGATGTAGGACGTGCGGCGCTCATGAGGGCCCTCGCCGAAGAGCTAAACGGTACTCGAACCGGAGGCGAGCCGGCGCTGCGCGACATGCTCTCGGACGCGCTCGAAACCTTTTCCAGCGAAGGCGCATATGAGGCAGCGCGCGAAGCCCAGCCGATCCTCGAAGCGGCGGCGCGCAAAGCTAAGCTCCTAGAACGTCCCTTGCAGGGCGACCCGGAGACGAACGTTCCCGCGTTTCTCGCGCTTCGAGAGCTCGACTCGGCGCTCTTCGAGACCTCGACGTTGAACGACCTGTTGCTCGTAGGCGAGGACGACGATGCGCAGAGTGCTCACCAGGAACGGCTCGGCGACCTCTTCCAACAGGTCACCAACTGGCTCGTCATCCGCGAGGGCGATCCCCTGCAAGAAGGCAGCCACGTTCCCCAGTTCACCACACGCCTACGCCAGCTTCGAACGATGCTGCATCTCGTCGATGCGGACGGACCTCACGTCGACCCACGCAAGGACCTCGTTCGACAACGGCGGCTCTTGACGCAGCGGGTGCTGCTCGATCGCGTCCAACGCGATCCGAAGAGCTCTCTGCGTCGGACGTTGTGCGCGGCGATGGCCCGTACGTGCGATGCGCTCGTGCGTGAGGACATGGCAGACGTGTCGGACGTCGTAATCGCCGCCGCGGGACAGGTTCCACATCTCGACGATCTCAAGACGATGGCCGAGGCCTCGATGGTTCCCGAGATCGAAAACGCGCTTCGGGCATACGCCAGGCTTCAGCAGGCCACCCGCACTGCCGAGCGGGATGGTCATGGGTTGGTGGCCGCAGCCGATGCGCTAAAGGCGATCGGCAATGAGCTGCCCGTCGCGCGCTCCGCTCGGATCGAAGCGTTTCGGCAAGGGCTCTCGCTTTTCGCGGGTGGGCTCCGTTCCGTGGGCGCTTCGAACTCGCTTGCCGAGGTCTCCGAGCGTTCCTCTGGAACGCCGCTGGCCTCGCTCGAACGAGGCGTGGCGATCATGGCCCGGCTCGCCAGCGGCTCTCGGCGACGGTTGGGTGCGGCCGCGGCCGACGAGCCCCCCGCATCGGCCGCCGCGATTTGGGCCATGGGGCTCGAGGTCGAGCGCGCCCTTCGCACTTCGGTCTCCGAGATCAATCACGCGTTTGCCACGGCGGTCAGTGCCATCGAGCGCGATCTACCCGGCGCGTTTGCCAGCCTCACACGTGCGGTGCTCAAGCACCTTTGCTCGATTCCGCTGGAGGGACCGAGGCGCGCCCCGAGCATCGCCCCGCTGGAGCCCGACGCCGACGCGCCCTTGCCGGCATGGGCGCCCCCTAGCCGTATCGTCGGCGGGTTCTACCTCCTGCGAACGGTTGGCACCGGTGCGGTGGGCTCCGTCTTCATCGCACGCCGCGTCGAAGAGCGGCAGGACGAAACAGCTCCGCTCTTTGCCTTGAAGGTGCCCGACTACTCTGCAGCCGCCGCGCGCACGCTGTCAGAAGATGAGTTCCTCCGTTTGTTCCGCGAGGAAGCAGGCGCATTGCTCGCGCTGCCGGAGCACCCGAACATCGCGCGCTTCGTCACGTTCGATGCCGGCGCCCGCCCAAAGCCCATTTTGGTGATGGAGCTGATCGAAGGACCGAGCCTCGAACGCATGCTGGAAATGGGCGACCTCTCGCTCGGACGCGCAAGAGATCTGTTGCTTGGCGTGGGTGCTGGCCTCGATGCGATGCACCAAGTCGGCGTCGGGCACCTGGACGTCAAGCCGTCGAACATCATCGTATGCAACGCGGACGCGATCACGGGTGTGGGTCAACCGCCCAAACCCGTGATCGTCGACTTTGGCCTCGCAGGTCGACACCTGCGGCCAGGTTGTGGTACCGCGAACTACGGGGCGCCCGAGATTTGGGGTGCGGGAGACACGTCTCGAGCCATTCCGGCAGACGTCTACGCGTTCGGCTGCCTGATCTTCGAGGCGTACACCGGACAAACCTTGTTCGACGGTACCGGCGAGGCCGCGATGATTACACAGCACGTCAGCCACGATGGAAACCCGGAGGCGGTGAAGACGCTTCTGGAACGCCCGGAGACGCGAAAGCTAGGCGCGCTGATCGCCCGTTGTCTCCGGCGCGACCCAAACGACCGAATCACGATCCGCCAGGCGCGCCAGTTCCTGATGAACCTGAGCCTCGGCGTCGAGAACCAGCGCTGGCCCGTGCGCATCGCGAGCTGAGCCAATCCGTTAAACGCGAAGCGGGCTCCAGACCGATGCCCGGAACCCGCCGCGCAGTAGGGCGCGCCGAGGCGCGCTAGCTGCAACTACTCAGCAGCCTCCCCGCCTCCGGGCGCAGGGGCCTCTCCGCCTTCAGCCTCGGCCTCGACAACCAGCGCAGGCCCGTGCGCATCGCGAGCTGAGCCAATCCGCAAAACGCGAAGCGGGCTCCAGACCGAAGCCTGGAACCCGCCGCCCCTTAGGGCGCGCCGAGG
>CP070713.1:2493681-2505723 GCA_020351445.1 Myxococcales bacterium
CGACCTTCGCGGTCGCACCGAAACCGGCGCGCTGCTTCGGCGGCGGTTTGGCTTCACCGACCGACGTGGCTGGTGCCACTTTCGCCGGTACGTTCGGGGCAGGAGGTGCGGGTGAGACGTGTGGCGCGTCTTGCGGCTCATGCGTGTCTCCCTCGTGCGGTGCTCCGGCTAAGGTGGGCTCGAAGTGAACCGCGACTCGAATCCGGCTCGACACCGGGGTGTCGCCGCGCGTGGCGGGTTCGAACGTCCAGCCCCTCACGGCGCGCACGGCTTCCGCATCGAAGTCGACGCCCGCAGAGTGCTCGACGACCACGTCGGCGACCTCGCCTTCCGCCGTCACGGTGATGCGAAGAATGACCGTCGGATGTAGCCCTTCGTCTTCACGGCCCGGAGGGTAGAAGGGGGCTGGGGCCTCCAAAAGATGAGGCGGGTGGAGTTCAGCGTCGGTGTCCGTGTCGGTTTCGGTGTCGGTGTCCGTGTCGGTGTCGGTGTCGGTGTCCGTGCTGGGGTCTCTTTGCGGCTCTTGCGCGCGTACGGGTACGTTCGCCCATAGGATCAGAATCCCGAGCGCAAGCGCGCCGATGCTGTGTCTACGATTCCCTTTCATTCACGACTCTTGCCTGCCGCGCTCATGCGCGGTTGACGTTCGGTTGGTTGGCGAACGTTTAGGCAGGAGGTGAATTCTTCGGGGCGATCCGGAAGCGGCGCGTGTCGGCAGGGACGAATGCGTCGGCCGACGCAACGCTCCGTGGTACCTCGAGGAGGCAAGGGGGTGTGTGTGAGTCAACGACGAGAAACGCGTCTCGCCGGTCGGCGGTCAGCGCGCAGTGCTCATGCGCTTCGTCCGACCCTTCGTCGGAGACGCTTTCGAACGCCGCCTTGTCGCTCTCGGTGTGGTCCGACGCGCCATGATGATGCGCAACACCTTCGTGAACCAGGTCACCGTGCTCGGCGCAACGCGTGTGCTCGACCAGGAGCATGTGTCCGCCCCTCGAGCCCTGCAGAAACAGCGCGAGAAGCCCCGCAAGGGCGCAAACGTGCCGAATCATTGCAGATCCGCGCGGGCTGTGAGCCGGGGAACGCATACCTAGCATTTGAGTATGACCCAAACCATGGGCGCATCAACCATGCGCCCGTGTGCGCTGGAGTGGCTCACCCACCCGGGCTACACCCCGAGTCCGTTTCCCACGCTACGATTTAGTGGGCCCCGGGGAGCCCTCCTGAATGTCGCGACACGATCCAACCGATGTGACAAGGCGCCATGTGTTTGCGCAAACAGGCCTCTCCGAAAAGCAAGAACAAGCGCGGATCGTGGTGCTCGCGGGGAAGCTCGCGGGTGACAAGTACGCCATCGGGGAGGAGCTGACTCTCGGCCGGGGCGACCAGGCCCACGTGAAGCTCGACGACACGCTCGTCTCGCGGATGCATGCTCGGATTTTCCAGCATCAAAACGGATCCTACATCGTCGAGGATCTCGACAGCCGCAATGGTACGCAGGTCAACGGGATGGCAGTCACGCGGCAGGTGCTGGCCTACGGCGACCGCATCCAGATCGGCAGCAGCCTGCTTCTGTTCGCCCACCATGATCCGATGGAGGAGCAGGTCGCGCAGCGCCGCAAGCTCGAGGCTATCGGACGACTCGGAACCGGCGTCGCCCACGACTTCAACAATCTTCTCGGTGCGGTGAAAGCCAGCATCGACTTCTTGAATGGGCTGCCCGATGAGACCCAGGTGAGCGACGCCGACGTGCGCGAAGCGTTCAGTGATATTCGCGCGGCGGCTGCGGCCGCAACGGAGATGACCAGTCGATTGCTCGGGTTTGCGCGGGAGGTCCAGCGCAGCCATTCCGAGGTTGATTTGTCCGAGCTTTGTCATCACGTCGTTCAGCTCGCGCGCCATACCTTCCATCGGAGCATTCGCATCGAGGCGCGCATCGATCGTGGGCTCAAAGTGATCGGCGATCGTGGGCAACTTCATCAGCTTCTGATGAACTTGTTGATCAATGCCCGTGACGCGATGCCCAATGGGGGAAAGCTCCAGATCAGTGCCAAGAAGGCCGACCAGCTCGATCTCGAGAAGGCGCCGCTCAATCCATTGGTTGCACACGGCCTCATCACAGTGGAGGACACCGGCGTTGGGATGGACGAGGCCACGCGGGAACGCGCGTTCGATCCTTTCTTCACGACCAAGAGCGACCAGGTGGGCGCAGGTCTCGGCCTCGCTGCGGTGTATGAGATCGCGAAGGCGCACAATGGTCACATCACGGTGCACAGCACGCCGAATCGCGGCACCGAGTTCCAAGTGGTGTTCCCGCTGACGAGCGAACGCCCGATGATTCCCACCGAACCCAGTTTGCCGGCGATCGAGCTGCCTCCCACGCAGCTCTTGATCCTGCTGGTTGACGACGAGGACGTCGTGCGCCGAAGCGCCGGCAGGGTGGTTCGGCAGAGTGGCCACCGAGTGATCTTCGCGCGAAGCGGACAAGAGGCGCTTCGCGTCTACGCCGAGACCCAACCCCGGCCGGATCTGGTGTTGATGGACCTCAATATGCCCGGTATGACCGGGGACCAAGCCTTCAAGGAGCTCAAGGAGGTGGACGCCGAGGCGCCTGTGGTATTCGTGTCCGGCTACTGGGACCGAGATCTCGAACGAGAGCTTCGCAGCATGGGGGCGCTCGGCTTTGTTCAAAAGCCTTACGAAGCTGCTACGCTCCGCAATGCCATCGTTCAAGCGATGACAGCCCAGACTTCATGATCAAGTACATAGGCTCGAAGCGCGTCTTGGTGCCGCACATCGTGCGGGGGGTGTCTGCGTTTCCCGAGTCGAGGCGAGTGCTCGACTTGTTTTCCGGGACATCGCGGGTGGCGCGCGGGCTCAAGGAGACGAGCCGGTACGTGATCGCCAATGATCACTTGGCGTACGCGGCGACCCTCGCCCGGTGTTACGTCCAGGCCGACGCCGATCGTTGGCTCGGTGAGGCGACGCGGCTCCTCGCGGATTTGTCGGAGATCGCCCCGGAGCCTGGGTACTTCACCAAAGCTTTTTGCGAAGACGCCCGATACTTCCAGCCGCACAACGGCGCTCGCGTCGATGCGATCCGGGAGGAGATCGCGCGCCGCGCGTTGCCGCCTGAGCTCGAGGCGATCGCGCTGGTGTCGTTGATGGAAGCGGCCGATCGCGTCGACTCCACCACTGGTGTGCAGATGGCCTACCTGAAACAGTGGGCGGCTCGTGCGTTCAACGATCTCGAGCTCCGCATGCCGGCGATTCTTCCCGGCCCGGGCGAGGCGCTTCACCTCGATGCCGTAGAGGCGGCGTCACGGGTCGATGCGGACATCGCGTACATCGATCCGCCCTACAACCAGCATAGCTACATGGGCAACTATCACGTCTGGGAAAGCCTCGTTCGCTGGGACAAGCCCGAGACCTACGGCATCGCGAACAAACGCGTGCAGTGCAAGGAATACAAGAGCGATTTCAACTCCAAGCGCCGCATTCGGCAGGGTTTGCAGGCAATCTTTCAGGCGGTTCGTTGCAAGCACCTGCTGGTCTCCTTCAACAACGAAGGTCACGTCGACCGCGAGGAGATGATCGCGCTGCTGTCGGACAAAGGGCACGTGGGTGTGGTGGCCGTCGACTTCAAGCGCTACGTCGGCGCGCAGATCGGTATCCACAACCCCAATGGCGAAAAAGTCGGGCAAGTGAGTCATTTGCGCAACAAGGAGTACATATTCGTTGTGAGCGATCGGCGCGACACGGTGGATGCGGTCGTTCGCGCGCTCGAGTCGAGCATCGAGGACGCTGCGCTTGCGTCCGGCCCCGCGAAGGGCAAAAGGAAGGGTCATGAATCTGAACGACGTGTTGAGTGATGAGGCCCAGCGGGCTTCGATCGTCGAAGACATATGCCGCCTGGTGGACACCGAGGTGGGCAAGCAGCGTGGCATCAGCGGTATCGCGGTCAAAGCGGGGTACAAGCTGGTACAAGGTGTGAAACCGGGCTTCGTGCGCAACGTCGTGCAGGCCTTGCTTCCCGAGTTTGCTGCGGCGCTCGAGCCGATTCGCGAGCAGGCTGTCGCCCAGGGGCAGACGGTAGGCGGCTACTTCACCGCGCATACGCAGGAAGTTGCCGAAGCCCTCCTTGCCGTCACCGACAGTCGAGCCCAAAAATCCGAGCACGGGTCCGTCAAAGGCGCCTACGGCAAGCTTCGCGGCTCTGCACGCAAAAACGTCGAAAGCGCAGTCCCCGGCCTAGGCGAAATCATCGAGAAATATGCTTAACCCTTCTGAAAAGGGGACTGTCCCCTTTTTGAAAGGGTTAATTTCTTGGGCGGGCAGTGCAGTATTTTGATGATATTCGGGTTGGGGATACGAAGGAGTCGGCCGGGGACTATGAGCTGACGGCCGAGGAGATCATTGCCTTTTGCTCGACCTGGGATCCGCTTCCGTTTCACGTGGATGAAAAGGCTGCGGCCCAGACCCCGGTCGGAAAGTTGTTTACCTCCGCGGTCCACAGCGTGGCGATCACGATCCGGCTTGGGCATCAGATGCAAAAGGAGCCAACCTCGACCGTGATGGGGCTCGGTTGGGACGAGGTGCGGTTCCAAACTCCTGCGTGCGCGGGCGATCGTCTTCGGGTTCGCGGCGAAGTCATCGAGGTCCGCCCGTCGGAGAGCAAACCGGGGTTTGGCATCGTCCGAAGCCTGTTGCGCCTCACCAATCAACGCGGCGAGACGGTCATCAGCTTCAAAGCGGCAGCGCTGCTGCGCCGACGGCCTCAGGAGGGCTAACGTCGGCGAGCATGCTGACGATCGCGGCGCGGGTTCGGTCGCGTAGCTCGGCAATCGCCTCCGGTTCTTCGAGCTCCGTGCTCGGGTAGAGCGGTTTGCCGATCTGCACCGTCACCTGGCGATCTTCCCGGTTCTTGCTTGCGCCCGTGTCGACCTCGTCGCGGGACATCAGCGAGAATGTGCCCTTCAGCGCGACGGGCACCACGGGCTTGCCTGCCAGCACGGCCGCGTGAAACCCGCCGCCCTTGAACGCCCTGAGATTCCCGTCTGTGGTGCGGGTCCCTTCGGGGAACACGAGGAGCGGCTTGTCGTCGCGAAGCACGCCTTCGAACGCCTCGGTGACCGCCATTGCAGCGTCTTTGCCCTTGTTGCGATCGACCGGCACGTGTCCCGCCAACCGAAGATGCCAGCCTAAGAACGGGATGTTCATCACCGAGCGCTTGGCGGCCCATTTGAAGTCGCCTGGCAGCGCCGCTCCCAAAACCAGGATGTCGACCAGGCTCTCGTGGTTGCTGGCGTAGACAAAACCACCCTCTGGGACGTTCTCCGCACCGCTCGCTTGAATGTAGATCTGAAGCCCCTTGGCGGACGACTCACTCCACTTCTTGGCGGCCCAGGTCGACGCCGTGCCCTTGGTGAGCGGCCCCACGGTGATCGACAACATTCCCCAACCGATCGTGCGGGCGCCGAATGGCACCCACTGTTGCACCCAACGCGCGCGCTGCCCCCAGCCCATCTCACCACCCTTGCGGAAGATGCCCCACTCGGTGCGCGCCCACTCGACCGTATCCTTGAGCCCCATCCCCGCGATAATTAGCACCGCTGCTCATCCATGAAAAGCATTGCCGCGAACTCAGGCCCTCGGACGAATCGGAGTCGGCGGAACGTTGGAAAGGTCGAGATCCTCGGGAAGCGGCTTGTATGGAAACTCGAAATTCACGGATTTCGCGTAGGTGTAAAGCCCGGCACCGTAGGATGTGAAGGGGGTCGGAACCGTATGCAGATCCGTCACCGCGCGGGTGTTGTCATACACGATGTCGCTCGCCATGTAGGGCATGTACACACTCAGCAGTGAGCCGATGCGTTGAAGGCTCCCCGCCCTCGGGAAGTTGGCGAGCGCGTCCATCACGCGTTCGAACGGCCTCCCGAGCCGACCGGCAAAACGAGGTGTTCGCTTTTGAAGTGCCGAGGAAAACGCCTCGGCAATTTCTCCGATGGTTCGCGATTCGGTGCCCGCACTCAGATGATAGGTGTCGTGCGCCAGGTCTTCCCGGACGTGCAGCTCGGCAATACCCGCTCCCACCCAGTCTGCGTTGACGATGTCTAACCGGGCATCGCGCGACAATGGCAACACCGGGAGATCGGCCAGCGCGCAAAGCGCCCGAACCATGTCGAACTGAGTCGTCTCGGGAAACCGGGAGTCGCCAATCACACTACTAGGGCGCAGGTACAAGCAAGACACGTCCGGCAGAAGCTCTCGCACCATGTGCTCGGCGAACTTTTTCGTGCGCGTGTACGCGTTGAAATCCGGTTGGCTCCAATCGAGGGGCTCGCTTTCCATCACGACCGTCCCCGGGCGATTGCCGGCCACCGAGACGGTCGACACCTGCGTGAAGCGCTCCAAGGGATGGTCCTCCTCGATGGCACGCGCGAGCTTGATGACCGAGAGGGTGCCGCGAAGGTTGTGATCGGTGCAGGCCCGTTCCGAGCGAAAGTTGAGCGCGGCGGCATTGTGGAGCACCGACTCGGCGTTGGAGATGAGCCAGTCGTAATCGGCGACCGAGATGCCGAGTCCGGGCTCGGTCAAGTCACCGCTGATGAAGCAGATGCGATCCAAGTGACGATGAAACTCGTCGGCCTCCATGTGGAGTTGGAGTGATTGCCAGAGGCGCTCCACGCCGGCGTCGTAATCTCGGGCGCGGACCAGCAGCGCGAGCTCGTGGTCGGTGTTGCGAAGGAGCCAGTCGGTGGCGTACGAGCCGATGTACCCGGTCGCCCCGGTGATGAAAATCGCCATTGGGGCTTATCGTTGTGGGCTTGCGGGCGAAGTCAAGAGCGCCAACAGGGCGTCCGGGGCATCGACGTGCACCCAATGACCGGCTCGTTCGACCACGTGGACCGAAATCCGCGAATTCTTCGCCGCGATTCGCTCCATGCGCTCGCGATCCAATGCGGAAAACACCGCGGAGCGGCCCCCAAGGACCACGTCTAGAGTGCATCTCTCCGGCAAAGTTTCGACCACGTTCCAACAGTCGGTCCGCGCATAATCCTCAATGAGATCGCGAATCACGCTGAGCTCTGGCCCGAATACGTGTTCGCCGTCGTCCGTCCTGCGTAGGTTCTTTGCGAGCCATTGCGCGATCGGTGGTGGCTGCCCCGCTTCGACGAGCGCAGCGATGAACGATTCTCGGGACGCCCACTGCCGGGGGAGCGCCTCGAGTGTTCGGATGACCTGAGCGCTCGCCGAGGTGTCGCGAGCCGCGGTGTTCGGCGAAGGAGAGGAGTCGATGATCCAGGCCTCGGTGTGCCGGTCCCCACGCGACCGCAACCACTCCAAGACTACCTTTCCCCCAAAGCTGTGCCCGAGGGCCCCGCCGATAGGCACCGCCAGGGAGCGTTCGAGCCCGCTCACGTCCGCGGCCGCGGCGCGGACGGTGTGCGGTGCGGGCAACCCGAGCGAATCCCCATGCTCCCGGAGGTCGACCAGGACGGCTCCCCACTCGGGCCTCGCCTCGACGAACCGGCGCGCGATCCCCCGCCAGTTGGCGCGGGTGCCCAAGATCCCGTGCAAAAACAACATGTAACGATCGGGATCGGCCGACTTTGCTGTGACGAGGCTGTAGGCAAGCACGAGCTTGGCTTACCACAGATGGCCCATGGACCCGATCAGCGGGCGGCCGCTGGCGTCGGCACCACTGGCACGAGCTGCATCAATGCCTTTTCCAGCCGAAATACCGCGCTGTCGGACATGGGGCGCCGTTTCACGCGAGCGGTTCCCGTCTCGAGGCCATCGAGGTAGCCCTGCATCTTTCGCCGCGCTTCGTGGATGCGCCACGCGATCGTTCCCTCGCTAGTCTCGAGCACCACCGCGGCCTCCTTGTAGCTGAGGCCTTGAAGCGTCGTGAGGACCACCGTCGTTTGGAGAAGTGGCGAAAGCTGGTCGAAGGCCTCGAGCAGGGCCCGATATCGATCCCGCAGTTGGACGGCGCGCTCGGGATCGCCGTGCGAATCGACCGCGACCGCAGCGATGAGGCGAGGATCATCGAAAGGCACCGTTCGCCGACGCTTGCCGTCGCGCTTCGCGTTGAGGGCTCGGTGCAGCGTGATCCGATAGATCCAAGTGAAGAATTCGCTTCGACCTTCGAACTCCGGAAGCTTGTGGTAGGCCTTGAGAAAGGCGTCCTGCGTGATGTCGTCGGCGTCGCTTGCCTGGCCCGTCAGATGCAGCGCTAGCGAGTACACGCGAGCCCGATACTTTCGGACCAGCTCATCGAACGCCGCTGCCTCTCCGGCCTTGGCTCGGGCGACGAGCTCTGCGGCTTCTGCCCCGCGACGCTGTGCTTCGGATGCGTATGGTTTCCGGCTCAATAGGCCCCCGTCCGTTCAGGACCCCTAAAGGCTACTCACTTTCCTGGCCGATACCCAAATCCCCGGGCGACCATGCGTTGTAGGAGGTTGTAGGATAGCCGTCGGACAACCGTCATGGCCTCGCTTGAAACGCCCAAACCAAGCTGTTACATGCAACCCGCCTGCACTCGGAAGCCCTTGGAAATGGTGGGGAATTCTCTTCATTCTCTCTTTTGAGGTCCAGCTCACACCCATGATCACTGACTGGTTCTACGGCCTATTCTCGAACGACCTCGCCATCGACCTAGGCACGGCCACGACCCTCATCTACGTGAAGGGCCGAGGCATCGTGTCTTGTGAGCCATCGGTGGTTGCGGTCCAAGCGGACCCGCGCGGCGGCAAACGCGTGCTGGCAGTCGGCAAGGAAGCCAAAGAGATGCTCGGGCGGACGCCCGGGTCGATTCGCGCGGTGCGCCCTCTGCGCGATGGCGTGATTGCGGACTTCGACATCACCGAGGCGATGCTTCGTTACTTCATCGCGCGCGCGCACCACGATCGTCGCACATTGGTCAAGCCGCGCATCATCATCTGTGTTCCCTTCGGCATCACCGAGGTCGAGAAGCGCGCGGTGAAAGAAAGCGCCGAGGGCGCGGGCGCACGAGAGGTGTTTCTCATCGAGGAGCCGATGGCAGCCGCAATCGGTGCTGGCCTTCCGATCACCGAGCCAAGCGGCAACATGGTCGTCGACATCGGCGGCGGCACGACGGAGGTTGCCGTCATCTCGCTTGCGGGGATCGTTTACTCGCAGTCGGTTCGCGTTGGTGGAGACAAGATGGACGAGGCGATCATCGCGTACCTGAAGCGCAAGTACAATCTGCTGATCGGCGAGCAGTCGGCGGAGCGCGTCAAGTGCAGCATCGGCAATGCGTACACCGATGGTGAAGCAGCGACCATGGAGGTGAAGGGTCGCGACATGGTCGCTGGCGTTCCGAAGACCGTCATCGTCAACGCCGACGAGATTCGCGATGCGCTCACCGAACCGATCAACTCGATCACCGAAGCGGTCATGATGGCGCTCGAACGCACTCCGCCCGAGCTGTCGGCCGACATCGTCGACAAGGGCATCGTGCTCACCGGCGGCGGTGCGCTCCTGACGAACCTCGACGTGCTGTTGCGCGAGGAAACAGGCCTTCCCGTGATGGTTTCGGATGATCCCGTGTCCGCCGTCGTGCTCGGCTCCGGCAAGGCGCTGGACCATTTGGATCTGCTCCGCGAGGTGACGATCGCGTAGCGCGAGGAACAAGAACGCGGCCATGAACTACTTCCAGACGATCCGAGATGCCGCCATCTTGCTAGCCCTGGTGATCATCCCCGCGGTCTTTCTGCGCGCCAACCTCAGAGATCCTTCGGAGCTTTCCTGGCTCGATCGCGCCCTGCTTCAGGTGAGCGGGCCCATCCAATACGTGGCCGAATGGGCGGCGGACGGCGTGACGAGCGTCATCGAGGACTACGTGTACTTGGTGGATGTCAAGAGTGACAACGACCACTTGCGCGCGGAGAACGATCGCTTGCGGCGCGAAATGCGCGTCCTGCGCGCCGACGCGCAGCGGTTTCGCGAGCTCGAGTCGTTGCTCGGCCTGCGCGAACGGCTGGCGACCGAGACCGTGACGGCCCGCGTGATCGCCAAAGACATCTCACCGTCGTTTCGCGTCGTTCGGCTGGCCGTCGACCAAGGGGAGCGCGCGGGCTTGCGGGCCGGCATGCCCGTCGTCGCAAACGAGGGGCTCGTCGGTCAGATTCGGCGAGTGTCAGGCCGCTTCGCCGATGTGCTGTTGACGATCGATCCGGAGAGCCGTGTGGATGTCGTGGTTGGCGAGGGCGGCGCCCGTGGCCGAATCGAAGGGCTCGGCGAGCGCAGCCGCTATCGCTGTCGCATCCAGTTCGATCGCACGGACGATCAAGTGGCCGTCGGGGACGAGGTCTTCACCTCGGGCCTCGGGAAGAAGTTCCCCGCGTCGATCCTCATCGGCTACGTCAGCAAGATCGGCGATCAGGAGTTCGGCCTTCACCAGGAAGGCGAAGTGACCCCGTCGGTCGATTTCACGAGGCTCGACGAGGTCCTGATCCTCACCTCCGGGCCCAAGGACTCGGACGCGCTCTGAGGCGAGGGCATGCAGGGCACGCGGGGCAGTATCATCATCGTTTTGGTCGCATTCGCGATGCTGCTCACGCAGTCGGTCTTTTCGCGGGTGCTCGCTCCCTACCCATTCTCGCCCTACTTAGGCCTGCCTTTCGTGTTCGCATTGGGCACGGCGCCTGGGGTGCGGATCCTCCGCGGCGCGGCAACGGCATTTGCGATCGGATACCTGTACGACCTCTTCACCGGAAACCCTCTCGGCCTTCATACGTTCGTCTTCGTCGTCGGATACCTCATGGCCTGGTTGGTCGGTTACCTTCTGACGTTCCGAGGCATTCCGTTTGAGATGGTGCTTTCCTTTTTGCTGACGGTCCTGCTCGGTGGCTTGCTCGAGCTCATTCGTGGGTTCACGCCCGGTGGCATGGCTTGGAGCGGCGTCACTTTGACCATCGCGCTCTTCGCGTCGGCGTTCGCCACGGCGCTGGTCGCGCCGATCCTGTTTGCGGTGGTTCGGTGGATCGACCCGGAGTCCGAGCGGGCGCCGACATGATTACGCTCTCGCAGCGAAGGGAAGTGGGGGAGTTTCGCAAGCGATATCGCTGGATGGCGCTTTTCGTGGTCCTGGTGTTCGGCGGGATCATCATTCGCGTCGCCCAAGTGCAGCTTTTTCAGCGCGATCGGTGGTCTGGGATTGCGCAGCAGAACATCACCAAGACTCTCGAGCTCCCCGCCACCCGAGGGGTGATCCGAGATATCACGGGTCGCGTCGTCGCATCGAACCGACCGTCTTACGACGTTTACGCGACCCCGCGGTTGCTTCAGCCCGAAGACGTCGATCGCATCGCATCGCTGATGGGGTTGAGCAAGACAGGGCGGGCCGCCCTCAGCGCGCGCATGGAGGAGCTACCCCCGAGCCGTCGCACCCATCAGCTCGAGTTGTACAGCGACGTCGACCGCGAGCAGCTCGCGGCGCTGGAAACCCACTTGGCCGAGCTTCCGGCGCTCGACATCGTCACGGTTCCGCTCCGTGACTACCCATACGCCACCCTCGGCGCTCACCTGATCGGCTACTTGAATGAGGTCAACGAGCAAGATCTCGAGCGATCGTCAGACTCGAGCGTATATCGCCCAGGCGATCGAATCGGGCGCAGCGGGCTCGAGAAGCGCTACGAGCCTCTGCTCAAGGGGTCGCGGGGTTTTCGTAGGGTCGTCGTCGACGCTCGAGGCAAAGCACTGCAAGGCGCGCGGCCCGACTCACTCGAAGTTGAGATGCTCAAGAAGCCGGTTCCGGGCCACGACATTCAGCTGACCATCGACATGCGACTCATGGAGGTGTTCGACCGCGCGTTTGGGCCACACCCATCAGGGGCAGCCGTCGTCGTCGACATTCATACCGGCGCCGTGCGCGCTCTTTATTCGAAGCCGGTCTACGACCCCAACGAGATGAGCAGCGGCCTCAGCACGAGGCGCTATGCCGAGCTCACGGGCGATCCGTTTCGACCGTTGATCGACAAGACAATTTACGAAACGTATTTCCCGGGCTCGACGTTC
>CP070713.1:2505823-2510266 GCA_020351445.1 Myxococcales bacterium
TCAGGAGCGGGAGATCCGTCGGGTCGGGGAGACCAAGAACCGAGCGGTAAATGTGCGCATCCTGTCCGCCACCAACCGCGATCTTGCCGAGGGGGTCGCTGAAGGCACTTTCCGGCAGGACCTCTACTACCGGCTTAAGGTCGTCGAGCTGCACGTTCCGCCGCTCCGGGAACGCAGAGACGACATCCTGCCACTCGGCCGGCTGCTGCTTGCGGATGCAGCGGTCCGGATGGCTCGTAAGATATCGGGTCTCGCCCCAAGCGCCGCCGATCAGCTCCTGCGCTACGAGTGGCCAGGCAACGTCCGCGAGCTGGAGAACGCCATGGAGCGTGCCGTCGTGCTCGCACTCGGAAGTCGTGTGGACCTCGAAGACCTGCCTGAGGAGATCCGCCGCGCGTCCCCCAAGCCCGTGGCTATCGAGGGAACGGTGAAACCGCTCAGCGAAATCGAAAAGGCGTACATCCTCGAGGTCCTGGAGCTAAACGGCGGAAATCAGACCCGCACCGCTGAGCAGCTCCGAATCGGCTCGGCGACGCTGTATCGCAAGCTCAAGAGATACGGCGTGATCGGCGGCAGGCCCGCGATCCGGAAGGGCCCCCGAGGAGAGAGCGCATGAATCAAGACGAGAGCTCCGGAGCGGTCCGCCGCGTAGCGCTGCTCGGAAACCACCTCCCGCGGCAGTGCGGGATCGCCACGTTCACGACCGACCTGGCTGACGCGATCTCGGCGACGTTCCCAGGCATCGACTGCGGAGTCGTCGCCATGAACGACGCCGGGAGACGCCACGCCTACGGCGATCGCGTTCGCTTCGAGATCGCCGAGAGCGATCGCGCGTCGTACCGCCGCGCGACCGACTTCTTGAACATCGGCGGGATTGACGTCCTCTGCCTCCAGCACGAGTACGGCATCTTCGGAGGCAAGGCGGGCAGCCACATCCTCGCGCTCCTCAGCGAGGTGCGCATGCCGATCGTGACGACGCTACACACCGTCCTCGGCGAGCCCACGGTGGAGCAACGCCGCGTGATGGACGAGGTCACTCGGCTCTCGAGCCGCTTGATCGTCATGAGTCAATGCGGCGGCGAGCTCTTGCGCGAAGTGCACGGGGTGCCGGCCGACAAGATCGACTTCATCCCTCACGGGATCCCCACCTTGCCGAGCAGTCGTGCCAGCAGGCAGTGCCTGGGCGTCGAGGAGATCTCGCTGATCCTCACCTTCGGCCTCCTGTCTCCGGACAAAGGGATCGAATACGTGATCGATGCGCTCCCCGCCATCGTCGCACGCCACCCGACCGCGACCTATGTGGTCCTCGGTGCGACACACCCGCACGTGAAGGAGTGGCACGGCGAGGCCTACCGGCGCAGTCTCGAGCTTCGCGTCCACAAGCTCGGTTTGGAGGCGCACGTCGTCTTTCACGATCGCTTCGTGAGCGCGCCCGAGCTCGCAGAGTTCTTGTCGGCGGCCGACATCTACATCACCCCGTACCTGAACCCGGAGCAGATCACCTCCGGCACACTAGCCTACGCATTGGGGAACGGAAAGGCCGTCGTTTCAACTCCTTATCGATACGCGCGCGAGCTCCTCGCGGACGACCGTGGCCTCCTCGTTCCCTTCAGAGACTCGGCCGCGATAAGCGCGACAGTGAGCAAATTGCTCGACGATCCCTCAGAGCTCCAGGCACGATGCGCGCGCGCGGCGGAGTATGGGCGCAACATGGTCTGGCCGTCTGTCGCGCGTCAATACGTCTCGAGCTTTGAGCGCGCACGCCGCGAGAGCGAGACATTGCGCCGCTCCTTCTTCTCGTCGAACCCGCGAGCTCGGCACCCGGTGGACCTGCCTGCACTCAATTTCAACCACCTGCGCACGCTGACCGACGACACAGGCATGCTCCAGCACGCTCTTTTCTCCGTTCCACGCTACGAAGACGGGTATTGCCTCGACGACAACACCCGCGCCTTACTGTTGACGACGTTGATCGAGGATGCGGGTACCGACGACTGGCCGACGACTCGCTCTCTCTCGTCGCGCTACCTCGCGTTCGTGAGTCACGCCTTCAACAAGGACTTGCGCCGGTTCCGAAACTTCATGGCGTATTCCCGGGAATGGCTTGAAGACCGCGGCAGCGAGGACAGTCACGGTCGCGCTCTCTGGGCGCTTGGCGCCGTGGTGGGGCGCTCGCGCGAGCCTGGACGTAAGAGGCTCGCCGGCGAGCTGTTTCACGCCGCGCTGCCGGCGGTCTTGGAGTTCGAGAGCCCCAGGGCTTGGGCCTTCACGCTCCTCGGTATCCACGAATACCTGCGCGCGTTTCAAGGAGAGAGTGGGGTCGAGGGGTTGCTGAAGCAGTTCTCCGAGCGGCTCTTGTCGAGATTCGAGACAGACGGCGGCGGTGACTGGCCATGGGGCGAGGACATCGTCGCCTACGACAACGCGCGCCTGCCGCAGGCCCTGATCGTCTCGGGCAACCGATTGGGTCATCGAGACATGGTCGCGGCGGGGCTGGGGTCCTTGGAATGGCTCAACGAGCTCCAGCGCTCGGACGAAGGCTATTTCGCCCCGATCGGCTCGAACGGATTCTACCCGCGACACGCCGAGAGGGCGCGCTTTGACCAGCAACCCCTCGAAGCCTGCGCAACGGTGTCCGCATGCCTCGACGCGTGGCGCGTCACCGGCGACGAGAAGTGGGTCCACGAGATGTGGCACGCGTTCAGCTGGTTTCTAGGGGAAAATCAGTTGCGCGCGGCGCTCTACGACCCCACCACGGGGGGCTGCCGGGACGGGCTCCACCCCGATCGACCGAACGAGAACCAGGGGGCCGAGTCGACGCTCTCATTCTTGCTCGCGCTCACCGAGATGGGCGCGCTCGACTCCGAGACGCGACTGCGCGACGAGAGCACACCCGTCTTTCCAGCCGGCGAAGGCGTCCGGAGCTCGGCGTGACGTCGCCTTCACTGGGCGCCCCGGCCGCGCTCCGCGTGGCGATGCTCGCCCCCATCTCTTGGCGCGTGCCTCCCCGCCACTATGGACCATGGGAGCAATTCGTCTCCCTCTTGACGGAGGGCTTGGTCGAGCGCGGACTCGACGTCACCCTCTTCGCCACCGCGGACTCGATCAGCAAAGCTCGCCTCGTCGGAACCGCACCACGCGGATACTCGGAAGACGCCGCCATCGACGCAAAGGTATGGGAGTGCCTGCACATCTCTGCGGTATTCGAGCGCGCCTCCGAGTTCGACCTCATCCACAACAGTTTCGACTTTTTGCCGCTCAGCTTCTCTCGGTTGGTCGACACGCCAGTCGTCACTACGATCCACGGGTTTTCTTCGGAGCGGATCCTCCCCGTCTATCAAAAATACGACGGGCGCAGCCACTACGTGGCGATCAGCGACGCCGATCGACACCCTTCGCTCGAGTACGCGGCCACCATTCATCACGGCATTGACATGAGCGCATTCGCGATCGGCACCGGCCGGCGCGACTATCTCCTGTTCTTCGGGCGCATTCATCCCGACAAGGGAACGGAGGAGGCGATCCTCGTGGCGCGGTCCGCGGGTCTGCCGCTGGTGATCGCCGGCATCGTTCAGGATCGAGGCTACTTCGAGCGCGCGGTCGAACCTCACGTCGAGGGCAACCGGGTTCGGTTCGTCGGCGCCGTCGGGCCCGAACAGAAGAGCGAGCTCCTCGGCGGCGCGCGCGCCCTGCTCCATCTCGTGAGCTTCGACGAGCCGTTCGGCTTCTCCGTGGTCGAGGCGATGGCCTGCGGGACCCCGGTGATCGCCAGCCGGCGCGGATCCATGCCGGAAATCATCACGGAGCACGTGAACGGTCGCCTCGTCGACTCCATCGAAGAGGCCGTGGAAGCCGTGCGAGGGATCGTCGAGTTGGACGCAGAACGTGTGCGCGCATCGGTCGAACGTCGCTTCGACAAGGGCCGCATGGTCGACGAGTACATCGCAGTCTACCGGCGCATCCTGGGCGCCTCCGCGTCGAAGAGTCCCGCGTGAGCGTCGACCTCCGGTCGACCCAGGCCGTGCCCTTTCGACTTGGCGTGAACTATTGGCCGGCTCGGACAGCGATGGGCTGGTGGACCGCATTCGACCGGGCGGAGGTCGCGGCGGACTTCGGTCGCATCGCGGGTTGCGGATTCGATTCAGTCCGCATCTTCCTCACCTGGGAGGACTTTCAGCCAACCCCGTCGCGCGTCGACTCGACGATGGTCGATCGCCTCGTCTCGACCCTGGACGAGGCGAGCGGCGCCGGACTCTCGGTCATGCCCACGCTCTTCACCGGCCACATGAGCGGCGTGAACTGGATCCCTTCGTGGGCTCTCCGCGACGAGGCCGGCGACGATCAATTCCGCGTCGTCTCCGGAGGCCGAGTCACGGCATCACGCCTCGTGAGCTGGTACTCCGACCCATCGATTCTCCGCGCGCAGTCGGCGCTCGCGGGCGA
>CP070713.1:2510366-2513738 GCA_020351445.1 Myxococcales bacterium
CGTCGGCACCGGCATGAAGACCCAGTTCGGCCGGATCGCCCAGATGCTGCAGTCGGTCGAAACCGGCAAGACACCTTTGCAACAGAATCTCGACAAGGTCGGTCGTGTCCTGGCCGTAGCAGCGCTCGTCGTCGTAGCCGCAGTCGTCGCGGTCGGCGTGCTCCGCGACCAACCTTTGCTGGAAATGTTCATCTTCGGGATCGCGCTGGCGGTAGCCGCCGTGCCAGAGGCTCTGCCGGCCGTCGTTACCATTTCGTTGGCAATCGGCGTGCAACGGATGGTGAAACGACACGCGCTCGTGCGGCGCCTCCCAGCCGTGGAAACCTTGGGCAGCACATCCGTCATTTGCTCCGACAAGACCGGCACGCTGACCAAGGACGAAATGACCGCCCGGAAGCTCTATACGCCCGAAAGAACGATCACGATCTCCGGCAGCGGCTACCAGCCCGAGGGCGAGTTTTCACTGAGTGGTACGATTGTCGAGCCCTCTCAAGGGGAGATGGAATTGCTGCTCGCCGCCACGCTAGTCTCGGACGCGCACGTCGTGCGCGGCGACGGGCAGGGCGCTTGGCATATCAAAGGCGACCCGACCGAAGGGGCGATGATCGTAGCCGCGGCGAAAGCCGGACTACAAAAGGACGATCTCGACCTCCAGTTCCCGCGCATCGGCGAGATCCCCTTCACCTCGGAAGCCAAGCGCATGACGACCTTGCATTCCGTTGGGGAAGAACAGGTCGCGTATGCCAAGGGTGCGCCCGAAACCATCCTCGATTCGTGCTCGCGACAGTTGACGAGCGAAGGCGAAATCGCGCTGGCAGACAGCGATCGCGAGGCGATTCTCGAAGCGGTTCGACGGATGGCCAGCGAAGCCCTACGCGTACTGGGAGTAGCCAGCAAAGCGGATGCCACGCTCGGAGATGCTGAACGCGACATGACCTTTCTCGGTTTGGTGGGCATGATCGATCCCCCACGTCCCGAAGCCAAAGCCGCCGTCGAGGAATGCGAGCGAGCCGGGATTCGAGTGGTGATGATCACGGGCGATCACCCGCTCACCGCTCAGGCCGTCGCTCGCGAGCTCGGTTTGTTGAAGACGGGGCATGCGGTGACAGGTGCAGAGCTCGAGGACATGAGCGACGAAGAGCTCGAACGCGACGTCGAAAAGATCGAAGTCTATTCCCGGGTCTCCCCGGCTCACAAGCTTCGGGTGGTCACCGCCCTTCAACAGCGCGGTCACATCGCGGCGATGACGGGCGACGGCGTGAACGACGCGCCCGCTTTGAAAAAGGCCGACATCGGGGTTGCCATGGGCATCACCGGCACCGACGTGAGCAAAGAGGCCGCAGCGATGACCCTGACCGATGACAACTTCGCGTCGATTGTTGCTGCGGTAGAAGAAGGGCGCGGGATCTTCGAGAACATCAAGAAATACCTGATGTACCTGCTTTCAGCGAACATTGGGGAGATCGGTCTCATAGCCGGCGCCACGCTGGCCGGTCTACCGCTGCCGTTGACCGCCGTGCAGATCCTCTACGTCAATCTCGCCACCGATGGCCTGCCAGCGCTGGCACTGTCGGTTGACCCGCCCGAAGACGATCTCATGGAGCGAGCCCCGCGCGATGCGCGCACAGGAGTCTTCACGCGTCAGGTGGTCATACTCATGGTCGTCGGAGGGTTGTGGTCGACCGCGGCAAATCTCGGTCTTTTCACGTGGGCTCTGCAGTCGGGCCGCAGTGTCACGCAAGCCATGACGATGACCTTTGTATCGCTGGTTTTGATCGAGTTCTTGAAGGCTTTCAACTTCCGCTCCGACCGCCGGTCGGTCCTCCATCGGCCCTTCGCCAACAAATGGCTGAACCTGGCGATCATATGGGAAATGGCGCTGCTGGTGTTCATCGTGTCGTTTCCGCCGTTGCAGGAGCCATTCGGCATCAACCCCTTGTCGCGCACGGACTGGCTCATCGCGATGGGCCCGGCCCTGACCATTTCGCCTGTGCTGGAGCTCGCGAAGTGGTTTCTGAGAGGACCTCGGCGTCCAGTCGACCACTCACCCCGCCTCCCACAAAATTAACCCTTCTAAAAAGGGGTCAGTCCCCTTTTTGAAAGGGTTAATTTGAGGGGCGTTAGCGCTGGCCTTTTAGTGCTGCCGCGACCTTTGGGAGCTTGGCGAAGGTCGTCTTGTCCGCCGCCTTCTCGAGGGCGTCCTCCGGGGTGACCTTCCCCTCCGCAACCATTTTCTCCAGCACCGAGTCGATGCTCTGCATTCCGTAGCTTCCGCCGCTTTGGATGAGGCTTTGCAGCATCGAGGTCTTGGCCTCGCGGATAGCGGCCGCGACGCCGGACGTACCGATGAGGATCTCCTGCGCGGCGACCCGCCCGCTCCTGTCCGCTTTGCGCAGGAGCTGCTGAGCCACGATGCCGACCAGCGAGTCTGCCAGCATGCCACGGATCTGCGGCTGCTGGCTCGCCGGAAACGCGTTGACGAATCGGTCGATCGTCGCCGGCGCGGAGTTCGTATGCACCGTGGCGAAGATCAAGATGCCGAAGCTTGCGAGCTGGAGCGCCATCTTCATCGTTTCGCGCCCGCGTAGTTCGCCGACGAGGATCACATCGGCGTTCTCGCGACCCGCGCTTCGAATTGCATCGGCGAAGCTCGGCGTGTGGTCGCCCACTTCACGGTGTGTGATCTGACACTTCTTGGGCGTGTGAACGAACTCGACCGGGTCTTCGATGGTGAGGATGTGACCCTCGCGGTTTCGGTTGATGTGATCGAGCATCGCTGCGAGCGTCGTGCTCTTACCGCTACCGGTCGGCCCCGTCACCAGTACCAGGCCGGACCGCCTTTCCGCGAGGCCGACGACCGCCTTTGGAAGACCGAGCTGGTCCGCGGTCAAGATCTCGCTTGGAATGGTTCGAAAGACCGCGCCCGGTCCGGTCGTCTTGTAGAGGTAGTTGGCTCGGAATCTGGCCTTGTCCTCGTAGCCGTATGCAAAGTCGAGGTCGCGATACGCGTGAAAGTAGATGCGCCTGTCCTCGTTGATGATTTCGTCCATGAGACGCACGATCGTTGGGTGGTCCAGCGGCTCGTCTTCGATGGCCACGAGCTCGCCTTTGGCCCGAATCATCGGGGGGTAGCCGATCGAGAGATGAAGATCCGACCCTCCCCTTTCGAGCAAGACATCGAAATAGCGGTCCAGTGCTGGCATCCTACCCACCCTTCCTTCCGAATAGGTTTCGCCGGGAGCCCTTCGCGCCATGCTCCGGACCCTGAGGCGTTTGCGGTTGCGCCTGGCCGATGACGCGGGGATCGTCGGCAAACTGCTTTGCGGTTTCCATCGAGATGACGCCGGCCGACAAGAGCTCGTTCAAGGAGTC
>CP070713.1:2513838-2517088 GCA_020351445.1 Myxococcales bacterium
AAAGAAGAGCGCTTCACGATCGCGATCGTGCAACCCTACGTGTTGGCGCAGCGCGAGGGCGACGATTGATACGGCAGGGCCTACCGGCGGCCGCCGCGGAAGATCCAGACCTCCCCGGCCGTGAAGTTGATCAGCATTCCCACCGCAATACCCGCGAGATTCGCGATTCGGTAGTCGACGCCGAAGAGCTCGACGGCCGCCATCAGCACGATGACGTTGCCCGCAAACGCCGCCATCACGGCGGCAGCGTGGTATTGGACCATGCGGCGAAACAAGCCCGGTACGCGCAGCGACATACGCCAGGTCCAGGTGTGGTTGAGCAGGAAGTTGGTCAGGATCGATATCTCGATCGCGACGATGCTCGACAACAACAACGGAGCTCCGAGGGAGCCGTGCAAAAGCATGAGAAGCCCCTGGTTGACCACCACGCCGCTGAGCCCAACCATCCCGAAGCGAACGAAACGCATGATGGTACCCGGTTGAAAACGAGATTGGGGAGGATCGGTCTTGGCCATGCGCTCGGCGCACGATACTCGGCGCCCGCTCCTCGACAAGGCCTTATCCATTCAGGCAGGTTGGATGCGACTATCTCTCGTAGATGGTCACGCCGCCGACGAGTGTTCGTTCAACTTGGATATCACGGAGGTCGCCATCATAGTCGAGCGGGTTCGCGGATAGGATCACGAGGTCCGCGAGCTTGCCCGGTTCGATCGAGCCGATCTGTTCTTCCAATCGGAGCTGCCAGGCGGCGTCGGAGGTCATCGCGCGAAGCGCTTGTTCCACGGTGACGCGTTCCTCGGGGCCAAGGGCCTGACCGCTCGATGTCTCACGCGCGACCGGAGTCCAGAGTTGCAACATCGAGTCGATCGGTACGACCGGCGTGTCGAGATGGGTCGTGAATGGAAGCCCCAGGGCCGCGGCGCTTGCCGCCGGGCTTATGCGAGCGGCGCGTTCGGGACCGAGAAAGATGTCGCGGTGCCGGTCGCCCCAGTAGTAGACGTGTGCGCTGAAGAAGCTCGGAACCACGCCGAGCTTTTTCATGCGTTCGAGTTGGTCAGCGCGCGACATCTGCGAATGCACGAGCACCGGTCGCGCGTCTTCGGCGGGGCAGGCTTCGAGGGCCGCTTCCCATGCGTCGAGAAACTGATCGATCGCGGCGTCGCCGTTGCCATGCACCGCGACCTGCTGGCCCGAGCAATGAATCGATTTGACCTGGGTCTTCAGCGTGTCGGCATCGATGTTCGGATATCCGCGGTAGTCCGCGGCATGTTCACCGGGCTGATAGTAGGGTTCGCCGAGGAAGCCGGTATATCCCTGGATCGATCCATCTCCCACCAACTTTGCGGCGCCGACGTGTACGCGGTTGCTCTCGTATTGCCGGAGGTCCAACGTGCCTTCGGCTACTTCGAGGCCGAGCTCGTCTTTCGGCCATACCACCAAGCGCTGCGGAATCAGACCGAGCTTGGAGGCTCCGCTCATCCCTTTGATCTGCTCGAGCGTGGCAAGCCCGTTCTGAACCGTGGTGAACCCTTGCGCGGCGTACAAGTCCACCGCTGCACGGACGACCGCGATCTGTTGCAAAGGCGGCATGTCGAGCGCTTCCAGCTGTAGCGGCCGCGACGCGGTCTCGAGGAGCAAGCCGGTGGGCTCTCCCGTCTTCGGGTCCTTGCGGATCTCGCCGCCCGGCGGGTCGGAGGTCTCGGCGGTGATATTGAAGCGCTCGAGGGCCAGGGAGTTCACGACCGCCATGTGGCCAGAGATGTGCATGGCGAGGATCGGGCGAGTCGTGGACACGCCATCGAGATCGGCACGCGTGAAGTGGCGCTTTTCCTCGAGCATTGTGTCGTCATATCCAAAGCCGATCAGCCAATCGTCTCCCGGTTGTGCCGCATCGACCTGCTTCAAGGCTTCCAGAGCCTCCGGAACGTTTTTGATCGCGCCGATCGGCGGACTGTTTAGGTCTGCCGCAACCGCCACGAGCCCTGCACCGGGGAAGTGGCCGTGGGCTTCGACGAAACCGGGAACGACCGTGCGGCCCTCGAGATCCAGCTCGACGTCGGCATCGGGCAACCAACGCTGCACGTCTTCGTCGCTGCCCACTGCGACGATTCGGTCGCCATCGACGACGAGCGCGGTGACCTGTCGGCCGTCGGCGTCCATCGTGAGAATGCGACCATTGGTCCAGACCTGGAGCCCAGGCGGTGAAGGATTCAAACGAAACCACGCGATGCCGCCTCCTACGATAACGAGAAGGACCAGGGCGATGACCGCCCAGACGACTCCCTTAATGATTCCGCTCATGGGGCCATGCTACGGCGCTGGCTTGAATCAGGGAAGGGCTTCGGTGGGTGTTAGATGAACACACAATGTCCGCGAGTGCAAAGCGCGCGACGCCGTCCCCGACTTCGTCGACGATTCCCGCGCCATCGCTATGCGGCACGACTCGCGGGTAGGGCATTCCGACCCCGAACGTGTCCTGCCGCTTTTTGACATCTCCCGGATTCGCCCCGGACACGGCGACGCGAATGCGGAGCTCGCCGGGCGCAGGCATCGGTTCGGGCATCTCCCCGAGTCTTGGCTCAGACAGGTAGCAGATTCGACCAACATTGTGCGTGTGGTGCAGCGGGATGCAAAATGGTGCGCCACCCGTCGCCCTGTCGGGAATCGTAGTACCGGTGCTTCTTTCGATGCTGCCCAATCGCAGGTAGCATTGGGATGCGGATTGGTGAGCAGTGGGCGTTCCTAGTCAACGAGAGGAGTCGGCGGAAATGAGCGATAGGTTGTTCAGCAGGATGTTCTTCCTGGCGGCGCTTTGGAATTTCGTCGCGGCGCTGGGAGGATTGTTTCGCTACGAAGCGCAGTTTCGATTGCTCTTCGGGGAAGAGGGGTACACCGGCGACTTTCATCAAGCCTTGCTCTATCGTTCATTCGCGATAGCGGTGCTTCTGTTTGGCATCGGATACTATCTCGTCTCCAGAGATACGAGCCAAAACAGAGGGATCGTTTGGTTGGGAGCAGCGGGGAAGGTCATGGTCTTCGTGTTTTTCACCGAAGCCATTCTCAAGGACAAAGCGACCATGATTGGCTGGGGGGTCTCCTTTGGAGATCTCCTCTGGGCCCTCCTGTTCTTCTGGTTCCTCTACCGAACCAAAGACAGGGTTCGGGTGAGCAACCTCATCGGATAGGGGCTGCGAGATGCTCCGTGGCGGGCCGTTTCGTGAGATCGATGACACTCCCGGTCGCATTTTGA
>CP070713.1:2517188-2526507 GCA_020351445.1 Myxococcales bacterium
ACGCGCCCTATGATCACGAGGCGCTTCGACCCCTCGGAATTGGCAGCTTCGAGCTTCTGCCGGGCTTGCCGCGCATCGCCACAGCCGAGCCCGATGGTGGGCTGATGGTCGGCATGACCAACTGCACCGATCCCGACGACGAAGATGATTTCAACGACTGGTACAACCGCGTCCACGCTGCCGACGTGATCAGATCGCCGTATTTCTGGAACGCACAGCGGTACCGAAAGCTCGAGGGTGACCTGACAAGATACGCCGCGCTCTACGAAACGAGCCTTGGCGGCTCCGAAGCGTTCAAGAGCTACATGACTTGGCCGGAGCGAGTCTCCGAGATGCACCCACGGATCACCAACGTGCACGTGTGGTCGTTCGATTTCTTCGCCGCTCTGTGACGCTAGTGAAGGAGGCGCACCCGTATCGTGGCGGGGATGGCTCGCAGTTCGTCCAGGAGCGAGCCAGCGTCGTCTAGCTCGATGTCCATGACGACGATGCCGACGTCCGCCTGGGTCTCGAGGTATTGAGCGGCCACGTTGACCCCGTGTTTCGAAAAGACGTGGTTGATCTGCTCCATCACGCCTGGCTCGTTCTTGTGGATGTGAAGAATGCGCCGCCGACCTTCGTGATCGGGAATGGTGACTTGCGGGAAGTTCACGGCGGACGCGGTGGAGCCGTTGTCGTCGTATCTGACCAGCTTCGCGACCACCTCGCGCGCGATGTTGTACTGCGCCTCCTCGGTGGCGCCGCCGATGTGTGGGGTGAGGATGACATTGTCGAAGCGCCGAAGGGGTGACTCGAAGATTTCTTTGTTCGACTTTGGCTCGACCGGGAAGACGTCGATCGCCGCGCCACCAATGTGCCCGGATTCGAGCGCCTCCGCGAGTGCCTCGATATCAACGACGGTGCCGCGGGCGGCATTGATCAATAGAGAGCCTGGGCGCATCGCGCGGATCGCGTTCGTATCGAGCATGTTGCGAGTCACCGGAGTCTCCGGGACATGAAGGCTCACGACGTCGGCCTCTTGGAGCAACTCCTCGAAGCTGTTCGCAGGCGTAGCATTTCCGAGAGGCAGCTTATGCTCGATGTCGTAGTAGAGCACTTGCATGCCGAGGCCCTCGGCCAAGATGCCCAACTGACTCCCGATGCGGCCGTAGCCAACGATGCCTAGGCATTTGCCGCGCACCTCATGCGCGTGGCGTGCCGTCTTGGCCCACTCGCCACGACGGGCGCGCGCCGATTTCTCTGGAATCCCGCGCATCAACAAGATGATGTCGGCGATCGCCAGCTCGGCGACACTCCGCGTGTTGGAAAACGGCGCGTTGAACACCGGAATGCCCATGCGCCGCGCCGTATCCAAGTCGACTTGGTTGGTGCCGATGCAGAAGCACCCGACGGCTTTCAGTTTCTGCGCCGCTCCGAGCGCAGTGGCGTCGATGTGGGTCCGCGATCGGATGCCGATGAAATCGACGTCGCGGATGGCATCGAGAAGATCGGATCCGGCGAGCGAGTGCGTGAGCCGCTCGACATTGCGGTAGCCCGCCGCGGCAAGGCTCTCGACCGCAGCCTCGTGAATGCCCTCGAGGAGGAGGATTCGCGTGTCGTTTTCAGCCACGGCCAGATTCTGAGTCGATCCTAGAGCTGCCGCAAGAACCGAAAGTACGCTTCGACGACTTCGGCTGGTGCCTCCACCTGCGGATAATGCCCGATCGTCGGAAGCTCCACGATGAAGTGGTCGCGGCTGACGATCTCACGGTATCGCTCGACCATGTGCGCGCCGGATACCGGATCCATCGAGCCGTTGATCAATCCGATGGGAACCACGCTATTGCGTAACGCCTCCACCCAACGCTCGCGATGCGTCTTCCGGTCGGTCATGTATGTGATCAGGTTGTGGAAGCCGTCCTTTCCGTCGTTGTAGTTGATGAGCTGCCAAAAGGCATCGAGCTCCGCGGGCGATGGTTTCGTGTTCGGACCAAATATCGCACTGAATGACTTGTCGAAAGTGCGCTTCGTCGAGAGCTTGTTGATGAACGGGCCAAGCGGGCTCAAGAGCAGCTTCTGGATCAACCGTGCTTTGTGCGTCTCTGGAAAGAGCCCGCCATTGAGCAGGCACACCGACAACCAATGCCCCACGCCTTTCCCTTCGATTTGCCGCGCCAAAAGCTCTTGGGCGACCGTATCGCCATAGTCGTGAGCCAAGACGTGAAACCGCTCGAGCTTGCGGTCGACGATTAGTGCCTCGCACAAATCCGCCTGTTCCATGATGCTGTACGTGTGGGGGTTGGGTTTGTCGCTGAACCCAAAGCCCAACATGTCCAATGCCACCAAGCGATACGACTCGTTGAGCGCAGCCCAAATGGGCGCCCAATCCCAAGACGACGTGGGGAAACCGTGAATCAGGAACACCACGGGCTTGTCGAGCTCGCCCGAATCCATACAGAAGATCTCGCGGCCGAGCAGCCGCGAGAGATGTCCCCGCTCGCGCCACTGCTCGACCGAAATCTCCATGACGCTTCAGAAGCTAAACGAGATCGCCCCAAATAGCACCCATGACCGTCGATTGACACCGGGGCGGCGGGCCGGACACTATGGCCACCTTGCCGAACCTAGATGACATGACGGGCGTGCTGGTGCGCCCACTGCAGCTGCTTCGTTCGCGTCCGCGCGACACACTCGATCGACTTGTCGCATACGAGGGCCTGACCCGGGAGGAGCTTTTCCCGCACCCGGATCGGCTTCCCCGAGTTCGAACGCGACGACGCTGGGCGCTACCGGGATTCGAAAACGAAGACTTGTGGTTTGCCTCGCTCCACCAACCGATCGAACCGCTGTTCAACGAGCACTACCATGCTCGCAGACGCCGCATCCAAACCGTGTACGCGCGGCGAATCCGGCCGAATGGAACCGCCGGTCGCCCTCGCCTGCTCTACATCCATGGTTACATGCAGCCCGAAACGGTGATCGAAGAGCACGGTCTCCTGAGCGTCATCGCTCGCACGCTGGATGTGGAGATCGTTCACCTCCAACCGCCCTACCACGGCCGCCGGAAGCCTCGGAGCTCTCCCTACGACGGGGAGCGCTTCTGGACCGCGGACGTCGTGCGAAGCTTCGAAGCGATGCGCCAGACCATCCTCGACGCGCGCACGCTCCTCTCCGTGATGCTCGACGAGTCGCCGAGTCCCGTCGGGCTCTCGGGCTTGTCGCTGGGCGGCGCCTTTTCTGCGACCCTCGCGTGCCTCGAACCGCGCTTTGATTTCTCCGCGCCCTTCATCGCGCACATGGACATGGGCGCGCTCCTACGGGATGCCCCCGTGCTCGGCGCCATGCGAAAGGACCTCGCCCGATTCGGCTGGACCCCGGCCGAGTTCGGCGACTTCTTCACGAAAATCGGCTGGGACGAGCTGGGCCCGGTCATCCCGGCAGAGCGAATTCTGCTCCTCGCCGCCAAGGAGGATCACTTTTTCGACGCAGACATTCTGCGCGATATGTGGGCCCGGTGGGGCCATCCGGAGATCCATTGGTATCCGACCAGCCACATGGGGTTCATTCCGCACATGCCCAGCGCAATCGGCCACCTGCGCCGATTCATCAACGGGCTCAGTCGGCCTTAGGCGCCTCGGCCGGCGGCGGCACGGTTTCGACCTCCGGCCCTTCGGGCTCCTCCCTGAGCTCGAGCACGCTTTCAAAGGCTCCATCCGTCAGCCGATAGACACCGCCGGCGTACTGCAGATATCCGAATCCGTAGAGCAGCGACTGGACGCCCAGCTCCCCGACGAACTCCACCCGGTGCGTCGGGATGTACTTCATCGGGTCTTCGGCCACTCGTTGCAGAGAGTCGACGACCTGCTGAATTTCCGCCGGATCTTCCACCTTGAGCACTTCGTTTTCGCTCATCCCTGTGCCCGAAGGAAGCGGCGCCCGGTGAAACACCGTGATGCTCTTCAGTGGACCGAGGGGCGCCATGGAAATCGAGGTCGGCGCTTGCACCGCGACGAACGCGCCACCCCCCTGAATCGACATCGCGGTCTTGGAGGGCGGTGCATCGAGCGCGCACTTGAACGCGGTCCCGGCCACGGTCACCGTCGATCCCGTGCCACTGCCATGCGCCAAGGGGGGCTCCGTGTCTTGGTAGTCCGGCCCGCGTCCATCGCCTTGGGCGACTTCCTCCGGATGCAGTAGGAGATGGGTCGCCCCTCGCTCGGCAGCCTTGTTCCGTGCGTCGTTCTCCGCGGACTCTTGGTTCACACTGGGCTTGGAGTAGGCACCGGCCATGCCGCCGCCGCGCCCGATGACTACACCCAAGTTCTCGCACCCGGCGGGCTCGTCATAAAGGAGCACGACCGCGGTGGCATGACTCGTGAGTTGATCGGCCTTGCAGCCGAGCGAGGCAAGCCCGAACGCAGGGGGAACGAGCAAAGCCGCCAGGCCCAAAGTGTAAGAAATCTTAGGCATCGTCCAGGGTTTCTCCTCTTGGAACAGTGTCTAGCTCAGACCCGAAGTCAACCCCCATGGCGCTCGGGCCGCATTGATGACGCTCGCTTTCGAGGAAGCACAGCTGTATTCTGCCGCGCCGGAGAAGAAATCATGTCGGCAACTCTCGAAATGCGGCGCCGCTCCCTCGAAGACCCCGAAGGCTTCTGGGGCGAGATGGCCGAAGGAATCGACTGGATCGCTCGATGGGACCGGGTCCTCGACGACTCCAACCCCCCGTTTTATCGGTGGTTCAGCGGAGCGCAGCTCAACACTTGCTACAACGCCCTCGACCGGCACGTCGACAAGCGCGGCAACCAAGCGGCACTCATCTACGATAGCGCGGTCACGCACACGAGGCGCACCTATACCTATCGGCAGCTTCGAGCCGAAGTCGCGCTTTTTGCGGGGGCGCTCGCGGCCCAAGGCGTCTGCAAGGGCGACCGGGTGCTGATCTACATGCCGATGATACCCGAGGCCGTGATCGCAATGCTCGCGTGCGCTCGCCTGGGCGCCGTGCACTCGGTCGTATTTGGCGGCTTTGCGCCACAAGAGCTTGCGACGCGCATCGACGACGCCGAGCCCACGATCATCGTCTCCGCTTCGTGCGGGATCGAGGGCACGCGAGTGATCGAGTACAAGCCGCTGCTCGACCAAGGGATCGAGCTGTCCAAGCACAAGCCCGGGAGGTGCATCATTCGCCAGCGGGAAAGCTGCGAGTGCGACCTCATGGAGGGGCGCGACGTCTCCTGGCAAGATGCCGTGGCTGCCGCAAAACCCCACGACTGCGTGCCGGTCATGGCGACCGACCCGCTATACATCCTCTACACCTCGGGCACGACGGGCGTGCCGAAAGGGGTGGTACGCGACAACGGCGGACACGCCGTCGCGCTGCAGTGGACGATGCGCAACGTGTACGGGGTTCAACCGGGCGACGTATATTGGGCCGCGTCCGATGTGGGCTGGGTCGTCGGACATTCGTACATCGTGTACGGTCCCTTGCTCAACGGGAACACCACCATCCTCTTCGAAGGCAAGCCCGTTGGGACCCCGGACGCAGGCGCGTTTTGGCGCGTGATCGAGGATCACGGCGTGAACTGCCTGTTCACCGCACCGACGGCGTTCCGCGCGATCAAGAAAGAAGACCCAACCGGGTCATTGCTAGGCGACTACGACATCAGCACGCTGCGCTCGCTGTTCTTGGCGGGCGAGCGTTCCGACCCCGACACGTTGGAATGGGCGGAGTCGAAGCTCGGCGTGCCGGTGATCGATCACTGGTGGCAAACCGAAACCGGCTGGGCGATTTGCGCCAACTGCCTCGGCATCGACCATCTTCCGGTCAAGCACGGGTCCCCGACGGTCGCGGTCCCAGGCTGGGACGTTCAAGTCGTCGACGAAAGCAACCATCCAGTCCCGTCGGGCACCACGGGGGCCCTGGTGGTCAAGCTCCCTCTCCCGCCCGGGAGCCTTCCAACGCTCTGGCATGACGACGACCGCTTCGTGAGCTCCTACATGACGGAGTTCCCGGGCTACTACAAAACTGCCGACGCCGGCTACATCGACCAGGATGGCTACGTCTACGTCATGTCGCGTACGGACGACATCATCAACGTCGCCGGCCACCGTCTGTCGACCGGCGGCATGGAAGAGGTCATCGCCGGCCATTCGGACGTGGCGGAGTGCGCTGTCATGGGCGTGGCTGATGAGCTCAAGGGTGAAATCCCCTTAGGGTTGTTGGTGCTCAATGCAGGGGTCGATCGGCCTCATCACGACATCGTGTCGGAAGTCATCCAGATGATCCGCGACGAAATCGGGCCAGTGGCGGCTTTTAAGACCGCGATCGTCGTGCAGCGTCTACCCAAGACCCGCTCCGGTAAGATCCTACGTGGGACGATGAAGAAGATCGCCGATCGGACCCAGTGGAAGATGCCGGCCACGATCGACGACCCGGTCATCCTCGACGAAATCACCGAGCGGCTTCAGGCGATCGGATACGCATAAATGAATAGGGAGCAAGAGAGGGCTCTGCTGCTCTTCGTGGTTGCGAGCGTCTTGATCGCAACCCCGGTGCGGGCCTTGTGGCTCCAAACCTGGTGGTCGCCGTTCGCGTTCTGGCTGTCGATGATCGCGGTGGTGGCTCTGATCCATCGCACCGACCATGCAGCTTAATCAGTACGTTCTCTTCTTTCTCGCGATCGCCCTGCTGGGGCTCTACATCTTGGGATCGGAGGTCGTCGAGCGTTCCCCGCGCTGGGGGCGGCTCGGGCGAAACCGGTTCAGCTACGCGCTGGCCCTAGGTGTATACGCTACCACGTGGACGCTGTTCGGTAGCGTCGGATTTGCGGCAACTGAGGGGTATGACTTTCTTGCGATCTACTTCGGCGTGACCTTGTCGTGCATTGCGATCCCGTTGTTGTGGGCGCCGGTTGCCGAGTTGGTCGACCGATATCGGCTCGGCAGCATCGCAGACGTTTTCGCCTTCAGATACCAGAGCCGCACGTTGGGCGCCGCCGTGTCCATCTTCATGGTCGCAGGCCTTCTTCCGTACATCGCGTTGCAACTTCGAGCGGTTGCAGACGGCGCCGCGATCCTGGTCGGCCAGGAACCGAGCGAAGAACTGGGCTCCGTCTACGCGATCTTGCTCAGCGCCTTCGCCGTGACGCTCGGCGTACGTTACGCAGACGGTCGCGCCCACCGCCCCGGGCTGATCGCGACACTCGCGTTCGAAAGCATCTTCAAGCTCGTCGCGCTCTTGGTGGTTGGCGCGGCGGTGTTGATGACCGTCTTTGGCGGGGTTCGCGGGCTCAACGAGTACCTTCGCGCCCAGCCCGAGCTCGTGGAGAACATGACCAACCCGGTGATGGGCGACTCCTGGATCGCGCTCGTTTTCGTGACGTTTTGCGCGGCGTTCCTGCTCCCCCGTCAGTTTTTCGTCGCGTTCGTGCAGCGCCCCGGACCGCGGAGCCTCACCACCGCCCGGTGGGCGCTGCCTCTCTACCTATTCGCAATCAATTTGCCGGTCCCGATCCTCTACTGGGCCGGACGCGATCTTGCAGCTCCAGGGGTGCGCCCTGATGTCTACGTGCTGGTCGCAGTGCAAAGCTCGCCCGCACTCCAGACGCTTGCTTTCCTCGGCGCAGTCTCGGCGGCGAGCGCGATGATCTTGGTATCGTCGATCGCATTGAGCGGCATGGTGGGCAACTATCTCGTCCCGCGCTTGGTCCCGTCTCCAGAGTCGCTCCTCACCCGCTGGGCCGTCTTTCGTAGGTCCACGATCGTCGGCGTCGTCGTCGCCGGACTGCTTCTTCACTTCGCGCTTCCCCGAACGCGCTCGCTGGTCGACCTCGGGCTCGCTTCGTTCGTCGCGGTCATGCATCTGCTTCCCGGCTTGCTCGGGGCGTTGTTTTGGCGGCGTGCAACACGCGCCGGCGTGCTGGCGGGCCTCATCGTGGGCGCAGCCTCGTGGACGGTGTTTACCGCAACGCCCTTGCTCGGTATAGAGGTCGACGTCTCTGGCATTTATGCCCTGTTCGGTGTCGCCGACCCTTCGGAGCGCGGCCCGGCGATTTGGTTGAGCTTCACGGCCCACGCGTTCGTATTCATGGGTGTCTCGCTGCTCACGTCACGCTCGCCCGAAGAGCGCAACGCGGCGGAGGCCTGTCGCGAACCGAGGGTGACCCGTCTCTTGCAGGTTCCCGATTCCCCCGAGGCGCTTCAGGAGCGCCTGACCTCGTACGTCGGAAAGCGAACCGCGATCCAGGAGATCTACGAAGCCGCCGCAGCCGCCGATGTCTATTGGCCACCCCGTGATCGACCCGAGTTGCTGCGTTTGATCACCAAGCTCGAAGGCCGTCTCAGCGAGCGAATCGGCCCCCTCGCGGCGCGCACCTACGTTCAGGGAGGCCGGCCCGTACGAGCGAACGCGCTTGCCGAACGGTTGCGTGCCTTTCGAGAGCTGGACTCTCTCGAGGCGGAAGCGTCGCAAGGGACCTCACCGGCCCATGCCGCGCGCCGCTATCTCTCGAAGCTGATGTCCGAGCTGCCGGTAGGGGTGTGCACCGTGGATGATCACGAGGATGTCGTCGTGTGGAACCCGCAGCTCGAGCGCATGTCGGGCCTGGCCGAAGACGACATTTGTGGCCACCCGATGCAGGACATCCCAGGCCCGTGGTGGCCGCTGTTCGACGAGCTTGCACATCAACCGACCGGCTCGGTGATCGAGCGCGAGTACGACTTCGGCGATGGAAAAATCGAGCTCCGAGCGCAAACGGCGACCATCCCGGGCGAGTCCGAAGAGGGTCGGGTGTTCGTCGTCGAGGACATCACGGCCCTGCGACAGCTCGAGCGACACGTGGCGCATAAGGATCGTCTTTCGTCGATCGGGACGTTGGCATCCGGCGTGGCTCACGAGGTCGGCAATCCGCTCACCGGAATCCTGATGGTCGCCAGGAACCTCGCAGCGGACCCCGGCGCCGACGATGCCAACGAACGCCTCGCGATCATCGTACACGAAGCGCAGCGCATCCATCGCATCGTGCAAAGCCTTCTCACGTTTAGTCGGCGCGACGAGACACCGGTCGGGCTCCAAGCGATTGCGGTGGCCGGAACCGTGCGCAACGCCGCGGAGCTCGCCAAGCTCGAAACCGACGGGTGCAACATCGACCTGGACCTCACCGTCGACGCGCCTGCCATGGCAAGCCCCGATGGGTTAACTCAGGTGCTGGTCAACCTCCTGAACAACGCGCGCCAGGCCTGTCCGCGCGGCTCGACGGTGAGGGTGCGGACCCGGGTCGACAACGGGGCCATCCATATCGACGTCGACGACGAGGGCCCGGGCATCCCCGAAGAGCTG
>CP070713.1:2526607-2530069 GCA_020351445.1 Myxococcales bacterium
GCCTGCATGGCGTCGGTGAGCGGCTCGCGATTCTCGGTCAGCAGCGCGATCAGCCGATCGAGCCGGTCGATGCGCACCTCAGCACAAACCGGCCCTTCGTCCACGAACGCCGCACGCTGCCGCTCGAGCAGTTCCCACATGGAGGTTATCGTCGCGTCCAACTTGCGCTCACCTTCGTCGATGATATTCTGGTCCATCGCACCTCCTACGTTCTCATCGCACCTCCAAATGCGGTTACATTTCACCCACTAAAAAATGCATTTTGTGACCATCGGTTGGATCCGGCTTGCCCTCCCGGCCAAGATTTGCTTCATATCCGCTCATGCCCGACTTCGGTACTGCAGACATCCACAACGTTCTCCTCGCCGGCTCGCGCTCTAGCGGCAAAACCACCCTCGCCGAAGCTCTCCTGTTTCACGCTGGCGAAATCAGCCGCCAAGGCACAGTCGACGCCGGGACTTCAGCGAGCGACTTCGAGAAAGAGGAGCAAGCGCACCACCACTCCGTGTACTCGACGCTGCTGCACGCGACACACCAGGGGAAGAAGATCAACATCCTCGACCTTCCGGGCGCGCCTGATTTCATAGGGCAGGCGATCGCGTGTCTTCCGGCGGCCGAAACGATGGTGCTCGTCATGGATCCGGAGGCCGGGATCGACAGCATGAGCCGGCGCCTGGCGAAGCTGGCACACAGTCTCGACCTCCCGGTTGCGATCGTCGTGAGCCACATCGGGGAGGGCGTTGGCCGTCTCGGGCCCTTCCTGAATGAGCTCAAAGAGGCGTTTGGTCGCGGCTGCCTTCCAATCAACCTACCCGCGAACAACGGCGCGGATGTCATCGACTGTTTGCTGAACGGGGAGGGCGAGAGCGACCTCGGCCCAGTTGCGGGTTTTCACACCGAGCTTCTCGATCAGGTCGTCGAGATCGACGACGCGCTCATGGAGCGATATCTCGAGGGCGAAGAGCCCAACTACGAAGCGCTCCACGAGCCGTTCGAGCGCGCGATGGATCAGGCGCACGTGGTCCCCGTGTGTTTCACCGACGCCCTGAGCGGCGCCGGGATCGATGCGCTGCTCGACATCATCGTCCGGCACTTCCCGAGCCCGCCCGAGGGCAACCCGCGCCCGTTCTTCATCGGTGAAGGGGAAGACGAACAGCCCTTCGTGTATGCAGACGACCCGAGCAAGACACTCCTCGCCCGCGTATTCCACGTCACCACTGACCCCTACCTCGGCAAGCTGTGCTTCTTTCGTGCGTACCAGGGCACGGTGAAGGCCGGCGACCAGCTCTTCATCGGCGACGGGAAGAAGCCGATCCGGGTAAGCCACCTTTTTCAGCTGCAGGGCAAGGAACGAGCAGGAGCCAAAGAAATAGTTGCGGGCGACATGGGCGCCATCGCCAAGGTCGAAGAACTGCACCTGAGCGACGTCCTCCACAACGACCACGCCCTGGACCACGTACACCACAAGGCGCTTCCGTATCCCACGCCGTTGCACGGTCTCGCCGTAGTGCCCAAAACTCGCGGCGACGAAAACAAAATCGCCGAAGTCCTTGCTCGGATCCGCGAGGAAGACCCTACATTCGAAGCGCACTTCGAGGCCGAAACGCACGAGCTCGTGATTCATGGCTTGGGCGAGATGCACTTGAATCTGGTGATCGAGCGCATCAAGAACCAGGGCGTCGATGTCGAAACCAAGCCTCCAAAGATCGCCTACCACGAAACGATCTTGGCTAAGGCGGAGGGGCATTACCGGCACAAGAAGCAAAGCGGCGGTGCAGGCCAGTTTGGAGAAGTCTATCTTCGCATCGAGCCGCTCGAACGAGGTGGCGGTTTCGAGTTTGTCGACAAGATCGTCGGCGGCGTGATCCCCAAAGGCTTCATGCCGGCCATCGAGAAGGGCGTTCGCGACATCATGCGAACGGGGATCGTGGCGGGCTATCCGATCGAAGACGTGCGCGTGACGGTCTACGACGGCAAGACACACTCGGTCGACAGCAAGGAGATCGCCTTCAAGACGGCCGGGAAGTTCGCGTTCAAAGATGCGTTTCTCAAAGCCAGGCCGCAGATTCTCGAGCCGATCGTCAACATCGAGGTGACCACGCCCGGCGACACCGTCGGGTCGATCACGGGCGATCTTTCGAGCCGTCGCGGCAGGGTTTTCGGAACCGACGCGATGGGCAGCGGCACGGCCGTCGTGAAGGCGTCGGTTCCGCTAGCCGACATGATGGACTACGAGCCGGCGCTCAAGAGCATGACCAAGGGGCGCGGGAGCTACACGATGGAGCTCAGTCACTACGACAGGGTACCCGAGCGAATCGCCCAAGAGCTCGTTGCCGAGTTCAAGAAGTGAACGCTTTTCTTTGCTCGCCCTCTCGCCGTTTGGCCTGAATCCGGGTATGGGGCTACTCACCCCAGACAAAAGGAGAAAACCGATGAAGCGTTCCGTTGCACCGCTCGCGATCTTCGCGATGCTCGTTCCGGCGTTCGTTCTTGCCGGCCCAGCCGAAGACAAAGGCCTCGAGATCGCCAAGGAAGCCGATCGTCGTGATGAAGGCTACGGTGACTCCAGGTCCAAGATGGTCATGATCCTGCGCAACAAGCGCGGCCAGGAGAGCAAGCGCGAGCTTGATATTCGCACGCTCGAGGTGAAGGGCGACGGAGACAAGTCGATGACGGTCTTCCACACCCCGCGCGACGTTCGGGGAACGGCGCTTTTAACCTTTTCGCACGGCGTCGAGCCCGACGAGCAGTGGCTCTACCTGCCCGCCCTTCGCCGGGTGAAGCGCATCGCCTCGAACAACAAGTCCGGGCCCTTCATGGGCTCCGAGTTCGCCTACGAGGATCTCTCATCGCAGGAAGTCGAGAAGTACACGTACAAGTATCTCAAGGACGAGAAGGTCGACGGCGTCGACTGCTTCCTGGTCGAGCAGTACCCCGTTAGCAAAGACTCGGGATACACCCGACTTCAAGCCTGGCTCGACAAGGACGAGTACCGTCTCCGGAAGATCGATTTCTACGACCGCAAGGGAGCGCTGCTGAAGACGCTCACACCCAGCGAATACAAGCAATACCTCGGCAAGCACTGGCGCGCGCACAAGATGAACATGGTCAACCACCAGACCGGCAAGAGCACCGAGCTGATCTGGAGCGAGTTCAAGTTCAAGACCGGCCTCAAGGACGACGACTTCACGCGGACGCGCTTGCAGCAGGTTCTCTAGTCTCCGAGCGCACGCGGCTGAGAACGAATGCGCGCCTCCATCGTTTTCTGGTTGCTAACGGCCCTGCTCCTCGTCGCGGGACCCGAGTGCGCGTTCGCTCAGGAGGACGATACCAACGAGGAGGTCCGTGAGCTGCAGGAGCCAGCATCCGAGGCGGTCGATCTCGAGCTCGCCAGTCCTACTGCGACCGAGGAGGAGGTCGAATGGCAAAGTAGGGAGCCGGCTCAGGGGGACTCGGCCGGAC
>CP070713.1:2530169-2533902 GCA_020351445.1 Myxococcales bacterium
CCGTCGCTCGCGTGGCTGGCGGAGCGGCGCAAAATTGTAGAACCCGTACTCGATGAGATCGCACCAATACTAGAGAAGAACTTACGCTCTCAGGTTGACCGATTCCTGAAACGCAAGAAATCAAAGAGGCCCAATGCCTGAACCCGTACTCTGGACAATCGAAACCAGCCTTAAGACCGCACTCGATAACATCGACGGCACCGGCACGTACTTCTACAATCTCACGTCGGTCTACGGCGACACGGCGTACGACAACTTCCCCGGCGACTACGCATCGCTCGGGCTGTCGGACGTACAACGCGAGGCCGACGAGACGCAGGGCAAGTACTACTGGCGGGCGACGTTCGACGTGTCCGTACACGTGGCACCCGTCTCGGGACGCGAGCCGCAGCAGCAGATGATCCAGGCGTGGTCGGACGTGCAGACGGCGGTGATGGCCGACCCGAACCGCACCGTATCCGCCGTCAAGTACGCCATCGATACCCAGGTGCTGACGCCGCGACTCATCGACGGCACCGACCACCGCATCGGCGTGACCGTACCCGTCGAGGTGTATTACCGTAATAGCATCACCGACCCAACCTCCCTATAACGGAGCAATCTAATGGCTAACGCCCTTATCATGCGACAGCGAACCGTCGCACTTAAAACCGAAGGCACCGCAGGCACCGCCGAAACACTGGCGAACGCCGATGGTGCGATCAACTGCTACGACAGCGAATACACCGCCGAGATCCCCGTATCGGAACGGACCTCGCAGGGTACGTACGACGCGAACCTCGCGGGCGTGCCCGGTGCCCGCATGGGTCGAGTATCGTTCCGCACGGACTTCTTCGGCGGCGACTCGACCGCCCTATGGTTCGCACGCATCCTCCCGCACGCGGGGTTCACGATCTCATCGACCACCGCGACCGCCGTGGGTTCGGCATCGACCAGCACCGCCACCGTGGGATTCTACGTGGACGGCATCCGCAAACAACTCGCGGGGTGCGTGGTCACGTCGATGGAGATCGGGCTAGAACGCGGCGAGCCGATCTATGCGACCGTCGAGTATCAGGGCAAGTACGCGGCACCGACCGATACCGCCCTGATTACACCGACGTATCCGACCGACCTGCCGGAGCGGTTCGCGTCGGGTAACTTTACGCTCAACGCTGTCGAGTTACCCACGTTCAGCGGTACGATCCGCATCGAGAACACCGTGGAGATGCGACCCGACCCGACCGACGTGACGGGATTCCTGCACGCACAGATCACGCGGCAGCAGATCACCGCATCGCTGGTGGTCGAGGCCGATACCGTCGCCAACCGCGACGACTACGGCACCTGGATCGCGGGCACGGCCCAGACCCTTGCACTCACCACCGCGAATAGCTGCGTGGTCACGCTGCCGGGTATGCAACGCCAGAACGTCACGCAGGGCGACAGCAACGGCATCTATAACCGTACGCTGGAACTGCTGCACACAGGATCGACCGCCGCGACCATCGTGAGCGGATAACACTAAACTAGGGAGGTTTTATGCAAGCCAAACTCAAGCCAGGCGATACGTTTAAAAAAGAAGTGGGCGGCATCACATACGAGATCGCCGTGATGTCCGTGGGCGAGGTCATCGACGCCGAGCAACAACTCAGCGACGCGACCGATGAGCAGACGGTCATCGCCCACTATAAGGCGTGGCTATCCATCGCGACCCAGTTCGTCAAGGGTTGGGACCATAAGCGACCAATCGAAGAGATGCGGTACGTGCTGGATCGTGATGGACTTGGCGACCTACTCAACGCGATCCTCGCGGGCAACTCATTGAGCGAGGACGACGCAAAAAACTAAGGCTGGCTGTCATGGTTCGCTGCGGGTTATTCGACATGAACGACCCGCCGACACCGCATGAGCCGATGCTCGCGGCGTGCGTGACGTGCGATAACCGTGACAGCCAGTGTAAGACATGCGGCGGTCGGGGTACGTTCCGCGTCGAGGCAGACCCGCGTGGGTCGATCCCGTCCGTATCATTCAAGGTGTGCCAGTTCGCGGACATGTATATCGAACACGGCATCCCGTTGGTGCCGGGTGGGATTATGGATCAATCGAACTGGTTTAACGCGGCGGCATCGTTCTGTGCATCGGATCGTGAACGCAACCTAGCGGAGCATTATGGCACAGCGTGACTTAGATGTTGTAATTGGCGCACGTACGGACGCGGCGAGCTTCAAACGGGCCGAGCAGAAGACTGCTGGGTTTATGAAGCAGATCGCCGGGCGTGGCGAGGGTGGCGTGGTCGCACAGGCGGCGGCGTTGCACCATAGCCTCCAGCGTATCGGTGCGGCGGCGGAAATGGCTAAGACCGCGATGGCCGGTATGGACGGCATCCTCAAGGGTGCGGCGGGCGACACCGAGGGCATGGTGGAGTCGTTCAAGCAGTTGGGGTTCGGCATAGGTGAGGTTGTAGCCCGCCTGGACACGTTGGCGGATACGATATCGAACCGCATCTACGGCGTGACGCAGGATATGCTGGACGAGGAGCAGCGGCTTAACGCCGAACACGCTAGGCGGGTCGAACTCCAGAAGCGGCAGGCCGCCGAAGCCGAAAAAGCCCGGCAGGGCATGGCGGATACGATTGTCGGCCAGTCTAAGGCGTTGCAACTTCTCGAGGCGACGACCGACGCGGAGAAGGCCCGCATCGAGGCGAACCACCGACTCGGTGAGGTGCATAAGCGTGTGCTGGCTCAGCTGGCTAAGGCCAATAAAGACATCAGCGAGGAGGAGCGTAAGCGGGCCAAGGCACAGGCGGAGCAGATTCTAATGAACGCCCACGCCATTGAGCAGAAAAAGCAAGAAAAAGCTATATCCGAAAAGGTCGCCGCCGAACTCCAAACCGAAGCAATGGCGGAGCGTCTACACGGCAAGGAGGGTAAGGAGCTAGAGAAGGAGCAGATCAAGATTGCGTATGAGAAGCGGTTGAAGGAGTTGAGCGAACTCAGGGCGATGCTCGATAAAAAAACCGAAGTTAAACAAAGGGTGGCAATCGGAGAGGCTATATGGGATCTCAGCGACCGATTCAAGGACCAACTCGCCGCAGTGGATGCCAGGGACGCCGAGAAGCCCACGAAGCAGCGACCCGTGCCGATTGAACTGCCATCGCTTACCGAGGGGGCACAACTCGGCGGGTTCGCACAAGCCGCGATGGCGGGTGGCGAGTTCCGCATCGAGGAACGTAAGATTGCAACCGCAACGCGGGACAATACGAAGGACACCGTAGCGATCCTGCGTGAACTTCTAAGCATCTCAAGGAGTACGGGCTACCTGCCTATTCTAAACTAATGGCGATTACCTACACCGAATCCTGGGCGCAATCGTTTAGCGAGGACTCCGACAACCGCGAAGTCACCGTGGAGTATCACGTCTCGAGCGACGGCGACCCCGTAACCGCGTTCAACTACAAGACCGCCACGCACGCGACCACGGGGGCTCCGTTCCCGGCTAAGGGTCAGCAGCGTTCAGAAGATACGCGATACCGTCTGCACCGATTCTCGGCACCACAGAACGAGGGGCCACGCTACGCCATCGTATCAACCGTGTGGAAGGTGGGACCGTTCGGCGGCGATCAGACCGAGGACGACCCGCTCAACACGCCCACGCGATACCGCTGGCGACCCGTGACCGAAACGGCACCGACCGATCAGGCGTACGATGCGGGCGGGAATCTGATACCGCTACTCAACTCGGCGGGCGATCC
>CP070713.1:2534002-2537457 GCA_020351445.1 Myxococcales bacterium
ACAAAAGGCAAGACCTACGAAGAGATGTTGGGACAGGCGGCGCGCAAACGCAGCGGCACCAAGAAGTGGAACGAGCGCGTGCGGCAGGCGATCGAGCAGATCATGCCGATCTGGAACCCGCGCCGGCTCTACCTGGGCGGCGGCAACGCACGAAAGCTGACAATCGCGCTACCGGACAACGTCGCCCAGGTGCCGAACGTGGCGGGTATTCTGGGCGGTGTCCGGCTCTGGGCCGACGAGGAGCACTGAATGCGGGTTTCTAGTCGAAGTCGCGGGCTAGGCCGCCTTTTCATCGCGGAGCCTCTTCAGGGCGGCGACGAACACTTCCGAATCCTGAGCGCCCGGGATCAAATACCGTTGGTCGAGGACGAACGACGGGACCGCTTGAATTCCCTTGCTGAGCCAGAACCGCTGCTGGTTGCGGACCGTGTCTGCGTAGCGCCCGTCGTTCAACGCGGCCCTGGCTTGCTCCTGGTCCAGGCCCGCGCGGCCCGCGGCTGCAACCAGCACGTCCGCGTCGTCGACGTTTTCCTCGCGCGAGAAATAGCTCTCGAACAACGCGAGCTCGAGCTCGGTTTGTTTTCCTTGCTCGTCGGCAAAGTGCAGCAACTGATGCGCTCTGAAGGTGTTGTGGATGCGCATGCCATCGTAGTATCGAAACGAAAACCCCACCGATTCTCCCAGCTCGGCGAGGCGCCCTCGTGCGGCGTAGCTTTTAGCAACGGTGGTCCCGTATTTCTGAGCGAGATGCTCACGCACGTCTTGCCCTTCGGGCGGCATCTGCGGGTTGAGCTCGAACGGGTGCCAATGAAGGTCGACCTCCACTTCTCCGTCGAGCTCCGCCAGGGCTCGCTGCAGCTGCTTGAACCCGATGATGCACCAAGGGCAAACCACGTCCGAGACGATGTCGATGCGGATGTTCGTGGGCGCTGTCGTCATGACCGGTACACGCTACCTACGTCACATGCTCACCAAGGTTTCCCCCGTCAACCGTCGCTCAAAAAGGGGACAGTCCCCTTTTTGCAGTCAATGCATATCGATCGTGGCGAATTAACCCTTTCAAAAAGGGGACTGTCCCCTTTTTTTGCGGGCGTTTACTACTTCGGGGGTTTCGGCTAGGGCGGGGTGGGCTAGCCAGGCTGTGGGGATGTCGAGCGGGATGTCGAGGAGTTGTTGGGCGTAGGCTTTGCCTTGAGGGTCGAAGCGGAGGGATGCGATGCCGCCTCCGCCTAAGGCATCGCGGAGGACGAAGTTGAGGGCGTGGATGCCTGGCACGTCGTACCGCTGGACCGGGCTCGCGCTGTGCACTTGCGCGAAAGTGCTGTCACCGCTGCGCACTTGCGCGAAAGTGCCATGATTGAGGCGGTGGGCGAACCAAGCGGCCACTGCGTCGGCGGAGAGCTGGTCACGGAGCAGTGGCAGGAAGTCTGGATGGCGCGCGCGGACCCCGATGTTGGCGTCGGCTCCCTTGTCACCGCTGCGCGCGTGGGCGATTGCGATGAGTGGAAGCTCGACCGGGTCGATGACGTCATACGGCTCGGAAGGAAGGTCGGGTTCCCACGATCCTCTGGCTCTCGGCGGTACCGTTGGCTCCTCGAACGGAACCGCGGTCCCGTCTAAGTCGATTTCCGGATGAAACCGATCTCGCGACACGAGGTAGCTTCGAAGGCGAACGACCGGCGTCGGTTTGGGAAGGCCGGTTCCACCACCACTGAGGCCGGGCACCGCCAGCCCAAATGAAGCGGTTTCACGAACGACGGCCGCGATCGCGTCACTCGAATCGTGGTGTAGCGCGATCTTCAACACGACCTCGCGCGTGTCTCGGGCTCGCGAGTGTGGCCCGTACGTGCTTTCGGCGCCGAGGATCTCGATGTCCACATCGCGGAGCGGCCTAAACCCCTCGCGATCGAGGAGGCGCTCGGCGCGCCGGACGAAATCATTGCCAAGACGCCTGGCCTTTCTCTCCGCGTCGCGCCCACCGATGAACAGCAGCGCGGTGCTTTTGTAGCCATCGATGGCCTGGGCGCATGCCTTGAGCGTCGATGGTGGAGGCCCACCCCTGGCCCCCTTGACCTCGACACGGTCGGCCCCCACCTCGGTGAGCTCCACGTATCTCCAGTCGCAGGTGACATCGGGGAGCAGATAAGCGGCAGGATCACCGATCTCGTAGAGCAACTGCTCGGAAGCAGTACGTACATCGACCAAGCCGCCGGTGCCCTCGGGCTTGGTGAGAACGAACGAACCATCTGCGCGACACTCGGCGATGGGATATCCGAGATCCTCCCAAGAGAGCACATCTTCCCAGTCGGTCAGGACGCCGCCGGTCGACTGCGGTCCGCATTCGATCACGTGGCCGGCGAGGCTTCCTTGGGAAAGCGCATCGAGATCTTCGGGGGTCCATCCAAATTCGTGGATCAACGGTCCAAGCGCGAGCGCCGAGTCGACGCACCGGCCGGTGATCACAACGTCAGCCCCGGCGCCCAACGCGGCAGCGATGGGACGAGCGCCGAGGTACGCGTTGAAGCTGAGCGGCTGGGTTACGAGTGGCGAACCGTCGCTCACTTCGGTGAGTCCCAGCGCATCGAGCTCGTCGATGCGATCGATCAAGTTGTCACCCTCGATGCATGCAACGCGTATCGAAACGCGTGCTTCGTCGGCCATGGCCCGAAGCGCCGCAGCCGCCGCTCTCGTGTTCACACCTCCGGCATTGGTGACGACACGTACCTCCTGTTTGACGAAGCGCGCCAGATCACGGCCGATCGTCGCGATCACATCGGTGGCGTAACCGAGAGACGGATCCTTTTGTCGGGCGCGGGTGAGGATCCCCATCGTGATCTCGGCAAGCGCCTCGAACACAATGTAGTCGCATCGCCCCGAGTCGAGCAGCTGCGGAGCGGCAAACGACGTGTCGCCCCAGGCACCCGCTGCGCCGCCCAAGACCACTACACGTTCCTCACTACGTTCCATGATTCGCTCCTCGGTTCTGCGGGCGAGGATCTGACGTGTTGGTGCTGCCCGCAAGTACGACGCAATCACCTGCCGAGTAGCGGGCCCTTTCGTACGCCGCAGATCTCGTCTAGAACGGCCCGGCAGACCTCGAGGTGACCGCGGTGCCGATTCTTGCCATTGATCTTGGGACGTCGAACGTGAAGGCAGCGGTCGTTCAACGCGACGGCACGCTGCTCGGCACCGGCCGCGAATCGCTCGAGACGATTCATACGGAAGACGGCGGCGCCGAGCAGGATGCCGAGCGAGTGTGGGAAGCGGTGTTGGGTGCGGCCGAGCAGGCTCTGGCGTCGTTGCCGAACCGACGCGAGGTCCGCGGCATCGCCTGCGCGAGCCAGTACTCTTCTATCGTGCCCGTCGGGGCGGACGGTCGCCCCACCGCCAACATGGTGGTCTGGATGGACAAGCGCGGCGCGCGGGCACGCCTGCAGAAGCGGCCGGGCGGGCGG
>CP070713.1:2537557-2546180 GCA_020351445.1 Myxococcales bacterium
ATACGCGCGAAGGTGGCGAGGTTTGGAGTACTTGTTGCTTCGCACGAGGCTGTGCAGCGCTTCGATTGTCTCTGCCTCCATGAGCCGCCCGGAAGCGGTGTGAATCCTGAAGACCCAGTCGATCCATTTCGTGTCACGCAGTCCTTGAGCCAGCTGCAATGCGTAGTTGGTCGCCCCCGCAAACAACACATCGGGATCGTCTTTTTCGGAGTCGCTCAATGGCCGGCGCTCTATTGCTCGTTCGAGGAGCGTATCGAGGTGTGGGAGCAGCATGCGCTCGGCTTCCTCAAAGCGGCCCATGGCGATCGCTTTACTGGCGATACCCGCGATCACGTCGAGCGCGCGTGCCGTACGTGTGTCTTCTGCACCCCACGCATGCGATGACGAGTCCACGCCGCTGGTCGCGCTCGCAATGGTCTCGCCTGCGGTCGAGGTGAGTCGCTTGCCGCATTCGCCGCAGCGGCGCTTGGCGGGCCCGTTGATCGCGCCACAAGACTCGCACACCACATATTCGGCGGTCTCCTTCGCACCATCCCGAAGTTTCGCCGCGTCGATAAGCACCAACTCCTGTGAGCCGATGTACACGCGGTCCATGTGCGCGACGCGGCGCGGACCGTTGATACGGACACCATTGACTGCAACACCGTTGCGGCTACCGAGATCTTCGACCACGACCGCGTCTGGTCCAACGTGAAGCACCGCGTGCTTTCGGGACACCAGTCCGTCCGCCAATGCAAGATTGCATGACGAGCTTCGACCAATGCTGAACTCCCCGAGAGGCATCTCGAGATTGGTCGACTGATATCGCAGTCTAAAGCGCGGCACCCCAGGCATCATCCTAGCAGTTGAAAGGGCCGCGCGTCGAATGAAGTGCGGCGGAAACCTTGCGATACCTCAACGGAAATTCAGGTCAGAAGCTGGCGATCTCGTCGAGCCCCGCGACGGCCCCAAGGCCCTTTTCGAGATTGCCTTGCGTCTCGAGGGTCGAGTCCATGAGACGGGAAAGCTCCGCCAAGTCCCGGCGGTACGAAGCGAACGCGTTCTTTCGCTGGCCAAGCACCCCTGCGGACTGGTCGGGATTCGTGAGAATCACGTAGTTGCTCGTGTTCTGGCGCAGGTCCTGGCCCACGTAGAGGTCTTTCTCGAACGGCTTGCTGCCTCGCGTCACCCGAACCTTGAGCTTCGCCGAAGCTGCGTCACCGTCGGGCATATCGACGTACACCAGCCCACAGCGGAAGCCCCCTTCACCGAGGGTTGGGACGCACCCGGTAGGGCTGGTCGTGATCGCGGTCTCGTCCTGAGCGGCCTCGTCGAGCTCCTGGCGACGTGCCTGCGGGAGCACTCTGCCTGCGACGCTGTCGAACTTGTCCCAAAGCTCACCCACTTGGCGCGCGTACAGGAACAAAGAGTTGACCGTCTCGCGATTGAACTTCGTGTAGTGAAGGCCTGCGAAGTCGGCGGCGGTGAACGGAGTCGGCAACGCACGAAGTTGCTCGATCGCTTCGTAGTCGACAGATGGTCCTTCTCCTGGCCGCGCCTTGGCCGCGCCGGCGGCTCGGTCGAGTAGCCGCTTGGCTTCCGTCACTTGGTCAGCCGCGGCGCGTACGCCTTCGTAGACGGCCTTGCCGTCGCGAACCGCAACATTGTATTGGATTCGCTTGGTCATCACGGTCGTCGCAAGAACACCGAGGAACAGGCCTACCAACGCAGCTCCGCCTCCGGTCATCATCATCAACTTGCGAGCGCGACGGCTCTTGCCTTCGTGCGCAGTTGCGACGGCCTGCTCGTCGACGACGATACGGACTTCCTTATGCGCGTGCGCCTGCGACGTGGTGCCTCCGAATGGCCCGGACCGTTTGGCGGCCTGACCTCCAACGAAGCCCGGCGGTGGCGCGATGCCCCCCAGCGTCGGCGGCGGCGGCGCAACCTCCCCCTCTTCGAGGCTCTTGGACGGCGGTGGCGCCGTGTTTCTACCGAGTCGCTCGCGTATATCGCGGACTTTCTTGGATTTTTGGAGTTCGTCTGACATTTCAGCTTCCTCAAATTTATCCGTGTAAAGTCGATCTTGTCAAGGCGGGCGCCGATCACCCGGCCCTGATAGGCTTGGCGCTCCCTCATGATGCCACCCCCCGTCGAAGAGCGCCGCTTTGTGTCATTTGATGGCACTGAAATCGCCTATCAGGCCGTGGGCCAAGGACGCCCAATTCTGCTGTGCAACGGCCTGGGAGGGAGTTGGGAGGCCTGGACCCACCAGATTCAGTACTTTCGGGACCGATACCGACTTCTATCTTGGGACTATCGTGGCCTCTACGGCTCCTCCCTCCCCGAAGACCCCGAGGCTTTGCGGATCACCGATCACGCGCGGGACGCGTTGCACCTCCTGCGGGAGGAGGGGGCTGACCGCGCGGCCATCGTAGGATGGTCGATGGGTGTTCAGGTAGGTCTCGAGATGTTCCGGGTCGCTCCGGAGCGCGTGGCCTCGGTCGTGATGCTCAATGGCGTGGCCGGACGTCCGTGGGACTATGTCTTCAACTTGAACCTGGTCGGTCGGCTGCTGCCGCCCTTCCTCCGGGGCCTGCGCTCGATGCCGCGGACCATCGAGGCCGCGGTGCGTCAGGCAACGCGCCTTCCCGACCCCGGCGAATGGGCCAAACGGATCGGGTTGGCTGCCCGGACGCTGGATGAGCAAGTGGTTGCCGAGCTCGTTTTGAAGTTCCGCACGCTCGACATGGACACCTTCATCCATCTCCTGGAGCGGATGGGAGAGCATGACGGCTGGGATCTCCTTCCGCTCATCGACGTGCCCACGTTGATCATCGCCGGTTCGCGAGACGTGTTCACACCGCGGTCAGCCGCCGAACGCATGGCGCGGCGCACGCGTGGCTCGGAGATCATGGTGATCCCCGGAGCAACGCACTACGCGGCGTTGGAATATCCCGAGATGGTCAACTTGAGGCTCGAGAAGTTCTTGAGGGAGCGCGGCTATGAGGCAGCCCAATCGGGGGCTGGTTGACGTGCTCGGCGCGAGCCGCTAGCGATCGAGACCAATGATTCTGGTGATCGACAACTACGACTCCTTTACCTACAACCTCGTCCAGTACCTGGGCGAGCTTGGGGCCGAGGTCGTGGTCAAGCGCAACGATGTGGTGAGCGTAGACGAGATCCGCGCGCTCGGGCCTACCGGTGTGTTGATCAGCCCGGGTCCCGGAAGGCCTGAAGAAGCCGGGGTCAGCTTGGAGCTGATCGCCAAGCTGGGCGCCGAGATTCCGATCTTCGGTGTGTGCTTAGGGCATCAGAGTATTGCGCAGCATTTCGGCGCATCGATCGTACGGGCGGAGCGTCTCATGCACGGGCGCACTTCGGAGATTCTTCACGAGGGACGAGGCGTGTTCGAGGGCCTGCCGAGCCCACTCACCGCGACCCGCTATCACTCGTTGATCGTGAAGCGGGACACGATCCCAGAAGGGCTCGAGGTGACGGCCTGGACCGACCAGGACGAAATCATGGGGGTTCGACACAGGGAACTTGCCATCGAGGGCGTCCAGTTCCATCCCGAGTCCTTTCTGACCGAGCACGGTCACGATTTGATTCGCAACTGGCTGTCCTCGCTTGCGGCGGGTAGGGCGTCGTGATCTCGGATGCGATCAAAGAGGTTGTCGAGGGGCGTGACTTGGCCCCGAGCGACGTCGAAGCCGCGATGGATGCCATTCTCGATGGACAGGCCTCGGCCGCCCAAATCGCTGCGTTTGTCGTGTCTCTTCGCATGAAGGGCGAGTCCGCCGACGAAATCGCCGCTGCTGCGCGAGCGCTCCGCAAGCATTGCGAAACGATTGATCCGAAAGTCGATGGTCCGCTGCTCGACACCTGTGGAACCGGCGGTGATAGCCTGCACACGTTCAACATCTCGACGGCCGCAGCCCTGGTGGCGGCGGCATGCGGTGTCGCCGTTGCTAAGCACGGCAATCGCGCCGTCTCATCGAAGGCGGGGAGCGCAGATGTGTTGGAGGCGCTCGACGTACGCATCGACCTCACGCCGCAACGAGTCCAGCAATGCATCGAGGAGGTGGGGATTGGCTTCCTCTTCGCGCCGAGCCACCATGCGGCCATGCGGCATGCTGCGCCGGTGCGCCGGGAGCTCGGTATTCGCACGCTCTTCAACTTGCTCGGTCCGTTGTCGAATCCGGCATCCGCCACCCACCAGGTGGTGGGCGTCTACGACCCCGCACGAGTCGAGCAATTGGCGCTGGCGCTGGGTGCTCTCGGTCTGACGGCTGCTTGGGTCGTGCACGGCGAGGGCGGGCTCGACGAAGTGTCTCCTTCCGGATCCACAACCGTCGCCCAGCTGGCCGACGGCCAGGTCACGACGTTTGAAGTCAGCCCCGACGACTTCGGGCTCTCCAAAGTGCCGATCGAAGCGCTTCGAGGTGGCGATGCGGCGTGCAATGCGGACATCATCCGTGACGTGTTGGCTGGTAGTCAGGGGCCGGCGCGGATCGCCGTTTTGCTGAATGCGGCCGCAGCGCTGTGCGTCACCGGCCTCGCTCGCAATCCGAGGACCGCCGCTGAGCGGGCCGCCGAAGCGATCGACAGCGGCGCAGCCGAGGATACGCTCGAACGCTTGGTGCAATTCACGCGAGACTCATGAGCGACTATCTCTCGGCGATTCTCGCGCGCAAACGACGCGAGAACTCTAGGCGGCGCCGGCACGTTGCTGCGATGGGGCCCGTGGAGCGTCCGCCGCAACCCGAGCGGTCCGAGCGGGGAATTCGAGCTCTACGCCGGGCACCGGGCGAGCCGCCATCGGTGATCGCGGAAGTGAAGTTTCGGAGTCCGAGCGCCGGCGAGATCCGCCCTTGGAGCCCGGGTGAGGGCGTCCGAGTCGCCCGAGGCTACGAGCGGGGTGGTGCCTCGGTCGTAAGCGTTCTGGCCGATGGCCCCGGCTTCGGCGGCTCACCGTTGCTCGTTAGACGAGTTGCCCGGGCCGTGAGCGTTCCGGTGCTGTACAAGGGGTTCGTCCTCGACCCAATTCAAGTGGATCTGGCGTACGACGTGGGCGCATCACTCGTCCTGTTGCTGGTTCGCGCCCTCGAGGATTCCAGTCTCCGGTCGCTGATCGAGAACATTCGAGCGCTGGGGATGGAGCCCGTCGTCGAGGCCGCCAACGCCGATGAAGTCGATCGTGCGGTTGCGGCGGGGTCGACGATCGTCGGCGTCAACGCACGCGACTTGAGTACCTTCCGCGTTGACAAAAACGCGGCGCAGGCTTCCGTCGCGCGGATTCCCGAGCCATGTGTTGCAGTTTTCATGAGTGGCGTGCGCTCAGCCGAGGACTTTCGTGACGTTGCTCAGGGGCGCGCTGACGCCGTGTTGATCGGCGAAGGGCTCATGCACGCCGCGGATCCAGGCGCTCGCCTGTCCGAGCTCTTGGGCTCGGTCTGACCGATTCTTGCGTCGACGGAAGCGTCACCCTGAAACACGTCCCCGCGCCGTCACGATCGATGATCTCGATCCGCCCATTGTGTTGGTCGACGATCTGCTTCACCAGCGCGAGCCCGAGCCCGACGCCGTGAGCTCGGCCCGAGTAGAACATGTCGAACAGCCGCTCCCGGTGAGCTGCCCCGATTCCTGGGCCCTCGTCTGCGACTTCCAAGAACGCGCTGCCGGCCTGATCTCGTCCCGTACGGACTTCGACTTTGCCGTGGCGGGGCGATGCCTGCACCGCGTTCTTGACCAGGTTCCAGACGACTTGTCGCATCCGATTCGGATCGACCATGACGATGATCGGCTCCTCTGGGCCGATCTCATCGATTTCCAGGCCGTTGCTCGCGGTCGCTTCGCCGCGGGCCACCGCAACCACCTCGCTTGCGATCGAGCGAAGGTCCAGCGGCTCGGTTGCGATCTGACTGGGTCGCCCCACTTGCAGCATGGTCGTTACCAGCGCGTTCAGCCGCTCGACTTCCGAGATGACGATTCCCAACAAGCGCCTGTCTTCAGGGCTCAGTGTGTTGCCTTCGCGCACCATTTCCACCGAGCCGGAGATCGAGCTCAGAGGATTTCGGATCTCGTGTGCAAGCCCCGTTGCCAGCTGTCCGAGGACCGCAAGGCGTTGGGCTCGGTCGGCCCGATCGCGGAGCGTTCGGATCTCGGTTAGATCCTGGAACGCCAGAAGCATGCCCGACCGGTTTCCGTCGGCGTCTAGGAGGGCGCTAAGGGTGTATCCCATCGGGAACTCGGTTCCGTCCGCCCTTCGTGCGATCGCGTCTGCCCGCTTCGGCGGTTCGCTCAGGGTTTGTGTCGCGTAGCTCGGGTGCACGCTCGAAAGGGGTTTGCCGAGAAGCGTCCCCGAGCGGTCCCGTAGGATCTCCCGGGCCGCGCGGTTCACGCCGAGGATACGCCCGTCGTCATCGGCGGTGATGAGGCCGGAGGCGATCGAACGCACGATGTCGTCGTTGAGTCGCACCAGGCGAGCGGCGCTTTGCTCCGCCTCGACAAGCCGAGCGCCCGCGACCTGGGCGCGACGAGCGAGGTTGGTAGCCAGCAGCGCGACCGCCCCAATGCCCACCATGTTGGAGACCAAGGCCAGCTGAAAATCTCGCGAGCTCAGCACGTACTGGCTGAGCGGCTGGTCCGGCGGTGGTGGTAGCCACCCGACGTTGAGCGCGAGCCCCTGGAGGAAGTAGCAAGCGAGGCTCGCAGCAGCGGTGTAATAGGCCGCATTCGTGCCGAGGGTGAGCGCGGCCGTTAGGATCTGCGCGCCGTAGAGGAAGGAGAAAATACTGCCCGCGCCGCCGGTTAGATATACCAAGCCCGTGATCAAGACCACATCCAAGGTCGTGATGGCGACCGCGACCACGCTCTCGCGGCCGCCGCGGAGCAGCCAGACGCCAAACACAATGGACGAGCCGTAGATCGCCGAGATTAGAATCAGCAGGAACGTGGGCGTGAAGTGGCCGTACCGAATCGCGTCGAGCGCGAGGTACATCGTGGCGCCCAGCAGAACGGTCGCGATGACGAGCCGACCTCCAAGGACCCACTGCAGCCGTCGATGCGGACTCGCATCCTCGCGCTGTCCGGTCGGTCTCTCTTGGGGCTGAATCACTCCGCGTTGACTTTACCCGCGATCGAGAAGATCGGCAGGTACATCGCGATCAGGATCACGCCGACGATGCCGCCGATGAACACCATCATCAAGGGCTCGAGCAAAGAGGTGAGGGCGGCGACGGCGACATCGACTTCTTCTTCGTAGAAATCCGCGATTTTGTTCAGCATGGTGTCCAAGGCGCCCGTCTGCTCGCCGACGCCGATCATCTGCACGACCATCGGCGGGAATACGTTGGTCTCCATGAGAGGCTCGGCCATCGTGCGGCCCTCGCGGATCCTGTCCGAGGTCTCCTGAATCGCCCCTTCGACGACGACGTTGCCGGCCGACTTCTTCACGACGTCGAGCGCGTCGAGGATCGGAACACCTGCGGACAGAAGGGTGCCTAGGGTGCGCGTGAAACGGGCAACCGAGATCTTCCGCATGACCGGCCCGAGAATTGGAAGAACCAGCAAGGTTCTATGGAAGAAGTGCTTGCCCGCAGGCTGACGATAGACCCAGGTGATACCGAAAACGAGCGCACCCGTGGCCAAGATGAGCCAGTGAACGTTGGAAAGGAAGCCCTCCGACGCGGCGATGACGATCTGCGTGAGCGCGGGCAGAGAATCCGCGCCCCCGAACTCGGCAAACATACTTTTGAAGCTCGGAATGACCCAAGCGAGCATGACCACCACGACGATGACTGCCACGAAGAAAATCGCGACCGGGTAAACCATTGCGCCGCGGACCTGCCGCGCGAGCTTGACGCGTTTTTCGATGTACCCCGCGAGACGGTTGAGAATCGTGTCGAGAATACCGCCCATCTCACCAGCGCGGACCAGGTTGACGAAGAGCTCGTCGAAAAGCTTGGGATGCCTCGCTAGACCTTCCGAGAAGGTGCCGCCCTGCTCGACGTAGTCTTTTACGTCTTTGAGGATCGCGTTGAGTGCCTTGTTCTCACCTCGCGTCGACAGGATGTCGAGACACTGGACGAGGGGAAGGCCGGCGTCGATCATCGTGGCGAACTGACGGGTGAAGACGACCAGCTCTTTGGGCGTGACGCCAGTTCCGAACGCCAGGCTGAGCCGCCGTCCCTTCTTCTTGATCTTGACCGGATTGAGTTGTCGCGCACGCAGCCTGGACTGCACGGCTTCTTTGCTGTCCGCCTCGATGATTCCTGTTTGAACTTCGCCCGCGCGAGTGCGCGCTTCGTATACCCACTCGGCCATGAATTCTCCGCCCGATCCCCTCCGGGCCTCTCAAAATCCTAGCTGATCTGGGATCGCCTGGTCAAAAGCAAGGCATAATTCCGCTCCAAGTGCCACATGCCGGGCTAGTTCCGGTACGGGTTCTGAATGTCGATGTCGACTGGATCCGCCCTGGGCGCTGGTGCCGGCGGAGGCGGTGCCTCCTTCTTTGTGGCTTTTTGAGGCTCCAGAGCCCGCTTCGGTTGGGGCTGGCTCTTTTGCCGATCCCGTCGTCGGCGAGCCCGCTGCGCCGCCGTGCTGCTGTTGCGTTCCGGTGCTGGCTTGGCTTGTTGCGGTG
>CP070713.1:2546280-2553775 GCA_020351445.1 Myxococcales bacterium
AGCGGAACCACCAGAGCCAGACTGAAAGGCCGCGGCGGCGATATGCATTGACGTCCCCAATCGAGGGCGATACCGTCTGCGACCCGATCGACATTGGAGAGATGATCATGGCACGAACACAATGGGTCTCCACACTACTCGTCCTGGCATTCGCTACCCTAGCTCTTCCGGCCGCCGCCGAAGAGGGCGCCAAACAGGACAAGCCCAATATCCTCGTCATCTGGGGTGATGACATCGGCCAATCCAACATCAGCGCATACACGATGGGAGTGGTCGGTTATCGCACGCCAAACATCGATCGCGTCGCCGCCGAAGGCATGATCTTCACCGACTACTACGGCGAGCAGAGCTGCACGGCGGGGCGCTCCTCCTTCATCACCGGGCAAAGCGTTTTCCGAACTGGGCTCAGCAAGGTCGGGATGCCGGGAGCGGACACCGGTTTGAGCAAGAAAGACCCGACCATCGCCGAGCTCTTGAAGCCGCATGGCTACGCGACCGGACAGTTCGGCAAGAATCATCTCGGGGACAAGGACGAGATGCTGCCCACAAACCACGGCTTCGACGAGTTCCTCGGCAACCTCTACCACCTCAACGCCGAAGAGGAACCCGAGCAGGCGGACTACCCCAAGAATCCCGAGTTCAAGAAGCGATTCGGGCCGCGCGGGGTCATTCACAGCTACGCCGATGGACGCATCGAGGACACGGGCCCGCTCACGCGAAAGCGGATGGAGACCGTCGACGACGAAACCGTCTCCGCTGCAATCCGGTTCATCGAGCAGGCCCACAAGGACGGGAAGCCATTCTTCGTATGGTGGAACGGGACGCGGATGCACTTCCGCACGCACGTCAAAGCCGAGCACCGCGGCATCTCCGGTCAGGACGAGTACGCCGACGGGATGGTCGAACACGACATGCACGTCGGACAGCTCCTGGCGGTGCTCGACAAGCTCGGGATCGCCGACGACACGCTGGTCTTCTACAGCACCGACAACGGCCCGCACTACAACACCTGGCCCGATGCCGCTGCGACGCCGTTCCGAGGCGAGAAAAACACCAACTGGGAAGGCGGCTGGCGCGTGCCGGCCATGGTGCGCTGGCCCGGCAAGATCAAAGCCGGCTCGATTTCGAACGAAATCATGCACCACATGGATTGGTTGCCGACCTTCCTCGCGATGGCGGGCGATCCGGATGTCAAAGAGAAGCTCAAGCAGAAAAAGAAGCGTCGCCGTCAGAAAGGGTTTCGGGTGCACCTCGATGGCTACAACTTCTTGCCCTTCCTCACCGGCAAGGAAGACAAGGGGCCCCGCAAGGAGATCTTCTACTTCTCGGACGACGGAGATCTGACGGCCGTGCGTTACAACGACTGGAAGGCCGTGTTCATGGAGCAAAAGACCGAAGGCACGCTGCGGGTTTGGATGGACCCCTTCGTTCCACTACGGGTTCCGCTGATTTTCAACCTGCGTCGTGACCCTTACGAACGCGCAGAGATCACGTCCAACACCTACTACGACTGGCTGATCGATCGGGCTTACATGCTCTACGGTGCTCAAGCGATCGTCGGAAACTTCCTGCAGACGTTCAAGGAGTTCCCCCCGAGGCAGAAAGCCGCAAGCTTCACGATCGATCAGGCGATGGAGAAGCTCAAGCCGCAAGCACACTGACCGGATTCAACGACACGGAGGCACGTCATGGCGCACAAGCAAGTCATTGCGTTTGGACCGTTCAAGGACTTCATCGCCGATGGAGTTCGGATGGGGGACACGATCCGTTTGTCGGGGGCTGTGAGCGTCGACGAGCAGGGTCAGACCCTTCATGCGGGCGACATCGTCAAGCAGGCTCGGCAGGCTTACGCACACATTGCCAAGGTTCTCGAGAAGTTTCGAGCAACGATGGACGACATCGCCTACGAAACGCTCTACGTGACCGACATGAGCGCAATCATGGGAGATCAAGAGAAGATGGGCGCGTTCTTTGGAGCGCGCGCCGAGGCATATGGCGGCGATCCTCAGGTGAGCCAAAGCCTCATCGGCGTGTCCGAGCTGGCCGCGCCCGGTCTCATGATCGAGATCGTGGTGGTCGCACACGTGTAGCCGACCTCAAATGTGCAGGTCTTCCACCAGCCACTTGTCGCGATCGGCGAAACGATTGCGGTTGAGCACGGCTATCTGGCCGGACGGCTTGCCAGAGTCGATCCACTGGGCCAACTCGGTGGCGATTCCATAGCTTTGCATGACCCCGCGTCCCGTAAACGAATGCGCTTCGAACAGATTGGTGAAGCCCGCCACAGGGCCGGCAATTCCACTTCGATCGGGAGTGACTGCATACAATCCCGCCCAACCCCGGACGTGCTTGCAGCGCTCAAACAACGACGAGCATTCACCCAGCCGAGGCCAGACGTGTTCCATGAAGAATGATTCGCCATCGTAGTGAAAGTCGAAACCGGGTGCTTCTTGGGGAATCGAATAGCCGGCGAGGATGTGTTTCCCCTCCGGATGGAAATAGAGATCACTCGCATCCACTACCATGCCCAAAGAAAGCAGCTGCTCGATCTGCATGGCGTCCTCGTGCTGGACACTCAGCATGCAGATCTGACGGCGCGTCGGCTCGGTAACATCTCCAATCCCGACTTTCGCGGAGAACAATGGCGACCACGCCCCAAGGCAGTTGACGATCAACTCGCAATCGATCCGCTGCTGCGACTCTACCAAATCAGGCGACACGACATGCGTTGTCAGGATGTCGCGAATGGAGCCTTGCTGGTCCATTGGGTCGCGGCCCGCGATCTCCGTCACCTCCACCCAGTCGACACGACGTTTCGAACCTGGCTGCCGCGCGGTGCTGACGCCACTGACGTAGTGACGGTTGAGAAATCGAACGCCGAGCGATTCCGCTTGGTGCCTGAACCATTGGCGGACTGCATTGGGGTTGACGAGCCCATCGTGCGGCGAAAACGTCGCGCCTACCAAGCGCGTCGGATCGGTATCGAGAACGGGGAAACGTTCGACTACCTCGTGAGGCGCTAGAACCTCGACGCCTAAGCCGAAGCCGTTCTGCATCTCCCGCTTCTTCTTGGCGACTTCAAAGAGTTGTGGATTGGCGTAAAGCCACAGATAACCGCGCTCCTCGAAGGAAAAGGTGTCCTGGTGCTGCCGAAAGAAGTCGAGCGTCGAAGCACAGGTCTGTACATTCACGGTCTGCCACCAGGTTGCGCGAGCGCCGCCGGCATTGAGCTCAGAGGAGGCGTACAGGCCCGCCAAATCGAGGTCCACCACGGCCACGTCCGATACGCCGCGTGTGGCAAGAGCCCAGGCAACCGCCGAGCCAATGATCCCTCCACCGGCGATCAAGACATTGGTTTTCGCGGTGCCGGAAGTCACGGCGCGACGCTACATCATGCGTTCGTACTCGTCGAGGAGCTCATCGAGCAACGCGTCCATCCATGTCTGGGCTTGGGGACTGGCGAGCACCGTCTTGAACGCGGGCCACGTGGCTTCCGCCAAGGAGTCGATCGGCAGACGAACCTGGCTTCCCTCGAGGTGGAGAGCTTCGCCAAGGCTCTTCCCCGCGGCGTATTCCAACGCTCGATCGAGCCAAGCATGAACGCCTGCTCGAGTTTCGGGCATCTGCATCACGTGCCGCGCGCTCAGCTCCACGACCGCACCCATGTCGGCTATCAGCTCGTCATCCGCGGCTTCTATGAAGAAGGCAGGTGATTTCGAAATCATGAAGCTGACAAAGGTGGCGCGGAATTCGATCGACGCCGGGTCGTCGATTTTCGCAATGGTGAAATCGGCCGCGCGCTCTAGCACGCGATCCGTGCTGTCAGCCAAAAACGACTTGATCTCGGGCTCGATGAGCTTTTCCAACTCCTCGATCAGCTTCTCGGCCAACGCGCCGGCACTGCCGAGCACACCGAGGCGCCCCATCGGCGAGACCTTCATCAGAAGGCGCGGCAGCAGCGTAGAGAAGTCCTTTAGCGCGCGATATAGCGCGTCGTTGAGCACCGCCTCGGCGGCCTCGCCGCGAAACATCGCTCGAACCCAATCCGGGTGAACGAGCCCGGGCCGCGCCAAAGCGTCCCGAAGCCTCTCCTGGGCCTCGGCGGGCAGCAAGCGCTCGAGCGGCTGTTGATCCGCTCGCAACTCGGCGATGACCACGGGGGCGACGCTGACGACGATGGGCCGTGCCAGCTCCGTCACGAGGTCGGGGTCGAGGAACCGGTCGGCGAGCGCCTTGGCTGCGTCAGCCTCGATCAAGTCGTGAACCGGCGTGGCCAGAAGATGATCCCAGGTCGCTTCCCAGAGCTGACGCCACTCTTCCTTGGGGCGGTCGCCATCCACCAGCCGACCTCGCAGCCAGCGCTTCAGCTCCCCACGCTCGTCAGAAGCAACGCCCACCGGATGGACCTTAGCCCGAGCTACTGCAGGCTGCTACACGATGAGAACACGATGGACGAGTTGAGCTATCGGTCCGCCTCCGAGTGTTTGGGGCTTCTGCGCAGCGGTGAGGTGAGCTCCTTGCAGCTCGTTGATTTCTGTATCGCCCGCATCGACGCTTTGAACCCCGATCTGAACGCAGTCGTGGCGAAGGACTACGACCGCGCGCGGGAGTGTGCGCGCAGATCTGACGCCGCACGCTCGAGGGGCGAAGACCTCGGTGCGCTGCATGGTTTGCCAATGACGATCAAGGACTCGTTAGAGACCGCGGGTCTCGTTACGACGTCCGGCGCGCCGGGTTTGCGCGATCACGTGCCCAGCGAAGATGCGGTATCGGTTCAGCGCGCACTCGACGCAGGCGCCATCATTCTAGGGAAGACCAACCTGCCCCTCTATGCAGGCGATTGGCAGACTTTCAACGCCGTGTACGGGCGTACCAACAACCCTTGGGACGTCGCGCGCACGGTGGGTGGGTCTTCGGGCGGTTCCGCTGCGGCTCTTGCCGCGGGCCTCGTGCCCTTGGAGATTGGAAGCGATATCGCAGGGTCGATCCAAACTCCCGCCAACTACTGCGGCGTCTACGGGCACAAACCTTCCCATGGGATCGTCCCGGGCCGCGGGCACATCCCTGGACCACCAGGAACCAAGAGCGAACCCGATCTCGCAGTAGTGGGCCCGCTTGCCCGAGCTGCCGGGGACCTGCGCTTGGCCCTCGATGTGATCGCAGGTCCCGACGTGCTCGCGCGCGAGGGGTGGTCTCTCGAGCTTCCCGAGCCGCGGGCCGAGCGGCTCGAGGACTTCCGGGTGGGGTACTGGCTGAATGACCCGCTGTGCCCCATCGATTCGAAGGTCCGAGACGAGCTCGAGGCGACGGTCGAGGCACTACGGCCGCATGTGAAGTTGGTCGATATCGGCACCCCGCTACACCTCGAGAGGATCGTGCCCCTCTACGTCCGATTGCTGATGGGCGTCATCGGGACGGACATGCCGCGCGCTCTGAAGGCGCTGACGCGCCTGCTACTGCCGTACTACGCGCTCGCCGAACGGATGGGGATCAAGATCGACCTCATCGCGAAGAACGCCGCCCGTGGCATGCATCTTTCACATGCGGACTGGAACCGCGCGAACGAAGGACGCACGCGCTTGCGATGGCAATGCCGTGAGCTCTTCGAGGACATCGACGTGCTTCTCACGCCGGTCGGTCCAGTGACGGCGTTCCCGCACCAAACCGGAGGCAATCACCTGTCACGAACGATCCTCGTCAACGGACAGAAGCGACCGTACATGGACCACGTTTCGTGGATCGCGCTCGCCACCGCTGCATACCTGCCGGCGACGAGCGCGCCGGTGGGCGTCACGCCGGACGGCCTGCCGGTAAACATCCAAATCATTGGCCCCTATTTGGGCGACAAGACGACCATCCGATTCGCAGAGCTCCTCGCCGACGTCTGGGGCGGTTTCCAACCCCCACCCCTCCCCGCACGCTAGCGCCGACACTGGGATCGGCACTGGCACTGGCGCTGACGCTGGCACTGCCTTATGTCCCCCTGATGACTACCCTCCCCCGCTCACGTGACCGCTCTCGCGAATTCGACATCGTCCTCTGGGGCGCGACCGGCTTCACCGGCCGCCTCGTCGCTGACTACCTCGCACGCAACTACCTCGGTCGCGACACCGGGCTTCGGCTCGCGCTTGCCGGACGCAACAGAGAGAAGCTCGAGAGTGTCGCCAACGAAGTGGGCGCCCCGCAACTTCCGATCCTGATCGGCGATAGCTTCGACGCCGATTCTCTCGACGCAATCGCTTCGAAAGCTGAGGTCCTCATCACCACGGTCGGCCCGTATGCAAAGTATGGCGCCGAGATCGTCGCAGCCTGCGTCCGCAACGGGACGGATTACTGTGACCTGACCGGCGAGACCCACTTCGTCCGCGCGATGATCGACGCCCATCACGAGGAAGCGCAGCGAACAGGTGCCCGAATCGTGCACTGCTGCGGATTCGACTCGATCCCATCCGATCTCGGCACTCTGATGGTGCAGGAAGCCTTCAAGCAACGGCACGGCAAGTACGCATCCCGGGTCAAGCTGGCTGCGGGCGAGATGAGTGGCGGGCCCAGCGGCGGCACGATCGCTACGATGATGAACATCGTGGACGAGTTGAAGGAGAACCCGGGCCTGCGAAAGGTGCTGGGCAACCCGTACGCGCTCAATCCCAAGGGCGTCCGGGGGCCGGACAAGCGGGACCAGACCGGGGTGCGCTTCGATAAGGACTTCGATATGTGGACCGCGCCGTTCCTGATGGCCGCGACCAACACGCGCATCGTCCGTCGAAGTCACGCGCTCATGGGGCTCCCTTGGGGGGAAGACTTTCGGTACTCCGAGGTGATGAGTACCGGCAAGGGTGCCAAGGGATGGTCCAGAGCCGCTTCGGTTACGGGAGGCATAGTCGCGCTGATGGGTGGCCTTGCTCTTCCGTTCACTCGACCCTTGATCGAGAAGCGCCTGCCTTCCGTGGGCGAGGGGCCGAGCAAGGAAACTCGCGACAAGGGCTTCTTCAAGACACGGCTGATCGCGCTCGGTGATGGGCAGGCGGTACACGCCCTCGTCGCAGACCAACACGACCCGGGCTACGGTTCCACTGCCATCATGGTTTCGGAGTCTGCGCTGTGTCTCGCCCTCGATGGCGCCGAGCTCGAAGTGCAAGGCGGCGTGCTCACGCCCGCTTCGGCGATGGGCATGCGCCTCGTCGACCGCCTTCGCGCCGCGGGGATGACGTTCGAGATACGGAGCTAGGCCCTTTGCGGGACGAGGATCGAATACGTACCCAGCGCCTTGGCAATGAGACGATCCGATTCGAAGATCTCCGACTCCAGGACTGCTACACGTGACCCCTTGCGGACGACACGGGTGTCGCACACCAGCTCCCCTTCCCGTGCGCTCGATAGATAAACGATCTTGATCTCGATAGTGGCGCAGCTCTCGTCTTTGTCGAGTAGCGGATAAAGCGCACCGCCCATGCCTGTGTCTGCCAGCGCATAGGCCACCGCGCCATGCACCACA
>CP070713.1:2553875-2562325 GCA_020351445.1 Myxococcales bacterium
GCCGTTCTCCGGTGATGCAATTTTCGGAGCAACGTCGCTGCCACAGGAGAACGGCTCGGGATGGGCAGCACAGCGATTGGGCGGGAGGCGAGACGCGTGGCGCCTTAGGGAGACGGCCGAGCGGGCCCCGATCGCGAGCACGCCCGTCGCGAGCCGTTCTCCGGTGGAGCAGTTGAGACTCGTGGTGCCCCGCCGAGCCCCGTGTCGCTGACGCTGCTAAACGGACACGCCGAAATCTCGGAGCGCTTCGTTCAGCGTGACCTTCTTGTCGGTGCTCGCCTTGCGCTGTCCGATGATCAGGGCGACGGGGATCTGATATTCGCCTGCGGGGAACTTCTTGGTACGCGTGCCTGGAATGACGACCGAACGCGGCGGGACGTAGCCTTGCGTTTCGACAGGCTCGGAACCCGTGACGTCGATGATCTTCGTACTGGACGTGATGACGACGTTCGCGCCGAGCACCGCTTCTTCACCGATGCGTGAGCCTTCGACGACGATGGCGCGGGAGCCGATGAAGGCCCCATCCTCGACGATGACCGGCTTGGCGCCGGGCGGTTCGAGGACGCCGCCGAGGCCGACACCGCCCGACAGGTGAACGCCCTTGCCGACCTGTGCGCACGAGCCGACCGTCGCCCAGGTGTCGACCATCGAACCAGCACCGACGTACGCGCCGATGTTCACGTAGCCGGGCATCAAGATGGCGCCTGGTTCCATGTGCGCGCCGTAGCGAACTGTGCCGGGCGGCACGACGCGCACGCCTTGCTCGTCGAGGTTCTTCTTGAGGGGAATCTTGTCGTGGTACTCGTACGCGCCAACTTCCACGCGCTCCATGCCGCGGATGCCGAAGTAGAGAAGGATTGCCTGCTTGGTCCAGGCGTGGACGGTCCACTCTGCATCGTCGCCACGGGTAGCGACCCGGAGCTTGCCCTTATCGAGGAGCTCGATCGTCTCTTCCACGGCGCTGCGGTACCGTGCGTCTTCGAGCTTCGAACGCTCTTCGAACGCCTCCTCGACGAGTGGGCGCAATTGGCTTTCGCTTGGGTCGCCCATCGGTTACTTCAACAGGTACTCGGGGAAGAAGTACGCGACCTCGATTTTGCCGTTCTCGACGCTATCCGAGCCGTGGCACGCGTTCTCACCGATGTCGGTGCCGTAAGCCTTCCGGATCGTGCCATCGTCGGCTTCGGCTGGATTGGTAGACCCCATGAGCGTGCGGTAGCGCGAGACGGCATCGTCAGCCTGCAGCGCGGTCACGACAACCGGGCCCCGCGTCATGAACTCGACGAGTTCACCGAAGAACGGACGCTCCTTGTGGACTTCGTAAAAGCCCTCGGCCTGAGCGCGGCTCAGGTGCAGCATGCGCATGCCGAGAATCTCCAGACCCGCGCCCTGAATCATGGCGAGGATGTTCCCGACGTTGTTCTGCTCGACCGCGTCGGGCTTTATGATGCTGAGGGTGCGTTCGACAGCCATGCTGGCTCCTCTTTTGTGCTGTTCGTTGGGGGGCGAAGCCCCGTGGTGCCGAAGGCACTCTACGGGGGCGCGTTTGTAGCGCGTTTTGATTGCTGGGCAATGTCCCTGACGAAAGCCGCGATATGCGCGGCGATGATCGCTGGATGTTCCTCTTGGAGAAAGTGGCGCGCGTCCACCCTGTGCTCGGCACGCAAAGGAAGCACCTGCTTGATGTAGTGAAGCTGGGCCTTCGGAATCGCGATCTCCTGCTCCCCCCAGATGACCTGCATGGGCTTGTCGATCGCGAGCAAGCCGTCGCGTAGCCAATCCCGGTGCCGCTCGGTGAGATCGAAACCGTCCATGATCTGCAGGAAGCTGTGGTGGCCGCCGCTGTTCCTCACCAGGTAGAGATAGCTCGCGACCACGTCTTCATCGACCGCGTCGGGATTCTTCACCCCGCTGTAGCGGAAGAACTTCAACGCGGTGGAGGTGTTCATCGCGGTAAAGACCACGTGTCGCAAGACCGGGACGCGGAGAGTCCGTACGGGAAACGCGGGCGTGTAGTGGGCAACGTCCATGACCGTATTCGTGAAGGTGATCGAGCGAACCTTCACGGGATTGTGAATCGCCCACTCCGCGCCGATCGGCCCCGCGACATCGTGCAGGACGAGGTGCACCGGCGGAAGGGCCAGGGTGTCGACCACGCGGCCCACCCACTTCGCGAGGGCGTGCCAGTCGTAGTCGATGTCCTTGGGCTTGTCGCTCAGGCCGACGCCCGGGAAATCGAAGCTGACCGCTCGAAGCCCCAGCCCCGCAAGCTCCGGGAGCATCTTACGGTAGAGGAAGGAGCTCGACGGCACGCCGTGAAGCAACAGGACCGGCTCACCTTCCCCCTGCTCGCGAACGAAGATGTGACGATCGTCGACGACGACGCGCTTGCCTGCCGCTTCGTGCTCTTCGACCAGCCTGGGCTTTCGCATATACGGACCGCCTCGGTGGGGTTGGCCGAAGCCTAAACCAGATGTGCGACCGCAGCAGCCTCTTCCTGAAGCTCCGCGGCGGTCGCGTCCATCTTGGCCCGGCTGAACTCGTTGATCCCGAGCCCCTGAACGATGGACCACTTGCCGCCACCGCAGGTGCACGGAAAGCCGTACATGATGCCTTCGGGCACGCCGTAGCTGCCATCGGAAGGAACCGCCATCGACGCCCACTCACCGTCCGCGGTACCGAGATGCCAATCGCGAACGTGGTCGATTGCAGCGTTCGCTGCCGAAGCCGCGCTCGACAGGCCTCGTGCATCGATGATCTCCTTGCCGCGTTGCTGAACGGTCGGGATGAAGTCGTTCTCGATCCAGGCCTGGTCATTGATGAGGCCCGCGACGCTCTTCCCATCGATCTCGGCGTTGAAGAGGTCTGGATACTGGGTCGCCGAATGGTTGCCCCAGATGGTGACCTTCTTGATGTCGGTGACGGGACGGCCTGTCTTGCCGGCCACCTGCGAAATCGCGCGGTTCTGATCGAGGCGCACCATCGCGGTGAAGCACGACGGATCGAGGTCCGGTGCGTTCTTCATTGCGATATAGCTGTTGGTATTGGCGGGGTTACCGACCACGAGCACCTTCACGTCGCGGCTGGCGACGTCGCTCAGCGCCTTACCCTGCCCCGTGAAGATCGCCCCATTGGCCTCGAGCAGGTCCTTGCGGAGCATGCCCTTGCCGCGGGGGCGCGCACCCACGAGCAGTGCGATGTCGCTGTCTTTGAAACCCACCGCCGGGTCGTCGCTGGCTTCCATGCCGGCGAGGAGCGGAAAGGCGCAGTCCTCGAGCTCCATCATGACTCCGCTCACCGCCTTCATGGCCGGCGGAATGTCGACCAGCTGGAGGATGACCGGCTGATCGCTGCCCAGCATCTCGCCTGCAGCGATTCGGAAGAGAAGGCTGTAGCCAATCTGGCCTGCGGCGCCCGTGACCGCGACACGCATCGGTTTCTTCGACATCGTTTCCTCCCTCCTACAGTAGGCTCTGCAGTGTGGCGCCCATGTCGGACGGCGTCGGCGCGACCTTCACGCCCGCATCCTCGAGGGCCTCAATCTTGGCATCCGCGGTGCCCTTGCCACCGCTGATGATGGCGCCCGCATGACCCATGCGCTTGCCCGGAGGCGCCGTGCGCCCCGCGATGAACCCGGCGACAGGCTTCTTGAAGTTCTGTTTGATCCAGGCCGCAGCCTGCTCCTCCGCGTTGCCCCCGATTTCGCCGATGAGAATCGCCCCATCGGTGTTGGGGTCTTCGTTGAAGAGCTTCAAGACGTCGATGAAATCGGTCCCGTTGATCGGGTCGCCGCCGATGCCGACCGCCGTGCTCTGGCCGATGCCGAGCACGGTCAGCTGACCGACGGCCTCGTAGGTCAGAGTCCCGCTCTTCGAGACCACCCCGATTCGCCCCGCCTTGTGGACGTGGCCCGGCATGATACCGATTTTGCACTGGTCCGGGGTGATGACCCCCGGGCAGTTCGGCCCGATGAGTCGAGTCTTATCCTGCGAATCTAGAACACGTCGAACTTTGATCATATCCATGACGGGGATGCCCTCGGTGATGCAGACGACCAGGGGGACCTCCGCATCGACCGCTTCGAGGATCGCATCGGCCGCAAACGGCGGGGGTACGAACACGCAGGAGGCGTTGGCACCGGTCTGCTTCACCACGTCCCGCATGGTGTCGAAAACCGGTACGTCCATCAACGACTGGCCGCCCCGGCCCGGGGTGCACCCCGCCACGATGTTGGTGCCATACGCGAGCATCTGCTCGGTGTGGAATTGGCCGACGCTCCCGGTCATGCCCTGCACAACGACCCTTGTATTCTTGTCTACGAGAATCGACATCGCTCCTATCCCTTTGCCAAGGCGACGATTTTCTGAGCGCCTTCGGCCATCGTCGCCGCGGACGTGATAGCCAGCCCCGACTCATCGAGGATCTTACGGCCCTCTTCGACCTTGGTGCCCTCGAGCCGGACGACGAGTGGAACCTCGAGGCCGAGCTCCTTGGTGGCAGCGACCACGCCGTTGGCGATCGTGTCGCAACGCATGATGCCGCCGAAGATGTTGACGAAGATGCCTTGGACGGCCTCCGACTGGAGGATGATCCGGAACCCCTTGGTCACCGCTTCCTCACTGGCACCCCCACCGACGTCGAGGAAGTTCGCGGGTTCGCCGCCGTAGTATTTGATGGTGTCCATGGTGCTCATGGCCAAGCCGGCACCGTTGACCAGACAGCCGATGTTGCCGTCGAGCTGGATGAACGAAAGGCCCGCTTCCTTGGCCTCGGTCTCGGTCGCCGCTTCTTCGGACAGGTCACGCACCGACTTCCAGAAGTCCCTGTGGCGAAACTCGGCATTGGAGTCGAAGTTCACCTTAGCATCGAGCGCGATGACCTGCTCGTCTTCGGTGAGGATGAGCGGATTGATCTCGGCAATCGAGCAGTCTTCCTGCTCGAAGAGCTTGCCAAGGCCGGAAAGGAGCTTGCTGAAGTTCTTCTGCTCTTGGTTGGTGAGGCCGAGCCCAAATGCGAGTTGCCGGATCTGGTAGCCCTGCAGGCCGACGGCCGGGTCGATGGTGATGGTGTGGATCTTTTCCGGGGTGCTCGCGGCAACCTCTTCGATGTCCATGCCGCCTTCGGTCGACGCCATGATCGCGATTCGACTGCTCTCACGATCGACGACCAGCGCGAGGTAGAGCTCGCTCTTGATCGCGAGGCCCTGTTCGACGAGGAGCCGCTGCACGACCTTGCCCTCGGGACCGGTCTGGTGTGTCACCAGCGTCTTGCCGAGGATCTCAGTCGCCGCTTCGGTCGCCGCGTTGACGCCCTTGACGACCTTTACGCCGCCAGCCTTACCCCGGCCGCCCGCGTGAATCTGCGCCTTCACGACAACGACCTCGTTGCCGGTTTCTTCGATGAGCTTCTTGGCCGCCGCGGTCGCTTCCTCGACCGACATGCAGGCGATGCCCTTCGGCACGGGAATCCCGTACCTCCAGTAAAGCTCCTTGGCCTGGTACTCGTGAATGTTCACGGCGCTTGCCTCCTGAGTGTCGTGGCACACTTCCGGGCCCGGCTGGGCGCCGCGGCCGAACGCGTATAGCACGAGTCTAGGGAGGCGCCCGAATCCTGATTCAGTCGGCTTCTGCGGGCAGATCCACCAGCACGCGGCGCTTTCCAACCAGGGTCGAGATGCGCACAATCTCCTCGACTTCAGCCGAGTTGACGCCCCGATAGACTACGGCATCTCGCCGCACGAAGCTCTGGGCATCGGCGATGACTCCCTCTTGCTTACGCGGATCATCCGGTAGCGTAACCACGAGGTAATGAGCGAACCGAAAGCCGAGCGCATCGGAATCGCAGATCTCGATTGTGGGAGCCCCGCCGGCATAGAGCTTTGCGACGAACGTCTCGACGTAGTCGGGTCGGCGGACGTATTGCCGAGTGGTCGAGGAGGACAGGTACTCTCGGGCCTCATGGAGTTGGCACTCGCTCTCGCGCAGGGAGCGGGCTACCCAACGCTCGGCCGCGCTGCGATCTCCCTCGCGTGCAGCCTCGAGGCCGTGCATCGCCGCACCCTGCCGCCAAGCATTCAGGCCCCACGCGATCGCGACCGCGACCACGAACCAGAGAATCTTCGGAAGGGTCAAACGCACGGTCGCTAGCTCCTGACAGTGGTGACGAGGTCGTACAGCCCGACGCCCAGGAAGTAGATGCCCAGGCCGTCGAAGCCAATGCCTATCCAGTCGGCTTCGCCGCGGAGGACCGAGTTTCCTAAAAACCAGCCGATCGCAATGATGGCGGCGCCGGCAAACATGGTGCCGACAGCCTGTCGCAAGAACTTGCGCCGTTGTCGGTCGCGCGACGTCGCTAGCAGGGAAGCTGTGATCCTCCGGGGCTCCTCCGTTTCCGAAGGCGGCTGGCTTTGGGCAACGGGGATCGGCGGAATCGGCTCATCGACGGAAATGCGCGGCACACCGGCTTCGCGGGCCGGCGCGAACGGGTCGATCGCGGAGACACGGCCAGCCGGAAACAGGTCCTCTCCTGGTGGATGGAAGACCGCGGCGCTCTCGGCCCCGCCCGCGCTCGCAGCAGGCCTCACCTCTCGCGCGGGACGGCACTCGACGACGGCACCGATCGCCTCGAGCGCCTGGCGCATCTCACCTGCCGCTTTCGCGGGAATGGCGTGCTTGACGATCTTGGGCAGGCTCTGTTCCAGCGCACGGGCGCTAGCAGAGTCCATGCCGAACGCGTCTTCTAGGCGTTCCGCTGGTGGCGAATCCCCGGGCTCGAAGCTGATGATCCAAACGTCGAACGTCGACATCTCTTCAAGGATACCGACTCACTGGCCGCTGGGCGATTACTTGAAGCTACCGAGGGCGCAGGGCCCTGAACTTGTGATCACGATTACCCACGAGGGTGATATCTCTCGTGCATCTTTCGAAGGTGATCACCGGTCACGTGGGTGTAGATCTGAGTCGTCGAGATGTCGGCATGGCCAAGCATCGTCTGCACCGAACGAAGGTCGGCGCCGCCAGCCAATAGATGGGTCGCAAACGAGTGGCGGAGCTTGTGTGGGGAGATCGGCTTCGTGATGCCAGCGGCGCGGGCGTACTTCTTCACGATGTTCCAGAAGCCCTGGCGCGTCATGGCTTTGCCGCGTGCGGTGACGAAACAGGCACGGCTCGCCGTGCGCGCCCACTTCGGCCTCACCTCGCTCAGATACTCCGCCATCGCCGCCCGGGCGTGCACCCCGATCGGAACGATGCGTCGCTTGTTGCCCTTCCCCAAGGCCGAGACGAAACCTTCCTCGAGGTTCACGTCGCCGAGGTCGAGCTCGACGAGCTCGCTCACGCGAAGACCGGCCGCATACATGGTGTGTAACATCGCGCGGTCACGAACCCGGTTCGGCTTCGCGCCCGAGGGCGCCGCCAGCAGGCGCAACACCTCGTCGCGATTGAGGACGTCCGGTAGCTTGCGCAACAAACGCGGCCCTTCCAGCAGCTCTGTTGGATCACGACGATGGCGCCCTTCCTGGACGAGAAAACGAAAGAGACCACGAACGGAGCTCAACGCCCTCCCCTGCGTGCGTGCGCTCAGGCCTTCGTGTGACAACGTGACCAAGTAGCCCGCAATACGCGCCTCATCGACTTGGTCGAGCGGTGTGCGTTCTTCCGCGAGCCAGGCGCCGAAGCGTACCAGATCACGGGCGTACGCATCCACCGTGTGTTTCGAGAGGCATCGTTCCACACGTAAATGCTGAATGTAGTCATCCAACGCACCGTCGAAGGCGGCGGACATACACCTCGCTACCACAATCCACTCGGTGAGCCCATTTTGTGTACGTTCACAACCGACGTGTGGGGTCCCCGTTTCGTTGATGCGGATCTGCACGCATGGTAACTTCGGACTGGAAACGATGATGAGCTACTCCACTTACCCTCTGCTCGAAAGTTGGAACAATGAGTAGGCTCATCGGATACGTCGCGAACCGAGCCGACCGGATGCGCGATGCGCTCTACCAAGAACGCTCGGTGCTTCGCCAAGAGACGGCGCCCGTCGACGCGAGTGGTTGGGGCATCGGCTTCTACCACGGCGACGAGGTGCTGCATAAGAAGCGCCCGACGCGCGCCGGAGAGCTCGTCGATTGGCAGAACATCGCGGGCGACGTTCGTTCGGATTGCGCCGTCTTGCACATGCGGCAACCAACGGTCGGCGACTTCCGGGCGGAGAACGCCCACCCATTCCGGATGCGAAGCTGGCTGTTCGCACACCAGGGCACGATAGGCCGCTTCGACACGATCCGCGACAACCTCGCCGAGATGATTCCCGACTTCCTACGTCGCAACATCCGAGGTCAAACCGACAGCGAGTATCTCTTTCACACGGTCCTCACGTTGCTCCACGACGCGGGACAGCTCGACAACCCCGACGTCAACGAAGCGCAAGCCCTGCCCGCGATCAGCGCC
>CP070713.1:2562425-2566269 GCA_020351445.1 Myxococcales bacterium
CCCTCCTCCCCGGCCGCCGTCAAAGGCGATCCGATTGCTCTGCGGAAGCCGAACTTGTGAGTGACCACATAGTGACCAGAGCGCAGGGCAAGCAGGAGCATCCCAGGGTACTGCAGGGTACCTGAGTAAGAGGTCGGGTTGCATGCCTTTGACAGCGATACGCGGGAAAACCGTGTGTCCGCGCTGGGTTAGCGTATCGCGGCGAGTGGGGTTCGATTCCCACCGCTCCACCTCTGGTCGGTGGTTGCTTTGCAATCACCTCCCCAACCCCTTGTGGTGTCCATCAGTGGGAACGTACAGCTCCAGCAGGCTGGACCTGTACAACCCCAACGCTTCGACGATCGAGACGTCTCGGAACATGCGCGAAGCCGCGCCTCACCAACGGTTCTCACTCGATGCGAGGGGGACCCTCGGTCAAGAGCGCCAAGAAGCCAAGAACGACGAATAGCGCGGCGGCAACACCCCGCATGATTTTCATGTTGACTCGATCCGCCAGCGCTTCGCCAAGCCATACGGCAGGGACATTTGCGATCATCATTCCGAGCGTCGTCCCCAGGACGACGGTGACGAGCGACTCGTAGCGCGCGGCCAGCGCGACGGTCGCAAGCTGGGTCTTGTCCCCCATTTCCACCATGAAGAAAGCGAAAAGCGTGGTCAGGAACACACCCGTGCCCCGAAGCTTGCGGCCTTCATCGAGCTTGTCGGGCTTCAACGCCCACAAGGCGAAGACGAAAAATGATGCGGCGATCACCCATTTGAGGGTCTCCGGAGACACCAGGCGCGCGAGCCACGCCCCGACATACCCCGCTAGAAAATGGTTGGCGAGCGTCGCGAACAAGATCCCCATCGCGATCGGCACCTTGCGCTTGAGCTTTGCAGCGAGGACGAACGACAGCAGTTGGGTCTTGTCGCCCATCTCCGCCAGCGCAACTACTGCAGTCGAAAAGAACAAGGCTTCCAACAACCGCCTCCAAAGAAACGCCGGCCCCCACACGGCGAGGGGCATGACGTGGGTGATGGGCACTGGATCTACAGAATGTTGAAAATAGAGCCTCCGGTAAAGCCGGGCCGATTCAGTGACCGGTTTGTGACCCGCCTTCAGAACCGCCGCGATTCCCGATGATTCGCAATGGTTGTCGAGAGATACAACCTCGCCGTTCGCACTTATCAAAAACGATGGATGCCCATGATGGGGTGAGCTTCGATTCCCACCGCCTCCACCAGGAACCGCCCGAGCTCACAAGGGACATGGCCATTCGTGTCACGTCAGTGTGTCGTATTGCGGTTCGAGCGGTGCGGGGATCGACGCCGGGGGCTCATTGAGCATCTCGCGAAGGTCGATTTCGATCCCGCGCGACATGGTTGTAATCGGGATGTCATTCGCCTTCCCCTCGAAGGGGTTTTCGGCGGACCGGCCCATTCTTTCCATCGTGTGAAAGACCCACATGACGATCGCGCTGAAGAACACATAAAGCCAAACGAAATGCTCGCCGCCGAAGGGATAGTTGGCGATCAATTCTTCGCCGATCCGGTCGAACTCGAACATGACGCCAAACGGCACGAGGACGATGAAGATCCACAAGAGGACTCCGTTGAGCGTCGCGTATTGCCTAGGGTAAGGGAAGTTCTTGATTCGCTCCGATTGACCCTGGAACGCAAAGAGGTCCACCAGTAACTTCTCCATTTCCAGGTGCCGAAAGTGCTCGATCAGGTCTCTCTGCCTGAGCTCGTGCAAGTGTTTTGATTGAAGTGCCAAAATCTGCGCTGCCTTGTTCGACTTGTCGTCGACGTGCCCGCGCTCTTCTTCGGAGAGATAGGGTGCAAGCTCCTCTTCCACGGTGTGGCTGCGTTCCCGGATTCCGATTCTCTCGACCCACTCCCGGTTCGTCTTGGAGCGCACGAACACTTCCCAAGGTCGTTCTTGCCGCATCTCGTGCCGCAACACCGTCAACCATGCAATGTGCCGATAGACGAGCTCCTTACGTATCGCAGCGAGCTCCGCGGCGGTGACCTTCTCGCTGGCGGCGTCGTTGTTGACGAAGTCGTTGACCATGATTCCCCATGCACGCGACGTGTTGACGATGCCCCCCCAGATCTTTCTTGCTTCCCACACCCGGTCGTAGCTTGCGTTGTTCTGGAAGCTGATGACGAACGCAACCGCCGTGCCGATCAGCGCCACAGGCAGCCAGGGCACGCGAAGCCACTTCAGATCGAATGCCTCATAAAGGACGACGGGAACCGCTGAGATCGCGAGGAACAGGAGTATGTCGTTGCGGGTCCACAGAATCAGGTCTCGCAGCGAATGGCGCGGCTTCGTGTACATGGTACGCCGAGTGATGTAACACAGGATCTCGTGCTCAATCGACCCAGGAGAGGCTAGGGCCGAACGCGTATGCGTTCGAGTGGAGGGGGAGCGCCTACGGCTTGGGCCGCGAGGATGTCGGGGCGGTAGCCGATGAGGAAGTCTCGGTCCGTGATGTCGTCGGTGCCGAGGCGTATCGCGTCGGGTAGCGAAAGCGTTGCGTACGCACCGCACGCCTCTCCCTCGTCGCAGAGATCCCCATCGTTGTCGTTGTCGGTACCGGCAGCCACGTAGTAAATGCCGGCCGGGAGGCCCGTGAACGAGTACGGGTGAAGGCCGTCCGTCCCCGCATTCACGATTTCGAGGATCTCGCCCGGCCTCGAGGCATCGAGAAGCTCGACGTACACGAGGCCGGCGTCACCCGGTCCGCTTGGGTCACCGACACGCATGAACGCGGTGACCGCAGAGCTCTCGCCGTTGCTGGCAAGTAGGGTGAGGGTCGACAGGTAAGCCGCGTCGGCAAGCCCGGTTCGGTTGACCGCCACCTCGTACGTTCCAAGGCCCGCCTCGTCCACGTCGATGGGGGTCACGTCGACCCATTCATCGCTCGCGGAGATGTCTTGTACGGTCAGCGGGTCGGCTCCCACTTGTGCGACTTCGAGCGTCAGCACCGAGATGGCGGACTCGAAGACCAGAAGCGAAGGCGAAGCACTAAGCAGGGACGGCAGATCACCTCCCTCCGTGAGCCGCACGGCCTCTTGAAGCGCTCTAATCGCGTCGATCAGACCGTAGCCGTAGACGTCATCACGCCCCTCTTCGCCGAGATCTTCCGTGATCGAGCCGCTTTGGAGAAGCGCGTCGAGCTCCGAAGGCGTGAGGTCTGCGTAGACCGACTTCATCAACGCGACGACGCCCGCCATGTGAGGGGACGCCATGGAGGTGCCTTCCATGAATCGGACGGCACTCTTCCGCTCTCCTGCGTCGAAGCCGACGCTCGTGCTCAACACGCCGTCGGGCAGGCCGTCTCCGTTGAGATCGAGCTCCAAGTTCCCGCCAGGTGCGGCGACGTCGACGAACATCCCGAAGTTCGAATATGGCGCGCGTTGCTTGTCGGGGCCCACCGCAGAAACCGACACGACCCCCTCGTACGATGCGGGATACACCGGCTCTGAAACGGCGTCGTTGCCGGCGGCGGAGATCACGATCACCCCCGCGTCGCGCACCTGGGTGTAGACATCCTGCTCGAACTGAGAGAACGGTGAGCCGCCTAGGCTCAGATTGATGATGTCGGCACGGCGCGGCGGGAGGGTGCCCGACGTGTTCTCGAAACCGGCCGCGTACCGCACCCCTTCGAGCCCGTCGAAGCTGGTGGCGCCGCCTTGGCCGATCACCCGCACCGGCATGATCTGAGCCCCCCAGGAGACTCCTGCGACCCCGAGCTGGTTGTTGGTTTCCGCGCCCACCGTGCCCGCCACGTGCGTGCCGTGGAACGAGGACAGCTCCAGAACGAAGCCGTCGCCGGGGTCGTCGGGGTTCGGATCG
>CP070713.1:2566369-2571894 GCA_020351445.1 Myxococcales bacterium
ACGGGTGCGGCCTCGGACCGGCACGGCCTGTTCGAAACGGCCAATCACGGAACGCTACTGCTGGACGAAATTGGTGAGGTCTCTCCGAACATGCAGGTCAAGCTGCTGCGGGTGCTTCAGGAGCGGGAGGTCCGTCGGGTCGGGGAGAGCAGGAGCCGACCCGTGGATGTACGGGTTCTGGCCGCCACCAACCGCGACCTGGCGCACGGGGTCGCAGACGGCGCCTTCCGGCAGGACCTCTACTACCGGCTCAAGGTCGTCGAGCTGCACGTTCCTCCGCTCCGCGACCGCCGGGACGACATCTTGCCGCTCGCCCGGGTGCTTCTGGCGGACGCGGCGGTTCGGATGGGGCGCAAGATCTCGGGCCTCGTTCCACGTGCCGTGGATCAGCTCCTACGCTACGAGTGGCCGGGCAACGTGCGCGAGTTGGAAAACGCCATGGAACGTGCCGTCGCGCTCGCCCGCGGTAGTCGCGTGGACCTCGAAGATCTGCCCCAGGAGATCCGTCAGGCGTTCCCCAAGCCGGTGGTTGACGGGACAACGGTGCAGCCGCTGACCGAAGTCGAAAAGGATTACATCCTGGCGGTGCTGGAGCTGAACGGCGGAAACCAGACGCGCACCGCCGAACAGCTCCAGATAGGCTCGGCGACGCTGTACCGAAAGCTAAAAAAGTATGGCTTGATCGGCGAATCTCCGGGCCGAACGAAAAAGCCGACAAACCGATCGGGTTAACGCATCTCGGGGTAAGGACGCCCAGTAGGCCAAGTGGATCGATGGTCGAAGCGCGCCGCAGCGGACGAAGGTCAGCACCCACGACAATGGTCTCACCCACCGCGCCACAGCTGCTACCATCGAGCGCGGATTTCGATTGGTGATCGATTGGCGCTCCGGTTTTCCGGGCCACGCCGGCCCTCACGGTGTCGATGTCTCGCCGGCTACCCGCTCTACGGCATGACGCTGGAGTCCGATGAACACAGACCACGTCGTCATCAGCAGCGTTCTCGTTGCATCTCTCGTGCTCTTCGCCTGGGGGCGTTGGCGTTATGACGTCGTCGCCATCGCGGCCCTGGTTGTCGTCGCGCTGTTCGGGTTGGTCGATGCCGCTGAAGTGTTCTCCGGCTTTGGCCATCCCGCGATCATCACCGTCGCCGCCATGCTTGTCATCAGTTATGCGATGGAGACCTCCGGGGTGGTCGCGCTTCTCGGTCGTGGATTGGCAGTCGTCGCTGTGGGCCGTTGGAGTACGCTTGCCGTGCTCATGATCACGGTCACGGCTCTGTCCGGATTCATGAACAACATCGGGGCCCTCGTCCTGATGCTTCCCGTCGCGGTGCATCTGGCTCGCGCCCAGGGAGTCCACAAGTCGAGATACCTGATGCCGATGGCGTTTGCGTCGATGCTCGGCGGGTTGATCACGTTGATCGGAACGCCGCCCAACATCATTGTCGCGAGTTTTCGCGATCAGGCCGGTCTTGAAGGCTACGGAATCTTCGACTTTGCACCGGTGGGCCTGATGGTCGCGACCGGGGGTATTGTCGCCATGATGGCGCTTTCCGGTCGGTTCATTCCCCAGCGCGACCCGGTGGATGAAACGAGACCGCTCGATCACATCGATCCCTACATGACCGAGGTCATCGTCCCCGAGGGCAGCGCGCTGATCGACCAGACCCTCAGAACGCTGGAAGAGCGAGGACATGGCGATCTGAGCGTCGTCGCCTTGGTGCGCCGCGGCGAGGAGCTGGTCGCGCCGCGCCGCAGCGTCCAGATTCTTGCGGGAGACCTATTGGTGATCGAGGCGGATCAGGAATCGTTGCAAGAGCTGATCAGCGATCACAGCCTGGAAGTCACCGGTCAACGGCGATTCAAGGCGAATCGCCTGCAGATCGACGATTTCTCCGTCGTTGCGGCGGTCGTTTTGCCGCAATCCCGGTTGAGCGGACGAACGGCAACGGGACTGCAATTGCGTTCGTCCTACGGCCTGAACTTGCTCGGCGTGTCCCGTCAAGGGCATGACATCGTCGGCCGACTCGGCCACACCCGTATCGAGCCCGGTGACGTCCTGATGGTACAGGGCGAAGCTGAGGCCATGGACGAGACGCTGACCCGACTGGACTGTCTCGAATTGGCGGACTCCCAGCTCACTCCCAGGCGGCGTTTCGATCCCGTCGTGCCCGCAATCTTCGCAGGTGCGATCCTGTGCACCGCGTTCGGCATGGTCAAGATTGAAGTGTCCCTCGTTGCCGCGGTGTTGTTGATGGTCCTCCTGAGACGCGTGTCGGTGAAAGACATCTACGAGAAAGTAGATTGGCCGGTGATCGTGCTCCTGGGCGCGATGATTCCCGTGGGGGGCGCATTGGAGACCAGCGGTACGACGCGACTCATCGTGGAGAACTTCGAGAAATTCGGTGGAGGACTCGGACCGGTCGCAATCGTCGCTCTTCTGATGGCCGCCGCGATGGCGCTGTCGAACATCGTCAACAACGCCGCCGCGGCTGTTCTGATGGCGCCGCTGGCGCTCCAGCTGGCGAGCGGTCTGGGAATCAACGGCGATCCTCTTCTCATGGCGGTCGCCGTGGGAAGTTCGTGTGCGTTCCTCACGCCGATCGGTCATCAATCGAATCTGCTGGTGATGGGACCGGGGGGCTACGAATTCGGCGACTACTGGCGCCTGGGACTTCCGGTGTCCATGGCCGTACTGGCAACGGGCGTGCCGGCTATCCTGTGGATCTGGCCTGCCTGAGACTCGATCACGCCGTTCACTTAGCGATGAAGCAGCGCAGCGCCGCCGTCCCGGAGTTCCTGCGCAGCTTGTCCAGGGCCTTGGACTCGATCTGGCGGATTCGCTCGCGCGTGAGCGTGAACTCGTTTCCGATCTCACCAAGCGTATGCCGGCGTCCACCTCCGATGCCGAAACGCAGCCGGATGATCCTCGCTTCCCGCTCTGTCAGGCACTCGAGCGTCGATTCCGTCCGCTGCCGCAGGTTGGCCCACGCGGCACGCTGAAAGGGCGACGGCTCGCCGTGGTCCGCGATGAGATCCTGGATCACGGCGCCGTCGTCGTCGCCGACGGGCCTGTCGAGCGAGATCGGAGCGTGGCCGAGACGCAGGACCTGGCGCACCTTGTCCACGGGCATCTCCAGCTCCTCGGCGATCTCGGTCGGAGTCGGCTCCCGCCCGTAGCGCTGGACCATGGCGACCTGGACGTGGGCGACCCTGAGGATCAGCTCGTTCATGTGCACCGGCACGCGAATCGTCCGGGACTGGTCGGCGATCGCGCGGCTCACGGCCTGGCGCACCCACCAGGTCGCGTAGGTCGAGAACTTGTAGCCCCGGCGGTATTCGAACTTCTCCACCGCGCGCATCAGGCCGATGTTGCCTTCCTGGATCAGGTCGAGGAAACCGACCCGGGAATGGGTGTATTTCTTGGCGATGGAGACGACGAGGCGAAGGTTGCTGCGGATCAGCATGCTCCTGGCCTGCTCGATCTCGTGCAGCCCGCGAAGAATACGGGCCGACCATACGGGCCGACTCTTCGAGCGCAGAGCAGCGCGCGCCAGGCGATCGATGGTATCCGCTCTCAGTTGCAGCTTGCGCAACTCACGAGCGGCGGTCACGCTGCGACGCGCGCCCTCCCACGCCGTCCGCCGGTAAGTCGGCCCGCCGGGCTTGAGACGTTGCAGCCGGGCTTCGAATCTCCTGGCTTCACGCAGGCTGGCCTGGATGCGCTGGATCGCCAGACGCAGGTCCTCGAGACGCCGCCTCGACGGAACGCCTTCCCATTCGAAGAAGCAATCGGTTCCGACACTCCGACGACGGATCTGATCGTCCATCAGTCGAAGCTCTTCTTCGACGACGAGACACTGCGCAAGAGATCCGATGACGCGGCGCATGCCGAGCTCTATCTTGCGGCAGAGCATGATCTCCGACTGGCGCGTCAGCAACGGGACCGAGCCCATCTCCTTGAGATAGACCCGCAGGTTGTCGCCGCTGCTTTCCGGTTGGCGTGCACGGACTTCCGGTCGAGGGTCGGCCATTCGGTCTCCGGGGCCCTTGCCCTGAATTGCGCCGTGTCGCGGGGATCAATTTGAACCCATGCCAACAAAAAGGGGCGCCCGCGAAGGACGCCCCAGATTTAGTTCCAAATGGACCGACGGTCGATCAGAAGCCGCGACCGCCGCCCGAGCGCTCGCGCGCCTCATTGACGTTCAGCTGCCGTCCGTCCATCGAGTGGCCATTCAGCTCGCTGATGGCCTGGTCGGCGTGCTCGCTGTTGCCCATCTCGACGAACCCGAAACCGCGGGGTCGCCCGGTGTCACGGTCGGTGATCAGCTTGACCTCCTCGACCTTGCGCTCGTTCTGCTCGAACAGCGACCGCACCGCGGACTCGTCCGCGCTGAAGGGCAGGTTGCCGACGTACAATCTCGTTCCCATCTCTCAAACTCCTCGCTCTCCGCTGGAGAGCTTTCTTCGAGTCCCCGGCCCATGACTCCAACAACGGGTCAGGATCGGTGCCGAGGCGCGACGCACTTCGGCTCGGCTTCGGCACGGCAAAAAGTCGTTTCTGTACGATTGGTTGCGACCGGGAACCTGCAAGGACGATATAGGCCGCAAGGCACCTTGTCAAGGCAGGCTCGACGAGCTCCCCGGGGTGGTCCGGTCCGGGAGACTCGTGCGACTGCTTGTGGAGTCCCGTGAATCGCACAGAGCTGGCAGGATCACAACGGGTCGTGCGGATAGTCCGGCTTCCGGTGCTGAAATGACAGGATGGCGGGTTTCACCACTACGCCGGCGTCTACGTTCACTGCCCTCCGAATGGTCTCGTTCTGTTGCCAGCTTTCCCGGCCTGCCACCACCGAGGGGATATGAACGATCAGGGCGGCGGAGATGGAACGCGACGCGCTCTCCCAAAGATACGTGGGCGTATGATCGACCGCATAGTAGTCCACCCGTCCCACCTTGAAAATGGGCTCCCTGAACGTCGTGGGTTTGGCGAAATAGAACCCCATGCCTTCATCACAACTCACGTCGATGATCAGGCAGCCCGACCGCAAACAGGTCTTTTCAGCCTCCGTCACGAACATCAGGGGATTGTCGGGTTCCTGAAACGTCCCGTTGATGATGATATCGGATTCGTTGATGAGATCGATCAAGGGGCGCGTGGCACCGTCGTGTTCCACCACCAGCATGCGTGCCTCTCCCTCCCCGCCGGGCACGATTCGGACGTAGTGGCAATCCAGCACTTCCTCTCGCACCTCGTGGTCGGGACGCTGGATACAGATCGTGATATCCCGGAAACCGTGGGCCTTGAGCGCGTAGATGGCCCCGCGGCTGACCGCTCCGAAACTGAGAATGATCACCTTGCGTTGGTTGCCGTAGTGCCCGTCGATGCCCTTGAGTTGCAGCGCATGCAGCACCGCGCAATAGCCTGCCATTTCGTTGTTCTTGTAAAACGTGTGTCGTCCTCTCGTTCCATCGGGACTCCACACGAACATATCCTCGAAGGCGATGAGGGTTTGGCGGCGGTC
>CP070713.1:2571994-2574578 GCA_020351445.1 Myxococcales bacterium
ATGAGCGACGAACGAGCCGCGTTGAAACGGATGCGAGTTCAAAACCCGGAGCTCACCGAAGAGCTCGGCCTGTTTCTCGTGAGCAAAAGCACGAAAGCCGTGGATGGAGGGATTCAATGGACGTTCGATCCGCTGCACAAGACTTGGTCACCCCGCCCTTTCCAAGCGGATTCGTTTGGAGAACTACTCAAAGCGATCTCCGCGCCCACCCTGGTCGTCTCGGGGGCGCGGGGTTTCCGTCTGGAAGACGAGCAGGATCGAGTCAGCAAGATCGAAAATCATCGTTTCGTCGAAATTCCCGATGTCGGACACATGATTCATTGGTTCGAGCCGCACGTGCTCGCTTCCGAGCTGGCCGTCTTCTTCGCCGAGCACGGGCCTTGACCGCATCGTAGCCTCGTGAAACGCTGGGCGCCCATGCGACGGATTTTGTTGGTTTCCCTCGTGTTGGGTGGGCTGTTCGCGGTGCAAGCGCTGGCCGAAGAAGCGCCCCCGAGCGCCGACGAGGCGCGTCGCGCCAAGGTCTTCGCGACCGTCGGTAGCGCGACGATCACGGTCGGCGAGCTAGAGGACATGATCAACGCGCGCTCTGCGTACGCGCGCAAGCGATTCGCAGAACCGAACGTGCTCCGCGCGTTTGCCGACGACCAGGTTAAGAATGAGCTGTTTTATCAGGGCGCCCAGAAGCTCGGATACGAGCAGGATGCCGAGGTCGCGAGGTTCCTCGACCAGACGCTGATTCAGTTGTTCGTGCGCAAAGAATTCGAACAGGCCGTGTCGCCCGACGATGTCCCCCAAGGGGATATCGCGAAGTACTATGAAGAAAATCCTGAGCAGTTTCGGCGGCCCGAGATGCGCCGGGCGAGGCACATCCTCGTCGCCAGCAAGCAAGAGGCTCAAGACATCTTGACACAGCTCGGCTCCAACAAGAGCACCAACTTCCGTGCGTTGGCCAAGGAGAGGAGCCTCGATACCGAAACCAAGCTTCGCGGGGGCGACCTCCTATACTTCACCAAGGACGGAACCCTCGTAGGGAAGAGGGACACGGATGCGATCAACCCCACGCTTGCGAAGACCGCGTTCGAGCTCGACGAGACCGGAGATCTGAGCAAGCCGCTCGACCTCGGTGACGGGAAGTGGAGCGTGCTGGAGCTCACCGGCGTTCGCCCGGAGAAGGTCCAGACACTGGAACAGTCGAGTGGCCTGATCCGTCGCAAGCTCTGGCGTCAGGGACGCGAGGCCGCCCTCAACAAACTGATGACCGATTTGCGTGCCGAGCTGAAGCCAGAACTCTACCCCGAGCGGATGAGCGCGATCGTCCTGGCGCCCCCCAGCGAGCCGATCGAGCCCCCGAACCAGTAGAAAGCGCGTCTGGCGTCGCGTCGGGCTTCGGTGCTTGCCAATTCGGTAGGCTCCGGGTACTAAATGAACGTTCATTCATTCTCGGAGCGAGGGGAGCTATGTCGTCTACATTCCAGCCCTTTAAGGAAGAGCACCAGATCTTCCGACAGCAAGTCCGGACGTTCGCGGAGAGCGAGCTCGCGCCCAAGGTCGACCAGTGGGAGGAGGAGAAGATCTTCCCCAACTCGGTCTTCAAGCGAGCCGGAGAGCTCGGCATCCTCGGCGCGCACTACCCCGAGGACGTCGGCGGCGGCGGCGGAGACTTCTGGATGAGCGTGGTCAAGTCCGAGGAGCTCGCCCGCTGCGGCTCGGCCGGTGTGACGATGGGCCTGTTGGTGCAGGCGGACATGGCGACGCCGGTGATCAACGACCTCGGCTCACGCGAGGTGAAGGACGAGTTCTTGGCGCCTGCGATTCGGGGCGACAAAGTCGCGGCGCTAGGTGTCAGTGAGCCGGGCGCAGGCTCGGATGTCGCGGGGCTTCGAACCACCGCGCGCAAGGTTGGCGACGAATACGTCATCAACGGCTCAAAGACGTACATCACCAACGGCACGCGCGCAGACTTCGTCACGCTGATGGTCAAGACCGACCCCGATGCGGGTCATAGCGGCATCTCGATCATCGTTTGCCCGACGGATGTCAAAGGTTTCAGCATCTCGAAGAAGCTCGAGAAGGCCGGCAACTGGGCGAGCGACACGGCCGAGCTGTTCTTCGAAGATGTTCGCGTTCCAACACGCTACCTCCTGGGCCAGGAGGGAATGGGCTTCGTCTATCTCATGCAGAACTTCCAATCGGAGCGTTTGGTCGGCTGCGTGAGTGGGCTTGCCGGGTCGAAGCTGGCTCTCGACCGTTCGGTGCAATTTGGCCGTGAGCGCGTCGCGTTTGGGAAGCCGCTGATCAAGCGCGAATACTGGCAGCAGAAGTTCGTCGACCTGTACACGAAGTACGAGGCGGCCAAGGCGCTCACCTACAACGCGTGCGCGGCGTACAACGAAGACAAGTACGTGAACGAGGGCATGCTGTCGATGGAGACGACCCGGATCGTATCGATGGCGAAGGCCTACGTCGGCGACGTAACCGCAGAAATCATGGACCAGTGTGTGCAATTCCACGGCGGCATGGGCTACCTCGAGGAGCTCTGGGTCGCCCGAGCCTGGCGAGACGCCCGCCTTTTCCGCATCGG
>CP070713.1:2574678-2578022 GCA_020351445.1 Myxococcales bacterium
CGACAGCGTTGCATAGGCGCCGCAGGCTTCTCCCTCGTCGCAGAGATCGCCATCGTTGTCGTTGTCGGTGCCAGCAGCCACATAATAGAGGCCGGCCGGGAGGCTCGTGAACGAGTAAGAGTGAAGCCGGTCCGCCCCCGCATTCACGATTTCGAGGATCTCGCTCGGCCTCGAGGCATCAAGAAGCTCGACGTACACCAGGCCAGCGTCGCCCGGTCCGCTTGGGTCACCAACGCGCATGAACACGGTGACCGCAGAGCTCTCGCCGTTGCTGGCAAGGAAAGTGAGGGTCGACAGGTAAGCCCCATCGGGAAGCTCGGTTCGGTCGACTACCACTCGGTAAGTTCCGAGGCCCGCCTGGTCCACGTCGACGGGGGTCACCTCGACGATCCATTCATCGCTCGCCGAAATGTCTTGGACGGTCAATGGGTCGGCTCCCACCTTCACGACTTCCAGCATCAGCTCCGTGATGCCGGACTCGAAGACCAGAAGCGACGGCGAGACAGCGAGCAGCGACGGCAGATCACCTCCCCCCGCGAGCCGCACGGCCTCTTGCAGCGCTCTTACCGTATCGATCAGCCCGTACCCGTAGACGTCATCACGCCCCTCGTCGCCGAGATCTTCCGTGATCAAGCCGCCTGCGAGAAGCGCGTCGAGGTCTGCGGGCGTGAGGTCTGCATAGACCGACTTCATCAACGCCGCGACGCCGGCCACGTGAGGGGACGCCATGGAGGTGCCTTCCATGACTCGGACGGCGCTCGTCCGCTCCCCTTCCTCGAACCGGACGTGGGTGCTCAACACGCCGTCGGGCAGGCCGTCTCGATCGAGGTCGAGGCCCAGGTTCCCGCCAGGTGCGGCGACATCGACGAACATCCCGAAGTTCGAATAAGGTGCGCGCTGCTTGTCAGGACCCACCGCGGACACCGACACGACCCCCTCGTACGATGCGGGATAGGACGGCACCGAGACGGCGTCGTTGCCGGCGGCGGAAATCAGGATGACCCCAGCGTCGCGTACCTGGGCGTAGACATCCTGCGTGAACTGAGAGAACGTTGAGCCGCCCAAGCTGAGATTGATGATGTCGGCTCGGCGTTCCGGGAGGTTGCCCGACGTGTTTTGGAGGCCGGCGGCGTAACGCACGCCTTCGAGCACGTCGAAGCTGGTGCCGCCGCCTTGGCCGAGGACCCGCACCGGCATGATCTGAGCCCCCCAGGAGACCCCTGCGACGCCGAGCTCGTTGTTCGTTTCCGCGCCCACGGTGCCCGCCACGTGAGTGCCGTGGAACGACGACAACTCCAGAACCACCCCGTCCCCGGGGTCGTCGGGGTTCGGATCGATACCGTCGCCGTCGAGAGCGCGCGCGGGATCTTGAATGAAGTCGTACCCGTCGATGAGCTTTCCTTGAAGCTCGGAGTGCTCGAGGAATACACCGGTGTCGACCACGGCAACGATGATGTTCGAGCTCCCGGTCGAGAGCTCCCACGCCTGCGGCAGTCCGATGAGCGGGTAGTGCCACTGCCTGGGGTAGCGCGGGTCGTCCGGGGTCAGCACCGGGCGCACGATGTGGTTCGGCTCTGCGTGGTCGACGTCTGGGCGCGCGCGGAGCCGCTTGACCTCGTAGAGGGTGCGAAGTTTCTCGAGCTGTTCATCCGAGATCCCCCGAGCCCACGAGCCCAGCGCGGCCACCGGCGACGCCGCGACGCTGCCACCCGCCTTGGGCGCGATCGCTGGTGGAAGCCTGCCGAGCAACACACCCGACCCGCCTTCCGCCAGGACCTCCACGCCGAAAGGCTCGGCCTGATCGCCCAAAGCCTTCGACGCCAGCGCTCGCCGAACCATGATCTCGCCCGGCACGAGCTCTGCGGAGGTGCTGAGGCCGCCCGTGCTTGGCGCCGCCGGCGTCACGCCGACCGAGAGCGTGTAGTTGGAAAAGCCGCGCTCGGCCATCACCACGAGATGGTAGCTGCCTGCCTGTGGGATCAGCACCGTTTCAAACTGGCCGTCGCCAACGGAATCGACGACCAAGTTTCCGCTCGCCGCGTCGAAGACGAAGAGATCGAAGTCGATGCGCGAGGGCTCGGTTGATGCCCAGTCGGCGATGGCGAGTTGGACGGTCTGCCCGGGCTCGAGCTCGACCGCGTAGCTATCGATTTCGTCAGCGGTGTCCGCGAAGCGATCGCCGGCTCGCCCGGTCGGCGTGGCGGCCAGGAAACCGCCGACGATCGCGGGGCTGGGAATCGTCTGGGCGTCAGCCCGTTCGTCGTTCGGCGCGTCAGGCGCGCGTGGGTTGTTGGTGTCGGAATCGGTGACCTGGTTGGGGAACGCGGTCACCGTGCCGGAGATCGAAAGCGGCCGGTCGGCGGCGGCGAAAATCTCCACGGAATCCGTGCCGGCATTTCGGTCGGCATCCCTGACCGCCAAGGTCACCCTGTAGTAGCCGGGAACCGTGTAGGTGTGCTCGAAGCTCTCTCGGTCGTCAAACGTTCCGTCCCCGAGGTCCCACTCGTATTGCCTCGAGCTCGAGGAAGTCTTGGAAGCGCTTCCGTCGAACGTCACCGTCAATGGGGCCGGGCCGCTGAGCGGTGTTGCCGAAATGAGGGCGACGGGTTCGAAAGTGCCGCCGTCGTCGTTGCCGCAACCAACCACGAACATGAGCCCGCACGCCATCGAGAGGGCCCGACGTACTTGTCGGTAAGTCGTCCGATCCATTTCTAAGCAGCCATATCAAAACCGTGGACGGGGCCAGCCCGTCTCCGCCCCACACACCCAAGGCCGCCTCAGGGGAGGCGTCGAAAAGTGCTCACGTGGACGGGACGACGACGATGACGCCGAGCATGTCCGTCCTGTGGACATCGCAGAAGTAGGGGAACGCTTGGCCTCGCGTTGGACTGAAGGTGACGGTCACATCGTCTGTGCCGCTGGCGTTCGCCTGCGTGATCGGGCTGCTGGTATCCGTGGTGGGAGACTCACCACCGACTAGCGGGTGCGTGTCGAAGTTGCCCTGCCAGGTTACCGCGGTTCCTGCGCTGACGATGATACATCGGTTGTGGGGGACTTCCCACGCGTTGTCGTCGTCGGTGATGGTCACACTCGGGGACCCTGTCAGGTCCTCGTACTCCTCTGGGTCGCAGCCGTTGACCGTGCGCCCACCGAGGATGTCATCTATGGTTTCTCGCTCTGCGGCGTCCTCACCGCAGCCCATGAGCAAACCAAGCGAGAGCACCGAGGCAATAACAGGAATTCTAAACATGATTCTCTTCTCCATTCGCAGGTTGTCAGACAGGGGCCGCCCGGCAGGGTAAAACCCGTAGCGCTGGCTCATAGCGCAGTCAATCCACCCAACC
>CP070713.1:2578122-2580734 GCA_020351445.1 Myxococcales bacterium
TGCCGCTGAGCTGGGAAAGTGCGGTGCGTCGGTCTCTTTCCGGCAACCCCAGCCGGGCAGGGAAGAAGCAAGGCACGTAGGTATAAGGGTTTGTTAAGACAGGGACCCTGGCATTGTCTTCGTCTAATGATTGGAGCACGATGCGTGCGCTCCCGAGAGCTCCCGCACATAAAATGAGGCGGTCCGCGCGAATCTCGCTGCATTCGACGGAGCGCTCGATGGCTGCACGATCAACATCGCGACCGGTGTCGGAACCTCCACCCGAACGCTTGCGGAGCTGCTGGTGAGCCTCGCGGACGAGCCAGCCATCGTCAACGACGGCGTCCACCGGCCGGGAGACCTGGAACGTTCCGTTCTCGATCCTGCGGTCATGGTTTCGATTCTCGGAGAGCCGACTCCGCTCGATCGAGGATTGTCGGCTACGGCCGAATGGTTCCGGCACGAGGTGGACGCATCATGAGTGAGCGCGTTGCAGTCGTAGGGCTCGGGTACGTGGGGTTGCCGGTGGCCTTGGCGTTTGCCCGGAAGTTCGAGGATACGGTGGGTTTCGATGTCTCCGAGGCCCGCGTGGGCTCGCTCGTTGCGGGCCACGATTGGACCGGCGAGGTGACCGACGCCGAGCTTCGCGAGAGCACGCTGAAGTTCACGAGTGATCCCACCGATCTCCGGGGTTGCACGTTCTTCATCGTCGCGGTGCCGACTCCGATCGATTCCGACCGGCGCCCAGATCTCGGGCCGCTCCTCTCCGCGACTCGGACCGTTGGCAGCGCGCTCGCTCCAGGGGGGCTGGTCGTCTACGAGTCGACCGTCTATCCCGGGGTGACCGAGGAGCATTGCGGGCCAGTCTTGGCCGAGACCTCCGGCCTGCGTCAGTCGCAGGATTTCAAGCTCGGCTATTCGCCGGAGCGGATCAATCCGGGTGACAAGCTTCACACCTTCGAAAAGATCATCAAGGTCGTGTCAGGTGAAGACGCCGACACATTGGAGCGCGTGGCCCGCGCCTACGAGAGCGTGGTCGACGCCGGGGTCCACCGCGCGCCCTCGATCAAGGTCGCCGAGGCGGCCAAGGTCATCGAGAACACCCAGCGCGACGTCAATATCGCCTTGATGAACGAGCTTGCCTTGATCTTCGATCGTTTGGGCATTCGAACACGAGACGTGCTCGATGCCGCGGGAACGAAGTGGAATTTCTTGCGGTTCACCCCCGGCCTAGTTGGAGGTCACTGTATCGGAGTCGACCCGTACTATCTGACGGCCAAAGCCGAAGCGCTCGGGTACCATCCCGAGGTGATTCTGGCAGGGCGCCGCATCAACGACGACATGGGCCATTACGTGGCGGAGCGGACGATCAAGCTGCTTCGCAAGCAGGACCGCGCTATCAAGGGCGCACGCATCGGTGTGCTCGGATTCACCTTCAAGGAGAACGTGCCCGATCTGAGGAACAGTCGCGTGCCGGACATCACCCGCGAGCTCCGCGAGTACGGCATCGACCCAATCGTCCATGACCCCTTGGCGTCCGGCGAGGAGGCGCTCCGCGAGTACGACATCGAGCTCCGTCCTTTCGACGCCCTCACCGACCTCGACGGCGTCATCCTCGCGGTCCCCCACAAGCAATACCTAGATCAGCTCGACCGGATCGCGGACAGCGTCCGCGAGGGCGGCCTCTTCATCGACGTGAAGTCGTTGGTTCGCCCGGACGAGTTGAGCGACCTGAGAAGCGACCTGCTCTACTGGAGCCTCTGAGCGGCTAGAAGAGGCGCTCGGGGACGAAGATGATGTCGCCCGCAGCGACTTCGATATCCTCGGCCTGGCCCTTGGTGACGCGCGCCACCGGAACCCGATAGCGCACGATCTCCTCCCCCACGCGCCGCGTGACGACCGTCCCGTCGCGGTTGGCCAACGACGAGAAGCCGCCCGCCATGCTGATCGCCTGCACGACCGTCATGCCCGGCTCGAGCGGGAAGGTGCCCGGGTTGGCCACGGCGCCCATGACGCTGACACGTTTCGACCCATACGCCTCGACATACACCGACACGTGCGGATTGCGCATGAGGTCCCGCTCTCGGAGCTCGTTTTGGATTTTGTCAGCCACCGCGGTGGGCTCGAGGCCTTTGACCTGAACGGCCCCGAGGAGTGGGAAGTTGATCGTGCCGTCCGGGGCCACTTGGTGGCTCCCTGACATGGCCTCCTCGCCGTAGACCCGCACCGAGAACACGTCACCCGGCCCGAGGGTCGTGTCGTCGGTGGCCGGAGGCGGCACCTCGGTCGCTTGCACGCCGCGCTTGCTACATGCGCAGGCCCCCAGCGCCAAGAGCACAACAGTGCTGATTAGTAGAACACGCGAAGACCAAGCCATGCATCAAACCTCTGATAGTTCGCCGCGGGATCGAGCAACGGGTCGACCCCCACGTATTGGAAGTCGGTGAAGTCCGCCAGGTAGCCGACCTCGCCAAACAACGCGAGCCAGGCCTTGAATCGATACTCGCCAAAGATGCCTGCATAGACGCGGATGTCTTCGCGGTTCGGTTGGTTGGGGTCGAGCGGCGTGCTGTCCGGGCTCAACGCGAGGCCGGATCTGTCGAACGAAGCCCACGTCTTGACGCCCAAGAGAA
>CP070713.1:2580834-2584008 GCA_020351445.1 Myxococcales bacterium
AGACGGACGACTGGATCGGAATCGGCTTTGCCGCGCAGCTTGAGTTCGAATACGACCAGCAGCTCGAGAGCGCAGGGTTTCAGAGGCGCTCTAACGAGTTCCTCGAGTTTCGCCGTATCCGCTTCACGCTGTCGAGCTCGTTCATCGACGGACGGATTAAAAGCCGCTTCCAGATCAACCTGACGCCCAGCGCCTTTGATCTGATCGACATGTGGTTTGCGTTTACGCGTTACAAGTTCGCGACTGTGCGCATCGGCCAGTTCAAGATCCCCTTCGACCGATACCGGGCAACCTCATATGCGGCCCTCTCGTTCATCGATTGGCCGCCCACCACTCGAATGTTCGGCTCCGAGCGTCAAATCGGAGCCGAGATGTTCGCGCGTAGCTTTCGGGATCTGGAGTATGCCCTCGGTGTCTTCAACGGGACCAACGTGCGTGCCGCGCACGGAGTCGGCATCACCGAGGTGTACGGCGAACGGCCTCGAAACCGCTCGGAAATCGGATTTGGAGAGGCCGTGAGCGAGTTCCACCCCGAGCTCACCGGCCGGTTCGCCAAGAACTTCGGGAACATCAACACCGACTCCAACAGCGATTTGTTGGGAACCAAAGAACTGCGGCAGAGCCTAGGCGCCGGTTTTTCATGGGATGCGCGGCCCAACGCGATCGAGGATCTGGCCCTGCGGTTTTCCCTCGAGTGGCTCGTCAAGATCAGTAGCGTCCACGTGAACCTCGTGAACTACGTCGCTTGGTACGAGCCCTGGCAGGGAGGCAAGATCCTCTTCGGCCCGATCGGGTTCATGGGCGAGGTCGGCTACCGCTTCTCGCTCATGTGGGAGCTCGCGGTTCGGTACAGCATCACCTACCTCACGCCCTGGCTCCGAAGCGATTCCAGAAGCTACGGGCAGTTTCAGATCATGAATGCCATGGATCCAGTTGCGGCAGCGGATCAGTACGGCCGAAACGGCGATCAGACCACCAACGGCGAGCTCGCGCTGGCGGGCATCTCACACATCATCGGAAACAGCCTCAGGGTCGTCGGACAGGCGGCGTGGTTGTCGCAGCTTTGGGACACCGGCGTGCGCCACGGCATTCGGCTCAACGTGCAGCTCCAACTGCTGTTCTGAAGCCGGCGAGCCGAACCCGGGATTCACCCGCGTGCCAATGAGCCGTACGCGTGCCAGGGTCCACGCGAGGTGGAACCCGATAAGTCGGATGAGCGGCGCCGTCGGGGGCGGCAAACCAAGGGAGCGATCGTCGCGGCGCTGGGGTGGTTGCTTTCGCCGCTGTCATGGTGGAACGACTTGGTGGTCAATGTGCCGCTTGCGTATCTGTTCGCCGCTCCATTCTCGCTTCTCGACGAGCGCCTCTACCTCCCGGCGTTCGCCCTGGGCTACTGGTTGACCAACCTGCTCGGATTCGTGCTCCTACACAAAGGTATCGCGGGCATGGTCAGCACGACAAAAGCAAGCCTGAGGCAGGACCTGCTCGTCGCCACTGCGTATACGATCCTCATTGCAGTGATAGCCTCACTCGGTTGGTTGCCATCGCCGGCGTCGCTTTTGGACGAGTGGAGAGGGTCGTAGAAACTCTACCGATCTAGCCAACCCGCCGGTCGACTAGCTCGTCTCTGCGATGAAGTCGTTCACGACCTGCGCAAGCTAGCGCTTTTCGTTGGCGCTTAGACGCCAAAATCGATACACAATCGCAGCGATGCGACGGAAGAGCTTCAACCTGCGGAAGCGTGCGGTCACCCTCGCTTGGGTCGCCGTTACGATTGGCCTGGTGGCGTGCGCGGCTGACCCCGGAAAAGGGCGGCGTGCAAGGGGGATGAGCGAAGAGGCTGAGATCGAGCAAGGGCGAGAGGCCGCCGTACAGGTCGAGCAGTACATGGGCTTCGCGGGCAGTGCGGAGCTCAACGCCTATGTGGCGCGCATCGGAGAGCGGCTGGTGAAGCACTCGCACCGCAGTCACCTCAAACATGAATTCCACGTCGTCGACATGAAGGAGCCCAACGCGTTCGCGCTGCCCGGTGGCTACATCTACGTTTCGCGCGGCCTTCTCGCGCTGATGAACAGCGAAGATGAGCTGGCAACGGTCCTCGGCCACGAGATCGGGCACGTCGCGGCACGCCATTCCGTGCAGCGTCAGGCCGCGCAAAGGCGTTGGATTCCGCTGCAGGTCTTGGCCGGGATCGGTGGCGCGGCCGCCTCGGTCGTATCGCCCGGCCTGGGTAGTGCGGTGGCAGGCGCGGGGCAGCTTCCCGCAGCCCTCGTACTCGCGAAATACAGTCGCAAACAGGAGGAGGAGGCGGATCGACTGGGACAGCAGTACGCCGCGGCCGAGGGGTGGGATCCCGCAGCGTTGGCAAGCAGCATGGATGCACTCACGCGAGAGCAGGAGCTCGAGGGCGGACGGGATCCGAACCGCGCGAGCTTCTTCGACACCCACCCGACCACCCCGGATCGCGCCCGCGAGGGACGGGAGTACGCGGCGACCCTTTCGGTAGCCGCGCCGGATCGAATCGCGATCAATCGGGCGGCCTTCGTCCAGCGCCTCGACGGCATGGTGCTCGGGGAGTCCGCCAAAGCCGGAGTGTTCCTCGATCATCGCTTTGTCCACCCCGAGTTGGGCTTTGCCTTGAGCTTTCCCAAGGGCTGGGAGTACGCGAACGCTCCCTCGGCGGTGGTCGCACTACCTAAGGACGAATCGGCGGTGCTCGCGCTGCAGGTCGCGGCAGAGGGCGACGATCCTGTAGTGGTTGCGGACCAGTTCGATGAGGAGATCCCGTTGCTCGACCGCAGCGAGCTCGTGAAGATCAACGGCTTCCCTGCGGTCATGGGGGTTGCGCGGATCGTAGATCGCGGTGAGGAGATTTACCTGTTGCTCACCTGGGTTGCGAAGGACGGCCTGGTCTATCAGGTGTTGGGTGCGACTCTCCGAAATCGCTGGAACGAGCATCGCTCGACCTTCGAAGCCACGGCCAGGAGCTTTCGAGAGCCGTCGCAGGGCGAGCTCGACGAGGTGTACGAGAATCGTCTGCGACTCGTCACCGCGCGCAAGGGCGAGACCATCGGCAACATCGCAAACCGCAGCGGGAGCGAATGGTCGGCAGCAAAGATGGCCGTTGCGAACGCGATGACGACCAAGATGAAGCTCTCTGGTGGTGAGTCCATC
>CP070713.1:2584108-2587314 GCA_020351445.1 Myxococcales bacterium
CGATGTCGATGAAGCGACCCTCCGCGCCGTCGCTGAAAACAGCCGACGCGAGCTCTTGCGCGACCCTCGCATCACCTTCGTCGAGCTCTCGGGAATTCGACCGTTGGAAATCAGCATCGAGGTTCCCCAGGCGCAGCTGCGCAAGCACGAGTTGACCCTCGACGAGGTCGCAGCCCGCATCAAGGCGGCGTCGGTCGAGCTTCCAGGCGGGGGTGTAAAAACCAATGCCGGCGAGGTGCTTCTTCGGACGACCGAACGGCGCGACCGGGGCAACGAGTTCGGCGACATCATCGTTCGGAGCCGCCCGGACGGCTCTCAAGTGCGGGTCCGTGATATTGCCGTCGTAAAAGACGGCTTCCGCGAAATCGACAAGGAGGCCACCTACAACGGCAAGCGCGCGGTGATGATCAACGTGTTTCGGGTCGGTGCCGAAACCCCGCTGGCCGTCTCGGCGGCGGCGCACGAGCACGTCGAGAAGCTGCAGGAAACCCTGCCCGAAGGGCTCTATGCGGCAACGTGGTTCGACACGGCAGAGATGTACGAGGGGCGCCTTTCGCTGCTCATGAACAACGCGCGGATCGGTCTCATCTTGGTTCTGTTGACGCTCGGCCTGTTCCTCGAAGGCCGCCTCGCGTTTTGGGTCACGCTCGGCATTCCGATTTCGTTTTCCGGCTCGCTGCTGTTCTTCCCGGTCACCGATGTCTCGATCAACATGATCTCGCTCTTCGCGTTCATCGTGACACTCGGCATGGTGGTCGACGACGCCATCGTCGTTGGCGAAGCGGTCTACAAACAACGAACCGAGGGTAAAGGGCGTCTGGAGGCGGCGATCGGAGGCGCCAAGGAAGTCGCGCAACCGGTCATCTTTGCGATTCTAACGAGCTGCTTTGCCTTCGCGCCCATGCTCGCGGTCCCGGGAGTGATGGGGAAGTTCTTCCGCGTCGTCCCGATCGTGGTCATCGCGGTGCTGATGATTTCGCTGGTGGAGTCGCTCTTGATCCTTCCGGCTCACCTTGCGCATCCGATGCCCTGGTGGCTGCGAATCGTGCTGGCTCCCTACCTCTGGATCATGCGCATCATCGGTAAGTTGGAAATGCCCCACCGACTGCAGCACCACGTTCAACACACCTATGTGCCGATTCTCGAAAAGGCGCTGGCTTGGCGGTACTTCACCATCGCCGCTGCCGTCGCCATCCTCGTCGCCACCGCAGGCTACGTCGCAGGCCGGATCCCGTTCCAGTTCATGCCGAAGGTCGAAGGCGACTTGATCACCGCTCACTTGAAGATGCCGGTCGGCACCCCCGTGTCGGAAACCGATCGGATCTCGGGCCGCATCGCCGGAGTTGCGCAGTCGATCATCGACGAAGAAGACGCCAAACGAGAAGGACCCTCGGTGCTGCGAGGGCTGTATGAAGAAGTCGGAGCGATGAGTCGGGTCGACCCCGACATGGATGGCACCCAGGCCAGCGAGGCAAGCCACTACGCGACGGTGATGACCTATCTGGTCGATGCCGGTGAACGAAAACTCACGACCCAGAAGTTCGTCGAACGCTGGCGCGAAGGGATTGGGGAGATTCCTGGCATCGACTCACTGACCTTCAGCTACGAGATCGGTGTCGAGACCGGCAAGGCCGTCGACGTTCAGTTGATCCACGACGACGTGCCAACGCTCGAGGCCGCCGCTGAGCGCCTAGCGACAGAGATCGGTTCCTATAGCGGTTTGCGCGACATAGATAGCGGCGTCACCAAAGGCAAAGAGCAAATCGACTTCCGGCTTACCGACGCCGCGCAGGCTCAAGGCCTGACCGAGTTCGAGTTGGCGCGTCAGGTTCGGGCGGCGTTTTTTGGTGCGGAAGCCGTGCGCCAACAACGCGGCCGTGACGAGGTGCGCGTATACGTGCGCTTGCCACTCCAAGAAAGGCAGTCGCTCTACAACGTCGAGGAGCTCGTGATCCGAACGCCCATGGGCGGCGAGATGCCCTTGTCTCAGGCGGCCATCATCGAACGAGGGCAGGCCTACACGGTCATCAAGCGAACCAACGGGCGCCGTAACATCAGCGTCACCGCGGACGTCGCCGACGAAAGCGCCAACGCCAACGAAATCATCGCGCAAATCCGTCAACGCGAGCTCCCCCAGCTGCTCGCCGACATTCCCGCTCTCGCGTATAGCCTCGGCGGGGAGCAAGAGCGCCAAGCCGAAGCATTGGGCGCGCTTTGGATGGGCTTCGGCCTCGCGCTGATCGTGATGTTCTCGACGCTGGCGATCGTGTTCAAAAGCTATGCGCAGCCGATTTTGGTCATGTCGGCCATTCCGTTCGGCATGGTGGGAGCGGTATGGGGCCATGTCGCGATGGGCTGGTTCCTGTGGGACCACGTCAGCCTCAGCATGATGAGCATGATGGGCGTCATCGCGCTCTCCGGGGTCGTCGTGAACGACTCGCTACTTCTGATCGTCTCGATCAACCGCTATCGCGAGGAAGGCATGGGCCTATGGGAGGCGGTCGTCTCTGGCGCTGCGCGGCGATTCCGCCCCATCCTGCTGACCTCGCTCACGACGTTCTTCGGCCTCGCCCCAATGATCATCGAAAGGTCGGTGCAAGCACGCTTCCTGGTCCCGATGGCGGTATCGCTCGGCTTTGGCGTCTTGGCCGCCACGATGATCATGCTCCTGATCGTGCCCTGCAGCTACCTCATCCTCGACGATGCGCGGCGAAACGCGGGCAACTTCTTCGCGAGGCTCCGCGGACGGCCGACGATGCCGCCACCGCCGCCGAAGGTGCCGTCGGAAGCGGATGTCGAGCTGCTCACCGCGGAGTAGCGGCGGAAGCTCCAGCGGCGTTGGCCAGGATTGGCTCGGGCCAACCTCAGGAGGCAGCCGCGAGCGTCCAGCTGCCCGTGATCGCTTGGTTTCGGTTCAGTTCCACAGGCTTGCGCATCAGCCCCATCGCGCCGACGAGGGAGTGCATCCAAGTCCAGTGAGCGAGGTTGCCGTACGCCTTGACCGCGGAGCCGGCGGGCGCCCGCTTGGCATGATCCCTGGCAACCTCGAAGACCTCGAGGTAGCGCTTCACGCAGGCGTCCGGATCGGCGCGATCCTTCGCGTTGCGAGTCGCCCGCTCCGACATCTGGCGGCGGAGCGCCGGCTTGGTGAGCAACATCTCGACGTACGCACCGAACTGGCGATCGGCATCTTCGCTCTCCGGATC
>CP070713.1:2587414-2590606 GCA_020351445.1 Myxococcales bacterium
CCCCTCTTCTGAAGCTCCACCAGCAACGCGCGGCGCTCCGCCTGCAACGTCTCAATGGCCGAGTCTATTGACTTCAATCGTTCAAAGATAGACGCACCGCTCCCTCCGGAAACCGCCTGCAACGGCTTCGTAAACCGTAGAGCTGCGAAGCAGCAGCGCGTAGCGCAGTCCGAGTCCAATCGGTGGCACTGTTGTTGCGCGCGGGTCCGGCCTCGATGGGACCAAACTAGTTGCCCCAATCGGGGTCGATCTTGGCAGGCAGGTCGACCTCGAGATACTCCTTCACGTCGAAGGGCATCTCTTCGAGGTTTCGCTTGACGGTTTCGTAGATCCGTTTCGTCTCCGGGCGCGCGTTCTGCAGCCCCGTCAACGGAACGCCTTTGGCGTTCGGCATGTCGGGGTACTTCTTCTTCATGAGCTCGTGGCGCGCCACCATGCGATGGAACTGCCCCTGCAGAAGCCCAGCTCCAGGCCCCAGGTGATCATGTCGTAGATGACGGTTAGGCGCGCTCGCTGCCCTCGGGGAACGCTTACTTCTTCACGGTGAGTGGTTGGGCGAGCCTGAACTCGAGAAGGGAACCAGCGGGAATGACCACTGACTTTCTCTGTAGAATTACGCCGGTCGACTCCTCCGAGAAGCTTCCGGTCTGAATCGGATACATCGTTCCCTCGATGTTGATGTCGGTGAGGCCCAAGACGAGATTGGCGTGCGATGCGACGATGCCCCGCCCTGCCTGTACTGATTTGACCACCACACCGTAGACCTGCGTGCCGGCCTTGGCGATCACCTCATCCCCCGCGAGGAGATTGGCCTCGAGTGTCGCGCTGAACTTGCGGCCGGCCTTGTCCTTCGACGAGACCTCGCTGCCCGTCTTGACCATCATTGCCGTTCCGGCCGGAACCGTGACGGCTTTCTTTTCCTTGGGCTGCTCCTTGGCCGCTTCGTCAGCCGAGCTAGGACCGGCAATCATCGGAAGGCAGAGTGCTCCGAGCAGAGCCACGTTGCGAAGAATCGAACCAAAACGAAAGACCATGATCACTCCTCTTGAAGTTTGTGCAGGGGGGTGATGCTACCACCGCCGTACTCCATGGCAAGCACGGAGCTTCGATACGGGCTCGGTGGGCACCATCGACATCACCAAGGAAGTGTCACGAAGCGGTTTCGACGTTCGACGAGTCGACAACTACTTCATGAAAGGTCTGCGGCACGCGTCGTACATGTACGAACGGGTCGCGACTACGCCGTTGGCCTAGGTGCGATTGATCTCGGCATCGGGGAACCAGTTGGCCCAGATGACCCAATAGGCTCCCGCCTTCACGGTATTGACCCGCTCGAGCTTCGTGTCGCCGACGTTGCCGAAGAAGTCGATCTCTTCGACGACCTCGCCGGTATCGTTGAAGAAGATGCCTAGGCTTTCATACTCCTCATCGTATGTGACGACGACGTCACGGCCGCCAATTTGGGTGTTGATGGGCTCACCCTGTGAGCGGACGAATTCCTCGGTATACGCCACGTAGTCGTCGCCGACATCGACCCCCCATACCAACGTCTTGGCGGGCAGCCGTTTGTCGATGTTTTTGATCGTTGGGAAGGTGGGGCGTTCCAGCTCCTGTTGAGTCGTAATCGCGATGGAGAACAAGAAGTCTGCGAAATCGTCGTACAGCCGTTTCACCGGTCTGATCCAGGTGGTCATGTAACCTTTGGCCACGTAGTCGTTGATGAATACCTCGCCGTCGGGATAGGCCTCTTCGAACTTGGCGAACGGCATCCGGAAGGTCGGCCACTCCCTCATGCGGGCGGGGTTCCCAGCGACCACATCGACTTCTTTCGCACCCCATATTTGTTGAATGGGCTCACCGGAGATGCTGTCGACCATAACCAGGTTATTTTCCAACTGGGTGCGGGGATGCAGATCCACCGGCTCGCCGTCGATCTCGGGGGTGTAGGCCATCCCCAGATTGGTCAATCCGCAGTACGTCATGATCACGTTCTCGCCGCCGATCGGCTTGTCATCATTGCCGGCAACGTGCGGGCGGAGCACCTGAAAGTCGGGATGGGCCCGAGCATGACCGTTGATGTCGACGACGATGACGCTCTCGTCGGGTTCGACATGCGGCCTCGCTTGTTCGACGGATAGGATCACTCCATCGTGTTGGCGCGAGCGCATCATCAGACCTGGATTGATGAACCCGGCGTACCAGTTGAAGAAGGCCAGCAAGCCGATGGCGATGAACACGTACTTGTTGAGTAGGGAGCGGTTCTTCACCCATAGCCACAACGCGACCCCCATGGCGGCGAAGCTGACCATCGTGATTTCCCAGCGGTGGTACCAAACCGCCATCGTATGTTCGCGCGGACTGGTCACCATCCACTGGCTGATGTCGGCCAGATCCTTCCAGATGAAGAAGGACCCTAAGGAGCCGACGATGATGCAAAACCAAAACGCTACTTTGACGGCGATGGGAACGGGCTGAGCGTCTTTCGACATGGTGGACACCTCGTGGAGGCGTAATCTGTCCCGAGCTAGCGCGCGAAGGCAAGTACTTTCGTTTGGCGTGCTCGCATCGACGATGCCTTGTGCACGGGCAGTCCGAGGAGGATCGAGTGTGCAGGCAGCGCTCTTCCTGGGAGACCCAGGCGGGTTCGCCGGTAGTCCTGTGGACTCCGTCAGAAGTGGAACAGGAAACCCAGCAACGGGCCCCAGATGATCATGTCGTAGACGAAGCTACTGGGCCCGCTGCCCGTCTCGTACTTCATGCCAATCGCGCGGAAGGCCAGCGCCAGCTCAAAGACGCGCTTACCTTTGATCCCATCGAAGTTGTAGCCCCCGTACGGATACACTTGCCACGCATAAGTAGAGCCGACCGTGAATCCGCCGAAGTCCGCACGAAGGCCGAGCCGCCAGTGGTCGTCCTTGAACGGAACGGAGAAGCGGACGGCAATGAGTGGGTCGAACCAGGTCTTGCGGAAGTCGAGGTCGATCGCGGGCAGGGGCGGAACCATCTCTGCGGGCGCCGTAAGCCCGGATTGGATGAAGTTCACGCGACCTCCACCGCCAAGCTCGAACCATTCGACGATCTGGCCGAAGACCACCAGCTCGGCGGCGAGCTGTTGCATCTTGAAGTCCGCGCTTCGGCCGCTCACCGGAAGTTGCCCTCCCTGGCCGAGGTTCATGTAGAGCAAGTCCGTCG
>CP070713.1:2590706-2595810 GCA_020351445.1 Myxococcales bacterium
ATCCAGGTCGACATCGACGAGGAGATTCTGGGGCTCAACAAGGCGACCGACCTTGCCATCGTCGCGGACGCGGGCACTTTTCTCTCGGCCCTCGAGACCGAGCTTCGGCAATCGCCACCAAGTGACGAGCGCCTCCAGGCCAATCGCTCGCGAACCGCGAGCCTCGTGGAAGATCAGGCGAAGGTTCGGGCCCAACTCGACATGGCCCTGCAGAACACCGGAAGCCCGATGCACAGCGCCCAAGTCCCGACAACGTGCCGGCGCTTCTTCGGCGACGACACGGTCTACGTCTTCGACGGCGGCAACGCCACCGTATGGGCGAGCTTCTTCTCCGAGATCAATCGACCGGACACGCTCCTATCGACCTTCAAGTTCGGGATGCTGGGCGCTGGCGTGGCGCAAGCCCTCGCGGGCCAAATCGCAAAGCCCGACTCCAAGGTCGTGTGCATCATCGGCGATGGCGCGATGGGCTTTCACGTCCAAGAGCTCGAGACCGCGCTGCGCCACGGACTTCCCGTCATCTACCTAGTGCTGTGCGACAAGCAGTGGGGCATGGTGAAGCTCACGCAATCGATCGGCCTCGGCATGCTGCGCCCGGTGATCGGGACAGAACAACAGGGCACGATCAACGCCGACTTCGAAGAGATCGCGTTCGACAAGGTTGCCGAGGCCATGGGTTGCCACGGTGAGCGGGTTTCTGACCCGGCAGACCTCGAAGCGGCACTCCAACGTTGCGTTGATTCGGGCAAGCCGTCGGTCGTGCACGTCGACGTGGACCCGAACATGCACCTATTCGCGCCTGGACTTCAGGAGTTCAAGGCAATGCATCAGGAGCCCGGCGCCTGATGGGCGCGGGCCCCGCGGTCTTGGTGACCGGGGCGGCCGGCTACGTCGGTCGCCTCTGTGTTGCGGCCCTCGCCAAGCGCTTGGACGAGCTGTCGGCGCTGGTCGCGCTGGACTGGACCGAGGTTGACCGTTCCGAGCGGCTCCCGGGCGTCGTCTACCACCAGGACGACATCTGCGACCCCGCGCTCAAGGATCTGTTCCGCGAGCATGGCATCGATACCGTCGTGCACCTCGCGTCGATCGTACGCGCCCCAAAGGGAGCCCCCAAAGACCTCGCATACCGCGTCGACGTGCTCGGGACGAAAAACATCCTCGAAGCGTGCGAAGCCGCCGCGGCCACGAAGATGATCGTCACCTCGAGTGGCGCAGCCTACGGTTACCACTCCGACAATCCCGAGTGGCTCGACGAGCACGATCCCCTGCGAGGCAACGACGAGTTCGAGTACTCGAAGAACAAGCGCCTGGTCGAAGGCATGTTGGCCCGATGGAGGGAAGAGCGTCCCGAGCTTCGGCAGATCGTCTTTCGCCCTGGCACGGTCGTCGGCGAAGACGTGCATAGCCCCGTGACCGATCTCTTCGAAAAGCCGGTGATCCTGGGAATCGTGGGTTCGAAATCGCCTTTCGTATTCATCTGGGACCAGGATCTGGTCGCGTGTCTCGTCGATGCGGTCTTCTCGGACAAGGTCGGCATCTACAATCAGGCCGGCGATGGCGCGCTCACCCCGCGCGAGATCGCACGGATGCTCAACAAGCCCTACGTGCCTCTGCCGGCGTCCGTCGTGAAGGGGATTCTATGGGCGCTCAAGGGGCTCGGCCTGACCGAGAACGGGCCGGAGCGCGTCGCTTTCCTGCGGTACCGGCCGGTGCTCTCGAACCGGCGCCTCAAAGAGGAGTACGGCTACACCCCGCAGCTCACCAGCCGCGAAGCATTCGAGCTGTACGCCCGCGCGCGAGGTCTTCTTGGCCCAACGTGACTTCCGCGGACGTACTGTCGTCATCACGGGCGGTGCCGGCGGCATCGGAAGGGCGCTCGGGCGGACCTTTGGAGTCGCGGGCGCGAAGATCGTGATCGCCGACCTTCCGTCGAGCGCGTTGAGCGAGGCCCGCGAGGAGCTGCAAAGCGCCGGCATCGAGGCACTCGCCTTGCCCTGCGACATCACCGACACGGAACAAGTCCAGACCACGATGGCCACCATTCGCGAAACGTTCGGAAGCATCGACGTTCTGATCAACAATGCCGGCATCGTGCATCGAAGCGCTTTCGCGGAAACCCGGCCCGAAGTCTTTCGACGCGTGATGGAAGTCAACCTCTTCGGTGCCCTCCACTGTACGCAAGCCTGCATGGCCGACCTCGTCGAGAACCGTGGCCTGATCATCGCCGTCTCGAGCATCGCCGGTTTGGCGCCGCTGTACGGGCGCAGCGGGTACGCCGCATCGAAGCACGCGATGCACGGGCTCTTCGAGAGCCTAAGCGCCGAGGTCGCTGGACAAGGCGTGGGCGTGTTGATGGTCTGCCCTTCCTTCGTGGAGTCGGGCTTGGAAGCTTCGACACTCGGCGGGGATGGGAAGCGCATCACCCGGCCCCGCTCCAAGGTCGGACAGCTCGGCAGTCCAGACGAGGTGGCGGCGGAAGTGTTGAAGGCGGCCCGGGCCGGGCGCCGACGGCTCGTGCTCACGCCGGTGGGAAAAACGAGCGCGCTCTTATCGCGGATCGCGCCCGGCCTCTACGAACGCCTGATGATCCGGAGTTTGCGCTCGGAGCTCGACGAAAGCTGACGTCTACTTCGCCTACGTGCGCGGAGCGGCCAAGCCTTTGACCGGGTGTGCGCGATACGGTGCTTCGAGAATCGCGACCTCGTCCGCGCTGAGCTCGATGTCAGCTGCCGCAATCGCATCGTCGAGGTGCTGGAGCTTGGTCGCGCCCACAATCGGGGCGGTCACTGCGGGCTTGCAGAGGAGCCATGCCAGCGCGATGCGGGCCGGCGGCTCCCCACGCTCGGCCGCCACCTTCTTGACCGCCTCGACGACCTCCCAATCGGAAGGCTGGTCATAGAGGATCTGGTCGATCTCGTCGCTGGAGGAGCGGCTCGTCGAGCTGTCCCCGAGCTTGCTGCGCGTTCCGGCGAGCATCCCGCGGGCCAACGGAGACCACGGAATGACACCGATACCCTCGTCCTCGCACAGTGGAATCATCTCGCGCTCCTCCTCGCGATAGACGAGGTTGTAGTGGTTCTGCATCGAGACGAAGCGCGCCCAACCGTTGCGATCGGACATCGAGAGCAGTCGCTGGAATTGCCACGCGTACATCGAGCTCGCGCCGATGTATCGAACCTTGCCTTGAGTGACGAGTTGATCGAGGGCGGCCAGCATTTCCTCCATCGGCGTGCTCGGATCGAGGCGGTGGATTTGGTAGAGGTCGATCGTCTCGACCCCCAACCGCCGTAGGCTGTCCTCACATGCCTGCTGGATGTGCTTTCGTGAAAGGCCGCCCATGTTGGGACGGTCGTTCATAGGAAAAAAGACCTTGGTTCCGATCACCAGCTCGTCGAGATTGCCGTACTCACGAAGCCACCGCCCGGTCACCTCCTCGCTCACCCCGAGCGAATACATGTCGGCCGTATCGAAGAAATTGATACCCGCTTCGATCGCCCGCTTGAAAAACGGCGCAGAAGCCTCGGCATCATGGATCCACGGCCGCCAGTCCGGCGTCCCATAGCTCATGCAGCCAAGGCAGATCCGCGAAACAGAAACCCCCGACCGCCCAAGATACCCATACCTCATCCCCCAGATACTACCGGAAATCAGATAGGGGTCAGTCCCCTTTTCAAAAGGGTTAATCGGTCACTGCCCTGGATGTCCGGGCCCGGGCATATGGCACCTCGCTAGCTCTTTCCGTAAACCGGAACGAGAGCGCCACGGGTTGCGGCATTTTGCGGCGACGCCAGGAACGCGATGGTCTCTGCGATCTCGTCCGGCTTCGGCCAGGCATCGTAGTCCGCGTCCGGCATGGCGTCTCGGTTGACCGCCGTATCGATGATGCTCGGGACGATGGCGTTCACCCAAATCGACGACTCGGAGAGCTCCTCGGCAAGCGAGAGCGTCAGCGCGGCAACCGCCGCTTTGGAAGCGGCATAGGCACCCATCTGCGCGGTTGGCACGAGAACCGGCCGCGCCGCGACGTTGACGATACGCCCCTCGCGCCCTTCCATCGTCCTCACCGCCTCACGACAAGAGAGGAAGCAAGTGGTTGCGTTCATCCGCATCAAATGGTCCCAGACGTCGAGGCCCGTGGAAACGATGGGGCCCATCGCGAACCCACCTGCGACGTGGATGCTCGCGTACAGCGAGCTCGTTGCACCGAACAGCCGAACCAGGTCCGATTCGACCCCCAGATCCAGACCTTCGTGAAGCTTCACGGCATCGTGGTCCCGATACGGAAAGCCCTCCAGCTCTTCGGCCGCGTAAACAGGAATGTGAACGGTAGCACCAGCGGCAACGAGCCTTCCGACCACGGCCCCGCCGAGCGCACCCGTTCCTCCGGTCACGACCGCTTCCCGGCCGGCAAAGTCCAACATCCGCAGGATACTACCCTAGGAAGCTCTTCTTACAAGATCATCCGCAGCCCGTCCTCGGCCATCGGCAGCTCGACCTCGTCGTCGCGCGATAGCATGTCGTCGCTCATGTGCGTGAGGACGATCTGTTGACAGGTAAGGCGTGGGCGGTGCTGCATGATCGCGCGATAGGTGTTGTGGAGCGCGATTTCCTCGTCGAAGACGTAAGACTCGCACACGAACAGGTCGGCTCGTTCCGACGCTTCGATCAAAGTGTCGGTCCATTGGGTGTCACCCGAGTACACGAACACCTTTTGCTCGACTTCCACACGCAGGCTGTACGACGGCGCCCCGCTGAAATGAGCGGCGGGAAACGCGGTGACCTCGATCTGATCGACCACCGTGGGCGTTCGGGGCTTGAGCTCTACGAAGCGGATCTCAAAGTTGGGTTCCACTTTGGATGATCCTGCGAAAAGGACCTCCATCGCCTCCATGAGGCGCTCTTGGAGACCGGGCGGCCCCACGAGCGTGAGCGGCGCAGTGCGCTTGGAAACCAGCTGGGCGTCGAGCAGAAGAAACGGAAGCCCACCAAAGTGGTCCCCATGCAAATGGGTGATCAAGATCTTGCTCACGTCCCGTGGTTCGATCTTCTGCTGCCGCATGGCAATCAGGGAAGACGCTCCGCAATCGACGAGGAAAAGATCACC
>CP070713.1:2595910-2603218 GCA_020351445.1 Myxococcales bacterium
CTCGCGCGACGCGCGTCCATCCCAGCAGTCATAGCAGTCGGGTACTGAACCATTATCCGACCATTCTGCTGCCAACCCCCCTCCTGGTCAAGCGGGACACTCTCCACCCCCATAACCCCAGACAACCACACACCTTCTCCGGCAAAGATCGCAGCGACTACTTGCCACGGTTTCTGCGCTGGGATCCGTCCAAGGAAATGAGTCGCTGCGATCTTTGGGCTAGAACAGCTCTAGTTTCGCGTAGTTGAAGGGGGGGAGAGTGTCCCCTTCCAGTTCCAGTACCAGTTGGGTGGTGGGGTGGCAGTAGGGGCCCGGGGCGTTGGCGGGGATGTTTCGCTCGATGGCGATCACTTGTCGGTCTGCCGACAGGTAGATGACGTCGATGGGGAAGGGGACGCCGGCGTTCGTGATGCAAACTCGGCCTTCTTCGGGGAAGACGAGGAGCAAGCCCTCGTTTGGTGCGAGGGGGCCGTGGAGCCGGAGGCCTTCATGGCGTTCGTACTCGGTTTGCGCGATCGCGATCTCCAGCTCGAGCAGCACGTTGCCGTCGGCGTCGAGCAGGCGGCCCCATTGCGCGGATTGACTGTCGCCGCAACTCGTGACCCCGGCGGCCACTAGCAAGATCGCGATCGCTTTCTTCATAGCGACCTCAGGAAAGCAAGTAGGGCCTCCCGATCTCTGGCGGTCAACTGGGCGAATTCTGCCCGGACAGCCAAAGCTTCGCCCGCATGCCTTGCGATTGCGTCTTCGATCGTGCTGGCGCGGCCGTCGTGGAGGTAGGGTGCGGTCCGCCCTAGGCCCCAAAGGGGTGGCGTCCGAAAGTCGTGGATGCCCGCGGCGCCTTGTTCGATCCCGAGTGCGTCGGGCTCCGCGACATCGTGTAGCAGCAGATCGGTATACGCGCGCACATCGACGCCGTCCGCCGTCTGCAACGTCGGGACATGACAGTTGCTACAGCCGACGGACCGGAAGAGCGCCTCGCCCTGATCTTCGAGCGTCACATCGACCCGGCTTCGCGGCGGCGGTGCGAGAAACGCGATGAACGCCGTGATCGCGTCGACAGTGCCGACGTCCACCTCGGGGTCTGTGGCTTCGTCGTCGTCCTCCACGACGCCAAACGACAGACCCGGCTCGTTCGGGACAGTGATCCCCAGCTCGGCGCTGAATGCGTCCCGCACGAATTCGCGAACGGTCGGGACATTGGCCTTCCAGCCAAATCGGCCGAGCCGTCCATCGTCGAGCACGTGCGCGCGCCCGCGGACTCCATCCTGGTCTTCATCCTCTGGATCCGCGAGAGCCTCGATCGTCTCACGCGGGATCCGCTCGAGGAGACCCAAGCCCAGTGCCGACGGTGTCTGTCGTGGCTCGAAGAAGTTTGCGTCGGGGTCCGGCTCCGGCCGAACAGGCGCAACCGCGTGGCGGAGAAGGGCGGTACCCGTGCTCGGCGGAGTGAACACGAAGCCGGTGAAGCTTCCCTGTCGCATTGCGTCGACACCCGACGGCCCGGCGCCTCCGATGACTGGATCGAAGTGACAGGACCGGCACGCGTCGCCATTGAAGAGCGGACCAACGCCTTCCGAAAACCCGAAATCACGGTCGAACAGGGCGCGGCCTTGCTCGAACAGCGCACGCTGTTCGGCGTTCAGATCGGAGAGCGGCGCTCCATACTCGCCCGCGCTCGGAATCTCCGCGTCCGGAGGCAACAAGCCCCCGGTTCGTTGCGAGCGACCCCCGAGCGACTCGAGAAACGCGATCAAATCCTCGCGGCCCGCCGGCGAGAGGGCTACGTACGCATCGCGGATCGAAGCTGCCTCCCCGTCGTGCTCCCGAATCGCTGCGTCGATCGTTCGAGCCCGTCCGTCGTGCAGGTATGGGCTCGCGGCAGCGACGCCCCACAGCGGCTGCGTACGGAACTCGCGGCCGGTGGCTTCCCCCATCGGGAACCCGTCGGCGAGTGCGTCCCCCATGTCGTGAAGCAAGAGATCGGTGTATGCGGGGATCGCGCCACGAGGCCCCCGCAACGACGGGCGATGGCATTCGTTGCACCCGATCTCGTGGAACGTCTCCCTTCCAAGCTCGGTCTGCGGCGTCGGCTCGTCGGGCTCGGGCGCCGCCAAGAGCAAGGCAAAGGAGACCAAATCAAACAGGTCGGACTCCGTGATCTCCGGGTCCGGGATGTCGTCGAGGTCGACCGTGGGCTCGTCTGGGATGACCGCCTGAGCAGCGATAATCGAGCCCACGCGGTCGATGGGGCTGAATGCCTCGGGAGCCGACACGACCTTCACCGTGGGAAGGTCCGCCCTTCGCTCGTCCGACAGCGGTTCCGACGTGATCCCCATGTGATTGAAGAGTGGGCCCCGAATGAAGAGCTCGATCTGCGCCGTCTGCGCCTTGCGTCCGAATCGTCCGACGAGCAGTCCGTCGTAGTTCATCCGGCCGCTGATCCCGTCTTGATCGAAGTCGTCCGGATCGGCGTGGCTCATGATCTCGATATCGGGAATCTCAGCGAGCAGGCCCGCGCCAAAAAATGCAACCGGGTTGCGAGTCGCGCTGAGATTCGTGAGCTGATCGGAAGGCGCGCGCCCCGAGTCGAGCGAGAACTGCCGTTGCACTCCGTTTTTGCCCCGCGGCACGACGGTGTCGGGCGCGAGCTCGTCCCCGACCAGCAGGAAGTCCCGATAGTGGCTTGCGCCTCCACCAAAGACGGGCTTTTCGTGGCAGCCAGCGCAAAACGTGAGATTGAACTCCGGCCCCAGGCCGTCTTCCGGAGTGAATCGGCGAAGGGCGACCTCGCGCCCTCGCTCGAATGCCCCGATCTGTTCGGGCGTGGCCGAGGGCAGAGGTGAGCCGAGCTCGCCGAAGATCCCCTCTGCCATGGGCACGGTCGTTTCGGAAGCGCAACCTACCGCCCACGCACTCCCGACGCAGAGCACGAGGGCGGCGCGCCAAACCTTCATGTGCAGGATTGAATCAAGCAAGACTAGCTCGTCGAATATACCCCGCGCTCCCCACCGTACAATGTAAGCTCCAAGTCCGGACCCCATGGAGATACTTTCCAGCCGTTTCATGCTGCACCCGCGCGATTTCGAACGCAGCGTGGGATTTTACCGCGATGTCCTCGGCCTTCACCCCATGCGGGAGTTCGGCCGCGGCGAGTCCCGCGGGGTCGTCTTCTTTTTGGGCGGGGGCTACCTCGAGCTCACCGATCACCAGGTCGAGCCACCCGCTTCCTCCACGGAGCTCTGGCTCCAGGTGCGGGACGTGCGGCAGGCGGAACGAGAGCTCCGCGCCGCTGGGGTTCCGATCATCGAGAGCGCCGTCGAAAAGCCGTGGGGCTTGGTCGAGCTCCGCGTGTCCGACCCCGATGGCTTGGTGCTCATCCTGGTCGAGGTACCGCCCGAACATCCGCTCCGGCGGGACCACCGCTCGATCTAGCTACGCTCGTCGAGGTCGACCGCGACCGTCTGTTCGGTGCCGTCGGGCGGCGGCGGCGGCTGCTTTGCGTTCTCGATGTCTTCACCAAAAGAGCTCCACCAGGCTTCAGCGTCCGCGCGCGTCCAGTGCGCAACGTCGATACGATCGAGGGCATCCGCAAGCTCCTCGCCTGACGAGGGCCTGTCGGACTGGGCCTTTTCCAAACATGCAAAGATCAACTCCTCGAGTCCCGGGGGCACGTCGTCGGAATCCACCTCGATGAGCGGGAGGGGCTTGGTGTGCAGATGATGCAGGCAGATTTCCATGATCGTCTTCCCCTGGAAGACGTGGCGTCCGGCCAAGAGGTAATAGCCGACCGCCCCGAGGGCGTAGAGGTCTGTCCGGCCGTCGATCCCCTGTGGATCTTGGATGGCCTCGGGACTCAAGTAGTGCGGAGTTCCCTTGATCGATAGGGTGTTGGTCATTTCGAGATCGTCGACCTTGCCTAGGTTCTTCACGAGACCGAAGTCGAGCACCTTGGTGACGTCGGGCACGCCGCCTTGGCGTGCAAGCATGATGTTGCTCGGCTTGATGTCCCGGTGAATCAACCCAATCTGATGCGCTTCGTCGAGCGCTAGCGCCGCGTCCCGAAGGATCCGCACGACGCGCGCGATCGGCTGTTGCCCGCTAGCCTTCACCACTTCGGTGAGCGTTGCCCCGTCGAGCAGCTCCATCGCATAGTACAAGAGTCCGTCGGGCGTCCGGCCGTAGTCGTAAATCGTGACGGTGTTGGGATGGGTGAGCTTGGCGGTCAGCTGTACTTCTCTCCGGAACCGGTCGAGCGCATCGGGATCGGCGATATCGGGCCGAAGCAACTTGATGGCGGTCGGCCGCTTCAACATCCCGTGCTTCGCCTCGTACACGACGCCCATCGCGCCTTCGCCCAGCTTCCGCTCGAGGTTGTACTGGCCGAGGCTTTGGATTTCTCTGACCTCCCTGCGCAATCTGTGAATCACCCACGAAGCCAGGGCGGCGAGGCCGGTGGTGAGGGTCCACCACATGACCGTGATCACGGCCTGGGAGGCGGCCACGCGCTGCGCGGATTCCGCTGGATAGCCGAAGCTGCGCCACACGCTGAGGTCCACGCTCAGGTAGTGCCAATACATCGCTGCCACGAGCGGGATGCCAATGAGGACGCCGAGAACCGTGGTTCGTCTCGCTGAGCTAGGGACGAATACGCTTCGGGCGAACATGATCAACGCAAGAATGAATGCAGTGATCGTGTCGGCGCCGACCTCGGGGCGAATGTCGAGCCCCATGCCGATGTACCCGACGCTTGCAAGGAAGATACCCGTGTTTTCAACTGCGTGGATCGCGTTGACCGACAGCTCGCCTCGCCTGCAGATCGCCCAAACCCCGAGCAGAGGCGCGATTGCAGCCGCGTGGATCAGGAACCCGGGATCGGTGACCAGCTCCCGGAGTGACGTGAACAGCACGCCCATGATCACACGGAAGCCCAGAGCGGTGGCGCCGAGGATCGCACCGATGAGCCCAAACGCGGCGACGCGGCGCTGGAGGAAGGCCCGGGCCTCGGGGTTTGCGAAATAGGTGCTGCTGCTCATCGACGCCCGCCCATGATGACTAACTTCGCAGATTGTAGCCACTGCGGAGCAGCGCACTTGCGACTCCGACAAGCACCAAGAACGAGGCCAACACGACTCCGGCGCTTGCTACCGGCGAAACGTCCGCCACTCCGAGGAAGCCGTAACGTAGCCCGTTGACCATATAAAGGAGGGGGTTGAACAGGCTGACCGTGTACCAGGGCTCAGGCAGGAGATCGATCGAATAGAAGACCCCACCGAGGAACGCCAAGGGCAACAACACGAAGTTCGGAAAAATCGCGAGATGGTCGAACTTCTCGGCCCAAAGCGCGGCGACCATCCCTAAGAGCGCCAGCGTTGCCGTGACGAAAACCGCGAAAAACAGAGACCACCCCGCGTGATGCAAAGGAAACCAGGTGAACCAAAGCGCCACCAGGTACACCAACGTCCCCACGAGGAAAGCGCGGAGCATCGCAGCTCCTACATAGGCCAAGAGCATCTCGAGCGCTCCGATGGGAGCGACCAAGATGTCGGTGATCGTTCCGTTGATCTTCGACTGGAACAAGCTCGACGATGTATTCAAGAAGGAGTCTCGAACCATCGTCATCATCACGAGGCCGGGGACGACGAATTGGATGTAGGGAACGCCGGAGATCTCGCGCAGCCGCGAGCCAAGCGCCACGCCAAACACCAAGAAGTAGAGGCTCGTCGTCACCAGCGGGCTGAGCACCGTTTGCAGCCACACTTTGCTGAACCGGCGGACCTCCTTGAGGAAAAGCGTTTTGAGCGCAATCGTGCTCACGCTGCATGCCTCCCGTCGGCCTTTCGAATCAGCTCGAGATAGATGTCTTCGAGCGAGCGTCCACCGTGCCTTTCCAAAAGGCTCTCCCGGCTTTCTACCAACAAGAGCTCCCCTTTGTGCAGGATGCCGATTCGGTCTGCAAGCTGTTCGGCTTCTTCGATGTAGTGTGTCGTGAGTACGATCGTCGTGCCCGCGGCCCGAAGCTCTTCGACCTCCTGCCAGAGCTCGCGGCGCAGCTCGACGTCTACGCCAGCTGTCGGCTCGTCGAGAAACAACAACCGGGGCTCGTGGACGAGCGACTTCGCCACCAATAAGCGTCGCTTCATGCCACCCGATAGCGTGCGTGTGTACGCGTCACGCTTTTCATCGAGCGCAAACGTCTTGAGTAGAGTCTCGGCCCGCTCGCGACTCGGCTCGACCCCCATCAGTCCCATTTGAATCATCAGGCTTTCGAGCGGCGTGAAGAAAGGGTCGTAGTTGATTTCTTGTGGAACCAAACCGACCAGTCGGCGCGTCGTGCGGAAGTCGTGCACCGTGTCGAAGCCGAGGACTTCGATGCTGCCCTCGCTCTGCTTTGCGAGGCCGGTGATGCAGTGAATCAACGTCGATTTGCCTGCGCCGTTTGGGCCTAGAAGGGCGAAAATCTCGCCCTCGTAGACCTCGAGCGACAAATCCTCGAGCGCCGTGAACGTCCCGTAGCGTTTCTTGACGTGTCGGCAGCGGAGGACCGGCGGTTTCATCGCGCCGGACTATAGCGACCTGACTCGGGATGACCAGGCTATCCCGGCGTATGGCGTAGATGAAACGACTTGGGCCGTGTCAGCTGTGCGTAACCGAGAGTCGACAAGCTGCACCCGCGACCGGAGTCCTTGACACCCACCCACGCAAGCTCAGGATCGAGGTAGTCACACCGGTTCATGAACCAGGTCCCGGTATCCACCCGCATGCCGATCTGCTGAGCGTGCTCGAGATCGCTCGTCCACACTGACGCGGTGAGCCCGTAGCGGCTGTCGTTCATCAGTGCGATCGCTTCCGCGTCGTCTCGCACCGGCATGATGCCAACCGCCGGGCCGAAGGTTTCCTCGGTCATGATACGCATGGTGTGATCCACATCGATGAGGGCTTGGGGTGCCATGTAGGGCAGGCCGCGTTTGGCTTCTTCGAAATGGCTCGGATCGAGTAGGCCGCTGGCGCCTGCCGCGATCGCTTCGTCGACTTGTTCCTGGATGGCCTGGGCGTTGCGAACGCGCACTACCGGACCGAGCGTCGTAGACGAATCGCGTGGGTCTCCGAGCACGAGCTCGTTGGCCACCGCTGCGAAGGCTTCGAGGAATGGCTCGTATATGTCTCGATGCACGTAGATCCGCTCGATGCCACAGCACGACTGCCCCGCATTGTAGAACGAGCCATCGACGAGGTTTGCAGCCGATCGCGCGACGTCAGCGTCACTGCACACATAGGCCGGATCTTTGCCGCCGAGCTCCAACGCGG
>CP070713.1:2603318-2608959 GCA_020351445.1 Myxococcales bacterium
ACCTCCTGATGATTCTCACCGGCTTGGCTTTGTATTCGGTGAGCGCGACCGGGTACATGCAGATGTGGGAATTCCTAATCCCGATCTTCGGCGGCGCGCAGACGGCACGCTGGATCCATCACTTAGCGATGTGGTTCATCTTGGGCTTCTTTGCGCACCATATCTGGAGCGCGATGCTCGTATCGCGTGTCGAGGGGATGGGCCTGATCGACTCGATGTTCAGCGGCTACAAGTTCCTGCCAAAGAGCTGGCGCAACCGGGATGAGTGATCGCACACCGGTCCTCGTCCTGGGGCTCGGCAACGTCGTCTGTACGGACGACGGCGCCGGCATCGCCGCGATTCACAAGCTGATCCGCGAATACGACCTGCCTGAAGGTGTGGTCGCCCTCGACGGAGGCACGCTTGGGCTGTCGCTCCTCCCGCTCGTCGACAGTGCGGATCAGGTGATCTTGGTCGACGCGATCAATGCTGACGGGCCGCCGGGTACGCAGGTCCGCATCGAAGGCGAAGAGGTCGCTCCTGCGGTGTACGAGCGGCTTTCTCCCCATCAAATTGGGGTCGCCGACCTCCTTGCGGGGGCGAGTTTGCTCGACCGCTATCCCGACCGTGTGGTGGTCATCGGCGTCGTCCCGGAATCGATCGAGCTCGGCCTCCGGCGAACCCCGGCGGTCGAGGCGAGCATTCCGGAGCTGGTCGAGCGCGTTGTGGAGGAGCTCACTGAAATGGGGTACCCGCCGGTTCGTTCGGAGTCTCGCGATGAAGGCCATGGGAGCGCTGATCATGTCGCTCGCACTCTCGGCGTGTAGCGCCCAGGATGATCGCGCGGCGGTGGACTACAGCACGATCGAGATTCCGGTTGATCGCCTCGCGTCCGACGATACTCGGGATCGTGGGCGGGCGCTCTTCAAAAAGAAGTGTGCGCTTTGTCATGGCATCCGCGCCGACGGGAACGGTGTTCGGCGCAAGGGTTTGTCTAGCACGCCAGCGAATTTCCAGAGCACGGACTGGCGTGCAAATACGAGTCCCCGGCAGGTGTACATGGTGTTGAGTGAGGGCAAGCGAGGCACGTCGATGCCCGCCTGGCCCACGTTGAGCGACGAGGAGAAATGGGAGGTTGTCGCGTACGTTCTCAGCGTGGCTGAAGACGGACCGTGATGGCAGGGCGCCGAATCGAGATTCGCGGGACAGTGCAAGGCGTCGGGTTTCGGCCCTGGGTGTACCGTGTGGCGCACAGAGCGGGCCTTGTCGGCAGAGTTCGAAACGACCCGCGGGGGGTGACGATCGAGGCCTTTGCATCCGAGCGAGTGCTTGATCGCTTTATCGAACAATTACAGGACGATGCGCCGCCTTCAGCGCGGGTGGTCGACCTCCGGTCCTACCCGATTCCCGACGAAGACCTCGAAGGTTTCACCATCGAATCGAGCGACGCCGTCGGGGACAAAGCCCTGTCGATTCCGCCAGACCTCGCAACATGTCCAGACTGCGAAGCAGAGATTCTCGATCCGAACGACCGACGCTACGGCTACGCCTTCACCAATTGCACGACTTGCGGTCCGCGGTTCACGATCGCGACGGGGATCCCGTATGACCGCGCTGCGACCACGATGGCACCCTTCGACATGTGCGCCGCGTGCAGACGCGAATACGCCGATATGGAGGACCGTCGCTTCCATGCACAACCGAACGCGTGTCCGGAGTGCGGCCCGACCCTCAGCTTCGTGGTGCTCCGAGCCGAAGATGCTCCGAAAACCGATCCGCTGGCAAACGCGTCTGAGCTCTTGAAGCGCGGCGCCGTGGTTGCGGTGAAAGGCTTGGGCGGCTTTCACCTGGCGTGCGATGCGACGAACGCCGGAGCTGTGCGCATGCTTCGTGAGCGCAAGCGCCGCGACGAGAAACCTTTTGCCGTGATGGTGCGCGACCTCGGCGCAGCGCAGGCGCTCGCCGAGATCAGCGTCGAAGAAGCGCAGCTTCTGACGGCGCCGGAGCGGCCGATCGTCCTGGTGAGAAAGCGGTCCGACGCCGCCGTCGCGCCTGAGGTGTGTCCTGAAACCCCACTTCTGGGGCTTTTTCTGCCATACACGCCGCTCCATCATCTCCTTCTGGGAGCGGTTGGGATCCCCCTCGTCATGACTTCGGCCAACGTGTCCGACGAGCCGATTTGCAAGGACAACGAGGAGGCGCGTCGGCGTCTCGATGGTATTGCGGACGCGTTACTGCTTCACGATCGTGAGATCGCGATGCGGTGCGACGACTCGGTGGTGCGGGTCATCGCCGGAACGCCCACGCTCATGCGCCGGTCCCGCGGTTTCGTTCCGAGGCCTTTTATGTTGGAAAAGCCGGTGTCTCGCCCGGTGTTGGCGTGCGGCGCGCATCTCAAGAATACGTTTTGTCTCGCCGCGGGTGACACAGCGTATTTTGGCCCACACATCGGCGATCTCGAAACCCTGGGCGCACTCGAGTTCTTCGAAGACGCCATCGAGCGGATGCAAACGATTTTGTCGATTCGCCCTGAGGTGATCGCGCACGATCTGCATCCTGGATACCTGTCGACGCGCTATGCGCTCACGCGCAAGGGGGTGGATCGGGTTGGCGTACAGCATCACCATGCGCACGTGGTGAGTGCGATCGCGGACCACGGAGGATACGACGGTCCTGTGCTCGGCGTCGCTTTTGACGGCACGGGGTTTGGCGAGGATGGGACATCGTGGGGTAGTGAGTTTCTGCTGTGTTTTCCGGGCCGATTCGAACGTCTTGCGACTTTCCGTCCGGTGCGCCTGCCAGGCGGCGACCTGGCGATGCGAGAAGTTTGGCGCATCGCGTATGCGCTCTTGTACGACGCGTTCGACGGGGACCCGCCCGTAGATACGCTTCCTCTGTTCCGCAACATTCCGAAGGAGTCGATCGAGGTGGTGGCGCAGATGATCGAGCGCAAGCTCAACGCACCGCTTGGTCGTGGTGTAGGTCGGTACTTCGATGCGTTTGGAGCGCTAGTATTGAGCCGAGCGATCTCGACGTATGAGGGCCAGGTTGCGATCGCATGGGACTTCGCCTCGGAGGATGGCGTCGATGACAGCTATCCTTTCGAGATCGATCCACGGCGAACGCCAATGGAAGTCGACCTCCGACCTGCGGTGCGCGCCGCCGTCGCTGACATGGGCTCAGAGGTCCCCCGCGGGCGGATTTCGGCTCGCTTTCACAACACGATCGTGGGGGTCACGGTAAGGGTTGTCGAGGCCCTGCTGGCGAACCGCGAACCCGTCCCGGTGGCACTGACGGGCGGCGTTTTTCAGAACGCCCGCTTGTGTCAAGGAATCGAGAAAAAATTGTCCAATAAATACAAAGTCTTGCGCCATCGGGAAGTCCCCCCCGGCGATGGTGGAATTGCCCTCGGTCAGGCCTTGATCGCAGACGCGTTTCTGGGAGACAAAGGTTGATACCCCAAGGAGCTTTCCCATGTGCTTAGGTGTCCCCGGCAAGGTGATCGAGGTCGACCGCGAGATGCAAATCGCGACCGTCGACTTCTGGGGCGTGAAGAAACAAGTTCGTCTCGAAGTCTGCGACGCGCCGGTCGATCCGGGCGACTACATCTTGAATCACGTTGGGTTCGCGATTCGTCGCATCCCGCCCGAAGAAGCTGCGGAGACTTTGGCTTTGTATGACGAGCTCCTCCGACTCGCGGACGAGCAGGACTTGATGACCGCCGACGTCCGCGCCGAGATCGACGCCGCACCCGATGCGACTCGATCGCCGAAGGAAACGCACGATGAATCCCAGTGACGCATTCGCTCAGCTGAAGTTCCGCGATCCTGCGCGAGCACGTGGGCTGCGCGATGCGCTCGATCGCCTCGTGGGCCAAGCCGATCATGCGCCGGTGTCGGTCATGCACGTTTGCGGAAGCCATGAGCAGGCGATCGCAAAGTTTGGGCTGCGCGCTGCTTTTCCACGGGATTTGCAGGTGATCATGGGCCCCGGCTGTCCGGTTTGCGTCACCGATGTGCCGGAGGTCGACGAAGCGGTGGCACTGGCAAAGGAGGGCGTTCGCATCGCGTCGTACGGTGACATGCTACGCGTTCCCGGCACCTCCCAGTCGCTCGCGGACGCGAAGGCCGAGGGCGCCAATGTCGACGTGGTGTACAGCGTGACGCAGGCCGTGGAGCTCGCACGCGAGCACGACGAAGAGCTCGTCTTTTTTGCCTCGGGCTTCGAAACCACGGCGGTCGCGACCGCTGCTGTGCTGGTCGATGATCCGCCCGATAACTTCTCGGTACTGTCTGCACACAAGTACATCCCACCGGTGATGGAGATCGTCGCCGAGATGCCGGAAACGAAGATCGAAGGATTTCTCGCCGCTGGACATGCGGCGACGATCACCGGCTCGGCGGTGTTCGAGAAGTTCGTCGAACGCCACGGGCTGCCCGTGGTCATTGCGGGCTTCGAGCCCCTCGACGTGTTGGCGGGTTTGGTGAAGCTCCTCGAGGTCATCAATAGCGGTCAACCACGTGTAGAAAACGCCTTTCCCCGTTGCGTGACGCGCGAGGGGAACGTGCACGCGCAGAAGCTTCTGTGGCGGGTATTCCGGCCGACCGGTGGGCGGTGGCGAGGAATCGCGCACGTGCCGAACGGGAACCTGCGTCTGCGAGACGACTTCGCGCAGTACGACACGCGGAAGCGCTTCACCATCGACGCGTCCGCGCTTTGGAGCTACGCGCCGCCGAAGCTGGTGCAACAGTGCCAGTGTGGCGACATCATGGCCGGGATCGCGGCGCCCTCGGACTGTCAACTGTTCGGCAAAGAGTGCACACCTGACACGCCAGTGGGCGCATGCATGGTGAGCGCAGAAGGCACGTGCAAGATCTGGCATCAGTACGGTGGACGACCCGATCTCCGGTCGATTAAGCGAGGCGCTGCATGACCCGCAACGCGCGATTGATCGACGAGCGCATCACGCTGAAGTACGGCACGGGTGGCGGCGCGATGCGCGCACTGATCGAGCAAGTGTTCGCCAAGGGTTTGGGCGACGTCGCGGAGGACGGGATCGGGCTCGCAGCGATGGATGACGGAGCGGCGATCCGCATCGGCGATCAGTACCTGGTGATCGCCACCGACTCGCACGTCGTGCAACCGATCGAGTTCCCAGGGGGCGACATCGGGCGCCTCGCAGTGTCCGGAACTGTCAATGATCTCGCGATGATGGGTGCGACGGAACCCTTGGCTCTGACCTGTGCCGCGATCATCGAAGATGGCTTTGCGCGCGATGGCCTGAAGCGGATCTGGAGCTCGATTCGAGCAACGTGCGAAGAGGCCGGCACGACGATCGTGACCGGCGACACCAAAGTGATGGGACATGGCGAGCTCGACGGCTTGGTGCTGAACACCACCGGGGTCGGGCTGACCAAGCGGTTGGTCTCCGATGCTGGGCTTCAGCCCGGTGACAAGATCTTGGTTACCGGCACGATGGGTGATCATGGGCTTGCGATCATGGCGACCCGCAACGAGCTCGCTTTGGAGACCAAGCTCGAGTCCGACGTTGCGCCCGTGCACACGCTCGTGCGGCGCGCGCTCGATGTTGGAGGGAAGGGCGTGGTTGCGCTCAAGGATCCGACACGGGGCGGCCTGTCGAGCGCGCTGCACGAGATGGCC
>CP070713.1:2609059-2650091 GCA_020351445.1 Myxococcales bacterium
CTGAGCTCATATGAGTACGAGGACGAGTCGCTCTATCACAACCGAAGCTTCGTTCACCACACGGGCACTCGAGGGGGGCTCCTGAAGCTCTTTGGCGGCGAGCCTGCGGACTTCGACATCGCTGCGATCGCCCCCAGCACCGCGGATCTCGTTTGGGAACAGCAGCTCGATCTTCGTGTGCTGCTCGATGTTGTGCGTTCGCTTGGCGAGCTCGGCGTCGGGATGAGCCCCGAAGAGCTTGACCAGGCCCTCAACGAACGCGTGCTCGAGCTCGATATGACGCTCGGTGCGCTCGTCGAGCGTTTGGACACCACCGCGGGACTCATCCTCGCTGTCGACGAAAGTCGTCCGCTAGGGATTCCTGGGGAGTCCTTTTGGTTTCCGTACACCGATTTCCTTCTCCGCATCGACGGGCTTTCGGACCTGGCGGATGCGATCGCAAAAAAGGCTGCGCTCGATCCGTTCATCGCTTCGGAGCGGACAGATGAGTGGGTGATCATCAAGCCCGCGATCAGCCTTCCGCCCCCATGGAATGCATACGAGCCTTCCGTGGCCAAAGAGGTCGCGACTGGGCGCATGTATATCGTCAGCTCTCCGGCTTTCCTCGAGCGGTGTATTTCGACGATCGAAAGCGTGGCACAAAGCTCTGATTTCATCCGTGCCTTCCGACAGCTTTCGCCGGATGGAAATGGGCTGACGTATCTCTCGCCACGGATGACCCGGCAGATGCACGGGCTGCTCGACCGCGTGATCGAGGCCAATGGTTCATCGGTGACGACGACCATCGCGCGTTTCTTTCTGCCGGACATCGGGTACCCCGTGGGATGGGTCGTCACGAACCGCGATGACGGCATCCTCTTCACATCGAATACACCGTCCTCGCACAAGTCGACGCTCCTCACGCTCGGGTATGCGGCTTTGCTCCCTGCCCTTGCCGTGGTGGGTACTTCAATGCTCGCCCCGGAACCCAGTGCGACGCAAAGTCCGTTCGATTGAAGCGTCACCACAGTTGCAGGTCCGAAAGCCGCCAGCAATGCGTTGGGATCGGCCTTAGGCTCCGATTCGGAGGTGCAGTCATGACCCTTTTCATCACGAAGCGCGCGACGCCGGTAGGAGAGGTCGTCGCTTGGCGAAGCGAGCTCGGGCTCGTTCGCATGGGATTTTCCGATGGAATGGATCAGCCCGAAGCAGCGCTGGCGGATCCGAGCCCCACGATCGGTCGCGAGATCGATCGCTACTTTTCCGGCTCGACCGAAGCGCTCGATCGCCTCGACGTCGACCTTCGAGGAACCGCGTTGCAGCGGCGCATCTGGGGGCTGCTACGGACCATTCCAGCAGGCGAGACGAAGGGGTATGGCGAGCTTGGCACGTTGGTGGGTACGTCGGGCCGAGTGGTTGGCAACGCGATGGCGGCCAACCCGGTGTGCCTGGCCCTGCCCTGCCACCGCGTGATTCGCCGCGACGGCACTTGGCACGGTTATGCCTACGGCAATCATCGTAAGCGGTGGCTTCTAGAGCACGAAGCCAAAAGAAAAGCGCCGAGTGGACCGTCAGACCCACTCGGCGCGTAAGCAAGTTTCGACCGCTAGTTGCGCTGGTAGCGGCGAATCCCCAAGCACAAGGCAAGCATCAGAAAAAGAACAGGTCTCCCATGTCTCCCGGGCAAAACCCGGGAGCCCCGGTTGCCACTATGACACACTAGCAACGGATAAGTCCAGTTCTACCGGATAACCTAGAAAACGGACTGCAGAGGTTATCAGTGAAGAAAACGCTGTGATTCCGGGATCTACTAGTCGGGAGCTGGTAAGTCCGAGCGTCCCATCAGGAAGGTGTCCACCGACCTCGCGGCGCCCCGGCCCTCGGCGATCCCCCAGACCACCAGCGACTGACCGCGGCGGCAGTCCCCGGCTGCGAAGACCCCCTGGGTGTTGGTCGCGTATTTGCCGTATTCCGCCTTGAAGTTACTGCGTGCATCGCGCTCGAGGCCCAGCTGCTCTGCCAGCGTGTCCTCCGGACCGAGGAATCCCATCGCAAGGAAGATCAGATCGGCTTCGAAGACCTCGTCGGAGCCCGGCACTTCACTCATCTGCCACTTGCCTTCGGCGTCTTTCGTCCATTCGACACGTACCGTCTCGACGCCGGCAACGTTTCCGTTGCCGTCATCGATGAAGCGCTTGCTGAGCACGCGGTACTCGCGCGGATCTTTACCGAACTTCGCAGCAGCTTCTTGGTGGCCGTAGTCCACCCGAAAGATGACCGGCCACTCAGGCCAAGGGTTATCGGCAGCGCGCTCGGCCGGCGGCTTTGGCAAGAGCTCGAAGTTGACCAGCGATGTACATCCGTGACGAATCGACGTACCAATGCAGTCGGTCCCGGTGTCACCGCCCCCAATGACGATCACTCGCTTGCCCTTGGCGCTGATGTAGGCGCCGTCTTCGAGCTTGCTGTCCATGAGGCTTTTGGTGTTCTTCAGCAAGAACTCCATCGCGAAATGAACGCCCCTGAGCTCGCGGCCAGGTATGGGCAGATCACGGGGGCGCGTGGCGCCGCAGGCGAGGACCACAGCGTCATTTTCGCTCCGAATCTTCCGCGCATCTTTGTTCACGCCAACGTGTGCGTTCGTTATGAAGTTCACGCCCTCGGCACGCATGATGTCGAGGCGCCGATCCACGATGCCCTTGTCGAGCTTCATGTTCGGAATGCCGTAAGTCAGGAGACCGCCTATCCGGTCGTCGCGCTCGTAGACTGTGACGGTGTGACCGGCCCGGTTGAGCTGCTGAGCAGCGGTAAGCCCCGCGGGACCGCTGCCAATAACAGCCACCTTTTTGCCAGTCCGCTCGTCGGGCGGCTCCGGCTGAATCCATCCCTCCGCGAACCCCTTGTCGACGATCGCGCACTCGATGTTCTTGATGGTGACGGCAGGCTCATTGATGCCGAGGACGCAGGCGCCCTCACACGGGGCCGGGCAGACTCGGCCGGTGAATTCGGGAAAGTTGTTCGTCTTGTGCAGGCGGTCCAACGCCTCCCGCCAACGTCCGCGGTAGACGAGGTCGTTCCACTCGGGGATCAGATTGTCGATCGGGCAGCCGGTCGCCGATTGGCAAAACGGAACGCCGCAGTCCATGCAGCGCGCACCCTGGGTTCGAAGGTGCCCCTCGGGCACGTCGACCATGAACTCGTCCCATCCTGAGACTCGCTCCAAAGGGTCGCTGTAAGGAACGGTTTCTCGCGGAAACTCTTTGAAACCTGTTGGCTTACCCATCGTCCTACTCCGCTGCCGGAAGGCCCTGTGGTTGAGCGATCTCGGGCCCGGGTACACCCACCGAAAGGTCGCCCTTGTCCCGAAGCACGCGCTTGTAGTCGGTGGGCATCACTTTCACGAACGTCTTGACGGTGTTCGACCAGTCCTGCAGCAAACGCTCGGCAACAGCAGAGCCGGTGTACTCGAAGTGTTCTTCGATGAGCCGCTTCACAACGGCGATCTCTTCTTGGTACTCGAGTCGCTCGAGCTCGACCATCTCTTGGTTGCACTTCGTGTGGAAGTTGCCTTCGGTGTCGAGCACGTAAGCGACGCCGCCGCTCATGCCCGCACCGAAGTTGCGGCCGGTGTCACCGAGAATCACCGCTCGTCCGCCGGTCATGTACTCGCATCCGTGGTCACCCACACCTTCGATGACGGCCCATGCGCCCGAGTTGCGAACACAGAAGCGCTCTGCCGCGCGGCCTCGGAAAAACGCCTTCCCCTTGACCGCGCCGTATAACACGACATTGCCGATGATCATGTTCTCGGCCGGGACGAACGTGGCCTTCTTGGAGGGGTAGACGATGAGCTTGCCACCGGACAACCCCTTGCCGACGTAGTCGTTTGCGTCGCCTTCGAGCTCGAGGGTCACACCTTTGGCGAGCCAGGCGCCGAAGCTCTGCCCGGCCGAGCCTTCGAGCTTGAAGTGAACCGTCCCATCCGGAAGAAGCTCTTCACCCCACGCCTTGGCGATTTCGTGGCTGAGCATCGTGCCCACGGTGCGGTTGGTGTTCTTGATCTTGAGCTCGCTTCGAACCGGTTTGCCTTCGGTGATCGCGGGCTGAGCCAACTCGATGAGCCGATTGTCGAGCGCCTTGTCGAGCCCGTGGTCTTGCGGCCTGGTGCAGTAGACCTCGGTGACCGCGTTTTTCTTCTTGGCTGGCGTGAGGATCGGAGTGAGGTCGATTCCTTGTGCCTTCCAATGCACGATGGCCTCGGCGGTGTCGAGCATATCGACGCGGCCAATCATCTCGTTGAAGGTGCGGAAGCCGAGCGAAGCCATGATCTCGCGCGCTTCCTCCGCGACCATGAAGAGGTAGTTGATCACATGCTCGGGCTTGCCTTTGAACTTTCTGCGCAGCTCCGGGTCCTGCGTAGCGATGCCGACTGGGCAGGTGTTGAGGTGACATTTGCGCATCATGATGCAGCCCATCGCAATGAGCGGCGCCGTGCTCAGACCGATCTCTTCGGCGCCGAGCAAACCACCGATGACAACGTCACGTCCGGTCTTCATCTGGCCGTCCGTCTGCAAGACGACACGGCTTCGAAGGTCGTTCATCACCAATGTCTGGTGAGTCTCGGAAATGCCGAGCTCCCAGGGAAGACCGGCGTGCTTGATCGACGTCAGCGGTGAAGCGCCGGTGCCGCCATCGTGACCGCTGATGAGAATGTGATCGGCGTGCGCCTTCGAGACGCCCGCAGCAATCGTGCCGACACCCACCTCGCTCACCAGCTTGACACTGATGCGCGCCGAGGGGTTGCTGTTCTTGAGGTCGTGAATCAGCTGCGCCAAGTCCTCGATCGAGTAGATGTCGTGGTGCGGCGGCGGGCTGATCAAGCCGACGCCCGGAGTCGAATGACGCACCGATGCGATCTTCTCGTCCACCTTGCGGCCGGGAAGCTCGCCACCCTCACCGGGCTTGGCGCCTTGGGCCATCTTGATTTGAATCTCGTCGCTGTTGGTGAGGTAGTTGATGGTGACGCCGAAGCGACCTGAAGCGACCTGTTTGATCGCCGAGCGCATCGGGTTCATCGACCCGTCCTGCAGCGGCTTATAGCGCTCGGGATCTTCGCCGCCCTCGCCCGTATTGGACTTGCCCCCTAGCTCGTTCATCGCGATGGCGAGCGTCGAATGCGCTTCCATCGAAATCGAGCCGAAGCTCATCGCCCCGGTGGCAAAGCGCTTGACGATCTCACTTGCGGGCTCGACTTCGCTGAGCGGAATCCTGTTGCCTTTTTTGAAGCGCATCAGGCCCCGGAGCGTGCACCGATCGCGAGCGCTGTTGTTTGCGTGGTCAGCGAAGCGCTTGTACGCGTCGTGGCTGTTCGCCCGCGCCGCCACCTGCAGGTTGGCGATCGTATCCGGGTTCCACATGTGCCGCTCGCCGTTCGCGCGCCAATGGAACTGGCCGTCATTCGGAAGCATCGGAAGCCGGAATTCGTCTTCGTCCGGGTAGCCGAGCGCGTGTCGCTCGACGAGCTCCTCGGCGATGACGTTGAACCCGACGCCCTGAATGCGGCTCGCGGTCCCAGCAAAGCACAGGTCGACGACGGAGCTGTTCAGGCCCACCGCCTCGAAGATCTGCGCGCCCTTGTACGACTGAAGCGTCGAGATCCCCATCTTGGCGAAGACCTTGAGCATGCCCTTGGCAACGGCCTTGCGATAGCCAGCCACGATGCTGTCATCGTCTGGGAACGTCTCGGCATCGAGCGTGCCGATGCGGCGCTCTTGCCACAGCGCCTCGAACGCGAGATATGGGTTGATCGCATCTGCACCGTATCCGACGAGACAACAGTGATGGTGCACTTCGCGTGCCTCGCCGGTTTCCACGACGATTCCGACGCGCGTACGCTTCTCGGTCCCCACCAAGTGGTGATGGGCCGCGCCGGTTGCAAGGAGCGCGCTCATGGGAATGCGGTCCTTGCCGGCAGCACGGTCGGTCAGCACGATGAGGCTGTAGCCGTCGTCCACCGCTTGCTCGGCTTCCTGTCGAATGCGCTGGAGCGCAGGTTCGAGCCCATCGGCGCCCTCGCTTCGGGACCAAGTGATGTCGATGATCTTGCTGCGCCACCCGCGCTCGCTAATCGTCTTGAGCGCGGTGACCTCTTCGTTGGTCAAGATCGGGTGCGGAACGCGAAGCCGATGCGCGTGCTGCGGGGTCGTGTTGAGCAGGTCTTGCTCCGGCCCGATGTAGCACTCGACAGCCATGATCACTTCCTCACGAATCGAATCGATCGGCGGATTGGTGACCTGAGCAAACAGCTGCTTGAAGTAGTCATATGCGAGTCGCGGCTGATCGCTCAGAACGGCGAGCGCCGAGTCGTTGCCCATGGACCCGACCGGATCGCGCTTCTGCTCGATCATTGGCCGCAACATGAACTGCATCGTCTCGGTGGTGTAACCAAAGGACTGCATGCGCGGAAGAAGTGTGTCGGGGTTGAAGCCGTGCGCGTCCTCGTTCACTGGAAGCTCGGTCAGCTTGAGGCGCTGCTCGTTGAGCCACTGGCCATAGGGAAGGCGCGACGCGATGTCATTCTTGAGCTCTACGTCGGGGATCATGCGCCCCTGCTCGAAGTCGATGAGGAACATGCGGCCGGGCTTCAGGCGGCCCTTGTGCTTCACCGTCTCGGGTGCAACTGGGAGCACGCCGACCTCCGACGCCATGATCACGCGGTCGTCGTGAGTGAGATAGTAGCGACTCGGACGAAGACCATTACGGTCGAGAACCGCACCGATGATGGTCCCGTCCGTGAAGGCAATCGAGGCAGGGCCGTCCCACGGCTCCATCAGGCAGGAGTGGTACTCGTAGAAGTCACGCTTCACCTGCGGCATGTGGGCGTGCTTCTGCCAGGCCTCGGGGATCATCATCATCGCGGCCTCGGGCATCGAGCGCCCGTTCATGTACAAGAACTCCAGGACGTTATCGAACGTGCCAGAGTCCGACAGGCCCTCTTCCGCGACGGGGAAGAGCTTGCGGAGGTCTTCCCCGAAGAGCTCGCTTTGCACCACTCCCTGCCGGGAGTGCATCGCGTTCTTGTTACCGCGGAGGGTATTGATTTCGCCGTTGTGGCTGAGGCAACGAAGCGGTTGCGCGCGCTCCCAGGTCGGGAAGGTGTTCGTCGCAAAGCGCGAATGCACCATCGCGAGGTGGGTCTCGAAGTCCGGGTCGGTCAGATCCCCGTAGAAGGGCAGCACTTGCTCGCAGGCAAGCATGCCCTTGTAGATGATCGTCTTGCTCGATAACGAGCACGCGTAGAGCATCCCACGCTGCTTCAGGCTCTCGTCACGGCGAAGCGGGCTCGCCGCGCTTTTGCGGATGATGTAGAGCTGCCTCTCGAACGCCTCTTGGTCGAGGCCGTCAGCCGCACCGATCAGTAGTTGCTCGATGCGCGGCATCGCCTCGAGCGCGGTCGGCCCGAGATTCGCGCCGTCGGGGTCTGTGGGCACCACGCGCCAGCCGAGAAATCGCTGCCCCTGCATTTCGATAGCCTTCACGAACGCAGCCTTGCAGTACGCGCGCTCCTCGCTGTCGGTTGGGAGGAAGATGTTGCCGACGCCGTACTTGCCGGACTCGGGAAGATCGATGCCCAGCTCCTCTTTGGCGGCACGACGCAACAGCTTGTCCGGAACGGCGGTCAGCATGCCGGCCCCATCGCCCGTATTGGTCTCCGAGCCGCGCGCGCCGCGGTGGTCCATGTTGCAAAGAATACGGTTGGCGTCCTTGACGATTTGATGGGACGCCACGCCCTTGATCTGGGCAACGAATCCAACGCCACACGCGTCCTTTTCGTTCGCGGGGTCGTAGAGACCGTGTTTTTCGGGGAGTCCGTACTGCATCTTCACGTGGTCTGTAGAGGTTGGGATTAACCCTTTTCAAAAGGGGACTGTCCCCTTTTGAAAAGGGTTAAGAGGCTTTTTGGGTTTCGGGGGGGTCGGGTGTGCGGCGGGGGCGTTTGCGGCGCCGCGCATCGGAGGGGGGCAGGGCGATTTCTGCCCTCTCGGTGTGCGTCGACAGCACCACCATGGTCTCGGTGCTGGCGACGCCCTGCATGGACCGGATGCGACTGATCAGTCTCTCCAGATCCTCGGTGTTCTGCGTCTTTACCTTGAGAAGTAGGGTGTGGCCACCGGTCACGTGGTGACATTCCAGGACCTGCGCGACCGAATCCACCCACTCCTCGAAGGCGGAAAGCAGCTGAGGATCGCTGATCGACACCCCAATGAAAGCCGAGATGTCGAGCCCGACTTTGCGGGCGTCCAGAAGCGCGTGGTAACCCCTGATGATTCCAGCATTTTCGAGCTTGCGCACCCGCTCCATGACCGAGGGCGCGCTCAGGCCTACGGCGGCGCCGATCTCCTTGAGAGAGCGCTTGCAGTCGCCCTGCAACTCGTTCAAAAGCTGCCGATCAATTCCATCTAGAACGTATGTTTCTCCTAAATTCATTAGGCCATAACCTCAGGAAGCCTAATAGATAGGGTGTATCGGCCGGGAAGTCAAACGATGATTGAACCATCAAAATGGGTTGGAAATTGAATCTTGAGTGTAATACTTTGATATGGACGGCTTAGGGAGGCCTGATCCGTCCCTTATCGGGAGCCTGATGGAGGATTCGAGTGCCGAGCAGATGCAGTTCGTTCGCCCCGACCGTCCGCGGAGGCGGTCGGTAGGCTCTCGCGAACCTACGCCTGCCCCTCCGGAGAAAATCGGCCGGTACGAGCTGTGCTTCGAGCTGGCATCGGGAGGCATGGCGAGCGTGTACCTGGCACGCGTCGACGGCACCCCGGGCTTCCAGAAGCTGGTCGCGCTCAAGCGTATCCATCCGCATCTCGCAAACGAGAAGGATTACGTGGAGATGTTCCTTGATGAGGCCCGAATCGCATCGCGGATCACTCACGCCAACGTCTGCAGTGTGTTCGACTTCGGCGAAGTCGACGGCGAGTACTACATCGCGATGGAGTATCTGGTCGGGGAACCGCTTTCGCGCGTTCACCGCCGAGTGGTTGCTAACGCGGATCAGCGATGCTCGCCATTACTGCCCGCGCGTATGGCGCGCGTCATCGCACAAGCGTGCGAAGGACTTCACGCTGCGCACGCGCTCAGAGACGCCGATGGCGAATCGCTGCACGTCGTTCACCGTGACGTTTCTGCGGAAAACCTCTTCGTGACGTACGACGGCGCCACACAAGTGGTCGACTTCGGCATTGCACACGCGCGGCAACGCGTTCACCACACCGAAGCAGGTCAAGTCAAAGGCACGTTCCCGTACATGGCGCCCGAGCAGATGACCGCAGCAATCGTCGATCGGCGAGTCGACGTGTGGGCGTTGGGAGCGGTGCTCTGGGAGCTGCTCACGCTGCGGCGGCTCTTCCTGCGCGATACGGACGTAAACACGATGTACGCCGTTCTCTCGGGCGAGATTCGTCCGCCGTCCGACTACCGAAGCGACGTGCCTGCGGAGCTAGACGAGATCGTGCTGAAAGCCCTGCGACGCAGCCCTGATGAGCGATGGCAAAGCGCCCGAGAGATGGGCAAGGCGCTGCGCCGTTTCCTGGCGAAGCAAGATGACTTGGTGGGTCCTGCAGAGCTGGCAGATTGGATGGCAGAGCTCTTCCCGAACGGTGAGGTGCGAAAGCAGCGACTCATGGAAATCGCCCGAACGAGCGATGCATCCCTCGCGTCGGACCCGCCCGGTCGCGCGCGGGACAAGAGCGGCCGGCGAGGCATCCAGATTCCGACGACCGCGGGGCGTCGCGCCCCGCCCGCACCGCCCCTGCCTGCAAGCTTGTTGGTGATGGTGATCGGTGTTGCGACCGTGCTAACCGTCGTCGCGCTCGACTGGCTCCGGCAGTAACGTCATCAAGCCGAATGCGAAGTACGGCGGCCCCCCCGCGTGAACGAGGCCTCGGAGACGGCCCTCGCGATCGAGCACTGGCGCCCCGGAGCTACCCTGGCGAATCGGGCAGGACGAAAGGACTCGAATCCAAGGTGATGGAGCGGCGCTCCATGCCGATAGCCGACGATTGTCGTCGACTACGCAACGTCGGCTACGCACCTCGTGGATGTCGTCGTAGAAGCGATCCGCAGTGACCGAAACCATTCGAACGACTTCGCCCGATGCGACCTGCCCTTCGCCGAGGGGGATCGAAGGGCGCGCGGTAACCTCGTTGAGCTCCAAGACGGCATAATCTGGTGAAAGCAAGGTATCGCCGGGCGCCGACATCGACGAGATTCGGTCGCAGCCGATCCACTGGGGCGGACGGCCGTCGGTTCGCGCGAATCCGAGCCATACACCGTCGCAGGTACCTCCGTGCGACAGCTGCCAAGCCACGCAATGCCCCGCGGTGACCGCGGTGCGCGGTCCGATCAGCGCGGCGGTGCAACGGGTCGGTTCGCTGGGTGCTGAAAGTCCGACCAGTAACGCGACAGACTCGTTGCAGTCTTCACCTGCAGCACACGAAACGTCGTAGCGGGGTGGTCCAGATTCGATGTAGCGTGCGGTCCGTGAAGAACTCGCTTGGCAAGCCGTCAACGCAACAAGTGCCGCCATGCAAGTTACGGCGACGGGCCATCCGCTCCCACCCATCCGATCAAAATACCAGGCTTGGTCGACGGCGCCACATCCTGCGGTTTTCGCCTGTTTCTTGGTCTAAAGAGCGAATTTCGATACACCGGATCGGGATGCTCCGCACGCTCGGGATCGCACTCGTGTGCCTCGGCGCGTTGGCTCCGTCCCGAGTGGAGGCCGAGGCGCCTGTCGTGATCGTGAGGCAGGGCGACGCGCTTAGCTTGATCGCGCAGCGCGCCGGCGTGTCGGTCGAACAGATCAAAGACTGGAACGGTCTGAACGGTGACCTGATTCGAATCGGGCAGAAGCTCATCGTCGGACCGAACACGAAGAATCCGCAAGCCAGAGCCGCCAAAGCCGACGCGCCAACCGCGAAGCCGAACGCTACGAGCTCGGTAGACGATGACATCGATTGGACGCCGCCATTCGACTATGCTTCGGCCGCTCCCGATGTTCGGGATGATCCTTCTCAGCGGATTGCCGCACGCGATCCCTCTACAGCGGTCGCCGCACGGAAGTCCGACGAGCCGGTGAAGAAGAAGCGTGGACGAACCTACCGTGTACAGAAGGGCGACACTCTCACTGGCATCGCGCTGAGGCACGACACGACTGTTGCCGAGCTGCTTACAGTCAATCCGGGTCTCGAGGCCGATCGGATCCACCCAGGACAGACGATCGACGTCGGCGAGCCCAGACCGGAGGTCGTCTTCAAGCTCGAGCGCGGAGACACGCTGCTAGCGGCCGCCAGTCGCTATGGCGTCAGCGCGCGTGACCTGGCTCGCTGGAACCCCAAGCTAGCCCATCGCGATCCGCGGCCTGGCACCGATATTCGGATCTATACCCGGGCTCCCGTGAGCCGATCGGAGGCGGTCGGACCCACCAACCGGGGTCGCCTCGAACATGGCGTGCAGCTGCCGCCCCATCGGGGCTACGTGATCCGAACGCCGGCACGGGCATACGGGACCGAGGAAACGACGCGGTGGATCGTGAGCGCTTTCGATGGGGTGGACAGGAAGTTCAAGCACACGAAGGTGGTCCGCATTCACGACATCAGCGACCGCAACGGTGGCCGGATCCGCGACCACAAGAGCCACCAGAACGGGCGCGACGCAGACATCAGCTATTACCAGAAGGAGTGCAGCTCTAACGGGTGCCGCTTCGAAGACTTCAGGTCCTCCGAGCTCGACGTCGCCCGGCAGTGGGCCCTGCTCGAATACTGGCTCCGCAACGGACAAGCCGAGATGATCTTCGTCGACTATCGGCTGCAGGCGAAGCTCTACCGCTACGCGAAGCGAAAAGGGGTAACCAAAGCGCAGCTGGACCGGTGGATTCAATATCCACGCGGCAAGTACGAGCCCAGGGGCGTGATCCGTCACTTCCCAAACCATGAAGATCACCTCCACGTTCGGTTCGTATGCCCCTACTCCGACCTCAGGTGCCGGCCCTAGCGCGGGCTGGGCCAAAGAAGGCTTCCTTTAGCTTGCGCATCGCGGCGGCGCGGGCGTTAACCCTCAGCCGTTGTTGCGGTGTCATTTCGCCGTACGTGATCGCATAGCCATCAGGCAGGAACATCGGCTCAAAGCCGTGACCCAAGTCGCCGCGAATCGGCCACACCAACGTTCCGGGCGCCTCGCCGCGAAAAGTCCGCGTGCGCCCACCGGGCCATGCCACGCACAGAACACAGACGTAGGTGGCGCGGCGACTCACCTCTGGACCGATTTCGGTAAGGCGCTCATGGACGCGGCGGCGGGCGATATCGAAGTCACGTTCCGGGCCTGCCCATCGCGCGGTATGGATCCCCGGCTCACCGCCGAGAGCGAGAACCGCAACGCCCGAATCATCAGCTAGCGCGGGCTGACCCGCAGCGGTCGCGGCGGCCAACGCTTTGAGCTCCGCATTGGCCTCGAACGTGGTGCCCGTCTCTTCGGGCTCGGGCAGGTCGAGGTCCTCAGCGGTGCGAAGACGAACCGGCAGCGCAGCAAAAAGCGCGTTGAGCTCTCTCACCTTGCCCGCATTGTGGCTAGCCAAGATCCACTCATCGGGCAACTCGTCCATCACTTCGCTCGTTTGAAAGGCAAGCGGGACGGAGGGGCGTCCGCGAAGCTCGGATACGGCTTGCGTCGGTCGATTTGCTTCTGAAAGACCGCGGGGCTGGGTGTCGGCAAGTCGCACCTCCCGCGCTCACACACATAGGCCGTGCTCTTCCCACGCATCGCTCGTTTACCCTCGAGCCATGGAACCTGCGCTTGTTGTTCCGCCGCCTCCGCATCCGTCAGAACTGCAAATGCTTTGTTCGGTACGAACGTTTTGCGAAGCCGATCTGCAAGTGGGTCTGCGTCTTGCCGGTTGAGCGGGGCGACAATCGCGACCTCGAGAGGCATATCGTAGTAGCGATCGAGCGCCACCAGGAGCAAAGGAAAGCCGTTCGGCGAACGCGTCACCCGAAACGCCAGCGAGGCAAACAGGCGCTCGGCCCTCTGTCGCCATTTGGCCTCTCCTGTGAGGTCATGGAGCCGGAGCAGGTTGTTGGCCGCGACGGAGTTTCCCGATGGGACCGCGCGGTCGTACGCTGGCTTCTCCCGAACCAACAGATCCTCACCTCCCGTTGGGGTGAGGTAATAGCCTCCGACCTGGACATCAAGGTAGCGCGCGTCCTGGTCACTCTGAAGCTCGACCGCCCGTTTGAGCCAAACTGCATCGACGGTTGCTTCGTAGAGATCCAGACAAGCGCCCACCATGAACGCGTAGTCGTCGAGGAATGAAGTCGAGCCCTTTTCCCTGTCGCGATAGGTGCGGACTAGCGCCCCGTCTTCGGCGCGCATCTCGCCGAGCACAAACTGCGCCGCGCGGGCAGCTACGGCCACGTACCGGGCCTCGTGCAGCATCCAGCCGGCACGAGCGAAGGCGGTGATCATCATGCCGTTCCACGCCGCGATGATCTTCTCGTCGCGAATGGGCGGCGGGCGCGAGGCACGGGCGTCGTAGAGAATGCCGCGCGCATTCGCCAACACGTCGGCAACGCCCTTGCGCGAAATGCCCATTCCTGCTCCGACCTCCCGGTTCGTCTTGACTCGGTGAAGAATGTTTCGTCCTTCGAAGTTCCCCCGCTTGGTCACACCGTACGCCGCCGACAGGATGGCTGCATCATCGGCGCCAAGAAGCTGCTCGAGCTCGTCTGGTGTCCAGGTGAAGAACCAACCTTCCTCGTCGTGACCGCTCGGCGTGGGGCTGTCTGCGTCGGTCGCCGAGTAGAAGCCACCTTCGGGGGAGGTCATCTCACGAGAAACGTAATCGAGGATCTCTCGCGCAACGCGCTGATACCCCGGATCGCCTGTGTGCTGCCAAGCCTCCAGGAAGACAACCGCGAGTTGCGCGTTGTCGTAGAGCATTTTTTCGAAGTGCGGCACGAGCCATTGCGCGTCGGTCGAGTAGCGGTGAAACCCGCCTCCGACGTGATCGTAGATCCCGCCCGCGGCCATCTTATCGAGGGTGGTCGTCACCATGGCGGTCGCACCGGCGTCGCGGGTGCGGCGCGCATAGCGGAGCAGTAGCGACAGGCGCGAAGGCTGCGGGAACTTGGGAGCGCCGCTGAAGCCCCCGTCGACCCGGTCGAACATGGTGCCGAGCTGTTGCGCAGCGACGACGATCACTTTGTCGCTCGGCACACCGGGGCCGGGTTGCATCGCCGCAGCTCGCTCGACGCGCTGGCTCAGCTCTTGAGCGCGTGCGACCACGCTTTCGGGCTCGTTGGTGTAGACGCGCGCCATCTCTGCCAGAATGTCGACGAGCCCGACGCGGTTCCCACGCACCCCTTTGCGCGGTGGGAAGTACGTGCCCCCGAAGAAGGGATCTTTGTCGGGCGTCATGATCACGGTCATCGGCCAGCCGCCCCGGCCCGTGAGAATGTTGACCGCCGTCATGTAGACGCTGTCGACATCGGGTCGCTCCTCCCGGTCGACCTTGATTGCGATGAAGTGGCGATTCAGAAACGCGGCGATCTCTTCATCTTCGAACGACTCGCGTTCCATGACGTGACACCAGTGACAGGTCGAATATCCAACCGATAGGAAGATCGGCTTGTTCTCCCGTTTGGCCCGCTCGAAGGCTTCGTCGGACCACGGGTACCAGTTCACGGGATTGTGCGCATGCTGGAGCAGGTATGGGCTCGACTGCTCGATCAGCCGGTTGGTGAAGCGCGGCGAGCCGTCCTCGTTCAAATGATGGGTTCGGGGGACGTAGCCGGGCCCCTTGGATGCCAGCTCTCGGTCGAGACGTTGTTGGAGCGCTTCGTCAACCGACTCGACACCGGGGAGCCGCGGGTCGCTCTGCGTAGCCGAGGTGGGCTCGGTCGACGGCTCCTGCTCGTTCTTGCGAACCGGGTCGCAGGCCAACCCGAGGAGGGTCGCCGCGGCGACCAAGGCGAAAGCTCGAAAACGTAGTGCCGAGGTTCTCTTCATTCTGCCTAAACCCTAATGAGAACGGGAGGTTGCGGAGAGTTGCTCCTAGGGCTACATCATCGGGATCGCAACCGGATGCAAGCGCACCGGGTCCGTGATACACGACGTGCTCAATTTTCCGAGGCCCAGGGCCCGCTTCTACCCGATTTTCGAGGAACTGTAATCGATGCCAGAGACGACTCCTTCCGTTCCACCGCGAGTTTTCGAGCACGTTAGCCGTAAGGACTGGGGCCGCTCGGTGCTCCTGCAGGAGATCCCGGACAAGCGCACCTTCCTGTTCGAAGACGGCGCAGAGCGCAGCTTCCGCCCCGATTACTGGCACAAGATGGAGATCATCGACGTACAGGCCAACGAGGCGGTGCGGATCGACCGCCTCGCCCGCCGCAATCAGGTGCCGGCGCCAGGCTCCGCGCGCAAGTCCAAAGCTCCGCCCAAGAAGCCGGACATCACATTCGAGCAACAGGTGGCGTACTTCATGAAGCTCTACCCGGTCGGCTTCGAGGACGAGGCCTACGTCAAGGCCGAGCGGGGCGAGCCCGGCACCAAAGGTGCCGAGAAGCTCAAGGAAGCCGCGCTCGAACGCGCGGAGGACCTCCTCGGCCAGAAGAATCTCGACGACATGATCAGCGGCGGGAGCTACGAAGAGATCCACCAGATGATCTACGAGTTGCTCACCAGCACGAAGAGCACGACACAGAAGGCCGAGGCGACTCGTTTCAAGAACATGCCGGAAGACGCTCGCGAGAGTGTGGCGCAGGCGCTTCGAGAGCTCCTCTATGGCGACCGGTCGTACCCGATTCGCTTCGACTCGTTCGTCGCGGCTCTCGACGTCGAGGACGGCGCAACATGGCCGCTTTCGACATTGCTGCAAGCGTTGGTCTACCCCGCCGACCATCTATTCGTGAAGCCAACCTTCTTCAAGAAGCAGGCGCTGATCTTGGACATCGATCCCAAGTACGACACGACACCGAACGCAACGACGTATGAGCAGTTCCTGCAGGCTGCCAGGAAGACGATGGAGCTTCTGCAACAGGCCGGGCAGCGCCCACGCGACCTATGGGACGTGCACGTGTTTGTCTGCAAGACGCTCAGCCCCAAGGCGATCAAAGAAGCTACCGGCGCCGAGTAGCCCAACGCGATGAGGGCCGTAGTCCGAGCGGAATCGTGGCCGATTCGAGGTGGGTTTCGAATCGCGCGCGGGGCTCGGGCGCAAGCGGACGTCGTGGTGGTGGAGGTGCATGACGGTCGGCGGGTCGGGCGCGGCGAGTGCGTACCCTACGCGCGGTACGAGGAGTCGATCGAAGCGGTATCCGCCGAGATCGAAGCGGGCTGCCGGGCGCTGAGAGGAACCGATCCCCGCAAGCAGGTGCAAGCGATGCGTGCAGGCGCAGCACGAAACGCGATCGACTGTGCGCTTTGGGATTTGGAGGCAAAACGTATGGGCAAGCCGGCTTGGGAGCTGGCGGGCCTCGATGGACCGCCTGGCCCCGCGCTGACGATGCGTACGGTGAGCGTCGACTCCGAGGGGAACATGAAGAGGGCCGCTGCGAAGCTCGCAGCCGCGAACGTGATCAAGGTCAAGGTAGACGGTGGTGCGGACCTGGACCGGATCGCCGGAGTGCACGAAGCCGCGCCGGGGGCCGAGCTGGTCATCGATGCCAACGAGGCATGGTCGGTGAAGCAACTCGTCGAGTGGTTGCCGATGCTCGCGAACCTGGGTGTTGTGGTCGTCGAGCAACCCTTACCGGCTGGCAACGACGCGGCCCTCGAGGGGCTCGAACGCGCGGTGCCAATTTGCGCCGATGAATCGTTTCACGATCGCAGGTCATTTTCGACTATCGAGGGGCGCTACGACATGGTCAACATCAAGCTCGACAAGGCGGGCGGCCTTACCGAAGCGCTCCACTGCGCGGACGAAGCGCAGCGGCTAGGTCTCCGGGTCATGGTGGGATGCATGGTCGGCACTTCGCTGGCCATCGAGCCCGCCATGCTGCTTACGACGAGTGCCGACTACGTAGACTTGGATGGCCCTCTGCTCCTCGAAACCGATCGAGAGGGCGCGCTTCACGACCGGGAGGCTGGCCTGCTGCGCCCCTCAGCGTTGATTTGGGGTGCCGCCTAGGAACGAGATCGCGCCCCGGATCACGGCCGGGTGGTTCATCACGAACGTATGGATGGCGGGCACGACGTGATGCTCGTCCGTGCCCTCCAACCGCGTCTCATCGACGGTCACCAAGCCGTCACCCCGTACGCCCGCCGCATCTCCCGCGAAGATCGCCACCGGAACGTCCGGCACCGGGAGCGTCGCGGCATAGCCTTCCGCGATTTGGCCGTAGGACGGGCCTAAGATACCGCGCATCACGCCGCCCCTGTCGAGCGAGGCGGCAAGCGACGCGCCGCGGTTCGGCGGAGCGATCATCACGATTCGTTCGACGGCCGAACGCCAGGGTGCGTCATAGCCGAAGAGCTTTCGAACGATGAGGCCGCCCAGGCTGTGGGATGCGAACGAAAGCTTCGTCGGCGCGGGCACATGGTCGAGCAGGTCGGCAACCGTCGCCGTGTGCTCTTGAATCGGCCCTCGCGTGCTCGGGTAGTCGAGGCGAGCGGTCGTGAATCCGTTTTGCGCGAGAGCCCTGTCCAAACGGGCCATGGATCGACGCGTTCGGCCGAGACCGTGCAACAGCACGACGAGGTGGTCGGCCGGAGTGGGCGAGGGTTGCGCTCTATCGAGAGCCCGTTCGCAGTCCGCGAATGAGCCCCGATGCACGACGCGACCCGCGGGATCGAGTAGCCGATGCGCCTCCGCGTCCCAGCGACGCTGCACGCGCCAACCATCGCGCCACCGCGTATCGGCCCACAATTGCGTGCCGGCGGGCTCGATCATCCGCCGAGGTCTTCGCGGAGCCGATCCTGGATCTTGTCGTCGCTCGGGTAGATCTCTTCGACATGGTCCGAGTCGACCAGCGTCGAGGTCAGCTTCTTGAGCATGTGCTTGACCGAGCGCGCATCGGAGCCGGCCGTGACGAGCTCGATCAGCAGGGCTTCTTTGCGGTCCGGGTCGAGCTCCAGCTCGCCCTGCTCCACCATCCGGTCGAGCGAAACCGACAGGGCCTGCATGAGCTTGCGCGTAAACGGGGTGTGCTGAAACGGGGGTGGCTCATCGACGAAGGCATCCACTTCGTCCGGCGCTGGGACGCTGGCCGCGGTGCGCCAACTGTCGTACCGCTCCATCCATGCGAACGCCAGCGCGGCGAGCTTCGAGTCCTCTCCCGCCGCGGTTTCGTCGATGATTCTCGGGACCTCACCGGCATGGATCGCCTGTTCGAAGTCGATCAGATGATCGACCAGTGCCCGGTGAACGGCATCCATGTCGGAGACCCCAATGTCCTCCGGCAGCTCGAGGGTGCGTGTCGCGAGGAACCTTCGTGTGAGCCAAAGTGACAAGCGCCGTTGCCATCCGTCCTCACGGTCGACCGGAGTGCTGCTGCCGTCCGACTCGACGAGCGGCCATTGACCGCGGGATATCGCGTCCCACGCTTCGAACAAGGGCGTGTCGAGAAGCTCTTCGACGATGTAGAGGCCGGAGGTCGGCCCTTTCTCCCAATCATCATCGAGCAGTGCGGACGCGGCGCTTTGGATCTCCTGGAGCTCCGCATCGTCGTGCTCACCCTTTGCGTGCCGCACCTGTGCAGTCATCCATCGAAGCACTCCCGTCAGATCGGAAAACTCGAGGTCACCTCGCATGCCGTCCTTGATCGTGTAGACGCGATGGCAGCCATCCGGATCCGCGATCGTGTCCGCGAGGAAGATCAAACCTTCCAACCCAGGAGCGACAAACGGTTCGACCTCGCCAACTTGGATCGCCCAATGCAATCGCCAAGGACGCTTGTCGTCGCCAACGGCGATCCCCGCGTACGGCGAATCGAGCAATTCCAAAAGTCGGAAACCATGGTCGGCGCCCGAGGTCATGTGCAGAAGATCGACGAACGCATCGATTCGAGACCCGCCGAGCTCGGGAGGATCCCCGGGCTGGCCGAGGGCCTCCCAGTACGCTTGTACACCCTTTAGAAACGCCTGCTGCGGCATAGGGGCCGGAAACTAGCCCAATTTCGCCAAGGTGACAGCCCGCCGTCTACTTGAAACACGTTCTATTTTTGCCTAGACCCGTTTGATACACGATGCCTATCGATCAAGAAGCATTCAAAGATGCCCTGCGGGGCTGGGCGAGCGGCGTCACGGTCGTGACCTCGCGTAGCGGCGACCAGAGGCATGGCATGACGGTGTCCGCGTTTTCCAGCGTATCGGCCGACCCACCCCTGGTTCTCGTGTGCGCAAACCGGTCGTCGACCACCCACGGCGTCATCGAAGAAGGCGGCGTATTCGCCGTGAACATCTTGGCCGCCCACCAGCAAGACGTATCAGACGTATTTGCCTCCTCAAAGCATGAAAGCTCGCGCTTGGACCGGGTGAGCTGGACCGAGGGCGAGACGGGCGCGCCGCTGATTGACGAGGCGGTGACGTCCCTCGAGTGCAAGGTCGCGAGTGCGCATCGAGAGGGCAGCCACACAATTTACGTCGGCCAGGTCGAAGCGGTTCATACGACCGAGGCGGAGCCGCTACTCTACTACAAGGGCGGCTACCGTTCGTTGCTCTGCGATGATTAGCTCTCGCTGAACTGGCGCCAGAGCATCTCGAATGTGGTTTCGTGCATTCCGGCCTTGGTCGCGTTGTACGGAGTGAAGTTCATCAGACGCACGTATGCCACCCGCGCGGCCTGCCCTTGTCCATCGATGTCCAGCACATTGATGCAGCCGGCATCTTGCTCGATCCGGCGGTAGATCTCGGGGCCGGTTCCGAGCGCCTGCGCGAGAATGGTTCGGTTGACGACGCCGTGGCAGGCGACGAACACATGTGTCCAATCGTCCCGAGCCAGGAGCCCGCGCCATGCGGCGGCGACCCGGTCCCAGAGCTCCACGTAGGACTCGCCGGTGAGAAAGCGTGCCCCAGGCTCTTCTGCGTGGTCGAAGGCCCCAACGAAGAGGGCCTCCATCGCCTCCGCGCTCTCGACGTCCTCGAAGGTGCCCGTTCTTGCTTCGGCCAGGTCCTCGATGACGTCGATCTTCAGCTCCCTCGGCCCGATCGCCAGCTCGGCGGTCTGGAGGGTTCGGCGAAGCCCTGTGCACACGGCCGAATCGATTGGAGCCTCGGCCAGAAGCAGCGCCAACGCCTCGGCCTGAGCGATCCCCGTATCGCTGAGAGCGGGATCGTGATCGCCAAGGCCTTGGCCCCTCCCGAAGTAAGACACGTCTCCGTGCCTCGCTAGATATACTCTGCGCCTGTTTTTCACCGGCGCGCAGCATAGCAGCGGGTGCCCAGGTGCGCTCGACCTGCTACCGTTTGCGCCATGTCTCAGATGAAGTGGGCGCTGGTCATCCTCGCGGCCGTCGCGGTCGTGGGTTGCACGAAGAAGGAACCCCCCCCTCCGGCTGCAGAAGAAGCGGCCGCCGTGGAGGAGGAGAAACCGACCATACCAGAAGTCGAACCGATCAAACCGCTTCCCAACTCAGTCGACGTCAACATGGAAAAGGTGTTGCTCGGAAGAAGCCTCTACCACGACACGACGCTTTCCGGTGACGGGACGATTTCGTGCGCGACGTGCCACATGCTGGACCACGGCGGCGCGGAACCCCGCAAAACATCGACTGGCATCCGCGGTCAGATCGGGCCGATCAACTCGCCTACGGTGTTGAACTCCGGATACAACTTCGTGCAATTCTGGGATGGGCGCGCGAAGGACTTACAGGAACAAGCAGCCGGTCCCGTCGAGAACCCGATCGAGATGGGCGCCAAATGGGAAAAGGTGGTCGAGCGCCTCGGGAAAAACAAGGAGTACGCTGCGGCCTTTGCGAAGCTCTACGAAGACGGTGTGACGAAAGACAACGCGACCGACGCGATCGCGGAGTACGAGAAGTCGCTGATCACGCCCTCTCGCTTCGACAAGTACCTCCTCGGTGACGAAGCCGCGATAACCGACGCCGAGAAGAAGGGTTACGCGACCTTCAAAGAGACTGGCTGCACGGCATGCCACACGGGGATCATCGCCGGCGGCACGATGTTCCAGAAGATGGGGCTCGTAAAGGACTACTTCGCCGACCGCGGCACGCCGATCACCGAGGCGGACCTCGGCCGATTCAACGTCACCAAAAACCCGGCCGACAAGCACTTCTTCAAGGTCCCCACGCTGCGCAACATCGAGCTCACTTCGCCGTATCTGCACGACGGCTCCCGCGCAACGCTTGAGGAAACCGTGAAGGTCATGGGCAAATACCAACTCGGCAAGGACCTCAACGACGCGCAGATCAACAGCATCGTCACTTTCCTCAAGAGCCTCACCGGCGAGCTCCCCGCGCACGCGAAGCCAACAGACACCTAGACGCTCGCGTGGGTCAGGCCCTGGGGCACGAAAGACTGCTCGAGAAAAGGGGACAGTCCCCTTTTCTGAAGGGTTAATTCACCACCTGGAGACGAACGGTCTCCGGATCGGGATCGGTCCGAGGCGTCGGGGCCGGGATGTATTCGTGGCTCGCCGGGATCGATGCTTCGACACTCTCTTCGGCGCTCGGGACGGTACGTCGCATGAGCGTTTGCCACACTTCTTTTGGCGCCGGGAGCTTCTCTTTCAGCTCCACGTAGAGGAGGCGCCCGAGCGACGGCAAGTAGGGGGCCATCTTGTCGAAGGTCTGCTTTGCGTGCGGAAGGTCCTTGGTGAGCAATCCCTTCGCGCGCGTCACCGCACGCGTGGTGTGCACCTTGGCCCGCCCTAACCGCCCTTTTCCGATGAGAGGCCCGATTTCGTGGATGAGGTCAGCGCCTGTGCCCGCAGCGACGTGAGGCGCTTTGTGGAACGTTTTTGCATACCGAGTACCCTTCAAAAACTCGCGGGCCTGCTCCTCAGTGATGCCATATTGGTCGAGCGCTGCTTGGTACTCTTGGCGTGCACGCTCGCGGGCCTTGAACATGTACATCTGCACGCGAGAGTAGAAGTTCACCGCGCCGTCACCGCTGGTTTCGACCGGGCAGTAGATGGCGTCGGGGTGAAGCTCGGTGATCACGGTTTGGATCCCGTCGGAAACGCCGGAGCTCGGCATGCACCCGAACGGTTTCACGCTCAGCGTCATGTGCGCCTTTTGCTTCGCCACATTGAGGACGAGCTTGGCAACCTCCATGTGTCCTTCGCCGCCACGAAGCTCGTTGTTGTAAAAGCTGTGCCCGACCTTGGCGATCTCGTCCATGTCGGGGAGCTTGTGGCGCTTGAGGCCGCCAATCGCGGAGAACGTGGCAAATGTGGCGCGCAACGCCAGCTCACCAAGCCAGACGCCGGCCATCTTGTAGCCGACGTCGGAGCCTTCGAGACCATAGTACGACTCGTCAGTACCACGAAGCGTCATTCGCCGCTCGGTGTCATGCCGCATCTCCCACAGGGTGTAGAGCAGCCAGTTGACCAACGTCTGGATGTCGTTTTCGCCGCCTTCCGATTCGACGAATCGCTGGAGATGGTAGTTGCCGTCGCCCTCTGTGGTCATCGCCCAAAACTCGCCAATGATCGCGACCTTCGGTTTTGCGCGAAGGCGATCGACCTCGACCGCTTGGAGGTGCCTCCGGCTGCGCCACAACGCGCGCAGGACGCTGTTGTTCTGTTCTAGGGCCTCGCGAACCTCTCGCTTCACCTCGGCGATCGCTCGATCGGTCGCGCCGTCTTCCACCTCATAGGGCCGGATACGATAGCTGAGCACGTTGATCACGTCGCCGGCGAACAGGCCACGTGCCAGTGCCATGAAGAACTGCGGATTGAGCACGAGGCCGAGCTCTTCGCCGGTCGCCTGCTTGAACCCGGACTGCTGCTGAAAGAGCACGACGCGGAAGCCGTCGAAGCCAGCGTCGCGCAGCGCCTTGCGGTACTCCGTCACGTACATGCCAAACCTGCAGGGACCGCAGGCGCCGGCCGTCAGAAAGACGTAGTTGTCGATGATCTCCTGGGCCGAAAGCCCCTCTTCATCGCGTAACCGGCTGAGCTCTTTGACGAGATTCCCGACCGTGAAATAGGTGGGATTACATTGCGCCTTGTTGCCGAACTCTTTGCCATAGCGGAGCGCCGCGACGTCCGCGCACTCCATGGAACGCGTGTTGTACCCGATTCCCTTGAGCGCAGAAGCGACGAACTCGTCGTGGGCCATCGTCAGGCCGCCATTGAGAATCGTCGTCGTCGGGCGCTCTTTGGCTGAGAAGAACGGGTTGACCATGGAATCGGTCCACTGCTCCCGGTTGTCGTCGAGCCCAAGTCGTGCCCGCTCTTTCGCCTCGAATGCGGCGAGCTCTTTATCGATGTCGATTTCGAAACCATCAGCCATGTCTAGCCCCTTCACACGCGGACGACTCTGCCGTCCTTGGTCTTCCTGCCGAGACGAATCAGACTTTCCGACACCGCATCCGGCAGAGGCCCATCCTCCTCGGACCTCGCCGTTTCGACGCGGTATTGGTTCACTTTGTCCGCAAGCTCGTGAATCTGACGCTCGAGCCCGAGATCAGCACGTCGGTGTTCCGCGAGCTGCTTCTGCTTCATGCGCAAAAGCTCCAACCTCTTCTCGTCGATGCGTCGTTGGAGCTCGGCTTTGCGGGCAGCGACGTCTTCCAGATGCTCTTCGCGAAGCTTGAGTGAGTGAGCGTACGTCTTCACGCGAATCTTGATCGAGCCGCCCGGTTTATTGGCGTCGATATCGTGCAACGATGACGAAGGGACGCCGCTCCTTGCGACGATGCTATCGATGATGCCGTACGTCGGCGCGTCATGACCGCATTTGAAGCTGCTGAGGTCGAGGATCGCCACGTTGGGGTGGCGTGACGCAAACTTCGCTGCCCATACCTTTTGGGCGGAGTTGGCGGAATAGTTCTCCGGCCAGACGTCGTTGACGCTCAATACATCCTCGTCCTCGTCGTAGAACCGTTGGAGCCACTCGCGGTCTTTGGGAATCGAGCGGATGCTCAGAATCGGGTACCCGAGGACTTGGAACTCGTCGGGAATGCCGTGATGAAGGCCCGGGTCGTGGTGATACGGGCGCCCCAGCACTAGAATGGCAACCTTATCGTCGTATTCGACCTGCTCGAGGATCGCTCTGCCCTTGGCCTGCACGTCCTGGTCAAAGCGATCGAGCGCTGCGAGCGCCTCCTGCACGGCAAAGTCGCTCTCGTCCTCGGTGATGCCCAGCACACGCTCGAAGGCTTCGAACATGTCTCGCTTGAGGAGCGTCGGCTCCGAGAAGCTGAATGCAGGTGCTAGATACTGGATGCCCCGATTGGTGAAATAGTCCTGCTCCTTCGTGAACGCGGCCTTCATAACATCGGGCGTACCTGCGACTATCGGGCAGCTCGCATAGTCGACGGCTTCGGTGACGAATGAGGGCACGTGTGTGAGAATCGGAAAGAAGATCGCGTCGAACGGCGTCTGTTCGTGTTTGTGGAAGAACAGCTGATGAAAGTGCGCTTGCGCGACCTTTGACGGATAGCAGGGATCGACCGATCCGTACTTGCCGCCTTCGGCAAACATCTCCTCCGAGCTCGGATCGCTGAACACGATGTTCTTCGGACGGACGCCAAGCACTTCGAAGTACGTGCGGAAAAACGGAGCGGTCGAGTACATGTTGAGAACTCGTGGTATTCCGACGCGCCACTTGGCTCGCTTCTCGGCGGCTTCCTCGGACGATCGCTGGAACGAACGGGTGTACTTCGTGCGTTCGATCGAACCGAAGAACTTGCGTTCCACCTTGACGTCTCGCACCGATGACCCTGCGTCGGGCATGGGCTGAACCCCCGCAATGCGCTTGAACGCCTTGAGGCCCTCGTAGGTCACGAGGTTCGGGAACTCTTTCATGATCTTTCGGCGCTCTTTGACGAGCGCCTCCATCGCACCTTTCGACTCCACCATGCCCTTCTCGCAGGAAAAGCCACTGATGTACCGACTAGTGGAGCCATCCGGGCGGAACGCATCGATGAAGGTGCGCGAGCAATTGTTTGCGCAGAAGTGACACGTCGTCGTTTCGTCGTTCTTCGTCTCGTACTCGAGATCGATTGCAGCATCGAGGCCGATGAACGTGGAGCTTCCGCGGCGCCTGACGACACGAAGGGTCTCCATCGCCGCACCGATGGCGCCGGCCTCCCCACTATGCGGGTGTACGTAGACCTCGGCGTTCGGCACACGCTCTTTGATGTAGTCGACCTGTGCTTTGACGGCCGCCATGTTGTATTGCGTGCCGCCCTGAAGGACGAACTTGCGCCCGAGCGCGGCCATGCGTGGGACGCCAACTACGTACTGCCAAACGTTCTTCGGAAGGACTTGCGCGAGGCCCGCGAGTAGTTCTTCTTTGCTGAAACCTTCCTTTTGGAAATTGACGCGGTCGGTGTCGAGGAAGACCGCACAACCATAGCTAAACTTGGGAGCGAGCTCCGCCTTGAACGCGGTGTCGGCATATTCGGTGACAGGCAGGCCAAACTGATCAGCCATCGCCTGCAACAACATGCCGTTGCCTGCGGAGCATTGGTTCGACAACTTGAACGTCTTGATGTCGCCGTTCTCCATGAAGAGAACCTTGATGTCTTGCCCCCCGATATCGCAGATCACGTCGATGTCGCCGAAGTAGTGCGTGGCGCTCATCATATGAGCAACCGTCTCGACGATGTTGACATCTGCTCGCACGCACTCTTCGAGCACGTCCGCCGCATAACCGGTCGCTCCGAAGCCCAAAACCTCTATCTCGGCACCTTTGGCGCGCATCCGACCGCGGAGCTCAAACAGAAGCTCCTTTGCATCCTGAATAGGGTTCCCCTTTGAGAGAGTGTACGCCTTCATCAAGACTTCACCCTCTTCGCTCAAGAGCACCGCTTTCGAAGACGTGCTCCCACCATCGAGGCCAATCACGGCGCGCACCGTGTCGGTGGTGACTTCGGGCTCGATGAACATCGGGACGTGATACGCGCCCAAGAACTGATCGAGCTCCGCATCGTCGCTGGCCAACGGCGGGCCTGCGCTCTCTCCGAGGCGCTCCTTTCGACCCTCGTTGATGTAACGGCGGAGGCCCTCGAGGCCCTCATAGACGCCAACGTCGGCCGGCTCGTGCATGCCGTACATGACTGCGCCGTACGCCGCGTAGAGCGCAGCGTTGTCGGGCACCGGGATCAGCTCCTCGATGGGCACGTCCTTCGGGTAGTCGTATCCACGCTCGTCCCACGTTTCTGGAATGCGCTTTCGCCAGCACTCTTGAAGGAATGGAAGGAACGTGTTTGGCCCACCGAGCAACAGGACCTTGTGCCGGAGTGTGTTGCCGCGAGTCAGAACGGACAGGTTCTGCATCACGATGGCGTCCGCAAGCGAGCACATGATCTCGTCGGACGGGATGCCTGTCTTCACGAGATTGACAATGTCGGTCTCGGCAAAGACCCCGCACTTGGCCGCTACGTGGTGGAGATGCGTGTCATCGAAGTGGAGGGTCAGCGTCTCTTCGGCCGGCATGCCGACCTTGATCATGCACTTGTCGATGGTGGCACCGGTGCCAGATGCACATTTGTCGTTCATCGACGCGATGGCCGACTTGTCGCCCGTCCGCTCGTTCTCCTTGAAGATGATGATCTTCGCATCCTGGCCACCGAGCTCGACGACCGACCCCGCATCGGGGTGCAGCGTCTCGACGGCTAGCGTGACCGAGTTCACCTCTTGAACGAACTTCGCCCCAAGCGGCCCCTCGAGCGGCTTCGCGCCCGAGCCCGTGGTGAATACACGAACGTCGTTGCAACCGAGCCCTGCCAGGACTTGTCCGATGCGCACCATGAAGTCGAGGACGCATTCGGCCTGCTTGGTGTGGTGGCGCTGGTAGTCACTCCAGACGATGTCTTTGGTCTGGGGGTCGACGACCACGGCTTTCACCGTCGTGGACCCGACGTCCAAACCCACTATCGCTCTATGCATCCGTGCGTTTGTACCCTTCCCTCGTGCGCGAAGCGAGGTAAACACAAGCTTCGCTGAAAGTCACGCGACTTGACTTGCAAATCGGGGACGTCGACGTCACACCACGCTCTGCGGGCTGCACGGTCCTGAGCCACCCCGCGGAGGATTCGATGAGCAAGGTGCTGATCATTGGCGCGGGTGGCGTGGGTGGTGTCGTCACGCACAAATGCGCGGGCGATCGCGACACGTTTTCCGAGATCGTGCTCGCGAGTCGCACGTTGTCGCGTTGCGAAAAGATCCGGAAACAAGTGCGGGACCTTCGAGGTCGTGAAATTGAAATCTCCCAAGTCGATGCCGATGACGTCGCACAGACCGTCGCTCTGATCAAACGAGTACAACCGGCCCTCGTGATCAACGTCGCGCTCCCTTACCAAGACCTGCCATTGATGGAGGCCTGCCTCGAGGCCGGCGTCGACTATCTCGACACCGCGAACTACGAGCCTCCCGACGAAGCCAAGTTCGAATACAAATGGCAATGGGCGTACCGGGACCGCTTCGAATCGGCTGGAATCATGGCGCTATTGGGCTCGGGCTTCGACCCGGGTGTCACCAACGTCTTCTGCGCATATGCCCAAAAGAAGCTGTTCGACGAGATCGACTACATCGACATCCTCGACTGTAACGGTGGCGACCACGGGCGCCCTTTTGCAACCAACTTCAATCCCGAGATCAACATCCGCGAGATCACCCAGCGCGGCCGCTATTGGGAGAACGGGACGTGGGTGGAAATCGATCCCATGTCGCAGTCACGTATGTTCGATTTCCCCGAAGTTGGCGAGCGCAAGGCGTACCTACTCTATCACGAAGAGCTCGAATCCTTGGTGAAGCACATTAGGGGCCTCAAGCGCATCCGTTTTTGGATGACGTTCGGAGATGAGTACCTGACGCATCTGCGCGTGCTCGAAAACGTTGGCATGACTAGCATCGATCCGATCGAATACGAGGGCCGCGAGGTTGTGCCGATTCAGTTCTTGAAGGCGTTGCTCCCCGATCCGTCGATGCTCGGCGAGAACTACACAGGCAAGACCAGCATCGGTTGCTTGATCGAAGGTCGCAAAGACGGCCAGCCACGAAAGCTTTTCATCTACAATGTGTGCGACCACCAGGCGTCTTGGAAGGAAGTTCGCGCGCAGGCGGTCTCCTACACGACTGGCGTTCCAACGATGGTTGGCGCCAAGATGATGCTGACCAGCCAGTGGCGCGGAAAAGGCGTTTTCAACGTCGAGCAGTTCGATCCTGAGCCATTCCTCGAAGAGCTCGCCGTGCGTGGGCTCCCTTGGCACGTTAGGGAGATGTAGTGCTCGCTTGTCAACAGCTGGATCTCAGTCGAGTCGATTCGCCCACCCACGTGATCGACCTTGCCGCCTTGGAGCGCAATTTGGAGCTTTTGGCGCATGCCCGCCGCGCTGCGGGCTGCGGAATTCTGCTCGCGCTCAAAGGCTTCGCAACCTGGTCGACGTTCCCGCTGGTAGCCAAATATCTGGATGGTGTGGCCGCAAGCGGTCCCGACGAGGCGCGACTCGGCGCTGAGGAGCTGGGCAAGCAAGTCCACACCTATTGCCCGGCGTTCGACGAGACCTCGCTCCGCGAGACCATTCGCTACTCCGATCACGTCATCTTCAACTCACCGTCGCAAATCGACCGCTTTCGCTCGATCGTCGACGAGCACGCATCGGATACGAGCTTCGGCCTGCGAATCAATCCCCAGCACTCCGAAGTCCACGTCGCTCTCTATGACCCCTGCGCGCCGGGGTCGCGACTAGGCGCGACCAGAGCGGCGCTTGTCAAAGCCAACCTGCGGGGCATCGAGGGCCTTCACTTTCACACCCTCTGTGAGCTCGGCGCCGACGCTCTTCAACGGACGCTCGCCATCCTCGAAGACCGCTTCGCGCCGTGGCTGGACGAAGCCAAGTGGGTGAACTTCGGGGGCGGCCATCACATCACGCAAGCCAACTATGATGTGGGCCTTCTGATCGACCTGGTCCGGGACTTTAAGCGGCAGCACCGCGTCGAAGTATTCCTCGAACCCGGAGAGGCGATCGGGCTGAACGCGGGCGTTCTCGTCGCCTCGGTGCTCGACGTGATCGAAAACGACGGACCGATCGCGGTCCTGGACATCTCCGCAACCGCCCACATGCCCGATATCCTCGAGATGCCGTACCGCCCGCAGATTCGGGGCGCAGGACAACCCGGACAGCTCCGCCATACCTACCGTCTGGGCGGCCTCAGCTGTCTCGCGGGCGACGTGATCGGGGAGTACTCGTTCCCGGAGCCCTTGCAGGTCGGTGACCGCTTGATCTTCGAAGACATGGCTCACTACACGATGGTCAAAAACACCACCTTCAACGGGGTCCGGCTGCCGTCGATCGCCCTGTACGACCCGCGCGACGACTCATACCGCGTCCAACGGCGCTTCGGCTATGAGGACTATCGAAACCGCCTCTCCTGAGGCTTGAACTTCGATCCAAAGGAGTAAGACTGGCGCGATGAACGCCTTCTCCGATTTCACAACGTACGCTAAGGAAACGGGCTCACGCTTGACCGACCAACCGCTGCTCGTCGAGAAGACACGACACCTCAACGCGACGCAACACGAGCTGTTCAACTACACGAGTGACTTCGATCGGTCGAGCGAGTGGCTTTGGGGCGCGAAAAAGACCTGGGCTGACGACACCAAGGCCGAAGCTCCAGGTCAAGTCGGATCGGTGCGCATGATTCAAGGCTCGGCGGGCAAACCGATACGAGAGGTAGTCAAGGCCTACGAAGCGCCACGGATGCTTGCGTACTCAGCGAACGACGGGGCTTTTTTCGGACTCTGCACCGACCACCTCGGGGTGCTCACCTGCGAGCCCCATCCCGACGGCGGGACCGTGGTCTGCTGGCTCGCCTACGGACGGCTCGCATCCTCGCCAGCCAAAGCGTGGGCCGGCAAAAAGCTGTTCCAAGTCGCTTTGGGGAACGGTATGAAGAACCTAGAGCGAAAGTTTCCGCCTCGCTGAGCGCATGGAGCTCATCCGTAGCAACCGAACCGAAAACCTAGCGGATGCCCTGGCATCGCTCGTGCGCGATAGGCCTCTCGGGCCGTTCGAAAAAGAGGCGATCGTCGTTCAGAGCCGCGGGATGGAGCGTTGGCTGACACTTGCGCTAGCCGAGCGACTCGGCATCTGGAGCAACCCATCTTTTCCCTTCGCGCAATCGGCGATCGAGCAGATCCTCGATGACCTCGCGGGGGGGGCCTCCGAAGACGCCAACGCATATTCTCCCGGTCGGTTGAAGTGGACGATTGCCGAGCTGCTATGTGAATCCGTCCCCACGGAGCTCGAGACCTACCTAGGGAGCCCATCGGATGCGGATAGGGTCCTCGGGCTTTCGACGACTGTCTCCAAGGTGTTCGAGCGCTACATCGTGCATCGCCCGGACTTTTTGAAACGATGGGCGCAAGGCCAAGGGACGGGCTGGCAGGCAGAGCTCTGGCGGCGCGTCGTACGCAAGCTCGGTCCGCACGACCTGGCAACGCGCATCCAGGATGCGCTGGAGGCACTTCACTCGAGGCGCGAGGTTGCCGACGTTCGTTTCCGCCGCCTTCATTTGTTCTCGCTCGAAACGCTACCCCCCCTGTTTCTTCGATTTTTTGGGGTCCTTTCGCGAGAGATACCTACGACGTTGTACCTGCTCGAGCCCTCGTCCGAATACATCGGGGACGTCCAGCTGACGGCCCGGGCAGCGCATCGAGTGGGTGCTCCCTGTGATGGCCACACATTTCTCTCGAACCTTGGGCGCCTTTCGCGCGACTTCCAGCAACTCTTGCTCTCGGTCGACGAGAACGTGCAACGAAGCATCGACCTGTTCGAAACCCCCGCTCGGCGGAATCTACTGAGCTCGTTGCAGGCGGACATCCGGGAGTTTCGAATCGCTCCCGAAGATGCCGACCGCGATGCCATCGACCCAACCGATCAGTCGATCTCGATCCATGCGTGTGCCGGGCCGATGCGTGAAGCGCAGGTGCTTCACGACCTCGTACGAGCCGCTCTCGAGGATGACCACTCGCTCGAGCCGGAAGACATTGTCGTCATGACGCCCGACCTCGAAACGTATGCGCCTGCTTTTCGTGCCGTATTCGGACAGGACGAGGCCCACCGGATCCCGTACGAGGTACATGACCGCAAGACTCGCGACGACACGTCGTTCTACGATGACTTCCTGGCGGCGCTCGAAGTGCTCGATTCCCGCTTCTCGGTCCTCGACGTCGCTCGGCTGATGGATGCGAGCTCCATGAGGGGGGATTTCCGATTCACTCCGGACGAGCGAGCGCGCGTCACGGAGTTGCTCGCCGCGGCAGGAGTTCGCTGGGGGGTCGATGCCGAGCATCGAGAAGAGCTCGAGTTTCCAGCGGAGGCTCTTCACACCTGGCGCGCCGGTCTCGGACGCCTCTTTCTCGGGTTCGCTTCGATGCCAGAGGCGACTCGAGCGTTCGAGGGACTGCTGCCGCGCGGCGCACCGACGCTTGGCGATGCCGAGCTGGTGGCGCGCTTGTCGCGGCTCTGCGAGGTCCTGTTCGATTTCCACCAACACACCCGCCTACCGCTCGATGTGGGCGCCTGGGTACCCTTCCTCGAGCGACTCGCGCGGTTGCTGTTCGAGGAGGACGATGAAAGCAGCGCCGCGGTACGCAGCCTTCGGGAAGCACTCTACGGATTGCGGGAGCTAACCGCGCTCAGCGGGTACACCGGGCTGATTTCGCTCAAGACCCTGCGGAAGGAGCTGAGCGCTCAGCTGCTCGAAAAAACGCCTGCGGTCGGATTCTTGCGACGCGGCGTGACACTCACCGAGCTCGTGCCTTTGCGCTCGATTCCTTTTCGCGTCGTGTGCCTGGTGGGAATGAGCGAGGATTCGTTTCCGCGCGCCGATGACCGTCCAAGCTTCGATCTGACGCGAACACAACACCGGCCTGGAGACCGGAACAAGAGATACGACGACCGTCATTCGTTTCTGCAGGCGCTTCTGTGTGCGCGCGACCGAGTCATCATCACGTACAGCGCGCCGCCTATCAGCCCTCGAACGGGCGCGAACCCATCCCCGGTTGTCTGGGATCTCTGCGAAACGATCAACCGATACTACCAACTGCCCAAGGGCAAATCCGTGCTCGAAGCGACAACCCACCCCTTTCATGCATTCGACCCGAAGTATTTCGAAGACCGCGGTTTACCGCAGAGCTTTTCGCGGAGGTATCTAACCATCGCTCGGGCACTGGCGGCTCCCTCGGAGGAGCCTTCGCGGGTCGAGCTACGCGCCGAGGCGGAGGACCCAGAGATGACTGTGTCAGTGGGCGAGCTGGCGCGCTGGCTCTGGAATCCTGCCACCGCGTTCATCGACGAAGTCCTACGCGCCCGCTTTGATCGGTCCGAGCTCTACGAGCCGACCAGCGCTCTGACGGAAATCGGTCCGCTCGCGGCTTCCGTAATCGGGAACGGCGCCCTGCGAGCTGGTCTTCGAGGCAACGCGCTCGAGGAATACCTGTCCGCGGCGCCCGAGTTCCCGGATGGAAATCGAGGCGCTCTTCAAAGGCAGGCGCTCGCGCAGGAGATCCGTGCGGTTAACGCGCGAAAGGCGGAGCTCGAGATCGATCCGGGTGCCGCTTCAATGCTTCTGTCGACTCAGGTCGGCGACTTCGTCTTGGAGGGCCGCCTCGACGGCTTGTACCCAAAGCATCGGGTGCTTAAACGCTTCACGAAGGTAGGCGGCAGAGCGGAGCTCGCCGTCTGGATCGAACACCTGCTCATGCAGACCGCCGCTTCCTCGGCGCTGCCGCACGAGACGCATCTCGTGCTCCGAAAAACCCAAACGAGAGCGAGCCTCGTGTCGTTCGCCCAGGTAAACGAGCCAAGAACGGTGCTCGAAGCTCTGCTCACCACGTATCGCAGATGCCAAGAAGCACCGCTTCCCTTGTTCGAGAAGTCGTCCCGGGCATTCGCTGAGCGGTATGCTGGGGACGACACGACTCGCGCAATCAAGGCGGCGAAGAACGAGCTGAGCAAGCAACGCAGATGGGACTCTCGCCTCGAGTACGTGCTAGGCCCCGATGATCCGTTTCAGGATCCCGAGTGGTCCGAGGCATTTCAGCGCACTGCACTCACTGTCTACCAGCCGCTGTTCGCGCATCGGAGTGAGCGATGAGCGCTGTCGCCCCAGAGCTGGTTTCTCTGGATGCTCCGACGCTCGTGGAAGCTAGCGCCGGTACGGGAAAGACGTACACGATCACCACGTACTTCGTTCGCGCGATCCTCGAACGCGGGCTCATGCCGGAACAGATTCTGGTGGTCACTTACACCAAGGCCGCCACCGCCGAGCTACGCGTACGCTCGCGGAAGCGAATCCTGCAGGCGATCGCGCTTCTGGACGATCCCTCAGAGGAACCGGACGCGTTGCACGAGGTCGTTTCCAAAGCAGTAGCACGTTTGGGCCGGCACGGGGCGGAGGACCGGCTGAGAAACGCGCTCTCACAGATGGACCAGGCGTCAATCATGACGATTCACGGTTTCTGCCAACGCCTGCTTCAGGACCACCCGCTATTGTTCGGGATCGATTTCGACTTTGAAGTCGCACAAGACGTCGCATCGATGTACTCCGAGCTCGCGGTCGACTTCTGGGCAACCGATCTCTACGATAAACCAGACTGGCTGCTCCGCACGCTCGATGCAAAGAACGTCGGGACCGACCATCTTGCCAAGCTCGCCAACGTGGCGATGATGCCAGGCACCGAAATCATCGGACCTCAGTCCCGCAACGCGAGCGAGGAGGCAGTGGGCAAGTGGTTGGTTTTGCGGCGCGAAGCGGCAAAGCTATGGGCGGCGGAGCGCGAAACGATCTGCGAGATCCTGTTGACCTACCAGGGCCTCAACAAGCGTTCCTACAACCCCAAAACCCTGAACAGGACTTGGCGACCCGATCTCGATGACTTCTTCTCCGAGGCCGGCTTCCGGTCCCTGCCTGAGTTCTTTTGCAAGCTCGCCCAAGGCCGAATGGTGATGAAGCGAGGGTTCGAAGAGCCGAGGCATCGGTTTTTCGAGGCGTGCGCGCTCCTGTCTGATGCGGACGAAGCGCTTGCGCCAGCGCTTAACCATGCGGTGTTCGCGTTCCAGCAGCGCTTTCTCGATTTCGCCCGGAGCCGGACCTGGAGGCGCCGCGAAGAGGCGGCCGTTCTCACGTATGACGATTTGTTAACCACGGTGTATGCACCCTTCGATCCTTCACGAGCGAGCGCGTCGCCGTTCGACCGGGATTTGATCGCGCGAACGATATTGAACGAGCACCCGCTTGCCCTCGTCGACGAGTTCCAGGATACCGACTCGGTCCAATACGGAATTTTTCACGCGATCTACGGAGACGGTTCGGCGGTCTACGTGGGGGATCCCAAACAAGCGATCTACGCGTTTCGAGGAGCAGACGTATTCTCCTACATCGGCGCAGCGGCCGACGTCGGTGAGCGCAAGCACAGTTTGAAAACCAATCGACGATCCGATCCAGGGGTCGTCCGCGCAGTGAATGCGCTTTTCTCGTCGAGGAAGCCAGCGTTCATCCTGGAGGACATTGGCTTCGAACCCGCGGTAGCTCACGAGAAGAAGAACCGCTCCAGCTTCGACCCATCCATGGAGGTGGTCTTCCTGGGGGAGCGCGAGCTGCAAGGCCCGATCGCGCAGGCGGTGGCCCCCATCGTGGCCAACGAAATCGCACATCTCCTCCGTTCCGACGCAAAAATCGAAAAACGCCCGGTAGAAGCTGGCGACGTCGCGGTGTTGTGCCGCAGCAACAACCAAGCCATCGAGGTGACCAAAGCCCTACGCGCGCGGGGTATTGCAGCGTCGCTCGACGGGGATGCGAGCGTGCTGAACACGGACATCGCTTCCGACCTACGGGCGGTGCTCGAGGCCACCTTGATGCCAGGCGATTCCCGAGCGGTCCGCCGCGCCCTTCTCACATCGCTCCTCGGTATCTCCCCATACGAGCTTGCCACCATCAGCGACGAGATGTGGTCCGAGTGGATGTCACGATTTCGAGATTGGAACGAAACCTGGCACAGCCAAGGCGTGCTGCGTTTCCTCGAGGACATGCTTCGCAGCACTGGTGCGGAGATCAGAATCGCCAGCCAGCCGACGGCGCGCCGGCAACTGACCGACCTCATTCATATCGAAGAGCTCTTGCTTCGGGGGGAACGTGAACGGCGGCGCGATCCGATTGCGCTGATGCAGTGGTTCCGACGTTTGGACGAGGGCACGCCGGACCAAGGCGCCGTTGCCTCCGAAGATCTCCAGCAACGACCCGATGCGCAATCGGGCGCCGTCCGCATCTCCACGATCCACAAGAGCAAAGGGCTCGAGTACGGCATCGTCTATTGTCCCTTCACGTGGAACGACGCGAGCCTTTGGAAGTTCGACAAGGTTGCGGTGAAGTTCCACGACGAGCATGGAAACGTCAAAATCGACCTCGGCTCCGCGGATCGAGACGCCCACCTGCAGGCAAGCGAGCAGGAAGCGCTTTCCGAAGCGCTACGACTGCTCTACGTGGCGGTGACGAGGGCGAAGTATCGCTGCACACTTTTCTGGGGCCCTGGGTCGAATTGGAAGAGTTCGGCACTCGGCTATCTCCTCCATGGTTCCGAAGCACTGGGCAAGCTCGACCAAGAGGAGATGCGCAAGGACGTCGTCGCCCTGGCCACCGCCTCGTCGGGAGCGATCGGCTGCCGGTCATCGCATGGCGAGCAGGCAGCTCCACCTGAGCACGAGCCTTCGGCGGCTGTGCTTATGGCGCGGGCGCAAACCCGACGATTCGGACACGCACCACGGATCGCGAGCTTCACGAGCCTCACGGGGCACGATGAGAAGACGCCGGGTCCTCGGGGTATGGCTGCGCTCGCCGATTCGGAGTCCGCTCTCTTTACAGACTTGCCCGGCGGTGTGCGCACCGGCTTGTTGCTTCATTCCATTCTGGAGCATGCCAACTTTCAGAAGCTCGACGGCGATGAGACCAAGCGGCTGATCGAACGACAGCTGCGGGGCTTTGGCTTCGATGCGTCGTTGGCGCCGACGGTCCAACGAGACCTCCAATCGGTGGCCGCGACCCCCCTCACCGGCGAACCAGGTGCGCCCCGACTAGTCGACCTGTCGCCAAACCAACAGCTGCGGGAGCTCGAGTTCACCCTTTGCGTCGACCGGCCCAGTCTCACGGATCTCGCCAACCTCATGAAGCGGTACGGCGCGCCGGCGGCCGCTCCTCACTACTACGAACGCCTCACCGAAGCCAGCTCGACCGCGTTGCAGCGGTTCCTGCGCGGTTACATCGACTTGATGTTCGAGTGGCAGGGCCGATGGTACGTTGCAGACTACAAATCCAACACCCTCCCTGCGTACACGCCGAACACCGTCAACGAAGCGGTCCAACGCGAGCACTACGTGCTCCAGGCGCAGCTCTACACCGCCGCGGCACAGCGCTACCTCAAACAACGAGTCAGCGGCTACGACCCTCGGACCCACTGGGGTGGTTCGCTGTTCCTATTCTTGCGTGGAATGCAAGGCCCGGACCGCGCGGGCTCGAGCGTCTTCTTCGATCGTCAGCCTGCCGAGCTCCTGAGCGCGGTCGATTCCTGGTTAGGAGGGGGCAATGAGCCTCGCTGACCTTCGCGAACGGGGCCTCATCGACCTGCTCGACCTTGAGCTCGCGCGCGCCCTCGGCCGCATGACCGGCTCCCCGAACCCCGACGTCGAGCTGGCGATCGCACTCACGAGCCGTAACGTCCGTCGGGGCCACACCTGCTTTCCTGTCGGGATGTCGGCCGCAGACATCTGGCCCCGCGACGCGGTGCCCCCGGACGCGCTACCTGACACAGAGCACTGGAAAGACGCACTGACGAACAGCCGACTTACGCAGGAAGGGCCACTGGTGCTGGATTCCGTCGGCCGCCTCTACCTCCGACGCTATTGGCAGCTCGAGCAGGACATCGCAGAAGAGCTTGCAGCGCGATCCGCCATTCCTCCCGCGATCACAGGCGATCTTGATGCTTCGCTCGGTCGGTTGTTTCCGGGAGCTCCTGACTCCCCGCAACGCCGCGCTGCGCACAATGCGCTGAACCATCGCGTCTCCCTCCTTTGCGGTGGGCCGGGCACGGGCAAGACGACAACCGTAGCAGCGATTGCGGCGCTCATCATCGAAGCAAGGCTGCTCGAGACGGGAACCTTACCTCGAGTGGCGTTGCTCGCCCCGACTGGCAAGTCTGCCGCGCGATTGGGGGAAGCGGTGCGCGAAGCGAAGAGCCGAATTCAAGCCTCGGCCGAGGTACTCGAACAGATCCCGGAGCAGGCCATGACCATGCACCGCGCGCTCGGGATGCAACGAGAAGGCATGCGCTTTCGGCGCAACGCCGACTTTCCGCTCGAAGCCGATGTAGTCGTCGTCGATGAAGCCTCTATGATCGACCTCGGCCTGATGCGACAGTTGCTGCACGCCACATCACGCGAAGCCACACTTCTTATCGTTGGCGACCCCGATCAGCTCACGTCCGTCGAAGCGGGCTCGGTTCTTCGCGACCTGGTCAGCGCCAGCACGGAGACTTGGTGGCACGGGCGAGTCTCCCACTTGAGCAAGACCTATCGATACGACGAGAGACAAGCTCTCGGTCAGCTGGTTGCGGCAATCCGAAACGGCGAAGCGGCGACGGTCGCGGCCTTGCTCGAAGATGAAGAGGCCGATGATGTCGCCTGGGTGTCGCTCGAAGGCTTGCAGCCTGAGCTCGATCGTGCGGCCAAGCACTGGTGCAACGTGCTGCGCACGCGCAAGCCAGAGGAGCATTTCGAGCTTCGAAGCGGTTTCGTGGTGCTCAGCCCGTTCCGAAGAGGCCCGGTTGGCACTCGGCAGCTCAGCGCGGCGATTCGGGATAGGTTGCTAGGCCTGGACGGCAGTGCACTAGATACGACGCCGATCATCATCGAGGAGAACAGTCACGAGCTTCGCGTGTACAACGGAGATTTCGCCATGTTGGTCGACGGCGAGCCACGCACTGCCGTGGTGCAGAGCGATCCGGGGGAGCCTCGCCGGATCGCCGAAGCGAGGCTACCGCGGTTCTCCGATGCGTTCGCGCTGAGCGTCCACAAAGCTCAGGGTTCGGAGTTCGACGAAGTGCTGATCGTTCTTCCGGAGCAAGACGCGCCGATGTTGACCCGCGAGCTTCTGTACACGGCCGTGAGCCGCGCTCGGAAACGCGTACGACTCGTTGGCCCCCAAAGCACCGTCGCGGCGGCCCTCGCACGACGCGCGCAGCGTCACTCCGGACTGCAAGACGCGATCAAGAACGCGATCAGAAACCCGAGCTAGGCAGCCTGAGGCGGCCAGGGTCGGCGAATCTTGCCCGCCACCTGGGCGGCTGTCTCATCATCGATCGGTTGCGTCGGGTCCTTGCCGAGCTGTTTCAGGATCACCTTGCAGTGAGCCGGATTCCAGTTGAGAAGCTTCGCGAGCTCCCTGAGTTCGTAAGTCTCGGTAACAACCATGGTGCGCTTCCTTTACTAACCGTAAATTTATAGCGCAAAACCGCGGCGAGTCCAAGCCTTATTTGCCATTCAGTAAATAAGCCACAACTCCGAGCAAACTCAATAATATCAGCGTGATGAGCAACCAACCTGGTCCGCGGACCCCCGGAGCGGGGCTAGAATCCGGTGGAGGCGCAATTGGCGGCCCTTCCACGGGCTGGGCGGCCAGGAATTCCTCGATGAGTCGGGTCGCCTTTTCGACCTGGTCGAGCTCTACACGAATTTCCGTTCCATGCCGCAGCCGGTCGGTGATGCCCGGGTAGGCGGTGTCGCGGTGATTGACCAGGACTGCGGCGATCCCCTCCGACTCCAAGGCTTCCTGCAGGGCCAGAGCCTGCACCTCGTCGTCGGTCTCGTAGACGTTTCGTGTCTCCATGCTGCTACCTCGATTGCACAAAAGGCGGCACGGGACAATCGAGCGCATCGCCGATGGCACGAATGAGCTCGGCCTCGCGATCGGTAACGTTGTCGTCAGCCATGACCGTCGCTGCACAGGCCAAGATGAGATCCCGCTTCAGTGCGGGTGCTGCCGCATCGTAGCGTTGAAGGGCGCGATCAACCGCGGCCAAGGTGCATCCGCCCGAAGGCAAGAGCACTCCTGCGGATTCCTTTAGCTGGAGGGTCTGCGCACCGTGCCGAAAGGCGTGCTCTGCTTCGTCTTCGGTCCGGCTACCTACCCGTGCCAGCGTCGCAATCAGCACGCGCGCGTCGGGTATGAGAGTACGCAGCGAGCGATACCGAACCGGCGTCGGACCAGCGCCTTCGAAGTGCCGGGCGAGATGGCGCTGGATCATCCGGCTCAGCGTGTATTCGAACAAATCGATTCGTCGGTCGCTCTGCATCAAGACGTCGACCACTTCGGCAAAACGCCGGTACTCGTCGACCGACAAGCCGCGCAACGTTGGCATCGCCATGTCGACCAGCGCGATCTTCTCGCCTGACGAACGGTCTCCTGCCTCCGAATGAAAGCGAAGCGCCAGGTCGGCAGTCTGCGGATCGGTCAGTTCGGCCAGACGTAGCAGCTCGGTCCCACGTAGCACCTCGTCGTGCGCGAGCAGGAGGCCAAACACCATCGCCTGCGCCATCGGCGCTTGGTGAACGGCATGGATCCAGAGCTCGGGCAGCGCCGCATGAAGAGAGCGCGCAAACGTGATCTGCTCTGGACGAGGGCTCCCGATGTGTTGGATGGCTTGGCTCACCGCTTCTTCGGTCGGGGCTTCGGCAAAGGCGTTCAGCTCGTCCGGGGGCGCATCGGGCGGCGTGCTCATCCCGTCGGCGATCTCGGGCAGGGCCACCTCGGTGAACTCGCCGTCCCACTGGGGCTCCAGCTTGCGAATGCGATCCCCCAAGCGGGGATGCGTGCGGAAGACCCCGGTGAACAACCGCAAACGACGAATCGCATCCGAAAAAAAGATGTGGCTCGCTTCGTCGGCCTTTGGAGTGTCGAGGTACGAGTGAGGCGTCGCGCCGCCGATCTTCTTGAGGGCACCGACCAGGCCGTCGGTGTCGCGCGTGAACTGCACCGCCGATGCATCGGCGAGAAGCTCCCGCTGTCGCGAAATCGCACTCTGAATCATGCGTCCGAAGAAAACGCCAATGGAGCCTATCGCGAGCAAACCGAGGCCGATCAGCACCACGCCGCTGCTTTCCTTCCGGCTTCTGTACATGGAGCTGCGGGTCAGAAATCGACCGATTAGAGCCACGAGAAAGATCCCGTGAAGGAGCCCGATGGCGCGAAGATTGATGCGCGAGTCTCCGTTCAGGATGTGGCTGAATTCGTGTGCGATCACGCCCTGCAGCTCGTCGCGGCGGAGCAAGTGCAGGGTCCCGTGCGTGACGCCGACGACGGCATCGCTGGTCGTGTTCCCCGCGGCAAACGCATTGATGCCGGGCTCCCGATCGAGGACATACACATCGGGAACGGGCACGCCGGATGCAATTGCCATCTCCTCGACAACATTTAGCAGGCGGCGCTCCTCGAGCTTGGTCGAGTCAGGATCCACCTGGCGCCCCCCGAGGCTCAGGGCGACGGCGGATCCGCCGTCCCGCAGCTGCGCCACCTTGTAGAGAGACCCCAAGCCGACGACGATGACAGTGCCGCCAAGCGCGGCAAGGAACACGCCGGGGTTCCAGAAAGAGAGAGCGAGCTCGCGTACGTTGTCGTAGTCGCCAACCATGTACGCGAGCCCGGGGGCTTCATTTGCAACGGCGGTGTACAAGATCATTGCGAGGACATAGACCGCGGCGATGACGCCGACTACGGCAACCGCGAAGAGAAGCACCAACTGTAGGGTGCGCTTGCGGGCCAGAGCCTGCTCCTCGAAAAAATCCATGACCTAGAATTGAACTTTGACCGGCG
>CP070713.1:2650191-2654283 GCA_020351445.1 Myxococcales bacterium
CGCGCACGGCGCTGCTGTCATCGACAATGAGAGCGTGAAATGCCACTCGATCCCCCCGCGTACATGGTAACAGAGACCCAGCGGGGGGGGACCTTCTCTATTCGCGTCAAAACGAGCGGGCTTTCTCCTCATCCGCGGCGCAGCATGAACATGCGCACAGCTGTGGACTCCCGAACACTAACCGTTGCATGATGCGCGTCGAGTTGCGCAAGCGCGTCGTGGATCTCTTGGCGCTCCGAGTCGGGCCAAGGTTGTTCGGGAAGCTCGGATGTCGCCTGAAGAGCAACCCAGCGGCGAAGCGCTCCCCCCGACAGAACCAGCCTGCCCCCGCCGCAAGCTCTGCACACGATCCCTCCCCGTGCGGCATCAAACGAGGCCGAACGCCCGGGCGCCGGCATCTTGCCGCAGTGCACGCAGCGGTCGAGTGTTGGCGCGAAGCCGAGGATCGCGAGCACCCGAATGTGGAGGGAAAGTAGCGCTTCCTCGGCGGGCACGCCCTCGTTGAGGGCCGTCAGGAACCGCACCGCAGCATCGAACACAGCCGGCTCCGGCTCGTGGTCGGGCACGCGCTCTCGGATCACTGCAAGGGCTGCGCCGGCTGCTCCGATTGCTTCCAAGCTCCGGAGGATCTCATGGAACGAGCGATCGACCGACACACGCTCCAAATGCGCGAGCTCACCGCGGCCCGGCCGGAAGTGCGCGTTCATCAAGACGTAGGGTTGGAGCGCACCGCCGAATCGGCGCTGACTCTTTCGCGCGCCACGCGCGAGCGCGGAGATCTTGCCGTACTGCTCGGTTAGGAGAGTAACGATTCGGTCGGAGTCGCGATAATCGACGGAGCGCAGAAGGAGCGCTCGACTGTGGCGGCTTCGACTTGGCACGGCACTGCGAAGGATAGCTCAATCGGATCGTCCTGTGCAGGCGCGCGCCGAACGAGGATAAACGTGGCGACGATGATCGCAAAAAGCGCCGCGGTCGTGATCGCCAGCAGCAGAGCCCCGTACCCACGGCGGCTGTGGACCGTTGCCAGTGGCGCCGGAGCCAGTGTTTTGGGGTTCCGCTCGTCGAAGCGCGCGAGAACCTCTTCCGCACTGATATCGACCGCTGACGCGTACGCCTTGATGAAGCCGCGCACGAACACGCCGCTCGGCAGATCCTCGAAGCGATCGTCTTCGAGCGATTGGAGCGTCTTGCGTGGAATGCGCGTTGTGCTCGAGACCTCTTCGATAGACAGCCGGCGCGTCTCGCGCTCGGTCTTCAGGGTTTCGCCGATCGAATCACGCATCATCGGGCGTCCTCGAGCAAAGCTTGACACATGCGACCGTCGTTGGAGTAAGGGTCCAGCTCGACGCAACGCTCCAAGTCGGCAACCGCGTCCCGACGATGGCCCAAACGAGCCCGCACCTCTCCACGCAGCCGCCACGCACCCTGGAGCCGGCGGTCGTTCGAGCACGATTCGTCAGCCTCGATGGCGCTCACGAGCGCGCGCTCTGCATCCTGCAACTGCTGCAGATGCCACAGGGCCTGACCCATCGTGTAATAACCGACGCAGAATCGGGGCTGTATTCGCACGGCCTCCATCGTGGACTTCACCGCCTCTTGATATTCGCCTTGGCGCAATTGTGCCAGCCCAACATTGCCCCAAGCAAGATGTGGAGCTGTGTTCAGCTCATCGGTTGCGGACTCCCGGAGCACGAGGACAGCGTCGTCGTAACGACCCAGCTCGATGAGGCAGAGGCCGTAGATGTTGCGAGCCTCCGCGAGCGTGGATCCCCCGCGCTTTTGCTTCTCGAGGAGCTTGATACCGGTGCTCAAATGTTCCTCCGCATTTTGGTAGTCCGCGCGCTCCATCTGGATGAATCCCAGAAGCAGGTGGGCTTCGGCATTGCTCGGGTCGAGGTCGAGGGCCTTGCGCAGATGTTCAATGGCGGCGGCCGTCTGACCTTCATCCCGGAGGCCGGCGGCGAGCTGAAACTCCCGGAACGAGCGCTCGCCATCCGGCGTCCCCGCCGCCGACGTCGTTGCACACCCCATGGCTAGGCTAGCCAGCCAAACAACTCCCCACATTCGAAGCACGTTGAGGGTCTACTTACCACAACGAGCGCGGTCAAGAAGGGGTGTCGGTTTACCGACAGCTCAACCCGTGCCGCACGTCTTCCTTGAGCGCGAGAAGATCGTGGAGCTGGCGCAGGGCAGAGGCGTCGGTGATGGTGATCGTTTGATCACCCACCGAGAGGTATCCGCGCTCCCGAAGCTGGCCGACCACCGCCTTGACCTGATCGAGGTCCAATGCAGTTCGAGTGGATAATTCGAGCGGGGAAAGCTCGAGCGGCCCTTCTTCGACGGCATCGACCGCGTGAAGCAGGGTATTCACCACCCGGATGGTCGGATCCGGGAGCAAGAAATTCTCGATCTGCTCCTCAGCGCGCTGTAAGCGCCGAGCGAGCTGTTGCATGATCCCCTCGCCCACGTCCGGACGACGGCGCACGAGGGCCCGAAAGGTGTCGCTCTCGATAACCAGCGCCGTCACCGGCTCGATCGCCTGGGCGGTTGACGAACGATGTGCCCCCGGCAAGAGCGCTTCTTCACCGACCAACTCCTGTGCCCCATAGAGGCCGATACTTCGCTCGACCCCGCGCGCCCGTTTCACGAGCCTCACCCGGCCCTGGCGAATGAGGTAAAGCTCGGTGGCGGGAGCCCCGGCATAATAAAGGGTCGTCCCAGCGGAGAAGCTCCGATAGTACCGATCGATCCCGAGCTCATCGGTCGATTCCGCCATCGGATGTAGTTACCCCACTTGGCGTAAGCGCTGCAACCGCTATCGGGCGAGGTGGCAGGCGACCTCGTGACCGGGCTCGATACGTCGAAGCGCTGGAACCTCCCGATCACACAAGCCTTTTTCGGCAATCGGACAGCGGGGATGGAAGGCACAGCCGCTCGGAGGATCGAGGGGGCTCGGCACGTCACCCTCCAACAAGAGGCGCCGTTTTCGGGCTGTCGGGTCGGGCTCGGGAGCCGCGCTCAGCAGGGCCTCGGTGTATGGATGGCGGGGGTTTTCGTAGATCTGCTCCGAGGTCGCGAGCTCGACGACGCGGCCCAGGTACATGACGGCTACGCGGCGGCTGACATGCTCCACGACATGTAGGTCGTGCGCGATGAACAGATAGCTCAGCCCGAGCTCTTCCTGAAGATCGCTGAGAAGGTTCACGATCTGCGCTTGAATGGAGACATCGAGCGCGCTGACCGGCTCGTCGGCGACGATGAAGCTTGGCGAGACCGCCAGAGCGCGCGCGATCCCGATGCGCTGGCGCTGCCCCCCGGAGAACTCGTGCGGGTAGCGACGCATGTGCTCCGGTCGCAGGCCGACTCGGTCGAGAAGCGCGGCGATGCGCTGCTGTTCCTCCGATGCCGAGCTCACCATCCCATGCACCCGCAATGCTTCGGACAGGGCCGCTTGGACGGTCATGCGCGGGTTCAAAGAGCTGTATGGATCCTGAAAGATGATCTGCATCTTGCTGCGGAATGGCCTCAACGCTGACTGCGACAAGCCCGTGATGTCCTGCTCCTCGAAGTACACGCGTCCATCGGTCGGCTCGTAGAGCCGCAACAACAGCCGCCCCAAGGTGCTCTTCCCGCAACCCGACTCGCCAACCAGACCGAGAGTCTCGCCCGGCATCACATCCAAGCTCACGCCATCCACGGCACGCACTTGGGCATGTCCGCGCCCAACGCCGCGTGACGGACCTCGAAACGACTTGCGCAACGACTCTGCACGGACGATCGGTTGCAAGCTCACGGGGACACCTCCGCGTGAAAGCATGCGACCTCGCTTCGATCGAGCAGCTGCAACGCCGGCTCCTCGGCGAGGCATGCTTCGCCAACCCGGTCGCAGCGATCTTGAAAGCGGCATCCTGTCGGCAACGTGCGCAGGTCGGGGACGATTCCCGGAATGGTGGGCAAGCGCTCCCCGCGATTGCGGGCGCTAGGCAAGCTTCGTAGCAAGCCACGCGTGTACGGATGGCGGGGCGCCCGAAACAAGACGTTGGTTTCCGCCTGCTCGACGATCTTCCCTGCGTACATGACGGCGATCTC
>CP070713.1:2654383-2657170 GCA_020351445.1 Myxococcales bacterium
CCATCCCGCCCACTCCGCCCACGCAGGCGAGCGCAGCCCAGACGCCGCCATCGCCGTGCGTCGTTGCGGCCGCGGATAACCCTCGGTTGGACACGCGCGCGCTCCAGGAGATCGCCAGGACCCTGAAGTCGCAGGACGACACCCGTGCGCTTCAGGATATCTCACGCACGCTGAAGTCGATCGATTCGACGTTGAAACGACGCGATTGAGAGTTGGGCGAGGCCAATTGAGCAGACGCGCAGGTGTTGCATCCGACTACACCGGACTGGTCGCTCTCGTCGCCGAGTTGCTACCGTGACTCTGGGGGTGTGGGGATGATTCGATTTCAGAAGCTCGCGACGTGGTCCGGGGAACGGCCGTCATGACCCGCATGATCCCTCCCACCATCCACTCCTCCGTCCAAAGCCACGCCGAGCGCCGCATGTACGAAATCATCCGCGACGCCCCCAACACCGAGCACTGGGTTTGCATCCACTCCCTCGGCCTCGCTCACCACGAAACCAAGCGTCGCGGCGAAATCGACTTCGTCCTCCTCACCCAGCACGGCGTCTTCGTCCTGGAAGTGAAGGGCGGTCGCATCCAACGCAGAGACGGCGTTTGGTACTCCGAGAATCGCAGCGGCGAGCACCCGCTCCACGAAAGCCCCTTCGACCAGGCCTCGAGCGCCATGTTCGAGCTCGCAAAAACCGTCCGCGAACGCTTCCGCGGCAACCCCCTCGCCAAAACCCTCTTCGGCTACGGCGTCGTCATGCCCGATGTCGACTACACCATCGACGGCCCCGAGTCCGACCCACGGTCCATCTACGACCGCCGCGACCTCCGCAAGCCACTCACCGCGTACGTCGACCGCCTCGCCCAGTTCGCCCGCCAAAGCGACCCACGCCCCCGCAACGCTCTCAACAAAGCCCGCACCGAAGAGCTCGCCGACTTCCTTCGCGGCGACTTCGACCTCATCCCCACCATGGACGCCATCCTCTCCGACACCCGCGCCCAGCTCGCCGAGCTCACCAAGGAGCAGCGCGGCGTCCTCGACGCCCTCCATCACTCACCACGGCTCATCGTCGATGGTGGGGCGGGAAGCGGGAAGACGCTGTTGGCCATCGAGGCCGCCCGGCGCCTTGCGCGCGAGGGGGAGCGCGTCTTGTTCCTCACCTACAACAAGCTCCTTGCGGCAAGGATCACCACCGGTGCCGCCGCCGAAGACTACGCCGGCGAGCTGGTCGTCCGAAACGCCCACCGCCACTTCCACGAGGTCATCAAGGCCTCGCCGCTGGCCGCCGAGTTCGAAGCAAAGTTCGACCCCGCCAACAACGCGACCTTCGACGAGCTCCTTCCCGAGTACGCCGAGGTCGCCGCATCCGACTCAGGGGAAGGGCTCTTCGACGCCATCGTCATGGACGAAGCCCAGGACTTGCTGACCACCCGGAACCTCAACGCGCTGCACGAGATGCTCCGTGGCGGCCTCGAAGAGGGCCGCTGGTTTGCATTCCTCGACTCCCAAGACCAGGCCGTCGTCTACGCAAATGCCGAGGACGCGGCGCTCGATCGGCTCCGGCAGAACAGCGTCACCCAGACACTCGCCATCAACTGCCGAAACACCCAGCCCATCGCCCGCCAGACCGCACTCCTGTCGGGTTCTAACCGACGAAGCAAAGCGCGGGTCGGCGGCCCTCCAGTCGAGTTCATCCCCTACCGAGAACAGACGGGCTGGGGAGGCAACCTCGAGCGCGTCATCAACGACATCCGCCGCGAAGGCGTCAGCCCCGGCCAGGTCTCGGTCCTCCTCGCCCGCAAGCCCGATGAAAAAGAGGCCAAAGTACTGAAGCGCCTTTCGATTCAGCAGCTCACAGAGGACACGGTTCCCGCGTTAGGCACCACGGCTCTCGAACGGATCACCTGGTCGACCGCCTCGGGCTTCAAGGGGCTCGAAAACGATGCCGTCATCGTGGTCGGTGTGAAGGGCGTCGAGAAGGCGTGGTCGCGGGGTGTCGTTTATGTTGGCATGTCGAGAGCGCGCACGCGCTTGTACGTGATTCTCACGGACGAATGCGACGAAGAGCGGCAGCGGAGGCTACGGGCGCGGCAGGAGCGGCGCAGTAGTGATATTGAGATGCTGCTGTAGGCTCTTCGAGACGCTGCTTAGTTGACCCTCACGTCAGCCTCGTAGCAAGCGCAGGAAGAGCTTGACACCGACGCCCATCGAGTAACCCAGCTGGGTCGCGTCGAAGAAGAATGCGAACCCAGCGCCAATCAGCACGCCCCCCGCGACCGCCAAGGCGATCTTGCGTTCGCGCGCCGTCGGCGGGAGAGCCGCCGTGCGCGTGTATCGGCGAATGACCCGGTTGTACAGGACCTCGGCCGGGTGGTTTCTGAAGATGACCGTCGCGAATGCCACTCCCGCGCCAAACCACAACACCCACGGAAGGGCGAGCGAAGTACCGATCGCAACGACGCTCATACAACTCATGGTGGCGATGCGCGCCCACCGACCGAGGTCTCTCACGTCGTTTTGGGGGTCCGATTGTTCGGCGTGCGCGAGATTCTTTGGGATGACCTGTTCCATCTTCAGCTCCTCTTGCCAAGGACAGTTGCAACCCCTGTGCCATCCCGGTGGGGTCGCCTGCCAAGCTCAAATGGGGCGTTTTCTTTACCGGCGAACGAGGCATATCCGATCGGACATGTCGTTTCGGACATGACGGGCGACGCCATCATGTCCGCTTCGACATACCCTGGTCCATACGCGGGCATGTCGCGCGAGCGCACGCCGCTGACGGGATAGGGCGCACG
>CP070713.1:2657270-2663674 GCA_020351445.1 Myxococcales bacterium
GGCGTGGGCCTCTGTCGAACCGAGCGGATGTTCTTCGCCCAAGATCGGCTGTTGGCCATGCGCTGCACATTGCTCGCTATCGAGGACGAGCAGCGCAGCCAGTGGCTGTCGGAGCTCGAACGTGCGCAGCGGGACGATTTCGTCGAGATCTTTCGCGCGATGGACGGAAGGCCGGTCACGATTCGCCTCCTCGACAGGGCGCTCGGGGAGTTTCTCCCCCAAGACGAGGAATCGTTGCAAGCGATCGCAGATGCGCTCGACCTCGAATTGGAAGAGGTGGCCAAAGCAGCTGAGCGGCATCGCGAGTCGAATCCGGCATTCGGTCATCGTGGTGTGCGCGCGGGCCTCACCATCCCCGGCCTGTACGACATGCAACTTCGCGCCATGCTTTTTGCGGCACGCGACTGCACGGACGAGGGCGTGCCGGTCGAGCTCGAGGTGTTGGTCCCGATGGTCTCGTTCACCTCCGAGGTCGAAGCGTTATGCGCGGTTCTCAGCGGTGTGCACGAGGAGGTCTTCACCGATACGACGAGCCTGTTCACCTGTCGCGTTGGAGCCATGCTCGAGCTTCCACGCGCGTGTCTGATCGCGGGTGAGCTCGCGCCGCACACGGAGTTTTTCTCGTTCGGGAGTAACGACCTCACGCAGACCGCACTTGGGATCAGCCGCGACGACGCCAGCCGATTCCTACCCACCTATCTCAACGACCTCAGCATGGTTGGGCAGGATCCCTTCACCAATCTCGACGAGTGCGTCGCCGAGCTAATGAGCATCGCACTAGAACGCGGCAAGGCGGTTCGTCCCGACCTCATCGCAGGCCTGTGCGGCGACCAAGGAGGTAGCCCCGCCTCCATCCAAACCTGCGAGCGGTTGGGCCTCGACTTCATCTCGGCCCCCCTCTCCCTGCTCCCCGGCGCCCGCCTAGCCGCCGCCCAAGCCCGCTTGCGAAAAAAGGGGACAGTCCCCTTTTTGAAAGGGTTAAGAGAGCACCGGCGGGAGCCCGCGGGTTAACCCTTCGACAAAGGGGACTGTCCCCTTTTTTTTGCGTTGCTGGGAGGGGGTGGGCGTGTTGGAATGTATAGTGTTACAAGATTGCGTTGATACTGTATGTCGGATGGTGCGAGAGGGTTTGACGACTCGGACGTGAGCGGGCCTCACTCCGGGGTGTCGAAAGCGCCCGAGGGTTTGCTCGGTCAGACGATCGATCAGCGTTACCGCGTCGATGCGTTGCTCGGCGAGGGCGGGATGGGGCTGGTCTATCGGGTCACGCACACGCATCTCAACAAGCCGTTGGCGATCAAGGTCCTTCGACGGGAGAACACGCGCGACCCCGAAGTGCTCGCCAGGTTCCGGCGTGAGGCGGAAAGCGCGTCCGCAATCGGCAACCAACACATCATCGACATCAGTGACTTCGGCGTGTTGGAGGACGGCTCGACATACTTCGTCATGGAATGCCTCGAGGGAATCGATCTCATCGACGCGATCGACGTCGCCCAACGCATGCCCGAGGAGCGCGCGATTCGGATCGCCAGGCAGCTGTGCCGGGCGCTCGCGGCAGCACACGATGCTGGGATCATTCACCGAGACCTCAAACCGGAAAACGTGTTTCTCACTCGACGCAATGAAACCGAGGATTTCGTGAAGGTCCTGGACTTTGGCATCGCCAAAGTCGCCAACGGTCCCAAACGGCTGACGCAAGCGGGCGAGGTCCTGGGAACGCCTCACTACATGTCGCCCGAGCAGTGCGAAGGAGACAACGTCGACCATCGAACCGACATCTACGCGCTGGGCGTCTTGCTGTACGAGATGGTGACCGGTCACGTCCCACACGACGCGGACACGATGATGGGCATCCTCACCAAACACATGTACGAGGACCCGATTCCGCCGAAAGTCCGGGTGCCACACGTCTCCGAACAGCTCGAGCAGGTGATCATGCGCTGCCTCGAAAAGAAAGCGGAGCAGCGCTACCAGACGATGCACGAGATCGAGGCCGACCTCCAGCGCGTGCACGCCGGCCAGCAACCGGTCGGGGCCAATACGGTCACGTTGACACCGACCAGGCCACCGGCTCCCGCTCGCCAACGGGTGTCGCCGATCTACCTTGGAGGGCTTGGAGTGGCGGTTCTGGCACTCATTGGAACGCTGGCTTTTGGCGCCTATAGCGACCGGAACGCGGAATCCAGCACGGATGGCCTGTCCCCGTCTACCGCGGCGCCCGCGGCACCGGTGCCGACGCCGATCGCGGATGCGGCAGACGCGCAGCAAACCGAGGTTGAGACAGCGCCGCCGAAGCGGGTCCGGCGCAAGCCTCGGCGACACGCGAAACCGTCGCCTCCGCGCGACCAGGCCATCCTCGATCCCTGGAAATAGGGCAATTCGCTGCCAGTTGCCCCCTCTAGGGTGAACGGCTAGGGTGGCGCTCCATGGGGTCGCGATTCGGCCCGCAGGGCGCCTCGTTCCGCTTCGCTCTGGGGTTCTTGCTTATCTCCGGGACTGTCTCGACCGGATGCGCCAACAAGGCTGGAGAGGACCTGCCCGCGGGCCTGATGTCGTTCCCGATCGCGATCGAGCTCTCCACCGACCAGGACGCCGACGGGAACCCGAAGTATGCGTACGTGACGAGCTCGAATTTCGGGCTCCAATACAACTCCGGAAACGTTCAATCGTACGACCTGCAGAAGGTGGTCGAGGCCATCGGGACGGGCTGTGTCGAGAGGTGGGTGCTGCAGGATTGCCTCGACAGCGGCAACACCGACGATCCCGCCTGCGACTGTGACCGTCTCACCGACCCGGACTGCGTGCCGGTCCCGCAGGGCATCGAGGAGAGGTGCCTCGAGGATGACTTCGAGGGCGACATCAATGATCCTGCATGCGACTGCGATGTGCTCACAGACGACGCGTGCGTGGCGATCCCTTTTGACCGTTGCTCGGTGGTTCCAGCAAGCCTCATATTTCGCGATCAAGGGGCCGCGCTGAGGCTGATCCGAGTCCCCGGGCTGCTCCGCGGCGAGGTTGGAATCGGGTCTTTCTCGGATGGCCTTGGCGTGGCCACGGACGGGCGGCGTCTTTACGTGCCGGTTCGAAGCGACGCGAATCTCACCTTCATCGACGTCAACGACGAAGGTCAGCTCAGCTGTGGCGGCGAGTTCGGGCAGAGGCACACCTGTACGGGCCCGTACCGCTCGGGGAGCGCCGAGCAGGTGAACCCAAGTGTATCGCTCAGCCTGCCGCCGGACCCGGTCGATGTGTACGTGGGAGACCTCGCGGCCGACTTCGCGCCCCCGAGCGACCCGACCGATCCAGCCTTCCGCGGCGACTACATTCTGATGGCGCACCGCGAAGGCAGGGCCAGCATGTTCTTCGACCAGCTCCGACCAGGCGGGCCCGCGCCGCAGAATCGCCCCCGCCTCGCAGCCACCCTCGACGACCTGGCCCCCGAGCAGGTGACCATTACGTACGAGCCCGGCGCCAAACGGGCATGGATTCCGAGCGCGCTCAGTAGGGCGGTCGTCCGCGTGGGGATCGGGATCGACGGCGACCCCACGCAGAGCTACCTGTTCGATGCGGGAACGCTCTTCGTCTCCGGCCTGGACGACGGGTCCAACAACCGCGACATCCGCTTCGATCCGCGGCCTGGCCGGGACCTCGCATACATCGTGTCGCGCTCGCCCGAAGCATTGGTCGTTGCGCGCAGCAACGTCGCAGGCGGAGACCTCAACATGGTCGGGCAGATCTCGACCTGCCGCGATCCCTCGCGCTTGCAGATCGCTGAAGTCCCGGTCCCGGGGCGCGGCACCGTGCTTCTGGCGTTCGTGAGCTGCTTCCTCGCAAGGAGTGTCCAGGTCATCGACGCCGACAAGTTCCAAGGCGTCACCCTGTTGACCAACATCAGCGGCGCCTTCGAGTTCGTCATCGACGGCCCACGGCTCCTCATGTACACCGCCGACTTCAGCACCTCGGTGCTTCGAGTCGCCGACTTGACGCCTCTCGCCGCTTGCCTGCAAAGCGGCATGGACGGTCCCGAAGAGTGCTCCCCACGGCTCCTCGGCCTCGTCGGCTTGCCACAACCCGTATCGGAGCTGCCACGATGACGCGCTTCCTCGGCATGGTTTTGTGCGCAGTCTTGCTGGCATCATGCAGAGGCGGCGCGACCAACGTGGTCCTGTCGTCCCTAAACCGCTCGGAAAAAATCCAACTCTTCTGCGCGGACCTCGAACAGTTGACCGGAAACCTCTACGACCTTCGAAAGGTTCTGCCGACCCCGTTGTGCACCTCGGAAACGATCTTCGCGCCCGAGGTCGAAGCGCGCTTCTTGGGTGCCGTGACCCAAACCCAGAACGGCGAGGTCGCAGTCGTGAACTTCACCAACTCCTTGATCCTGGACACCAACCGAACGGTGCCGGGCGTCACCGCGCTTCGGGTGGGAGAGCAGCCGACCGGAATCCAGATCTCGCCCTTCGAGCCGAGCTACACCTACGTCAGCAGCTTCAGCCCGAAGAGCGTTCAAGCCATTCCGACCGAGGAGGTCATCGAAGGAGAATCCCCGCTCCCGACACAGCAGGTCCGTTTCGATACCGGGCCGACCGACCTCGCGCTGCACGAAAGCGGAGGGTTCCTGCCCATCAAGAACGACAAAGATGAAGTCACCGGCGCGTTAAGCGTCATCGACTACCGCTACTTGTACGCAGCGCTTCCCGAGCTCGGTCAGATCGCCCAGATCCCGGTCGTCATCATGACCGACGAAGACGGGAGCCGGCACGGTGAGTTGGGTACGCCGCAGTTCCTCACGCTCGGTACGTACGACTGCGACTCGGTCACGCCGGTCCCACCGCCGGAGTCGACCGAGGACGACTACCATCGCATCTGCCCACAGGACTTCCAGGACCGGCCGGGTCGCTTCATCAAGACCGTCAGGACCACCGAGACCTGCGCCGACGGGGCGGTTCCGGGTCCGAGTCCGATCGCGCTGGCGATCGATTACGGAAGCGAGCAGGGGGCCGGATCCGATGACGGGACCGGCTCGGATCAAGACGATGTCTTGCTCGTCGCCGACGCCAATCAGCCGGTTATCCATCGCTTCAGGTTGGGCAGCGCCGGCGCCACCCCGGTGGAGCCCATCGTGAGCGGAACGCCCACGATCGACATCGACGTCACACCGTTGGTGCCGGCCACCTCGGATCCGGACGACCAAGCTGCAACCGAACGCTACCTCTATGCAGTGAGCGCAACCGACAGCAGCGTCCTGGCGATCGACTACACCGAAGACCCTGCGGGAACACCCGACGAGGAGAAGAAGTTCGGCGCGGTGCTCCCCGTCCTCGCCGGCGTCTCGTCGCGAGCCAACGAAGAGAACATCGAATCACGCAATCGCGTTCGGTCTGCATTCTCCAACGCACGTTCGATCGAGGTGATCGCACCGTTCTACGATCTCGAGGACGACCCGGACACGGGCGGCCTGCGAGTACCCGAAGACGACATCTGCACATCGAGCGACGACGCAGCGTTCGCATCGGCGCAAAACGCGAGCAACATGCGCGGCGTCTTCCTGGCGGTGAGCCTTTCGAACGGCACGATGTTCTTCCTCGACATCTATGACTTGAACGCCCCCTGCCGTGGTGGGGAGGGCGTCATCGCCTGCACGCTGGCGGAGACGGGACCCGACCAGTTCGCGAGCATCCGGCGGCATCGACGAAGGTGGGGGTTCACCCCCTCCACGTTCATCTCCATCGACGGCACCCCGTCGTTTCAGTTCGACACAGCGCCGGGGCCGCTCGACGAAACCAGTGGCAGCGCGGAGAACTCGGATGGTCCAGGGTTGGAGTTCATCGAGTGCCCGGAATCGATGTTCAACGTGTTCGGCGTCCCCCCGTCGGGCTCCGATGCCGACGGCCTGATCTGCGCGTCGTCGCAAGTGTGGAGCAGCCTGACGCAGCGCTGGGACGCCCTGTGGGAAGGCTTGATCCCGAATTCGGAGGGTGGCCTCGGCCTCTTCTCGGACGTGTCCTTCGATGGGCAACCGGGCAACTGGTTCCTCGGAGGCGACGTGCCGTTGTGCCGGGTTGGGGTGCTAGGGCGGCAGGAGGGCCCGGGGATGGGCAGCGACCTGAGCATCGACCTCGTCGATTCGTATGGTGGCGACCGCGTCCTGATCACGGGGGATCTGCCGCCCAACACGCGGGACGACCCCGCCTGCGAGAAATTCATAGACCTGCGAGACGAAATCGACGACTTCCCGGTTTGGTTCCCGATCTTGGAGGCGTTCAACGATCAACTCCGGATCGGCTCGTCCCCAAACCCCAACAGGTACACCCCCGCAACCGGTCTGCCGGCACTGCGTGAACGTATCGCGGCGTTTTACGCCGGGCGCTATGGCGTCACGATAGAGCCGGATCGCATCGTGA
>CP070713.1:2663774-2666736 GCA_020351445.1 Myxococcales bacterium
CAATGCATTGAGCAGAGCCTCCAGCGAGTGGAGGTCGAGCTCCTCCATCTCGAGCTGGGTATCGATGACCCCGTGACGGAGTCGTGCGCGAAACTGATCGACGTACTGCTGCCGCGTCGACATGATCGCCGCCACCCAGCCGGCGACCAGCAACAGCAATACGATACCGAGCTGCTGCGTCGTTAGGCCTACCCCGACGGCTGCGATGATCAGCAAGGATGCGATCGCTTGTCCAACGCGGTGGCCAAACACCTCGATGATGCCCTTGGCACGCTCGCGCCGCCTGCCGTCGAGCGGTAGGTAAAGTACCTCGACCGCACTTCGGTAAAGCGTGTGCCGCAAGCTTCCATCGACCGCTTTGAGCGTCACGGCAAACGGCAGGATTGGGCCGATCGCGAGGCCGGCCGCGCCGCCGAAGATCAACACCGGCAGCAGGGCAGAGGTCCGATGCGCACCAAACGCGCGCAGGAGCCATCCGGCGCCGACGATCTGGACCAGCAAGGCCACACTGTTCAACCCGAGGTAAAAGCGAGCAAAGAAGGGACCAAGCCCCTCGGCTGGGATGTGATCCGCAACCGCACTCTTGAAAACGAAGTCCACGACCGTAAGCGCGATCGTTCCGATCAAAACCAGCGCCAACACGCGCGAAAGGTAGCTATCTCGGAGCAGCCAGCCGACCGAAGGCTCCCGTTCGGACGTGGGGAGGTCGGTCGCCGCGTCGCTCGGCATTTTCCAAAGAGACGCCGTGGCTGCAGCAAGAGCCAGAACCACTGCGGCCGCGAATACGAGCGCGATGGGGGAAGCCACTCGGAGGAGACCTTCAGCCAGCAAGGACCCCAGGGTGGCACCGGTCACGCCGCCCGCCGCGATGGCGGGAAAGATGCGTTTGGCTTGCGTCACGGTCACCGCATCGTCGAGCAACAGCCAGAACTCGATCAAAACGACTGTGATCAGCAGGCCTGTCCAGACGTAGAAGCCGAACGGCGCCCAAGCGCCCATCTCATCGAGCAGACCCCAGAAACCGAGCGTCACTAACGAGCCAAAGACGAGCGACGCCGCCAAGAGCATTCTCCGATCGCGCACCCGGCGGAGTATCCGCTCGTGGATCTTGAGCTCCACGATCGCGAGCAAGGCGATGGCGAGGTAGGCGCGCGGCAAATGCGTTGCCGGTAGGCTCGTCAGGAACAGCGTGTCGCGCGCGGTCTCCATGACCGAATGAGCGGTCATGATCGCCAGCAGGCCGACGAAGCCCACGGCGAGGTTCCTACGATCCTCTCGGCGAATGGAAAAGCGCATGTGTCAAACGCAACGTACCGTCAAAACGGCAACAAGCATATTTCTAGTGCGCCAAGGGCTCTGCACAAGATGCCTAGCCGCGGCGCAGCGACTCGAGCTCTTCGAGTGAGCGCGGCCAGTCTCCCTTGAGCAGCTTGGAAAGCGCACGATCGGCAAGGAGCTTCCCACCCGTCTGGCAGGTTGCGCAGTAGTTGGTTTCGCGATCCGCAAAGACGATTCGCTGGATTGGATCTCCACATACCGGACATGGCTCGCCGTACTTGCCGTGTGCCGCCATCTCAGGGCGAAACGCCGTGACTTTTTCGGGAAACGAATCGGCATGCTGCTCGATCAATCGCGTTACCCATTCCGAGAGAACCTCACCGGTTGCTTGATGCAGCCGCCGAAGTTGCTCTTCGGTCAAGCGCCGCGTCCAAATCAACGGTGAAAGTTTCGCTCGATGTAAGATTTCGTCGGAATACGCATTGCCGATACCGCTGAAGATCCGCGGATCGGTCAGCGCGCGCTTCACGGTGTGGTTCCGCTCGACCAGCGCGTCTCGGAAGGCGGCGTAGTCGATCGCCAGGGGCTCGATTCCGCCAGGGTCGTGCTCGCGAAGCGCGTTCTGCCCGCGACAAAGGTGCAAGGCGGCGCGTTTCTTCTTGCTCGCCTCCGTCAGCATGAGCGTCCCATCTTGGAAGTCGAACGCCCCGAGACCTATCCGACCCGGGATCTCATGCCCGGGTGACTTCCAGCGAAGCCGGCCGGCGATCATGAGGTGGAGCACGATGTAGAGATCGTCTTCGAGGGCGAGCACGACCCGCTTGCCGAGGCGGCGGACGTCGAGCACCCGCTTGCCTGCCACCGCGTCGATCGGCGGGTCCACGCTCCTGAGAACGAAGGGCGAGGCCAGCCGAATACCTCGCAGGACCTTGCCGACCACGCGCGAGCGGAGCGCGTGGAGGTAAAGCTCGACGTCAGGAAGCTCGGGCATGGCTATCGGAGGCGGGGGTCGAGACGGTCTCGCAACCAGTCGCCCGTGAGATTGAAGCCCAGCACGGTCAGCGCGATCGCGCCGCCCGAGAACAACGCGACGTGCGGGAAGCGCAGTAACACGCTCGTGCCTTGGTCGAGAAGGGCACCCCAGGAGACCGCTTTTCCAGGTCCCAAGCCGAGAAACGACAGTGTCGATTCGGCCAAGATCACGACGCCCAAGCCGGTGGTCGCCTGAATGACCAACGGCCCTAGGAGATTGGGAATTATGTGGCGGCGCAAGACCTCGTGCGTCGGGACCCCAAGCGCGCGGGCCGCCTCGACGAACTCGCGCTCCCTCAACGTCAATGTTTCAGCGCGTGCCAGGCGTGCGTATAGCACCCATCCGTTCACCGCCAACGCGAGGATCAAGTGCATCAGGCCGGGTCGAGCGACCAAGGCCAGAACGGCGATGTTCAGCACTATGGCCGGAAAGGCTTGGACCAGATCGGCAACTCCGGTGACCACATGATCCGTGAGCCGCCCAAAGTAACCCGCCCAGGTTCCAAGCAGCGTGCCAAGAATCACCGACACCCCGACGACGACAATACCTACGATCGCGGCGAGCCTTGCGCCGTGAAGCAAGGCGCTCAGGATATCGATCCCGTTGTCCCCGGTACCGAGCAGGTGCGCCCGCGAAGGAGGCTCGTACTCG
>CP070713.1:2666836-2669743 GCA_020351445.1 Myxococcales bacterium
GACCACTCGGCGCGGGACACCCCCGCACGCGAACGCGTCGTCGAGAAAGCATGCGATTCATCATTCCTGCCGATGAAGGGTTATACCAGAGTGGCGTACGAGCTCGGAGACTGCAGGGACACGATGAGCTTTCGATTCAGCGCCTTGGCGTGTTGCTCGAGCTCTTCGACCGCCGGCTGAGCCAAGAAACCGCCCCACGGCGTGTAATATGTGCCGTTCGCCATGGCCGCCGTCTTCGGATGGAAAATGCTGAGCAGGATCGGTCCATTGGGAGTGATGCGGTCGCAAGCGCGAAGCAACTCGCATCGCTCCGTGCGCTGAAGCACGTGACCGAAGCTGCCCCAACCTAACAGGACGGCGTCGAATTCTGCGTTGGGTGCGAGTCGAAGAGGAGTGTCTTCCCCTCGAAGTACGGTCGCGACGAGATCTCCATAGCTCGCTCGGTCCACCGCTTCCGCCCCAAGCGTCTGCTGACAGAGACGAAAGGCGGACGCGGAAGGCTCGAAGGCGTGAACGTCGTATCCGAGACTTCGAAGTGCGGCGGCTTCACGCCCCCCGCCGGCGGCCCCAATCAAGAGCGCGGCTGGTGGAGGCGGTAAGCGACGCTCCAACCATAGCCGCTCCCACGGGTAGAGTCCGTCGTGATCGTTGTCCGGCCGAAACGACGCGTCGTACAGGTCGATCGAAAGGGCTTCCTTTTCGCCGTTTCGCAGCCCCTTGTTCAAGACCGCGCCCGTCCAGGTTTCGACTGCACCCTCCATGCGACGCAGGAGCCACTGCACGTCGCGGCTGCGCAGAGCCCAGCTTCGAAGCAGTCGATATCGAACGTTTGGTTTCTCGGGGCTCATGTCGCCTCGACCATGTCCATGAGCTCGTGAGGATCGCGCCAGGATGCTCGCCAAGCGCGGTTTTCGCCGCCCAACGCGCCCAGGGATATCGCTGGCTCGAAAAACGAGGCCTCCGTCCAGTGTTTGAGGCCCACTGCGGTCGAGAGTGGGGTCAACGACGTGTGCGCAGCTCGCTCGACGCTCACAAAGTGCGCTTGGGCGGCAGAGCAGGGGACGCGCTGCAGCGCGTTGCCTCCGACGGCGTAGTACGGCGCTCCAACGTCCGGTGACTCGACGGCATCCTCATCGACTTCGAGACCTCGCAGATAGTCGGGCCGTGGAGCGCTCGGTTTCAAAGGGTCGAAGCGAATCGCACGCGGCCAACCCCACACCCGATTCCCGTCGGTCACCACGAACTCGTCGGAGAAATACTTCCAGCCGCGTTGGACCGCTGCAAGCGCAAGCGAGCTCTTGCCCGCGCCCGAAGGGCCGGAGAAGACGACGGTCTTCTCATCCGATACCAAGGCGGCACCGTGGGCGACGACGAATCGCCGCTTGTGCCGCGCTAGCGCCAAGCGATAGAGCCACTGCTCGAAACCTGCGACGAGATCCTCGACGACTCCGTCGGACCACAAGACGTCTCCGTCCACCACGATCCGAGGCGCCCGGTCGGCGATGACTTCGATCTCGCACGTCGCTTCGGGCTCGACGATGGGCCGTGTCGCTCCAGCCCAGTGTCGCCGGAGGTAGCAACTCGTTCTGCGGCAGGAGCTCCTCACGGCGACGCGAAGGCCCGAGAGAAAGATCTCGTATCGGTCTAAGTCGCCTCTTTCCACGTGATGAGCTTCCGATGCTCGAGTTGCCCCAAGAACGCGAGCACGTCACAAGTGACCGTCTCGGGCTCCGCGTCCAGATGGCTCACAATCTCGGTGGTGATGTCCTCGATCGAGCGCTCGCCATCAATCATCAGCCAGACGCCCGCGGCGATATCGTTCAGGACTAGCAGTTGAGGGCCGTTACAGTCGTAGATGACGACCTCGTCGGTGTCGGTGACCTCGTGCGTGAGCGTGTTCTTTCGCCGAGGCACCCGGCGCTCGGTTGCATCAGGCATTGCAGCTCCCATCGAGCAGCGCTGAACGCGCTTGGCACTCCCAGCAGGAAAGCTTTGCGCCCCATCGTTCACGCGCAGCCAACAAGCTTCGGTCCGGTGACGCGATTGGGTCTTCGGAGGTCAGAATCGCCTCGAGTGTGTTTTCGCGAATCGATCCGAGCGGCAGATGGCGACTGAAAATGCACGGATAGACCGTGCCCTCGTAGCTCACAGCGGCAGATCCGCCGAAGTCCCTCGGTCTCGCGCTTTCGACGCCGCCCGTCGGTACGAGCGATGGTGGCACATCGCCGTTGACGGGCAAAATGTCGCCTCGGCCGACATCGCGCATATGATCGAAACGGATCGAGTCCGCCGCTACGCCAAGCTCGAGCAGATACTCGCGTGTCTTCGACGCATCCTCGCGGTTCTGCTGCATCGCGATCACCCCGACGCGTACCTTCAAACCGTCCTCGACGGCCCGGCGGATCGCGCGCGCACTGCGCGCATGGCTGCCGGGCGTCCGAGTGATGGCGTCGTGCGTATCCGGGTCGTGGGAGTAGAACGAGAACGCGAACGAGGGCCCGAGCTCGCGCAAACGCTCATAGGTCCTTCCGCGAAGCGCCAGTCCGTTCGTGTAAATTTCGATCTGCGGGATGCTGAGCTCTCTCGCGAGCTCGACCGCGGGCACGCAGTGGCGGCTGACGAGCGGATCCCCGCCCGTGAGCTGCACCAACCCAAAGTCGAGCGTCTTCGCGTCTCTGAGCACGGCGCTGATCTCCGGCCACGAAAGCGCCTCGGCCCGCAAGGGCGACGACTCCGCGTAGCAGTGCACGCATTGCTCGTTGCACTTGCCGGTCAGCTCGACGAAGAGCTGCCTCCATCCAGAACCGCGCAAGACGGTTTCTCGCGTGAGCGGCTGAAGCGCTCGGCCCTGAAGCACTTCTCTGAGTTGGCCCACGAGAGGCTCGAATCGGGCGAGCGACTCCCACA
>CP070713.1:2669843-2672857 GCA_020351445.1 Myxococcales bacterium
ATTGGCTGCGCCATCGCCAGCCAATGCATTGACGTTGACCCCGGCGCGATGTGCGCTCGCATAAGCCAGCCCGGATTCTCGGTGCCCCCAGCCGTGGGGCAGCGCGACGGCGTACCGCATCACCTCATCGGTGATCTGAACCGGCGCCTGGACGCTGCCGTGCTCGGTCCTGACCTCGGCAAGGTCGCCCTGATGCAAACCCGCCTCCGAGGCATCCTGCGGATGCATATAGAGCCGGTTGGTTTGGTGAGCCTTTCCACCCAACGCCGGCGCATTGTGCATCCAGGAGTTATGCCCGCGCTTTTCGCGTTTGCTGATCAGCTTCAGGGTCGTCTTCGACCGGAGCTCCCGTTGATATCCAACCTCGAGCTCTGCATCGGCTCCATCCATGAAGTCGGACGGGGCGAGGTCGACTCGCCCATCCCGGGTTAGAAGGCCACGCTTCAGGAGCCACCCAGGCCGGTTTGGTTTGAGCATGCGGCCGCTGGGGTATCGCTTCGCGAGCCGGCTCGGTGTCATTCCGCATCCGAGCAAGGTGAGCAGCCCGATCAGCCGCTTGTGAGTCAAACCGAGTCGCTCGCGAACCACGGGACGGTCGGCCGCGCGTCGGTTGAGGTCGAACAACCTCTCGATAAGCCGGCTCCCAAAGAACGGCAACCCCGCGGCCCTGGCGATTTCCGAGAACACCCACCACTCGTCACGGACTGTGTCGGGCATTTCCAAGACGGGGTCGGTGTACTGCACGTATCGGCCGCCTGGCTGCGTGCCGGACATCAATTGAAACGCCATCTGGAGATCGGGGCGTTCGAGGAAAGTGGGCCCGGGCAAGACGAAATCCGAAATCTCAGCCGTCTCGCTGCGAAAAAGGTCCAAGGACACCAGGAGGTCGAGCTTCTTGAATGCCTCGGTCAGGCGGCCCCGCGGGTTCGGCGCAGACAAGATCGGATTTCCGGCCACGACGAAGAGAGCTTTGAGCTGTTGGCCCTCGCCTGGCGTGAGGATCTCGTCGGCGAGGGTCGTGGTGGGAAGGGTGTCCGCGATCATCGGGAGATCGCCGAAACGGCTCTTTCGGCCGGTGCGGAACATCCCCCCTCGCTTGCCGAGCCAGGGCAGGTCGATGAGGCCCTTGCTGACGACGCTTCCACCTTGGCGGTCGAGGTTGCCGCTCGCCGCATTGATCACTTCGAGGATCCAAAACGAAAGTGTGCCGAAACCGCCCTGATTCACCCCTGTCGAGCAGAACAGCGACCCCCCCTCCGCCTCCGCGTACTGCCGAGCGAGCGTGCGGAGTGTCTGCGCCGGGACCTGCGTCGCCTTTTCGGTCTTTTCGGGCGTCCACGCGTGAACCATCGCCGCCACGTCCTCGAGACCCGACATGTGCCGCCCGACCTTGTGTTGATCGACCGCGCCAATCTCGAGGAGCTCGCGAAGAAAGCTGAGCAAGAAGAATACGTCGGTGCCGGGGCGGATGAAGTGATGCTCACCGACCGACTTTGCGGTTTCGATCCGTCGGGGATTGAGGAATACGACCTTGCCGCCGCGCGCTTCGATCGCCTTGAGCTCGGTGATCGGATGCGGCAGCTGCATCACGCTCGTGTGGGAAACCGCCGGGTTCGCGCCAAGCATCATCAAGAACTTCGTGTTCTTGACATCGGGATAGGTGAGCATGAACGGTGAGCCGTACATCTCCTGCGACACGCGGAACTTGTTGTTGCAGTCGAGCGAGCCAACCGAGAACACCTTCTTGGAGCGCACCGCCGCGGCGAGCCCGTTCACGAAGATCGGAATCGTCGTGCTAAAGCCGCAAGGGTTGCCGATGTAGAAGCCCACCGACTGCGGACCATGCTGGTCGATGATCGCGCGCAGGCGCCCGCCGATCTCGTCGATCGCCGCGTCCCAGGTGGTGGGCGTGAGCTCATCACCGCTTCGCTTCAACGGATGGACAACCCGGTCGGGCGCATGCTGCACCTCGTCGAACCGGATCCCCTTGACGCATGCGTAGCCCTTGGTCACGGGGTGATCAGTGTCGGGACGGATCCGCGTGACCCGGTTGTCCTGCACCTCGACCCGGAGGCCGCACGCAGCCTCGCAAATCCGGCAGAATGTGTAGTGCGTGGACAACGGCGGATCCCCAACCCGGGCCAGGCCTCCAGACCTCAGACATTTTGCCTATTTTTGACTTATGTTCCAGACAAAAATGGCATTTTGTTTCAGCTCTCGAGGAGAGCCGGAATCAGCATCTTTTTCAGGTACTTGCGGAAGGCCACGGGGTCTCTCGCTGCTCCCGGCAGGACCGAAAAAGAGAGGATCACACGGGTCAGCCACTCCGCAGCGTCGTCGGCCGACACCTCGCTACGGAGTCGCCCTTGAATGCGGTCGGAGCGGGATTCGCTTTCGATCTGGCCGGCAAGGCGCTCTCGCATCGCGGCCGTGTTGGAAGTCAGCTGTGCCGTCAGGCCGAGCCCCTCCTCGCTGAAAAAGGGTGCGACGTCTTCCCGCTCCCGGATCAGCTCCACGGAGACGGCGACCGCTTCCACGATGCGGTCGCTGAGAGAGTCGAGCCCGCGGAGTTTCTCGTCGAGGACCTCCCCAAAGTCCTGCGCGACCCGCACCATGTACGCGTGCAGCACCGCTTCCTTGTTCGGGAAGTACCTGTAGAGGGTCGCCCGGGAGCAACCGGCAGCCTCTGCGATCTTACCCATCCGCGCGCCGCGGATCCCGTCGCCCAGGAAGACCTCGCGTGCGGCTTCCAGGATCCGGGCGACTGCGATCTCCTGGCGTTCTTCGTTGAGCCAGTCGGTCGTGCTCGTCACGGCTTAACCCCATGTTTCACCGCGCGACGAATTACACAAACTGTCTCGCCCGTCAAACGAAGGTGGGGTTTCGAGCTCGTAGCGGCTCGACCGTATTAACGACAGAACCCGCGACCGAGACCGCGGGTTCCATGCGTTTGGCGGCTCTCATAGAGCCAGTCATTTTGCTTCTTGGAACGAGTGCTAGCCCGCCTTGCCGCC
>CP070713.1:2672957-2680208 GCA_020351445.1 Myxococcales bacterium
GCGCGAGTTTCGCCGTCGCTGGAGGCACACCGAAGTGCCGGTCATTGTCCTGAGTGCCAGCACCGCGCGAAACGATATCGCGCGACGCCTCGGCATCGAGGCAACCCTCTCCAAGCCGTTTTTCGCCGAAGACCTGCGGGAGCTCGTGACGACGCTTACCCGGGATCGTGAGACGGTCGCGGCAGGCTGACGATCGCATCGTCCGATCTTCCTTGGCGTGGTATGAGCCGCGGGATGGACCAGGTGTACGCCGACGGGCTGTTCTTGGACGAGGTCGTTTTGATCACCGGAGGGGGGACCGGGATCGGTCTCGTTTCTGCCACCGAAATGGGCCTCTTGGGAGCCAAGGTGGCGATCTGCGGAAGACGTCCGGGCCCCTTGAAGAACGCAGTGGCCGAGCTAGGAGCCAAGGGCATCGAGGCATTCGGCGCTCCCTGCGACATCCGGGAGCCCGAGGCGATCGCCGCGTACGTCGACTCGGTGCTCGAACGCTTCGGGCGCATCGACGTGCTGATCAACAACGCCGGCGGACAGTTCCCCACGACTGCAGAGGCGCTCTCGCCAAAGGGCTTCGCGGCGGTGATTCGCAACAACCTGATCGGCACATGGGGCATGACCCACGCCGTTGCCAACAAGGCGATGATCCCGCAGAAGCGAGGACGCATCGTCAACGTCATCGCGCAGATCATTCGAGGGTTTCCGGGGATGGTGCACACCGGAGCCGCGCGCGCGGGCGTGGACAACATGACGAAAACGCTTGCGGTCGAGTGGGCGCTCCACGGCATTCGAGTCAACGCGATCGCACCGGGTGTGATCGTCACTAGCGGCACGAAGCAGTATCCGCCAGAGCTCCTCGAGAAGGCCGAGAAGGCCAACCCACTGCACCGTCTCGGCACCGCGGAGGAAGTGTCTCATCTGATCACCTACCTCGCGTCGCGCTACGCTGACTTCGTCGCCGGGCAGACCTTCTACATCGACGGCGGCGCGAGCCTCTGGGGCGATCAATGGTTCATCCCCGAGGACGTGCCCAAGTACCCGCCCTACCCAGTGCCCGAGCGCGGCTAGCCGCTGGGTTTCTTCTGGAAAACGCCGATCACGTAGGCGCAGCCAACTCCGACGAAATAGAGCAGGACGAGCGGAACGAGCATCATCACCATCGTGTAGACGTCCTGTGGCGTGAGCAGCATGGAAATGAACGCTGCGCACACGATCCACCAGCGGGAAAACTTCAGCAGCTGCTTCCACGTCACGATGCCCGCCCCGGCGAGGAAGGTCACGATGACCGGTACCTCGAAGACGATGCCGAACGCGAGCAGCATCCTGCGGAAAAACGGCATGTAGTCTTTGACGAAGAGAGTCGCGACCAAGGTTTCGTCGCTGAAACCGAGCAACACCGTGAACGCTTCGGGGAATACGAGCTTGTAACCAAACACGGCACCGCCAGCGAAACACACCGTCGATGCAATGATGAATGGAATGGCGAGCGCCTTTTCCTTCTTGTAGAGCCCCGGCGCGATGAACATCCAAAGCTGCCAAAAAATCCAAGGCGACGCGAGGAGCACACCCGCGATGAGGGAGTTCTTCATGTACATCATGAAGGCGTCCGCCGGCCCGGCGAATCGCAGCACGGCCTCGCCGGGCAGGTTCAGCTTCTCCCAGGCCGGTTGGAGTGGCGCGACAAGGAAGTCTTTGATCTCTTTCTTGAAGACCCAACCGACCGCAACGGCGGGGATCAACCCGACGATGGCGCGCAGCAAGCGCGAACGAAGCTCGCCGAGATGCTCGAAGAACGTCATCTCCTGATCGCCCTCGGCAACCCGTCGCGGCTGGGGCTCGGGAACTTGGATCTGCTCCGACGTCATGGATGCTTTGCCTCGGCCGGCCCATCCGCTTCAGCGGCGGACTCGGGCTCATTGCCTGCGGGCTCGGGCCCATCAGCGATGGGCGGGGCGGTGCTTGCGACCTTTGCCGCTTCCGGCGTCGGTGGTGGGGAGACGGGAGCTGGCTGCACGGTAGCCGGCTTCGGTGTAGGCGGCGTCTCGTCTTGAACCGGAACGGGCCGCGCTCTCGGTCGGCGAACGGGAGGAGCGCGAAACGGGTCCCCCTCGCGCATGAGCTCGTCGAGCCCAATCGCGTCCTTGAACTCGCGGCTCGCGTTGCGCACCTGCCGAAGCCCCTTACCGACCGTGCGCATGAACGTGGGCAGCTTGTCCGGACCCACCGCCAACAAGACGATCACCAGAAAGAAGGCTAGCTCTGTCGGGCCGATGCCAAACATGCGCCCCTAAGATGAATCGTGGCCCCCCCAAAGGGCAACCTGGCCCCCCCAAAGGGCAACCAGCGGACAGCCCCCAACGGCAACCGCCCTGTATTTGCCCGAGTCACGACTCGAAACGTATCTGATGCAGACGGTCAACCGCTCGATTCATGGTGCGAACCCGTCTCTCGTACTCTCGCGTCAGCTCCTGTATGCGATTGGCCGCCGCCAGCGTCTGCTCCGAGCTCTCCGAGTGCTTCCGGTGAGACTCGTGGAGTTGGTGAACCATGCTGGAGATGTTCTCGATCCCGCCGGTCATCTGACGGCCACCCTCGGCCTGCTCCTGACTGCTGCGCTCCATCTGCTGGGTGATGAGCCGCATGTTGTCGGCACTCTTCATGATCAGCTCCGAGCCACGCGCCTGCTCGGCGGTTGCGGCTGCGATCTGCTGCACCGTCTCTGCAATGCGTCCGATCGCATCGGTCACTTGCTTCGAGCCCTTGGCCTGCTCGACGGTTGCCCGCGCAATGCCGCGCACCATGGCCGTCGACTGCTTCGATGACTCGAGGATCTTCTTCAGTGCACGTTCGGCCTCGGCGCTGACCGTAACCCCTCGGTCGACCGTGCTCGCGCCGCGCTCGACGGCTTCGATCGCGTTCTTCGTCTCTTCCTGAATCGTCTTGATCAGCTCCGCGATTTCTTTGGTGGAAGCGCCCGCGCGCTCGGCGAGGTCCTTGATCTCGTCTGCAACGACCGCGAAGCCCTTACCGTGCTCACCAGCCTGCGCAGCAATGATCGCGGCATTCAATGCGAGCAGGTTCGTTTGCTCGGCCACATCGTCGATGACGTTCAAGATGTCGCCGATTGCCTCGATGCGGTCGCCCAGGTTGGAAATCGTACTGACTGCTTGCAGCGAGGACGACTTGATTCGGTTGATCTCGCCGATGATCTTGAGGATCGAGTCGGCGCCTGTCTCGGCGTCGCTGGCAACCTCCTCGGAGAGACGCGCGGTTTCGTTGGCGTTCGACTGAACCTGGTCGATCGAGACATCCATCTCGTTCATCGAAGAGGACGTCTCTTCTGCGGTCAGCGCAAGCGCGTCGACATTTCGCGCGACCTCTTTGATCGAGTAGGTCATCTCCTCGATCGATGACGCCGTCTCGCGGACGCTAGATCCGAGATTAGCCATGTTCTCGGCGACCTCGTGGTTGGTCGCGGTCATCTGCAGAATGCTCGACGAGCTCTCCTCGGTGCTCGAAGACAGGGCCTCGACTCGATCGCTGATCGCCTGCAGCGAAATCGCCATCGATTTCAGCGCACGGGCCGTCTCTTCGACGGCAACCATCTGCTCGCCAAGGCCGCTCGAAAGCGCCTTCACGTTTTCACCGATGACGCCTTCGACCTCCTCGATCTCGCCGTAAATCGTGCGAATCTGCGCATCGACTTCTTCGATCTCGATCGACGCGGGCAAGCCCGACGCGATCATCAACATCCCGAGAACCCCGAGCATCGCGGCGACGACGCCCGCAACGGACGCTCCCTGCGCTCCGAGGAAGGCACCCGAGGCGACCCCTACGGGCCCCACGACGAACGCGAGCGCGAAACACAAAAAGCCCGGAACGAGATAGCGACTCTTGGCAATTGCCCGAAACATGACCCCCCGCTGACGAAGTTCAGGGTATCCAACCCCGGGAGCCGCGGGCAAGTTCCCCCCCTGACGGGAAGGGCGCCCAAGGTAGTGGGGGGATCTTCCGTTCAGAGGGGGTTGGTCAGGAGCTGCATCGCGATTTGGAGCGCCAGGGAGTAATCCCCCTCCATTTTGAGCTTGCCGCCCAGAAACAGCTCCTGAATGGTGAGCTCCCCACGCTGGACCGTTTCTAGGTCCGAGAATTGCAGCTCGGTGGTGAAGCCAGGCTCGGCGGGCACCTCGGGGACATTGAAGCCAATGCGAACCTCGACGTCACCGAGGTCGGGCACTCCTCGCAGCGTGAGGTGGCAGGTCATCGGCTGTCCCGCGAGCGCGTCCTCGAACCGCTTCGAGGCGGTCTGAGCGGCCCCGATGGCGACATCGTCATTGTCGAGGGCCCCGGTTTTGGCGACTTCCCCGAGGAGGAGCTGCGCAGCATCCCCGGGCAGCGCCGCGGTGATCTTGATGGGCACCCCTTGTGCGGGAGCCTCGCCCGAGCTCAGCGCGCCTTCGCGGGCCGACAGAACGACGGGCGGCTCCCCAGTCAGTTGCAGGCTGGCCGCTCCGGTGACGCCCTTGACGTCGTCCAGGATGCGCTGGGCGCGCTCATCGCCGCCGGCCGCACGGTTCTCGAGGACTTCTACTCCTCTGGCGAAGAGCTTGGGAAAGCCCTCCCGAAGGAACTCAATCGGATGAACGGTCATGTGGCGGGGAGCATAGCCAAAAATCCGGCAGCACCAAGCTGGCGAAATCGGACAGAATCGGCCACCATCCTGGTGATGTCGGATGTGGAGCACCGGCCTACGATCCTCATGGTAGGCCAGGGCGAGCCGATGCAGACCGCGTTGGGGGAGGCGCTTCGGCGCCAGGGGATATCCGTCGCTGGCTGTGCAACGGCGGAGCTCGAGCAAGCTGTCCGCGTGTACGCGCCGGACTTGGTCGTTTTGATTGGAGATGCGGCGGTTCGCGGTGGCGCGAGCGTGGTGCGACGAATGGCGGCGAATCGGGCGACCGATGTACTGCCGGTGGCAGTCGTCTCGAACGATGCGGTGCTCAGGCACGAAGGACATGACTTCCGAACGGGCGCCGTGGCGATCGTTCCTCGAGGCGCCGGGGCAGACGCCATCGCACGGAGGCTCACCGAGCTGGCCGACGAGGTGCCGGAACGCCCGGGGCTTTCAGTGGGGGAGATCAACGAGAACAACCTTCAAGACGTCGTCGACCTCGTCTCCAACGACATGAAGACGGGGATTTTGAGCATTCGCTCTCCAAAGGGCGAGCTCGAAGGCATGCCGGTGGTGGTCGAGACCGAACGAGCGTCGGCGCACAACATGGAGCTGATCCTCGATCGCCTCCGGGAGGCCATGGCGGAGTCCGAGCAGCTCGAATACGAGTTCCACGAGACGAGTGGCGGCCGGCTTTCCGCCTTGCCCGCAGCGGTGGACACCGACGAGGTGGACCTGACGCGACTGCACGGCGCGCGCGTGGTCATCCTCGATTCCGACGAGCTCCGCGCAGAGAAGCTCGCCCACGTTCTGAGCGCGCGCGGCGTTCAAATCGCCGCTGCGGACTTCTCGATCGCGGTCATCCCGAGGATCCGTGAAGTCGATCCCCAGGTCATCGTGTTGGACTCGAGCGCCGTCGGCGGCAAAGGCATCGAGTTCGTGCGGGCGATCCGAAAAGACCCGCAACTTCGCTGGGCATCGATGCTGGTGGTCCGCTGGGAAGACTTTTGGCCAACCTCTGCCTCGGACGCCGAGCCGGACCTGGGACAGCTGGCAAGCCGAATTCTTCCCATGATCGACCAGGACGGCGAGATGGCGCGCCGCGCTGAGGACGAGGTCGACTTCGACACCAGGCTCGAGCTCGTGGGTCCAGGCCGTTTGCTTCGCGCGCTCGGCTCGATGCCGGGCGTTCGCCACGTGTCGGTCGGGGGCCACAAGCGGACCATCGAAATCGACATCGCCGACAACTCGATCGTCGGGGCATATGCGACGTTGCACGAGGGCACCACGCAAAGCCTCCAAGGCATGCCGGCGCTTCTCGCGCTCTGGGGTCTCAACTCGGGTCGTGTGTCGGTCCGCGAGCAAGACCTGCCCTCGGTGGCCAACATCATGATGCCGGTCGACGAAGCGCTCGGTGTCGTGTCGCACCAGCTCGGGTTTGCGGACGGGGATAGCGGTGTCGAGGTCAACGCCGAGACGATGCCGCCGGTGCAACCCGAAGTCGAAGAGCACGCCACCGTGCCGCCCGGGGCGCCGCCGCCGGCGGAGCTCGAGGACGCACGAACGATGGCGCCGCCGCGCTTTCGGCATCTCCAAGCCGCCGTGGGCGGTCCGCCGCCTCAAGGATTTCCGGAAGAAGAGATTCCCACGAACAAGCTGCGACAAATGCTCGGTCGCGTGGGGACGCAACGAAAGGAGATGCCTGTGGCCGGTGGGGTGCAGGAGCACCACGGCGACAACATCCACACCGACCACGCGGTCACCCGGCCGTCAAAGACCACAGAGCTCGGTCTTGCGCCAGTGTTCGAGATGCTGCCGCAGGACGCGCCGGAAGAGCAAAGGACGGTCCCCGCCCCGCGGAAGCCGACGCCTCCTCCGCCTCCGCCCGAAAGCCGGAAGCGGGCCCCGGGCCCGAGGTTTCAGGCCGACGACGAGTTCGACCCGGAGCTAGCGCGGATGTTGGAGGGTCCCGCCACGCTGCTGGCGCCGGCTTCGACGTCCCATGGCATGCCGGTGTGGATTCAGGTGTTGCTCCTGGTCGCCGTGCTCGCGGGAGTAGGCGTCTTTGGCTGGCAGCTCTGGGTTCGGAGCAGCTTCGATGCGCAGGAGACGGCCGAAGCTGAACCGATGAGCGACTCTGCGGCCGAGGGCACCAAGGGCCCGCTCACGGGACCGGTCAACGGGCTCGAAGCGATCGAGCACGAAAAGGCCAGCCCAGCCCAAGCAGCCAGGGAGCCGGAAGAGGCGGCCGATGAGGTCGAAGGCCCAGAGCCTTCCCAAGCCGAGCCTGAGGCCAAAACCGCAAAGACTGAGCCGGCCCCGGAGAAGCCGGCCGAAAAAAAGCCTGAGGCTCTCGCGATTCCCACCCAGAATTTGCCGCGGGATCCAGCCAAGGCCTCCGACGTGCTCGTGCACCGAGCGCTCCCGCTGATCCGCAGGGGCGAGCTTCGTCTCGCCGAGGCAACCCTCGATCGCGCTTGGGAGCTGGACCCCAAGAACCCGCAGGCCATGGCCGGGTACGCGACCCTGTACATCGCCAAGAAAGACGGCGGGCGGGCGACGAAATGGGCTAAGAAGGCCGT
>CP070713.1:2680308-2700206 GCA_020351445.1 Myxococcales bacterium
GAAGGCCAACCTTCATTGCAAACGTGCCTCACTCCACGGTGACGGTCTTGGCGAGATTACGGGGCTGGTCGACATCGGTGCCTTTGTGGTCTGCGACGCAGTACGCGTAGAGCTGCAAGGGCACCACCGTGACGAAGGGACTAAGCGCCTCATGCGTGGGCGCAACCTCGATGAACCGATCGCAAAGCGCCTGCGCCTGGGTGTCGCCTGCCGTCGTCACGCCGATGATCTTTGCCTCTCGCGCCCGCGCCTCTTGCATATTGCTCGACACGCGGTCGTAGTGCCTGTCCTGGGGCATGAGCACGATCACCGGCACATGGGCATCCAGCAGCGCGATGGGCCCGTGCTTCATCTCGCCCGCAGCGTATCCTTCCGCGTGCACGTAAGAGATCTCCTTGAGCTTCAGCGCACCTTCGAGCGCCATCGGATAGCTCAGACCGCGGCCGAGGAAGAGCACATCGCGGGCCTCGGAAAAGTCCCGAGCAAGCTCGGTGACCTCGAGGTGCGTCACCCGTAAGCGTTCCGCGATCACGTGTGGAATTCGCGCCAACCCCTCGACGAGCTCCGAGGCCTGCGCGTCGTCGATCGTCCCGCGACGCCGGCCGAGCCAGATCGTAAACATCAACAGGTTGGCCAGTTGGGCCATGAAACACTTGGTGGAGGCGACGCCGATTTCCGGGCCCGCATGCGTGTAGAAGCTCGCGTCGGCCATGCGCGGAATCGCGCTGCCGTTGACGTTTGCGATCGCCAGGACTTTGGCCCCGCGTTCTTTGGCCTCTCTGGCGGCCATGAGCGTGTCGATGGTCTCACCCGACTGACTGACCGCGATCACGAGGTCGCCTTCGCCGACGACGGCATCCCGGCCTCGGAACTCACTTGCGAGCTCGGTGATCGCGGGAACGTTCGCGAGCTCCTCGAGCCAGTATCGGCCCGCGATCGTCGCGTGATGGCTGGTTCCGCAGGCAAGCAGGATCACCCGCTGGACGCGCTTGGCGTCGTCATCGCTCAAGCCGATCTCGGGTGTCGCGATGTCGGCGTGCTCGCGGTCGAGTCGGCCACGCAGCGTGTCTTCGAGCGCTCGGGGCTGCTCGAAGATCTCCTTCAGCATGAAGTGCTTGTATCCGGCTTTCTCGGCCATGACCGGCGACCAGGAGATGCGCCTGGGGCGCCTGCTCAAAGTGGTGCCGTCGAGCTTCGAGAGCGTGAAGCCCTCGGCTTCGAGCACGGCGATCTCACCGTCTTCCAGGAACACCATGGCGTCGGTGTAGGGAAGAAGCGCCGGAATGTCGCTTGCGCAGTACGTTGCGCCCTTGGACACACCGATCACGAGAGGGGATGAGCTCTTGGCCACCACGATGCGGTGCGGCTCTTGCTCGGAGAGGACGGCGATGGCGTAGGCGCCTTCCACTTGTTCGAGCGAACGGCGAATTGCCGTGACCAAATCGTGGCCTCCTTGCGTTTCGCGGTGAATCAAGTGGGCGACGATCTCGGTATCGGTATCGCTGGTGATCGTGAAGCCGCCAGCCTCGAGCTCGCTGCGTAGCTCCAAGTGGTTTTCGATGATGCCGTTGTGAACGACCGCGATGGGGCCAGCGACGTGCGGGTGGGCGTTGGCCTCCGAAGGGCGGCCGTGAGTGGCCCACCGGGTGTGCCCGATCCCCACCTCGCCGGGGAGGCCCTTCTGGGAGAGCGCTTTTTCGAGGTTGCGGAGCTTGCCGACTGCGCGGACGATCTCGATGCCGTCATCCGTGTGTACGGCCAGCCCCGCAGAATCGTAGCCCCGATACTCCAACCGCCGAAGCCCATCGAGCAGGATGGGCGCCGCCTCTTCGTCACCTACGTGACCGACGATTCCGCACATGGTGTGACTTTAGTCGATGGGACCGCGCTGTGCACCGGTGGCGCCCGCCTTCGGGCGTTTGTCCTCGAACCTGGCTTTGACCTCCCCGTCGGGCGAGACCACCGTCACCGGCCCGAACTTCTGGAGCGACTGCGCAAAATCCGCCGCCTGTCCCACGATCACGACGAGCGACTCCTTCGGCCGGATGTAGTTGCGCGCGACGTATTGGGCCTCCGATGCGCTGGTCTTGCGGATCCACTGGCGGTAGTGGTCCCAGTAGTCATTGGGCAGCCCAAAGGTCCGGAGGTCGGCGACGAGCTCCGCGAGCTTACCCGGGGTGTCGACCTTCAACGGGAACGAATCGCTGAGGTAGCGCTTTGCGTTGAGAAGCTCCTCGGGCTCGGCCGCCTCTTTGTGGATGCGCTCGAGGTGCGCGAAAAACGCATCGATCGCTTCGGCCGTCACCTCGGTCCGTACCGAGGCGTAGGCGACGAACGGGCCGATATCCACGCGCTCGCCGACTGCGCTGTACGCGCCGTACGTCAGGCTCCGTTTCTCCCGGAGGTCCATGAAAAGCCGGGACGCCGCAGAGCCTCCAAGCACCTGATTCGAGACCATGAGCGGGATCCACTCGCGGTTGGCTCGCGCGATCGCCAGGTTGCCGATGTAGATCACCGACTGCACCGACCCGGGCCGATCGACGACCAGAATCCTGCGATCGGTGGGCCGAGGCGGCTCATCGTACGTTGGGACCGCGCGCTTGCCGCCGTTCCACGGGCCGAATGTCTTCAGTGCCGTCTCCGCAACGTGGTCGGGGTCGACATCACCTGCGACCACCAGGAACGAGTTCTTGCCGACGAAGTGCTCACGATGCCAGCGCACCAAATCTTGCCGTCGGACCCTCTTCACCGACTGTGGCGTGGCGTCGACCGTTCCGTACGGATGTGGGCCGTACAGTTGGCGGTAGAAGGTACGTCGCGCGATGTACCCGGGCTCCCGCTCGGAGAGCGCCAGGCGATCGAGCTCGCGGCGCTTGAGCTTCTCGAGCTCCTTGTTGTTGAAGGCGGGCTTGCCAGCGACCTCGGCAAGGATCGCCATGACCACGTCGAACTGTTCGGCCAGTGCGCGAACGCCAACATAGGTGTTCTCCTCGTCCGAGGTGGCCCACAGGTCCGCGCCGAGGAACTCGATCGCCTCGGCGATCTCTGCGCTCGAACGCTTCGTCGTGCCCTCCTTGAGCATTTGGGCGACCAAGCCGGCCAGACCGGGGAGCCTTATGGGATCGGATTCGCCACCGCTACGGACGACGAGCGTCGCGTATACGACCGGCAGCTGGTCGGTGACGATGGTGTTGACCTGAAGCCCGTTGCGCAGGTCGGCGACCTGCACGGGCGGCAGCGACATGTCCTTGGCCTCGCTGGGGGCTGGGGGAGGCTGGCGCTCGGGCTGCGCTTTGGCTTGCGCGTCCTTGGCGGTTTCCGGTTCGACGGTCCCTTTGGAGCCGCCGCACGCGGCCACCAGCGAGAGCCCGAACAGGCTCAAAATGACAACCAGAACGCCCCAACGGAACCGAAGCCCCATCTTCATTTCTCCTCCGAAGCCGGGGCCGTGCCGGGCAGCACGTCGAGCACGGTCCGGTTGGTCGCTGTGAAATACGTCTTGGTCACGCGCTGGATGTCCTCCATCGTAATGGCGAGATAGTGATCGAGCTCGAGCTTGAGTAGATTCGCGTCGCCCCAGTAGAGCTCATACTCCGCGAGCCGCTGGGAGCGCGCAATGTTCGACTGGAGCCCGAAGACGAAAGCCGCGTGGACTCGGTTCTTCGCTTTTTCGAGCTCCCGGGCCGTGACGCCCTTGTCGGCGATCGATTCGAGCTCGCGAAAGACGATTTTCTGCGCATCTTTCGGGGCGCGGCCGCTCGCCATGACCGCCCACACGCTAAAGAGATCCGGGCCGCGGCGGTCGTCGGTGCCCACGGCGACCTCTTGGCAGATCTCCCTTTGCTTCACGAGGGTTTGGTACAGTCGGCTCGATTCCCCGTCGCCGAGGATCAGGGCGAGTATCTCGAGCGCGTAGTGATCGGGCGAGCGGCTCGGTGGGATGTGATACGCGAGGTGGAACGCCGGGAGCGTGGCGTTCGCGTCGTACATCGTCTCGGTGCGTTCGGCGCTTTGTTCGAGCGGCGCCTGCTCAGAGTAGGCTGGCGTCTGTCGGGCCGGGATATCGCCGAAATATTTCTCGACCAACTGCATCGCTTCGGCGATGCTGAAGTCACCGCTGATGCTCAGCACGGCATTATTGGGCGCGTAATACAGGTCGAAGAACTCTTGGACGGCTTCGAGGGGCGCATCGATCAAGTCCTGCATGTCGCCGATGGTTGAATGTGCATAGGGCCAGTAGTCCCCATAGGCGAGCTCGTTGATGCGAAGCATACTCGGGATGTACGGCTGGTTGTCGATCCTCTGGCGGCGCTCCTCCATGACCGTCATTCGCTGGTTCTCGAAGTTCTCTTGGGTGACCGCGAGCGAGCGCAGTCGGTCGGCCTCGAGCCAAAGACCGAGCGCGAGCTCGTTCGAAGGCAGGGTTTCGAAGTAATTGGTGCGGTCGTTGCTGGTCGTCCCGTTGGCGCTGCCGCCCCGGTTGATGATCAGACTGAAGTGCTCGCCCTTGCCGACATTGGCGGAGCCCTGAAACATCATGTGCTCGAACAGATGCGCGAAGCCAGAGCGCCCCTTGGCTTCGTTGCGCGACCCCACGTCGTAATAGACCGACACGGCGACCGTGGGGACCGTATGGTCCTGGTTCATGACGATGCGTAGGCCGTTGTCGAGGGTGGCGCGGCTTACCTGCATGTTGGACAGCGCAGCCGTGCTTTGCTCGGCGAACGCCTGTGCACCGCCGAAGAGCATTCCGGTGGCCGCCAGCACCCCCAATGCTGTACCCATGAAAATCCGGTTCATCTGACTCCCATCAACACGTGAAGCACGCGAAAGCTTCCACAGGGGCGCTACCACATCCACCCCTTCGGGCAAAGCGGTTGACGCGTTCTGTGGTTTTGCGGACACTCGCCGACCGCATGACCGCCGCACTGCTATCGATCGGCACCGAGCTCACCCGTGGTGAGCTGGTGAACACCAACGCTGCCTGGCTTGGCGAAGAGCTGACCAAGCTCGGGTTCGCTGTCGTCGAGCACGCCACGGTGGACGACGACGTGGACCGAATCGTGATGCTGATACAGCGATTTGCGAAACTGCACCGTGTTGTCATTGCGACGGGCGGCCTCGGGCCGACCTCGGACGATCTCACCACCGCGGCGGCAGCCCAAGCAGCCGGCGTGGAGCTTCGGCGCGACGAGCGCGTCGTCGAAGGTATTCGGCAGAAGTTCGAGGCGTTCGGACGGGTGATGCCCGAATCGAATGCGAAGCAGGGCGATTTCCCTGAAGGCGCGGACGTGCTCGACAACCCGGTGGGCACCGCTCCTGGCTTCGCGATGACGCTCGGCGCCGCCCGCCTGTTTTTCGTTCCCGGCGTGCCCCGCGAGATGAAGCATATCTTTCAGGAGTCGATCGTGCCTGCGGTCGCCCCGCTTGCCGAACGCAAAACGCATCAGATGCATGTGCGGACGTTCGGCATGACCGAGTCGGGCGTGGCGCAGGCACTTCGCGGGCTCGAAGAAGGGCACGAAGGGCTGACGCTCGGCTATCGCGCGCACTTCCCCGAGATCGAGGTGAAGGTCCACGTCCGGGCGGACTCGGCGGCCGAAGCCGAGCGGATTTCCCAATCGATCGCCGACGAAGTGCAGGCGACTCTCGGCGACGCTGTTTTTGGCGGCCGTGGTGATTCCTTTGCAGAGGTCGTGGGCAAGGCGCTTCGAGACAACGGCAAGACCCTCGCGGTGGCGGAGTCGTGCACGGGTGGACGGGTGGCCGAGATGCTGACCCGTGTGCCGGGCGCTTCGGACTACCTCCTGCTCGACGCGGTAGTCTACGCGAACAGCGCCAAACAGGCTGTGCTCGGGGTGAGCCCAGATGTGTTGCGTGCGCATGGCGCGGTGAGCGGGGAAACAGCCGCCGCCATGGCCGAAGGGGCACTTCGGGTTGCCGGGTCCGACATTGCGGTGTCGATCACCGGTGTGGCGGGCCCAGGCGGCGGCACCGAGGACAAACCGGTGGGCACGGTTTGGTTTGGCTTGGCGCGCAAGGGAGAGCCCACGATTACCAAGCACCGAAAGCTACCCTGGGGGCGAGACCGGGTGCAGACGTTGTCGGCCTACATCGCGCTCGAGCTGGTCCGCCGCGCGGCCTTGGGGCGCGACTTCAAGGACTGGCCGGGGTAGGGTACGGCCCTAGAACTTGACTACCGTAATGAAGCCGACTAGACGGGTGTTCAGGTATCTTCACCCAAAGGAATCCGCACCATGGCCGACTCGAACCGCGAAAAAGCCCTCCACCTAGCCCTTGGAAGTATTGAGAAAGCCTACGGAAAAGGCTCGATCATGCGTCTCGGCGACGCCGACGCCAAGATCGAGGTCCCGGTGGTTCCGAGTGGGGCGATTTCGCTCGACCTCGCCCTCGGCATCGGAGGGTATCCGCGGGGTCGCATCGTCGAGATCTACGGCCCGGAATCGAGCGGCAAGACGACTTTGACCCTCCATGCGATCGCCGAGTGCCAGAAAAAGGGAGGCATCGCGGCCTTCATCGACGCCGAGCACGCGCTCGACCCGAGCTACGCCCGCAAGTTGGGGGTGAACGTCGATGAGCTCCTGGTCAGCCAGCCCGACCATGGTGAGCAGGCCCTCGAGATCGCCGACACCCTCGTCCGTTCGGGCGCGGTCGATATCATCGTCATCGACTCGGTCGCGGCGCTGGTCCCGCGGGCGGAGATCGAAGGCGAGATGGGCGACAGCCACGTCGGCCTTCAGGCGCGCTTGATGAGCCAAGCTCTGCGAAAGCTCACCGGCACCGTCCAGAAGAGCAATACCACCCTTTTCTTCATCAACCAGATTCGCATGAAGATCGGGGTGATGTTCGGAAGCCCTGAGACGACGAGCGGCGGCAACGCGCTCAAGTTCTATGCATCGCAGCGTCTCGACATTCGCCGCATCGGTACGATCAAGGTCGGCGATGCCGCGGTTGGCAACCGGTGCCGGGTCAAGGTCGTCAAGAACAAGCTCGCCCCACCGTTCCGCATGTGCGAGTTCGATATCCTCTTCGGTAAGGGCATCAGCCGAACCGGTGACGTACTCGACCTCGGCGTAGAGGCGGGGCTCATCCAAAAGTCGGGGGCCTGGTACAGCTATGGTGAAGAGCGCGTGGGCCAAGGTCGCGACAACGCGCGGAACTTCCTCGAGGAGCACCCCGATGTGCTCGCGCAGATCGAACGCAAACTGCTTCAGAAGCACGGCCTCATCAAAGAGGACACGCCAGCGGAGCCGAAGGCCGAAGCCAAGACATCCGCGGCCGCACCGACCAAGGGGGGCGGCGGCAAACGCGCCCGACCGAACTGAGCCCTTTTTCGGGCGTCCTTGGCGGCGGATTGGTCAACTCTAAAATCTGTCGATAAAAAGCACTCAAATATCTGGAATCACACGCTTTTGCCGAAAGGTATGCATTGACTTTCGCGCGTGGTTTTGCTATACAGATCACGTGCATGTAGTTGTTTGCACACCCGTTTGACGAATGGCTCATGCCCGTGCTCTTCGCGCGGGCTTCGTCGTTTGTGACTTAAAGGAGAGTTGTTTCATGAGCTTCAGCGTAGGCGATAAGGCAGTTCACCCGGCTCATGGGGTCGGCGAGATCACCCAGATCGAGGAGCGTCTGATCGGCTCCGACAAGATCGACTTCTATATCCTCAAGCTCGTGAACGGCAAAGCTGGCACTATTCGCGTCGCCCTGAATGCAGTCGATCGAGTGGGTCTCCGGCAGGTCATGTCGCGAAGGGCGGCCAAGACCGTCCTCGACGAGCTCAAGAAGGACGAGATGGCGGTGACTTCGCAGCCGTGGAACCGGCGCTACCGCGAGTACACCGAGATGCTCAGGAGCGGCTCTCCGATCAAGGTCGCCAAGGTCTTGCGCGATCTGTCGAAGGTGCGCGGTGACAAAGGCGAGCTCAGCTACGGCGAAAAGAAGCTCATGGAGCAAGCCCGCACGCTACTGATCACCGAAATGGCCCTCGCCCGCCGCGTCCGCGAAGAAACCATCGAGCGCGACATCGACAAAATCCTCAACTAAAGAAAAAGGGGACAGTCCCCTTTTCAAAAGGGTTAACCCTAGGCGATAGTGTGGGGGCGGTGGGGCGGGACAAACTGCCGCCAACGGCGACCGGAAAAAAAGCGCTCAGTCCCCTTCTATCGCGACCCCTTCTCTTCGTGCCCTGACTGGCCGAAGCGGCTCGAGAGCTGGCTCAACAGGTCGCGGAGGGAGACTTGGCGGAGAACCAGACCGACGAGCAGGTGGTAGATGACGTCACCTGCTTCGGAGGCGACGCGGTCGTCGGACTCGCCGATCAGGGCCAGGCCCAGCTCAGCTGCTTCCTCGCGAACCTTGGCGTCGATCTTCGTCGGGCCCGCGTCGAGCAATGACTTGGTGTAGCTCTTGCTGGCATCGGAGTCCTTACGCGCCTGGAGCGTGCGCTCGAGGCGGAGCAGGGTCGGGGCCGCGCTATCGTTGCCGGCTTCGGCAAGATCGCCTTCGGCGCCCAAACGGCGGAAGAAGCAGGTCTCCGCGCCTGTGTGACAGGACGGACCCTCGGGATCGACCATGTAGATCAGCGTGTCGCCGTCACAGTCGATCCAAACACTACGCACTCGAAGCGTGTTGCCGCTACTCTCGCCCTTCTTCCAGAGCTTCTGGCGCGAGCGGCTGTAGAAGTGGGCAAGGCCCGTCATCAGGGTCTGCTCAATCGCGAGCTCATCCGCATACGCCATCATTCGCACCTCCCCCGTCTCGGCATCCTGCGCGATGACGGCAACGAGGCCCTGATCGTCGTAGTTGAGCGCAGTGAGGGGCATGGAGGGGGGGGTACGCCAGGTTAGGAAGGTCCGCAAGCGTGCCGGGCGGTAGCCGCCGCAAACCGCAAACCGGAAAGACTGCGCTTCGACCCCAACGACACGTTGCGTGGAGAGGTTCGTCGACAACTCGTTCTGTGGTCCTCCGATCCCAATCTCGGTACCGACCGACCGCAAATCGAGGAAGCTGTGGTTGCCATGCGCTGCATGGGCGCCGCAGGGGCGGCTACTCGGGGAAAGCCTTGATGCCGGCTATTAGCAGCGTCGAATCGTGAGATGTAAGCTCTCGTATCGTGGAGAGGACAGCACGAACGTCGGGGGCGCTCTCGGTAATCCTCTTTGCCCTCGCCTACGGTCTGTCCCTAGCGCTCCTGCGGATCTGGCTGCTTCTCGGCTCGGGTGTCGTGGAGGGCGTTCCTCTGTGGGTCGGCTCCCTCATTCGTGTGCCCATGTACATGGTTGTGGGGAGCCTCCTTGCCGTATTGCTGTTCCGGGTTCCCATGTCTCGATGGCTGGCTTGGTTCATCGTTGCGCTGTTCGTCTTGATCAACGTTCTTCTTCTGCACTACGAGGCCGTGATCGGTGAGCTGCTCGGCTCCGAGCAGTTGCGATACCTGAACGCCCCCCAACACCTAGAATCGTCGCTTGCTTTCGAGGCCTCACGCGTATCGATCGAGACGGTCGTGATCTGCAGCCTCCTCGCCATTGCCGTGCGTCTCTTGCGAGGTCGTCTGTTTCGCCTTCGACCTCGCTCGGCGATCGCAATCATCGCCGGGTGCATCGTCTTCACGATAGCTCTCCAAATAGCTCCCAGTGCTCTCGGCGAACCGTATCGTTGGGCTGCAAGACATCCACTCGCATGGTTCGTACTCGCGCCTGAACGAGACGCACCCTACGCGCGCTCCTTGGATGTGTCGCACTACCGGGCTTTTCAAGCCTATTTAGGACACGACATACCCTTCGCCGGCGGTGATCCAGAGCATCCCCTTTGTGCCGCGGAGTCACGTCCGAGCGTGGCGGCTCCCAGACCCCGCGACGTCATCATGATCGTCCTAGAGGGAGTCGGCAACGACGAGCTAAACCAGAAGACACCTTCGGGCGAATGGCTCATGCCCAACCTCCGCCGCGCCGCGGACGACGGCTTCAGCGCCACGAATTTTCATGCAGTGGGCACCCAGAGCGCGCAGGCTTTGCCGGCTCTTTTCGCGGGCCAACCTGCCGGCACCTACGATCTGACACTATGGAGAACGCCACTTGCACGGTTCGATGGGATCCCGCGGCAGCTCACCGATCACGGTTTTCACACTACCTACCTTCACGGCGGCGACCTTTCCTTCGAGCAACAGCGACAGTTCCTCAAGATGGTGGGTTTTCAGGAGTTCATCGAATTCGATCCGCACGATCAGGAGAAGGCGGTCGGCTGGGGCTATCCCGATCATGTGATGTTCGCCCGGCTTCGCGACTGGATCCGTGCGCGCGAGGATGCACAGGCGGACCAGCCCTACATGGCCGTCCTCGCCACTTTGAGCTCTCACCATCCTTACGATTTGCCCGACCGGTGGCGCCCGCAGGTTGTGGGGGAAGATCTGCTATCTCGATTCCACGACAGCCTGCGTTATTTGGATACGGCCTTTGGCGAATTCTACGACTGGTACCGGACACTCCGCAAACAGCTGGATCCGCTGCTCATCGTCGTCAGTGACCACGCCTCACTTTCGGCAAACACGGCGGCCGCGGCTAGCGGGGGACTCTTGGACTTCGAGATCCCTCTGATCATCGTCGGCCTGAAGCCGGAGGAACTCGATAAGGTACGAGCACGGACAGACCGACTTGGCAGTCAGTTTGATCTGCCGTCCACCATCGCAGGCCTACTCGGCCTACCGCCGCCAAACTGCGATCAGGGCCTCGATGTTCTCGCTGACAGCTGGCCGCAAGACCGAGTGGTCTACGGGGTCGGGGGTCGGCGGCTCAATGAGATTCACGCTTTCACCCCCATCTCGCGGGTCCGTCTTCGCGTAGCCGAAAAGACCATCGCTGCGATCGACTACGATGCGGAGACAGCCGAAGCGCGAGACGAGCATCTGCGAGCGATGAGCGGCTTCTTCGACCTCTTGATACCTCTCGGATACCACCTGTACCAAAGCGGCGCCTATGCTCCCGCAAGTCATCTGGCGGGCTCGGAAGCCGCTTCTCTGCCTCGCGTAGTTCGACCGGTATACGTTTCTCATCGGGGTAACATCGATGGGTTCCTTCCGTTTGGTACTGGAAATCGGCTCGAAGCCGTTCAGAGAGCGATCGCCAAGGGGTTCGAGTGGGTCGAGGTCGACATCCAAATCACGCGGGACGGCGTCCCAGTGTTGGTGCATGATCGCAAAGTAGAGGACGGGAACGGCAATCGTATTGGAGTCGATGCTCTCACGCTGTCCGAGCTGCGTGCGCTCCCACAATTGGAGGATGTCGCGACACTCGAGGCTCTGCTCGACGCGGTAGGCACCAAGGTGAACCTATGCTTGGAGATCAAGCCGCAGCGCACGGTGGCTGCCGGCTTCCGGCTTTCGCACGAGGTTGCACGGATGGTGCGCGAACGGCGACGATCCAATCAGATCCGAGATGTGATCGTCGACGGGTTCAGCTTCTCAATGGTTTCGTCCGTTGCCGAGCATTGTGAATGCACGACGGCGCTCGACATGCCATTTAGGGAAGAGGTGAGTACAGAGTGGTTGGAGGGCGTTAGTGATGCGGGCATCGAGTGGATCTACGTACACAAGGATGTAGCCACGCCAGAGGTCATCAGGGCCGCCCATGATCGCCGCCTCAAGGTGATGGTATACACCGTCAACCCCGAAGATCTCGATGTCGTCGAGCGCCTGGCTGACGAACCCCCAGACGGCTATATCACCGATCACTGGTCGCTGAAGGAGCTGCAGCTCTAGCTCCGGTCCAAGGAATAATCGTGACGAATGCAAGCACCGCTTGGGATCATGCGCTCCTTCAGCATCCCAATTGCGCAGAACAACTTATCTGTCTACTTTCTCCGACTTGAGATAGGGCGTTTGAATGTAAGCGGTTTGCGGTCTGGCGGTTCGCGGTGAGCGGTAGGCAGTGAGGGCGTCAGTGCCTAACCCCCATCAAGGCTTCCAGGGTGTCCCGCAGCCCCGTCAGGTCTGATGTGCTGACGTGGGCTGAGGCGCCGGCTTCGAGGGCTTCTTGTTTGTCGGCCTCGCTGCCGGCGAACAAGACCGCGCGCACGTGGCGGGTGTTCTTGCCCCGCTTGAGCGCTCCGATGATCTCTGCGCCGGACAGGTGTCCGACTTGGGCGGCAAGCACCACGGCGTCCGGCGGCTGTTCGCCCATTTGAAGAAGGCCGGCTAATGGGTCGGAGTAATCGACGACCTCGAAGGCGCTTCGCAACGACGAGAGAACATCGTCCTTCGCTGCAAAGCCGTCGACTAGCAACGCGACTCTCGGGCGTTCGGCTTCGAGCTCCTCCGGGATGGGGTAGCCGTACTTCCGAAGGAAATCGAGCACGTGCGGACGGCGGAAACGGAGGTGGCGCCCGGGCGTGCGGAAGTGGGGAATCTGACCTCGATCGGCCCAATTGTGAATCGTCTTGAGGTCGACTTGGCAGAACCTCGCGATCTGCGACGCCGTGAAGAGATCCTTGGACTTTTGGGCGCGCGCCACCATCCCTTTTTGGGTAGCGGTTAGGCTCCCGTGGACACAAGGAATAACCTGAAGAATCTGGAAAAACTGTAGCCTAACGAACACGCTAGGAGGCGTCGCGCCAGGCGCCATTGTCGAACACCATTCGAGTCGAGCCTGGCAACACGGGCTCGCTTTCAGGATGCTCCGGATCGCCAGGCAGCGCCAAGAACCAGCCGTCGTCGCCCGTCACGAGGCGTGGCCGAACCAACGGAGGCTTTCGCGAACGAGCATCGGCGATCACCGAGTTCGTATCGTCGAATCCCGCCAGCCACTGAAGCGTTCGAACGGTCGGCGGTGCCAACTTGATTCGGCCCGCGTGCATGTCTTCGATTGCGCCCGCGGGGTGGAGCCAGCTTGCCGATGTCGTCTCGGTGCCGTCGTGAGATGCACTCTGACCTTTGGGTAGTACTGCGACGTAGAACCGCGTGTCGAAACGGCGGCTCTCCATCTTGGGCGTGATCCAGCGCGCGTACGGTGTCAGTGCCGTCGAGTCGATCTTCATGTCGACCTCATTTGCGAGATCCAGAAACGGAGCGCCCCCGTGAAGCCGCTCGCGAGCTCTCGCCAAGTCTGCTCCGGGGGCAGTGCTCGCCAAGAGCACGCCTGCTTCTTCGAAGGTCTCCCGCACCGCAGCGACGAGCAAGCCCAGTCCGACCTCGGTTTCGGCCTCGCCGAGCAGCTCTGTCAGCTCTTCCGCTGGGCGGTCGACTCTGTCGCGCCAGCTAGGTGCACGGTCGCTCGGGTCGACCTTTCCCCCAGGGAACACGTGCGCGCCACCCATGAAACCGCTTTGATGATGCCGGCAGAGCATGAACGTCTCGAGGCCCCGATCCGCCTCACGCAAGATGATGACCGTAGATGCATCGTTGATCGGCTTGTCGGCCGTTTCGTCGCTCATGACTCGCGCGACACGAGGACATGCGTCGTCGAGACGCCAATCGCGTTCGCAATGCGCGCCAGCGTCTCGAGCGACGGTGTGTGGCGCCCTGCTTCGACCCGCGCGATATTCGGACGATGAATGCCGGTACGACGCGCGAGCTCCGCTTGGGTGAGGCCCGCGGCGAGGCGCAGCTCCCTTAGACGCGCGCCGAGCTTCTCACCATCGATCGCGATGTCCGCCTCGCCATTGGTTACGTACGTGCCTGCTTGCGCGGCTGGGACCGTGAGCTGGCAAACGGCTCCGCTTTTCAAGTGAAGCGTGGCCTTGGTCGCGCTCGGATCGATCGTGATGCTCGCGATATCGGAGCCGTCGTCCGATGCGTCAAGCGGGCGGCGATGAAGCGAAGCATCGCCATTGCCGAGAATGGCCAACACGTCGTCGCTACACGGCGACACCGTCACGAACTCAAAACGACGGTGGCGCTGCCGATCGGCTCGTCGGGCAACGGCCTCTGCGATCCGTGCGACATCTTCACCTCCGTTGGTCACGAGGCCGTGGCATAACTCGGTGATGATGTCCTCGAGTGCGTCGCGATCACGATCGACGTGAGCGATTGGCAGGACACCCGACGCGCGCACAAAACCGATCGTCGACAGCAGCTCGTCTGCGTCGAGCTCCGCGCCATCGACATCGACGACAACTGCCACCTGACCATTAACCGCATTCGCAAGCTCGCTAGGAGGGACAACCCTTGATTTAATGCCGTGCTTCGTCAGGGCTTGCTGCCATTGCTGCACGATGTGCTCGCGTTCCGTCACCAATGTCACGCTCAGCGTCATCATTCCTCCGAGTAACTGGAGCGATGAGGTTTACACCTCCACGTCCGGAACCACAACCGTGTACCACAGGAAAGTACGGCACGATTTTTGTCCAGCATTTTCCGAAAGGGCTCGTGGTTGACACTAGGCGGACGCTTTGCTACCCACGGTCGCCTTCTACCGGGCGGCTGCTCTTTGTTCAGTTAAGGGGAACCTTCGATGTTCAAGTCGACCTGCGTTTTCTCGGGAAACTCAAATCCGGCCCTCGCCGAGAAGATCGCCAATTACCTGGAATTGCCTATAGGCCGTGCGCGTGTCTCGCGTTTTTCGGACGGCGAGGTGTTTGCGGAGATCAAGGAAAACGTTCGCGGTGTCGATGTCTACGTGATTCAGTCGACCTGCGCGCCCGTCAACGACAACCTGATGGAGCTCTTGGTAATGGTCGACGCGTTGAAACGCGCCTCCGCTGGTTCGATCACTGCAGTCGTCCCCTATTATGGGTACGCACGCCAGGACAGAAAGGCGGCGCCGCGGACGCCGATCACCGCCAAGCTAGTCGCGGACCTGCTCAGCTCGTCCGGCGTCGATCGGGTCGTTTCGATGGATTTGCACGCCGGCCAGATCCAAGGCTTTTTCAACAAGCCTTTCGATCATCTGTACGCGATGCCAGTGTTCTTGCAGCACTTGCGGCCCCGATTCAGCACGCCGCCGGTGTTCGTTTCGCCCGATGCGGGCGGGGTGGAGCGCACCCGCGCATACGCGAAGCGTCTGGATGCCGACTTGGCCATCATCGACAAGCGCCGCGAGGAAAAGAACGTCAGCGAGGTGATGCATATCATCGGCGACGTCGACGGGCGTGAGTGTGTGATTCTGGACGACATGATCGACACCGCCGGCACGATGACCAATGCAGCCCGGGCCCTGCACGAGCAAGGGGCCAAGCGAGTTATGGCGGCCGCTACGCACCCGGTTTTGTCTGGCCCGGCGCTCGAGCGTATCGTGGATTCCCCGCTGGAGGAGGTCATCGTGACCGACACCATCCCGCTTCGGGAGGAAGCCCAGGCGACAGGCCGCTTCCGCGTGCTTTCGGTGGCAAGTTTGCTAGGAGAGGCCATCAAACGGATTCACCACAGCGACTCGGTGAGCTCGCTGTTCGTATGATTGGAGCATTTGAGAATGGAAACGACGACGTTGCAGGCTGAGGTCCGCGCAAGCCGCGGAAAGGGGCCAGCGCGTCGGCTGCGTGCACAAGGCAAGGTTCCGGGCGTGTTTTACGGCCCGGGTCTCGAGCCCACGCCGCTGACCCTGTCCCCCAAAGAACTAGAAAAAGCGCTTCGAGGCGAGAGAGGGCGGAACGTGGTGTTCAAGCTGTCCCTGGACGGCAAGGACGAGCTGGCGATGGTCAAAGACCTGACCACCGATCCCGTCACGCAGGAGCTGCTTCATATCGATTTGTATCGGGTTTTCGAGGACAAGGAACTCGAGGTGGCCGTGCCGTTCCACACGCGTGGCAGGGCGGTAGGCGTCGTCCAGGGCGGCGTGCTCAACGTCACGCGCCGGACGCTCCCCCTCCGAACCACCCCGGCGAACATCCCAGTGTCCATCGACGTGGACGTGACCCATCTCGACCTCAAAGAGACGATCTCGGTCGAGGATATCGAGCTACCCGAGGGTGTAGAGTGCGCGCTTCGGCCCAAGCTGACGCTCGTGATCATCCTGGAGCCGCGCAAGGCGGAGGTGGAGGCGGAGGCAGCCGCAGAGGAAGAGGCCCCCGGAGCGGTCGCCGAAGGTGTCGCTCCAGCACCAAGCCCTGACGCGGACACGGGCGCTAGCTAAGCGCCTGGCGGGCCGTGAGCACGCACCTCATCGCAGGGCTCGGAAATCCCGGCCCCAAGTACGCCCACAATCGCCACAACATTGGGTTCATGGTGGTCGACGAGTTGGCGCGGCGCTGGGGTGCGCCGAGCTTCCGCGACAAGTTCAAAGGCGAGTTCACCAAGGTCGCCGTTGGGGACGACGATGTGGTGCTCCTCAAACCCATGACCTTCATGAACCTGAGCGGGGAGTCCGTTCAGGCGGCCATGCGGTTCTTCAAGGTACCGCTGGATCGCGTCGTGTGCGTGCACGACGAGCTCGATCTCGAGTTCGGTGTGGTCCGGCTCAAAGTCGGCGGCGGCACGGCCGGCCACAACGGGCTGCGGTCGATGGTGGCGCATGCGGGTGGGCCCGGTTTCGTGCGCTGCCGCGTGGGCATTGGCCGACCCGCCCGGGGGCGACCCGAGCAGTATGTTTTGAGTGATTTCAATAGCTTGGAGCGAGTGGAGCTCAACATGGTCCTCGAGCTGGCTGCCGACATGGCCGAGGCGACGGTTCGCGAGGGAGCACGCGAGGCGATGAATCGTCATCACGGCCGATCCTGACGGCTGGCGCGCTGGCGAAGATCGGCTATGCCTCGGCCTTCCTCGCTCCAGCTACGGGCTGGGGCCGACTAGACCAGGAGGACACATGATCAGCACAGCGGCAGCGCCCGCCACGCGATGGGCGCGCGAATACGAGACAATTTACATCCTTCGGCCCAACGTCGATAACGACGTGGCTGAAAAGATCGTCGATCGGGCCAAAGACGTCATCAAGCGTCTCGACGGCACGCTCACGAAGCTCGACAACTGGGGTAAGCGCAGGCTCGCGTACCCCATTCAGAAGAACAATCGCGGGATTTTCGTTTATTTGAAGTACGTCGGCTACAGCGATCTGGTCGCCGAGCTCGAGCGTAACCTCCGCTTGCTCGACGAAGTCGTCAGGTTCCAGACCGTGCTTCTCGCCGAGAACATCGACCCGGCGGCGGTCACCGTCGACCCCGAAGAGGTGCAGTACCTGCACGTGGAGGAGGAGGAAGAGACCGAGGACGCCGAGCTCGAGCGGGCTCGCAGCCTTGGGATGGTACCGCGGGCGCCCCGTGAGGCGCCGTCGCCTGTCGAGGCAGCCCACGAAGGAGCCCCCCACGCGGGCACAGAGGCTCCAGCAGAATCGACCACCGAAGCAGCTCCGGAGGCACCGGCGGAAGCCGAGGAGGCCCCCGCAGCACCTGCAGAGGCTCCGGCAGCAGAAGAAGCGACAGCAGAATCAACCGAGGCGCCGTCCGATGCGGACAAGCGCGAGGAGGGCTAACCCATGGCCGAAGATATCCGACAAGACTTCGACGTGGAGGCTGGCAGCCGTCGGCGCGGCTCGCGCAAGAAGGCACCGGGCTTCGCACTCGCTCCCGATTTCAAGTTTGACTACAAAGATCCCCAGCAGCTGCGGCACTTCATCACCGACCGTGGAAAGATCGTGCCCCGCCGTATCAGCGGCCTCAGCGCCAAGCAGCAGCGTGACCTGACCCGTGCGATCAAGCGAGCACGCAATATTGCGCTGCTCCCCTACACGGCGACGAAGTGAGGTAACCATGGCGTCCACAGTGGAAGTCGTACTCAAAGAAAACCTCGAGCATCTGGGCTCGATCGGCGATGTCGTGCGCGTGCGCCGCGGCTACGCCCGGAACTTCTTGTTGCCACGAGGCCTTGCGGTCGTTGCGAGCCGCGGGAACGTTCGGCAGATCGAGCATGAGAAAGCCATTCAGGCTCAGCGTATCGCCAAGCTTCGCGCGGACCAGGAGCAGATCGTCGCCGAGCTGGCGGAGGTCACCGTCATGATCGCCAAGGAAGCCGGTGACGATGGCAAGCTGTTCGGCTCGGTCACCGCGAACGATGTGCTCGAAGGCCTCACGGCCAGGGGCGTCGAGGTGGAAGTCGACAAAAAGAAGCTCATCATGCCCGATCGCCCCATCAAAGAGGTCGGCAGCTACGAGGTGGGCGTGAAGCTACCGTATGGCTTGACCGCAACAATCAAGCTCGAAGTCAAGACTCGCGCATAGAGTCCCCTCGACGATAGCGCTTCCGCTCAGCCACCGTAGAAGCTAAAACAAAGCTCGGAAGGGAGCACGGGGTCATCACTTCACCAGAACGAATGGGGCAAGTCCCCCCCAACGCCCTCGAGGCGGAGCGGGCGGTGCTCGGGGGCATCCTACTCGAGAACGAGGCGATGAACGTCGTTCTCGAGTCGCTGTCCGTCGACGACTTCTACAGCGAGGCGAACGCGAAGATCTTCGAAGCGATGACCGAGCTGTTCCGTCGCAACCAACCAGTCGATCACGTGACCCTTCGAGACGCGCTGGTCCACGGCGGAAAGCTCGCGTCGATCGGGGGCGACGAGTACCTACTCTCGCTCAGCAACACAATCCCAAGCGTTTCGAACATTCAGTCCCATGCGCGCATCGTCCGTGAGAAGTCGGTAGTTCGGGCGCTGATTCAGACCTGTCACGAGGTCGCCTCGCGAGGGTACGGCGACTACGGGCCGGTCGAGGAGTTCCTCGATCAATCCGAGTCGTCGATCTATGCGGTCGCCAGAGAGCGCGCACGAAATCCTTACGAGCATGTCAAGGATGTCGTGATGCGGACGTTTCAGGAGATCCATGAAACGGCGAATCGCGGCGAGGCGATTACCGGCCTGCCCACAGGCTACAAGCAGCTCGACAAGATGACCGCCGGCATGCACCCGGGTGACCTCATCATCGTCGCAGGGCGTCCCGGCATGGGGAAGACCTCGTTTGCCCTCAACGTCGCGCACCACGCGTGCTATAAAAGCAAGGCGCCCGTCGCGGTATTTTCGCTCGAGATGCCCAAAGGGCAGCTAGTCCGGCGTTTACTTGGCAGCGAGGCCCGCGTCGACGGCAACCGCATTCGTACCGGGCAGCTTCACAAGGACGACTGGCCGAAGCTCGCGGATGCCGCGGGCACGCTGAGCGAGATGCCGATCTGGATCGACGACACGCCGGCGATCACGCTGCTCGAGCTGCGGGCCAAAGCGCGCCGCCTCAAGGCCGAGATCGGGCTCACCTTGCTCGTGGTCGACTACCTGCAGTTGATGCGCTCGGGGTCTCGCAACGATTCACGAGAGCAGGAGATCAGCGAGATCAGCCGAAGCCTGAAGGCGCTCGCGAAGGAGCTCGAGATTCCAGTAATCGCGCTTTCGCAGCTCAACCGTGGCGTCGAGTCGCGTGGCGTCAAAGACAAACGGCCGCAGCTTTCCGACCTTCGCGAGTCCGGCGCCATCGAGCAGGATGCCGATACGATCTGGTTCATCTATCGCGACGAGGTTTACAATCGCGATAGCGAAGACCGTGGCATCGCCGAAATCATCATCGGCAAGCAGCGCGCGGGCCCCACCGGCACGTGCCGAGTCCGCTTCTTCAACGAGTACACTCGCTTCGATGATCTCGCGGAGTCCGACTACTACGGCGGCGCGGCGCCGGGCATAGCGGACTTCAGGGACAATTAGGCGATTGGGCTTGCTGGCTTGAAGGTTGTGGGTGGGTTGAGTGCCTGGTTTGGTTTAGTTACATCCGACCCGCCCGTTTGGTTACACCACCCGCCCACCCCCACCCGTAATCCTCCCTCCGCACCCTGCGCTTCGCTTGGGCTTGGCGGCGCTTCGCGCCGGGCTTCGCCTTCGGCTCGCGCTGCCGCCTAGGGGCTTCAAGCGTTGCTGTGGACTGGGTGGAACAGCGTTGAGCGCGCCATGTGAACGGCGAGTACCCGTCCCCCGAACGTG
>CP070713.1:2700306-2713904 GCA_020351445.1 Myxococcales bacterium
CCTCGAGCGCGCGGGTTTCCGATTCGATCGCGTCTACCACAGCCCCTGGCTCCGGGCAGTCCAAACCGCTGAGCTCCTCGCCCCGATCACCGAAGGCCCGCTGATTGCCTCGCAAGGGTTGGCCGAGTCGCCACAGCCACGCTTCTTCGCCTCGTTGGAGGGAGAACGGGTCGCCTGCGTGGGCCACGAGCCCTGGATGAGCGACGCTGTCTCCCTCCTCACGACCGGCGACCCCCACGGTGCCTGGCTCCGCTTCAAAAAAGGCGGCGTCGCCTGGCTCCGAGGCCCCCCATCCCCGGCCCAAATGGAGCTCCGAGCCCTCCTCCCCCCCAGGGGACACGCTCCCCCCACCTAACCCCCTGAAACCAATCGGCTTCTCAGGCAAAGATCGCAACACCTAATCGCCGAGCTTTCGGCGTGAAGCGAGGTAGCTCGCCAAAGCACACTTTTGGGTGAAATTCGATCGACGCCCGGTGACCGGCCTGGAATACTCAATTGATGCTTCCTCGCGTAGCTGGGGTGATGGCGTTGGTGGCCATCGTCGCCTGCACCGGCCAGATCGGCCAAACGGGTGACCGGGCGGGACCGCCGGCCGTCGACCCGATCCTGGCGGTAGAAAGTGGCGTGCGCCGCCTGTCTCAGGCCGAGCTAGACAACACCCTTCGGGATCTGCTGGGCGAGGACACCACCCCCGCGACCCGGCTCTTGAACGAGGACGAGTTCCGCCCGTTCGACAACGACTACACGATTCAGCAGGCGTCTGACGCGCTCATCACTTCCCTCGAAGCGCTTGCCGAAGAAGTGGCCGAGCGGGCGATGAGCGATGCCGCACGGCGCGCTGCGCTCGTTCCATGCACGCCAGCGAACGCCGGCGACGAGCAGTGCTTTCGTGAGTTTCTCGATGCGTTTCTGCCACGCGCGCTTCGAAGGGCGGTGACAACCGAGGACATCGATTCCTACATCCCGTTGCTCGCGTTTGCATCCGAGGACAATGCGGTCGTCGACAACGACTTCTACACCGCGGTGGAGCTCGCGATTTCAGCCGTGCTACAGGATCCGGAGTTTCTCTATCGGGTTGAGCAGGGCACACCGGGCGACACGCCGGGGCTCCTCGAGCTCGACGGCTACGAAGTCGCCAGCCGCATGTCCTACCTGTTGTGGGCCAGTATGCCCGACGACCCGCTGCTTGCCGCCGCCGCAGCCGGTACTTTGGACAGCCCCGAAGGTCGGGGCGCCGAAGCCCTTCGCATGCTCGAGGATGCAAAGGCCCGCACGCAGCTTCACCGCTTCCACGCAATGTGGCTCGGCTACCGATCGATTCCTCATAGCGCCGAGCTGGCGGGGGCGTTCAATCGCGAGACATCAGCGCTCATCGACCGCGTGATCCTCGACGAGCCTGGAAGCTACCTCCGCCTGTTCACCATGGACGAAACCTTCGTCGACGATTCACTCGCCGATCACTACGGTTTGCCGCGGCCAGCGGACGGGGAAGGGTGGGTTTCGTATGAGGGAACCGGGCGTGCGGGCATTCTAGGTCACGGTGCCCTTCTTGCGGCCTTCAGCAAGTTCGAAGACACCAGCCCCACCCAGCGCGGCATCCTCGTCCGCACCCGCTTCATGTGTGAGGAAGTCCCTCGTCCACCCCCCGATGTCGATGCCGACCAACCACCGCAAGGTGCGATGGACGCGCTGTGCAAGTACGATCGATACGCCGAGCACCGCGACCAATCGAGCAGCTGCGCTGGCTGCCACAGTCTGGTTGACCCGATCGGCTTCGGCCTCGAGAACTACGATGTCGCCGGCCGCTACCGCGAGCACGATGATGGCTTGCCCGAGTGTCTCATCGAAGGCTCGGGAGAAATCGTCGGTGTGGGCGCGTTCAACGGGCCTGCCGAGCTCTCGCGACTGCTGGTCGACAACGACTATGTCGATGCCTGCGCTGTGCAGCAGTTCCTGACATTCGCGATGGGCCGGCCCACGACCACATACGAGGCCGAGCTGCTTCAAGAGATGGTCGAGTCGTTCAGAACCGGCCAGCACGACTTCAAGGCCTTCATCATCGACTTCATTGCGTCCGATCGGTTCGCCCGGCGCGCCCAGGAAAGGCTCTAATCATGGCGATGAAGATCAATCGCAGAGCGGTTCTCAGGGGCATGGCGAGCGCCGCGGTTTCTTTGCCGCTGCTCGAGTGCATGCTTCCCGCCCGAATCAGCTCCGCGCAAACCGCTCCGGCGCGCTATGCCATCCTCTTCGCGGGCCAAGCACTTGGCTGCGACAACTACGCCAAGAATCAGAGCCGCATCGACGGGCAGAGCGTCACCGAGGGCGGCCACTACGTCGCCGACACCAGTTACGGTCGAGGATTTGCTCTCACGACGCCGCTCCTGCCGCTACAAGGCATGGAGAACGACTTCACCATGGTTTCGAACCTGGCGATTCCGTTCAACGCCAGCTCGTCCGATGGGAGCGCCGTCCCCTCGGGCGGCGCGTACCGAGACTTTCACGGTGGCGGCTGCAGCCCGTTGCTCTCGGGCACGCGCTCCACCGCAGCGGAATTCACTTGCAACGGCATCACATCCGACCAGGTTATCGCCGAGCTCAACGCCGGCCAGACCACGCACAAGTCGTTGGTTGTGCGATCCCAACCTAGTTTTTACGTCAGCGGATACAGCTTTGCCGGCCGTCAATACATCTCCTACGGACCTGGAGGAGGGCGCAGCGCCCGCATCGAAGCGCAGGCCAGCCCCCAGGTTGCCTACCGCTCCCTCTTCACCGGCTTTGTCCCAGACAACGATGATGACGCCGCCCGATTCGACTTCGAGATGCGCGCGCGCCGGAGCGTGCTCGACCTCGTCCTCGAAAAGCGCGCCAAGCTCGTCAATAACGTGGGCCAAGCCGACCAAGAGCGTCTCGAGCGGCACTTCGACGAGATCCGCGACCTCGAGAATCGAATCGGCGCGTTGCCTCCCATCGCAAGTGGCGAGTGTTTTGTCCCGCCGGATCCGGGCGCTGACCCGCCGATCGGTGGCGACCACGACGGTGGCGGCACCGGCTCCGTGGGGCCGGACTCGGGGTACAGCGATGAGCACACTCGCTCGCGCATCTTCGCCGACTTGATCCACATGGCGTTCGTCTGCGACCTCACGCGGGCAGCGTCACTGCAGATCACCGCGTTCCAATCGCACATGAACGCGCGCCCCATCGCCGACGGCCTTGGCACGCTGCCAGGCACCACGCGCCCTGCGCGCTGGGCGTCAGTGGGCGGCGACCTCCATGAAGTCGGTCACAACGGCGATCCGAACAATCGTGGACAGATTCCGTCTGCCGGTCTGCTCCAGTGGCATATCTCGCACTATGCATACTTGATCGACAAGCTCCGCAACTCTCCAGAGGGTGGCGGCAGCGTGCTGGACAACAGCGTCATCATCTTCACTCCGGAGGCGGGTCACGGCCTGCAACTCAATGACGGCACCTCGCAAAACCAAACGCATTCCGTCGAGAACATGGTCATGCTCATGGCAGGACGTGCAGGCGGTCTAAACCCAGGCGAGCACCTCAATGGCAACCGGGCCCACCCGGCGACCGTTCTCATCACCGCAATGCAAGCGGCGGGCTACACAGGCAACACCCTGGGCGACGTCTCCCTGTAAGGGGGATTGCGCGCGCGCCGGCGTAGGCCAATATCGTTCGCATGCTCGATGCGGCTTGGCAGGTATGGCTCCAGCTATCGCCGTGGCTTCTCTTGGGGGCCGCCGCGGCCGGCTTGCTTCACGTATCGCTTCCCCGTGACTTCGCGCACCGGCAGTTTCGCGGGCTCGGGGGTGTGGGCAAGGCCGTTGCGTTGGGCGTGCCGCTGCCCCTGTGCTCCTGCGGCGTGATTCCGGCGGGGCTGGGGCTCAAGAAAGACGGCGCGAGCGACGGTGCCGCGGTCGGCTTTCTGATCAGCACCCCCCAAACCGGCGTCGACTCACTGCTGGTCAGTGCCTCGTTCCTCGGGTGGCCGTTCACCATCTTCAAGTGTTTGAGCGCGTTGGCGATGGGGCTCGCAGGCGGCGCCGCCACCGAAGCGTTGCACACCGATGCCGAGAGCGATGCGCGCCTCGAAGGCGCCACCGCTCCGCAGTCGACGGTCGGCTTCTTCGAGCACATGGTCGACGTCATCCGGCCGATTTGGAAGTGGATCGTCTTCGGTGTCGTCGCATCGGCGGCCATCACCGTTTGGATTCCGCCGGGTGCCATCGCTGGTTGGTCGGACATCGACCCCGCGTTGGCCGGGCTTGCAGCGCTGTCCATCGCTCTGCCCCTCTACGTATGCGCCACCGCGTCGGTTCCGATCGCCGCAGCGCTGATCGCACAAGGAATGCCTACCGGCGCAGCGCTCGTGTTCCTGATGGCCGGTCCAGCCACCAACGTCGCCACCATCGGCGCAGTGAAGCGAGCCTTTGGGGGCCGCGTCCTCGCCGTCTATCTCGCAACGGTCATCGTCGGAAGCGTCGGACTCGCGTACGTCTACGACGCGTTCATTCCGTTCGAAGCACTCGGAGGCATGACCCACGAGCAGGGGCACCCTTGGTGGGCTTGGGCATCTGCATTCGTTCTCGGCGGGCTCTTCGTCTACTTCGTATTCGACGACCTTCGGCACGCATGGCTGCGACATAGGGCGCCGACTGGCACCGTAGTCACCTTCGAGGTCGACGGCCTCACCTGCAACAACTGCGTCCGAAAGCTCGAACGGGCCCTCCTCCACGCCGACGGGGTAACCTCCGTCACGGTCACCCTGGACCCCGGCCAGGCAACCATAGAAGGCTCCGCGCACCCCGCAGACCTAGAAGCCATAGTCCAAGCCACCGGCTACGCCGTGAAGTAAAAAGGGGACAGTCCCCTTTTTTGAAGGGTTAACCCTTTTGAAAAGGGGACTGTCCCCTTTTTCAGCCTCGGCCGGATAGGAGGGTTTCTATGGGCGGGGTGATGGGGATGTTTTGTTCGGCGAAGATTTGGTGGACCCAGGGCGCCGCGTCGGCGATGGAGCCGAAGGGGCTGATTGGCACCGGGATTGGCTTCACCCAGGTCACCGCTTTGAGCGCGCCACGGATGATCGCGTTGCTGATCAAGACCGCAATCCCGAAGTGATGTTCGCCTGCGAGGTCGCCGGTGACGTCGAACCATTCCGTGAGCCGTTTTCGCTGGTGTGCCGTGATCGCTGTGGTCAGACCGCGTGAGTCGAGGATCGTCGCAAAAGGAATGCAGCGCTCGACGACGCCTGTGTACCGCTCGATGAAGTACTCGAAGCCCTCGTCGCTGAGCGGCTTAGAAGGAAACCGGACGTAGAGCAGCGGCCATGCGGCTTCATCGAAGATGAGTCCGAACTGGTGCGTGCCCGGTCTCGTCCCCGTCACGCCTTGCTCTTCCCACTGGCCGCTAGCGGCAATGTCAGCCGGAAGCGCGTTTCTCCGTCGTCCGTCGCGCTCACTTCGAGCTCGCCTCCGAGCTCCTCGGCGATGCGCTTTGAAATCGCCAGGCCGACCCCTGCACCCTGCAGCCGCCCGCCGACGCCAAACGGCTTGAACACCGCTTCCATCTGGTCGCCGGCAATAGGCGGACCGTTGTCGGACACGTCGAGCACGGCTTTTTCGCCAAGCATCGCGGTGGTCACTCGCACCACGCCCTGTCCGCCCTGGCGGGTCGCGGCACGCTGAATCGCATTTGCCAGCAGGTTCAGCGCGATCTGCACGATGTTCGTGCGCGCCGCCATCACCTTCGGCTCCACCCCGGTCGTCACCTCGATCAACGCGCGCCCGCGAAGCCCGCTGCTTTCCGCCTTACGAAGCGCGACACGGACGGCATCCGCCAAATCGACGATCTCGGCCTCCACTTCCTCGGGCGCCTTCGCCATCTCTTCCGTGAGCTCCAGGATCCGCTTCACCCCGTCGCGTGCATCGGACACGGCGGTTTCAACCTGCGCCAGCGTTCCTCTTGCCCGCGTGACATTCGGAGTCCTCTCCTCGAGTGCCGCCGTCACCGCCGAAACCGATGTCTCGATGACCGTCAGGTTGTTGCGAATCCAGCCCACCGGATTTCGAAGCTCGTCGGCAAGTCCACTTGCCACCACGCTCAACGAATACGCGCGTTCCGTCTCGAGCAGACGTTGCTCGAGCTCCTTGACCCGCGTGTTGAGATTGTAGAGGTCGATCGCATCGCGCAGCTCTGCGCGCAGCACCTCGGGCTCCCACGGCTTGCGCATGTAACGCCGCACGTGCCCGCGGTTGATCGCATCTTCGGCGGCCTGCAAATCGGAGTAGGCCGTGATCAACAACCGAATCGTATCGGGATATTCGGTCTCCACCTTCTCGAGGAGCTCGATCCCAGTCATCCCCGGCATCCGCTGGTCCGTCAGCACGACACCGATCTCGTGTTCCTCCATCAACTGCAGCCCTGCCGCCGCACTCGATGCAGTCAAAACCGGAAAATCATCGCCGCAGACCGCTTCAAAGACGACCAGGTTCGGCTCCTCGTCATCCACGAATAGTACGTGCGCTGTCATGCCGCTTGCTCCATCGCTGGAATCTCCATCACGAAGCGAGCCCCCCCACCGGGCCTAGGTTCGTATCTTAGCTCACCACCACACTCCTGGGCGATTCTTCGACTCAGGTGAAGCCCGAGCCCCGTCCCTTCACCTTCCACTCTCGTTGTAAAGAAGGGGTCGAAGATTCGGTGCACCATGTCGTGCGGCACGCCGGGGCCATCGTCGGCGACAGCCACAGACACCTGCTTGTCCACCTGCCGAAGCTCGATCCAAATGTTTTCACCGCCCGCCCGAACCGCGTTGTCGACCAGGTTTAGCAACACCTGATTGAACGCCCGTGCAGGTGCGAAAACATCGCCGGTCGCGCCGTAGTCCGCGTGCACGGCTACGCGCTTCATCTTGTGCGCGAGCAAGTTGAGCGTGGATTCGACAGCGTTGCGAACGTTGCACGGCGCGAGGTCCGTTCCATCGGCAGGTCGAGCGTGTGCGTCGAGCGCAGAGATGACTCCGTCGATGCGGTTGAGAGCGTCGATGACTATGTCCATCAATCTCTCGTTGGACACGCGCGACGAACCGCCTCGTTCGAGAACTTTGACCGCATTCACTGCGGCATTGAGTGGGTTTTTGACCTCGTGGGCGAGCCCTGCGGCAAGCGTTCCGGCAGATGCAAGTCGCGCTTGGTCGGCAAGCTGGAGGCTCAGGCCTCGCATCTTCAGGTGGGCGCGGATACGGGCCTGGAGGACTTTGGTGTGGAACGGTTTGGAGACGAAGTCGTCCGCGCCAGCCTCATAACCTTCGAGCGCTGCTTCGTTTTCCCCGCGGGCTGTCAGCAGAATCACCGGGATGTTGCGTAGAGAAGGGTCTTCCTTGATCACACGCGTCAGGTCCAGGCCGCTGACTTCAGGCATCATGACGTCCGTGAGCACCAAGTCTGGTCGGTTCTGCTTCATTAGCTCCCGCGCCTCGGCGCCATTGGCAGCGGCATCAACCACGTAAGTCTCTTTCAAGACGCCCACGATGAAACCACGTAGGTCGGCCTCGTCCTCAGCAACCAGAATTCGAGGCACTCGGCCACGGTCGAGCAAGACACGCTCGGGAGGACGTTGACTCGGCCGCAATTCAATCGTCGTTTCCTCCATACTGCGCGCAGGCGCTCCGGTGACGCGATCTTCAATCCGGCGGCCGGGGTGGAGCTCCGTCTGAAGCTGGCGTCGCTCGATGATCTCTGTGTGGAAGTGCTCCTTCCCACTCTGCAAGAAGAGCGTAAACGTCGAGCCCTTGCCGATCTCGCTCTCTACGGTCAGGGAGCCACCATGAAGTTGCGCGAGCTCGCGAGCTAGCGCGAGACCAATGCCCACGCCGCCCTGGCGGCGCCGCTCCGAGGTCTCCGTTTGGTGGAAGCGGTCGAAGATCCTTTGCTGCTCCTCGCGCGAGATCCCAGGCCCGGTGTCGGTCACCTCAACGGCTGTTCCGGCTGGATTGTGAAACACATTGATCTCAATCCGACCGCCGGGTGGCGTGAATTTCATCGCGTTTCCGACAAGATTCGTGAGGACGATCTCGATGCGGTGCGGATCGCCAAACATCTCCGGCTCCTCGCCTTCCGACGAAAAGACCATGTTGATGCCTTTGGCTGTGGCAGTCGGCACGGCATTTCCGGATACGCGCTGCGCAAGGTTCTCCACGTCGATCTGCATGATCCGCAAGCGCAGCCCGCCGGCCTCGAGCCTCGCGAGATCGAGCAGATCATCGATCATTCGGAGTAGTCGAGTCGCGTTGCTGCGCACGACCTTCAGGGCATCGCGTTCGGGGCTTGGACGGAGTTTCCCCAACAGCTCATCTACGGGCGATAGAATCAAGGTGAGCGGAGTTCGTAATTCATGAGAAATGTTTGCGAAGAACTCGTTCTTGAGACGGTCGACTTCTCGGGCGGCTTCCAGCGCTTGGGCCAGTTCATCTGTCGTATAGGCTAGGGCGGTCCGCGCTTGGAACTCCCTGCGACGCTGACGGTACAGCAGAGCTACACCTGCGGTAGCCATCACGATGCCACCCCAGAGCATGAAGTTGTTGCTTGCCCAGATGCCCACCGGTCCCGTGGTATCGGTAGCGATCATCACAAAATCGTAAGCTAGGGTCACCAGTGACAACGAGATGCCCGCGGAGATTGGTCGCGCGGGGATGACCAACGGATAGGCGAAGAACATGAGCAAGAGCGCTTCGTGGTAGCGACTGGCGCCGCCCCCGGCGAGCTGGGTCACGGCCACGACGCCCATGCCAATCACGAAGCACGGGAGCAGGGCCAGAATCCGGAAGTGGCGCTTCGCGAAATCGGTGAACGAAAACGCCAGTACCAACACGTGAGCGGCGATTATGACCGCCCGGGCTGATGCCAAAGCCTTCGTGTTATCGCTAATGAACGGGTCGAGGAAGTAGTACGATCCGAAAGCCGCTATGCCGAGCAAGCACGCGACGCGTACGGGAACCGGCGTCCGGCGACGCTCTTCCTCCCAAAAGGCGCGTTCTAGTGCGATATTTCTGGCTTCAGGCACGCTAGTACAATCGCCTAGCGGGCACCCCCCCAGGCATGTCGAATTCTAACATGCGCAAACCCTCGACGGCGAACCAGGGCGCCCCAAACCTCGCTTGCTAGCTCAATGGTCGAGGTTTGCGGCACGATACGATAATCGCTTGCGCAGGCGATCCGTAAGCGTAGCGCACTCGAACGTGCCCAAACCCAGCTTTACGAACCAAGGCCGTCAGTTGCTCCTCACTATAGAAGCAGAAGAAGCCCTCTTGCTCATGGCGGATAACCTCTGCTGCCTTGTTCAGTAGTCCCCGAGCCGCCGCAAGCATGTCTTGCTTTTCATACGGCAGTTCGTGCGAGGACGAGGTTTCGAGGGTCTCGAGGAACTCACGATAGATGACCGAGGTGTCGGCGTCGGGCTTCATCGACGACACGACGAGTCGCCCCCCTGGCCGCAGGATACGGAAGCACTCTGATAAGCAGTCAGCGGGATACTCCAGATAAGAAACGAGGAGACTGGCGACGATGGCGTCATATGACTGGGTCGGAAAAGGCAAGCCAGGCTGGGCGGCGAAGACGCTGGGAGGCACTCGTTTCGCTGATTCAATCGCGTCTTCTGGCGAAACGAGACCCAACTCCACCCGGGCCATCAGGTTGAAGTCATACAGCAGTGGCTCCATCGAAGCGGGCACGCCGGCTTCGATTCGAACTTCTCTCACGTCCATGGGTGCTCCGCGAAGCAGCGCGTGCAGACTTTCGGTCGGGCATCCGGCCAGCGATTCCAGAAAAGGTTGATTCACTGCGGGTATTCGGCCGGCCAGATCGAACACGCTCCGAAACTCGCCGTTGAGCCAACGACGCATGGCTGTTCGGGGGTTCCCGTCCGCGTCGGCTTTCACCACTCCGAGCTCCAAGTGATCGCAAAGGCGTTTTTCGAGCCGGTGCAGCACTGGTTCGACGATGTCCACGCACGTCAGCTTCTTTGGGCCCTCTTGGAGAATCGGGTCGACAACGATGCCCGTACCCGCACCAAGCTCCAGGACGGCAGCACCGCTTGGGCGGGCCTCGAGAGCTTGGATCGCAGCGAACTCCCGATATGCAGGCACATACCGAAGAAGATCATAGCCCAGTTTGTCGTCGCTCAGCAGGTAGCTCTCCCAGTATTGTTCGTTGTGAATCCCGTCGGTGCTTCTGACTCTAGACCACTCTTGTTCCGCGACTGCTGCCAGCCAGCCGCGTGGGGGAACAACGGCATCGAAATTCTCACCGTACAGATGTGACCAACACAGCCGAGCAATTAGTTGAAACTGTGCGAGCGCTTCGTCGCTCGATGTCGGGGTATGACCGGTATCAACTTCGACGATCTCACGCGCATTGGGAGCTTTGACGCTCATGATGTCGTGAATTCGCCCGGGATCCATCCATGCATCGTGCTTCCCGATCAACCAGGTGATCGGAACGTCGATATTGGCAAGGTCTCGGCGAGCGTCTTCGAGGGTGGCCGCATGCTGCTCGTCTAGGTCGCGGCAGAATCTATCACCGTCGACCATGCAACCTTGTAGGGTCACGGTTCCGTTTGCGATCCCGCGGACGTAGTTGCCCCACGCATCAATATTCCCGGACACGTTCATGATGGAGTTCTGCGCGTCCGCTGCCCCCATGTAGACAATCCAGCGGCCTACCGAAGACGCCTCCGGGCGGGTTAGTGCGCTTCTGACGGAAACACTCGAAAAGGAAACACTAACCAGGATGATGTCGGTCGCGTCGACATAGGGATTGTTGTTGGCCCATTCGATCGCGCCAAGGAGATCGTCGATCCCGTCGCTGACGGTGTAGTGGAATGTGTTTTTGCCATCCTGATGCAGACCGGCATCCTTGTCGGATTCCCCAAGGTTGTTGACGCCATCGAAGCGCAGAACCGCAATATCCTTGTCGTGTCGTTTGAAATTGTGGGTCAATGTCTGAGCGAGCGCCGACATCGCTTCCTTTCGGCTGCCGAACCCGGGCACGACAATGACCAGGGGTGCGCGCACGCGAGTCGACGGAAAAGAGGTGTTCAGCAGACCAACGAGGTTTCGGCCGCGCTTGTTCTTCAGACGAACGACCTGGAATGGCTCGTCCGTCTCGATAGCGCGCAGCCTCTTGAACCGCGAGTGATAGAGGTACGCTGCGAGATCAGTCAGGCTGAGTAGCCAGCGTTTGAGGAGCGCAAGAGCGCCGCGCCGTTCGGGTCGTACCCGCTCGCTGGTGATCCGAGTCTCTGTTCGATCTACGCCCTTCGAGATCCCGACCTTCCACCATTGTCCGCCGTCCTCTTCTCTCACGTGGGTGATGTGCTTCACGATGGCTTTCGGGAGCACCATGGCATTGTCGCCGCTCAACAACCTGGCACTCTCGAGGGGAGTGCCTGGCAGGAACAGGGCATTTCCCGCCGAGACGCGGATGGAGAAACCGCCCGGGCTTACATCGTATACCGGCCACTCTGCCGGCTCCGCCTGCCAAGGCACCTGCATGCAGAGCAATGCCTGGTGGTCTGCCTTCGTTCTGGCGACAGCTCGCCGCTCCGAGAAACTCAGCAGAGGAGGCGTCTGAACCTGTAGGTTTTCGCCGTTTGCGCCGAGGACGCGGGTTCGGAAAGAATAACTGTCGAAACCCAATGTGAAGAGTGCGAAGGCATCTTCGTGCTCGGTGAACTCTGTCCGTGCCCCGTGCTGAAGGTTGAGCGCCCCGTTGTGATGAGACTCCATCACTGCGGAGATCTTCTCGTTGCGAAGGGCCGGGATGATGGTGAACGCGGCTTTTTGCTGCCGCGCTTGCTCCAGTAGAGCGCCGATCCGCTGACGATCCGCGATCGTATGGCCGGGTCCCTCTTGAAGAGAGGCTGCCTCATGGCGGTGCCCCTCGATGGCATTGAGCTCTGCAACCAAACGGCGAAGTCTTCGCTGTGCGCCGCCGGCGAGTTGGGTGAAGCGCATGCCGACGCCAGCGGGCGAGGTGCGGACTACCTCGGCCTCCGCGATTACCCTACCAAAGTGACCAGCCGCAAAGACCAGCGTCTGGTTTGCGCTTGCGGGTATGGCTTCGGTCGTTTCCAGGAAGCAACCTTCGAGGGCTATGTTGCGAATCGTTCCTAATGGAGCGCGGCCCTTTCCATACGCTTCGATATCACACTGTAAGCGTGCGCACCTACGTTGTTCATCTCGCGTCAGCGCCGTAGCGCTTGCGTCAGCATAGCTCATCAATGCTCCGGGCTTGGATCGTGGTACGGGAATATTACAGAGGACGCTCCTACGATTGGCTTGCAACGGACCCGTTCAACATGGCGACCGATGCGTCTCGCGCCTTTGGACTGAGCCAACTTTGCAACATGGGATCCGAATTCGTGGAGAGTACGTTTTCGATTTTTCGAAAAGCAGGCCCTCTCACCTGATGCTTAACTTTCCGATAGCTATCGGCAGGCATGCTCGCCATGTCTTCCGCAACCTCGACCGCTCGATCCAGCATCTCGTCTGGCGAGAGCAATTCATCAAATACCCCGTGTCGTGCGGCCTCTTCGACACCGAATTTGCGCGCGTACATGGCGCAATAGCGGACGCTCTGAGGGGGGAGCTCGGAACTGACCACAACCATCGGCACGGCCGGAAAGGGCACGCCGACTCGCGCTTCGGTCATGCCGAATTTCGCCGATCCGATCGGCCCGATGCGATAGTCGGTTGAGAGGGCAAGGATGAAGCCACCCCCAATCGCATGCCCGTTGATCGCTCCAACCACCGGCACCGGGAATGAATAGAGCTTCGCGATCGCCCTGTTGACCCCCCCGAGGAACTCTTCCTGCTCGGGCTTCGGAAGGTGGGGAACCGCCTTCAAGTCCAGTCCGGCGGAAAAAAACTCACCAGAGGCAGTCAACACCAGCGCCCGCGCTTTGGCGATAGTCGGATGTGCTAGGGCTGCCTCGAAGGCCTGGACCTGTTCGGGATCAAAGGCGTTGGCCGGGGGACGGTCGAGGCATAGGACAGCGACGTCGCCACGCTGCTCGATGCGCAAATTCTTGAAGGGCATAATCCCGACTTTTATCAGATCCGCGGCACGCGACGTAAGAGTAATGCCAGAGCTTTTTGGTTTTGTGGTCCTCATAACCGAAGGGGTCCACTGCGCTGACACTTTTACAAGTCATCCGGCTGATGGTCTGAGCAGGAGGTAATTCTGTGTTCAGTCACCCGCCACAGTAGTCGCCACCGGCACCGCCGGAACCGCCGGCGCCGGAAGAGTCGCAGCTGGAGCCTGGGGTCACACACTCTACTAGGGAACTACACAGATAAGTGCACCGGTTGAGCGCCCCAGGAAGCTCTCTGCACCGCCCTGCGGGTTGTGGGCAATCCTGGTCTCCGTTTGCGGGATCGCATGGGGTGTCAGCGAGCAACGCGCGTACTGCCTGACAGGTCGTAAGGTCTTCGTTGATTCCGCAATAATCGTCGGCTTCGGCCCCGGATAGGCTCGGCCGGGTGACCACGGTGCGGTACGGGTTGGTGCAGCTCCCTCCGAGGTCGATAC
>CP070713.1:2714004-2722873 GCA_020351445.1 Myxococcales bacterium
AAAGAGCTCGAAGAGAAGTGGGGCGTTTCGGCAGCACCGGCAGCGGTGGCGGTCGCGGGTCCTGCAGCGGGCGGAGCAGCCGAGGCAGCCGAAGAGCAAACTGAGTTCGATGTCGAGCTGACCGAAGCTGGTGGCAAGAAGATCAACGTGATCAAGGCCATCCGCGAGATCACCCAGCTTGGCTTGGCAGACGCCAAGGGCCTGGTGGAGGCAGCTCCAAAAGTCGTCAAAGAGGCCGTTTCCAAGGAAGAGGCGGAGGAAATCAAAAAGAAGCTTGAAGAAGCGGGCGCCAAGGTCACCGTCAAGTAGCCCTATGGGGTTACGTTTCGGAGCCCGGTGCCGGGACTTGGCACACGGGCCCGACCGGGTTAAGTTCCGGGCCGGGGCAGCACCGGTACGCGCAGCACACCATTCACGACTTTCCGCGAGGCGGCGGGAGGCCGAAGGGTCTCCTTGTCGTGCACGTGTCTCTTAATTCTTGGCTTTAGGGTTCCGGTAGCAGTGGTTCGGTAGGAGTCTCTCTAATGGCAGCGACGATTCAGACGAATTTTCGAATGCGACATTCCTTCGGGAAGATCGAGCACATCCTCGAGATCCCGAACCTGATCGACATTCAAAAGCGTTCGTACGACAAGTTCCTTCAAACGGACGTGCCCAGAGACGATCGGGACAATACCGGTCTTCAGGGTGTCTTCAACAGTGTGTTCCCGATTCGCGACTTCAATGCAACGAGCGAGTTGGTGTTCGGTGGGTACACGCTCGAAAGGCCGAAGTACGATGTCGACGAGTGTCGGCAGCGTGGGATGACCTATGCGGCGCCGATCAAGGTCACGATCCAGCTCATCATCTACGATGCCGGCGGTGACAGCACCGAGCGGGCGGTCCGCGATATCAAGGAGCAGGAAGTCTATTTCGGCGAGATCCCGCTGATGACGGTGAACGGCACGTTCATCATCAATGGGACGGAGCGGGTCGTCGTTAGCCAGCTCCACCGCAGCCCGGGTGTCTTCTTCGACCATGATCGTGGCAAGACGCACTCGTCTGGCAAGCTGCTCTACCAAGCCCGGATCATTCCTTACCGAGGCTCGTGGCTCGACTTCGAGTTCGACCCGAAGGACCTGCTCTATGTACGCATCGATCGCCGCCGCAAGATGCCCGCGACGGTGCTGCTCAAGGCGCTCGGGTACAATACCCAGGAGCTCCTCAACTACTACTACGACACCGAAACGATTTACATCCTCTCGAAGGACCAGTACGCCAAGTCGATCGAGTATGAGCTTCTGCCGGGTCAGCGTGCGACGCACGACATTTCTGTCGGGGAGGATGTCCTCGTCCGCAAGAACCGCAAGTTCACGCGCGCTGCGATTCGTAAGCTCAAGGCCGCAGGCCTCGACTACCTGCCCATCGACTTCACGGAGGTCATCGGCAAGGTGGCCGCCGAAGATGTGATTGACGAGGACACCGGCGAGATTCTTCTGGCGGTCAACGAAGAGGTCACGGAGGCTCGCATCGACGCGCTTCGAGAGGCAGGGATCAACGAGTTCAAGGTGCTCTTCATCGACGGTCTCAACGTCGGCTCGTATCTCAGGGACACGCTGCTCGTCGACAAGGTGCAATCACAAGATGAAGGCATCCTCGAAATCTACCGGCGGTTGCGTCCGGGCGATCCGCCCACGCTCGATACGGCGCGCAACCTCTTCAACAACCTGTTCTTCAACCCGGAGCGCTACGACCTGAGCCAGGTTGGCCGCCTCAAGCTGAACTACAAGTTCTACAAAGATGTCGAGGAGGATGAGCGTCCGAGCCTCGATCACACCGTTCTGACCAACACGGACATCCTCGAGACAGTCAAGAACCTGATCGAGCTCAAGAATGGTCGCGGGTCGGTCGACGACATCGACCACTTGGGCAACCGTCGCGTACGCGCCGTCGGCGAGCTGATGGAGAATCAGTACCGCATCGGCCTCGTGCGCATGGAGCGCGCGATCAAGGAGCGCATGAACATGTCTCAGGAGATCGAGACGCTCATGCCGCACGACTTGATCAACGCGAAGCCAGTGAGCGCGGTTGTCAAAGAGTACTTCGGCTCGAGCCAGCTCTCGCAGTTCATGGACCAGACCAACCCGCTCAGCGAGGTGACGCACAAGCGGCGTCTATCCGCGCTCGGGCCTGGTGGTTTGACCCGTGAGCGTGCGGGCTTCGAGGTTCGCGACGTTCATACGACACACTACGGCCGTATCTGTCCGATCGAGACGCCCGAAGGACCGAACATCGGTCTGATCGCCTCCCTTTCGACCTACGCGCGGGTCAACGAATACGGCTTCGTCGAGACGCCCTACCGAAAGGTCGAGGACGGCATCGTGCTCGACGAGCACGTGCGCTGGTACTCCGCTCTCGAAGAAGAGGGGCACTACATCGCACAGGCGAACGCGAAAATCGACCACCTGAGCCGCAAGCTCGAAGGGACGTTGATCAGCGCGCGCTTCAACGGCGAGTTCGTGATGGTGTCACCGAGCAGCGTCCAGCTCATGGACGTTTCGCCGAACCAGCTGGTCTCGGTTGCCGCCTCGTTGATCCCGTTCCTCGAGCACGACGACGCAAACCGCGCATTGATGGGCTCGAACATGCAGCGTCAGGCTGTTCCGTGTGTGCGCACGCATGCTCCGATCGCGGGCACCGGCATCGAAGGCCGGGTGGCGCGCGACTCGGGCGTTTGCGCGGTTGCGCAGCAGGATGGCGTGGTGGAGTCGGTCGACGCGACCCGCATCGTCGTCAAGGCCGAAGGCCTAGCGGGGGCGTTTCCGGACATCTATCGCCTGAACAAGTTCCAGCGCTCGAACCAGAACACGGCCTACAACCAGACGCCGATCGTTCGCCCCGGAGACCGCGTGAAGGCAGGTGACGTCATTGCCGACGGCCCCAGCACCGATCGCGGCGAGCTCGCGCTCGGCCAGAACGTGATCGTCGCGTTCATGCCGTGGGGCGGATACAACTTCGAGGACTCGATTCTGCTGTCCGAACGTATCGCCAAGGACGACGTGTACACCTCGGTTCACATCGAGGAGTTCGAGTGCGTCGCGCGCGACACCAAGCTCGGCAAGGAAGAGATCACTCGCGACATTCCCAACGTCGGCGAAGAGGCCCTCAAGGACCTCGACGAGTCGGGCATCGTGCGGATTGGCGCCGAGGTCAACTCGGGCGACATCCTGGTCGGCAAGATCACGCCAAAGGGCGAGACGCAGCTCTCTCCCGAGGAGAAGCTCCTTCGCGCCATCTTCGGCGAGAAGGCCGGCGACGTTCGCGACACCTCGCTCAAGGTGCCGCCCGGCGTGACCGGCATCGTGATCGACGCCCGCGTGTTCGCGCGTAAGGGCACCGAGAAAGACGAGCGCTCCCTGCAAATCGAGGAGGCCGAGCGGGCCAAGCTCGAAAAGGACATGTCCGACGAGATCAAGATCGTTCTCGACTCGGCCCATGACCGCGTTCGCAAGTACTTCGTCGGCAACACCACGACCGCCAAGCTCGTCGGCGACAAGGGCAAAGAGCTTCTTGCCAAGGACGCGAAGATTACGAACGAGGATCTCGACGAGATCCCACACAAATACTGGGCGCACATCGAGGTCGAGAAGGACAAAGACAAGACCGATGTGATTCTCGAGCAGGTCGACGACCAGGTCGACGCCGTCAAGATGCTGTTCCAGGAGAAGATCGACAAGCTTGGTAAGGGCGACGAGCTTCCTCCGGGCGTCATCAAGATGGTGAAGGTCTATGTCGCCATCAAGCGCAAGCTTCAGGTTGGCGACAAGATGGCGGGCCGCCACGGCAACAAGGGGGTCGTCAGCCGGATCCTCCCGGAAGAAGACATGCCGTACTTGCCCGATGGCAAGCCGGTGGACATCGTCCTGAACCCACTTGGTGTTCCGAGCCGAATGAACGTCGGCCAGATTCTCGAGACCCACCTCGGGTGGGCCGGTTATCTCCTCGGCACGCAGCTTCAGGAGATGGTCGAGAAGAAGGCGAGCGCTTCGGAGCTCCGCGAACGGGTTCGCGCGATCTTCAAGGAAGGTGACATCGTCAAAGTGCTGGATGCGCTGCCGGACGACGAGGTCGCGGAGCTCGCCAAGACTTGGAAACACGGTCTGCAACTGGCTACGCCGGTCTTCGACGGTGCCAGCGAGGAAGAGATCAAGGACCTCCTCAGGCTTGCGGGCGTGCAGGAAAATGGCCAGACGGTTCTCTTCGACGGCCGTACCGGCGAGGCGTTCCACGAGGACGTCACCGTCGGCATCATGTATATGCTCAAACTCCACCACTTGGTGGACGACAAAATCCATGCGCGAAGCATCGGCCCGTACTCGCTCGTCACGCAGCAGCCGCTGGGTGGTAAGGCGCAGTTCGGCGGGCAGAGGCTCGGTGAGATGGAGGTCTGGGCGATGGAGGCCTACGGCGCTGCGTACGCGCTGCAGGAGTTCCTCACCGTCAAGTCCGACGACGTGCAGGGCCGCACGCGCATGTACGAATCGATCGTGAAGGGGGACTACTCGCTCGAAGCTGGCCTACCGGAGAGCTTCAACGTCCTCATGAAGGAGCTTCAGGCGCTTTGCCTGAACGTCGAGTTGGTGGAGACGAGTCAATTGGGGCGCAGGTCAGACGACGTGCTTGCCGCGGAGGAAGAGTAAGTCATGAAGGACATCTTCAGCTTCTTCGAAAAGCCGAAAGATCCGCTGGCGTTTTCAGCGATTCGCATTTCGCTGGCATCGCCGGAGAAGATCCGCGAATGGTCGCACGGCGAGGTTCGCAAGCCAGAGACGATCAACTACCGTACGTTCAAGCCCGAGCGTGACGGCCTCTTCTGCGCGAAGATCTTCGGGCCAGTCAAAGACTACGAGTGCATCTGCGGCAAGTACAAGCGCATGAAGCATCGCGGGATCGTCTGCGAGAAGTGCGGCGTCGAGGTCATCCAGAGCAAGGTCCGCCGTGAACGCCTCGGCCACATCACCCTGGCCACGCCGGTAGCGCACATCTGGTTCCTCAAGAGCCTTCCGAGCCGCATCGGTGCAATCCTGGACATCACGCTCAAGGACCTCGAACGCGTGCTGTACTGCGAGAGCTACGTGGTGCTCGACCCCAAAGAGACGCCGCTCGAGCGTGGCGAGATCCTCACCGAGGATCGCTTCCATGACATGCTCGATGAGTATGGCGACGACGCGTTCGAAGCCGGCATGGGTGGCGAGGCGGTCCTCGAGATGCTCCGCGACATCGACGTGCATGCGATGGCAGAGCAGCTTCGCCTGGACCTCAAGGAGGCCACCAGCGAGGCGAAGCGCAAGAAGCTCGCCAAGCGCCTCAAGGTCATCGAGGCATTCCGCGATTCGGGCAACCGGCCCGAGTGGATGATGTTGTCGGTGATTCCGGTGCTGCCGCCAGACCTTCGTCCGCTAGTTCCACTCGATGGTGGACGTTTCGCGACCTCCGATCTCAACGATCTCTACCGTCGCGTCATCAACCGAAACAACCGCCTCAAGCGACTCATCGAGCTCAATGCTCCGGAGATCATCATCCGGAACGAGCGCCGTATGCTTCAAGAAGCCGTCGATGCCCTCTTCGACAACGGCCGCCGCGGTAAGACCATTACCGGTCCGAACAAGCGCCCGCTCAAGTCCCTGTCTGACATGCTCAAGGGCAAGCAGGGCCGCTTCCGCCAGAACCTGCTCGGTAAGCGCGTCGACTACTCCGGCCGCTCCGTCATCGTCGTCGGCCCTGCGCTTCGTCTACACCAGTGCGGTCTTCCGAAGAAGATGGCGCTCGAGCTCTTCAAGCCGTTCATCTACAACAAGCTCGAGGAGCGTGGTTACGTCACCACGATCAAGAGCGCGAAGAAGCTAGTCGAGAAGGAAAAGCCCGAGGTTTGGGACATTCTCGAAGAGGTCATCACCGAGCACCCGGTGATGCTCAACCGTGCGCCGACGCTTCACCGACTGGGGATCCAGGCTTTCGAGCCCGTGCTCATCGAGGGCAAGGCGATTCGGCTTCACCCACTGGTTTGCACCGCGTTCAACGCGGACTTCGACGGTGACCAGATGGCGGTGCACGTGCCGCTTTCGGTCGAGGCTCAGATGGAGACTCGCGTGCTCATGATGAGCACGAACAACATCCTGTCGCCTGCGAGCGGCCGCCCGATCATCAACCCGACACAGGACATCGTTCTCGGCCTCTACTACATGACGCGCGAGAAGCAGTTCGGTAAGGGCGCGTACCGCGATGGTCAGGAGAAGGAAGGCGTTTTCACCGGAATCTTCGCTTCGTCGGACGAGGTGCGGATGGCATACGACCAGAACATGGTCGGTCTGCACTCCCGCATTCGTTACCGCTACAAGGGCGAGGTCTACGATACCACGGTCGGCCGAGTGCTCGTGAGCGACGTGTTGCCTCCTGGGATGGAGTTCCCGTCGGTCAACAGGGTGCTCGATAAGAAGTCGCTCAGCGCGCTCATCGACGAGTGCTATCGCGCGAGCCGCAACAAGAACACCGTTCTTCTTGCGGACCACCTGCGTACCATGGGCTTCGAGATGTCGACTCGTGCAGGCATTTCGATCTGCATGGATGACATGATCATCCCAGATTCCAAGAAGGACGTGCTCGGTGACGCGCAGCAAGACGTCACCACCGTCGTCGAGCAGTACCAGGAGGGTCTGATCACGGACGGTGAGCGATACAACAAGGTCGTCGACATTTGGGCGGAGGCTTCCGACCAGGTTGCGCGTGATCTCATGGACTCGATCGGCACCGAGGAGATCACCAACCCGGAAACCGGAGAGAAGACCACGCAGCCGAGCTTCAACTCGATCTTCATGATGGCCGACTCCGGCGCTCGAGGCTCGAACCAGCAGATTCGTCAGCTGGCCGGCATGCGCGGCCTGATGGCCAAGCCGTCGGGCGAAATCATCGAGACGCCCATCACGGCGAACTTCCGTGAGGGGCTGACCGTCTTGCAGTACTTCATCTCGACGCACGGCGCCCGTAAGGGCCTAGCCGATACCGCCTTGAAGACCGCGAACTCGGGCTACCTGACGCGTCGTCTGGTCGACGTGGCACAGGACTGCGTCATCACCGACTACGACTGCCAGACCCTGGATGGGATCTGGGTCAGCAAGCTCGAAGAGGGCGGGGAAGTCGTCACACCCCTCGGCGAGCGCGTTCTTGGACGCATCGCGTTGGAGGACATCACCGACCCGGTCACCGACGAAGCTCTCGTCGAGGCCAACCAGGAGATCGACGAGGCTCGAGTTGCCCGCATCGAGGCGGCAGGCATCGAGCGCGTGTTGATTCGCTCCGTGTTGACCTGCCAAAACCGTCGTGGTGTGTGTGCGATGTGCTACGGCCGAGATCTCGGCCGCGGCTACGAGGTGAACATCGGCGAGGCCGTCGGCATCATCGGCGCTCAGTCGATCGGTGAGCCGGGCACGCAGCTCACGATGCGCACGTTCCACATCGGTGGTGCGGCTGCGCGCGGAAAGATCGAACAGAGCTCCATCGAGACGCGCTCGGGCGGCATCGTGAAATTCGACAATGTCAAGCTCATCACCAAGCGCGACGGGACGGTGGTCGTCATGAACCGCCACGGCGCGGTGACGGTCGTCGACGAGTCGGGCCGCGAGCGCGAGCACTTCACCCTGACCTACGGTGCATTCGTCAAGGTCAAGGAGGGTGACCGCGTCGAACGTGGCACTATGCTCGCGGAGTGGGACCCCTACGCCATTCCGATCCTCACCGAGGTCAACGGCGTCGTGAAGTACGGCGACGTGGTCGAAGCGGTGACGATGGAAGAGAAGCTCGACGAGGTAACGGGTTTGTCCCGGCGCGTCGTCATCGAGTCCCGCGATCCGAGCGCACGTCCGCGCGTATCGGTCAAGGATCCCCAGACCGGCGAAACGTTGACCACGGGCACGGGAGAGAACATGGCTCGCTACTTCCTGCCGGTCGGCGCGAACATCATTCCTGCGGATGGTCAGGCCGTCGAAGCAGGCGAGATCATCGCGAAAATCCCGCGTGAGACGACCAAGACCAAAGACATTACCGGTGGTTTGCCGCGTGTCGCCGAGCTCTTCGAGGCACGCAAGCCCAAGGACCACGCGATCATCAGCGAGATCGATGGCATCGTGACCTTCGGTAAGGACACCAAGGGTAAGCGCAAAGTCGTGATCACTCCGGAGGTCGGCGAGCCGAAGGAATACCTCATCGCCAAGGGCAAGCACCTCACCGTAAAGGATGGTGACCACGTGCGTGCCGGCGAGCCCTTGATGGATGGCCCTGCAAACCCGCACGACATTCTCAAGGTCAAGGGCGAGAAAGAGCTTGCGGCTTGGTTGGTCGACGAGATCCAGCAGGTGTATCGCCTGCAGGGTGTCGCCATCAACGACAAGCACATCGAGGTCATCGTTCGCCAGATGCTTCGGCGCGTCCGGATCAAGGAGACCGGTGACACCCGGTTTCTTCCGGACGAGCAGGTCGAAAAGTCCGTGTTCGAGCGTGAGAACGAGCGCGTCATCGCAAAGGGAGGTCAACCCGCAGTGGCGGAGCCGCTCCTGCTTGGCATCACCAAGGCGTCGCTCTCGACCGACTCGTTCATCAGCGCTTCGTCCTTCCAGGAAACGACGAAGGTGCTCACCGAGGCTGCGATCAGCGGCAAGGTAGACGCGCTCCGCGGTCTCAAGGAGAACGTCATCATGGGCCGGTTACTTCCAGCCGGTACGGGCCTTGGCGCCTACAACAAGATCGACATGGTCGTCGAGGACGAAGCGGTGAAGCCGCTCACTCCGACACCGGCCATTCTCGAGCCCGAGCCCGTTGCGGCCGCGGCCTCCGAGGA
>CP070713.1:2722973-2733590 GCA_020351445.1 Myxococcales bacterium
CACGTCCAGCGCGACGATAGTCGACGACGAAGATTGCCTGAGCGTGCCAGACGGCGCGCACGTGGTCTTCGCGAGGAGCACCGACCCAGCGGAAAACGGCGGGATCGAAGGCGTCGACGCGGAGCTTTCGCTCTCGCTGAACAACAGCGACGAGACGATCACCCTCGGAGTCGATGGCCGTGTGCTCGACCGTGTGACGTACGGGCGCTCGAAACCGGGCGTTGCGATCCAGGTCGACGACCTCGGCAACATCTGTGACGCCGTGCACGCCTACGGCGAGGGCGACTTGGGGACGCCAGGCTACGCGAATCCTCGGTGCTCCTGAGGTGCGCGCTCGTCTCTGCGTGCATCGTCGTGCTCGCTGCGCGTACGGCCTCGGCGGTTCAATACGAGGTCTTCATCGACATCGAAACCGAGGAAGATCTGTACGACCTCTTGGTAACCGAGCAGATCTCGGAGTCGTCGTTCAACGCGTTGCTGTTGCTTCATCAAACGCGAGTAGAGCTCAACCGCGCGGGTCGGGAGCAGCTGTACTTGCTCCCGAACCTCGATTACCGGCACGTCGACCGGATCCTTGCCTATCGCAAGGAAGCCGGAGCGATTCACGACCTGGGTGACCTGGTCGCGGCCGGTGCGCTCGAAGCCGAGCTTGCCAGCACTCTCCACGCATTCGTGATCGTCCGCGCTCTGGATGTCCCAAAGTCGCAAACCAACGGGTTTGTGCGCATCCAGGGGCGATGGAGTGGCCGCTATGATCGGCTGCCGCCGGCCGTTGCGGCACAGGCGCGCATCGAGGCGCTTCGCAGCCTGGATGTGGGAGTCGCGAGCACGGTCACGCGAAATCGGTTGCGTCGCGTTCGATGGGATCCGAACCGAAACGCGCTCAGCGCCAAGCCCGAGAGTGTTCGCTTCGAGGTTCCAAAGCTCTATGTCGAATGGGAAGAGGCCAAGTGGGAGGTGGTCGGCGGAACGTATCACATCGGATTTGGCCAACGGCTGACGTTCGACGTGACCGACCAGATCACGCCGAATGGCTTCTTTGGGGACTACGAGCTCCGTCGCGGAAACGAGCTTGGGCTGAGGTGCAGGCGCGCTCCGGGAGAGCTATCGGAGTCACCGTGTCGGAGCGACCGAGCGGTGCGGGTCACTCCGGACTACGCGTGGACGAATCGATTGGCGGGCGTGGCAGCGGGCTTGAAGGGCCTTTCGGTGGGACGCGGTTGGCTTCAAGCCTACGCCTGGGGGTCGTATCAGGTGCATCGCATCCCGCAGATCGAGGTTGTCAACGTAGGTACGTGCGATGATCCGCGCCGGGATGCGGACCCAGCGTGCCGGGCCCCGCCCGTCTACGTTCGGGCCGGTGACCCAACTGCGCCGGCAAGCGCGGCCATGTTTGCCACCTTGCCAGCGATGTACGCGGAGGGCCTCGCTGGGGCGAATGCCAGCTACTTCTGGAACGCCCGGGCTCACCTGGGACTCACCGGGTATGGGTCGGTGCCGCGATGGCTCGTGGAGGGCGCAGAGCTTGGCTTCCAAGAGTTTGCGCGCAAACCTTTCGGCGGGCCCTTTGGAGCGGTCGGCGTGAACGCCGCGTTCGGGTTCCGCGCGCAAGACTTCTTCGCCGAAGTTGCGCGCAGCTTCGATGCGCAGCTTGGCGGCGGAGGGGGCTACGGAGCGATCATCCGGAGCGTCACGACGCTACCGACGACCGAGTTGGACGTCTCGGTACGTTATTATGGGTCGCGGTACGCAAACCCCTACGCGCGCCCCGTCTCGGCGCCCGACGAGCTGGACGGTCTTCGGGCGAGGGACGAGGCTGGGCTTCGCCTTCGCGCAACGAGCCAACTCGGACGCCGCGTCGTGGTTCGCACGGTCGCCGATGGGTGGCGACAGCTCTCATCGGCCGCCATCCGCGGTCTGCTCTTCGTGCGCGCCGATCTTCAGCTCACCTCGTCGTGGAGGTGCGCGCTATGGACCGAATACCGCAACAGCGCGGGTCAACGGTTTGTCTTGGCGACGCAGCTCGCGTACGAACCCGGTCGACAACTCGCGCTTTCCGGGCAGTTTCGACACCGGTGGGTCGGTAGTGGGCTGAAGGGTCAGGGTCTTCAGCAGGACATCGCTGCGATCTTGAACATCACCACCCGGCCGACCGACATCCTCCGCCTTCGGCTCCGCGTTCGCTACGACTTCGAAGACCTCTCGGACAACCATCGACTCCCCCAAACACTGTGGACCTACCTCGATACCACGCTCACCGTTCGTGCACGAGACATGTTGCGACTGCGGTACGACTTCCGCATGTTCCTCGATCGCCGAGAGTCGACAGTGACGCGTGTGCCCAATCCCGAGCATTGGCTGTGGGTCGAATACGTGTTTCGCTACTAGGTCAGTCTCTTCCGTCGAGTCGAAGCATGGCGTCGGTGTGGGCGACTTGGATTTGAACACGGCGGGATTGGGCATCGCGGAGCGCGGCCCGGGCATCGGCAACGGCCTCGAGGTTGCCGGCGCCGAGGTCGTAACTGGTTAGCGCTTGCTCGACGCGTTTTTCGGAGACCGAAACCAAGCCGTTGGCGAGGATGAGCTGTTCCTCGGCATGCTTTCGATCGAGGAGCGCCTGTTGCCGCTCCTCAGTTCGGGCAACTCGAGCGTCGCGGGCGCGCGCGTCGAGCTCGGTGGCTTGGGCGTCGGCGGCGTGGGCCATGGCGATCGCTCTGCCTCCATCCCAGAGCGGAACCGAAAGGCTCAGGCCGACCCGGTACATCGGAAACACGCGGTCGTTGACGCCCGCAAGACCCGTCTGGCCGATGACCGCGAGGACCGGCACCCGGCCCTTCCGGTGCATTTGGGCCTCTTGGCGCACCGCATCCCGCTGACGCTCGAGGGACTCGACTTCCCAGCCTGCATCCGAACCGGTGTCCATCGAGTCGGTTTCTAGGAGTCGCGTGTCCGGCTCCGCCTCAGGGGAAAGCTCGGTGCCGACCGCGGACTCCAGGAGACGCTTGGCGGCAACAGCCTTTGCAGAGGCATCCGCCGCGACGAGCTCGGCTTGGAGCTCCTCGTAGCGCGCGGCGTCCAGCTCGGACCCCGGACGATCCCCGTCCTCGACCCGCGCGGCGATCCGCTCGCGCTGCGCCTTGGCCTCCTCTGCGGAGGTCACCGCAAAGCCGTGCACCAAGTGGGTCTCCGTCCAGTCCAGGTAGGCGGCGCGCACCATCGCAAGCACGGTCTCACGGGATGCGCCCGAGCTTGCCTGTGCCGCGGCTCGGTATGCCTCGGCCGCCTTGATCGACGCTCGGGTTTGACCGTCGTAGAGGGGTGCGCGCATGTCGATCGTCCCCTCGTACCGGACGTTGGGCCGAAACGCCGTGCGCTCCCCGACCGTCGGCGAGGCCCGGACGTTGACCTCACGGCCATCGACGGTTTGAACCCGCTCGATGTCGGAGCCCGGGGCAAGGACACTCGAGATGTTCATCCAAAAGGTCGGCATCTTCCCGGCGTTCGCCGCATCGACGTCGGCGCCCGCCTGGACGGACCTCGCTTCCACCGCCTCCCAGCGCGCTTGGTTTTCGAGCGCCAGCTCTTCGAGCTCCTGAAGCGTGACGACCTCAGCCGCCGCACCCGCCGGTGCGAGCATCGCCGCGAGCGCGACCAACATGGTCGTCGCCCGGCCCTTCCAATTGCAGACCACATTCATGTTCCACCTCATTCATGGCGCAGAGCCTCGATGGGCTCGAGCTGCGCCGCGCGACGGGCCGGGAGGTATCCAAAGGCCACTCCAACACTCGTACCAAAAGCAGCCCCGCCGAGCATCGTCAGCCAAGACAGACCGCCCGACCAACCCATGGCTTGAGCCACCAGAATCGATGTGAGCCAGCCGAGAAGCACTCCCACGATCGATCCGGTAAACGACAACACCACGGCTTCGGACAAAAACTGCACCAGGATTTGCCTCGGCGATGCGCCGATCGCCGATCGAATCCCGATCTCTTGGGTGCGCTCCGCGACCGACACCAGCTGGATGTTCATCACGCCGATGCCGCCAACCAACAGCGACACGGCAGCGATTCCCATGAGCAACCCCGTCAGAATGCTCGAAACGAATTTGGCCACTCGTGCTGCCTGCGCTGGGCTGGCCATTCGAAAGTCGTCTGGGTCGTTCTCGGAAAGCCGATGGGAGCGGCGCATGATCGGAACTGCCTCCAGCATCCCCGCCTCCAGAAGTCCGATGTCCCGCACCTGCAGAATGAGCTCGTGGTACCCGATCGGCATTCCGAGAAACGCTTCGTAGGTGGTTGCGGGTATCAGGACGATTTCGTCCATGTCTTCGCCGGTCGTCTGCTCGCCTTTCGAGATCAGCACGCCGATGACGCGACAGGGAAGATTGGCGCCGATGGTAATGGTCCGTCCCACGGGGTCGGCTCCTGCGAAGAGCTGGCGCGCGACCGTGGTTCCGATGACGGCGACCTTGGCTCGCTGCCGAACATCCGTTTCGTCAAACATGCCCCCCGTCAACATGGGCCACTCGCGAACTTCGACGAATCCTGGCGTCGTGCCCGTGACCGGGGTGGCATAGGTCGCCTGCGCGGATTTGACGTCTTGAAGCTCCGTGATTCGAGGAACGACGCGCTCTATCGTCATCGCGTCCCGCGAGAGTGCCTCGACGTCAGCATCGGTAAGAGGCTTCGGGCTGCCTCCGAATGTCCGCCGATTCATGTTCGTCCAGATATACACGACGCGCGGGCCCAAGATTTCGAACTGCTGCATGACCGAGGTTCGGGCGCCGGTGCCAAAGCTCACCATGGCGATGAACGCGCCCACGCCAATCGCCAGGCCCAGCATCGTGAGCGTACTGCGGCCGGGGTTGCGGATTGCAGTTCGTACAGCGCGACCTACGGTTTCGCTACGCGTGCGACGCATGGCTACTTCCGTCGGTGATGATCTTTCCGTCGCGCAAAAAGATCTGGCGGTGACAGAACTCGGCGATCTCTGGGTCATGCGTGACGATGATCAAAGTGAGCGATCGCGCTTCGTGCATCTCGAGGAGCAAGTCCATGACCTCGTTGCCGGTCTTGGTATCGAGGGCGCCCGTGGGCTCGTCGGCGAGGAGAAGGCGGGGTTTGGCGGCAACGGAGCGCGCGATCGCCACCCGTTGCTTCTCCCCGCCCGAAAGCTGCGCTGGCCTGTGACTCATCCGATGGCTCAACCCGACACGCTCGATGAGCTCGGTCGCCCGGGCCTCTCGCTCATCACGGCTCAGGCCCGCGTAGTACAGGGGAAGCGTGACATTCTCGATGACAGTGTGGTCTGAGATCAGGTGAAACGATTGAAAAATGAAACCGATGTAGTGAAGGCGCACCCAGGCGCGCTCCCTGGGGCTCAGCGTGGAGACGTCGCGTCCTCCGAGCGAGTAGGTCCCGCGCGTGGGGCCATCGAGGCACCCGATGATGTTGAGCAAGGTCGACTTCCCGGACCCGGAGGGTCCCCGGAGCGCAACGATCTCACCGGACTGGATGGTCAGATCCACCTCGTCGAGAACCGGCGCGGTCATGTTGGGGAACTCTTTGCGGATGCCGTGCGCCTCTACGATCGAGAAGCCGCTCATCGGTGGCCCCGGAGCGACAGCGATGGTGCCGCGGTGTCGCCTTCGCCCCCCAGCGACAATCCGATGGCGATCTGGTCGTCGATGTGCAGGCTCTCGGGATCGCTCGGCCTCACTTCGGTGACGGCGCCGTCGGACAGGCCGGCCTCCACCGGAATCTCCTCGAGCTCCGTTCCTCGGACGCGCCAGACGCGGCTACGCGCGGGAGCCGGCGGCGCCCCCACGGGATTGAAGCGCAACGTCGCTTCGCGGACGGCGAGCACGTCATCGACCTGGGCGACCTTGATGCGAACTTGCGCCGTCATTCCGGGCAGCAGCAAGTGCTCTGGATTGTCCGTTGCGAGCTGAACGTCGTAGAAGACGGCACCGAACTTCGTATACGAATCGGGGCTGATGTGCTTCACGGTCGCGTCGAGCACCTTGCCCGGATACGTGGGCACCTCGAACTTCGCCTCCAGCCCCACCGTCACCTCGCCGATGTCGGCTTCGCCTATCGGAGCCGCGATGTGCATCTGGTCGAGGGGTGCGCCGATGCGGAACAAGCGAACGTCAGGACCGACGATCATCCCGGTGTGTGATGGAACTTCGAGCACGAGGCCGGCGCGGGGGGCCACGATGTCGGTTCGCTCACGCTCGCGGCCCCGCAAAGACGCTCGCTTCTGTGCGGCTGAGCGCTCCGCTCGCGCGGCTTGGACCGCGGCCCGCGCTTTGACCATTTCGGAGCGCGCGGTCTCGAGGGCGCTCCTGCTGGCAAGATTCTTTTTCGCGAGGCGTTCGGTGCGCTGAAGCGCCTCGGTTGCGCGTTGGGCGGAGGCTTCTGTCTCCGAGACGCGGGCGCGGGCTACCTCGAGCTCCGCCTGCGCGACATGAAAGGCGACCTCCGCCGAACCCTTGTCGAGCAGCGCCAGAAGCTGTCCCTCCTCCACGCTGTCTCCGGGCTTGGCCAAGACCTTGACGAGCTGCCCTTCGATCGGCGCCGGGACCTCGACTTGAGCGGTGAGCTCCAAATGCCCCGTCACCCGGATCTCCTTCACGATCGATGTCCGCTCGACCTGGGCAACTCGATACGGGCTTTGTTCCGGAGCGCGCGTCAAGAAGTAAGCCGCGATCGCGGCTCCGACGACCACTACCCCGACGACGACGGCAATAGTCCGCCCACGCTTGGAATCGAGCCGCGGGATCTCCAGTTTCTCGTCAACCGATGTCTGGGTGCCTTCCATGTTTATCGTACAACTAGGCTGTCCGGCTCGATGACGCCAGCGCCGGGAGAATACGCGTCCCGATGCCAAAATGACACCCCCACGCACGTGCTGGCACCCGGGCGATCCAGCGCTAGTCTCCTCGGCGTGGGAAATTTCGCTGAGAAACTAGAAGTCGCGCGGGTGTTGTATCGAGCAGGCATCTTCAAGCCGATGCGCCCCGACAAAACGATACGAATCATCAAAGCTGGAAAGGGCTGGGGGCGCTCGCCGGCGATGGGCTTCATCGCTCTCGCAATCCGTCAGCCCGACGCCATCGCGATCATCGACGATGAGGGTCAGACGACGTTTGATGAGGTCAATCGCCGCTCGAATGCGCTGGCCCGCGGGCTTCGCGAGGCCGGGGTATCGCCCGGGGACGTAGTCGGCGTAATGGGGCGCAATCATCGGCGCTTCGTCGAAGCCATCCTCGCGTGCTGCAAGGTCGGCGCCAACGCCGTGTTGTTGAACACGATGTTTGCCGGACCGCAGCTGACCGAGGTGGGGAAGCGGGAGAACGTCAGCGCTCTCCTCTACGATGAAGAGTTCGGAATCCTGTTGGAGGGCCTTCAGGGGATCCCTCGCTTCATCATTCGAGGCTCGGGCGACGATCCGAGCATCGACGACGTGATCTCCAACCACGCCGACGGCAACGTCGAGCCGCCGAGCATCGAGTCGCGGTTCACGATGCTGACCTCGGGCACCACCGGGACGCCGAAAGGCGCCAAGCGCGGCTCACCAAAGGGCATGCTGCCGATCGCCTCGATGCTATCGCGCATCCCGTTTAGGGCAGGCGAGCGCACGATGATCGCGGCACCGCTCTTTCACTCCTGGGGCCTCGGTCAGTTTCAGCTGGGGCTCATCCTCGGCACCACCTATGTGTTGACAGAGCGTTTCGATCCCGAAGCAACTTTGCACGCGGTCGCAGAGCATAAGTGCACGACGCTCGCGGTGGTTCCGATCATGATGCAGCGCATCCTCGCGCTTCCAGACGACGTGAAGCGCAAGTACGACCTCAGCTCGCTGCGCATTACCGCAGCCAGTGGCTCGGCGCTGCCCGGTCACCTGGCTACGGAATGGATGGATGCTTTCGGCGACAACCTCTACAACTTCTACGGGTCTACCGAAGTCGCGATGGCATCGGTCGCAACGCCCGAAGACATGAGGGCGGCGCCCGGAACGGCGGGCAAGCCGCCTCTCGGCACCGTAGTGAAGATCCTCGACAACCAAGGAAAGCCGCTCCCGGCCGGCCAAACCGGCCGAATTTTCGTCTCCAACGCGATCTCGTTCGAAGGATACACGAGCGGCGACGACAAGGAGCGGATAGGGTCACTGGTCAGCAGCGGCGATGTCGGTCATTTTGACGAGGAAGGGCGGCTCTTCGTCGACGGCCGGGACGACGACATGATCGTGTCAGGCGGTGAAAACGTCTTTCCACGGGAAGTGGAAGACCTCATCGCCGAACACGCACAAGTCGAAGAGGTCGCCGTGACCGGCGTGAGCGACCCTGAATGGGGGCAGCGCCTCAAGGCCTTCGTAGTGCTGAAGCCCCGTGCGGCCGTCACCGAGGACGAGCTGAAGGCATACGTGAAACAAAGCCTTGCAAGCTACAAAGTCCCCCGCGACGTGGCGTTCATCGACGCGCTTCCCCGCAACGCGACCGGCAAGGTGCTGAAGCAAGAGCTCGCCGGTTAGGACTAATTCTTCTTTGCGTTTCGCTCGGCGACCTCGGCCTGGACCTTTTCGAGGATGTTCCGCGGAACCGGCGCGTAGTTGCTGAACTCCATCGAGAACTGGCCGCGTCCCGATGTGGCGGAGCGGAGGTCACCGATGTAGCCGAACATCTCGCTGAGCGGGACGTCTGCCTTGATGCGCACGTTGGTATGACCCTTTTCCTGCGAATTCACGATGCCGCGACGCCGGTTGAGGTCCCCGATGACGTCGCCCACGTTGGCGTCAGGCACGAAGACGTCGACCTTCATGATCGGCTCGAGAAGCTGCGGGCCAGCCTTCGGCATGCTCTGGCGGAAGGCGGCCTTTGCGGCCGTCTCGAAGGCCATTTGTGACGAGTCGACCGCGTGGAAGCCGCCATCGTTGAGCGAGACCTTGAAGTCGAGAAGGGGGAACCCACAAAGCGGCCCCTCTTCCATCATGACCTTGAAGCCCTTTTCGACGGCCGGAATGAACTCCTTGGGGACGTTGCCACCGGTGATGTTCGACTCGAAGACGAACCCTTCGCCAGGCTCGGCGGGCTCGATCGTGTACTCGATCTTCGCGAACTGTCCCGAGCCACCGGTTTGCTTCTTGTGGATATAGCTGTCGTCGATCGCCTTTGTGACCGTCTCGCGGTAGGCGACCTGCGGCGCGCCGACGTCGACCGCAACCCCGTGACTTCGGCGAAGGATGTCGACCTTGATGTCGAGATGGAGCTCGCCCATTCCCTTGAGAATGGTCTCGCCGGATTCCTGGTCGACCTCGACGTGGAAGGACGGGTCCTCGGCGACCATCTTGCCGAGCGCCGTGCTGAGCTTTTCGCTGTTGGCCTTGTCCTTGGTGCTGACCGCGATCGAGATGACCGGATCGGGAAAGACCATCGGCTCGAGCGTGGCGGGGTTCTTCACGTCGGCCAGGGTGTGCCCGGTCCGGACCGCCTTGAGGCCGACCATGGCGACGATGTCTCCGGCGTGCACCGAGTCCACGATCGTGCGGTCATCCGCATGCATCTCGACCATACGGCCGATGCGCTCGGTCTTCCCAGTGGCAGTGTCGACCAGCGTGTCCCCTTTGTTGATCGTGCCCGAGTACACGCGCACGAAGGTGAGCGCTCCAAAACGGTCTTCCATGATCTTGAATGCGAGGGCGCGCACCGGCCGACTCGGATCGACGATCGCGAGCTCGCCGGTCTCATGACCTTCGAGGTCGATCTCGGGCTGCGGCGGAACCTCGGTCGGATCGGGCAGGTAGTCGACGACAGCATCGAGCACCTGCTGGATACCCTTGTTCTTGAATGCCGAGCCGCAAAAGGTCGGAAAAAACTCGAGGTCGCGGGTGCCAGTGCGGATGCATTTCTTGAGCGTCTCGAGGTCCGGCTCGTGGCCCTCGAGGTACTGCTCCATCGCATCATCGTCTTGCTCCACGGCGCTCTCGACGAGCTCGAACCGATACTTTTCGACGAGCTCCTTCATGTCGTCGGGGACTTCTTGCACCTCGAAGTTCTCCGGCTGGCCAGAATCGTCCCATACGTATGCTTTGCGTGTGAGAAGATCGACTACGCCGACGAACTCGGCCTCGGTTCCGATGGGAAGCACCATGACCAGCGGCTTGGCGCCGAGCACCGACTTGATCTGGTCGACGACCCGGTAGAAGTCCGCGCCCAATCGGTCGAGCTTGTTGACGAAAATCAGACGAGAGACCTTGGAGTCGTTCGCGTAGCGCCAGTTGGTTTCGGATTGGGGCTCGACCCCGCCAGAGCCGCAGAATACGCCCACACCGCCGTCGAGCACCTTGAGTGAACGATAGACCTCGATCGTGAAGTCGACGTGTCCCGGCGTGTCGATGATGTTCAGCTGGTGGTCGTCCCAGAAGCACGTCGTCGCCGCGGACTGAATCGTGATGCCGCGCTCCTGCTCCTGCTCCATGAAATCGGTGGTAGCTGCGCCGTCATGGACCTCGCCGATCTTGTGGATCTTGCCGGTGAGCTTGAGGATGCGCTCGGTGGTCGTCGTTTTGCCCGCGTCGACGTGGGCGAAGATGCCGATATTTCGGTACTTACTAAGG
>CP070713.1:2733690-2740079 GCA_020351445.1 Myxococcales bacterium
GGTGCTGCGCCGAGCTTCCGGCTCGCAACAACGTCATTCCACCGAGAACCACCGAGGCCAGGTACGGCTCGGGCACCAAAGTGGTGGCCAGGTTCTCGAGCACGATCGCGCATTCGGTGAAGCTGCCGTCGAAGCCACCCACCGACTCGGGAAATGGAACGCCGAGCCATCCGAGCTCGCCCATCTTGCCCCAAACCGCTGGGTCGTAGCCAACGTCATCGTCACGGAACTTGCGAAACCGTTCGACGGGGGACTCGTTCTTGGCGAAGTCGGACACCGTCTTCGCGAGCATTTGTTGATCTTGATCGAGCTCGAAGTCCATCTTGAAAATACTCCTAAGTCGGTGTCGCCATTCAGCTGCTCGGCAGCTGCAGAATCATCTTTGCGATGACGTTGCGTTGAATCTCGTTGGAGCCGCCGTAAATCGTGGCGGCTCGCTCGTAGCAGAAGTAGGGTCCGATCGACTCCTCGACAGGCGGGCAGACACCCTCGTTGTGCCAAGTGAGAGAGCTTTCACCCATGACTTCCATCGCGAGCTCTGTGAGCTCCTGGATGAGCTTCGTGCCGACGAGCTTCAAGATCGAAGACTCGGGCCCCGGCATTTTGCCCTTTTGCTGATCGGCGAGTGCGCGATAGCTCACCATCGTATGTGCCCGAAAACGCATCTCGAGTCGGGCGATTTTGGCGCGCCAAACCGGATCCTCGAGCATCGGACGCCCGTTGACAGTCTTGGTGGCAGCGATGCGCTTCACTTTCTGAAGTACGCTTCGCGACGGCCCAATCATCGCGAGAATCGTTCGCTCGTGGCCGAGTAGCGCCTTAGCCATCGTCCAACCTTGGTTGATCCCTCCGACGACGTTTTCCTTTGGAACTTTCACGTTGTCGAAGAACGTGTCGCAAAATGCCGGGGTGTGACCCAGCGTCAACATGGGCTTCACCTCGACGCCAGGGCTCTTGAGATCGATCAACAAGAATGTGATCCCAGCCTGCTTCTTGACGGAGGGGTCGGTCCGGACGAGGCAGAAGATCCAATCGGCGTATTGTGCGTACGAAGTCCAAGTCTTTTGGCCATTGACGATGAAGTGATCGCCCGCATCCTCGGCGGTCGTCCGCAACGATGCGAGGTCGCTTCCGGAGCCCGGCTCCGAGTACCCCTGACACCAGAATTCTTCGGCGCTCAGGATCTTTGGAAGGAATCGCTCCTTCTGCGCATCGGTCCCGAAGCTGATGATCAGTGGACCCACCATCGAGAGACCAAACACCGACAGCCCCGGGGCCCCGGCAAGCTCCATCTCCTCGTTGAAGATGAAGCGCCTGGCGGCATCCCAACCCGTGCCGCCGATTTCCTTCGGCCAGTGCGGCGCGATCCAACCTTTTTCGTAGAGAATCCTATGCCATGTGGCCGAGTCCTGTGGGGTGAAGCCCCCCGCCCCTCGCGCTCGTTCGAGCATGTCTTCGGGCATCGCTTCCTGAATCCAGGCGCGAACCTCCTGCCGAAACGCCTCTTCTTCCTCTGTGAACGTCAAATCCATGGGCGTATGCGTGCCACAGACACGGCCAAACACCAACCTTTACGATTGCAGGCAGGCCCTGTAGGAAGCCGAGCGCCCGAGCCCGGCTCTGGCGCTGGGGCTGGCGCTGTCGCGCTTGACAGGCGCGGGGCACCAAGTCCACGTTCATCTTCGAGTGAACGCCCTCGACCGCAAGCTCTTTCGCGAAGTAGTTTGGCTGCGCGGGCAGGCACTGACCATCGCGGTCGTCGTGGCATCCGGCGTGGCTTGCTACATCTCGCTACAGAGCGCGTGGCGGGCGCTTTATGAGTCCCGCGACCTCTACTACGAGACGAATCGATTCGCCGATGTGTTCGTGCACCTCGAGCGAGCGCCGAAGTCCGTGGCGGGACAAGTGGCCGAGCTTCCCGGTGTCGCCCGCGCCTACCCTCGGATCGTAGAACAGGTGCGCTTGCCGATGGACGATCTCATTTCGCCTGCACGAGGGGACCTGATCTCGGTCCCGTCCACGGGCAGGGCTCCGCTAAACGGTTTGGTGCTTCGGGCCGGACGGGACCTCGAGCCTGGACGCTACGACGAAGTACTCGTGAACGAGCCGTTTGCCAAGGTACACGGCCTCGAGCCCGGCGATCACCTCTCCGCCGTGATCAACGGCAAACTCCGCCGGCTCCTGATCGTCGGGCACGCGCTGTCCCCCGAGTACGTGTTTGCCGTCGATTCGGTATTGCTCATGCCGGACGACGCGCGGTTCACTCCGCTGTGGATGCTCGAGGATGCGATCGCGGCGGCATACCAAATGGAAGGCGCGTTCAATGATCTCGCGGTGAAGCTCGAGCCAGGAGCCAACGAGGACGCCGTCCTGAACGCGATCGATCGCTTGCTCAAGCCGTACGGGGGGCTCGGCGCACTCACGCGAGCGCACCAGCTCTCTCACTCGATCCTCACGAGCGAAATCCAAGGCATCGAGACCCTCGTCGTCTTTCTTCCGACCGTCTTTCTAGGCGTCGCGGCATTTCTTCTGAACGTCGTGTTCAGCCGTTTGGTCACACTGCAACGTCCGCAAATCGCGGTGCTCAAGGCGATGGGCTACCGCGACACGAGCGTTGCCCTGCACTATTTCAAGATGGTGGCGCTGATCGTCAGCGTTGGGGCGTTGATCGGGCTCGGGCTGGGAGTCTGGTTGGGCAAAGGAATGCTGGCGATGTACGCCGAGTTCTTTCGGCTTCCGCAGATGCCCCAACGGGTTGATCTGACTGTCAGTGCCAACGCGATTCTGTTCAGCCTTCTCGCCGGCGGCCTCGGGGCGTCGCTGGCTGTCCGCGCTGCCGTACTCCTTCCCCCTGCGGCTGCGATGCGCCCACCGGCACCCGCGAAGTACAAAACCGCGGCGGTGGAGCGATGGGGCCTCACGAAGTGGTTCTCCCAAACCACAGTGATGGTGTTTCGCGAGATCTGGCGCCGACCAGGGCGAACAGCGCTGTCTTCCCTCGGGATCGCGCTCGCGTTGTCGATCGTCATCCTGGGTCGATTCGGGTACGACGCGTACGGCCCGATGATGACGGTGCAGTTCGAGCGACAACAACGCGAAGACCTCACGGTGAGCTTCGTGGACGCGATGCCGCAGCGAAGCCTTGGATATCTTGCGCACGTCCCCGGCGTCGAGGAAGTCGAGGGGCTTCGCATGACCCCGGTTCGGATGCGCTCGGAGCATCGCTGGCGCGACACGGTTCTCATCGGCATTCCAAGCAGATCGCAGCTGCGCCAGCTCTTCAGCCTCGATTTCGAGTACGTTCCCATCCCCGAGGAAGGGGTTCTACTGACGAGCGTTCTGGGCGAAATCCTCGGCGTCGAGCCGGGCGACGTGATCGACATCGAGCTCAAAGAGGGGGACCGCGGAGAGCGCAAGCTCACCGTCGCCGGGCTCATCGAGGAGGGCTTCGGTCTTCAAGGGTACGTATCGAAGCCGAATCTGCATCGGCTGCTACGGGAGGCTCCAAGGTACTCGTCTGCCCTACTCCGGATCGACGCACCGATGGAGGGCGAAGTTCAGGCCCGGCTGAATGACATCCCGGCAATTCAGGCGGTGTCGCGGAAAAGCGATGCGATCGCGAGCTTCGAGAAACAAACCGACGAAACGATGAAGGTCATGACGTTCATCATGACTTTGTTCGCCACCGCGATCGCCATCTCAATTGTCTACAACAATGCCCGCGTGAGCGTCTCGATGCGTGGTCGAGACTTAGCCACGCTCCGGGTGCTTGGGTTCACCCGCGGCGAGATTTCGGCGATCCTGCTTGGCGAGCAGGCGGTGCAGATCGCCCTCGCCATTCCGCTGGGCCTCATCGTCGGGACCATCGGCGCCAAAGCTCTCATCGCATCCTGGGCAGACCCCGAAATCTTCAGGATCCCCTTCATCATCTCGAACCAAACCTATGCCTTCTCAGTGGCGGTGGTCCTAGCCTCGGGAATAGCTAGCGCCCTACTGGTCCGCAGGAAACTGGATCGCCTCGACCTGATCGGGGTTTTGAAGACCAGGGAATGATCGGCTCGCTAGTCCGCAGGAGCGGTCTCTTGAGTCTCGCGAAGCTCCTTCTCGAGCTCGGTCACCCTAGCTTCCAGGACCTCGACACGCTTCCTCAGCCCCGCCAGCTCACCGTGCAGCACCGGCGCGTCGTCTTCTTTTCGTTCCGACATCGTTCTCCCCTCGTCATCGAGGTGCGTTGCTACGAGCTGATCTCGACAGCCCGTGCCTTGGATTCCTTGGGCGCGGTGCGCGCAATTCGCACACTCAAGAGGCCGTCCTTGTAGTTGGCCGTGACCGTGTCTTCGTCAGCGTCGTCGGGCAGCGTGAAGCTCCGCATGAAGCTCCCGTAAGAGCTCTCCACACGGTGGTATTTCTTTCCCTTTTCTTCCTTCTCCTCGCGCCTTTCGCCGCGAAGCGTGACCACGCGGTCCTCGACCTTCACGTCGAGGTCCTCTTGTTTGACGCCGGGCAACTCCGCCTCGATCCGGTACTCCTCGGGAGTCTCAGATACGTTGCAGGAAGGCGTCCAATCCGCGAGCGACAACGCCTCACGCTCACCGAACGGCCACGTCGCCAACATGTCACGAACCGCTTCCTGGAGGCTTCCAAATCCCGTCAGTGGGTCACGCCCTCTTCTCATCAAGGTCATCTTGATACCTCCCTTCTGCCCCGGCGCGTCCCGGAGCCCGGTGATTGTACCAGAAGATAATTGCAACAACCGGGCCAACACGCTGACGTAGAAAATTCGCGAGCGCTGCACCTGATCGCGAAACGCCGAGGCGCATATTTTGCGTCTGGCGTTCAAGGTCGCGCCAATAGCTTCGCGAGCTCGCGCCAAGGGCGGGTGTTGAGCACGTCGTCGGGCTCCAACCACCCGCGGCGGCCTTGATCCACGCCAAAACGCACGTACTCCAAGTTGCTTGCTGCATGCGCGTCCGCCGAAATGGCGAGCCGCAGGCCCATATCCTTGGCCATGCGGCAGTGGACGTCATCCAGGTCGAGCCGGCTGGGCTGTGCATTCAGCTCGAGATAGCAGCCTCGCTCGAGCGCGGCCTCCATGACGCGCTCGATGTCGATCTCGTACTCAGATCGCTGGTTGATCAGACGCCCGGTCGGATGCGCCAAGATGTTGAAATACGGATTGTCCATCGCACGAATCACCCGTTCGGTTTGCTTGGCACGACTCAACCGAAACCCGCTGTGCAAGGCGCATACCGTAAGGTCCAAGTGCTTCAACACACTATTGTCCATGTCGAGTGTCCCATCTTCGAGAATGTCGACTTCGATGCCTTTTAACACCCGAATCCCGTCGAGCCGCTGGTTCAGGCGATCGATCGCATCGAGCTGCTTCCGCAGCCGCTTCTCGTCCATTCCATGGGCGATGACTACGCGCTTGGAATGCTCGGTGATCGCGAGATATGCATAGCCCAGCTTCTTGGCTGCTTCGGCCATCTGGCGCAACGAATGATGGCCGTCCGTTGCATTCGTGTGAGTGTGTAGGTCTCCACGGATGTCGCTCACCGAAACGAGATGAGGCAGACGATTCTTCTTTGCAGCTTCGATCTCTCCCCGATTTTCCCTCAGCTCGGGTTCGATGTAACGAAGCCCCACTGCTTTGAAGACGTCCTTCTCCGTTTTGCCTGCGACCCGACGTTTGCCTTTGAAAACGCCATATTCGTTGATCTTTAGCTTCTTCTTCACTGCAAGCGTTCGAACTGCGATGTTGTGCGCCTTGGAGCCCGTGAAGTAGTACAAGGCAGCGCCGTAAGAAATTTGCGCGACGACGCGCAGATCGACCTGCAAGCCGGAGCGCAACAACACTGTGGACCGGGTGCTGCCCTGCGACACGACGTCGCTCACCTCGTCGTACTCCACAAAACGATCCATCACGGGCGAACCCTTTTTGCACGTAACCAAGATGTCTAGATCTCCGACCGTTTCCTTGCGGCGGCGAAAGCTGCCCGCAACGATGACTTCTTTCACACCCTGTACGGCCTTCAGGTGAGCGACGTAAGAGTCAGCGATATCCTCGACATCCGAAATCTTATGCCGGCGTTCGAACTGCGCCCGGCGGCGAAGCGCTTCGAGAATCCTCTGCTCTGTCTTTGCTCCGAATCCGTGCAACTCCCGAATCCGTTGCCGTGTTGCAGCACGCTGCAGATCGGTGAGGTCGCGGACTCCGAGCTCATCGTGGAGAGCTCTGACCCGCTTCGCGCCAAGCCCCGGCAGCGCGGTCAAATCAACGAGCCCCGCAGGGATCTCCCTTTCAAGCTCCTCGAGGGCGGTGAGGCGGCCTGTGTCGACGATCTCGGCGATTTTCCCTGCCAGGTCCTTTCCTACACCCGGGAGCTCCG
>CP070713.1:2740179-2755902 GCA_020351445.1 Myxococcales bacterium
GGCGATGCGGAAGTTCCACGCGGAAAGGAACGAGCCGCATGGCTATTAGAAGACTAAACAAATCATGGCAGTACGACTTCACGCTCGAAGGCCATGGACGCCAGCGCAAAGCCGGCTTCCGAACCAAGGTCGAAGCGCGCGAAGCGGAACGACGAAAGCGCGAGGAGCTCATCTCCGGGCAACGGCGCTTTCTCATGGCGGACGCGTACAGGATGTACCTGTCCGCCACCAGGATGAAGCCGGGCAGTCGAGACAACTGCGCGCGCTTCTGGCGCGACCTCGAGTCGCACATCGGGCGTTTGTACATCGAGCAAGTCGACACCTCGGTGATCGACGAGCTCAAGGCAGGCTTGCCAACCCACCTCGGACCGGAGTCCATCAACAACCGCCTCAAGATCGTCCGGGCGGTGCTCCGGTTCATGTGGAAACGGGGGCACCTCAGGGCGGTGCCCTACGTGCCGATGGAGAGCGCCCCGGAGCGGGCCACCGACTGGTACACCGAAGAAGAGCGCGATCGGCTCCTGCGGGGCATGTTCGAGATGTTCCCCCAGTGGTACGCGTTCTTCTACCTCACGACCCGGCTGGGTCTTCGCACCGGCGAAGTCTACGCGATCGCGCGAGATCGAATCCGGGACGTCCCGCCGCAGCTGATCGTCGACCGGGCGATCCAGCGAGGCCACAAAGCGCGGCCCGCCAGACTCGGGCCGCGCAAGAACAACAAGGTATTGACCCTCGCCCTCACCGAGGATGTCGTCGACGCCATTCGCTGGCACGTCCAGCAGGGATACGCGGGTCCGGAGTTCTTGTTCAGCAAGGACGGAAGCTTCCCCACGCGCATCTATTCCCACGCGCGACCGCTTCGGATCGTGCAGCGAGCCCTCGGCCTCCGAGAGCTCGGACATCATCAGATCGGCCGCCATTCGGTGGCGAGCCAAGCCGCCACGAGCGGGCACTCCATCAAGGCGATTCAGGCGCAGCTCGGGCACAAGTCGGCCAAGAGCACGCATCAGTACGCCCACCTCGGTCAGCGTGCGCAGCTGCGCTTGGTGCGGGATCTCGAGCCCTCGTCGCCGCCTCACGTCAACGTCAGGTCAACGAGCGAAAACCGATAGGCGGAGCCACTCCTCCAACAGCCTGGAACCACACCCCAATTGCCGTCGCCCCATAAGAAAAGGGACGACCCGGCACGGATCGCCCCTTTTGGAAGTTCGCTGACCTCGCGACGAGCTCGGCTCGTCGTTTGGCTGTGTGTACGCGCATACGTTGCGTACACCACGACCGACTTTGTCTGGATTTCGAGCACGAAGCTCGATGGTGGGCTTATTCAGCCTCTCCTGCTTTGCTCGACACGTCCCGGCGCGATGCATCCCCGTCGGGAAGCCTACTAACCCCCCGCGTGAGCTTTTGGACTCACTGGAGGAGCTTTGACCGACACGTCCCGCGCGCTGACGTCGTACCTCTCGACTCGAAAGTCTCGAGCTACCGAGGTCGGCATAGGTCGCCCTACGCTCTTCCTTCGGACAGAGTCCCAGCAACGATTTGGGTTTAGCAAACCGTCGTGATTGGACTCCGCGACGACTCTCGCCGTACCTGAACCCTTGGTTTACTGCTCGCCAAGGGCGCGTAATGGGATTCGCTTGTGGCGGATCCGATGGCTCATGCCGCACTTCGCGCCGTTGCCGAAGCTCTCGCCCCGTGTGCAACGGTGTTTGCGCAGCATGTTCAGGCCGACGCGTGCAATCCAGATTTTAGTTTTCAAAGATGGGCACCCGAACCTCGTGAGATTACCGTCACCGATGTCGAATCGGCTTGCCGACGGTGAGCCGACGGTGTCACCCCGTCGCGCTCGCTTTGGCGGGTGCTCGCTCCGCCGAAGCGGGCGACCACCGAACCTCTGACGCGCCGTCACGGTCGTCGGTCAGCCCTAGTGCCAGGTACTTCCGACGTCCCGTCTAGAACCTTCGCGGCCGCCGTGTGGTGAAACAGAGCGGCGTCCCGATTCTAGCGCGCCTTCCACCGATGCTCTTCGCGTCGACGGCCCTCGCCGGAGCTTTCGCTCGACTCGGACCCACGCATCAGACCACCGGCTTCTGCAATGCTCACGACCCACGGACACGTTCGACGCTCTTCGCGCCTCCCGACTGCGTGACCTTTCGGCCCCGCCTCTCGCCCCCGTGAGAGTGAGAAACAACAACTTTCGTTGCTGTCGTCAGATGGGTTGATTCAAAGAACGATCGAACTCGCTGTCGCGATCTTCCGACCCCTTTTGTCTCCGATCCGCGTGGAGAGATCAACGAAATTCGCTTGTGGAAAATACGATTCTTTTTCCACAAGCGATGTACTTTTCGCCCAACTCATCCACACCAAACGACACGCTTGAAATTGCGTTGAGTTTCAAGGTGTGGGTGTCACGGGTACCGGGGCGGAGTTCACGGGCACCGCGGCGGTGTTCACGGGAATCGATGCCGGCGGCGTCGTGGGCATGCCGCTTTCGGTCGTGGTCGGCGTCACTTCCGCCGTCGTCGTCACTTCCGTGGTCGGCGTCGCTTCCGCGGTCGTCGTGATAGCGTCTTCCGTCAGTTCTGGTGCCTCGAGCGGTGCGTCGAAATCAAACGGCTTGATGCGCGGAGTCATGTTACCGAAGCGGTCGACGCTTACCCACGCGCCGTCGGGCATCACGTAGGCGCCCACTTCGCGGTCGTAGCGAGGCAACGCCACCTCGATCGGCTCCTTGACTTGGCCGCGGACTCTGCCCGGCAGAACCTCGACGAACAGGGGCTCCTCGAGGACGAAGTTGTACCCGCCCTTGTCGAACTCCATGACGTAGAGCTCTTCCTCAAACTCGAACTCGCGGCGGTAGACCATCGGCTGCTGGCCGTACCGCGTGTGCGGACGGTGCTCGAGGACGAAGGACATCAGACGCACGGCGATGTGGTTGTGCATGCGGTGACAGCCATGCGAGTGGCGTCGCATGATGCTCATGTAATCGACCGAGCCATGCGTACGGATGCCTTCGTCGCCGCCGACCTGGATGGTGCCATCAGGAGAGCGGTAGTACTTGCGGTGGTATGCCGCTACCAACCCATACGCGGACGCATAACTCGGGCCTGTCGTGTGGTAGTCGACCTCGAAGTACTCCTCGCCTCTCTTGCGCCTCTTGTTGAGCATGACGCGGGGTGGCGTGCTCTCGGGCGGAACCCAAATCGGAGCGGCAGCAATGCGACTCCACACCCGCTTGCCAACCGGAGAGCCCTTGTACTTCAACATCACCGAGCCGTCGATGAACTCACCTCGCCAGCCTCCAACCGTCGTCCCAAAACGGGCCAGCGGAATCTTCTGGTCGTTGTAGGTCACGAAGATGGTCAGCCGAGGCCGGCGGCCGACGGGCTGAGAGCGCGCCTTGCCCTCCTCGTCGAAGGGGAACTCGTACCACACATCGCCCCGGTCGATGGCGACGCTGAGATCCATCGCATCGCTGTAGTAGGGGGGAAGCTCGATCCCCTGAACCGCAACGACGTGCTCGGGGGGAATCTCGCCGAGAGACTCCAGCCACGCGTAGGTCGAGTCGGGCGTCTGAAGCCCAAAGGCCGCGATCACGCGCTCACGAAGCTCCGCCTCGAAGTTTGGAACCTGCAGCTCCTTACCGTCCTCGGTTTTGTAAGTGCGCGGCTCGCCGTCGCGCAAGGTCGACATGCTGCCATCTTCGATGACCTCCGCCGCGTGCATCGCGCGCTCGGTCAGAACTCGAATCACCGCTTCCTGCTCGGTCTCCTGCGGCGTCATCTGCAAAACGGCCAACGTGTCTTTGCCGATGAAGCCCCACCCATAGACGCGATGGCGCCGTTCGAACTCGGCAAGCGCCTCGTGCGTGCGCCAATCGAAGAGCCCGGGCTCGTAGCCTCCGCGCCCCTCGAAGAAGCCTTCGCATTCGAGCCGCGCTTGGGCGGCAACGATGGCCTCGATCTCGGGCGCGAGGGTCCTGTACTCCTCGACCTTCTCCCACTCTTCATCATCAATGGCGTGGTCGCGGGTAACTTGCTCGAGGCTGTCCAGACCCGCGCGCTCCACGATCGCAGCCATTTGCGGCTCAAGAAGCTTGTGCCGATTCACGCGGCGGATCGGTCGTCTGCCCTTCTCGTAGGCGAGAAACCCGTCGAACTGTCGTAAGGGCTCGAGGTCGAGCTCGGCGGCACATTCGAGCTCTCGCACGTCTTTGAAGCGCGCCCTCAGCAAGGACAGCGTCGGCAAGATGCCGTAAAGCTCCAAATACTCGTCCTTCTTGGCGCGATACCCGTGTCGGTCCTTAGGGAACTCTCCGCGCGCCAGCGCCAAATACGTATTGCGATACTGGCTCGGCAGGTGCTCCCCGTCCGCCGAAGAGGCCTCCGTGAGGATAAAGGGAGTCCAGTCTTCGCCGAGGTCGAGGAGAAGGTTCCCGGCTTGGTCCGCTTTGGCGGCATCGACGTCGCCCTGCGCTTTGCCGTCCTTCCAAAAGGCAACGGGATCCTCGAGGACCTCGGGATCTGCGTCGATCGTCGGAGCCGAAGTCGGCGCAGCTTGGGCATCGCCGTCGAGCGGAACGGTTGCAGCATCCTCTTTCGGTGTGCAGCCATAGAAGACGACACACGCCAGAATCATCAATAATCCCAAGCGCACATTAGCCACGACTTACTCACCTTGGGGCGGAACGGGGTGCAGCGCAAGTTTCGGGGGCGCCCGGCTGGACGCACCCATGGGGGGACGTGCTAGATGGCGCGTGGATGGGCGTTTTTGAGCGGCGCAAGGTAGGTCTGGTCCTTACTCCAGCACTGTTCCTGACAGCTTGGTTTGCTCCGCTCGGACTGGAACCGCGCGCGCAGCACCTTGCGGCGGTGTTCGCCGCAGTGATCGTCGCTTGGGTCACCGAGGTGCTACCGATTTCGGTAACGGCGCTCTTGATTGCACCGGCGATGATCGTGGTCGGCGTCACCGACAGCCGCGCCGCCTTCGCACCATACGCCGACCCTTTGATCTTTCTCTTCATCGGCGGCTTCTTCATCGCAAGAGCGATGATGCGGCACGGCCTCGATCGGCGCATCGCCCGGTCGCTGATGCAGTTTCGGTTGGTGCGCGGCTCTGCTGTTCGCATGCGGATGGCCTTCATGATGACGGCGGTGGTGCTTTCGATGTGGATCAGCAATACCGCAACGGCCGCGATCCTGGTCCCAATTCTTCTCGGTACCCTCCCCGAGGACGAGGACGCGAACTCCGGCAGCGTGCTTGCAATCGCGTACGCAGCTTCCGTCGGCGGCATGGGCACCCTGATCGGAAGCCCGCCCAACTTCATCACGGTCCGCTTCTTGGAAGAACAGACGGGGACGCAATTCGACTTCCTGCAGTGGATGGGCATCGGCGCGCCGGCTGCCTTGGTCCTGGTGGTCATCGTCGGGTCCGTCTTGCAGTGGCTGGCGCCCCCGCCGCCCGCGGAGACCAGCGTGACCCTGGTGGCCTCGCCGTGGTCGCGGGGCGAACGAGTCACCGCATTTTGCTTTGGACTGGCGGTCGTCGGATGGACCGTGCCCGGTATCATGCGGGCGGTCGGCGCCCCCAATGCCGAGGCGGTCGCCCGCGCACTCCCGATCGGCGCAGTCGCGATTCTGGCCGCAGCGCCCCTATTCCTCATTCTAGACGAGAACCGAGAGACCCCCGTACTTCCGTGGCACGACGCGGTGCGTATCGATTGGGGGTTGATCCTCCTCTTCGGTGGAGGGCTTTCGCTCGGCGCGCAGATGTTCGAGACGGGGTTGGCCGCAGCGATCAGTCAGTGGTTCTTGGGCGTGACCGGGATCAGCTCCTTGTGGGGGCTTACCGCGGCTCTCATCGTGTTCACGGTCTTCTTCACCGAAGCATGTTCCAACACCGCGTCGTCGAACATGATCGTTCCACTCGCGATTGCTGCAGCGGTGGAGCTTGATGTGTCCCCGCTCCCACCAGCTTTGGCCGTCGGTCTTGCCGCAAGCTGCGCGTTCATGCTGCCGATCGCAACGGGGCCGAACGCGGTCGCCTACGGGACCGGCTTGATCGAGCTCCCGAACATGATGCGCATTGGCTTCGTGCTGAACATCGTAGCCGCACTGACTCTTCTCGCAGTGTTGTATGGATTGAGTGTCTTCTATGGTTGGACGTAGCCTTGCCGTTTTGTTGAGAGCCGCCGCAAGGGTGACTCATCCTTACACTTCCCCACTTTGTGAGAGGCACCTATGGGAACCGTCCCCTTTCTGTTGAATCAACTCAGGCCGCCCGGGAAAGGCGGCGCCGCTCTAACACAAGCGGCCGCGTCCATCGCGCTCTCCCAAGGCCAACCCCAAACGATCGTCGACGTTCTGCACGGACGCGCGTTTCGCTACTACGCCGAAGGCCTGCGCCAATACCTCGCAATTCGAACGGGCTCGACCGAGCGGGCGGACCACTACCTCTCCAAGCTTCGCGCGTTCGTCGCAAAGACCGATAGCAACGACTTGATCCAAGCACCTGGCGTTCGTGCGCGGCTCTACCGAGCGGCGCGCGGCTATCTGCACAATCAAAGCCGCCCGCACGAACCCCCCACGCAACAGGTTCTCGAGGAGCTCCCTTGGCGCGCGCTTCCCTCGGCTCATCTCTCGGCCAGCCCTCTGAACGCGCTACGCTTCGATCTCAGCACGGAAGACTCGGAGCTCTTGGAGCTCCGTCACGCGCGTGAGCTGAGCATTGAAGAGCTTGCATTCGTGTATGGAAAGACCCCGCGCGAGATCGAGGATCGTATCGATTCGGCCATGGCGCAGGTGCACGCCATTCTCGACGAGCATGGCGTGCGCGACGCCGACCGATTCGGCCGCGTGATCATCGAGGCCTTTGCCCTTGAGACCGCGCCACGGGCCCGGGATGACGCGCACGAAGGCATCGAGCCACTGCCAAACGGAACGATCGTCGGCGGACGATACTCGATCGAAGCGCGCGTAGGGTTGGGCGCGTTCGGCGACGTGTATCGGGCCAAGGACACCGAGGTGCCGGGTCACGTCGTGGCCCTGAAATTGCTTCATCAGGCTGCGCATTCAAAATCGGCCAAGCAGTCTGCCCTTCGCGAGTTGCGCCTGATCGCATCTGTGTTCCACCCATCGATCGTGCAGTTCAAGGATCACGGATGGTTCGAAGAACGGCTCTGGTTCGTCATGCCTTGGTACGACGGTGAGACGCTCGAGTCGCGTCTTCAGCGTGAGCCTCTGGGCCGTGGCGAAGCACTCGAGATCTTCCAGCCGCTCGCGCGCGCGCTTGCAGCGATGCACGCGGCAGGTGTGCGCCACCAAGACGTGAAACCGGAGAACATCTTCCTCGCGCGCATCCCTGGCTTCGGTCATGACGAGGTCACGCCGGTGCTTCTCGACCTCGGCGTCGCGGCGACCGAAGCAGAGATGGTGGTCGCGGGAACGCCGACGTACTTTGCGCCAGAGGTTGCGGCGCAGTTTGCATCGGTGGAGCGGAAGCCCACGGTGAGCAACAAGGCCGATGTGTTTGCGTTGGCGCTGTCGCTTCGCAATGCGCTCGAGCCGGAAACTCAGGAGGACGTGGCTGCAGGCGCGGTCGATACGTTTATCGAGCAGCGATCCCGGGAGACGCCGAACGCGCCGACGCGCAAAGGGTTGAGGTACCTCACGCCATTTTTCGATCGTTGGATGAGCCGGGACGCCGAGCTGCGACCGACGGCCGACGAGCTCGCCGAAGAGCTCTCCGCGCTCTCTCTCCCAGAAGAGCGCAAGGAGCGGGTGAAGACGATCCTGCGCTGGACGATTCCAATGGCGCTTGCGCTGCTTGGAGCCTCTGGCGCCGCAGTCACCGTCTTCTATCAGCAGGCTGAGACGCAACGCGAAATGGCCCAGCGGGCCAAGCTTACTGCGTCGGGCCTGCGCCAAGATCTGGCAGATACCCGTGAAATCGCCGAGCAGCTCGAGCTTCGATACGAGCAGAGCCGGTTGACGCGCACCGAGCTCGCCAAGCGCCTCGCTCGCACCGACGGCAAGGTTGCCTCTCTGAAAACGCAGCTCAAAGACGAAGAGCGCCGCCTAACGCGGACACGCGAGAAGCTCGCGCAGAACCGCCAAGAAAAGGCGACCATCGAGCAACACCTGTCGGAGACCGAGCGTGACCTTTCCGCAACCGAACGAACGCTAGCGGCGACGAACCAGAGGCTGGCGACCACTGGCCACAAGCTTGCGGCCGAGGAAGAGCGGGCGAAGCGACTCGAGCGAAAGCTGGAACGCGAAGGCGAACGGCGACTGGAGCTTCAAGGTGAAATCGCCGCGCTCGACGCGCGCTTGGCAGCCGAGGCCTCGAAAACCGAGGAGCTCCAGGATGCCGTCGCTCGAGCCGTGGCCGCGCGCAGCCGAGCCGAGCTCGAGCTGGAGTTCGCCGAAGAGGAGCTCGAGGCCGTGCGCAAGCGCTCCGCGCCCCATTCGCCCGAGCCTGAGTCGAACCCCTCGGTCGACGAGCCCACTCCAGATAGCTGAGGCTTCGTGGCTCATCCGCTGCGATCGATCGAGCCGCGCCTTTTGGGCTCACTCACGATCAGGCTCGGCGGCCTGCTCGTGTTCGCGACCGCGCTCATGATGTTCGTCGACGTTCCACTGCAGGGGGAGTCGTCCCCGTCAGGAATCGTTTCGTTCGAGCTAGCTGGCACACCGCATCGAGCACTCCAAATCCTGCTGGAATGGAAGAGCCGGGGTGCGATGGGGAACGCGAAGCTCAGCCTGATCGTCGACTTCGTGTACCTGATGATCTACGGCCTGTTTTTTGCGTCGCTCGCAGTATGGGTGGGCTTCCGCCTCGACGAAACGACGTGGAGTGCGCGTGCCGCCTGGGCCGCGACATATGCGGCTGGGTTCGACGTGCTCGAAAACGGGGTCCTGCTCTACGAGGTGCTTCGCTTCACCTCCCCTTCTCCGTTCCCACAGCTCGCCACGGCGTTCGCCGCAGCGAAGTTCGCGCTGCTGATCTTCTCCGCGCTATACGGGGCAATCGGCGGGATCACCGTGCTGCGGCGACGCTAGCGGCGGCCTTTGTAGCCCATCATGTCCTGCACGACGGATTCGCTCATCTCGGCGATCTCCGCTTCTTCGAGTAGACGCTCCGCGCAGTCTTCACAAACCTTGATGCGACGCCCCTCCGCCCTGACCGAAACGAGCTCGTCGACCTCGTCCTTGCATGACCTACACACCGGCATCGTCGCTACCTCGCCCGTGGGAGAAAGCGGCTCATGGAAGGCAGCACGATGTTCTGCCGCACCGATCGAACGGCGCCACCAAGGCCCGTCGGGAGCGCGCGGAATGCGATGTCGAGGTGCTTGGGATCCGTCTCGACGCCATGCAGCGTAACGAACGAGGTAAGCAATGACACTGCGCGCCGCACGAGAGGGTTCTTGCCAATCTTGGGGTCGCGCATCATGTCGAGCACGACTCGGTTGCCGTTGGCTTCGGCCAGAATCGGCGAGCGGCCCGGCATGAAGTTGACCAGCGTGCCCGGATTGGAGAGGTCCAATGCCCCGGATTTGATCAACGCGGCGATCGGTGAATCAGAATCGCCGTTGAGCTTGAGGGATACGTCTTCGAGGCGAAGGGCAACGGTCAGCTCTTCGTCGTTGAACACGACGCGTTCGACGTAGATGACCGCGCCGGCGCGGATCGGCGTGTTCATGAGGTCGACGTTGCCCGCGAGACGCAGACCCGGCGGAACGGAATCAATCTGAAAATCCTCGACCTTCCCGGCACGCTGGGCCTGCTCACCAAGCCAACGAAGGGCGGCAAGCGGGACGCCAAACCGAAGACCCAGGGCGCTCCGCACGGCGCGCCCGAGCTCCTCGGGATGCATCCGCAAGTAGGAACGAACGGCGTCGACTGTTTCTTGGGGTGTGGGCATGACCGGGGCAGTCTAATGTTCCGGCCGCCCGGCGTAAACGGTCAATCGGTCCGGAGCGCCTTAGGGTGGGAGGGAAATGGTCGTCGGATCGCAAAAACCACGGCCAGTGCCGAGGTCGGTGCATTCCGGCTGCAGGTCATTGATCCGCGGGCACTCGTTGATCTCGGTCGAATCGCAAAGCCGCTGGCACGTGGGGCCGTTCCTGCCCTCGCTGCCGACATCGCAAGTCGCACCCGGGATACACACACATATGAGACCAACGTCGCAGTCCAGGCTGTAGTTGCAGATCTGCCCGATATCCAGAGCTCTGTAGTCCGGGTTCTCGAGCCGACCGGGTAGGCACACCCAGATTTCCTCTTCGGCTTCACCACCGGCGCCACCTTCACCGCCCGCACCACCTGCACCCACAGCGCCAGCTGCGCCAGCTGCACCGCCAGCGCCGCCTTCACCGCCGAGGCCACCTTCACCGCCGAGGCCACCCGTCCCGCCGGCGCCACCTGTCCCGCCAAGGCCACCCGTCCCGCCGAAGCCACCCACGCCGGCGCCACCCGCGCCGCTCGCGCCACCTGCACCCACGGCGCCACCTGCGCCGCCGGCGCCACCTTCACCGCCGGCGCCGCCAGCGCCGTTCGGAAGCTCCTCGGACCGCAGACACGACTCCCCGTTGTTGCACAGAACCACCTCGGGTCCGCACTGCTTCATGCAGTACTTGCCATAGACCGTCTCGGTGCCGTCGCTGAAGGCGGCCTCGACGCAGACGGATCCGGCGTGACACTCGGACGATTGGAAACATGCGTTGCCATCGTTGATGGGCTTGACGCAGCCGAAAAGAAGCACCGCCGTCGAAGCAAAGGACCAAAGGAGGGCTCGGGCCGTCATCGAGACCGTATGTAGCAAGAGAGGCGGGAGGGCGCGATTTTTGTACAGCGAGAGCTGTCCCTACGCGGGGATGGCCCCGTAAAGTCGGCGCTCAGCGCCGACCACGGGGCTCACGCAGAACCGTTGCGGGGCGCGGGGTCGTATTGCTTGGTTTTCTCATCATAGATCAGGATCTCCGCCCCGGCGTCGAGCGGATCCCTCTCGATGACGGATTTGTCAGGGCGAAAGCCGTCGGTCATCGGAATGCGCTCGACACGCTTCACCCAGGCGGGACGCTGGATCGGCTCTAGTCCAGCGGCAAACTCGTTCCAAGCCTGCAAATTCAGACCTCGATTGCCGTTTGTGACCACGACCGCGACGGGGCGGTCGAAACCATCGGACTCCACCCCATACACCACAGTGTGACGCAGGGCGGGGAAGTCGTAGAGGGCGTCCTCGATCGATCGGGTGGCGACGACACCAGCCGTGGTGCGCAGCATTCGGCTCGCTCGGTCGACGAACCAGAAGTCGCCGTCCGCGTCACGACGCAGCACATCCCACGTGATGAACCAGGTGTCGTTTGGTTCGAAGACGCCTTGTAACAAGCGTCGGCCGGCTTCATCGCCTCCGGTGAAGCTCGCAAGCGGATGGTCCGCATCGAGTCGAGCGAGCAACACCCCCGCCTCGTCATCTTCGCAACGAACCAGCAGGCCGTGCTCGTCGCGGTGGAACTGCTCGCTATCGAAGTCGTATCGGACGAGCTCTACGTCGGCGCTCCCGGGAAGCGGGCGACCGAGCGCACCCACCTTTTCGCCCGATGCGTTGGCGAGGACTGCGTTCCCTTCGGTGGCGGCATAGAACTCGAGAATCCCGACCGGGCCGAAACGATCGACGAGGCGTTGCCACACATCACGTCGGAGGCCGCTTCCGGCAAACAGCCTGATCGGGTTTTCATTGTCGGCGGCCGACGGCTCGGCGCGCAGAAGCTCGCGCAACATCTCGCCGGCGTAAAACACCACCGTCGCGCCGTAGCGGCGAACATCTTTCCAAAACATGTTCGGGTCGAACTCGGCCGCGAGCGCCAGGCGAGAACCGCCGACCAACCCACCCCCGACCGTCACCAATATGCCGGCCGGATGGTGAAGCGGCAGACAGCAGTAGACCGTGTCGCGGGGAGACAGAGTACACGCGGCCGCCGCCCCGTAGGCTGAGAACGCCCAGCGTTGGTTGGTGATCTTGGCAGCTCTCGGCTTCTTGCCGCGTCCCGCCGTGAGGATGATGAGCGCCAAGTCGCGCGCGCACCCAGGGTTCGGCTCGTACCAGCCGGGGAGCTCCACCGAGTCCGGATCGATGAGCTCCATGTCGGTGACACCGGAAGGCAGAGAGCGTTCTTCGCGCGCGCCGCCGAGCACGAGTACCTCGTCGAATAGCTCGTTGCCCAGCGTGGCGCTCTCGGGATCCGTGATGAGGAAGCGCGGAGCGGAGCCATGAATCGCCTCTTCGAGCGTGGAGCGCGACCGGGTCGGGCTCAACAGAATCGGAACCGCGCCCACCCGGCTCAACGCAGCTGTCACCGAAAGATAGCTGGGACGTGGACCCATCAACACGGCGACCTGCTCGCCTCGCCGAACACCGCAACGGATCAAACCCCGTACGACATTGTCGACCCGGCGATCCGCCTGCGCATACGAAAACGCACGGCCTTCCCAAAGGAAGAACGTGCCATCCGGATTGGAGGCAGCCTGCTCGGACAGAGCGAGCCCCAAGCTTACCCGGGTATCCGGCTGCATCTGCTGCAGAACACTGAGGCGAGGAACCTGCCAGCGAAGGCTGTCGAGCTGCGCGCCGAGATCCGTCGCCGAGCGCCCGAGCCGCTGCCACCAAGCGCCAACGGTGCCAACGATGGTTTGATAGAAGAGCTCGACATCGAAATCGACTTCGTCGAAGCTCGCTTCCTCCGGCTCTGTGAGCGGAGGAGGCGCTTGAAGCACCGACGGCTCGGGGCCGACGCCTTCGCGCCACCGAACCCAGCTGGCGACGGTCGGCCAGGTGAACGACATCGCCTGCTTGCCGACGACGAGGCCGAAGTGCCCCGCGCGCATCGACACTTCGAAGAGCTCGGCGTTGGGGGCAGCACCGCGGATGGCGCGGATCGCGGATTCGCTTGCAATCGTATCGCGTTCGCCGACGAAGAACATCACGGGACAAGTGATGTTCGCGAGCGTGACCGCGCGGCCGTCGACGACGAAGCCACCGGAGAGCATCCGATTGTGCACGACGAATTCGTCGATGAACTTCTTCAGCGCTGGGCCTGGCCATGCGACGAAACCTTCGCCGCCGAGAAACCGCCGGCGTGCTTCGCGCTTTTCGAGCGCTTGCCGGTCATGAAGCTTGCGGACGAAGTCCATGAGCTGGCCGACTTCCTTGTCGAGCGCGAGGAGCTTGAAGCCATTGCTGGTCAGGAACCCAGGCAAGCCTCCGAGTTTGTCCAACGGCTTTTCGATCGCACCTTGGGCGAGCTCGAACATGCGGCCGGCAATCGTGTTGTGGATGAGAGGGATGTTCCGATGGATGTCGACCGGACTTCCAAACGTAACCAACGATGCGATGCCTTCGGACGCGCGGTACGCAGCGGTCTGGTAGGCGAACATCCCACCCTGCGAGTAGCCGATGAGGTGTACGTCGTGACCGGTCCTCTCGCGCACCCAGTCGACCGAGTCGCTCACTGCCTTGATGTGATCGTCGAGGGTGCGTTTCATGCCGCCCTCTTCCTCCTCGGGAGCACCGAAGTCGATGACCCAAACGTCGAGCCCCAATTGTGTCAACGCCGTCACGCCGCTGATGTCAGGCGCGACGTCGTAGATTTCGGCGGTGACCATCAGTGGAGGAATCAGAAGCAGCGGCGCCTCGACGGTGGGGCGGTGGTCATCGCCGCCGTAACGTCGTAGCCGCGCAATGCGCATTTGATGCGCAACTCTGTACGGCGCATGCTCTGGATCGGTGAACTGTCCGAGTCTCGCCAGTTCGAGTGCGTTTTCGGTGGCCATCGCGATGCGCCGAAAGGGTGCTCGCCAGCTTGGTTTTCGGCCTGTCCCGGTCATCGTTGGGAACGTGACCCTAGCATCAAGCGGGCGGCAATTGGAGCCTGCCCAGCTGCCGTGTCACAACCGGTTTGCCCAATGACCGTGTTCGCCACCATTACGATGCCCCACTTCACTGTGGACGAGCTCGTCGTGCTTCGGCGCATCGAGAGCATCCTCGGCCGACACCCGTATATGCGTGCAGACCTCGGTGGTTCGGGTCCGATCGCAAAGGAGCTCGAGAGCGTACTGAGCACGAGGCTCGCGCTGTTGCACACCGAAGGTCCCGCCGCGGCGGATGCTGAAGCCTCAAAGCTCCTCTGCAAACTGCGCAATTGGGAAGCTCACCTCGCGGACGGAGTGGTCGACGAGGGGGGTTCGGAGGAGGTCCTCCTTCGATACGAGACCACACTCTTGCTGCACCCCGAACCGCATGCCGAACAGGACGCGAATACGGTTGCGGCAAAGGTCGTCCGTGCCACACGAGCGTGGGAGCGACTGCGCGGGAACCAGCCCACAAGGTCGATCATTACGGAGAAGGCACAGCAGAACCGTGACTTCTTTCGCCATGGCGCAATGCTGCCATTCTACTGGATGAGGCGGCGACGCATTCGCAAGCTCCTTCCGAATGTCGTGCTCGACGACCCGGCGCTTCGTGAAACCCTGTTTGCGATCGAGCAAATTGGACCACTCGTCGACAACTTCGCGTTCGAGGGTGCGGGCGGACTGCCGTTTTCGACTTCGGTCGCGTTGGCGGACATCGCGTTCTTCTATATGCAGCTGGCGGATGAGTTCCTCGACGAGGTCGCAGCAGCAGCCGGTGGCCACGATACCGCGGGGCGGCTGGTCCAGGCGATCTACCGCAGCGACACCTCCAAGCGTCCGCTCTATGACCTCTCACTCGGTCACCTTCGGAAGGCCGGGCTCGACCCGGATGCGCACACGACGAAGTTCGGAACCACGCTCTCGACACTGTTCGATGCGCTCGACGAACTGGCGCTCGCGATGGATCGACTTCTCGCCAGTGCCGACGATGCCGTCGTGCATGCCACGCATCTCTTCTTGCACCATTGTTTCCAGACCTACCTCGACGAGGCCGAGCTTTGCCAGAGCGCGCTTGCGCGTCGCGCCGACCGCATTCGTTTGCAGGACACGGCATGGCACTTCTATCGCAAGAACAACATGGTCATGATGCTCTGGCTCCACCTTCGAGCACGCCTGCTCGGCCTCGAACCCGCAACACACGCGACCGCGATTCGCCAGTGGGGGTACCTTTTGGCGGCCTTCCAAATCTTCGATGACCTCAAGGACATCGCCATCGACCTCGGAAAACAACCGAGCTATCCGCTCCAGATCGCGGCAAACGACTTCCCGGCGGAGTTCGCGTGGATCGAGCAGCGCTTCGGAGCACGACGCCGACCGGTCACCTGCGACGACGTTCCCGAGGTGAATCTTCGAGCGAGCGGGACCGTGCAGCAATGCATGCGTTGGAGCCGGCTCATCGCGCTTGCCCACTTCGACAACACCCTGCTCTACGCTTGGGATCAGCGGTGGCGCAAGAGCTGGACCCGGCGCCGCAACTCCTTCAACCCGCACGGTGCCGAAATCGCCGAGACGCCGATGCACGCGGTGGACCGACTGGTCCGAGCATTGCTGGCAATGCGGGGCACCAACCCGGCTACCGCGGTCGACGACGAACAGCTCGCGTTTGCGCTCGACGCAACCGCGTACGAAGGCTCGTGGCAAATCTATATCGCCCTGTTGCCGGACATCCGCGCGATCTATCGGTTCGCAACCCTACGGATGTGGATGACCGCCGAAGAAAAAGCGCAGGCGGCCCGGCGACTCTTGCGGCGTTACC
>CP070713.1:2756002-2768637 GCA_020351445.1 Myxococcales bacterium
CGATACAGCTACCGGCCTACGACTTTGCGGGGAACCCAGTGATGAGCGAGGATTCTCAGGTCGTGGTTAGCACGGCGGGCGCCAATGAGAGCGGTCCGCCGACCGTGGCGGACTTCGATGGAGATGGGTTTGCCGAGATCGGTACCGCGAGCTCTACTGCCTACGTCGTGTTCGACTTTCAATGCACCGGGGAGCCGCTACCCGAAGGATGCGAGCGCGAGTGGGTTCGCTGGATGGTCGAGAACGACGACTGCTCGAGCCGCGCGACTGGATCAAGTGTTTTCGACTTCGAGGGCGATGGCTCGGCCGAAGTGGTCTATGCCGACGAGACGACCTTTCGGATCTTCAAAGGCACCGACGGGGCGATCCTCTACGAGGACACGACGCATAGCAGCAATACGCGCGTGGAGATGCCGATCGTGGTCGACGTCGACAACGACGGGAAGTCCGAGGTCGTGGTCCCCGAGCCGAATATCAATGCAAGCCGTGGGGGGATCGAGATTTGGGAAGACTCTCACAACAATTGGGTACGCACGCGGCGCATTTGGAATCAGCACGCTTACAGCGTGACCAACGTGACCGAGGACGGTCAGATTCCTCGCGTGCCGGACCATAACTGGACTCGTTCTCGGCTCAACAACTTCAGACAGAACGTGCAACCGGGTGGGCTGTTTGACGCTCCCGACTTCGTCATACGCGAGATCTTCAGGCTCGAGTGCGACGAGAGCCAGATCGCTTTGGCAGTCGTGGTCGGCAACGATGGCTCGCTGAGCGTCCCGCCGGGCATTCTCACACATGTGGTCGTCGCCATCGGCGGGGCTCAGGTCTTTGATCTCGGCGCGGTGGCCACCACCGAGTGGTTGCTTCCGGGGCAGTCGGAGCAGCTCGAGGTTGCGTTCGAGGTCCCTCAGGGCTCGGAGATCGCCGGGATCGTTGTCTCGGCGACGGTCGATGACGACGGGATTGGCAGCGGGCAGTACAACGAGTGCCAAGAAGACAACAATGGGGCCACGTCGAACCCGATCAGCTGCCCCTCGGTCCAATAGTTCGGGGCATCCAGCCCTTTTTACGGGTCCCGATTGAAGGGGTTGCCCAAACTAGTGACCAGGGGATATACCCGAGCGTCCGGTGCTTCGTTCATCCACGATCCCGCCGGCCAGCCGGCTCCTCGTCCGCCAGGGAAGTGTTTCCGACCTCGATGGCGTGCTGCAGGTCTGCGAGAAGCACGCCGAGTACTGGAACGGTAGGCTCCCAACTGAGATTCGGCTCAACAAATATTTCGAGCGTGCGCTACGGTCGCAGGATGAGGTCTTTCAGTTCTGGATCGCTGAAAATGGGCACGGCTCGATGGTCGGATGGGAAATGCTTTCGGCAGCCAGCGCAGACCCCGTGAATCGACGTCTCACGGCCGAAGCTACGACGTGCCTCGGCCGGCAAAGCGCCGAGCTCGGGCGTATGCTGGCCACGCACGCCATCCGCCACGCGGCTCGGACGCCCCTTCAATATGTGTTTGCGCGGGTGCCTACACGCGATGCGCTCATGGTCGGCGTCCTGGAGGCGGTCGGTTATCAAGAAGTTGGTTTGATTCCCGCGGCGATCAAGCCGCCTGCGCGACCCGAGCAGCTCGAGTTCGTCTACGTGGTTGAGCCCTAGGGGCGTCGTACGAGCTTGCTCTCCCGAAGGTTTCGGATAAGGTGCCCGATTCGGGAGGCGCCATGGGGACTAAGCGAACGCCCACAAGCAAGACGGGTTCAGCAAAGAAGGCTACCAAGAAGCGCACGAGCAAGGCCCCGGCCAAAAAGGCCGCCAAGAAGCGCGCGAGCAAGGCCCCAGCCAAAAAGGCCGCCAAGAAGCGGACGAAGGTCCCGCCGAAGTCGAGCAGACCGACGAAGCCAGCAAGGCCGCGGGCGAAGAAGGCAGCGGCACCCCGTAAAGAGGACGCAGCGCGTCCTCCACGGGGCCAGGTGTCAGCGCCAAGGGCGGCGTCGCCGCCGGCGCCAGTGTCAGCGCCGGAGCCAGCGCCAGCGTCACGGTCCACGTCTTCGTCACGGCCGCCTTCCTATCTCGAAGGCTTGCCCAAGGATCATGCCGAGCTCGTTTCTGGGCTTCTTCAGGTGGTTCGGGGGGCTGCGAAGGACTTGAAGACGCTCGTCACCCAGGCGGTCGCGATAAGCCATCACAAGAATGACCGCTTCGATCGATGATCGAGATGAACCGGATTGCCGTCGTTGGCGCATCCCTTGCGGGGCTGCGTGCGGTCGAGTTCATCCGGCGCGCCAAGTTCGAGGGGCAACTCGCGTTGATCGGCGACGAAACGCATCTTCCCTACGATAGGCCCCCGCTGTCCAAAGAGGTGCTGCGGGGCGAGTGGGAGCCGGACCGGCTGGCCCTTCGGCGAAAGAGCTACGACGACTTGAACGTCGATCTGATGCTCGGGCAGCGTGCGGTCTCGCTCGACACCGACGCACGCGAGGTCCAGCTCGAAAGTGGCGACACGATTTCTTTCGATGGAATGGTCATTGCAACCGGCGGTCACGTGTGCGGGCTGCCCAACCAGCCGCAGCTCGACGGTATCTACACGCTTCGGACCCTCGACGATTCGTTGGCGATCCGCGCTGCGCTTGCGGCCAAGCCCAAGGTCGCTGTGATCGGCGCGGGCTTCATCGGCGCCGAAGTAGCGGCGTCCGCCCAGCAATTAGGACTCGAGGTCACCATGATCGAGGCCCTGGAGACCCCGCTCGCGCAGAGCCTGGGGCCTCGTGTCGGGCGCATTGTGCAGGAAGCCCACGAGCGGCGCGGCGTTCGAGTTCATTGTGGACGGCGCGTAGAAGCCTTTCGTGGCACCGATCGGGTCGACAGCGTGCTGCTCGATGATGGCACCACGGTAGAGTGCGACGTCGTCGTCGTCGGCATCGGAGTGAGCCCGTCTGTATCGTGGCTCGAGGGCTCCGGGGTAGAGCTCGAAGATGGGGTGCGCTGCGACGCGACGCTAGCCACGAGCGTTCCCGGCATCGTCGCCGCCGGCGACGTGGCGAATTGGTACAACCCCCTCTTCGAAGAGCGTATGCGGGTCGAGCACTGGACCAATGCGGTCGAGCAAGCGCGGCACGCGGTCGCCACCTTGCTCGCCACGCCCGGCGAAGCCAAGCCTTTCGAGTCTGTTCCCATGTTCTGGTCCGACCAGTTCGACATCAAGATACAGGGAGTTGGCTGGCCCAAACCCACCGATGAGCTGATCGTCGCGAGGGGAACGGCCGAAAGCGAGAAGCTCATCGCCTTGTACGGCCGTGCGGGCCGACTCGTCGGCGCCGTAGCCTTCAACCAGCCGCCCAAGCTCATTCAACTACGAATGCTGATCGGCAAACGGGGCGGGGTTGATGAAGCGCTGGAGATCGCCGAGTCTTAGCGCTTGGGCGTTCGAGAAACCGACGTGGAGATGCTCAGCGGCGGCGATGTCTGCCGGGCTTGGTTTTTCGTGCCTGAGGACGTCGACGCGCCGGTACCCTGCCTCGTGATGGGCCATGGGTTCGGGCTGACTCGCCGATGCGGTCTGCGTGAGTTTGCGGAGACATTTGCCAGCGCTGGATACGCCGTGGTGGTGTTCGATTACCGTGGCTTCGGCGATAGCGGGGGCATACCGCGTCAGCTGGTTTCGTTTCGCAAACAGCTCGAAGACTGGGGCACGGCGATCGATTTCGCGCGCGCCCAGCCTCAAGTCGATCCGAACCGCGTCATTACGTGGGGCTTTTCGCTCGGCGCGGGGCATGCGCTCACGGTGGCTGCCACAGATGGGGGCGTGGCAGCCGTCGTCGCGGTGGCGCCGATGTTCGACGGCCTGAGCAGCACCCTGGCGGCGGCGAGGCGGTGGGGCATTTTCCGTTTCTTTCGCGTCGTTGCCAGGGCGGCGAAGGATTGGATCGGCTCGTGGTTCGGTCGTCCTCCAATCACGATTCCCATCACGGCGAACCCGGGTGAGCTTGGCCTGCTCACCTCCCCCGACGCCTATCCCGGATACCGGGCTATCGTTCCTCGGGACTTCAACTACGAGACAGCTGCGCGCGTCGCGCTGTTGTTTTGGACCTATCTACCCGGGCTTTTGCTTCGGCGATTCAGGCGCGCGATCCTCGTGCTTCCCTCCAAGATCGACAAGGTCAATCCGCCAGGGCCGACCATTCGCCGCGCCCAAAGGTGCGAATCGGCCACGATCGTGGAGCTCGATTGTGAGCATATGGAAATCGCCCTCGACCCTCACCGGAGCCGCATCACGCAGTCGACGCTCGACTTCTTGGGCCAGCATTTGCCTTCAAGATAGATCCAGCAGCCACAGCGGCTCAACCTCGGCTCGGTGTCGCTCGACCGCGATCCGCGCCAGGTTTACCCAATCGTCGCTGGCGTCGAGGATCATGCTATCCGACGTGGCCACGACCGCGCTCGAGGCGATGAGCGTTTCGTCCACGCGGTCCGTCGTAAGAGCTTCGAGCTTCGAGCCTCGAACGGCGGCTGCTTTACGCACGATCTCGGCCAAGCGCCCGGAGTTCGACACGGGGCGGTCGATATAGAGGATCGCTTCGGACGGCTGCATCGATTCGATCACGTCGATCAAGATAGCAACGGCCCGCTCGGTCTCCTGCACCAGTCGGTAGCTCCCGTGGAAGCTGGCCATGTCGCGCATGCAGTGATCCCGGCCAAGCAGAAGGACCCCACCCGCCAGCGCGACCTCGACGGTCGTGATCGCATTGAGGCCGTCGATCGCCAGCGCCCTATCGTGGACCTCCTTCGCGTCGCGTTGGCGGGAGGCGCGCAGTCTTTTCGCCTTGTCCGAGCAGGCGCACCGGCCCACCGCGACGCGCTGGCGCCGCCGAAGCTGGTAGCGATCGCCGACCAGCTTGATCGCCGACCGCTCGGCGTATCCTCGGGTCCGCAGCCAGCTCAAGTCCCGCACTGCTTCCCGAAGGGTGGGGAGTGCCCCGGCGGAGAAGAGTTCTTCGTCCAGTGGATGTGGCCCACGGTGACGGCGGGAATCGCTCATCCTCGAGATCTTAACCCTTTCAAAAAGGGGACTGTCCCCTTTTTCGGTGGCGCAAAAAATGCGCTTTTGCGGATTTGCCCGCAAGCTTTTCGAAGGCGCCGGCCTCAATGGGCTGTATTGCGGGGTTTCTTGCATGGCACGTCATTTGCTGCACCTCGTTCAAGGTTCGATGAATCAGATGGCGTCCACAATCCTCGCTGTTACTGATCTTACGTCCGCGAGCTACAAGCTCGTAGGGTTTGCCGCGTTTATTGCGGGCCCCACAAACGGAGAGGTGATTCTGGTTTCCACCTACGGGGGTGGTGGTCAGACCCCGTCCTCCGAACCCCCGCCTTCGATGCGCGGCAACGGCGACGGTTGGCGTGAGCGGATGGAGACGAGACTGCGACAAGAAGGCCAACTCCTCGAGCGGCAGCGTCAATGGTGTGCCGATCGCGGCGTGCGTTGCCGGGCGGAGCTCTACGAAGAAGGGCGCTGGCCGGAGTACGTGTTGCAGAGCGCGCAGCGCTCCCACGTCGACCTGATCTTGGTCGGCATTCAGCCGATGGTCGGCGCCGACCAGGTCGACGCCAGCGACATCCAGCGGCTCGCCAAGGACGCCCCGTGCCCCGTCAGCATGGTCCGGCTCCCTGCGCTTTCGGCCTTTTGAGGCGCAGCCACACGCGGGCACTTGACACAAAGGGCGCAATTTTCTAGCCAGGCGTAATGGCCAACGCCAGCTTGCTTCGGGAGCTAAAGGACTACGTGAGGTTCGATGCTGAGTCCGCACGTCGCCTGCATGCGATGGGCCCTCGGATCCGGCCGTATCATCGTCGCATCGTCGACCGATTCTACGGGGCCATTCTCGACGACCCAGGCGCCCGCGCCGTGCTGCGGAACGAGGCTCAGGTGGAGCGTCTCAAAGTCTCCTTCGCCCAATGGCTCGAGGGGCTGTTCGGCGGTTCGTACGACGAGACTTACTTTGAAAGGAGAGCCAGGATCGGACGCGTCCACGTCAAGGTCGGCCTCGAGCAGCGCTACATGCTTGCGGGGATGAACGTGATTCGGGTAGGGCTCCATCAGGCTTTGGCTGACGCTTCGGACGATGGCTTTGGTTCGTTCGAGGACCACCGTGCGCTAGACCAGATCTGCGACATCGAGCTCGCGATCATGCTCGAGACCTATCGTGAGGACTATGTGCTCAAGAGAACCGCCGAGGCGGAATCACTTGCGGTCATGGGGAGGCTGACCGCCGGTCTGGCTCACGAGGTGAGGAACCCCCTCAACGCTGCCAAGTTGCAGCTCGATGTCCTCCGCCGCACCGCCGCCCGCGTCGAGGACGCGTCGACGCGCCGGAAGATCGAGAGGCGGACCAACGTGGTCCAGGACGAGCTTCGAAGGCTGTCGCTCCTATTGGACGATTTTCTCAATTTGGCGAGGGCGCAAAGGCTCGACCCGGTCCGTTGCGATGCCCGTGCTTTGCTGGAGGAGGTCGTGGAGCTTCGCCGCCCCGAGATCGAGTCACAGGGGATCGAGTTCATCGAAGACATCAACGGGGCGTCGTGCGCGCTCCTCGCGGAGCCTGACCGCCTCAAGCAAGTCGTCAACAACCTGATCACCAACGCAGTCGAAGCGGTATCGGGCTGCCGCCAACCCAGCATCGAGATCGCGAGCAGGACGCTCGATGATGGGAGATGGGAGGTTGTCGTCATCGACAATGGCCCGGGGATCTTGCCCGAGGTTGCGGCGCGGGCCTTCGACTCGTTCGTCACCACGAAGGATGCGGGCACCGGGCTCGGTCTTGCGATCGTCAAGCGAATCGTGGACCTGCATGAGGGCGAGGCGAAGCTGATCCGGCTTACCGGCGGCGGTACTCGCGCATCCTTTTGGGTCCCATCCGCGCCCTAGTCGAGGGTCAGGTTCTGGTAGCCCCATTCCTTCACGCGGTACTGGATCTTGCGCTGGCTGATCCCGAGGATCTCGGCTGCTTGCGCCGTGGAGCCATCGACCGCGTCCAAAGTGCGAAGAATCGCGATCCGCTCGAGCTCGGTCATCGTGATCCCGGGAATCAACGCCATCACCGAGCCGTTCTCCAAATCCCCATGGGCGGATGTCGGCAGGTCGTCGCGATCGATCAGATCGCCTTCGCACATGACCACCGCCCGTTCGATGGCATTCTCCAGCTCACGGACGTTGCCGGGCCAGGGATAGATCATCAGGTGTTGCAGCGCCTCTTCCGACAAGCCTTGGACGGGTCGGTCGTTCTCCGCGGCGTACTTGCGAAGAAACGCGTGCGCCAGCAATGGGATGTCGCTCCGGCGGACACGCAACGGAGGCACGTCGAGCTGTACAACCTTGAGCCTGTAAAATAGATCTTCACGGAAGCGGCCATCGTCCACGCGTTGCTTCAGGTTGCGGTTGGTCGCGGCCACGACCCGAACATCGACTTTCAGGGTTTCGTTTCCGCCGACCCGCTCAAACTCGCGCTCCTGTAGGAAGCGCAGGAGCTTGATCTGAACGCTCGGCGGGATTTCACTCACCTCGTCCAGGAAGAGCGTGCCGCCGTCGGCTTGCTTGAATCGCCCCTCACGGCGCGTCATCGCGCCCGTGAACGAGCCGCGCTCGTGCCCGAAGAGCTCTGACTCGAGAAGGGTTTCGCTCAACGATGCGCAGTTCAGCCGGATGAACGGCTTGTCCTTTCGCTTGGAGTTCTGGTGAATTGCTGCAGCGATGAGCTCCTTGCCCGTGCCGGTTTCGCCGTGGATGAGCACCGTGGCCCGGCTCCGAGCGACTTGGGCGATGTTCTTCATCAGCCGTTGCATGGAGGGATGCTCGCCCAGGATGTTACCGAGCTGGAAGCGGTCGTCGACACGTTGACGGAGCTGTGCTGCCTCCCGTGACAGCCGCGTCCGTTCGAGAGCGCGGTCGACGATTGCAATGACCGCATCGAGCTCGAGAGGCTTGGTGAGGTAGCTTTCCGCACCAAGCTTGATCGCCTGGACGGCGGTGTCGATGGTGCCGAACGCCGTCATCACGATGAACGTGACGTGGGGTGACATTGGCCGTCCGCGCTCGATCAACGTCAATCCGTCCATCCCGCGCATCTTGAGATCGGTCAGCACGACATCGGGATCGGCCTGTTCCATCTGCAGCAGGGCAGTACGTCCGTCCGCGGCGGTGCTTACCGAGTACCCAGCGTCGTCTAGGAGCTCTGCAAGCGCATTGCGCGCGTTCGCCTCATCGTCGACCACCAGGATGCGGCCCTTGGACCCTTCAGTCGGCCGTTCGGCCGTCCTGGGCAACTCGGATGCTGAAGTCACACTAGTCATATTCGTCTTCCTTGCAGGTCGTATCGCAACTTCGGGCGCGCTAGGCGCGCGCGGAGGTCTCCTCGCCTCCAGACACTTCGAGTGCTCGCCCGGCAGCAAGCTCCTTGTACTCCGCGAACGAAGTATTGAGGTCCTCGACGAACTCGTGCACGTCGGGGAAAGACTCCCAGTCCGCGTTGAAGCCCCAGTGCAGCACGCCGGCGTAGCTGAAGAGGGCGATGCCGAGGTTCTGATTCTGCATCAACGGGACCATCGGATAGATGGCCTTCATCTGCGCGCCGAGCATGTAGAGCGGCATGGGTGGGCCCGGCACGTTGGTGATCACCAGATTGTACGTGCGCAGCCGCATCGCCGCTTTGTAGAGCTCTGAGACGAGACGTTTGGTCGTGAGGTCGGCCACCTCTTCGATGAGCTCCGCGCCCCCCGTTTGGTTTGATTCCTTCTTCAGCTCGTTTGTTATCCGAATGACCTTCTTCAGTCGTTCGAGGAGGTCAGGTTCGGACACGGGGAGGTCTGCGAACAGCAGAGCCACTGCATTGCCGACCGACAGGCCACCAGCTTTTCGAATGTTCACTGGCAGGGCCGTGCGGAACCCTTCCATCGAGTCGACCTCCGTGCCGCGACGCCGAAGAAACCGTCGCACGGCGCCCGTCGTCGTGGCGACCACCACGTCGTTGATGGTTCCCCCCAGCGACTTCTTGATCGCCTTGACTTCGTCGAGGGCGAATGAGGTCCAGTCGAACCGGCGGTAGGGGCTGATGTCGTGTTCGGTGAAAGGGGTTCTCGCGGTCGGCTTCATGCCCGAGCGAAGAACGCTCGACACGCCCTGGATGTTGTCGCGAACCCGCGGCATGAAGTGGCTGAGCTTGCGGAGGCCATCGATGCGGTGACTGGCCTCATTCACGAGAAGCTGAGTGCGGCTCGGAGCCGGGCGTGCCTGCCATTGTTTGGGTTCGCGCTCCTCGGCGTCGGGACTGATCTGCAACAACGCCTGGAGCAGAGCGACCCCTGCAATGCCATCGACCATGCAGTGATGCGCCTTCACGACGAGCGCGAAGGTATCGTTCTCGACGCCTTCGACAAGCCAGAACTCCCACAGCGGTCGGCTTCGATCGAGGTGCTGCGAAAACAGCCGACCCACCAAACGCTTGAGAGAGCGTTCGTCGCCTGGAAGGGGCAGCCGTGTGTGGCGCAGGTGGAAGTGCATGTTGAAACGGTCGTCATCGACCCAGACCGGATGTCCAAACCCCGGCGTCCATTCCACCCGCTGCCGGTAGCGGGGAATCGAATCCAACGCCGCCTCGGTGTATCTCGTGAGGCGCTCGATATCGAGACCTCCGTGCTCGAGCGTCAAAGGCTTTGCGTCGAAAATCAGCGCGGCGCCCACGTGCATGGGCGCGGACTTGCTCTCGACGTCGAGAAAGGTCGCGTCGAGGGCGCTTAGACGCTGGTAGAATGTCTCCGGCATGGTGGGGTGATTGCTAGCAAGATGTGAGCCCAACGTCGGAACGGGCGATAGCTTGAACAATGAGTCCAGGAGAGTCCCGGGTGGCGCAAATTCTGCGGTGACGCTTTTGTTAGGCGCATAATATGCGCCTTTGGCCTTGGTCACCAGCCCTGGCATAAAAAATGCGATAAAGGCAACCCATGTCGCAGCTCTTGGTCCGAGATCTCATGACGCAGCCGGCGGTCACCGTCGGCCCGACGAGCCCACTTCGAGACGTCATCCAGCTCATGGAAACGGAGCACATCCGTCATGTGGCAGTGGTGGAGGGCTCCGGGCACCTGCTTGGCCTGATCTCTCATCGTGACGTGTTGCGCAGCCAAGAGGGAAGTCTCTCGGGTGCGCTATCTGGCGAGCAGGCGCATATGAACCGATGGATCGAAGCCCGCTGGGTCATGACGAAAGAAGTGCGCACAGTCTATCCGGACACGCCTGCGTTGGAGGCGGCGCAAACGCTGCGTTCGCACAACTACGGGTGTGTGCCGGTCGTGGAGCACGGGGAGCTGGTGGGCATGCTCACCGAGTCGGATTTCGTCGAATATGCGATCCAGGTGCTCTCGGACACGGGTGCGTGAGTGCACGGTCACGAAAGTCCGAGACTTTCGTTTCAGGATCTGGCACGGTGCTTGCTGCAACGTAAGTTATGGCGATCAAGACCATCGTTGTGGGAACCGACCTGGGTGAGTCAGGCCACCGCGCGATGCAGCTGGCCATTCCGACCGCGCAATCCACAGGAGCGACATTGTGGTTGGTCCACGCCAGCGAAGTCGGCTTGGAGCATGCATGGCGGGACCTACCGCTCGGTGCGCGATCCGCAGCTCAAGCGCTTCGCGAGCGACTCAAAGGGCGCTTCGAGAATTCACTGCAGGAGCTCGAAAGCGAGCGCAAGCGTTGCGAAGAGCTCGGCGTGAGTTGCCACACCTCATGCGAGGAAGGCCATCCGTGGGAGACCATTTTGCGAACCGCGGTTTCGGTCAATGCCGACTTGATTGTCGTGGGCGATCCCGCCGGCGCCATCGGCCTCCCAGAGCGTTTGCTCGGCTCGACGGCGGAACGCGTCGTTCGACAGGCGCCCTGCTCGGTTTTGGTGTCGTGCGGGCGGATTCGACGAGACTACACAGGGACCCGCATCGCCGTTGGGGTCGATTTTTCCGCACACGGGATCGAGGCGGTGCGGTGGGGGCGCGACATCGCCGAAGCGATCGATTGCGAGGTGAACCTGTTCCACGTGGTGCCCCACCCGATTACCGAGAGCATGATGCCGACCGAATGGCCGAGCGTGCTCGAGGGTCTGGCATCGACGGCGCGGTCGCGTCTCGAGCAGCTCATCGTCAGCGAAGGTCTGAGGCCAAACACCAGGGTGCACGTGTTGGATGGGCCGATCGGCAAGATGATCTGCAACGCAACCGCCGACATCGGCGCCGACCTTCTCATCGTCGGTTGCCGGGGACAAGGCCGGCTGCGCGGGATGATGCTTGGAAGCGCCTCGCAGTACTGCCTACGGTATTCGCCGGTCCCCGTCCTGACGGTTCGCCCCTGAGCCAGAGGCTAGCTCTCAAAGGCTTTTTCGAGCCGTCGGCGTGTCTCGTCGCGAGACCGAGAGGTATCGAGCCGCAGGTGCTGGGCCGGTGGGAGCTCGTCGATGGGCTCGAAGTGCTTCTCGAACTCGTCTAGCAAATCGGTCCGGGCGTCGCTATCGTGCGTGCCTAAGCTCTCACGCGCGCTGAGGCGCTCCCAAATCACCTCGCGCGGGGCGCGACACTCGACCAATGAGAACGGGACCCCATGCCTGTCGGCCAGGCGACGCGCAGCATCGCGCAGCGCCGCGGTGCGAAAAGAGGCGTCGATCACGACGGGACGTCCCGATGAGAGCACGATGTCGGCAAGCCGCCAAAGCTCGCCATAGACAGCTTCGGTGGCTTGTGCAGAGTACGCTCCCGACCATGCTTCGCTTTGCATCGAGTCGGTGGGCTTGCGGCCCATGAGCCGCTTTCGCGTCCGGTCCGAGCTAAGCACAGGAGCGGCGAGGAGCTCTCCGATCGTCTCGGCAGCGCAGCTCTTTCCGGTCGCGATCATGCCCCCTACCACGACAACCCTCGGTGGAACCAGCGGCGGGCGCTCGTATGCCAGCGCTAGGATGAAGTAGCGCCTGGCCTCGCCGCGCGCGCGCTCCCTCGCCTCCGTCGAAGCCTCCGTGTCGGCGGCTAGCAGCGATGCGACCTTTCCTCTGACGAACGCGCGGTAACTCTCGTAGAAATTGACCACCGAGTAGAGGTCGTAGTCGTTTGATTCGCGCGCGTATCGAGCGAGAAAGCGTTCGGAGAGGTCCACGCGTCCATGCCAGGCGAGGTCCATCGACAAAAACGCGATGTCTGCACAGACGTCAGCGTAACGAAAGCGGTCGCTGAACTCGATGCAGTCGATGATCGTGATCGATTCATCCGCTCCAAAGTAGACGTGCTCGAGCCTCAAGTCGCCGTGGCCGTCGCGGACACGACCCGCGTCGATTCTCGCAGTGAAACGGCTTTCGTCGCCCAGCGTATCCAGTTGCCAGACTTCGACCTCGCGGGCTTGCTCGGGGCTCAAGTAGTCGCCGATCGAGCTCCGAGTCTGCTGGAAGTTTTCCTGCACGTTGCGGCGAATCGTGGCGACGTTTCCGTGTCGGGATGTCTCTGCGTCGCATCGCGCCCCGGCGTGAAAACGCGCGACGTGCGCGGCAAGCTCGTCGATGTGCGTCGGGTCGAGGAGGCCGGCTTGGAGTAGCTCGTCGGCGCGTCTTTCGACCGCGAGACGG
>CP070713.1:2768737-2776731 GCA_020351445.1 Myxococcales bacterium
CTTGATGCCGCGGTGAATCAGATAGGCCGCGTGCGGGTCGAGGCACGCGCCGAAGACACTTCGAAGGTCGCGAACCAGCGAGACGAGGCCGGCCTTCCCCGCCACAACGCCGCCGAGAACGTCGTTGTGACCTGCCAGATACTTCGTCGCGCTGTGCACGACGATGTCGATCCCGTAGCTCGCGGGCTTGAAATTCACGGGGGTCGCGAATGTGCTGTCGATGAGCGTCTTGACCTTCTTCTCGCGGCAGATCTCCGCGACCTGCTCGAGGTCGGGAACCGTCTGGTAGGGATTGGTGGGAGCCTCCGCGATGACCAAGCGCGTCTCCGGCCGAATCGCCGCTGCGAGGGCCTCTACGTCCGCTGGGGGGATCAATGTGTTCGACACGCCAAACCGATCGAGGAACGTGGTCACGAACTGCCGCGTCCTGCGATAGCAGTCCGCAAACAAGATCACGTGCGCCCCAGACTTGACCAGCGCCAGAATCGTCGACGTCACATCAGCCATACCGCTTGCAAACGCGACGGCATCCTCGGTGCGCTCGAGTGCGGCCATCTTCTCTTCGACCAAGCGCACCGATGGGTTCCCGTAGCGCCCGTACTCCTCGCGATCTTTTCGTCCCTCGAAGTACGCGATTAGCTCCGCCGTATCCGCGAACGAATATGTCGCGGTCTGCGTTATCGGCGCCGCCAACGCGTCGTAAGGATACGTCCGCGGCTCACCGCCGTGAACCGCCAAGGTCTTCTGGGAGATGTCGTCCTTGTCCGACATAAGACGGGAGCCTAGGAGAGCCGATCTAGCGGTGCAACCTCCGTGGCTGAGAGCGAAATTGGCGCTGTCCCCTTTTGCAGGCGCTACGGCTGTGTGCAGGTGCTGGCCGCGACATCGCGCACGCAGTCGAATGCGGGATCTCCAACACCGGGATTCGATAGCTGGCCATTGGACACGTAGACCCGGTCGGTCGACGGACCCATGAACATGGGAGCGGACCCGGAGTAGACCACCGCCGCGTAATTCTCCGAATGGGTGAACACTGCCGCGCCGATGGTGACGACGGAACCGATTCTGAAATTCACGTTGCCCGTGTTGGCACCGCGCCCGCCGTACGAGACGACGACGTGGTCGAGCATCGATCCGTCCGAGCCCTGGTTGAAGTCGATACCCCGCCAGAACGCCGGCAAGGCCGCGTCGATGCTCGTGAAGAGGATCGGCTCCGTGCTCGTACCTCGGGCGTCCAAGACCCCGTCGTTGCCCTCACCCACGCGCAGGCGCCGATCGCTCGCGAAACGAAGCTCGGCGCCTGGCGCGATCGTCAATACGGTAGTCTGATCCAACGGGCTCGCCTGCCGGACCTCGATGTTTCCCTGTATGACATATGGAACGTCGTTGGCAGGCCAGGTCGCGGTCGTGTCAACGGTATCGCCAACGACCCATACGCCCTCGTGCCCCAACGTACCCGATGTATTGTTACCGGCCAGCGCGTTGCTCGTACCGAAGCGACCGATGAAATTCGCGTAGATGCGAACTGCCGAAAATCGAGAGCCTACGATCGTGTTGCCGTTGCACCCACCTGCACAGTGGGTGGAGTTGGCAAACGTCATGCCGTAGCCGTTGCTGTTCACGATCATCGTGTCCGAGACGGCCGGTGTGGCCGGGACACCATTGTTGGCCTCGACCAGGATGGCAGCGCGTCCCGCGGCTTCTGCCAACGACGGATCCGATCCCGCGGCTTCGAGCACCGCGTGCCTGACGCGGGATACACCTCCGGCGCCGGCTCCTCGTAGGCGGATTCGATTCCAGTAGGCTGCGCCCGCGACGGGCTCGAACACGACCCGCTCGCTCGATGTCCCCTCCACTAGCAGCTGGCTATCGATCATCGTCAGGTGTCCATTGAGCGGCATTTCGAGTCGATTCCCTGCACGAATGGTCAACGAGCCGTTCGTGACCGTTAGGTTGCCGGTAGGTTGAATCGGCTGCGTCGATCCATCGCTCGCGACGGGCCTACTCCAGACCATGTCCGCGCCGGTCATCGTGCTGCCCCGCACGCGCAATGGGACTTGATAGGTGTTCGAAGGCCCCAGGACGTCATCGAATCCGTACAGCGTCGCGCTGACCGAAACATCACCAACGTCGAGCACGTTGTTCTCGAACGAGCCGACGCCTGCGTTGCCGGACAAGAAAACGCCGATCGAGTCCGGTTCGCTGCTCTGGATTAGACAGTTCTCGACAATCGCGATGCGATCCCCTGGATTGCCTGGGTTGTCGATGCGCAGTCCGCCGCTCACTCCTCCGCCGAGCCCCTCGATCCGAACGTGACGCAAGACCGTGCCTGCTTGGATGAGGTCGTCGAGATGGATTCCGTTCCAATCGCCGCTGTCGCCGAGCAGTCGAATCGGCTCATCGGGACTGCCCGAGGCGACGAGAGTCCCGGCCTCCACACCGGTCGAGACTCGGAGCCGTTGGGCCCCCGCGAATCGCATCTCGGTCCCTGGGGCGATGCTCATGGTGCTCCCGCCTCGAACGATGAGGCCGTTTCTCAGGTAGAACGGCACCCCGTAGTTTGCCCAAGCGGCGTTTTGCCTGCTGACCGTCGACCCTCGCACGAAGACGCGGTCTTGGCCGTTGCCCAGCAGATCGAGGTCGGCGCCTAGAGTGGACACGTCGTCTGAGCCGATGGTGATCGGGGACCGCCCGTTCGAGGTCAGCTGGTTGTCGTCAAACCAATCGAACGCGTCCGTCCCGGCTCCGGACTGTGCGTAGAGGCCGTAGTTCAAGCTCTCTCGAATGATCGAATCGCGGATGTTGGGCGCCGAACCGCTGAGCACCTCGACCGCACCGCGCTCAGCGTCCGTGTTGCGGCGACCACCGAACTCGACGACGACATTTTGAAGCAACGTCGTGGCTGAGATGATGTTCGACCCGAAACGAAGCCCTCGATAGTGACCGCTCGGCGCTGGCCCGGCGACGTCTTGGAAGCGAGTGAAGACGATTTGATCGTCCACCTCGGGCTGCCCGCCATCCGCCACCAACGCCCCTGCGGTGTTGGCTCCAATGTCGATACGGAGATTGGTGCCGCCCGCAAACATCACGACGGCACCTCGCTCTAGGGTCACCGTCGCGCCGTTTTCGATCCGAACGTCGCCGGTAACGACGTGAGGGCTATCGATGGCCGTGAGGGTGACGTCCACTCCGATGCTTCCGCTCAGCGTCGAGCCGTCGCCCTCGGTGACCGTGAAGCGTTTCGCGAGGGTCGTCGTCGAACCCTGATCGACCACCACATCGTACACCCCCGAGGGACGGCTAGTATCGACAGGCACGGTCGCGGACAGCGTGTTTTCATCTATGAAAGTAGTCGTGAGCGTCTCGGCATACGCGCCGAGCTCCAACCGAATCGTCGGCGCAACCGCACCGACGAATCCGGCGCCGCGAACGACGATCGGAACGTCGGACTGACGGCGGCCTGCAGCTGGCGTAATCGAATCGACGCTGGGCGGAGCCGCAACGACCGTGATATCGATGGTCTCGCTGTCCATTCCCTTGCTATTGGTCGCCACGATATCGAACGTGTACCCTCCGATGTCCGCTTCCTCGGGGGCCGGCTTGGTGGCTGAGGCCGAAAGCCGACCCGTGGCCGGATCGAAGTCCAGAAAATCTGGAAGTGTTCCGGCAATGCTCAGCATGGGCGTCGGGTGGCCGGTGGCTGACGCCGAAGCGCCTGGGAAGCTTTCTCCGACCTCCAGCGCAAACTCGGTATCGGGCACGACGGTGAGAATCGGCGTCGCGGGCGCGTAGACCGCAGCGACGCTGATCGTCTCCTCGTCGCCTTCGCCGAGCACGTTCTCAGCACGAACCGTGTAGCTATATTCGATCTCGCCGTTCGAATCCGACGCCGTGAAGCTGACGTCGCCCGCATCGGGATCGATGGTGATCGCCAGGTCCGCCGGAACGGTTGCTCCGACGAGACTCCACCTCACCCCGGCGCTCTCGCTCTCCGGCGTGAGGTTGACGTCATAGTTGTACGTGGTTCCTACGAAAACCGTCGTAGGCGGCGGATCGGTATCGAGATCGATCTCGGGAACGGGCGGACGGGGATCCACCGTCACGATGAACTCCTGAACGTTCGGAGTGCCGAGTCCGTTGTCTACTTGGAGGGCGATGCTGTAGTCGTCCGGCGCAACCGCGGCCGTGTCCCACTCGACCGCCACGGCGCGGCCCTCGGGCGGACTCGTCACGACGGTCACTCCCGAAGCCGGCATTCCCATCGACGGGTCTTCCACGGTCCATCGAATGGTCGGCGCGCCTGATGCCGTCGCGTCGTACCGCAGCACCTCGCCGGCATACACGCGGCTGGGAGGCATCGACGTGATCACAGCGGGGCCGCCCGTGTCCTCCACGATGATCGTGAACGGCTGATCGGTGAACAGGCCGCCTACGACCTCGGTCGCGCGGATGGTGACGCCCTGCATACCGGCTTGATCGGAGGTTGGCGTCCAACGGACGGCCCCCGTCTCCGGGTCGATCACAAGGCCGTCGGGCGCCTGCGGCGCGCTCCAGGAAACCTCGCCATTGGCGACGACCTCGGGGTCGTACGCGTACTGCGCTGCCACCGTGGCTTCGGTTGGAGGTTCGGTGATGAAGACTGGCCCGTGCAGGCCCTCGACCCCCACCTCGAACGCCTGCGTGTCGGTTCCCGCAAGGTTGATCGCGGTGATCTGCACCGGCGCCGCGCCGGTGTTTTCGGGAGTCCATGTCACGACGCCGGTCGCCGGATGGATTGTGAAGCTCTCGGGACCCGACACGACGGCGAACGACATCGGTGTCATTCCGCTGGCCGTGACCGTGTAGTTGAAAGGAACACCAACCGTCGCCGTCGACGGCGGCGTCGAGGTGATTTCTGGAGCCATCTGGCCATTGGGCCTGGTTCCACCGCCGCAGCCTGCGGCCATCATCCAAAGAGCGGCGCAGGCCGCAAGCCAAGTACGCATAGGTCGATCCATCGGTCCCCTCGGTGCCCGAATTCCTATGCTAGCAGACTTATGTGTTGAAACTGTGATTCAATGTTGAAATTTCAGACTTTTCGCCTTCGTTGCAGCTTCTCAGTCCCGTCCGTAACCCAGGTCAGCCAGAACTTCTTCCTCGGTAATCCGGACTTGGACCTTCCATTTCGGGCTGAACGCGCGATTCCACGCATCTTCGAAGGCCGTGATCAGGTCCTCCCAAACCTGCGCCTGCTTCCGAAGGGCCTCCAGATAGAGATTGGGGTCCAGTTGATTTAGTGTGTGCATGATCGGCTCCTTTCGTTGGTGATATGAAAGACTTAGCGCTCCGTAAGCGGTCTTGTTCGCAGTCGATTGGCGCACTTTTGCAGTTGCAGATCCAGCCTAGCGCTGCGATGATGCAGGCCATGTTCAATTGGGACGATGTTCGGTACTTCCTGACGCTTCACCGTCAGGGGACGCTCGCTGCAGCGGGGGCTGCATTGACGCTGGACCCCACCACCGTCGGCCGCCGGTTGCTGAAGCTCGAAGACGAGCTCGGCGCCCGGCTCTTCGATCGAACCCCCAGCGGCTATGTTCTCACCGAGGCCGGCCACCGCTTGCTACCGCGCGCCGAGCGAATCGAACGAGAGGCCCTCGGGGTGGAGCGCGACGTCGCGGGCGAAGACCAGAAACTCGAGGGCGTGGTTCGGCTCACCGCCACCGAGATGCTCACGACGCGATTCATCGCGCCTCACCTTCGGCGCTTCCGCGAGCGCTATCCGGAGATCCAACTCGAGTTGCAGTGCACCAACTTGAGCGTCAACCTCGCGCGCCGCGAAGCCGACATCGCCCTTCGCCTCGCTCGCCCGACACAGGAAGATCTCATCATCAAGCGGCTCTCGTTCATCCACCTCGGGCTGTACGCGTCGCTCGACTATGCCGATCGGTATGGCCTTCCGAAGGACTCTCTGGTGGGGCATCAAATGATTCTCTTCGCCAACGTTCGTCCGTTTCGCCGCGAGAACGATTGGATCGAAGCGCGCATGGATGGCGCCCGCGTTGCGCTGCGGTCCGACAGCGTGTCCGCCATCTACTCGGCTACCGTCGCCGGAACGGGGATCGGCTTGCTTCCCTGTCTCGTCGCGGACCACGATCGTCAGCTCGTTCGGGTCCCCCTCGAAGGCGCTCCCGAGCCTCGCCAGATTTGGCAAGCTGTTCACAAAGATCTTCGGGACAGCGCGCGTATTCGCGCGGTGCTCGACTTCCTGGGGAAGGTCCTGACGCCGCCGCAAGAAGCGGCAGCGTGAGCGCGCTTCGCCCTACGAAAGCGCGATTCCGTCCGGCTCCATTTTGACCGGCAGCCGCCGGGCGCCCCACGTGCCGGGGCGCGGCTCGAAGACGCCCGCGCACCGCGCACCGCATTCGGGGCACGCTCCGTTATCGAGGTTCCATTTGAGAATCTCGTACCAATCGCGGGCGATCAGCACCGTTCCGCACTCTGCGCAATACGTGGTGTCACCCTCCCGGTCGTGAACGTTGCCGGTGTACACGTGGCGAATGCCCGCCTGCTTCGCGATCTCTCTGGCGCGCCTCAAAGTCGCCCGAGGCGTCGGGGGGACGTCACGCATCTTGTAGTCTGGGTGGAACGCCGAGAAATGAAGCGGCACATCGGGGCCGAGCTCTTCGAAGATCCACTCGGACATCTGGCGGATGTCATCATCCGCGTCGTTGTGCCCCGGGATCACGAGGTTCGTGATCTCGAGCCACACGTCGGTTTCGCTTCGGATGTACCGCAACGTGTCGAGGATAGGTTCGAGCTGACCTCCGGCAATGCGCCGATAGAAATCGTCGTCGAACGCCTTCAAGTCGATGTTTACGGCATCGATGAACGAAAAGAACTCCGCCCGTGGCTCCGGGTTGATGTAGCCTGCGGTTACCGCGACCGTGCACACGTCGCGATCCTTGCACGCCGCCGCGACGTCTCGGGCATATTCGAGAAAGATCACCGGGTCGTTGTAGGTGAACGCAACGCTACGGCAGCCTAGGCGCACGGCCGCGTCCGCGATCTCCTCGGGGCCCGCGGCGTCCGCGAGTGTGTCCATCTCTCGCGACTTGGAGATATCCCAGTTCTGGCAGAACTTGCAGGTCAAATTGCAGCCCGCCGTTCCAAACGAGAAGACGGGTGTTCCAGGCAGGAAGTGGCTGAAGGGCTTCTTCTCGATCGGGTCCACGCAGAAGCCGCTAGAGCGACCGTATGTGGTGAGAACGATTCCGTCGTTTTCGCGTGCCCGGACGAAACAAAGGCCACGCTGGCCTTCGTTGAGCTTACACGCGCGCGGGCAAAGCTCGCACAGGACCCGGCCGTCCTCGAGGCGGCTCCAATACTTCGTCTGCACGGTCGATGTGAGCGTCTCCTCCATCAGGAGCACGATGCACACGAGGCCGTTGGCTGGCAACCCCCGAAAACGCAACATTGACAACTCGCCACACGTGCTCAGAGTCAGACCATGGCGGCCGTTCGACCACCGGCGGTAGCGGGTTCTTTCTACCCAGCACGTGCTCATGCGTTGCGAAGCCTCGTTCGCGAGTATCTAGACGAAGCACGCGCATCGCTTGCGCCGAGTGGGCCTGCGCCGAAAGCGCTCATCGTGCCTCACGCGGGCTACATGTACTCGGGCCCGGTTGCTGCAAACGCGTTTGTCCAGTGGGAGCGGTCGCGCGACGTCATCGAGCGCGTTGTGCTCCTCGGGCCGAGTCATCACGTCCCGCTCCATGGTCTTGCCCTCCCCAGCCACACGGCCTTCGAGACGCCCCTCGGGGCCGTGCCTATCGACGAAAGCGCACGGCGCGAGGTCCTGGCTCTTCCCTTCGTGCACGTCCTCGATGACGCCCACCACTGGGAGCATTCTCTCGAGGTCCAGCTCCCGTTTCTGCAGGAGGTGCTCGGGGTGTTTTCCGTACTTCCGATCGCCATCGGCAGCGCTTCGCCGAAGCAAGTCACCGAGGTGCTGGAAA
>CP070713.1:2776831-2794930 GCA_020351445.1 Myxococcales bacterium
TCGGGGTCGTGATTGCTTTCGAGCAAGAGCGTTTCGCATTCGCTCAGAAAGTGCCCGAGCCCCTTGGGAATGTGGCCGAGGTCGGTCACCAGGCCGACGGCGGTCTGTTTCGTTTCGAAGACGAGGGCGACCTGGGGCGCGTCGTGAGGAATCGAACGTGAGTGGATCGTGATGTCGCCGACGACAAAGCGCCGCCCCACCGTGAACGTCTCGGCTTCCACCGCAGGACGTAGCTGGACCGACGGCAGCGTCGCTTCGCTGGCGCGGACCGGACACCCTAGGCGCGTCGCGTAGGTCGACGCATGCGCTGCGTGGTCGCCGTGGCTGTGCGTCACGATCAAAGCGCCGACGTTCTTCGGAGTCTCTCGGCCGATCGCTGAAAACCGCTGAACGAGCTTGCGGTACGAGATCCCGGCGTCGACCAAGACGCAGGTCGTTCTGGACTCCAATAGAAGCGCGTTCCCCTCGCTCCCGCTTCCCAGGATTGTCACCCGCACGAGCAACCTAGAGCACAGCTCTGATCGCTTGGCAAGACTCTTAGCTTGCAACTGCCGGCCTTAGGCGCGAGAGTTCGGCCGTGAGCGACACGGATCCAGAATACGACAGTGTTCTCCTGGTGTCCTTTGGGGGGCCGGAGAAGCGCGCGGACGTCATGCCATTCCTCGAGAACGTGACCCGCGGCAAGAACATTCCTCCGGAAAGGCTCAAGGAAGTCGCCGCGCACTACAACCACTTCGAGGGCAAGAGCCCGCTCAACGAACAGAACCGCGCCTTGATAGCAGCCCTCGAAGAAGAGCTTCGCAGCAGCGGCATCGACCTCCCGATCTACTGGGGGAATCGCAATTGGAACCCGTTCATCTTGGAGGCGCTACACCAGATGCGCGATGACGGGAAGAAACGCGCTCTCGGGTTCTTCACGTCCGCGTACAGCAGCTACAGCGGGTGTCGGCAGTATCTCGAGAACATCGCGAAGGCTCGCGAAGAGCTGGGCGAAGGTGCACCTATCGTCGACAAGTTGCGCGCGTTCTACAATCACCCGGGCTTCATCGAAGCCAACGTCGACCACCTGCTGGCCGTCCTAGAGACCTTGCCCAAAGAGCGTCGCGAATGCGCTCGTGTCGCGTTCACCGGGCACAGCATTCCCGTGGCGATGGCCGAGACCTGCGACTACGCCGAACAGCTCGAGGAAACGGCCCGCTTGGTTGCTGAGGGAGCTCGCCACGAGCGTTGGCAGCTCGTTTATCAGAGCCGCAGTGGGCCGCCGCACATTCCCTGGTTGGGCCCGGACATCCTCGAGCACCTCGACGCGCTATCGCAGATCAACGTGCAAGACGTGGTGGTCTCGCCGATTGGGTTCCTGTCGGACCACATGGAGGTGATCTGGGATCTCGATCACGACGCGAGGAACTACGCCAACGAGCTCGGCATCACGCTGACCCGCGCGGCAACCGTAGGGACCCACCCTGCATTCATCTCCATGATTCGGGAGCTCATAGAGGAACGCCTCGGCAAGGTTACGGGGCGCCAGGCGTTGGGCAAACGCGGCCCATCCCACGACGTGTGTCCGCCGGATTGCTGCCAGTACCAGCCGCGCGTATCGCGGCCGCCCGATGCCGGTTGATCGGCTGCTGACTATTCCGGGTCCTTGAACGACGGCTCGCGCTTCATCATGTTGGCCTGCACGGCCTCCGTTTGATTGGGGCTGCCGAGAAGGGTGACCTGAAGCGCGGTCTCGAGCTTGAGCGCGTCGGCGCGCGACATCCCAGGCGCCTCGTCGAGGAGTGTTTTCCCCGCGCGGATCGCGTGTGGAGATTTCGTCGCGATCAGTTTGGCGGTCTGCAGGGCGTCCGCGAGAGGATCGTCCGAGACCTTCGTGGCGAGACCGAGCTCGACCGCCTCGGTGCCGGAGATGATGCGCCCCGTGAAGGTCAATTCCTTGGCGACGTCGAGCGGCACGAGTCGTAACAGCGTCTGCGTGATGCTCATGTCGGGAATCAAACCCCATTTGATTTCCATGACAGAAAGCTGCGCATCGGGGGTGACGTAGCGAAGGTCGGCGCCGAGGGCGATCTGGAGCCCACCGCCAAGCGCGACCCCGTGGACCGCCGCAATCACCGGCACCTTCACTTCCTGCCAAATCCACGCCGCGCGCTGCGCCATGTTGGCTGGGCTTTCTTCGCCGCGCTCGAGCAGCTTCTGCATCAAGTCCGGCGAGCCGAGGAACGAGGCAAAATCGAGCCCGGCGCAAAAACCTTTGCCCTCCCCGTGCAGGACGACCGCGCGGACGGTTTTGTCTGCGATGATGCGCTTGCCCATGGTGATGAGCCCGTCGAACATGTCCGGGTCCAGGCCGTTGCGCTTCTCGGGGCGCGACATGCAAACCGTCGCGACGGCGTTGTCTATGGTGAGCTTCACTCGTTCGGACATACGGACTCCCTAGTTGAAGACGACCGTCTTGTTGTCGTAGACTAGGATTCGGTCGTCAAGGTGCCAACGCACGGCACGCGCCAACACGACCTTTTCCAGGTCGCGGCCCTTGCGTACCAGGTCTTGAACGGAATCGCGGTGGGAGCACCGCACGACGTCCTGCTCGATGATCGGCCCCTCATCGAGATCGGCCGTGGCGTAGTGGGCGGTCGCGCCGATCAGCTTGACCCCACGTTCGAAAGCTCGGTGGTAGGGCTTGCTGCCCATGAACGCCGGCAGGAACGAATGATGAATGTTGATCACATGGCCATCGTACGCCTTCAAGAAGTCGTCGGTGAGGATTTGCATGTACCGGGCCAACACGACGAGATCGACGTTTTCCTTCTTCAGCAATCGGAGGGCCTTGGCTTCCTGCTCGCGCTTGGTTTCTTTGGTGATCGGAAGGTGATGGAATGGCACGTCGAACTGATTTGCTACCGGCTCGAGGTCGGCGTGATTGCTGACAATCAGCGGGATCTCGGTCCGCAGCTCGCCAGCGCGTTGCCTCAGCAGCAAATCGTACAAGCAATGGTCATACTTCGAAACGAAGATCGCGGTCCTGCAGCGGCTAAGGCCATCCGCGATGCGCCAGTTCATCGAGAAGCGCGTGGCGACTTCCCCTATGGCGGTCTCCAAGCTTCGTCGATCGGTGTGCAGTTCCGACATGTCGAACTTGATGCGCTGGAAAAACTGACCCGCTACGGGATCGGTATGTTGGTCCGCATCGAGGATGTTGGCGCCGTGTCCATAGAGGACTTGCGCAAGCGCTGCGACGAGGCCTTTGCGATCGGGGCAACAGACGAGCAAGGTGGCGGTTTGTTCCACAGCTCAGTGTTTAGCCGTTGAATGAGAGGTCGGCCAGCGCCCGATCGTTTACCTGCTCAGCCGTTCCATGGCGTCGCCGAAGATGTAGACCAGCTGCAAGACGCCGGCGACCGTGCCGAGTACAGCCCCAGCGGCGATCAGCTTCCACTCGTCTTGCTGGAACGCCGGTCGAAGCACCCCTTCGTAGCTCACTCGATCGAGAGCCTTCATCCGGCGTTCGAGCTCTCCCTGAAGATCCACCGACTCGCCGGCGAAAGTATGAAAAAAACCACCCGGCTTCGGCCATTCCGTCTGGATTCGTTCGAGGAGCTCCGCTCGGAGTGCGGAGCGCTTATCTTCTGGCAGGACAAGCTTGGCCATCGGGTGAGCTTCGTACTTCGCGATCAGCTCGCCGATGCGACGCTCGACGATTTCGCTCATCCGCGTCCCGCCATCCCCCTCCATGACGGTTCTCACGATGTTGTCGGCATTGAGCACGCGCGTTGCGACGATTCGGCCGAAGGCTTCCGCCACCTCGTTTTGTCGCTTGTGAAACAGGCCCTGCACCGTCATCGTGCCAACCTTTACGGGCTCGCGCGGCGCGAACACCAACTTGATCGCGATCCAATTCGTCAGATAGCCGACGAAGAAGCCGGCGGCGGGAAGGATCCAAGGTGCGGGGTAGAGGACCCAGATGATCATCTGGAAGACTCCGAACAGGAAGCCGAAGTAGAGGCCCGAACGTTCGATGAACTTGAACTCCTGGCGGCCGACTTCATAAAACATCTCGCCCATCAGCGCCTTGTGACGCTCCATGGCTTCGAGAACCGTCTTTTCGATGTCCATGATGTTGTCGATGTCGTCCGCCATATCCATGGCGATCGCGCGCGAAACCTCGACCACTTCCGCGCGGACCAGCGCCCGCACTTTGCCCTGCATGAACTCGCCCGCGTTGTCCCACACCCGCTTGGCGTGCTTTTTGGCGACCTCATCGATCACCTGCTCCGTGACGTCATCGATGACGGTGCCGAGCTTGCCGGCGAACGCCTCGGCGCTGAAGGTTTCGTCGAACAGTTGCCGCAGGGAGAGCAGCTTTTGCGTGATCAGGGAGTTCGAGACCTTGGCGAGTCGAAGCGCGTTGGCGGGGATTACCCCTTGCCAGCCGAGATAGGGCGGAATGCCGACGAACTCCACCGGGTAGAACATCATCTTGATGGCGACCACGTTAGTAAACCAACCGACCAGCGAGCTGATCAGCGGGATCAACAGGACGATCCAGTTGTCTTGAATGCGGGTCAGCAGCTCCATCGACGTCGATGCTCAGGCGGGGATCTTACGGAGCGTAGAGGTGCATCCAGTACAGGAGGAGGGCGATGGTCTTGGCATCTTCGATGTGTCCGTCCCTGAGCATGTCTCGAACCTGCCACTGGGGAATCGGGAAGACCTGGATCTCCTCGGTATCATCGAGCGCCTGGGCAGTTGGCACGAGGTCGGTTGCCAGAAAGCCATACATGCGTTCGTTCAGAATGCCCGGAGAGGCGAAGAACTCGGTGAGAGGCGCGATGGTTCCGGCGCGATAGCCCGTCTCCTCCTCGACCTCCCGCGCCGCGCACACCTCGGGGGCCTCGCCGGCCTCGAGTATACCGGCGGGAAGCTCCCATAAAACCCTGCCCACACCCCGACGGAGATTGCGTATCAAGACGACACGGCCGTCGTCCAACTGGGGGAGGATCACCGCCGCTCCCGGGTGCTCGATCACGTCGTGGATGATTTCACGACCGTCGGGGCCCTCGAACGTCAAGCGAGCGACGTCGAACACCGCGGCCTTGAGCAGCAGCTCGCGCGATTTCATGGCGCGCATCATGGCCGACTTTTCCCTCGTTTTCACGTCAATTTGACTCGATCGTGCCGGATCGCCATTGTGGGGTCGTGCGGCTCGGGAATCTATGGGGTTCGCCGTTGGCGATCGTGCTGGTTGGGGTAGCCATGGCAGGCGTTTGGACGCTTGGCTACGGCGCGTCGACGACCTCCGCTGACGCGACTCCGAAGACGCCAGCTGCAATCGATGAGACCGCGGTGCTCGAAGCGGTCCGCTCGGGGCAGCGCATGGGACCGAAACTTCTAGAGCCGCCGCCGAACGACAAGCTCGGCCTCGACATCGCGATCGAGGATCGCGACGGGAAGTCGCTGGACGCGCTACATCGAGCTCTCGCGCGTGCGGCTGCTGGAGAAGGACAGGCCCGACTGATTTTCTACGGCGCGTCGCACGTCGCGAGCGATCTGTTCACCGGCTACATCCGACGGGAGCTCCAGGCCCGTTACGGTGATGCGGGTCATGGCTTCCTGGTCCCCGTGCACCCGTGGCGCACCTACCGGCACCGTGACATCAACATCGAGAGCGATGGGAAGCGATGGGAGACCCATCGCATTCGCGTGGGTGATTCGGAGGTCGAGCGCGTCGGCCTCGCTGGGATTGCCATGGAGAGCAAACGCCCTGGGTCCTTTGGTGCGGTGTATACCGCGGAGGAAGGCGAGTACGGGCGAAGCGCAAGCTTCTTCGAGCTCTACTACATGAAGCACCCTCGAGGCGGCGACATGGATGTGTTGATCGACGGCCGGAGGGCGCGCCGCATTTCCACGCGCGCGTCCGAGGCTTCGACCGGCTACGCTGCGTTTCGCGTCCCCGATGCGCCCCATCGCTTTGAAATTCGTACCCTGAGTAAGCGACCTGTCTGGTTGTTCGGTCTCGCGGTCGAGCGCGATCGGCCTGGCGTCGTCGTGGATACCCTTGGCATCAACGGCTCGCGAGCTCGCTATCAGCTCCTGTGGGACGACGAGTTGTACAAAGAGCATCTTCGGAGAAGGGAGCCCGACTTGGTCGTCCTGGCCTACGGGACCAACGAGAGCGGGGACGAATCACCCCTCGAAGACTACGAGCGTGACCTTCGTGCCGTGGTCGAGCGCATGCGGGATGCGGTGCCCGAAGCATCGTGTCTGTTGATCGGCCCCTCGGATCGGCCGATGCAAGTCGAGCAGCGCGTGTTCGAAGATCGCTCACGAACCGCCCGCCTCATCGAGGTGCAGCATCGCGTTGCCCTCGAGCATGGCTGCGGTTTCTTCGATCTGGTGGCGTTCCAAGGCGGTGCACTTTCGATGGTGCAATGGGCGGCGACCGACCCCGCGTACGCGTCGCAGGATCACATCCACTACACCCGCGTCGGCTATCAGCGCTTGGGTGAGGTGCTGCTGTCGGCGTTGCTCGAAGGGATGCCCGAGCTGGGCGGTCGCGATGCGGGGGCCGCGGAAGACTCGCTCGAGAGGTAGTCGGCAAAGCCCGCCAGTAGCGCTTTGTAGAACATGTTGCCAATGATCTCGTAGCCGGCTGGTGTCGCGTGCCGGAAGTCGCCCATCGCGAGTCGGGGCTGCGCCCTGTACCAACGCCGCATGGCATCCTCGCCGCCCATCGCTTGCCAGGTGTCGTAGAAGGCGCATCCGGAATCGAAGGCGGCCCGCCGTTGAGCTGACACGATCAGGGGAATCGTGGGCAGGGTGCGGATGCGTCCGCGGTGCCGTCGAGCTTGATCGAGTGGCGCGAATACGAGACAGCTCAAGTCCTCGCGCCCTTGCCGCATGCGACGCAGCACCCGGAGATAGTCTTCGTAAAACGCCTCTTCGGGGCGATCGTCGCTTGCTTCGTTTCCTCCGAAGCCGAGGACGATCAGGTTCACGCCGCGCTGTTCGAGTTGGTTCTTGATGTGTGCTTCGTCGTAGTTGAGCAGGCGATTGGCGCGCGCACCGACCAAACCGAGCGAGTCGTACACGACGCCGGGGCCATCTCGTTCGACCGCGACGCCGTAGAGGTTGACCGCACCGCCCCTTGCGTAACGAAGCTCGATCTGATGAGGCCCGTCGGGCGCTTCGATCGAATAGACCCCGTCGCCGAGCACGTCGGCTTTGGTCGATACGATCTCCCGCTCCTCCTTGTCGAGCCGGACGGAGAATTTCCCGCCGCGCGGTTGCGTCTCGTAGTAGATCACGAACCGGGACGCCTCGACGCCGATATCACCCCGTTTGGCGGTGCCAACCCGCGCCCACGCGCCTGGCAGTGCTCGCGATTGCACGCCTCCATAGCCGTAGCGCCCGTAGCGGTCCTGTCGGCGCACGACCTCGCGAACATCCCAGGCCTCGGGATTGGAAGATTGTCGAACGCCGCGGTGCTTGTAGGGGATGTAGCCCTTGGCAGCCAAAACGAACCCATGGCCGCCGTCGCCGAAGCGCGCCTGAAGATTTTCTCGGACGGTCGAGGTGATCAGATCGGTTGCGATGCTCGAGTCGCCATAGTGGCCCACTCGCGTGATCGCGCCTTTGTCGGCCCGAGCCGTGTTTTCGAGCGCCTCGTAAAACCCCCGCATGCCGCGTCCCGTCGGATCTTCGATGTAGACCGAAATGCCGGCGTACTCCGTTGGGTCGATGTTCAAGCCGTCCTCTGGCTTGCTTGGGGTCACCGGCCTCGCACCGAGGTTTGCCGCCACGGTCTCGCCCACCGTTTCGGCCAGGCGCTCGGCTCCGGCTTCCGTGCTAGTCGATGCGCGATACGACCCTCCGTGGCCGGCGAATGCCGGGATCTCCCCCCATAGCTTGAAGAGGCGCACGACCGGGAGCCCCTCCTCGCCCGGAATCCAAGGACGCAGCCCCTCCATCGGTGGAATCACGTAGGTGAGCGCGCACGCGGCCAACATGAACACCGTCACCGTGGTCAGGTGCTGCAAAGGCGTGAGCTGGTTGTAGATTCGTTTCAGCATTAGAACTGGAAGTAGATGTAGGGAACGACCTGGCTCGTTGCGACGATGCTCAGGGCGAAGCCAACCGCCGCCAACGTGACCCCCTGGGCAGGCGCGGGCATGGACTTGAATTGCAGCTCGATCGACTCGAACCAGCGCTTTGGCGTGTAGTGGGCGGCGAAGGTCAAGATCAACATCGCCCAGACGCCAAGCGAGATCTGTGCGACCGAAAACGTCCCCGATCCGAGCCTCGTCGTGACCTCCATGGCGTTTTGAAGGCTCGTCGCGCGGAAGAGGATTCGCGAGAACACCACGAACTGAAGCGCCCAAAACACCTTGAACGCGCGCAATTGCCAGACATCGACCGTGTCGCGGGTCCGGCCCGACCGCCGGTAGAAGAAGCGATGGATCACCATCGCCATCGATTGGAGGATGGCGTAGAACACGAACGTCCACGATGCGCCGTGCCAGATGCCGATGAGGAACATCGTGAGCCAGAGGTTCCAATAGGCGCGGGCAGGGCCTACGTGCGAGCCCCCTAGAGGGTAGTACAGGTAGTCGCGAAGCCACGTGGACAGCGTGATGTGCCAGCGACGCCAGAACTCCGCCGGGCTCGCGGACTGATACGGCCTGTCGAAGTTCTCGGGGAGCTCGAGGCCCATGAGCTTCGCCGACCCACGTGCGACGTCGGTGTAGCCGGAGAAGTCGCAGTAGATTTGCATCGTGAAGCCGTAGAGGGCGATGACGACTTCGGCTGTGCTGTAGAGCGCCGGCTGATCGAACACGCGGTCGACGAGATTGACCGAGAGGTAGTCCGCAATGGCGACCTTCTTCACCATTCCGGTCGCGATGAGGAAGAGGCCTTGCGTGACCTGCTCGTCGCGGAGGGTGATCTTGCGCTGGAGCTGGGGGAGGAGCTGGGAAGCCCGGACGATCGGGCCCGCAACCAATTGCGGGAAGTAAGTGACAAAGAAAGCGAACTGGAAGAAGTTGCGGGTCGGTTCGAGCTTCCGGCGGTAGATGTCGATCGTGTAGCTGAGGGTCTGAAACGTATAAAAGGAGATGCCGACCGGTAGGAGCACGTCGAGGAAGGGCGGGTTTGGGATCTCGATGTCGAAAAACAGCTTCAAAACGTCGGCTGTCGCCTGGGACGTGAAGTTGAAGTACTTGAAGATGCCGAGGAGCCCGAGGTTGCAGACCAGGCTGACCATCAGCCACCGCTTGCGGGCTTTTTCGCCCTCGGTGGCGTGGATTCGAAGGCCAACGACGTAGTCGATGACCGTCGACCCGAGGATCAGGACGATGTAGGCGGGGTGCCACGCCATGTAGAACAGGCAGGACGCCACGAAGACGAAGACGATCCGCAGCTGGGCGTTGCGAGCCAACGCCCAGAACCCCGCGATCGCGATGCCCAGGAACAGAATGTAGTCGAGGCTGTTGAAGAGCACTGGTCCCCTTACCCAGCGTGAACGCGCCCGGTTTTAGCCGCAGGCGGCCCTGCACGCTAGCTGCTTGACGGGGGGCCGGCTTGGACCAAGCATCTGCGGCCGGAGGGCCGAAATGAAGATCAAGGGTTCGGTAGCACTAGTGACCGGTGGAGCTTCTGGCTTGGGCGAGGCAACTGTTCGTCAGCTCGTGGCCCAGGGAGGGCGGGTCGTCATCATCGACCTCAACGCGGACCGCGGGAACCAGCTCGCTGCCGAGCTCGGGGATGCCGCGACGTTCGCTCGCGCCGACGTGAGCAATGCCGAGGAAGTTCAGGCTGCGGTCGAACAGGCGACGTCGATGGGCACGCTTCGGGCGGCGATCAACTGCGCCGGTATCGGTATGGCCATGCGAACGGTCGGCAAGGACGGCACGCCGCACGATCTCGGGGTTTTCCAGAAGGTCATCTCCGTCAATCTCATCGGAACGTTCAACATCCTTCGGCTCGCGGCTTCGGCGATGGCCAAAAATGAGCCCGAGGATGGTGAGCGAGGTGTGGTCGTCAACACCGCATCTGTCGCAGCGTTCGATGGCCAGATCGGACAGGTTGCCTACTCTGCGTCCAAGGGCGGGATCGTCGGGCTGACTTTGCCGGCCGCGCGAGATCTCTCCAAGGCTCAGATTCGGGTCGTGACGATTGCGCCGGGCACGTTCGATACGCCGTTACTGGGTATGCTCCCGGACGAGATCCGCGACGCGCTTGCTGCAGCAATCCCGCACCCGAGCCGGCTCGGGCGTCCGCGGGAGTTTGGCGCGCTTGCCTGTCACATCGTCGAGAACAGTTACCTCAACGGCGAGGTCATCCGCCTCGATGGAGCCATCCGGATGGCGCCGCGCTGAGGTGCCGCGCGTTGGGATGGTCTTAGAGTCGGGCGGTGGCTGAGGCGGCGCATGCAGCGGGGCACGTCCTCGGCGTGCCCCTTCGCCGTCGGCGCCGGATCTTGGGGCTCGCGCTTCCCATCATCGGCGGCATGTTGTCGCAAAACGTGCTCAACCTCGTCGACACGGCAATGGTTGGCACGCTAGGAGACGCCGCGCTTGCCGGTGTCGGCCTTGGAGGCTTCGCGAACTTTCTCCTTTCTTCGTTCATTTTGGGCCTGTCCGCGGGCGTCCAAGCGATGGCGGCACGCCGCATGGGGCAAGGGCGTCGTGACGAGACCGCGATTCCGCTCAACGGTGGCCTCGTGATCGCGTTGGTCATCGCCGTTCCATGGTCGACGATGTTGATCGCGTTTGCGCCCGAGTACTTCCCCGTTCTCACCAGTGATTTGGCGGTCGTCGAGCAGGGAGTGCCCTACCTGCGAGCGCGCTTGTTTGCGATGTTCGCGATGGGCATGAACTTTGCCTTCCGCGGGTATTGGAACGCCGTCGACAAGTCGATCCTCTACATGCGCACGTTGATCTCGATGCACGTCCTCAACATCTTCCTCAATTGGGTGTTGATCTTCGGCAACCTCGGCGCACCCGAGCTCGGCGCGACGGGCGCCGGCGTCGCTTCGGCGATCGCGACCGTGTTCGGGATGGTGTCCTATCTTTTCCTGGGACGCAGCTACGCCCGAGATGCCGGATTTCTACGCTCGCTACCCGATCGCGAAACCATTGCAACGATCATTCGCTTGGCCGCCCCGGCGGGGCTTCAACAGTTCTTCTTCGCTGCCGGCATGACGATGTTCCTCGCGTTGGTCGCGCGGATGGGGACGTCGGAGCTCGCGGCAACCAAAGTGATCATCGACTTGGTTCTCGTCGCCATTTTGCCAGGGATCGGCTTCGGGTTGGCTGCGGCATCGCTTGCAGGTCAAGCGCTCGGACGAGGGAATCCACAGGACGCCAAACAATGGGGATGGGACGTCGCCAAAATTGCGGTTTTGTTCGTCGGCGCGCTCAGCATTCCCGCGGTGCTGGTTCCGGAATGGATCCTGAGCGGCTTCATTCACGAGCCGGCGACCCTTGCGATTGCCAAAAGCCCGCTGCGCCTCGTCGCTGCCTTCATGTTCCTCGATGTCATAGGCCTGGTGCTGATGAACGCCTTGATCGGGGCCGGGGACGTCAAGCGAGTCATGCTCATCGCGACGAGCTACCAGTGGCTGATCTTTCTCCCGCTCGTCTACGTTCTCGGTCCCCTCATGGGGTTGGGGCTGTTGGCGGTGTTCGCTGTCCAGGTGATCTACCGCGCCTTCCAGTCGCTCACCTTCGCGCTGATGTGGAAGCGAGGGCGCTGGCAGTCGATCGTACTTCACTGACGGGTGCGATCACGCGCGCGGAGCTCTTCGACGCTCCCCTCCCAGTTCTGTCCATCGAAAGTGGACAACCGGAAGTCGGACGGCTCGACCCCTTCCAGGCAACGCACGTTGACATCGATTCGTTCCGGATGAGATCGAGGTCTGTAGTACGAGTGGATCCCGCAGTGGCGGCAGAAATGATGCTTTGCAGTGTGGGTTCCAAACGTGTACGTGGTGAGCGCGTCGGCGCCCCGAAGGAGCTCGAAATCCTCCTCGGCAACGAGCAGGTGAACGAATCCCTTCTTGGTGCAGATACTACAGTTGCATTCGACCGCTTCGCGGGAACGCACCGTCGCGCGATACCGAACCGCGCCGCAGTGGCACCCTCCTTCGAGGACTTCCGGCGACGCGCCGTCCATCAATCCACCGGCTGGCCGGTCGAACGGTCGAGCGTCATCCACGGCGTCCCGGCGATCTGCACTTCAATGAGCTCGTCACGAACCAGGAGCACGGGGGTGCTCGTGATGGCCCCCAGCTCGGCGCGCCACAACTCCTTGCCCGACCCCACGTCCTTGGCGATCACGGTCCCGGGGTCACCTGCCTTTGCTTCGTAGAGCACGCCCTCGCTCAACACTGCGGCGTTCTGGGCGTCGCCTTCGGCCTGTCGGCGGGCGTCGTTGCCGGTTTCGAGTCGCGTGGCGCCGAGCCATGCGATCAATGCGACGCCGACCGCCAGCCCCAACAAGGCGACAACGACGCGTTTCCCTGACTTGCCCTCTTCAGCCACAGATGTTGCTTAGCATGCCCGCGGCCGGTGCCTAGCGGCGCCACATTTCCCACAGTGGCACGACCGTCATCCATGAGTAGCTGGCGAGCATCAGCAAGCCCGAGGTTCCGTATGTGATCACCGAGCCGATCCAGCCATGTGCGACGAGCCAGGGCGCCGCGATATGGAGCAATGTGCCGATCGACCCGGCGGTGATCCAAGCGGCCTTCGATTTCTTCCGAGCACGCGAGAGCATGTAGATGTGGCTGAGGATCAGCAGGTACACCGGCATCGAAAACAGGTGGAAGTGAGTGATCTCCAGCAGCTTCCGGCGGGGCATGGGCTCAAAGGCCGCGAGGTCCTCACCGCCGGGGGGCAGCACCAACGCGGGGCCCCCTTCGACCTCTGGCTCTTCCTCGGGCGCCGCCTCACCTCCGTAGTACTCGTCGGCCCTGGATAGGTCGATGCCCACCATGTCGTGCGTGAGAGATAGCGTCAGCGCCAAGCCCACGAGCGTAAACACGAGAAACACGGTGTACACGGCGCGCGCGCCCAAGGGTAGGGCGCGCAGCCTGCCGGAGGGTCGAGTGAAGTCTTGCATGGTGGAAGCTATGACGACGTGAGCACGGTGTCGTGCAACAGCAACGTTGCGCGCTTCACGGCTTTGGCCATCGCGCGTGCCGAAAGCGTCGCGCCGGAGATGACGTCGATGTCGTGTCCCGGCTTGAAACCACTGGCGGCTTCCTTGCCAATGAACTGCTTGCGGAAGCGCTTGGAGCGAATCCCGTCGCCGTAGGGCTCGCGATACGCGACCACTTCGACTCGCGTCACCCGGCCGTCGCAATCGAAGAACGTAGCGAAGTCGATGTACTCGTGCTGACCGATCTCGCGGTCGAAGATCGCGTACCCGTCGATGCGGTCTCCCGAATGGGCGACATAGAAGATGTACTCGCCTTTCTCGAGCTTCTCTCCGAGCTGTCGTTCGACTTGCTCGCGCAGCCTCACCGAGAGCTGGACACGCTTGAAGTCGACGATCTCGGATTGGCGGAACTGATCCGCGAGGAGGCCGCGGACGCTGTAATAGACCTGCGCGTGCCCGCTTGCGGCCAGGCCGGAGCTGGCGACCGCGAAGGCAAGGAGAAGGGCGGGCCTATTGAAAACGCCTTTCATCTTCGTTTTCAAAGGTAGGGGCAGCTCAGAATCACTGCAAGGAAAATTTCGCGCAAAATTTGCAGGTTTTGGCGTCTGACCACCCCTAGCGGACCCCAATGGGTGCCATATTCCCCGAAGAGCCATGACCGAGTCCCTCCCCAGCCCGAGCCGAGCGATACCTTGGGTCGTCTTGTTGGCGGTTCTGTCATCTGCCCAGCCGGTGTCCGCCCAGGCCCCGTGTCAAAAGAAAGAGGCGCCCGGCCTGTTTGTCGACTTGTTCTCCAGCACTCGGATCTATCCCAACGCCGACGCGGCCTTGATGGGCTTTGCTGCCGGTGCGGTGTGGAAGCCGCCTTCCGACAAATGCGTCCACCTGGCGGGCGAGGGCTTTGCCCGGTTCGGTAGCCGCACGACAGTTTCCGGCGAGCAGAAGATGAGAACGGCCGGAGGCGCCTTGGGCGCGCTTTGGGGCAACGGTGATCCGGACCGTTGGTTCGGCGCGGGCGCGATGTTCGACTTGGGATGGGCTCGGGTAGGTCCTCGCAACGACTTCGTGCTCAGTGGATATCTACGCGCACTCCTCTATTGGCGGCTCCGCGAGGAGTTCTGGGTCGGCCTCGACGCGCGAGCGGGACACGTCATCGTGCCGGTGACGTACGAAGGGGTTGGGATCAAGGGTCCGATGCTCGGGCTCGGTATCGGCGCGATGTGGGGCGAGGGCGAATATGGATCCAACTGACCGCGCCCCGAGGAGTCGCCGGAGATCGCTCACGCTATTCCTCCTTTGCTGGCTGACGCTGGCGGCCGGGTGCACGGGCTTGCTTCAAAACATCGGAGCACGGTGGGCAACCCGCCAGATCTCGGACGTCTTCGCGCTCGACGAGGCTCAACAGGAGGCGACCCGTGCCGCGGTGGAACGCGTGATGGCCAGTGCGCCTGAGGTATTGGAGGCGCGGCTGGATCTTCTGGTCGCAACCGTGGATCGCGCGCTGTCCAAAGGTTTGAACGAGCAGAACATGCTCGTCATCGAGCGGCAGATCAATGTGCTGCTCGACAAGGTCGCCGCCTGGATCATCGACGAGGCCGCTCCGATTCTAGCGACTCTTCGTGACGAGCAAATCGATCACGCGGAACGTCAGCTCGACAAACGCCTCGAGGAGACCCGCGAAGAGCTTGGGAAACCCGTCGAGGAACGGATACGCGATCGGCAGGAGAAGTTCGTGGAGGCCATCGAAGATTGGACGGGTCCGCTGAGCGACCCTCAAAAAAAAGCGATTCGCAGTTATGTGGCGGCCATGCCCGATGAAGCTGCCGATGGGCTCCGGGCCGATGAACGGCGCCTTGCGGAGATCGCCGATGGGCTACGCCAGCATCCAGGCGAACCCGCCGTTCGGGATCTCCTTTGGAATGCGTGGAAGAACCGCGAGGACTGGGGCCCGAACACGCGCTCACCCGAAGTGCGCAGGGCCGACGGTCGCAAGACTATGCTTTTCGTGTACGGACTCCTCGACGCCAAGCAAAAGGATCACATGAGCAAACGCCTCCACGAGATCCACGACAAGGTGAAGCGGCTGCTTGGAATCGCAGGGGCCGGATGATGTCTGAAGCCCCGCGCCGCCCAGTCCCACGCACGTACACGGTGCCAGAGCTACTTCGGGATTTACGGTGGTTGGTCTCGCGGTTGCCGTCGCTTTGGTCGATCTGGATCGGCGGGCGTTTGCCGCGCGCCCTTCGGGAGCAGGTGATCGTTGCGGTCGCACAGGTCAACGCCTGCCGCATGTGCGAGCATGCCCATACCCGGAGGGCTCTCGAGGCCGGAGTGTCGGATGCCGAGCTCGCTGCGCTCGAGAGCATGAACGAAGAGGCATTCGACAGGCGGACTTGGTTTGCGATTGCCCATGCCCGCGAGCGAACGAAAGCCGACTTCGTCAATACGGCGATGAGCGAACCACCGGCCGTGCTCGTCGACGTCTTGGGGCGGCAGGGCTATCAGGATGTGGAAGACGTGGCTCGAGCGATGACGGTGTCCAACCGCATCGCCAACACCCTCAACGCGCTCTCCGACCGTCGACGGGGCACTCCAATCCCCGGAAGCCGTCTCGCGGACGAGCTGCTCATCAATCTCTTGTTTCTGCCCGGTGCTTGGCTTGGCACGGTGGTGGCCGCGATTCGGCAACGGAAATCCCCGTTCGCGGTGTGGCGCCAGGCGCGCGGTTACCAGGGCCGTAGCATTCCAGGTTGAGCGGCATACGCCCCGACATGGAGAGCACCGGTCGCGAGCAACAAATCCAGCCAGACGTAGAGAAACTTGTACGAGCAAAGACCGGGGATGAAGTTCACTTTGAATCCCTCGGTCCGTAGGAACTTGCGCCGAATGTAGAAACCGAAACATCTGGGGGCATCGCGCGTACGAGAGGCCATGAACGAAAGGAAACAGTCCATGAAGCATGGGGTTCGTCACGCGCTGGTATTGGCGCTCGGGATATTGTTCGTCGGGTCCACGGCGTTTGCGGCATTCGCGCCGCTCAAGCTGGATCGCACGCATAGCAAAGTGAGCTTCACCGCTGCTACGGTGATCTTCGATGTGGACGGCGAGTTTGGGGAGTTCAGCGTCGACATCGATGGCGATCCGAGCAAGCCCGAGACCGTCAAAGTCGAGGCGAGCATCGATGTGGCCTCGATCAACACACAGAACGCCAAGCGAGACGATCATCTCAAGAGCCCCGACTTCTTCGACGTGGCGAAATACCCGAAAATCAGATTCGCCTCGATAGGCGTGAAGTCGAAGGGAAGTCAGCTCATCGTGAAGGGCAACCTCACGATGCATGGCAAGACGAAGCTGGTGAGCATTCCGCTCAAGGTCGCCAAGGGCAAGAACGGCGCAGGCGTCGATACGACGACCTACAAGGGCAAGCTCACGATCGACCGCAACGACTTCGGCATCGGCACCGATAGCATCGCCGCCAAAATCAGCCTCGAAGACGAGGTCGAAATCAAGCTGCTCGTCGTCACGTTCCAGTAGTGCTCGGCCAGCTGGCGCTTGTCGTAACCCAACCTTGAACTCCCCACCCCTCGCTGGTTCGCGCTAGAGTAGGGCGATGATGCGGGGTGTGATCCGTGAGCCGCGACAAGTCTGATCCTGAGCGGGACCGGCAGGTTCGTCGGGTGATCATCATCGAAGGGCTCGCCAACGTGGCTGTGTTGGTGCTGAAGCTCCTCGTCGGTGTGTCGACTGGCTCGCTGGCGGTCCTAGGTGATGCGCTTCATTCGCTCACCGACGTCGCCAACAATGCGGTGGCTTGGTTCGTCGTCCGGATCTCGGCGCAGCCACCCGACCGCCATCATCCGTACGGCCACCGGAAGTTCGAGACCCTGGCCGTCTTCGTGCTCGCCACACTTCTAACCGTGCTGGGTATCGAGCTCGCCCTGAGTGCGCTGCGCCGGGAGGCTCAACCGACTCTCGGCGATCCGTGGACATTGCCGTTGATGTCGGGTGTTCTCGTCATCAACGTGGCGCTCGCATCGTGGGAGGGCGCGTGGGCTCGCCGGCTGAGCTCCGATATCTTGGGCGCGGACGCACGCCATACGTTTGCCGATGTGCTGACTACCATCGTCGTGATCGCGGGTTGGCAGGTTTCGTCCCGTGGCTATCCGTGGCTTGATACCGTCTGCGCAATCGCTGTCGCCGCGTTCGTGCTCTTCTTGGCGTTTGGGCTTTTTCGCCGGGCGATTCCGGTTCTGGTCGATCGCATCGCCATGGAGCCAGAGGCCATCGACGATGTCGCTCGGACGGTGCACGGGGTGCGACAGGTGAAGACCGTTCGCTCGCGTTCCACAGGCAGCACGACTGCGATCGACATGGTCGTCACAGTGGACTCCGGGATCAGCACCGCGGAGGCGCACGCGATCACCGACGCGATCGAGGAAAAGCTCCGCGCGCATTTGTCCATCGAGGACGTGACGATTCACGTGGAGCCGGACGGCTGAACACGTCTTAGAACGCGTCGACACCAAGGCCGACGAAACCGGAGAAATGCGGGTTGTCGAGCAACCACTTGCTTGGAAACGCCCAACCTAGGCGCGCGTAGACCTGCCAGCGGCCCCACCGAAGATCCGTAAACAGGGCGAGACCTCCGATCCCGCCGTAGTCGTCTAGGAGACCCTGGCGGCGCGGGTCGTTGATGGTCCCGCCCGAAACGAGCAGACCGAGCTCTTGCGGCTTGTTCTTCTTGGGTTTGATGTGCCCGCTAAGCTGCGCGATCGCCAGGCGCTCTGAAATGTTGGCCGACCAGGGCAAGCCCGGGACGACCAGCACGTAGGGATTCATGCCGCCGACTCGCATGCGGGTGATGTCGTCCTGGAACCAGCCCCAGTTGAAGGTTTCTTGAAGCTCTAGCCGGAAGCGCTCTCCTGTCTGCCAACCCGC
>CP070713.1:2795030-2819306 GCA_020351445.1 Myxococcales bacterium
ATCCATGACCCGAGCAAAGCGGAGCTCCAGAAGTTCAAGGACAAGGAAAAGGGTGTCCCAGAAGCGGTAGCCAAGCAGGTGGGCCCGGCGGGCCAGAAACTCCTAAAGGCGGTCCGGGCAGCGCTGGCCAAGTAACACCACCCGCCCACCCCCACCCGTAATCCTCCCTCCGCTACCTGCGCTGCCCCGGCGTCTCCCCGTGCACGTAAACCCACGTCCCCGGATTCTCCTCCGTCTCCGACCCCCCGTGCCACGTCTCGGGCAAATCGGGGCCTGCCCAATGGTAGAGCCACTTCGCGTCGCGCGGCGCTAGGTTGATGCAGCCGTGGCTCCGCGGACGCCCGAAGCGGTCGTGCCAGAACGCGCTGTGAAAGGCGTACGCGCCGCGGAAGTACATCACGTACGGGACGTCCTCGAGTGAGTATGGCGGCTCGCCGGGCTCGTCGTTGTCCATCGTCGAGGTCAGGTGCTTGCCTCGAATGCGGTGAAGGCCCTTTGGAGTGAGGTAGTCGAGCTCGGGGCTCGGGGTCCGGGTCCGCCCGGTCGAGATGAGGCTCACGTAACGTGGCTGCTTCCATTCGTAGGCCACCAACACCTGATGCGCGAGGTCGACGTCGATCCAGCGCTCGCCCTCGCCCACGTCGGCAGGCGGCGCGCTCGGCCGGATGACCAACACATCGACCTCGCGGACCAGCCTGCCGCTTCCGACCAGCAGATAGACGCTTTGTTCGATGCGACGCCGAGAGCGGACGGGAAGCCAGGTTCGCGGTTCGAGACCGTCACGGTCTGGGCGGAGCTTCCCGCGGTCGTTCACGCGGTAGACCGTCGTCTTCTCGGCTCTTGTTACCGCAACCGGAAGGTCCCACTTCTGCCCGTCGAGAATCTGCCCTTGAAACTCGCTCCACCTCTTTCGCCGTAACTTCTTCGCCTCCACAAAGCCGTTTTGCTGGGTCCGCCAATACGTCTCGCCATCCCTTTCGAAAGTGCGGTCCAAGCTGACGTAGAATCCGGGCCGGAGGATGCGAAGGACGACGGGGTTGTCGATCACCGGGGAATCGGAAGAGGATTGCTCGACCCCAGCGTCGGGCGCGTCGGGTGGCACCTCGTAGACCTCGTCGGCCTTGGGCAGCCTTTTGTAGAGCGCGGTCTTGTGCCGAACCGTCGCGTACTCGTAGGGCATGACGGCCTCGAGGTCGGGTTGGCGGGCGCGGAGCTCCGGCAAGCGCTCGCCGGAAAAGACCAGGATGTCGCGGCCGCGACAAGCGAAACCGCCGGTGTCGAGCTCGTACCACCCGCCCTCACAGCCTTCGTACCCGACGGGCTCGGTGGTGGTGGAGTGCAGGAGCGCGCCCGCCCGGAGATACCCTAGACGCCCACCCTCCGGACTCGGCGCATCTCGTATCGGCGCAACGAAACGCTTGGCAAACACCCGCTGCGGCGGGCCGAGATCGCGCGGCTCCTCCCGAAGGCCCCTCCCAATCCAGGTCAGCGGGTCGTCGATGCTACAGCCGGCGCATGCAAGCGCGGCGACCGTGCCGATAAGCACGCCGTACCGCCTAGTCGATCCTCGTCGTGTGCGCCCCACAGCCCTGGTCTGCTACGAAGTGTCATTAGGATGCGCGCGGGTCAACAACTCGAAGCGTTTTCCACGACGTTCGGGCTCGTGGCATCGGTAGCCGTACACGTCGCCGCCTTCGCCTACATCACGAGCGCCACCGCCCATTTCGATTTCGACTTCGAGCTCACCCTCCCCGCGGAGGTGGAGTTTGGGTTGACCGATGGCATGGCGATGGCCGCCCCAACCCCGCCCCCACCAGCGGCGACGGGAAGGATCCAATCCTGGACGCAGCAAGACAGGCCTGGCGATGAGGGGACTGTCGATGCGGGAGTCGCGTTCGACGCTGGCACTGACACTGACGCTGGCACCGACACCGGCGCTGACACCGACGCTAGCACTGACGCTGACACTGTCGCTGGCACCGACGCTGACACTGACACGGTCCCCGTCGCCCCCTCCACCCTCACCGGACCCTCCCGCATTCCTCCCGGCGCTCAGCTCGCCCTTCGCATCGACATCAAGCGCATTCGCGAGTCCCCCCTTGGCCCCGATGTGACCAGCTTTTTGAAGGGCGTTCCCGACTGGCAGCTCCTCCTCCAGGGCTCGGGGATCGACCCGGTGGCCGACCTCGATCGGCTCTTGGTCGCGACACCCAATCTGCAGCGCTCGAGGCTCGTGCTCGCCGGACGGCACCGACGAGACCAAAACTTTGCGCGCAACAGCGTGAAACGGCTCGCGCGCTCGCGAGGCAAATCCGTGCGTTGGCAAAAGCGTCACGGCGTGGTGACAGCGCAGTGGCACAACCTCGACCCAACACCGCGCACGATCGCCCTACTGAGCCCGCATCACTTCAGCATCACACGCCGTCAGGATCTCGAGCGCCTTCTCGCGATGGCAAAGGCACGCGAGCTTAGAGACCGAGAGAAGGAAGGGCTCGTTGCAGCGCGTGGTCCCGACGTGTTGCTCTCGATGGGACCGGAGGAAGCGGTCTCGCTCGAAGTCGAAGGAGTTCACCGTTTCGTGATCGGAAGCATCAAACACGTGCCGGTCCGTTTGCGAGTGGCGGTGCGTGAGACCGGTCCGGACGAAGCGACCGTCAGCGTGCTGGCGACGTACACTTCGGACCAAGATGCACGCGAGGCCTCCGTCTACTGGAAGAAAGTCGCGACCTTCTATTCGCAGCAACTGATCATGACTCTCGCCGGCTTTGGTAGGCCGCTTCGGCGAATGGAGTTCAAGCCTGAAGACGACCGAATCCAGGTGTCCTTCAAGCTCAGCGCTGATCAGATTCGCTTCATCCTCAGCTATGCCGAGGGCCGTTTGCGCGGTACGGGAGGCGCGACGCGCCCGCGACGGCCTCCACAACGCGCTCCGACTCAGGCGTCGCCAACGAAAAAGGGGCCCTGAGGGGCCCCTTCTTCTCGATTCGTTGGCTCGGTGGCTCAGAGAACGAGGTCCTTGAGCTTTTTGAGCGGCGTCGCGCGGATCTTCTTGGACGCTGGCTTTGGCGGAAGCATCATCTCTTCGCCGGTTGCCGGGTTACGTCCCATCCGAGCGGGCTTCGCCGGAATCTTACGAACTTTGAGCTTGATCATGTCCGGAATGACGAACTCCCCCGGGCCACGGCGACCAAGCTCTTTCTTTACGAGGTCTTGAAGTGCACCGAAGACGCTCGTGATTTCCTTCTTGGTGAGGCCGCTCTTGTCGGCCAGCTCGCTCATGATCTGGGCCTTCGTCATTCGCTTGCCCGCTACCATAATTCCCTCCTAACTCCGTGGCCTGTCCTTCGGTCCAAAAAAGGCCCCCAAAAAGAAGCCCCCAACAGGCACGGCGCCATCTATGCCTGGGGTTTTCCTTGCTGACAAGGGCCTTTGTGCGGTTTCGCAAACAAATTTCTAGGGGTTAAGCGATCCGAGATGGGCCAGACCCGGCCCCCCCGGGTCTGAACCCATCGACGCGGTGCGGTTACCCACAAGCGGTCCACAAGCTCCCGAGTGGTTGAGGACACGATATACGGTCAGCTGGGTTCAGAGCCGAATCAGCTTTGGTTTCAAATGGTTGCCCGACAAAACACAGCCGATACACGAAGATCTCGTCCCCGATTTCATCGCTCTCGACCGTGGTTTTCCACAAGCACCGGGGGCTAGCGAGCCGCCTCGACCGCCGCCAAGAGCTCCTCTGTCTTCGCCTTCATTTCCTGCTCCTCGAGCTTGGTGGCGTGATCGTAACCAAGGAGGTGAAGCAGCCCGTGGGCGAGCAAAAACGTCACTTCTCGAATGATCGAGCGATCGCGTTCGGCCGCTTGCCGGGCTGCGGTGGGCAAAGAGATCACCACATCGCCGAGCAGACCCGGGTGCGATGCGGGCCCTGGGCCCTCCTGCATCGGGAAGGCGAGGACGTCCGTTGCCTCGTTCTTCTTACGGTAGCGGCGGTTGAGCTGGCGAATCGTTCCTTCGTCACAAAGCAGAATCGAAAGCTCCGCATCGTCGAGGCCCAACGACGCCAGCATGGCCTCCGCACGCCATGCCAAGTCTGCATGGCGAACCGACCGGCGTTCCAACCCACGAGAGCGCAGCCACACCGCCATGGCTTCGCTACTGGCTTCCGCGTAGGGTTTGGTCAAGTCGGGCCGCGGGGTGCCTGGGGGGAGTCGATTGCTATGCTCTGCCGGTGTTCGACAAAGTACTGATCCTCAGGCGCGGAGAAGCCGCCACCCGTGTCGCCCGTACGTGCCGGCGGATGGGGGTGGAGTCGATCGTGGTCGCGCCCAAAGACGAGCCGGCGAGCCGCCACATCGAAGCCGCCGATCAGAGCATCGAGGTCGACTTCGAAGAGGCCGACGCGATCCCGACCGACCAGCTTCCCACGATTCTCGAACGGGCAGGCGCAGACGCGGCGCATCTCGGCTACCAGGGCCAGGCCGAGATGTTCGAGCTTGCCAGCGCCGCCGAAAAGGCGGACGTCGCCGTCGTTGGGACCGATCTCGACGTATTGGGTGCGCTCACCGATTCGGCCACGATCCTCGCCGCAGCCGAACGAGCACAGGTGCGAACCATCCGTGACGCGGTGGATTCCTCGCGGCCTCGCGAGATCGGCGTGCTGGTCGCCGCGGACTCGCACGGTGAAACGGCTGCCATTGCAGAATGCGATCGCAGCCTGTCAGCAACCGAGCACACGCTCATTCACGAAACGCCATCGCCCGAGCTGCTCTTCGAAGCCGACGGCGAGGCGTTTCGGATGGCGTTGTTCGAGAGCGCGCGACGGTTAGCTGCCGAGCTTCGCTACGCGGGACTTCTCGAAGTCCGGTTCCACGTCGATCCCTCCGGCCTTTCCTGGGTGTCCGACGTAACGATCGGTTTGCCGCGGCACCACACGCTCATCGAGATGGTCACCCGGGTGGACTTGGTCGCGCTGCAGCTTCGAATCGCCTCAGGCGAACCGATTCCCAAGGAGCTCGAAACCATCGAGCCCCGAGGACATGCGCTCGACGCGTCAATCCTGGCGCTCGACCAACAGGATGCCGTCGTCTCTTCGTATTCGGTTGCGCCCGCTCCCCAGGGCCGCGTGCGTGCCACGTCGTCAGCGACGGTCGGGCTGCCGTTGCCGGTCGACGACCGCCCCCTGATCGCGAAGCTGACCACCTACGCGCCCATCCGTCACCGCGCCCTCCTTTCGATGGACCGGATGCTGGCGGAGATGCGCGCCGAGCCTTTCTCGACGAACGTGCAGGCGTTGCGGCGTGTCCTCAGCGACTACGCGTTCCGAGCCGGGCAGTACGACAGCGAGTCTGCCTCGAGATTTGCTACCGGCTGAGGCGGGCTTCTGGTCAGGCAGCGAACGTGGACTTTGCCGCGTAGACCGCCCCGTCCCCGAGCTGCTCTTCGATGCGAAGCAGCTGGTTGTACTTCGCAATGCGCTCCGAGCGCGACGCAGAGCCGGTCTTGATCTGGCCAGCACTGGTGGCGACCGCGAGGTCGGCGATGAACGTATCCTCGGTCTCGCCGCTTCGGTGCGAGATGATCGATGCGTATCCGTGTAGCGCGCCAAGCCGGATCGTGCTCAAGGTCTCGGTGACGGTGCCGATCTGGTTGACCTTGATCAGGATCGCATTGGCGACACCGCGGTCGATCCCCATCTGCACGCGTTCCGTATTCGTCACGAAGAGGTCGTCTCCGACGAGCTGAACCCTGCCCCCCAGGGCGTCGGTCTGAATCTTCCAGCCATCCCAGTCGTTCTCGTCCATGCCGTCTTCGATGCTGACGATCGGGTACTTGGAACAGTAGTCGGCGTAAATATCGACGAGGCCCGCAGCATCCACCGGCTTCTTGTCGAACGTGTATGAGCCCTTTTTTCTGTCGTAGAACTCGCTTGCGGCGCAGTCGAGGGCGATGGCGATCTGCTCGCCGGGGCGATAGCCTGCGGCTTCGATCGCGCGCGCGACGAACGACAGCGCTTCCTCGTTGGTCGAAAGGTGCGGAGCAAACCCGCCCTCGTCGCCCACACCGGTTGCGTGCCCAGCTTCTTTGAGAAGCTTCTTGAGGTTGTGGAACGTCTCGGCGCCGGCGCGGAGCGCATCGGAAAACGACTCGAAACCAACCGGCACGACCATGAATTCCTGGATCTCGAGGCCGCTGTCCGCGTGTGCGCCGCCGTTGATGATATTCATCAATGGCGTCGGGAGGACGCGTGCTTGTGCGCCCCCAAGGTACCGCCAGAGCGGAAGGCCGACCGCATCGGCCGCAGCGCGCGCGACGGCCATCGAAACTCCGAGGATCGCGTTGGCCCCGACCTTGGCCTTCGACGGCGTGCCGTCATAGTCCAACATGGCTTGATCGACAGCCGTCTGGTCGAGCGCATCGTGGCCGATTACCTGGGGAGCGATCTCGTTCACGACGTTTTCAGCAGCCTTCAGAACGCCCTTTCCGAGGTAGCGGCTGGCGTCGCCATCGCGGAGCTCGAGTGCTTCGTGCTCGCCGGTCGAGGCTCCCGATGGGACGGCAGCTCTCCCGGTCGCGCCACCCATCAATTCGACGTCGACTTCGACGGTGGGATTACCCCGGGAGTCCAGAATCTCTCTCGCAGCTACGGCGATGATCTCGGTCATGATTTCACCTCGCGCAGGCCTTAGCGGTTGTCCGGGGGCCACGCAAGGATGTCGATGCTAGGCTCGGCCGCCATGCACGCCTTGCTGTTCATTCCTTGGTTTCGTCTCGAGTCGTGGGACATCCCGCTCCCGTTCTCGCTCCCGGTGTTGGGAGACACGCTGTCGATCCAGCCGTTCGGCGTGCTCGTGGCGACCGGCGTGCTCCTCGGCGCGTGGGTTGCAAGTCGGTTCGCGCAACGCAACGACCTCGACACCGTCGCGACCGGCGACCTGGTGACCTACGCGGTCGTGACCGGCTTCATCCTTGGTTATTTCTTGAATGGTGTTTTCTACGAGCGCGAAACCCTCGTGGAGATTCTGCACAAACCCTCGTTGTTCTTTTCCACCTGGCTCGGCCTTTCGTCGTACGGGGGCTTCTTCGGGGGCATCCTCGGTTGTTTCATCTGGCGATACCGCAAGAAGATGCCGCTGCTACCCTATGCAAACGCGGTCTGTTTCGGGTTGCCATTCGGCTGGTTCTTCGGACGGATGGGTTGCTTCGTCGTGCACGACCACCCCGGCAAGATCTCGAACTTCGCGCTAGCGGTGTCCGACTATCGGTTTGGCGCCCCTCCCTACCAGCCACGCCACGACCTCGGCCTCTACGAGATGATCTACGCTGCCGTCATCATAGCGTTGTTCATCGGTCTCGAACGTCGAGGCCGTCGGCCAGTCGGGTTCTACTGCGTGCTCCTCCCGCTGGTTTACGCGCCGGTTCGCTTCTTCCTCGACTTCCTACGGGCCACACCGCTCGAAGGCGGCGACGTGCGATACGGGGGTCTGACGCCAGCGCAGTGGTCCTCGATCCTGATGATCGGCGTCGGCCTCGCGGTCTGGCAGTTTGGCGTCAGGCCCCGCATCGCCGAAGGCAAACCGCAGAACGCCAATCCATAGCCACTACTTGAGCGACACGACGGTCACCTGAGGGCCACCTTCATCCTGGGTGGCTTGGCGAAATCCCGCAACGTAGCTCGTGTCGCGCGATAGGTGCTCGTGGATCGCCTCTCGAAGCGCGCCGCTTCCCACCCCATGGAGGATGAATGCGCTCGACTCGGCCGCGCCGTACATTCGATCGAGAAACGCCTCGACTAACGCGACAGCATCGTCCGCTCGAAGGCCGCGCACATCGAGCGTATTGTCGCTCGTTCGGACCGCCCGCTCCGGTTTCGGGTGCGCGCCCGAGACCTCCCTCGACGCTCTGCTCGGTGACTCGGGGACTTGCTTGAGCGCACGCAGGTCGCTCACGTCGACCCACAGCTTCATCATGCCTGCCGATACGCGAACCTTGCCGCGTGCAGGGCCCTCGATGACGTCGGCGACACTGCGAAGCCGTTCAACCCAGACGCGGTCGCCGACTCGAACTGCCTTCGGATCGATCGCCGCGGTGTCGACCGGCTCGGGCTCCAATGACAAGCGATGCGTGTCGATCTCGGCGAGGAGCGCGCTCCCGTCGTGCAGCACCGCGGCCGCTGCCGCCACCGACTCCGCTTCGGAGCGCTTGCGAAGCTCTTTCTTTGCGTGGTCGAGCCTGCGCTGAAAGTCTCTCACCTGATCGACCAGCTTCTGAGCTTCTCTTCCGAGCCCCTTGGCCTCGCGGGCCTTGAGCTCTTGCCGGCGCACCTCGAGCTTCGTGCGCTCCTGGGCGACCTTCGCCCGCTCGTCTTGGAAGGATGCCTGCTCTTCTAGCGCGGCCTTCGTCGCGGTTTCGAGCTTCGCCACCAGGGCCTCGAAGCTTCGGGAGTGCTCCGGAAGCTCGCCGCGCGCTTCGTCGATGACCTCTGCAGGAATCCCGTAGCGTCGTGCGATCTCGAGCGCGTTCGAGCCGCCGGGAACACCCATCGTCATTCGGAACGTGGGCGCCATGTTGTCGAAGTCGAAACCGACTGCTGCGTTGTGCATGTCGTCTCGCTCGGCGGCAAGCGCCTTCAAGGCCTCATAGTGGGTGGTAACCGCGACCGCGGCCCGCCTCTGGACCAGCGTCCTCACGACGGCGCAGGCCAGCGCGGCGCCGGCTTCCGGATCGGTCGCGCCCGCGAGCTCGTCGAGCAGCACCAGCACGCGCTCGGAGGCCTGCTCGAGCACGCCCCGCAGCGTGACCAAGTGCGCGGAGAACGTCGACAGGCTTCGGGCGAGGCTCTGCTCGTCGCCCACCGCAGCAAGCACAGGGGCAAAGAACCCGCAGACGCTTCCCTCCTCGGCTGGAACGGGCAAGCCCGCTCTGGTCATGAGGGCCGCCAACCCGAGCATCTTGAGCGCGACGGTCTTGCCACCGGCGTTTGGCCCCGAGATCACCACAGCCTCACCACCCGAAAGCTCGATGTCGTTGGGAACCACATCGATGCCCCGCAGCACCAACAACGGATGGCGGGCGGCGCGCAAGGAGATCCGCGGCTCCTGGCACAGCTCGACGAAGTGCGCCCTCAGGTCGACCGCCAGGCGGGCGCTTGCGCCTCGCAAATCGGCATGGTCGAGCGCCTCGGCAGCGGCGCGGAGCTGCGGCACGTACTGACGCACCAGGTCCGAGAGCGCGGCAAGGATCCTCCGCTCCTCGCGTTCGAGCTCGGCTTGGGCCATCTTGAGGCGGTTGCCACGTTCGACGAGCTCCCGTGGCTCTACGAAGATCGTCGCGCCACTCGCACTCGAGCCGTGGACGATGCCGTGGAAGCGCTCGTGCGCATCGGCGCGAACGGGCAGCACGTAGCGGCCCTCTCGAATCGTGTAGAACGAGTCCTGCAGGATCGCGCTTCGCTTGTGGATCAGGTCTTCGAGCTTCCTAATGATCCGCGCGCGCAAGTTTCCGACCTCCTCTCGAAGATGTGCGAGCTCGGCACTGGCGGAATCGAGGATCGAGCCGTCATCGCCGATCGACATTCCGACCTCCTCTTCGAGTCCGTCGAGTGTGGGGTCGATGGCACAGGCGCGGTGCAGATAGGGAACGCTATCTTTGCGCTGACCGAGAAATCGTCGGAGCGCCCCGGACGCTCGCAACGTCATCCGGATGTCCTTGAGCGCGCCGCTGTCGAGCACGCCTTCTCGTTCGAGGTGTTGCAACGAGGTCGCGATTGCGAAAACACCCTCCAACGGCAGCGGGTCATCGCGATCGAGCAGCGTCCTTGCTTCTTTCGCTTCGGCGAGCCCGCGCTCGGACTCTTCGAACGACTCGGCAAGCCGCAGGGAGAGCCCCTCCCGCAGCGGACCTCGACACCGATCCGCAACGGCCCGCTCAACCTGGTCCCACTCGAGATCGGCTAGCGTCTTGTGCTCGGCGCCGCTCACTGAGCCCACTCGGGGACCTTGAGGTCCGAGGCGCGGGCTGGCCTCTCGCGCTTGCGTTTCGGGGCCTGTGCACTGCGAGGCTTGGCAGTGGATTTCTTGGGGGCCTTGAGCTCGATCAAAACGGTTTCCTCTCGGGTTGGCGTGATCGCCGCACGGCCCCTCCGTTTACCAAGCTTGGCGCGAAGCACCAAGGTCGACCCCCGCGCCGCCTCGAACGTGCACGGCGTCACCGCACACGCCTCCGAGCCATCGCCGAGCAGGATTTTCGCGCCCGCGGGACTGGTCGCCACGTGAACGTCGACGAGCGCGGGCGCAGGCTCGACGTCCGCGAGAGCGAGCTCGTCCTGCGCGGACTCGATCACCTGCTCGTCCGGTTCCCTCTCGTCCAATGCCTCGCTTGCGTCCGCTTCGCTCCCCGGTCCAGAGACGGGACCAAAGGCGACCCAGCCGAGCGCAGCGACGACACCCAAGATGGTCGCCGCCCAGATCCAGCGCGACGTCTTGCGGCGCGGCACCGGATCGAGGGAGGTCAGCGGCGCGGCGCGAAGCGCAGATGGGGGGGTCATCGCGGTCGCGCGGCTCAACCGCCCTTCGAGAGCGCAGGTGATCGCCTCGGCGAGCTGTTCGGTGTCCTGATATCGGTCGTCAGGATCTTTGGCGAGCGCTTTGCGAATCACCAGCTCGAGCTCTGGGCTCACCTGGGCATCCGCGTTGAGGTCGTCAATGGCCGGCACCTCGGAGAACAAGTGCTGGGTCAGTACCCCCATGAACGTGTCGCCTTCGAATGGCACGCGGCCCGCGAGGCACTCGAAAAGGATAATCCCCAGGGCATACACGTCGACCCGGTGGTCCAACTCTTTGCCGGCCGCTTGCTCGGGGGACATGTATTCGGGGGTACCGAAAATCATCCCAGTCTTGGTCAACTTGCGGCCCGGCGCGCCGTCCGTTTCGATGTCGCTCATCTTGGCGATACCGAAGTCGACGATCTTGACGAAGTCGTCGATCCCATCACGCTTCGTGAGAAAAATGTTCTCGGGCTTGATGTCGCGATGAACGATCCCTTTGGCGTGTGTCGCCGACAATGCACGGCAGCACTGAAGCACGATGGCGCACGCTCGCCCGGCCTCGACGGTAACGTCCCTGCCGAGAACCATCGCGAGGTCTTCACCCTCGAGGAACTCCATCACGAAGTAGCTCGCGCCGCGTGTCGTCTCACCGAAGTCGGAGATGTCGACGATGTTCTCGTGACCGATCCGCGACGCGCTCTTGGCCTCTTGGCGGAACCGCGCGACGACCTCGGGGCGCTTGGACAGGTCGTTACGAAGGACCTTGATCGCGATGCGCTTGTCGATGTCGCGATGGAGCCCCTCATAGACCAAGCCCATCCCGCCTTCTCCGATGCGCCCTTTGACGACGTACTTACCGGCAAGCACGGCACCGATGAGCGGATCGTCGGGGTTGAGCGGGTTTGCGCTCATTTGCGACGTCGTCACGAGACGCGTCGCGTCGACCGGGCAGAATACCTCTCCACCCCCGTAGTCGACTCTGCAGGCGGGACATACCTTCATGACGCTGAATTGTGCGCTAACACCCCCAATTTCACGGTAGCAGAGCGCTTGTCGGAGGGTCAACGAAGGCACCCGATCGGCCCGGCCTCGTTGCCAACCGAAACCAGCTTTGATACGCGCACGCCGTGAGCCAGACGGTACGATTCCTCGACGATACCTTGATCGACCAGATCGCGGCGGGCGAGGTGATCGAGCGGCCCGCCAACCTGGTCAAGGAGCTCGTCGAAAACGCCATCGACGCCGGGGCGACCGCGATTACCGTGGCAGTGGAAGACGGGGGGCGAGGTCAAGTCCGCGTGACCGACGACGGGGTCGGGATGTCGCGAGAGGATGCTGCCTTGTGTATAGAACGGCATGCGACCAGCAAGATCGCGTCGTTCGACGACCTAGTACACGTCTCGACCCTCGGGTTTCGGGGAGAGGCCCTACCCTCGATCGGGTCGGTCTCGAAGATGACGATCCGCACCCGCCCCAGGGAAGACCTCGAGGGCACCCGGGTCGTCGTCGAAGGGGGCGAGGTGCTGGAGGTGTCGTCGGTGGGGTGCCCGCCCGGGACGACGGTCGAAGTCGATGACCTTTTCTACAACGTACCGGCACGAAGGAAGTTCCTTCGGGCACGCCAAACCGAAACCTCGCGCATTTTCGAGGTTTGTCAGCGGGTGGCGTTGAGCCATCCGGAGCTGCGCCTGGTCGTGAGCTCGGACGGACGGACTGCGAGGCAGTACTTGCCGGCGCGTGACCTCGCCGAGCGCGCGTACCAAATCTTCGGTGACGTGCCCCTTCAGGAGATCCACGCCGAGCGAGATGGCGTAACTCTCGACGCGGTCCTAGCGCCGATCGAGCTCGCGCGCGCCGGAGCTCGCCACCTGTTCCTGCTGGTCAATGGCCGGCCGATCGTCGATCGGGGGCTCGCCCGAGCCATTGCGTTCGCGTACGGAGACCGCTTGTCGCCAGGCCACTACCCGCGCGGGGTGGTTTCCCTTTGCTTGTCGCCCGAGGACGTCGACGTCAACGCGCATCCCCAAAAGACCGAGGTGCGATTCAAGCGAGCCGCGCACCTGGTGGATCTCGTCACCCGGATGATCGCCGCCCGGCTTCCCGCGGCACCGAGAGGCGACGCGTACTGGGAGGCGCGGATCGGGGCGCCCGGACCATTGCGAGATTCGGCTGCAGGCCCGCTGGCGGACCTACCCTCCGAGGCCGCCGCCGGTATTGCAGAGCCGAGCAGCAGGTACGAAACGCGCAGCGCGAATGGGCTTCGCCTGGTCGCTCAAGTCCGTGAGTGCCTGTTGATCTGCGAGGCCGAAGAGCAGCTTTTGATCTTCGACCGCGAGCGGGCCGATGCGCTGATTCGCTACGACGCGCTCTGCGACGCGGCCGAGCATGGGGAGCTCACCCGTCAGAACCTGCTCTTCCCCGATCGTCTCGAGCTCGCGCCATCTGCGCAAACCGAGCTCGAACAGCACAAAGCGCTGTTGAGCTCCCTCGGATTCGATTGGTCGAAGCTCGGCGAGGGTTCCTATGTCTTGCGGGCAGTCCCCGCTCTCGCCGCGGATGCGCGCGCGACCGCACTGTTCGAAGACGTGCTCTCGAGCTTGGAGCGGCGCGGCACCGATCGCAGGGACGCCGCGCTCCGCGCGCTCGCGAAACGAGCAGCGACGCCAAACGGCGAGCCGCTCGACCACGATGCGGCGCAACGCATCGTCGCCCACATCTGGCCGAGACGAGACGCCCATCGATCCTGCATCGTCGCGCGCGTGCCGTTGTCGTCCGGACACACCGAGACCGCCGATGGCTGAATCTCTAGAGCCTCTTCTGATCATCGCGGGGCCAACGGCCACCGGCAAGACCGCCTCCGCGATCCACGTGGCACGCCACTTTGGTGGCGAGCTCGTCGGCGCCGACAGCGTACAGGTCTACCGAGGATTCGATATCGGATCTGCAAAGCCAACGTCTGAGGAGCTCGGAGACGTGGCGCATCACCTGATCGACGTGTTCGATCCCGATCAAGACGTGGACGCCGTCGCCTACGCGGAGCTGGCGGACGCTGCAATTGCCGCCATTCGCGAGCGCGGGCGCCTTCCGATCATCGTGGGCGGAACGGGGCTTTGGATTCGTGCGCTCGTCCGTGGGCTCGTCGATGTCCCGCCGGTGGACCAAGAAATCCGGCAACGCCTCGAAGCAGCAGCGACCAGGGAAGGCGCTCTTGCGCTGCATGCGCAGCTCTCGGAGGTCGATCCGATCTCCGCCGACACGATTCATCCCAACGACACCGTTCGAATCGTTCGAGCGCTCGAAGTCTACGAACAAACCGGCACACCCCTGGGTGCTCTTCGCGCCGAGCACGCGCTCGGTCAGCCCCGATACGACGCGGTATTCGTCGTTCTCGACATGGGCCGCGAGCGGCACGCGACGATCATCGAAAGGCGCGCGGAGCAGATGCTCGACGCGGGCTGGATCGAAGAGGTTCGCACGCTCCGGACACGATGGGGCGACGATATCCGCCCGCTTGGAAGTGTCGGGTATCGCGAGGTTCTAGCCCACCTTCGCGACGAAGTCCCACTCGACGAAACCCTGCGCCAGATCCGGAAGTCGACCCGGATCTACGCGCGTCGGCAGCGAACCTGGTTCAAGAGCGAGCCCGGTGTAAGCTGGTGGAGCGAAAGCGCCGAGCTCCGCCAGGCGAGCGGCCTCGACCAAATCGCGAAGGAACTGAGATTGTGAATTTCTTCGGACATGCGGTCGTCGCCGGCTGGGCCGACAGCCGGGCAGAACATCTGCTGGGAAGCATGCTGCCGGACTTCGAAGCCATGGTGCGTATCCCCCTGACTGCCGTTCGCGATCCGGACATCCGCCGCGGCATCGATTTTCACCACCGGACCGACGACGCATTCCATCGAACCCCGACCTTCCTTGCATTGTGCGCACGCGCGCTCACCGATCTGACCGACGCTGGCGTGCGCCGTGGAACCGCTCGTGCGGTCGGTCACATCGCGAGCGAGATGTTCCTCGACGGCTGGTTGGCCCGTGAGCAGCACCGCGTCGACGACTACCTCGCGGCCCTGGAGGTCGAAGTCGATGGACACCTGCAGTGGGAGGACGATGGGCGCGCCTTCTCGAAGCTGCACGGACGGCTGACGATGTGGGGCCCTCCGCACGATTACACCAAGCCACCTTTCGTCTTGGCGAGGCTCACCGACGCTCTGCGCTACCGGCCCGCATTGGCGGTGCTCGAGGCCCAATCCGCCCGAGTTGGGGAGTTCCTCCCTTCCCTCCAACAGATGGTGGAGCGCGACGCCCCAGAACTGCTCAACGAGCTTCAGGACGCGCTAGGCTTGGGGGACTGAGATGCTCGACAAGGGGGGACGACGCAGCGCAAGCGGTGAGAAGCGCCGGCGCTACCTGAGGTGGGGCCGAATCGCCGTGACGATCGCAGCGGTCGGTTATCTCGCGAGTCGCGTCGAGCCGCGGGACGTTCTGAACGCTTTTCAAAGGCTCTCCCTCGGCGCCGCACTGACCGCGATCACCGTCGTTCTTTTTGGGCTCTTTTTGGGGATGGCGCGTTGGAGGCTTCTACTCCGCGCCTACGGAGCGATCGACGTCCCCTCTTGGGCTCGCGCCGCACACCTCTATTTGGTCGGCCACTTCTACAACACGTACGCACCGGGCGGCGTGGGCGGTGATGTCATTCGCGGCGTCGCAGGACGGAAAGCCTTCGGAGATCTCGATTGGGCGAGCGCGACGAGCGGGGTCGCCGTAGTTTTCATCGAGCGCGTCATCGGAGTGTCGGCGTTGCTCGTTCTGGCAACGGGCGCATACCTGATTCGCCCGATCCCGGGAATCGAAAACGTAGGCCTGTGGGCTGGTCTCGGCCTCGGGGCGGCGGCGTGCGCATTGATCGGCATCGCCATCGCACCCAGGCTAGCCCCGTTCCTTCCGGAGAAGCTCGGCAAGCCGCTGCGCGCGCTCCCGCGCCTCTATTCGATTTGGCCGTTCCTCGCCGCCGTTTTCCTCTCCTTGGTCATCCACTCGATGAACATCGTCGCGGGTCACGCGATCGTGCACTCCCTCGCGCCATCGGTGACGTTTGCCCAGTCGGCCGTCGTGATGCCGTTGGTCAGTGCATCCGCCTTTTTCCCATTCACCGTCGGCGGCGCAGGAGTCCGCGAGGCCGCATTTGCAGCGCTCTATGGCACGGTCGGCGTCCCCGAGGCTACCGCCTACGCAGCCTCCCTGAGCTTTTGGGCCACACAGTTGATCTCCGCGGGAGTTGGCGGTGTGATCAACCTCTTCGTCCCGCTCTCCGGAACAGAACGTGACTGAGCGGCTCCTCGGGCTGCCGGTGCAATCGCGCCTCACGACGGCCGCCGCTGCTATTGCGCTTTTCGTCTTCTACGTGCTGACGATGTCCAGGAGCTTGTCGATGTACGACAGCCCGGAGCTCGCGCTCGTCGCGGAACAACTCGGGCTCGGTCATCCACTCGGCCAACCGCTGCACACTATCCTGGGCGGTCTGCTCACCAGGCTCCCGGGCGTCGACCCCCTGATTCCATTGAACGGGCTCTCCGCGCTTGCGGGAGCGCTAACCGTCATCCCCGCGACGAGCTTCGCCGAAACGCTCGTTCGGCCGGGACCCGACTGCCCGGCCGGCGACGTGCGGTTCGTGGCGCCCAGCATCGCACTCATCGGAGTGCACCCCGCCTTGTGGGAGCCGTCCACCCGCATCGAAGTCTATCCCCTGGCCGTCTTCCTCGCGCTTTGGGCGGCCGCGCGGTTCGCCACCGCGGTCCTCGACCGCGATCAGCGCTCGTGGACCTATTGGGCAACGGGCCTTGGCTTGGGGCTGGCCGCTAGCGTCAATGTCGTGTGTGCCGTTGGCGTGGCCTTCGCCATGACCCCGCGCCTTCTGATGGGAATCGCGCGCCGCGAGATTCCGCGACGCGCTCTCGGCTTGGTGACCGCGGGCGGACTCCTCGGCCTGACGGCGTATGGCTATGTCTTCATCGTCGCAGCAAGGCAGGACGTCGTCGTGTGGGGCGCGCCGACGGATGCCGCGTCGGTCAAGCACTACTTCACCGCCGCGGACTTCACGCACAAAGGAGTCGCGTCCTGGTCCGAGTGGTGGGCTCACGTTTGGGAGCTGTTCTTGTGGTCACTCCACAACGGCGTCATCGCCCTGCTCGTCGCGGGCTTTGCGGGTTACGCGCTGTACGCTCGCAAGCGCGGGCTTGGCCGCTTCTTCTTCAATGCGACATTGATCTTCTTCGTCGCGTTCATCGCGCGCAACGGCGTATTTGCGCCCGACGTTCTCGACTACAACGGGTATTTCGCGATTCCCACTTGGGTCGCCGCTTCGGGCGTCGGTCTCTTCATCGCTTACGTCGCGGAGCGGAAGAAGCCATTTGCAGCCCTTGCGCTCGGCGCAGTGCTGCTCCTCGTCATGGTCGCACCGCCCGCCCCTTACGAACGCACGCGGCACCGCGATGTGTTCACGGAGCACATCGCGCGCGAGGCGCTCCTCGGCGCTCCGACGGACGGGATCGTCATCGTCTCGCACGATCATTGGATCGGTCCGATGTGGTACCTGCAGGAGCAGCGCGGAGTCCGTCCCGATGTGACTCTGCTCGCCTACGGCCTCTCGTCATCCGAGTGGTTCTGGCGACACCTTCACCGGCGTCACCCGGACCTCGCAGCGGTTGAGCTCCGGGACCCCGGCGGACGCAATGCACGAATCAGGCGGTTCCTCGACGCGAACTCCTCGCGGGCAGTCCAAATCGATCGCGTCGCCCTGGCGGATCAACTCGGGTTGCCCACCTGTCCGAGCGAGTGGCTTTTGAATGTCCGCACGCACTGTAACGGCGCCGTGCACGAACCAAGCCTCGCGCGCTACGCCGCTGCCGCGCTCGCGGAGCTCCGAGAGGGCTCCCCGGGCACCGACGGCCTGATCGCTCTGGTGACCCTCGACCGCGGCCATGATCTGTATTCGCAGGGTTTCCCGCGAGCTGCCATCGCAAGCCTCCTGGCAGGGGTCCCCAGGATCGAGGGGATGGAAGAGGTGGATCTGTCTTCGGTGCCGGATCGAATCCAGTCTGCCGTCCGGCCCACCCCGACCTACGACCCGCCCGTGGCGCTCGGACACCCCGCGCGCAACCTGCGGTACGCTTCCACGATCGCGCACGCGACGGGCGCGGCGCGACTGGGCGTCTATCTGGCCGGGCTATCGAATGCCCTGGGGCCGGTTGAGCCGAAGTTTACGGCCTTGCCCGCCTCTCCTGCTAACCTCTGATCGATGCGCCACCGTAGTCACGGCGACGGTTCCTTTCGCGCCGACCAGTTCTCGCGTTGCGGTCCCGACTGTGTCTTCGAAGCGGGCGTGCTGGTGTTTCACCCCGAAAGGATCGAGCTTGGCACGAACGTGTACATCGGGCACAACGCGATTCTCAAGGGCTACTACAAGAACACCATGCGGATCGGCGACGAGACCTGGGTCGGGCAACAGGCGTTTCTACACAGCGCCGGCGGCATCGATATCGGAGCTCGTGTTGGAATCGGGCCTGGGGTTCGAATCATCACCTCGTTCCACGGCGAGGCGGGTCGCGACGTCCCGATTCTGAGCTCCCCGATCGAGCTCGCGCCCGTCATCATCGAAGATGATTGCGACCTCGGGGTCGGCGCGATCGTGCTTCCAGGTGTGCGCATCGGCAAAGGCGCGCAGATCGGAGCGGGGGCGGTGGTCGCCGAAGACGTTCCCCCGTACTCCGTGGCGATCGGGGTACCTGCCAAGGTCAGAAGGGAACGGCCCGCATGATCGGCCACGATCTGAGCGTCATCGTCTTTGCCTTCAACGAGGAGGCCAACATCGCGCCCGTCCTGCTCGAGCTTCGGCAGTGGCTCTCGGCCAACGAGCCTTCGGCCGAGATCGTGTTCGTCGACGACGGGTCCTCGGACGACACGTCGGCCGAGGCGGCGAAGGCGCTGTCAGGAACGCCGCACCAGTTGCTTCGCCACGAGACCAACCGCGGCATTGGTGCAGCGCTCAAAACCGGGGTGCGCGCCGCGCAAGGTGCGTGGGTCACCTTCTTGCCAGCCGACGGCCAAGTTGCCCCCGATGCGATCGGAACGCTTCGCGCGGCCGCGACCCGGGAACAGAGCGACGTGGTATTCAGCGTCTACGATCACCGGGACGACGGTCTTCATCGCAAGGTGCTGTCTGCGGGCGTCCGCACCCTGATCTTACTGGTCCACGGCGTGCGGATGCGGAGCGACGGCCCCTACCTCTTCCGGCACTCGCTCTTCGACCCCGAGAAGCTCGTGCCGGACACCTTCTTTCTCAACTTCGAGTTCCCGATTCGAATTCTGGGCGCGCACGTCCCCGCAACGGTGGTGACAATCGAATGTAGGCCCCGTCGTTCAGGGTATTCCAAATCGACGGGCCTCAAGCGAATCTACGGGGTCGCGCAAGACCTGCTGGAGCTGCGCGTCCGGCGCGTCAAAGAAGCCCTCAGCCGACAGGCTTAGCCCTCTCGCCCCGACGCGCTCTTCAGCCGGTCGCGAAGCGTCGACCTCGGAATGCCCAATGCTCGTGCCGCTGCAGACATGTTGCCATCGTACTGCTCGAGCGCCTCTCGAAGAGAATCGGCTGACGGCCGCAGGCTCAACGGCTCGGAAGTGCGTCGAAGCGACCGGTCGACCGCTGGGAGGTCGATGATGTCGCCGTCGCAATCCACCGCTGCGAGCTCGAGCACGTTGCGAAGCTCACGAACGTTACCGGGCCAAGGATGCCCCTGCAGACGTTCCAGCGCCTGCGGGTGGAGGCGGCGATCTCCGACTTCTGGCTGCATGAACCGAAGGAAGTGCCGCGCCAGAGGTGTGATGTCGTTTGGACGTGCGCGCAGCGGCGGGACCTCGATGACGAGGCGGTGGATTCGATAGTACAGGTCCGAGCGGAAGCGGCCCTCGCGCACCATGGCCCGCAAATCCCGGTGCGTCGCGCACACGAGGCGAACGTCGACTCGGCGCGCCGCTTCGCTGCCCACCCGACGAACGTGCCAGGTCTCCAAAACGCGAAGGAGCCTCGTCTGAAGAGCCGGCGGCAGCTCGGCGACCTCGTCCAAGAACAGCGTCCCTCCATGCGCCTGCTCGAACGCGCCGCGATGAGCTTGCACCGCACCGGTGAACGCACCCCGCGCGTGCCCGAAGAGCTCGCTCTCAACCAGTTCGCGTGGAAGCCCACCGCCGTTGAGGGGGACGAACGGACCTTTGTGCCGAGGCCCTTGCTCGTGAAGCCCACGGGCGATGTGCTCCTTGCCAACCCCCGTTTCGCCTCGAATCAGAACAGGCCACGACAGCTTCGCGAATCGATCGACCTCGGCCATGACGGATAGCATCGCGGTGGATTCGAACACGAGCTCGGAAGCTCCCTGCTCCGTGGCGCATCGGCCAACCACGCTGAGCTCCGTTCGGCCGATGCGGATCACCGCGCCAGGCCGAAGGTCGTGTCGACGGATGCGGACCCCGTCGACCCACGTGCCGTTGGTGCTGGCGAGATCTCGGATCGACACGCCTCGTGAAGAGGGCTCGATGCGGCAGTGGTAGCGGCTGATTGCACGGTCCGAGAGCGCGATCGCGTTGTCCGCGGCGCCCCCCACCGAAAGCGGCTCTTCTCCGATGCGAAAAGCGCGCGCCCCGGCCCCATGTCCGGCCACGAGCGAAAACGGACGCCGAAGGACTCCATCTCGATGTAAGAGCTCGGTGCCACCGCCCTCGGCCGGGGTGCCTTCGGCCTTGAGGCGCGCGACGGAATACCCCGCACCCACGGCCACCCGATCGCCTATGGGCATGACCGAGCGCGTTCCAAGACCGGGCCCCTCCGCTAGGTCATAGACGTAGACCGTGCCCCCATGAGGCTGGAATAGGAGCGCGCGCGGAGGCACTCGGGCCGCATGGATGACGATGTCGCAGTCGGGATGCGAGCCGACCTCGAGCGCCGCCGCCCCCAGCTGGAAAGAGCGAATGCGGCGCACGCCGCGGCACAGACAAAGGGTATCGCCGAGCGCCACGGGAGGGATATCGACCGGCGACGCCGGCGGTTGCGTGGAGGCCCGTCGTCCCTAAGCTCCCGACACCGTGTCCGAAACACTCCGCGAAACCGCCCTCACCGACGAGCACCGGGCCCTTGGCGCGCGGCTCGTTCCCTTTGCCGGCTGGCGCATGCCCGTGCAATACGAGGGCATCAAAAAGGAGCACGAAGCGGTGCGCACCCGCGCGGGGCTCTTCGACGTGTCGCACATGGGCGAAATCCTCGTCGAAGGCCCACAGGCCGTCGGAGCGGTCGACCGGCTCGTCACAAACGACGTCTCGAAGCTCGAGGTCGGTCGCGCGCTTTACACCGTGTGTTGCAACGAGTCGGGCTACATCCTCGACGACCTCATCGTGTACCGCTTGGAGGACGAGAAGGTCCTGGTGGTCTGCAACGCATCCAATCGCGACAAGATCGTGGCCCATTTTGCAAGGAACCTCAGCCTGCAAACGCCTTGGCACGATGTCTCGGACGCCTGGGCGCTGCTCGCGTTGCAGGGACCGAGGGCGGTGTCGGTCCTCAAAGACCTTGCCGCGCCGCAAGCCGTGCTCGAGCTTCCATACTTTCACGTGACCCGAGCGACCTTGGCCGGGGTCGAGCTTTGGGTTGCCCGAACCGGTTACACGGGTGAGGACGGCTTCGAGCTCTTCTGTGCGAGCGAGGATGCCGTCACCTTGTGGCGGGCCGTCCTCGAAGCAGGCCAGCCTCACGGGCTCCAACCCATCGGTCTCGGAGCTCGGGACACCTTGCGGCTCGAAGCGCGGCTGATGCTCTACGGCAACGACATCAACGAGCGCACCCACCCGTTCGAGGCAGGCCTCGGGTGGGTGGTGAAGCTCGATGCCGGCGACTTCATCGGACGCGAGGCTCTGAGGGCGATCAAAGCCGCCGGGCTCCAGCGCAAGCTCGTCGGCTTCGAGATGACGGGACGCGGAATCGCCCGTCAAGGCTACCCGATTCTGGTCGGCGGGACCCGCGTCGGGGAGGTCACGAGCGGCTCCCCAGGGCCGACGGTTGGACGGAACATCGGTCTCGGCTATGTGCCCCTGGCCCTCAGCAAGGCCGGGACCGCAGTGGGCATCGAGATCCGTGGCAAGGTGGTCGACGCCGTGGTAGTGAGGACCCCGTTTTACAAGAGGTGATGATGGCGACGTACCCAAGGGACCTACAGTACACGCGAGAGCACGAATGGGCGCGCCTCGAAGGCGACGTCATTCGCGTGGGGATCACGGCGTACGCCGTCGAGCAGCTCGGTGACGTGACCTTGGTGGACATGCCGGTTCCCGGGGAAGACGTGCAGGCTCACGAGCGGTTTGGCGACATCGAGTCTGTCAAGACCGTTAGCGAACTGTTCGCGCCAGTGAGCGGAGAGGTCGTCGACGTCAATGCTGCGCTCGAGTCGAGCCCAGAGCTCGTGAATGAGGGCCCCTATGAAGACGGCTGGCTGATCACGATCCGCCCGTCCGACCAGGGAGAGCTCGATGGGCTAATGGATGCCGCCAAGTATGAGGAGTACCTCGGAACGCTCGACGGCTGAGCAACCGGTACGAACGTGAGATACCTTCCACACACCGACGAGGAGATTCGAGCCATGCTCGCACGCGTCGGTGTCGAGAACATCGACGACCTTTTCGAGACGATCCCCGCGTCGCATCGGTTGGACCAGCCCCTAGACCTCGAGCCTCCGCTCGACGAACCCAGACTCATGCAACACCTCGCGTCCCTCGCCAACGCGAGCAAGGGCGCGAACATGCTGTCGTTCCTTGGTGCAGGGATGTACCAGCACCACGTGCCTCCGGCGGTCGATCAACTCTTGCAGCGAAGCGAGTTCTACACCGCGTACACCCCCTACCAAGCGGAGCTCTCGCAGGGGACGCTGCAAGCGATCTTCGAGTTTCAGACCATCGTATGTGAGCTCTTCGGCACCGATGTGGCCAACGCGTCGATGTACGATGGTGCCAGCGGGGCTGCGGAGGCGGTGCTGATGGCGCGCCGGATCAAACGACGCACCCACGTGGTGGTGAGCGAGGGGCTGCATCCGGAATACATCGAGACCATTCGCACCTACGTGCAGGGCCTGGACAGGGAGGGAACGATCACCTTGGCGCCGATCGCCGCCGACGGCCGAACCGACTGGGCAGCAGCCAAAAGCCTCATGACGGACAAAACCGCGGCGCTCGTGGTGGGTTACCCGAATTTCTTCGGATGCGTCGAGGACCTCGATCAGGCCCGGGCCGTCGCCGATACCGAAGGCGCTCTTCTGGTGACCGCGACCGCCGAACCCTACGCTCTCTCGGTGCTCCGCGCGCCCGGAGCTTGTGGTGCCGACATTTGCGTGGGTGAAGGGCAGGCTCTGGCGGTGCCGCCCCAGTACGGCGGGCCCGGCGTTGGCTTGTTCGGGGCGTCACAGCCCTTCGTGCGGCAAATGCCTGGCCGGCTCGTCGGGCGCACGCTCGATTCGGACGGCTATCCCGGGTACGTCCTCACCCTGTCGACTCGGGAGCAGCACATCCGCCGCGAGAAGGCCACCTCGAACATTTGCACCAACCATGGCTTGATCGCGCTCGCAATGGGCATGCGCACCGCCATGCTCGGCCGCCAAGGCTTTCAGCAGGCGGGTCAACGCTGCCTCAACGCGGCACACTACATCCGGGCAGGCATCGAAAAGCTCGACGGCTTCGAGGTTCCCTACGCCGCACCCGTCTTCAACGAGCTGGTCATCCGAAGCAAGGGCCCCGACGCAAGCGAGGTCCTCAGCCGGTTGGCGGAGCACGACATCATCGCCGGTCTCGACCTAGGCCGCTTCCGCGACGAATGGCGCAAGGACCTGTTGGTAGCCGTCACCGAGCTCCACGCTCGAGAAGACCTCGACCGCCTGCTCGCGGCCCTGGCCAGCTGAACCGGCGCCCTCAGAACCGCTGACCGCGAACCGCAGACCGCCAAACCGCCCGCCGCGAACCGCCACCGGCGATCCGATCGCGCGCCGCCGAACACCCGCCCACTGCAAAGATCCGCCACCCACGCACAAAAACACTGCATGCCTACATGTCGGCATCGCGATAAGCCAGTGACTTCACAGAGCTTTCGCGGTTAATCCTTGACCCCGAGAACCAAGAAACACAGCCTTTAATTCCGCTTGCGCGGACCCCAGGTGCGATGGAAACTCGCCCCCGCTTCGAGAGATTTGCTGCTGATGTAGACGGAGCTCCGGAGGCTGCAACATGAGTGAACAGCGACGAACATCCTTCATCAACGTCCGAGGCCAAACGGAGTCCGATCCGATGGCGTGGGAGGACATCTGCCGCGACGCGACGTGGCAGGGCCGGTGGGTCGCGCTCGACGGTTGCGCGTACAACGAAGCGGGTGAAGCCACCGCAGGCCTGGTCGTAGACTACGACGACAACCTCGCCGAGCTGTGCGCTCGCCTCAGCGCCGAACGGCGCAAGAGCTGCTCGGTCGTATTCTGCCCGCCGGCCGAATCGGCAGCCTAGTCTTTCGGAACGTCTTCCTCGTCCCAGGGGTGCGGCTTGTCCTCGAGCGTGACGGGCTCGTCGACCCCTGTGCATCGGTCAGGCTGCCCCTTACGGAGCTTGACGGCGTTCCAAGGGCCGCCTCCGGACAAGTCGTCGTCCATACCCCACTCGCCCTTGAT
>CP070713.1:2819406-2842222 GCA_020351445.1 Myxococcales bacterium
CGAAACTCGTGTCTGGAGCCCCTTCATGTGGGCGGTGAGCCTCGGACAGGTCGACCGGCAGTGGGTGAAGACAAAGGCCGACACCCAAAGGTCCCCCTCCATCGACTTGCGGCTGAAAGGCTGCTGATCCTGGTCGATGAGCGAGAACTCGGGAAGCTGGCCGAGAACCGGAACGTCCTCGGCGCTCTTCTTGGTGCACCCCAAGGCAAGGAGGCTGGCCAAAGCGATCGACGACAGACCTAGGGTCTCAGAGCGCATCGATGATGAGAGCCGCAAACAGCGCGGTGAGGTAGATCAGAGAGGCGACGAAGAACTTCTTGGCCCAGACGTTCGAGTCCTCGGCCTTGAAGCCGCGAATCGCCATCCAGAAGAAGTAGCCGCCCACAACCACGGCGGTCACCAGGTAGATCGCACCGGCAAGGCCGTAGGGCACGAGAAGGAGCGACACCGCCCAAAGCGCAGCGGCGTAGATGGCCGATTGCACCTTGGCCGAGCGGACGCCGCGAACCGACGGCAGAACCTTGAGGCCGGCCCGCTCGTACTCCTCCTGCCGGAAGATCGAAATCGCAATGAAGTGAGGAATCTGCCAGAAAAACAGCACCCCAAACAACACCAACCCGGGCAGATCGATGCTTCCGGTCACAGCCGTCCAGCCCATGAGCGGCGGCAAGGCACCCGGAAGAGCGCCGACGAACAGCGCTGCAGGGGTGTACTGCTTCATGGGTGTGTAGATCGCGACGTAGCTGATCAGCGCGATGAGGCCGAGCAGGCCGGTCACCGGGTTCACCGCGATCGTGAGGGTCGGCACGGCGAAGAGCCCCATGAGAACGCCCAAGACCAGGGCCCACGAAGGCTCGAGCCGGCGATCGGGTAGCGGGCGATTGGCCGTACGGGCCATGAGACGATCGCTGTCCCGCTCGAGATAGCAATTGAGGGTGTTGGCAGCGCCGACCACCATCCCGGTCGTCAGGAGCATGGCCGCCATCGAAGTAACATCGAGCGAGCCGGGCGCGAGCCACATGCCACCGGCAGCCGTGACGAGGACCATCAGCGTGATCCGCGGCTTGGTGAGCGCGATCAAGTCGCGCACGGTCAGCATCATCGTCGCTGGTCGAGTCGCTACGGTCATGGTGGTCCCTAGCTGGAAGCGGGCGCGCACTCTGACGCTCCCGCCCAAAACGGTCAAGCTCCCTCGGAGGCGGGCCTAGGGCCAGGGCGGGAGCGGGTCAAGAACCGGTCAAGAACCGGGCCCGAAGGCCGCTAGGAGGGCGATCACCCCAGCCACGGCGAGCACGACACCCACGCCCAGCATCACCCATGGTGTTTTGGGTCTTTCAGCGCCGCGGAGCGGTTTGATGGGAGGGGCGGGGTCTGACATCGGCGCGGCTGGAATCGGCGTCGGCAGGCTGATGGGGCCGCCCTCCCCAGCCTCGGCCTGCAGGACGCTTTCGAGCGCCGCCGCAAAGTCGGCAGCCGAGGCGTATCGCTCCTCGGGCTTCTTCGCCAATGAAGCCATGACCACGTCCTCGAGACCCGGCGGGAACGTGGCGTCGGGACACCGCTCCGACAACGGGATCGGTGTCGCATTGACGTGCAGCTGGATGTACTCGATCGGCTGCTTCGCATCGAACGGCAGCTTCCCGGTGAGCAGCTCGTAAAGGATGATGCCGAGCGAATAGATGTCGGAGCGGGCGTCGAGCGTCTTCCCGTGAGCCTGCTCGGGGCTCATGAACTCGGGTGTGCCAAACACCATGCCCTGCTGGGTGAGCACCATCGAGCCGGGCCTCATCTGCCGCTCGGTGACCTTCGCGAGACCGAAGTCCAACACCTTGGGGAAATCCCGGATGCCGCCCTGGGTGGTCACGAAGATGTTCTCCGGCTTGAGGTCGCGGTGCACGATGCCCGCCTGGTGCGCTTCCTCGAGCGCGCCGCACACCTGGATCATGATGCGGATCGCGCGCTTGGGCTCCATCGCACCTTGGGCTCGGACGATTTGGGCGAGGTTCTGTCCAACGAGGTGTTCCATCACGAAGTAGCACGCACCATCGTCGAGCTGTCCATAGAGAAACACACGCGCCGTGTTCGGATGCGAGAGTTGGCTCATCGCTCGCGCTTCGCGGCGGAAGCGGGAAACCAGATCGCTCCGCGTCAGATAACGCGAGTGGAGGATCTTGATCGCGACATAGCGATTCATATCGGGCTGCTCGGCCTTGTAGACCGCTCCCATGCCGCCCTTGCCGATCTTCTCGACGATGCGGAACTGCCCAGCCACTTCTTTGCCGAGATATGGATCGCTCACGGGACCAGACTAGCACCCGAGATGGGAGGCGGTGAGGAAAGTGCGAGCAGGACCAACGTAATCCAGGTCGCGTCGGCGATCAGGAGGTGTACGAGCTGCATCCACACCGGCGCAAGCAGGGCCACGTTCAGCAGCCCCACTGCGATTTGGATCAGCACGAGGACGCCAAGGGTTAATGCCAGCTTCGGGACAGGGGGGTCAGGCTTGCGTCGAAGCACAACGCTGGCGAGCCAAATCAGGTAGCCGGACCCGAGCACCGCAATCACCGGATGCCACAGCCGAAGGCGCAAGAAGAGGTGCGACGTAGGCGAGAAATCCTCGCGCAGCCCGACCGTCAGGCTGGCCGCCGGGAACAACGTGTCGCCAAGCGCGGCAACCGCGCCACTGACCCCCACGAGCAAGACGAACGCGGCGGCGCCGCCGAGCAACCACCGGGACCGCCGGTCGCGCGAGAACCGCACGCCGGCTTCTTGCCATGCACTGAAGGCCATCCAAGTGAGGGCCGCGAGCAACAGAAACGTGTTGACGAGGTGCGCGGACATCCAGGCCGCGCGCGCGGTCGAAGGATTGTCGGCCACCATGCGAAAAAGGACGAGGCCTGCGCCGACCAACGCCTCGGTCGTCATGAAGAACAAGCTCCACCCTGCGGCAGAACGGGTTGCATGGCCGCGTGCAAACCCACGCAGTGCTGCGACCCACATGACCAGCGTCCAAAGCCAGCAAACGCCAGAGGTCACTCGGTGTGTGAGCTCTACGATCGTCTTGGCTGACGGATCGACCGGAAGGGCGACTCCGTTACACAGGGGCCAGTGGTCTCCGCAACCGTCACCAGAAAGGGTCGCGCGGACGTACGCGCCCCAAAGCACGACCGCAACCGTGTAGACGAGAAGCGCCGACGCCGCGACCGCAAACCGATTCGAGGACCGCACCGCGGAACGATGGAGTCGAACTCAACTCCCGTCAACGATCGTGAAGTGCAACGCTAGCCGCTCGCCGTTGCGCCGATAGTCGACCACCAGATCCGAAGCGGTTCGAAGCTCTTCCCAGACCGCAACCGCCTGCTCAGGACGCTCGATGGGCTTGCCGTTGATACGCGTCACAGTGTCCCCCGGACGGAGGTCCAGCGACGCGTAAGCGGGCTCGCCTGGGAACAGGCTCACGATGCGGAAGCCCACGAAGGCGCCCCTGTGATATGCAGGCTCGGTCTCGACGTTTTGTAGAAACCGACCCAAGCCCCCGTCGAGCACGGGCAAGAGCTCATCGCGCGAAATGACACCCGTCGAAACACGCGGATATGGCTCGTCCAGGCGGCTCTCGGGCTTCTGCTCCTCCGGAGGCTGCTCGCCTTCCACGGGAGGGTTCTTGTCTTCAGGGTACTCGTAGCGCTCGGGAGGCTGGTCAGCGGCTTCCCAAGACTCGTCGCCTGTGGAGGTCTCCCAGGTCGAGTCCCCCATCATATCCTCTTGGAGTTTGCTCTTCTCGCACCCGAACACGGCCGCAACTACGAAAGCGGCCAACAACACAGTCAGATAACGGCTCATACGGACTCTCCTCGGAGCGCCATGACCTCGGACCAGATCGCCGCGGTCACTTCTTCGACGCCACAGTTCGCATCGATATGACGAATTGTATCATTTGGAAAAAGTTCGTCGATTTTCGCGTAGAACTTCGCGAGCTCGACTTGCATTTCATCGACTTCGTACAGCTCGGGACTGCCCGATCGCGTGTTGCGACGGCTGGTGGCGACCTTGGGGTCGACGTCGAGGACGAGCGTCAGGTCCGGGCGCCTCGCACGCCGGTTGAGCTCGCGCACCCACGTAGAGACATCGTCGCCGCCGCCGCTGCTAACCGTCTGATACGCGACCGAGGAGTAGTCGTACCGATCGCAGATGACCGTGACCCCGTCGGTGAGGTTGGGAATGATCTCGGCTTCGAGATGATCGAGGCGGTCGGATGCAAACAAGGTGGCCATGGTCGCCCAACTCGGTGCATGGACGCCGTGAAGGCCGGGGACCACCACCCGGCCGGTCAGGATCTGACGAATCAGGACGCCGATCGGCCCGTCGCTCGGCTCACGCGTCGTGCGAACGGGTAGCCCCTTGTCGCTGAGTCGCTCTGCGAGGACTCTGGTTTGCGTCGTGGTGCCCGACCCGTCGATACCTTCGATCACGATGAAGTGCCCCTCGATCACGAACCCTCCTTCGCACCGCCAAATTTGAAGGTTGCGCCGAACTGGCCGTACACCTTCGAGTCGTGGCGGCCTCCGCCAAAAATGTCTCCAAGGACGCGCCGGCGGTCTCCGGCAACGATGCCTTCCACTTCAATCCACACGTTCCACTTCCGCGTCACGACGATTTCCACTGAGCCGCCAAGCCGGGCGCGCACCACGTTCTGCCTGGAGGTTGTCACAGCCATGCCGCTATTGCGACCGTCGAAATCCCAGCGGTCGCTGTTGAAGTCGCCCGCGATCCAGACCGAGAAGGCGCCACGAGGCGGGAAGTGCAAGCTGAAGATCGCATCGAGGTTGATGAAGAAGTTGTTCGTCGGGTGGCTCGCCCCGAACTGATCCCGACGTGAAGGGCCCACGCCACCACCGATTTGGAGGTCTCCGCCCACCGAGAAGTTCTGCGATACACGCCACCCTGCCTTCGTGCTGGCCGTGAAGTCGGTGAGGCGCCCGAACGTGGCGACGTACAAGCCGACGTCGAGGAACTTCGTGAGCCCAGCGCGCATACCGACCGACGCCAACCACGGCCAACCGGTCGAGAAGTCGAGAGTCGCAACACCAGGGGGGTTGGGCGCGCCCGCGTGGGTGACGGTGTTGCGAAGCGGATCGGTCCGTTCGGCTTCTTTGTTTCGTCTATCCTCGCTGACGGGCGCGGCGGCGATGCTCAGGATCACCTGAATCAAACGGACGCGCGATGATTTTTCGAGACGGATCTGCTCGACGTGATTCTCATAGCCTTCGGCCCTCACCTCCAGTTGATGGCTACCGGCGGGAAGATCGCCTTCCCACGGCACGGGACCCCGCGGCTGACCCTCGATGAACAGCTGCGCACCGGACACGTTGGCCTCGATCCGAACCGGCACGCCCAGCGTGTTGAGCTCCGCGTAGATTTCACAGTTTCGGTTCGGCCCGACCGAGCAGGAGCGGCGCACCTCGCGGAAGCCAGGCGCGCGCACCACGACCGAGTGCGTGCCGTGCTCCGCCGGCTCGATTGTAATCGGCGGATTGCCATAATCCTCGCCATCGATCGTCACGGTGGCATCGGGAACACTGGCGCGAACCAAGATACGCGCGACGTCCGTGCTCGCCGTCGTGAACCTCAATGAGACGACGCGCTCGCGTCCCGCAATGACTGTCACGGCCTGTTCCACGCTCTCGTAGCCGATGGCGCGGGCCATGACGCTGTGCTCACCAGGGGTCAACCCGGCCCTGGCCGCCGGCGCGACGCCGATATCGACGCCGTCGAGGCTGATGATTGCGCCGGGCACATTCGTAATGACCCGTAGGCTTCCCAGATCCGGCGCGATACGAATCGTCGCATCGACCGTGGTTCGTTCGTTCGCTTTGATCGTCACGACCTTCGAAAAGGGTTGATAACCCTCCCCCGGGCTTCGGATCTCCACCACGTGATCGCCCTCGGTCAAGCCGTCGACCACCAGAGGGGTCCCGCCGCGCCGCTGTCCGTCGATGAATACCGGCATGCCCGTCACGTCCGCGGTGATCAGGAGTGAGCCGGTCTTCGCCTCTTGGGGTTGAAGCGCGACCGGGATCGTCATCACCTGACCGCCCACCAGATCTACCCATTTGGAAAAGGTGGCGAACCCGCGCTTGCCGACCTGCACCAAATGCCGGCCAGCAGAGAGCGTCTTGCGCAAGGGCACATTGCCCGACGGTTCGCCGTCAATGCGAATCGCGGCCCCCGCGGTGGCGTCATCGCTCGCGGTGATAACGATGACGGCCGGGGACGCTTCCTGCGCGAGCGCCTCCGAGGAGACGACCAGCAAACCAAGCAAGAACACAACCCGCACGAACCCACCAACGCCAAGCAACCCTTGCATAATCCCTCGGACGCACCGAAATAGGGCCGATTCACTCGCAACCCCAGCGTCTCGCTCGTGTTTACCCTCACCCCTGAGGGTCGGCCCAATAAATGGCTGACTGCGGCTTTGGTGAGGCGAGAATTTTCGAACCAGGGCAGGTCTATGGCGTGATGAACAGCGCCTCGAAAGGATCGGGCGCTTCCGGATCGGGCGTCTCGGGTGCTCCGAGAGGCGGCAGAACACGAGGCGCCGGAAGCGGGTCTCCATCGCGGCGGAACCGAAAGTCATCGAGCTCGGCCAGCCCGTAAGCCAACGCGTCGGGGCCGATGCGCTCCCGCTTCGCCATGTGCTCGAGCAAGCGTCGCATCCTGCTCTTCATCGAGCGCGTCAACGCACCACGCTCGTACGAGACGTGGTAGCGCTTCGGGGACGGCAGCATGCACGCGAGGAAGGCAGACTCGGCGGGGCTCAGCTCGGCGGGCTCCCGGCCGAAGTAATAGGCGGCCGCGTGCCTGAGCCCGTAGACGCTCGGTCCGTACTCGATGACGTTGAGGTAGAGCTCGAGGATCTCATCCTTGTTGAGGGCGTTTTCGAGCCACCACGTCAGGATGACCTCTTGGACTTTGCGGGCGATGGTTTTCTCGCGCTGGAGGTAGAGGTTTTTCGCGAGCTGCATCGAAATCGTGCTGGCACCGACGACATAACGACCCTCTTGCAGATTGCGCACCAAGGCATCGCGGATCGCCCATGGCGCGAAACCGGCGTGGTCGTAGAAAGCGCCGTCTTCGTGGCTGATCACCGCGGGGGGCACGAACGGGCTGATGTCCGCGAACGCAACCCAGTTTTCAGTGCCCGGGCCGGTGCGCATCTGGAAGACCGTCTCGTCGGGCTCGATGGCAAGGTGACGAAACGGTTCCTGAAATCGCTCGACACGAACCCATCCCGGGGTGCGCTCGAAGTGACAGAGGTTGCGGACGCGGATCGAGAGCTCGGTCGCTTCGAGCTCGCGTGAATCGACAGAGATGTGCGTCAGGGCGCTCCAATTGCCCGACCATTCGAACTGGGCGAGTGATCCGAGGACGTCCTCGGGGATGGCTCCGACGACGTCGTTGCACTCGGTGGGAGGAAGCTTCGCAGTGAGATCGACGCGATAGTGGTCGGCGGTCCGCTCGAGCTCGCCGTCGATCAGCACGCGAGCCTTGCCCATCTGGACTCGGCTGCGCTCGATCTGAAGCAGGCGCTCGTCGGGATGCCAAACGCCCTTTCCTCGAATGTCGATATTGATGTTCTCGACGGGCTCGGGCGCGATCCGCTCAGAAGCCAGCGCGAGCTCTCTCAGCCGCAAGCGTCCTTCGATGCTCACCTGGCTCGTAGAGCTCGCGGCGAGCTCGAGCTCCGCGCTCACGGTGCCCACCTCCGTGTTGTAGAGGGGAAGCTCCGGCACGAACGGCGCAATGAGCGCGAGCGAGATCCGTCCGAGCCTGATGCTGCCGTCGGCACGCGCCTCGCTTGGCTTGACACTGAGGTCGACCTTCAGTGTTCCCCTGTTGGAGGTCTGTCCGCCGACCATCATGCGGTACCAACCGTTGTCTCCTCCTTGTAGAGTCCATTCGAAATCCTGGATGCGCTCGACATGTCCCGCCGGCGTCCGGCTCTCGATCTCGACCCCGGACACCGCAACACGAGCATCCGGCGTCACCCGGCCAAACAACCGCACGGGAGCTCTCTCGTACTCGGTCTCGGAATCGGACTCGGCCCCGGTCTCGATCTCGTCTTCGGAGCCCCGCAACAGCGCCAATGCCTCACGGACCCGCAGTGCCAGCGCCCTTCCCTCGCCGTCTCCATTTCGAAGAGAGCGCACGCGAGCGCCGTTGACCTCGAGCTCGTGCAGCCTCCATGCACCGTCGGTACGGCGCAGCGCGACTTTGGAGGGTCCGACGGAGGCGTGGTCCGAGCGTTGCTCGCCGAGCGTCGTTTCAGCAGCGCTCGAACGCAAATCGTGGCCCTCTTTGTGGAGGCTCACGCCGTTCATCGAGACCAACGGCCCATCGGAGTCGACCACGCGAACCGTGAGATCGCTGATCGCGTAGGTCCTTCCCCCACGCTTGGCGCCCTTCGTCGCGGACGCGGCTACCGACGAGCCGCCAGAGGTTCTCGTCCGCAGCTCTGCGAGCGAGTCGGCAAATCCTTCGTGTGAGAGATCGGCAACGACATCGATGCCTCGGACGGATAGGCCACGAACGGATCGCGCGCCTCTGAACACGGCACCGAGAAGGCTCATTCGCGCGTCGATTTGATCGACACGCACGACGAAGCCGCCGTGGCGGCCGTGCATCTCGAGGCCGCGAAGCTCGACACCACCCAAGGAGAGATGGGCCTCTTCGACGTGCGCGTCCACGCCCACGCGGTCACTGATGAGGACAGATGCGCGCGCGGTGACTCGGGGAGCAACCCACATCCAAAGGCCGAGCACGAGTATCAGCGCGACGAAGGCCGCGACCACCCATGCGCGCCGCTCGTTGAGGAACCGCAGCATCGAGGCGAGATTATGCCGTGTCTATAACGCGAAGCCTAATAAAGCTTTCTGCTATCGATCTGGATCGTGACTGGCCCGTCCACCACGGATCGCACCAGCATCATCGCGCGAAAGGTTCCCGTCTCGACCGGCAACCCCTGATGGCGTAACGCCGCGACCACCTCCAAGTAGAGACGCTCCGCGTCACTGGGCTCCGCTGCTCCATCGAACGAGGGGCGTCTTCCTCGCCGCACGTCCCCGAACAGTGTGAACTGCGAGACCACCAAGACTGCGCCTCCGATATCGGTGACGGACAACGACATTCGTCCTTCGTCGTTTGGGAACACGCGCAGCCCCGCGATCTTGTCGGCGGTGTATTGAACGTCCTTGGCCTCGTCGCCTTGTGCTGCACCCAAAAACACCAGCAAGCCTCGCTCGATCGCGCCGACCACCTCGCCGCCGACGGTGACACTGGCTTCGTTGACCCGTTGTACGACGGCGCGCATGCGGAGTTGCGTAGCACAGGCCGAATCGTCTTGCCCGAGCGAGGTGATGCTCAATACTTCCCCCCTCAATGAAACCGGTAGTGGGTCTGACGGGTGGGATCGCGTGCGGAAAGACTACCGTGGCGAAGATGTTCAGCGATCTCGGCATCCCCGTGATCGACGCCGACGAGTTGGCACGTGAAGTGGTCGAGCCCGGCACGCCCGGCCTGCAGCAGATCGTGGATGAGTTTGGCAAGGGCGTGCTCGACGAAACGGGGCGCCTCGATCGCAAGACGGTCGCTGACTTGGTCTTCGGCGACGAGGACGCGAGGGAAACGCTTAACGCGATCATGCACCCTCTGATCGCGGCCGCAGGTTCGAACCAAATCACGGCGCATCAGGACGACCCCGCACCGTACCTGCTCTACGAGGCGGCGCTGTTGGTCGAGACCCGTTCATACCAGGCGTTTTCCGCTCTCGTCGTGGTGAGCGCGGAGGAGTCGATCCAGCGGCTCCGATTGATTGCGCGGGACGGCTTTACCGTCCGGGAGGCGAACGCTCGTATCGCTTCGCAACTGCCCCTGGCCCGGAAAATCGCCGTCGCGGATCACGTCGTGGTGAACAACGGCGACCTCGATGGGACGCGACGGCAGGTCGCCGAAATCCACGAGAAGCTGGTCGCGCAGTTCGCATCGAAGGAGTCGAAGTAATGGGCACCCTGCTACGATCGGTTTTGGTGACAGGCTTCCCTTCGCGGCAACCCGCCGTGCACCTGGTTCGAGAGCTGGCCGCCGATGATGAACGAACGGTGTGTTGCCTCGTGACCGAGGGCCGGCAGGACCGCGCGCTGGAGTTGCTCGACGCGCTTCCCGCATCGGCTCGCGAGCGTGTCTCGCTCTGGGTGGGAGACCCGCGGTTCATGGACCTCGGACTGAGCGGCGAGGAGTTCGCGGTCCTCGCAGAGGGTGTCGAGATCATTCACCACTGCGCGTCGGTTACCGATCCGGCGGGCACCAAGGAAGAGGCGGCCGGCAACCTCCGCGCCGCGGCTGAAATCCTGGAGCTGGCGGAAGCTGCGCCACGACTGAAGCGGTTGGTCTTCTGGTCGAGTGCCACTGTTTCCGGCAACCGTGAAGGTTTCGTGAAGGAAACCGAGCTCGACGACCAGATGGGGTTTCGGAATCCCATCGAGGAATCTCTCTATCGAGTGGAGCGTATGCTCCACGAGTCGGCCGAGGAGCTGCCGATCGTCGTGTTGCGGCCTGCACTCATGGTAGGCGATTCGGCCACCGGGGAAGTCGAGGACCTCAACGGCTTGTATCTATTGATCCGTTTTTTGTTGAGCGCGCCCGAGGACTATCGGATTCCGACGCCGAGCCGAACCGGCGTCCGAATCAGCGCGGTCCCCGTCGACTACGCGGTGAAAGCCGGCGTTCGCATTTCGGCCGACGAGCAGTCGATCGGCCGTACGTTCCACATCGTCGATCCGAAGCCGGTCACGGTACAGTACGCACTGCGCCTCTTCGCAGAGGCAACCGGCCGCCCCGCCCCGCGAGACCACGACCCACTCAACCTCGCCACGGCGCTGATGCGAGCGCCCGGATTGCAGCGGTTCACAAACACGACCCGCGCGTTCCTCGATCATTTGAAGACCGACGTGATCTACGACGACCGCAACACCCGCGAGCTGCTCGCGGGCACCGGCATCCAATGCCCAGCGCTGGAGAGCTACGTAGAGGTGATGGTCGCGAGAGCCCAGCAGGACTAGCACGCCTGCGCAGGCGCCCGCACTGGCACTGACACTGGCACCGGCAGAACTAACCCTTTCAAAAAGGGGACTGTCCCCTTTTTGCGCGCGCTTTCCGCGTCGTGCCGCACCGAGCCCCGGTACGAGCGCCTAGCTTCCCGCCAGCGTCATCGACGAGACGCGAAAAGTTGGCGAGGCAATTGCCGTTCGGTGATCGAGATCATCGGCAACGGCATCGATTCGCTGCAAGAGCTGATCCAGATTGAGTGAGATCGTGACTTCGGAAACCGGATCGGCCAGCTCACCGTCTTGGATCAGGAAGCCCGATGCGCCTCGGCTGAAATCGCCGGTGACGGCATTGAAACCGAAGCCCATCATGCTGGTGACGTAGAGACCATGCTTGGTGTCGGCGATGAGCTCATCGCGCGATTGGGAGCTGGCTTTCAAGACCAGGTTGCTGGTGGAAGGTGAGATGCCGCCTGCCGGTGATCGGGAAGCGCTGGCTGTGCTTCTGAGGCCGAGCTTTCGTGCGCAATAGGTGTCCATCAAATACGTCTTGAGCACACCGTTCTGGACGACGACGTTGCGATGGGACAGCAAGCCCTCACCGTCGAAGGCGCGGGATCCCGGCGCTCTTGGCAGTAACGGATCGTCGACGATGTCGACCAAGTCACTTGCAACTCGGGTGCCGACCCTGTCGACCAAATACGAGCTCTTCCGCCAGATCGCGCCGCCTAGGACGCAACCCGCAAAGAGACCCAGGATGGAGCGCGCAGCATCTTTGTCGAACACGACCGCAAGCTCTTGAGTGGGAAGCTTTTTCGCTCCGAGCTGCGCGATCGTGCGACGGGCCGCTTCCTCGCCCACCGCGGCGCTGTCCTCGAGGTCCGCGTAGTGCCGGGAGGCCGACCAGTGGTAACCGCTTCGCTTCTTGCCTCCTTCGTCGTCGGCGACCGGGTTGACGACGATCGAAGCAAACGTTCCGTGGTCACTGCCCGCGAAGCCACCGCTGGTTATCAGCGCGCTCACACCTCTGGCCCGAGTGAAGGAGGCACCCTCGCTGTTGGTGATGCGCGGATCGAAGTCAAACGCTGCGCGCTCACCGCGCAGCGCATGCTCGAGCGCTTCGTCCGCCGAAATCTGGCTGACGCTCTCGTCGAACGTATCCAAGTCTTGCCATTGCGACTCTGAAGAGAGCTCAGAGGGGTCAGGCGGCCCAGCAAACTCGTCTGACTCGCTGAGCCGTGCGAGCTCGAGCGCGTCTTCGATCAGCGTCCGCTGGCCCGGCTCGCTCAGGTCGCTCGTGTACGTGGAGGCCACGCGCTGGCCGACCAGCACTCTCAAACCCAGCGCTCGCGAGCCGGCTTCTTCGACCAGCTCAGGCTCGTGCATCCGGACCTTCACCGAGAGGTGAGACCCGTTGTGCACCCCGGCCTCCGCGACGTCGGCGCCAGCCTCGATCGCGCGCTCGACCACCGAGCGCCCGAGGTCGACCAATGCTTGGGCGTCTTCCTCGACCTCGCTCATCCGCCCGCCACCTGCGTTCCGCCGACGGTCATCGAGGCGATCTTGATGGTCGGACAGCCAACCCCAACCGGAACGGATTGCCCCTCTTTACCGCAGGTCCATATCCCGTCCGACACCTCGAAGTCATGGCCCAGCATGACCACGTTGCGCATGGCGTCCGGCCCGTTCCCGATCAGGTTCACGCCTTTGAGCGGCGCGGTGATCTTGCCGTCTTCGACCAGGTAGCCTTCGGTCAGCGAGAACACGAAATCCCCATTCGAGATGTCGACTTGCCCGCCACCGAACTTCTTGGCGTACACGCCGCGCTTCACGCTACGAATGACGTCCTCGGGCGAGTCCTGTCCACCGAGGAGCATTGTGTTGGTCATCCGCGGCATCGGGTGCGAGCGGAAGCTCTGCCTGCGGCCGTGTCCGTCTGGCGTCGTGCCAAAAAAGTCCGCACTGTGGCGATCCTGCATGTACCCCTTCAAGACGCCTCCCTCGATCAGAACCGAGCGAACTGGAAGCTGCCCCTCGTCGTCGACGTTGATCGAGCCACGCGACCCCCGAAGCGACGCATCGTCGACGACGGTGCACAGCTCACTTGCGACCCCCTCGCCCACGCGGTTGGAGTAGTTACTGGTTTTCTTTCGATTGAAGTCGGCCTCGAGGCCGTGGCCCACTGCCTCGTGCAGCAGGATGCCACTGTCGCCAGGCGCCAAGACCACGTCCATCTCACCCGCGGGTGCTTCCCGTGCGTCGAGCATCACTAGCGCTTGCCGCACCGCCTGCTCGGCATGCCATTCCGGGGTCTGGTCCTCGAAATACTCGAGCCCCACCCGGCCGCCGCCACCGGAAGACCCCGCCTGACGGTTTCCTCCATCTTCCGCAATCACCCGCAGGCCGAACCGGATCAATGGCTGGCGGTCGTGCGCCATGTGCCCGAGGCTATTGGCGATCAGGATCTCGCGAACGCTCTCGGCGAACGAGACATCGACCCGGACCACGCGCGGATCGGCGGCTCGCGCGGCTCGGTCGGCACGCTCGAGTATCGCCTTCTTTGCCTCCCCCTCTACGTCGAGCGACTCCACCGAGACCGGATAGCGGCTCGGTGCGTCACGCATCGACACCTCGAGGGGAGCAAGCGGCTTCCCGCCCGCTGCGATTTGCGCGGCGGTCTCGGCCGCCCGTTTCATCGCATCGAATGAGAAGTCCTCGCAATATGCATACCCGGTTGCGTCGCCCTTCATGACGCGAACGCCCAGACCCATCGACACTGCGCGCCGTGCGGACTTCAGAATCTGCTCGTCGTAAGCGTAGCTTCCACTGACCGAGTACTCGAAAAACAAGTCCGCGTAGTCGCCGCCCTTGTCGAGGGCAAGTCTCAAAAGGCGTTGCGCGATATCCGCGTCGACGGTATGCGACCCGTGCTCGGAAAACGGTGCGTGGTAACGGCCTGTCATCTGCTCGGGCGCACTCTAGAGCGCAGGCGCAGCGATGGCCACTTCTATCGGCTCAAGAAGCCAATTACGGTATCGATGATGCGCCTCTGACGCGCGTCCCCAAGGCCCGCGAAGATCGGAAGTGCGAGAACTTCACGGCTGGCCTGCTCCGACACCGGCAGCGAACCCTCGCGGTAGCCGAGTTGCGAGAAGCACTTCTGCCGGTGAAGGGGGACCGGATAGTAGATCGCGGTCGCGATCTTTTCCGCTTGGAGATGGGCTTGTAGCTCGTCCCGTCGCGAGGTGCGGATGACGTATTGATTGTAGATGTGGCCTTCGAAGCGTCGTGGTGGCGGCTGGAGCAGGTTCTCGTCCAGGCCAGAAGCAGAAAACGCAGCGTCGTAGCGGACCGCGTTCTCTCTGCGACGCGCGGTCCATCCTTCGAGCTCGGGAAGCTTCACGCGCAAGAGCGCTGCCTGAAGAGCATCGATGCGAAAGTTCCCACCGATCACTGCATGGTAGTACTTGGGGTTGCTCCCGTGGGCGCGCATCACGCGAGCCTTGTCCGCGAGGGACGAATCGTTGGTGGTAACGAGCCCGCTGTCGCCGAAGCCACCGAGGTTCTTGGACGGGAAAAAGGAAAAACAGCCGTACGCACCCAGGCTTCCGACGGGCCCGAGCGGGCTCTTCGTCCCGACGGCTTGAGCGGCGTCCTCGATGAGCGGCAGACCATGTTTTGCCGCAATGCCCGTCAGCCCCTCCATGTCGCACGCCTGACCAAACAGATGAACGGGAAGAATGGCCCGGGTTTGCTCCGTAACCGCGGCCGCGACCTGCTCGACGTCGATGTTGAACGTGTCGGGCCGGATGTCGACGAAGACAGGAGTCGCCCCCACCCGCGCGATGCATCCTCCGGTCGCGAAGAAGGTAAATGGCGTCGTGATGACTTCATCGCCCGGCCCAATGCCCAGCGCCATCAAGGCGACCATCAGCGCGTCTGTCCCGCTCGATACCCCGATCGCGTGCTCGACGCCGATGAAATCGGCCACCTCGCGCTCGAACGCCGCGACTTCCGGACCGAGGATGTAACGGCCCGATCGAATGACCTCTGCGGCTTTGTCGGCCAGCTGGTCGAACAACGGCCCGTTTTGCGCTGCCACGTCCAGCATTGGGATTGCTTCTTCACTCACTGCGTCTCACCCATCGGCAGCTCTGTGCCGTCAGCTCGTATTCGTCGCCGCATCGGACGCAACGTCCATCGCTCGGCAACACTTCCCCACACTGGCACGCCCAGGCTGTGCGACGTGCGGGATTGCCTACCACGACCGCATGGGCCGGGACGTCCTTGGTCACCACGCTACCGGCACCGACGAGAGCGTACTCGCCGAGGGAACACCCGCACACAATTGTGGCGTTCGCGCCGACAGTGACACCCCGCGCCACCGGCGTGGGCGCAAACTCGTCTTTGCGCTCGACGTGCGCCCTTGGAGTCAGCACGTTGGTGAACACGCAGCTCGGCCCGAGGAAGACGTCATCGGAGATCCTCACGCCCGCATACACCGACACGTTGTTCTGGATCTTCACGCCATCGCCGATCTCGACGCCTGGACCAACGAACACGTTTTGTCCGAGGACGCAGCCCGCACCAATCGTAGAGCCGCGAGACACATGGGTGAAATGCCAAATACGCGTGTCGGCTCCGACCTGCGCACCGTCGTCGACGACCGCCGTTTCGTGAATGAAGGGCTCGCTCATCACCGCCCCCTGGCAAGCTCGATGCGCGCGCCTCCCTGCGCCAGCGATGCAGATCCGCCTTCGAGTGCGCGAACGACGTCGAGGCCTGCCTCTCCGTCGGAAACAGGCGTCCTCCGGGTCCGAACCGCCTCGAGGAACGCGAGGCACTCCCTTCGCAGGGGCTCGGCCATCTTCAGCGCCGGAATCAGAATGTCTCCGGTGCGAATTCGAACCCCCTCCTCGTATGAAAGGGTCGCCGGCGGCTCGACGCCTTTATCGAACACAGCGAGCTTCTGGTCGGCGGAGGTGTCGTCGAACACAGCCATCCTTCGGTCACCGACCACCGTTAGCTTTCGCGTCTTGTGTGGATCGAGCCAGCTCACGTGAACGTGCGCCATGCGGCCGCCCGGGTAGTGGAGCGTTGCAAAGACGACGTCTTCGATGCCTCGCTCCGACTGTAGATACGAAGAACCAGTCGCGCTTACCGCTTCGGGCGAAGCCCCCAACAGATAGTTCGCCAGAGAGATGTCGTGCGGAGCAAGCGACCACCACGCGTTTTCCTTTTGCCGAATGACGCCGAGGTTGACCCGCTGCGCGTAGATGTAGAGCACATCCCCGAGCTCGCCGTCATCGATGAGGCGTTTGAGGCGCTCGACCGCAGGGTGATAGAGGAGCAGGTGACCGACCATGAGGATTCGGCCGCCTTCTTCGGCAAGCGCGCACAGAGTCGCCGCCTGGTCCCCCAAGAGGCACAGCGGCTTTTCGACGAAAACGTCGCGGCCGGCGCGTAGCGCGGCTTCGGCAACCTCGAAGTGGGAGGGAGCGCAGGTAGCTACCACGATGGCTGACACCGCAGGATCTTCGAGAACGACCCGCAGATCAGCGACCACCTTGACGCTCGGGTAAACCGCCGCCATCGCGCTTCGGGTCGCTTCGTGACGGTCGCAAACGTAACGGAGATCCGCCTCTGGAATGGCGGCGAAGTTACGCACGTGGTTCTTACCCCAACCGCCCGCCCCCACGACGGCGATCCCAACTTGCTCTGATCGGCTCACGCGGCCCCCCGCTTCATCCCGGCAGCTTAGCAGGACGGGGGGGCTTCTTCGAAACTTGTGCCGGAATCGCGCCCTCTAGCGCAGCATTGCGCGGCATTCGGACACGTATCGGCCTTTGCCGAGCTTCGCGCAGTTTTGATAGGCCTGGCGTGCGCCTTGCCGATCGCCCCGCATCTGGCGGGCTGCGCCCAGCGTGACCCAGGCCAGGGCGTTCGTGGGGTCTACCGCTGTCGCGCGCTCCGCGAGTTCGGCCGCCTCACGGGTGTGGCTCCGTGCCAACATCAAGCGAGCGAGCTCGGCCAACGCGGGGCTGCCCTCCGGATTGAGCGCGATAGCTCGCCGATAGGCTGCCACGGCGCGTGAGCCGCGCTTCAGCCGCCGCGCAAGCGCAAGCTGCGCGTCATAGGTATCCACCGCCCCGGTCTCGGGGTAGATGACGTTGGGATTGGGAACCGGCATGCTGTCCGGGGCGGGGGCCGGGGCAGCGTCAGCGTCAGTGCCAGCGACCGTGTCAGCGACAGTGTCAGCGTCAGCGACAGTGTCAGCGACGGTGGCAGTGTCAGCGACGGTGCCAGTGTCAGCGACGGTGCCGGTGTCAGCGACGGTGCCGGTGTCAGCGACGGTGCCAGTGTCAGCGACGGTGCCAGTGCCCCGCGGGAGCATCCAATACGCGGCTGCCGCCACGGCGAACCCGATCCCCAATAACAACAACGCCCACGGCAGCATCGATGGCTGCCTGGGCCGCGAGACCCGCATGGGAACGATGGAGCTTGGTTCGACAGCCCGGGGGGCCCGAATGCTTACCTCGCCTGCGTCATCCTCGAACACCTGTTCGTACGTGAGCGGCGGAGGATCTACGTCGGGCGACTCGTGGTAGTCGATCACCGCATCGCGGTGTTGCTCCTCGCCTCGCTCCACCGCTTCGTCGATCGCGCGGTCACTTGGAGGCGTCGAGCGCACGAACGGGCCGGGCGGCGGGTCGGAGTCGATCGCGTCGATCGCGTCTTCGACCTCGGGGTCGTCGCGCAGCTCTTCGAGAGTGCTGTCCCACTGCCCGACCTCGACCGTCTCGCGGCTCGACGCGTCGTCGATCTCATTGATTTCGGGAGCGCGTCCTGCCCAGTTCAAGATCGTGCCGCCCGCATACATCGAGCTCTCGGGTCGCACCGCCTGAAACCCCGTGGGCGTCTGACGGCGCGTGCGAGCCGGCGGCGGCGCCGGCTGCCACCCCAAGTCAGCCTCCGGTGGCGAGTCGGTCGGCGGTGCAAGGACCGCTGGCGGAGCGGACGGTTTCGTGATCGCATGCTCCAGGCCCTCATCGTCGTCAGCGTCGCGGGTCGCAGGCGAGGGGAGCGAAACCGGCGTGGACCTCCGATCCGAAGGCACCAAAGACTCGGGCGCCGACGCTGGCACCGACCCCATCTGCGGCGCCGTGACCGAAGTCGACGAGGCCTCCACCCCGGGGAGCGGGGGCGCGCCCGGAACTTCGACGGAAGAACTCGCCACCCCCGCGGGGCCGGGGATCGTATTGATGCCTTCCTTGGGAGGCGGCGCTTCGGATCGGACGGACACCTCGGCCACAACCGGAATGCTGTCCTGGATTCGACCGACCTCGCGAACCATGCCCTCGAAGTACAGGTCCACCACCTTTCGGAGAGCCTCGACGTGGTCTCCACCATGGGCGCGAAGAACCTCGCCCACCCTCCGCTGCCCGTCGATCAGCCGGAGCATCTCGTTCTGCTCGTCGGGCATGTCCCGGAGCCTCTCGCGAAGCATCTCCGCATCGACTTCGAGCACCGTCTCGAACGATGGAAGGAGCTCGGACAAGCGGCTCCACTCGTCGAGCCGTCTCATCCCTTCCATCAAGAGCGCTTGCGTCGTCCTGTGCACGGTCCGCTCGCTTAAGCTCACGCGCCTGAACTCGAGGTCGAACGTCCCATCGCGCCAGAGCAAATGCCGATAGACTGCATCCTCTCCAACCAAGTCCTCGACGGTGGCGTTGATCACGGCGCCGGAATCAAAGGAGATCATCCCCGCCTGCCCGTCGGCAGCGATCAGAGTGAGCACCCCCGACTTCCGACTGACGTCGATTGTTTGCAAGAGGTCGACAACGCTCATCTCGGAGAGTGAGCCGCTGAACCGCGTCCTCGCGTCGGTGCTCTTGTGCGCAAGCCCCGCGCGCGCTTGCCGCGCGAGCTCGATACCGACGCGCGCAACCACCTCCCGAATGTAGATCGGCTTGGTGAGGTAGTCCTCGACACCGAGCTCCAACCCACGGATCTTGCTCTCGATCGATCCGTCGCTCGAGAGGAACATGAACGGGATCTCCGACCATTCGGAGTTCTGCCGCAGCTGCTCGACGAACTCGAAGCCGTTCAGGTCGCTGAAGGTCGTGTCGGACAGAATCAGGTCCGGTTTATTGGCGTGCAGGATCTCGAGCGCCTTCCCCACGCTGGGACACCCGGCCACGTTGTAGCCCGCGTTCCGGAGGCTCACCTCGAGCACACGGAGGCTACGGGGATCGGCATCGACGACGAGGAGGTTTTGCTTGGTCACTGCAACCTTTTGTCAGCGGGAGTGTGCGAATGGGCACAGTCTCATGTCAAGCATGCCTTCCTATCGCCGACGTGGTAACTTGGTGATGGTGGGATGACAAAGCTCGGGGGCATCCTAGGCGTGATCATCGGCGCAGTATTGGTACTGGGCGCCTGCGAAAAGCCGCGCCCCGAGATGGCCTTCCACGAGCTCGATCCCAACTTCGGAGGCCTCCAAGGCGGCAAGACCGTCCGCGTCGTGGGCCAGAGCCTTCGCCTGGACATCGGTTACGCGGTCTATTTTGGAGAGCTCAGGTCCGCGCAGGTCTCCATTCAGAACGAGAAAGGCCTGCTCGCGGTCACCCCGCGAAGACCGAGCCCGGGGGTGGTCGACGTGACCATCCGCGCAGACAACGGGTCGGTGTTCGTCATCAAGCGAGGCTTCGAGTACATCAACCAGGGCGGTAACCTCTTGCAGGAGCCCGAGCCAGAACGGCCCGAGTCTGAAGAGCCCGAATCCCCCTACTAGCCATCACGGGCCGGCATCGGCTCCACCGTCCACTCCCGCGTCGGGCAGGGGCATACACACGCCCGCTTTGCATTCCAAGCCGACCGAGCACTGCGAAGTCCGGGTGCAGGGCTCGTCGATGTTCTTTGGCGTGATGTTGCGGCCGCAACCCAACCACAGCAGGCACAGCGACAGCAACAAGAGTCGGTGGCTCATTGCGGCGACGATAGCGCAGCCCGGAATCGGACACCACGCCCTGCGGCGCAAACGCTGCTAGGCTCCGGCCGTGGATATCCGGCTGCTGATCCCGGAGCTGTTCGAGAAGCTCAGCCTCATCGCGACGGCAGGCCTGCTCAGTGTGCTCGTGCCACCGCTCCGAAACCGGCTGCTGGGCGTTGGCCGGCCGCGGGACATTGCGGTCGTCATCATCTTTGGAGTGCTGTTTTCGCTGTGGGGCTCGACGATGGGATTCGAGTGGCTCGGCCATCATCTCAATCTCCGCGCGATCGGAATCATGATCGCCGGTATTCTCGGCGGGCCGCGCGCGGGAGCTCTGACCGGGCTCCTCGGGGGTGGGTTCTATGTGACCCGGGTCGTACCCGAGGCTTTTCCTTGGGCGGTGATCGCCTCGGTTCTCGATGGATGGCTGGCAGGCCGGATGTCGGTGCGCCGCGAGCAGATGTTCATCGGTTGGCGCGTCCTTGGCGCCGCAGCCCTCGTGCAACTCGCCGGGCTGACCGTCACCGGGGCCGGGATAGCCTTCTCCGGTCTGAACCCCATCGAAGCGTTGCCCTCGCTGGCTGCTCAGCTTGCGGGCGTCGCGGTGGGCGTCGCGCTCTTCGTGAACGTGGCGCTGGTCGTGATTTCTCGTCAGGAGCAAGCCGTCGCGCTGGTCGAAGCACAGGCGGCAGCCAACGCCCTTTCACTTACCGCGCTACGGAGCCGTCTCGAACCCCACTTCCTATTCAACGCGCTCAATACACTCCGCGCCACCATCCGGCGCGATCCTCAGCAGGCACGAGCCCTGGTCTCCGATCTCGCGGACCTCTATCGCTACCTCTTGCATCACCCGCACGACGCTTCGGTGATGAACGAGGTCGAGCACGCGTGTGCCTATCTTGCGATCGAGAGGGCGCGTCTCGGGGACGAGCGGCTGGCGGTCCAGACCTCGGTCGATGAGAGCGTGCGCGATGCCAGGGTGCCTGCATTGCTCCTGCAGCCGATCGTGGAAAACGCGGTCAAGCACGGCATCACCCCGAAGCAAGGCCTCGGCAAGATCACGATTCGAGCGTCGGACGCGGGCCAACGGCTGCGGATCGAAGTCGAGGATGAAGCCGAGGGACCTCATCACGGGCCATCGACCAAGGGGTCGGGCCTGGCACTACAAACCCTGCGCAAGCGCCTCGACGAGCAATACAACGGGCAAGCCAATCTCCAGCTTTCTTCGCTGGAGCGCGGTACCCTTGTCATCGTGGAGCTTCCAAAGCAGGCGGATTTCAGAGGGGAGCAGACATGAGCATTCGCGCCATCGTCGTCGACGACGAGCCGCTCGCCCGCGACGAGCTTCGATTCATGCTCGGGCAGTGCGAGGACATCGAGGTGGTCGGGGAGGCCCGTAACGCGCCCGAGGCGCAGGACCTGTGCAAGGACGAGCAGCCCGATGTGGCATTTCTCGATCTGCGGATGCCCGGCCCCGACGGCGTTGCGCTCGCCGAAACACTGATGGCCAACCACCCGGATCTCAAGGTAGTGATCGTGTCGGCGCACGATGAGGGAGCGCTCCGAGCATTCGAAGCGCGCGTTGCGGACTACCTGCTCAAACCCGTGCGACTCGAACGGCTGCGCCAAGCTGTCGAGCGCGTTCGAAGCTCGACGGCGACGAGCGGCCATGAGCGGCTGGAACGAATCGCCGTGCGCCGCAAGGATGCCTACGTGGTTCTCGGGCTCCGCGACGTCGTTTACTTCGAGGTCAAAGACGAGCTCGTCTGGGCCGTTACCGACCAGGATCGGTTTGCGATCGATAAGACGCTCGCGAACTTGGAAGACGAGCTCGACCCCGAGGCGTTCTTCCGATCGCATCGCGGTTTCATCGTCCGCTACGATCGAATCCGCGCGATCGAGCCGACCGGGGCCGGCACGTATCAACTCCTGCTCGAGCATCCGGACGAGCCGAAGATCCCCTTGGCCAGAGAGCGGGCGAAGAAGCTCCGCGAACGCATCCCCTTTTCCGGCTGAGCGGATGACCGGGCTACCCCCTCACGAAAACGCTTAGCGTTTGCGCGTCTTGATGGTAAATGCCGTCGCATGAGGGGGATACACACTAGCCCTTTGATCGCCGTGAGCCTACTGATGGCGGTGCTCGCGATCTCGGGCTGCAAGAAGGGTAAGGACAGCGCCAACGCCGCGGACGAGAAACGCGATCCGCCGCCGCCCTCGGGCACCATGAGCTTGCAGGGCATGTACTCGTACATGGCGGACGCCGCGATCTTCGTGGACTGCGCAACCCGAGAACAGTGGCCGGTCGCGATGGAAGGAGACTACCCTACATTGGAGCGTGAGTACGGCAAAGCCAAGATCGCGCCTGGCGCGCCTTTGCTCGTCACGGTCGAAGGCGGCTTGGACTTGCGGCCCAAGGTCGACGGAAGAGGGAAAGAAACTACCCTGATCATTCAGCGCTTCGTGCGGACTTGGCCGAGGGAGACGTGTGGAAGCATGGGACCCATCACCCTGGAAGACACCTACTGGGCCTTGCTCGAGCTCAACGGCAAGTCGATCACGGTCAAAGTTAACGACAAGGCGCCCTACCTCGAGCTCAACTCCAAGAAGGCAAGCGCTTACGGTTTTGGCGGCTGCAATCGCTTCTTCGGCTCGTACGAAACCTCGGGGCATTCACTCAAGTTCGGCGCGATGGGTGCGACCCGCATGGCCTGCCCCGAAGGCATGG
>CP070713.1:2842322-2848083 GCA_020351445.1 Myxococcales bacterium
CATCCAAGCACCTTCCACGGGTGTTCGAGCGGTTCTATCGGGTGGACGCAGGGCGCTCCCGCGAGCTCGGCGGGACCGGCCTCGGGCTTTCGATCGTGAAGCATCTGGTCGCCAAGATCGGGGGTGAGATCAACGTCGATAGCAGCGACGGGTGGACCCGATTTCAGCTCTGTGTGCCCCGCGCAGATAGCCCCAAGAGCGACACACGCGTGTCACCAATCTGACACATTCAGCACGTAACACGCGGGCCAATGATACCAGCTCGCTTCATTGGTCACGCCCTCGTCGCGCTCGCCGTGCTGAGCGTGGCGGTCCCTGCCCTCGCTGAAGAAGGCGAACCCGAAACCGAAACGCCCGCGGACGAGGTCATCGAGGGCGTCCCCGCAGAGCAGCAAGAGGCCGTCCAGGAAGCCATCCAAGAGGCCGAGACCCCCGAGGGGACGACCGTGATCGTCGTTCCGCCCCCTGAAGCCAAGGTGCGCGAGTACGAGCCTTTGGAAGAGACCGACCAGGAAGCCGAAGCCGAAGAAAGAGTTCCCGGGGAGAAGCTCCACCCCAAGGGCGAGGACGAAATGATGGGGGATCACGTCGTCGACCGCGGCGATATCAAGTTCAGGCCGGGTAAGGGCGTCGAGATCAACAGTGCCGACGACGATTTCCAGCTTCGCATTCGGGTTCGCGTTCAGTTTCTCTGGACAGTCCTGAGCGGGGAGGTCGGACCCAAAGAAGCCGACGAGCCCGACGAGGTCACGAACAACTTCCGGATTCGGCGTGCGCGCTTCGTCTTTCAAGGACACGCCTTCGGCAAGCACAATCAGTACAAGCTCGAGATCGACCCGCTTCGAAAGGACAACGTCGTTCTCGACTACTACCTCGACTTCACCAAGAAGCGCGATGTCCAGGTGCGGATCGGGCAATACAAGATCTCCTCCAACCGGCAGCGCGTGATTTCTTCCGGCAACCTGCAGATGGTCGACCGCTCGATCGTCAACGCGGAGTTCACGCTCGATCGCGACATGAGCCTCGACGTCAGGTCCCGGGACTTCCTGGGAAAGAACAAGATGCGCTACGTGTTCGCGATCTCGACCGGAAACGGGCTGAACAATCCTCAGTTCTCCGACTTCTCGATGGTGTACTTGGCTCGCCTGGAGTATCTGCCACTCGGCATCTTCCGTGATTACAGCGAGGTGGACTTCGCGCGCACGAAACCGCGGCTTTCCATTGGCGCCGTGTACTCGTTCTTCCAAGGTGCCACCCGCGTCAGAGGCATGATCGGCGAGGAGTTCGCCGATGGTGGCACGGCCAACTACCACTTTGCCTACGTCGACGCGATCTTCAAGGCCCGAGGCTTTTCGGCGATCACCGAGCTCGCCTTTCGAGAGGGCTTCCGCAAGACGATCGGCGACAACACCGAACCGCCAGGGTGCGATCTCGTTACGGATCCCATGTGCGCCCTCGCCGACCCGACCGCGGCTCGCAATGGGATCGGTTGGATGCTGCAGGCTGGTTACCTGGTGCCCCATACACGATTCGAGTTCGCGGGCCGCGGCGGGCTGATCAAGGCCATCTCGACCAGACGCCCTACCAGCTTGACCAACCGAGCCGCGACCACGTTCTCGGTGAGCTGGTACTTTGCGCGGCACCCGTTCAAGATCCAAGCCGATGTTTCTCAGATCTGGAACGCAAACCAAGAGAACTACTTCGACGGCGCTACCACCTTCCGGCTGCAGCTCCAGGCCTCGCTCTAAGTTGTTCGGCCTGGCCGTCTTCGCCGCATGCTGCTGGCTGGCAGCCTGCAAGCCCACCCCGAGTCCACAACCTGCGTACCGCGTGAAGGTAGTGAGCGAAAAGCCCCGCTGCGAGAAGCTAGGAGTCGTCGAAGGAGTCGCGGGCAACGACCGCGCTGCCCGAGTCGATGCCCTCGATCAGGCGGCAGAACGAGGTGCGACCCATGCCGTTCTCGAACCGGCCCATCCCGACCTCGAGGATGGAATGACGATGATCGTGACCGCCACGATCTTTGCTTGCCCGTCTCCCGACGAGGAGTTCCCGCCGGACGGGTACCAGTAGCTCAGCGGTTAGCCGTGGCCGTGGCGCACATCGCGGCCTTCGACCATGAAGATCACCATCTCTGCGATGTTGGTCGCGTGATCGGCGATTCGCTCCACGTACTTCGCGCAGTTACAGATCCGCATGCCGTCCGGAATGCGAGAGGGGTCGTCCTTCATGTAGTCGAGGCACAACTGCATCACCTCCGTGTAGATGTCGTCGACTGCGTCATCTTGCGCGAAGACGTCGCGGGCCTTGTTTGGGTCCTCTTCGACGAGCGAATTCAGCGCATCCCGGAGCATGGCTTCGGCACGTTGGGCCATCTCCGGGAGCTTGGAGCCGGGTGGGCTCAGGTGCTCGACCGGCTCCATCTCGACTACGCGCTCAGCGATGTTGACAGACTCGTCCCCGATTCGCTCGAGGTCCGTCGAAGCCTTCACCGCAGCCACGGCAAACCGAAGATCACGGCCGACCGGTTGACGGAGCGCCAAGATCCGCACCGCCAGCTCATCGACGGCGAGCTCGTCCTCGTTCATGTTGCGGTCCGCTTCCATGACCTCGCGGGCCAGGGCCTCGTCACGGTCTTCGAAGGCGCGGACCGCGGTGCTGATCATCTGTTCGCATCGGCCGCCCATCGACAAGAGCCGATCCTTCAGATTGCGCAGCTCCGCTTCGAACTCCTGATGGGTGTGCGTCCGCATGGGTCGGCCCGAGCGCGCCATTATCCAAACCTACCGGAAATATACTCTTCGGTACGCTTTTTCGTTGGACGCGTGAACATCATATCGGTCTTGCCGTACTCCACGAGCTCCCCCATGTAGAAAAACGCAGTGAAATCGCTCACCCGCGCGGCTTGTTGCATCGAGTGGGTGACGATCACGATCGTGTACCGTTCGCGCAGCTCGCGAATCAGCTCTTCGATTTTTGCCGTCGCGAGCGGGTCGAGCGCCGAGGCAGGCTCGTCCATGAGAATCACCTCCGGCCACACGGCGAGGCACCGCGCAATGCACAAGCGCTGTTGCTGCCCGCCCGACAGTCCGAGCGCCGAGCTCTGAAGGCGGTCTTTGACCTCGTCCCAAAGCGCTGCGCCTTTGAGCGACTCCTCCACCCGCTGGGCGATCACATCTTTGTCCTTTTCGCCGCCGATCCGAAGCCCAAATGCCACGTTGTCGAAAATCGACTTCGGGAAAGGATTCGACTTCTGAAACACCATGCCGACTCTGCGGCGCACCTCGACCGGATCGACCCCTCGATCGTAGATGTTCTCGCCGTCGAGAAGAATCCGCCCCTCGACACGGCAGCTGTGGATCGTGTCGTTCATCCGGTTGAGTGCGCGCAAATAGGTGCTCTTGCCGCACCCCGAAGGTCCGATCAGCGCGGTGACGCTCCGGTCGGTAATGTCGAGATCGACGTCTCGGATCGCTTGGTTGGCACCGTAGAAGATGTTGACGTTTCGCGTCTCCATCTTCACGTCATTCCGCGCTTCGGCAACCGCTTTTTGGGATTCGCTCATGGTCGAAGTGCCGCTCGCGAACGGGAGCGAATGATCACGGCGAGCAGGTTGAGCGAGAATGTGAGAACGAGCAAGACGAGCACCGTGCCAAAGAGGGTCGGTCGCGCGGCGTCGACGTTCGGCGACTGCGTTGCCAGTGCATAGACGTGATAGCCGAGGTGCATGAACATGTCGCGAAGGTCGGTGGGGAGATACGGTAAGAAGTTTGCGGCACCGCAAAAGATGATCGGAGATACTTCGCCTGCGCCTCGGCTCACTGCGAGGATCACGCCGGTGAGGATGCCTCCCTTCGCGTTCGGGAGGACGATCTTGTAAACGGTCTGGAAGCGCGTTGCTCCCAGGGCCAGAGATGCGTCGCGGAGCTCACGGGGGACGGTCCGGAGGGCCTCTTCCGTGGTCACGATCACGACCGGCAGGGTCAGCACCGCGAGGGTCAGTGACGCCCACAGGATCGAGGGCTTTCCCCAGACCGGCCTCGGGTCGTCGTACAGCAGCGCATCGACGCCTCCCCCGACGAAAATGATGAAAAAACCGAGGCCGAACAGCCCAAACACGATGGACGGCACCCCGGCCAGATTGTTGACCGCAATGCGCACGGCCTTGGCGATGCGCGAACGCGGAGATGCGTACTCGCTCAAGAAGATCGCTGTAGCGATACCCACGGGAACGCCTGCGATGGTCATCAGCAGCGTCATGAACACCGTGCCGTAGATCGCCGGCCAGATCCCGCCGCTGATCATGTCCGCGCCCGGGCTCTCGGTAAGAAACTGCGCCGAGATGACCGGGGCTCCGTGCCAGAAGATCTGCCCAAGCAGCACCGCAAGCAGCAAGAGGATCACGGCGAGGGAGACGCCGGTCAGCCCGGCGAGCAGCCAGTCTTGCTTGGTGTGCCTCATGACGACGCCGTCAATCTCTTTTGGAGCCGTTGGATGATCACGTCGCCGAGAATGTTGAGGACAAACGTCACCGCGAAAAGCATCACGCCGAGCAAGAAGAGCACACGCCAATGTGGATCGCCTTGTGCGACCTCTCCGAGCTCGGCAGCGATCGTTGCGGTGACGGTTCGCACGATGGTCGTGAAGTCGAAGAGCTCCATGATGGCGGCGTTGCCCGAAGCCATCAGGACGATCATCGTCTCGCCGATGGCGCGCCCGAAGCCCAAGACCACCCCAGCGGCGATGCCGGGCAGCGCGGCCGGAACCACGATGCGCAGTGCGACCTGATATTTTCGGGCCCCGAGCGCCAGCGCGGCCTCGGTGAGCGTATTCGGAACGGCCTGGATCGCGTCCTCGGAGATCGTGAAGATCACCGGAACGATCGTGAGGGCCAAGCCGATTGCGGCCACCACCGCATTCAATCGAAAGTGAAACCCAAACGTCGCTTGCGCCCATGAGGCGATGACCATCAGGGCGAAAAAGCCAAGCACGACCGACGGGATGCCGGCCAAGAGCTCGATTGCAGGCTTCACGACCTCGCGAACCGCCCTTGGTGCATAAAGGGCGATGAACATTGCGCAGCCCACGCCGAGCGGGATGCTCATCAACATGGCGAGCAAGGTCACTTTGAGCGATCCGACGAAGAGCGGCATCACATTGAACTTCGCGGGCTCGCCTACCGGCTGCCACACGAAGACCGGCTCGTCGTAGCCCTTCCATTCCTTAGCGAAAAAGAGATCGCGGATTTGGACCTCTTCGGCAAACTCCGCCTCCCAGAGCATAGGAACGGCTTCGCGCGCGATGAAGATAAAGATGAGCGCGATGGCCGCGATCGCGGCAAGCGCGAGCACCGCAATCGCACGTTCGGCAATGCGATGCCACAACGGAGTGCGAAACGAGCTCTCTAGCTTGGACTTGGCTCGACGCGGACGCATGGTGATGCGTCGCCGGGTCTTTGGGGCGCGCGTCGGTTCACCTGCGTCGAGCACTTGCTCGGTCACTCGGCTGCCGCGGTGGCTTTCTTTGGAAGCGGGTAGTACCCGACTCCCTCGACGACCTCCTGGCCCTTATCCGACAACACGAAGTCGATGTAATCCTTGGCGATTCTGGTGGCCTCGCCCGCGCTGTCGAGGTTGAGGAAGCGCGACAGCGGGTCTTTGCCACTCGTCGCATTTTCCATGGTCGGCTCGACAGGCTCCCCGTCGGCCGGCGCCACTTTGACGGTACGGACGCCTTCGGCGTACGCAATGCCACCGTAGCCGAT
>CP070713.1:2848183-2892737 GCA_020351445.1 Myxococcales bacterium
GCCTGGTGGCTGGGCGATGATGTCGACACCCGTTTCGAGGATGTCGTGCGGGTCGGTCAGCCGGAGCTCGGCCTTTCCTCCGCGGAAGAGCATGGGGTAGATGCGCTTAAAGCGCTCGTTGATCCCAGCGAACGCCTCGCGAAACATCGCCCTGCTCTCACGGTTCATCTGGCGGATGGCCTTGTCGAGCTTGGTGAGGGCGTCCTCGAGGTCACGGCGCTGGCCGGTGAGGTACTCGTAGCGTTCCGCGTTCTCCTCGTACTCTTCGATCGCGGTGAGGTTGATTTCGCCCATGCGATCGATCAGCCGCTGCAATTCCTCGGCGCGTGCCGCGACTTCGGCATCGGGCACGGGCCGTGCGTGGTGGTCGCCGATGACATACGTGAGCTCGACCCGATGCTTGTCGAGGACCTGCTCTTCGAGGTGCTCGAGCGAAAGCGTGAGCTCCCGCTCGCGAAGGGTTAGCGCGTTGAGCTCGGTAGACTGCTCGTCGATGGTGGAGCGCAGCTCCTTGAGCGAAGCCTCGGCGGCGCCGAGCTGCATCTGCGCCTCGTCGTAGCGCCCGCGCTGAGCGGAAAGCTCCTCGCGCGCCACCGCAGCTTCGTGCGCCGTTTCGCTCAAGCGGCCGTGGTGCAACAGGATACGCCCCGCGGCTTGGCCCTGGTCGCGATCTGCGGTGGCTACATCCTCGCGCAGGCGGTTCTCGCGCGCATTGAGCTCGGCGATCGAACGGTCGAGCTGCCCCAACAACGAACGTTCGCGGTCGGCACGCTCGCGGGATTGCGTGGCGCCAACCTTGACCTCGGTGGCCTTGGCGGCTTGCTCTTCGACGACACGGCGCCGCTCCGCGAGCACGCTCTCCGCCACCCGCGCAGCTTCCTGGGCGTCGGCTACGTGCCGCTGCGCATCGGCGAGATCGCGCCGGGTGTTGTCTTCATCGACGTCGACTTGCGACCGGCCGGCCTGCCCCTCGGCCTCGGCATTGGCGATTTCCTGACGCCGCTCCTCGATGCGCAAGAGCTCCATCTCGACGAGGCGGAGGTCCCGCTCCGCGCCGAGGATTTCCAGCTCGGCGTCGTGCGCCTGAACCCGTGCCGAGTCGATCGCCGCCTGTCGCTCCGCGATAGTGGCGCGCAACTGGCCCTGATTGGCCGTCGCACGGTCGAGCTCCGCACCTTGAGCCGCGGCTGCCTCTTCGAGCTCGCGGATTTCACGCTTCAGCCGCAGCAGATGTGCGGCCGACTCGTCCTTGGCGCCGCCGACGACGGCGCCATCGGACCGGAGCGCCTGCCCGTCGAGCGTGACCAGCTTCCCCCTGAAGCCTTGGCGATGAAGTCGTGCGGCAGTTTGCAGCGTGTCGACCACCAATGCATCGAACAACAGGGAGCGCACCCACGCTTCGTCGGCGTGCGCATAGCTCACCAGAGTCAGGAGCGGCCCGACGATACCCATCCCCGCGGGGAACTGCGGCACGACTCGCGGCCCACCGCCCGGCGAGCGCGGCAGGAACGTCGCCCGGCCCTTCTCTTCGCGCGCGAGGTAGTCGGCAGCGCGCAACGCGGCATCGGTGTCGTCCATGAGCAAGTACTCGAGTGCGCCACCGAGCGCTGCCCCCAACGCCCGCGTGTGCTCAGCGGCGCACTCGAGTCGATCGGCGACCAAGCCGACCAAGCCGGAACGAGCTTGGTCGCCCGCAGTGTTGGCGTACCCGGTCATGACCGCCTGTGCGCCGGCGCCCACCCCTTCGAAGCGTTCGTGTATCTCGTTGAGCGAGCTCAGCCGCGAGCGCGTCACCGCCAGCTTCTCACGAAGGGCGTCGACCTCGGTGTCTGCGCGGCGCAAGGCGTTCTTGCCGGAGGCAAGAGAAACTTCGATTTCGGTTTGTCGCTCGGCGGTCTCCACCTTGCCGCCCCGTAACCCAACCATCCGCGCCTCGAGCTCACCACGCTGCTGCGTGAACTCGACCTCGCGCGTCCCAAGTGCCTGCAACTCTTCTTGCAACCGACCGAGTCGCGCGCGAATCTCGTCACGTCGCGCGTCGTAACCTTTGAGCACGGCTTCGGCACCGGCGACGCGGGCGCGCCCTTCGGCCAGCCGCGCCCGCGCGTTTTCGAGAGCCGCCTCAGCCTCTTCTGCCGTGTTTTTGCGGGTTTTTAGCTCCGCCTCGACCTCGGCCAGGAGCTGCCCCGCTTCGGTTTCGAGCGCCTCGAGCTCGTTGAGTGAGAGGCGAACCGTCGAACCCTCTTGGTGAAGCGCATCGCGCTGCGCTTCGAGCTGACGAAGCTCGCGGGTTGCGAGCTCTTTGCGTTCAACCAACGCTGCTTGTCGATCCTGTTGTTGACGGATCAGGCCTTCGAGTTGGCGAACCAAGTTGTCGAGCTCGTACGCGCGGCTCTGCCCGCGTTCGACCTCCGAGCCCAATCGCTGAAGTGAAACGCGCTCTGCTTCGACCGACGCTTCTTTCGCAATCAATGCATGGCGACTCGCCTGCACGTCTTCATTGGCCTTGGACAACGAGGCGGAGACAGCGCCGATCTGTCCGCGCAACTCCAGAAAACGGTGCGATGCGACCCACAGGTCGAGATCGCGCATCTCTTTCTTGTAACGCTTGTAGCGCTCGGCCTTTTGCGCCTGCCGCTTGAGCGATGCGAGGCTGCGCTCGAGCTCCCCGATGATGTCGGTCACGCGCAAGAGGTTTTGGCGGGTCTGGTCCATCTTGCGTTCAGCCGCGCGCTTGCTCAGCCTGAACTTGCTGATGCCAGCGGCCTCTTCGATCATCGTTCGGCGATCCTCCGCCTTGGAGGTGACGATGAAGCCGATGCGTCCCTGTTCGATGATCGAGTAGGCGCGCTTACCGACGCCGGTCCCTAGGAACAGGTTGGTGACGTCGAGCAGTCGAACCGGTGTTCGATTGATGAGGTAATCACTGTGCCCCTGCCGATCGAGACGCCGGGTCACCTGGATCTCCGCGTACTCGGCGTATTCAGGCGGGGCGAGGCCGTCGGTGTTGTCAAAGACCAGCGTGACCTCGGCAAAGCCGTGAGGCCCACGCCCCTCCGCCCCGCTGAAGATCACGTCCTCCATGTGCTTGCCACGAAGGCGGGACGGGGATTGCTCGCCCATGCACCACTTGATGGCGTCGACGATGTTGGATTTGCCGCACCCGTTCGGCCCGACCACGCAGGTGATGTCGTGGTCGATGTGAACCGTCGTCTGGTCGACGAACGATTTGAAGCCAGCGATGTGGAGCTTCTTAATCTTCACGCTGCCCCCCAAAGGAGTATCTGGACGTGGCTATCACTGAACATACGATATTGCAACGATTTGCGCGACCTGAAGCGAGGGTCAGTGCGTGACCCCCACTACATGTTGTGGTTTGGTCATACATGCCCGCCTAGGCCTGAGCCAGAGCTGGGATTCCTACTCGCTTTCGATCGACTGGACCGTCACGGCAACCGGAGGCGCTGGGACCACCTTGGCCTCCGGCCTCGGAGGGCGACGCCGGTCCCGGAGGAACTCCAGGAAGGTCCGAGCCATCTCCATGTCGCGAGAGGAAAGCCCATCGACCAGCTCGTGAAGCCTCTTGCGGTGGAGGTCGCTCGCCACCGGCCGACTGGCTTGCTTCTCAGCCTTGTCGGCCGCCTCTTCGACTTCGCCAGGCTGGACCTCTTCGGCCGTCGGAACGTGCCATGTGGGTCGCTCTACCGAACGGATCCCATGTGCAGTCAGCCACGACTCCATGCAGGAGCGCAACCGTTCCGACCGGAAAGCAAACCAGCGCTCCCGATCGACCGGATGACTCATCAGCGCATCTTTGAAGCGCCGAAATGCTCCCTTTCCGTCGATCGCGATATTGAGCCGACGCCGCAGCTCCGCTTCCTCGACCGTCGCGATGAAACGCTCCATCCATCGGTACTGCTCCCGCGAGGAAACCGGATCGATTCGGAGATACCGGCTGTCGTTCATGATGCGCGTATGCATCGCAGGGTCCGCGACCCCATCGACGATGCGAATCACCTCACCAGTATCGAAGTGCAGGTAGCTGTGCACCTCCGGTGCGTTGTTTTCAAATGCGTCTTCGAGTGCCTCCCAAGCTACGGGTACATCTACTATTTCTTTGTCTTGCCCGACATCATTCTCGCTCATTTTATTCCCGTTTCACTTCGCGCCCGCCGTACCGCGTCGCGCCATCGCCCCAAGTGTCCGTCTCTTTGTGATTGAGTCGCCTGAGGCTCAAAGCTACGTTCGATACGGTAAGCATCCACAATAGATCGAAGGCCGTCGAATACACCCACGGCCATGCCAGCTAAGTAAGCAGCTCCCAAAGCAGTCGTTTCGACATTCTCGGGACGGTCAATCGTCACCCCGAGCATGTCCGCTTCAAATTGCATCAGTAAGTCATTGCGGGACGCACCACCGTCGACCCTCAAACGCTTTATAGGACGATCCGCGTCCGCCTGCATGGCGTCGACCAGGTCGACGATTTGAAACGCCATTCCCTCGAGGGTTGCGCGCGCCAAATGTGCGGCGGTCGTATCCCTCGTCAGGCCATAAATGAGGCCCCTCGCGCGGGGGTCCCAGTGCGGCGCCCCCAACCCTGCCAAGGCCGGGACGAAGACGACGTCCCCCGTGGTCTCGACCTCCCTGGCTTTGGCCTCGATCTCGTCAGAGGAGGCGATCAGCCCCAGTCCGTCGCGTAACCATTGGACCGCAGCGCCGGCGATGAACGCGCTGCCTTCGAGCGCGTAGACCGTCTCGTCCCCTAGGCGCCAGGCGATCGTGGTGAGGAGCCCGTTTTTGGAGTGCACCAACTCGCTTCCGGTGTTCATCAGAAGGAACGCGCCCGTCCCGTAGGTGCACTTGGCGTCACCGACTTCGAAGCAGGTCTGACCAAACAGCGCAGCTTGCTGATCGCCGGCCATCCCGGCAATTGGGATCCCATCCGGCACGCCTGGGACGCCAGAGGTGTGCCCGTATACCTCGGAAGAGCTTCGAACCTCGGGCAAAAGGGCCATCGGCACGCGAAGCTCGGCTGCAAGCTCCTCGTCCCATCGTTCTTTGCCGATATCGTAGAACAACGTGCGCGAAGCGTTACTGGCGTCGGTCACGTGCGCCCGCCCGCCGGAAAGCCGATAGACCAACCACGAGTCGATGGTGCCGAAAGCCAGCTCGCCCTTTTCAGCGCGCGCCCGCGCCCCGTCGACGTGGTCGAGGAGCCATTCGAGCTTGGTTCCGGCCAAATACGGGTCGAGGACGAGCCCAGTCCGCTGGCGGAACATCTCTTCCTTGCCGGCGTCTTTGAGCTCCCGGCACCGATCGGCGGTGCGGCGGTCCTGCCAGACGATGGCCTTGTGAACCGCCTGGCCGGTGTTCCGGTCCCACAGGACCGTGGTTTCCCGCTGATTGGTGATTCCAATGCCCAGACAATCGGAAGCGCCCACCCCTGCCCGCTCGACCGCCTCGGTCACCGCGTCGCCTACGCTCTTCCAGATCTCCTCGAGGTCGTGCTCGACCCAGCCAGGCCTGGGAAAGTGCTGGGGAAATTCGTGATTGGCGCGGGCCAGGACCTCCCCGTCAGGGGACACGAGCATCGCGGTGGAACCGGTGGTTCCCTGATCGATCGAAAGAAGAAAGCCCGACATCCGAACGGGTACGGTACGAAGCCTCGGGGGCAAAGTAAAGCGGCTACTCGGCGTCGCTCATCCAGGCCTGAAACCGATGCCAAGGGTCGCCCAGCCGTGTCTGCAGCTCTGTGCGGACCGCATCGAGCTCGCCAACCTCGGCGCCCAGTTTCCGAGCACGTTCGGTGCACACCATCGCCGCCAAGTTTTGATCGCGGGCCGTCAACGATTGCGCCAGTAGCGTTAGCGCGTCTCGCTCCTCGACACCAAGCCGAATCGCACGCCGCAACAAGCCGATCGCCTCGCCGTGGTTTTCGCCCGCAACCGAAGCGCGGGCCAACGTGAGAAACAGGTTCCCAGCCTTTCCGGATTCGCCGGCCCACTGGACCCCCAGCCGCAACACTTCGTTCGCCGCCTCGAGCTCGCCCATGTTTGCGTAGGCCGTGCCGAGCAGCTCCAGGCTGACCGACAACCGCCCGTGAACGTCCTCGTTGAGGCTCTCCGCCTCCCCGGTTCGCAGAAGCATGGAAATCGGGGTCAACCACGGGCTAAGCATCACGATCGTGGCACCCCAATTGCCGAGGGCGTTGGCTTGCTCGGCCTGGTCTACAATCGTGAGATCGATCGCGACGTCGTCCCGGCGGTCGAGGCCAAGCTCGGAGCGCACGCGCTCGTCGATCACGTCTCGGAAGTCCTCGAGAGCCAAGACGTGTCGAAGCTCGTTGAACTCGAGCATGACCTCGGAAAGGCCAAGCTCGTATCGAAGCTCGAGCGGCTGAACGTAGAAAAGCGATGCCTCGAGCATATAGCGCCCGCCGATGTGTGCTTGCAGTGTCTCCACGTCGGGGTCGTCGGGAAGGCTGCAGTTGTGGAGCGGCGCCAACAGGTACTGTCCGATCATCTCGCGAAATTCGGGCAGCGGCACTTGGCGAACCGTCGAGTCCCGGCCGATCGAGAACTCGACCGTCGTGAGATCTTGCGAGTGCGGGTTGGCGGTGAGGCTCACAATGCGTGCGCCCGCAATGAGGGCGAGCCCGAGCGTGTTGCGGCCGATGAGCTCACAGGCCTTCTCGAAGTCCTTGGACTGCTTGAGCACCTCCTCGAACCAGTCGTCGGGACGGGCTGCGGACAAGTCGTAGACACGCGCAGAGCCGCTGGCCATTTCACGTCTCGCCGTTGAGCTTGCGCCGGTACCACTCGATCGTATCGAGGAGACCCTGTTCGAGCTCGACGTGCGCGCGAAAGCCCAGGAGTTGCTCGGCCTTTTTCACGTCCGGAATTCGAAGCTCGACGTCAGGGAAGTCCCAATCGGCGAACTCGATCGGCGATCGGCTCTCGGTGAGGCGGACGATCAGCTGCGCAAGCTGGTAGATCGTGATCGTGCTCCTCGGGTTGCCGATGTTGAAGCTCTCGCCGATTGCCTCGTCGCGGTCCATGGCGAGCAGGATCGCATCGACGATATCGTCGATGTAGCACCACGAGCGAATCTGGTCCCCTTCGTTGTGGATGATGATTGTGTCGTCCTGAAGCGCCCGCACCACGAACGCGTGCACCGCGCCCTCCCCGACCTGCCCCGGGCCATAGATGTTGAAGGGGCGGATCGAGACAGTCGGGAGGTTGAACTGCTTCCAGTAGTTGTGGGCAAGGTGCTCCGTGGCAAGCTTGCTGACCGCGTACGTCCAGCGCGCTTCGCCAACCGCGCCCAAGCTGGTGACATCGGCTTCCCGAACCCGGAACGCATACGAGCCGAACACCTCGCTCGTGGAGAAGTCGATCACTCGCTTGATCCCGGTACAGTCGTTGGCAGCGCGAAGAACGTTCATCGTGCCTTCGAGCGAGATCTCCATAGTCATGACCGGGTTCTTCAATACGGTGTCGACGCCCGCGATCGACGCCATGTGGATCACGTAGTCACAACCGGTGACCGCCCGGCGCACGGCCGTCATGTCCCGGACGTCGCCTACGACGAGCTCCACGTTTGGATGGTGATCGAGACCGGCCTTCGAGAGTGCGTTCCGGCGCAGGATGTCGAGGACTCGGACGTGGTTGTCCGCGGCGAGCCGAGCGACCAGCGCTGTCCCAATAAACCCTGCGCCCCCGGTAATCAGGACGTGTGCCCCCCTCAACATGATCTCCCAGCTAGCATATCCGGAACTCAGAAGTCGAGAAAGCTCAGTCCCTTTACAGGGAGCTCGCCGCATGGGATCTTGACTCTACGAGGGGAACATGGGGATCTTCAGTCGGCTCAACAGGGTGATCAAGTCCAACCTGAACGCGCTCATCGACCAGGCGGAGGACCCGGACAAAATGATTGGCCAAACGGTGGCCGACATGAAATCGGCGCTCAAGCGCGCCCGCAAAGACTTGATCGAATCACTGGGAAGCGCGAAGCGCCTGGAGAAGAAGGAAAAGGATCTCCAGCAAGAGGCCGCCGACTGGGAGCAAAAAGCGATCCTCGCCCTCGAACGCGAGGATGAAGATCTCGCGAGAGAGGCGCTGCGCCGCAAATCCCGGACGTTGAGAGAAGCACAAAACATTCGGGCGCGAGCGGCTGAGCAAGCGACCGCCGTCGATGCGATGAAAGCCCAGCTCGAACGCGTGGAGGACAAGCTCGACGACCTCAAGGCAAGGCAAAAAACCCTGGCCGCTCAGATTCGGCGAGCGCGGGATCAGCAACCCGACCCCGCCCAACCGACCGGCGATCGACTCGGGGGAGGCGCCTTCTCGGACCTCGAACGCATGGCTGATCAGATCGATCAACTCGATGCCGAGGTGGAGGCTCATCACCTGCTGGAAGACCCCAAGCGCACCGAGCTCGATGCCCGGTTTCGCGCCCTCGAGTCCGAAGAAGGTGAAGACGACGTCAACGACGAGCTCGCAGCTCTCAAAGCAAAGCTCGGCGGCTAGCTACGCATCGCGATGGAACGTTTCGTCCTCTGGCACAGGATCCTTCCCCCCGCCTTCGAAGAGGAGGAAACGACTGCAGCTGCCGGGCAGTGGGCGCGCTACGTCACGAACGAGGTGCAAGGCAGCGGCGGGGAGGTGATTTCGTCGCTCGCGGGCACCATCGTGGCGAACTTCGCACTTCACGAGCTGAAGACCGCGATCAACCTCGCCCTGCGCTTGCTCGCAGAGGCGGAGTCGCAGCCCGTGCCTGCCGGCGGTCTTCCAATCGCGTTTGGTATCGCGACCGGTGACATTCACCGGGGTGAAGACGACACAGGCCACCTCACAAACAGCGGCAGCGCGATCGACCGCGCGCAGCTCTTGGCGAACCAAGCGCGCGCAGGTGAAGTCGTTCTCGACGTCGAGTCCCGCGAAGCCGCCTCGAGGACGTATCTGTTCGGGCGGACCGTCAGCACGAGCTCCTTTGCGTTGCGGGGCGAAGCGATCGACCGAGGTCGTCCGCTTCTGGAGGAGTGCCGGCAGTCGGTTGGCCTGCTTCAACCCGCTCCCGTTCCTGCGAGCATTCGCCACGCCCTGGAGCCAATCAAAAAGGCCGCAGCCGGATCACAAACTTGCGCCTTCTTTTTGAAGGGGCCGCTTGGCATTGGCGCACGCACTGCGGTCTTCGCGCTGCGCGACGAGCTTCGGCCACCTGCGTTCCTGGAGATCGGCGCGGTACCTGGCGGCCTCGAGCCCCTCGGTGGGCTACGCCTCGCACTGCTGAAGGCCTGGCGAGCCCTCGAGCCGACACGTCAGGCCCTCAAGCAGGACGAGCCCGGAGTCGCTAGCGCACTCAAGGCCATCGCTTGCGCGGCCCCTCCACGCCGCGAGGCGGCGGTCCACGCCCTCAAGGTGACGTTCCGCGCGCTACGCAAGGAGCAAGGGATTCCGTGGGTCTACATCGACCGCCTCTCTGCGGTCGATCCCGCAACGATCGCGGTCCTCGGGGCAGCCCTGTCCGATGACAACGTCGCCGCCATGCTCTGTATCCGGACGACGGAAGCGAGTGTTCCGGCAGGGCTTCGGGAGCTCAAGCGGGCCGCGAAAATCGATCTCCCCTCACTCGACCCAAACGAAGCACTCTTGGTTGCGGCCGGCGTACTCGGCGCGGACTCCGACATGGAGATCGCCAAGCAACTGGTGATCACTGGCGGGACGACGGTGCTGGGCATCTTGGAAGCCGCGCGAACCATGATCGCGACGGGTGACGTCGTGCACGACGGCAGCGCGTTCGTGTGGCGAGAACAGGACGGAGAGCGGCGCCAGCACCTCGGGCCGCGGGCCCTCCTCGAAGAACGGTTCGCCACGCTCGATACGTCGTCGATGCGTTTTCTGGAGGTCGCGTGCACGGCTCTCCCCGCCTCGTCCGCGCAGGTGATCGACGCAGCCGTCGAGCTGGATGGAATCCCTGCCGACGCTCGGCGCCGCGCCCTCGAGGCGCTCGTCAACGACGGGCTTCTGACGCCGCAAGGCAAGCCCGAATCGGAGCTTCTCCGCAGGGCGGTGGTCCAGCGCATGCCACCGGCGCGCCGCACCGAGGTCTACCGGTTCGTTGCCGAAGCGCTCCACACCGCCGAGCCTCTGGTCGGACCGGCGATGGCCGCCACCGTAGGCGCGTACCTCTGCGAGGGCGGCGATCTCGCTCGCGGCGCCCATGCGATTCTGGAAGCGGGCTCCCTCGCTGCCGACCTTGGATACACCGGCGCCGCCGTGCGATTGGCAGCCGCCGCGGTGCAGTACCAACCCGACTCCGAAACCCGCGAAGGCGCCTCCGAGATCAGCCGCGCCGTTCGGCTCCCTTCGGGGCCCCCGGTGGACGAGGAGGACGAGGACAGGCCGACGATTCCGGTTCCCGGCGAGGATCTGGACAAGACCGCAGAAGAGATCGTCCGGGCGCTCAAGGAACGAGACCACGACCAGTTCGACTCCTTGATCGAATCGTCGATCGCAGCGGGTGGTGACCTCACCGGGGCGCACTGCTTGCGCGTCGTCTCCTACGTGACCCGCCAAGACGTGCCCGCGGCGAGGCAAGCTCTCGAGGCGGCGAAGAAGAGCCCCAACCAAACGCCCGGCGCCGCGATCCGGGTTTCGATCGCATCGGCCTGCCTCCAGCTCGCCCGAGGCCGCAGGCACGACGCCATGATCGACGCGCTCGAAGCCCTCGCTGCGGCGCGGTCTCGAGAGGACGGCCCGGGCGAAGCGGCTGCCTTGAAAATGGTTTCCGCGACCTGCCTGGCGGCGGGGTTAGAGGGCGACGCGACCCGGCTCGCACATGTCGCCGAAGCGGTCGCTAGCTGACGCGCGCCCGACCGGTCGGATACGAACCGAGCACCGTCAGAAAGGTCGTCACCGCTTCGAGTTCGAGCAGCGCGGCTTGCGTCGTTTCGCGATCGACGTTGCCCTCGAAATCGACGTAGAAGATGTACTCGAACGGAGTGTCGGGCTTAGGCCGCGATTCGATCTTCGTGAGGTTCAAGCCCCGCTCGGCGAAAATCGAGATGCACCGCGCCAGCGCGCCCTGCTCGTGGACCGTCGAGAAGATCAACGACGTCTTGCAGGGAACCCCTTGCTCGTGGTGCTCGGGCTTCGCTGCGACGATCACCATCCGCGTGTAGTTCTCCGGGTGGTCGGCGATGTCCCGGCGCAGGATCGGCAAGCCGTGGAGCGCCGCCGCTTGTTCGCTCGCGATGGCTGCTTGCGTAGGGTCACCATCCTGTTTGACCTTCTCGACGGCCATGGCGGTGTCGACAAACGCCTCGACATGGCAGTCCTCGAGAGTCTCCAGAAACTCGCCGCACTGGGCCAGAGCCACCGGATGGGAGTAGACGCGACGAATGTCGCTCACCGCCACGTCCGCGGCCCCGATCAGGCAATGTGCGATCGGCTGGAGCTCCTCACCGACGAGCGACAGGCCCGTCGCCGCGAGCAGGTCGTAGCTTTCGTTGATCGATCCGGCGATCGAGTTCTCGATGGGAAGCACCGCGTAGTCGATCTTCCCCGCCTTCACGGCCTCGAGCATCTCACGAAAGCTGTGGTAGCCAATGCAGCGAATCGGCCGGCTCGCGCCCGCGAAGTGGTGCAGCGCGGCGAGTTGGCTGTACGCCCCCTCGGTGCCCTGGTAGCCGATCGTCAGCTTTTGTGGCGTCTCATTCAAAGCAAGCGGCCTCAGTCTCGGAAGTTCACGTATTGAAGCGGTAGGTCGAAGTCCTGTTCTTTCAGGAGCGCGATCGCCGACTGCAAATCATCGCGCTTTTTGCCGGAGACCCGTACCGAATCGCCCTGGATGGAAGCCTGAACCTTCAGCTTGCTGTCCTTGATCGCTTTGACGATTTCTTTCGCTTTCTCTTTGGACACGCCCTCTTTGAGCTTGATCAGCTGCCGCCACATTTGCCCGCCTGCCTGTTGCGCCTGTTGCGGGTCGAGCGACTTCAACGACACCTGACGGCGAACCATCTTGCTCTCGAGCACGTCCCGCGCGGCGTCGAGACGACCTTCGCTGTTTGATCGGATCACGATCCCTTCTTCGGTTTGCTCGACCGTGGTGTCCGTACCTTTGAAATCGTAACGCTGAGCGATCTCTTTGCTCGCCTGATTGCGCGCATTGTCGACTTCGTGTTGGTCGATCTTGGAAACGACATCGAACGACGGCATGTTGACCTCCGAGGCGCGACCATATCACGCCGTAGGCTTCCGGCGAGCCGGCTTCTCCACGTCCACCCCGCGGTCCCCTCTCACCAGCGGTGAAAAGAAGTTGTCCTTCTTGGTGTACTCGTCGACGCGGAAGGCAAACTTGTAGCTGGGCGCCGAACGCATGTTGCAGTCTGTCCGCTCGCAGAACCGGCAGGTCGTCCCGACGGGCACCACCATCTTTTTCGGGTCGGCAAAAGGGATGTCGTCGGCGTATGCGAAGTACTTAGCGTTGTCCGCATGGGTTCCGAGGCCGATGCTGTAGGTTGTGCCTTTGACCAGCGACCCCTGCAAAGGCTCGCTGACGATCTTCGCAAAGCAAAGATACGTCGACCCGTCGGGAAACGCCGAGTACTGCTTCGCGATCACGCTGGGGGTCAAAAACGCCAAATGCACGGCCATTTTGGGGCAGGAGCCGCCCTGGTGCGGGAACCGAATTCCGTCGCCCGCATAGCGCTTGGAGATGTTGCCCGCGACATCGACCCGCAGGAAGTGCATCGGAACACCACGGCGCCGCGGATCCGACAAATTGCACATTCGGTGCGCCACCGTTTCGTACGACGACTCGAACAGCTGTGCGAGAAGCTCGACATCATACCGAGTGCTCATCACCTCCCGGTAGAACTCCGGATATGGAAGCAGGAGCGCGCCCGCGAAGTAGTTGGCGAGGTGGATCTTGATCAGCTTCCGGGTCTCTGCGTGCTGCCCGCTGTACCCCTCGAGGATCGGCATGTGCAGCTTTTCCTCGTCGAAGAGGCCGAGCGCGATCGTATGCGCGAGCTGAAACTTCAGCCGCTGCTCGAACAAGTCGTTCGAGACGGTGAGAAGGCGTTCCTCGGCATTCCAAGTTCGGATGACCGAGCTGTCGGCCGGCTCGGGGATTCGGTGGACACGTACCCCCACCTGCTCGAGCAGACCGCGCTCCAGGTCGTCGCTGGTGACGCGGCGCCCGAACGCGCCGTCTCGTCGAAATTGCTGCGCACGCTCTTCGAGTGCTTCGAACCAGTTGTCATTCTGCTCGAGAAAGTCCGTCACCTCGTCATAGGGGCTGTAGTCGAACCGAACGGAGTCTTCGTCTGCCTGCCGCTCTCGCTGCGCGATACTTGCCATCACGTGGTCGAGTTGACTGCGGGTGTTCTTGTAGAGATTGAAAAGCGCCGTAATGGTAGCCACCATTCGAGGCTCGGCACTGATGCTGGCGAGGTCTTCCTCGCTGAGGTTGAGCGAGCGCAACAAGGGCTCGTCGAGCAGCTTCGCAAGGCCGTCGTCGACCCTGCGCTCGCCGAGACTCCCCATGAAGTCCTCGACCGCGACGTCGTAGAGCTCGAGCGCGTGAAACAGCAAGGGCAGCTGGACCACGCGCTTTCCCTTCTCGATGAGGCTCAAATAGGCGGGCGAAATCTTGAGGCGCCGCGCGACCTCGCTTTGCTGCAAACCCCGCCGCAGCCGCAGCTCCCGTAGACGCTGCCCCATCGCGGCGTTCGTCTCAGCCATGCGAGCCGTTTACCGCAAATTTACAAAGTCGACCAGCTCCAAGAATCGCCAAAAAGCGAAGTTTCCCGGCCGCTTGACCCCCACCGTTCGTATGATAATCGAAAAGTGACGGGTTCGACCGTGTGAAGCTGTAAAGAGCACCGCAACGGTCTCGAGGGCCCAGGACGCAAGCAAGGCCAAAAACGAGGTAGGCTCTGGCCCCCTCGGGCGAATCGCATAGGAAGGACCGGCGGATGGCGGAGTACGGCAAGCGGCAGCGCGACAAACCGTGGATCATGCGGACGTACTCGGGCCACAGCACGGCGGCCGCGTCGAACGAGTTGTATCGAACCAACCTGGCCAAGGGGCAGACCGGTCTCAGCGTGGCGTTCGATTTGCCCACGCAGACGGGGTATGACCCGGACGATCCGCTTGCCCGCGGCGAGGTCGGCAAGGTCGGCGTCCCCGTCTCGCATATCGGCCAGATGCGCGCGCTCTTTGAGGGGCTGCCTCTCGACCAAATGAACACGTCGATGACGATCAACGCAACCGCGGTGTGGTTGCTTTCGCTCTACGTGGCTGTGGCCGAGGAACAAGGCGTTGACCCGAGCGTCCTTCGCGGCACGACACAAAACGACATCATCAAAGAATACCTGTCGCGCGGCACGCATATCTTCCCACCGGTAGCGTCGATGCGGTTGACCACTGACCTGATCACCTACACGGTCAACGAGGTTCCGAAGTGGAACCCGATCAACATCTGCAGCTACCATCTACAGGAAGCCGGTGCGACGCCAACGCAGGAGCTCGCCTACGCGCTGGTTACCGCGATCGGCGTCCTCGACGCGGTGAAGGCGACCGGCCGCGTGCCGGAGAGCGACTTCGGCAAGGTGGTCGGACGCATGAGCTTCTTCGTCAACGCCGGGATTCGCTTCGTCGAAGAGCTGTGCAAGATGCGCGCGTTCGTCGAGCTGTGGGATCGTGTCGCGCAAGAACGCTACGGCGTCACCGACCCGAAGCAACGGCGCTTCCGCTATGGAGTCCAGGTGAATTCGCTCGGTCTCACGGAGCAGCAGCCCGAGAACAACGTCATCCGAATCGTCCTCGAAATGCTGGCGGTCACACTCAGCAAGGACGCCCGGGCCCGGGCGATTCAGCTTCCCGCGTGGAACGAGGCGCTCGGCCTTCCGCGCCCGTGGGACCAGCAATGGTCACTGCGCGCGCAGCAGATCCTCGCCTACGAGAGCGACCTTCTCGAGTACGCGGACTTGTTCAAGGGTAGCGAGGTGGTCGAAGCGCAGACCCAGCACCTCGTCGACTCCGCGTGGGCAGAGGTGCAAGAGGTGTTGAAGCGGGGGGGCGCGATCGAGGCGGTCGAGACCGGCTACATCAAACAGAAGCTGGTCGAATCGAATGCTGCGCGGCTTCGCGCGATCGAGAACGGTGATCGGATCGTCGTCGGCGTCAACAAGTATATCGAGAGCGCACCCTCCCCCCTCACCGAAAACCTCGACGACGCGATCCTGACGGTGAATCCACAGGTCGATGCTGATCAGCGGGCGGCGCTTGCCCGCTGGAAGATAGAGCGCGACAGCGCCGCGGTGGAAAAGGCGCTCGGAGAGCTGGAGCGCGCAGCGAAGACCGACGAGAACATGATGATCCCATCGATCGCGGCGGCTCATGCGGGCGTCACGACCGGCGAGTGGGCCAATACCCTTCGCCAGGTGTGGGGCGAATACCGGGCACCGACGGGCGTGGCCGGCGCCGCGGTGAAGACCTCCGGGACCGGTGCGGCGGCGGAGACCATCGATAAGCTTCGCAGTCGTCTCCACGACCTCGAAGCGCGCATGGGCCGAAGGCCGAAGTTTCTCGTCGGCAAACCCGGCCTAGACGGTCACTCGAACGGCGCCGAACAAATCGCGATCAAGGCGCGCGACGTGGGGTTTGACGTCGTGTACGAAGGGATCCGTGTGTCGCCGGAGCAAATCGTAGCCTCGGCGCTCGAAGAGGGCGTGCATTTGATCGGCCTGAGCATTCTCAGCGGCTCCCATCTGGCGCTGGTTCCCGAGGTGGCGCAGCGGCTTCGTGATGCGGGGCTCGGCGACGTGCCGGTGGTCGCGGGCGGCATCATTCCGGAGGCCGACGCAGAGCGGCTTCGCCGCGAGGGGATCGCCGCGGTCTACACACCGAAAGACTTCGAGCTCAACAACATCATGAGCGACTTGATCGATTTGGTGGACAGCCAGCATGCCGCCGAGTGATCCCGGCGACGACGCGCAACACGTGATGTCCGCCGACAAGGCGGCGGTTTCGCGCGCCCTGAACCTCGTCGAGGATCGAAGACCCGAATCGCACGCGCGCGTCGCGGAGCTGCTGGCCGCCCTCAAGGATGCTCCCAAAGCAGCGGGCGGGCACCGCGTCGGGCTCACAGGCCCACCCGGCGTCGGAAAGAGCACGCTGACATCGGTGCTGGCACGCTCGGTACGGCAACGTGGGCGAACCGTGGGAGTCGTCGCAGTCGACCCTTCCAGCATACGGTCGGGCGGCTCGTTGCTCGGCGACCGCGCTCGGATGAGCTTCGATCCGTCCGATGCAGGGCTCTTCGTACGCTCGCTGCCGACCGCAGGCGAAGTAGGCGGGCTCGCGTACGCAGCCAACTCGGCGGTGCGGGTGTTGGCCGCCGCGTATGACATGGTCGTCATCGAGACGACCGGAGTCGGCCAATCCGAGATCGACATCGTGCACGTTGCAGACACCGTGACGCTCGTGATCCAGCCTGGAAGCGGCGATGTCCTTCAGTTTCTGAAAGCCGGCATCATGGAGATCCCAGACATACTGGTTGTAAACAAAGCCGATCACGAGGAGCTCGCGCGACGAGCCGTGGCCGACCTGCGGGGCGCCCTTCGAACCGCCCACGCCGCCGGAGCCTCGGGCGGACAGGACGCGGATTGGGAACCCCCGATCATCGCTACTAGCGCGACGAAAGGCACCGGAATTGATGAGCTGATCGACGCGCTCGACCGGCATCGGCGGCACCTCGAGGCGACGCTCGCGGCGCGACGTCGACAAGGCGAGGTCCGATGGGCGCTCGACCTCTTCAGCCGCAAGCATGGCGAGCATGGGGTTTCGACCCTAGGTGGTGTGGCAGCGCTCAAGGCACGCGCCGAAAGAGACCTCGATGCCGGAGAAACGCCATTGAGCCTTTGCGAACGATTGAGCCGGGAGTATGTAGAAACGCTCGGAAAGACCCCGTGAGGAAGACATGAGTGAACGTCCAGAGATCGTACCCATTGGTCAAATCCCAGAGCTAGGCGTCGTGCCTGACAAGATGCACGCCTGGGTCATTCGTCCGGAGCGCTTCGGAAAGCCGATGAAGTCGTTCCAAACCGAAGAGATGCCCGTGTGGGACCTCGCGCCCGGCGAAGTCCTGGTGCAGGTCATGGCGGCGGGGATCAACTTCAACGCGATCTGGGCGGGCCTCGGCAAGCCGGTCGACGTTCTCAAGGGCCATGGCCTCAACTTCCACATCGCCGGTTCCGACGCATCGGGTGTCGTGTGGGCCGTGGGCCCCGGGGTCACCGACCACAAGGTCGGCGACGAGGTCGTGTTGCACTGCAACCACCTCCTGTACCCCGGCACCAACGACCTTCAGACGATTTGGGGCTACGAGACGCCCGACGGCTCCTTCGCGCAGTTCACCAAGGTGCAGGGACAACAGGTGCTTCCCAAACCTCCCCAGCTCACCTGGGAGGACGCTGCAAGCTACGGGCTGACGTACTACACCGCACACCGCATGCTCGTCGACCGCGCCAAGCTGCAGCCGGGTGAGGACGTTCTCATCTGGGGTGCCGGTGGCGGCCTCGGCGTCTTTGCGGTCCAGCTTGCTGCCGTCATGGGCGCGCGTCCCATCGCGGTCGTGTCGAGCGACGACAAGGCCGAGCTCGTCAAGAGCCTGGGCGCACACGGCGTGATCAACCGCAAGGAGTTCCCGGGCCTTCAGTACAAAGACGACATGACGCCCGAGGAACAGAAGGCGCACAGCACCGACCTCAAGGGGTTTGGCAAGCGCATTTGGGAGATTCTCGGCGAGCGCAAGGGGCCCGACGTGGTTTTCGAGCACGTTGGCAAAGCGACCTTCCCGGCAAGCGTGTTCCTGGCCTCGAAGTTCGGGCGGATCGTGATCTGCGGCGCCACCACCGGCTTCAACCTGAACTTCGACGTGCGCCACCTCTGGATGCGCCAGAAGCAGATCATCGGCTCGCACTTCGCGGACGCCGACTCGGCGAGCCGCGCGAACCGGCTGATGATTCAGGGCAAAGTCAAGCCCGTCATGACGCGCCTCTTCGGTTGGGACGAGATCGGGGAGGCTCACCAACTCATGTATGAGAACAAGCTCCACGGCACGGTTTCGGCGCTCGTAGGCGCGCCCCGCCCCGGATTGAAGAACCTCGAGGAAACCCGCGCCGCCATCGCGAACGGTTAGGAGCAACCCATGCAGCAAGTGATCGAAGCCATCGAGGGCCTCTACCGGCGCGCGCACGACAACGTCAAAGCGATGGTGACGGAAGGGGATCGGATCAGCGCCAAGAAACTCAATGCGAACCAACTTGCGGCACACGCGGTCGCGTACCTCGCTACCGAGCTCGAAGCATGCCGACAGATGGCCGCTTGGGCGGAACGGGTCGGCGGCGACTACGAAGACAAGGTTGCAAGGGCGTACGTCGGCGAGGTTGCGCGCTCGATCGTCGGTGGCGTCGATCTCGGGGCTTGCGAGAACATCGGGCTGGGCGAGCTCGGCATCACCGAGGGCGACCTGCGCGAAACCGTCCTTCAGCCAGAGGTCGTCGCGTTTTCCACCGAGCACGCGAGCGGCCAGGTGTACCTCGACCTCGCGGCACATGCCCGGGACCACGGCTTTCCCAGCCCTGGTTTTGACGACGAGATGCTCGACGAGATCCGCTCGCAGTTCTCGAAGTTCGTCGATGCAGAGGTGATTCCGCAGGCGCAGGAGATCCACCGTAATGACGCGTTGATCCCAATGGACATCGTCGATCAGATGAGCGAGCTTGGCGTGTTCGGGCTGACGATCCCCGAGGAGTACGACGGGCTCGGGATGAGCAAGGTCGCGATGTGTGTCGTCACCGAAGAGCTCTCGCGAGGGTACATCGGCGTGGGCTCGCTCGGCACCCGCTCGGAAATCGCTGCGGAGCTGATCATGGGTGGAGGCACCGAGGAACAGAAGAAGAAATGGCTCCCGAGGCTGGCTGCGGGCGAGGTCCTTTCGACCGCGGTGTTCACCGAACCCAACATCGGCTCGGATTTGGCGCACCTGGGAACGCGGGCCGTGAAGAAAGACGATGGCAGCTACGTGATCAACGGGCAGAAGACATGGATCACGCATGCGGCGCGCGCGGACCTGATGACCGTTCTCGCTCGCACCGATGTGAGCGAGCCGGGCTACCGCGGCCTATCGATGTTCCTCGCCGAAAAGACGCGAAGAAGCCGCGACGAGGGCGAGACGGAGTTCGTCGACGAAGGGTTGACCGGGACCGAGATCAAGGTGCTCGGCTATCGAGGCATGGGGGAATACGAGCTGAGCTTCGAGGACTTCAAGCTTCCCGCGGACTCGCTGCTAGGCGGCGAGGAAGGCGCAGGCTTCAAGCAACTGATGCGCACCTTTGAAAGTGCGCGCATTCAAACCGCAGCGCGCGGGGTCGGCGTAGCGCAAGCGGCGCTCGAGGATGCGATCCTCTATGCGACGGAGCGTGAGCAATTCGGCGGCCCGATCTTTCAGTTCCCTCGCGTCGCCCGAAAGATCGGCCGCATGGTCGTCCGCGTCCAAGCCGGCCGGCAGATGACCTACTTCAGCGCCCGCGAAAAGGACCAGGAGAAACGCTGCGACCTCGAAGCCGGCATGGCAAAGCTCTTGGCCACTCGCTCCGCTTGGGAGGCGGCCGATGCCAACGTCCAGATTCACGGCGGAAACGGGTACGCAGAGGAGTACACCGCATCGCGTCTGTTGGTGGATGCGCGTGTCCTCAGCCTCTTCGAAGGCGCCAACGAGATTCAGGCGCACGTCGTTGCGCGCCGGCTTCTCGAAAGCTGACGGGCACGGCCCAAGCGGCCATACTGCCCCGGGATGAGCCCTGATCGCGCCGGCGACAGGCGGAGGCCGGTTCGGATTGCCTTTGCCGCAGTGCTCGCGCTGCAGGTCTTCTTGGCCGTGTGGGGCGTCGCCGATCAATGGACGCGGGGCCACAACGGCTGGAACGGAGCAGCGTATCACAGCGCCGCGCGCAACACGTTGCGGTGGGACGTGCTCTTCCCCCTGCAGTACGAAACCGCCAACGTCCCCCCAAAGAAGGAGCAGTTGTACACGCACGCCCCGCTCGCGCTGCATCTGCACAACGTGGTCAGCGTGAAGCTCTTCGGGGATCGCGAGCTCTCGATCCGCCTGGTGGCGGCCTTCTGGAGCGTCGCGGCCCTGTGCATGCTCTTCGCCGTGGTGAGACGCCTCTGGGACGACGCACACGCCCTAGCCGCATCTGCGATCTACGTCGCCCTCCCTATCAACGCGATCTACACCAACATGGCCAACCACTCCGCCGGCTTCATCTTCTGGAGCCTGCTGACCCTTTACCTCTATATCCGAGCAGCCCGCGCCCCGCCCTGGCGCTGGCCCAACTTCATCCTCTTCCTCACCACCTTCACCATCGCCGCCACCTGGGACTGGCCCGCCTACTACATAGCCGCCTGCATAGCCCTCCACTGGACCTACACCTCAAGAAAAGGGGACAGTCCCCTTTTTAAAAGGGTTAACCCTTCTGAAAAGGGGACTGTCCCCTTTTTGCAGCTGGGGGTGTTTTGTGGGTGGGTTTTGGTTTTGTTTTTGGGGCACTTCGTGTTGGTGGAGGTGCTCACTGGGAATCTAGATGAGTTGAGGGGGACGTTTAATACGAGGCGAGCGCTTTCCTGGACGCGGTTTCGGACACACTTGCTGGTCGTTCCGGAGCTGATGTTCACGGTGCCCGTTCTCGGGCTTTGTGCTGCCTGGGTGGGTGCGTGGGCGGCGCGCGTGGTGCGCGGCAGCGCGCGGGCGCGCGACTTGATCCCTGTCGCTTTCTTTGCCGCGGGCTTGATTCACTACTGGACCTTCCGTTGGAGCGCGATCGTCCACTCGTACTGGGCTTGGCCGATGCTCCCGGCCGTCGCCATCGCCGTCACGGTGTCGCTCTTTGCAATAGCGCGATGGATTCGGGAGCGGGCAGGGACTGCCGCAAGCCTCGGCGTCTTGCTTCTCCTGGTCCCGCTGACGATTCGCATCGTGCAAATCGTCCCTGAGGGCCGCTCCGTCGGCGGCTCGATGTGGTTCTTCACGCCGGTCCGCGGCGCCGTGGACACTTACGACTCCGGAAGACCTGAGCTGCGCTTCGCCGACCGCGTGAAGGCGTGGACCGACCGGGACACAGGGGTCCAACTGCACACGAGCCTCAAGCCACTTCGCTTGGAGCCCCGGTTCGACATCACCCTCGACCGCGTGACTCATCGTTGGTCGCAAAACCCACGCCCGGAGCTCCCCAACAAACAGGGAGCAACAGGGTGGGTGTTCGTTGCTGCAGTCGATGCGTTTCGCGAAGAGCAGCGCGCGTTGCTTGCCTCGCGCCACCCATACAGGCAATTCGGTGACTACTTCATGGTCGACCTCCGTCACGAGGCCCGCGACATCCAGGCTTGGGGCCTGACCCCGATCCCGTACAGCATTCAATGGTGGCTCTTTCACAGCGCCTTCGAGCCTCCCGTAAGAGCCACGCGTCTGATCGGGGTGGAACAGTCGCTGAACCAAAAGGTGGCCGAGATCAATGCCCGGTAGGTCACTTGCTCCGGTGCTCACGTTATGGGCCTCGGCGTATCTTGGATGCGCCCTGTTCTTGGTCGTTGGCTTGCTTCCGCAAGGCTCGGTCTCGATCGAGCTCCTCGGGCAGTTCTCATGGCTCGCTCTGATCGGCTCGGTTCCGACCACACTCGTGTTGGGAGCCGCGTCTCGAGTTTCGGAGGGGCCAAGAGCGGTGATCGTGGCATCGGCGGTCGCCGTGATCACGTTTACCGCCGCTGTCGGCTGGGAGCACACCGACTTCCTGTTTTCAGGTCCGCACTGGGTGCTTCACCCGCGGCGCTCGATGGCGCGGATCGCGACGGTCTCTGCGCTCGGCTTGCTCGGCGCGGCGGGTTGGTTCTGGTTGATCGTGGGGTCTCGGGTCCAAACCGGACTGCGCACGGTAGCCTGGATCGCGCTCACGGCACTCTGGGTCGCGCTCCTAACGGCTGCGATCGTGCGCTACCGGGCGTACGACTACTCGATGGCTCAGCTGGTTTTCCCCGCGGGCCTTCTGTGCAGCGCCATGGTGCATCTACTCGTTCGCAAATCTTCACACTGGCCCCTCGTGCTGGGCACCGCCGCCGCTTGCCTGCTCTACGGAGTCGGCTCGCGCTTCGATCCGGCACTGGTTGCAACCGGGCAGCGCGAGGTGATCGCCCAGAGCCGTGCAGGCGCATTAGCGACTCTCTACGTGCTGCCTCACTTCGGCGACCAGCAAGACTGGGCAGCCGACGGTAGCGCCTGCCGGGATCCAAAGCCGGTCGTGGAGGACGCGCCGATCGGCATCGAACCGGAAGGACGCCGCAACGTGATCGTCATCACGGTCGATGCCTTGCGAAAGGACATCGTGGGCATCGAAGTGGAAGGGCGCCCCGTCACTCCAGAGCTGTCTCGCCTGGCTGAAGCCGGAGTGTCCTTCGCGAACGCGACGTCGACTTATCCGGCAACCCTCTTTGCGGTGGGCAGCGCGTTCACAGGCTTGAGCCCGGCGGAGCTCTACCTCTCGCCGTCGCTCCCCGATACGATCTTCACGCGCTCCCGAGCGCACGTCGACCAACAGCTCGCCGTGTTACCCAACGTCGGTTGGTTCCGCCTTCCGATCGTGGAGCAGTTCCTCGCGCCGGGTGTCGAAACCGCATTTGCCCCGACCGACAGCGCCGCGACCGATGCCCTCATCTCGCGTCTCCGCACCGCGCGTGACCGCGATTCCTCGGTGATGGCGTGGATCCATTACTATTCGCCGCACGACCCGTACCGAGCACACCGCGCGTTTCCCTTCGGTAGGGGAAAAAGAAACGCGTACTTGAGCGAGGTGGCCTACTTCGACCGGGAGCTAGGCCGTTTGATGCAGTATTTGCATCGAGATGGGTGGCTCGAGGACACCCTCGTCGTCTTCTTTTCGGATCACGGAGAGGCGTTGGGCGAGAAATCCTACTGGGGACATCACATCTACTTGGACGGTTGGATGGTCGACATCCCGCTGGTTCTCTGGCACTCGAAGCTTTCCCCCGCGGAGCCGCATGTGGGTGTGAGCCTCGCCGACGTCGGACCGACCGTTCTACACTTCCTAGGACTGCCCGTTCCCTCCGACATTGCGGCTCAGAGCCTCTTCACACTGGACCCGAACCAACCAAATCGACCGTCCTTCTCCGAGGCGTTCCCCGTGCGCGGGCGCGAGCTATTCGACAGTTTTCGCCTCCCTGCGCTCGATGACGCAACGATTCACGCCAGACTCCGGAGCATTCGCGTGGCGAGCAGAGGATACGAGCCCAAGGCCGCGATTACTCTCGACCACCAGCGGCTGATTCACCATCGCAGCGCCAACACGACCCTGTTCTACGACCACCAAACCGATCCCGAGGAGCGCGTGCATCACCGGACCTCTAGCCAAGAAGGAAGCGAGCTTCTTCAGAGCGAGCTCGAACGTTGGGAGCAAGAGCAAATACGGCGCATCCAGTGCCGACTTCAACTCAAGGCCGATCAGCCGGTGACACCTCGTCCTCGATGACCACGGGCGTTGGCGAGCTCGCCGACCCAGCCGTCATCGACAGCCGGGCATCGTGGAATCGAATCGCCGCCACATCACCCACCACGGTCGTCGCGTACAGCTGAACCACGAGTTGACTCGCGTCCTGCGGAACCCCGATCTCGTAACTCAAGCGCCACCGCTCCCCACCTCTGAGCTGGACTCCCTCGCGCACGAACTTCGCGTAGCCGCCTAGAAAAACGTCCTGGTGGAACTCGACCGCGGCTTGCTCGCCGACGATCTCGAGGTCCAAATCGACCCGTAGGATCGTGCCCGCCGGAACGCGCAGATACTGTCCGCCCATCAGAAGCTTCTTCCCCTCCGCGGCCGGCACCGACACCTCCTCCTCGGTCAATAGGTCGATCATTCCAGCTTCCGTCATGTCTCGGCGACCAGAGCGCGTCAGTCGAGCCACCTCGGCCACGAGCTGCTGGTCGCGTGGTGATGCCTGCTCCACCTGCCGTTTCGGCCCGAACACGAGGTCCCCAAGAGGAACCGAGCGCATGCAGTTGCGAAACGATTCGCCGCAGACGACGGCGCTACCAGCGGGCTCCCACATGATCACGCTTCGCGCGTAGGTGTTCCCGGCAAAAAGCCGGCGGGGCGTCTTGTATTCGCGAAACCAGCTGCGTCCGACAAAGTGGGCCCCCGGCCCCTTCAATCCGAGCAGGTCCGTCACCGACAGCGCGGTGTCGACATGCGCGAACAGCGTGTCGATCCGTTTCGCCTGCGGATCGGGAAGCATCACCACGGCGAACGACCAGCTCTGCGAAAGCAGTCTCTGAATCGCGGTCTCGGCCTTCATCAATCCCGTTGACTCGTCCGAGGTGATGATCACGACCGTATCCCGAAGCACACCACGTCGTTCGAGCGCTGTCAGGAACTCGGCCAGGGCGTCGTCGGCCCATCGAAAGGCTCGCTGCTGCCGGGTCCGCGCTCCCTCCATGGTTGCCGTATCCGGAAACGTGAAGGGATGATGCGTGCCCACCGTCAAGAGCGTCGCGAAGAACGGTTTCTCCGCAGCGTGAAGCTCTACCACCCGCTCGAGCGACTGCTCGAAGAACGCCTTGTCGTCGACGCCCCAATCCGTCCGCGCATAGCTCCGCTCGAACCAGTGATCCCCGATGAGCTCCTCGAAGCCGGCCTTCTTCATGAACTGATCCTTCAGCATGAAGCCGAGGGGCGCCGATTGAATGTACGCGGTGACGTATCCTTCCTCCCGCAGGGCCTCGGGAAGGCATCGGCGAGCGGTTCCGTAGACCTGCTCGGTCATCTTGGACTGATCGGTGAGGAGCTTCGGGTAGTCCCCACACAGGATGCCGTACTCCGCCCGGTTGGTTTGCCTTTGGTGGGAGATCACGCGCGTGAACAGGATGTGGCGCTGCGCAAGTGCATCGAGCTTGGGCATGGTCACCACGCTTCGAACTCCCTGCGCGGCGGCAACGGACGGCAAATGCGCCCCCGAAGCCGCCTCGACCATGATGAGAAGCACGTTCGGTCGATCGGAGAGCGGTCCGACCCAACGCTCGCCGCGCAAATTCCTCCGAAACACATCGCGCACCTCGGTGCGGATCGCTGCCGACCCCTCCCCTAGGGAAGCTGGCACAACGGCGAGGTTGGCCTGAATCGCGTGCCGCTGTCGCCACTCTTGTCGCGCGTGCGACGTAGGGATGACCACTTGTCCGAACACGCAAGTCGCAAACGCGACGCCCCACCATCGCCACCAGGGCCCGTTTGGGCTTCGCGCCCAGACCGCACCGGCAATTGCCCCAGCGGTGATCGATGCGAGCAAGACCGGATGTCTCATGTGACGAACCGATCCGCCGACAAAGGTCGAATCACCGAGGAAGCCGGCATGACTGAAGGCGTAGAGCGAGTCGAAAACCGAGATGAACTCGTACATCGCAAAGCTCGTCCATACGAACGCCACGACCACTACCAATCCGACGGCACGGCCCCACCATCGCCCGATCGCGACGCATAAACCGGCAACGGCCACGACGAGCAACGCGACCGACGCATCGGCGAACGCGCCACGCAGGTCGATGGGAGCCGCCGCCAGGCGCTTTTCACTCAGGAGCAGGGCGCGAGTCAGCCATGGCGCCGCAAGGCACACCACGACGATGAGCCCCCAGCCCGCCCTTCCCCTCCAATCCCGGTGTCTCGGTTCGATGACGGGAAGTTATGAGCTATGGAATCGTGATGGCAAAAGGTTTCGCACCCGCCGCCGAGCGCAACCGGCGACCGATCCTCGACGTCCTTCGACGCGTACTACCGCCCGCAGGGCTCGTTCTCGAAGTAGCAAGCGGAACCGGACAGCACGCGATCTTCTTTTCCGAGCACCTGCCGACCCTGCAATGGCAGCCGACCGATGCGTCCCCCGAAGCCCTCGAGAGCATCGGAGCTTGGGTCGACGAGACGCGTCGCGAGAACCTCCTGCCTCCCCTCGAGCTCGATGTGCACTGGTCGCAATGGCCCGTCCCGGGAGCCGATGCCTTGCTGTGCATCAACATGATTCACATCTCGCCGTGGGAAACGACCGAGGCTTTGTTCCGCGGCGCCAGCGAGTTGCTCGTCGGTGGCTCATCGCTGATCACCTATGGCCCCTATCGTCTCCACGGCCGGCACACCGCACCCAGCAATGCGGCGTTCGACGAAAGCCTTCGGTCTCGGAACCCGCGTTGGGGTGTCCGCGACATCGATGAGCTCACCGAGCTCGCTAGGCGAACGGGCTTCGCGCTCGAAGAACGGGTCGACATGCCAGCCAACAATATGACGCTCGTCTGGACACGGGACACTTAAGGCAAAGCGAGCAGCGACGGTTCCCAGAACAGCATCACGAAGTAGCCGATGAAAACGACGATGAGGGTGGTCCCCCTCTTCCAGCCGATGGAGCTCCGCTCGTTCACCGCCATGATGAGAAGCAGCAGCGTCACGCCCAACATGATCGGGAAGTCCCGGACGATCACGGAGCGATCCACCGGTCCGGGCGCGATGATGCCCGGCAGCGCGAGCACGCCGAGCAAATTGAACATGTTCGACCCGACGACGTTGCCAATCGCGATGTCCTGCTCGTCGCGGCGTGCTGCGGCAACCGAAGCCGCAAGCTCCGGAAGGCTCGTCCCGAGCGCAACCACCGTCAGGCCCACGACGAGCTCGCTGATGCCGAGCTCGCGCGCAATGCCCGCCCCTCCCCAAACCAACACTCGAGAGCCCACCAACAAAAAGACCAAGCCGACCGAGAGCAGGGCGATGGCCTTGGCGGTGGGCAGCGAGTCGGGGATATCATCTTGCTCGAACCCTCCAGCGGGTGCGTCCGCGGCGGCCGCCGGCTCCTTGCGGCCCTGCATGCTGATCCAGGCGACCAACACAAACATCCCGCCAAACAAGATGATGCCCTCGATCCGGCTGAGCTCCTCATCCCAAAGGAAGGCCCAAGCGATCGCCATGATGAGAAACAGGACCGGGATCTCCCGAACGAGCAGACGCGAGTGGATGCTCAACGGGTGAACGACCGCGGCAGCACCGAGAACCAGCGTCACGTTGGTGATGTTCGAGCCGACGGCGTTCCCGATGCCCATCGCCGGGCTACCGGCCGCCGCCGCCATCCCGGAGACCAGCATCTCGGGGGCCGAGGTCCCGAACGCGACGATCGTCAGCCCGACCACGAGGCGGCTGACCCCCAAATTGCGGGCAAGCCCAGCCGCCCCGTACACGAAGCGATCGGCTCCCCAGACCACAGCGATGAAGCCCACGATGACCGCGGCAATGGCGTAGAACGGCGTCAGGACGACCTCTTCGGCGAAACGAGGAACGGCGCAGTTTTGCGCAGGACCCGAGGCGCGCAAGCCCTGTGCAGTTCGCGCTGGTAAAACCACCCCGCGGAGGGCTATACGTGTGACACCAGAGGAGGGGACAACATGGGTGAGCGCCTACGGGACAAGGTGGCGATCGTCACGGGGGCAAGCCGGGGAATTGGGGCGGCCATCGCGGCCAACATGGCGCAAGAGGGAGCCAAGGTCGTCCTCGTCTCGCGAAAGATCGAAGGCCTGCAGACGGTGGCCGCCGAGATCCGGGGCAACGGGGGCGAGGCCACGCCACTCGCCTGCCATGTCGGCCACCCCGACCAGCGCGAGGACATGCTCGACCAGGCGCTGAACGCCTACGGTAGAGTCGACATCCTCGTAAACAACGCCGCGACCAACCCGCACTTCGGTCCGATGCTCAGCATCGACGGAGGCGCCTGGGACAAGACGTTCGAGGTCAACGTCAAGGGCTACTTCGGTATGATTCGGCTCGTCGCCGGTCATCTACAAGAACGGAAGGCCAAAGGCTCCATCGTCAACATCGCCAGCGTGGCGGGCTTGATGGCCGCGCCCATGCAGGGCGTCTACGGCATGACCAAGGCCGCCGTGATTTCGATGACCAAAACGCTGGCCATGGAGCTCGGCGCATCTGGCATCCGCGTCAACGCGATCGCGCCGGGGTTGGTCGAAACCAAGTTCGCGCAGGTGCTGGTCGACAATGACGAGATTCGCTCCAACATCGTGAATCGAACCGCTGCGGGGCGCGTCGGCCAACCACGGGACATCGCGGGAGGGGCGGTCTTCCTCGCATCGGACGAATCGGATTACCTGACGGGGGATGTCATGGTCATCGACGGTGGCTGGACACTCGGATAACCGGGCGGCAGATGATCGAGAAGCCGCCACCGAGCCCACCAGGGGCTGCACGCAAGCGTGACGCGGTCGAGTTGCGCATTGCAAACCTGCGCCGCGAGCTAGAGGCCGAGACCGAGCCCACGCGCCAAGCGGCGGTCCTTTACCAAATGGGCGCACTTTATGAGCACGAGCTCGAGCTCATCTCGGAAGCGATCGACCACTACGGGCAGGCACACGCGGTTGCGCCGAGCTTTCAGCCCGCTCTGATCGCTCAACTGCGCATCGCCGAACGCGCCAAGAACGGATATGACCTTGCGGCGCTTCGTTCAGAGCACGTGGCCACGGCAACGAGCCCCGCGGTTAGCGCCGCCGCGCTCATGGACTTGGCGCTTCATTCGGAAGATTGGGCATCGCTACTGCGAGAAGCGATCGCGCGTTCGTCGAAGCCGGCCGTGCCCGCGCTCATCCTGGAATGGTTGGCGGAAGCGCGTGGCGACGATCAAGCGGTGCGACAGGCATTACTGACCCAGGCCGAGCACGCCGCGGACCCCAGCCTTCGAGCCGCCTTGTGGATGGACGTGGCCTTGAGCGAGATCGACGCTGGCCATCCCGACGAAGCGATCGCCGCGCTCGAGCGCGCCTGCGAATCCGACGCCCTCGTCTGGCAGGCCACGTCGCTGCAGCTCCGGATCGCCCAAGAGCACGGGCGGTGGGAAGTGTTCGTCCGTGCCGCAACCTCGATGGCTCGGTTGCTCGAAGCGGCCGCGGCAGACGATCAGCCTTCGGAGCCGCTGAACCTCTCGGTCCCCAACGAGGAGCGACTGCCGATGGCGGCGTTTTTGTGGCAAGAGGCGGCTGCATGTAGCGCCACGAAGCTCGAAGACGCCGATGCGGCGGCGGACTACATCGACTCGGCGTTGCGCCTATTGCCGGACCAACGCGCAACCCGATTGCAGGCGCTGCTCATCCAGGAGCGCCGTGATGACCGCGCGGCCTTGGAGAGCGCGTCTGACTGGTTTTTCAGGATGGCGCCGGAGGATCCCGCATTCGTGACGCACGAGGTACGGCGGGCGCTGTCGAGCGAGGACATGCACGGGGCAATGGAAACCCTTGCCGACGCGGCCGAGCGGTACCCGGCTTCCGACTATGCCCAAGCAGCGCTCGACGTGGCGTTGACTCGCAGTGCGGGGCATCTGGAGCGGGCCGAGCGGTTGCGCCATCGGGCAGAAACCACCGAGGGACAGGCCCGCGCTCGAGCCCTTTGGCACGCGGCACAGCTGACAGCAGCGAGCTCGGGGGCGGCGCAGGCCCAATCGCTCTATCGCGAGGCCGCAGAGGCCGCGACGGACTCGAAGGAACGGATCGTGCGTGAAGCGCTCGGCGCGGCGCTTCGCGCCAGAGAACCAGACGCGATCCTCGGCCGCTGCGACGAGCTGATGCAGTGCGACATCGAGCCCGCCGAGCAAGCGACGCTCGCGTTCACCCAATACGACGTGACGCAGAACATCGCAGGAGCACACCAAGAAGCTCAGCTGCTCCTGCGCAGCAGGATCGGGGACCCGAACAGCCATGCGTGGGCTCCGCACGTCGCCCGCGCCCACGCTGCGTGGGTGGGGAACACCAGCCTGCTGGCCGAGGCCCACGAGGCGATCGCCGGGCTGACTTCGGGGGACACGCAGCTCGGACACTTATGCGCTGCAGGGCAGGCCTATGCGCGAAGCCGAGACTGGAACGCAGCCGAGCGTACCCTTCGGCAGGCCTTAGACGCGGCCCCCGACGACCGGTACATCGTTTCGTTGCTCGATGGCGTCCTGCGTGAAGGAGGCCGTCCCGAGGACGTCGTGTCCCTGGCCCGCGAACGGTCCCAGCGCGAAGCGGGCACCGAGCTGGGGGAGCTGTCGCTTCTTCTCGCCGGGGCCACCGCCGAGCGGAGCGGGAACCCAACCGCGGCTCGGCATGCATACGAGCAAGCGCTGCTGGAGGCACCGAGCTCTCCATCGGCAGCCTTGGCGCTGCTCGACATCGCGCACCGTCAGGACGACACCCACGCGATGGCGCGGGCGTTTGCCCACCTCTCGAGCGGTGATCTCGGAGGAGGCGTGCGAGAGCTGTACGCATTGCTTCGAGGTGACGCACTGTGTGCGAGCAGCGAGGGTGACGCGGGGGCGAGCGAAGCCTACGAGCGCGCCCTCGAACACCCTGCGACCACACTCGCCGCTGCGGTCGCTCTGCTTTCGATGCCGACGCGGCTCACCACCGCCGACCACCGGTCCGCCGCCGAGGAGGCCCTTGCGGACGCGGAGGCGGACCCAGGAGATACCGCCGACGGATTCACCGCCGCATATGGCGCCTTGCGCGCGTCCCTCGGCGAAGAGGGCCCTTCCGCCGGCGACGCTTGGCTTGAGCTCAGCGCGTTGGCACCCACCGATGGGTTGCGGGCGGGTGCCCTCCTGCAGGGTCTTCGCGCCACACGCACCGCCCGAGGGGCCCGTGCTGTCGACGAGCTCTTCATGCTTGCTCACGAGGCTGAAGGGCTGGCGGAAGTCCACGCCGACGCCGCGATCGCGATCGACGAAGCGATCGCACCCGGTGACGACGCGGAGCTTCGCGCAGGCGCGATCGAGCGAACGCTACAGCACAGCGATGCCCTCGGACGTGGGGCGCTGGATGCGGCCCGTTGCCGTGCGTTGGTCGAAGCGGGTAGAGGCGCCGAGGCCGTCGCGCTACTGAGCAGCGCGGTCGACGAGCGGCCCGATGATCTCGCATTGTGGGAAACGCTCCGAAGCGCGGCGCGCCAAGCCCAACAGTGGCCACTCGTCGCTCAAGCCTGCGAGCGCCTTGCGCCGTTCGTCGGGGGCTCGTTGAAAGCCGACCTGTTGGAGGAGGCTGGCGTCGTTCGTTTGGATTGCCTGGAGCAGTACCAGCAAGCGGAGGACCTTTTTCGACGCGCGCTCCAAGAGGACCCGACCCGCGACGTCGCCTTCCGCCGGCTGCACGACCTCCTCACGGAGCGAGAGGATGCCGAAGCCCTCGAAGAGCTCGTGTCCGAGCGGCTTGCCCAAAGCGGCCCGACAGACCGACTCGATCTGCTCTACGAACGCGCCCGCCTTCTTCGCGGGTTCAGCGATCGGCCCGGCGCCCTCGAAGCTCTCGACGAGTTGTTCGGCTCCGAACCGGACCATCCCGGTGCCCTGGCCTTGGCAGCCGAGGTGCACGTGTCACTCGAACGATGGGCCGAGGCGGTCGAATGCCTGCGGCGGCTGTCCAAAGCGAACATCCCGGAGGAACAGCGCAGGGTCGCGCACCTCGGTGCTGCGGATTTTCTAGAGGCTCACCTCGACGCGAAAGACGAAGCGTTGGGGGAGCTCCGCGCGGTGGAAGCGCTGGGCCTCGCCGACGTGCGGACCTGGACGCGCATCGGCGCCCTCGAGGCCGGCTTCGACAACCGCGGCGCAGCGATCGACGCGTATACACGCGCCCTCGAAGCACAGCCGACCGACCCGGTCGCGATCTCCAACTTGATCGAGCTCGTCGACGAAGCCGACAAGGACGCCATCTTGACGACCTGCGAAACCGCGATTTGGGAGCGGATCGACGGCGGCGAATTCGACGGGTCGCTCCTCGAAGGCTTGAGGAACGCCGCAATGTGGCGGGGGCAACCCGAACGCGCCGCTGCTGTTCGGGCGGTACAGGTCGCGCTCGGCCTCGTGAGCTCAGACGACGAAGGCGTCGCGGACCTCGGCCACGTCTCGGTCGCCGCGGTCTGGGATCCCGACGCCAATCCGATTCTCTGGGAGGTCGTGCTTCGAGCGGGCCCCGCCCTATCCAAAGATCGCTTGCGTACCAAGAAGGCGGTGCCAAGCGATCCAATTTACGAGGAGCTCGAACGGCTGTCCCAGCGCTTTGGCGTCCGTGCGGGCTCCGTCGAGCTCTCTGACGACCTTGCCACGGTGTTCGCCCGAACCGGCCGCGCCGGCGAAATCGACTGGGTCGTTCCACGCGCGGCGCAGGCCGGTCTCGATGGCGTCGGGCGGTTCGTCGCAGGGCGTCTCGCGTGGGCGGCTCCACACGGTGCCGCGCGGCTGCTCGATGACCCACCTGAAAGGGTGGCAGGCATCCTCGGTGCGGTCCTTCGAGTCGCGCACTGCGAGGTCGCCCCCGGCGGGCCAACTCTACAGGCGGCGGACGTGAAGCTTCGGCGCGGCACCCGCAAGGCCGTTCACGCCGCGGTCGGCGACGCGACGCTCGACCCCTCGTCGTTGCTCGCCTTCACTCGAAGCCTCCATCGGAGCGCCGACCGAGCCGGATTGCTGGCATCGGGAGACATCGGCGCCGGGCTTGCCACGTTGTTGAACCGAAGAGCGACGGCGGACGCGGTGAAGACATCTGCTCGCGCCATCGATCTGCTTCGATTCTGGCTCCAAGACGGCTCACCACTGTGGGGTAACGATGGCTGAGGACGACCTGTCTCAGGCAGACCGCGAGTCGGCACCCCCCTCGTTTGATTTCGACGAGGATGCGATCACCACGCTGCTCGACACCTTCGTCGAGACGCAAACCGGCCCACAAGCGAAGCGAGTCAGCCGCCCTCCCAACCCATCGGACTCCGGCGCACAAGCGGCGCAACGCACGGTCTTCCAACACACCTCGCGTCACGAGGCCCTACCGCTGGTCGGCGACGCGCCAGAGACGAAGAAACGGCGCATCGAGCTCCTCGAAGCCCTGGCGGAACGCGCGGTCGGCTCGGCGCGGGCAAGGCTTCTCACGTCGGCCGCAGAGCTTCGAGAGCACCTCGGCGACGCCGCGGCCGCTGCAAGGAACTACGAACGAGCGCTCGCAGCCGACGCACGCGACGTCATCGTGCTCCGCGCGCTGCGGCGGCATGCCATGGGGCGCGAAGACTGGACCGCGGCGGCGGACGCGTTGGAGCGGGAGGCGTCTCTCGAGCTCAGCGCCACCGATCGCGCATCGGCTCTCAAGCTACTGGCCCACATTCAGCTGTCAAAGCTCCGTGATCCCGCGTCGGCCGAACAAGCGGCGACCCACGCCGCCGAGCTGCGAGAAGACGACTTCGTGGCGTGGGTCCTGATGGCGTCGGCACGACTGGCGCGCGGCGACTCGGTACGCGCGGCGGAGGCTCTCATGTGCGCCGCCGAGCTCTGGCCAAATGCCGAAGCCCAGGCACTCATCCTCTTGCATGCCGCACAGCTCATGGAGAGTGCCGGAGCGCTCGAGCTGGCGACGAGCGCATATGGCCGCGTCCTACAGCTGCAACCCACCCTCCTGACCGCGCATCTTGGCGTGATTCGCGCCGCGCGAGGGCTCGACCAGCCGGAGGCCGCGCTTCAGGCGCTGTACGAAGCCGCCGAATGCGCCTCGGCGCCGATCGCAGCAGCCCTCCGCCGAACGACGGTGGCCGCAAGACAAGAAAGCGGTCGGCTGGACGCGGTGATCGCGCTTCTCGATGGGGCCGAGGACACTGCATCGCTGTGGACGCTGGCCGAGACTGCTGCGCTGGCCGGAGATAACCAACGGGCGATCGAGGCGTTCAGCGCAAACGCGTCCGGCCCAACACCTGAAACCCGAGCGGTGTGCCACGCGCGCCGCGCACGCCTGCACGCCGAACAAGGCGAAAGCGCGCGCTTCGCACAAGCATCCCGGGATGCGCAGGCTGAACCCAGCTTGGAGCCATACGTGCAGGCCTGGGGGCGCCTGGTCGTGGCGGACGCCGAGGGCGGGAGCGAGCTTCGGCAGTTGCTCGAAACGATCTCCGACGGGGCCAAGGGTGTTTCGTCCAGGATGATTCGCGCCGACGATGCGGCACGCGTTGGCGACGGCGCGTCTTTCGTGGCCGCGCTCGAACGTGAGCTCGATGAGGCTCCCGACGACCTCGCCTTGGGGGCAGCGCTCGCAATCGCCGAAATCGCGGATGCCACCAGTGTGATCGATCGCCGAACGGCGTTGCTTCGAGCCGAGGAGCGCGTTCCGGGCGATCCGACGATCGGCAGGGCGCTGCTTCTCGAGGATGGTGATCCCGAGCGGAGCGCTGAACGCTGGACGGCCGAAAGCGAGGCGACGGCCGGGGAGCGCAGCACGTTTGCCCTCACGATGGCCGCGCGCTTTGCGCTGCCCGGCTCCGAGGCCGCGATCGGCGCCTGTGAAGCGGCTTTGGAGCGAACGACGGATTATTGGCCAGCTCTTTGGGAGCTCGAAGACGCCCTCGGCTCGGCGGAAGCGCGTGCAGCGAGTGCCGCGACCCAGGCTACACTCGATCCTGCGGACCAGACCGCGGCGCTGCGGGCATCCATGTGGACTTCCTCGCCGAGCGACCGGCTCGTACATGCGGAAGCCGCCTTGAACCCAGACGCTCCCGACCCGCTGCTCGTCGAGCACCTCTTCCAGGCAGCCGGCGGCGCCACCGAGACCGCAGGTGACCTCATGGCTTTGGCCGCGCGACACCTCGAATTGGTCCCGTACCTCGAGCGCGCCGCCGCTTCGTACCGATCGGCAGGCCTTCCAGCCCTAGCCGCAAAAGCCCTCCGAGAGGCCTCGGCCGCGCACCCGGACGACCCATCGATTCGGGTGCAGCGCAAGGCCGCGGAGCTTCAGGCATCCGAGTTCGCGCGCTTAGCTGATTCCGCGATGCACCGTGCGCGCGAGGCCATCGATGATGCAGAGCGGCTCGGCGCGTTTTCGGCAATGGCCGAAGTCGATCGCCTCGCGCGACGCGACATGCAAAGCGCACGCTTGTCCCTGCAGTCGATCGCCGAGATCCGTCCCGACCACATCCCGACTGCGCGTGCCCTCGAATGGGACGCGCTTCGGGAAAACGACAACGAGCGGATCCGGTCGAGCGCCCGCCGGCTCTTGGAAGCCCTCCCCCCAGACTCGGCCGACCGGCTCGCCAGGCACAGGCTCATCCTCGAGCTGCTGAGAACCGATGCAGACATCCTGCAACCCGACATCGACAGGATGCTCCGCGGGATCGACGATGCGCTCGGAGCAGACCCGAGTCTAGCAAGACAAGTTCTGGGCGCCGCGTACTCCAGGGGTGAATCCATTCTCGCCCTCCAGGCGCTCACAGCGCTCGAAGCGACCCTCGACGACGATCTGGAGCGTGGCGCTCTTGCGCTCGACGCCGCACGCCTGCTTCAGCGCCTGGGAGACACCGAGCGCGCGCTCGAAGTATTGGACGCGGCTCAGGGCCATCCTTTGGCGCGCGAAGGGGAAGCGCGGCTCCTTCAGGCCGCAAAGCGGTGGGAGGACGCAGCGGTCGTCTATCAAGACGCCGCGGCCCGCGCGAAGGACAGCCATCGCGCCGCCTCGTTGTGGAGGGAGGCCGCGTGTATCTTCGAAGAGGACCTCGACGATCACGGCCGCGCGATCGATGCGTGGGTCGCGGCAGCAACCTGCGACATCGCCTACCTCGATGTGTACCGTCGCCTCGCGGCGCTCTACCGAAGTCAAGGGCGGCTGGACGCGCTTGCAGCCCTCACGGATGCGCGCATCGACGCAGGCGCCGACACGCCGATGCTCGTCAGTCTCTTGCTCGAAAAGGCGCGTCAGCGCCGGGACCGCGGCGACTTGGAGGGGGTCATCGATGCCCTGCGGGAATGCTTGGAGCTCGACCCTCATCACTTCGCCGCTCTCAAGGAGCTCGTGGATGCGCACCGCGCCGCGCAAGACTGGCAGGGCGCCGCCGAAGCCTTGATTCGGATCGCGCGTTTGAACCGCACCGCCGATGAGCAGGTCTGGGCGTTTACCCAGCTTGCGGAGGTCTACGACGTGCACCTGCAAGATCTTCCCCGTGCCGAGGCTTCACTTCGCCGCGTCGCCAAGCTCGTGCCGGCGCACATCGAAACGCTGGATCTCCTCGCGTCGGTGCTGAGCCGCCAGGACAAGGCCCTCGAAGCCGCGAGATTGCTCGAGGAGCTCGTCCGGCGAGCTGGCAGCGACGTACAAGAGCGCGACTACCGGATCCGGCTCGCGACCGAAGTCGAGGCGGCGGGCGAGGCGCGACAGGCCGAGCTCATGCTCGAGAATTTACGGGCCGAGCGACCGACCGACCCAGACGTCATCCTGGCGCTTGCGGACCACTTCCAACGCCAGGGCGCGGACCCCGCCGAAGCAATGCATCTGAACCGGGCCGTCGCTGACCTTCGAACCGCCATCGACACTCATCCCGACAGTGAAAGCCTGTGGACGACCCTCGTGCGCGTGCTCAACCGGCGGCACGGCCCCGGCCCAGCGTCTTGCGCCGCCAGCGCAGCCATCGCGATCGGCCACCCTGCCTCGCTTTTCGAGGGCGATGTCACCACCCGCGACGAAGCCTTGGGCGAAGCCAAGGTTCCTTTGTCTAACGTCGTCGACAGCATCGTGGCGCCACAGGGCTTGCCGCACCCGGTGCGGCGCCTCTTCGCGTTGTGCGAGCACTCGTTCGACAAAGTGTTGCCTTTCGACGCAAGCGCGTGGAACCTGCGCAGACCATCCGGGCCGCACCGTGGTCTGATCGAAGAAGCGGGTGCCGTCGCCGAGGTCCTCGGGATCAGCGAGCCGCGTTTGAGGGTCACCTACGTGGCGCCGGCGGCTTGCATGCCCATCACCGGCGACCCGCCCACCATCGTCGTCGGTGGGAACTTGCATGAGCTGACCACCCCACGGGAGCGGGTGTTCCTGTTCGCGCGCGCGTTGAAGGTCGCGAGCAATCACTTGGCGCCGGCGCTGCGTGCGCGTCCGCAGGAGCTCGACGTGGCCCTGCTCGCTCTGCTTCAAGGCCACGGGGCGAGCCACGAGCAGCGCGCGGAGCCCCGACAGATGCAGGAACTACGAAGGAAGCTGCTCAAAGCCGTGCCCCGCCGTTGGCGCGACGAAGTCGAAAGCTTGGTGCTGGAATTGCGGGGCGACGCGGCTTTCTCGACACGGGCCGTTCCATTCGCAATCACCGAGCTCGGAAACCGTGTGGCCCTGACCCTAACGGGGGACGTTCCATCGGCCGTGAACGCTCTACTCAAGATCTCTGGACACGATGTCCCAGCCAACGACACGGGCCGGTTGAGCGCGATTCGGGAGACGCCAGAGGCGTCAGCCTTGATTCGCTTCGCAATTAGCGACGCACATTTTGAAGCCCGGACCCAAGCTGGTGTAGATCCCTAGAACGATGCGGTTGGGTTTCATCGGTCCTGCGGACACGGACGCGGACGCTCTAGAGCAGGCGGCCAAGCTTCTCATTTGCGACTTCGAGGCGGACGCGGTTATCTACCTCGGCGAAGACGACGCCCTTCTGGAATTCGTCGCCGCACACGAGTCGGAGGACAACGAGCACCCGATCGAGCAACGAGTCGCTCAAGTCGCTGCGACCGGCTCCCCGGACGACATCGAAGATGTCCTGCGAAAGCTCCGCGGCGCCCTCTACCTCGGCAAGCTGCGAATCGCGCCTCCGCCGCCGACACGCGCGATGGAAATGCTCGATGATCGCATCGTCCTCATCGTTCGACACAAGTCGACTATCGGCGAAGAGGACGTCATCAATTCGAACATCGTCGTCTACGGCGATGCGGGCGAGCTGATGTTCAAGCGCTTCGGGCCCCGCTGCTTCTTCAGCCCAGGGCCTCTCGATGACGGGCATGTGGGCCTACTCGACGATCAATCCGAAGCCGGCGGCGTCGTGCTGAAGGCGATCGACCTGAGCGGTGATGTCTGGTGGAGCGAGCCGATCCAAGGCCGGGGTGCCAAAGTCATGGTGGCACCATGACCACCCGACGGATCGCGTTTTATGGAGGCAGCTTCGATCCGCCTCATCTCGGGCACGTCCTTTCGGTCGCATGGACACTCTCTGCCACCGAGATCGACGAAGTGTGGATCATCCCGACCTGGAAACACGCGTTCGACAAGGAACACGGCGCACCATTCGAGCAGCGCATGTCGATGTGTGAGCTCGCTTTCGCGCCTTTCCGGGGCGTCGAGGTGTCCGACGTCGAACGGCGCTTGGGGGGCGTCAGCAGAACGCTTCGCACCCTCGAAACGCTCGAGGCGGAGCACCCCGACGCGGTCTTTCGGCTTCTCGTCGGCGCCGACGTCCTGCCCTCGACCGATCGCTGGCACCGCTGGGACGAGGTTGCGAGGATCGCGCCACCCCTCGTGATCGGCCGGCAAGGCTATCCTGTCCCAGAGGGGTGTCCGATCTCGATTCCAAACATCAATTCCACCGACATCCGCTCTGGACTCATCAATGCGGGCGACATCACCGGGCTCGTTCCGTTCGCCGTCCTCGAGCACATCCGATCGCATGGCCTCTACCAAGGCGACCGGTGAACGTTCTGATCATCGGGCGTGGCCGGGTTGGAAACGCGCTACGGAGGTCATTGAAATCGAGCGAGGCACATCAGGTCGCGGCCGCAGGTCGCCGCTGGAAGTCCTCTAGCGTGCAGGCCGCCGACACGATCGTCCTCGCGGTTTCCGATGACGCCATCGAATCGGTCGCTCGTGCCATCGCACCGGACTTGAGCCCCCGCGCGACGGTGCTCCATTGCGCCGGCGCGCGGGGAACCGATGTGCTTCGAGACTGCGAGGCGCGCGGCGCCGCAGTGGGCATCATGCACCCGCTGGTTTCGTTTCCGAGCACTCGCACCAATCCAAGCCTGCAAGGCACGACCTTCACCGTGGATGGGTCGCGCCGCGCCGTCGCGACCAGCCGCCGTATCGCCAAAGCGTGCGGAGCTCGCATCGTGGTTGCCCAGACGGGTGATCCTGCATATCACGCCGCTGCGGCCCTGGCCGCGAATGGCGCAGCGGCGCTCGCATTCGTGTCGGTTGGTGTGCTCCAGCGCCTCGGCTTCGACAAGCGCGCGGCTGAGCGCGCGATAGGCGGGCTGCTAGGGAGCGTGGGTGAGAACATTCAGAGCCTAGGCATTCCTGGCGCCCTCACGGGGCCGATTGCGCGGGGCGAGGCACAATCCGTTGCGAGTCACCGAAAGGCGCTCCGCCGCGTGAGCCGAGATGCGCTCTCCGCCTACGATGCAATGGTCCCGATCATCGTGAAGTGCGCACGAGCGGCAGGCTTGTCGGAAGCAAAAGCATCGAAGATCCTGCGCGCGTCAGAGCGGTGAGCTCGACGTCATTCCGCGGCTTCGACCGAGCCCGCGCCTGGCTCGAAGCGAATACCGTCGACTTCGCCCACCGCAAGAATGCGATCGCCACGTTGGAACTCGCCACCGAGGATCGCGGTTGCCAATGGCGCCTCGATCATGCGTCCAATCGCACGGCGCATCGGACGCGCGCCGAGGTCCGGGTCGTACCCACCGAGCTCGATTAGCGAATCGATCGCGGTGGTGTCGACGCTGAGCTCGACCCCCTGCCGCTCACGGAGCTGCTGCGTGACGCCTGCAGCCATCCGACAGGCGATCTCGCCGACCTCGTCGCGGCTCAGCGGACCAAAGAACAACGGCTCGTCGATACGGTTCCAAAGCTCAGGCGGAAGCGCACGCCGAGCTGCGGCCACGGCGGCGGACAACCCGTCCTCCGATCCCGATGAAGTGCCGCGGAAGCCGATCGAGCCTTGGCTTCGGCTGGCGTGCTGCGAACCCAGGTTCGACGTCATGACGACGATCGTATGCGTACAATCGACGGTCCTGCCCTTCCCATCGGTCAGCCGGCCATCTTCGAGGAGCGGTAGTAGCGACTGAAGCACATCCATGTGTGCTTTTTCGATTTCGTCGAGCAAGACGAGCTGGTAGGGCCGATGACGAATCGCTTCGGTGAGCTGGCCGCCGGTGTCATGACCGATGTAGCCGGGAGGCGCACCGATCAGCTTCGCCACCGCATGGGACTCGCTGAGCTCGCTCATGTCGATGCGAGTCATCGGACACCCCATGAAGAAAAGCTCGTTGAGCGCCCGCGCGGTTTCGGTCTTGCCGACACCCGTGGGGCCAAGGAACAAGAACGTCGCCAATGGACGGTGCCCATGAAATCCTGCGGCGCCCTTGCGCAGCGCATCGGAGATGCGCGTCATAACGTCGACGTGACCGACCACGTGCTCTGCGAGATGCTGCTCGAGCTCGAGAAGCTTCTGCGAGTCAGTCACCAACAGGCGTTCGACGGGAACCTGGACCTTGTCCGCAACGACCTGTGCAACGGCTTCTCGGTCGACGACGGCGCCACCTCTACGGCGAGTGCGCGCACCAGCCAAATCGAGAATACCGATCGCTTTGTCTGGAAGCGTCTGCTCCGGCATGTAGCGCACCGAGAGTTCGACAGCCGACTCAACGGCCGTCGGCTCGTACGCGATGCCGTGATGAACCTCGTAGCGCGGCGTGATTCCACGAAGAATCTCGATCGCGTCGTCGGCGGTTGGCTCGGCGATGTGAATCGGTGAAAACCGACGCGCCAGGGCAGCGTCTCGGTCCACGTACTTGCGGTACTCGACGTCGGTCGTCGCACCGATGCACGGAAGCTCGCCTCGGGCGAGCGAGGCCTTCAGCTCGTGGGCCAGATCGTCCGGCGCATCTCCTCCGGTGAAGAGCGTGTGCACTTCATCGATAAACAGAACGATCTTGCCGTTGGCCCGCTTCACCTCGAACTGGAGCCGACGCATCCGCTCCGAAAGTGCACCGCGCACCCCGGTGCCGGAAACCAGCCCGCCCGCAGAAAGCTCGACGAGAATCGTGCCCTCGAGCCCGCGCACGCCTTGTCCGCCTTGCGCAAGCCTTCGCGCTAGGCCTTCCACAATGGCGGTTTTGCCCACGCCCGGGGGGCCCACGAGAATCGGATTGTTCGATCGCCTCCGAGCCAACACGTCGAGGAGCCGCTCGATTTCGTCGTCGCGGCCAATGACCTCGTCGATGCGCCCCAGCGAAGCCATCTCGGTCAGGTTGCGGCCGAGCTTGACCAGCGTCGGGTACTGGCGCGCATCCAAGCCGAATGGCGATGACGAGGGAACGATGAGCTCGTCTTCCGGTGCGTCTTCTGGCGCATCGGGCGGCGCGTCCATGGACGCGTCGGGGGGTCCCTGGATCGGCGCTTCGATCACTGCATCCTCTTCGGGCTGCTCGACGCGCAGCTCGATCAACGGGGCGGGTTCGGCGGACCTGCGCGCGGATGGGCGCGACGGCTTGGGCGTCGGTTCGGGCGACAACGACGCAGCCGGCCTGATGTGCGTCGAGGTTGGCGAGCTGTGCGCGTCGTCCGGTTGAAGCGCACTCTGCACCGCTTCTTGCACGCGCCGAGAGCCCGCTCCGATCACCTCGAGGCTTCGATGGGCGGCGCTCCGCGTGTCGCGTGCGACCGCAAGAAGAAGATGCGCAGGCAGCACTTGTGCCGCGTCCGTTGCTTTGGCGAGCCGGTAGGCGCTTTCCACGGCTCGCTCGAGGGCACTCGTCGGCTCCGAGTCCACCACGCGAATCGCGCTCAACAGGTCGCCTTCCTTCACCCCGAGTTGAGACAGGAGCTTCCCCATGGGGCCGGCCGTCTGCAGCATCACCAGAAGCAGGTAGGCCGTGGATGGCCTCTGCGCGCGCCTCTGCGCCTCGCGCTGCGCGCGTGCGACCAGTCCTTTGACCCCCCCGCTGACCGTCGTCATCCGGCTCCGTTCCTGGCTCGGAGTTAGCGGTCGCCGCCTTGGCGCACAACTTTTTGGCGGTCCCCAAAACCACGGAAGGTGAAAAGCCTACATTTCACTACCTTATCACCCTGTCACTGTAATGTTCCAGTTGTTAGCTTGATTCTGGACCACAACCCCAGGAGCAAGCTGTGAATCCACGTCTCGCATTCGTCGCAACCGCTTTGGCAGCCCTCGTTTCATCCGTGACCCCCTGGCAGGACGCCGACGCCGCCTCGGGCCTGCGAGCAAGGATCTATCTCACGCAAAGAGGCATTCCGCGCTCTCTCTCGGAGTCGGGTGTCATTCGCTTCGCCCAGTCAAACAAGGCGACCCGGCTGCGTGAAACCGTCGATGCGCCGATCGAGGATCGCCAATGGCGGGCAACCCTCGTTGCGAACTTCAACGCGCCGGTCGGCGACTCGGAGTTCGAAGTTCTCTTCTATGACATCCAGACCGCCGAGCGGAAGTTCATCGCACCCGCGATGACGGTCTTCGTCAACGACCGCAATCAGCGTACGATCGTGCACAAGCTCCGGCTCAAGCGCCCTCAATTCGAACCCAACCGGCGGCTCGAAATGGTGGTCACCGTGCGCCGGCAAGAGGTCGGTCGTTACCGCTTTCAAATTCTCGGGGACAGGGTACAACACAGCGGCGAAGTCACCTTCACGGATGACGAAGCCCGCTAAGTCGTGCCAACCATCAATGATGTCACCAAGAGGGCCTCGAAAGGCTCGCTCGACCCGGTCTATGTCCTGGTCGGCCCCGAACGGCTGCTGATCGAACGCGCGGTCGATGCCGTGCGCAAGGCGGTCGACTCGATGGGCGCGCCCGGCTTCAACGTCGAGCTGTTCGACGGCAAAGGCCTCGAGGCAGCGCCCGTGATCTCCGCTGCCCGAACGCTCCCGATGATGGCCGACATGCGCCTGGTGTTGGTACGCCACGTCGACGCAATGACACCGACCGAGCAGACGAATCTCGCAGAATACTTGGACGATCCGTGCGATACCACGTGTTTCGTCCTCACGGCGGCCAAGCTCGATGGGCGTGCAAAGCTCGCAAAAACCGCCAAGAAAAAGGGCTATCTCGTCGAAGCCAAGGCGTTTCGAGGACGTGAGCTGCGAGAGTTCATCCGCGCCGAGGCCACGGCAAGAGAACACAACATCGCGCCGCAAGCGATCGAAGCGCTGCTCGACGCGGTGGGGGATGACCTCGCTGCCATCGACGACGCGATCGAGCGCTTGTCGCTGTTCGTTGGAGCGGGCCAGCGAATCGACGCCGAGGCCGTCATGATGTGTGTGACACGCATCCGGGTGGAGTCGATTTGGAGCTTGGTCGATGCCATCGGCCTCAAGGACCGACGCAAGGGAATCACAGCCGCGCAGTCGTTGCTCGACGATCGGGAGCCGCCGCTCCGGCTGCTGGCGATGGTCGCGCGCCAGCTCCGCATCGTCGCACGCATGCGCGAGGCGCTGTCCGAGGGTCTACGCCCCCAAGAAGCGGCCAAGCGCGCGGGTGCCCCACCCTTCAAGGCCGCCGACCTCACCGAGTCAGCCCGGCGATTCACCGCGGACAGCCTCGGCCAAGCATTCGCGCTCATCGCGGAAACCGATCGCGCGCTCAAAAGCAGCAAGCGCCCGTCGGACGTGATCCTGCAGGATGCAGTGCTCGCGCTCTGCGCAGACCACCACTGACGCGAGGTCTGGGTTCAGCCCTAGAGCGCGTTGACTTGGTGGGTCAGCCTGGAGATGTAGCGCGAGCCGGTCTTGCGATGGTAGATGCCCTTCGAGACCGCGCCGTCGATACGGCTTACAGCCTGGATGAGCGCCTTCTTCGCAGCATCGGCATCGCCCGCCCGAATGGCAGCGCGCACGCGCTTCACGCACGTACGCACGTTGGTGCGGATGTGCCGATTGCGCGCGGTACGCTTGATGGTCTGGCGGGCTCGCTTTTTTGCTGAGGCGTGGTTGGCCACTCTGATATCCTCCCCGTGGGGACGCGGGTGGTAGCCCTGCCCGGGAGGGCTGTCAAGCCGGTCACAACAGCCTTGCGGGCCCCGCTCCGACCAGACATACACGCTCGTGTCCCGACGCCAGCAAACGTTGAATTGGCTTGCCAAACTCGTGACCGAGCGCCGGAAGCGCGTGGTTTGGGTCTCGGTTCTGGTGACGCTCGCGTTCGCGACGCAGATCCCCAAATTGACCGCCGATCCGGCCCCGGAAAGCCTTCTTTCCTCGTTCGAGGGCGACGAGTACGCGCTGATCCAGCAGCGCTTCGAACAGTGGTTTGGCAAGCGGCGCGAGGCCGTTCTCATCCTCGTCGAGGCCAAAGACGTCCTTTCCGAGGAGACGCTTCAGCAGATCCACGATCTGTCGCTCTACTTTGCCGAGAAGCCCTGGGTCGAAAAGGTCGCAAGCCTCACCACGCTCAATATCCCGCGGCGGGTCAAGGCGACTACCGACGTTGACGACGATCTGGACGGCCTCGAAGAAGTCGGAGGCGACGACGAGGGCGACCTCGATGATCTCGACGATCTCGACGACCTCGATTCTCTAGACGAAGAGGAGGAGGTGGACCCCCAGGGCGATCTCGAGGACGAGGCCTTCAACGCCCTCCTCGACATCATCGAAAGCGATCCCGAGCGGTTCCCTGACGGCATCGCCAAAGTGGGCC
>CP070713.1:2892837-2903796 GCA_020351445.1 Myxococcales bacterium
GCACCCACCGCATCAGCGTCCGTCTGCGCAAGCGCCTCCGCCGTGCTGCCGGCCGTCCCGCTATGGTCGGCGAGCGCTTCCTCCCAGACTTGATCTGCTGCTGCATTGGCGCCCCCAGCTGTGAGCCCCATATCGTCGCCCGGGGCTGCTCGAGTAGTGATTGCGGCGTCCAAGCGTCCCTGTGCCTCCCCGGCACTCCCCGCCACTACATGGCCGCTCAGAGCCTCGTCCCACACCGCGTCCGCCACGTCGGCAGCTGCCGGCGGCACGGTCAAATCGCCCAGCTTGCGACCAGCACTGCCCGTGCTCACGTGACCGCTCAGCGGCTCATCCCACACCTTATCCGCCGCGAGCTCCGCTCCTGCAGTAGTCAGCCCCATATCGTCCCCAGGCGCCGCACGCGTGCTCACTTGAACGTCGACATTCAGCAGCGCCTTGCCGACCGTCCCGAGCGTGCTATGGCCTGCCAGAGGCTCATCTAGGATGTCATCCACCGCCGCCGCGGTCAGGCCCATATCCGCGCCTGGGGCAGCCCGGCTACTGATTGCGGCGTCCACGTTGGCCCCCGCGAAGGGCGTGGCGTCCGACAAAATGGCCGCTTGGATTTCTGCTACGGCGTCCGCGGCCAGGGCCGCAGCGTCTACCGCGTTGGTAACCAAGTCCATTGCCGCCCCTGGCGCCGCGCGCGAGCTCACCGTGGCATCCACCCGCCCGAGGTATTGCCCAGCGCTCCCGGCGGCCGTGTGGCCCGAAAGGAGCTCGTCCCACACAGCGTCTGCGATGGCCGCGGGGCTCACCGAGCTCTGCGCATTGTCCAGGGCCTCCGCTGTGCTGCCAGCGGTCCCGGAATGGTCGGCGAGTGTCTCTGTCCACACCTGATCCACGATCTCATCCACAGCCGAGCTCGCCAGGGCCGCGGCGTCTACCGCGTCCGCCACAAGATCCATGGCATCCCCAGCCACCGCTCGGCTCGAGATCGCGGCGTCAATCCGAGCACCCTGAAAGGGTGTGCTATCGCTCAGGATTGCATCCCGGATCTCATTGGCCCCGCTGGTGGCTACTGCGTCTGCGTCCACCGCATTGGCAATCAAATCCATAGGCGATCCAGGGGCAGCCCGAGAGCTTATCGGCTGATCAAGTCGCGCCTGATACTGACCCGCGCTGCCGGCAATCGTGTGGCCCACCATGGCCTCATCCCACACAGCGTCCGCAATCGCCGCCGGGCTTGTTACCGCTCCCGCGTCCTGCAATGCCTTGCCGGTGCTCCCGGCGCCCAGGTGGCCAGCCAAAGGCTCGTCCCAAATCGCGTCCGCAACGGCCCCGCGCTCAGGCACTGTAAGGGCCATGGCGGCCCCTGGGGCGGCCCTAGAGCTCACCGCAACGTCAACCCGACCCTGGGCCTCCCCCATGGTTCCTACACCCGCGTAGGTGGCCGTGAGGGCATTCCAGACACTTGCTGTGATCTCGGTTGCACCCGTTGCGGCAACCGCCGCAGCGTCCAGGGCGTCTGTCACCAGATCCATTGCGTCGCCGGGGGCAGCCCGAGAGCTCACGTCCACGTCCACGCGGCCCAGGTACTGCCCCGCAGTCCCAGCCCCGACGTGGCCGCTCATTGCCTCGTCCCACACACCGTCTGCGATCTCAGCCACCGCACTCGCGTCCAGCGAGCTCGCGTCCAGCGCGTTGGTGGTCAGATCCATTGCGTCGCCCGGTGCAGCGCGACTCGAGATCGCAGCGTCAATCCGTGCACCCTGAAAGGGTGTGCTGTCAGACAGAATAGCGTCGCGGATCTCATTAGCGCCCGACCCGTCCACCGCATTGGCGTCCAGGGCGCCCGTTACCAGATCCATTGCGTCGCCTGGTGCCGCGCGAGAGCTCACGTCCACGTCGATGTTGTTTTGCTTTTCGCCCATCGTGTTGGCGCCATTGTGCGCCGTCGCGCTCTCATCCCACACAGCGTCTGCTGTAGCCCCGTGATCCGCCGCGCTGGCCAACGCCTCCGCGGTACTCCCCGAGCTCCCACTGTGATCACCCAAGGCCTCAAGCCACACCTGATCTGCTATGGCATCCGGAAATTCGGTGAATATGTCATCCACCCAATACCCCACCTCGAAACTGGCAGGGCTGGGCAAGCGCGCAGTAGTCCCCGGCGTCTGCAGCGCATAGACCGTGTAAACGTCGTCGGCTTGCTCGTTGGTGGCCGCACTTGGGTCAAAGCCACCCGTGAGCTCATACAGGCCCGGTAGGTTTGTCGCGTCTATCTCAGCAAGCGCCTGATTGAGTGTAGTCCAACCGGCTGCTTTCCAAGTCGCGTCGTTCCAATCATAGAGATATCCATCCGACGCACGTTGCAGCCGGATGTAAAGATCCGATAGGCCTGTGAGCGGCGCACTATTACCGTCCACGGCATAGACGCGGATCTGCTCGATCTCACCGGTGCGTCGTATGGTCATAACTCCCCCCGTCTGCGAGGTCAGTCGTTTTGAGTCTCAAGGTAGATCGCCAAATCGATCTGCGCGTTTGGGGCCAGTCCGGCGGACGCACTAACCCGCACACCCACGGTTTCGCCCACCGCATACAACGCTGCGCCTGGGGCGAGATCGCCAACCTTGGTGATACCCTCACCTGGGCCAATGCTCACCGCTTGGCCCGTGCTTGCCCCATTTCGTTGCAACGTGACCGTGATTGAGCCGCTGACTACTGACTCACTTAACAGCAAACCGATAGCCGTTATCGATCCGGCTTTCGCCATGGGGATCTGATTCAAGCCCGTAGGAAGGCCCGCCGCGTCTGCAACGACAGATGCGCCCTGTGCAATGTTGTTGCGGGCCCACATAACAGGCAGATAAGCCCGGGGGCTCTTGTAGACGGTTTCGTTGCCCGGCATTACCGCGCCTCCATCTGCAAACCGATGATCTGGATCGGTTGATTCACATCGTCACTGGTGCCAGCGCCGAGATCGTTTGCGCCGTCCCGCCCCACTTGCACCGCCATAGCATCGCCCAGGTAGGCGCTACTGCCGTCCAGCATTACCTCCCCAACGAAAACTTCCCCGACCGTCGTATGCGTCACAGGCACCGCGACAAATCCCGTCGCAGCAAAGGCCGCGCTCGAGTCATCGCCTGGGCCCTGAGCTTTGAGCCGTGTCGCTATGCGGACGTTGGAGCCCGTGCCTGCAGCTTTCAGAACGAAATACACACGCGCGCGTAGCTCCGCGCTCGCGTACTGCGCGCGCGGCCACCTAGCCTGTAGCGCTGCGTAGCCGGTCACGCCATTTTGCACTTCGATTGCGGGCCGATCGTTGGCCACCACCTTGGACGCGCCAGGGATCACCGGCTCCATTTCGCTATCGGGTAGAATCGGCACCCAATCGCGCAACGGATTGCCAGCATGAGCACCCACAATTGCGTCAAGCGCGCTTTCTTCGGCCGTGGATAGATCGCTGTCAAATGCGATGTGCAGCTCGTCGCCGCTTGTCCCTATTGCAACAAGGGTCGGCGCGATAGAGCTTTCCTCAATTTCGTAAGCCAGACGATTGCTCGACACCGCCCCGCTGGCGGTATCACCGGCAATGCTGTACTGAAACTCCGTCGCCACGTTATCCCCCTATGCGTTGACTTCAGACACTAGGATTGAAGCATGCTCGTTAATCTGCGTTCCAGGGCGGCAATAAACGGTGCTTAGGGGAGCGTCTAGCCGCCACTGCAGATCAATTGAACGTGAACCGGCAGCAAGGCCAGTAAGCTTGATCACCAACGCGCCCGTATTTCCGCGCTCCCCCTGGCCGTTGTCATCCTTACCGACGATCGAAAAACCTCGACGTGCGACGCTATCAACAACCAATTGAAACCGTACCGCACGGTCATTGTTCGCTGTGGACGCAACCGCCGTGACGTGAATTATCAGGGCGGTATCCGCTCGCACCTTGGTATAGGTCATTGAGAGCAAACTCGTAAACGTCGTACCCGTGTACGATGCATCCGTGGTCCGCTCCGCGAAGTCGGTTTTGACAAGGCCCCCAACAACGTCCACCTGGCCGCCGCCAGCGTCTTCTGCGCTCAATCCATCTTTGAAATTGATCGATGCGTGCGGCGTATTCGCCACGGGCGCGCCTGCACTCTTGGCTGTGATCGGATCCGTCCCCGCAATGGCAGTCCCGTTGCGAGCTAGAAATTTCGTATCGGCGACAGCGCCCATTGACAGATCCTGGCCGCCCGATTCCCGGATCAAATGGTCATGGTCGCTGCGAGGCACCGTGGTTGCAGTGCCTTCTGAATTGGCCGCGCCTATGCCCTGTGTCGGGGCAGCAGTCGGGAGCTCCGCAATCGGCACCTTAGTTGTGCCGTCAAGCGACGCGTAGCCGCTGGCAGCCGACTTTTCTGCGCGCAGCTGATACTGAGGATGATCGTCACCAATGGCCAAACCGGTAAGCGAACTATGCGCAGTCGCAGCAGCCGCCTGCCCTGGCTGCAATTGCGCCGTCCTGAAGTCGTCCACCCCTTCCACTTTGGCTTTTCGTGTACCGGCAAAACCATTTCCGGTCTGGTAGATCACTCGAAACAAAAGCTTCCATTCCGTGCTAGGCAAACCCCCAAACTGTAGCGTTTCATAGCCGTTATTCGCACGTGCGTCTGCTAGCGTGTTATCCTCACGCTGACCCTGGATAGAGACAATCGGCGCCGTCCAATCATTCGTTGCAAACACCCAATAGGCCACATAGTTATTGTTTGCGACTTGCTGTTGCGACCACGTACCGCCGCTCTCTGCGTTGAAATTGATCCGCCCCGCTGCTGTGTTTTTGAAAGGAAATGCTGTTGCGGAATCGTGGCGCCATACACCCCCGGCACCGTCTCGGTAGTAGACGGGCAAGTAACACGGATCCGTGAGCACTTGCTCAAACGGATTACTTGGCGCTGCGGCATGCGTGATCAGGTGCCGCAAATCCTCATCGTCTATCTGACCGTTGGTGAGTCCGAATTGCACATCAGCGTCGGTGTCCGAGTCAAGCACGTAGCCTGAGATCGCAAACCCGCTGACATAGACTGTATTGCGCGTTTCATGCAGGTACTGGTGCGTGCGCCAATCCATAACGAGCCCGTGCCGTTCCTCACCCAGCACATACTCCGACGTGGCCGCAGTATTCCAATAGACGGTTGCGACAAAGGCGAGACCCGCCCCGAACGACCACGGCACCAGACTGCTAACCAGCGTGCCCGACGCGTCGAAATAGACAAAATGCAGGCCCGTCGTATTTGGGATCACGACGCTTTGAGCCGAGCTCTTTGTGTACTTGGTGCCTTTGCTGTAGAAGTCGAAACTCGCCCCTGTCGGCGTGATCGTAAACGTCCGCGTCGCCGAGACAAAGGACAGCGCTGTGTCCGTGATATTGGGAAAGCCCGTAGGCTCCGCGGTAAGGGGTGCAGAATTTGCTCGGGCGTCGTCCTCAGTCAAATAGCGATTCCCTGCGTCTGGGGTCCCCTCGGATCCTTGCAGGGCAGCTTTCTCGTCTATTGTAACCCCGATAGGTATCGGCGTTCCCAGCGTAGGCATGTCCGTCCCCCTAGTGCCTGAGCCTCTGCTCAAGCCGCTCAACCATCATGATCAGCTGCTCTATGCGAGCCGCCAGCCGCTCGCGTCCTTCGCGCTCCGATCCAATTAGCCCCTGCAAATTTGCCCGCTCTGCCCGCAATTCCTCCCGGAATGCATCCCGCGTTTCCCGTAGGTCTTCTCGATACGCCGCTTGCTGGCACTCCAACGTATCGCGAAAGTCTTTCGCCAGCCGCGGGATCGTGTAGCGAAAGACCCGCTGGACAACCCAGACAACTAGCGAAAATGCCCCGCCCGCAAAGGCAAGCTCCACGTAGCCCTTGAACTGCATAAGCTCCATTTTGCTCCCTTCGCGGGCGGTGTCATTTCCTACCCTCTGCGCTGAAAAACCAGCATTTCCATATTCGCGTTGTTGGCTGCAGCTTTGATCCACAGCCCCCGCGCTTCGATCGGCGCAGCGAATTCCCCATGGGGATTATTCGCACCCTCCTTTGCTACCGTGAAATAGTTGGTTCCCAGCGCTTCGTTGAAATCGGCCTCCGAAAAGAAAAGCCGCAGATCCTCCCCAGTGACACGGATCAGAATGAAAGAGGTTTCAAACGGGAAGCGGAAAAATCGCCCCGTCGCGGTGACCGCTTCTTTGATCAGATACGGCACCCCTCCGCGGGTCTGCATCACAGACATAGCGGCCCCCCTTTCGCGCTACTTGCCGAGCGCAAGCCAGTTTACAGCCACCTCGCTTGCACCGGGCGTTGCGCCGTCTGCGTTCCACACCTGAAGCTTGATCTTGCGGGTCGCCCCCGGCACCAAGTCCTCAAGCGTGACAGAGACAGTCGCCTCCGTGGCCACCGCCACGGCCGCCAGTGTCGCCACCACGGTTTGCAGGTCACGCAAACCGGTATCGACAATGAGCGATCCGGTCACCAATTCCGTCGCACCGGACACTTCCGGTAGGTGCGTGCTCTTAGGCGCTACCATCTTTCCCTTCTTTCTGCGCATCGCCGCCATACATGGCAGCTAGGATGCGCTGACAGAGCGTTTCCGGTTTGCTACGCCAGCCAAACGGGATCTGATACGCTTTCGCGCATGCCCGCAGCCATTCGAGCGAATAGGTAGGTTGGGGGTCCGCCCACTCCTCACCCGGTGAGCTGGGAATGGGCGGATCCCCGTCCACCTCGCCAGGGGACGGCGAGACTTCTTTTCCCTCCGCGACTGGGGACGGCGGATCCTTGGGCAGGATAGGCGGGACGGTGGACACTTCCTGCTCGAGCTCCGCAGCCGGCGGCTCCGCCGGTTGCGGCGGCTCGCGCTCTATGAGCTCCCCCGTCTTGCCTATCAGCTGCACCCGGTGCTCGGGCCTGCGTCGCGCAGCGTGCACGCGCGCGGTCCCGTAAGGCTCCCACGCGCGCGCATTCTGCAAAAGCTTGTCCGCGTCCGCTTCGGGCAGGTCTGCAGGAGCGCTCTGCCCCTCGAGACAGAGCGCCCCCCCAGGCGCCACCACGTAAACAGTACCGTTGCACAAGATGCGCTTTCCAACGTCGTGATCAGACTTGGCTTGGATCTGCATTGTCCCCGTCCCTGTGAGCTCGGATGGCTGTGATCTATCGGCGACGTGCCTATGGGGTGCCTACGGCGCCCGCGGCCCTGCCGATATTCTTGAAAAGCACGTTTTTCCCGGGAGAGTACAAAACCGGGACACCGTACAGAAGCAGCATGAACCGGATAGACGTGTCAATCGTGGCCAAGGGCACCTTCACCATAGGCGCCAATTGCTTGAAACTCATGTTCTCCAGGTTTTGCTGGAACATGAAGGCGCTTGTGGTGTTGGGCAGGTTCGCGTTGTAGTCGTTGATCGTCTCTTCTGCGGCGGCCGTGGTATGCGGCACACGCAGAATCAAGCGCTCGGTTCCCGCGGCTCCCCCAACCTTCGTGCGGAAAATTTCCCACCATGCGGGCTGAATTGCGCCAGGGGTCAGGCCAAACGTCACCTTGTCCCCAGAGCCTACGGTCACCGCCGTTGGGCCCGCCACGAGCAGCTGGGCTGCACTGCGGCCGTAGCGATTCACCGCCACGATCTCATAGAAGTAGTCGCCCGCGTCCTCGGTCACGAACTGGCTGAGACCATCCGCTGCCACGGTCGGACCCGTCGACACCGTGAACGCGGAAGGCACCTTCGACGCGTCGCCGACGATTGCGGCATTCGGCCCGCCGCCGTCGTCGATGAAGGTATCCGCGTTGAATCGGACATCCCCCGCTGGCGAGGTAAACCCTTGGATATCGAGTCCCACGAGTCCCTGGCTCGTCTTGGTAAACAGGTCGTAGCGCTCTTTCGGGAAAAACGCCTTGACCAGATCCGCCTTCGTGCGGGGGTTCAGGTAGAGATCCGTTGGGATCCCGTAGTTCGGGGCGTCACTGATTGTCAGCGCGCCATCGGTCAGCACGTCCTCTGACAGCGGAGCTCCCCGCAGATCGATGATATTCGCGGCCGGCGCCCCGTCCTCGATCAACTTCTCGAAGCCGTCGAATTGCAAAGAGCTCAAATCCGAGCGAGCAAAGAAAAGCCCGCGCTCAATGACTCTGAGCAAATGCATGGTTCCGTTGACGGCCTCCGCTGCAAGTACCGAGCCATGCGCCGGCTTCACGAGGCTCATAACGTGTGTGACGCGCCGCGTCGTCCCCAAATACTTGACGATCGAGAATTCCCGGGAATATGTCGTGTCGTCCTCAGACGGCAAATCCCCTTCATCGATGTATCCCGCGTCCGGGTTATCCCCGTAACTCGAGATCCTGTTGTACTCTTCCACGGTATTGTAGGCTGGCAGCTTTGGCACGTTTCTCCAGAATTTCACGTGCTCCATGCGATAGGTCACGTTTTTGAGCGTGGATTCCAGAGATTCCACGCGCAGCGCGAAACCGTCGCCCGCTGTGATTGCTCCCGGGGGATCCCGGTCTTGCCCGGCCGTCAGGGCTTTGTTGAGGTTATCGACATCCTGCTGTGTCGTGGAACCGAAACCTTCGATCCCTTCGTAGTCTTTCCACGAAACCATGTTCCCTTGCGTGTGCATTTTCGCGATCTCCCGTTTTCGTCGCCCACTAGGGCTTGTGTGAATTCCCCCCGAATCGCGTGGCTCAGAGCTCGCTGCGTCCTAGTGGGCAGCGGCGGACTGCTCGCGTCGCCAGGTCTGGATTGCGTCCAACATGGGCCGCGAAATTTGGTGCGTTTGCTCGTACTTTGCGACCGCCAGCGTGATATCCTCCCCGCCGACAATCGTTCCGGGGCTACTCGTCTGCATGCTCTTCTGCATGATCCCTTCAAAGCCAGCGAGAATTTCCCCACGGCCCAGCTGCTCGTCGGAGCTCGGCTGCGAAGCGAAGCTCTTTTGCATCACTTGCTCACCACGGGTGCGCACACCCATTGTCTTTGGTGCACGCGCTGGCTGCTGCACCAGCTGCTCAACCGACTCGGCAAGGGATTTGACGAGCACGCCGATATCGTTGACCGCGCGGGCCATCACGATATTGAAATCGTGATTGCGCGTGTCACTCTTGCGGATCTCATCGCCGACCGCGCGCAGCGACTTTACGAGCTCGCCGTGCTGCTCCTGCAGATAGTCGGACACGTCCAGGGCTTTCACCAGCGTCTCGTTTTCGTTCATGCCTTTCACGATTGCATCCCCCACCGGATCCTGTGATGCGCTGGACGATTCACCGCCCAGCAATTCAAAGAGCTCATCCCGCTCGCTCTTGCTGAGCTCGTCACTGCGGGCCTTGTCCATGAGTGCATCCCGACGCGAAGGCGCGTCGTCGCTCTTGGCCATCGTTTCCAGCTTGGCCAAGCTCTTTTCCAAGTCGTCTGTGTTGAGCTCACCTTTGCGCATGCTGGCGCATCCTTTCTCGGTTTCCTCGTCCTCGTTTTCCCCCTCCGCTTCCTCGTCCTCCATTTCCTCGTTTTGCTTTTTCATCTGCTCATCGTTGCCAGCCGGCTTGCCCGGCTTTCCGCCTGCCATCGTTCCCTTCATGTGTTTTGCTCCTTCAGAGTCGACCGTTACGCTTGAGCGCTTTTGTGAGAATCACAAATCGCTCAGCCTGCGCATCGGTCATGGCGGGGCAACGCTGCCTCACCCACGCGCTCGCATCCGCGTCACTGAGCGATTTCCGGATCTTGTCTTTTTCGTCCTCGTCCTCGTCACGCTTGCGGTTCTTGCCCCCGAGCATCTTGCGAGGTTTGCCGTGCTCGAGACTCTGGCCCGTGATCACGTGGCCCGCACCTTCGCCTGTAGCGGGCCCTGGGGGCGTCACTCCGCCTGGGGGCGCGGGGCCCATCGCCAGGGCCTTTTCAACCACCGTCAAGCGTGCTTCTAGGCTGTCAGGGTCGCATTCCTCCGCCGCGCGAAGGGACCGCTGCAGGATCTCCATGCCGGCCTGTGTGTTGACGGGGCAATTTGTGATTGCGACGTTGCGCACCAGGGCTTTTGCAATGCGCTTGCCCACCCATTGCTCACGGCCATCGGGGCCCTTTTTCAGGATTGTGCGCGGGCCCGTGCGTGACTTGATCACGCCTTCCACGCTGTAGCCCAGCCGCCGGCCGGTGCCCTGCAGAGCTCGCCCTAGTTTCCAGATCCGGTTGGCCCGGTCTGTATCGAGCATGTACCCTTCGGCCCAGTGACAGTCCGCCGGTGCCTTGTCCCCGTTGGGGAGCTCCTGGCCCTTCTGGTAGCGCTCTACCCTTTCGGGGTAGCCGACAATCCCATCGGTCTCTTTGCTGTGATTGTCGTTGTACCAGCCCGCAGCAATCCAATCGTCCCAGGCGATCCCGCTTTGATCTACCGATTCCCCGTGCCGGTCCTCTGCGTCCGTTGTGACGACTCCGCCAATGCGTCGCGTTTTTCCCTTTGGCGCGTCCGCCTTCTCGAAAAAACTCACTGGCGTCTCAAACTGAAAAGGCATCCCGCGCATTGCGTGTCCCCCCGTGGGCACAAAAAAAGGGGCAGACCCCCGGTGTCGTTTCCGAGGATCTGCCCCAACCGGACCTTGCGTCCCTTCCGGGCTCTATGTCACCCGACCCAAACCTATTTTGAGCATACCGATCCGCGACATGCTGTCAACGCGAGAGCACACACCTGGCCAGGCACCAGGCGAACGGGCTATGTTGAGCCTGGAAACTCAACCACCAAGCACAGGAGCATTTCCCAATGGAGCACACGCTATCCGACGAGAAACTAGAGGATTTTGAGAACATCGACCCAGACGAGCTCCCCGAGCAGTCAATCCAATATGCTGAGGTCGAAGTCACCAGCGCAGAAATTCTCGCGCTCAACAGCACACCCAAAACCCTGGTGCCGGCACCAGGCGCGGGCAAGGTGCTCGAATTCATTTCGGCGATTCTGATCCTGGACTATGAGTCCGCCGCCT
>CP070713.1:2903896-2915974 GCA_020351445.1 Myxococcales bacterium
GTCCTGTCACAGCTGGAGGCGAAGCGGGAGGTGTACTGGCCCGACCTGAGCGAAGCGGCGATCGCCAGAGCGCGTGAGGAGAAGGTCGAGCCGGTTCCAGTGCCCGAGGGTTCCGGGAGCGCCCCCGAGGTGCTGGCCATCGCGCGACGTGCCCTGCGCACCGCCGCGGGCGATGAGGCCCTCGGCACCGGCGGTTATGAGGTGTACACCACGATCGATCTTTCGCTACAGAGGGAAGCACGGCAGGCGCTACAGAGTGGGCTCCGTGCCGTCGACGAGCGACAGGGATATCGAGGACCGTTCCGCCGAGCGAAACGAAAGCGTGGGCCCAAGGCGACCGAGCGAACCGACGCGCTGCGAATGGGTCGGACGTACATCGCGCGGGTGACCGGCGCCGACGATGAAAACGAAAAGCTCCGGCTCGATGTTGCCGGTCACCCCGCGGTTCTTCGGATGCGCAATGCGGCCCGGTACAACCCCGGCGACCGTCCGGCCTCGGCCTTTTCGAGAACGGGCGATCTGCTGCCGGTGTCGATCACGGAGATGGGGGGAGAAGAGGTCCCCGCAGTTGCGCGGTTGGAACGAGGCCACGAAGGCGCGATCGTCGTCATCGAGCCCCGCTCTCGGGACGTGCTTGCATTGGTTGGAAGCTTTGCGGCCGAGAGCGGGTTCAATCGGGCCACGCAGGCGATTCGTCAGCCAGGCAGCACATTCAAGCCGATCGTGTACGCGCGCGCGATTCAGTCACACCGGTTCACGGCGGCGTCGTTGGTCGTCGATGCACCGGCGGTGTACGACGAATGGAAGCCGCGGAACTACGAACAGTGGAACTACCAGGGCGCGGTGCGGCTCCGTCAGGCCCTTGCACGCTCGATCAACATGGTTGCCATTCGCGTCGTCGAAGACATCGGGGTTCATGATGTTGCCGAGTTCGCGCGGCAGGACGGCATCACCACCAAGCTCGAAGAAGACATGGCCCTTGCACTTGGTGCAAGCGGGGTGAAGCCGATCGAGCTGACCAACGCTTATGCCACTTTCGCGGCTGGCGGTCGCTGGGCACCGACGCGGATCGTGACCCGGATCGTGGCTCCCGATGGAGCGCGCGTGCCGCTGGAGCCGGGCGAGCCTGCTCGTGACGTGATGTCTCCGGGCGAAGCCTACGTGATGACGAGCATGCTTCGGAGTGTAGTCACCGAAGGCACGGGCGCCCCTGCGCAGCGCCTGGGGCGAGCGGTGGTCGGCAAGACGGGCACGAGCAACGAGGCTCGAGACGCATGGTTCGTTGGCTACTCGCCTTCGGTCGTGGCCGGGGTGTGGGTCGGCTTCGATGACCAACGATCGCTTGGCAAGCGCGAAACGGGTACGAGGACGGCGCTACCGATCTGGATCGACGTCATGGAAACGGCGGACCAGACACCGAAGGAAACCGACTTCGCGATGCCGAGTGGCGTGATCGTAGCGCGCATCGATCCGGCGTCAGGCCTGCTTGCCTACGAAGGACAGGAGGACGCCTTCGACGAGGTCTTTCTTTCGGGCACCGCGCCCGTCGATGTGGCGAGGCCGCCGGATGTCGCCGACCCGAACATGTTCTTGATGGAACAGTTCGACGAAGAAGGCGGGAGCACCTCAACCGAGACCGCGCCTCTCCCACGCGAAGAGCGAGTCCTCGGCGGCGTGGCTCCCCCATGAACCGGTTCGGCACCCGCGTCGTCGTTTTGTTCGCACTGGTCGCGACGTTTCCCGTTGCGCTGACCGCCTTGGTCTGGCTGGGCGTGTCGCATTGGGGCGTGGGTGCTCGAACCGGCGAGGCCGAGATGGCTCGCACTCACTTGCAGGAGCTCGACGCGCAACGCGAAGCTGCGGTGAAACGCCTTTGCCGGGACGACTTGGCCGTCGACACGCTGCTCGACGAGCGCAGTAGAGAGATGCCCGCGGGGCTCGATTACGACCGCCTGTTTCGAGGGTCGATGGAGGCGGCGGGCCTTCAGGCACTGTGGGTGCTGGACTCGCTGAGCGGAGAGGTCATCGCCACGGGGCACCGCCACCGGGTACTCGGCGATCACGCCGCGGAGCTGACGCGCCAGGCAAGAAGCGCGGATGACCGCGAATTCGTGGTGCTGTTGGGCGACCAAGAGCATCAGCGGTTTTTGGTGAGGTCGTGCTCGATTGCGCGCGGAAGAGCGCAAGTGACGCTGATCGGTGGGCACCGGTTGTCTGAGCTTCGCAGCCTCGATCCGAGACGGCTGGTGATCACGGGCGATGCCGGCAAGCGCGACGAAGTGGTGTCAGAGCTGATGGATGCCGAAGGGGTTGCGCAGAGCGTGATGGTTTGGCGTCCAAGAATCGACCGGCGCGGTCCGCCACTTCTGTTGTGGATCGCGTGTGTGGCGGTCTTGGCGCTGGGGCTTGCGTTGCTCTTCGGAGGCTACCTCAACCGTTGGCTGCAATCCTCAGTCGACGAGCTGACCGCCGCTGCAACGCGAGTCGGCCGCGGCGACTTCGATACGACCTTGCGCGACAGCCCAGGGGGAGCGTTTCCTGCAACCGCGACGGCGTTCAACCGAATGACCCGCGATTTGCGGGATGCGCGAGAGCGGCTTCGCCAGACCGAGCGAATCGCCGCATGGCAGGAGATCGCAAAGAGCCTGGCGCACGAGCTCAAGAACCCACTGTCGCCGATTCGCCTTTCGATCGAAACACTGCGCAAAGCGCATGAACGGTCGCATGAAGAGTTCGACGCGCTGTTCGATGAATCGACGAAAACCATTCTTCAGGAGGTCGAGCGGCTGCGAGACATCGTCGACGAGTTCAGCCGGTTCGCCCGCCTGCCCGCGCCGCAGCTCAAGAAGACCGACCTCCGCGAGGTCGTCGCCCAGGCCGCGTCGCTGCACGCCGAGGGCGAAGCGCCGGTGACAGCCGAGCTCCCCGGGACGCCGGTCGAGGCCTTCGTCGACGCCGATCAGCTCACGCAGGTGCTGCACAACCTGCTCCGAAACGCGCGCGACGCCGCGCGGGAGGCGCATCCTAGCGGTGGCGGCGCAGTCCGGCTGAGCCTGCAGGGCAAGGCCGGCACCGTGTACATCCGGATCGAAGACAACGGACCGGGCATCCCCGCCGACCAAGCAGAAGCGATCTTCGAGCCGTACTACACCCGCAAAGAGGGTGGCACCGGGCTAGGCCTCGCGATCACACAACGAATCGTGACGGAGCATGGCGGTCGAATCGACGTCGAATCCCGGTCGGGACGAACCGTGTTCACCGTCGTGCTCCCGCAACGCTGACCGAACCCGATCCTGAACCGCGAACCGCTAAACGGCGGACCGCAAACCGCTCCCCCCGACGCTGACACTGACACCGGCGCTGACACCGGCACCGACGCTGCCACGGTCATCGTCGCTGTCTACAGCGTCCGCAACGACCGCGGCCGCTGCATCCTTCCCTGCGTCAGGATCGGAACATACCGCCAGGCAAAGCAAACAAACCCCGCACACCACGCGATCGCCGACACAGCCAGTAGACCCCGCGCACCCGGCCCGATCGTCGCCACCACGCGGCAGATTGCCGCGACCGTGATCAACACGTAGGCCGCCGTCAGCACCGGATGGCTCCTTAACGGCCGGCCCGTGTGACCCAGGGCGGCGCGACCGGCGACTGCGATGATCATGGTCGTGATCGCGCCGCTCGTCAGCGCGTGCATACCGGCGGTTTGGGGAAGCAGGCCGACCTCTGCGGAAGCGAGAAGGACAAAGCCCAGTGGGAGCCACGAGAAGGCGACGTGGAGAACCCAGACGAGCGGTTCGTCGCCGGCGTGGATCCCCTTCCAACGGGTGAGGCGGATGAACAAGAGGACGCTCGTCAACAACCCGACGACCGCGGTCCAGCTCGACGGGGCTTCGGCGAGGTGGAAGATCGCGAAAGCGATCATGAGCCAGGTTGTGAAGAGGTCGAAGCGGTCGAACGCAGGCGGGGGTGTTGCCGGCTGGTGTTTCTGCTCGGTAACTCGTCGCTTCAACCAGTTGCGGGTGAAGCCGGGAATGATGCGGCCACCGATCAAATTGATGAGCATGATGACCAACCAAAGGCCCGCGAACAGGGCGGTCGTGGTCCAACCTGCGTTCCGGATCATGCCCAGGAAGAAGAAGGCGTTGGTCACCGGGAGCAAGCCTAGAATCAAGAGCACCTTGTAATTTCGTTGGCTGCGCGCTCCGATGACCTCACGGCTCATCAACACGAAAAGAAGTGCACCGTATCCGAGGTCCGCCGCGATCGCCGGCGCAAGCAGACTCGGAAACGGCAACGCAAACAGAACGCGCGCGATCACCCACAGGGCGCTGAGAATCATCAACGGTGCGCCCGCTACGGGAGGACGCTTGGTCCAAGTCGCAACGGCCGTCAGCGCGAAGCCACCGATGGCGGCCCCGGCAAATCCGTAGATCATCTCGTGCGCATGCCACCACATAGGCGTCCGGAGCGACACCGGCATCGGCAGCAACCCAAGCCACGCAGCAGCCCAAAGGGGAACCACGAGGATCGCGTAAAGCGTAGTCAGCAGAAACAGGGAGCGGAAGGCGTAGGTGAAGAGGATCCTCATGCAGGCGCGGCTCATGTAGTACCACACCCCTCAAACCGCAAAACCGCTAAACTGCTGAACCGCAGACCGCGAACCGCAAAACCGCTAACCGCTGAACCGCGAACCGCTAAACCGCTGACCGCCGACACTGGCACTGACACCGACGCTGCCTGGAATTAACCCATTCAAAAAGGGGACTGTCCCCTTTTTCAGGTTTGGGCTTCGATGCCGTATGAGCGGAGCTTGCGTTGGAGGGTTCTTCGGTCGATGCCCAAGGCCGCGGCCGCTTTCGTGATGTTGCCGTCCATTTCTCGCAGGACTCGTTCGATATGGTCGCGTTCGACGTCGGCTAGGCTCGTGCGGCTCGCTTGACCGGAGGCCGATGGGGGTGTCGAGTCGCGCGCGTTGCCGAACACGCTCGCCGCGATCATCCGGCGGACGAGGTCACCGTCGATCGTGTCGGAGATGGCAAACAGGGACGCTCGACGAAGTACGTTGAGAAGCTCTCGTACGTTGCCGGGCCAGTCGTATTCCTTTAGTGCGACCCACGCCTCCGAGTCGAGCGCGACTTCGTTCTTTCCAAGCCGCTCGAGCAGATGGATCGCAAGCGGCTCGATGTCTTCAGGGCGCTCGCGCAGAGGGCGGATCAGCACGGGAAACACCTGCAAACGAAAATAGAGATCCTCTCGAAATTTTCCCGCTTGGGTTTCGGCCCAAAGGTCACGATTGGTTGCGGCGACGATTCGGACATCGACCTCGGTTTCGCCGGACTCGCCCACCGGACGGATCGTCTTGGTCTCGATGGCGCGGAGTAACTTCGCTTGGCTTTCGAGCGGAAGCTCGGCGAGCTCGTCGATGAACAAGGTGCCTCCGTCAGCTTCTCGAAAGAGCCCTGCCCTATCGTGATGCGCTCCCGTAAACGCCCCGCGCTTGTGCCCAAAGAGCTCGCTCTCGAACAGCTCGCGCGGAACACAGGCCGCATTCATCGCAACGAAGGGGCGCAAAGCGCGATTGCTTTGCCCGTGGATCTGGCGCGCGACGACCTCCTTGCCGGTACCGGTCTCGCCGAATACGAGGACGGTTTCCTCGGTGGGCGCAACCGTTCCGACGAAATCCCGCACATCGTTCATGGCCGAGCTCGCTCCGATCAACGGGGTGATTTGCGGCAACGTCCCGGGCTCGCCGCGGTCTTTTTCCACCAGCGCTTGCCGCAGCAACGGCCTCAACATGTCGGCGTCTACCGGCTTCTCGAGAAATGAGTAGGCCCCGAGTTGCATCGCCTCGACGGCGGCTTTGACCGTGCCGTGTCCGGTCAGCACGATGACGCTGGTCGGAGTCGGCCGGCAGCGCCGAAGCACCTCCAGCCCCCCAATGCCCTTCATCTTCAAGTCGAGCAGCGCGACATCTGGCGGCGAGCTGTTGCACAGCACTTCGACCGCTTCCTCTCCGCTGCTCGCCTCGGACACCGCATAGCCGCCGCGCCGCAACGCCTTCGCCATCGCGAAGCGAAAGGCCGCATCGTCGTCGATGATCAGGACGCTACCGTTCATGACCAGGGCGCACGGTGATGCACCCTGGGCTCTTTTGCAAGCGTCTGCGCTCCAGCGGGCAGTCGCACTCGGGCACGCGCGCCGCGTGACTCCCGGTTCTCGATTGTCAGGTCGCCGCCCATCGTCTGAATCAACATATAGGATGCATACAAGCCAAGGCCCGTGCCCTCGCCCGGAGGCTTCGTCGTCGCAAACGGCTCGAAGAGGCGCCCTTCGATGTCGGGGTGGAGCCCTGCGCCTTCGTCCTCGACGACGATCTCGACCGCAGAACCGTGTCGCTCCGTCGTGAGCCAGATGCGTTTTCCTCCTGCTTCGCGATTCGCGTCCAGGGCGTTTTGCAGCAGGTTCACGAGCACTTGAAGTAGTCGATCGGGATCGACCGCGACCAACAAGCCATCTACCGAGTCGCCGATGTCGAGCTGCGGACCACCTTCGCGCACGCCGGCAAAGACCAGGGCCTGGGCGCGCTCGACGATCGGGAGCAGTGGAGCGGACGAATCCATCCGTAGACGGGGGAGTGTCCCCCCGCTCAGCAACGAATGCGTGATGCGACCGAGACGCCCGGTCTCGTCGCGGATGAGCGCTGCGGATTCCGCGAGGTCGGACTGCAACGCTTCGTCGCCGCCAAGCGACCGAATCGCCTCTCCCATGTCGGCGGCTAGTGTCCTGATGGTCGCCAGCGGGGTGTTGAGCTCGTGAGCGACGCCCTGCGCAACGCGGCCGAGGCTCGCCAATCGCTCGGCGTGGAGCAGCCGGCGTTCGGCGAGGAGGATCTGGGTGCGGTCGACGTACAGGTTCATGATACGCGACGGCTCCTCGCCTCGAGAAGCCAATGGGAAGGACAGCATCTCGTACCATCGATCGCGGACTGCGAAGCGGCACCGCCCCTCGGTGCCCTCGTCTCGGGCCCGCCAAACGGGACACAGACCGGCGGGCTCGATCTCGCAGCGGCGGGACGCGACCGGGCACTCCCAGACGCCCTCCGCGTCAGTGCTCGGTGCGAGCTCGTCGGCCAACCGATTGCGCCATTCGATACGACCGTCGGGAGACACGACCTCGAGACCCGCCTCGAGCTCGTCCAGCGTGTTGGAGATCACTTGGTACTCCAACTCGGCTTGGTCGCGCGCCGTAGCGAGTGCGCGCTCCCGATCGCGCAGCTCGCGCACTGCGTGAAGCACGACGTACGCCGCGGCCGCAATGGTGGTCACAAAGGCCGCAACGTTGCCGATAGTGTCCCATGGGGGGGCCGGGTCCCAGGCTCCGATCTTCAGCGCAGGCATCCACTCAGTCAGGGCGAGGAAACCCGCGCCGGCCAAGGCGGCCGCAGTTGCGACCAGCGTGGCACCTGGCCCGCCCAAGATCCCGATCAACGCGAGGTGGAAAACATAGAAGCCAATGAACGGGGAGGAAATGCCCCCAGCGGCCCACAAGACGACGGTGAGCATGACGAGATCGACGAGCGCTTGAGAGACCGCCGCTCTCTTGCCGGTGCCCGAAGCGGGGGCGCGCAGCAGGAGTAGGAAATTGTAGAAGCTCCCCGCAGCCACGACCACCAGCAAGACGGGCCATGCGACGCCAGGGAAATAGCCGGCCACCACCAACCCGGTCGCCGCCAAGACACCGGCCATGGCCACCCATCTCAGGTTGATCAGCCACCGGATGCGATCGGCGCTGAAGTCGTCGCGCTCGTGGGAGTCAGCAAACACGCTCGGGCGCTTGGGTTCGGAGGCCATCATCAGCTCCTGGGTTTTGGGGTCGATCGGGCCTATGGGCCAGGGTACAACGACCCGAACCGCCGATGGCAACCGAATCAAACGAGAGAAGGGTGATCATCACCATCCTGCTGACGTCGACGTTGCTGACGATGCTCGGCATCGCCGGGGTTCTCAAGGGCTCCTATGACCTGTCGCTGGCCCCGCTGCCCGAAGACGTGCGCGAGCTCTACGAACCGGATGCCGAGGTCTCCGACGCCGAGGTCCAGCTCCTCGAAGCCCAGGTCACCAATCCCTACCGCCGGCCGATGGCCGCAGCAAACGTCGTGGTGTCCGCGTTGGTGTTGATCGGTAGCTTCATGTTGAGCTGGCGCCGAAAGCTGGCGCAATGGTGGATCAAGCAAGCGGTGGTGGCGAAGCTGATTTGGATCGCTGCGTACACCGTCTCGCTGATCTCGCACATCAAGTTGACCGTCGCGCCACTGCCTCGGGAACACCCCGGCGGAGCCCTCCCCGAGGTCATCGCCGGCGTGATCCTCGTCAGCTCCTTCAGCGGAGCCCTACACGTGGTCGCGGCCTACAGAGCCACGCGACCGGACATCCGCCAGTTCATCGAATCCGCTAGAAGTTGATGCGACGCATGATCGCGCGCGGCAGCGTTCGAATCACCGCCATGATGAGTCGCCACGGTGCCGGCGCATATACCACGGGCACGCCACGGTCAATGGCGGCAAGGACACGTCGAGCGACAGCATCGGGCTCGCCAGCAAACGGAGGTGGCTCCAGCCCGGCCGTCATGCTCGTCTTCACGAAACCAGGTTTGACGGTGATCACGCGCAGGCCGTCCGCACGGTGTTTGTGATCCAAGCCCTCGAGGTACCGGGTCAGGCCCGCCTTCGCCGCGCCGTAGATGATCACCGGCTTGCGCCCTCGCTCTCCGGCTACGGAGCTGAATACACACAGGGTGCCACCACCCTCTTCGAGCAGCGCCTTCTTTGCCGTTTCGCAAAACAAGACGGTGTTCGAGAAATTCACGCGAACCAACCGCTCGGCGAGCGTCGGATCGGCTTCGAGCTCCTCTTGAGCTGCGAAGACGCCAGCGGTAACGACGACGGCATCGAGACCTCCGAGCGCTTCTCGGGCCGCATCGATCGCCGACGCAAACGTCTCCGGCCTTTCGAGATCGCAGGCCGTGCAGCGCACCGGGCCGGCCGCCCCGCGTATGCCCAGATCGGCCGCGCTGCGCTCGAGATCGGCGACATTTCGGCCGAGGAGGCAAAGCGCATCCCCGCGTTCCGCCATCAAACGCGCCAGCGCGCGCCCCATCCCCTTGGTCGCACCCAGAAACGCAACTCTCATCTCAGTCCCCCAACAAGCGCACGGACTGCGCGCTTCGGAATCTACGGTTCGGATCCCAACGATCCCGAATGGCCCTGAACTCCTCCAGGCGGGCCCCCTCCATTGCCTCGAAGTGATCACGCCGTGTAAACGAATCCTTGGCGAGGTAGATACGCCCGCCCTCTTGGATCACCTGCTCGTTCAGGGCGTCGACCAACTCTTGGGTGTCGTCGCGGACCGCGATGTCTAGCGCCAACGTGATGCCTGGGCGGGGGAAAGAGAGAAGCCCCCGGCTCTCACGCCCGAAGTCCTTGATAACGCACAGGAAGGACGCGCCGCCGCGCGCGGTGAGGACTTCGAGCACTCGCCGCGCAGAGCTGCGTCCTGCTTCTCGCGGCAACACGCATTGATACTGGGTGAACCCACGCCGGCCGTACATGCGGTTCCAGGATTGGATCGCGTCGAGCGGATAATAGAACGACTCGTGACTGACGACCCCACTCGAACGACGGCGCCATTGCTTGCGATAATAGAGCTCGTTGAAGATCCGGATCGTGAGAGGGTTGAGGACCCACGACGGCCAGTCGAATCGAAGCCGCGGTTGGAAACCCTGCTTGGGAGCTCGGGAAGGAGCCTGTTGAGCGTCCGCCCAGCGACCGGTCATGAGAATCCCGCGCCCCATGTTCTTGCCGCGCGCAAGGCAATCGATCCATCCCATGGTATATGGCCACTCGGGCGCTGCATCCTCGAGCGCATCCTGGAACTCGTCGATGTCGTGAATCCGCCGGCTCTCTTGCCAGATCCACTGCGAGGGGATCCGACGCAAGCCGAACTCGACCTCGAGGATGTGACCCGTCAAACCCATCCCGCCGATCGTCGCCCGGAAGAGGTCGGGGTACTGCTCCGACGAGCATTCGAGGACGCGACCGTCGGCGACGCGCATCTTGAGCGATGTGACGTGGTCTCCGAAGTTCCCGTCCTTATGCTGGTTCTTTCCGTGGACGTCGGCTGCAACCATCCCGCCGAGGGTGACGAACTTCGTGCCCGGGGAGACGGGCGTGAAGTAGCCTCGCGGCATGAGGAGGCGGTTAAGCTCACTCAGCGACAACCCCGACTCCGCGCGGAAGAGGCCCGTGTCCTCGTCGAAGCTCAAGATCCGATCGGCGAACGTAGTGTTCAGCACGTCCGGCTGGTCCTCGGGAGGCAACGACGCATCGCCGTACGAGCGGCCAAGGCCTCGTGACAGATTCACGTCGGCGCTGATGCGCTCTAGATCTTCACCGACGCGCTCGCGTCCTCGGACCGAGTGCCGGCCCCAACCCGAGAGCGTCGAAAGCGGTGGCTCGCGCATGGCGTGGGAAGTGTAGCGCGCCGGAACCCAGAACCCTAACGAGCGCGCTTTGGCATGAGCGCCTCGCGAAGCTCATCGGCGCGATCGGTACGCTCCCAGGTGAAGGTCTTCTCGGTTCGGCCAAAATGGCCATAGGCCGCGGTCGGGGTGTAGACCGGCCGGAGGAGGTCCAGGGTATCGACGATGGCTGCTGGTCGGAAATCAAACACTTTGGAGACCACTTTGCTGATCTTCTGGTCGGGGACGACGCCCGTGCCAAACGTCGTCACGTAGACGCCCATCGGCCTCGCAACGCCGATGGCATAGGCAACCTGCACCTCGCAGCGGGAAGCAACCTTGGACGCGACGATGTTCTTGGCCACGTAGCGGGCAAAATAAGCCGCGCTGCGGTCGACCTTGGAGGGGTCCTTGCCACTGAAGGCGCCGCCGCCGTGACGGCCCATGCCGCCGTAGGTGTCGACGATGATCTTGCGGCCCGTCAGGCCGGCGTCGCCGTAGGGCCCGCCGACGACGAAGCGCCCGGTCGGGTTGATGTGAAACTTGGTCTTCTTGTCGATCATCTTCGCGGGAAGCGTCGGCTTGATGACCTCTTCGATGATCGCATCCCTGAGGGCGCGCTGCTTGATACTCGCCGCATGTTGCGTGGAGACGACGACCGCGTCGAAGCGACGCGGCTTGCCGTGTTCGTACTCGACGGTGACCTGGGTCTTCCCGTCCGGACGAAGCCCTTCGATGATCTTCTTCTTGCGCACGTGCGCGAGCCTGCGGGCCAGCTTGTGAGACAGGTCGATCGGCATCGGCATGAGCTGCCGCGTCTCGTTGACGGCGTAGCCGAACATCAGGCCTTGATCACCGGCCCCTTGTTCCTTGCTCGCACTCGAGTCGACACCCCGAGCAATGTCAGGCGATTGCTGCTCGACCGCGGCCAAGATTCCGCAGGTCTCCGCACTGAAGCCCATCGACGAGTCGGTGTACCCGATGTCGGTGATCGCCTGTCGAGCGATCTTTGGAATCTCGATGACCGCCTTGGAGGTGACCTCCCCGCCGCAGACGACAAAGCCGGTCTTGACCATGGTTTCGACCGCCACGCGCGACTTCGGGTCCTGAGCAAGGTATGCGTCGAGCAGAGAATCGCTGATCTTATCGCAGATTTTGTCGGGATGACCCTCAGTCACCGACTCGGAAGTGAACAGATATTGACTCATTCTGGCGATGCCTCTTATCCGCGACCGGCCCGGGAGTCAATCGGATCCCCGCACAGAGACTGCCGCACCGGAGAACGGCTCGCGACGGGCGTGCTCCCAGGTTCACCGGGGCTCGGGAAAACACGACACGCGGGCGAATACCAACTGCGCCACCGGAGAACGGCTCGCGACGGGCGTGCTCGCGATCGGGGCCCGCTCGGCCGTCTTCCTAAGGCAGCACACGTCTAGCCTCCCGCCCAATCGCTGTGCTGCCCATCCCGAGCCGTTCTCCTATGTAGAAGTCGACGTATGCATGGGCTCGGCGTGACCCTATTTCCTGAGAGGAGTCGTCCATAGGGGCTCGGGAAAACGC
>CP070713.1:2916074-2927192 GCA_020351445.1 Myxococcales bacterium
CCGCACCCCGCGGCTCCATCGAGGCCTACGAGGCGTACCGAGGCATCGCTTGTTCCAGCAAGTACTACGAGCGCACCGAAGAGGGGCCAGACTTCGACTTCAGCGTCAGCCCGGGGGGCGGCAGCTTCAAAGTCTCCTTCTGAGCGCGCCCGGCTCGGTCCCTCTAGGGCTTCTTCTTGCGGCGAAGGCGCTCTCGTAGGCGGGCGGCGTAGCCTTGCTTGGTCTCCTGCTTCACGCGAGACAGCGCAAGGGCACCTTCGGGGACGTCGTCCGTGACGGTGGTTCCGCTGGCGACGTACGCGCCCTTCTTGACCGTCACCGGCGCAATGAGCTGTGTATCGCTGCCGATGAAAACCCCGTCCTCGATCACGGTGGTGTGCTTTTGCGCCCCATCGTAGTTGCAGAAGATCGTCCCAGCCCCGATGTTGACCCCTTCACCGATCACGCCGTCTCCTACGTACGAGAGATGATTCACCTTGGAGCCGGGGCCGACAGTCGTCTTCTTCGTCTCTGAGAAATTCCCGACCTTGCTTCGGGGCCCGAGGTCGGTCTGTGGACGCAGGTGGCTGAATGGACCGACTTGAGCGCCTTCCCCGATCGTGGAGTCGGTTGCCACCGTGTATGGCAGCACCTTCGCGTCTTTTTCGACGACGACGTTCGTCAGCACGCAGCCGACATCGATATGGGCCCCGGCTCGCACCACGCAGTGCCCACGCAGGTGCACGTTTGCACCCAGCATTGCGCCAGGCTCGACCTCGCATGCCGCTTCCATATAGAGCGTATCGAGGTCAGTAACAGCGACACCGCTGCGGGCCAGCTCCTCGGCCATGCGTCGCCGGCGCGTGGACGCAGCAACCGCGAGGTCCCGTTGATCGTTGACGCCCGTCAAGTCCGCCATGTCACCTTCGAGGTCTACCACCTCGCCCCGGGTCGCGGCCAGCTCGACGACGTCGGTCAGGTACAGCTGACCTTGGGCGTTCTCGGGTGTCAGCTCAGCGATGGCCTTTCGCAAGAACCCTGCCCCCACCGCGTAGAGCCCTGGGTTGACCTCTTCGATGGCCAGCTGATCCGGCGAGCAGTCGCGGTCCTCGACGATCCGCAGCACGCTGCCGGCCCCGTTGCGAACGATACGACCGTAGCCGCTTGGGTTCGCCAAGGTCGCCGTGACCAACCCGAGATCCGCGTTCGTTTGCTCTGAGCGATCGACGAGATTCTGGAGCAGTCGCGCCGGAATCAACGGGCAGTCTCCATAGAGCACGACCAGGCGCCCATCGAGGGCGTCCTCAGCCTCGATGGCGCACCGAACGGCATCACCCGTGCCACGTTGCTCAGGCTGGAGCACCATCTCCACGCGCTCCCCAAAACGAGTCGAGAGCTCCCGCTCGACGTCGTCCCGCCCGTGTCCGACCACGACCAAGCAACGCGACGCGCCCGCATCGAGAGCGGTTTGGACGACCCACGAAACCAGCGCTCGTCCCGCGATTTCGTGCAGGACTTTGGGCCGGCTGCTCTTCATGCGGGTGCCTTCCCCCGCCGCGAGGATGATTGCGTTCCAGTTGGCTTGTGAATGGGTCGGCATGGTCTCGGTTCAGGCGGCACCGGTGAGGTACGAAGCCACTCTAGCAAGTGCCGCGAGATCGTGTACATCTTGGTCGAATGCGGGCACTTCCACAATGCGCGTATCCGTGCCCACCTGCTCGCCCAACCGATCGACCTCGGCGCGGTCTGCGACGGCCCAGCCCCGCTCCGCTCGCAGCGCTTCGCTGAGCCGTGGTTGGATGTCGGCTGCATCGATCGAATCGGGCAATACATCGCGCAATTGGGCCACTTGAGCTTTGGCGGATATGTCGGGCTCGTCGATGAGCGTGTGCACCTGGTTGACGATGATCCCCTCGCGATTCATGCCCGCGTCCTGCAGTTTGTCGCTGAAAAACCGGGCTTCTCCGATTGCCAAGGGGTCAGGGCTCGTCACCAAAACGAAGGCGACCTCGGGGCTCCTCAGTGCATCGGAAACCTGTTCCGCGCGTTCTTTGAAGCCGCCGAACAAGTCGTTGATCCCGCTAACGAACTCGGCCACCTGTTCCAAGAAGGCGACACCGGTAATCTTACCGATGCCTTTGAGCAGCACCGTGGCGCCCCGGCCGACCAAGCCAAATGCTTCCTTGCCCGCGCCCTCGAAGACCTGCAGAAACCAGCGCATCGCGGGTGAGTCGATCGCATCGATGAGTCGTTCGGGCGCCGCCAGGAAGTCGAGCGCGCTGGCGGTAGGCGGCGTATCGAGCACGACGAGATCCCACTTCGGGTCCTTGCGCACCTCGTGGAGCTTCTCCATCGCCATGTACTCTTGCGTGCCCGCCAAGGAGCTGGCGACGTATTGATAGATCTGGTTGTTCAAGATGCGGTCGCGCGATTCTTCGTCGGACGCGTACTTTTCCACGAGCCCATCGAAGGTCCGCTTCGTGTCGAGCATCATCGCCGAGAGCGCTCCCTTGCACTCGAGGTCGTGCCGCTGGAACAGCGATCGCGGCACGTCCTGCTCGTTCGTCGTCATTTCGTCCAGACCGAGGCTATTGGCGAGACGCCGCGCCGGATCGATCGTCAGGCAGAGGACTTTTCGGCCTTCCATGGCGGCGTGCACGGCCATCGCTGCCGCGGTCGTGGTTTTTCCGACTCCGCCGCTCCCGACGGTCACCACCACGCGGTGACTGCCAAGCACGTCCGCGAGATTCATTGCAGCGCGACTCTAGCAGTCCTGCTGAGGGTGTCGATCCCCTGGAAATCACTGGTTTCTGCGGAATCTTTGCCTCTTGGTCCGTAGGATAATAGTCTACATGCACCTACACCCGTCAGGGAGCCTTCATGGACGAACGTCGCACACGCCGAAGCCAGGATCCGTACCGCGCACTCTGTCTTCAACTCGAGCACTCACGCGTGCAAGGCGAGCTCGACGCCGTCGTCGTAGCTATCGACAACGGCCTTCTGGTCGCCGGAGCTGGCGAGCGCACGGTCTGCGAAGCACTCGGCGCCGTCGCGCCGCTCATGAGCTCTGCGTCGTTCACCGGACGGTTGCCAGGTGCGCTCGAGGGGCAGAGCGTCGATGTTCGCGAGGTGTCTCTCGATGGCGACACCGTATACGTGGCCAGCGTGGGCCGTCGCGCTGGAGACGAATGGCTGCAGCAATCGATCGTCGGCATGCGCCGGATCCTCGGCTACGCTCCGCCATCCGAGACTCAGTTGCTGATCAACTGATCCTGGACTGCGGCCAGCGCGGCTTGGCGGATCAAATCGCGGGCGCCTTGTGATAGCAGGTGATCGGCCACTTCCTCTCCGAGCTGACGCGCTCGCTCGATCGCATCGCCCGAGGTGATGTCGAGATAGGTGTCTGAGGTGGCGGACAGCATTTGGTCGCCGTCATACGAGGCAACCATCGCATCGAGTTTCAGCCTTCCTTCGTCGGTGCTCGCGTGCCCCGCGATCGATGAATGGCAGTTCCCCTCCAGCTTCTGGAGCATGGCGCGCTCTGCGGTGATCTGAATGCGCGCTGTCGGGTCCTCTATCGCTTCGAGCTGCTCGCGCAGCGTTTCATTGCCCAGTGCCCCCTCGATTGCGAGGGCTCCTTGGCCCACCGCGGGCAGGCAAATATCCGGCGAAAGAACTGCGTGGGGCGTTTCGTCGAGCAGGCCTGTCCGAGCCAAGCCCGCTGCGGCAAGCACAATCGCGTCGCATTGCCCGTCCCGAAGCTTGCGGAGACGGGTTTCGATGTTGCCGCGAAGCGGGATGAAGTCGAGGTCGGGACGCTGTCGCTGAAGTTGCACCACGCGCCGGCGCGACGTCGTGCCGACTTTGGCATTGCGCTTCAACGAGGCCAAGTCGGTGCCGTTGATGGTGACCAGGACGTCACGGGGGTCTTGTCGAACAGGCACGCTGAGGATGCCCATTCCTTGTGCGAGCGGGACGTCACCTGGCACGTCTTTTAGCGAATGGACGGCGAAGTCCGCATCGCCACGCACGACCACCGCCTCGACCTCGCTCACGAAGAGCCCTTTGCCGCCCACTTGGGCGAGTGGGCGATCCTGGATGCGGTCGCCTTTCGTTCGAACGCGGACTTCCTCGACCATGAGCTCGGGGAAGTGGCTCTTGAGCTGCTCGCCGACCCAACGGGTCTGCACGAGCGCAAGGTTGCTCCCGCGTGTGGCTATGCGTAGCTTCACTTTGATTCGCCTGTAGGACCGGTTGCTGCGGCGGCCAATTGTGTGACGTGGGCCTCCGCGCTGCCTTCCGTCGAGGGCTCCTTCGCCGGAGGTTCTTCGTCGGATAACGCAAACAGGCGTCGGATCGCGTCGATCAGCAGCGCTCCATCCGGCTCGCCGGCACCTGCCTTGAGCTGGGTCATCGGCTGGTGAAGCAGCTTGTTCACCAACGACCGTCCCATCGCCTCCAACACGGCCCGATCGGACTCGCTCATGCTTTGGAGTCGAGGCAGAGCGCGTTGCAGCTCTTCGTCTGCGACCTGCCCAAAGCGCCTGCGGAGCGCCACGATAGTCGGGGCGAGCTCGAGCGAACGCCGCCAACTCAAGAACGACTCGACTTCCTCTTCGACGATGTTCTCAGCCTGTGTGGCTTCTCGCGCGCGAACCGAGAGGTTCTCCTCGGCGACTTGCTGGAGGTCATCCACGTCGTAGACGAACACGTTGTCCATGTTGCCAACGCGCGGGTCGACGTCGCGAGGCACGGCGATGTCGATGATGAACAGCGGCCGATGGCGCCTGGTTCGAACGACACCCTTCATCAGCTCGGGCGTCAGAATGAACTTCGGGCTCGCTGTCGACGCGACGACCACGTCGGCTTCCGCGAGCTCCATGGTGAGCCGCTCGTAGGGGACGGTTCGGCCCTCGCACGACTCTGCGAGTGCACGTGCCCGTTCTTCGCTGCGGTTGACGACGTGTAGCTGCGTTCCGGTCTGTCGGAGGCTCCGAGCGGCGGACTCGCCCATCTCTCCTGCGCCGAGCAGAAGCGTCCGGCGGCCTTCCAGATTGCCGAAGATCTTTGTGGCCAGCTCACATGCGATCGAGCTGACGCTCACGGTGCCTTCGGCGATTGCGGTCTCGCTCCGAACGCGCTTCGCAGTGGCAAAGGCTTGGGTGAAGCAACGGCCGAGAAGTGTGCCCACAGTACCCGCGCCTTGAGCCGCGTCGAACGCCTCCTTCACCTGGCCCAGGATCTGGGGCTCGCCGACAACGAGGGAATCCAGGCTCGAGGCGACCCGGAAGACGTGACGGACCACATCGATGCCGCGTTCCTGATAGAGGGTGTCCTCCGGCGCCGTTTCGGGGAGGCGTTTGTAGAGCGCCTCCCTGGCGCTCTGCGCGGCTTCGATCGGGTTGACGCTGGTGGCATACAGCTCGACGCGATTGCAGGTGGAGATCAACAGCGCTTCGTCGAATCGAGCGTTGGCAGCGATCTCGCGCAGCTCCTGCTCGAGGCGATCGGGAGCGACGGCGAGGTACTCGCGGACCTCGACGGGCGCAGTTCGATGAGAAAGGCCGACGACGACGAAGTCGCGCATCACGTACTCCCACCGGCGGCTCGCACCGCATAGCCGGCCAGCACCATGAGCGTAAACACGAAGCCCATCATCGTGCCGAGCGCAGCCTTTCGACCTTGCCAGCCAGCGGCTACCCGAAGGATGATCACGCCAGCAAAGATTGCCCATGCGACCAGACCGAGCGCCTGGCTCACATAGAACTCCGACCCGTCCGCGCGCAACAGCCAGAACGTGCCGGTGATCATTCCGAAAGTCAGAAGTGGGAAGCCCACCAAGACGGCGCGCAGCCCCATGGTGTCGAGGACATCGAGCGAAGGCAGTCGTTGAAAAATGCCGCTGAGCTGACGGCGCCGAAGAAGTCGTTCCTGCAACATGTAGGCAACGCCTGCTGCAAACGCGAGGGCGAACGCGACCAAGCCGAGCACGTTCGCGCCGATGTGGAACGACAGCATCGCCGATTCGACTCTCGGCGAAACCGGGGCGTAGCTGCTGCCCAGCCCCGACGCGAGAAAGAGCATCAGCGACAGCGGCGCAACGAAAGCGCCGAGGACGGTAACGTCGAAGCGGTAGGACGCGAGCAGGAACGCGATGCCGATGCCGAAGGAAGAGATGCTCAAGATCTGCGAGATGTCGGCAAGCGGGAGCTCGCCGGGGGAGGGGGCCTCTAACAGCAGGAACGCGAGATGCGCACCCAGGGCGGCGACGAAGACCGTCCCCGGCATCCGTTGGGCCTTGTCCGAGCCTCGCGTGAGCTGGAATAGGTAAAGAATGCACGCGATCGCATAGAGCAGCGCGGTGGCGATGAAGAGGCCGGCTTTCATGGTCTTGTCTAGGCCTCCATGATCGTGGGGCAGGCCACGAAAAAGCCTACCATGATGGGGTTTTGCGCGGTAGCTGGGAGGGGCGGGACGTTGACAATCGGACAGACCGTCCTTACTTACTCCATCTCCGGCAACCCAAACAGGAGCAGAGATGGCTGGCGCAAACGTACATGCGGTAAACGACCTGAACTTTGACACGGAGGTTCTCCAAGCGGATGCCCCCGTGCTCGTCGACTTCTCGGCGGTTTGGTGCGGGCCGTGTAAGCAGATTGCACCGCTCATCGATCAGCTTGCCGACGAGTACGTCGGCAAGGTCAAGGTGACCCACCTCGACATCGACGAGAGCCCCGGCACCGCCTCGAAGTACGGCATCCGCGGCGTCCCGACGCTGATGGTCTTCAAGGGCGGCGAGCTGGTCGCCCAGCACATCGGGGCTGCCCCAAAGACGACCATCGCGCAGTTGATGGACCGGGCACTGTAAGCAAGGTGCTCGTCAGGGTCGGTTTAGTTACACCACCCGCCCGCCCCCGCCCGTAGTCCTCCCTCCGCGGCTACGCTGCGCTTCGCCTTGGCGGCGCCGCGCGCCGGGCTTCGCCTTCGGCTCGCGCTGCCGCCTACTGTTGGGCAGCGTCTGCGTCAACGATCAGACCCCAGTACTCCCAAATCCTCCCTCACCCCGCTTGGTTCCCCCGAGCGCGGCTTCGTCGTCTACGACGTCGATCTCGACCTGTGTCACCGGGGCCACGATCAGCTGGGCGATCCGATCGCCCCGCTCGATCGTGAACGCCTCGCTTCCGTGGTTGACCAGTAGAACCTGGAGCTCGCCCCGGTAGTCTTCGTCGATCGTGCCCGGCGCGTTGAGCACGGTAACCCCGCGTCGCGCCGCCAAGCCCGAACGCGGGCGCACTTGGCCTTCGTGGCCGGGGGGTAGCGCGATCTGGAGCCCCGTCGGCACACGGGCGGTTTCGCCAGGCGCGATAGTGAGGGAGGTGTCGAGGCACGCGGTGAGGTCCATCCCCGCCGCGCCACTCGTCTTGTAACGCGGAACGACCGCGTCGGCGCGCATCTTATAGACGCGCAAGGTCGGCATCACTCGCTTCGTTCACGAGTGCGGTCTCGATCGCGGTCTCGGTCTCGATCGCGATCGCGGTCTCGATCGCGGTCCCGGCCGCGGCCCCGGTCTCTATCCCGGTCTCCCTCGCGGCCGCCCGCTCTTGCGCCGCCTCGGCCTCCGCGGTCTCGATCGCGTCCGCCCCGGCCGCCGCGATCTCGGTCGCGTCCACCTCGACCTCGGCCGCCTTCACGGCCTCGGCCACCGCCTTCGCGGCGTTCCTTCCGCTCCGGCTCGACGTATCCCTCCGGCTTTTCGAGAAGAGCTTTGCGCGAAAGCCGAATGCGACCCTCGCGGTCGATGTCGCTGATCATCACCTCGACCTCGTCGCCGAGATCCATCACGTCTGCGACCTTCTCGACGAAGCCCCAGTCCATATCGGTGATGTGCAACAGCCCATCCTTGCCGGGCGCGATCTCGAGGAACGCGCCGTAGTTTTCGACGCGCCGCACGATGCCCTTGTACTTGGCGCCGATCTCCGGCTCGAGCGTGAGGCTCTCGATGATTTCGATCGCCTTCTTGAGCGCCTCGCCGTCGGGCGAGGCAATGCTGACCGTGCCGTCGTCAGTGATGTCGATCTTGGCACCGGTTTGCTCGGTGATCGCCTTGATCATCTTGCCGCCCGGTCCGATGACCACGCGGATCTGGTCGGGCTTGACCTTGAGCGTCTCGATGCGCGGCGCGTACTTCGACAGCTCCGGACGATGCGTCGCCATGACCTCGTTCATCTTCTCGAGGATGTGCAGGCGACCTTCGCGCGCCTGCTCCAACGCTTCGTGCATGATCTCCTGCTTCAAGCCTGCGATCTTGATGTCCATCTGGATGGCGGTGATGCCCTTGTCCGTGCCGCACACCTTGAAGTCCATATCGCCGAGATGGTCCTCGTCGCCGAGGATGTCGGTCAGGACGGCGTACTTCTCGCCCTCCATGATGAGACCCATGGCGACGCCGGCGACGGGCGCCTTGATCGGCACACCCGCGTCCATCATCGCCAAGCTTCCCCCACAAACGGTTGCCATCGACGACGAGCCGTTCGACTCGGTGATCTCCGACACGATGCGCATCGTGTAGGGAAAGTCGTCATGTGAGGGCAGCACTTTGGTGAGGGCTCGCTCGGCGAGGTTGCCGTGTCCGACCTCACGCCGTCCGGGGCCCCGGAGGAACTTCGTCTCACCCACCGAGTACGGAGGGAAGTTGTAATGGAGAATGAAGGGCTTCCAGTACTCCTCGATGAGACCGTCGATCTTCTGCTCGTCCTGACGCGTGCCGAGGGTCGTTGTAACGATGCCCTGCGTCTCGCCGCGCGTGAACAAAGACGAACCGTGTACACGCGGCAAGAGGCTTACCTCGATGGCGATCGGTCGCACGGTCTTGTAGTCGCGACCGTCAACGCGGCGCTTGTCGTCGAGCACTTGCCCACGCATCGTGTTGTAACGAAGGTCCTCGTATGCGCTCTTAATGTCGCCCTCGAGGTCTTCGAACTCGTCGGCGAGCTCGGCGACGACTTCCTTCTTGATCTCGCCGAAGCGGTCGTAGCGCGGGTGCTTGTCCGCGATGTTGCATGCCTCGATGACCTTCTGCAGACCGACCTCGTTGACGCGCGCGTCGATCTTCTCGTCGCGCTCGGGGGCTTGGAAGGGCCACTTCTCCTTGCCGACCGCCTCGCGGATCTTCTCGATCAGCTCGAGGACCCCCTGCACGGCCTGATGACCGAACTGGATGGCGGCGATCATGTCCTCTTCGGACATTTCGTCGGCCTCGCCTTCGACCATCACGATCGCGTCCTTGGATGCGGCAATCAGAAGCTCACAGTCGCTGTTCTCCTGCTCCTGGTAGGTCGGGTTCGCGATCAGCTTCCCGTCGACCCGCGCAACACGCACGCCAGCGATCGGCCCTGCCCAGGGGATGGGACTGATGTGAATCGCCGCCGATGCGCCGACCATCGCCAGGACGTCGGACTGATTGATCGCGTCCGCGCTCATGACGGTTGCAATCACCTGTGTCTCGGCCATGTAGCCATCGGGAAAGAGTGGGCGGCACGGGCGGTCGATCAGCCGCGAGGTAAGTACTTCGTTGTCGCGAAGCTTGCCCTCGCGCTTGAAGAAGCCCCCCGGGATCTTGCCCGCTGCATAGGTCTTTTCGACATAGTCGACCGTCAGCGGGAAGAACGGCTGCCCGGGCCGCGCCTCTTTCGCCCCACACACAGTGATCAGAACCATGGTCTCGCCACAGCTCACCAATACCGAGCCGGCCGCCTGCTTTGCAATGCGGCCCGTCTCGATGGTGATCTCTTTGTCACCAACTTGAACGGATTCTCTAATTATCATCGCTCTCTTTTGCCTTCCGCGCGGTACAACCGCGCCTTCGCGCCTGCGGTCCGCGTTTGAGTCGAGAGCGGTCTCGGTCCCCGATTCCAGGATTTGAGCCCCAACTCAAATCATCGAAGCGAAGAGCGAACTCCGTACCCGACGCAAAGCAACCAAGGTTCTATCGGGACAACGTCCCGGGGCTCAGCTTACTTCCGAATGCCAAGCTCTGAAATGATCTTACGGTATCGCTCCACGTCCTGGGAACGGACGTAGTCGAGGAGCCGGCGTCGCTGGCTGACCAGCTTGAGCAGGCCTCGGCGGGAGTGATGGTCCTTCTTGTGCGTCTTGAAGTGCTCGGTCAGGTAGGTGATCCGCTCGCTCAAAATGGCGATCTGGACCTCGGGGGAACCCGTGTCCTTGTCGTGGGTGCGGAATTGACCGATCAGCTCGGACTTTCTATCGGCGGTCAGTGCCATGCGTTACTCGCGCTAAATCTCTTGAAAAATGGGTGTTTCTCTGTCTGAAGGGGCCGGAATATGGGCTGACCCTCGGAGGGCGTCAAGGCCCCGGATCTCGGCGCCGGTGTCAGCGCCAGCGGCAGCGTCAGCGCCAGGGACGGCGCGCGCGCCAGTGCAGGTGCAGGTGATGGTGAATCCTAGGTGATACCCTAGCGTGGGGGCCGCAGCAGACTTACTTTTGTCCAAATGTCGACCCCGTCTCAAATCGTCGTCTGCCCGAATTGCCAGTCTCCGAACCGCATTCCGATGGCCCGTCTCGGAGACGAGCCCCGCTGCGGCAAGTGCAAGGAGCCCCTGTTCACCGGACGACCCATCGCGCTGTCTGATCATACCTTCGATCGGCACCTGACGCGCAGCGAGATTCCGCTCGTGGTGGACTTCTGGGCGGAATGGTGCGCGCCCTGCAGAATGATGGCCCCGTTTTTCGAGCAAGCCGCAGCCGAGCTCGAGCCTCGCATCCGGTTCGCCAAGATCAACACCGACGAAAACCCGGCTCTCAGCCAGCGATACCAAATCAGCAGCATCCCAACGACCGCGGTATTCAAGGGCGGCCGCGAGGTCGCAAGACAACCAGGCGCAATGAACCTCCCGCAGCTCTTGCAGTGGACTAAATCGAACGTCTGACGCCTGCCCGCTGGCACCGAGCCCAAGTCCGGGCCGATCGCCAGAACCGGCAGCCCTTGTGCAAACCAGATGGCTGGAGCGCCTGTCCCTGACGAGTTCCGGTGAGCCCTATAATCGGGCCCGGGAGGCGATCAGGTCGATCGCCTTCTTCGGATCGGACTCGCCCGTCGAGCCCAGTAACACGACGGCT
>CP070713.1:2927292-2949082 GCA_020351445.1 Myxococcales bacterium
GCCGACGTCATAGGCGGCTTTGAGCGAGTGCTCCACGTCGGGCGCGACGAAGAAGGTCGTGTGTTGGATCAGGGCGCCGTCCAGCTCGAGCGTGCATTCCTTCTCGCATTCGGCTTGGACGAGCACGTGCGAAGGCTTGACCGATCCGATCACCGTCTCGATCACTTGCTTCGCGGGTTCGTCGGACGGGTATTCGTCTCTCAGCTGAAGTGCGAGGTTGGCCGCTCGAATCGAGTTGCCCGCCTTGTGGTGCGCGCGCACCGCTTGAAGCAACGCCGTCGACGTTGGCACCAGGCGATAGGCTCGCTCGAACCAGTGTGCCGCGAGCTCGTAGCGCTCCGACAGATACGCGGAAGTACCCTGGTCATACGCGTCGGCAGCCTCTGCTCGGTCCTCGACCAAGACACCTTGTGCGCCGGACTTTGATTCCTCGGCTCCGGCTACAGCGGAAAATATCAAGCAAAGTGCGAAACCGAGCGGCGCTATCCACCGCCGGTGTTTGGTTGTGGTTCCCATCACCTAAATCCCGCCATTAACAATAGTAAAAATCTGGCGGGAAGCCGAATCAGGCGCCGTTTCGAATGGCTTGCTGATAGCCCTTGCGGTCTAAATTGACGAGCATTTGGCGAAATTCGTCGGGCTCTGGAGATCGGATCTCCGCGATCTCTCGGTCGAGGGCGCCGTGGGCCACCAGATGCAAGAGCGACTGATTCATCGTCTGCATACCCGACGTGCCCTGGCCGGTCTGCATAATGCCGTACATCTGATGGATCTTGTCCTCGCGGATGAGGTTTCGAATGGCCGCATTCGGAACCAGGGCCTCACAGGCCATCGCGCGACCCGGTCCATCGGCGCGCGGTAGCAGCATCTGACTGAGGACGCCTTGAAGAACGAACGACAACTGGGCGCGGATCTGACTCTGCTGCCCGGAAGGGAACACGTCGATGATACGGTTGATCGACTGCGCCGCTGTATTGGTGTGAAGCGTCGCAAAAACTAGGTGGCCTGTTTCAGAGATGGTGAGCGCCGCTTCGATCGTTTCGAGGTCTCGCATCTCGCCGATGAGAACGACATCGGGGTCCTGACGCAGAACGTACTTGAGCGCGTCCTTGAAACCGGTGGTATCAGAGCCAACTTCCCGCTGGTTCACGACACAAAGCTTGTTCGAATGAAGGAACTCGATGGGATCCTCGACCGTCACGATATGGTGGCGTTGTTCGCTGTTGATCTTGTCGATCATGGAGGCAAGTGTGGTGGACTTGCCAGAGCCGGTGGGCCCAGTGACCAACACCAACCCGCGTGGACGCGTACAGAGCTCTTCGACGACCGGCGGCATGCCGAGGTCGGACAGCGGACGAATCTCGAACGGGATCGCGCGGAATGCGCCAGTCACGGCGCCGCGCTGGAGGAAGACGTTGGCTCGGAAACGTGACAGCGACTTGACGCCGAACGAGAAGTCGATTTCGTGCCCTTTTTCGAAGCGCAGACGCTGGTCTTCCGTCATGACCTCGTAGCAAAGCGCCTTGCTCTCGCGTGGCTTCAGAGGCGGCGTGCGCAGGGGCACGAGTGAGCCATCGATACGCAACTGCGGCGGCGAGCCCGTCGTGATGTGCAAGTCGGAAGCGCCGCGCTCGACCATGAGACGTAGCAACTGTCGAAGGGTGAGTCTCGGTGCTTCCTGAGGTGCAGCCATGGGCTAAAGCATATCAGAGCGCTGGCCGATACGCCCTAAACGCTACGGCGCGCCCAAGGGCCCCGCCGCAGCCAGTCTTGTCTGCGGTATTGCGACCCGATGATCTTGGCGACCGATGTCGCGGCGAGAAAAGAACCCTCGAAACCGAGCCCAGGCGCCACCTGTTCGTTGCAGAGAAACACTCCCCGTACGGGGGTACGTGTAGGCAAGGCACATACGCCGAGCGCGCGTCGCGTCGGATACTCGTACACTGCTTTCATCGTGTAGGGACCTCTCGTCCACGGGTCACTGCACGGAAGTTCGGTGTCTCCTCGCAGTGCGCGCGGAGGTAGGCCGTCGTGGGGGCTGTCGATCCAGATCGCGTGGTCGTCGAAGAACGGAACGACGCTACGGATCGCATCCAAGGCTTCCTCGCGCACGAAGCGGAGCGGCGAGGAGCCGGTGTCGATGAGCTGCTCCTCGACGAGGCGGCTTGCCGTGAGCAGAACTCGGTCCTCATCGACATCGTGACAGCGCATCAAGAACGCATCCTCGGCAACGATTGCGCTCCTACAAAGCAGAGCGAGAGGTTCGAGGGCTTGCGGGACACCCCGTTTGTCGACGAGTACGTGCACCGAGCAACGGTATGCGCGCGCGCGAGGCTCACCCACTCGCTCGAACATGGCGGTCATCGGGCCCCGTTCGGGTAGCAGCGCGGAGAGCTCGCTGATCGGGGTGCCATGCACGATTTGCGAGCAACCGATCTCCTCATCGGTCCGCCCGAGTCGAATCGTGTGACCGTGCCGGCGTTCGTGGCGAACGGATTCCGCGTGGTCGCGCGGTCTGACATCGCTCCCCCAAGAGCGAATGCGCGCAAAGAGTGCCTCGCGGAACCAGGTCCAGCCACCGGTGAGCTCGGTCACGCCGCAAAGCACGTGGTCATGCAGCCGCCCGCGCGTAGCATCCGAATGCTGTGCGGGCAGCAAACCCGAGATGTGAGGAAGGAGAGCCTCGAATGCAGTGCGCAGGGGGTGTCGCACCGCGAGCTGGTTCCACGACGTCCAGCCGTGCCCCTGTCGGTCGTAGCGTTGCCCCGCGGTCGCCAATGAGAACTGCTGGCGTTCGAGGAACGTCTCCGGAGGCCAGACCAGCCCGCGGCCCGTCACCGCGTCGAGCTCGCTTCGCACCTCGGCAAGCGTTCGGGTGATGTCGGCAGCCTGGCGTCTCACGGTTGGGAGCTCCCGCGCAAGCTCTACGAGCCACCTCTCGGCTTTGGGATGGACGTTGATCCGATGCTCGGGAAGGAGGAGCTGAAACACGTTGGCTCGATCCATGCGTTGGCGCACGTCCTGCCTGAGCGCGAGCTCATCCAACGTGTTCTGAACAATGGGACTCTGTGCGCCGGCGATCGTCAACCCGTGCGGCTCCACTTCGACGTCGCCAAGCGTGTACGACGGATTGGGTACACCCTGACCGAGGACCAGCACCCGAAGGCCTTCGCGGGCGAGCAAGGCTGCACACAGAAGCGGCTCGAGATGAGTGCCTAGAACGACGACGTCGTAGAAGCTGGTCGGCACGACTCTAGGCGTCCGGCACGGTAAGCGATTGAGTCGAATCCGCGACGGGGGTGTTCACGCTCAGCGGGTTGAGTGTGATCGCGCCGATTGCGATTTGATGGATCACGCCGGGCAGAAGCCGATGCTCCTGAATCTGGATTCGAGCATGAAGGGCATCGGCAGTATCGTCGGCGAGCACCGGGACAGCGGCCTGCGCAATGATGGGACCTGTGTCGACGCCTCCGTCGACGACGTGCACCGTACATCCGCTGATGCGCACGCCGCCATCGAGCGCCTCTTGCGGTCCGTTGTGCCCTGCGAACGACGGAAGCAGGGCAGGGTGCACGTTGATGATCCGACCTGGAAATCGTTCGAGCAGCGGCGGGCCCAGCACGCGCATGAATCCAGCCAAGACGATCAGGTCTGGGTTTAGCGCCGCCACCTCTTTGGTGAGAGATTCGTTCCACAAATCGCGGTCATCGCCCTTGCGGAGCGGCACCACTCGGGTGGGGACTGCTCGCTCTTCGGCGAACGCCAACGCGGCTGCCTTTCTTCGATCGGAAACGACGCCCACAATGTTCGCCTCGCACGTGCCCGCATCGATCGCATTGCAGATCGCTTTCAGATTCGAGCCGCGACCAGAAACGAGAACCACGACGTCCATGAGAGACTCTATGCCAGGAACGAGACGCCTTCGCGGTCGATGACCTCGCCCATGACGAAGGCGCGTTCTGCATTCGCGTTGAGCGCGTCGACCAGACCGGTGCTGCGATTGGGATCCACGACCATCGTGAAGCCCACCCCCATGTTGAACGTGCGTCGCATTTCCGCGTCGGTGACGCCACCTCGTTCCTGGATTAGACCGAAGATGGGATCGGGTGACCAAACGCTTGGATCGATGGCGAACCCGAGACCCTCGGGTGTGACTCTGGGGAGGTTTTCGGGCAGACCGCCCCCTGTGATGTGACACATCGCATGCGCATCGTGGTCTAGCGCGATTCGCGCGGCCCTCACGTAGATCTTCGTCGGCCGAAGCAGAGTGTCGCCCAGCGTTCCACCCGAGCCGAAAGGATCCTGTAGCGACAGCGGCGCATCCCCATCGAATAGGGCACGCCTAGCCAACGAGAAACCATTCGAGTGCAATCCTGAGGATGCGATTCCCACCAAATGGTCGCCCAACCGAACCGCCTTGCCGTCGATGATGTGCTTGCGGCTGACGACGCCGACCACGAATCCGGCCAGGTCATATTCCCCCGAAGCGTAGAAACCCGGGAGCTCGGCGGTTTCGCCACCAAGAAGCGCGCACTCAGCTTCGCGGCACCCCTGGGCGATGCCCTTCACGACCGCCTCTCCTTGATCCACGTCGAGCTTCGCGGTTGCGAAGTAGTCCAGAAAGAACAACGGGCGGGCGCCCGTCGTGATGATGTCATTCACGCACATCGCAACGAGGTCGATGCCGATGGTGTCGTGGCGGTCGAGCTCGAACGCCACTTTCAGCTTGGTCCCTACTCCGTCTGTTCCGGAGACGAGGACCGGGTCCTCGATGTCGTTCGGGAGGGAACACAGGCCCGCGAAGCCTCCGAGTGAGCCGAGGACGTGCTCGGAACGAGTCGATTGCGCGAGCGGTTTGATCCGTTCAACGAGTTGCTCACCAGCTTCGATGTCGACGCCCGCGTCGCGATAGGTCAACCCCGCCATGCCGCGGAAGCTAGGCGATCGGTTGGGGCGGGTCAACGAGCGGCGCTCCGTTGACGGCCTCGAGGTCGTCGCGTAAACACGCGTGCATTCGAGGCGGGGCGAACACATCAGAACTCTGTCTGCTCGGGCTGCTGCTGGTCGCCGTGGGCTGCCAGGGAGACTCGTCCTCGAAGCCCGGTCGGAGGCTCCCAGAGCCGCTTCCTGAGCTTCTCGAGCCGGCCAGGCCCGACCGTCCCAAAGCCCGTTTGGTGGGCGTCGACGTGTACGGTGTCGGAACCGAGGACGCCGCCGGGGCTCGCGTGGTCCTTGTCTTCGAAGGCGCTCCGCTGTTTCACCAAGAACACCTCCCGGCGCAAGGTATCTTGCCCGCTCGTATTGCCATCCAGCTCGAAGATGCCGAGTGGGGTGAGCTCGTTCCGGTCTCCCAGTCCGTCGAGCGAGGTGGCTTGAAGCGGGTGCGCCTCGCCACCCCCAATCCGCGCGTCGTGTTGGACCTTCAACCGGGCGCGACCGGCCGGATCTTCTATCTCACCGATCCGTATCGCATCGTCGTCGACGTCAGCGCAGCGAGTCGCTCGCGCAAGAAGGGAAGGCCGCTCGTGGTGTTGGACCCTGGGCATGGCGGTGGCGAGCCCGGCGCCGCGAACGATGAGCTCGGACTCGTGGAGTCGCAGGTGGCGCTCGATTTGGCCGAGCTCACGGCCAACCGGTTGCGCGCGATCATGCCGCGCTCGCGCGTCATGCTCACGCGCTCCGGCGACGTCGACCTATCGCTCGAAGAGCGATGCGCGCTTGCCAACGCTATGGAGGCCGATGCGTTCGTTTCGATACACTTGAACGCGAGCTCGGAGCCTGTCCGTAAAGGCGGCGTCACGACCTTCGTGCTCGATACGACCAACGATCGCCAGGCCCTCCGACTCGCGGCGCGCGAAAACGGAACGCGGGTGGCCGAGGTAACCGGAATCCAGGGTCTCCTCGCAAAACATCATCGACGGACCCAAGCGAAAGGGTCGCTCACTCTCGCTGCCAAGATCCAACGCCACACTTTGAAGCGGGGCCGCTTGGTTCTTCCGAAGCTCTCGGATCGAGGCGTGCGGAGCGCGATGTTCTATGTCTTGGTGGGCGCCCGGATGCCAGCGGTCCTCTTGGAGGCGTCGTTTCTGACATACGAGCCCGAGGCGCGCGCGCTGACCAACCGCAACTACCGCCGGGCGCTTGCAAATGGCATCGCGTCCGGCATCGCCTCGTATCTGCTTGCTCGGTAGGCCGATAGGTTGCCCGGCCGCGAGCCGACGGTCATACTCGCTGACTCTTGTCGGATGGATCCAGTCCGGTCGTCGATCTAGGTGGGCTTGCACCTAAGCTCGGCAAGACCTGTAGCGGGTACCTCGGCGGATACCGCCGAGCGTTCGAGGATGCAATACGTCGTGGGGAGCCAGGCGTGGCCACCGCACGTGCGCACGCGCGAGCTCTCGATGGGTTGCTGAGTGCTTTGTACTGCGCGGCGGACGCGGCGACCAGAGCCCTGGGGTCTGAGCCCGCAGGACGCGTTGCCTTGGTTGCGGTTGGCGGCTACGGCCGATCGACGCTGGGCCTGCAGAGCGACGTGGACGTCGTGTTTCTGTGCGACGACTCGGACGACCCCTTCGTCGGTGCGCTCGCGGAGGGCTTGCTTTACCCCCTGTGGGATCTCGGCGTGGACATTGGGCATGCGGTTCGAAGCGTCGATGAAACGCTGCGCTTGGCTCGCGAAGACATCCGCACGACAACCACATTGATCGATTTCCGGCGCATTTCCGGCAGCGGTTCCCTTCTCGACGATCTAGAGCGCGGCGCGCGCGAGCAGGTTTTCGAGCCGTACCTGGCCGAGTTCCTCGCGGCGCTCGAGCAAGACACCGAAACGCGCCATCGGCGTTTCGGGGGCAGCCTCTATCTTCTCGAGCCCGACGTGAAGCAGGGCCGCGGCGGGCTGAGAGACATGGACGTGGCCGAATGGGCCGCACGGGCACGATGGGGAGCGCGAAACGAACAGGACTACGTGCGCACGGGGGCCCTTCTGGCACGCGAAGTCAGGGAGCTCGAGGACGCCCGCGAGATGCTTTGGCGCGTCCGTAACCTTTTGCACCTGCGCGCTGGCCGCCAACAGGACCGCCTCACGTTTGGGGATCAGGAAGACATTGCGCAGGAGCTTGGCTTCGTAGATGGAGTCACCCTGGGTGTCGAGCAGTTCATGCAGGCCTACTACCGACACGCCCGCATCGTGGCGCTCACGGCGGAGCGCATGCTCGAGCGCGCGCGACCGCGCAATCGCACACGAGCCACCACCTTCCGAAAGCTCGCACACGGGATCATTTTGGCCGATGAGTCCATCACGTTGGAGAAGCCCCAACGGCTCGAGGGCGATCCGGCGCTCGCCTTTCGGTTCTACCGTCAAGCGCTGCGCCACCAAAAACGGCCCGATCATTTCGCGCTAGACGCCATCGCGCGCATTGCGCCCGACAAGCGATGGCGGCTTCGGTTGCAGGACTCCGAAGAAGCGACGCAGCTCTTCTTGGCGTTGCTCAAGACCGTCGATGAGTCCCCATTCCGAAGTGGATCGACGGTTGCCGAGCTGCACGAGGTCGGGCTGGTTTCGGCGATGATCCCCGAGTTTGAGCCATTGGTGGGCCGCGTCTATCATGACGTCTTTCACGTGTACACCGCGGACATACACGCGATCAAAGCGCTCGAGCACCTGCAGGCGTTGACCCGTGGGGAGAGCCGCGGGCGCGCGCTGTCCGCTCGCCTTGCGGCGGAAGCACCGAGGCGCCTTCCGCTGTTCTTAGCGGTGCTGTTGCACTCGCTCGGCCGCACGCGCGGACGCGACCAAGAGGACGCGGGCGCCCGTTTCGCGGAAAGTGTGGCGCTCCGTCTGGGGCTTAGTGGGATCGACGCACAGCACGTGGCGTGGCTCGTTCGTGAGCAGAAGTCGCTCTACCGATGGGCGACGCAGCGCGACATCCACGACCCACAGGGCCTGAACGAGGTCGTGAAGATGGTGGAGACACCGGAGCGCCTTCGCGACTTGTTCTTGTGCACCGTCTCCGTCATCTCGACCGTCAACCCCAAGGCGATGACATCGTGGAAGGCGCGGGCGCTCGAGGACCTCTACCTCGCGACGCTTGCCCAAATCGAGTCGGGCAGCGCCCCGGCGCAGACCGAGAATCGCGTCCTAGAGGTCAAGCTGCAAGCCGTCGTGGGATTTGCGGGGGATGCGGGTCAGGAAGAGCTCCAGAGCTTCATCGACGAGATGCCAGACCGCTACTTCCTCGCGAACCCGGTGGACGTCGTTCGTCGCCACGCGCGAATCTCGCGAGACCGCGCCGAAGTCCTGGCAACAGTGCGTGTGGGTCCAGGGCCGAGCGAGGATGTGGAAGAGATCGTGGTCGTCTCAGCCGACCGCTCCGGCTTGCTTGCGGATCTCACCGCGGTGTTTGCAGCACACGACCTGTCGATTCTCACGGCACAGCTCTACACCCGCCGCCGAAAGACCGGCGACGAAGTATTCGACGTGTTTTCGGTCAAGGTGGGAGACAACACGCCTATGCCCGCGAGGCTCGCCGAGGCTCTCCAAGAGGACATCGCCCAGCGAGTCACCAATCGGATCTCGGCTCAAGATCTCATCGCGCGGCAGAGCACGCCGCCACCGTGGTCGGTGCGCCCGGGCCCCGACGTTCCTACGCACATCAGCGTCGATAACAACGCTTCATCGCGATACACCGTCGTCGATGTCTTCACCCGAGACCGTGTGGGCCTCCTGCACGAGATCGCGCGCACGCTCCATCAGCTGGATCTGACGATTGCGCTGTCCAAGGTGAATACGGAGGGTCAAAGCGTGGCGGACGTGTTCTACATCGCCGACGCCGACGGAAACAAAGTCCAAGACCCGGATCGACTGAAGCGTCTGCAGCGGGCGCTGTACGATCGCATCCTCGGTCTTCACGCTCGCGCCGAGGCCCCATGAACACAACGGGCGCTCCCCTTTTTCGGCGAGCAGTCCTGATCACACTCGTGGCCGGGTGCGGTTCCAGCCAGAGCAGGCCGGCCGAGCCGCCGCCGGTGGAGATGGTCAGCCGTCCACCGGCGAGCCCTGATGTACTGCGCGGAGAGCGACTGCTCACCGAAGGCAAGGTCGGTGAAGCCAAGAGCGTCTTTGAAGCCGCGCTGGCCGACGACCCGAACGATGCCCGTGCGTGGCTCGATTTGGGGCTCGTGCACGAGGCAACGGGTGACTGGACATCCGCCGAGAGAGCCTACCGCCGCGCCACCGAGATCGACGGCCACTTCGCCGAAGCGTTCAACAACTTGGGCGTGCTCCTGCGCGAGAGAGGCAAGCTCGCCGAGGCAACGACGATGCTCGAGCGCGCCGTGGCGTTGGATCCACGACTCACCGCTGCTCGATTCAACCTCGGCCTCGCTTACGAAGAGCAGGGGAAGCTCGCCGAGGCGGAGCGGGAGTACGTCGCGACGATCGATCAGCTGCCCAAAGATCCGGTTCCTCGGATCAACCTCGCGATGATGCTTCTCGACATGGGGCGGGACAACGACGCGGCCGTGGAGCTCCGCGCCGCGCGACCGATGGTGCGTGGCGACGTCTTGCTTTCGATTGCGGTTGGAGAGGGTTTGCGGCGGGCCGGCCTGCCGGAGGAGGCCGTCCCGGTGTTGCGGACGGCGCTGAACCAAGCGGCAGAGCCGCCACCTACCGAGCTGCTCGCCGAGCTCGCTTTGGCCTATTACGCTGCCGGGGATCTCGACGCGGCGGAGGCAACCATGCGGCGCGCCGTGGGACAAGACGAGCTCGACCCCGCTCTCCAATACGCCTACGGGTCGATCCTCGCCAAGCAAGGCCAGCTTGGCAAAGCACGGGCGCATTTGAGGCGCGTCGTGCAGCTCGACCCCGACGGGCCTTATGCCGACCGGGCGCGCGCGCGACTCGAATCGCTCAAGAAGTAGCCGGCCGAAAGCCCAACCCAACGAGAAAGACTTCGTAGCTCTCGTCGCGAGTCGCTTTGGGACGGATGATCCGCACCTTGCCGAACGCCTCGCGAATCGCGTTGCGCGCATCGTCGAACTCGGCGCCCTGGAAGATCTTGGCGACGAAGGTGCCGCCAGGTTTGAGCACCATTTTGGTCAGCTCGAGCGCCCGCATGACGAGCTCGTAGCTGCGGAACTGGTCTGCGTGACGCTGGCCGCTCGTCTTGGGCGCCATGTCGCTGATGACGAGGTCGAACGGACCGCCCAAAGTTCCCGGATCGACTTCGAACGCGTCGAGGGTACGAATCTCGGCTTGGGGCGGCAGCGCTACCTCGGGATCGTTGAGGTCGATTCCAAGCACCTGGCCGGTCGGCCCGACGCGCTCCGCGGCATACAGCGTCCACGAGCCAGGGCTTGCTCCCAGATCGAGAACCCGTTGGCCCTTTTTGAACAGACCCACGCGTCGATCGATTTCCTGAAGCTTGTAGACCGAGCGAGCAGGGTAGCCTTCGCGTCGCGCGCGGCGCCCGTGGTGATCCTGCTTGCGGCGCGGGGCCAGTTAGCCCTCTTCGGTAGCTTCCGGCGCTTCCACGGCTTCTTCTGAGTCGTCTGCTTTGGCCGGAGGCTCGGGAAGCGGCACGGCTGCCTTTTTGATGGCGCCCTTCACCGTCACGAAACCGTTGCGCGGACCGGGAACACCGCCATCGACGAGGACGATGTTCTCGTCGGACAGCACTCTGACGATCTGAAGGTTCAGGATGGTGGCCTTCTTGTTGCCGTGCTGGCCGGCCATCTTCTGACCGCGAAGCGTGCGGCCCGGCGTCATGTTCATCCCGATCGAGCCGCCATGACGCTTGTACTCGTGCGTGCCGTGACCGACCGTGCCCGCGCCCGCGAAGTTGTGACGCTTCATGACGCCGGTGAAGCCGCGGCCCTTGCTCGTGCCGGACACATCGACGAACTGCCCGTCCTGGAAGATGTCGGCCACGCCGAGCGACTGGCCGACCTCAAAGCGCTCGAGAAGTGACTCGTCGACGCGGAACTCGCGAACGACACGCGGCGCCTCGACGCCAGCCTTCTTGAAGTTACCGGCCTCGGGCTTATTGACCAGCTTCTCTCGGCGGTCGCCGAAGCCGAGCTGTAGAGCCGCGTAGCCGTCTTTTTCCGGGGTGCGCTTGCCCACTACGACGCAGGGCCCTGCTTTGATTGCAGTGACGCGCCGAACCTCCCCGTCGTCGAGGAAGATTTGGGTGTTGCCAAGCTTGGTGCCGATGAGGCCGGGATTCGTATTCACAGGTCTTCTCCCCAGGAAAAGGGCCGCAAAGATAGTGATGCGCCAGGACGAGTCAAGGCGCCCCGTAAAGCGACTTCGTCGCCACGGGGCTTCGGCCCCCGAATAGCTGATCACTCCTCGATGCCGAAGATCCGGAGTGCGTTTTGATAGGTGGTATGCGCGAGGGCCTCCGGGTCCTCACCGCGGAGCTCTGCGATTCGCGCGGCCGTATAGGCTACGTAGGCGGGTTCATTACGTTTTCCGCGCTTGGGCATCGGGGCCAGGTAGGGGGCGTCCGTCTCGACTAGGAGGGCGTCCGCGGGCTGTTTGAGGGCCGCTTCGTGGACCGCGACCGCCTTCTTGAAGGTGACGATCCCGCTAAACGAGGAGACGAACCCTAGATCGAGGGCGGCGGCTGCAAAGGGAGCGTCCTCGCTGAAGCAATGGATGATGCCGCCGACGTCCTGGGCCTGCTCTTCGCGTAGGATCTGCAGGGTCTCTTGCGGCGCAGACCGGGTGTGGACAACCAACGGCTTTTGAAGCTCCTTGGCGATCGCGATCTGCTTTCGAAACGCTTCCTTCTGGACGGGATGGGGCGAGTGGTCGTAGTGGAAGTCGAGCCCGGTCTCGCCGATCGCGACCACCGAGGGATCGACGCCCGCTTCGCGAATCGCGTCGCAGATCTCGTCGTCGAGGTGCCTCGCATCGTGCGGATGAACCCCTACGGTCGCTGAGATTCGATCCGGGTGCTGTCGTGCGATCGCCACCGCGGACATCACCGTTGCGACATCGTTCGCGCACCCGATCGTGGTGATACGCCGCACCCCTGCTTCCTCCGCGCGCTCGAGCACAGCATCGAGCTCCTGAAAAAGGCGGCCGTCATCTAGGTGGCAGTGAGTATCGAAAAGCATCCGTCGCGTCCACTACGCAGGTTGATCCGCTTGGCGGAGTGAAGCAAGCAAGGCCTTTGCTTCAGCGCTTTTCGGAGCCAGTTGCTCGAGTGTCGTTTCGTACACAGACCGTTCGGCTTTTCTGCTTCGGCGCAACGCGCGAGCCAGGTCAGGCACCAACGCGGTGAGCCCGAGCTCGCCGACGAGCTGAACCCCGTATTGCCTGGCTTCGATGCGCCAGCTTCGAACGATCCTCCGAATCACCTCGGTTCCCGCCGGGTCACCGAGCCGGACGAGCGCGCGCGCGGCGGCAGCCCGCAGAATCGGGGAGCGCCAACGATGTTTCGCCAAACGCGTGAGCGCCGCCAGCGACTCCCGGTCTTCCAGGTCGCCGAGCCCGATCGCGGCGGGGAAGGCGCGGTCCGGTTGGGCCAGAGCAGCGCGCAGTGCGGGAGCGCCTCTCGCGTCGCCCAAGGCCGCGAGCGCTGTTGCCGCAGCAAACCGGACTTTGTCCGAAGGGTCCTGCAGCAACTCCGCGATCCCAATGACGTTGCCGGTCGCGCCGAGCTCCCCAAGGCATTGCACCGCTAGTAAGCGCACTTCGTCATCCTCATCCTGTAGGCCGTCCGCAATTCGACTGGAGTGTTCCGCGCCGAGATAGGACAGTGCCCAAATCGCGGAGAACCGCATCTCGGGGCGGGCATCATCGAGCAGGGCGGCGACCGCATCGGCCCCTTCGTGTGGTGCAATTCGCGCGACGGCGAGCACGGCTGCCTGGCGGGCGCCCATGTGCCCGTCGTCGAATGCGTCCAGCACGGTGGTCAGGCCCTCCATCGCTGCCAGCGTTCCGAGCGACTCGTAAGCAGCCTCACGCACCGCGCCAACCTCGTCCTTGGCCAACGTCAACAAGCCTTGGACCGCTTCGTCCCTTCGCTCCGGAGCCGGCTCGCCAAGCCGCGCAGCAGCAGCACCACGAAAACGCGGTTGTTGGGCGCGCACGTCGCGCAGAGCAGCTTCGAACGTCGGCGCGAGCGGCGGAATCACTTCGCCGGCGATCCGGGCTCGACGTCTTTGTCGACGCCGAGGACACTGAGACCCGTGTCGTCGCTTGCCGCGAGCAACATCCCTTGTGACTCCAACCCCATGAGCTTTCGAGGCTTCAAGTTCGCCACGATCACGACGCGACGCCCGACCAAATCTTCAGGCGCATAGTGCTCAGAAATGCCGGCGAGGATTTGCCGCGGCCGCCCTTCACCGGCATCGACGATCAGCTTGAGCAGCTTCTTGCTCTTTTCGACCCTCTCCGCCTCTTTGACCACCGCGACCCGAAGGTCGACCTTGAGGAAATCGTCGAACTCGATGAAGTCGTTTTCGCTTTGTTTGGTTTCTTTCATGGCTGCGGCCTTCTTTTGAGTGGGAGTATCTTCGACTCCGAGACGCTCCAAGATCGACCGCTCCTGACTTTCGTCAAATCGCGGGAAGAGCGGGGTCGCGGTTTGCGTTTGGGTGCCCGGTCGCAGCCCACCCCAGGCGCTTGGCCAGAGGTCGACCTGTTCGGTTGGAAGCAACGGGGGCATCCCGAGCTGCGCGCGAAGCTCGTTGCACTTCTTCGGCATCACCGGAAACAACATGATCGAAAGCCAGCGCAGCGTTTCGAGCACCGTGTAACAAACCTCTGCGAGCCGTGTCTTGTCGTCTTGCTTCGCCAGCTTCCAGGGTTCGGTCGAGTCGACGTACTTGTTGGCCGCTGAAACGAGCTCCCAGGTGCTGTCGAGTGCGCGGTGGAATGCGAGCGCCTCGAAATGCTTCGCCGCCTCCTGCGCCGCGACGTTCGCCTTGTCGATGAGTTGCCGGTCCGCGTCGCTGAGAGCATCGAAGTCGACCTCGGGTACGCGGCCTTCGAGGTTCTTTTTGACGATGCTCGCGACTATCCGGTTCATTAGATTCCCGAGGCCGTTGGCGAGCTCGCCATTGTACCGATTGAGCAGGTTCCGATGACTGAAGTCGCCGTCTTGGCCAAAACCAACTTCACGCATGAAGTAGTACCGCAGCACGTCTGCACCGAATGCCTCGACAAGCGGGCCCGGGGGAAGGAAGTTGCCGAGCGACTTCGACATCTTCTCGCCGTTCACCGTGAGCCAGCCGTGCGCCCAGATCTGCGTCGGAAGCCGGATGCCCGCACTCATCAGGAAGGCAGGCCAGTAGATCGCGTGAAAGCGAAGAATATCCTTACCGACGATGTGCTTGATCGCCTCGGAGGACTGCCAGAACTCGTCGTAGAGCGGCGCCTCGCCTTCTTCGGCGGGTCCCCCGAGCGCGCTCACGTAGTTCATCAGTGCGTCGAGCCAAACGTAGACGACGTGCTCGGGATCCTCGGGCACTGGGACACCCCAGCGGAAGCTCGTCCGGGAGATCGACAGGTCGCGCAGGCCCTCTTTGACGAACGACCTCACCTCGTTGAAGCGGGCTTCGGGCTGAACGAAATCCGGGTGCGCCTCATAGAAGTCGAGCAGTGGCTTTGTATAGTTGCTCAGGCGAAAGAAGTAGCTGCGCTCTTTGATGCGCTCGACAGGCTTCTGATGAATCGGGCAGAGGTTTCCTTCGAGAAGCTCTTTCTCGGTCTTGAAGGACTCGCACCCGACGCAGTACCAATCCTCGTAGTCGTCTAGATAAATGTCGCCCCTGGCGTCCATCAACTTCCAAAGCGCTTGGACGTTCTCGCGGTGCTGCGCCGACGTCGTTCGGATGAAGCCGTCGTGGGCGCACTCGAGCTCCTCCCATGCCAACCGGAAAGGCGCCGCCATCCGGTCGACGAAGTCCTGTGGGGCAAGCTCTTCTTCCTTCGCGCGACGCTCGATCTTCAAGCCATGCTCGTCGAGACCGGTCAGGAAGTACGTGGGCTTGCCGCGAAGGCGCTCATATCGTGACACGACGTCCGCGGCCACGGTGGAGTACGCGTGCCCGATGTGGGGCCGATCGTTGACGTAGTAGATCGGCGTGGTGACGTAGTAGGGACGAGCCATGTCGCGCCCGAGACTAGCCAAAATCGCCCACGGCGCCAGCTAGCGAAGGTTTCGAAGACCAAAGAGCAGCGAGTCCAGCGCAACCTGCCGATTGGCGTTGTGGTGCATGGATCGCACGCACTCGTGAATGAGGGAGATTCGCGCGGCGGCGGCGCTCGAGGAGATCGATGTCGCTCGTTCCCGGAGCTCATCGCTCCGTGCCGCAAACCCGAGTGCCTCCGGCGGAAGGTCGAGCGAGGTCACGCCGAGGTCACGGTAGAAGGCTTGCAGCGTGAGCAACACGAGGTCCAGGTCATCTCGCCGTGCCAACTGCTCGGACAGCTCCACCAACGAGCCAGGGCCGGAGCCGCGAACCGCGTCATCGACCGAAAATACGAGATCGGTGAGGGCGCCCACCGTGCCGTCACTTGCAAGCGCCACCGCGACGTCCGCCCGCCCGGCGCTCAACGCGATCGCCGGGGCAATGGAATCTTCAGGGACGCCCTCGGATGCGAGGATGTCGCGCAGGACGGCATTTGGAAGGCGCGCAAAGCGGATCCGCTGGCACCGCGATCGAATCGTCGGCAAGAGTGAGTCAGGCCGCTCCGAAGTGAGGATGAAGTGCACGTTGGGACGTGGTTCCTCGAGCGTCTTGAGCAAGGCATTGGCGGCTTCCGGCTGGAAACCGGGAAATGAAATGTCTGCTTCCGGAAAGATGAAGAACGTCGAAGCAGCTTCGAAGGGCGCGAACTGCGCCAGCGGCAGGATCTCGGTGCGGAGCACTTCGACTTGGATGTTGCGCTTGCCTTCGTCGCGCGGCCGGAACACGCGAACGTCGGGATGAGCACCGAGCTCGATTCGCTCGACGATGCGAGGATCGCCTCCTGCAACGATGTCCGTCGCAAGCGAAAGCGCAGCCAGCTCCTTGCCGACGCCGCTGGGTCCGTCGAAGAGGTAGGCTGAGGCGACACGGTCGTGCTCGCGCGCGCGCAATAGCGCTTGCACTGCGGCATCCTGAGCCCGCACCGACTCGAGCGCGCTCACCTTCCGGAGCCTCCGGCGAAGATCGAGATCGCGATCGTTTGAACGGCGTCCACCACTTCGTCCGGAGAGAACGCATTCGGATCGACGAATGCCTGCATCACGAGACCATCGAGGAGCCCGATGACGATTCGGGGCAAGATGTCGAGCGGAATACGTGGCTCGAGCCCCAACGACAACAGATTCTCTTCGAGGTAGTCGCGGATCTGCTGTGCGCCGAGCTCATAGAACTCTGCCAGCTTCGGCCGGAGTGAGTCGTCGTACAGACTCAACGCGAGCAGGTCGGCGACGACCAACGCTTCGTCGGTGCGCTCTGCCCGAGTCGCCCAGAGCTCCTGCAGTGACTTCCGAAGCGCCTCGAAAGGGTTGTCGGACGGGGACCACGCTTGCACTGTGCGCGCCTGGACGACATTGCACGCAGTCTCGAGCACGGCGTGGATCAGCGCCTCTTTGGTGGGGTAGTGATAGTGCAGGGCGCCCTTGCTCATGCCTGCCTCTTTGGCGATTTCGAGCAGGCTGGTCCTGGCGTAGCCCTGGCGCGCGAGGACGCGGATCGCCGCGTCGATGATTTGCTGGGAGCTGACCGCGCTCTTTGCGTACGCCATGAATCAGGGACCATGAAGCCTGCTCCTGGGGCTCGTCAACCGCTTGTGCTACAGCCGGCCGGTGAGCGAACGAGGTCAGTCGCTATCGCGACTCGTCGAGCTGATGCAGACGTTGCTCGGCCCCAACGGCTGCCCCTGGGATCGCGAGCAGACCCTCGAAACCCTTCGGCAGTACGTGATCGAGGAGGCACACGAGGTCGTTGAAGCGATCGACCGGGGAACCCCAGAAACGCTTCGGGAAGAGCTGGGCGACCTGCTTTTGCAGGTTGTCTTTCAGGCTGCGCTCACCGATCAAAAGGGATGGTTCGACATCGATGGCGTGGTCGATGCGATTTGTGAGAAGCTCGTTCGCCGGCACCCTTGGGTCTTCGGAGACCAAGAGGTCGACGACGCGAGTGGCGCGATCCACAGCTGGGAAGCGATCAAGGCTAAGGAAAAGAAAGAGCGCGGTGCGCTCAGCGGGGTGCCGGTCGCGTTGCCGGGTCTTCTCCGCGCGGTGCGCATCGGGGAAAAAGCCAGCGCCGTTGGCTACGATTGGCCAGATGCCGGCGGCCCCCGCGACAAGGTCGACGAGGAGCTGAAAGAGCTCGACGAGGCAGCGCAGAACAAAGACATGGCCGCGCTCGAGCACGAGCTCGGCGACCTTTTGTTCGCCCTTGCGACCTACGGCCGCAAGCAAGGGCTAGACCCGGAAGCCGCGCTTCGCGCTTCACTCAATCGATTTTCCTCGCGGTTTCGTCACTGTGAGCTCGCCGCCCAAGCCGAGGGGAAGAGCCTCCGCGACTACGACGAGCCCCAGCTCGACGAGATGTGGGAGCGCGCCAAGGTCGCCGAGCGCAAGGTATGAACGCTGCACGGACCCCAAAACGGCCCAGGGGTCATAGTCGTTCCGCGGGAAACGGCATCACCGCCTGAATCGAGTCCGCGCCCGCGAGCAGCATCAGCAGTCGGTCGACACCGAGCGCGTTGCCGCTGCTCTCAGGCATGCCCCTCTCCAAGTCTGCGACAAAGCGCTCGTCGATCGGAAGAACCTGGGCACCGGTCGCTCGGCGCTCTGCTTGGTCGCGTTGGAACCGCCTTCGCTGTTCCTCTGCGTCGGTCAGCTCGCCAAAGCCGTTGCAAAGCTCCACCCCCAGATAGAAGGCCTCAAACCGATCCGCCATACCGTTGGGCTTCAGGCGCGCGAGTGAGGCCATCGAAGCCGGCCAGTCGGTCACGATCACGGGCCGCTCCGCGCCAAGCCGGGGCTGAACCTCCACCGCCCACACCCGAAAAAACCGCTCCTCATCCTCGACCAACGATTCAAGCTCGACATTCGCATGGAACCGAAGCGCCTCCTCCACCGTCAACCGCTCCCAGGGTGCCGAAAAAGGGGACAGTCCCCTTTTTCCCGATGAGGAATTAACCCCTGGAAAAAGGGGACTGTCCCCTTTTTCGGCGAGTGCCGTCGCGACGAATGGGACCAGCTCTTCGGTGTCGCGGATCACGTCGTCCGAGGTCGCGTTTGCGCGATACCACTCCAGCACCGTGAACTCGCGCTCGTGATGCCGGCCGTGTTCTTCGGCGCGGTAGCTTCGGCATAGCTGGAAGATGCGCGGTGCCCCTGCGCACAGCAGCCGCTTCATTTGATACTCGGGGCTCGTCGCGAGCCATCCGACCGGCTCGCCCTTAGGCCCCTGCACGCTGAACGCTTCCAGATGCACATCGAGCCCCGGGGAGGGCACGATGGATGGCGTCTCAACTTCGATGAAGGCGCGCTCCTCGAAGAACCGCCGAATTGCGCCAAGGAACACGGCACGAAGCTTCAACACCTGCAACACTGCGGGATCTGCGGACACCGCCACAGGGGACTCAGCCTTTGACGCGCTCTACGTACGAGCCGGTGCGCGTGTCGACTTTGAGCTTGTCGCCAGTATTGACGAAGAGCGGAACGCTGACTTGAAGGCCCGTCTCGAGTGTCGCGGGCTTGGTCACGTTGCTGCTGGTATCGCCTTTGAAGCCGGGCTCGGTCTCGGTTACTTCCAGCTGCACGAAGGTGGGGGGCGTGACGCCGATCGGCTTGCCCTCGAAGAGCATGACATCGACCTCGGTCCCATCGAGGAGATAGTAGATGTTGTCGCCGAGTTGCTCGTTAGTGAGCGAGAGTTGCTCGTAGCTCTTCGTATCCATAAAAATTCGAGCGTCACCCTCGGGGTACAGGTACTGCATCGTTCGTTCTTCGGTGTCGGCCTTTTCGAGCTTCTCGCCGCTTTTGAACGTTCGATCGATGACTGCGCCGGTCATCATGTTCTTGATGCGGGTACGGATGAACGCCTGCCCTTTGCCCGGCTTCACGAACTGGTGGTCGACGACGGCAAAGGGCACGCCGTCGATGAGCATCTTGAACCCTTTTTTGATATCTGAGGTGTCTGCCATTGGTTTAGATCTCGCGAATTTTCTGAGAGGCGACGAGAAGGTCGCTAGGTTGGTTGGGAGTCTCGCTGTTCTCGGCCGTGATCTGAACCTCGAACTCGCGCAATGAAGTCGGGATCGATGCTCGACCGACCTGTGCGTCAGGATCATAGTCGAGCGCCCGCTGACGCACCGGACGTTCGCCGACGGGGGCGAACCAAACGATGTAGTGCGTGAGGCCGAGCTCGATCTTCTCTGGAGGGACCAGGTGATCCAGCGTCACGGTGATGAGGATCTGCTCCTTGTCGATCTTCTCGACATCGACCTGCCCGTGCGCCGCCGGCACGTAGGCGCTTCCCACCAATGCGTAGTCGGCGGGCGGATTGCAGCCTGCAATCATGGAAATCACGATCAGCGAGATAAGGCGCAGCCCCACGGAATCCTCCTCGGCTCGGCTTGTAGGCGGCCCGTCTGGCCCCGTCAAGCGCCTGCCCTTGCCTCACGTCCGGGTCGGTTGTACTCCGGGTTCCATGCGAGACGTCGACGACGAGGTACGCCAGATCAAGAAGGAGATCGTCGAGAGCCGCGGCCTGATCATCAAGACCAACAACCTGGTCAATGCCCTCGGCGCCGACATCAAATCGATCGCAAAGCGCCAGGCGGGGTATGAGCGACGCCTGAACTGGAACAGCGGTGTGGCGATTGCGGTCATTGGCGTGCTGTCATTCGTCGGACTCAAGCTCTACTTCGACGCGCAGATCGGCGGCGTACGGTCCGAGATGACCGACGCCGAGACCACCGTAGAACAGCTCCGGAGCGACCTGGGAGACGAGGTTCGCCGAGCATCCGACCGTGGAACGGCGGCGGCAAAGGCCGCAAAATACTACGAGCTGATTCGCGCTCGAAAACGTGCCGAGGTGGTGCGCGAGTATCCAGCCATGGCCAAAGAGGCCCTGTCACCCGCTGAGGCGGCGGTGTTCCGGGACTTCGAGCAACAGTTTCGACAGGACCTCTCGCTAGAGGCGTATCAAAAGGGCCTGGCACTTGCCGAGGGGAAGAAGCACGCAGAGGCGATCCAGCGCTTCGAGAATGCGATCGAGTTGCACCCGAATGGCTCACACATTCCCGCTGTCAAGCACAGCCTCGCGCTGTCGCTACGCAAGGAAAAGCGTTCCGCGGAAGCGCTCGTGCTTGCGCAGCAGGTGGCAGATCAAACGACGGACAGCGCGCTGCAGCCCGACGGTTGGTGGCTGGTCGCGCTATGTGCGCGCGATATCGACGATCTGGACACGGCGCGCGACGCGCTCAAGATCCTGATCAAGAAGTGGCCGAGGTCCGCATTGTCCCGCGATGCGAGGCCTCTGCTTCGTGAGGTGACGCGAGAGGCGTACCTCGGTAAGAAGGCCGTCACGGCGTCGCCGGCCAGTGTTCCCGAATGAGCCTGGACGCAAGAAGGCGTGTCGACTCGGCACCTAACCTGTGCCACGTTCCCTACCGATGGCTCGGCCGCGTGTTGCATTCGTAGGTTCCGGTGGCGCCGCGAAGGGCGTGGCACATGTCGGCGTCCTCCGCGCCATGCAAGAGCTCGGCATCGAGGCCGACATCTGTGTTGGTGCCTCGGCCGGCGCAATTGCCGGTGCGTTCTACGCCGAAGGCTACACGCCCGAGCAGATGATCGACTGGTTTCGCCCTTTTTGGCGGCGTGGCCTCGAGGCCCCACCGCTGAAGGCCCGCTATTTCCTGGGCTTGCCCAATCAGGAGCAGCGGCGCAGCTGGGGCTACCTCACGAGCGGCCTCCTTTCGATCGACCGGTTCGAGCGTTTCGTCGCCGAGCGGTTGCCAACCGACGATTTTCGCGACCTCGACAAACACCTGCTGATCACGGCCGCCGACGTCGACGGCCGCGGCCGTGTGGTGTTCGGGCGCGGTTACCGCGACGACGTTCCCATCAGCAAGGCAGTGGCTGCTTCGACGTGCTTGCCGGTGCTCTTCCGCCCGCACCGCATCGGCGATCGCTTCTACATGGACGGTGAGGTCGTTCGCACGCTGAGCATCGACTTGGCGGTCGAGGCTGGCGCCGACGTCGTGATTGTATCCAACGTATACCGTCCACACGTCGGTCGCATTGGCAGCCCGTCGCTGGTCCACCAAGGCGGCCTTGCTGTCTTGCGCCAATCGGTGAACATCATTCTCAACGAGAAGGAAAAGCGCGGCATCGATCTGATCCACAAGATGTACCCCCAGATTCAGATCCTGGTGGTGTCGCCGGACCTCGGCCGGCTGCCGTTCACCTCGCGATTGCACACCAGGACGATACTGCGCCGCGGCTACCGCGACGCCCTGCGAATTCTCGCAAAGGCGAAGCGACGCGGGGTGTTTGAAGTAGCGCCTAACGTGCGGAGCATCGGCGAAGCGTAACGAGCACCGGGGCACGACGCGACACCCCGACGAATCCCAACTGCATCACCGGAGAACGGCGCGCGACGGGCGTCCTCGCGATCGGGGCCCCCTCGGCCGTCTCTCTAAGGCGGCACACGTATTGCCTCCCGCCCTATCGCTGTGCTGCCCATCCCGAGCCGTTCTCCTCCGCAGACGTCGACGTATGGAGTGAGCTTATTTCGTGGGAGGAGTCGTCCATAGGGCTCGGAA
>CP070713.1:2949182-2956824 GCA_020351445.1 Myxococcales bacterium
CTCCGTTCGAGAGGTCGCCATCGTCGGCGTCCCAGATGACGACCTCGGCCAGCGAATTGCAGCCTTCGTGGTCCTTCGCCCTAGTGAACCCGAAGATGCCAACGCGCTGACCGATTTCGTTGCCGAGCGCCTGAGCCCCCACAAGCGCCCCCGCACGGTACGGTTCCTACAGGAACTGCCCCGCAATGCGATGGGCAAAGTCCAAAAAAGGCAATTGGCCTGACGCTCGGCAGGCGGCAGCGCGAGCCGAAGGCGAAGCCCGGCGCGAAGCGCCGCCAAGGCAGAGCGAAGCGAATGCCGCGGAGGGAGGATTACGGGTGGGGGTGGGCGGGTTGGATGTAACGAAACCAAACCAGGTAAGCAGTGCTCCCCGGCCCCCAAGCACATGCGCGGCAGCTAAGCCGTCAGTGGAAGCTTGTCCCGCGTGACCCCGCACGCTTCCGCCACGTCGTCGCGATAGGCGCGCCAAGCGTCTACCGCCTGAATCATCGTGCGTACGACCGCGCTACGATCGTTGGCGGGCACGTGGCTCAGCATGACCCGCCAAGCGGCCTTGCGGTGCTCGCCTTCGACCGAGCGGTGCGCCTTGGTCAGCGCCATGCACTCGACCGGCAGACCGTAGTGCTTCACGAGCGGGTGCTCTTCGAGCGGAGGTTGTGGCCGGGCGGGTGCAGAAGCATCGAGCTCATGCCGCTCGTACGCGGTACCTTCGATGAAAAGGGTCGCGACCGACGCGGCGACCGCCCAACCGCGAGTCGTCGTCACATCATCGAGAAACCCGCGGTACGTACGCGCCGCCGGAAGAAGCTCGACCTTGGAAAAACGTTCCAGGTCCATGCCTAGCCCACGCGCGTACATCATGAACAAGTCGGGATGCGGTTTGCCGGCAGCCAGACCGCCGGTTTCCTCCTCGTAGAGGTTCTCCGCCAGCTCGCGTCGAACTTCGGGGATCGGGCACTGCACGTAGGCGCGCCCCACCATGACGGGGAAGTCACGCACGTACACTGCCCACTCGTGCTCGAGGTGGATGTGGAGCTTCTCCTTCGGCACGAGACCACCGGTGAAAGCCGGCCAAGCCCAGTGCGTCTTTCGCTCCATCTGCTGAAGCAGCGCCTCTTGGAAGTCGGCGAGATCCACCCTTTCAAGGTAGAGGTTGGCCGAGCCGGTGTCGAAATCGCCCGGAGACCTCTGATACTTACGCCTCACGCCCCCGGCGGCAGCGCGAGCCGTCAGGCGAAGCCCGGCGCAAAGCGCCGCCAAGGCGGAGCGAAGCGAAGCCGCGGAGGGAGGACTACGGGTGGGGGTGGGCGGGCGGATTTAACCAAACCAAACCAGGTGAGCAGCCTTCACCCCGCCCCCACGCCACCGGCGCCAAATCAAGCATCGCCCTTCAAGTACGTGTAGCCGCGCAGGCTTTCTTCGTAATGACGCATGAAGGTGCGCAGTTGCGGCAAAGTCATCCGCCCCTGGTTGAGCGCGCGCTCGGCTTGCTTGCGAACCCGCTCCACCATCTCTTCGGGATCGTACTGCAGGTAGCGCAACACCTCGTCGATGGCGTCGCCTTTGATGACGTTCGCCACGCTGTAGCCGTAGTCTTCGAGCCGGACATGCACCGCATTGGTGTCGCCAAAGAGATTGTGAAGGTCTCCTAAGATCTCTTGATACGCGCCGCCGAGGAACATCCCGAGGAGGTACGGCTCACCGGGTTGCACCGGATGAAGGTGGAGCGACCGCTGGACCTCTTCGACATCGATGAAGTGGTCGACGATGCCGTCCGAGTCACAGGTCAAGTCCGCGAGACGGGCCTTGACCTTGGGCTCCTCGTCGAGGCGGTGAATCGGCATGAACGGAAACAGATGGTCCATCGCCCAAATGTCCGGCGCCGATTGGAACAACGAGAAGTTACAGTAGTAGATCGCGCCCATGAGCTCGTCGACAGCGTTGAGCTCCTCTGGCACGTACTTCAGTCGACGCATGGAACGGCGAATCTTCTCGCAACAGCTCCAGAACAAATGCTCGGCGCGCGCCAGCTCGCGAATCCCGAGGTAGCCGAACTTGAACAAGCTTCGCGCCTCTTCGAGAGCCTGTTGTGCGTCGTGCCAAGACTCCTGCACGTTTTTGGGTTGGATGCCCTTCCAGGTCTCGTAGAACTCATCGAGGATCCGGTGGTCGTCCTCGGAAGGTTCTCGCGGATCTTCGAAGTCGATGTGGTCGACGCCCAAGGCATCGAAGATCAACACCGATTGATAGGCCGCGATCGAGCGTCCGCTCTCGCTGACGATGGTGGGCGGCCGGACGTCCGCCTTTTCGCAAGCTTCCTGGATGCCTGCCACGACGTCGTAGGCGTACTCCTTGAGGTCGTAGTTCATCGAGCCGCGGAAATCGGTTTTCGAGCCGTCGTAATCGACCGCCAAGCCACCGCCGACGTCGAGAAAGCGCATCTTGCAGCCCATCTTCATCAGCTCGACGTAGATTTGCCCCGCTTCGCGCATGGCGTTCTTCACTGGGATGATGCTCGAAACCTGGCTTCCCAAATGGAAGTGAAGGAGCTTCAGACAATCGAGCATGTCGCGTTTTTCGAGCTCGTCGACGACGTGGACGATTTCCGACATCGTGAGACCGAACTTCGCCCGGTCACCTGCCGAGTTCGCCCAGCGTCCGATGCCTTTGCTGCTCAGCTTCGCGCGCACCCCGAGGCAGGGCCGAATGCCGAGCTTTTCGGACGCGCGGAATGCGAGCTCCAGTTCCTCGATACGTTCGAGCACCACGACGACGGTGTTGTCGAACCGTTGCGCCACCAGAGCCGTCTCGAGATACGCGAGGTCTTTGTACCCGTTGCAGATGATGAAGCCGTCTTCGTCCTCCATCGCCGCGAGCGCGATCAAGAGCTCGGGCTTCGAACCGGCTTCCAATCCGAATCGCCACGGCCGTCCCGATTCGATGATCTCCTCGACGAGGTGCCGCTGCTGATTGACCTTGATGGGAAATACGCCGCGGTACTTCCCTTCGTACCCGTACTCGCGGATCGCCGTTTCGAAGCACTCGTTCAACAGTCGGATCCGGTCCTGAAGGATATTGGGGAATCGGATCAACAATGGCAGATCGAGCCCCCGTTGCGCCAGCTGCTTGGTGAGATCGTAGAGATCGATTGCTCTGTCGACGGTCGGGTCGGGCCGCACCTCGACGTGCCCATGTTCGCTGATGCGGAAGTACGGCTCTCCCCAGCCCTTGACCTGGTAGAGCTTCGCGCTCTTCTTCACGCTCCAATCGCGGGGCTGGCCGTTGCCGTCCATGAGGTCCCTGGGTTAGCACATCGGATGGGATTGCGGTCGTCCCCGCGTCGTTGCTCCTGCCACTGGGCCGTGGTAGCGGAACGCGCGAGGGGGAAGGCCTATGAAGAGCCGCCTGGCGCTTGTTCTCATCCTCTGTTTGCAGGGGTTCACGTGTGACGAAAATGGGGCAGAGCCCGACGCGCCGCTCGAGCAAGCGGCCGGGGAGCCTTCCAAAGAAGCCCCTGCCAAACGCCGCGCTGCGCCTGCGCCCACCCTCGCACCGGCTCCTGATGGCACCGCGACCTACGAGGACCTTCTCGCGCTCCTGCACCTGGCAGACATCTACGAGCCGGCAGGCTTGTTCATCGACTTTGGGACCGCTGCCCGGCTCAAGTATACGCTCGGTAACTGGAACAGCGGCTGGCAGGGTGAGAGCCGCGAAGGCGATGCGCGCGTGTCGACGTTTGGCAAAACCGCGCGCCTCTACCTGCCCGCGGCGGCAAAGCAGCCCATGCAGCTTCGGTTTCGGGCCAAACCTTACGCGACGGGCGCGCTCATCGTGTACGTCAATGGCAAGACCGCCGGCGAAGCGCGCGTGTCGCAGGGAGACGGGTTCCGCGAAATCGTGATCCCGATTTCCGAGGCCGATATCCGTCCCGGCGAAAACTCGATCATGCTCCGCGCGACGAAAACCGCGCAGGTTCGCGGCAAGGCACGGTCGTTCGCAATGGACTGGCTGCGCTTCGAGCCCCTGACAGCCAGTGGCGCGTCCGCTCCTCGACGCGTTTCGGTCGAGCAGGTGTCAGTAGGGGGTGTCGAGCGGCGCGCGATTGCTCTCGAGCCGGGGGCGCAGGTGGAGTGGTTCGTCGAGGTACCCGATGACGGTACACTGATTTTCGGCTTGGGCGCGTCAAACGGCGCGGGAATGCTTGCGCTCCACATCGACCACGACGGAGCGAAAGGTTCCGGCCAACGCCTCGAAGCTGGACCGTCGTGGCGCGATAACCAGACCCCGCTGCGCCGGCTCGCAGGTCAAATCGGGCGCCTACGCTTCCGAAACGAGGGGCCCGGAGAGATCGTCTTGAGCGATGTGCGCATCGTTCGGCGAGCCGGCGAAGTGGCGACGATCGACGAGCCCGCCCGCAACGTCGTCGTCTTGCTCATCGACACACTGCGCGCGAGCAAGGTGCGGGCTTACTACCCCAAGACTCGTGTCAAGACGCCCGTGATGGACGAGCTCGCATCCCAAGGGGTGCTTTTCGAGCGCGCTCAGACGCCCGAGAACTGGACCAAGCCCGCGGTCGCGAGCGTGCTCACATCCCTTCACCCCGCGACCCACAGAACCAAGGAAGACGCCTCGAAGCTCCCGAAGTCCGCGCTGATGCTGAGCGAGGTCTACAAGAAGGCGGGGTTCAAGACCGCGAGCTTCATCGCCAATGGGTATGTCTCAAATGCGTTCGGCTTTGATCAAGGTTGGGACCACTACACCAACTACATCCGTGAGCGGCGCAACACCAACGCTTCCAACGTGTTCGGCGAAGCACAGGATTGGATCGAGAAGAACAAGAACGGCCGGTTCTTCGTCTACATCCAGACGATCGACCCCCACGTGCCGTACGACCCGCCCGACGAGTTCCTGAAGATGTACGATCCCAAGCCGTACAAGGGCCAAGTGCAAAACCGACGCACGCATTTGATGCTCGATGAGGCGAAGAAGAACCCGAAGAAGTATAAGTTCACCGCCCGCGACAAAGAGCGCATCGAAGCACTGCACGACGGGGAGATCAGCTACCACGACGAACACTTCGGGAAGTTCCTCGTGAAGCTCCGCGAGCTTGGGCTCGACGACAACACCATTATCGTGGTGACCTCCGACCATGGGGAGGAGTTCCAAGAGCACGGCTCTTGGGGCCACGGCCACTCGGTGTACCAAGAGCTCCTCGGCGTTCCGCTCATGTTCCGGTGGTCAGGTGTCATTCCAGCGAATGTGCGCATCGGGCCGGTCGTGAGCACGATGGACATCGGGCCGACGGTGCTCGAGGCCACGGGCGTGCCCATCCCGAAGCAGTTCGAAGGCCGCAGCTTGCTCGGTTTCATGCGGGGTGACTGGCCGACCGGCCCCTACGTCGCGTTCAGCGACTTCCTCGATCACCGCCGCGTGATTCGCGGCGGCGATTGGAAGATGATCATTCGCGGAAATCTGTCCCAGGTCATCTTCGACCTCGGCAACGACTACTGGGAGCAGAAGGAGCTCGACGGCCGCAATCAGCCGATCGCCCAGCGCTACCTGCGGACCCTTCACGGGCAGTTCCTTGGTGCGCGGGACCGCGGCCACTGGCTTGCGGCCTCGACCAGCGCATCGGGCAAGAAGAAACCCGGGCTGACCGAAGAAAAGCAGGAAATGACGCCGGAGCTGTGCCGCCAACTCGTGGCCCTCGGCTACATCAGCGCCGAGTGCGACAAGCTCCTCAGCAACTGAGGAGCGCAGCCCCGTGACCGATGCGCAGCATCGGTTTCTCAGGGCGACATCACGAAGGCGTTGCAGCGCGTATCCGGATTGCTAGCATCCCCCGTCATGTCGGAATTTCAGCCCAAGTTCGAAAGCCTCGTCGAGGTCTTCAATGCGTCTACCGAGAAGTTTGGGGACAGAGCGCTCTTTGGCGTCAAACGGGACGGACAATGGCATTGGATGACCTATGGAGAATGGGGCGATCGGGTTCGCCGCCTGCGTACGGCTCTTCACAACCTCGGAGTCGAAGCCGGTGACCGGGTTGCGGTGATCGCAAACAACAGCCCGGAGTGGGCTATGGCTGCGTACGCAACCTATGGGCTCGGTGCGGCCTACGTCGCGATGTACGAGTCACAATTGGACAAGGATTGGAAGCACATCCTGAACGACTGCGGTGCAAAGGTCCTCTTCGTGGCAAACGAGCAGATTGCGCAGCGTGTACGTGCGTTCCGCGGCGCGGTCCCGGAGCTCAAGGAAGTCATCGTATTATCGGGTACGCCCAAGGGCGGCGAGCACGCGTTCGCGGATTTGCTTCAAAGCGAACCATCCGACCTGGTCGACCCAGGTCCCGACGCGATCGCGGACTTCATCTACACTTCGGGCACCACCGGCAAGCCCAAGGGCGTGCGCCTGACGCACCGGAATCTCGCGTACAACGTCAGCGCGATCCATGCGGTGTTTCCACTCGAGCCCGACGATCGCTCGCTTTGCTTCCTTCCGTGGGCCCATTCGTTTGGACAGACGGTGGAGCTTCACGGCTTGATCTCGATGGGCGCCTCACTCGGTCTCGCTGAAGCGGTCGACAAGATCGTCCCCAACCTCGCGGAGGTTCAGCCGACCATCTTGGCCAGCGTTCCGCGCGTTTTCAATCGGATCTACGACGGTTTGCACGCGAAGATGAACGAGGAGGGCGGGCTCAAGAAGAAGCTCTTCGACGCGGCCCTGCAGACGGCAGAGCGGCGAAAACAACTGGCCGCCGAAGGCAAGAGCAGCGGTTGGCTCGATTTCAAGTTCAAGGTGCTCGACGGCCTGGTGTTTTCCAAGGTGCGCGAGCGCTTTGGCGGCCGGCTGAAGTATGCGTTTAGCGGTGGCGCCGCGATCTCGAAAGAGGTCGCCGAGTTCATCGATAACCTCGGCATCACGGTGTACGAGGGCTATGGCCTCAGCGAGACGTCACCGATCGCGACGATGAACTACCCGGGTGCGCGGAAGATCGGCTCCGTCGGCAAGCCGATTCCCGGCGTGGAGATCGAAATCGACGTCGCCGCGACCGAAGACCCCACCCAGGGCGAGGTCATCATCTACGGGCACAACATCATGGAGGGCTATCACAACCTCGACGAAGCCAACGCCGAGGTGCTCGTCGAAAAGGGCGGCATGCGTGGTTTCCGTTCCGGCGACATGGGCCTGATCGATGATGAAGGATTCCTGCACATCACGGGCCGTGTGAAGGAGCAATACAAGCTTCTCAACGGCAAGTACGTCGTTCCAACCCCGCTCGAGGAGAAGATCAAGCTCTCGCCTTACATCTCGAACGTCATGGTCTATGGTATGAACCGCGAGTTCAACGTCGCGGTCGTCATCCCCGACTTCGAGGTCTTGAAGGGGTGGGCCGCCGAAAAGGGGCTCGACCCCGATCCCGCATCGCTGGCCCAGAGTGACGAGGTCCGCGCCTTGATCGAGGAAGAGGTCAACAGGTTTTCCGCCGAATTCAAGGGCTACGAGAAGGCCCGCAAGATCTTCATCGGCGACGAGGACTTCACGACGGAAAACGGGATGCTCACACCGACCCTCAAGCTCAAGCGGCGGGTCGTCCTCGAGCGCTACAAGGACGCGATCGAGTCGCTTTACGCTTAGTGCC
>CP070713.1:2956924-2963341 GCA_020351445.1 Myxococcales bacterium
ATTTCAAGGACGCCGGCGAGTGGCAGCCGGTCAGCTGGAAAGCGTTCGCGAACCAGACCGGCGCGGTTGCTTCTTATCTATTGGGGCTCGGACTGCAGATTCAGGACAAGGTGTGCATGGTCGGCAGCACCGGCCCTGCATGGTGCTACTGCGACGTCGGTGGGTTGCTTGCAGGCGCGGTCACCTTGGGCGCCTACCCGACGCTGACCCCCAAACAGCTCGCATACATTCTCGATCACGCCGATACCAAGATCGCGTTCGTCGAAGGCATCGAGGAGATCAACAAGATCCTCGCGCGACGCGACGAGCTCACGAAGCTCGAGAAGGTCATCGTCTGGAACACGGCCGGCGCCGAGTCACTGATGGAGGCGCACAACTGGCTGGTCCCTTTCGAACGGGTCCTGCAGACGCCGGTCGACCGAAACGCCATCGAAGCTCGCGTCGCTGCGGTCGACCCGAACAGCACCGCGATCATCGTCTATACCAGCGGTACCACCGGCCCTCCCAAAGGCGCGATGATCTCGCACGAGAACATCATCACCCTCATGCAAGATCAAGAGGAAGCCTTCGCCATCCTCGAAGGCGATGTCGGCCTGAGCTTCCTGCCGATGGCGCACGTGGCCGAGCGTGTCCTGGCCTTCTACGGGCGCATCAACACGGGCATGGCAACGTACTTCGCGTCGAGCATTGCCAAGGTTCTCGAAGAGGTCGTCGAAGTGAAACCGACGATCTTTGGCAGCGTGCCACGCATCTTCGAAAAAGCGTACGCGAAGATCATGAGCGCGGTCGAGCAAGCCCCTCCGACGCGGCAACGCATTTTCCGGTGGGCGGAGCGAGTCGGCCGAGAAGCCGTACAGCTTTGGCAGGCGGGCAGGCCGATCCCCTTCGGCTTGAAGCTGAAGTACCGCCTCGCCGATCGCCTGGTCTTCTCCAAGCTGCGGGCGGTATTCGGAGGGCGCATGCGCTACTTCATCACGGGGGCCGCTCCGATCGCCCCGGAAATTCTGGAGTTCTTCTGGGCTGCGGGCTTTCCGATCTTCGAGATGTACGGAATGACCGAATCGACGGTGCTCACGCACTGCAACCTGCCAGGACACATCAAGCTCGGGTCCGTCGGGCGCGCGCTGAGCATCGTCGAAGACCGCATCGCAGACGACGGCGAGATCTTGATCCGGAGCAAGGTCGTCTTTCAGGGATACTACAAGAACCCAGACGCAACGGCAGAAACGATCGTCGATGACTGGCTCCATACCGGCGACGTCGGCAAAAAGGACGAAGACGGTTTCGTCTACATCCTGGACCGCAAGAAACACATCATCATTACAGCGGGTGGAAAGAACCTCACCCCGGCAAACATCGAAAACGAGATCAAGGCCTCGGACCCGCTGATCAGCCAGGCGCATGCACATGGGGACAAACGGAAGTACCTCGTCGCACTCGTTACCGTGGGGGCGCCGGAGGCCGTCGAATGGGCCCGACTCCAGGGGACCATCGACGGGCCGACCGCCGACAAACACATCAAGGACCTGACCGAAAACCCTCTAGGGCGTTCTGCCGAGCTTCAAGCGGTCATCGAACGGGTGACACGGGACCCGGAAGTCCAGAAGCGAATCGTCGCATCGGTGAAGCGGGCAAACGAAGGGCTGTCGAGGGTCGAAGCCATCAAGAAGATCCACGTGCTCGACCGCGAGTTCAGCGTCGAACAGGACGAGCTCACCCCCACGCTCAAAGTCAAACGCAAGAATATCGAGGCGAAGTTCCAGGAAACATTCGACCGGCTCTATGAAGACGAGGGGTTTGGCTTGGTGGTGTTGACGGCCTAAGCTCCCCCCCTGATGCGTGTTGCGCTCACGTTCATGATCGCGATGCTCTTGGCGTCGCCCGCTCTCGCATTCGAAGGCGAGCTCAAAGCCAGCCTGTCGAGCCAGCAGGGTGTCGCCGCTCAGATCCGCGCCCGATACGCGAAAACGGGCGACGTGCGCATGGACATCCGATCGACCGACGAAAACGGGCAGCCCGTGCTGTCAACGACCATCATGCCCGCCAGGGGCCAAAGCTATTATTCGATCGCGCATGACCAGAAGGTCATCGTCGAGATGCCCTACTCGACACTGGCAGCGACGAGCCAACAGGTCACGGGCTCCGGGGACAACGCCAACTTGGAGGTCAAGAAGCTCGGCAAGGAGACCGTGAGCGGCGTCGAGACGCAGCACGTCCGCCTCTTCGACAAGGACAACAACGCCGTCATCGACCTTTGGCTCACGCAGAAGTATCCGGCCGACCTGTGGACGCGCGCATTCCGAGGCCGAAATCTCGGGCTCGAGATGTCCGACGACGAGCGGGCGAAGGCAATGAAGAAATACGGCGTGAAGCCCGGTTTCTCGATGAAAATGAGGGTCGAGCAGGCCGGCGGGGTGCCTGTCGTGTTCCTGGTAGAGGAAATCAAGCAGGTGCCGGTGCCGCCTGCCGTCTTCACCCGACCCCAGGGCTACGCCCGCATCCAAGGCCCGGCGGGCTCCCAACCTTGACGGCGCACGACGCCCTTGCGATATAGACCCGCGATGAACGGCGAAGGGGCGCCGAAAGGAGATTCCATGACTAAGCAAGTGCTACTGCGCGCGTTGATTCTGATGGCCGCGCTGCTCGTGTTAAACGGGTGCAAGTCCGATACTGCCAAGGACGCCAAGAAGGGCGATGCCGTCCTCGTGCTCGACGCCGGCCAAGAGCCGCTCGAAACGCTCCGGTACAAAATCAAACACGGGACCACGACGACTTCCGTCATGGACTACGGCATCGCTTCGCTCGCCACCACGAGAACCGGCGCCGCGCTGGCCGTGACGCCCGGAGTCCGGCTGCACATCGTGTCCGGCCCGTCGATGGAAGGCAAGCGCCGTAGTACCCGCTTCGACGTCCGGATCGTCAAGGCCGAAGCCATTGTTCCAGAGGGGATCGACCCCACCGTCGCGCAGGACCTCAACAAGAGCGTCTCCGTGCTCAACAACGTGGGCGGTTGGGTCGAAGTCGATGATCGTGGCCTCGTCCAACGCACCGACCTGAACGAGGCGGCCAAGCGTGCCGATGTTCCGGTTCGTCTGCTCGTGATGCTCATCAATGCACGCACATCGCTCGCGCGGGTGGTTCTCCCCGCTCAGCCCGTCGGTGCCGGAGCTCGCTGGGAGGCACGCAAAGACCTGGTTCTATACGGCTTTGAAATCACCCAGGTCGACACCTACACGCTGACCGAAAAGGTGGGCGATGAGCTCAAGCTCGCCGTTCAGATTCAGCAGACCGCTCTTCCGCAGACCGTGACGTTCGAGGAGGAAGGCGTCGAGATGTCGCTCGAGTCCTACAAGATGAACGCGACGGGTGAGGTGATCGCCAATCTCAACGCGCTCGAGGCCAACGCCTCGGCAAGCGGTGACTCGACGGGCGTTTTGAACGTCAAGACGGTCGATGGCTCCGAGAAGATCGAGATCGATCGCGCAGTCCAGATCCGGATGACCGTGACGTATGATCTCCCCGAGGCTGAGGCTGAGGCCGAAGCCGCCGAGAAGGCGGAGGAAGTCGAAGAGGCCGTAGAGGCCGAAGAAAAGGCCGGCGAGAAGCTCGAAGCTCAGGAATAAAACGTTCCAGGCCAGAGTGTAGCCACGACGGCACGTTGGGCCCGCTCCCGCTTCCAGTATTCGGACTCGGGATCGAGCTCGACGCTGCCGTCGATTAGTCTTTGGAGCGTGGCCTCGACGCCGCTGGCAAACTCGGCGTCCTGCACGACGATATTGGCCTCGCTCTCCCAAAAGCTCGCGGTCGCGTCGAGGTTCGCCGACCCGATGCTGGTGACCAACCCATCGACCGAGACGAGCTTCGCGTGGACGTAGGGACGAATGCGGCCACCTCGCGCGACGACCAGCGGAGACGGAGGCGGAACGAACTCGTACACCTCGACGCCGGCCTGAAGCAGAGGCTCGAGCTTCGCTTTGACCATGTACTCGAAGAGCGTGCGGTGAAGCGGCGCTTGAAAGAACGTGCCATCGTCGCGCCGCGCAGTCGCATTGCCGGTGAGAAGCTTGACGCGAACGTCTCGGGCCAGGAGGCAATAGATCGCGCGCTCGAGGGCGGGCACGATCGGGAAGTCGTTGACGATGTAGACATGATCCTCCGCAACGTCGAACATCGCTTCGTACATCGCGAGCCCATTGGTTTCGGCGAAGCCACGGTGCACCACCAAACGGCCGGCGGCGCTACCTGAGGGCTCGAGCTCGGGTAGAACGTCCCGGTCGGAGGGAAAGGGTGTTCCTCCCTGTCTATGCCAGGTGTGTAAGAAGGTCTCCTGAACCTCCCGCACCAACGGCCCGGTCAGCTCGACATGCGCATCTAGCCAGGGAATGCGCTCGTGCGGTGTGTTGTCATGCACGGGTACCTCGTCGAAACCCATGTAGTACTCGTCGCCCGCATTCCGCCCGGACACGAAGGCTCGACGACCGTCGACGATGACGAGCTTGCGATGGTCGCGTTGCTTCAAACTGGAAACGCCCATCTCTCTATGCGAGCCGATTGGGAGGAGCGCGAGAGCTTCGACGTTGGCCTCTTGCTTCAACGACAGGAGCAACGGATTGGCACGCCCGAGGACTTCTTCGTCCGAGTAGAGCGCGTCCACCATGAACCGAACCCTCACCCCTGCGCGCGCACGCTGAATGAGCTTGACGATGAGCTGCTCGGTGAAGTCGCCGGGCCGAACCATGTAGAACTGGATGTGAATCGTCGAGGTGGCTTGTTCGAGCGCTTCAAAGAGGCGCTTCCGGGCCTTCTCGTTGTCGAGCTCGGCGTGAAACGAGTTGCCTTGGACGAGGCGCGACTCGGTGGTTTGATCGAAGCGCCAGTCGAGCGGAGTGCTGCGCGCTCTGTCGCGCAGCAACTGGGCTGCCTGCTCGACCTCGGCGGCAAAGGCATCCCGGGTCGCACGGCGGAGGACCGTCGCCGGCGTCATCACGCTCACCCGCTCCGCCCGGCTCTCTGCTGAATCTTCGTCGCGCTCGGTCAGGATGGTCGTGACCGGCACACCCTTTGCGCGCAGCCGGCGGATCGCGGTCGATGCAAACATGTCCACGAAATCGACCCCGAGGCTCCTGAGCTCTTCCTCCTCAGCGGAGTAGACGAGGATCGCCCCAGGTGGCAGACGCTGCGCGAGGATCTCGTCGTGGATCAGGGCGTCACGGTTCTTCGCGTGGATGTCGAAGTAGACGAGCTCGAAGCCCTCGTCGATGAGTGTCCGCAGCGCTTCGATGGGCGATGTCCTTGCGGTCAGATCGATCCCGGGCCGGGGCACAAATAGCGCCGCGTGCACCAGTACGACGGGCCGCCCGCTGGCGACTTGGAGGAGACGATGACCGATCAGGTCTGACACGACCTTGCCCTTGTCGTCGCATACCTTGACGCCGACTCGATGCAGGCCCGGTCCCGGCGCCCTGATCACGATGCGCACCTCACCACTGCTTCCGATCGGCGCCTCGCCAGCTACGGCATCGTCCACGTAGAACCGCGCGATCGTGCCCAGCTTCGCCGACACGCCCAAGCTCGCCGAGAGCTCCACGCGCTCCCCCGGGCTCGTCAACACGTCCCGCTGCACACCGCCAAGGAAGCGCCGAAGGCTCGGGTTTCGACCCCAACGTTCCATTGTCGCTCCAAGCGAGCGTGCTGCCGTATCGAAGACCGAGCGCGACTCGTCTCCTGCAACGAGGCGCTTGTCGACCTCACCGGCAATCGTGGAAGCGATTCGGCGAATCCGTTCGCCCAGGTCTTGAGGTGCGTCTTCGTCTGTCACCGCGCTTAGTATAGGACGCCTAGGCGTCGTCGTCGGTGACTACGGCCAGGTAGGGCAGATTCCGGAACTTCTGCGCGTAGTCGAGGCCATATCCCACGATGAACACGTCATCGACGGTGAAGCCGAGGTAGTCGATCTGAACGGGTACGCGGGTGCGCGCGGGTTTGTGGAGCAAGGAGGCGATCTTCAGCGAAGCGGGCTGACGGGTCGCCAAGTTCTCATACAGATAAGAAACCGTCAGGCCCGTGTCGACGATGTCCTCGACCAGAATCACGTGCTTGCCCTCGATCGAGCGACTCAGGTCGGTGGTGATCTGCACGACGCCGCTGCTGTCCTGCTGGTCGCCGTAGCTTCGAACACCGAGGAAATCGATCGCGACGTCGAGGTCGATGTGACGCGCGAGGTCTGCGGCAAATACGTAGCTACCCTTGAGCACGGGGACGAGGACCAAGTCCTTGCCCAAGTAGTCGTGTGTGATCGTGCGACCGAGATCGGCGACTCGCTGGGCGATCGTGCCAGCATCGATAAGAGGCTTCATCGGCATGGGGGCCTACTACTCAGTTCGCCGAGAATACGATCGGGAACTTCGCGGGGCCACC
>CP070713.1:2963441-2971932 GCA_020351445.1 Myxococcales bacterium
ATAGCGGTTGATTGCTTGCGCCACGACAGCCTCCAATGTTCGAATGGTCACCCTCGGGCTCTGGCTTGATTACGCGAGAAGGCCCTGATGGATGCCAGCTGTAAGAAAGCTGGGGGCACTGGCGCTTCCCGTCAAGTCGTCGATAAGCCTATTGGTCTGTGCGCGAACCGCTTAGCCATGGAGACGAGCCCGATTCGCATGACGAAGTCGCAGCGGCTGTTGAATTGCATGGACGTGCTGCGAGGGTCCAGGTCGCGAACCGTCAAACCGCAAACCGCCAAACCGCAAACCGCGAACCGCGGTCGGGCGGTCAGCGGTCGGGCGGCCCGCGGTCGGCGGTTTGCGGTCAGCGGTTGATGAGGCTGGCAACTGGCGTGCAGGCGGCGCGCCCGGTATCCCTCCGCCCATGCTCCTCGAGCGGTATCTGGAGTCGCTGGGGTCGGAGGCTATTCAGAAGGCCCTTGGCTTGGATGAGCCTCGGCCGGCGATCGTTCGGCCGACGACGGATCCGAAGTTTGGCGACTTTCAGATCAATGGAGCGCTGCCGCTCGGCAAGGAGCTGAAGAGGCCTCCCCGAGAGCTGGCGCAGCCCATTGCCGAGGCGCTGGTTGGAGTCAACGCGATCGACAAAGCGGAGGTCGCGGGGCCTGGATTCGTCAACATTTACCTCGCGACCGAATGGATCGCATCAGAGCTCACCGAAGCGCTCCGGGACGCCGCACGTGACGGAGTGCCCGCCGTGGAAGAGGCCTCCAAGATCATCGTCGACTTCTCGAGCCCGAACATCGCCAAGCAGATGCACGTTGGGCATCTGCGATCGACGATCATCGGCGATGCGATCGCGCGGATTCTGTCGTTTATGGGTCACGACGTGGTGCGCGATAATCATCTCGGCGATTGGGGCACGCAGTTTGGGCTTCTGATCGTCGGGATGCGCGAGTGGGGCAACGAGGGCGCGCTTCAATCCGACCCGATCGCGGAGCTCGAACGCGTGTACAAGCTTGCATCGGAACGCGCCGGCAGCGATGAAGCGTTCGCCGAACGGGCCCGTGCAGAGCTCGCGAAGCTGCAGACCGGCGACGAAGAGAACCGCAAGCTCTGGGAGCACTTCGTGGAAGTGAGCCGCGGCGCCCTCGACGCGGTGTACGCGGAGCTCGACGTCTCGTTCGACGTGTGGCTCGGTGAGAGCGCGTACCACGACGCCCTTCCTGGCGTGGTCGACGAGCTTCTCGAGAAAGGCATCGCCCGTGAGGACGACGGGGCGGTGTGCATCTTCTGGAGCGAGATCGACGGTGTGCCGAAAACCCTCCGCAAGCAAAAGACCCCGTTCATCGTGAGAAAGAAGGACGGCGCCTTTCTCTACTCCACGACCGACATTGCAACTGTGGAGTACCGCAAAGACCACTTCAGGGCCGATCGCGCGCTCTACGTCGTCGACAACCGCCAGGGCCTTCACTTCCAACAGCTCTTTGCCGTCATGAAGCTCCTGGGCACCGACATCGAGCTGGAGCACATCGGCTTCGGCACCGTGCTCGGCAAAGACGGCAAGCCATTGCGCACGCGGGACGCGAGCGGACACGTGATCACGTTGGTGTCGCTGCTCGAAGAATCGAAGCAACGCGCACGGCAACGAATTGACGAAGGGATCACCGAAGGCCGTCTCCGCGTTCGGCCCGAGGAAATCGACGAAGTGTCGAGGGTCGTCGGCATCGGTGCGGTGAAGTACGCGGACCTCCGCCAGAACCGGCTCAGCGATTATCAATTCGACTGGGATAAGATGATCTCATTCCAGGGAAACGCCGGACCTTATCTCCAATACGCGTACGCGCGTTGCGCATCGATCTTCGCGAAGGGCGGAATCGATATGGACGCCGTCTCGAGCAGCGCCACGATCGTGCTCGACGCGCCTACCGAGCAAACCCTCGGCAAGCACCTGCTTCGTTTCTCTGATGTCGTGTACCAGGCGGGCGCGACCAGCCAACCGCACCTCATCTGCGAGCACCTCTACGAGCTCGCGCGCGCATTCAACGGCTTCTACGCTGAATGCCCGGTGCTCGACGCCCACGGGACCACGCGCGACAACCGACTCGGGCTGACCGCATTGACCGCTCGCCAGATCCGCCGCGGGCTTGGGCTCGTCGGCATCGGCGTGGTCGATCGCATGTAGCGAAAATCGCCGTATTGCCCGCAGCCGCAGCGCGAATGTGCTATGCGAAGGCCGCGCATGAAGGGCCGGGTCGTTCGAACATCACACGAGAGCCTTTGTCTGAGCGGCAACCCGCTCGGCGACCCGCGCGAACGCGATCTCTACGTTTACCTTCCTCCGCAGTACGACGGAAAGCGGCGGTTCCCGGTGGTAATGATGCTCGCGGGTTTCGGGTCGACGAATCATTCGATCGCGGGCTGGAGCCCGTGGAAGCCCAACACCATCGAGTTATTCGATCGGCTCATCGCGGAAGGACAGTGCAAGCCCGCGATCCTGGTCTTGCCCGATTGCTTCAATCGATGGGGTGGCTCGCAGTTCATCGATTCGGAAGGAACAGGGCGCTATCAAACCTATCTTGCCGACGAGGTCTTTCCATTCGTTGACGCGGAGTTCCAAACGATCCCCGAGCGCGAGGCGCGTGGGGTCGTCGGACGCTCTTCCGGTGGCTTCGGCGCACTGCGTCTGGGGATGGATAGGCCGGACGTCGTGTCGGCTATCGGGAGTCATGCGGGCGACGCAGCGTTCGAAGTCAGCATGAGGCCTATGCTTACGAGCGCAGCGATTGCGATCGATCTCGCGGGGGGCCTACGAACATTCGCCGAAGAGATCCCGGTGTCCGGCCCCAAGAACGCAACCCAGTTCGACGCGATCTTCGTGCTCGCTGCCGGCGCCGCCTATTCGCCCGACACGACCGGCTTTCCGTTTGCCCACATCCCCATGGATCCGGCGACCGGCGAGATCCACGCCGACGTTTGGGCGAGGTGGCTGGAGCACGATCCACTTGAGCGGATCGACGCCTCAGCTGTAGCTTTGCAAACGATGTCGCTTATTTACGTGGACGCAGGCAACAGGGATGAGCACGGGCTACACTTCGCAGCGCGGCTGCTCAAGGACGCGCTCGGCAAGCGTGGGTTGCCGGTTCGCTACGAGGAGTACGAAGGCGGACACCGAGGCACCTCATGGCGCTACGAAGCCTCGCTGCCGCAAATCGTCGAAGCACTTCAAGGACCCGAATGACGACCAAAAAGAAGAGCACGAAGGAAGAAGCCGCTACCGACGCAAAGCCCACCAAGAAGGCAGCAAGCGGTGGTGCGGCGGCGGCGGCCCAGAAGATCCTCGCGGACGAAAGCCCTCAGTCGAAGATCGCCGAGCATGGCGAGACCATGATGGAGGGTCCGCGGACGGCTGCGACGCAATCGGCGCGCGTGCTCAGTGAGATCATCGCCGAGAAGCCCGAGCTCGTGGTGCCGCTGGTCGCCAAGTTTGCGAAGGGTATTTCCTCGTCGAACAAGCGTGTCGTCCAAACATCGTCCGAGGCGCTTCCCGCGATCGCCCGGATTGCGCCGGCGCGAGTCGCACGACAGCTCGATGTGCTCAAAGGCTCGTTCGAAGAAGCAAGCGACGTCGGCAAAGACGGGCTCGTCAAGACGTTCGCCGCGCTGTGCACCGCCTCGGTCGCATATCAGAAGCGCCTCGAGCCGGTGCTCACCCTCGCCCTCAACGGGGCCGACGGCAAGACGCTCTTCGCATGGAGCCAAATCGTGCTTCCTGCGCTCAAGGGCGAGCCTCATGCGCGGGCGCGCGCCGTCGTCGAAGGCCGCCTCGACCTGATCCCCAGAACGTACGCGCAGCAGATCGCCGACTTCCTGGGAATCAAACTGCGGCTGCGCTACCGCTGATTGATGATCATGAAGTCGTAGTCCTTGTTCCGGTGATCGAAATCTCGGTCAGATAGCCCTGGGTTGAGCTCGAGCTCGGGGTATTCATAGGACTCGTACAGCTTCCCTTTGTGGTCCCAAGACTTCGCCTTGATCATGACGAACGTCCGCTTGCCGATGAAGTATTGTCCGCGGCTGGCGTAGTAGTCCGGGACGAAGACCTTCTGCCCCGGGGTGACGTCCGTCGGCGAATCGATGCCGTCGTTGTGGTGAAGGATCACATACATGTCCTGCCCGACTCGTGTGGCGAGCTCCCAAAGATCTTCGTAGCGCTTCACGGTCACGTAACGTCCGCCCGACTGCGACTCGATGTCGATACGCCACGTGGGCTCGCCATGAACGACGCCGCCATCGGACAGTCTCAGCCTCGCGTCACCTCGTTCGATAGCCTTGCGGATGTTCTGGGCGCCGATCTCGAGCATGCGCTCGAGGCCGAACGAAGTGATCGGATGGTGATTGTCCAACATCGCAACGCGTCCGAGTGGACTCAAGCTCACCGCCACATCGGGAACCGAGCCCCGGTGCGCGCGCAACCTGTTCTTGTTCGAGCCGCGAACGTAGATGCCCTCCCGCCCCTCGTGCGGCTCGATGTACTTCACGTACACCTTGAAGGGCCGCGAGAACTTGAACGCGATCTTCTGTTCCACGATCTCGTCCCCAAAGAGCTCCCGCTTCAGCAGCGTCCCTTGGTAGTCATAAACCCCGGCGATCGCATAAAATGACTGATCGAGCAGCGCATCGATCCGCTCGACCTGGGAGGACGGGGATTCGACGAGCGCCTGCGCCCCGGCTGCCCCCGCACAGAGCGCCGCCACCAACGAAAGGGCCACAAAAAAAGGGGACAGTCCCCTTTTTCGATTCAACAGTCGGGTCATCGAAGAATGGAGGGCAGGTAGCCTTCCGGACGATCGTACCCGAGAAGCTGAAAGGTCGTCGCCGAGATGTTCGCGATGCCTGGGTTTTCGAGGCTCTCGTCGAGGCGAAGGGTATCGTTGCCCGGTACGTACACGTAGCAAGGGACGGCGTTGAGGGTGTGGCTCGTCTTGCTCTTCAGATGCCCGGTCGCGTCACGCTTGAAGTCTCCTGACTTCTCGTCGACCTCAAACATCTCGTCGCAGTTACCGTGATCGGCCGTGACGATGAGCGCGCCGTCGAGTTGTTGGATCACGGGAATGATCCGCGCCAACGACAGGTCGACGGCCTCCACCGCGATGACCGATGCATCGAGGCTGCCGGTGTGACCGACCATGTCGCCGTTGGCGTAGTTGATGCGCGCGTGCCGCAACCCGCCGCGGCGAAGGGCCGCAAGCGTTGCGTCTGTGATCTCCGCGGCTTTCATCCAGGGCCGCTGCTCGAACGGAACCAGATCGCTCGGAATCTCGACGTACTCTTCGTAGATCTCGTCGAACATTCCGCTCCGATTGCCGTTCCAGAAGTACGTCACGTGACCAAACTTCTGGGTCTCGCTGCATGCAAACTGGCTGACCTGGTTGCGCGCCAAGTACTCACCCATCGTGCGGTCGATCTCGGGGGGCTGCACGAGGTAGTGACGGGGCAGTTTGAGGTCGCCGTCGTACTCCATCATCCCGACGAACTCGACACCGGGAAGCGGGCCTCGCTCGAACTCGCTCATCTCGGGCTCGGTGAACGCCCGAGTCAGCTCGAGCGCGCGGTCGCCGCGGAAGTTGAAGAGCACGACTGCGGCGCCGTCGTGGATCGGGCCCACGGGGTTGCCTTCGCCATCGACGATCACGAAGCCCAGGAGGTCCTGGTCGATCATGCCCGGGTTCTCGTCGCGCAGGGTCTGAATCGCCTCGGTCGCGCTCGAAAATCCCCTGCCCTCACCGAATACGTGGTGCTTCCAGCCGCGCTCGACCATCGACCAGTCGGCATTGTAGCGGTCCATCGTGATGAACATGCGCCCGCCGCCGGAGGCGATGCGGTAGTCGCGCCCGCCTTGCTCGTTCAGGTCGTGCAGCACTTTCTCGAGCGCTTCGACGTATTCGAGCGCGCTCGTCTCGGGTACATCGCGCCCATCGAGCAGAATGTGCACGCGCGCCTTTTGCACGCCCTCCTCGTTGCATCGGCGTAACATGGCAAAGAGGTGCTCGATGTGGCTATGCACGTTGCCGTCCGAAAGCAGGCCGATGAAGTGCATGGGCTCGCCGCTCTCGCCGACGCGGCGAACGAGCTTCTTCCACTCTTCGCCTTCGAAAATCTCGCCGCTGTCGATCGCCATCTGGACACGCTTCGCGCCCTGGTCGAACACCCGGCCTGCCCCAAATGCGTTGTGGCCGACCTCGCTGTTGCCCATGTCCTCGTCGCTTGGAAGCCCGACCGCCGTACCGTGCGCGCGAAGCCGCGTTGTCAGAGAAATCCGTGCGAGCCGGTCGAGCGTCGGCGTCCGCGCGAGCCAAACCGCATCCCCCTCGTTGGACGCACCGCATCCCACACCATCCATCACGACGATCAGCACGGGGCCCGGAACTCCCGGAAAAGTCGGATGCTTTTTGAGCTGCCAGTCGGTCACGGGAGCTTCCTAGCACAGTCCCTTCGATGTTTCTTAGCGCCACCTGCACCTTGCGCGAAGCAGGGTATGCTCTAGGCATGATCGTCGTCACCAATCGCATCCCCGTGGCCGAAGGCTATGAAATCGATTTCGAAGACCGCTTTCGTAAGCGTGTTCATCTGGTAGACCAGGCCAAAGGGTTCATTCGAAACGAGGTGCATCGGCCGCGACCGATGGAGCTCGACCACCAAACGGGCGAGTGGACGCGAGGGCCAGTCGGCACCGGCTTCTACGAAGTAAAAACGTGGTGGGAGTCATTCGACGACTTCGTCGCCTGGACCACGAGTCCATCGTTCGCGGAAGCACATCGCAGCCGGCCGCCCAAAGAGATGTTCCGCGGGCCGAACGAGCTCACGATTCACGAGGTGTTCTTGAGCACCGACCAGAGCGACTCGACGGACGCACACGCAGAGTGAGGATTTACATGGGCGCCGATTCGAACGATCCTGTAGCGAAGCGGCTCTGGATTACGCTGACCGTCCTGTTGATTCTTCTCGGAGCCGTAGGGGCCTTCATTGCGGTGCTTGGAGACTGAGGAAACACCATGAGTGAGATCGCCGCAGACAACCTGGGCTTCGTCGAATGCTGGAACGAAATCCTGACGCCGAAATGGATTCGGTTTCGGCATCTTCTCTCCGGGAACGGGAAGATCCACAGCGACATCGCCTATGCGGATTTCGACATCCAAAAAGGCGACAAAGTGCTCGATATCGGTTGCGGGTTTGGAGAAACCGCCCTCGAAATCGGGGCGATGGTGGGGCCGACCGGCGAGGTGGTCGGAATCGACTGCACCGATGCCTTCCTCGACATCGCGAACCAAGAGCGTGAGGCCGCCGGGGCGAGCAACGTGCGTTTCGAAGTGGGCGATGCCCAGATTTGCGATCTTCCCGAGAGCTATTTCGACGTCGTGTACTCGCGCTTTGGCGTGATGTTCTTTCAAAGCGCGGTGCGAGCGCTTCGAAACGCAAACCGGGCGCTCAAGCCGGGCGGTAAGGTTTGTTTGATCGTCTGGCGCTCGCTCGCGGACAATCCGTGCTGGGGCGCCGCTAAGGATATCGCGCTGCGACACTTGCCACCTCCAGGCGAAAACGCATCGACTTGCGGCCCGGGCCCGTTCTCGATGGCGAGTGAGGAAACCGATCGCGCGATGCTCGAGGCCGCCGGGTTCCCCGAGGCCGAGGTCTTCAAACGCATCGACGCCGACGTGTGCATCGGCCGCGACATCGAGGAGGCGATCGACTACCAAATCCTAGTCGGTCCTTCGGGCGAGATCGTCCGCGAAGCAGGTGAAGAGGGCCAACGAAGGCTCCCCGAAATCCGCCAAGACCTGCGAGAGCTGATGGAACCCTACCTCGGAGACCGAGGCGTCCTCATGCCCTCGAGCACCTGGGCGATCATGGCCCGCAAGCCCGTCTAGCGCTTAACCCTTTCAAAAAGGGGACTGTCCCCTTTTTCGGCGCCCATTGTCGGGCCCACCACGCCCATGCTATCGCCTACATCTTCTTTTGGTCATCGATGTTTATTGCGCTTGACCGGAGTAGAACTTGTTCTAAACTCGCCCTAGTTTACACCTAGTAAAGTTATACCCGCCTGCTGGGTATCCGGAGGAACCCGTGGAAAACAAGTGCCCTGTGAAGTTTCAGAACCTCGATTTCTGTGACCCCAAGACTCACGACAACCCGTACGAGATGTACGACTACTTCCTCGAGCATGAGCCGATTCGCTTCGATGAACACAACGGCGTCTGGGAGGTCTTTCGCTACGACGACATCGTCACCATCGAGCGCGACACCGAGACCTTCATCAACGGTGAGGGCATTCGCCCGAACATTCCGCCCGACCCCGGCATGATCTACCAGGACGGTGAGCTTCACAACAAGCAGCGCGCGCTGGTGTCCTCCGGCTTCACCCCTCGGCAGATGCGCAAGATGGAGGACCGGGCGCGGGAGATCGTCGTCGACTTGGTCGACAAGATGCTCGTCAAGGATGAAGTCGACA
>CP070713.1:2972032-2988336 GCA_020351445.1 Myxococcales bacterium
CGGACCAACCTTCATCCACCGCGGCGTCGCCGTCGTTATCGACGCCGTCACACCGCTCCACATCGGGTTCCTCCGCTTTGACCGGGTCTGGCTCCTGACACATTCCGTCGACCTCGCTCAAGGGCTCGGGACAGGTCACCTCGCCACAGCCTCCGACCGTAAGCAGCCAAACCAACCCCGTCACCGCCGTCGAGCGAAGAAAGGAAGGCCGCTCTGCGCAGCTCGAATGCGTTTGCAGGAATCGTGACATGTCGATGAAAGGGTTATCGACGTTTCCAGCCGCCGGTTGCGTCCGTTTGGCCGGACGGGGAGCCTACCCGCTTTCGGCGCCCTTGTGCGGCGAAATCACGACATGCCCCTACTTTGCCGAGAACCCGATTGCGGGCTCGGTATTCGCGTAGTCGGTCGTGAGGTAGTCATCGTACTCGATTTGACCCAGCAGGTGTCGCTTGAAGAACGAGACGACGTAAAGGTTCTGCAAGCGAATCGCCTCCTCGATCGGGAATGCTTCCGGGCTGCAAGTCGCTTCGTACGGAGCGAGGAGCGCTTCGGCGCCGAGACTCGGCCAGCTCTCCTGGGTGATGCCACTGTCGATCAGGAAGTCGCCGATCGCGCAGACGTTTGCAAAGTGCGTGTGGTTCGCGCCGATGATATCCACCTTGTAAACCACCGGCGCGTTTGTGATTTGCTCGAAGGCGATGTCGTTGTTGCCGATCGGCACATTGACGTCCTCCGTCCCTCCGATGAGCATCACGGGCACGACGATGCTGCCCAGCTGCTGAGCATCGAACCCGGCGTTCGGACCGGCGCGCGTATCGCTCTGCATCTCTGCCTCGATGACGGCAGAGATCGGCACGATGGCAGCGACCCTCGGGTCCGCTTCGGCCCCCGCCCAGCCGGCTGCAGTGCCTATCGCCGTCATGCCTCCAAAGGAGTGACCCACGACTCCCATGCGACTCTCGTCCAGCCGCTCGTAGAAGGGATCTTTCGGCTCGGCGTTGCGCGAAAGCATCGTATCGATGAGAAACGACACATCGGGCACCCGATTGCCTGCAGCCTCGTCGAAGGAATCTGTCAGCGAAGCCTGCGCGTTGCCGGTATGCTCGGGTGACGCGACGATGAACCCGTGGCTGGCCAACGCTTCCATGAGCTCGACCGATTGGGTGTTGATGCCGCCGTACCCATGCGAGAATACGAGCAGGGTCTGCTTCGGCCGCGCCGACACCGGCAACCCTTCCACCGCAACCTCCGACTCGAGACCGAGGGGCCCCGCGAGCGGGTACTTCGTGGGTGGGGAGTCCTGCGCGTCCTTCGCATCGACGGGATACCAGACGTCGACCAACAGAGATCGATCATCGCGCGCCTCGTCGATCGCGGTGAACGACATGTGGCCCACGGCAAAGCTGCCTAGTGAGTCGGGGTCGCTAGTACTACTGCTACTACCACCGCTACAGGCGATCAGCCCGGCGGCGAGCGCAGCAACAAGAAAAGCACGAATAAGCAATGGCATGCGCGAAGTCTACTGGAAATCGTTGGCTGTGCACGGAGCCCCGGTGAGCTGGGCTCACCCCTGCTGACGGTACGCCCCTGGCGGCGTACCAGCCCACTGCTTGAAGCGTTTGGCGAAGTGATATTCGTCGTCGAAGCCCACTCGCGCGGCGACTTCGGCGAGTGGCTCGGTGGTGGTGCGAAGCAGATCCGATGCGGCGCTCATCTTGAGGTTCATCGCGTACTTCATCGGTGGGACTCCGACGTGCTTCTTGAAGAGCCGAATGAAATACGACTTATCGAGCCCGAGCTCCGCGAGGAGAACATCCAAGCTGTACGCGATGCCGACGTGTGAGCGCATGAACTCCAAGGCTTCCTCGACCGCGGGGTGGCTCCCGCTTGCCGTGGGCGTGTCGACCATCAAGTCGTAGAGAAACCCTGCCATCGTGGCGGAGGCGGCGCGATGTTGGCGAGAATCGATCGACAGAGACTGGCGGCTGATTCGCGCAAAGAGAGCGTGGTATCGGTCGCCCAACCGGTGGACGCGTCCCTCGCCGAGAAGCGACTCCAGGTCGTCTGCGAGGTCGGCATCGCGGTCGGCGTCGAGCTCGAGGACGGTGATGTATTGCAGGAGGTACTCCCCCTCGGGCACCACCATTCGGTGCATCGTTCCAGGGCGGGTGTAGAAAAAATCCCCCGGCCGGACCGAGAGCTGCCGCCCGCCTAGCTCGAACGAAGCACGACCGGCGACGACGTAGTGAGCCTCGTAGGTGCCATGCGCGTGACGCTCGAGGATTCGTAGCGTCCGTGGGAGCAAAATGCACGAGCGGACACGCATGATGTCAATATTGTACATCGACAGGTCAGCCTGGACCATTGCCCCATGGGGACCTCGATCCGTAGGTTACCGTTACGCTGGGTAACGTGTATCGAAAGGAGTCGTGGCCATGCTCGGAGCTGTCGAATCCTCCCAAACTTCGCCTGGTTCCAGGGTGCTGACGCCGCACGAGGCCCGCATCGAGCGGGGCGAGCCGATCGGCTTGGTTGGCGATGCCGCGCAGTCCAAGCGCGCGCGCATCCAGCGGATGCTCGAGGGTTTCCGCGACGAGCCGATCCACCTCAACATCGACCGGGCCCTTCTGTTGACCGAATCGATGAAGGCCACGCAGGGGCAGCCGATGGTGCTCCGCTGGGGCAAGGCGCTCGCCCACATCCTCACGCACCATCCGATCCACATCGAGGACGAAGAGCTCCTCGTCGGCAGCGCCGGTCCGCCAGGCCGCTACGCCGTCGTCTACTGTGAGCTCGTAGGGCCCGGACGCTTCTATACCCATCCTCACGAGCTCGAGCCCAGCAAGTCAGGTGACCCGATCCTCATCACCGAGCAAGACGTCGCGACACTCAAGGACGAGATCCTACCGTACTGGGAGTCCAATGCCTATCACGCCGCTACGATGAACGCGCTTCCCGAGGAGACGCGGCGTTTGATGGAGCGGATCTTCGTCGTCACGCCAACGGCGTCAGGCCGTTCGATGCTGGCCTGGGCGCACGACTACGGGAAAGTGCTCGAGCGTGGGATCGGCTCGATCCGACGGGAGGCCGCGGAGCGGCTCGAGGCCCTCGATCCGGTCGACACTGCAGCGTACGTCGAGCAGCGTCCATTCCTCGAAGCGGTTCGCCTGGTTTGTGATGCAATGATCGCCTTCGCACACCGTTACGCCGAGCTGGCGCGGTCGATGGCTGCCGATGAGCGCCGGGAAGAGCGTCGCCGCGAGTTGCTCGAGATCGCAGACATTTGCGAACGGGTTCCCGAGCATCCGGCGCGGACGTTTCACGAAGCGGTGCAGTCGCAGTGGTTGGTTCAGACCGTCTCCCGCCTCGAGCAGGCGATCGGCGGCGTGGTCGGCAACGGCCGGATCGATCAGTACCTGTATCCCTACTACCGCAAAGACGTCGCCGAAGGGCGGCTCACCGACGACGAAGCGCTCGTTTTGCTGGAGTCGATCTGGATCGGCATGGCCAGGAGCACCGACGTGTACGCCAAGCCCGGAATGCCGTCGCTGACCGATGGGTTTGCCCATTGGGAGGCGACGACGATCGGGGGCCTCACGCCCGATGGCCGGGATGCGAGCAACGAGCTCTCGTATCTGATTCTACGTTCGAAGCGGGAGTTTCCGCTGCACTATCCCGACCTGGCCGCGCGCATCCATGCCCGCACGCCCAACGCATTTCTTCACGCCATCAGCGAGACCATCAAGGACGGCTCAGGGTTCCCCAAGCTGTTTTGCGACGACGAGATCATCCCGCTGCTCGTTGCGAAAGGCGGCAGCATGGAGGAGGCCAACGACTACTGCATCACCGGGTGCTCCGAGACCAAGATGCTCAACACAGAGGGCATCGCCACCGGATGTGCTTGGATCAACCTAGGCGCGATCCTCGAAATGACGCTTCGCAACGGCCGCATGGGTTGCTACGGCGACGGGCTGGTCGGGATCAGCACCGGGGACCCGAGAACTTTCACGAGCTTTGACGAGCTTTGGGACGCGTTCACTTTGCAAGTGCAAAATGTCGTTCAACACACGTTCATCCAACAGTACGTGTCCGATACGCTCAAGTCGCAATACATTGCTTCCCCGATGTTCTCGATGTTGCACGACCTGTGCATGGCGAGTTGCAAGGACATCCACTCAGGCCCGATCGACGGGGCACTCTACCTCGGCTTCTTCGACGTGATGGGTTTCGGGACGGTCATCGACTCGTTGGCGGCTATCCGCGCGCTCGTCTTCGACGAGAAAAAGGTCACGATGCACGAGCTCCTCGACGCGCTCGATCACGACTTCGAAGGGCACGAGGCGGTTCGGCAACTGTGCCTGAACGCACCCAAGTACGGCAACAACGACCCCACGGTCGACCATATTGGCCGCGACATCGAGGAGTGTTTCGCGCGTTTGGCTCGCCAACACACGACCGCATTCGGCGGTGAGCTCGACCTGCGCTACGTGTCGGTCACCTCGCACGTTCCCCTCGGCGCCGTCGTCGGCGCAACCCCGGACGGCCGCAAGGCCAGGGAGCCGCTCTCGGAGAGCATCAGTCCCTCGCAGGGGATGGACGTCAAAGGGCCGACGGCCACGCTCATGTCGATCAGCAGTACCAAGTGCGCGCAGTATAAGGAGCGGGCCGCGCGGCTCCTGAACATGAAGCTGTCGCCGGCATCGTTGGTGGGCGAGGCCGGCACCCGTAAGTTAATGGCGTTGATCCGCGCCGCGTGCGACATGAAGATGTGGCACATTCAATTCAACATCATCAACCGAGATACGCTTCTTGCCGCGCAAAAGGACCCGGACAAGTACCGCAACCTGCTCGTCCGGGTGGCGGGATACAGTGCATACTTCGTCGACCTCACACCGGCTTTGCAAAACGAGATCATCCGGAGAACGGAGCACGAATTCTAGCGAGGGCAGGATGACCCTGAACTACAAGAGCAATGGCGTGCCACAGGGGTTGATCTTCAACATCCAGAAGTTCTCGCTCCATGACGGCCCCGGCATCCGGACCATGGTCTTTCTGAAAGGATGTCCTCTCGCCTGCACGTGGTGCTCCAATCCCGAAGGCCAGTCTGCGTCGCCCGAGCTCATGCTCACCTGCGACCGATGCATCGACCAGGAGGAGTGCGAGCGATGCATCGCCGTGTGCCTGGAGCACGTCCTCACCTGGGACGACGATGGCAAGCTACGCATCGATCGCGCCCACTGCGACGGCTGCGGCGACTGCGCCTATGTGTGCCCTTCGCGTGCGCTCGAGGTGTCGGGCGAATGGGTGGGCGTGGACGACGTGGTGCGCATAGTCGAAGAAGATGACGCGTTTCACGCTCGGTCAGGTGGCGGGCTCACCGTCAGCGGCGGCGAACCGCTCGCGCAGGGTGCGTTCGTTCGGGCCCTTCTGGAAGCGGCGCGAAGCCGCGGGATCGACACCGCCGTCGAAACCTCAGGGCTCTGCAACTGGAAGACGATGAGGGATATCGCGCCCTTGGCCGATCGGATCTTCTTCGACATCAAATGTCTGGATCCCGACAAGCACGAACAGGTGACCGGAGTCTCGAACACAAAGATCCTCGACAACTTCCAAAGACTGCGTGCCGAGTTCCCGGAGGTCGACGTCGTCGTTCGCACCCCGGTTGTTCCAGGCGTCAACGACTCCGAAGACGACATCCGGGCGATCGCCGAGTTCGTCGACGATGCAGGCGGCGCCTCTGCTTACGAGCTCTTGCCCTACCACGGGTTTGGGGAGCCCAAGTACACCAAGCTCGGTAAGCACTATCCGTTGAGCCACCTCGTGCCACCGTCCGAAGCCCGCATGAAGGAGCTAAGGGGGATCGCTGCGTCGTGCGGCGCGCCGGGGAGTGGCGCGGTATGAGGCGTGCGTTGGCTCTTCTAGCTCTTAGTCTTGCTAGCATGGCCCCCGCCTTCGCGGAGGCCGAGCAGTCCCCGGAGGTCGAGAGCAAGCGCGGGTCCAAAGCATCGTTGCCCAATGAGGCGTTCGTACGCTTAGAGCTGCACTACTCGCTCCTAACAGACCTTTCCGACCGCTCGAACGTTGTGCCAGCGTTTGGTTATGGGCTCAAGGGCGGATACCGATGGGGATTCGTGGCCGCGTTTCTCCAGTTCGAGCAGGATTTCTGGCTCGCGACCGAATATGACGTCCGAGTCGTGCAAGGCGCTTACAACATCGCCGTCGGCGTCGACTTCACCTACTTCGAAGGACGAGTTCACACGAGCATCGCATTCGGTCCGTCGATCCTTGCATTCGATACGCTGTTGGACAGTCGGGGGAGTGTAGGCTGGTTCTTCGACCTCAGGCCGGTCGGGTTTCAATGGGATGTGCATCGCTACGTTCGTTTGGGACTCGACCCGATCAGCTTTGCGTTGGTCGCCCCCTCACTTGACGCCATCCCCCTCGTGCAAGTCGAGTATCGAACGACCTTCTACGTGGAGACTCCTTTCTGATGTGGTATCACGGATGGATATTGGCAATCGCAGTGCTGGCTTGGATGCAAGCCGTGCCGGCCAAAGCCTACACCGTGAAGAGCGGATTCACCGAGGGGTGTCACGAAAGAATAACCGCCGAGGCGTTCATGGTTCTTCTCGATGATCCACGTTGGCCCGAGGTCGTCGTTCCCGGAGGCAATACATGGCGAAATCTCGCCCGGCCGCTCAATCAATGGCTATTCGACCAGGCGCTGATTGACGAAGCGCTCCCGGAGCCACAACTCTTCGTGCTGTTTAGTTTGGTCGTTGGCGCCCGTTCTCCAGATACAGATGGGCGTTCGGTGTCCGACTTGTCTTCACAGCGCAGCATCAACCTAGATCCCCGTCCAGAGGCCCAGTACGTGCATGCGATACGCGCTGCTCAGGACGATGAGCCGGAGGGGAGCCAGAATACGGTGACGGGCACCCGCGCATCGATCCGCCAATCCTTCTCCGGTGCCGCGGCCGCGTCGCTCGAACCGGCTGAGGAGCAGATCTCTGCTGCGCCCTTCACGCTCGATTTCTACAATTTGTTTCACGTGGAAGTCTGGCAGCCTGGTTTCTTGTTGGGCGAGGCGGCGCATACGCTGCAAGATAGCTTCTCCCATTCGATTCGCGATGAAATCGACCTCGGGCAAATCCTGCACGTTCTCAACTATGTCGACGCCGTCTACACTCATTTCAACGAATCGCGTGACGGGATAGCGCACTCGCGGCACCTCGATCGATGCGATGCGGCCGAGCTTAGGGAGCTGCGAGACGCGGTTGATTTGGCGACGGAAGACTTGCTCGACGCGTTTCTGCGAACGCAAGCGGGGGACGAAAGTGCGCTCGACGACTTTGTCGACGAATGGGTCACGTTCCAAGAAGGTTGCACCTTCGAGAACGACTTTTGCGGGAATAAATGGGTTGTGGAGGCTCGCAAGGACCCGACCAGTCCCATCCTTCCGAACTGGATGATCTGTTCGGCAGGAGTTGGGCCCGCCCGAGCCACGTGGATATGGGCAATGGCAGCATCGATCTTGGTTGTGCTCGCAGCACGACGCCTGAGCGCGAGATGACATGCGGTGCACAACGGTGATCGTGTGCGTCGTCTTGACTTTGGGCGGGACAACTGCGTTTGCCGAGGGGGAGACGGACATCGAAGGGCCGGCCAACCAGGAGGAAGCGCTCAGCGTCGAGTATCAGCAGATCCCGCAGCCTACGGCCGACCGAAACTATCGACTCCAGTGGCACTTCAAACCCGCGCACTGGGCAGAAGGTGTCACCGCCGGCGTGCTCGGAGTAGCCGCTATTGCGCTCGCCCCAGTCCATGTTGAGCGCCGCTGGACGGGACAGAACGCATTTGATGATTGGTTTAGGCGCCGACTCATGGCGACCAGCGCAAAGCAAGAGAGATACGACACAGCGAGCGACGTGCTCGCATTTACGAGCATTGGTTTTCCGGTGCTGGTAGACCTAATCGGCGTGACGTTGATCGGGGATCGAAACAAAGAGGTGGGCCTTCAGCTGTTTGCAATCCAAGCACAAGCGTTTGCGATAAGCGGCTTTGTGACCAATGTGGTGAAATTGAGTGGTCGCGAACGACCATGGGCACTAGACGCAAATTGCGCATCGGGCGCCGTCGACTGTTCGAAAAGCGCGAACAAGTCCTACTTCAGCTCGCATACCTCGCTAGCGTTTACCGGCGCGGGGCTGACATGTGCGGAACACCGACATCTGAAGCTTTTTGGTCGGGTAGGTGATCCGATCGCTTGTGCCAGCGTGTTGGCTTTGGCAACGACTACGGGGGTCTTCCGCGTGGTGGCGAACCGTCACTGGATGACCGATGTGCTGACTGGGGCGGGAGTGGGATTGGTTGCGGGTTGGCTGATGCCGTGGCTGATGCACTACCGACACGACCTCACAAAAAGAGAGCAAGGCAAGAAGCGGCACCTCTATTACCTCGCGCCGTATGGAAATGCGGGCGCAATTGGATTGAGCGCCGCCGGCGCCTTCTAGGACTTGGCCGTCCGGGACCTTTTGCCCCATATTGAAAGGATGAGGGGCTCCTTGGCTTGGTCTAAAACGATGAAGCGCGCCGCCTTCGCCCTCGGGCTCGCTGCGCTGATGGGTGTTGCTGCGTGCGGGAGCGATGCTCCGCCGGCTCCCGGCCGTGGTCCGGACGGCGCCCTAGACCTCCTCGAATGCGACATCACGAACAGCGCGTGCCAGCTTAGCATCTTCGATTCGATTGCCGCGATGCTCGGGGCCGAGGACGTTACCCCCCCGGCAATCCGAACGATTTCCGTCGACCAACATGCGCAGGAGGTTCGCGCCGGGATCGACCTCGAAGACCTGACCGGGGAAGACGCGACGAGCCGTGGCCTTCGTCTACTGGGGTTCATCCCCGAGGCTTCCGAGAGCCTCACCGAGACGCAGATCCAGTACTGGATCAACCAGATCGCCGCCTATTACAGCCGCAGCAGCCGAAGCATCACCGTCATCGATCGTGACTACGACCCGGTCGACGGGCAGACCATACTGGCACACGAGTTCGTCCATGCAATTCAAGACGGTCAGTTCAACCTCAACCAGGTGAGTGCCGGTGTGGACACCGAAGACGGGGTGATGGGCGTGAGGGGCGTCATCGAGGGTGACGCGATGCACAGCTCGTTTGCTTGGACGTATGAGCATCTCGGCTATGCGGCCGACGAGATCGACTGGGACACGATTCACGAAGACCTGGAGGCCGGTGTCCGCGACGATGCGTCCAACCCCGAAGTGGCGCTGATCGACTCCGCTTCGAGCTTCCCGTACTCCTACGGCTTCGACTTCATGACGGCGGCCACGTTGTCCGGTGGCTTGCTGGGCCGGGCCTCGGCGTTCGAGGCGCCTCCTGGCACGGCGATGGAGGTGATGGCCGGCTACGATGCCGTACTGCCTTCCTTCGACTTCCCAGACGTCGCGCACCCGTCTCCCGTTCAGGGGCACTCGGTGCAAGTCGAGAACCGGTTCGGCGCTTGGTATGTATACGGCTTCCTGCGGCGCCACGAGGTGTCCGATGACGTGGCCTGGATGACGGCGCTGAGTTGGCTCGGGGACGAGCTCGCGATCTACGACGATGGGTCGCAAATAGTGGCCGTGTGGCGAGTTCGTTTTGATCAGGAGGCGAACGCCAGCATTCTCAGCGACGAGGTCAACGCCGATGCCGGCGAGCGTGCGCAGTCGGCTGTCGTCTACCAGGACGACGTGTTTGTCTTTGCCGCGGAGAGCGACGAATCACTTCTGGCCTGGACGGAGCAGCCGCTCGATTCCATGATGGCCGCCGTGATTCTGAAGAGCGGCCGACGCAGGGGAGGGGCGGTCTCGGTGGGTAATTGCCTGCAATCACGCCATTTTTCGCTGCCCAATCCGCCGCCCCTCTTGCGGGAGAACCGTTGATCCCCCCGTCGACTCTCTACAGATCGCCTTCGTGAAGGATCGGGCTGGTGTGAATGATGGCGCCGACGGTGAGGACCCAGGTGTCGACCACGGGGACGGCGTTCCTGCCGCTCGGCGGATTCACGTAGACAAACGGATTCCAGCCGAATCGAGCGAACACGTCGACCATGACGAGGTTCTTGATGACGTGTGTGTAGCCACCCCCCACGCCAAGCGGCACGAAGACTTGATTACGGGCGACCGGGAACGCGAGATTCGTATCGAAGTCACTCCCCCCCGTGACATTTCGCGCGAGGTTTTGAAATGAAAAACCGCTGTCGCCGAAGATGAAACCCGCCGGGGTGATGTTGTAGATGGCTTTGACGGGAACCTCGACGTTGAGGCCGGCGCCGTTCGATAGGATCACGAGCTCCGTGCCCGTGTCGATGGTGAAGACATCGCGCACACGGATCCGCATCGGAAGGCCGAAAGTGGCTGAGAGGTTGGTCCACGATGGCAGGAGCAGAACGAAGTCAGCCGCCATCTCGACGTAGTCTTTTCGGAGGAAGCTATATCGCACGTAGAGCGGCATGTCACCGAAGGAGCCTTTCGGCGCAACGACGATCGGGAACATGGCCTGGCCGGCGTTCGGTGGTGTCGAGCCGAGGCGGTAGTTGTTGACGCCCACCTCCAAATTGTCGAAGACGGAAAACGCAGCACCCAGGTCGATGGATACGAGCGGGGCGCCCGTGGCCGTTCCCGAAGTGTTGCCAGGGACGGCGCGCTTCACGTCGACCAGGAACGTGCCGCGGATCATGTACTGGTTCATCGTAAGGGGGCGTGAAGCGTAGCCCTTGGGATAGTGCCAACCCGGGGCCGCCGTCTCCGCGATCGCTTCACCGACGCTCGTCTCCTCGATGATCGCCTCGCGTTCGACGGTCTCCGAGTCTTGCGCAGCCGGTTCGTCTGCCCTCGTCCCCGCCGCCAGCAGACTCAAAACCACGGCGACACCAAACGACTGCGCCCATCTCATACGCCCCGAAGGCTACCATCGTTGACAACACGGATGCTTTTTCCATTGACCCCTCGCTCGCCTTCCCCCAAAATAGAACACGTTCTACCTCCTCCTTTTAAGCCCTGGGGAGAGGGGATGGTCCCCTTTTCCTAGGGATTTTTTTTCGGGTGTTTGCATGAAGACAGAGATCTGTGAGCGGTTGGGGATCGAGTTTCCCATTTTTGCGTTCAGCCACTGCCGCGACGTCGTGGCTGCGGTGAGCCGAGCCGGCGGGCTCGGGGTATTGGGGGCCGTCGCGTACAGCCCGGAGCAGCTGGAGCTCGAGCTCAAGTGGATCGACGACCATGTCGACGGAAAGCCGTACGGCGTCGACACCGTCATCCCTGCCAAGTACATCGGCAAAGACCAGGGCGACATCACCAAAGAGCAGCTCGACCAGATGATCACGCCTGCTCACCGCAAGTGGATCAACGACCTGCTCGATCGCAACGGTGTGCCACCGCTTCCCGATGATGTCGAGCAGATCGAAGGCCTGCTCGGTTGGTCGGCCTCCGGTGGCCGCGCGCACTTCGAGGTCGCGATGAACCACCCGATCGCGCTCATCGCGAACGCTCTCGGCCCACCTCCCGAAGACATCATCAGCCAGGCGCATGACAAAGGCGTCGTGGTCGCTGCGCTTTGCGGCACCGTGAAGCAGGCGATCAAGCAAAAAAACGCTGGCGTCGACATCGTCATCGCCTCTGGTTACGAGGCAGGCGGACATACGGGCGAAATCGGCTCGATGGTTCTCTTGCCGCAAGTCGTCGATGCCGTGGCGCCGACGCCGGTGCTCGGCGCAGGTGGGATCGGCTCTGGCCGTCAGATGGCGGCCGCCATGGCGATGGGCGCCGCTGGCGTCTGGACGGGCTCGATTTGGCTAACCACCGAGGAGTCTGATTCGATTCCGTCGCTCGTCGACAAGCTGCTCGTCGCCGATTCCACCGAGACGGTACGTTCGCGCTGCATCAGCGGCAAGCCCGCCCGTCAGCTGAAGACGGCGTACACGCGTGCGTGGGACGAGGACCCCGAGTGCCCGGGTTACCTTCCGATGCCCCTTCAGTTCATGGCGACGGCCGAGGCCACCCAGCGCATCACCCGCTTCGCCCAGACCGGCGCCGAAGGCTCGGATACACTTCTCGGTACGCCGGTAGGCCAGGTCGTAGGCCAGATGAACACCCGCAAACCTGCACGTCAGGTCATCGAGGAGATGGTCAGCGAGTACATCGACGCGACCGAGAGGCTTTCCGGCTTGCTCTCCGACGCGGACTAACGCGACCCGATCACTTGCACTGGCGGCTCACATCCCGGACCCGATTGGCGAGCCTGCCGGCGCGGTTTGCCTTCAAGTAGCGCGCCGCCAACTCGCAGCCTTCCTCGGTTGGGCCGAGCAGGGTGGCAAGGCGGCCGGCAGCGACCGGCATTGGGACGGGCGCGTTGGCAGCCTTGCGCAGCGGCTCCTCGGGTGAACGTTCGCGGTCATCTTCGATGTCGGCATGCAGTAGGTGCACGTCGGCGTCGTCGGGCATGAGCCCTTCCGCCTGCTTCCCGTACCGCACTGCCAAGCCTCGCTTCTCATCCGCGAGCGCGAGGCGTGCTTTGACGACGAGCTCCCAAACTTGGACCTGCGGCTCGGCCTCGAGGGAGTTACCTTCTGCATCGACCGCTTCGGCCGCGCGTTCGAGCGACTTCTCGGCGCCCAGCTTCCTGCGCCCGTAGATCTGCGCTAGCGCAAGGGCCGTTTCGGCTAGCCGCGCGTTCGCGCCGTTGCGTTTGGCCTGCTGGAAGTAAACCCCCGCACGCGCGTAGTCTTCCGCCTGCAGGTATACCCGCGCACCGGCGAGCCGAAGCGCCACGTTGTTCCTGTGCCGCCCGACCGCATTTCGCATCGTGGTAACTCCACTCTGCCCGGCACCCGTACGCACCAAGTAACGCACACGCTGCTCGTCCGCGCGCAGGTCCCGTACCTTTGCGCCATCCATCTGCTCGACGATCTCGGCAGCTCGGGCGAAGTTACCCGTGTCGATCAGCAAGGCCACGAATCCCGAAAGGGCGCGCGGCTGACCCGCATCGAGTTGCAGTGCCTTTTCGTAACTGGCCTCAGCCTCATCGCGCGATCCAACTTCCCGCGTCGCATCGCCGCGAAGCGCATACAAGCTGGCGTCGCCCGGGCTCAGCTCGACGGCGCGGTCGAGCTCGCTCACAGCCTTGGCCGGCTCACCTTTGGCCAACAACACGCGTGCGCGACTCCCGTGCGCCCAACCCTCGTCCTCGAATGCCGCGAGCGCCGCGGAAGTCACCTTCTCCGCTTCCGAGAGCCGGCCGGCGTTGATGTACGCCTGCGCCGCTGCGTCCACCAGCGTCAGGTGATTTGGTGTCTTGCCGAGCCCTGCCTGAAGCACATCGATCGCTTCCTCGGCGTTGCCCGCTTCGACGAGCACATGCGCGAGCGCGTTCGAAGCCGCCACCCCCCACTGCGCGTCGCTCACGGCCTCCTGGTAGAGCGAAAGCGCCCGGCTACGCTCCGCTGCCCGCGTGGAGTTCTTCAGCAGCTCCGCGATCACCAGAGCGCGAAACGCCGGTTTAGCCTCTTTATCCGGCCCAAAACCAGCACCGCTCAACGTGGCGAGGCCCGCCCGCATATCGCCCATCTGCGCGTACCACCATGCGATCACGTGCGCGCGAGTGAACAGGTCGGCAGACGGTCCGCTCGTCAGTCGCTTGAGCAGTTGCTTTGCCTCACTTGCTCGCCCGAGGGCGAGTAAGAGCTGTGCGGTCCCTACGAGTAACGGTTCGTCGACTCGAAGCTCGGGTTTCGCTGCAGCTCGCGCGTGTTCGTACGCTGCGCCGATCGCACCCCGTCGGTAGGCAAGCGCGCCTGTGATCAAGTGAGACCAAGCTTTGTGCACCACGGGCGCGTTGTCGTCTTCACGCACCTCGTCCGCGAGATCGAGCGCTTCGTCCGGGTTGTCTTGGAGGAGGCCGACGATTCGTGCGCGGGTGATCTTGGTGGAGGCCGTCTCTTTGCTAACCCCGTCGAGCACCGCCAGCGCAGCTTCGGGGCTTTCGGTCCGCGCCGTGATGCGCGCGAGCAACGCAGCGGGCTCGGGCGCCGCAGGCCGTGATGCAACCGCCTTCTGCGCATCGGGAAGGGCTTGCGTCCATTGGCCGCGCGCCATCGCGGTCAGCGCTCGGCCACGAAGGAACGCGTCCGCTTGATCCCCATACTTTGCCGGCCTCTCCGCCTCCGCGTGCGCGGCCCGCGCGTCCCCTTCCGCGAGGAAGGCGTAGATTCTCGCGATCCGTTGATCGGGATCGTTCTGCTGGGGCGACTCCGAAAGAAGCGCCTCGGTCTCCAACAACTTGTCGTGGTCTCCCCCGAGCGCTGCCGTGGCGAGCAGGCGCGCCCTGACGGAATTGTTTGGATCATCCCGAAGAAGGCTCAGCGCATCGTCGATGGCGTCCGGGCTGCTATCGCTGATCACCTCGTCCAGGGCCGACGCCAAGCGCGCGTCGTGGATCCACCCGAGGACCAGGTGTGCGATGAAGAAAAAGATCACCGCTGCGATGCCCGCAGCAATGAAGCGCCGGATGCGTCGCTTGAGCGCTTCTTCCGGCGGCAGCACGATCTTGTCGACCGGTGCCAGCGATGGTGTAGCGTTCTCGACCTTGAACAGATCGGACGGTTCTTTGCGCGAGCTCGAGTCCTTGTCGGCCACGGTACATCCCTCCCCGACGACGTGCGCCCCTGGCCGCACATTGTCGCGTCAATCGGGGCATGGATGCAAGTCTATGGGTTAAAGGAGGAATGGGATGATTGCGCGCCGGTTTTTCGGGTACTCGCTGAAGTGCTCGAGGTACCACCGATGGTTGGTAAAGGCGCGCGGAACGAGGTTTGTGGCCGTAAACCAGGCGAAGACCCAGGCAGGCACCGTCCATGCAGCGAACGCAAACCCAGTCCATTCGATGATCTCCCCGAAATAGTTCGGGCTCGAGAGCCACCGGTACAAGCCGCCCTGAGGGATCTTGTAGCCGCTTTCGCCGGGCTTTCGGAGGTTTCGAAGGATCGCATCCGATTGCTGGTTGATGAGGTAGCCGGCTGCGAAAACGATCACCCCGATGATGAACCGCGGGTCGGTGATCCAATCGGTGTTCAGCAGGTGTGGGGCGAGCTCCGTAATCGCAAACGCGTTGGTCGAGCCGTTGGCGGTGTTGAAGGAGAAAGCCAGCAGGCCGGTGACGATAGGCTTTTGCTTGTGACCGCCGCGCATCCGGAAGGGATAGATGAACGACCGGTAGAGGTAGTGAAACATGTAGAGGCCGAGCAGAAACAGCGGGACGGGCTCGAACGCGTTGTCCGACATGAAGTAGACGAGCGCGAAGGAAATCGGGGATGGCGCCTCCATGATCACCCACAATGCGGTGGCGTTGATCGTCGGGCCCCAGCCGGGGCGCAGGTGCCGGCCATAGGGCGCGGAGATGAAGGATAGGAGGACGAAGCTAACGACGCCGAGGACGACGATGCCGAGCACGGTCCAGGTGTAGAGCGGGTGCGCCGTGAGGGACTCGCTGAAGGCTTCGGTGATGGGCATGGGCTCTCGCAGTCGGCCTTGGTTGGGCCTAGACTCGCCGGGTGGCCCCTAATTGGTTCATCGCGTTTCCAATGCAAGTGGAGGGTTTGCAGTTGCGTCCCGCGCCTCCGCCACGTGTGCGTGTTTTCGCTACCTCGGATCTCCACGTGACATTGGGCTTTCTGGGCTCGGTGCAAGAGGAGGATGCGCGCAAGGCCTGGGAGCGGATCGGGGACTTCCCATCGTTTTGCCGGGTCACGGGGACTTTCAGCCGCATCGAGCCCCTCGGTCATCCACGAAAGCCCTCGGCGATCTCAGCGATGGTCGAGTCCGGGCGAGAGCCCCTCACCGAGATGATCGCCGAGGCTAGAGAGACCGTCTTGAGCGCCGCGGGGGCGCCCGAAGATACCCGCCCGCCGCTTCCACACATGACGTTGGCGCGCATTCAACGCCGCGCCAAAGCGGCCGAACGCCGGGCGGCGCTTCGTTGGGCGCAGGGGATCGATCTGCGTGGGGTCACGTTCACCGCCCCATCGGTTGCACTCTACACGTGGGCGGACGATCGCCGAGAACGGCTCTTCCAGATCGTCGAGCAGCGCGTCTTCGAGTCTTGAGCCGGCTTCAGACCACCCGATCGGGCGATGCACCCCCGCAATTTGTGCGTTGCCTCGCCCGCCTGGAGCCCGACGCCTTGCCAGAACGTAGCTTTTTTGCCTCGAATCGGGTTCAATGCGGCTCGTTGGCAAACCGCGCAATGTGGAAGAAGGC
>CP070713.1:2988436-2994830 GCA_020351445.1 Myxococcales bacterium
CGACCCGAAGCCCGGAGACACCGAGAAGTCGCTGCAGCGACACTACCAACTTCTGAAGTTACCGCCGCTCGAGGGCGCCGCGGATGCGCTGATCGAGCGACTCGAACAGCTAGAAAGTCGTCTCAACCGTCTCGGGCGAACCGACAAAGCCGATGACTGCCGGCGCGCGATCGCCGCCTTGCAGGCCGCCGTCGGTCTCTCGGATTCCAACAAGACCTCGGATTGACCGTGCGTATGCAGGCCCCGGAGGGACCGAGTCCTCCTTAGCTCGAGTAGTAAGCCGAAGGGCCTCGTGACGGGTGGCGTGAAGTTCACTCGGTGCCGGTGAGCTGGCGGATCAGTGTGGTTTCGTCGGAGTCGTAGGGTGTTCCGTCGGGGTTCAGGATGTCATGGAACCACGGGTCGGCACGCTCGGGGCTCATGTCGACCCACGACAGCCAATGGTAGTTCGTTTGGGTCTTGCCAACGACGAAGCCCCAGTTGTACGCGCCGATCTTTTCCTCTTTGAAGATGGGCATCACACCTTCGAACGTGCTGTCCTGTGGGCGTGCCATGTACTCCGTACAGAGAATCGGTCGACCGTACTCACGCAGAAAGGCGATCAGGTTCTGCACGACGCTCGGCGGCTCATAGCTGTGAAATGTGACGACGTCCGACTCGGCGAGGACCAGCTGGTTGAATGAAGTCAGAGCCGCGGGGTCGTCGGCATCGAGATCGTAGACGCCTGACGTGATCGGTTGTGTGGGGCCCATCGCACGTGCCCACTCGAAGGCCTTCTTGGCTAGCTGCTCCGCGCGGGGGCGCTTCTGCTCCGGCGGCAGCTCCACAGCGAAATAGGCGAGGTTGTTGCTGTCGCCCTCGTTGAAGAGGTCCCACACCACTACGCGAGGGTCTGCACGAAAACGGCCGATCACGCCTTTGACGTAGCCCTCGAGCTCGTCGTGGCGATCCGCATCACCGAGGATCTCCGCGCCCGGGCTCTGCACCCAGCGCGAGTTGTGCGTGTGGGGCTGGGGTTCTGGCTGCTCGCCGAGCGCCGGAAATGGATCCCAAACGCCATCGAACAAAACGAGCATCGTAGCGATTCCGTGGCTATCGGCGATTGCCAAAAACCGCTCGATGCGATTCAAGAACCCACTCGGATCCTCAGCCCACAACAGGTCGTGCAAGAAGACGCGCATCGTGTTGAATCCGAGCTCGGCTGCCCACCCGAGCTCGCGATCGATCGTGTCCTCATCGAACGTGTCGGCTTGCCACATTTCAAGCTGATTGACCGCTGTGCTCGGTACGAAGTTGCTGCCGGCGAGCCACGGCTCCTGGACGTACCAGGCGTTAGCCTCGGCTGCTGTCCACTGTTGTCGCGGTACGATCGGAGCATCGCTTTCGCCGCCACACGACGCCGCGACCAAGGCCAGTATGATGAGCCACGTGCGCACGGCATGGACCATAGCCCATTCTGGGCAGCGGGACCTAGCACCCGGCGGACGCCCCTACAGGATGACGGCGATCCCACGCGACAGACAAGGTGTTCGTTAGGGGGCCACAGTCGCCGCTATTTGGAGGCTCACCTCTTCACTTTCGACCCAGCCGTAACGGATGGCACGCGCTCGCACAGCCAAGCCCGGCGGAACGATGAGCGGCGCGACGTAGAGCTTCCAACGCGCGTCGTCGCTTTGTTCGAGTGTGTAGGCGATCGATGCCCCTTCGACCTCGGAACGGATCGTGACGTCGGTCGTTGCATCGGCGTTGCCATGCGTTGAAAAGAGCGGTGCCGGCGTCACGGGTTGCTCGCCCCCAGGCCAATAGAGCTCGGCCAGCTCGGCTTCCGGGGTGTCCCCCAAGTCGCCAGTCTCCGCGACCCATGCTTCATGCGCCGCGCGCATTCGCTGGAGCGTTTCCTGGTGCTCCGGGTCGTCGGCGAGGTTCACCAGCTCGAAGGGATCGGCTTGGGTGTCGTAAAGCTCCTCCAACGGCTTGGTCTGGCGGAAGTACCAGTCTGCAGGCGGCTCGAGGTTGCCTTCCTCATCGAGCCGAAACATCTCCTGCATCGTAGCCAGTTGATTCCTGAACGCGATCGATTGCCCGTACGGCGTGTCGGGCTCGTAGTTGCGGATGTACTTGTAGCGTTTGTCCCGCACCGCGCGGATGCGATCGGGCGCCTCATCCATGCGATCTGCTTGGGCAAAGACGAACTCGGCCTCCGGCTCGCGGCTGGGGCCCAAGAAGACGCGGCCGGGCATGTGATCCGGCACCTCGACCCCCGCGAGGGCGAGCATTGTGGGCGCGAAGTCGATGAAGCTCACCAGCTCCGAGCTCGATGTCCCCGCGCTCTGTTGGTTGGGCCAGCGCACGATCAGGGGCTCGTGGATCCCGCCATCGTAGATCCAGCGTTTGTCGCGGGGAAAGCCACGCCCATTGTCGGGAAAGAACACCACGATCGTCTCCTCGAGGACGCCTTCCGCTTCGAGCATGTCGAGGATCGCACCAACCTCCGCGTCCATCGTCGCGACGTTGTCGTAGAGGCGCGCGAAGTCCGCGCGGACCAGAGGCGTGTCGGGGTAGTACGGAGGAACCGTCACGCTGTCGGGGTCGGTGACGGTGTTCGAGTTGTCGCCGAAGAGTTGGCTTTCGTGGGTCGAAAAGATCGTCACGTACGCGAAGAAGGGCTGATCGGGCTCGCGCCCGTGCCATAGGCCGCCTGGCTCGTCCCAGTTCGTGATCGGGGCGCCCGAGACGACGCCGCTGAACTGATAGTCGAGCTTGGTCTGACTGCTGGTGTAGTACCCGGCGGCTCTCAGATTTTCGGTGAACGTTTTGACCTCGGGAGGCGGGACGGGCCAGTAGCCGCCGTCGCTGCTCCGCATGTGGTGAGCGCCGATCGAGGTGGCGTAGTGACCCGTGATCAGCGCGGCACGGCTGGGGGCGCATACGCCGGAGGTTGCAAAGGCGTTCGTATAGCTGACCCCCTCGGCAGCGAGCCGGTTCAAGTTTGGCGTGCGGGCGACCGTGTCACCAAAGGCGCCGATCTCGAAGTTCATGTCCTCTGCAACGATCCAAACGATATTCGGTCGTTCACCGGGCTTGGGGCCGCTGCCCTGGGAACTGCAGGCTGCGCAAATCACGGGCGCTGCGGCTAGCGCCAGAAGCCAAGCTCTCATGCGCGGAGCTTAGGCCGCGCCTCCCGCTTTTCCAGCCGCGGGCGCGGATCGAATCTTGGCAAGACTGCGAGAGAGCGCCTAAGAAAGACAAAAGGCTCGCCGAGTCCGCGCCTCGATGCCGAATCTGGTTTGGCCGTCGGAGCCTCTTTGGGGTGACAGGCGGCCTACCGAGAAAGCGGATAGCAATGAAAGCGCGGATGCCGCCAATAGCCGGAACTAGCCCTTTTCGTCCTGGGCCTTCGGCAGAGTGAAGCTGAGAACCACGGCTCCCAGTATTCCGGCTGCCAGAGAGGCCAGGAGGATCCCTACCTTGGCCTGATCGATCAACACTGCATTGGTGAAAGCCAACTCGCTGATGAAGATCGACATGGTGAAGCCGATGCCAGCCAGGCAACCCGCGCCCACCAGTTGTGCCAACGTCACTCCCTGAAGCTCGACCTTGGCCAGTTTCATGATGAGCCAACTAGACAGGAGGACACCGACCGGCTTGCCCAACACCAGACCGATGATCACGCCCAGGCTGATGGCGGTTGGAAACCCGGTTAGGGTTTGTGGGCCGAAGACCACGCCCGCGCTGAACAGCGCAAACAGTGGCAGGATGATGAAGGATTGCACCGGATGCAGTGCCTGCTCGAGGGCAATTCCCGGCGGGGTCGCATCTTCCATGGTTAGATACAGCTTGTTGAGGACCTGGCGTCGCTCGGGATCATGAATCAGGGCATCCAGAGAATTGTCGTCGCTCCGCATCTTCTCGATGAGGTCGCTAGAGACACGAATGAGCTCGTCGGGGTCGATGAGCGGCCTCACCGGGATCGCCATCGCCACCAGTACCCCGGCGATGGTCGCGTGCACGCCGGATGCAAGCACGAACGCCCAGACCAGCACTGCGAGCACGACGTAAACCCAGACCGCCCTGACCCCTCGATTGCTGGCGACCATGATCAGCACCAGGCAGACACCGGCAAATAGCAACATGATGGTGTCGAGGTTTGGCGTGTAGAACACGGCGATCACGACCACGGCAAGGAGGTCGTCGGCAATGGCAAGAGCGGTCAGGAAAACCTTCAGCCCAATGGGGACGCGCGAACCGAATAGCGACAAAACGCCGAGGGCAAAAGCGATGTCCGTCGCCATCGGGATGCCCCAACCGGCCGCACCTTCACCGCCAGCATTGATGAATGCATAGATTGCGGCCGGGACGACGGCTCCTCCAACGGCGGCGCAGACCGGTAGCATCGCTTTGTCCAAGGTGGAGAGCTCGCCCACCACGATTTCGCGCTTGATTTCGAGTCCGACGACGAAGAAGAAAATCGCCATCAGGCCATCTTTGATCCAATGGGACAACGACAGCTCGAACTCCGCGTCGCCGAAGCGGACGCCCACATAGGTGTGCGAGATGTCATAATAGGTTTGGCCCCACTCCGAGTTCGCCCAGATCAACGCGGTCACCGTCGCGACGATCAGCAGCAGACTGCTGAATACCTGCGAGTGCAGGAAGCGTTGGAACATACTCTTTTCGGAGACGTGCCCTACCATCGGTCAAAACCTAATGCAGACCCTGTATCATCGGTTCGAGCTCCGCAGCAAAGGTTTCGAGCTGACAGTTTCCGCCGCTGCAAGCGCGCACTCGGCCTGCCAGATCGGTCAACCGTGTTGCCACGGTATCCCGCGCATCACTGCTTGGTTCGAGGGAGCTGACACAGCGACTGCTGATCATCAGTTGGCTCGCGGCACGCTCGGTGACTAGCGCCTGTTCAACGGTGTCGCCTCCCCTGCCTTGTAGGAGTCGCTGTGCCCAAGTGAGCCCCGCCAGACAATGTTGCTTCAGGTCCGCCTGTTTGAACGCGATCAAGCCGCCGACCGGCTCGGACATTTGCACTTCGCTTGGCAGGATCCACTGGTAGCGGCCGTGGCGCGCAATGCTGGCTATCGCGGCCAGCATGTCCAGATAGAGCTCGCCCATCGGCCCCACGGTAATGCCCCCTTCGCTGGTATCGGGTACGGGATAGCTAGCGATCAAGCTGCCGTCCTGAGGCTTCACCGCGATCAGCCAGGTCTTGGCAGCGTGTTGGAACTTTCTGCCGAAGAAGTTCATCGAGTAGCCGCCCAAGACGGTCGTCCACATCAAGTCGGGCGTGACAGAGGCGACGCTGTCGATGTAGCCAACCGGTTCGCCTTGCTCCAACAGTCCAAAGCGCGTCCATAGCTTCGGTAGGTGCTGCGCGACGAAGTCGTTGTAGTCCCGCTGCCATTTGATCTCGCCGCTATGGCCCTTGACCGCCACCAGGCGCTGACCGCCGAGGACGTAAACGGTGTCGTCCGGTCCAACCGAGGGAGAGGCATCCTGACCGTTGACGTCCTTGGTCCAGACCTTCTCGCCGCTGTCGGCGTCAATGGCAAAGAGGTGTCCTTTGGCCATGGCGTAGAGCCGTTCGCCGCCCGGAGAGATGCCGGGGCTGGTGCCGCTGCCCGGAGGCACCTTGGTGACAAAGGCGATCTCCAAACGGTCGTCGACGACATCGATCCCATAGAAATGCCCTTCGCTCTCATCCTTGCCTGCGCCGATGACATAGATTCGACCGGTTCGCGGGTGCACCGCCGGGGTGTTGGTGATCTCGTAGCGATGACCCCGCAGGATCTCCCAGACCTGATCACGGATGGCCGGGTCGACCAGGTTCTTCCACAAGGCGTCGGGGATCGGCGGACCCAGTGGGCTGTCTGCCCCGGGCAGATCCAAGACCGGCATCGCCAGCTCGCCGTTGCTGCGGCGAAGCAACATGACCTTGCCATCGAGGCTCACACCACCAACATGGTCGTTGACGATCATCCCGGTGACGAACCCGCCGTTGATGCCGAGACTAGGCAGATCGGTCACCCACTTCACCTCACCGTCGGGGTGAAAGGCCCAGAACTGATTCCCGTCGCCGATGTAGATGTCGCCGCCCTCATCGAGCACCGGCGCGCTGAAGACCGCCAGCGAGTCCAGGTCGGCCGGCGACTGTTGCGGTGCGGATTGCCAGAGGATCTGGCCTTTTGGCGAGATCTCATGCATATGGCTATGGCCCGGGCCCTTGCCAGTGACCGCGTAGACCGTGCCGTATGTCCCGACCTCGGGTGGGGTCCAGATTCCCGCCCCCTTCAACAGATGCCACCGCTGCCTGACGTTTGGGGTCATGGCCAAGGGGACGTGATCGGAGTTGCTGGAATCGGTGTGTACCGTGGACCAACTGCTGTGC
>CP070713.1:2994930-3000172 GCA_020351445.1 Myxococcales bacterium
AGCGCCTAGCTTTGATGAAGGTGTGGCAGCCGGTGCAGCGTTTTGCGTCTGGTTCGTGGTTGGCGATGTTTTCGTGGCAGCTCATGCAGGTTGCGCGGTCGGCGCGGACCTGGGCTTCGTGAATGTCGTGGCATGCGGTGCATTCCGTGTGGCCTTCGCCCGTGGGATCATTCGGAACGCGATGAAGCCCTGGGAGCTCCGCAACTTGGTGGCACCCAGTGCAGCTCGTTTGCGCGGATACCGTCCCGCGATGAGGCTCGTGACACGTCATGCACTCCCGATGCCCCTCGGGGCTCTTGGTCAGTTGCTCTTCATGGCAGCTCCCACATGCGACCATGCCAGCGAGCTCGTGCGTGCTTCCTTCATGGCAGGATTCGCAGCTAGAATGCCCTAAATTTCGGCTAGTTAGGCGGATCTGAGGCGCGTGGCAGCGCGCGCAGATCGCCCGCTCGCCGAGCCTGCTCAAGTCGAAGCGGTGGGGCTGATGGCAATCCGTGCATGCCGTCTTCTTCGCGTGAAAGGCTCGCTCCGAGCGAGCCTCTTCGTGGCATTGCGAGCACCGGAGGGCAATCTGGGCGACGCGTTTGGGATGCGGTTCGTGACAGGAGACGCAGTCACCCTTGTTCTCGACGGGATGCGTCGAGGCCACTTCCTTGTGACACCCTTTGCAGGTTCGGTCACCTGCCGCTCTCACGGCGTGAGGTTTGTGGCAACTATTGCAGTCGCGATGCTCACGGGCCTTGTTCTGCGCCAAGACCTGCGTCCGCTCGTGGCAAGACGCGCACCGAAGCGCACGCGATGCGGAAAACGCGTGCGCTTCATGACAGGTTGCGCACGAATCATGCCCATCGCCGAACGTCGCGGATGCAGGCACAATCGGCTTCTCTGTCTGGTGGCATTCCATGCAGGCCGCCGCTTCGGAGGCGAGCCTGTGCCCCCCATGGCAATCTGCGCATCCGCCGCTCAAGCGTGGCCGCCCGTGCTGGACATCCATCTTCTTGTGGCATTCGTCGCATTGAAGAACCGTCTCTTCGCTCGGCTTGTGCGGATTGTGACAATTCTCGCAGGGAACCGATGCATGCATGGCAAGCCCTTGGATCCCTTCGATGGTTTGGAACGCCCCATGACAACGCGTGCAATGCCATCGTCCGAACACCTCGGGCTCGGAGCCGAAAATATGGCACGTGTAGCAATCCATGGGCATGCCATCGAGGTCGACATGGGCCAACGATGCCTGGTCCTCGTGGCATTGAGTGCACACGCCGGTATCCGGGTCCTCAAAGCTTTCTTCGGCTGGGTCGTGACATTCGTTGCATTCGAGGCGTTCGTTGATGACGTGCTGCGAGTGTCCTGCAGAAAGGCGGACGCCGGGCCAGGTGTCCGGCACGGTGCGGGTGGGTCCCGCTTCCCGTTGCTCTTTCATCGTCGGAAAGATGGTCGTGGCGAACTTCGCGTAGAGGAACCCACCCACGAAACCGAGGACGGCGAAAATCCCGATGGCGATCGCCGCTCGCCTCATAGGCCACCCACGTGACACAGCCGGCAAGGGAGATCGTTGGCCTTATCGAGGCGGCTGTTGAAGCCCGGCGGATGGGGGTTGCCTCCTGGCCCACCAACCTGGTGGCAACTCACACAGAGCACTTCGCCGGCGCCGCCGTGACAGCTCGCGCACGATAGCGGGTCGAGCCGAGCTGCCTGACCGTGCGTGTTGCTCGACCCAGGAGGGCCTGACCACCCGGGCGGATGCGGATTTCCGCGTGATGGGTTCTGGCCCGAAATGCCCAAGCGCGTGTGGCAGTCGACGCAAAAGAGCTCGCTGTGACAAACGACACATGCGGCCGGGTCGGCGGCCGCCTGCATGTCGTGCACCGAGATGAAGTTCGCCCGATGCATCGTGTCCCGCATGGGCGCGTCGAAATCGAGCCGCGAAGGAATCGTCGGGACCGTGATCCCGTGGCACTCGGCACATTGGCGCTGCGTGTGACAGGACGTGCACAAGTCGCCTTGCGCGTTGGCTTGTACGCCGTGCTCGCGCAGGAAGTTTCCGTCGTGAACCACGTGGCTTTCGGGGCGCGCCATCTCCCCCGGCAGATCGACGTGGCACCCGCCGCAGTCCCGCGTGTCCCACTGGCCTTTGTGGGTGTGGCAGCTCAGGCACGTGGGATGCTTGGTGCGGACGTAGTCCGAATCGGCGGTGACGTTGACGTGGCAACGCACGCAATCCCCGGCGCCTTCTTCCTGATGCGTCGCATGCGAAAAGCGCAGATGCTTGCGAGCCATTTCCGCGGCGTAACGATTCCTGGCGCGCCCGTGACAGTTCGAGCAGGTCTCGGGGTCATGCGGTTCCTCGTGGCATTCGACGCAATCCGCGGTGGTCGGGAAGTGCGTCGGACCGGTGTCTCCGGTTTCCGGGATCCCCGCGTGGCACTCGAGGCAGTTGATTCCCTCGAGCACGTGTGCGCGATGCTCGAATGCCCTGTTCTCTTTTTCCTGTTCGAGTCCGAGCATCTTGGCGCACGCTCCCGCAGAGCCGGCAAGCACGATCAGGGCGGTGACTGCGACGATCTTCCTCATTGTTTGCCGTGCCAAGCTCGCTGATAGGAGACGCGCGCAAGCCCTCGTACGTCGAGTCGTTGAGTCTGGTTGGCGCTCGCTTCGGCGGCCGTCGCGAAGGACCAACCGCTTTGGTGCCGGTAGCGTAATGCGAGCCGCCCCCAGGGCCATGCCCTGCCGGTTACGTCATTGCGGTCATCGGGAATGATGATTTCGAACTCGGGCATCAGGCCCACGGTCTGGTGGATGTTCTCGAAGAGCTGGATCACCGATGCGAGCCGAATTCCCGTCCACCTCGAGGCGGCGACCTGTTGGCGTCGGAGCTCGCCGAGGACGCTGCCTTTGCCTTCGTCGTCGGTTCGTAAGAGCCCCCGCAGATAGCCGGTCCAGCCCCATTGGTCGGCGGCTTGCTGCCCTGCGCCTTCCACCGTGAGGTCGAGCCGAGGCGCGGCCCTCCAGAAGAGATTGGCCCCCGTCTTCAAAGTTCCTAGGTCACCCAAAACGGTGAAAAGCGAGGTCTGCTGCAGGAAGCGCGTGGGGTTGCGCTTGCTCGCGAAGAGCTCACCTCGGAACTTGCGGTTGTTGGTTTGGGAGGAAATGGTTGCGAGCACTTCCGCGAGGCCGGGGTTGACGATCTCCCAGGAGAACTTGGCGGCCATGTCGAGCCAGCTCGCGGCTCGTAACGAGAAATCCACTCCAACCTCTTCGTCGGAACGCTGACCGGCGTTGTAGCGGTTGTAGTACGAGCCGCCGAGCGTCCCGATCTTGCCGAGCCCCTGGGAGACCCGGGCGCCCGCGATCCAATCGTACCTGCGCCCTTCGATGTTGCCGTCAATCGGCACCCCGCCGAAGGCCTCGAAGTGCGTCTTCGAAGGCGCACGCAACGTGAGGTGCCCACCATCGATGTGCTGGGCGCGCACCGCGCCGGTTCCGAGAATGAAGCGTCCCAGCCTGGCATCGCTGATACCTTTTGGATCGCGCACCTTGACCGAGATCACGAGCGCTTCAAAGGTCGCCTCGTTGTCGCGCAAGCCGAACTGAGGCGAGCCGGCGCCTCCCCAAATGAGAGCCTCCGCGTCGACGTATGGATATTTCCGCGTCGACCCCTCCAGGATGATCAGCCCGACATTTGGATCGAGTTGTCCCCAGAGCTCGGCGCCCACGCTATGCGGCTGGGCGGCGGCCTGCGGTAGGGGTGCCAGGAGCAGCAACGCGATCGATGCGGCGAACGCGAGAGCCCAACGCCGCGCGCCGCGGATCTTCCGGCTTGCATTACGACCCGATCCTGAATCATGGTCATGTTGCTCGGACCTCTTCGTGCGGGGCGAGCAAGAGCCAACATGCATGTATCGCCGCTGTCTTGGATCGCCCTGACGTGTGCTGTCGTCGCAGCCGTCATCATGCTGTACTACTTGATCAAGCGGCCACCGCTCGACGCGGCGGGCAAGTCGGTGATGATGTTGGGTGTCGGGGTGCTGCCAATCATGGTTGCCATGATCGGCAACGTGGAGGGTCTTCGGGCCACCGAGCACCAGGCGTTCTGCGGAAGCTGTCACACCATGGACATGCACATCGCCGACGCCAACGATCCGGAGAGCCTGTCGCTGGCGGCCATTCACTCCCGTACCATCAAGTTCGGAGACAAGAGTTGCTACGTTTGTCACAAGGACTACGGGATGTTCGGTTACGCGATGACCAAGCTCGGCGGCATGGGGCACGTGTACATGTTTTTGAGCGAGTACGCCTGGTACGACATGGAGGAGGCGCTCCCCAAGATTCACATCGCCCGGCCCTTCAAGAACAACAACTGCATGCAGTGTCACAGTACGACCGGAAAGATCTGGAACGGCGTGGCGGACCATAACGGACTTCTCGAAGACCTTCGTACCGGAGCGACGAGCTGCGCGAGCGCCGGCTGTCACGGGTACGCGCATCCTTTTAGCAAACCGGACGAAGAAACTCCATCGGATGCCGAGGTTCATTCGGCGCTCCAACACCCAACACCCGAGGGAACGTGAACCTCCGAGCCAAGGCCGAAGAGTTCCTCGACACCGCCTCGCGGTCGCGCTTGATGGTGTGGGCCTGCGTGCTCGGGCTCATCGGCTTGGCGCTCATGAGCTGGTCGCTCTTCGACCAAGGTTGGATTCCGGTGATGATGGCGATGTCCGTCGGGCAAGGTATCGGAACGCTATCATTCGCGTTGTTCCTGGTGATAGTACTTATCGACCTAAGGAAGGCGGAGTTTCGGCCCTCGATCCCCCCGCGCGAGCAGCCGATGAAGCCGACGAAGCCGATGAAGCCGCTGAAGTCTAAGGACGACTAGGCGGTCCCACGCCGCGTGCGCAGGGCTACGATGCCTGAGCCGAGCAGGAGGATGATTCCGGCCGTCAGGAGCGAGCCTCGGGGCACGAACGGCATGAGGCCAAGGCAGGTGAGGGCCCCGACGACCGGGACCACTCGAGGTGCGCAAAACGTGCGCACGGGTTCGCCGTCGCGGCGCTTGATCGCGATCAGCGAGAGGTTGAGCGTGAAGAAGACGAGGAGGAGCAGGAGGCTCGTCGTCCCGGCCAGATAGGTGAGGGTGCCCGATAGAGCGAGGGCGAGAGCCACTACCAGGATCGTGAGGATCGCCAAGTGTGGCGTCCGACGCTTCGGGTGCACCTTGCCGAGCGCGGATGGCAGGAGCCCT
>CP070713.1:3000272-3009508 GCA_020351445.1 Myxococcales bacterium
AATGATCCGGCGGGCGAAAGGTGGAACAACTACGACCGTAATCACATCGGCCACGCCTGGGTTGCCCGCCACAGCGGCCCAGAGCGGCCTTGGCTGATCTGTCTGCATGGCCTCGGGACCGGCGGCCCTTACGCGGACTTCGCCGGCTTCCGGGCCGAGATGCTCCACCACGAGCTCGGGCTGAACCTGTTGATGCCTGTGCTTCCGCTTCACGGTCCTCGCAAGCCTGCGGCCTTGCCGGTGGCCTCGCTGCTGTCCTTTGATCTTCTCGACGCGTTCCATGGCGTGTCCCAAGCCGTGTGGGACACCCGCCGTTTGATCCAATGGGCGCGCGCCCAAGGCGCCACCAAGATTGGGGTGTACGGGCTCTCGATGGGTTCCTATGTTTCGGCGTTGCTCTCGGGTCTCGAGAACGTCGACATCGTCATCGCGGGCATCCCCGTCTGTGACATCCCCGACCTATTTGTGCACCACGCGCCCGTCGATCAGCGTCAAGAGGCCGAGGACAACGGCGTGCTCGGCGTGCACACGCGCGAGCTGTTCGAGCTGGTCTCGCCGTTGTCCGTCACGCCGCACACGAAGCTCGAAAACCGCTTCATCTTTGCTGGAAGCGACGACAAGGTGTCTACGCCCGAGCAGGCCGAGCGGTTGTGGGAGCACTGGCAGCAACCCGGTATTCGCTGGTTCGCCGGTGGCCACGTCAGCTTCTTCTGGTCGTCCGAGGTTGCGCCTTTCGTCGATCACCGCCTTCACAAAGCCGGCTTCGCCGTTTTGGATCGGTGAGGTCCGAAATGGAGCGCTTTACCGGGCAAGACGCTGCCTTTCTTTATATGGAAACCCCCAGCGTGCACATGCACACGCTCAAGGTCGCCGTCATCGATCTGCCGGCCGAGATTCCTTACGCCGATGTTTTCGAGCTCGTGCGCGCCTCGATGGAAAGCAAGCTTCATCTAGTGCCTCGCCTTCGGCTGCGCCCAGTCGAAGTTCCCGGCGGGCTCCATCACCCGATGTGGGTCAATGATCCGAACTTCGACATCGGGCGCCATCTCTATCGCAAGAAGATCGCAGAGCCAGGCGGGCATCGCGAGATGGACCAGGCCATTGCGGAGATCGCGAGCATCCAACTGCCGCGCGATCGTCCTCTTTGGGAGACGTGGCTTCTCGAAGGGCTGGCGGACGGCGGCGTCGTGTTGGTGACGAAGATCCATCACAGCCTCGCTGACGGCGTGGCGTCAGCCACGATGCTGGCGAAGGTGATGAACCTCGACCCCGATCGGGATGATCTCAACGTGCCGACGCCCGCCTGGACTCCAGAACGCCTGCCATCTCGACCCGAGCTCGTCATCGGGGCGTTCCTCGACCAGCGGCAGCAGTTGGGCGCGTTGGGGCCGTTGGTGAGAAGGACAATCCGCGGCAGCATCAACGTGCTCAAGAACCTCAAACATCGGGTCATCGACGTGCCGTACCCGTTTGTGACGCCGCGGACGGTGTTCAATCGCACGCTTTCTCCCCGTCGCTCCTTTGCTTCGACGTCGTTGCCGCTCGCGGATTTCAAACGGGTCAAGAACGCAGCAAACGTGACGTTGAACGATGTCGTGTTGGCGACCGTTGCAGGTGCGCTCAACAAATTCTTCGAAGACCGCGGAGAGCATTTGTCCCGGCCGCTGGTTGCAAGCGTGCCGATCGCGGTGGCGACGCCGGGCAATGCACCACGTGAAGCGGGCAATCGTGTTGCCAATCTCTTCACATCCCTGTGCAACGACGTGACCAACCCGCTCCTGCGTCTGCAAATGATTCACACCATTACCTCCCAGTCGAAAGAGGTGCAGCGACAGCTCGGGATAGAGACCCTGCTCGACTGGTCCGACGCTGCTCCGGCGGGCATCTACCGGTGGATCCTCGGCGCCTTTTCGCAATCGAGGATGTCCGACTACCTGCCGCCGCCCGCCAATCTCGTCGTTTCCAACGTTCGCGGTCCCGATCACCCGCTGTACGTTGCCGGCGCGCGCTTGCGGACGATCTACTCGGTCGGCCCAGCAGTCGAGGGAATCGGCCTAAATATCACGGGCTGGAGCTACTGCGGCGAGCTGACCTTTTCCCTGATTGCCGATGCGGAGGCGATCCCCGACCCCCACATCATCACCGAAGCCCTAGCCCCCGCCCTCGAAGACCTAAAAAAAGCCGCCGGCATCACCGAGCAAGAACAAAGGGGACAGTCCCCTTTTTCGAAGGGTTAATTCCAGTTTCGCTTCGGCCCGAAAAAGGGGACAGTCCCCACCATGGGTAGACCTGCGATCGATAGTTGGCACCGGCTCATTGAAGAGCGGAACGTTGGCGCGCTGGACGACATCCTGGCCGAGGATGCGGTGTTTCACTCGCCGGTCGTGCATACCCCGCAGAAGGGAAAGCAGCTCACGAAGCTCTATCTCAGTGCGGCTATCATGGTGCTTGGCAGCAGCAACTTCACCTACGTTCGGGAAGTCATCGGCGATTCCGATGCGGTGCTCGAGTTCACGGCCGAGATCGATGGCATCCACATCAACGGCGTCGACATGGTCCACTGGAATGCGGACGGCAAGATCGACGACTTCAAGGTGATGATTCGCCCCCTCAAGGCGGTCAATCTGCTTCACGGGTTGATGCAGAAGATGCTCGCGCAGACGGGGTAGCCGCGCGGCCGCCCCTAGCTCAGCGTCGAGAGTTTGTCGCGGTGCTTCGCTTGAAGCGCGTTGTACTCGTCTTGCGTGAGGCTGAGCGCCTTGGCGATGCGGCGTAGTTGGGTTTGCTCGTCGTGCTTGAGGACGTGGTCGGCGACCGCCATCTCGATCAGCACTTCGAGCACCTCGAGACGCAGCTCGCGATCGGCGAGCTCTCGCAGATCGCGTGTCCAATCGTGGTCGCCGAGCAGCGCCACGTGACCGATCTGATCGGCCAAGAGCCCGCAGATCGCATCGACGCCTGCCTGGCTCAGGCCGTGCACCCGGCTGAGCTCCTTTTGAATGGTCGCTTCTTCCTGTATCGAATAGTGTCCGTCTGCATAGGCAACCTTGGCGAGCAACCCGGCCACGGCTGTGACGATGCGCCGCGTCGCATCGTCAGCATGGGCCAGATATTGCTCGACGATCGCTGCGAGATGTTCGCGGGCCTGCGGGGTCAATTCTTTCGGTTTGTCTTTGCGACGGAAGATCATCGCGGTCTCATTATACCGGCCGCTGCCAATGCACAAGGCCACTAGAGCCCCGCTTTGACGCTACCCCACACGATTGCGCAGACCGCAGCCCCTACTACTCCCAGCCACAGCCCGTCATGCACGAAAAACGGAAAGAGCAACAGCAGCAGGCCGGAGCCCATTTGGACCGGCCGGTGCTGCTTCTTGCCGTACATGAACATCACGAAACCGACGCTACTGACGACGAGGGCGACCACCAAGTAGCCTGGATCCGGCATCCCTAGCTGGGCTTGTACGCGACCGCGGCGGACGAAGGGCCTGCGAGCGGGATGATCTCGAATCGCGTAAAGCCCGCTTCACTGCACCACTCCTTGAAGTCCGCGCCCGTGTAATCGAATGCGTCTCCGAACTCGATCAGCATGTTGAGGGACATCAATAGCCCGAACGCGTTTTCGCGGCGGGCGTCGTCGATCAGCGCTTCGACCACGATGAAGGCGCCCCCGGGCGGCAAGGCATCGTAGGCCAGCTTGATGAGATGCTTCTTCTTTTCGAGATTCCAGTCGTGAAGGATCATGCCCATCGTGATCACATCGGCTTTGGGAAGCGGGTCGGCGAAGAAATCGACCACAGCGGTGTTGACCCGATCCGACAATCCTGCTCGCTCGATGTAGTTCTTGGCGATCGGCTCGACTTCCGGCAGATCGGCCGAGGTGCAATGCATGTGCGCATTCGCCGCGGCGACCATGCACGAGAGCTGCCCCGTCGCGCCCCCCGCATCCACGAGCGTCTTGTACCTCGAAAAATCGAACTTCTCAGCGAGGGCCTTGAAGTTGCCCGCGGAGACGCCTGCCATCGCGTTCATGAACTGCTCGAGCCGCTCGGGCGCCGAGTACAGCTTGGCGAACAGCGGCTCGCCTGTTTCTTTGACTTCGTTTTGCGGCTCACCGGTTTTGAGCGCTTCACTGAGGCCTCCCCAGAAGCGGTAGAGGCGGCTGCTCGCCATCTCGAGAATTCCGCCGATGTACTGCGGGCTGTTCCTGTCGAGAAACGCTGCCGTTGCGGGCGTGTTTCCGTAGCGCGCGTCCGGCCCATCGCCTTCGCGCTCGAGCAAGCCCAACGCGACGAGCGCGTCCGGGAAGTCCGGAATTGCTCGAGGGTGAAGTCCGAGGCGGTCCCGAATCGCCTCACCCGTCAGCTTCTGCCCGCTGAGATGCGTGAACAGCTCGAACTGAACCGCGGACAGAAGCGTTCGAGAACCAAAAAAGCCCATTCCGACTTGCATGATATGTGAGGGATCCAGCTCTGGATTCGTCATGACGTAGCTCCTTGCGAAGCCGTTTTTCTACCGGAAGCCTCGCAAAACGCAATAGAGAAAAGGCTACGCGTCTTCGCTTGCGAAGAAGAAGGTGCAGTTGGGGAGGTCCATGAACGCCTCTTGCGCCGCGCGAAGCTCTTCGACCATCTCGGCACCGACGTTGGTCTGAAGAAACGCAACGACGTCTGCGCCTTTTTGCCACCAGAGCTCCACCATGCCGTCGTAGGGCGCCTTGGTGCCTCGCGACTGCATGATCTCCATGTTCTGATCGACCACCAGCGCGGTGCTCGAGATGCAACGTGCCGCCTTCGAAGCGCTCGCGATCTCCCTGACCTTCTCGCCGTACCCGCCCCAATGCTCGCGGAAGTCTTGCTTCGAAAGGCCTGGCTTGCGCCGCACACACTGAACAAACTTGATCATCATCGCTCCTTCCCCCGTGGGAGACCTTTCCATCTTCACAAATCCGCTTCGTCGTTGCCAAAATCTCAGACCAATCGGTATGGATCGCCATGAAAAGCGCGGATTGCGCCCAGACTGGGCGGGCCAGCACGCGAGTGCTAGGGTCGTCGCAACCTTGGATTATGAAGATTCTGCCCCTAGTTCTCATTGGTGCTGCGGCTTTCTTCGCGTCAGGCTGCACTGAGTCCAAGAGCTCGGTTGCCATCGACGACGACGCGTTTTCGATCGCGACGTTTGCCAATCCGCCGGTCGAGCTCAGCCCACAGGCGCGCTGGTGGTGGCCCGGCGGTTCGGTCGACCCGGCTTCGATTCGCGCGCAGCTCCGTGATCTGGCCAACGCTGGGTACGGCGCCGTCGAAGTGCAACCGGTTGCGCTCAACATCGCAAACGCGGATCTCGAGGCGGATCCGCGAGTTCGGTCGGTCGGCGACGACGCCTTTCTCGAAAACCTTAAAATCGCGGGGTGTGAAGCCCAGTCTTTGGGCTTAGCCTGGGACCTCACGCTGGGGAGCGGTTGGTCTAGCGGCGCGTTGGGCATCGATCAGGATGGCGCGCGCCAGCTCTTGGCTGCCGAGGTCGAGGAGGACGTGGTGGGGCCCGACCGCTTTGATGCTCCGCTCCCGAAACCCGATCCGCCGGCGTGGATTCAGCAGAGCAACGCGATATTCCCTTCGATCGACGGTTTCGATGACGAGCTCGTGCTCGTAGCGGTGATGGCCGCGGAGCTCGTCGATGCCGACGCATCGCCACCCGAGCTCGGCCCGACCATCGATCTCACTTCGCAAGTGATGGGAGATCGGCTCGTTTGGGACGTGCCCGACGGTCCGCACCGTATCTTCGCGATGTACGAAAACCGCGTGCTTCATTTCCCCGCCGCCGCCGCCTACCCCGGTCCCAAAGAAGACCCGCGGATCATCGATCATCTCGACCGGAAGGGCATCGACGCGTACCTCGAGCGACTAGGCACACCTTGGCTCGACGCGGTGACGGATTGCCCGCCTCGTGCCATTTTCGTCGACAGTTTCGAGCTGGTGGCGGAGCTTCCTTGGACCACGGCCTTTGGGGACTCGTTCCGCGGCGTTCTTGGCTACGCCATCGACCCGTTTCTGCCCTTCGTGTTCTTCGTGAACGGCGAGTCCGAATACGCCAATCTGCTCTCGGGTAACGGTGGGCATCGCTATCAGACCGCTGACGAGCGGGGCGTGCGCGCTCGCGAGGATTACGAAACGATTCGCAGCAGGCTTTTTGCCGAGGAGCTCGTCGCTCCGATCAAGATATGGGCGGAATCTCGCGGCGTGCAGTTTCGGCTCCAAGCGCATGGCGGCTATGGCGACGTGCTCGATGATTATGCGCGGGCCGACGTGCCGGAATCAGAAGGCCTTTACGCTGGTGGCGCTTGGGACTTCTTCAGGCTGGCCGCGTCGGCCGCGCACGTCGCGGGCCTGCGGTATGTGAGCAACGAGACCTTTGTCACTGTGGCGCCGCCCAGTGCGGAAGCCTTCTCACTCGACCAGGCCTGGCTCTTGATGGGCCGGGCATTTTCGGCCGGCATCAACCGTCTCGTGCATCACGGGGTGGCCTATCCGTACACACAAGCCGATGACGAGCGTTGGTTCCCGTTCATTCCTCGCGATGATGCCGACTCGACGGTCGGCCCGCTTCCCCTCAGCTTCGACATTCACCCAGGAAATCCGATTTGGGCGTCGATGCCAGCCCTCAACCGAGCGGCCGCACGCTTGACCTATGCGACGAGCCGGGGAACCGATGTATCGGAGATCGCATGGCTGAAGGCGGGTCCGCGAGCCGAGAATTTCGTGAATCTGTACGCGCAAGCCGTCGAGCCCGGCGGCCTCGAATCCGAGGAGAGCAAGACCCTCCGCGGCGCTGGCTACCTCTACGACTGGGTGAGTCGCGCTGCGCTGTCAAGCTCGAGCGCCGCAGGCGGCCTGCTCACCGTCGGTCAGTCTTCTTATCGTGCGCTGCTCGTCAATGACCTCCATGCGAGCGATCCCGGGCTCCTCGAGGCCGTCAAGCGTGCGGGACAGGCAGGTGTTCCCGTGATCTGGATAGGCGACTTGCCGAAACGGGCATTTGGTTTGGCCGACGCCGACGCCCGCGATGCGCAGGTGGCCGCATTGGTCGCTGAGCTTGCGGATGAGGTGATCCGGGTCAGCACGATGTCTGAAGCCGCTGCTGCCATCCGCGAAGCCGGCGTCGACCCATCCCTTGCCCCGGCGGGCGGCGGCCCACGTACGATGTCGGTCCAGCACCGTTTGGTCGGTGGCGACGACCTCTACTTCATTTTCAACGAGAGCTACGACCAACGTAGCGAGCAAATGCGCATCGACGGGGCGTTTGAAGAGGCGGTTCTGCTCGACCCCGAAACAGGCAAGCACGCCGCCCCCGATATCGAGGACGGCGTGCTCACAATCGCGCTTCCAGGCGCTCGCGGCCGCGTTCTGTGGCTCAAGCGGTAGTGCGCGCGTGCTCCGAGGGCTTCGCGCCCACGATGGCATTGTAGACGAACGAAGGAATGCAGATGTGTGTCATTGCCAGGAGTGTGGCCATCGCTGCGAGCACGCCGCCCAACACATAGCCCACCGTCGTTGCACCGGTGAAGAATGCAAAGCCGGTTCCGGCCAGCCAGACCGCTGCCAAGCCGCAGGCGAACCTCCCTTGGGGCGTGCCCGGCGGGAGCGGGCGCGTGCCGGTCAGGTGACGCACACCATAGTTGTAGAGATAGTTGAACGGATGGCTCGGCAGGAACACGGTCGCAAAGGCTATCGGCGCCAACGTCCAGATAATCCAGGGCGAAGCGAGCACAACACCTGTCACCAGGATGCTTGCGCAAAGCGCGTATGGCCAGCGCATCCACGGGCCGATTTCCGCTAGGGCGTCGTCGTCCAGATGGAAGCCCTGCACTTGAAGGTACTTTCGTGTGTGATTCTTACCCATGATCTTGTCCTCTGTTAGTTGCAGCGGTTGATGTTTCGTGGGTTACAGCTTCACGGCGACGAGCGAGATGCTCTGCACTTGGTATTTCTTCGTTGCGCCACTGGCCTGGTCGCTGATGAAGTCGTACTGCGGGTTCGGCTGCACGACCTGGATGGTCAGGCCGGCGTCTTGGATTGCCTGCTGGTAGGCTTCTCGATGCATGGCGCCTCCGATGCACGCGGCCCACAAGGTGGCGTTGCAGACGATGCCATTGGGGAGCTGCACAGCGGTGACGATGTCGCTCAGGGCCAGCCGGCCGCCGCGCTTCAGCACACGGGCTGCTTCCTTAAAGGTGCCTTCTTTGTTGGCGACCAGGTTGAACACGCCGTTGCTGATCACGCAATCGAAGCTCTCGTCCTCGAACGGGAGCTGATCGATGTAGCCTTGAACGTATTCGATGTTCGAGAAGCCGCCGCGTTGTCGCAGCTCGGTGGCTTTCTCGAGCTGGGCCGTGGTCATGTCGACGCCGACAACCCGGCCGGTTGAGCCGACCTTGAGTGACGCGACGAAGGAGTCGAGGCCGCTTCCGCTGCCGAGGTCGAGCACGTGCTCGCCCGATTGCAGCGTCGCGAGCTCGAAGTGGTGGCCGACACCCGCAAATGAATCGATCGACGGAGCCGGGACCCGGTCGAGATCGTAGGGTGAGTAGCCGAGGCGCTCGGCGAGAGCGCGCCCCATCTCGAAGTGAAAGTCTCCGTGAGGGTCGTGCGCCACGCGCTCGTACATGTCTTTGACCTTGCTTTCCAGTGCCTGTGTATCGACGGTGTCCATGGCTTCTCCTCCCGTGGTTGCCGTTGTTGGCTGAAGGGTTTTGCAACCGCCGTGCCACATCTCTCCGTTGGCGTTCGGTCCCGCTTTTCATGGAGAAACGCTTGTGATCGAGAGGGAGACGCGGGCTCTCATATCCGATCGGACATGTCCTTTTGGACATGGAAAGTCTCGGCTCATGTCCGATTGTGAATGTCGGCCCGTCATCTCTGCCGCACAAATCCGAATCGCAGTCGCCAACATTAAACGCGTACCGCGACTCGCTGGGAGCGAATCGCGGACACGTCGGGGCTAGCTTGAATCGTGCGGGGGTTACGCCTGCTGTGGCTGCTTCGTTTCGAAGAGCGCATTGAAGATGACCGACGGAATGCAGTAGTGGGTCACGCTCACCAACGCAGCCACCGAGATCAGCGATACACCGAGGGCATACGCTACCGTCGTCGCACCCACGTAGAACGCAGTGCCGGTCGCGACCAGCCAAGCGGTCGCCAACCCGCAGGCGAACCTTCTAGCGGGTGTGTTCGGTGGCAG
>CP070713.1:3009608-3018056 GCA_020351445.1 Myxococcales bacterium
ACGAAGATCTGAAAGGTGGTGTCGAGGATTTGCAGCTTGGGAACCTCGCCTCCGGTAGCGAACACAGTCGTCGCCAGTCGCACGAGCGGCGGAATCGTCGCGATCGTGACAAACCCCGAAACGGCGGTCAGCGTCACGGATAGCGCCACATCCGCGCGCGCCAGGCTAGCGTAAAGATTGCTGTGCGCTCCGCCAGGACACGCCGTCAACAGCACCAAGCCCACCGCGAGCTCCGGGCGCAAGCCGAAACCAAGTGCCACGGCAAACCCCAGGACCGGCAGCAAGACCAGTTGCGCCCCAAGTCCAATCACTACGGCGCGGGGCTTTTCGAAGATGCGGCGAAAGTCGTCGATCACGAGGCCGAGGCCCATCGCCAGCATGATCATCGCGATCGTGAATGGCAGGAAGTACTGGACCGCGACGTTCTGCCCTTCCATTCCTAGGCGCGATCTCGCGGAATGCGCGTGCCGATGACGCGCGTCACATTCAACCAGGCCACCATCTTCGCGGACAGCAGCGGCTTGCCCGTATTCATGAAGGCGACGCTGATGTCACGGTCGGGGTCCGCCCATCCAAGGACGTTGGTGAAGCCGAGGTGGCCGTACGCGTTGGCCGTGCGCGGCCCGTAGAAACCAAACGTGCGCCCTCCGAGCATGAAGCCCATCGATAGCGGAATCGGCATCATCAACACGCGATCCACCTGTCCCGTCACCTGCGGCTCCGTCGCTCGAGCAACCGTCCGCTGGTCGAAAATGCGGGTGTCCTCGTAGGTTCCGCCGCAAAGGAGCGTCTCGAAGAAGCGCGTAATCTCTTCGGGCGTCGCGATGATGTTCGCGGCAGGCACGACAGCCATCCGGAAACGCGAATCGTTACTCAGATCGACCAGTTCCCGCATCGACGCCCCGAAGGCCACCTGCACGAGGTTTTTGTAGGGCCACGTCGGAGTGGGCCCGGTGAATGCATCGACGGCGACGCGGTCGAGAAGCTCCGGCGAAACTCCGTACCTAAAGTGCTGGAGCTTCAACGGTTCCCGAACTTTGGCCGTCAAGAAGTCTTGGATGGTATCGCCGGTCACGCGCCGGACGATCTCCCCCAAAATGAATCCGCTCGTGACCGCTTGATAGGCCTGTACACTGCCGGGTCGATGGGTCGGCTCGAGCTCGCACGAGGCATGGATGATCTCCTCGGGATTCGACAACAGGTCGAGGTCGATCGCTTCCTGGGGCGTCGCAGGAATGCCAGCACGGTGGGTCAGTAGATCGCGAATCGTGATGCTGTGCTTCCGCCGCTTCGCAAACTCGGGAATGAACGTGGCGACTGGCTCGTCAACATGCAGCTGGTCCTCTTCCTGCAGAAGGTGAATCAGCATGGCGGTGACGGCCTTCGATCCCGAAAAGAAGTTGTACAAGGTGTCGGGGGTTGCCTTCACAAGCGGCGTTCCCTCGGGGTCCTGCGGGCTGTTTCCGCGAGCGTGACCGATCGCGCGGTCGAGAATGATTTCGCCCCTGCGCCGAATGCACAGAGCGATAGCTGGATGAAGGCCCACTTTGTAAAAGCGCACGACCGCCTGCCAAATCGCCTCGACGTCCTGCGTAGTCAAGCCTACTCCGCGAGGATCCGTCTCGCGGTGGCTCTGCGTGGTCACCTCCTCCAGATCGAAGACGCGAACGGTTACCGGAAGTAGATCTCGGAGGCGCGGCCTTTGCATCAACCCCCTCGCTGGTAGCCGAGGTTCGGTTGCAGCCAGCGCTCGGTCTCCTCAACGGTCATCTTCTTTCGGCGCGCGTAGTCTTCGACCTGGTCGCGGTCGATAGGGCCTACGGCGAAATACCGGGCTTGCGGGTGAGCCAAATAGATGCCGCTGACACTCGCGCCGGGGTTCATCGCGAAGTTCTCGGTCAGGGAAATCCCGATGTCGTTCACGCCGAGCAACTCCCACAAAGTCTTCTTTTCCGTGTGGTCGGGGCATGCGGGGTAGCCGAACGCAGGCCGGATACCCTGGTATTTCTCTGCGATGAGCTCTTCGTTGGTGAAGGCCCCCGCGGGCTCGTAGCCCCACTCGCGACGTGCGCGCTCGTGTAGGAGCTCCGCAAACGCCTCGGCCAGACGGTCGGCGAGCGCTTTGACCATGATGGCGTTGTAGTCGTCGTGATCCCGCTCGAAGCTCCGCGCGACCTCATCGGCGCCGATTCCCGTCGTGACCGCAAAGGCTCCGATGTGGTCCTCGATGCCGACACCGGCCGGTGCTACGAAATCCGAGAGACAGAAGTACGGCTGCTCGTTAGGCTTGACCGCCTGTTGACGCAGCATGTGGAAGCGCAGGTACTCACGGCTACGTCCCTCATCGGCCCACACGACGATGTCGTCGCCGTCCCGATTCGCCGGCCAGAATCCATACACGCCGCGCGGCGTGAGAAGGTGCTCCGAAATGACGCGGTCGAGCAGCGCGCGACCATGATCGTAGAGCTCGCGCGCAGCCGCCCCGTGACGGTCGTGGTCGAGAATCTTCGGAAATTTCCCCTTGAGATCCCAGGCGGAAAAGAAAAAGGTCCAGTCGATATACTGAGCGATCTCTTCGAGCGTCACTTCATCGACGACGCGGCGCCCCTGAAATGCGGGGGTCGGCACGTCTTGGTTTCGCCATTCGATCGAGGCTCCGTTTTCACGGGCGATGCTGAGGGAAATCAGCTCGCGGTTCTGGCGGTGCTCGAACAGCTTCCGCGACTTCTCCTGCTCGCTGCGGTTCTTGGCATCGAATTGGGCCCGGCGTTCGGGGCTCAAGAGGTCGGAGACAACATTGACGACGCGCGAGGCGTCCAAGACGTGCACGGCGCTGCCGTCATACACAGGCGCGATCTTGACCGCAGTGTGCGCCTTGCTGGTCGTCGCACCGCCGATCAGTAGCGGATTCTGTAAACCCCGTCGCTGCATCTCCGAGGCGACGTACACCATCTCGTCAAGCGACGGCGTAATCAGCCCGCTCAAGCCGACGATGTCGCACTTCTCGTTCACTGCGGTGTCGAGAATTTTCTCGGCCTGAACCATGACGCCCAGGTCCACGACCTCGTAGTTGTTGCAGCCGAGCACGACGCCGACGATGTTTTTCCCGATGTCGTGCACGTCACCCTTCACAGTCGCGAGAAGGACCTTGCCCTGCGTGGAGCCCTCGGCCTTCTCGTCTTCCATGAACGGCTCGAGATGTGCGACTGCCTTCTTCATGACGCGGGCGCTCTTCACGACCTGTGGCAGGAACATTTTGCCGGCGCCGAAGAGGTCGCCCACGACGGCCATCCCGTTCATCAGCGGGCCTTCGATGACATCCAGCGGCCGCGGATACTTCAACCGCGCTTCCTCGGTGTCGTCGACGACGAAGTCGACCACACCGTTGACCAGCGCGTGCTCCAGCCGCCCCTCGACCGACGCCTCGCGCCAGGTGAGGTCGTGCTCTTGCCGCTTTCCCTTGCCCCTGACCGTCTCCGCCAACGTGACGAGCCTCTCGGTCGCGTCGGTGCGCCGATTGAAGAGAACGTCCTCGACGTGCTCGAGCAGGTCTTTGGGGACCTCTTCGTACACCTCGAGCTGGCCGGCGTTGACGATGCCCATGTCCATTCCGGCGGCGATCGCGTGATAGAGGAACGCGGAGTGCATCGCTTCGCGGACGCGGTTGTTGCCGCGGAACGAGAAGCTGAGATTGCTCACGCCTCCGCTGACCAACGCTCCGGGGCAGCGCTCCTTGATCTGTCTCGTCGCCTCGATGAAATTGATCGCGTACTCGTTGTGCTCTTCGATCCCGGTAGCCACCGCAAAGATGTTGGGATCGAACACGATGTCAGTTCCTGCAAATCCCGCTTCTTCGACCAGAAGCCGATACGCTCGCGCGCAAATCTCGACCTTCCGCTCGACCGTCTCGGCTTGCCCTTGCTCGTCGAAGGCCATCACCACGGCGCCGGCGCCGTAGCGACGCACCTGGCGAGCCCTGTCGAGGAACTCGGCTTCGCCCTCTTTCAGGCTGATCGAGTTGACGATGGCCTTGCCTTGCACGCACTTCAAACCCGCCTCGAGCACGCTCCATTTCGAGCTGTCGATCATGATCGGCACGCGCGAGATCTCGGGCTCGGCGCCGATGAGATTCAAGAACGTAGTCATCGCCTGCTCGGAATCGAGCATGCCCTCGTCCATGTTGACATCGATGATGTTTGCGCCGTTGCGTACCTGCTGAAGGGCCACCGAGACGGCCTCTGGGTAGTCGCCCTCGGTGATCAGCCTTCGGAACTTGGCCGAGCCCGTCACATTGGTCCGCTCGCCGACCACGATGAAGTTCGTCTCCGGCCGAATGACCAACGGCTCGAGCCCGCTGAAGCGCGGATAGTGTTCATCGCGCTTGGGCTTCGGCCGCGGCGCGACTTCCCGCACAGCCCTGGCAATCGCTCGGATATGATCTGGGGTGGTGCCACAGCAGCCACCGATGAGGTTCACCATCCCGTCGGTGGCGAAGCCCCGGAGCAGCTCGGCCATCTCTTCAGGCGTTTGATCGTAGCCACCAAAGGCGTTGGGAAGGCCCGCATTGGGGTAGCAGTGCACGTGGCAATCGGCGATCTCGGCGAGCTCCTTCAGGAAGGGGCGCATCTCCTGAGCGCCCAGGGAGCAGTTGATGCCCACGGCCAATGGCTGAGCGTGCTCGATGGAGACGTAGAAGGCCTCCACGGTTTGGCCGGACAAGGTACGACCGCTCTTGTCGACGATGGTGACCGAGATCACGATGGGAAGCCGGACACCTTTCTCGGCAAACACGTCGTCGATCGCGCAGAGCGCCGCCTTGGCATTGAGCGTGTCGAAGATCGTTTCGACGAGGAGGAGATCGGAGCCGCCGTCGATCAACCCGCGCACTTGTTCGGCATACGCCTCTCGTGCCTCGTCGAAAGTGAGCGCCCTGAAACCCGGGTCATTGACGTCTGGGCTGAGGCTCAGGGTCTTGTTGAGCGGGCCGATCGCGCCCGCCACGAAGCACGGCCTGTCTGCTCGACTGGCCGTGGCCTCCTTGGCAAGACGCGCCGCAGCGACGTTGAGATCGTAGACTGCCTCTTGAAGGTCGTAGTCGGCTTGCGAGAACGCATTCGCGTTAAACGTGTTCGTCTCGACGATGTCGGCGCCGGCATCTAGGTATGCCTCGTGGATCGCACGGATCACATCCGGCCGGGTGAGAACGAGTAGGTCGTTGTTGCCTTGCAAGCTGCCCGGATGATCGCGAAACCGATCGCCGCGGAAGTCCGCTTCTTCGAGACCGGCCCGCTGGATCATCGTGCCCATCGCGCCGTCGAAGAAGACGATCCGTTGCTCGATCAGTTGCTCTAGCTGCTGTGTCGTTGTGTCGTCGCTCATGCGCCCAACCTCACCCGGAGGAACTGCGGTAATGACTCGAAAAGGGGTCACGCGCCCGTACCATGGCCCTGGTAAGACCGGGCCAGCCGCCGTTCAGTATGATATAATCCTGATGGGTTAAGCTAGAATACTTGGACTGGTACGCCGGCAATGAATTCCAACAGATTGGCTTTCGGTACAGCATGGGTTCGCTTCTTGTTGGCGGCTTGTGGCATTTGGCTCGTACCGCTCCTCTATCCTCCGATGACCGCGCACCGTTGGGTGTTCATCGCGTACGCCGGAGTCGCGCTCGTGGAGCAGTTCTTGATCTGGCGCGATATCGCCGGTCCATGGCGTCCCTTCTTGGGCGGCATCCTCGATATGGCGCTGCTCACCTTCATCGTCCAGCGGATCGGCTCGTCTCGCACCGTGATCGTGGCGCTCTATTTCGTCGCGGGCATCGTCAACTCGCTCGTGGTGACGCCGAGGATGGGCGTCGTGCTCTCTAGCATCGGCGCCGCCATGTACTCGTCGGTGGTCATCATGGAGGTCCGCGGTGCCTTGCCGTTTGCGCCCGACGGCCCGTTGTGGATGCAATCGCAGCGCCCCGATGCGCTCGGTGGGTTCTTGCAAGCGTTCATGGTCACCATTTTGCTGGTGTTCGGAACTGCGATCGTCGCGACCTTGATTCAGAGGATCAATCAGCGCGAGACCCAACTCGTGATCGCCAACGAACGCCTCGCAGAGCTCTCCCGACAAGATCCATTGACGAAGCTTTGGAACCGTCGTCACATCTTGAGCCACATCGAACAGGGTCTGGCCTGGTTGAATCGTGGCCGGCCCATGGCCGTGGTGATGATCGACCTGGATCAGTTCAAGCGCGTCAACGACATCCACGGCCACCTCCAAGGCGATCAAATGCTTCAAAGCGTGGCGGACGCACTTCGAAGGTCGACCCGAGAGGTGGACGTCGCGGGTCGTTATGGGGGCGACGAGTTCGTGATCGTACTCCCGGATACGAACCAGGAAGAGGGCCGCGTCGCCGGAAACCGCTTTGTCACGGCCATTCGAGAGGTCGGCATGAAGTTCGACCCCGCAAATCTGGTGACCGCGAGCGCGGGGCTGAGCATTGCCCGCCCTGGAGACACGGTCGAGAGCGTCTTGAAACGCGCCGATGATTTCGCATATTCAGCCAAGGGCAAGGGCGGCAACCGCCTTTGCGGCTGAGCCATGAATGACAGAGTCTTGATCGCCGGATGTGGCGATGTCGGAAACGCGCTTGCGACCCGTCTGCTCGCCGACGGCTGCGCGGTCTGGGGAGTGCGCCGTCGAGTCGAGGCCCTCGCGAGAGGGATCCAGCCCTGGCGCATCGACCTGACCAACTCCGCAAGCTTCGACGCGCCGCCTGCGGCTTTCGACTACCTTTTCTACACGGCGAGTGCGGACCGGCGTGATGAAGACCACTATCGATCGGTCTACGTCGACGGGTTGCGTGATCTGCTGAACGCGCTTCGAGCTGCGGGCTGCCCGCTGCGACGGGTCTTGTTCACATCGAGCACCGCGGTCTACGGTCAGAGCAAAGGCGAATGGGTCGACGAGAGCTCGGCTACCGAGCCGCTTCGATTCAACGGACGTGTTTTGCTCGAGGCTGAATCGGTCGTTCGGCAAGTGCCTGCGACCGGGATCAATGTGCGACTGTCGGGGATCTACGGCCCGGGACGAACGCGGCTGGTGCGGAAGGTCTGGAACGGCGAGGCGACCGCCACCGGAAGCTGGACCAACCGCATCCACGTCGAGGACTGCGCGGGCGCGTTGCACCATTTGATGCGCTTGGAAAACCCGGACGCTCTCTACTTGGGCTCGGACGACGAGCCCGTCACGACCGCAGACGTCGTGACCTGGCTAAGCGCGGAGCTGGGCGTTCCCGCACCACCGGCCGCACAAGCCGAGCAACTGAACAAGCGGTGCCGAAACACGCGGCTCCGCAAGAGCGGATACCGGTTCGAGTACCCGACCTTCCGGGAAGGGTATGCGGGCATCGTGCGTGAGTTTCTCAGCCCGTCCGACGCCCCGGACGGGTGATCACCCGGTCCGACGCCCCGGACGGGGTGATCACCCCGTCCGACGAATGATGTGGAAGCCGAACGGCGTCTCGACGACCCCGCTGGTATCGCCGACGTTCAGCGCAAAGGCGGCATCTTCGAAGCCTTTGACCATTTGGCCCCGGCCAAAGCCGCCCAAATCACCGCCCGCTTGCGCGGAGCCGCAGTCGGAATGCCGGCGCGCGAGTGCGGCGAAGTCGGCGCCGCCTTGAAGCTGTTGCTCGATATCGGCGATTTGAGTTGCGGCTTCCTCTTTGCTGCGCGTTGCGGAGGAACGCTCCGAGCCCACGTACATGAGTAGAATGTGCGAAGCGCTGATGTGATCTGCCATGGTCGTCTCCCCTCGAGGGCCGAACCCTAGCAGAGATCGGCTGCGCCTACAGAGGCTAAATCGGACGCAGCTGGGTAGAGCATAAGGCGGCGACCGAAGCGCGATCGATCTTCCCCGAGCGATTCAGCGGCAGTGCGTCGAGCACGCAGATCCGCCTTGGGCGCTTGTGCGGCGCAAGCTCTCTTTTGAGCCGCTCCCGAAGGGCGTCGGCGTTGTATTGCGTTGAGTCGGTCACGACAGCAGCGACCACTTCCTCGCCCCACTCCTCGTGCGGCAACGAGAAGACACATGCGGACGCGATCCCCGGAACGGTATGCAGCCATGCTTCGACTTCCTGAGGAGCCACGTTCTCGCCGCCCGTCACGATGAGATCATCGATCCGGCCCCGGACGAGGAGCTGGCCATCTGGGAGGAAGGAACCGAAGTCTCCGGTGCGGAACCACCCGTCCAGTGTCCAAGGTGCGTCGCTGCGGTCATCCCCGAGATACCCGTCCATGAGCACGTCACCGCGAACCTGGATTTCGTCCCCCGCGATCCGTACTTCGACGCCCGAGAGGGGCGGCCCCGATCCACGCAGTCCAACTTGCTCGGGCGTCTGGGTCGCAATTTGCGAGCACGCTTCGGTGCATCCATAGGTCGCCACGGTGGGAACTCTTC
>CP070713.1:3018156-3023835 GCA_020351445.1 Myxococcales bacterium
CCATCCGCGCGACCCTTGCGGCTCTTGTTCAGCTCGACATACGCCTCGAGGGCGCCCTGGAGCATGCCGATCGCCGGCGTCGCTACAGTTCGCGTAAACAACTGGCCGAACGGGACGCGATAGAGAGGGCTTGGGTTGACTTCGTTACCTGGGCTCTGAAGTCGGTATGCATCCGACATCCGGTGCACGCGGTGTTCCGGCACGAACGCATCGTCGACGACCACGGATTTGCTTCCGGTGCCCTTGAGCCCGGAAACAAACCAGTCATCGACGAAATCATAATCGGAACGCGGCACAAGCAACGTGAACATGTCTTGCGGTTCGCCCTCTTCCTTCGGAGCGTACGCGCCGAGAAAGGTCCACTGGCAGTGGTCACAGCCGCTCGAAAAGCCCCACTTGCCGCTCAGGCGATAACCACCGTCGGTGCGCGTCACTTGGCCGACCGGCATGTACGACGACGCGGTGAGCGTATCGAGCCCGTTCTCGCTTTCCCAAACGTCTTTTTGAGCTTGCTCCGGGAAGAGCGCCAGCTGCCAGTTATGCACGGCAACGACGCCCAGCACCCACGCGGTCGACGGACATGCCGACGCAACCTCGATCGCCGCATCGAAAAACTCGATCGGGTTGCATTCGTACCCGCCCCAGCGTTCCGGCTGCATCATTCGGAAAAAGCCGGCGTCCTTGAATTCCCGAATCGTCTCGTCCGGAACCACGCGGTCTGCGTCGCACTTCGCGTTGCGCTCGCGTAGCGTTGGCTTTGCGTCACACGCGAGCTTCACGAAATCCGGCTTGGTCGCCTTACTCATGCGAATGCTCCTGGCTACTCGGCCGCGTCGGCGGCCTTGCTGCGCGGGGTGTAGAACTGGGAGTACCAACGGCGGAACTCACCGATCGGTCCATCACCGTCACACAGGATCGGGCGGTCGAGGTAGATCTTGTTCTCCCAGATCTGCACGTCCTGGAGGTAGCCATCTCGCATGTTGTCGATGAAGTGATCGATGAGCTCGTCGGTCATCCCTTCGGTAGCCTTCATCGACACCCCGAAGCGCAGCATGACGTTGTCATCGTCGATCGGCGTGTGCGCGTTGATGATCACGCCGAGGCCCTTGCCGTGCATCTTCGTGACTTGATACGCGGGGCCGTAGTACGTGGCCGTCGACTCAAACTCGTCCTTGCCGCCGTGCACCGGATACGCGACCGCCTTGATCTTCTGCTGACCGACATGGCCGGTGTAGGTATTGCTGAACGAACCGGGGATCGGGTGCGTGTTGTGCACCGGAATGAAGTGACCTGCGTCGGCGAGATTTTCGGCAATGGCGAGCGGGGGCGTCTTGATCTGAAGCTTCGAGTATCGCCATGGGAGGAACTCAGCGTCATCCCACTCTTCCAGCGCGGGGATCTCCCAATCGGGCTGGCTTTTTTCGCGATCGTGCCAAACGAAGATCATTCCATTGCGCTCGAGCACGGGCCAACACGCTACACTAGCCTTGGGCGGAATGCGCTTGGCGTACGGGATCTCGACGCACTTGCCGGTGCCGTCGAACTTCCACGCATGGAACGGGCACACGATCCCTTCGCCTTCGATCTTACCGCCATGCCCGAGATGCGCGCCCATGTGGGGGCAGTACGCGTCGAGCACCTTTGCCTCGCCCGAGTCGGTTCGGAACAGCACGAGCTCCTGGTCGAAGCGCTTCATCGGCACGACTTGCCCGGGCTCGAGCTCGTCGGAGAACATGAGCAAGAACCAGCCTCTGGCAAAACCTGCCCACGGGTTCGTCTTCGTTTCTTCGGTCATCGGAAGCTCCAATCGTTTGCACCGACCCGCGCACGCGCCGCGCAACTAGAACGTGTTTCACTAGAACATGTTTCAATTTCCGTGCCATGGCAAGCGCTCTTTGAAGCCCGCTTTTCTCGTCTTTTCATAGGCTTACTGGCGCAATTCTTGCGCCCGAAAATGACGTCGCGCAGATTTTGCGCCTCGAGGCTTGCGCGGCCAAGCAGGTGGCGGCCTTCGATCTACGTTGACCTGCACCGTGGACCACACGACCATCCGCCGATGCGCATCCAAACGACAGTGGTTTTTGCTTCCGTTTTCTTACTTGCCGCCTGTGACAAGGGCGGTCCCCCGCCCGAGCACGCGCAGCCAGTCGAGGCTCCCGAACAAGCCCAGCCGGCCCCCCAAGGATCCAATGATCCAACCTCGCCTCTCAACTTCCAAGGCAAGATCGCGAAGCGCTACGAGGACTCCGTGGAATGGTGGCCCCCGACGTACACCCCGGCGCCCGACAAGGCTCCAAACGTCGTCCTGATTCTCCTCGACGACACGGGCTTCGCGCAGCTCGGTAGCTTTGGTGGTCTCATCGAGACGCCCAACATCGACTCTCTCGCGGAGGGCGGGCTCCGCTACAACAACTTCCACACCACCGCACTCTGCTCGCCATCGCGTGCATCGATCATGGCCGGCCGCAACCCGCATTCGATTGGCCTCGGCTCGCACTCACTCACCGCAATGGGCTTCCCTGGCTACAACGCGATCATTCCGGATGACGCGAAGTCGGTCGCAAAGATCATGGAGCTGAACGGTTACGTGAACTACGCCCTCGGCAAGTGGGACCACACTCCGCTTTACGAGGTCTCGCAGGCGGGCCCGTTCAAACGCTGGCCAAGCGGTGAAGGCTTCCAGCATTACTACGGCTTTATGGCGGCGGATGCAGACCAGTACCGCACCGTGATGTTCGAGGACCACGCCCCAGTCGAGCCCTGGAAAGAGAAGGGCAAGGACTATCACAACTCGACGGACCTGGCGGACAAGGCGATCGACTACATCACGGGCCACATGTCGACCGCGCCGAAGGATCGGCCGTTCATGGTGTTCTTTGCGCCGGGAGGCATGCATTCCCCTCACCAGGCGCCCAAAGAGTACATCCGCAAGTACAGGGGCAAGTTCAACATGGGCTGGGACGAGGCCCGCGAGCTGATTCTCGAGCGACAGAAGCTTCTCGGTGTCATCCCGCAAGACACTGAGCTCACCTCACGCCCTGAGGTGATTCCAGCGTGGGATTCGCTGAACCCCAAAGAGAAGAAGCTCTATGCGCGGCAGATGGAGGTATTCGCGGCGCAGCTCGAGCATCTCGACATGGAGATCGGCCGCATCATTGCCACGCTCGAGCGCATTGGCCAGCTCGACAACACGATCATCATGGTTACCTCCGACAACGGCGCCAGCGGGGAGGGCGGTCTCGCCGGGACGTTCAACGAAACCTACGTCCTCAACGGCAGGCAGACTCCGTTTGACGCGAACTGGAAGCGCTACGAAACCTGGGGCGATCGCAACAGCTACCCGCACTATCACGCGGGCTGGGCGATGGCTGGCAACACCCCGTTTCGATACTTCAAGCAGTCTGTCCACCGGGGTGGCATCCAAGATGCGCTCATCGTGCACTGGCCCAACGGGATCGAGGGGAAGGGCGAGATTCGCGACCAGTACCACCATATTTCGGACATCGCACCGACGTTGCTCGACGTCATCGGCCTCGAAGTGCCTAACGAGATCGATGGCGTGAAGCAGCGACCCATGGACGGCGTCAGTATGCGCTATTCGTTCAATGACGCCGATGCGCCAAACGCCAAGAAGGTCCAGTACTACGAGATGTTTGGCAATCGTTCCGTCTGGGCCGACGGCTGGAAGGCCGTGACGCTCCACGGCAAGCGCATGCCCTGGGAGCTCAACGCCGTGTACCCCTTCGAAGACGACGAGTGGGAGCTATACCACCTGGACGAGGATTTCAGCGGCGCAAAGAACCTCGCCGACCAGCACCCGGAGAAGCTTGCCGAGCTGCAGCAGCTTTTCGAGGAGCAAGCTGAGAAATACAACGTGTATCCCCTCTACGACGACATGATCGCGCGTATCGGGAAACAGCAAGACCGGCTCTTCAAAGGGATGACCGAATTCACTTTCTACGCGCCTGGTGCCACGCGCATTGCGGAAAAGGCGTCGCCTCCCATCAAGGGCCGCTCACACACCATCGAGACCGTGCTCGACATCACGGGCAAGGAGCGCGGCGTCATCGTCGCTTGTGGCGGGTTCACGGGCGGCTACACGATGTTCATCAAGAACCGGCGAGTCTACTACGACTATAACTTCCTCGATGGCGTCCACTACATCATGAAGTCGCCACCGTTGAAGAAGGGCGAGGTCAAGGTGACCTTCAAGTTCACTCACGCCGGTAACTTTGCGGGCACAGGAGAGCTCTTCGTCAACGACGAGAAGGTGGGCGAGGTCGACATGCCTCAAACCCACAACGCAACCTTCTCGCTATCGGAGCCCTTCGACGTCGGCATCGACAACGGCACCCCCGTTTCCTCCCTCTACCCAGATCACAACCCTTACCAAGGCGGCACGTTGGACAAAGTCATCTTCCGCCTCCTCGACTAAAAAGGGGACAGTCCCCTTTTTCGCCGGACGCCTTCGGCGGCGATTTGTCCCGCCCCACCGCCCCCACGCGAGCGCCTACCCTGAACGCACGATCAAGACCGCAAGCCTGTGTTCCGTTAACGACGAAACACGGGCCCCGGGTGTTCGTGCTGCCTATACTGGAGGGGAGAAAAAGAGGGGGGTCTCTTTTTCCTTGGGGGTTGAAACATGTCTTGTCTTCGTGGGTGGGGAGTTGTTGGTCTGTTGTTTGCGGCGGTGTTGTGGCTCACACCCGGAGAGGCCCGCGCGTTTCCCGACGAGCCCTACAGCCTCGACGAAGGCAAGAAGGCCCACACCAACCGCTTTCACATCCTTGGCGAGCTAGGGATATTCGCCGGTAAGCTCGAGGGAGAGCAGCGATCGATCATCGTGAGCCCGCTGATCGAGATGCGTCTCCAGCTGACCTACAGCGTACTCATGCAGGTCGTCTGGGGGATGTCGTACGCCAACGTCGACCGCGACCCGGACGGCAACATCCCACCCGACAACACCTTCCGCATCGGGAATCCATATCTGGCGTTTCACTACCAGGGTAAGAAGGGGCAATTCTCTTATCGCCTGGGGGTGGGCGCGACGGCTCCCGTGGCAAGCCTTCCGGACGACATCAACGACCAGGTCACTGCGGCTTCCGCTTACTACCTGGCCGCCGCGCTGCGTGGCAATACCGGCTTCTGGCTTTGGGATCCGCACACTGGAAGCGTCATCATTCCGATTGCGTTCGAGCGACGAAAATCCATCGGTTTCGTCTGGGGCGCGTATCTCGACACGGGCGCGCTGATCAAAGTCAACGACAAAAACGCAAGGACCTCCAAGACCGATTTCCTGATGCAGATGGCGGCGATGATGGGCTACCAAGCGACCGATTGGCTTCGAGTTGGCTCCCGCTTCAGCCTCGTGTTGATTCCGAAGTTCAAGGAACAGAACACCCAACTAGCCGTGGAACCGTTCCTCCGCTTCGGCAACGAGAACGCGTTCGGTGCGATTCGGGTCAACATCAATCTCGACAACCCCTGGGGCTTCTCATTCGACGCGCGACAGGTTTGGGGCCTTCGCATCGCGGGCGGCGCCTCGTTCTGAGCCGCCGTTGCATTCACGTGTGAGGCGGCCTATCGTCCCGCCTCGTGTTTGTGGTGCTCGCGCTCGCGGTGGCGCTTTTCATCTTCGTCATGGGTGCATGGGGTGTCTTTGCCCCAGGGTCGATCTTC
>CP070713.1:3023935-3055216 GCA_020351445.1 Myxococcales bacterium
CGTGATGCAAAGACAGTCCACGAGACAAATGCAAACCCGCCCCAGAGCAAAAGCACCCACGCACCCCCCTGTGCCTCTGGGTTGCGCGTAGGTCGGGGCACGAGCATCCATACCGCAGCCACCGGGATGGCGGCACTCCAGGGCGCAAATCCGTGGAAAACGAGCTCCATGGCCTTATCGAATGTGGGCGGGTTGCCTCCCACGGCGCCTCCCCCGAGCCAGAAGCTGAAGGCCGGGTCGTCCAACAAGATCGCCCTCACCACGCCTGCGACGAGCACTGCGCCGGCGGTGGGCAAGAGCCATCGGCCGACCGGGCCGCCGCGCCCCGCGTCTTCGGAAAGCAGGCTCCATGCTGCCACTGCGACAATCGGGGGCAGCGGTCCGAGCAGCGCCCCACTGGCGTAGGTGCTCACGATGATCCCGAACGTGAGAAGGATGTAGTGCGCAAGCGAGCGGAGGGGCGTATGGGGACGGATACAGGCGGCGATGGCGGCTAAGCCCACCCAGGTTTGCCCGAAGATCCCGACCGCGTCGCCCATAAGCAGTCGGGCGTTGAGCAAGAACAGCGGCGTGGATGCGATCACGGCGACGGTGATCACGGCGGCGCGCCTGCCGTAGTGCGTGCGCATCAGTACGAAGGCCAACAGGCACGTGAGCCAACCGGCGAGCACGCCGGGGAGCCGACCCGACCACTCGCGGAACCCAAACGCTTCGAACGCGGCGGCGATCATCGATGTCGAGAGCGGTGTGTGAGTCGAAGACCCTCGACCGGCTTCCAGGAGCGTGCGTGCCGCATCAGCCGCGACGAGTTCCCAGGGGTCCCAGATTCCAAACGACCCGATCCCCCAAACGGTCAGCAGCGTGGCTACCCCAACCACCAACCGTTCGAGCGCGACGGACCGGTCCAACACCGCGCGGAGCCTAACCTCGGCTCCGGGCTCAGTCCATGATTTCGTCGACTTGCTGGACGAGCGGCTCGTCCGCGCCTGCGACGAGCTTCGGGGCATTGTCGATGCTGCTCAACTGGGTGCGCCAATCGGCGACCGTGTTCTTGTACGAGGACAGGTCACGCGCGGCCATGCGCTGGCCAGGGCCGTTGAGCTCCGTGAGTGGGTCCACGAAGCGGGTGTACTTCTTGAGGCCGAAGTGCAGGTGCGGACCGGTGGAACGGCCCGTCGAGCCGACGAAGCCGATCAGCTCCCGTTGCTTCACGAACTTGCCCGGGCGGATGCCGCCCCTGATGCGATGCAGATGCGCATACGCGGTTTCGAATCCACCTCCATGGCGGATGATCACGAGGTTCCCATTGGGGCCTTTACGCCCCGCGAACTTCACCCGGCCATCGGCCGCTGCCCACACGGGCGTTCCGGTGGCTGCCGCGTAGTCGACGCCGAGGTGGGGCATCGTGCGCTTCAGAATCGGGTGGAATCGCCTGGGGTTGAAGCGTGAAGACAGGCGGTCGTAGCGAAGCGGCGTGCGCAACCAGCCTCCCTGCATGGCTCTACCTGTGTCGTCGTAGAACTGCCCCGGAGCGTTCCCCGCTTCATAGTAGAACGCCTGTACCTTGCCGGTGCGCTGTCCGTCGTACTCGAGCGCGTGAACCCGGCCATAGCGGAGGAACTCGCCGTCCACTTGCTCCTCGTCGACGACGATGCGGAAGACATCGCCCTTGCGCGCTTGTAACGCGAAATTGATCCGACCTTCGAATGCCTCGACGAAAAACGTCGCTAGACCGGCCGGAAGCCCGAGGCCGACCAAGCCATCGCCGATCGACGTTTCGACCGACGCAGCTCGCGCGATTGGCGTTCGCTCGACCTTGATGCGGATCTGCTCCGCCCGAAACGAGCCGTCTTCGCCGCGGAAGACTTCGACGAACTCCGTGGCGGAGGGGTGATACTCGAAATGCTTCAGCTCTGCGTTTTCATCGCGCTCCACGATGAGCTTGTGCTCGGGGCGACAACGTCGAAAGTCGACGATGTGTTGGAGGGCTTCCTCGACGGCTGCGCACTCCTCCGCTTCGAGCCCGGCATTGAGCAGCGCGCCACGAAAGCTCGGTACGCCCCCAAACAGTGTTTCGTAGCGCGCGTTGGGCCGGGAGCGGGACAGCGCGAGCTTCTGCTCTTCGGTGAGCTCTTCTTCGACGCCGCCGTCCGCCTCCGGGGGCGCCAGACCTTCGGGCACCCCGAGATCAGCTGCGAGCTTTGCATCCTGCCTCCCCAATGCATCTTCCATCCAGTTCCAGGTCTGAGGAATCACGCTCCGAGCGATCCAGAAGAGGAGGGCGCCTAGCAACGCGGTTCCCATGAGCGCGCCGACGATGATGCGGCGCGTGCGGCGCGCACGGAGCTCGTCCGGAAGCAGAGCCATGTTGACCGACGGCAAAGGCCGCAGCCCGCTGGGCTCCCTTTCGCTGGAGGAATCGCGGCTCACTGAACCGTGGGCTTATCAGCGGCGCAATCAATAAGCAAAGCCTGACAGGAGGGCGGGGCCAAAGCCCCGTGGAGCGACGCGAAGCGTCCTTTTTGCGGGGTTGACACCCCTGAGGGTCAGGGTTAAGACGCCGCTTCCACCGTGGGTGGACATGATGAACAGGCGCGTAACTCAGCGGTAGAGTGCTGTCTTGACAAGGCAGAAGTCGGCGGTTCAACCCCGCCCGCGCCTACCAAGTGATTGCCGACACTTGGCGCGGTTTCTGTCCCGCCGCCATTTGCGTTGTCTGAATCCGTGTGTCGAAAGCCCAATCGGGTGTGTCGAATGCCCACGCCGGTGGCGTAGTCGAAAATGGGCGTTCGAAGTTAAGAAATTCCGCAGCGCCGAAGAGCAACCAGCCGGTGCCTGCCAACCGCGCCGAAAACTCCGCGTGGACCCGTGCCGCTAGATGCATTCGCACAAGCCCACCTGGACGCCGCAGGCCTCGGAGACCTCGGTGGAGGTGCAGCAAGGCAACCCCTCGTCGCAGTCTTCGTCGTTCCGACACGGCTCGCCGAACCCTCCGTTTCCAGGGGTGACGTCGGCGCAGCCTGTTCCGCTGCCGACGGGATCGACTCCGCTACTGCAGACGAACCCAATGCTCGTGATGAAAAGGTCGACGAAGATGCTGTTGGGCTCGGTGAACGCATCTTGGTTCACACGACACTGCCCGGTTGCTCCTCCACTGGGCGATTGGGCGCCGAAGGAAATGATATCGTCGACCTTCAGCTCGTACACGGCCTGACCCAGCTCTAGACCCGCGTTAGTCGCGGTCGGAAGTGGGTCGATCACGCAGCTGCCGGAGGGCGTCATTATCGTTACCTGAATATTGGCCACGTCCTCCGAATTCACGACGTGAATCCGCACGTTGTTCATGGTGTCACTGCCGCCCGTGAAACACGCGCCCGGCACACCGCCACCCCCGGTGCCATCGTCGCTGGGGGCCCCTCCGTCACAATCAGGGCCGATGAGCAACGGGAACAGAAGAACGATGCAGAGCGAAGTCGCAATCCGATTCATGGTGAACTCCTGAGTGCTTGACTCGAGCGAGGAGACCAGATCGCGAACTGCTGGTCAATCGACGTCGGCGTAGACGATGAGCCCCAATCCTCCACAAGGGCGAAGAAACCCGACAGACAGCACTTCATAGGGCCCGCTGGGCCTCCTCGGCCGGTCGGTCATTCAGCGCCACGTCCTCGACCTCGTTCAAGACCCAACCAGGGCAGCTTCGCGAACCGTGGCGTCCGAGTCCCTGAGGACGTCGCGGGCAACGCTTGCAATCGACACACCGTGTGGCAAAAGGGCCTCCATCGGCGCCCTGATTGCCCATGTTTGACCCTTCGGCACCCTCGTTTCTGGCAAGGAGATTTGGGGTCGGCGGATTTGCGCGGCGCCTTGGCACGGTAGGGGTCGGCGGTTCAACCCCGCCCGCGCCTACCAATCTGGAGATAGCTGGTCTTGAGCTCGAGCTACATACTTCGGTCCACTGACCGATGACGAATGAAGCGACAGCGCGTACCGCGCGCGAGGCGCTCGAAGAGCGCGGCGCGTTGGGCAAGGACACGATAGCCGCCCGGGTGGACGGCAAAGTGTATGACCTGCACACACCGATCCCGGAGGGGGCCGCCGACGTGGTGCCGATCGGCGCGCACGACGACGACGCCTTGGCCATCATTCGGCACTCGAGCGCTCACGTCATGGCCGACGCGGTGCAACGTCTCTTTCCGGGGACCAAGGTTGCCTTCGGGCCCGCCACCGATGACGGCTTCTATTACGACTACGCCCGGCCCGACGGCACCTTCTCCGAGGAAGACCTTCGCGCCATCGAGGAAAAGATGGCCGAGATCGTCGAAGCGGACAGTCCGTTTCGCCGCGAGGTCGTGACCCGAGACGAGGCGCGCACCCTCCTCATGTCGCTCGACGAGGACTTCAAGCTCGAGCATCTCGAACGGCTCGAAGATCCCATCTCGCTCTATAGGCACGGGCAGTGGGTCGACCTTTGCGAAGGGCCGCACGTTCCATCGACGGGATTCCTCAAGGCGGTGAAGCTCACGAGCGTGGCCGGCGCCTATTGGCGCGGCGACGAGCGCAACCCGATGCTCCAGCGCATCTACGGGACTGCATTTGCCTCACCCAAGGCTTTGCGCGCGCACCTCAAGCAACTCGAAGAAGCAAAGAAGCGCGACCACCGAAAGCTCGGGAAAGAGCTCAAGCTGTTCGCGTTCCATCCGCAAGCGCCAGCGTCGCCGTTCTTTCTTCCGCGCGGCTCCATCGTCTACAACATTCTCGAAGACTACATTCGATCGCTCTACGCCCGTTACGGTTATGAAGAGGTGATCACGCCGCAGATCTTCGACAACGAGCTCTTCCACACATCGGGACACTTGCCCTCGTACGCCGAGAACATGTACATGGCAGCCACCGTCGAGAACCTCGAGAAGCTTCAGGAGAAGGCGCAAGAGAAGATGCCCGAGGACGCGCATGAGTGGGCCCTCGCCTTCGAAGAGTCGCTTCGCTTCGGCATCAAGCCGATGAACTGCCCGAGTCACTGTTTGATCTATCGGATGACCAAGCGCAGCTACCGCGACCTCCCCATGCGCATGGCCGATTTCGGGCGGCTGCACCGATTCGAGCGAAGCGGCGTGGTTCAAGGCCTGACGCGTATTCGCACCTTCGCGCAGGATGACGCGCACATCTTTTGCACGCTCGATCAAGTGCAGGACGAGATCAAGAGCTTTCTCGACCTCGTGCACGACGCATATCGCGACTTTGGTTTCACCGACGTGCGGATCGTCATCGCGACTCGGCCGGAGAAGCGCCTCGGTGCCGACGAGGTGTGGGACCAAGCCGAGGAGGCGCTCGAGGAAGCCGTGAAGGCCAAGGAGCTGCCGTACGAGATCGCCGAAGGCGAGGGTGCGTTCTACGGCCCGAAAATCGAATTCCACCTCAAGGACGCGATCGGGCGCCCGTGGCAGCTCGGCACCATCCAGGCCGACTTCAACCTCCCGGAGCGCTTCGACCTCACATATGTCGGCGACGACAACACCACGCACCGGCCGGTGATGCTCCACAGGGCGATTTTGGGGTCTATCGAGCGGTTTTTCGCCGTATTGACCGAGCACGTGGGCGGGTCGTTCCCTGTTTGGCTCGCCCCCGAGCAGATCGCGCTGTTGACGGTGAGCGAGAAGTTCAACGACTATGCGCAAACCGTGCAGCAACAGCTCCAGGAACGAGGCTTGCGGGTCACCACCGATCTGAGCAGCGACAAGCTGGGCGCAAAGATTCGCCAAGCGCGCCTGATGCGGATTCCGTATCTCGGCGTGATTGGTCAAAAGGAAGTGGAAGGGCAGGGCTTGGCCCTCCGTTCGCGAGACGAGAACAAGGACCTCGGGTTTATCCCGTTGTCCGAGGTCATCGAGCGTCTCGCCCGAGAGAACCACCCGCCTTCCGCTATGGATTCAACAAGAGGAGATAGTCATCGCTAGACCGCGCTTTGGACCGCGCGATCGCCCGCGGAATTTTGGACCGCGTGTCAACGATCGCATTCGAGTGCCCGAGATCCGAGTGATCGGAGCCGACGGCGGCATGTTGGGGGTCATGAACACCGACGAAGCCCGTCGGATGGCCCGGAGTCTCGACCTGGACTTGGTCGAGGTGAACCCGAAGGCCAGCCCTCCGGTGTGCAAGATCATGGACTTCGGTCGCTTCAAGTACGAAGAAAAAAAGAAGCAGGCAGAGACCCGCAAGAAGCAGACGCAGATCGCGCTCAAGGAGATCAAGCTCCGCCCGAAGACCGACGATCACGATCTCGCGTTCAAGACCAAGCACGTGCGCCGGTTCCTCGAAGAGGGCAACAAGGTGAAGATCACCGTCCGCTTCCGCGGCCGAGAGATCACGCACCCAGAAACTGCACAACGCCAAATCGACGCGATCGTAGAGGCCGTAGAGGACATCGGCGCCGTCGAAACCTCCGCCCGCCTCGAAGGCCGCACCATGACCGCCATCCTGGCCCCCCGAGTCAAAGTCCAACAAGCCCGATAAAGGGGACAGTCCCCTTTTTGAAAGGGTTAATTCTGATTCAATCCTGTTGCGTCGAGGCGCGGATCTCGTCTCGCATCCGCTGCAGGGCTTCCGTCTTTCTTTGAAGCAGCGATGCTTGGCGTGCGATCTGCTCGAGCTGTCCAATGTCTCGAGCCGCAATAGCCGCGCTCAGGCTCTCGAGCATTGCGCGACTCTCGACGAGCGCCTCCAGGCTTGCCTCGTGGTAGCCCTGGCACATCGTCGGCGGCACCACACTTCGAATCTCCTTCTCCATGCGCTCCGTGTCATCGATGAGTCGATCGAAACCGGATGTGGCGCCGCCGAGCCCGGACTTGATGAGGCCCATCGCGAACACATTGGGATCGCCTGCCCCCTCTTCCGATCGGATGACATCCATTCGCTCGAAGTAGGCGGTAACGGCCTGGCGAGTCTCAGACGAGGGTTCTGCCCGGTTGTCGTCATTCGGAGGATCGGATCGCAGGTCAGAGCGCTCCTCGTCTGGACTATTGGTGAGAACTAGGGTGCCGTCTTGCCGCCGCTCGAGTCGCGCCAACGGCGCCGGACCCGCCGCCGTACGACCTGCGGGCGTATCGGCGACGACTGCCCCTGTCGTCTTCCGCACTTCCCATTCGAGCTCTGGCATCGGCGCCCGTTGGGGTGCCGAGGCAGGAACCGTCGGGAGCGTCTCTGGAACTGCCGCGTCAGGCGCCGGCGCGGTTCGCGTCGATTCGCGTCCTAGCAGAAACGCAATCGCCAGCAGCGCCATGCCGAGAGCGACGCTCAACGCCACCGTAGTTCTCCGATTCGACCCACCGTTCGCCACGCCCCCATTATACCTCAGCAAAGGAGCACCCGGCCGCTAGCGTCATAATCGGCGTGGTGCGTCGACATGCGGAGGCGGTGGCTCTAAATACTGCCTGGGATGACCGTGCGCAGCGTTGCTTCGGCTATAGTGCCGCTGATGTTTGCAGCCGCCGCGTTTGCCTCCAGTGACTTCACGCTCGATGATCAATTCGAACGCACCCATCGACGCGCCGACATCTTCAAAGATGCGCCCGTCGTGATGATCGCCGGAGCGCAGCGAAAAACCCCCGACGCGATGCAAGCGTGGGAGCGAGTCCTGCGCTCGCGCGTTCCCGAAGGCACCCGCGTCGTGGGTCTCAGCAACCTGAAGAAGCTCCCTTTCTTCGTTCCAAAGGGCTCGGTGAGAAAGACGCTAGCGGGGAAACTCCCCAACACGCCGGTCTTGTTCGACTGGAAGGGCAGGGTGTACTCCGACCTGGGCTTCCCAGCAGGCGCGGTGATTTCGGTGGGGGTATTCAGCGCGGCCGGAAGCCGGCTCGGAATGGTGACCGGCGAGCAAACCGACAGCCGCCTCGCCGAGGTCCTAGAGCTACTCTCTCGCTGACGCTGACGCTGCTAAATCAGTCCTTTCAGCCTGTGAATCTCCTCCTCGAACCCCGCCGCAATGTCCTCGACGTCGGGCACCAGGTCCTTACAGGCCAGCGCGCCAAAACACAGCCTGCCGTCGGTGCTAAGGACCGTGATGTTTACGCCGGCCCCGTGCTGAATGGGGCCGAGCGGATAGAGCTGGCGGAGCCTTGTTCCGCCAAAGTAAAGCGGCACCGGCGATCCCGCGATGTTCGAAATGACCAGATTCCACATGGGAGGGATGCGTTCGGCGACCAGCGCATAGCTTCCCAGGAGCTCTGACAGAACCAATGGGACCGAGATGTTGGTCAAGATGTCGGCAAGGTGCTTCAGCGCGCCGCCGCTACCACCACCGCCAACGCCTCGGGTGTGCCCTTTCTTTCCCGACTGCGTAGCCGAGTGGATCGCCCTCAGGCGCTCAATCGGATCCTCGATGTCCATCGGCAGTCGCACCCGCATCACCGTGATTCGGTTGCCCTCTTGGTGATCGCCCTCCTTGCGCAGCGAAACCGGGACCACCCCCACGAGCGGCCGGTCCGGTAGCCCGCCATGAGAAAGCAACCAAGATCGCACACTGGCGCAGGCGGCCGCCAGCACCACGTCGTTGACGGTAGCGCCTAGGGCGCGACCGATACTCTTGACGTCTTCGAGCGGCACATCACACAGCCCGACTGCGCGGTTACGCGTTAGCGCGCGATTGAACGTCGTCGATGGCGCTTCGAAGAGTCCGGGCTTGTCGGCTTTGTCCTTTTGAGCAGGTCCACCGCTTGCCTTTCCTCTGCCGCGTATCCCAGAGACGACTCCCGTCGCCGCAGCCGCCACGCGCCGGGGCTTGCGGAGCAGCGTTCGAACCGTGTCGGCCACGAGCCACGGGGTCGTCGGCGCCGCCTCAGGAACCCACGGTTCCTCGGGAGGGGGAACTTGGCCATGGGGCTGTGTGGAGAACAGCTGGCCCATCAGTGCGGCGCCCCTGCCGCCGTCCATCGTGGCGTGGTGCACCTTGGCGACGAGGGCGATCTTTCCATCGTCGAGCCCTTCGATGACCGCCATCTCCCACAAGGGCTTGTCGCGCGCCAGACACCCGCCTGCGAGCTCGCCGATCAGCGCATCGAGCTCGAGCCGCCCCCCGGGCGAGGGAAGGACATGATGTGAAACGTGCTTGTCGAGGTCGAACTCCGGATCTTCGATCCAATAGGGATCGCCAATTTTGAGCGGCCCTTGAACCAGCTTCCGCCGAAACGGTGGTATCAAGTGGAGACGCTCCTCGAGCGCGTCGCGAACGAGCTCCATCGCCGAGGTCCCGGCGCCCTCGGGCGGCTCTATGAGCAAGACCCCCATCGTGTGCATGGGCATCTCCTCGGTCTCCACATAGAGCATTCCCGCGTCTAAGCTGGATACTGGGATCATCGGTTCCTTCCCGGCAAAACTACCGAATTCGTATCACGAATTGCCACCAACGCCGCCTCCGCACTGGTCACAGGAGCTAGCACCGGCACCGACACTGACGCCGGCCCTGACACTGGCGCTGACGCTGGCCCTGTCACTGACGCTGTCACTGCTACGTTTTTCGCGGTGTGAGGTGTAAGTGCTCGAAAGGACCGGGTTCTGAGGGGGCGAGCGTGTCCCCTATCTGCTTGACTCGGGAGGGGTGCGCGCTAAACCCCGGCCTCTCCGCTCCCCCGCCGCGGGCGCCGCTGGCTTGGGAGCTTCAAGCGAGGACAGTCAAATGCCCAAAATGAAGACAAAGCGTGCTGCGGCGAAGCGGTTCAAAGCCACAGGCGGGGGGCGGATTCGTCGTTCCACGGCTGGCAAGCAGCACTTGATGCGTGGCAAGTCCGCCAATCGGCTTCGGAAGCTCAAGAAGAACTCCATGGTCGATCCGCGCGACGAAGCACGCATCCGGCGTTTGCTTCCTTACGAGCTCTAAGACTTCGAAGGAGAACGCCAATGCCCAGAGTCAAACGAGGCTTCAAAGCCCGCCGTCGCCGCAAGCGCTTGCTCAAGCACGCCAAGGGCTATTACGGCGCACGCCGCAAGGCCTTTCACGTTGCAATCGAACAGGTCCACAACGCCTGGGACGACGCCTATCGGCACCGCCGTACCAAGAAGCGTGAGTACCGCCGTCTTTGGATCGCTCGCATCAACGCTGCGGCGCGAACCAACGGACTGAACTACAGCCAGTTCATCTCGGGCCTCAAGCGCTCGAACATCGCGCTCGACCGCAAGGTGCTTGCAGAGATTGCGGTCGCAGATCCGGGCGGTTTCAAAGCTGTCGTCGACGCTATCGATTAGAACGCTCGGGACGCGCGATGGCAGAGCCTGATGCGGTTCAGACGTTCGAGGATGGGCTTGGTGAAATCCGCGGCGCCTACGCAGAGGCGCTGCGTGCAGCGGGCGACGAGCCCGAGCTCCGTCTGATCAACGGGCGGTACGTCGGTCCGCAAGGGGAGCTCACCAAGCTCCTCAAGCTCATGCCGAAGCTGCCGGGTGACCGAAGGCGTGAGCTCGGTCAGGCAGCCAATGCGCTCAAGCAAGAGATTCAAGCCACGTTCGACGAGGCTCTCGAAGCCATTCACCGGCACGCCCGCGAAGCGGAGCTGACCGGTTCCGCGCTCGATGTGACTTTGCCCGGCCGCTGGCAGATGCCGGGCCGGCTCCACCCCATCACGCGCGTTCGAAACGACGTGCTCGCCATCTTCGTTTCCCTCGGGTTCGATGTCGCCGATGGCCCCGAAGTGGAGCTTTACGAAAATTGCTTCGACAAGCTCGGATTCCCCCCGGATCACCCGGCCACGGACGAGCACGACACCTTTTTCATCCAGGGACACAGGTCCGCGGACGCCGAAAGCGTCCTGCTCCGGACCCAGACCTCGACCATTCAGATCCGCGAGATGATGAAGCGGCAGCCGCCGCTCGCCATCGTGTCTCCCGGCGCCGTCTACCGCCGCGATGACGACGCCACCCATTCACCGATGTTCTTCCAGCTCGAAGGATTCCTGGTCGACGAGGACGTCACCTTTGCTGAGCTCAAAGGCGTGCTCACGCTCTTCCTTCGGCGCCTCTTCGACGAGCATATCGCGGTTCGCTTTCGAGCGAGCTACTTCCCGTTCGTCGAACCCGGCGGAGAGGTCGACATGAGCTGTGTCTTCTGCCGCGCATGGGAAGGCGACCGTGCCCGCACCGCCCAATGCCGTGTCTGCAAAGGCACCGGATGGATGGAGATCCTCGGCTGCGGCATGATTCACCCGGTCGTGTTCGAGAACGTCGGATACGATCCGGAGAAGTACACAGGGTTCGCGTTTGGCATGGGTCTCGACCGCATCGCCATGCTCAAGTACGGCATCCCGAACATCAAGCTTCTCTACGAGAACGACGTTCGGTTCTTGTCACGGTTTTAGGAGCGGCGATGTTGGTTTCATTTCGGTGGTTGCAAGAGCTCTGTCCCGTCGACGCGGACGTCGCCGAGGTCGCACGCCGTATCTCTCTTGCGGGTCTCGAAGTCGAAGCGATGGAGGAAAAGGGCAGGGACCTGTCCGGCGTCGTCATTGCCGAGGTCCGCACAAGGAGCCCACATCCGAAACGCGACAAGCTGACCCTCGTCACCGTGTTCGACGGTGAGGACGAGCACGAGGTCGTGTGTGGGGCGACCAACGTACCCGAGCCTGGGGGCCGGATCTTGTTCGCTCGATCCGGCGCCGTGCTTCCGAACGGAATCGAGATCGTCCCGCGCACGGTCGGGGGCGTCGAGTCCAACGGGATGATCTGCAGCGAGGACGAGCTCGAGATCGGGTCCGATGCCGAGGGGATCTTCGTGGTCGACTCCAACAACGGTGCGCTTCCGGGAACCAGCGTGGCAGACGCCCTCGACCTTCACGACGTCATCCTCGACATCGGCCTGACTCCCAATCGCCCCGATTGCCTGGGCCACGTCGGGATCGCCCGCGAGGTCGGCGTCCTTTTTGGAGTTGGCTACAAACCCCGCAAGGCCGCGGGGCCGCAGCGGGCCTTTGCCGCCGGCGGCTCGTTCCAGCCTGGGGAGCCGACGACGCGGCTCACCTCCCTGTGGGATACCGAGAGCGAGACGGTCGGTACCCCGGAGCTCCCCGCGGTCTCGGTCGAGATCGCCGATGGCGATCGCTGCCCGAGATACGGCGCGGCACTCGTGTCGGGTGTCAAAGTCGCTCCATCTCCATTCTGGCTCCGATACCGGTTGCACAATCTCGGTCTTCGGGCTCTGTCGAACGTCGTCGATGCGACCAATCTGATCCTGCTCGAATGGGGCCACCCGATTCACGGCTTCGACCTCGACCGGCTACGCGGGTCCAAAGTCGTCGTCCGGCGCGCGACTGAGGGCGAGAAGATGCCAACCCTCGACGGCATCGAGCGGACGTTCACCTCCGACGACCTCTTGATCTGTGACGGCGAAGGGCCGGTCGCCGTGGCAGGAGTCATGGGTGGTCTCGAGAGCGAGATCCGAGATGAAACCACCGACGTCCTTATCGAGTGCGCGTATTTCGATCCGCGGTCGATTCGCCGCACGTCACGTCGTCTGGGTCTGCACACCGATTCGAGTTATCGTTTCGAGCGTGGCGTCGATCCAGAGGCCATCCCTCGAGTCCTCGCCAGCGCCGCCTCTCTCATTGCAGAGCTCGGTGGGGGAGCGGCAGCAACGACCGCCATCGATCGTGTCGCGACCGCCCACGAGTCGAAGTCGATTCGCTTCCGTCCTATGCGTGCGGCTCAGCTGTTGGGCATGCCGGTGTCGACCGATGAGAGCCTCCGCATCCTCGAGTCACTTGGTTGCCGAATCGCCGAGCAGAGCGACGACGCCATTACCGCCGAGGCGCCGAGCTGGAGACCGGATCTCAGCCGCGAGGTAGACCTCATCGAAGAGGTCGCGCGCGTACACGGGTACGAAGAGATTCCGACCGCCGTGCCCCGCGTTCATCCATCGGAGACGGGCACTCCCGGATTGCTCAAGTTCATCGACGCGCTGCGCGACGCTGCAGTCGCTTCAGGCCTCTATGAGGCCGTAAATTACGGGTTTTTGTCGCTCGACGACCTTCGCAAGGCCCGAGTGCCTGCCGACGCCGTTGCGCTTGCGAACCCGCTTTCCGAAGAGCGTTCGGTCATGCGGACCTCCTTGCTGCCGGGGCTCACCGCTGCCGCGACCCGCGCGCAGCGTCACGGTGCGACCGAAGTCAGGCTCTTCGAGCTCGCGCGGACTTTTCAACCCAGTGACGACAAGCTTCCCCGCGAAGACACCGTGCTTGCGATCGCGCTGGCCGGGCATCGTTCGGATTGGATCGGTGGCGAACGGCCATTTGATTTGTACGACGGGAAGGGCGTCGTCCAAGCTGTTGTCGATCGTGTCTTCAGCCAAGCACCCGAGCTCGTTCCGGGGGAGATGCCAAGCTTCTTGCACCCGAAGCGGTCCGCGGTGGTGACGCTTGCATCGCGGCCGATCGGGTTCGTCGGAGAGATTCACCCCGACGTCGGCGACGACCTGGGGCTCATCGGTCGGGTGATCTATGCAGAGCTCGACGTGCCCGTTCTGTACGCGCTCGCCGAAGAGCTCGGCCCGACGCAAGCGCGCGGCCTACCGAAGTTCCCAGCGGTTGCGCGCGACATCGCCATGCTCGTTCGCGATCAGTACAGCGCAGGCGAGATCGCCGAAGCGCTCCGTGAAGCCTCGAAGGGGTTGGCGGAGTCGGTCAGGTTGTTTGATCTGTACCGAGGCGATCAGATTCCCGAAGGGCATCGCAGTCTGGCCTTCCGCGTGACGTACCGCGATCCTGAGGGCACGTTGACCGACAAGCGGGTAGACAAAGTCCATGCGTTGCTTGCCGAGGTCGCCAGCGATCGCTTCGAAGCGACCATCCGCTAGGGATATCTCACGATGTGTGAGAATGCGCACCTTTCTATTGCTGAACTCTCGCCAAACCCTTGAGATTCAAACCGATTTATGCTCTTCTCCGGCTTACGGGGTCTCTGGAGGAATAGACCGAATGACGAAAGCGGAAATCATCGACGCCGTCTACGAGAAGGTTGGGGGCTTCTCGAAGAAAGAGGCGGCTGAGGTCGTCGAGGCCGTCTTCGACACGATGAAAGACGTTCTGGCCGACGGGGAGAAGATCAAAATCTCTGGGTTCGGAAATTTCGTGGTGCGCGCCAAAAAGGAGCGCATCGGCCGAAACCCGCAGACGGGCGCTCCCATCCCGATCAGCGCGCGCCGCGTGCTGACGTTCAAGCCTAGCCAAGTACTCAAAACAGTGCTGAATCCGCACCGCTCCAAGGACGAGGGCGCTGATTCGCAAGAAGGGTTCTGAGCTCGAGCCATGACAAGGCGCACCCAACTGCCTGATAAGCTGTTCTTCAAGATCGGTGAGGTCGCGGATATCGTTGGCGTCAAGCCACACGCGCTTCGCTACTGGGAGACGGAGTTCCCGGCGCTGCGTCCCAAGAAGACCAGGGGCGCACACCGCCAGTACAGCCGCAAAGATGTCGAGTTGGCCATGCTGATCCGTCAGCTCCTCCACGACGAGGGCTATACGATCCCCGGCGCTCGCAAACGGATCCGTGATCTGGGACGCCATCAGCGGAGCAGCCCTCCGGAGCCTCGGGCACAACGCGAGGTCGCATTGCGCGCAGAGCTTCTCGGTCTTCGTCAGCAGCTCGCCGAGCTCCTCGACCAGCTTGCAGAGGCGCAAAGCCAGCCGGCGGAAGCCCCACCGGTTCAGGTCACCGTCCACAAAGTGGTCCCGGTTACGGCGAGCCCTGGTCCCGAGGCCTGAGCTAGCCCTTCGTGGGCTCCATAGCCGCTCTTGGTCTGGTTTGGTTTTGGTTTGCCTATCGGGCGTGCTGGGCTAGAGTCGCCTGCCCTCGATGAGAGGGTGGACGGGGCGTAGCGCAGCTTGGTAGCGCACCTTACTGGGGGTGAGGGGGTCGCTGGTTCAAATCCAGTCGCCCCGACCATTGGCGGACCGGAGGGCGAAAGCCCGCCGGCCGTCCCTCATTCGTCCCGTTGCTCGCGCCGCGCTTCCGCGATAGGTCGTTGAGCGCATGTCGGATCGCCCACTCCTCTTGGTTTCCAACGATGATGGGGTTGACGCGCCAGGGAACATCGCGCTCCGTGAAGCGTTGGCCACGTTCGCCGACGTGTACACCGTTGCGCCGCAAACCGAGCAAAGCGCCAAGAGCCACTCGATTACGCTGCACCATCCGCTCCGCTTCAACGAGGTGGAAAAGCGCGTGTGGGCGGTGGATGGCACGCCCGCAGACTGCGTGTACGTCGCGTTCTTCTTGAAAGACCTCCTGCCGCGCAGGCCGGACCTCGTCGTTTCGGGAATCAACCACGGACCCAATTTGGGCAACGACGTCCACTACTCGGGTACGGTGGCGGCCGCTCGCGAGGGTGCGCTTCGAGGCGTTCCGTCCATTGCGTTGTCCAACTGCTCCTCGGACATGGAAGGCGCTGCGCAATACGCCAAACGCTTCTGCAAACAGCTCCTTAGGACCACGATTCCCGAAGGTCAGGCGGTCCTGCTCAACATCAACTTCCCGGCGGTGCCGCCCAAGGGCATTCGCGCGACACGGCTCGGGTTTCGCTTGTACTCCGACGAGGTCGAGGTGCGCGACGATCCGCGCGGGCGCCACTATCTATGGATCGGTGGGCCCGGCGGTGCGAAGAACGAACCGGTCGAAGGTGCCGACACCGAGGCGCTCGACGAGGGGTTCATCTCCATCACGCCGCTGAGCATCGAGGCCACCCAACCCAGTCACCTGGGAGTTGCAGCCTATCTCGCTGGACCTGCCGAGGACCGATGAGCGACGACCGTGTGAGCTTCTTGCGTGGGTGCATTCGAGACATCCCCGACTTCCCGAAGCAGGGCATCCTCTTCAAGGACATCACGCCGCTCCTCGCAGATGTCGATGCGTTTCGCACCTGCATCCAGCTGATGGCCGAAGCGCTCGACGGTGAACCGGTGAGCGCTGTCGTCGGTATCGAGTCGCGCGGCTTCATGTTTGGCGCCGCGTTGGCCGACAAGTTGGGCGTCGGTTTCGTCCCCGTTCGTAAGCCCGGCAAGCTCCCCGCGGCGACCTATCGCGCAGAATACGAGCTCGAATACGGCAGCGATGCGGTCGAAATCCACCAGGACGCGCTCGGCCCCGGTGACCGAGTCGTGGTCGTGGACGATCTAATCGCTACCGGCGGCACCGCTCAAGCCACCGGCGAGCTCGTGCAACAATGCGGGGCTCAAGTCACGGCCTTCGTCTTTGTCATCAACCTGATCGCCCTAGAAGGCACCAAGAAGCTAGCCCCCACCCCCGTGATCACCGTCCTCGATTTTTAAAGGGGACAGTCCCCTTTTTGAAAGGGTTAACCCTTCAGAAAAGGGGACTGTCCCCTTTTCGGTCCGATGCCTTGGGGAGTAATTTGTGCCGCCCCACCACCGCCACACTATCGCCTAGGGGTGGTCGAGTGTGCGGAGGTGCTGGGCCAGGTCTCGGGCTCGGGCGACGAGGGCGTCGAGGTCGCCACCGAGCCATCGATCGCGTAGCTGTCCGATGAGCTCGCGCCGTTCTTTGTCGAGGCGATCGTGGAGCTCGACGAGGCCGGCCCATTCGCTCACCGACGCCTCGCGGCGTGCGCGTTCGATGTCGCCGCGACGCACGGACTCCCGCACTCGTCCTGCCTTTTGTTGCATCGAATCCTCGAAGGATTCGTCGATTTCGCGCATGAGCACGTGGACGTCGTTCAGGTCACCCAGCACATCTTGAAGCCGCTTGCTTCGCTTCACGACCGACTGAGCCTTGTCGGCGTAGGCTCGAATGGGCTCGAGGAGGTAGCGTAATCGCTTGGCGGTGATGCGCGCCTCGTGGAGCTGCGCGGCATGGTCGAGGCTGGCGATCTGGCCGAGGTTCATCAGAAGGTCGGTTGCGTGGGCTTCGGTCAGGTTTCCGAGCGTTCGAGCGAAGGTTACATGCGGCTGCTCGGCCAGCAGATTCTGCTCACTGCGCATGATCGCCAACCGGTCCTCGAGCTTCTCGGCGGTGCGCCTGAACGATGCCCGGACCTTGGTATCGAGGTCCTCAGCGCACTTCCGCCGCCGCTCGAGCAGAAGGGCCGACAGCCAGTTGAGCCCTGCGAGTTGCTCGGGAGCCAGGTCCGCGTGCTGCTTCGTGAGCCATTCGAGTGCGACTTCGGCTTCGCGTCCCCCTCCGGTCGCGCGTTGAATGGCGCGAAGCCTCTTTCGCTCCTTGGGCCGCACGGCACCATGGAGTTGAGGGCGGTACGCTCGCAGCAGGCTGCGGAGGCGCCGAATGGAAACCCGGAAATCATGAAGAGCCTCGCGGTCGAACCGATCGTCGAGCCGGCGCTCTGCGGCCTTCGCGGCGGCCAGGCTCTTGAGCGCCAACCGTCGCGCGGCTTCCTCGTCGCTGCGATAGAGGAGATCGTCGGGCAGCGTGCTGCGACGTTTCGACTCCCGATGGTCGAAAACGGGCGCCGCCTCGGCGGGCGCCTCCGCTTGGTTTGAAACCGCGATGACCGGTGCCAGGTATCGTCGCTTGTCGGTGATGGGCTACTCCTGAATTGAGGAGAAGTAGTACACCTCGCCCGATCGCGTCAACCGCTCGCGCGCCTCCGCTGGCGCGTGCTATACGCCGCCACCTAGTCCTCGTAGCTCAGCAGGATAGAGCAGTGGTTTCCTAAACCGAAGGTCGGAGGTTCGAATCCTCCCGGGGACGCTAGCCCGTATCGCCTGAGATCCACATCACAAGTTTTCCCAGGCCGAGGCGCGGCACCGGTTCACTTCTTCGCCCGTTCGCGCTATAGGAAGCCTCGAACGGAATGCGGACCCTTGTCTTAGACCAAGGCTATCAGCCCCATCGGATCATCACCTGGCAGCGCGCCGTGTGCATGATTTTCGATGGAAAGGTGGAAGTCGTCGAGGAGTACGACGAGGACGTTCGCTCCGTCAGCATCACCATCAAGATGCCTGCCGTGGTCCGGCTGCTCCGGACGCTCGTCGGCCGCAAGCGCGCCATCAAGTTCTCGCGCATCAACGTCGCGATGCGCGACGACTTCAAATGCCAATACTGCGGCATGCGTCATCGTCTGCGCGGGCTCACCTACGACCACGTGGTTCCCAAATCGCAGGGCGGCAAGACCAATTGGGAAAACATCGTGATGGCCTGCTACGGCTGCAATGAAAAGAAGGGCAACCGTACGCCCAAGCAAGCAGGCCTTCGTTTACGGCGCCCGCCAAACAAGCCGAAGTGGTTGCCTGTGGTGGCGTTTCGGATCGATCCAGCGAGCTCGATCCCCGAAGCTTGGGCCAACTGGGTCTACTGGCACGGGCGCTTGGAGAGCGATCCCTAGCGCGCTCACCAGCTGCTCGAAGAGCCGCCGCCTCCAAAGCTTCCCCCGCCTCCGGAGAAGCCTCCGCCACCGGAAAAGCCTCCGCCTCCGGAGAAGCCTCCGCCTCCGGAGGACCAGGAGCCTGCAGACCAGCCGGAGTGCCGCGCTCCCTTGCCCCGTTTCTGCTTCTTCCGCCGCCGACCGAAGAGCAGCCAGACGAGGGGAGCGCTCAGCAGCCACGCGCCAACGAAAAACGGTGCCGCACTGGGCCCCACAGCTGTAAGACCGCCGACGAACACGAATGGGATCAGAAATAGGTAGAGGAACCACTGGAACGGATTGGTGCCGACCACTACCAAGACGAAAGGCACCAGGAACAGCAACCAAAGCACACCGAAGATCTTCGGTGGAAGATCGGTCTGCACGTCGCTTGGGCTCGGCGGAGGAAGCGTGCTCGTGCCCCGGATCAGCCCGTCGATGGCTTCGACCGCGCGCTCCACGCCGCCATCGAAGTCGCCCGCGCGAAACCGCGGCCGCAGTATCTGATCGAGGATTCGCTTCGACATCACGTCGGTTAGCACCGGCTCGAGCCCGTAACCAATCTCGAGGCGCATCTTGCGGTCGTTCTTCGCGATGAGAAGGAGCGCGCCGTCGTCCTGGTCTGCGCGGCCGAGCGCCCACGTTTCCGCAACCCGAAGGCTGTACTCTTCGAGCTGCTCGCCTCGAAGGCTGTCGATCGTGAGCACAGCGACTTGCGCTCCCTCGTCTCGTTCGAGCGTGGCCAGCAGCGCGTCGATACGCCCTTCGGCCTCGGGGGAGATCAGATCTGCATAGTCGTTGACTCGGCCCGCGAGGTTGGGAACGGCCAGAGCGAGGGCGGCGAGCGAGACCGACCACACTAGAACCATGGCAAGGATGGGTTGCGCTCTATTCACGTCGGAACCTCGGCTCGTCGGATAGCTCGTTCGCTCGGTCGGGTGCGGCGACGCCATGCTCGCTCAACAGCTCTGCGCACCGCTCCACCGCGTGTGTCAATGCCGACGTCGGTTTCCCACGACGAATCCCCAACGCCAGCTCGTCGGAGATATCGCGCCAGGCGCTTGCATCGACCTTCGCATCGATCCCCTGGTCTGCGAGCACCAAGACTCGATGCTCGAACAACGCCACGAAGATCAAAACGCCCGTTCGGTCCCGAGTCGCAAAGACCTGCTCCTCCAGGAACGCCTCCGCTGCGCGGCCTTCAACGCGGCTGCTGAGCGCCTCGTCGCCAATCAACCGGCGAGCGACACCTTCGAACAGGCTCGCCACCCAGCCGATCAGGAGGCCGAGTTGCAGTCCGACCAAGATCCAGGCGTAGTCGGGCGCCCCCCAGCCCCCGAAGCGCCAAATCCCGACGACTGCAAACAACACGCCCACGGCCCCGCCGATCAGCGCCGCCTTCCATGCCACCTCGGGATGGGGATCACAGCGCTCGGCCACGTAGACTACGAGCTCTCCGGCTGTCTTCCGCTCTGCAGCGGTAGTGGCGGCGCGGATCGCTTCCCGATCGACTTCGGAAAAAACGGTTTCGATTCGCCGGGGCACGTTACGAGCTAGAATTCGACTTTGGGAGGCTCTTCTGCCCCCGGGGTCGCCTCGAAGTACGGCTTGTCGCTGAAGCCCATGATCTTCGCGAGGAGAATCGTCGGAAACCGACGACGGGTCTTGTTGTACGCCAGCGTCGCATCGTTGAAGCGCTTTCGCTCCACGGTGATTCGGTTTTCGGTGCCTTCGAGCTGTGCCTGGAAGTCCCGGAAGGCCTCGGTGGCCTTGAGGTCGGGGTAGCGCTCCACCACGACGAGCAATCGCGACAGGGCAGACGACAACTGAGATTGCGCCGCTTCGAATTGCGCGAGCTGCCCGGCGTCAGGCGCCGACTCGAAGTTGATCTGGCCAACTTTCGCTCGAGCCTCCACCACTTGCGTCAAGGTCTCTTGTTCAAATTCCTTGGCGCCTTTGACGGTCGCCACGAGGTTTGGAATGAGATCCGCGCGGCGCTGGTAGACGTTCTCGACTTGGCTCCAAGCGTTGTCCACGCCCTCGTCGAGCTCGACCAGGCGGTTGTAGCTTCCAACTCCAGTTGCGGCGAGCACCAGCGCGATCGCCAGGATCACGCCACATCCGATCAAGCCCTTGCTCATGCCCCCTCCTCGTCCTGCAGGTGGCGCGAGAATGCGCGCAGACCGGGCGCGGGGTCAAGATCTCCCTCATCACACCTCGATTCGACCGCCGCGGACCGGGGTGTGCACGCTGGGAAAGCCGCGCTCCTCGAGGAGTGCCTTGAGGGTGTTGCGGGGTTGATCCTCGCCGTGGACCAGCGCCACGTGCCGAAGCGGACCAGCCTCGCGCACGGCCTCGGCGTATGCCAGGAGGTCGCCTTGGTCTGCATGGGCGCTGAAGCCGTTCAGCACCACGACCTCCGCGCGCCGTTCTCGCTCGACGCCAAAGATCCGCACCCGTGGGCGCTGCTCGACCAACCGGCGCCCGAGCGTGTGCTGGGCTTGATAGCCGACGATGAGTACGGTGTTCTTGCGGTTCTCGATCGCGGCGACCAAATGGTGGACCACTCGCCCGAACTCGCACATCCCGCTCGCGGAGATGACCACACACGGATCGTCCCGACGATCGATCGCTTTGGAGTCCTCGACCGACGACACATAGCGAAGCCCATCGAAATCGAAGGGGGAGTCACCCTCGACCAAGATCTTCCTCGCCTCACCATCGAAGCAGTCCGGATGAATCCGAAACACGTCGGTGAGCTTCACGGTCAGCGGCGAGTCGACGTACACCGGAACATTCGGAAGCCGTCCCTGGTCTTTGAGTCGCTTCAGCGCGTAGATGACCTCCTGTGCTCGCTCCAGCGCGAATGATGGCACGATCACCTTGCCCCCGCGTGCGACCGTCCGCGTGATCACGGCGTGAAGCTCGTCTTCCATCCGTTCGATGGGATCGTGTAAGCGGTCCCCGTAGGTGCTTTCCATGATCAGGCACCAGGCCCCGGGGGGGATTTCCGGGTCGCGGAGGATCGGCATGTTCCGTCGGCCGAGATCGCCGGAGAAGACGAGACGACGCCGCTCGCCAACCACGTCGACGTCCAGCGCGACCATCGCGCTCCCAAGCACGTGCCCTGCGTCGTAATAGGTTAGGGTCACGCCCTCCGCGATCTCCTGCGTCCGGTGATAGGGGACGCCGACCATGAGCTCGAGAGTTCCGACCACGTCCTTTTGCTCGTAAAGGGGCTCGACGGGTTTCATGTCAGCTCCATTCTTCTCGATCTTGCGATTGATGTATGCCGCGTCCTGAGCCTGAATTTCGGCCGAGTCTTCGAGCATGGCTGCGCAGAGATCCCGGGTAGCCGGGGTGCAGTAGATCGAGCCGCGGAAGCCCTGGCGGTAGAGGCGAGGGAGGGCGCCCGAGTGATCGATGTGCGCGTGCGACAGCACCATGAGGTCGATATCCCTCGCGCGAAAGCCCAAGTCCCGGTTGCGCTCGATGGTTTCCGACCGACGGCCCTGGAACAGGCCGCAGTCGAGCAGAATGCGAGCTCTCTCGGTGTGGACGAGATGCCGCGAGCCGGTGACGTTCCCGCCGGCCGCACCTACGAACTCAACTTGCACGCAAGACCTGCCTCATGCGGTCACCGATGAACTCTCGAACCACCGGGTCTTCGGACTCGAGAAACCCTTCGGGGGCTCCGGTGGCCGCTACCTTGCCGTCGTGGATGAGGGCGAGGCGGTCGCTGATCGCAAACGCAGCCTTGAGGTTGTGCGTCACGACGACAGAGGTGACGTTCAGGCTCTTCTGCAGCCCGAGAAGTAAGCGGTTTACGCGTGTGACGTTGATCGGATCCAATCCTTCGGCGGGTTCGTCGTAGAACACGACCTCCGGACGAACCGCTACCGCTCGGGCGAGCGCGACGCGCTTGCGCATGCCCCCCGAAAGATCAGCCGGAGCCATCCCCTCGATCCCCGGCAACCCAACGAGAGTGAGTGTCTCGGCCACCCGCGTTGCGATCTCTTTTTCGGTCATCGTCGTCTGCTCCTGCAGGGCATACCCGACGTTGTCGTACACGCTGAGCGAGTCGAAGAGAGCAGATTCCTGGAACAACATGCCGATGCGGCGGCGCGTCTGGGTCCATTCGCGCTCCGTTTGGCCGGTGACTTCTTCCCCGTCGAAGCGAATGGTGCCGGCGTCGACCTCGATGAGGCCCATCATGGCCTTCAGCAGAATACTCTTGCCGGAGCCCGACTCCCCGATGATCGTGACGACCTCACCGGCATAGATGTCGAGGTCGAGCCCGTTCAGAACTACGTTTCGTCCAAAGGCCTTGTCAAGGCCGCGCACCTCGAACAATGCCATGACGTCAGAAACTCAGCCCTTCGCCGCCCAGGAGTTGCAGTACCCGAGCGGATGAATTGGACCTCTCACCAAGGTGCATTCCCCGCATTCGTTCTTGCCGCCTGCCTTGTAGAAAGCGCAGCTCGAGCAGCTCTTCTCGTTGCCGTGAGGCGAGCGGTCTCGATATTCGAGCGCGGATCGCAGTCCTGCGTCGTCCTTGCTCAGGCCGCTCACGTCTTCGCAGTGGAACTCCGGCTTCGTGCAAGCATTGAGCAGGATCGGTGCCGCGCCGATCACGGCCAACTGCGCGGTGTGGCCAAGCATCTCGCGTCTCGAAAAGGTGCTCTTCCTCATCTCGATCACTCCTGCGCGGAGGCTAGCACGGAACCCGCGCCGGTCAGCGAACCGAGCCCATCATTTCGAGGAAGTCGTCGCTTTCCACCAAGCCGGTGACGCGCGCGGCCTCGGAGCCGTCGCTGTGGTGGAGGACCACCAGGGGCAGACCCGGTTGATTGTAGGCTTTGAGCAGAGCCCATTTTTCGTCGGTGGCTTTGTCGGTGCTCAGGTCTACGCGCACGGTCACGAAACGTTGTGCCTCGGCGACGACACGCGGGTCGCTCAAGACATCACGCTCGATCTCTTGGCATGCCCCACACCAATCTGCGCCAAAATCTACCAGCATCGGCCGCTCTTCGGTCAGCGCTGTCGCCTTGCCAGCCTCGAAGCTTTCTACCCAACTGATGTGCGCGCCCGGTGGCAGCGCTTCTGCCCAGCCCACGATTCCTAGGACACCGGCCACACAGGCCGTCACTCCGATCGCCTTCCGGAAGCGCGCCCCCCAGGCATTGCCCTTGAACGACAGATGAATGGCGCCGACGACGACGCCGCCCACCAACAACCCGAACGCCACCGCTAGCCAAACCTCATTACGCACGGCCGGACGAGGGTAGGGCAGCACCCCGCGCAGGTAGTAGAGCGCAAGCGCAAGCATCGCGATGCCGAAGGCGCTCTTGGTCCACTCGATCCACCGACCCGACTTCGGTAGCGTGATTGCGAATGTCCCCACGAACCAGAACAGCACGCCGATGCCGATCGCGTAGACGAAGAGTGCGAGCGCTCCGAACGCGACGTTGCCGGTCGTTGCTACCCAAGTTAACAAGACGGCTAGAACGGGGCCGGTGCACGGAGCGGCGATGAGCCCGTTGACGAACCCGAGCACGAAAGAGCCTCGCAAGCCGAACCCCCCAGCCTGCGCGAGCCGATTCTGCAACCCCGAGGGCAGGGCGATGTCGAAGAGGCCAAACATGCTGAAAGCCATCGCGGCGAACAACGCAGCCAGCACCCCGACGACCCAGGGACTCGCCAACGCGCTGCCAAAGGCGATGCCAGTCAGTGCAGAGATCACTCCGAGCGGTGTAAACAGCGCGGCGATGCCCAGCACGAAGGACGTGGAGAGGAGCGCTGCCTTTGCGCGCGACTCAGCTTGCCTCGCCCCGAACACGCTCACTGTGATCGCGATCATGGGATACACACACGGGGTCAATGACGTTGCCAGACCTGCTACAAAGATCAGTGCCGCCGCGCCCAAATAGCTTCCATCCTCGAGGGCATGTGCGAAAGGCGCGGTGAGCTCGGTCAAGGTGTCGGCGGACGCATGCGCCTCGGCCGTCAAAGCCGCGACAAACCCTGCCAAACCGACCCACGCACTCTTGCGCATGCCCCAACTATGGTGCTCGTTTGGTTGACCGTCCACGAACGGGGGACGTAGCCTTTCGTTGGGGAACATTTTGCCGCTACTTTTCCTGCTGCTCGTTGCGATCGCCACCGGGGTTCTCTCGGCCCATGCCGGCCGCGACGAGGTTCGGCACAGCGCGGACCCCGTGTGGCGCATGGAGGCCTTCCTCGCGTACGCCCTCTTCGTTGCCTTCGCCCTCCTACCAACCGCCATTTACTTCTACGTGTTTCACGGTGATTGGTTTCTCTTCTATTGGGTCGATACGGGCCGCGCCCCCTGGATTTGGGGTTTGCTGGCGATTCTGCTGCTGCTTGGCGCAGCGTCCTTGGGCTTCGGGATCGGGGCCGCCCTGTGTCGAGCTTCGCGCGACCTGGCGGCTCGCCGGATTACCGTCGGCGCGTTCTTCATTGCGGTGGCGGTGTGGCCGCTGGCATGGGACCGGCTTTCATTGGTGGGGTCCTACCGGCAGTTCACGCGCGACTACGGCCTGACCGCGTTTGTCTCGAGTCCCGCATTCTATTCGGGGCTCGTGATGCTCGTAATCATCGGCGTCGCGTTTGGCTGGAACGTCTACCACATCGATCGGCAGACCCGCGACCGCGTCTGACGCCTCGTCGAGGTCAGCGAGGGGGGAGCATCCCCATGTGCTCTCGCAGATGCATTGCCGCGGGCGATGCCCAGAACTTCAACGCATCGATGTAGGTCGGGTGTGTATCAAACGTACCGTCCTCGGCTTCCCGGTCCGGCGCGAGTCGACTCCGCAGGTCTTGCACCAACGGGTCGAGGTCATCGCTCAGTAGAAGCGCCGCGCGGATGGCCGTGCGCTGCGCGGCGTTGACCCACCGGTCGAACTTCACTCGGTTGGCCTGCGAGTAGGCCAAGGCTGCGTCACGGACGAGCCTGCGATCACGCCGCGGGATCGCTCGTTGTAGCCTCCGCGTCTGCTCATTGAGGAACTCTTCGCTGGTCAGTCCCGAGCCGAAGTCCGGTTTCACCGTTCGTGCGGCAGATGCCAGCAGAACATCGAGCTCCCGGGGCGTTAGCTTCTCGACTGCGTGATAGCCGCGGGCGATGTGCGTCATGGGCTGCGCCAGCATGAAGGTCTGAGTGCACGGATCCTTTTCCATGATGGTCGCCGGCACGAGCACCGCAGGATGGGTGCCAAACTCGATCGTGATCCCGCGGTTTCGAACGCGGTGCAGGAAGAGGTCGAAGTTGCGAATCTCCAGCGCTGCGCCGATTTGGTTTGCGATTTCGCGGAGCGGGTGGTTGGCCTCTGTAGGGAGTCGATCGCGGGTCGCCAGCCCGTAGCTTTCGAGCTCTGGAGGGTAGAGCTTCGCGAGGGCAGGGCCGAGCGCCGCCAGAAGCGCACCGGCTGCTGCGTCTTCGGCACGCGGCGTTCCCAGTTGATCGAGCACCGCGCCGCGAAGAGACCTCGGACGCACACGAGCGGGCCTAGGTTCAACCGACGCGATTCGCGCTCGATCTTCCTCGTCGTCTGCACCCAGCGCGAACAATGGCAAAGTGGCAATTCGCGCCTCCCGAGCGCGGCCGTCGGCCTGATAGGTGACCGCGAGCTCACGCCAAATCTCCTCGCGCAGCGGCTCTTGTGAAAGCACGGCCTGGAGCTGTTCGACGGCTGCCGCTTGCTCACCTCGCGAGCGCAGCCGTACCGCCAGCTCACGTCGAAGGTCCGCATTCGCGGCGCCTTGCTCGAGGCTGCTTCGAAGTGCCGTGATGGCCGCGTTCTCATCGCGGCAGTGGTCCGACAAGACCCGCGCGACCTCGAGCGCGGTGGTCGCGCGGCCAGTCTCGTCGTTGGCTCGATGGTTGCTCAGCGCGTCCGCATACGTTCGCCAGTCGTCTGGCGTTTCACACAAGTCCTCGAGCGTGCGGGCCGCGTCGCTGCCCGGGCCTTCGAGCACAACCGCGCGGCGGAGCGCTTCCTTGGCTTGGTCCTCGTCTCCGGCAGCGTGCTCCAGCTGGCCGAGACGAACGAGCGCGTCCCCTCGCTCCTGGCCGTCGCTGACGTCGAGCAAATGGCGAGCCACTTGCAGAGCCTCGGGCAATTGCCCGAGCGCTTCGTGCACCAGAGAAAGCTCTTGCAGCGCCGCCGCATCCGCCGGCTCGGACGCCAGTGCGGATTCAACGTGGCGCAGTCCCTTCTCCGGCATATTCAGACACTCGCGATACAAACGCGCAAGGTCGAGCTGAACCCGTTTCAGCCGGCTGTTTTCGGGTGCGGCCGCAAGGAGCTGCTCCATGGTTGCGGCGGCCTCATGCCACGACCGGTTCGCTTGGAAGTGTCCTGCCAGCCGTTCCAGCGCATCGAGGTGGCGGGGTTGCACCTTCAGCACACGCTGCAGCGTGCGGATGGCGGCCGGCAGCTCACCGAGCTCTTCGCTCTGAACGCGCGCCACGGCCAACCAAAGCGCGCTCGCCCTGTCGACGGAGCGCGCCGCTGAAGCCGCTTGCGACAGCCGATCGACGAGCGCCGACCAGCCCGCGTCTATCGTGAGCACGTCGATGAGACCATCTGCAGCTGGTGCAGAGTCGGGCCACAGCTCGAGTGCCTGTTCGAAGTCGCGTCGGGCTCCGTCGTGGTCTCCGATCCGCTCAAGACGAACCAACGCGCTTTGCACGTACAGCTCGGAAGCCGCTTTTGCGTCTCGCTCGGCCTCCGCTTCGCGACGGAGCGCATCGACGAGCGCAGTCGGATCGTCGGTCTCCTGCGCAACTCGCGTGAGCCCGCGGGCGGCTCCGATGTGATGCGGGTCCGCCATTGCTGCCGCACGGAACTGCTCGATCGCTTGGGTGTCTTTTTCGCCCTCCGCGAGCTCGGCCAAGCGTGCGCGGTGCGCGGCAGCTACGGTGGGATCCTGCGCAGACTGGGCGACCAGGGCATCGACCTCGCTCAAGAGGACGGCGTCTCGTTGGCCGGCAGCCAAGCGCTCGATCTCGAGCAGAGCCCCCAAGTCCGAAGGGGCGATCTCGAGGATCCGCCGATACGCCCCAACGACGTCATCGTATTGTCCAAGCCCCTGATGCTCGAGCAAACGCGCGAGCTCGTAGAGCGCCGCGACGCGGCCGGCCGAGTCTTCCAGCACTTCGGCTTGCATCGCGTACACGCCGCACAACGACTCCCAGGCGCCCACCTCCCGATGCAACTGCTCGAGCGCGAGCAGTGCTCCAAGATGCTTAGGATCGATCGCAAGTATGTCCTCCCAGGCCTGGATCGCCTGGCGGTGTTTGTCCTGTCGTTCCAACACCTGCGCCTTGCGAGCGAACAGAGCGATGCGTTGCGCGGGTTCCTCGGCAAGCTTCAACTCGCGCTCGAGATCGGCAAGCAAGCGGGTCCAGTCGTGTTCCTCAGTGCGCACGCGCGCCAACGCGTCGACGGCGGGCCGGTACGTCGCGTCCGCCGAAACCGAGGCCTCGAAGGACGTCAGCGCCTTCGCTCGATCCTCGAGGTGTTCTTCGTACACCTGCCCAAGCAGGAATGCAGCTCGCGCGCGCATCCGAGCGGCGCCCGAGTTGCGGAGCTGAAGCTCCAACACGTCAACCAACTCCTCCCAAGCGCCTCGCTCCCGCAGCTGCCGCGCCAGCTCTTGAAGGGAGGGCGCATGACCCGGGTCGACCTTGATCGCCTCGCGGTGATAGTGCAGCGCGTCTTCGTCACTTCCGAGCCGGTCGCGCGAAATCTCGGCCATCTTTTGCAGTAGGGCCACCCGCCTGTTCTTGCCGGATGTGAGTCGCAGCTCCTGGCCGTAGACCTCGAGCAGGTCGTTCCAACGCCCAGCGGCGTAGTACAAACGCCCGAGGCTCGAGAGCGTCGGGACATGACGTGGATCCTTTTCGAGCGCGCGACGATAACGGGCGATCGCTTCGTCGCGGTCGTTCAGGTGCTCATCGAGCACCTCTCCGGCTCGGTGCAAGAGCGCGACCAGCCGATCGCGCTCGACCGTCAGCTCGATCTCGTAGTCGAGGGCTTCCAGAAGCTCACGGGGCCGGTGAGCCCGCGCGGCGGAACGCTGCCACGCGTGCACTGCCGCGAGGTGCCCGGTCTCTTGCTGCAGCACGCGCTTGTAGGTTTGAGCCGCGAGCGCATGCTCCTCCAGCAGGTCTTCATAGATTTGAGCAATCTTGAGCAGGTACGATACGGCACGGCTGCCGGTCGCTCGATCCAAGGCGTTTTCGTAGAGTTGAATGAGCTCCTTGGGCTTGTGTACGTCCGAGAGCAGCCGCGCGAGCGCCTTGAATGCGCCTGGGTGGTCCGGCATCGCATTGAGCGACCGGTGGTAGTGCTCGATCGCGTCATCGACGGCGTTGAGCCTCGTTTCGTAGATCTCCGCGGCGCGCGCATGCGAATCCGCTCGGCGTTGTGCATCGGTCGTGTAGCGCGCCTCTTGAAGGCACATCCCGATGAGCTTCGGCCAAGCCCCACGAACCCGGTAGAGCAGGCTCAGCGCCTGCAAGCTCGATAGCGCGGTCGGGTTGAGCTCGACGGCCCGTTCGTGCCATGCGATTGCTTGATCCACGTCGCGGAGCTCCTCTTCGTAGAGCCGAGCAATGCGCTGGGTGAAGGTGAGCTTCTCGTCTTTGTCGTCGCTCGCTTCGGTCAGCGCTTCGAGCGTCTCGACCAATGCTTGGAATCGCTGTCCAGACTCGTAGTGCCGCGCCAGCTCCCCGAGGATCAGTGGATCCCGCGGCTGCAAGCTCCGCGCTTGCTCGAGCACCCGGATGGCTTCGTCACGGTTGCCGAGGTGCTCTGCCTGAAGGCGCGCCGCTCGATAGAGCGAAGAAGCTTTCAAGTGGGGCTCGGTTGCCAGTTGTGCCTCCGCTTGGAGCGTGCGGATCAAATCGCGCCATCGGCGTTGCCCGTAGTACAGCCGCTTCAAGGCCTGCACGGCGATGATCGCGCTGGGGTCGAGCTGCAGCGCCGTTTCGTAGAGCTCTGCCGCCTGCTCAGGACGTTGCTGCCGTGTCTCGAGCAACTGCGCGCGACGAATGTTCAAGGCCGCGCGGTGCGCATCATCCGATGCCGCCGCGTTCGCGAGCTCGGCGAGGTTGCGATCGACATTGGGCCACGTCTGCTTCGCAAAGGAGCGCTGTTCGGTCGCGCGCAAGATCGCCGCATGGGTCCGATCGAGCGCTCGGGCCGTGTGATATGCGTCCTCCGCGGCTTCGCGGTTGCCGAGCACGTCTTCCAGCAAACGACCCTTCAACAAGAACAGGGTTGCTTTGTCGCGAGGCTGCCGCGTCACACGTGCCTCGGCATCGAAAAGCGCGAGCGCCTCGGTGAACATGCGGGCACCTAGAAGGAGCCGGCGTGCCGCGCGAATCGCCGGTACGTAGTCGGGTGACCGCTCGAGCGTTGCTTGATAGTACTGAAGCGCGCGGCGCGTATCCTTCAGCGGGCCTTCGCAGGTGCGCGCCATCTCGAAATACAGGCGCGCCGCGCGTCGCACGTCTGGTTGGTCCTGCAGCTCGCGCTCGCACTCCTCGATCCAATCGCGTGCACGCCGCGTCCGATCGGCTTGCGTGGGCTTGCGTGGCGTAGTCTCGGGTCGGCCCGGTGGCGGGGCAGGCGGCCTCGCGGAGTCGGGTTCCTCGACGAGATCGTCTTGTCCCAACTCTTGCGTGGCATCGCGGCGCAGCGCCGTGATGTCCCCTTCCTCGAACGCCATCCTAGGCTACATGCTACCGCGCCTCCGCCCAGAACGCATCGCCCACGTCGAGTTAACGAAGGGTAAGGGAACACCCTACATTTGAACAGGTGCCTTACGCCGCAGGGGCCAAGTCTTTCAGCTCGTCGGCGAGCTTTCTCTTCGCCCTCGCTTCGAGCTGTCGGGCACGCTCGCGGCTGACGCCCAGCTCACGGCCGAGCGAGGCCAGCGATGCCGTGTCGTCGCTCAAGATGCGCTTTTCGATGATTAGCCGTTCACGATCGTCGAGCACGGACAGGGCGCCTTCGAGCCGCATCTGAATCCCGCTTTGACGGCGCCGTCGGGCGACGACTGTATCTTGTGGCTCAGCGGCGCCTGGGAGCATTTCGACGAGGGTTGCGTCCGAGTCATGATAGGCCGGCGCGTCAAGAGAGATTTCGCGCTGGTCGAGCCGACGAAGAAGCTCGGTCATCTTTTCGGTGCTGGTGTCGAACTCTTTTGCAAGCGTTGCGATCAGCTCGTCGGGATCGGCGATGAGATTCGACAGCCGCGCGCGCTCTCGTCGCAAGCGGAAGAACAGCTTGGATCGGAACGGCCCGGAGCCGGCGCCGATCATTGTGCTCGAGCGAACGACCGCTTCGAGCACGAACGCTCGAATCCAGTAGCCCGCGTAGGTCACGAACCGCGTTCCGCGGTGGGGATCGAACTTGCGAACAGCCGTCACCAAGCCGACGCTGCCCTCGGCGATCAGGTCCCCGAGCTTCACGCCGTAGCGACGGTACTGAAGCGCGATGGCGATGACGTACCGCAGGTTCGCTTCCACGAGGCGGTCGGCAGCATCTTGATCGCCTTCGCGGGCGCGCAACGCGAGCCGATGTTCTTCTTCCCGGGACAGCTTGGGGATAGCCCGGACTTGTTGGATGTATCGATCGAGCGAGGCGGATGACTGCATTGTGCTTTCCCGTATGCGCCGGCTATCGTTACGTTACGTCAGCCGCGCTGTCAAGAGGGTTTGTCTAGATCTTGTCTAGACAATGATTGACACAACTTAGACGACCGCGCAACAAAAACCTCGACGACAATGCTGCCATAGGGCGCACCTAGTTACAATTTGCCGAAATGATTGAGGAAATTATGTGGCAAACCTCGACCCACATCCGCACCTTATTTTGGATATCGTATTGACGAACATGAACCAC
>CP070713.1:3055316-3067105 GCA_020351445.1 Myxococcales bacterium
ACCGGCAAGAGCGCCGCTCGACGCTCGGGATAGCGGGTCAGAATGTCGTCGACCTGTGTTTCGCGTTCCGGCGTAAGCGCAAATGCCATGGCAGGGCGCCCGGACGCTAGGCCCGTGCGCCCCCCCTGTCAAGCTCGGCAGAACAGTGGTAACTCCCGACCCGGATGACGGAAGAGACGCCTCAGCCACCACCACGAAACACTGGGCTCTGGGTCGGTCTCGGCTGCCTCGGCGTCCTCGTGCTCTCGTGCTGTCTGTTGACCTTTTGGGTCCAATCCTATGGTTGGCGCTGGATCCTGAGGCAGGGGGACGAGACTAAGATCTGGGCGTCGAGGACGATTCTCGTAGGCGCCCTCGAAGGGACGCGAAAGACCTGCAGCGACGGCGTCATCAGCGAGGACGCTCTCCCGTGGTTCCACCCGGACATGCCCTCGGAAACTCGAAACCTCGCGTGCGCGCTCGACGAAGCCACACTTCGAGCCCTTGGCACGCCGGAAAGCGCCTCGGCGATCCCTCTCACCCAAAGCGACCGCACCGAGCTGGCGGCGCAATTCGGGATGGATGCGACCCTATGCTTCCAACACGCAACCGGCGATATGAGTGCCGTGGGATGCTTTGACGCCGAAGGCGGTCCCGGGACGATCCCGTATCAGATCATCGAACTGACGCTTCATCGCCCGTGACCTCGAGCGGTGTGCGACGATAGGCGACCGTCAACCCCGCACTCCCGGAGTAGTCTCTCGGCCGAAGCTGCAAGAGCACGCAGGGCTCGGACCCGTCGTCGGTCATGCAGTTGGTCAGCCCGGCGAACGTGCGATGCTGCCGCAGCCCGTACCACTTCAAGCCGACGGGAAGCTCACGTTCCCGTGGATGGCGGAAGCTGGAAACGGAACCGTCCTTTTCGAGAAACACGATCTCGGCTTGAAGCACGTTGGGGTTCTCCGAGAAGGTATAGTCGAGCATCCGCCAGAACAGCGCTTCACCATGCTCAAGCTGCTTGTCCGTGACTTCGGCCCCTTCTGACCGCATCTGCTGCAGCAGCGGTTTGAGGTTGTCGGGAAGCGACTCCTCGTCGCCGTTCATGGCTTTGGCGAGCAATCGCCGTCGCTGGATGTCGGAGCGCAGCTCGAGGAGGGTCAGCGCCCTCAAACGCAGGTCGCCGAAGTCCTCGACATAGGGCTGCGCGGCCCGGACCGCCTCGGCCCTTCCGGTGCAGCTCGCCACGAGCACCAGCAGCCAGGCGCTGACGAGGACCCATCCAAAGCCGCGGCGCATGGCCCTTACAGTAGTCGACGAGCCACACAACCCCAACTAAAGTTGGGCCGATGGCGCTCATCGAATTTCGCGGGGTCAAGAAGGCCTTTGGGGGGAAGGCCGTGTACCGGGACCTCAACCTCGACATCCACGAACGCGAAGTGATCACCATCATTGGCGGCTCAGGCCAGGGCAAGAGCGTCATGCTCAAGATGTTGATCGGTCTGCTCGAGATCGACGCCGGTCGCATCTTCTTCGACGGCCATCAAATCTCGGGAATGACCGAAACACAGTACGCCCCCGTGCGCCGGCGGGTCGCGATGCTGTTCCAGGCCGGCGCGCTTTTCGACTCTCTCAACACGAAAGAAAACGTCGCGTATGGACTGCGTGAGCAACTCGACATGAGCGAGATGGAGATCTCGGAGCGTGTCCGCGAGTCGCTCACCTACGTCGGGCTGCCAGGCACCGAAGAGACCTGGCCCGCGGACTTGTCTGCCGGCATGAAGAAGCGGGTCTCGCTGGCGAGGGCGCTAGCGATCCGGCCCGAGGTCCTCCTCTACGACGAGCCGACCACCGGGCTCGACCCCATCAACGTCACCCGTATCGCCGATCTGATCCTGCATCTGAACGAGACGGTAGACGTGACGTCGGTGGTCGTGACGCACGACATCGACACCGCGCTGGCGATTAGCGACCGAATCGCCATGATCCACGAGGGGTACGTGATTTTCTCTGGAACGCCGGACGAGCTTCGAGCCTCGGAGGACCCGCGGGTCCGCGACTTCATCGAGGGGAACGCTCCAGTCGACGAGGACACCGAAACTCTGCTAAGGAGTGCGGGGTAAGGGCTGGGTTGGGCAGCAAATGAAGACGACCGCCGGTACGCGCCTTCGTGTGGGCATTTTCGTATTGGTCGCCTTGGTGATCGGCGCGAGCATCGCCTTTGCGATCGGCGCACAGGAAAATGTCTTCTCGCCGAAGACGACCTATTACGCCATCTTCGACGATGTCGGTGGCCTGCAAAAAGGCAACACCGTCCGCGTGGCGGGCGTGAATGTCGGCTCCGTGACCGACGTCGTGATCAGCGAGTCGGGTAGTATCGAGGTCTATTTCCGCGTCATCGACGACGCGGCGCACCTGATCCGAGGCGAGCTCGGCAGAGTCGTGGGCAAGGACGAGCCCCAGCCAAGCTTTGCAGCGATCGGCAGCAAGGGCCTCCTCGGCGATCGCATCATCGAGATCACGGTGGGTTCCGACGAATATCCCGAATGGGATCCGGACGAGCCGATTCCGGTTTCGGTCGGCGGCGGCATCATGGCATTGGCGGAGCGCACCCTCACCGAAGCCGAAGGGACGGCGCGCAACCTCCGGCTCGCCACCGATCCTTTCGCCGACCAGGAGTTCTCGAATGACCTCAAGGAGACCGCTCGCAACCTTGCGAAGGCCAGCGGCATGATCGCGAGCGGGGACGGGACCATCGGGCGATTGATGCACGACGCCGAGCTCGGGGCCGATGTCAAGGGCGCGGTGAAGGAGCTGCGCGCTGCCGGAAAGCAGGTGGCAGCGCTCGGCGAGAACCTCAACAAGATCACCGAGGACATTCAAACGAACGAGGGCACTGCGCACGCCCTGATCTACGGAACCGAGGGCGCCGATGCGATTCGGAACATCCGCGATACGTTCGGGCAGTTGAACACCATCCTGACCGATGTCCGCGAAGGAGACGGCGCCGTCAATCAGCTGATCTATGGCGAGCTCGGTGATTCCTTCATGGACAACCTGCAGAGCGCCAGTGACGACATCGCCTTCCTGACCAAAGAAGCGCGCGCGGGGAAGGGCACCATCGGCGCCCTGTTGACCGACCCGTCGATCTACGAAGACATCAAGCGGCTGGTCGGCGATCTCGAACGCAATGACATTCTTCGGGCGCTCGTGCGCTACTCGATTCGGCGCGATGAAGCGCGCGATCCGGTCGAAGTGTCCGAAGACTAGAACGATGCAGGCCTATCTCGATCTGCTGCGGAAGGTGCTCGACGAGGGCGTCGAGCGCGAAGACCGGACCGGCACCGGTACGCGAAGCCTGTTCGGCTACCAGATGCGGTTCGACCTTCGCGACGGCTTTCCTCTTGTCACCACCAAGAAGGTCCACCTCAAGTCGATCATCCACGAGCTCTTGTGGTTCGTACGCGGACAGACCCACGTCAGCCACCTACAGGAAGTGGGCGTCTCGATTTGGGACGAATGGGCAACCGCCGACCAGACCGCACGCTTTGGCCGAAAGGAAGGCGACCTCGGCCCGGTGTATGGGCATCAGTGGCGCAACTTCGGGGCGACTGAGCGCGAGGACGGCTCGTACGAGCGCGATGGCTTCGATCAACTCTCCTACGTGCTCGATCAGATCCGAGACAACCCGGACAGCCGGCGCCTGATCATTTCGGGCTGGAACCCTTTGGAAGCCGAGCGGGTCGCCCTCCCCCCTTGTCACACCTTGTTTCAGTTTTATGTTAGCGAGGGTCGGTTGAGCTGTCAGTTGTACCAACGCAGCGCCGACGTTTTCCTCGGGGTTCCGTTCAACATCGCTAGTTACGCCCTGCTGACCATGATGATCGCCTCTGTTGCAAATCTCGAGCCGGGGGAGTTCATTCACACGTTTGGAGACGTGCACCTTTACAGCAATCACGTCGACCAGGCGCGACTGCAACTCTCACGCCAGCCTCGCCCCCTACCGACGATGGTGATCGACCCCTCGGTCGAAAACCTCTTCGACTTCCGGTACGAGCACTTCCAACTCAAAGACTACCTCCCGTATCCCCGCATCAAAGCCCCGGTGGCGGTGTGACCGACGCCCGGGCAGCTCTGGCCCCGCTCGCGTTGATCGTGGCGGTGGCGCGCAACGGCGTGATCGGCAAGAACGGCCAGCTGCCTTGGCACGTCTCGGAAGATCTCAAGCACTTCAAGAAGACTACCAACGGCCACGCCATCATCATGGGCCGCAACACCCACGACTCGATCGGCCGCCCGCTACCCAAACGCCGCAACATCGTGGTCACCCGTCAGGGCGGCGCGGCGTTCCCCGGCTGCGAAACCGCCCACAGCCTCGAGGAAGCCATCGCCCTCGCAAGAACGACGGATCCCTGCCCCTTCGTCATAGGCGGCGCCAGCCTGTACCAGGAGGCCCTCCCCCTGGCCACTGAGCTCCACCTGACGACGATCGACCGAGACGTTGAAGGCGATGCCCATTTCCCCGACGACTTGTCGGAGTTTGAAGAGGTAGAGAGTCGGGCGGGGGAGACCCCGGGGGTGGTCTTCAAGGTACTGCGGCGCAAGCCACCCGCTAAACCGCGTACCGCAGACCGCTAAACCGCGGACCACGAACCGCGCTCAACCGCTACCGCCTACCGCTCAACCGCCTGCCGCGGCCGGGCTTTGCGGTTCGCCGTTCGCTGTTTGCTGTTCGCGGTTCGTGGTTCGCGGTTTGCGGTTTGCGGTTTGCGGTTTGCGGTTTGCGGTTTGCGGTTTGCGGTTTGCGGTTGAGGGTGGCTATCGCGAGCCGATGCGCTGGCGCAACACCGCATAGCCTCGTTGCCCCTGCGGATCGTCCGCAAAGATCTCTGGCGCCTGCGCGCTCGGCTCTGGAGCCGGCTTGCTTACCGATGGTTTGCCTTTCTTCCCTCGAGTGCTCCCGGGCCTTGCCGCAAGGTGCCCTTCGAGCTCCTCCTCACGAATCGGCTCGGGGTCGCCATCCTCTCGAGGCTGCTCGGCGACGAGGTCGGGTCTGACGCCCTCCGCCTGGATCGAGTGGCCCGACGGCGTGTAGTAACGGGAGACGGTGAGCTTGAGCGCACTGCCTCCGGGAAGCTCGAAGACGTTTTGCACGCTGCCCTTGCCGAAGGAACGAACTCCCACCAGCACCGCACGCCGCTGGTCACGCAATGCGCCGGCGACGATCTCGGAAGCGCTCGCGGTGTTCTCGTTGATCAGAACCACGATGGGCCACTTTGGTCGTGTCCCCGCCCGGCGCGCCGAGTACTCGCTGATCATCTCACCACCGCGCCCGCGCGTACTGACGATCACCCCAGTCGCGAGGAATTCGTCGCTCACCCAGACCGCCTCGTGGAGCAAGCCGCCTCCGTTGTCTCGAAGATCGAGCAACAGTCCCTTCACGCCACCCTTCTTGCGTAGCTTCACGACTGCCTCGTCGAGCGCATCACTCAGCAGCCGCGTCGTCCCATCCTGGAATGCTTTGATCCGCACGTAGACAACACCGTCATGCAAGGCCTGCATCTCGATGGGGTCGATGTCGATGAAGGCCCGCGTCAGCGTCCGCTCGATCGCTTCCTCCTGCCCTTCGCGCCGAATAGTGACCTTCACCGTCGTGCCCGGCTCCCCGCGAATCCGGCGCACGGCCTCATAAAGTGCAACGTCTCGGGCGTCCTCGCCCTCGATGCTCAGGAATCGGTCACCGGGCTGTAGACCTGCCTTCGCAGCGGGTCCTCCCTCGAACACCGTGAGAATCGTCAGCCACCCATCGCGGGTGGAGACCTCGACGCCCACTCCCGCAAAGCGCCCTTCGGCGTCGCTCTTGAGAATCTCGTACTCCTTGGGGTCCAGGAACACGCTGTGCGGATCGAGCGAATCGGCAAGGCCGCGAATCGCTCCATAGACCAAGCTCTTCTGATCCACCGGCTCGACATAGGCCAGTTCGATGTATGCCAAGGCACGTGCGAAAATCGACAGCGGTTCGAACGGGCTGCGCCGCGCAGGAGCCTCGGATGCCATCGCCGCAACGAACGCCACGGCCAGCATGCCAATCATGACCAGGCGGAGCGTTTTGCGGCTGGATTTCTGACGGAACATGAACTTCAGACCTTTGTCATTGACACTGCTTCTATCCCTGGGTAGGACCACCAGATAGTTGAGCGGGGCGCGTTTGCCAGACGGCAGAGCGTCCGCATGGAGGATTCCTCACGATGTCCACGACTGATAAGCGCAAGCAAAGCCTCTACTTCCCGGAGTCGATGCTACACGACATCAAGCAAGAATCGGCAAGGTTGGATCGTTCGCTGTCGTGGATCGTCCAGCGCTGCGTGAAGATCGCCCTTCCCGAGATTCGCAAGCTGCCCTCCGTCAACGATATCCCGGACATCCCGGAAGGTTCCGCCAAAAAGTAAGCTCCTCGGGCGTGCTGTACGACCGCGAGGGCTTTGTCGAGGCAGCGGACGGGACCCGCCTGTTCTACGAGGTACTCGGTGAGGGACAGCCTCCAGTCGTCCTGACCGATGGGATCGGCTGTGACGGCTTCGCCTGGCGCTATCTCGCCCCCCGGCTCGCCAAAAACCATTGCGTCGTCCACTGGCATTTTCGGGGACACGGCCGAAGCGGGCCACCAATCGATCGCGATCGCATGTCGATCGAAGATCTCACCTCCGACCTTCGCGCCATCTGCGACCACCTCGAGATCGAGCGGCCTGTGATCGCTGCGCACTCGATGGGCGTTCAAGTCGCGCTCGAATACTACCGGCAAAACCCCAACGACGTCGCAGCCTTGGCGCTGATGTGTGGGACCTTCGGCCGCATCACGACCACGTTTCACGGGACCGACCTCCTCGACCAAATCCTGCCCAGCCTGATCCGCGGGACGCACATGTTTCCGAGCGTGGCCCGCGCCGTCTGGGGACGCGTCCCCGCGGCGATCGCGTTTCGCGTCGCATGTGCCGGTCGGGAGCTCGACGCCGAGCGCATTCAAGAGGAAGACTTCCAACGCTATTGGGAGCACGCCTCCCTGATGGACCCTGACGTGTTTCTGCGCATGCTCCAGCGCGCCGGCCAGCACGACGCGCGTGGCTTTCTTGCCGATGTCGACGTCCCTACCTTGGTCGTGGCGGCAGAGCACGACACCTTCACGCCGATGGCGCTCGCTGAGGAGATGGCAGGCGCAATCCCCAACGCGGAGCTCGAGGTCATCGAAGGGGCAAGCCACGCGGCGCCAGTCGAGCAGCCGGATCGCATCGCCGAACGCGTCGAAGACTTCGTTGCCTCGCGGCTCGGGCTCACCCGGGCTCCGACCTAGTACTCGGCCCGAAAGAGCTGCTGCCCGATCAGTACAAACGTACCCTGGGGGACGTACGACTCGTTCGAAACGCGAACGAAGGTCCCGTTCGAGCTGCCGACATCGGTGAGAAACACGTGTCCAACCTCGGAGTGCACCCGGCAGTGCAGTCCCGAGACATAGCCGTCCTCGGGAAACACCACGTCGCCGCGCTCGCGGCCAAGATGGATACCCTCGGGTGGGATCGGATAACTGTTGCCGGTGGTGTCCCGACCGATGACGAGCGAGATGCGTCCGAGATAGCCCCGGTGCGGGCTTCCCATGTGCTGGGTCCCATCGGGCGCCGGATCCGGCGCGAGCGGCGCCTCGAAGCGCATGATCTCCTGTCCGACGCGGAAGATGCTCCCGTCGAAGAGCTCGATCGGGACCTCAGGCTCGATACGAATGTAAACCCCGTTGAGGCTCTCCATGTCTTTGACGACGAGCTGGTCGCCTTCAAAGCGGAACTCCGCGTGCTCGGGAGAGAGATATGCATCGTTCGCGAAGATGCCGCCCGTGCCCCGGCCGATCAAAGTGTTGCTGCCGGATAAAGGAAACGCTTCGCCCTCGGAGCCGTCTGGCTGAATCAACACCAGCCGCGCGCGCGTCGCAGCTGGTTGCGGCGCCTCCGCGACTGCGGGCGCCGAGACTCGCTCTGCCGGGGCATCGGCAAGACCTTCACCTGACGCCTCACCCGACGCATCCGCGTGCAGGTCGTGCCCACACACATGGCAGAAGCGGAAGTTTTCGGGAACCTGCGAGCCGCAGTGAAGACACGGTTGAGTCTCGTCGCTGAGCGGCGCGAGCTCGGGTGGAAGTGGGTCTTCCACGGCGACCGGCTTCGAACGCACGGGTTGAACCGGCGTCGGGTCGACCTCGACATGCGGTGCTGACGCGAGCGCCTCGGCCCGCCCGGCTTGCGCCTGGGGTGCATTGGTCGTTCTGCCCGGTGAGGGCGTGCCACCCGGCGGCGTAGGCGCTGAGAATGACCGAGGCTTGGACGATTCGCGCGGGAGCTCCGCGCCGCAACCCAGGCAGAATTTGTAATGGTCCTGGTTTTCTTTGCTGCATCGGGAACAGACGATCACGCCGTCACCTCCACTCGGAGCAGGTTCCTGCCCAGAAACAGGTAGTCCCCATGGCTGAGCTCCCTTTCGCCTCGAATGCGAACGTATGTCCCGTTCTGGGAATTCTCATCCACGAGCTCGAGGCTTTCCCCTGACATTTCGACTCGTGCATGCCTGGGCGACATGTAGATGTCGTCCGGGAAGTTGATGTCGCAGTCTTCGCGACCGATGTGCACCGATTGCTCGTGGGCGCAGCAAACGATCCCATCCATGCCCCCCTCGAGGATCTGCGTCACGCGAAACGCGCTGGGGCGCCTCGGCGACGAATAGAAATACGTTTGATCGGCCTCGGGGCCCGAGGTGTCCTTGGGCGTTGCGTCGACACGGAAGAGTTGCTGGCCACACATGAAGTGGTCGCCGATCTGAATCGGTGAGGCGCCCCGAAGCCGAATGTACACCCCGTTCAAACTACCTTCGTCCCGCACGACGAGCTTCTCGCCGCGGTAGAGGAAGTTTGCGTGCTGGGGGCTGAGCCAGTTGTCGCTCGGGAAGGGGATCTGGTCGGCTTCCCGACCGGCGACGTGCTGGGTCGCCTGAAGCAGGTAGCTGAGTCCTTCACCCATCGCCTCGTCCCCTCGGACGACGATCAAGCGCGCCTTGCCCGGCATCTGCAGCGCTCCGAAGAACTTGGTCTCCAGTGTCTGCGCTTCGGGGGGCACGCCTGCCCCGCAGGCCCCGCAGAACTTGTGTCCAGACGGAACCGCGCTTGCGCACTCCGTGCAGACGTAATTGCGAGCTTGCTCCATGCCCTCGTTCCCCTTTTGCCCTACCCCGATGGTTGCAAACCTATCGGGAGTTGTAGGCCATCGAATCACCCCTAGTCAATCGGTGCTCGGATCCGCAATTCCGGGGGCGAAGCGCCTTTGCTTGTCCCTGCCGTGCGACTACCCTCTCGCCGATGCAGCTCCTCGCAGGCGCTTTGATGGAGCGGCCCCCAGGGCCGAAGTACACGGCCGAGCTTCGTTTCGCGGAGCTCGCGCCCCAGAGTCCGCTGCCGAAACCTGGAACACTGGCGAAGTGGCGGCAGAGGCTTCCCGATGGGTTCGAGCTGGCTTTGCGGCTGCCAGACGCCTGCTGGCGGTCGTCGGCGGGCCCGCTGCGACCGGGTGATGAGCTCGACGGCGGTCTGAGTTGGCTTTCGGAAGCCGCGGACGCCCTCCAAGCGTCGATGGTAGTCGTGGCCACGGACGCGACAGTCACCACCGGAGCGCGGGACCGGGAACGGCTGCGCGAATACTTCGCCCGAATTCCGAGAGCAGAGGATCGACTCATCGTTTGGAGGCCGGGGGGCCTTTGGGAGCCGGAAACCGTGCAAACCATGGCGTCCACCCTCTCCGTCATCGGCGGGTTCGATGCGGCGGATGACCCGGTCCCCAGCTCGGACGTCGTGTATGGCTCCTTGCTCGCCGAAGGATTGCGGCGTTCGTTTTCGCACGCACAGCTCCTCGACGTACTCGACAAGCTCCAAAGCTCCGGCGCGTCGCGTGCATTCGTCACGATTGAATCGGGGCAATCCTTTCGAGAAGCGCGGTTGCTTCAGGCATTGTCCGAAGGACGAGAGTGAGCACCTGGAATGCGAAAATCACCCGCGTTGACCAACCCGAACCCGGGCTGCTGAGCCTTTCATTTCGAGCGGAGGGCCGCAACGAAGCGCTGATCGTCGTTACGCTCCCGGGCCTGCTTGGGGTGGGCGTGGTGGACGAGCGGCCGCGTGGCGCACGCGCCAGTCCCGCCATATCCCAGCTTCGGCGGCACATCGAAGGCGCGCGAATCGACACGATCGCCACGAGCCGGCGAGTGGCTCGACTCTCACTCACACGGACCGATAAGACGCGTCTCCTGTTTGCCGCACCGAGCAAGCCCTATGGCGCGTGGTGGCTCTGCGAGGCGGACGGCTCGGTCGTGGTGCGCTCGCCTGGTGCGCCGGCGGCAATTCCAGCCGAGGAGGAACACCTCGGCCCGAAGAGCCTCGACGAGCTTCGCGCGAAGGGAACATCGGTGCTTCAGGGCCACCGATCGCTGCGTCAGGTGCAGCTCGAGCGTCTTCTGGACAAGCACATCAAGCGCGTTTCAAAGAAGCGCGATGCGATTCGCGGCGATCTCGAACGGGCCGAAACAGCGGAAAAACTGCGCGAAAAAGCGACCCTCATCCTCGCGCACGCAGCGGAAATTCCAGCCCATGCGGCCCACTTCGAGACCACGACGTGGGACGCCGAGCCGCAGTCGATTCGGATCGCGCTCGACCCGCGGAAGAGCCCAACCGAGCTCGCCCAGGAGCTCTTCAAGAAATCCAAACGGCTCAAGCGAGGATTGGTTGTCGCCCCCGAACGCCTCGGCGCGGTGGAGGAGGAGCTCGCCGCGCTCCTCCGAGCTCGAAAAGAGATCGGCGACGACTCCCCGAGGGAGCTCGCAGCAAAGCTCGAAGCCCTGGGCGTCTCGACCACGGCTCCGAGGGAGGAAACGCGAAAACGGCGACAGGTGGGCGCGCGTCTTCCCTACCGGGAGTTCATCGCCGCGGATGCATCGACGGTGCTGGTAGGCCGAGGCGCCGCCGACAACGACCGGCTCACCCTTCGCGTCGCACGGCCACACGATCTCTGGTTGCATGCGCGTGGCGTGACGGGCGCCCATGTCGTCGTCCGACTCGCCAAAGGGGAGACGTGCCCACCCGAGACACTCGTCGACGCGGCAACGCTGGCTGCCCACTTCAGCGACCTTCGCGGTGAGCCTGTGGTCGACGTGCTCTACACACCGCGGCGGTTCGTGCGCAAACGCAAAGGCAGCCCCGTCGGCTCCGTCACACTCGGACGCGAAAAGGTGATCGCCTTACGTGTCGAACCCGACCGATTGCAGAGGCTCCTGCAGGACGAAAAAAAGGCGCCCTGAGCGCCTCTGGAATTGCTAACGCCCCAGCCAAACAGCCGGGGCGTCAGCAGACGAACACCCCCCAAAAGAAAGAGGGATCGCCACGACAGACTGCGCGAAGGCCCCGAAAAACCGGGGCCTTAGGCCAGGGGCCACCAGAGGTGACCCCTTGGTCGACCCTAAGGTCTACCACCTAGAAGCTTACTTCTTTTTGCGGGCCGCGCGCTTCTTGGTTGCGCGCTTTTTGGTTGCGCGCTTCTTCGTTGCGCGCTTCTTCGTTGCGCGCTTCTTCGGTGCACGCTTCTTCGTTGCGCGCTTCTTGGTTGCGCGCTTCTTCGTTGCACGCTTCTTGGTTGCGCGCTTCTTCGTTGCGCGCTTCTTGGTTGCGCGCTTCTTCGTTGCGCGCTTCTTGGTTGCGCGCTTCTTCGTTGCGCGCTTCTTGGTTGCGCGCTTCT
>CP070713.1:3067205-3074601 GCA_020351445.1 Myxococcales bacterium
GAGGCTTTCATTGCGGAGGTGGCATGCCGCGAGAATGCCGGCTAGCGCCACGGCACCCGTTCCCTGGATGTCATCGTTGAATGATGGACCGCGGTCGCGGTATCGCTCCAGCACCGTGAACGCCGCGGTCTTGGAGAGGTCTTCCCACTGGATCACCGCATCGGGCCAGCGCGCCCAAACCGCATCGACAAACTTGTCGAGGAACTTGTAGTAGTCCTCGCCCCGGAGACGCTTCTGACGAACACCCAGGTAGTTGGGATCGTTGATCAGGTCCATCCGATCCGTGCCCACGTCGAGCGCCACCGGCATCGTATGGAACGGGCTGACGCCGCCGCCGACGGTATAGAGTGCCATCTTCCCGATGGGAATTGCGAGGCCACCATACCCTTGGTCTCCAATGCCAAGGATGGCGGATGAATCGGTGGCGACGATCATCCGAACGTCTTCCATCGGGTAGCACTCGAGCGTTTGATCGGCGCGATCGATGTTAAGCGGCGAGTACGAAAGGCCACGCGGGTTTTGGTAGAGCGCGCTGAACTGCTGCACCGCTGCGCCAACGGTCGGCGTGTAGACGATCGGCAGCATCTCTTCGAGGTGCTTTTCGAGAAGCGCGTAGAACAGGATCTCCTGGCGCTCTTGAACGGCGCGCAGGTATTGATACTTGTCGATGTCGGTTGGCGCCTGGACGAAACCCTCGTAGACGCGGTCGATCTGCTGCTCGAGCGTGTTGTACTGCGGGGGAAGAAGGCCGCCCAGCCGAAGCGCGAGCCGCTCCTCGTAGCTGAAGGCAGTGCCCTTGTTGCTCAGCACCAAGCGCAGGAGCGCGATGCCATCGAGGTAGACCTCCATGTACTTTCGTCCATGTTCGTCTTCTTTCAGGTCAAACAACCGGCTTACGCGTTTACGGGGCATGGCGTTCCTTTCATCAGGCGCCTTCGATGGCAGCCACGACCGCAGCCGTCATCTCCGTCGTGCCGAGCGAACGCTGTCCGCCGCTCAGGTCTGCCGTCCGCAGGCCGCTGTCGAGGACCTTCTGGACTGCGTCTTCAATTGTCTTTGCATCCTCGTCGAGATTGAGGCTGTGCCGAAGTAGCATGGCCGCGCTCAAGATCGTACCGAGCGGGTTTGCGATTCCCTTGCCCGCGATGTCGGGCGCGGAACCGTGGATCGGCTCGTACAGGCCGAGCGTCCCCTCGCCGAGCGAAGCGCTTGGAAGCAGACCGAGCGACCCGGTCAATACCGCTCCTTCGTCCGAGAGGATGTCGCCGAACATGTTGCCGCTGACGATGACATCGAACGACGACGGGTCGGTGACGAGCCTCATGGCGGCCGAGTCGACGAGCTGGTGTTCGAGCTTGACGTCGGGGTTCGCTTTGCCGACCTCGGTGGCGACCTCGCGCCAAACCTGCATCGTCGCGAGCACGTTCGCCTTGTCGATCGAGGTTACGTGGCCACTTCGCTTCCGCGCAACATCGAAAGCCAGCTCGACGATTCTGCGAATCTCGTTCTCGTCGTACACCATCGTGTCGAAGCCCGTTCGGAGGCCGTTCTTGGTTTCCTTGCCCTTCGGCTGGCCGAAGTAGATGCCACCTGTGAGCTCGCGGATGAAGACGAGGTCTACGCCACGCAACCGCTCCGCCCTGAGGGGGGAGGCCGCTTCGAGGCCACGGAAGAGCTTGACGGGACGAACGTTCGCAAAGAGCTTCAGCGCCTTGCGCATCCCGAGCAGTCCTTGCTCCGGGCGAACCTTCGCGGTCGGGTCGTCCCACTTCGGGCCGCCGACCGCTCCGAGCAGGACGGCGTCCGCGCTGCGGCAAGCGACGATCGTGTCATCCGGGAGTGGCACACCGGTCTCATCGATGGCGATGCCCCCGATCAGGTGCGTCGAGAAGGTGAACGTATGACCGGACTTGTTTGCGACCGCCTCGAGCACTTGGCGGGTGGCGTCTACGATTTCGGGGCCGATTCCGTCGCCAGGGAGAAGTGTGATCTTTGCTTTCATCGTTAGTTACCTGTGCGGCCGGCCATGATGCACGGCACCCGTCATGAGGGCAATGACTAAGTCCGCGCGGCCGGGGCTTCCGGCTGCTTCGAGAGCCTGACGCGCTCCAGCGTGAGCCCATACTCGATGCTGTCGGTGAGCGCCTGGAGGGACGCCTCGATGATGTTGCTCGACGCCCCGACGGTGCTCCAAGTGTCGTAGGCCGATTGGCTGTCGATGAGTACTCTCGTCGTCGCGCCGGTTCCGCTCCGCCCGTCGAGAATACGAACCTTGTAGTCACTGAGGTGCATCTCCGCGACTTCGGGAAAGAAGGGCCGGAGCGCCTTTCGAAGCGCCGAGTCGAGGGCACTCACCGGGCCGTTGCCTTCGCCAGCCGTGTGCACCACCTCGTCGCCGATCTGCACCTTTACCGTCGCCTCGGCGAACATGCCCCCACCGCGTCGCCGTCCGACGCTCGCCTGGAAGTCGAGTACCTCGAACGGAGGCTCGTAGTCCGCCTGCTGGCGAGCCATGAGCAATGCAACCGACGCCTCGGCAGCTTCGTATGCGAACCCCTTGGCTTCGAGCTCCTTGATCTTTTCGAGCACGCGGCCGCCGTGATCCGAGCTGACTTCGAGACCGAGCTCTTCGGCCTTGCTGAGCACGTTGCTGCGGCCCGAAAGCTCGCTCACCACCACCCGCGACTCGTTACCGACGAGGGTAGGATCGACGTGCTCATACGACTCTGGATGACGGCGAATGGCCGACACGTGGACACCACCCTTGTGCGCGAACGCGCTCCTACCGACGTATGCCGCGTGATCGTTCGGGTTCAAGTTCGCGATCTCTGCTACGTAGTGGGAAAGGTCGTAGAGTTGCTCGAGGTGGCCTTCGGGAAGGCACTGCAGTCCGAGCTTGAGCTCCACGTCCGGGATGATCGCGCAGAGGTTCGCGTTGCCGCATCGCTCGCCGTAGCCGTTGATCGTCCCCTGCACGTGACGCGCGCCAGCGCGAACGGCAGCAACCGAGTTGGCAACCCCGCACTCGCCGTCGTTGTGGGCATGGATGCCAAGGCGAGCATCGGGTAGGGCTTCCCGCACAGCCTTGACCATCTCCTCGATCTCCCAGGGCATCGAGCCGCCGTTCGTGTCGCAAAGGACCAGCGCCTCGGCCCCGCCTCGCGCAGCCGCCCGCAACGTCTCCAGGGCGTACGCCGCATCGGACTTGTAGCCATCGAAGAAATGCTCCGCGTCGTAGATCACCCGGCGGTCGCTTTGCCCCAGGAAGGCCACGCTCTCCTCGATCATCCGAAGGTTTTCGTCGAGGCTCGTGCGCAGCACCTCCGTCACGTGCATGTTCCACGTCTTTCCGAAGATCGTGCACACCGGCGTCTCCGCCGCGAGCAACGTTTGAAGCTGTTTGTCGTCCGCTGCCCGAAGTTGCGCCCGGCACGTCGAGCCGAACGCCGCGATCGTGACGTGTTTCCAAGCGACGTCCTTGGCGCGCTCGAAGAACTCAACGTCTTTCGGATTCGACCCAGGCCACCCGCCTTCGATGAATGCGACACCCAGAGCATCCAAGTGTTCGGCGATCCGCAGCTTGTCGTCGCAGGATAGACTCATCCCTTCCATCTGCGTGCCATCACGCAGCGTGGTGTCGTACGCCTCGACGACGGGGCCCGAGCCGTTATGTCCGCTGTTGCTCATAACGCGTGATCTGGTCGTCAAACGAGAGAAGGTATCCGAGTTGGTCGATGCCTTCGAGGAGGCAGTGCTTGGAGAATTCGTCGATGGGGAAGGTCGCTTCGAGCCCATCGAGCCCGGTCACGGATTGGGTCTGGAGGTCGATCGTGATTTTCGTCGAACGATCCAGCTGCACCGCTTCCATGAGCGCCTTGTGCACCTCGGGGCTCACCTCGACAGGAAGCAGGCCATTCTTCAGTGAGTTGCTCTTGAAGATGTCCGCGAAGCCCGTCGAGATGATCGCGCGGAAACCCCAACCGACCAACGCCCAAGGCGCGTGCTCGCGCGAGGAGCCGCTGCCGAAGTTGTTGCCGGCGACCAGGATCTGCGCGCCCTGGGAAGCGGGCTCGTTCAGGACGAAGTCGGGGTTGTTCGAGCCGTCCTTGAGGTAACGCCAGTCGCAGAAGAGGCTGTCACCGAGACCGTGTTTGTCGGTCACCTTGAGAAAGCGAGCCGGGATGATCTGGTCCGTGTCCACGTTCTCGGCGGGGAGGGGAACCGCATGCGATGTCAGTGTGGTGAATTTCGCCATGACTCAGCCTTTCAAGAAAGGAGCAAGCTCCGCGGGTCGGTGACTTTGCCCGTGACGGCTGCCGCGGCTGCGGTGAGCGGAGACGCGAGGAAAGTGCGGCCGCCTTTACCCTGCCGCCCTTCGAAGTTGCGATTCGAGGTGCTGACGGCGTACTGGCCTGGCTCGAGGTTGTCGCCGTTCATGGCGATGCACATCGAGCAGCCAGGCTCACGCCATTCGGCGCCCGCCTCTTTGAAGATCAGGTCGAGCCCTTCAGCTTCGGCTTGCTTCTTGATGTCGTGCGAGCCGGGAACGACGAGGGTGCGCACCCCGTCCGCAACTTTGCGCCCGCTCAACACGCCTGCGGCCATGCGGAGGTCACCAATGCGCGAGTTCGTGCATGAGCCGATGAAGACCACATCGATCTTCTTGCCGAGCAGTTGTGTACCGGGCTCGAGGCCCATGTACCCCATTGCCTTTTCGAATGCAGCTTGCTGCGACGGGTCGTCGAATGAGTCCGTAGTCGGCATGGGCTCGCTGATCTGCATCCCCATGCCCGGATTCGTGCCATAGGTGATCATCGGCTCGAGCTTGCTGGCGTCGATGACGACCGTCTTGTCGAACGTTGCGCCTTCATCTGTGCGAAGCTGGCGCCATCGCTCCACGGCCCCGTCCCAATCGGCTCCCTGCGGCACGCGCTCGCGCTCCTTCAGATAGTCGAAGGTCGTCTCGTCCGGCGCGATCATGCCCGCGCGCGCACCGGCCTCGATGCTCATGTTGCAGACCGTCATCCGGCCTTCCATGTCGAGCCCGCGGATGGCCGAGCCCGTGTACTCGATGACGTAGCCGGTTGCGCCACCGGTCCCGATCTCCGCACAGAGCGCCAAGATGATGTCCTTGGCGGTCACGCCTGGCATCGCCTGGCCGTCGACCCGCACTTCGAGAGTCCTGGGCTTGCGCTGCAAGAGACACTGGGTGGCCAGAACGTGCTCGACCTCGCTCGTCCCGATGCCAAACGCAAGTGCACCAAACGCCCCGTGCGTCGATGTGTGGCTGTCGCCACAAACGATCGTCTTGCCGGGCTGGGTGAATCCGCGCTCCGGCCCGATCACGTGCACAATCCCGTTGCGGCTGTCACCGAGCGGGAAGAGCTCGATGCCGAACTCCTCGCAGTTGCGCTCGAGCTGCCGGAGCTGCGCCTTTGCCTGATCATCGATGACCCACAGCGACTTCGGTAGCGTTGGCGTCGAGTGGTCCATCGTCGCGATCGTCTTTTCCGGACGTCGAACCTCGAGGCCGCGCTCGCGAAGGCCGGTGAATGCTTGGGGGGACGTCACCTCATGAATGAGATGCAGGTCGATGTACAGGACCGCCGGCCTGTCCGGCTCCTGAACGACAACGTGGTCGTCCCAGACCTTCTGAAATAGTGTTTTTGGTTCCATGATGTTCGTTACGCAGCGCTTCCCGCAGCCTTGCTGTCGTCTTGCGTTCCCTCTCTTAGCGCGAGGATGCGGTTGATGGCCGCGAGATAGGCCTTGGCGCTGGCGACGATGACGTCGGTGTGCGCGCCGTGGCCGTGGAACACCCGTGCGCGTGAGTGCTCGTATTGCGGGTTGATTTTGTCCGGCGGCGCTTCGCCCTCATGCGGCGACACGCGCACACTCACCTCGCCCAGGGCATCGATGCCCTCGGTCACCGACTGGACGGTGTACTCGAGAAGCGTGCAGGGCACGTGCACCAACGATTGGATGGCCTTGTACACCGCATCAACGGGCCCGGTTCCGACCTCTGCCGCGGTCTGCGTTTGGCCATCGGGGCCGGTGAGCTTTACCGTAGCGGTTGGCATCCCGGTACCGCAACCGACCTGGATGGCGTCGAGCCTCCAGAACTCCTTCGGCTGGTAGAGCTCGTCGCTCACCAGAGCCAACAAGTCGGCATCGGTGATTAGCTTCTTCTTGTCAGCGAGCTTCTTGAAGCGTGCAAAGGCCTTGTCGAGGCCGTCGCCCGACACGGGGTAGCCGAGCTCCGCCAAGCGGTTTGCAAACGCGTGCCGTCCGGAATGCTTGCCGAGGACGAGCTGCGTCTTGCCCGCGCCCACCGTCTCGGGACGCATGATCTCGTACGTTTCCTCGTGCTTGAGCATGCCGTCTTGGTGAATGCCAGCCTCGTGCGCGAACGCGTTTGCGCCCACGATCGCCTTGTTCGGTTGAACGACCATCCCGGTGACCTTGCTGACCAGGCGGCTGGCGCGGGTGAGTTGCGTGGTGTCGATTTGGGTGCCGATACCGTAAAGATCGCCACGAACGTAGAGCGCCATCACGACCTCTTCGAGCGACGCGTTGCCTGCGCGTTCGCCGATACCGTTGACCGCGACTTCTACCTGTCGTGCGCCGTTTTGCACCGCGGACAGACTGTTGGCGACCGCCAAGCCGAGATCGTTGTGGCAGTGGACGCTGATGACCGCGTTCTCGATACCCGGGACGTTCTCCCGGATCATCGCGATGCGCTCGCCGAACTCCGCTGGGATCGTGTAACCGACCGTATCGGGGATGTTCAGCGTGCTTGCGCCCGCCTCGATGGCGGCTTGCAGCGCGTCATACATGAAGTCCATCTCGGTCCGGCCTGCGTCCTCGGGGCTGAACTCGACGTCTTTACAGAAGCTCCGCGCATACGAGACCATCTCGCCGATCACCGCGAGGACCTGGTCCTTGGTCATGCGGAGCTTGTGCTCCCGATGGATCGGGGACGTGGCGATGAAAGTATGGATCCGCCCGTGCTTCGCGGGTGCAATTGCCTCGGCAGCCTTGTCGATGTCGGGCTTGTGAGCCCGCGCCAAGCTACAGATCGTCGGCGGCTCGGGGACTGGCCGGCCCTCGACGCCTGTCACGCCCACTGCCTCGGCGATGGTTTTGACCGCCCGCAAGTCGTCGGGGGATGCCGCCGCGAAGCCGGCTTCGATCACATCCACACCCAGCCGCGATAGGGTCTTCGCCACCTCTAGCTTCTCCGACGAGGTCATCGTCGCGCCAGGTGATTGCTCTCCATCTCGGAGCGTGGTGTCGAAGATCCGTACGTGATCGGGTTGCATGACTCATTCTCCCGACGCCGACTCGGGCGGCGCCTGTTCTACTCTCCCTGCTTGATTTCTACCGGGTCGACGAA
>CP070713.1:3074701-3080845 GCA_020351445.1 Myxococcales bacterium
GAGCCTACGATCTCTCGCGCATCGACCGCTGCCACGGTTTGCTCGCGAGAGCGTGCGTACTCTCGCATCGCTTCGTTGATCAGATAGTCGACCGAGCACTCGAGCTCGGAGCTCATACGATCGAAGACCTCGAAGAGATAGTCGCGGCACTGAAAGGCACGCACCGTTTTTCTGTCGCCCTGATCACCCATCGCTTCGACTACTCACTTGTTGTCACCCTGCTCGCGCGTCCGAAGCGCCTTGATAGCGGCGTCGGCAACCTGGCCCACTCTTTTCACGGGCGGATTCAGCTCCGACCAACCTTTTCCCGAAACTGCGCCCTCATCCGACATCAGTCGCTTCATCGCGGGGACATCTGCCTCCCCACCTCTGCGTTCAAGATAGCGCAATGCGACCACACGATTCCACCACTGTTGCGAATCGAGCAACGTCATGACGGTAGATGTAGGCGGAGGTGTCATTTGGCTCATGCGCGTGGCATAGCCCTCGAGCTCCTCCGGCTCGTACTGAATCCCCGTACCCGACGGTAATCGTTGTGAAAACGTCTCGATCGTCGAGGGCCCGCCCAACGACAGCACGAGCTCCCCCGCCCGCCAGCGAAGGCGCTTGGCGAGCTTGTCCGCCGCCGAGCACGAGGCCTCCGTGCATCCCACCCGCTCCACGAGCGGCCAAAGCCGCGGAATCGCTGCGCGGCTTCGAATGTCTCCAACGCGGTCGAATGCGTAGTCGCGAACCTCGATCGGGTTGCTCGAATCGAGCGCAATCGAGAGCAGTCGATTGAGGTGGGCGCGGGTCACATGCCCTTCGAGCGCCCTGAGTGCGGTGGCCCTGCGCGCGTTGAGACGTTCGACCCAGGCTTTTGAATCACCCGACCCAGGCTTCGTGTCCGCGATGGCCAACAATCGAGTCCCGACGATAGGTTGATCACCGAGGTGCCGCATCGCCGGTAGCGCGCCTTGGTTGATGTAGTTCTCGCGGTTCAAGAGCGCTAACGAGCTCACGCGGTTGTCGTCCGCCTTCTCGCCCGACGCCTTGATCGACTGACGGATCTCACCGCCGAGCCACTTGACGAACGCGGGCCTCTCCATTTCTTTTTCGATGGCCACGAGCCGCTCACCAGCGCGCTTTTTTGTCTGCTCGTCGCCGTCTTCACCGATAATTTCGGCGATTTTGATCATCGCCTGTGGAGGCATCTTCGCGTGAAGCGCATCGACGAGCATACCTGCCGCTTCTGAGCCGAGCGCGCGCGTCACCTGTTCGGCGCTGTAGTCGCCGGCAAGACTGCGACCTTCGAAGTCGGCGGAGTACCAGCCCAAAACCGCACGAATGAGGCCACTCCTGGACTCCTCGGGCACGTACGGAATCACCATGTACGCGGCATCTTTTGCCCGCACTTGCGCGGGATCGGGACCCTTGTTCGCTTCGCCAGGCTCTTCGGACAACAACGCTTCGAGCCGCGGAATCATCGCGCCTGCGATAGCCTCGCTCGTCGCAGGGTCCGCACCCCGGAGATCCTCAAGCGCTTCGCTGAGAAGGGCCAGCGCGTCCACGTCGCTGCGGTCCATCTCGACGATCGCCAGCGCGGCCTCCGTTCTCAACTCCGAGGTGTACCGATCGCTACCGAGCACGGCGACGAGCCGGGTCGGACCCTTGACGGTCCCCTTCCATTGCTGAACGTCGTCACTATCGACCTTACACCCGGCCAGCAGCACGCCGACCGCCGCCCAGAGAATTATGATCTTTGTCGTCCAACCCATCCGACTTGCGGAACCATCCCCCTTGGGCATGCAACTCGGCAAGATAATAGAGGATTCCGCCACGCAATCAAGAACGTCCAGGACTCGTGATTTCTTGACGGATCGAGCGACGGGCGCATAGCCTGCGAGTGTAGGAGGCCGCTTACTTGAGCGCACATGAAACCACCTCTTCGGGCGACCTGGTGGCGCCGGGAGGCAGGCGGCAGGACGTCCTTGCGATCCTGACCTTGACCGCAACCGTGCTGCTGACCCTCGCGCTGATCTCATATGACGCGCGAAACGGCACAGCAAACCTGGTGGGCCCGGTCGGACACCGGTTCGCGAAAGCGCTCATGCTCGCATTTGGGCTGGTTGCCTGGTTCCTGCCACTCGAGGGCGGCCTGCTCACGTACCGCCTGTTTCGCCGACGGTCCGCGATGCTCGGCCTGGCGACCATGGCGTCGACCCTAGTGCTGGTGGTGATCGGCGCGGCCCTCGCGCACCTGTTGATCGAACCGAAAGCGGTGTGGGGGGCGTCTCCTGGCGGAGCCGTCGGAGAGCTCCTGGGTGAGGTCCTTCGCTCACTGCTCGGGTTCTATGGGACCGTGATCATCGGATTCGCGATCCTCGGAACTGCGGTCATCCTGCGAACGCCTTGGACGCTCGAAGAGGCGGCTCAGGCGTTCGTCCGCGTGGGCCACGCCGCATGGGGAAAGGTACGGAGCGTGTTCGTTGCGCTGCGCGAGGCATGGGCGGAGGCGCGACACATCCATGAGGAAGAGATCCGAGCGAGTCAGCCGCGCATCATGGGCGTGCACTTCGATGACGACGAAGAAATAGACGAGGAGCCCGCCGCACCCATGGTAACGCCCGCCCCCCAGTCGAAAGCTCGGAAGTCGAGTCCTGCCGCGGCGCAAGGTCCGACGATCGTGGCGCCAAAGGAAACCAAGCAGCAGCCTCTGGAGATCTCGACGCGCCCAAAGCGCGCGCACCGCGACTTCCATCTGCCGCCCATCAGCCTTCTCGACGAACCGGATTCCTCGGTGATCCACGTGGACGCGGACGCTCTTCGAGAAAACGCAGAGCTTCTCACCGAGAAGCTCGCCGCATACGGTGTGCGGGGTCGCGTCGACGAGATCCATCCGGGACCCGTCGTGACGATGTACGAGTTTGAGCCCCAGAGCGGGACGAAGGTCTCGAAGATCGCAGGGCTGGCCGACGATCTGGCCATGGCACTGGCAGCCCAGAAGGTTCGCATCGTCGCCCCCATTGCGGGTAAGGCCCGCGTTGGGTTCGAGCTGCCAAACGAAGAGCGGCAGATGGTTCACCTGAGCGAGATCCTCGAAGATCGGCGCTGGGAAAAGCACGGCGGCGCGCTTCCGTTGGCGCTCGGCAAGGACATCGGAGGTCAGCCCGTCTACGCGGATCTCGCACGGATGCCGCACCTACTGGTCGCCGGTGCGACTGGCTCCGGCAAGAGCGTAGCGCTCAACGTGATGCTGACGTCGATTCTGGCCAAGAAGACGCCAGAAGAGGTTCGGATGCTGATGATCGATCCCAAGGTCGTCGAGCTGCAGGTCTTCGACGGCATCCCGCACATGTTGCTACCGGTGGTGACCGACATGAAGAAGGCCGCACTTGCCCTTCGGTGGGCGGTCGATGAGATGGAGCGCCGCTACCAACTGTTTGCCGATGCAGGGACCCGCAACATCGACACGTACAACCGGCGCGTCGACCGCGTGCTGCGGGGCGATCTTTCGATCGAGAAGTTCATGCCCAAGCGCAAGGGAAAGGTCAGCGCACAGGACGCAAACGGTCGGGAGATCTTGCTCGATCCGACCGATGGCGAGGCGCCGGATGCGGAAGCCTTCGATCCGGAAAAACTGCCGGCCGTGGTCGTCGTGGTCGACGAGTTTGCCGACTTGATGATGGTCGCCGCCAAGGACGTCGAAGCCTGCATCGCCCGCCTTGCGCAGAAGGCGCGAGCGGCGGGTATCCACGTCATCCTGGCCACGCAGCGTCCGAGCGTTGACGTGATCACCGGCATGATCAAAGCAAACTTCCCGGCGCGTGTCGCGTTCAAGGTCTCGCAGCGCCAAGACTCGATGACGATCCTCGGTCGCTCGGGCGCCGAGCATCTGCTCGGCATGGGCGACATGTTGATGATCCCCCCGGGCTCCAGCGACCTTCACCGCGTTCACGCGGCGTTCGTCAGCGAAGAGGAAGTGAAGTCGGTGTGCGACTTCTTGCGCGAGCAGGGCGATCCTGAATACCAAGAAGAAATCTTGAAACCCCGCGAAGACGACGGCTTCGGCGGCGAGAGCGACGATCCACTCTACGATCAAGCGGTCGCGGTCGTTGCCAATGCGGGTTACTGCTCGATCAGCCACGTACAACGCCAACTCAGCGTCGGTTACAACAAGGCCGCGAAGCTCGTAGAGAGAATGGAGCGAGAGGGGGTCGTGGGACCACCAAGCTCCAAGGCGGGAGGACGAAGAGAGGTCCTGGTCGGCCCGATGTAGCCTTCCCTGCCACCCAAACCACTCAACCGCCTACCGCTCAACCGCCTACCGCTCAACCGCAGACCGGTCGGCCGCAGACCGCTCGGCCGCAGACCGTTCGACCGCTTCCGGAGACGGCTTTGCGGATCGCGGGTTGTGCGGTTCGCGGCTTGCGGTTTCGCGGTTTCGCGGTTCGGAGTACTGGCACCGGCGCGGCCCCTGTCCCAAAGTCCCTCAAATGCCCTCTGACGACGAGCTGATCGCCCTTGACCGTGCACATCTGTGGCGACCCTATACCTCGAGTGACGACCACGAGAAACGGCCCCTGTTTGTCGTCGATCGTGCTGAGGGGCCGTGGCTGATCGGGAGCGATGGACGGCGCATTCTCGATGCGAGCGGGTCTTGGTGGTGCAACAACCTCGGGCACGGGCACCCGCGGCTCCGGGCGGCGCTTGCCCGGCAGTCCGAGCAGCTCATGCACTGCACACTCGCCGCAGCGACTCACGAGCCGGCGTCACGGCTTGCAGCCGAGCTCGTGGAGGTCGCTCCCGCCGGTCTCAATCGGGTCTTCTACAGCGACAATGGGTCCACGGCGGTCGAGGTCGCGCTCAAGATCGCGTTTCAGTACTGGCGGCAGAACGGGTGCCCGGAGCGCAACCGTTTCCTGGCGCTTCCGGGCGCGTATCATGGCGATACGCTCGGGACGATGAGCGCCGGCGCGGTCGATGAGTTCACCAGCGTCTTCCGGCCACTTCTATTCAACGTGCAACGCCCACCTGAGCCGATCGACCATCGGTGGGAACCCGTGTTCGATGAGCTGGCTGCGCTGCTTCGCAACGATGCCGATCGGATCGCCGGCGTGATCGTCGAGCCGCTCGTCCAGGGTGCCGCCGGAATGCGAATGTATCCTGCAGAGCTCCTAACTGCGCTGCGGGAGGAAACCGAGCGAGCTGGTACGCTCTTGATCGCCGATGAGGTCTTCACTGGGTTCGGCCGAACGGGCCCAATGTGGGCGTGCGACCATGCTGGCATCACGCCGGACCTCCTGTGCACGGCCAAAGGCCTCTCCGGCGGCGTGCTCCCCTTCTCGGCCACCCTTGCAACCGAGCGCATCTACGACGGATTTCGCGGCGACAAAAGCCGCGCGCTCATGCATGGGCACACGTTCTGTGGAAATCCCCTCGGCGCAGCGGTCGCGCGCGAAGTTCTCGCGATTTACCGAGATGACGACATCCTCGAAGCCGCGAAGCCCAAAGCGGCTAGGCTTGCCGAGCGCATCCAAGACATGGTCGAGGTGCCCGGCGTGACCGCCCCACGCTCGCTCGGCATGTGCGGTGCCTTCGAAGTCGGTGAGAGCGGTTACATGGGCACGATCGGGTGGCAGATCTCCGACGCGGCTCTCGGGCTAGGGGCCCACCTTCGGCCGCTGGGCAACACCGTATACGTCGTCCCGCCCCTCAACATCGACAACGCCGACCTCGAGCGTTTGCTCGACATCGTGCGCGAATCGACCGAACGCGTGCTAGCAGGCGCCGAGTGACAGAGAAGACCGCCCCAGCCACGAGTCTTCAACCTCCTTATCAGGCGTACGGCCTCGCGATCCTCGGTGGCGCGTTCTACTTCCTCGGGTGGGCCGGGTTTGGCTTTTGGCCGCTCTCGCTCCTGTGCCTGGTTCCTCTTTGGGGGGCGCTAGAGCTCGGCTTGGAGCGAACCTGGCGCCACACGTGGGCGGTCGGTTGGTTGTACGGGACCGTCACCTGCGCCGGCGGCTACCACTGGCTCGTCGAGTTTCTCGAGGTGTTCTCAGGATACGGATATGCCCCGAGCGCGCTGTTTTGGTTCGTGTTCTCGGCGTATCTCGGGTTGAACTACGCGTTCTACGGCCTTGCATACCGCGTGCTACGGAA
>CP070713.1:3080945-3096376 GCA_020351445.1 Myxococcales bacterium
ACTCAATCTCTGGCATTATCCTTCCCCCGATTGGCAAAGTACTCGGCCAATGCCAATCCCGGCCCCGCAATGTTCCCGAGCCCCATCACCAGCGCTGAGGACTCGGCAAGGCCTAGCAGAATCTCGAAAATGTCGGCCGGATGAGTCCGGTCGACGAAAACCAACCGCGTGGGGTCGAGGCCGCTCTTCACGGCAGCCCGAGCAAAGATGTACTGCCCCGTTCCGAGCAGAACGACTTCGTCAGCTTGCGTCCAGCCGGCGTACGATGCGGCGAGTTGCTGGGAGCGATCGGCGCGGTCCGACCGGCAGTTGAACACCGCAATACGCTTCTCGAGCTCGCGGTGACGGCGCAGCGACTGCTCCCAAATGTAGCGCGTCGAAATCGGATCGTTGGCGGCGAACCCATTGACGAAAACGATGTGGCGGCCGAAGAACTCGACTTCGTCTTCGGTCATCGCGCCGGGGTCGGGCTTGGCCCTCCACATGCCCCGAAGGGCCGTTTCGTTGTCGACCCCGACCTCCTCGCAAACCGCCAAGGCGAGCTCGATGTTCTCTTGATGCTCGAGATAGGGAAAGGCCGCAACGTCGTTGGGCGTAATCGGATTGCAGATGTCTTCGGCACCTCGAAAGCGCGAGCCACGATCCTCGGCAACTTGTTGAAAGAACTCGCGGTGGCTCCGTTCCGCGGTCACGAACACACCGCCAACCGGAACCGTCCCGGCAAGCGCGCGAGCGACGTCTTCTTCGGTGGGGCCCATCACGTCGAGGTGATCCGGCCGTGCGTTGGTAATCACCCCGTGCGTCGCGCGGACGAGCTTGGACTCGGAGAGCCACTGAAGGTGCGGCTGAAGTGCCATGCATTCCACGACGAGCGCTTCGGCGCGCTGCGCGGCGGCCATCGTGACGGACTGCTTTTGTTCGATCACGTTCGGCCCACCGGGGCGGTACACCGGCACCTCGCGGCCGTTCGGCAGGATGAACCGAGGGACGGTGCCTGTGGTCTTCGCGACGCACCGAACACCAGCCTCGCGGAGGCCCGCTGCGATTAGCCGTGTCACACTGGTCTTTCCACGCGTGCCGTTCACGTGAATGCGAATCGGAATCCGGCCGAGACGCCTACGATGCAGGATCAGCTCGAGCACCCCCATCATGCTGAGGAAGCCGCACGCCGTAAGAAGGATGACAATCTCGTTAGACACTCGCCTCGCCCCCGACTGTATCGAAAGCCCCCGAACGCGAGCCTCTTATCAGCTCGCGCTCCTGCAGCAACCCCGCCGTTTTACCGCATTGTGGGCCATCAAGCGCCTTTTCGCCTCGATCTCTGGGGCGACGCGCGCGCTCAAAACTAAACCTAAGGGATGAACAAAATTGTAATCAAGTGTCGAGGTTCCTAGACACCTACACCCCTAGGGACTCATAGCAACCCTAAGGGGTAAAAAGTGACAAGAGGGGTCTGTCTGGGCCTTTTGTGCCTGTTGCTGGTCGGGTGTGAAGGGGTCATTTGGGGGGCCGGGGGGCGGGCCGCGTCGGGGGGACGACGGCCCGTCCACCAACTTTAGGCAACAGCAACCTGGCCCGTTGCCTCCAAATGCTGGCAGGTGCGTTCGATGCCTTCGGCGACTGTGACCGAAGGATTGTAGCCGAGGTCGCGGCGCGCCTTTTCGATACTGAAGTAGTGGTGAGTGCACATATAGCGGATGGCAAAACGGGTCAGTCCGTCTTCTGCGTTCAGCGTTCCGCCCTTGAGTGTGTCGATGCCCTCTTTGACCGCTGCGATCCCGTACATGATTCCTTTGGGAATCCGATACTTGATCGGGGGAAAGCCGAGGCGCGCACCAACCTTGCGAACGAAGTCCCAGAAGGGCATCGGCTCGCCGTTGGTGATGAAGTACGCCTGGCCGGCGGCGATGCTGTTTGTGCCATTCTTGGCAAGGGCCTCATCGGCGAGCAACACCGCGTCGACGAGATTGCTGACATAGGTGTAGTCGGATAGCCACACGCCGCGGCCGATCTGAGCGCGCAGCCGGCCGGCGCGCGCGTTGGCCAGAAGTGCAGGCAAGAAGCGGTTGTCGCCAGGCCCGAAGACGACGTGCGGTCGAAGCGCGCAGGTCACCATCCCGTCCCTGCCGTTGTTGGCGAGGACGAGCTTTTCGGCCTCGATCTTGCTGTCCGCATATGGAGCTTGGGAGATCGAAGAGTACGGCAAGCTCTCGTCGCCGTTCTCGATGTCCTTGCCTTCGTAGACCACGCTTCCCGAGCTGATGTACACGAACCGCGGAACGCGTTGGCCTCGCGCAGCTTCGAGCAGATTCTTGGTCCCCCCGAGGTTCACTCCCCACACGACGTCCTCTTTGTTCCGCTTGGTGTGAACGATCGAGGCATTGTGGATGATCGTATCGACCCCGCGGCATGCTTCGAGGACCGCATCCCTGTCGGTGATGTCCACTCGCCGATAGTCGACGCCTTCGACCGGACACTCCGACGCGACGTCGACAACGATGACCTCGTCCCCCCGGGCCTTGAGCCCACGCGCGATCGCTGCGCCCACGAAGCCGCAGCCTCCTGTTACCAAACTGACCGTCATGGCTTACTCCACCGTGCCAAAAATGATGTCGGGCAAGGGTGTGATCGACGCATAGTTACCGTGCATCATGCTGTGATGGTGACGGTCGTGAATTGCGGCGAGCTTGCCCAGCGTTTTGAAGGGGAAGTGCGGACAGTCGACCCCTGCATGATTGAGAATGTTGAGGGCGGTGTAAATCGTGAAGAGAACACCGAGGGTAATGATATGCACGCCGCCCACCAGCGCGACCGACCCGAAGAACAGACTCAGGCCGAGGATCGTCTCGACCGGATGCAGCAATAGAGCGTCGAAGAACCGCGGGTTGCGCGCGGCATGATGGACTGAGTGGGCCCCGCGCAAGATCTTCCACTCGTGGAACGGGTAACGATGCATGAAGTAGTACCCGAAGTCGTAGATCAGGATGACGGTCACGGCCTCGAGGGCATAGCGCCAAGCCGGAATCGCGCGGTCGTGATATAGGTATTCACCGAACCCGAACATCACCGAGAAAATGAGCGCGATCGAAACCGCGATGTTGAGTCGGACCCTCCAACGGAGCTCGCGCTTGCTCTTCGACCGGTGTGGATCGTCACTGATCAGATACTTCTGACCTTCGGGCAAACGATAGGCACGGAATAGAACGGCCTGCGCCACCCCGGCCGACGCGTAGCTCGCGAGGATGGCAATCAGTGCTTTCATCTCAATCGTCATGTCACCGCCTAGTGCACCAGCCTGAGGACGAGTGTACCAGCAACCATGAAGGCAAAGACCGCCACGGCCGCCAGCGTAGACAAAGCCTTGCTGTAAGAGGATTTCACGCCGGATGCGGCGCGAAAAGATGTGGAGTCGCCATCGAGCTCGAGGGGCTCGGAACTGGCGGGAAAGCTTTGGCAAAGAAGCGCAACACCCCTCGCGACGTCCCTTTCGGAGAGGGCTTCGTGCGTGCGCATGTAAACTTGGCCGGTGCTCACGTGGGCCATGCAGGAGCCACAGTAGCCTGACTCGCAAGAGTGCGCGGGATTCAGCCCGGCGGCTTGGGCACACTGCAGTAGAGTCTTGCCCTTCTGATAAGGCACCGTGCGCGAGCGACCGTTGAGCCAAAGGCTGAAGCCGTCGGGTGCCTCGAGCGATATCACATCAACGGCATCAGACTCGACGCGATCGGGATCCGCGGGCGAAACGAAGCGCTCGATGTAGACGAGCTCCTCATGCACGCCGGCATCGGCAAGGGTACGCTCGATCAGCTCCATGAATGGCTCGGGGCCGCAGACATAAAACTCGGAGATGTCGGTGTGGTGCAGAATCGCGTGGATGTCGGCTGACGTCAGATAGCCGCCCTCGGCATCGAAGTGATGATGGACGGCCACCCGGTCCGAATGCTCGGCGGCAAGTCGATTGAGCTCCTCGCCGTAGATCACCGAGTCCCGGTCTTGGTTCGCGTACAGCACCGAGATTGCGCGTTTGGTGGTGCGGAGCGCGCTCTTGAGCAAAGAGATGACCGGCGTAATTCCGCTGCCGCCGGCGAACAGGAAGAGCGGGGTCCCCGATCGGGTCTCGGGGTCGAGGACGAAGCGCCCCTCGGGCACACTCGCCACGATTGAGTCACCGACCTTCAGGTTGTCGTTCAACCAGTTGGAGATGCGCCCGCCTTCGACTCGTTTGACCGCAATTTTCAGCGTTTCGTCGACATCGGGGCAGCTCGAAAGCGAGTAGCAGCGAGTGATCGTGAAGTCCTCCCAGGGAAATCGAAACGTGAGGTGTTGCCCCGCCTTGTACCGATACGCATCGCGAAGCTCTGGCGGCACGGCCAGCTCGAACGAGGTGCACTCCGCGGTCTCGCGAATCACCGCGGAGACCTCGAGCTCGTGAAACTCGACACTCACGAGTCGCCCTCTAAACCAGCCGCTGCAAGCGCCGACGCGAGGTACTCCGTTTTGCAATAGCTCCGAAGCAGATGTCGTAGCGCTGCATCTGCGAACTCGTCCGGATCTTCTTTGCAGCCTCGATCCATCCACATCGCAAGCCTCACTTGCTGAGCAGCGATCACCGTTCTCGCCATGAGCTCCGGATCATCGTCGATGAAGTAACCCTCTTTGATGCCACGCCGAAATAAGTCGGCGAAGAGCTGCAAACCAGCACTGAGCGCTTCGATCTGTTCGGGACTGCGCAAGAGGCCGATGGTCGACCACGCCGTGACTTCCTTGAGCTGCATCTTGGTGAAGTCCCGATACTTCATGAAGAACGCGAGTTGCATGCGAGTACCCGCGATGAGGATTTGCAGCGACGACATGTCCTTGTGGACGATGCCCGGCACCAAGCTCATGACCTCGCTCAACCGCCGGCGGTGAACCGCCCGGTAGATCTCCCACTTGGAATGCAGCACGCTGTAGAGGGTGGTCAGCGACACCCCCGCCTCGGCGGCGATCCGCTGGACCTTGGTCGCCTCATAGCCCTCGTCCCCAAACACTCGCTCGGCCGCATCGAGGATGGCCTCCCGATAGAGCTCGCGCTTCTTGTCGCGCAGCGATTCCTGCGCTTTCGCGAATGATGCTGTGGTTGACACGCTAAGGTCAGAATGATAGAGGCCAAAATCAGAATGTCAATTCCGATTTCGGCGGAGCGCCGATTCGAGCCTGCTGAGCAGCCCACGCACATCCCCTGCGTCGACCCCGCGACCCGAGAGCGACTTGGGGAGATCCGGGTGGATACCGGAGCAGATGTCGACGCTGCGGTCGCGCGCGCAAAGGCCGCGCACAAAGCATGGCGCCAGACCTCCTTTGAGGAGCGCCGCGAGGTGTTGCGTAAGCTCCTCGCGTATACCGTCGACAATAAAGACGAGATCTGTCTTGCGATTCAGCGCGACTCGGGGAAGACACGCGAGAACGCCCTCATCGGGGAGATCTGGACCACCTGCGAGAAGTTTCGTTGGATGATCAAGAACGGCGAGAAGCACCTTCGCCCCGAACGCGTGTCTTCCGGGCTCTTGCTCCACAAGAAGGCTCGGCTGGAGTTCCATCCCCTCGGCGTCGTGGCAGCGATCACGCCGTGGAACTATCCGTATCAGAACCTCGTCAACCCGATCATCCCAGCACTGATGGCGGGCAACGCGATCGTGCTCAAGCCCTCGGAGTGGGTTGCTTGGTCGAGCGCGAGGTTCGTCGATGCGATCCGCGGGGTCATCGAAGAGGCCGGCCATAACCCAGACCTCGTCCAAGCGGTGCATGGTTACGGACAGACCGGGGCCGCCCTCGTTCGTTCGAAGGTCGACACCATTCTATTCATCGGCTCGGTGAAGAACGGCCGCCGCGTGATCGAAGGAAGCGCCGAGCGAGTCACTCCCGTGGTGATGGAGCTCGGGGGCAAGGACGCGTTCATCGTTTGTGAGGATGCCGACCTCGAGCAGGCGGTGCATGCCGCCCTCGCCGGTTGTTACGTGAACTGCGGCCAAAACTGCGTCGCCTCGGAGCGGATACTCGTTCACGACAGCCTCTATGACGCCTTCGAAAACCGCGCCACCGAGCTGGTTCGCGAGCTGAGACAGGGCAACAGCCGCGAGGAGCTCGTCGACGTCGGGGCCATCGTCACGCCGCTCCAGCTCGACATCATCGAAAAGGCCGTCGACGGCGCTGTCGCTCAGGGCGCCCGGCTGGTCGTGGGCGGCAAACGGACGCGCACCGACGAGGGCGATTACTTCGAGCCAACTATCTTGGCCGATGTCACGCCCGACATGGACATCGCTCAAGAAGAGGTGTTCGGTCCGGTGATGCTTCTCATGCGTGTCCGCGACGATGCGCAGGCGGTCGAAGTCGCAAACGACGTCTCCTACGGGCTTTCGTCTTCGGTCTTCTCCAAGAACCGTCGTCGCGCGCGAAAGATCGTCGGGGAGCTCGAAACCGGGATGTCCGCGATCAACGAGTTTGGCGGCATCACGTACATGGCTCAGGACCTCACCTTCGGGGGGGTCAAGGCCTCCGGCTACGGGCGAATGAACGGGCGCGATGGCCTGCGCTCCATGTGCAATGTCAAGGCGGTGATCGATGATCGGATCCCGATCAACCAACCCAACAAGATGTATCCGGTCAGACGCAAGGACTACGGGACGTTTAGCGGGGTGATCGATCTCGTCTACGGGGGTGGCTTCAAGCGCCGTTGGAACGGCCTCATGAGGTTGCTCGGCGTCAAAAAGTAATGGAGAGCTTCGACTACATCGTGGTCGGCGGAGGCTCGGCCGGATGCATCGTGGCCGCTGAGCTTGCGAATGATCCGAGCAAACGCGTGCTCGTGCTCGAGAGCGGTCCCTCTGCCGAGGAGCACCCGGAAACCCTTGCCGCGGGTGGCTACAAGGAGGCCTTCATCAACGATGCAGTCATGGGGGAGCGCTTTTCGGTGCCTCAAGAGCACGCGGCAATGCAACGGATCTTCGCAGGAACCGGAACCGTGCTGGGTGGCAGCGGCTCGGTGAATGGCATGGTCTACACGCGCGGCTCGCGGGAGGATTATGCAGAGTGGCCACAGGGCTGGCATTGGGATGACATCCAAGACGACTTCGAGGCGATCGAGCAGACTCTGCGGCCCCACCGCCGTCCGGCGACGAATTGGACCGAGGCCTGCATTGCCTCGGCCGAAGAACACGGCTTCACTCGAAAAGAAGATCTGAACGATGGCAACATGAGCAACGTCATCGGCTACGAATGGATGTCGTACGAAGGTGACGATCGGCGAAGCTCGTACGTGGCGTTTCTCAAAGACGTTGGCGAACGCGCGAACCTCACGGTGGTCACGGGCGCACGCGCTCACCGTGTCGTCTTCAGCGCCGAAAAACGCGCGCGCGCCGTCGAGTTCGAGCACGGCGGTGCGCTCAAACGTGCCGCCGCGGGGCGGGAAATCATCCTGTGCGCAGGTGCGCTCGAAACCCCGAAGCTTCTGATGCTCTCCGGTGTAGGCCCGAGTGAGCATCTTAGGGCCTTCGAGATTCCCATCGTCGCCGACCGACCCGCCATCGGGGAAGGGCTCCACGACCACCCGAACGTACCGGTATTTTTCAAAGCCGAGAAGGACATCGACTGCTTTTACCCACAGCTCTACAGCTTCTTCCGAACGAACCAGAGCAGCAGCCTTCCCGCCTCGCAGAGCGATACCTGCTACGTGTACTGGCCGGCCCCGTCGGCGATGCGGCAAATGATGCAACGCATGCTCCCACCCAAGGTCATTCCGCATTCGTTTTATGGGCCGCGATCGCGTCAAATAGCGCGCAGTCTGATCGGCGCAGCGTTCAAGATCGGAGCGCTGCAGCGATTCACCGACCACATGTTTGGCATCATCTTGATCCTCGGGAAGCCAAAGAGCCGCGGCACTCTTCGCCTGCAGTCCACGGACGTGGCCGCTCAAGCTTTGATCGACCCGGCCTATTACTCGGATCCGGAGGATATGGACACGATGGTGAAGGGCGTTCGGATCGCACGAGCAATTGGTGCCGCGAGCGGTCTCGCGCAATGGGGCGCCAAGGAGCTCATGCCCGGCCCGCGTGTCGAGAGTGACGGGGCCATCGCAAACTACGTCCGGAAAAACACCATCACAACGTATCACTTCGCCGGCAGCTGCAGCATGGGAACGAGCGACGGACACCCCGTGGACCCCGAGCTTCGCCTGCGGGGTGTGAGCGGGCTGCGAGTCGCGGATGCCTCCGTGATACCTTGGACCCCCGTCTCCGCACTCAACGCCCCCAGCATGCTGATCGGTTATCGAGCCGCAAAGCTCATCCAGAACTGAGCAGCCTACAAGTAGGTGCGCGGGCGATGTGAATCCCTGCGCTCGGAATGACGTCGGACAGGGGCAATGCCGCGAAAAGATGACCTTTCGCATTGCGGGGATTGAGCTAGCATCCCGGCCTCCCCAGCGAGCAAACCATGAGCAAAATCAAGCCCCTTTTCGTCGCGCTCCTCGTCGCGAGCGCCTTCACGTTGCCCGGCGCCGTTTCGGTGCCGCAAGCAAACGCCGCATCGCCGATCATCATCCGCTTCGCCTCTCTCGCGCCGCCCGGCTCGGCGTTCATGAAGGTCATGAAGGCCTGGAACCGGAGCCTCAAGCAACAGACCGAGAACCGAGTGGAGCTCCGATTCTATTCCGGAGGGAGTCAGGGCGACGAGCGTGACTTCATTCGCAAGGTGCGAGCCGGGCAAATGGATGCGGCAGGTGTGTCGACCACGGGCCTTGGAATGGTCGCTCGACCGGTGTTGGTGCTGACGGCACCCGGCATGATCACCGAGTACGACCAACTGGAACGCGCGCGCGAGCAGCTGAGTGAGCGCTTTGCGAAGCTGTTCAAGGACAATGGCTTCGTGATGCTCGCCTGGGGTGAGGCTGGGAAGAACCGCATCTTTTCGATGGAGAAGTTTGCCAGACCCGAGGATCTCAAAACCCTTCGCCCCTGGGCATGGAAAGACGACCCGGTGTTTGCGGGGTTCGTCAGCACGATCGGCGCAAACCCGATTCGCGTAGGCGCAAACGAGGTGTACGGCGGCCTGCAGACGCGCATGCTCGATACGGTGCCTTCTTCCGCTCTCACCGCGGTAGCGCTCCAGTGGTACACGCGCCTCAACTACATGGCCAAAGAGAACTTCGGCATCATCGTCGGCGGCTCACTCATGAAGCAAGAGAAGTTCGATGAGCTCACCGACCATGACCAAAAGGCCTTGCTCGAGACCAGCGAACGAGCAGCAAGAGCGAACGACAAGCTGGCGCGCCGTGATGACGACCGAGCCTACGCATCCCTAGTCAAGCGCGGCATCACCGAGGTCGACACGTCCGCGCACAAGGCCGAGTGGGATGCCGTCGCGAAGAAGACGCGGGAGAGTCTCAGCGGTCGCGTCTACAGCAAAAGCCTCCTCGAAGCCGTAGAAAAAGCGATATCCGCCAATTAACCCTTTCAAAAAGGGGACTGTCCCCTTTTTTAGCCGAGGTCGTCGTTGACGAATTTTAGGGTGAGCTCGTTGAAGAGTTTGGGGTACTCGACCATGACCCAGTGGCCGCAGTTTCCAATGAGCATCGTGCGGGAGCTTGGGCATCCGGAAGCGATCTTGGTCGCGCCACTTGAGGGGCAGAACTTGTCGTTGGCACCCCAGAAGCAAAGCACGGGGCACTGAATCTCGGATAGCCGGTCTTCCTGGTTGGCGACGCGGATGCGAGCGATGTTGTCCTTGTGTTGCGTCATCGCGACCTGGAAACGCTCTTCGATGATCTCGTCGGTGATCAAGGACTCGTCGCAAAGCTGGAGCGTGAATACCTTTCGCATCGACTCTTTGCTGATGCCCTCTTTGTAGAGGACGCGAATCATCGCTTTGATGCCCTCCATCTCCATGTAGGTTTCGCGCTGCTCAAGGCCTCCGGGCGCCATCAGGACGAGCTTTTCGACTAGCTCTGGGTAGTTGAGGGCCATCGTGATTGCGATGGCGCCGCCCTGTGAGTTCCCCACCACGCTCACACGATCGACGCCCAGCGCGTCGAGTAGCCCTTTGTACTGGGCGGCAACGTCGTCCAGGCTGAAGGTTCCTTCTTCAGGCTTGGTCGAGTACCCGTAGCCCATCGTGTCCGGAACGATCGTCCAGTAGCCGTGCTCGGCTAGGAACGGGTAGTTCCCCTTGAAGTTGCTCCAGCCGCTCGCCCCGGGTCCGCTTCCGTGGACGAAAAGAATCACGCCGCGATCGCGGCTACCCGCCTCGTGGTAGTGCATCGTGATGCCATTGCCGACCTCGGCGTATTTTCCTTCCGGGACTGCTTCTACGACCATGCTTCCAACCTCGAATTAGAACGCGTTCTAGCCCAGGGGATGAGGCCGGTCCAATGGGGTCGGCTCAGTCTTTGTTCTGGCGCGCTTCCTTGGCTCGGCGATACGCCTTGGTCAGGAGCTGCGGGGGATGGTGGCCCCACTCGCTCACTTTGCCGTGGGTCGTGGTTTCCCAGTTGTCGTCGATCTCGATGGCGCCAGCGCCGAACTCGAAGTGGAAGCCCGAAGGTGTGTATCCGTAGAACGAGAACATCTTGTCGTTTGGATGTCGGCCTAGCGTCTGGTGGACCATGCCGCCCGAAAACAAGAAGCGGTCGTAGCAAAGGCCCACGTCTTCCATCGAATGCGCTTGCACCATGAAGTGGTGAATGCGTTTGAGCTGCCCTCCCCCAAACGCCAGCGAATGATGTCGCGCGTTGGCATGCATGAAGGTCACGTCGATCTTGTGACCGAAGTATTCGCAGCGGATGTAGTCGCTGAGCTTCAAGCCAAACATCGTCGCGTAGAACTCTTGGTGCTTCGCGTCGTCTTTGGAGACCACGACTACGTGCCCGAACCCTTGCTCGTCGGCAACGAAGCCCGAGCGAACTACCTTCGAGACGAAGGGCTCGTCGGCCATCTTAGGGCCGTAGAAGATCTCGTTGGGGTTGCCCGCCGGATCGTCGACCCGGATGAGCGCTTCAACGTTTCGCCGAGTGGCCTCTTCGGGACTGCCCTGCGTCACCTCGTGGCCGGCGTCCTTTAGCCGTTGGGCGATCTCCTCGAGGGCTGAGGGGCCTTCGACCTCCCAACCAATTGCCGCGAGGTCATCCGCCGCCCCGTGCTCGATGAAGAACCGCTGCTGGTATCCGTCCATTCGAAGGGAAAAACCGGCATCTCCGCGTCGATCGACCACCTCGAGGCCTAGGATCTCGGTCCCGAACTCCGCCCATGCCTCGAGGTCGCTCACCTCGAACACCAGGTATCCCGTCTGCTTCACCGAGCTCATCTTGCTATGCCTCCGGCCGGATCATAGTACGGGCGCGGTATCCCGCTACGGAGAAAGTTGATGGAATCCACCACTACACAGCCGACGAGCCTCGCGATCCCGACGGGGGCAGTCATCGGTATCGTCGTCGTTGCCGGCACTCTCTTTCACACCTGGCTGCACCAACGCGTCAACGGTGTCTACAACGTGACGCAGATCGGATTGGCGTTCTTCCTGGTGGTCAACGTGCTCATCGCCTGGTGGGAGATCGCGTTGTTTGCGTGCCAGGACCAGATCCGCGCGGAGTACGAGTCGATTAGAGAGCCTTACCGTGGGCGTGAGATGACGCGAGTCGCCGAAATCTTCGCGCGTCCCATTCCTCTTTTCCGCGTGCTCTCGTTTCGCCAATGGACGACGATTTGGTCGACCTACTCGCTGTTCGATCCGGGCTATTCGGATCGTCGCTCGTTCGGGTACAACATCGACGTCGGCAACGGATTCACCACGATCATCCCGGCAACCTTGTTCGCGTTTGGCATGACCTTCGAGCTTATGCCCGCTCAGATTCTGGGCATCGTAGGCATCATCATCTTTTGGCAGATGTTCTATGGACCCGCGGTTTACTTCTTTCAGTTCTTCAACAATGGCCGCCACAAAGGACACTCCGCGAGGGACGTGGCACTGTTCGTCGGCGTCTCCAACCTGACCTGGCTCGTGTTCCCTCTGTGGGGCCTGTACGCGAGCATCCAGTTGATTCTGGACGGCTCCTACAGCGTCTTCCTCTAGATTGGCTGGCGGGCTGTGGCCCTCACCATCATCCGTTGCATCTGGTTGAAGTCCGCGACGGCAAGCGGATTGTCCCGCGCAAATGGATACGGCGCGCCGATCAAATGGGCAGCCACGAGCCCCGACATGAAGGATAAATCGTGCCCGCCCTCCGGCGTCGTGAACGTGCCGCAGTAGTACATGCCATCCTTCCCTTGCAAGAAGCGCATCATCGACATGATCACGAGGTTTCGGAGCGACACCTCGTGCGTTGGATGTGGTAACTCGATTCGTTTCTGTACCTTGTCGATCGCCTTTTGCGAATTGAAGGTGACCAGCATGGGCACGCCCTTGTCTTTGATGCTCGGATTCTGCGCAGAGATGACGAAGGTGCATTCCAGCGCGCCAGCCTCATTGATCTCCGAGTAGGTGTTGAAGTCGGAGAGAATCCTCTGCCTGTTCTTCTCCGGAAGAATGCTCGTATCCGAATGCACGACGAACCTCGAAAACGTCGGATCGACGTCGTCGACGTACAGTGCGTTGCCAAACAAGCGCCGCTGAAGCCAGCTCGGAGACTCGAGTGCGTTGAGAACGGAAGTCGCGTCGCAGGCAAATACAACCTTGTCGGCTTCGTAGGTTCGCCCTCTGGCATCTCCGATGACGAAGCGCCCGTTGCGGCGCTTGACGCTGGTGATCTCGTGGTCGGTGTGGACTTTGTGCGCGAAGGGCGCCGTCATCCGGTCGAAAACCTGGCGGGGCGCACCTCTCCAGGTTCCCATTTGAGTGGGCTCCTCGAGCGGGACGATGCTCTCGAGCAGAGGCAAAATGACCGCAGGAACGCCACGCATCGACGTCGTGATGAAACTTGCGCAGTGAATCGGAACGAAAATCGTGTCCCAGAACTCGCTCGAGATACCGAAGAGCCGGGCCATCCAATAGAGCGGAATGAAATTCAGCGGATTGAAGTACGAGAAGTGGTAGAGGGAGTCGTGCTTGCTTTTGGGCAGGAAGAAGTCGTTCACTTTGGTGACGAACGTGACGAGCTTGTTCCATCGCCGAAACTCGGTGGAGAAGCGTTGCTGCAACGCAGTCTGGCCGTCTTGGCAGAAGTGCCCTTCGGGGGTTTGCACGAAATAGGAAATCGGAAGCTTTTCAATGCCGACGCCGAGCTCGTGCAGGAGGAGCTCGTAGTTGTGGTAGTACATCTGCGGCCAGGCGACGACGAGCAACGGGGACTCGGCATGACCGCCCTCGACAGTCCACCGAAAAGTCTTCGCGTTTCCCCCGAGAGCCGGGCCCTTCTCGAAGAGCTCAACTTCATAGCCGGCGCGGTGAAGCGACCAAGCCGCCCCGGTGCCGGCAATTCCACCTCCAACGACAGCGATCTTCTCCGTCATGCTTCTTCCCCCATGGCGTTGGCTAAGAGCGCTTGGGCACCAGGTCGACGAGCGGGCCGTGGCGTATAGTGTGACAAGCCCCTTTGTAGATGCCGAGCGATTCGTAGACCGCTGCGGTCATCATCACGGTGCGCGTTTGGCCGGCGATCGTAACCGGGAAGCCACTATGAAGGAAGGCAAAAGAGAGCTTGAGCTCGGGGTTGGCCCACCCTCCAGCTCCGCCCAACCCGAAGTGCCCGAACGCCTCGGGGACGTCCATTAGGAATGCGTCGGTGCGGTGGTACCCGAGCTTCCAGTGAAGCGGATAGATCGTGACCTTGTCCGCGCGCTTCGTCTGGACCTCGGATGCCTTCCGAATGACCTCTTCCGAAACCAGTCGGACACCGTCCAACTCCCCGCCCATGGATAGAGCAGCATACATCTTGGCGAGCGAGCGCGCGGTCGCGACGCCGTTCATTGCTGGCAAACAAGCCTTCCAGAAAGCGGGGTGCGAATAGAGCTCTTTGGCATTCCGGGGCGTGAGGCCACGACGGCAAAGGTCTCGCATCTGCTCGGAGCGAACCCAAAACGGAACGCGGTAATCGGTCGGCAGCGGCTGGGCCCCGTTTCGTTGAAGCGTGGGGAGCCCCACGAAATCGGCAATGCGGTGCATCTGCGTGTCGGCCTCGCCGATGTACAAACCATCGAGCTTCAAGGGCTCGACGATCCGCTGCTCGAGGAACTCCGGCACCGTCAGACCAGAGATGCGGTGAATCAACTCGCCGACGAGCCACCCAAACGTCATGGCCTGGTACGCATTGGCCGTGCCCGGATGGAAATCCGGCTCGGTCTTCGCAAGTCGGGACACAATCAGGTCCCAATCCAGGATGTCAGTGAGCTTGTCGACGAGGTGCACGACCTTGTGAAGACCCGCTTGATGCGACAACAGCTGCCGAATCGTGATCTCCTCTTTGCCGTTGCATCCGAACTCGGGCCAGTACTCGGCGACCGGCGCTTCATAGTCGATCAGGCCGTCCGTCGCGAGCATGTGGATCGCTGTCGATGCGATGCCTTTCGTGCCCGAGTAGCAAATCGACATGGTGTCTCGTTGCCAGGGCGTGCCGTCGTGGCGCCCTGGTCCGGCCCAGATGTCGACGACGGGTTTCCCTTCCAAGAACACCGACGCCGCGGCGCCACCGCCGTACTTCTTGATCTGTTTGCGCATGACCTTCACGACCGGTTCGAATCGCGACTCGTACGCGCCCTGGATTTCAATCTCCTTCGCCATCAGCGATAACCTGCGTAGCGCACTTCGTGTGTCATGTCAGTGGACCAAAAATCGCCGCTGCGAAGTCCAACAGGAACATCATGATCATGCTTGCAGACAGAGCCGCCGCCGCAGTCATGGTCAAGCTCCAGTCCGTGTCTCGCCTCTCATCGAGATGATAGAAAATCGGAAAGCTCGCGATGAAGTAAAGCGAATAGAAGAGCGACCCATACCTCAACATGCGCTCCATGTCCTTGTAGTAGAACTGGCTTTCGATCCAAGGGTTGGCCATGGTCTTGGTTTCCATCCAAGCCCAGAAATACGCAACGGCAAGGAGCAGGACCGGCCAGAGCATCGCGCCGATCGGAAGCCCGGAAGTCCGAACGCGGCGGAGCACGATGACCGCCGTCGTGTGATAGGTGAGAAAGTACGCCTGCGTGAGCAGGTACATGATCAGCGGGACGCGTTGCTCGCCCGATCCAACTAGCGTTGCATCGAGGTTGAGGTCGATCATCGGGTAGTCGTAGACCATACCGAGGACGTCGAAAAAGTACTCCGTTCCGAAGTAGTTCGCCGCAAAGTTGAAGATCCCGATGTAGAGGTTCGCCTTGAACCAATAGGTTTGGTACCAACGCCGGCCGAGCGGCCTCTCGTCACGGATCAATGCGGGCACCGCCACCAGCGGCAGCGCAACGGCGACGCCGATCGCC
>CP070713.1:3096476-3107005 GCA_020351445.1 Myxococcales bacterium
GTCCCACACGTCGTAAGCGTGCCATTGGTTCTGCTCGCAGCCCACCTGTTCCAAAAGCTCCGGATAGGTCACTTCGAGGATGCCGGTTCGTCGCATGACCTCGAACGCACGTGACGGCGCGCGCGCCTTCATCGCCTTGAGCCACTCTTCGCGAACCCGTTCGGGGCTCACCTTCCGGAAGGTGTCGAGCGCCCCTCGGAAGGCCGCCTCGGTGCCCTCCTCGAGCTCGAAATCGAGGGTCGCGACGAACCGCGCGCCGCGCAGGATCCGGAGTCCGTCCTCTTGGAAGCGCTCACTCGGATCGCCGACCGCGCGCAAGACCTTGTCCCGCATGTCGACCAGGCCGCCAAACGGGTCGACCACGTGCCCGTCGACCGGGTCGTATGCGATTGCATTTATCGTGAAGTCGCGGCGCGCGAGGTCCCGGTCGATGTCCTCGACGAAGACGACCTCGTCGGGCCGGCGGCCGTCGGTATAGGCGCCCTCGCCGCGAAGCGTCGTCACCTCGTAGGCGCCCCCCTTCCAGAGCACGGTCACGGTCCCATGGTCGATGCCGGTTGGAATGACCTTCACAAAAGTCTGCTGTACCTTTTCGGGCCGAGCGGTCGTCGCCACATCCCAGTCGTTGACGCGCTGACCGCGCAGGGTGTCCCGGACGCAGCCCCCCACCACCCAGGCGCGCTCCCCCACCGCGCGGAGCTCCTTACAAATATCGAGCACCGGCCGTGCAATTTGCTGGCGGAGGATTCGGTGTGGCACATCGCTTCGATAACCTTAGGTAGGATCAAGCGCAATTGGCCTAAGAGGCCAACGAGGTTACACTCAACAGGTTCCCCCTCCCCCCACCTACAATCGAATGAGAAGACTCTGGAAGCCCTTACTTGGTTTGGTGGTCGTCCTTGCGGCGTTCACGATTTCCTTCGGTTGGCCGGTCGACAACGGCCTGCAGATCGACATCGACACCTCGCCGAGGGCGCTGGCCGCGCGCGAAAAGACCCCCTGGGATCTCACCAAGCTTCAGGTGATGAACCGGGTGATTCACCAGGTAAACGACAACTATGTCGAGCCCACGCGAATCGACCATCAGCGCATGATGCTTGCCGGCCTGGATGCCATCCAGCGAGACGTGCCTCCCGTCCTCGTGCACTACGAAGAGGGTGCCGAGACGCTCAAGGTTCAGGTCAACAGCGCAGAGAATGAGTTTGCCATCGCCGACGTGTCGAGCCCCTGGGAGCTCGCCGGTCGCTTCCGTGAGGTATTCGCGTTTCTGCAGGACGAGCTTGAGCACGAAGAGGACATCGAGCTCAACGAAGTCGAGTACACCGCGGTCAACGGCATGCTCAGGACGCTCGACCCGCACACGGTTCTGCTTCCGCCGGCCGTCTTCAAGGAGATGCAAACCAGCACCCGGGGAGAGTTCGGCGGCCTCGGCATCGTCATCTCCATTCGCGACGGCCACCTCACGGTGATCAAGCCGATGCCGGGTACGCCCGCGTTCAAGGCGGGCCTGCAACGTGGGGACCGGATCGTGAAGATCAACGAGGAGTCGACGCTCAATATGCCCCTTCAAGAGGCGGTCGACCGTCTGCGCGGCAAGCCCGGCTCCAAAGTGAAAATCTTCATTCGCCGCAAGAACAAGGCTGGTAAGTGGATCGGACCCCGCCCGGTCGAGCTCACCCGCGCGAGGATTCACATCGATTCGGTCGAGCAACGGATGCTCCGAGACAGTGTCGGCTACATCAAGCTCAACAGCTTCCAAGGCAACACCGAAGCCGACCTTCGCCGGGCACTCGCGACTCTTCACAAGAGGCGCATGGTTGGCCTCATCCTCGACCTCCGAGGTAACCCCGGCGGGCTCCTCGATCAGGCTGTGCAGGTCGCGGACGCCTTCCTCGAGGGCGGCCCGATCGTGACGACGTCCTCGCAGGACCCGCGCGAGCGCACCGAGGAGTACGCCCAGGCTGGCGGGACCGAGCCGCGCTACCCGATGGTCGTGCTAATCAACGGCCAGAGCGCGTCCGCGAGCGAAATCGTTGCCGGGGCTCTCAAGAACCACGACCGCGCACTGATCATCGGCGAGCAGAGCTTTGGCAAGGGTTCCGTTCAGGTCCTCTACCGGCTACAGGACAAGTCGGCGCTGAAGCTCACCGTGGCGCAGTATCTCACGCCGGGCGACGTTTCGATCCAGGGCGTGGGTATCGTGCCCGACATTGCGATCAGCCCGATGACGGTCGACAAGGAGAACATGGACCTCAAGGTCGACGAGCTTTCCATCCGGGAGGCTGACCTGGAGTCCCACCTCACCCACGCCAGCGCCACCGACGCGCAGCGCCCCGCGGTCGTCATGGGTTATTACCTCAACCCGGAGCTTCGCCAGCGCTTGCTGGAATCCGAGCCCGAGGAGGAGGAAAACGAGGATCGGGAGAATTTCCTGATTCGGTTCTCACGAAACCTCGTGTTGAGTGCCAAGTCGCCAAGGCGGCTTCAGATGCTGCGCGCTTCGCGGCCCATCATCGAACGGGTCCAGGCGCAGGAGACCGAAAAGGTCGTACGAGACCTCAAGAAGCTCGGGGTCGACTGGAGCGTCGGGCCAGACGAAGGCCCCAGCGAGGTTAGGGTCATCGCGAAGACCAGCTCCGGTGATCGGCCGGCTCGGGCCGGCGACCCCCTGACGCTTCGGGTCGAGGTGACGAACGAAGGCGAAAACACGTTGTATCAGCTGCGCGCCACCACTCGCAGCGACAACCACTGGTTTGACGGGCGCGAGCTGGTGTTCGGGAAGCTCGCTCCAGGCGAGACCCGCTCGTGGACGACGACGCTCGGCCGCTGCGTTACCGAAGACGAGAAGCGCGTATGCCGCATCCCCCGCGGCATGTTGGATCGAGCGGACGCGCTTCGGGTCGAGCTCGAGGATGCGTACGGGCACGCTCCAGAGCCGGTCGAGGTCCGCACGTTGATCCGGGCCCTACCCGAACCGCGGTTCGCGTACGGCCTCCAGGTGGCGGACAACATCCACGGCAACGGCGATGGCCTCGTGCAGCGCGGCGAGCAGGTGACCCTGTATTTCACCGTCAAGAATGTCAGCGAGGTCGACAGTTTCGAGGTGCAAGCCAACATCCAGAACAAGAGCGGTGCAGGTGTTCTGCTCCATGACGGGCGCTTCCAAAAAGACACGGTGCGCGCCGGCGAGGTGTGGGTCGTGCCCTTCTCGTTCCAGGTGCTGCCCAACTTCGAGGACGATGAGGCCACGCTCTTGTTGGGCGTTCTCGACACCGAGCTCGGCGCAGCAGTGGGTCAGAAGCTCGAGATTCCGATTTCCGGCGAACCAGGCCCCGTCAAGGCATTGTCGACCAAGCGCGTCGTGATGTTGCAGCCCGGCACGGAGTTGCGAGAGCGGCCCGACCGCAGCGCTCAGGTCATTGCCACCGCGCAAGAGCCGGTTCGCCTGCTGCACACCGCGACGAGTGGAGCGTTCGCGCGCGTCAACCTCGGCCGTGGTCGGCCAGGTTGGGTCGCCACCGAGGCCGCCTCACCCGCTCAGGGCCAGGCTGCTAAGGATCCGCCGCTCGCATGGGCGACGAGCAGCGCCTCACCCGAGATCGAGCTCGCGGGTCTCGAGAGCTACGTGACACGCGACGAAGTTTTTCGGCTCCAAGGCAAAGCGACGGACGCGCATCGGGTGCGGGACCTGTACATCTTCACGAGCGGGCACAAGGTTTACTACGAGTCGAACCAGGGCGGCGCGAACCCGCGGGCGTTGGCGTTTGACGCAGAGATTCCGGTTCACCCCGGCATGAACACCATCATGGTGGTCGCCCGCGAAGACAACGACTCGGTCACCCGGCACTACTTCATGGTGCGACGCGATGCCAAGGATGGCTCGCTGATGGAGACGGAGAAGTTCCAGGGCGCGCTCCTTGGCAATGGGAACGGCCACCCGTAACCTGCGTCCGGCCCCATCAGCGAGCAGAGAAGAAACCTGCGAAGCGCTCGGCTCCGTTTGGGAGGCGGCCCCCCGATCGGATGTGCTGCCAGACCAGCGGCGCGAGCCTTTGAATCGCGTCGGCGACGGTCACGGTCGATGCCGAAGTCTCGAAGCTCAGATCTCTTTGAGACTCGATCTCGATGAGCCTGATCTTGCTGCCTTTCCAGGCGACCCGGAGCGCTTCGGGCGCGAGGCCCGGCAAGGACTGGACTAAGCGCGCTTCGCCTCGAGCGTCCGTCCCTTCGAGGAATGCCGACCGATCGATGCGTCCGTGCCGGCTGATCAGCGCTGCCAAGCGCCGCCGAAGCCTCGGGCTCTCTTCCACCGCCAGAAATGCGACAAGGGCCGTCGTGGGGTCCCCTGCATCCTGGACAACCGCGTGGGCCAATGCTGGTCGCTCAGGCTCCGGGAGCTCCGCGTACGCAAAGGCCAGGCCGTCGAGCGCGCTCTCATCGCGCAGAACCTGGTCCAGCAGGCTTGCAAACGAGCCCGAGCGGCGCCGATTCGTGCTCGCGATGCCTGGGCGCGTAGCCTTCACAGCGCCCCTCATAACCCAGCGATTCAAATCCGACCAGCCCATCCTGATGTAGGCTAATGTATTCCACTTGACTTCATTCACCCACTTGGCTAAGGAAATCCCGTTCAGGAGCGGGCATGCAGGGAGCGGAGTTCATCGCGCGGCACGAGAAGATGGTTCACGGCCTCGCCAACCGGCTTCGCCGCGAGCTCTCGTTGCGGGGCGATCTCGACGATTTGGTCGCGTTTGGCTTCGGGGGGCTGCTGGAGGCGCGCCACCGCTTCGATCCTGGCCGAGGGGTTGAGTTTCAGACCTTTGCGTACCATCGCGTGCGTGGCGCCATGCTGGACGGGGTCCGCAAGATGTCCCGGCTTCCTCGGCGCGCGCATGAGCGGCTCCAAGCGGCCAACGAAAACACCCCAACCGCGGCGCCCACGGGCCTCGACAGGGCGTTCACCCGCATGAGCGGCAGCCTCATGGAGGCCACGGTGCTCCAGGGTCATTTCGGCGATGAAACACCCGAGGCGCTCCTCTTGAAAAACGAAAGCGTCGTGAGGCTTCTGCAGGCGTTGCCCAAGCTGTCCCCGCGGCAGAGGTTTCTGGTCCGAGGCTTCTACTTCGAAGGTCGCTCGATCGACGCCATGGCCAGGGAGCTGGGGATCTCGAAGTCCTGGGCCAGCCGTCTTCACACCAACGCGCTCCGAGACCTTCGGCAGGCGCTCGAACCGGGTTGAGCCAAAGTCGGCCGGGCAGCCGAAATCCCGGTCTTCCCGCGATGTTACGTGCGCATCGCTGTACGCGCTTGCCCTCCAAATGCGCAATCGATTGCGCACTTCGACGCGGGTGTGACGTTTTTGGATTCAGGTGTGGTAGGAGTTGCCCCGCCTTGTAAATTCCGATGTAAAACCGGTCCGGAAACCCCGCCTTTGACCGTTTTCTTCAAGTGGCACGTAATCTGCATCATGCTCAGGTAGGATGGGGGCCACCAGAACACCAAGCCCGAAGGCTCAAGCGGCGGACAGCCGCGGCGTTCGGATCATCGCGAAGTCGGTCTATCGAGAGCTCCGAAACAGCGGCCACAGTCGCTCGGATATCGTGGCGTTTACCAACGCTGTTCTCGAGCTCGTGACGACCGAGCTGCGTGACGCGCAAGAAGCCGCGGAATAGCAGCCGCGCCTCGCGTTGACTTCGCTCAGAAGCGCAAGCTACTCGCGCCCGTGGCTCCTTGACCCTGACCGAACGCGCGCCTACGTTCCGCGCTCGCTGGGGGCGCATTGGAACCGCGCCGCGGCAGACAGGGAGTCGAAGCAATGGCCACGAAAGTCGGAATCAACGGTTTCGGACGCATTGGGCGCTGTGTCGCTCGGATCGCTGCCGAACGTGGGGACATCGAGATCGTCGGAATCAACGACCTCACGAGCGCGGAGATGCTCGCTCATCTTCTCGAGTGGGATTCGGTGCACCGGCACTTCTCCCACCCGGTCAAGGCCGGGGATGGCGCGATTTGGATCGGCGATCAGCGCATTCCCGTTTCGGCCGAGCGCGACCCTTCGAAGTTGAACTGGGCGGAGCTCGGTGCCGAGGTCGTGCTCGAGTGCACCGGTCTGTTCCGGACGAAGGAAACCGCGTCCGCGCACCTCAACGGGGGCGCGAAGCGCGTGATCATCAGCGCTCCAGGCAAGGGTGAAATTGACGGCACGTTCGTGGTCGGCATCAACAGCGACAAGTTCAATCCTGAAACCGACCGCGTGATTAGCTGTGCATCGTGCACGACGAACTGCTTGGCTCCGGTGGTCAAGGTCCTCAACGATAACTACGGCATTGTGAAGGGTCACATGGTCACCGTGCATGCATACACGAACGACCAGGGGCTTCTCGACCAACCGCACTCGGACATGCGCCGTGCGCGCGCCGCTGCATTGTCGATGATTCCGACGTCGACTGGCGCGGCCACCGCCATTGGCCTCGTGCTTCCTGAGCTCAAGGGCAAGCTGGATGGCACCGCGATTCGCGTTCCCACTCCGAACGTTTCGCTCACCTGCCTCACCGCCCAGGTTGGCAAGAGCACCGACAGGGACGCGGTCAACGCGGCTCTCAAGGCTGCCGCCGAGGGCCCACTCAAGGGCATCCTGCAGTTCGAAGAAAAGCCGCTCGTCTCGACCGACTTCATGGGCAATCCGCATTCATCGATCTGCGATGCGGCGCAGACCCAGGTGGTCGGCGGAGACCTCGTCGAGGTGCAGAGCTGGTACGACAACGAGTGGGGCTTCTCCCACCGCATGATCGACTTGGCGCGGATCATATCGAGCGCGAGCTGAGCCCGTGTCCGAGTCGATTCGTTCGATCGAGGACCTGAGCCTCGAAGGCGTCACCACGTTCATCCGCGTCGACTTCAACGTTCCGTTGAACAATGGCGAGGTCACAGACGACACCCGGATTCGCGCGGCGCTTCCAACGATCAGGTACGCGCTCGAGCAAGGCGCGCGCGTCGTGTTGGCGTCGCACCTCGGTCGGCCCAAGGGCAAGGTCGTCGCTGGGCTCTCGCTCGAGCCGGTTGCGGTTCGGTTGGCCGAGCTGGTCGAAGGTGGAGAGGTGAGGCTCACTGACGACTGCATCGGAGACGGCGCGCGCAAGGTGGTTCAGGACCTTCGTGACGGCCAAGTTGCGCTGCTCGAGAACCTCCGATTCCACGCGGAGGAAAAGAGCAACGACGTCGACTTCGCGCGCGAGCTCGGGGCCGGATGTGCCGCGTACGTGAACGACGCGTTTGGCGCTGCCCACCGTGCCCATGCTTCGGTGAGCGCCCTGCCCCGCTTGATCAAGGAGCGGGCGGCGGGTTTCCTGATGCAGCGAGAGCTCGAGGCGCTCGACAAGTTGCGGTCCGATCCTCCGCGCCCCTATCTTGCCGTGCTCGGCGGCGCGAAGGTCAGCGACAAGATCGGCGTGATGGAGGCGCTGCTCGGCAAGGTCGACGCGCTTCTGGTCGGTGGCGCCATGGCCAACACCTTCTTGGCGGCACGCGGCTTGGATGTCGGAAAGAGCCTTTGCGAGAACGACAAGCTAGCACTGGCCCGAAGCCTCATGGCCTCGGCCGATGAGAAGCAGGTCGACCTGCTGCTTCCCGTCGACGTGCGCGTAGGCGCATCGGTGGAGTCCGGCGAGGCGCAGGTGACCGGCGCCGACGCGATCCCCTCGGATGCCATGGCGCTCGACATCGGTCCGGAGACCGAAAGGCTCTACCGGGACCGCCTTCGACGGGCCCAGGCGGTGTTTTGGAACGGGCCGATGGGCCTTTTCGAGAATGCGGCATTCGCGGAGGGCTCTCTGGCCGTGGCACGTGCAGCGGCCGATTGCCCTGGCTTCAGCGTGGTTGGCGGTGGCGATAGCGTAGCGGCGGTCAAGCAAGCAGACCTGGCGAACCGCTTTGACCATGTGTCCACTGGCGGCGGCGCCTCGTTGGAGTATCTAGAGGGCCGCCCTCTTCCGGGCGTGGAGGCCCTTGAGCCATGACCAGCCGTACACCGCTCATCGCAGGCAACTGGAAGCTGCACAACACCGTCGCCGAGTCTCAGGCGTTGGCGAGCGCGATTGCAGCGCATGTGGGCAACGGGCTGGCGTGCGAGGTGGTTGTGGGTCCCGTCGCGACGTCGCTGAGCGCGGTGAGCCAAACGCTCAGAGGGTCCGCGGTCGGGCTCTCGGCGCAGAACACGCACTGGGAAGACTCGGGCGCGTTCACCGGTGAGCTCAGCCCCACGCTCTTGGCGGACGTGGGCTGCAGCCATTGCATCATTGGCCATTCAGAGCGGCGTCAATACTTCGGTGAAACCGACGCAGGCGTCCGAAAGAAGGTCGCGGCTGTGCTCGCGCACAAGGTCGTGCCGATCGTATGTGTCGGCGAAAGCCTCGAGCAGCGCGAGGCTGGAAAGACGCTCGACGTGGTGCTCGGCCAAGTCGAAGCGGCGACCGAGGGTCTCGACGCGGTTGCGTTGGCGCCGCTCGTGGTGGCCTACGAGCCGATCTGGGCCATCGGCACCGGGCGCACCGCAAAGGCCGAGGACGCACAGGACGTGCACCGCGCGATTCGCGGTCGTCTTGCCGAGCTCAAGGGCGAATCCTGGTCAGATTCCATTCGCATTTTGTATGGTGGGAGCGTGAAGCCCAGCAATGCAGACGAGCTGCTCGCCGAGCCCGATGTCGATGGCGCCCTCGTCGGGGGCGCGTCGTTGTCGGCAGACAATTTCATTCCGATTATCGATGCCGGTGTTCGCCGGGCGGAGAGCTGAGTCCATGTATACCTTCATTTCGATCGTCTATGTCTTCGTGTGTTTGTTCCTGATCCTCGTCGTACTTCTGCAGTCAGGCAAAGGTGGCGGGCTCGGCTCGGCATTTGGCGGGGGCGCGAGCCAACAGATTTTCGGCGGCGCCGGCGCTGGCAATCTACTCACCCGGCTGACAGCCGTCTTTGCGTTTGCGTTCATGGCGCTTTCGGTCTGGCTTGCGTTCCTTTCGACGTCCGGTGAGCAGGCGCTCGACCGCGCAGTGCGCGAGCAGGCGGCCGCTCAGGAAGCCGCTGCCGAGGCCGAAGCCGAAGAAGCCGAGGCTGCCGCTGCCGAAGCGGAAGAAGCTGCTGCCGCTGAAGCGGAGGCGCCGATCGAGGCCCAAGAGCCAACCAAAGAGCCAGCGGAAGAGCCGGTCGAGGCCGAGGCCCCACAAGGCGAGTAGCTCGCTAGCTGCGAAACGAAGCGGCCCGTTCGAGCCAGTCGCGGCTCTCATCGGATCGGTTGGCTTGCGCCAGGAGCTCGCCGTGTAGTGTGCAAAACAGCGCCGCGTATTCGTCGCGCCCCAAGCCATCGGCAAGATCCAGCGCGCGCGCCATCCGAGCAGTGCCCCGTTCGCCAACGTGCGCCCGGATGCACAGACGGCCGAGTCGTTCGTAGAGGCGCAGCATCGTCCCGAGGTTGGTCGACGGTTCGAGCGTCATCGAGTCGAGCACGAGCTCGATTCGTTCGATTGCAGCAAAGAGAGCGCCCCGCGTCTCGAGCTGGCTTGCCGTATCGAGGAGGGAGTCGGCGAACGAGCGTTTGGGCCGTGATGGGTTCTTCGGGGCGACGGTGGCCGCGAGCGCGGCGATGTCTCCTGGCACCACCGGTCGCTCGGCGGTGTGAAGGATGCAGGTCAGCTTGCGTTGGAGCTCGGCGGCGGTGGGACGCTGCTCTGGGTACGAGTGCATCGCTCGCTCGATCACACCGCGCAGCGTCTTCGGAACGCGAGCTTGCCCCAAGCACTCACGAAGGATGACGCCTAGCGCGAACACGTCCGCCCGCCCGTCCACCGGTTCGCCTCGTGTTTCTTCTGGGGAGCGATACTCCTGTCCCCGCGCCCACGCCCAGGAGGTTCCGAAGCCCACGACCTTCACGTCGCCCGCGGAGCTGAGCATGATTCGGCCGGGCGAAAGGCGCCGGTGGATCAGCATGACAAGCTCGCCACTGGAGCTCCGACGGCCATGTGCGTAGGACAACGCCCGAGCCACCTCGCAACCGAGATACACGGCGATTGGCCAAGGTAGCTCCTGGGCTGTGCCACCGAGGGCTTCGAGTGAGTGGCCCGTCACGTACTCGGTCGCCACGAAGTACATGCCGTCGACCATCCCGAGGTCGAGCACGTGGGCAATGTTGGCGTGCGAGAGCAGCGCCGCCCGCTTGGCCTCGGAGATCACTGCGGCACTGAAGTCGACCCCACGAATCGCCGTTGCACCGACGCGGCGGAGCACCACGCGCTTCCGAAAGCCCTCGATCCCGATCCGCGTCGCGACGTAAGCACTCCCCGCATCGCAATCATCCACCCGACGAAGCAGACGATACCCCCCAAACACAACCGGTTTCCCCGCCACCCCCCAATACTCCCCCCCCACCGCCGACCTTCCGCAAAAAAGGGGACAGTCCCCTTTTTGAAAGGGATAATTTCCCCCTTGCCCTTACCCGTGGACACTGACACCGGTGCTGACACTTGCACTGACGCTGTCACGGG
>CP070713.1:3107105-3119617 GCA_020351445.1 Myxococcales bacterium
GACGTGCCGATGGGCGTCGACACGTATCGTGCGCTCGGCACCATGCTCGGCACGTGTTGCGCCATCGTGATGGACGACACGGTCAACATGGTCGAGGCCTGCCGCAATCTGATGCGATTCTACAAGCACGAGTCGTGCGGGCAGTGCACGCCCTGCCGCGAAGGGACCGGCTGGTTGGTCGATGTGCTCGATAACCTGTGCACGGGGCGCGGCAAGCCCGAGGACGTGGACCTGTTGGTCAACATCTCGAACAACATGATGGGCAACACCATTTGCGCCTTTGCCGATGGTACGGCGATGCCGATGCTCGGCATGGTGCAGAAGTTCCGCGAGGAGTTCATGGAAGCCGCGATCCATGGGCTGCCCGACGATGTCCGACACGACGACAGCGTGCGCAGCATGGTAGAGGGGGGCGTGTGAGCTTACCCGCGGCGACTCTTTTCGTCGTGACGGCGATCTTCGCCATAGCCGGCGCGCTAGTGACGATCTCGGCGAGGCGCCCCCTTCGCGCTGCGATCGGGTTGCTGATTCACATCATCTCGCTTGCCGGGATGTTCCTCACGCTCGACGCGCAGCTCTTGGCCGTGCTGCAGCTCCTCGTATATGCCGGGGCGGTCGTCGTCTTATTCGTGTTCGTCATCATGCTGATCGGCCCCGCCGCCGAAGTGGGCCCGATCCAGGGCCGCGTGGCCTCACGAACGCTCAGCATCGCAATGACCGTTGCCGTCGCCCTCGCGGTGTCGACCACCGTCGCCTATTTCGAGGCGCCCTGGGGGGCGGTCTCCGACGAGTTCGGGACGGTCGAGGGCCTCGGAATGGCGATTTACAAGCAGGCGTTGGTGCCATTCGAGGTCATCTCGATCACGCTCCTGGTCGCGATCATCGGGGCGATTGCCATCGCCAGAAGCCGGACGGAGTAGGAAACGATGGGCGTCGGCACGTATCTGGCACTGGCCTCCGTTTTGTTCGGGATCGGCGCCGTCGGGTTTCTCACCCGCCGCAACATGCTGATCCAGCTCATGTCGATCGAGCTGATGCTCAACTCGGTCAACGTCGTCTTGCTTGCTTTCAATCGCGCGTATCCCGCGAACCACGACGGGCAGGTTTTTGCTTTCTTCGTCATCGCGGTTGCGGCCGCCGAGGCGGCTGTCGGGTTGGCGATCCTCATCGCGTACTACCGCATCAAAAAGACGATCGATACGGATGATGCATCACTGCTGAAGTATTGAACCCATGCAACTAGAAGTCCCTCAGCAGAGCCTGCTCCTTTTGATCATCCTGTTCCCTCTGGGCGGGGCGATCATCAACGGGCTGATCGGGCGCTACATGCCCAAGGGGCTCGTCACCGTCGTGGGCGTGGGCACCGTGGCGGTGTCATTTGCGTTGGCCGTCGCCTCGTTCATCGAGCTCTACGGCCTCCGTCACGAAGCGGAACAGGCGACGCTCACCTATCACTTCTACGAGTGGTTCTCGCTGAAGCTGCCCGCAGGTGACGTCGTTCCCGTGAACGTCCGGTTCATGATGGACTCGCTCGGCGGCATCATGACCCTCGTGGTCACTGGCGTTGGGGGCCTCATCCACCTCTACAGCGTGGGCTACATGGGCGAAGACGAGGGCTACGCCAGGTTCATGAGCTTCCTGAACCTTTTCATGGCCTCGATGCTGATATTGGTGCTCGGGAGCAGCGTGCCGGTGATGTTCATCGGTTGGGAGGGCGTCGGCCTCTGCTCCTACCTGTTGATCGGATTCTGGTACGAGAACCGCGACTACGCGTCAGCCGGCCGAAAGGCGTTCGTCGTCAACCGAATCGGCGACTTCGGGGTCTTGATCGGTATGTTCATCCTGGTTGGGGTCGCGGGCTCATTCGAGTTCACGGACATCAATGCTGCCGCCATGGGCGGGCAGTTCCGGCCCGACTTTCCCATTTGGGTCTCCGGCGTCGCGCCGAGCCTCGCTACGGTCGCCTGTGTGTTCCTATTCCTCGGGTGCACCGGCAAGAGCGCGCAGATCCCGCTCTACGTCTGGCTCCCCGACGCGATGGCGGGCCCCACTCCTGTCTCGGCTCTCATTCACGCTGCGACCATGGTCACCGCGGGTGTCTATCTGTGTTGCAGGCTCTCTCCGCTGTTCATCACCTCCGACGTGGCGATGTCGATCATCGCGGTCACCGGAACGCTCACCGCGCTCCTCGCGGCGTCGATCGCCGTCGTGCAACGCGAGATGAAGAAGATCCTCGCATACTCCACCGTGAGTCAGCTCGGCTTCATGTTCGCGGCTGTGGGCGTGGGCTTTTTTGCTGCGGGTTTCTTTCACGTCTTCACGCATGCGTTCTTCAAGGCCTGCTTGTTCCTTGGCGCCGGCTCTGTGATGCACGCGGTGCATGCCCACGGCGACGCCGACATCTTCAAGCTCGGGGGTCTCAAGAAGGACTTGCCGATCACGCGCTGGACCTTCTTGGCGAGCTGCTTGGCGATCGCGGGCTTTCCACTCACCAGCGGATTCTTTTCGAAAGACGAGATCCTGCTCGGCGCGGCCGCTCAGATCTACCGCCGCGACGATCCACTCATGACGTCCGTCGGCTGGTTCACGCTGATCGGCCTCTCTCTCGCCGCCGTGATGACGGCCTTTTACATGTTCCGGCTGTACTTCCTGACGTTCACCGGCGACTACCGGAGCGCCGATCAGTCTGGCGATCACCCGTATGACGCACATCCACACGAGTCACCGCCCTCCATGTCGATCCCGCTGATAGTGCTGGGGATCGGCGCGCTCGTGGTTGGCTTCCTGGGGCTCCCGCACGTGATGCCAATCACCGGGATGCACCTTCCCAGTTGGTGGAGCGAGTGGATGCACGCATCGGTTGCCGGCCGGCCGGTTCCGGAGGAGTTGCACATCGTCAACCTCGCGTCCGGCCTCGCGTTTGGGGCGATGGCGATCGGGATCGGCGGCGCATGGGTGCTCTACCGCAACAAGAACACCGACGCACTCACCGAAACGATCCCCGCTCGCCTCTACCAGCTTGCCTTCGACAAGTGGCGCGTGGATGAGCTCTACGCGGCAATCATCGTCAACCCGATCAAGAAAATCGCGACGGTCGCGGGACGCGCGGACATGACTTTCGTCGACGCGCTCATGACGAGGTTACCGAGCTTCAACGTCCGCGAGTCCGGGCGCATCCTTTCGCGCATGCAAAGCGGTGTCGTGCAAATGTATGCTGCGGTGATGGTGGTCGGTGTCGTGGCGGTGCTGGCCTGGTTTTGGACCCCACATTCGCACATCGAGGCCACCTTCGAGGACACCAGCGTCGAGCTCACGACTCCGCAGGGCATCGGCTACGAGTATCGCTGGGACGCGAACTCCGATGGCGAGTTCGATACGCAGTGGGACCGTGTCCCCGGGACAACGTTCGAGTACGCTCGAGACGACATTCGCGGCGTGGCGGTTTTCCTGAGCAACGTTCAGTCGGGCGTCGAGCGACGGGTTCGGGTGACCGAGGATTGGACGCCACTTCCTGTCGAATCCGTGGTACCCGCCGACCTCCGGTCGCCGCACGACACCGGATTCGAAGTCCGTGTCGATGGGCAGGACTTGCTGTTCCGTAGGCCAGGCGCCAGAACCAAGGGGGAGATCCGTCTACCGATGGGCAGGGATGGCCGCCTCGGCCTAGCTCGGGTCTTCGCCCGGCCGGTCGTCGAAGCGACGGTCGAGGTCCGCAACGCCTTCGGGAATACACGTCGCGCCACGAAGGAAATCGCCTTGCCGTTCTCGGTCGACGCGCCTTCGCATGCTTCGTTGATGCCCATGACTCGCGAGGTAGTCCGATGACGACCCAGTACCTCACCTGGCTCCTCGCCCTTCCGGCGATCAGCGCCTTGGTGGTGCTGCTGATGCCCAGGAGTTGGGAGACCGCGATCAAGCGCTTTTCGATCGGCGCGATGTTGGTTGAGCTCGTCATCAGCATTCGTTTGGTTCTCGCCGATTACTCCGACGCGGGATACCACTTCGTCGAGCACGTGACGTGGGTCGAGTCCTTTGGGATTTCCTACAAAGTCGGCGTCGACGGGCTTTCGCTGTGGCTCGTCATTCTGACTACGCTGCTCTCGCCCATCGCGCTCTACGCGTCGTGGGGGAGCATCACGACGCGTATCAAAGAGTACGCGTTTTCTTTCCTGCTTCTCGAGCTGGGCATGCTTGGCGCGTTCGTCGCGCTCGATCTCTTCCTGTTCTACGTGTTCTGGGAGCTGATGCTGGTGCCGATGTATTTGATCATCGGCGTCTGGGGCGGGAAGGACCGCGTCTACGCGGCGGTGAAGTTCTTCCTGTACACGATGGTGGGCAGCCTGTTGATGCTGATCGCCATCCTGTACGTGGTCTCGAGCTACCAGAAGCTCGCCGGGCACTATACCTTCGACCTGCAGGAGCTCTCGACTCTGGTCTTGCCGGCTTTGCCGCAGTATCTGTTGTTCGCGGCGTTTGCGCTGGCGTTTGCGATCAAGGTGCCGATGTTTCCGTTCCACACCTGGTTGCCGGACGCGCACGTGCAGGCTCCAACGGGCGGGTCCGTCATACTTGCTGCGGTCCTTCTGAAGCTCGGCATCTACGGGTTCGTGCGGTTTGCGATGCCGCTGTTCCCGGTCGCCAGTGAGGCGATCGGCCCCATCCTGGCGGGCCTCGGCGTCGTCGGCATCATCTACGGCGCCTACACGGCCTGGGTGCAACGCGACCTCAAGAAGCTGATCGCGTACAGCTCGGTCAGTCACATGGGCTTCGTTCTGCTGGGACTATTCGCCATGAATCGTACCGGCATCTCCGGCGCCATGCTTCAGATGATCAACCACGGGATCTCCACCGGAGCGCTCTTCCTTTTGGTTGGGGCGATCTACGACCGACGGCACTCCCGTATGCTCGACGACTTCGGTGGCCTAGCGAAGGTGATGCCTTGGTATGCCGTGTTCTTCGTCATCATCACGATGAGCTCGATCGGACTACCGGGCACGAACGGATTCATCGGCGAGTTCATGATCTTGGCAGGCTCTTTCTTCTCGCGGTCGCCAATCGGCTTCGGGTCGGCTTGGTTCATCATGACGCTTCTGGCCGCGACCGGCGTCGTCTTTGCGGCGGTCTACATGCTGCACGCCGTGCTTCGCATGTTCTGGGGCAGGGTGGTTCACGCTGAGAACGAGTCGCTGACCGATCTCAACCGGCGTGAGGTCCTTTCGCTGCTTCCCCTCATCGTGATGGTGTTCTGGATCGGCCTCTATCCGAAGTTCTTCCTCGACAAGATGAATCCGGCCGTGGATTCGTTCGTGAGTGAATTCACCGTTCGGTACCACGAAGGCCGCCGGACCAGCGAGCCTCGGTTGGTGGACTTCGAAGAGCTGGCCGATCGGTTCGAGGCTGCCGGCGGCCTTGCGATGGCCCAGCCGACTGACGAGGAGGTGGCCCGATGAGCTCGCTCATGGGAGTGTCGCCACTGCTGTTGCTCGTCGCGGCGGGGCTCGCCATCATGCTGGTCGACGCCTTCACCAAGGAGCGTGCAGAGCTGGCTCTTGTCACTGCGGCTTCGCTCTTCGTGGGGGCTGCTCTGGCGGGCGCGCTGCTGGTCAGCGGAGACATTGCGCCCGCACCGGATCTGGTCACCCGCTACCTCGCAGTCGACCGACTTGGCTTGTTCTTCGACGTCGTCATTTGTGTCGGAGCAGGGCTCTGTGCGTTGCTTGCGGGCGGGTATCTCCGCGAGCACGGCTTCGAGCGAGGCGAGTTCTACGTGCTCATCATCTTCACGGCCTTCGGCGCGATGGTGTTGGCGCGGGCCGTCGACCTGCTGAGCATTTTCTTGGGTCTCGAGACGATGTCCCTCGGAGCCTACGCGCTCGTCGCCTATCGCCGCACCAGTGCCCGCGCAGTCGAAGGCGCGGTGAAGTACTTTCTGCTCGGCTCGTTCGCCGCCGCGATTCTGCTCTTTGGGAGCGCCTTGCTCTACGGCGCGACCGGCCACACCGACCTCGCCGGCATTCAGGACGTCGTCGCGGCAGGGGAGGCCGACGCGACGCTGACGATTCTCGCCTTGGTCATGCTCATCGTTGGCCTGGCGTTCAAAGTGGGCGCGGTGCCGTTCCACATGTGGGTTCCCGATTCCTACGAAGGCGCCGCCACACCGGTCACGACCTTCATGTCGGTGGGCGTGAAGGCAGCTGCCGTTGCGGTGCTCGTCCGAGTTCTGGTCGGCGCGTTCGGCGATCCGGTCAGCATGAGCCTCTACACCGGTTGGACGCCCGTGATCATCGTGCTTTCCATCGCCACGATGGTGTACGGCAACTTGGCCGCGCTCGTGCAGACCAGCGTCAAGCGGATGTTGGCGTACTCGTCGATCGCGCATGCGGGCTACATCTTGGTCGGACTCGCGGCAGCCCACGAAGTCGGGTCCTTCGCCGTGAGCTCGGTGCTCTACTACATCGCCGCGTACACCGTCTCGAACGTGCTCGCGTTTGGATCCCTCATCCTGATGGGGTCGAAAGGCAAGGAGGCCGTGAGTTACGATGACCTCGCGGGCGCAGGCCGCCGCCACCCGATGGCCGCGTTCCCATTCGTCATCGGCGTCCTGTCATTGCTCGGGATGCCACCGACCGCGGGCTTCTTTGGCAAGTACTACGTGTTCAGCGCGGCCGTGCAGGCGGGCGGGCCGATGATCTGGCTTGCCGTCTTGGGCGTCCTCGCCAGCGCAGTGGGGGCTTACTACTACCTCAAAGTCATCGTGTACCTCTTCATGCGGGAGCCGGAGGAGGACCAGCCGATCGCGGTGCCGATGCAATCCATGTACGTCGTCGCCGCGCTCGTGCTGTCGGGCTACTACGTCATGAAGATGGGGATCACGCCCAGCCGCTACCTCGACTGGGCCGTCTCCGCGGCTTCCAGCTTCGTTGGATAGCTGGCGCAGGCCGGGGTAGCTGGCGCAGGCTTCAGGCCTCGCATCGGCAGTTGTCACCATTATCGTGACGAATGCCAGAACCGCTTGAGATAATGCGCGCCGATGCGAGTCCCCTTGCGCCAACATGCGGTCGCGGCGGCGTTTCTGTTGATGGCGACCGGCGCCTTTACCCTCGTGCCTGCGTTCACCGGCGACGTCATCATGTCAGCGACGTTCAGGGACAACTTCCGGCCGTTTCGTGAGGGAGAACCGGCCTGGATGTCCCCTCCGAGTTGGCTCGAAGACCTCGCGTTCGAGGTAAGCCCGGCGCAGGCGCGGTTCGGCGCCTGGGCGTCTCATCTAAGTCAGCACGATGTGTTTCTGTCCGTGTATCCGGCGCACTTGGCTGCGCATCGGGCAATCGAGAGCGGCACATGGCCGCTGTGGGACGATCGCGTGATGGCGGGTTCGCCTCTCGCGGCCAACACGATGATCCAGCCGCTCAGTCCGTTCTTCTGGGTCTCGTTCCTTTCCAGCATCTGGACGGGCTACATGCTCATGCTGTTCGCGCAGGTCTTTGCGTGCGCGCTCGGGTTCTACGCGTACTTTCGGTATCGTCGGCATAGCGCTCCCGCTGCGATCGTCGGCGCGCTTGCGATCACGTTCTCCCCATACCTTCTCTACTTCATGCCGTACGGTAGTGTCGTCGGCGGTTTCGCGTTCGTACCGCTCGTTCTCTATAGCATCGAGCAGCTCTTCCAGCAGCGACGTTCTGCGCTCGTTCTCACCGCCCTCCTCAGCATAGGGCTCGGAGGACAGCTGGTGGGTACGAACCTTCAGCTCGCGTCCTATCAACTTGTCTTCGAGGGGCTCTACGCGGCATCGCTAGCGATCTCTGCGGCGCGCAGGGGCACGCTTCGGAAGGCTTCCTTCGGTGTCGGATTCGTTGCGTTTGTCGTCGCGATGCTCCTCGCAGCGGGTCAGATGCTGCCGACCATCGAGCTCCTCGAACAGAGCGGTCGAGATCCATCCAAGTATGCCGGGTTCAATTCGCTTCACCCCGCACTTCTGCTGACGTCCGTGGCGCCGACTTGGCTCGGCGCACCCGCGTCGGGTCAGTACGCGGGTGGCATGCTGTTCTTCTTGCCGCCGAGCTCGACGCTAGTTCTCGCCTTTGGCGCAGGCGTCTGGTTCCTAGCCCTGGTTGGTGCCATCAAGCGTGACACCGGAAGAGGTCTGTTGGTCGCTCTACTCATCGGGCTACCCACGTTGTTCGTCCTCGCGCGGTGGTCGGTGCTCGAAGGGTGGCTCGAGAGGCTGCCCGGTTTCGCTTCTGCGCACGCTCTCCGCGTCACCACGCTTTCCGGCGTCGCAGCCGGACTCTTGGTTCCCCGTGGGTTCGATGCACTCTATGGTTCCGACGCGTCGATCGGCTTTCAACGCGTTGCGGTCCGGGTAGCGGTCGCAATGGTGGGTTTGACAGCGCTCTCGGTGATCGCCGTCTTAGCGTTCGGCGGACCGATCGCACAGTACGCGCTTCGGTTGGACACTCCCTTTTGGCCCGGTCTCGCGGTCGGACTATTGGTCGTGGTCGTGCTCGCAGTGCTGAGCAAAACGCAGGCCTCCGGCAAGATTGCCCAATCGTCGATCTGGGCGTGTCTCGTCGCGTCGCTCGAGATCGCGCTCCTCGTCAATGGTCGGATCGACTACGTGCCCCAAGACGAGCTCTATCCACAGACGGAGCTGACCAAAGCGCTAGAGAGGCTCGTTCGAGATCGGCCCGGACGCATCGTCGGGGTGACGGAACCGGATACCTATCCAACCTTTCACGGGGACAACCTGCCGCCTAACGTTGCGTCAGTCTACGGCTTCCACGACGCAAGGGGCTTCCTCCCGGTCCCAACCCTGTATCAGGAGATGGGCATGGCACTTGCGGAGAGTCCGGAAAAGCCAGCACACTTTCCCGCGGCCGCGCACCTCACCCATCTCCGGTCGCCGTGGCTGTCGCGCCTTGGTGTGCGATACGCAGCAAGCGCGCAGGAAACTCCAAGCCCCGGGTACGTTCGCGTCCATCAAGGACCGCCACACGTCGACGAGAACCCTTCGGCATGGCCCGTGGTGTCGTTCATGCAATGCGTAGACCGGATTGGTGAAGGCGGCCCCGATGAGCTGGCACTTGCCAAAAGAGCGATCAATGGATCCGCATCCGGGCTCATTCTCGGTCGCGATGCGGCCGATGTGTTGGACCGGTTGGGACTTGCGTTCCCCCAATGTGGCAGTGATGCGTTGGTGCCTCCCGCGCTAACTTACGAGCAGCCGCGGCCTGGTCACCTGATCATACAAGTGGAAGGACGGGAGCCTGGGCTCGTCCGGATCGCTCAGTCGTTTCTACCGGGATTCGAGGTGAGCCTCGATGGGCGCCCGCTTCCCGTGCTGCGGGCCGACTTCGGGCTCCAAGCGGTTCCGGTTCCGCACGGCGGAACACTGGAGGTTCGCTACAAACCGCCGAGTTGGACGGTGGGGTGGCAGCTTTCGCTGGTGGGCTTGTTGTGCCTCGCCGGGCTGCTCGTGTCGGCATGGTGGCGCTCTCGAAGCCCTTCACCCCAACGCAGGGTGGAGCGGTGAGGCTCAAGCCCCTTGCCGGCTATGGTTTGGCCCTCGCTCTGGCGTGTGCTGGGCTTCTTTCCTGGTGGTTCCTCACGGAGGCGCGAACGTCGGAAAGCGACGGCGCACCGAGTCGTCGATCTCCACTTACCCACGAGTCGGCTAGATCAGTGATTACGGTGCGGGCGAGCTCGGCTATGCCGGGTTACTCGGCCGACCTCGTGCTCGATGGTCGGAGCCACGGACAGTTGCCGTTCGCCTGGAGGCCTTCCGGTCAGGACGACGAGCCTTGGGTTGAGCTCGACTTTGGACAGCCGGTAGAGATCATCGGATTGTCGGTCACGTTCGAGTCCGCTCCCGACGAGCGTCCCGAGCTGATCGTCGATGGCGCCGTCGTTTCCGGCAATGGCGAAGTTCGCCACGAAGGTCGAGACCTGTTGGTGGCGTTTCCCCGGGCCCGATCGGTGTCGCGTATTCGTCTGCGAACGGCGGAGCCCGTTGCCGCAATCACACCCATTGCATCTGGCGTAACGACGCTGCTCATTGGTGGCCCCCAGGCTGAGCCGGAGATCGAGATATTGATTGCGGGTGGCGTTCCATCGATCGTGCGCATTCCCCCACAGCTAGCGGGGGCCGTCGGGCGCCTTTCTGCAACGCCACGCATGCTCGTTTCATCCTCCGTGCAGCGAGATGACCCGCACTTCGACATGATCAAAAAAGCGGTCAACGGACACCTGAACGAGGGCGGCCGCGTTTTGGAGCTTGGATTCCGGTCGGCGTTGTGCGGTCCACCGGTCGAAAACCCGCCGATGCAGCGCCGCTCCTTTCATCGAGGCGAAGACCACGTCGCAACCGTCATCGCTGGCGTTGCCAAGGCGCGCGTCGCCGAAGGGCAGGCCCGCGTCGAGCTCAGGGCGGACCGAGATCCCGCAGTCCTGTCGACCGGGGTCGGACCAGGAACCTGCGTTCGATACCTGTTCGATCCCGTCAGCGCCATCGTTAGGAGACGTCAAGGGGATCCGGCGCTCCGCGGGCAAGACGCCAATGGACGGGGAGGGATCCAACCCCAGGATCTATTCTTCGACGACCTAGAGCCTTCGGACTACGACCGACGCGACGCGGATGCGCTTTCGGAGTTTTTGATCCAGTCCCTCGATCTGCCATTCCGGCTTCACCCCCTCCCTCCGCGTGTCAAAGGTGTTCTCATCTACACGGTTGACCAGGACTTCGTACCGGACGAAGGGGTGTTAGCGCAGAGCGATCTGATCCCGGGTGGAGCCACGTTCTTGCTGACAGATGCCGAGGTTGGCGGGAAGCCCGACGTGGATTTCAAGGAGTACGCTGTCGCTCGATTGGATCCCAACACCCTCGGTCGGCTGGCAGAGCGCGGCCATGAGGTTGGTATCCACCCGAACCTCGAAGGTCTCGACCCTTCGTCTTACCGAAGTGCTGTGCGCGATCACGTGGACCGGTTCATCGATGCCTACGGTACGCCGCCAGCGGTGGTTCGAAACCACCACGTGACCTGGGACGGGTTCACGAACATGGCCACGCTTCACGCCGAAGCCGGTCTCCTGCTCAACTTGGACTACATGGCGTTGGCATTTGAAAACGAGGGTCGCCTCGGGTTTCTCAACGGCAGCGCGTTCGCAACTCGTTTCGTCCGACAGGACGGGTCGGTAGTCCCCATCTATCAGCTCGGCACCCAACTAGACGACCACGTGCTCTTACCGCGTCGCTTTGGCTACCATGCCATGTCGACTGACGACTTCGTCCGGTTTGCACGAGAGCTGCTGACCCTAGCCACTCAGGACGATCCTTTCTTTCTCACCGTCAACCACCATCCTGCGTGGTGGTTCGAAACGAACGGCACTATTCAGCGTCGGCTGATCGAGCTCGCCACTGAAAACGGAATGCAAGTGTGGGGGGCAGGCCGTTTCCTTCGTCATATCGAAGGGTTAAGGCGAGTCTTCGCCTACGAGGTCAGCCCCGGCACCTATCGGCTGCGTTCCCCGATCGCGGCATCGCTGCTGGTTGCACGCGACGGCGGGGTTCGGGTCGAGGGCGAGGAGCCGTTTTCGGATCGTTCGGTCGGGGGTCTGGCCTACCGCTGGTACGAACTTCAGCCAGGGGTGGAAACTGTGGTGAGATTACCACCATGACGGTGAAGACACGCGCGAGGGATTCGATCGTCGTGTTCTTGATCGCCTTCGGTCTGCTCGGCTTGTTCTTATGGACGGGCTATCTTCGCCTCGACAACGACGCTCTCTACGCCGACGTCGCGCGAGGAATGGTCGCGTCGGGAGATTGGTTCAACCCGCAGATCTACAGCGTGCCGTTCCTCGATAAGCCGCCATTCCTCTATTGGCTGGTTGGAAGCTCCATCCGCGTGCTCGGTGAGTCTTCTCTCTCGGTTCGGCTCACGTCGGCGATCTTCGGTGCGTTGGCGGTGATGCTCGTCTACCTTGCGGCCACGGCAGACCGTGGCCTGTGGACGAACCCGAATGAACGCCAAAGATCCTTGTCCGAGGGTCGGACGCCGGGGCTAATCGCGGCTGCCTTTCTCATCGGAGTGCCTGTTTTCGCTGAGTACTCACGCCGCGTGTACATGGAAGTACCAGTCTCGGCCTGCGTGTTTGCGTCGATAGCCTATTTCGACCGCGCGGCGGCCCGCCTGAACGCGGGCAAGCTCGACAGGTCCGCCTTCGTTCTTGCGGGAGCCCTTACCGGCGCAGGTTTCATGTTCAAGAGCTTGGTCGGCCTCTTCGGCGCCATCCCATCTGTCTTGTTCATGGTGATCGTGCTTCGTCGCCGGGTGTTTTCGAAGGCGTTCGTCTTGGGCGGCGGCTTGGCGCTGATCTCTTTTCTCGCCGTGGTTGCGCCGTGGCATGTTGAGCAGCTGCTGCATCAGCCGGAAGTATTCACTGAGTTCACGTGGAAACTCCATGTGGAGGAGCAGGTGCTGGCCGCGCAGCCGTGGTCCACGGGCCCTCCTTGGTTC
>CP070713.1:3119717-3135618 GCA_020351445.1 Myxococcales bacterium
ACCAGCAGGCCGATGACCGCAAGACAAAGAAGCGCTCGGTGCGCCATTGCCTGCAGCCTAGCAGCGCCCTCGCCCTGCTCCTAGTGATCGGCCTCGCTTGCAGCCGGCCATCGGAGCACGATCAGGACGCTTTGGTCGTCATGCTCCCGCGAGACGCCGAGCAGCTCGATCCGCGCTTCGTGGGCGACCCCTACGGCCTCCGTGTTTCTCGGCTTTTGTTTGGCTCGCTTGTGACGATCGATCCGCGAACGCTCGAGGTCATTCCCGACCTCGCCGAGTCGGTGAGAGCCCTGAGCCCCACGGAATTCGAAGTACGGCTCCGGGAAGGCCTGCGCTTCAGCGATGGCAGCCCTCTCGACGCCAAAGACGTGGTCGCCACCTTCCAAGGCGTCGTCGATCCGACGCTCCGAAGCCGCTACGCGCACACCTACCGGCGAATCGCCGAGATGCGGGTCACCGATCCCCGAACGGTTCTGTTCATCCTGCGCGAGCCACACGCGACTTTTCTCACGGATCTCGAGTTGCCGATCGTGCGAAGCGAAGACGCCTTCCAACGCGTCGCCACGCCCGATGACCCCTTTCCCATCGGCGCCGGCCCATACCGCCTCGTCAAGCGGGAACCCGGCATCCTCGAGCTGCGCGGCAACCCTCACTGGCATCGGGGCACACCCAAGTACCCGAGCCTGCGCTTGGTTGTCATCCGCGACGACAACACCCGGGCGTTGCGCATGCTGGCCGGGCAGGGCGACCTTGCCATTGCCTCGATTCCTCCACTTCTGCTGCCGATGTTCGAGGACGACGACCGTTTCGAGACCCGTAGCGCCCCGGGGATATCGACGATGTACCTAGGCTTCCAAACCACGTCGCCCAAGCTCGATGACCTCCGAGTGCGACGCGCCATCGGATACGCCATCGACCGAGATCTCCTCGTGCGCGCCAAATACGATGGGCTCGCGCGCGTCACCGACAGCTGGATCCCGCACGGCCACTGGGCAGAGGTCGGCGCGCTGCCACCGCGCGGCTTCGATCCCGACCACGCGCGTTCGCTGCTCGACGCGGCCGGGTTCACCGATCCGGCCGGCCCCGAGCCTCGCCTGCGGCTCGTGCTTCGGACAACTTCCGAACGCTTTCGGCAATCGGTCGCCCGGGCCATCGCCGCGATGCTCCGGGACGTCGGTATCGAGATCGACGTGCGGCCCTCCGAAGCGGCGACGCTGATTTCCGACCTCAACCGCGGCCGTTTCGAGCTCACGCTGCTCCAAGTGCCCGAGGTGATCGAGCCGCACGTGCTCAGCTGGTTCTTCGATTCGTCGCGGATCCCGGGCCCGCAGAGTGAGGGCGCCAATCGGTGGCGCTACCAGAACGAGGAGCTCGACCGACTCTTCGAGGTCGGAAGGACGCAAATCGATCGGGAGCAGCGCCAGGCCGCCTACGAGCGGATCCAGCGCATCCTCGCGCGCGACATTCCGGTCCTGCCACTGTGGCAGCCCGACACCATCGCGGTCGTCCGGCGCGGTTCGAGCTTCGACGTACCGCGGGACGGACGCTTCGGGACGCTGGCGTTCTGAACGCGCAGTGGTAGCGTGGAGCGTGATCCTCAGGGACCCGGTCCACGGTTTGATCGCCTTCGAAGGCATGGCAGAGCGGGTCGTCCGATCCCTCCTCGACACTCGAGAGGTGCAGCGCCTACGGCGCGTTCGGCAGCTCGGGCTCGCCCCCTTGGCGTTCCCCGGAGCGGAGCACACGCGCTTTTCTCATGCGATCGGCACCGCACACGTCATGCAGGCGCTTCAGCATCGCATCGACGCGTGCAGCGGCGAGCTTCCCCCGGATCAACGGCTCGACGACGACGCGAGGGCGGAGGGGCTTGCCGCGGCGCTCCTGCACGACTTGGGTCACGGGCCGTTTTCACATCTCTTCGAGGAAGTGCTCCCGCACGCGAAGCATCATGAGCAGTGGACGCAGGAGATCCTGCTCGACCCGTCCACCGAGGTGCATCAGACATTGGAGTCGATCTCGGCAGGCATGGCTGAGCGGGTCGCGAGCCTACTAAGCGGCAAGTACCGGCTGGGTTACCTGAGCCAAAGCGTGAGTGGGACGTTGGATGTGGATCGCGCCGACTACCTCTTGCGCGACAGTCACATGACGGGTGTGCGCTACGGGCTCTACGACCTCGACTGGCTCCTCCAAGCGTTGACGTTTGCTTGCGTGAACGACCGGTGGGTTCTCGCCGTGCAAGGCCGCAAGGGCTTGCCGCCGGCCGAGAGCTTCTTCCTCGGACGGCACTTCATGTACCAGCAGGTGTATCACCACAAAGCCACGCGCGCGGCGGAAGCTCTGGTGCGTGCGATCTTCATGCGGGTGAGCGAGCTGATCTCCGACGGCGCGCCTCCGGACCCGCTGCTCCCTGCGTTCCGCGCCGCGGCGCTCGGCGAGTCGTTATCGCTCGACGAGTATCTTCGGATGGATGACGCCGAGCTGCTCACCTGCCTCGGCGCATGGGAGCAAGGCGGGGACCAAACGCTTGCGCAGCTCAGCAAACGGCTTCGATGCCGGGAGCTTCCCAAAACCGTGCCGCTCCCGGAGATCCGCCGCGACCGCTGGAGCGAGGCGCTTGCCCGCACGGAGGAAATCGTCGCCGACCGGGGGCTCCGCCCGGACCTCACGGTCTGGCTCGACATCGCCGAGGACGTTCCCTACTACGAACCCACCGACGGCAGCGCCGACGGCATGTGGGTGACGCTCCGCCACCAGCCTTTGCAGCGCCTGGGCGACGCTTCGTTTCTGCTCGGTCAGCTCCGAAACAAGCGGATCGAACGCCCACGTCTCATCTTCCCCGCCCAGTTCCGGGACGAGGTGCTGGCGGCGCTCCACTCCGTGCTCGATTGACGGCCGGGCACGGATCCGCGATTTGCGGTAAGGTCAGAGCTAGACGGAACCGGTTGGGGGATGGCCAGGATTCTAATTGTCGACGATCAGGACAATGCGCGGGGCATGCTTTCGGAGATGCTGCGTGCCGAGGGCTATGAAGTCGACCAAGCGCCAAGCGGAGAATCTGCGTGTGAGATGGTCGCAGACAATGGTTACGACCTCGTCATCACCGACCTGAGAATGGGAGACGTCGGAGGTCTCGAAGTGCTGCAACGCACCAGGGAGACTTCGCCATTGACCGAGGTCATCGTCATGACTGCCTTCGGCACAATCGAGGACGCCGTCGAAGCGATGCGTTTCGGCGCCCACGACTTCGTTCAGAAGCCGTTCGTCGAAGATGAGCTTCTCATCAAGGTCGCGCGAGCTGCGCGCACGAGGCAGCTTTCCGGTGGGCTGCGCGCCACGGCTGCCGATTTTCGAGAACGGTACAATTTCGGAAACATCATCGGGCAGTCGGCGGAGATTCGCGACATCCTCGGACGTATCGTTCGCATCGCGCCCACCGACCCTACGGTCCTCATCACCGGCGAGAGCGGCACCGGTAAAGAGTTGGTTGCGCGAGCCATCCACGCCAACTCGTTGCGCGCGGATCGGCCATTTGTCTCGATCAATTGCGCAGCGCTCAGCGAGACGCTTCTCGAGAGCGAGCTCTTTGGACACGTGCGCGGCTCATTCACCGGCGCCGTGCAGACACGCAAAGGCCTCTTCGAGGAAGCCAACGGCGGCACGTTCTTCTTCGACGAGATCGCCGAAACGCCGCCCTCGCTTCAAGCAAAGCTGCTGCGCGCCATTCAAGAGGGGGAAATTCGGCGACTGGGTGACAACAAGCCGATCAACGTCGACGCCCGCATCATCGCGGCAACCAACCAGGACCTGCGAAGCCTCATCGAAGAGAAGCGATTCCGGGAAGACCTCTACTACCGCCTCAACGTTGCGCGCTTCGAGCTTCCGCCGCTGCGAGAGCGGAAGGAAGACATCGCCCCGATCGTCGACAGCTTCCTCGCGAAATACGGCAAAAAGATGGGGCGGCAAGCGTCACTCGGACCCGGCGTGATGGACTATCTGCTCGGCTACGACTTCCCGGGCAACATCCGAGAGCTTGAGAACCTGATCGAGCAGGGCGTGGCCTTGGCCCAGGATGGCCAAGTCCATCTCTCCGACATCGTCCCCAACTCCAACGGCAACAGCCGGGGCCTGCATCCTGGGCGGCAATCGCTCGCGGACATCGTTCAGGACGTCGAGCGTGACGCCATCGTTCGCGCGCTCCGGCAAGTCGAAGGGAACAAAGAGCGCGCGGCCGAGCTCCTCGGCCTCAGCCCAACGACGCTGTGGCGCAAGATGAAGCGCCTTCAGCTCGAGTGGCCCTAAACAGAGCAGAACAGCGGCCGATAGCTACTGGGACTCGCTTTCGCGGGCGGTCTCGATCCGCTCTGCGCGATCGTAGGCGTGCCCGACGACGCCGTGTAGCTGATTCGAGACCGCCTCGGGAACCTCCGAGGCTCCTGCGTCCACCGCCGGCGGTTTTGTCGCCTCGTGCACCTGGTCGCCGATCCGTTTGCTGATTCGCTCCGTCGCCACGCTCACCTCACGCCCAAGCTCCTGGGCCTCCTGGGTGTTGACGACGCGCATCATGTGCTGGAAAGCCGATCGCTCGCCGAGCTGAACGAAAAAGAGCACGTAGGCCAGAAACGCCAGGACGGCGCCCGTCCACACCAGCCTAATCGAGCGACGGATCATGCCTCTTCCCGACGGATACCATAGCTCCGCATTTTCTTGTGAAGGTTGGTGCGCTCGACCCCGAGAATTGTGGCGGCCCGTGAGATGTTCCACCCCACCTCGTCGAGGGTCCGAAGGATGTATGCCTTCTCGGCGCGGGTTCGATAGTCCCGCAAAGTCAGGCGTTCGCCGGCCTCGTTGAGCGTGGGCGGCAGATCCGACGGCGGGGCGGACTCACGACGCACCTCGCTGAGGACACCCTCCTCGGGCAGATCGTCCAGCGTAATTCGATCGCCGCTCAAGATCGCCATCCGCTCCACGACGTTGCGGAGCTCCCGGACGTTTCCCGGCCACGGCCGATCGGCCAGGGCTTCGAGGACATCGTCGTCGATCGGCTTCTCGCGAAGCCCGTTTGCGAGCGAGAATTCGCGGAGGAATCCCTTGACCAACTGGGGGACGTCGCTCTTTCTCTCGCGGAGCGGGGGGCTCACGATGGGGACGACGTTGAGGCGAAAGTAGAGATCTTCTCGAAAACGGCCCTCTTTGACCTCGACCTCGAGGTCTTTGTTGGTCGCGGCCAACACACGCACGTCGACGGCGATCGCCTTCTCGCTTCCGACGCGAGAAATCTCTCCGCTTTGGAGTGCTCGCAACACCTTGGCTTGTGCGCTCGCGCTCATGTCCCCGATCTCGTCGAGGAACAGGGTCCCGCCGTTGGCGAGCTCGAACATGCCCTTCTTGCGGCCTTGCGCACCGGTGAACGCGCCACGCTCGTAACCGAAGAGCTCGCTTTCGATGAGCTCTGCTGGAATGGCCGCACAGTTGACCTTGATGAATGGGCTGTCGGCACGGGGGCTGAGCCGGTGAATCGCGCGGGCGATCAGCTCCTTCCCCGTCCCGCTTTCTCCCGAGATGAGAACGCGCCCACTGGTCGGTGCGACCTTCTCCAGCTGCGCGAACAGCGCACGAATGACCGGACTCTCGCCGATCATCTCATAGCGGTGCTCGACGTTCGCCCGTAGCTGCTCGACTTCGCGCTGGAGCTGCCAAGTCGTCAGGGCATTGCGTACGGTAACGAGTATGCGATCCCGGTCTAGGGGCTTCTCGAAGAAATCGGTGGCGCCGAGCTGCACCGCTTGCACCGCCTCCGCGAGCGACGCATGACCGGACACCATCAGCACGGGAAGCCTTCGCGTCTCGGGCTCGCTGCGGATTTTCTGGAGCGCTTCGATGCCGCTCATCCCTGGAAGGCGAACATCCAGGATGACGAGATCCACCTCGTTGTTGTCGAGCGCCTCGAGGCCTTGCTCGGCTGACGACGCTTCGAGCGTGTTGAAACCGGAACCCTCGAGCACCATCCGCAAGGTGCGCCGGATGTTCTTTTCATCGTCGACGACGAGGATTGTGGCAGCCATGTAAGGCTGCGTTATATCACGCTGGATTCTGACCGACCCAAAGAGTGATAGAGTAGACCGATCGTGAACGACGGGGAGTCCGCCGCTGAGCGCCTAAGAGCCTTACTCGAAGAAGCCAGACCACCTACGGGAGGCGTGGCATTGGAAGAGATCATCGCAGAGGTCGCTCCGGTGCTCCCTCTATTGCGTGAGCTGCCCGCAGAGAAGCGAGCCAGTGGCGATTACGAATCCTTCGAGTTCCGTGAGTGCTTTACCGTGCTGACCCTCCTCGGACGGCGTCTCGCATTGCTCGACCTCACGCCCACCGCAGCGGTTCGAGTCGTGCAGCTGGCGTTGCGGTCGGTCGAGGATTCCGACGAGACCACTGCCGAAGGATTTGCTCAGCACGCCTTCGCGGCAGCCGTCGAGGGGTTCGTGCTCGGGCGGGAGGAACGGATCGGGCAAACCGCTGAAGCCCGCGCCGCAAAGCCCCTCAAGCCCCTGCGCATCGACGAAGCGGTGTTCGCTTTGATCGTGTCGGGGGTGCACGAGCCCACGGTGTTGAGCGAGTGTGTCGATGCGCTCGGGCGGGCGATGCTCGACGCCGACGTCGAAGTAGCAATTGTCGACCTCACGCAACTGGGGGAGCCGAACCGTGAGCGGGCCGCGGCGGTGTTCGCCGCGGAGGAAGTCACGAGGATGCTCGGCGGCGTATGCTTCTTCACCGGAGTCGATGCGCGATGGAAGGCGGCCGCGGCTGATGCGCGTATCCCGCTCGACGCCATCCAAATCGCATCCAATCTCGTGGAAGCGATCGCGGCAGCTCGGGAGATGACAGGACGCACGGCCGAAGGCGGAGCGCTCAAATGGCGAGCGCTGCTCGACCGGCTCCGTCGATGAGCGGCGCCTCAATCGCCCGCTAGCTGGCGGAGCGCTTCTTGAGCGCGCGCTTTGGTCTGGGGGTGCGTGGCGGCTCGCTGCAGCCATTTGCGCGCATCGTCGACTCTACCGAGCCTCTGGTAGCACTTGCCGATCGCGAGCTCTTCTTCCGGCTTTGGCACATCGTCTTTGTCATCGTGCGTGCGGCGTTCGATCTCGTCGACCTTCCGTCTGCATGTCGCGGTGGCCTCGTCCTCTTTTTTTTCCTGCTTGCGCGACAGCAACGCCTCGGAGCCCGCTTCGGCCGCCCTCGACTTCGCAGCAGCTCCAGCCGCCGCGTTGGACGCAGGTTGGGAAGGCAGGGCTTCGTCCAGAGACACCGCTTTCGGCTCATCGGCGGGTGAGCCCGATCGGCGCTTTGCTCGAGGCCGCCGTGCAGGCGCCGCTGTCGACTTGGCGGCCATACGCTCCTCGCTTCGCCCCCCGACCGTCGGTTCGGATGCTGCCTCGGCCTCGACGATCTCATCGGCAACTTCGGCTTCCGGCCCGGGCATCTCCTCAGCCACGATCACTTCTCTCGCGCTGTCTAGGTCGTTCGGCGCCCCGTCGCCTTCCAGCTGCACCTCGCGCGGGATCGCCCAGACCCCAACCCCGATGGCCAGCATTGCGATCGCCGCCATCGCCCAGGGCGGGGCTTGCAGCCGCCGCTTCCGCACAGGAACGACCTTGGGCGCGCGCGCCGCCGCCGCGCGAAGAATGGCTGCATCGAGGGCTGCCGGCGGCTCTTCGACCGGCAGTCGCTCGGCCAACGCCAACGCTGCTTTCATCTCGTCGAACGCAACCCGGCAATCAGGGCACCGCGCGAGGATCTCGCGCACGCCTTCGGGATCGACCGCCTCGCGTTCGATCAGCTCGAAGACCTGCTCTTTGCACTCCTCACAGTTCATGCGGCTCTTCCAAATCGCTCAAAATGTGCCGCAGGCGCTCGAGAGCGTAGCGCATACGGCTCTTCACCGTGTTGGCGGGGACGCCGACGACCTCGGCGATCTCCTTGAATGCCAGCCCCTGAAGCTGGCGCAACAGAAACACCTCGCGCTGCTCGTCGGGGAGGCCCTCCACAGCGTTGGCGATCCGTTGTCTCACCAGGCCGCCGATCGCGAGCTGCTCGGTCGACGGACCGGGGTTGTGCGCGCGCTCGGCGACCGGTAGGCCGGATCGGGGCGGAGTCGCCTCGAGTGAGGCGTGCGCGCGGAACTTCATTTTGCGCTGATGGTCGATACTGAGGTTGCGCGCGATGGTATACAGCCAGGTCGAGAACTTGGCGTCTCCGCGGAACTCGTCGCATCGCTCGATCACTTTGATCCAGACATCTTGATACAGCTCCTCGGCTCGGCCGCGATCTCGGGCCGATCGCAACAAGAAATTGAAAAGCGGCCCACGGTATCGTCCGAGCAACATCTCGAATGCCGCGGAATCGCCGTCTCGATACCCAGCCAACAGCACTTCGTCGGAGGGATCGCTCAAAACGCGCCCCCATCTTCACCGTGCCTTCGCTGCGTTGGATGATCACACATCGATCGACGTCTGAGACTGCAGGAGGATCTACCCGATCGCCCCCCTGCAAGTGAAGGACAATTCAGCGCTTCTCAGTGATCGCCGGCACCCAGAAACGCCTGGGCCTTGATTGACCCACCCGCTGGCGCTGCGGTATAAGCGCATGGGCCGCCAGGGGGCAATTTCGCTTCAGATGGTGGTTACTTAGAGGGGAATTGCGATGCGCAGGACAGTTGCGCTCTCGGGCGTCGTGGCATGCATTTGGGCGGGGGGCGCCATCGCCATGGCCCAGACCGCGGGTGCGCCGCCGCCCAGCACACCAACCCAGGGTTCGGCTGCAACCAAAGAGGCAGCGCCTGCCGCGCCGACCAAACCGATCGACGCCGGCACCTATGCAGTTCGCCTCCGCGACCTCGAGCAGCGGATCAACGAGCTGAAAGAGCAGATTTTTCGCTCCAAGGCGAGGCTCTCGCTGCTCGCGGAGACCGTGCTCGAAGGCGTCGTGGGAGGCGGCCAGGCAGTCATCCTGCACGAGAACCGCATGTCGCAGTCCTACAAGCTGGTGCGGGTGGTGTATGCGCTCGACGGTGCGCCGATCTTCACCAAGGCCGATGAAGAGGGCACGCTCGGCGACCAAAAAGAGTTCGAGGTCTACAACGGAAGCATCGTCCCGGGGGAGCACACGCTCACTGTCAACCTTGAGTACCGAGGACACGGTTATGGAGTCTTTGCGTATCTCAAGGGTTACCGCTTCAAGGTGCGCTCCACGTATACATTCGCAGTGCCCGAGGGGCGCGTCTCGACCGTTCACGTCGTCGGCTACGAAAAAGGTGGTCCAACGACGCCACTCGAAGAGCGGCCGGCGGTTCGATACATCGAGCGTGTCGAGCGCCAAGCTCGACCCGATGCAAGCGGTGAGGGCGATCGGTAATGCGACCTCGTGGGGCGACAGCATCGCCGCCCACACCGATACTTGGCAGGGGGCGAGCGCAAAGGACCTGGGTGGGCTTCGTCCTGGTCTTGGCTCTCCTTACCTCCGCCACGCCTGAGGTTGCCGCCCAAGATCTGACCCAAGTGAATCGGGAGCTGTCCGACCTCGAATCGGACACTCAGCGCTTGATGGCAAGCCGGGTCCACGCGGACGACCTCAAGCGCGACACGTTCGTCGAGGAGCGGCTCACCGACGGCGAGCTCTACCTGCGCCTGGAGGATTACCCGCGCGCTGCCATTCTCCTCACCGACATCGTCGAGCACTATCCGACGCATCGTGCGTATCCGGAGGCCTTGTTCCTTCTCGGAGAGTCTCTCTTCTTTGCAGGGGACTATCTAGGCGCGCGGAGGCGTTATGCGGAGGTGATCGACCGCAGCAGTGACCCGGCGTTCTCCGCGTACCTGCAGATGTCGCTCAGCCGTCTGATCGAGATCGCGATACACACGCGCGATTTCCGCGACATCGACGCGCATTTCGTCCGCCTCGAAGCACTTCCATCCTCGACGCTGTCGGTCACCACCGCCTATTTCCGCGCGAAGTATTTGTACCACCGCGCCGTCCCAATCGACGACGTGCTGGACGCTCCAGCCAACACCGCGGTTCGGGGAGTCGACCAAGGTCGCCTCGAGCAGGCGCGCAAGGGCTTCGTCGCCATCCCAAGCGGCACCGAGTTCTCTTTACGATCCAAGTATTTCGTCGGCACCATTCATACCCTTCGCGGGGAATACCTCGACGCCATCGCCGCGTTCCACGGGGTCCTCGGCCACGAGCCCGCCAATGAACAGGAAACCAAGGTCGTCGAGCTGACCTATCTTGCGCTCGGGCGTCTCTACTACGAAACCGAGCAGCTCGAGCAGGCACTCGAGGCCTATCGCGCCGTCCCGCAGACGTCGCCTCACTTCGACGAAGCGCTGTTCGAGCTCGCCTGGACCTACATCAGGATGGGTGACGCCGTCCAAGCCGAGCGGGCCCTCGAGGTGCTCTCGGTCGCGGCGCCCGATAGCGCGCTCAACGCCGACGGCAAGGTCCTCCGCGGAGAACTGTTGGCTCGCGCCGGCCGGTACGACGAAGCCGACGTGGTGTTCGACGAGGTCCGCGCAACCTTTGGTCCCATTCGCGACGAGCTGGCTCGCACCCGTGACGAACACCCCGACCTTCGCGCCTATTTTCGGCAACTTGTTCGCGAAAACCTAGATAACTTCGACATTGACGACTTTCTTCCGGAGTCGGCGCGGCGCTGGATCGACCTCGAAGGCGACTACGAGCGGGCGCTCGAGGTGCTCGCCGACCTGAGCGAATCCAAGCAGCTCGTCCGCGAAACCGATGAGCTCGCCCAACGGATCACCGCGGTCCTCAGCGCACCAAACCGGGTCAGCGTGTTCTCGGACCTGCGCCGGCAACGCGAAAGGACGACAGGGCTCCGCAACCGGGCGGCCCGCGCTCGGGGCATGCTGATCGACAGCGAAGCGGGGGTGCGGGGCAACCGTCAGGGCGAGGCGGAGCGGGTTCGCACGCGGCGCCGAGAGGTCCAGGCCACCGTGCTGAGCATGCCGGTCGAGACCGAAGAGTTCATCGACAGGGACTTCGAGAAGCTCGAGGAATACAGGGCGGCCGAGCGTGACCTTCAAGGATTACGGGTGGAGATCCTCGGGCTCGAAGCCCGCGTCGTGGCCTCTGAGACGGGGCTCGTTGCCGTCGACCCGGAGAAGGTCGATCCCAAGGCGCTGCGCGCGCAGCTCCAACGGCACGAAGCAGAGATCAAAGACTACGAAGACCAGCTCACGTGGATTCGCCGCCGCCTCGAGGTTGGCCGGCTCCACGTCGGGGTGGGCGACAGGCGATACCAAGCCGACGATGTGGAGCGATCGAAATTCATCGACCTGGTCAATCGAGAGCGGAAGCTGGCTCGGTCGGGCGGCCCCAGGTACGACGCCGCGTTCTCGCGTCTGGCAGCCGTGGAACGCCAGCTCGATCAACGCGACGCAGAGGTGGCGGCCGTGGTCCAACGACGCGTCTCGACGATGTTGGCGGTGGTCGACGAAGAGACCGCCAATCTCGTGCGCTATCGTGCAGCGCTCGGGTCACTCGAGGGCGAGACCGAAGACGTCGTCGGCGCAATCACGTATCTCAACTTCAACCGGGTCCATGAACGCTTCTACGACCTGGTCTTGCGAGCGGACGTCGGCAAGATCGACGTCTCCTGGGCGAGGCGCGAAGATCACCGATTGCGCATCGACGCGTTGACCCGCGAACGCGCACGTGAGCTGCAAGCGCTCGATGACGAATTCCGCGACGTCATGGATCAAAACCAGAGCACCGAGGACGAGGAATGACGGCGCCTCGCCACGTCGTTCCTTTGGTTGTCCTGACCGTGTGGTTTTCGGGCTGGCTCCCTTCGGTTTCCGCCCGTGCCCAGGACGCCGACGCCGAAACCGAGGCTGAGCCCTGGGAAGGCGCGACCGATGTCACCTTGCCCCCGTTCCTGCGAGACACCGGCAAGCGCATCGTCGACGAACGACCGCCGCCGACCGAGCAACAGCTCGAGGCTCTCCGTCAGCTCGAAGAAGAGGTCGAACGCTACACCGAAAGCGGAGAGACCTTTCGCTCGACGGTCACGTCGCTGGTGCGACGCGAGTATCTCCAACAGCGACGCGAGCGCGACCGCTGGTACGGCGAACAGCTCGAAGCCGAGGAGCGTGCATTCAACGAAGCCCGCGAGAATTCGATTCGGGTCTTCGAGGAGTTCATTCACCGCTACCCGAACCACTCGAAGTACACCCCGGACGCGATGTTCCGGCTGGGCGAGCTCTACTTCGAGCGAAGCGCATTCGAGTTCCAGAAGCTCTATGACGACGCCCAAGCGGCCCGCGAGGCCGGCGACCTTACCGCCGAAGACAGCCTCCCGACATCCCCGGACTTCACGCCGACGGTGACCCTCTACAAGACGTTGGCCCGTCGGTTCCCGGGCTACGAGCGCTCCGACGGCGTCTACTACTTGATCGGGTACACCCTGAACGAGATGGGCCGGCCCGAGGAGGCGGTGGCGGCGTGGCTCGCGCTCGTCTGCGCCAACAAGTACGACTACGACCCCGACTGGGGCCCGCCGCCGCCCGATGCCTCGTTGGCCGCCCAAGCCAAGTACCCAGCGCTCACATTGGATGGGCGCCCGCTGGGCGCGTCGGTGGGCGGCAAGTTTGTCAACCCATACCAAAACTGCCAGCCGATCGCGCCGCAGGCGCGCTTCGTCAGCGAGACCTGGTTCCGGATCGGCGAGTACCACTTCGATGACTTCGGCGCCGAGAACGCGCTCGACCTGTCGATCGCCGCGTATGGGCGCATCCTCGAAAACCCCGAAGACCGCAACTACAACCTCGCGCTCTACAAGGTCGCGTGGGCCTACTATCGTGCAAGCCGCTATCCCGAAGCGGTCCGGCACTTCGGCAAGTTGGTGCAGTGGTCGGACGACACCCGACGCGAAACGGGCAAGGCCGGATCCGAGCTTCGGCCCGAGGCGATCGAGTACCTTGGCATCGCGTTCGCGTACGACGACTGGAACGAGAACCAGATCTCCGATCCGATCGAGGGTCGAGCAACTGGCATCGACCGGATCCAGGATCCCGGGTTGCTCCCACAGCAACGGCCGTGGACACCCGAGGTCTACTTCCAGCTGGGGCAAGTCTATTTCGACGAAGCGAAGTACCCGGAGGCCATCGCCGCCTGGCGGCTGGCGATCACCAAGTGGCCGAACCACCACCGCACTCCAGAGGTCCTCAACGACATCGCCGTCGCTCATCAGATGCACAACGAGTTTGAGAACGCCATCCTCGCGCGGTCCGAGCTCACCCAATACGTTCAGGGAAGCCCTTGGTGGAACGCAAACATGGACCGACCGGCGGAGCAGCGAAACGCAGAGCAGCTCGCCGAGAACGCTCTGATCGTCACCGCGATCCACCACCACCAGCTTGCTCAGCGCTTGCGCCAGCAGTGCGTGGAGGAGCGCAACGTCCGGCTCTGTCGTGACTCCCAGGTCGAGTACGCGCTGGCAGCAAGCGCATACCGGGGGTACCTGGAGCGCTACCCGAACAACCCGCAGGGGTACGAGCTCCACTACAACCTCGCCGATGCCCTGTACTGGTCGAAGAGCTACGAGCAGGCCGCGACGGAGTATGCCGAGGTGCGGGACTCGAACGTCGACGACAGCTACCTCGCCGAATCCGCGCGGCGGGTGGTGGAGTCGCTGAAGCGCATCGCTGACCGCGACGTGGAGGAGGGCCGTTTGGTGGTGCGCGACGAGGCCCCACTTCCAGCCGGAGCGCCCCCTTCGGTCAAGCCGGTCGCGATGCCCGAGACGGTGCAGCGTCTCGCGCGGGCCAGGGAGATCTACCTCACCCGGGTGAGCCCGCAGCGCGATACCGAGGGCGTGCGCGCGGCGTATGACTACAACAACGCACTGCTTCTCTACTGGTATGGCTACTGGCCCCATGCCGAGGCTCGGTTCACGCGCATCTACGAGGAACGATGCTCGGGCGTGGAGGCCGACGCGACCGGTCAAATCGCTTGGGAGAACCTCCGCGCGATGGCCATGGCAACGGATGACACCGAAGAGATTCGCCGTCTTGCAACGGACATCCAGGAACGCGGCTGCACGTTTTCGGCGCGCGCGGACAAGATCGATTGCAGCAGGCCGGCCAACCGCGAAAAGCCCATCTGTCGCGCCGGCGCGGACCTCAACGCACTGGTCTATCAAGACGCGCTCGACGTCTACAAACGTGCGGGGCAAGCGACTGGGGCCGAACGGACGATCCTTTACGAGCAGTCCGCCACGATGCTTCTAGCAGCGGTCAACAGTAACCCACACGACCGGCAGGCCCCGGTCGCGCTCGAGTACGCGGCCCTCGCGCTGGAGGCGACCAACCGCTTCGAATCCGCCGGCCAGCTCTACCAGCGCATCATCGACGAGGTTGGCCCTCGCGAGGCTGAGGACGCCGAGGAGCAGAAGAGCCTCGACGCGATCCTTGCGAACGCGCACTTCAAGCTCGCATACACCGCGAGCCGCAACTTCGACTTCGACCGTGCGGTCGAAAACTACCGGGTCCTGGCGGACTCGCAGCGCTTCGCCAAATCGACCGATCCGGAGGTGCAGACGAAGCGCGCCGACGGTCTCGTGAACTCGGCCGTCTTGCTCGAGCAGCTCCAACGCTACCCCGAGGCAACACAGTACTACCGACGCGTCTACGACACCGTCGAGGATCCCGGGACGAAACGGAACGCGCTCTACCGAATCGCCGAAATGGCGTACAGACAACAGCGCTATCCGCAGGCCATCACCGGCATGCGCGAGTTCATCAAGGTCTACGGCAATGATGGCGAAGCCGGCGACCTGGTGGTCCAGGCCCACTGGCGCATCGCGCAATCGTGGAAAGCGCGCGGCAAGATGCGCGACTACCGCACGGCGCTCAAGGATGTCACGACCGCCTACGAGCGCACCGGCCAACCGTCGGGCTCGGTCGCGGCGGGATATGCCGCGGAGGCGCGCTTCATCCTCGTCGACGACAAGATCGCCGGCTTTGAGAAGTTCCAGATCAAACCGGGCAAACCGAAGACGGTACAGGCTTACATCGACACGATCACCAAACAGATCGAAAACGGTTCTAAACAAGCCAAGTCTGTCGCAGACGGCTACGAGCCGGTCTTTGTGTACCGTCGTCCGCGGTGGACGATCGCGTCCTATGTCCGTCAGGGCCGGGCCTACGAGATCCTGGCACGCTCGATCCTGAACACTCCATTCGTGATGCCCCTCGACCTCCAGAAGGCCCTCCGCCGAGCGAGCCCCGATGAGCGCGAAGACTACCGGTTTGACCTCGAGGACAAGGTTCGGCAGGTGCTCGACGAACGGGTTCGACCGATCGAGTGCTTCGCGGTGGCGCGGTACGCGTTGGCGGCTCGGGCGAGCCGGGCCGGTAGCTTCGACGACGACTACACCCGCATCGCCATCGACCGGCTGCAAGCCTACGGTGACGAACGCATCGCGGAATGCATCGCGGAAGCGCAGGCCCGAGACGCCACCTTCCAAGGGTATGTGCCGGGCGAGTTCGCGCGGTCGCCTAGAGGCAAACCGCTGGAGATTCGACCTGGAATCGCGCCTCCTGCTATCACCGGGGAAAATCCGTGATTCGTAACCGTATAGCGATGATGGTGTGGTTTGGAGCGATGCTCTTCGCCATGTACGGCTGCAAGGGCAAGTCGGATTCGGCGCCCTCCTCGGAGACGACGGCTGGCGGTGAGGCGCCTGCCGGAGCCGCGAGCGATCCCGGGGCGGAGCAAAGGGGGGACGCATCCGCCGAAGCGCAGAGCCCGTGGGGTGCGACCCGCGCCGAGCAGTGCCGGCGCCCAGCCCGGCCCGCGATATCGTCGAAGGCGAAAAAGACGTTCGATG
>CP070713.1:3135718-3149318 GCA_020351445.1 Myxococcales bacterium
CCCGTAAAGGCAACGCCCACGGGACTCCGCCCCGTAAAGGCAACGCCCACGGGGCTTCGCCCCGTAAAGGCAACGCCCACGGGGCTTCGCCCCGTAAAGGCAACGCCCACGGGGCTTCGCCCCGCAAGGGCGCCATATTGGCCACGATGGCCCAGCCCTACATCGGTGGACAGGCGGTCATCGAGGGCGTGATGATGCGCGCTCCGGCGTGTTTGACCGTGGCCGTGCGGCGGCCCGATGGGACGATTGCGCTTCGCGAAGGTCCGTACCGCTCGCGCTGGTCGAGAAAGCTCTGGAAGCTGCCAGCGTTTCGCGGCATTGCGATGCTCGTCGAGTCGCTGACGATGGGCTTCTCGGCGCTTCAGTTTTCAGCGGAGCAGCAGATGACCGAGGAAGAGCTCGCGCAGGATCAGGGCTCGGGCCGCTGGGCGATCGCGATTTCGACCGTGCTCGCCCTGGGCCTGTTCGTGGCGCTTCCGCAGTTTCTCGCGAGCCTCACCTCGAAGGGGGCAGGCTGGGATCTTGGCCTCACCGACACCGCGTTTCACGTGTTGATCGGTACATTCAAGTTGCTGATCTTCGTCGGATATCTGTTCGCGATCAGTCGCATCCCCGATGTGCGGCGCCTGTTTCAGTATCACGGCGCCGAGCACAAAACGATCCACGCCTACGAGAAGAACCTGCCTCTGACGGTCGAGAATGTGCAGGCGCAGAGTACGCTCCATCCGCGTTGTGGGACGACGTTTTTGGTCGTCGTGATCGTCGTTTCGATCATTGTCGGCTCTCTTGCCGCCCCGCTGCTCATGCCTAATGTCGAAGGCTGGGTGGGACAGGTCGCGTTGTTGCTGATCCGAATCGGGCTCCTGCCGATCATCGCGGCCGTTTCCTATGAGTTCCAGAAGCTCAGCGCCCGGTATTGCACGATCGGGTGGCGACGGGCGGTGCTCTACCCGGGCTTCTTGTTTCAGAAGATCACGACCCGGAAGCCGGACGACGACCAAGTCGAGATCGCCATCGCCGCCATGGAGGCCGCCGCCTGGCGCGACCGCATCCAAGAGGACGCGCCCCATGGTGAAGAGCCGATTGTCTTTGCGAGTTTCGCCCGCTTCAGGGAAGTATTGACCGGGGCCGACTCCCTACGCGCCTCCCGCGCTGCCTAAACATGCTTCCAACCGACAAGCTCGAGTCGTTGACGGCTCGCTACCGAGAGATCGAAGAGCTGCTCTGCCAGCCCAACGTGGTGTCCGACGCCAAGCGGTACACGGGGCTGACCAAAGAGCGGGCCGAGCTCCAGGAAGTCGTGGAGGCCTATACGCGCTACAGCCAGGTCGTCGAGGACCTCGCAGGGCACAAGGAAGCGCTGGCCGACCCCGATCTTCGCGAGCTCGCGGCCGAAGAGATTCCAGCGCTCGAAGCGGAGTGCGAGCGGCTCGAAGCATTGATCAACGTTTTGCTGCTCCCCAAGGATCCCAACGACGAGCGCAACACCATCCTCGAAATCCGCAGCGGCACCGGCGGTGAGGAGGCGGCTCTCTTCGCGGCCGATCTCTTCCGTATGTATTCGCGATATGCGGAAGGGCAGGGCTGGAAGGTCGAGGTCATGTCGTTGAGCGAAGCCTCGGCAGGTGGGCTGAAAGAGGTCATCGCCTCGGTCTCGGGTGATAACGTGTATTCGCGGCTTCGCTTCGAGGGAGGCGTCCACCGAGTGCAGCGCATCCCCACCACCGAGTCGCAAGGGCGCATTCACACCTCGACCGCCACCGTGGCGGTGCTTCCCGAGGTCGATGACGTCGACGAGATACACATCGATCCCAACGACCTCGAGATCACTGCCACCGCGGCAGGCGGCCCCGGCGGCCAGCACGTCAACCGAACGGCGTCGGCCGTGCAGATCAAGCACATTCCGAGCGGCATCATGGTGCGCTCCGAGCAGCAGCGCTCGCAGCACCAAAACAAAGCCAAGGCCCTCCAAATCCTCTCGGCCAAGCTCCTCGACATCGAGCGAGAAGCCCAAGCGAGCGCGATCAGCTCCGAACGCCGCAGCATGGTCGGCACCGGCGAACGCTCCGAAAAGATCCGTACCTACAACTTCCCCCAAAACCGCATCACCGACCACCGCATTCAGTTGACGTTGCACAGCCTAGACCGCGTCATGGAAGGCGAGCTCACCGACTTGCTCACGGCCTTACGCAACCACCACCAAGCCGAGCTCATGCAGCAGCAGTCCTAAGGGACACTCTCCACCCCCCCAACACCGCGAAATCAATCGAGTCCCCCGGCAAAGATCGCAACGTCAAGCATCCGCCAAAGCCGACCCGGAGAATTAACCCTTCAAAAAAGGGGACTGACCCCTTTTACGGAATCAGCCTCTCTTCCTTGAGCTTCTTCGCAACCGCTTGCGTGACTGATGCTCGCGCGTCTTCTATGGATTCGGGGTCGATGGTCTCGGAGCGGCCTGTCCACACCAGCTCGTTGGTGGCGACCGAGTACAAGTTGGTTTCGAGCGTCAGCGTGGTGCTCGTTTCGAAGTAGCCCGGCTCGTGCACCTCGGCGAAGGTCGTGCCGTAGAAACCATAGAATCCGCCGTAGCCGTAGCCCCAACCGGGCGAGGCCGGGTAGTACCTCGTCCTCGGGTTGTTGTACTTCTTGGGTGGGGTGTACTGGGTGTCCTTGTCGACGCTCACCAGCCGCGAGAGCAAAACGCCGTCGAAACCGCCGGCGTCGATTGCCGCGTGCAGCTGGTCCTCCGTCACCTGCTCTTCGTGTGGCAAGACGCCAATGCTCGCCTGGGCCGTTCCTCCCTCATTGGCAATCGACGAGACGAGCGCGTCTTCGAAGGCCTGTCGGCTGTTCTGGTCTTGTGTCACAGCGATGACGAGCACCTTCTTGAAGACGGTCTCTTCGTAGCCCGGGTTTCGGTAGCTCTGGGAGAAGTTGGTGGCGGTCTTGCTGCATGCCGCGGCGGCGAGAAGGAAGATGAGCAGGATGCTGATTCGGGTCTTGGTCATGGAATGAGCTTCTCTTCTTTCAGCTTCTTGGCGACCGCTGCGGTCATCGAGTCGATGACGTCGGTGAGGGATTCCGGGTTGAGCGTATCGGATTGGCCCGACCAGACCAGGTCCCCGGTCGCGACCGAATAAAGGTTGGTTTCCAAACGGAATGTGGTGTTGGTCTTGAAGTAGCCCGGATCGTGCACGGTCGCGTAGCTGGCCCCGTAGTAGCCGTAGTACCCGTATCCGTAGTACGTCGTCGGGACCGTATACGTTCGCCCCTCCACGTACTCCTGCTCCTGATCGACGCTCAGCATGCGGGTGACCAGCACGCCATCGAATCCGCCCCCTTCGATCGCGCCGCGGACCTGTTCCTCGGAGAGTTGTTCGCTTTGCGGCAAGTGCCCCCAGCTCGCCTGCGCTGCGGCGCCTTCGTTTGCGAGCGCTTTGGCGAAGGTATCCTCGAAGAGCCGGCGTCCTCCGTCGTCTCGGCCAACGCCGATGACGAACAGCTTTTTGAAGCCCGTGTCTTGGTATGCTGGGTTGCGCCAACTCAGGGGGATCGTGGTTATCGTTTTGTTGCAGGCCGCGAGGGAGGCGAGCGCGACCGCGAAGATGAGGAGGCTGCCGAGCTGGGTCTTGGTCACGCGCGGAGAGTACGGCACCGCCAGCCGCGATGCCACCCCGTGAAGCCGACCCTTCGCGTCGTCCACGGGGCTTAGGCGTCCGCGCTTGCCCCGTGGCGACGAAGTCGCTCTACGGGGTCAGTCGCCGTCGCCGTTGGTTCCCAAATGCCCCAACCGGTCCTGCTTTGTCTTCAAGTACTCTCGGTTGAAGTCGTGGGCTTCGACTTCGTGCGGCTCTCGGCGGCTGACTGTGATGCCGTCGTTTTGCAAGCCCTGCACCTTGTGTGGGTTGTTCGTCATCAGGGCCACCGAGCGGACACCGAGGTCGCGGAGCATGTCGGCTGCCACGTGGTAGCCGCGGTGGTCTTCGTCGAAACCCAACGCGAGGTTTGCGTCGACCGTGTCGAGGCCCTCGTCTTGCTTGGCGTAGGCGCGGATCTTGTTGCCGAGACCAATGCCGCGTCCTTCTTGTCGAAGGTACAGGACAGCGCCCGCGCCCTCGCTTTGGATGCGCTCGAGCGCCAAGTCGAGCTGGTCGCGGCAGTCGCACCTGAGGGAGTGAAGCACCTCCCCGGTCAGGCATTCGCTGTGCACCCGGATCAGAAGGTCTTCGGCGCCTTCGACCTCGCCGACGATGACCGCCAGGTGTTCCTTGTCCCCATCGACCTCGCGATACACGACCACCCGGAGCGGCCCAAAGCGCGTCGGCAATGGGGCCTCAGCATACCGCTCTACAGTTGGCTGGTGTTTTGTGGAATCGCCCATGTGAACAAGGCTCGGTACCACACGCCCGGCCCTCCTTCCATCCGCCCCCGCATTCATGAGTGCCCTGCCTGCACAAGTGCGGGTTTAGGACGGGGCATGAGCCTCGGAGAGTTGTGCCAGGAGGGATGCGACGGACTCGGTCACGAGGGCGACGCGCTCATTGACGTCGATCGTCTCGAGGATCTGCTGGCGCTCCTCTGGGCTGACGACCAGTTGATCGGCGATCACGTCTGCGGCGCGTGCTGGCGCCAGCTCGGCCGAGACCTGGAGCGCGAAGTCGGGTTGCCGCTCGCGAACCTTGGCTGCAACGCGCGTCGCGCAGGCCATCATGGCCATCACATCGGAAGAGGTGGCCTGACCGAAGTCCTGGATCGGCTCGGCGCGAGCACAGCGATAGGGTCGCCCGTCGCTCGGTAGCTCGTGGAGACGGACTCGGTTGAGACCATGCAAGATGATGTCGTGGGTCCCGTCCGCGCGCTCCTGATGCGCGACGATGCGACCCGCTCCGGCGACTTCGTAGATCGCGGGGTTTCCCTCGTAGTCGTCCTCCCAGCCCGGCGCGAGCAAAGCCACGGCCATCGCGGTGCACCCACTATCCAAGCAGTCCTCGATCATTCGAGTGTAGCGCGGCTCAAACAAATGAAGTGGGAGCGCCGTTCCGGGAAAGAACACGACTCGAGGTAGAGGAAACACCGCAAGCTTGGCCAGCTCCTCTGCCGACAGGGGAGTGCTTGGTTGCCATTCCATCCGAGCCTCTACTCGGACTCGTGCCAGAGCACCCGCAGCGCTCGTGGCACCTGCGGGCTTCCGAGCACATCGCACTTCTCGCAAGCGAGGGGAAAATTCCCCTCGTCGCACGACTGGCATTCTGTCAGTACGGACACCATCGCAGTCAGCTCCTCTCGCAGCTTTCGGAGCTTTGCAATCTTCTGTTGCATTGTGTCGATTTGCTCGGTCAACACGTTGGACATCCGTTGGCTTGCTTCTTCGGGACAGTCACAGGCGGACTTGAGGCAGAACAGATCTTTGATGTTCTGCAGGGACAGACCGGCCTCGCGGAGGTCTAGGGCCAGTTGCAGTTTCATCAACTCACGTCCCGAAAAGAGCCGGTGGCCGCACGAGCTACGACGCTCGGGCTCGATCAGTCCTTCCTGCTCATAGAAGCGCACCGTTCGCAGGGTGCTCTCGCTGAGCCGAGCCATATCCCCCGTGGTGAGCAAGTCGCCACACCCCGGTTGCTCGATCGCTGGTGTAAATGAATCCGTCACGTCTCAAGCTCCAAAACGTGTGTGTTTCCAGGAGCTTGGGCAAATATGGAGGCCGGCGGTTCCGTGTCAAGGCTTCGGGTCCATGCCCGCGGGATTATTCAGCAAACCCAGATACGCCTGCTCGATTGCTTCGAAACGCACACTGAAGGTGTAGTAGTCGCGATCTCGCACATCACCGAAGACCTCGAGTGCGCTTTTGACCCGTGGCCGGTCCTCGGGTGCGGTCTGCAGGTGGGCGCCCCACTCGGGGACCTCCTGCCCGAGAAGCACCTCCAGGGCGACGCCGATCGGGTTGAACGCGAGCGAACATCGCTCGAAACGAAGCCGCCACTCGGAATAGTCGTCGGGGTCGGTTACCCACTGCCCATCCTCGAGCTGACGGCGCACGAGCTCGCCAAAGTAGGCGCCGCTCATCGGGGCGAGGAGAGACACGACCTCGTCTCGGGGGGAGTCCACCAGCTCCGCGTAGTGGTCGAGAATTGGAAGGGTGTCCTGGGTCAGGTCGAGCTCCATCCCGGTGGCATTCTTGACCGAGGTCACACAGGCCACGGTGAGGTCCATCACGGGGGTGTTGGGTTCCATCGCAGACCCACAATAGCCTGCTTTGCCCAACTGGCCATCGGCCCACGAATGGGTTACTCCGAAAATCGGACGCCCCGTTGACTCACCAACCGTACACTGGGCCTGTGGGCCGCACCCGCACCGAGCGGGTTCGCGTGTTCCGTACGGACCGCGAACCCCTCGAGGTCGAGGTATTCCGGGTCGTCAACGTCGAGGAGTATCCGGAGCTCCGCGAGCCTGCGCTCGGCGGCACCTTGCATCAGCTGGACGATGGCGAGGTCGTCGATGTGCCGTTCATCTATCACGACCCCGAGGCGCAGCAGTTCATCCTCGTGGTTCCGCATGGGGCGCGCGGCCGCGAGTTGTCCGAGCGCGCGAAGTTACTCGACTCGCTCATGAAGGAACACGACGAGGAAGTGCCTGACTACGTCCGGCACTTTGCCATCGTCTATGGGCGCCGAGGACTCGCGAGCCATCTCGATGATTCGGAGGCGATGGAGGTCGACATCACCGAGCTCGAGCCGGTGGACGGGCCTCCGGTCGTTGCCAGCTACTACCCCCGCCTCGCAGGCTTGCTGCCACCCGCGGGGTTTTGGGCGCATGCCTCCACCGAGCTGGCGCCCTTGATCGACGACGACGAGCTCTGGATCTTCGTCCAGGTCGGGGCGGAAGATCGCCACGCGTTTACGGAGGCAAGCAGCGACCTCCTGGTTCAGCTCAAAACCGTCGACCAGCTGCCGATCTGTATCCTCGCGTTGACCGACACGAGGGCTGATGCGGTCCGGCGCGCGTATCTCAATCCGGCGCGCTCCGCGGATGGCCGAATCCTCGAGCTCCTGCGGCGCGACTTTCACGCGACCGTCGTCGTCTATGGCGACCGACGCCGCCTGCTGCGCTCATTCCGCGTCGAAGCGCCCCGCGCGGCAAATGCCAAAATGATCATCGGACGCACCGAACTCGCTCCTCAGCCCCTGCCCGGGCGTTGGGAAGAGACGGTCGATGCGTGCCGTTTGGCCCCGCCTCCGGTCGACCCGGTCGACCACCCGTTCGTGCTCGAGGACGAGGCGCCAACGGCGGCCGAGGCGCTGCGCCGTCTACAACGCCTCGAAGCGTGGAGCAGTCCCGAGCGCATCGAAGAGGCGCTCCTGGTCGCGAGCGTTCCGAGGACCGTGTTCGAGCTTTCGAGACGGCGGGTGGTCGCCGACGCCCTGAGGTTTGGCTTGGCGATGTCCAATGCACTGGTACTGCAAGCCGTGCGCTTTGGCTTGGCGACCGGCGCCAAGGACCTGGTGACTGCGCTTGCGCGCCGCTTCGATGAAATCGTGCCCGCCGCGTCGACACAAGGGCTCGATGAGAGCCAGATTCAAGCGAATCGCGAGGCATTGGAGCGACTTTTGGTGGTGCACGGGACTTCGACCGAGCCCGAGCTTTCGTGTACGATGGAGCATTCGGGGTAACTGGCGAACCAATCATGCGGCTCGGCATATTTAGCGACGTACACGCGAACCTGGAAGCCATGTCCTCCGTCATGGAGGCCTACGGCGGCGAAGAGATCGACACGTACTATTGCCTGGGCGACGTCGTTGGTTACGGAGGGAGTCCCAACGAGTGTGCTGACATCGTGCGCGAGGTGGCCGAGGTCACCATCCTGGGAAACCACGACGCTGCCGTCGCCGGCCGAATGGACTACTCGTACTACTACGAGGCAGCTCGTGACGCTCTCGATCTGCACGCGCGAGAGCTGACGCCTGACAACATGGCCTGGCTCAAGGCGCTTCCATACAAGCACGTCCTCGATGGGGTGGGCGTCGACCTTTGCCACGGATCGCCGGTTCGCCTCGAGGAGTTCGAGTATATTTTCGCGCCCGACCAGGCCGCAGAGTGCCTCCCTATCTGGAACGACCTCGGTGACATCACGTTCATCGGTCATTCTCATCTGTGCAAGGTGTTTGCGCTTAGGCCTGGTGAGGTTGAGGAGCTTCCACCCGAAGACTTCGCGCTACAGGATGGCACCAAGTACATCGTCAGCGTCGGCTCGGTTGGTCAGCCCCGCGACTACGACAACCGCGCCAGCTACACGGTCTACGACAGCGACTCGCGCTCGTTTCACTTCAAGCGAATCGAGTATGACATCGAAGGCGCGGCATCGAGAATCTTCGGCGCCAAGCTCGAGCGCAACTTTGGCCAGCGGCTGTTCATCGGCGTCTAGTATACGGATCTCCGCACACTAGGTTTGGAAGAGGCCGTGCCAGATTGGGTGGCCGTCTGCGGGGGCGTTGAGTGACGGGGTCTGCATCGTGCCGGTCGTGCATGCGTATGCGCTGAGTACGGGGCTTGCGGCGAGTCGCGCTTGGACTTCTGGGAGGGATACTGAATCTGCGCCGACGCATTTTAGGTTCGTGCCGATCGGTTCCATCGCTCGCACCGCTTCGTCGAGGCCGCGCACAGGAACGAGCGTCACATTACGAAAGCCGGGGCTCCACCGGATCGGTTGAGGCGGCCGAATCGCCACCGCGTAGTCGTGACCACGAATCAGGGTGCCTTCCACCTCGGCGATTCCTCGCCACTGTGCTTGCGCGGCGCCGATCGACAGAGGCAAGGGGCCGCGCGGCAGCGTTTTGCTCATCGGGCCGAGACCTTCATCGGCCAGACGTCTGGCGAAATGTTCGGCCGAGCTTTGAGTCGTTTCTTCGATGTACACCAGCTGCGGAGACAGGCAGCCGCGTTGGTCGTACGCGCAGATGTCGAGCGACAGGTCTGCAATGGTATCGCCGATGGGCACTTTGGCCAGGGCGTCGGCTCCGCAGTACGCGACGCTCACGCCGTGCCCGTGTGCAACCAAGGGAATGTCTCCGAGACGGGCGGCGATTGCCTCGACGGTCTCGTCGCTTCCGTACACGGAGACCGCCTCGGCCAACGTGACCAGCGCTGCTTCGCATTCGAGGTCTCCCCCACCGAACGCGACGACGTCCATCGACGCGCCGAGGCGGGAGTCGATCCGGCGGAGCGCGTCTCTGAGCATCACCGGGAATAGCGCCTCTCTAGAAGACGCCTTGACCAGCACTGGAACGCCGAGCAGGAGCGGAACGACGATGCCTCGCACCGAGGCGGTGAAGACATTGGCTGCGAGCACGACCGAGAGCATCGCGATCGGGCTCCGACCGCGTGCTTCTTGCGCCAATGCAAGCATCGCGTCCTTCCGAATGGTGCCGAGGGTCGTGCGGGCGGCCCACTCGACCATGGGGGCGCTCAGCCCGGTCGCTTCGGATAGCGTTTTGCTCCCATGATGGGCCTCGCGTTCGAGGGTTAGGGCCGCCTCGGCCAACCAGTCGGCGCGCTCTTCGAGCGTCGCGGCGCGTAGGACGCCGCCCGCATCGAGCACCGCCGCTGCGCGAGCGCCGACCGCCGAGGCGTCGTCGCTCACCGCGCCCCCAAGGCTTGATCCGCAGCCAGCGAGCAGCCTCGCGGAGTCGCACCTGGTGCCCGACCGAGCACGACGATGCCGTCGTCGAGACGCTTCGCCAAATCGGAGGTCTGGATACAGCAGACCGAATCCAGGTTTGCGGTGTCGTCGATTCGAAGGATGCCGATCGCTTCTCCTTTTACAGGTTGCAACGTGTCGGGGTCGACGGGAGTCGCGCGCATCCACGGTGGCACCCACAGTCGTCTCGGTCCCACCGATCCGTCGATGGCCTCGCGGAGGGTCGTGTCGTACATCTGGGAGCTGAGCTCGGTCGCTCCGAACTCGTTGATGATCCACGGCGCCGCGACGCCGTATCGTGTGCTGATCGCCGTGAGTAGAGCCTCCGGATCTACCTCGCGCGAACGGCCCTTGTAGCCCCCGGTTTGCATGAGCCGGCTTCCTGGTTGGAGCTCGAATTGCTGGCGGCCGAGCCCGTCCTCGGCGTGGACGAACGCAAACGAGGTGCCGAGCACCGCGACCGGCTCTTCGGAGGCTTCGGCGCTTCGCAACTGCTCGGTTAGGAGCTCGAGGTCGAGCGCGCCGTGGCGCCATACCCATGTGCACTCTGTCCCGAACCATTGCGCGAAGCGTGCCAGCATGTATTCCAATGACGAGTCCGGGGCCTCATCTTCGCGCGGCGCCAGGATGACGAGCCGCATTCTTTCGACGTCCGGAAACAGCATGTGGCGGGCAGCCACACGTGCGGCGAAATCGTACAGACCCAGATCGCGATACGCGTGGACGCTTCGCTCGGACGACGTCGTGCCGGAGCTCCGGAACACACGGCGATCTTCCACTTCGGGGTGCGCCGCGATCCGTCGAAACCGAAAGACGTCGGTGGGGAGGGCAGGGGGCCATGCGCCGTGTCGCTGCAATCGGCCGTACTCCGAAATTCGGGTGGCTTGCCATGCGGCGAGGTCTTCGATCAACTGATCCCGGGCCGCCGCCTCGACCCGCTCGCCCGCCTCGAAGCTCGAGATCAGCCTCTCGATGCGGCCCCTCAACGTCGCTCGCGTGCTCACCGACCCTCCAGAACGTCCCGCAGCGACGAGACGAAGCCGTCACGTTGGGCGTCGCTCATCATCACCGGGGGTGCCAGTTGGAGCACGTCCGCCTTGGTTCCAGCGGGGAGCACGAGGTAGCCGCGTTCAAGGAGCGCACGGGCGACGGACAACGCCTGCATGGGACTGTGCAATTGCAGGCCTAGCATCATCCCTGCATGTCGCACTTCTAGAACACCGCGGAGGGGTTCAGCGCGCAGCGCGTCGGCAAACGCATCCCCCCGCTCGATCGCTCGTTGCACGAGCTGCTCGCGTTCGATCAGGGCGATCGTCGCGAGCGCCGCCGCCGATCCCAGCGGGTCCCCGTAAAAGGTTCCCGTGTGAATCGCTTCGCGGTCCGGGGTGCCCCATGCCCGCATGACGTCTTCGCTTGCGACACACGCACTCACGGGCAGCCCGCCACCCAACGCCTTGCCCACGCAGATCACATCGGGGACGACGCCCTCGTCGACCGATCGCCACCAAGCCCCGCAGCGGCCGAGGCCGGTGAAGATCTCGTCGGCGATCAGAAGCGCCCCGTTCTTCTCGCATGCTGCTTTGAGCGCTTCGACAAAGCCGGGCGGTGGCAGGCGAACGCCCGCGCGCCCTTGAATGGGTTCGATGATGACGGCGCCGATGTGGCTCCAGTCCTGAGGCAGCGTTTGGAGAGTCACGTCGATACTGACATCGCGACCGGGCCATGCCGCGAAGTGAACGTCGGATTGCAGTTGCGCCTGAAACGGCTGACGAAAGCGCTCGGCGTACCCCGATACGGCCAATGGGCCATAGGTGAGCCCGTGATAACTGCCTTCGAACGCAACGACTCCGGTCTTGCCGGTTGCCATCACCGCCGTCTTGAGCGCCGCCGTGACAGCGTCCGCGCCGCTCAGCGACAGCATCGCACGCGCCTGCGGCCAAGGGGCCAGCGCGCAGAGCCGTTCGAGGAGCTCGATCTTCACATCCGAGGGATGCAGGTCGCCAAGCGCGTGCAGCAGGCGATCAGCCTGGTGTTTGGCCGCCGCGACGACCTCGGGATGACGGTGCCCAACGAACGCCACGCCGAACCCCGAGGTGAGATCGACGTATCGATTGCCATCGGCATCGATGACGTTCGCCCCCTCCGCCTCGACCCACACGATCGGATCGTGGCTCGCTCCGGTCTGCTCTTCACGCCGTTTGCGCCTCGTCGTCAGAGCAGGGCACTCGCTTGCCGCAAGGCGTTCCACCCAAGCCTGACCAACGGCCGCCGGAATCGGGCTTTGGACGGCCGGAAGTGCTTGACCCTGTTCCACTCGGGGGTCTTAGCACGGCGACGTTAAGACCGGTCGGGCCTGCGGCCCTCAATTGGTCCCGGCCCACCGTCCCTACACTATCGTCTAGCCGGCGAAAGGTTTGGGTTTCCAGGGGTAGAAGACGACCGCGCGCTCTCGGGCTTTGCGAAGCATGTCGTGGCCGTCGATCAGCAGGACGTCGATTTCCACTTCGTGATTGCGGCTGGCCTCGCAGAGATCTTTGATGATCGCGGTCACGTTGTCCCGATAGTTGTCGGTGATCCGGAGGCCGACCGCGGGGCTCGGGTCTCCGGCCGGACGTGCGACTTCGCAATAAGAAGCCCATTCAACCTCGAAATAGCCTCGCAGAACATCGGCGAGACTCTTGAGGAGGGTCTCGTCAGGCGCATGGTGAATCTCCGCCAGTTTGATCCCGTCGCCGATCGAGGGCGCGGCGATCCGCGGGGGTTTCTTTGTCTGCTTGCTCTGCGCATCCGCGTCCGGGGTCGCGGCTGGCTGCTTGGGTTCGCTCGGCGGCGGCTGTGGCTCCACGCCGCCAGCGCTCACGGGACCGATCGCGGGGAGCTTCAGCTTGCCAGGTTCCAACGAAGGCAATGCATGCGCGGCGGGTGCGGTTGGCGCGTCGGAGGTGAGCTTAGGCGCGGCCGAAGACCGCGGGCGGCTCGATCCGGGCTTGCGGCTGTCTTCCTCAGTGACCTTCGATGGCGAGCTCGACTTCGGTCCCTGTTGGGACGGAGGAATGATGCTGGCTGCGCCATAGGTCCCACCGTCACCGAGCTTGGCGGCAGGCGTCCTCACCTCTTCGATCTTTGCGCCGGGTGGCTCACTCTTCGGCTTGTGCGCGGGACGCGAGCTCTTGCGTTTCCTCGGCGGCGAATCCATTTCCTTCAGCGCGGCGCGTGGTTGGGTCGGGGGCTCGCTTTCGGGCAGCATCTCGTGCGGCTTCGTCGGCAGGTCGCTCAACCGATCGAGCTTCTCTGTCTGACTCGGCGCCATGCTGTACATCGTCGAGATCCCCTCCACCGGTGCCGCAAACGAGCTCGCCTTCGCTGGCTTGTCGGCCGGGGGCGGCGGACGCGACGTGCGGAACGGCCCGGTGGTGTCCAACTCCCGGAGGATCGCTTTCAGCTCATCGCGTTCGTACTCGAGCGAGTGGTCCGAGCCGATGTCGATCACCACGTACGCGTACTCGCGCGTCCACGCGTGACGGAGGATGTCGCCGCCGATCGCTCGGTGAGTCGCGATGGTCCCGTCGGTTTCGAGCCAGTCGAATCGCGTCGCTGCGCTCTTGAGCTCGCTTTCGGAGCTGAACACTGCGAGAGCCTCTTCACCATTCGGGTTGATCAGGGTGCGGAAGCCCTCCGCGCGAGGTTCCCAAGTCGCCAACCTGACAGGTCGCAATGTAAGCGCTTCGAGCGCTTCGGACTTTGGCCCAGGACCTTTGGTTCCTTCGTCGAGCAGAACGAGGAACGCATCGATACCGCGATCATCCAATGGGCTTTCCATCCCCGGTCACACCATCCACCGATCATTGTAATCCTGAAGGAGTACCGGATCGCAAGTTTTCTCTGATGCTTGACAGGCCCCTTTCCGCG
>CP070713.1:3149418-3159586 GCA_020351445.1 Myxococcales bacterium
CCACGGTCCAAGGGTCAGCGGGCTGGGTCCTGGAGGTCGGGGGTGGCCCTGTTCGTCTATGCGATTGCGTTTTCGTTGGCATATGTCTCGCTCGAGACGGGGATGGGCGCGTTGATTCTTTTCGGGTCCGTGCAGGCGACGATGATCGGCGCGGGGCTCTGGCGCGGGGAGCGTCCACAGCTCAGGGAGTGGGTGGGTCTGGTCACCGCGATGGCCGGGCTGATCTATCTCGTGCTGCCTGGAATGGCCGCTCCCGATCCCCTCGGTGCGGTGTTGATGATCGCGTCGGGGGTTGGATGGGGCGTTTATTCACTACGCGGTAAGAAACCCGCGGCGCCGGTGGCGGCGACGGCGGGGAACTTCGCGAGCACCCTTCCCTTTGCAATGCTGGCCGTCACCATCGCATGGGGGACGCTCCATGCGACGCCTCGAGGGGTGGCCTTAGCCGTGACATCAGGGGCTGTGACCTCGGGGCTCGGCTACGTGATCTGGTACCTCGCGCTCCGCGGCCTCACGGCGACCCGCGCCGCCATCGTGCAGCTCGCAGTGCCGGTGATTGCGGCTGCCGGCGGCATCGTGGTCCTTGCGGAGGAGCCCACGGTGCGCCTTGCCGTTGCAAGTGTCCTGATTCTTGGTGGCGTAGGCGGCGCAATTTTGGCCCACGACAGCGGCCACGAGCTCGACCCCTAGGCGCTCGCGTGCGAGCACTTGCGGCAGAGCTTTCGACCGGCGAGTATCGGTCCCGGGCAACGGGATCATGAGCACAGGAACCGATGCAGTCTGGCCCCGCGGCGCGCCGGCCGTTGGACAGCGCGCGGAGCGGACGCGGGCCGTGTCAAAACGCGACATCGAGCTCTTCACCGAGATCTCGGGCGACCGCAATCCTATTCACTACGACGAGGAAGCAGCGAAGCAATCGCGGTTCGGCGAAATCGTCGTGCAGGGCGGCATCACCAGTGCAATCCTCAACGCCCTCGTCGCCGAGGACCTGCCGGGACCCGGGACGGTGTTTCTCCACGTCGACTGGAGCTTCAAGGCACCGGTGCGCCCCGGCGATGAGATCACGGGAAAGGTCGAGGTTCTCGAGGCGAGAAGCGACAAGCCGATCACGAAGCTGAGAACCGAGGTTGTCCGCGGGGATGGGACAGTCGTGCTCGAGGGGGAGGCGCTCTGTTACACGATGGCGTTGAGTCGGTGAGCGTGGCCAGGCGGCCCTTTTCAAAAGGGTTAACTCTGCCAGTGCCAGTGTGGGTGCCAGCGCCAGTGTCGGTGCCAGTGTCGGTGCCAGCGCCAGTGCGCTACTGTTTGCGCCATGGGGATGCCGTCGCATCAGGACCCTGGGCTGCTTGTTGACGGTGTCGCGCGTTTCGTCCCCCCGGGCGTCGATCACGCAACCCTTCCGCGCTCCTTTGCGCTCCTCGAGCCGCTTCCCGCGCGCGGGCCGGTGCCTGAATCGTGGGCTCTCTTTCCCCGGTTTCAGAGCACCTCCGATGCGTTCGTCGCAAGCTTTCCGATCGATTCCGATGCCAGCTTGTATGGCACCGGCGAGGTTGCCGGGCCCCTCCTGCGCAATGGTTTCGTCACCGAAGTCTGGGCCAAGCAGCCGTTTCGGGTCGAAGCCGACGGGACGGCGGTTCCGAACTACGACGAGCGTTCGAAGAGTCTCTATCAAGCGCATCCTTGGGTGCTGGCCGTTAGAGGCAACGGAAGCGCGTTTGGGGTGCTGGCCGACACGACGTATCGACTCGAGATCGATCTGCGTGACGGGATTCGGCTGAGCTGTGTGGAGCCCTTTCCGGTCATCGTGATCGAGGGTGTATCCCCGCAGGAAGTCGTGCAGCGCTTGGCTACTCTCACCGGCCTGATGCAGATGCCGCCGCGCTGGGCGCTCGGCTATCAACAATGCCGGTTCTCGTACTACCCCAACGCCCGAGTGAGGGAGCTCGCGAAGGAATTCCGAACGCGCGCGATCCCCTGCGATGTGATCTGGATCGACATCCACTACATGGATGAATACAAGGTGTTCACGTTCGATCCGGAGCGGTTCCCCGACCCCAAAGGGATCAACGATCATCTTCACGCGCTCGGCTTCAAGTCGGTGTGGATTCTCGACCCGGCAGTCAAAGCAGAATCGGGGTACGCGGTCTACGACGAAGGTGTCGCGGAAGGACATTTCCTTTGCGATGCCGAGGGCCATGAGCATCATGAATGCACCTGGACCGGCGATGCTGCCTTCCCCGATTACACGCGTCCTGAAACGCGAGCCTGGTGGACCCGTCTGACGATGGAGTTCCTCGACAACGGCATGGATGGTGTTTGGGTCGACCTCAACGAGCCTTCCCCGATCTTGCCGCTCGGCGCGGAGCTTCCCGAGGACCTCAGGCATCGAGGGGGAGACGGAATTGCCGCCGGAACCCATGCCCAATACCACAACGTTTACGGCATGTTGATGGCGAAAGCTACAGACGATGCGATGCGTGAATCGCGCCCCAAGCGGCGCCCTTTCGTTCTGTCGCGCTCGAGCTACCTCGGAGGTCAGCGATACGCCGCAACCTGGACCGGAGACAACGTGTCGAGCTGGCAGCACCTTCGCTGGTCGGTTCCGATGGTCCTGAACTTGGGGTTATCCGGGCAACCGTTTTGCGGGCCGGACATCGGTGGCTTCGCGGGGACGCCCTCGCCCGAGCTCTTCGCGCATTGGATCGGCCTGGGAGCTTTCTTGCCGTTCTGTCGGACCCACAACGCGCTTGAGGGTGACCAGGAGCCTTGGTCATTCGGGGCGGCGACCGAGAAGCTCGCGCGGAGTGCCCTAACACGGCGCTATCGGTTGCTACCATACCTCTACACCGCGTTCTACGAAGCTGCGACGACGGGGCTCCCTATCGCGCGTCCGCTGTTCTTTGCCGACCCCGCGGACCTTGCGCTCCGCGACGAGGACCACGCGTTCCTCTTGGGTAGCGACCTGCTCGTTCAGCCTCGGCTTTTGGAAGACGGTGGTCGTGACTTTCCAATGCCGAACGGCCAGTGGCGCAGCTTCACACTCGGGGACGAGGATCCGGCCGCCGAGGCCGCCCATCCCGTCCTGCGGTTGCGGGAGGGTGCCATCGTGCCGGTTGGCGCTGGCGGGCAGACGACCGAGGAGGCCTTCGAAGGTCCGTTGACCCTCCTGGTCTCTCTCGACACACGGGGACGCGCATCGGGGCGCCTCTATGAGGACGCGGGCGACGGGTTTGGCTACCTCGATGGGGACTATCTGCTGACGACGTACGAGGCTGTCTCGAAAGGCGACGTGGTCGAGGTGCGTATTGCGCGAGAAGAGGGCCGCCGGCCTCGTTCTGTCCGTGCGCTTCACGTGGAGTTTTTGACGGGCCAGGGTGCCGTCCACGCCCAAGGCACCGACGGGCAACCCGTGACGTTGCGGCGTCGGTGACAGTGCCAGCGCCAGCGTCGGTGCTCAGTGGTCGTGTTGTTCGAGGACCCGCTTCGACAACGGCCGCAGTAGCAACCCGTAGAACATCTCCAGATATCGCCGGGTCTCGTCGCGTTCGAGCGAGGAGATGTACCGCCAGAAGCCGTAGATCCGCGAGAGCTTGAGCAGAGTCGAGGCGTAGAGCGGCCAGTTGTAGCGCTCCTCCACACGCTGGATCCCGCCCCTTGAGATCGCTTCCCAAGCATCGGGGTCCTCTTTACAGGCACGGAAGAAGTCGAGCATCTTCTGGGCCGCCTCCGCACCCTGCGTAGGATCGATATGAAAGCCGGACACGCCCTCTTTGATGATTTCGAGCGGACCGCCGTACCGGGTCGCAAACGTCGGCAGACCGCTGCTCATCGCTTCGACGACCGTCAGGCCGAACGCCTCGAACAAGGCCGGTTGCACGAAGGCCCCTCGTTGGTCGGCAGCGAACCGGTAGAACTCGCCGACCTTGGTCTTGTCGGTCTGCATCTCGATCCAGCGGACGTTGCCCTCGAGCTTGTGTTCATCGAAGAGCCAGTGCGTGCGCTCGATCTGTTCCCGCTCGTCGCGGTCGTTGGATTCCTCGGGGCGAAGCCGGCCGCCGACGATGAGCAGATTGGCGATCTCCCGGAGCTCTTGGTTCTGCCCATACCACTCGACCAGCCCGGCCAGGTTCTTGATTCGGTCCAATCGCGACATCGCAAAGAGCAGTGGCTTGTCCGGGTCGCTCAGCAAGCCCCGGACTGCGCAGTCGGGTGAGCCGTAGACCATCGTCTCGATCTCGCTGCGGAGCTCTTCAGGACGATGAACCTCGTCGAAGTACGGGAAGAACACGCGCGGGTCGGCGCCCGGCGAGACGATGTTGAACTTCGGGTCGAAGCAGTCGATTCCGGAGACCACACGGTACAGCCGAGGGAGCGAAAACGAGCTGTAGCTTTCGTACTGTCCGATGCTTTCCGCGGTGCCGGCGATCTCTTGATACGTGCTGGTGATGATGAAGTCCGCCGTGTTCATCGCCATCAGGTCGGCGGTGTACTGCGCGGCGAAGTGATGCTCGGCCTCGTGGTGCTGCCAGTGGAGGTCCGAGAGCAAGTACTTCGTCTTTTCGAGGGCGTGGGCGATGTTGCACTGCGTGACCCCGAGCTGATGGGCCATGATGGTTGCAACCAAGTTTCCGTCAGAGTAGTTTCCGACGACGAAATCGGGCCGGACGCCGCCGAGCTCGCCAAGAAGCTCGCGCTGTGCATCGATGGCGAAGCGCTCCAAATATGGCCAAACCTCGAAGCGGGAGATCCACTGAGGAATCACCTCCCCCTGCTCGTAGGTGCGGAAGGGCACGCGAAGGATCCGCGCGTGCTCCGTCCCCAGGATCGGCTCGATGCGCTGGTCGCAGGTCGTTCCGTCGGCTTCGGGGATCAGTCGCGTGACGACTACGATCTGTGGCTCGATGTCGAGGCCTTGGTCGTGAATCGACTCGCGCATCTCGCGCTCCAACGCACGGACCTGGTCGAGGATGTAGACGATCTGGCCGCCCGTGTCCGGTTTGCCGAGCACGTTCGACTGGCCGAAGTACCCGTGCGGCGAGATGACCGCGATCGAAAAGATCATCGGCATGCGCGCAAGAAAGTTCTCGAGGTTTCTGGGCGACGGCGCTTCGAGAATGTCGAGGAGGAGCTCCATCGTCTCGCGGATCTGGGCCGGCGTTCGCCCCCACCCCGGCTCGAAGCCGAGGCGCCGAAGCTCGCGGTTGAGGTCATCGCTTTCCTCTTCGTGCTCCTCGAGGAGCTCCATGGCTTTGTCGAGCGACTCCCGGAGCTCCTCGACGTCCCCAAGCGTTCCGTTGAGCATCAGCTGCTGCCCGCGAACCTGATGCATCGACAAGAAGTCGAACAGCAGCTTCTGGCCGCGCCCGCCGTCAACGAAGAGCCGACCCGCCAAATGCCGGTTCAAGAACACGACGCCGCGCCCGATGTTGCGGGCTTCTTTGAGCTTTGGAAACCCGCGCTCGAACGGGCTGAGGTCGATCTCGAGAACGTAGCGCTCTCCAGGCGGAATCCCCGCTGCGAGCCGTTCCTTGAGGTCCAAGAACTCCGCCACGGTGAGCTCCCGGCAGCGCATCTCTTCGGTGTGCAACTGCACGTACTGCCAACGCCCAACGCGAGTGCGTACGGCGAGGCAGATGAAGGGCTCGTCGACGACGGCTTCCTGCGCGTGCTGCATGATCCACGGCATCTTGGTCTCGCGGAGCGGTTCGGCGACGTCGGTTTTCGCGAACTGTTCGTACTCGTGCGTCAGGTCGGACCAGAGCAGGAACTGCCGATCGAGCGCCTTCAATCGCCTGAATAGGAGATAGATCGGCTCACGGTGGGCTTGGAGCAGCTCTTCGAGCGCTTGAATCATTCTTGTTCCTCTGGGGGGACTCGGATGTCTCCCAGGAAATCATAACAATCGATCCCTTCGAGGATCCCGCGTGCGTGTGGACTTTTTGCAAAATAAACACGCGGCCGCCCACGAAGCTTCTCGAGCTCCGGTGTATGATTGCTTACGACCACACCCAACGTGTCTCCGGAAAGCATGTCCCAGTCGTTCCCTGAATCGCCTGCCACGAGGAGCCGCTGCGGCTCGAGGTTCCATTTGAAGCAGAAGAAGCGAATGGCAAGCCCCGGCGACGCTCGGACGGGCACGACATCCAAATAGACCTCATGATCCAAAATGGTGGTCACGCGAAGCCCCTCTTGGCGAACACGACGCCGGATTTCTCGCAGGGGCGGAGCATGCTGGAGGTCCAGTCGGTAGCGGAGCCGATATTTGGTTTCGGCTTGCATCACGCGTTCCAGCCCTGGAATCGCGTTCATGACCCGTTGCACCGCGTCGCGGTCCCAGCGGTAGCGGATCTGGCGTTCCCATGAACGGTCCGGGAGGAGGTGCGTTCCGTAGTGGAGCTCGCTTCCGCCGGCCGTGATGAGCACGTCGGGAACCCGCACATCGAGCTCACCCATGAGCGCCAGCGCCTCGCTCAACGTGCGCCCCGTGGCAATGCCGAAGCCGACTTTGGCATCGGTGGTTTCCAAGCGTTCCAGCAACTCGGCCAACGCTTCGTCGTCGCCCGTCAGGGTATCGTCGACATCGGTGACGAGCAGCCGGTCCATTCCCGCGAGTTTCGTGCGCCGCCGATGGAGCGGCGTCGGGCGGGTGCCCTTCACCACCTTGCTCGCCTCCTGCACATAGCGCGTGGCATGGCTGTCCCACGAGTAGTTCGCATGAACAGCCTCGAGCCCACCTTCGGACCAACGGGTCCAACGCGCGCCGTCGCTCAGAGCATCGTGAATCGCCTCTCCGATCGCCTTGGAGTCGAGTGCGTCGACCAGGAGGCCATTGTCGCACGTTCCGAGGATGTCCTGTGGGCCGCCGTCATTTGTCGCGACGACCGGCACCCCGGTGGCCGTGGCTTCTAGCAGCGTGAGGCCGAACGGCTCGGTCAGCGCGGGGTTGACGAACAGCCCTCTCGTCTTTGCAGCGAGCTTGTAGAGCTCGGGCACGTCGCTTGGGTCGTGGTGCTTGGGATAGGCGACCGACCCGTACAAATCGTAACGGTCGATGAGGTTGAGAATCTGCGTCAAAACACGGCGCGGGCCAGCGCCCATCTCGCTGATGTCGTCTCGGTTGCCGGCGATGATGATTAGGTTGGCCATGTCCCGCAGGCCTTCGGTCTCGCCAAACGCTCGGACCAAACCTTCGAAGTTCTTCCGCTCGTCGGCGCGGGCCAGCGCCAGGACGATCGGTTTGGTGGGATCGGATAGGAAGCGGTCGAGCTCGTCGGCGATCGCAGGGCGGGGCCACGAGGGCGCGGGTGGCGAGAAACGCGAGAGGTCGACGCCCGGAGGGATGACCTGCATGCGATCGGGTTGATAGTGATCGTAGAGCTCGTATTGCTCGTGGACTTCTTGGTGCGTGCTCGCGATCACCAGCGCGGCCGTTTCGAGCGTACGCTCTTCGGCCTCGATCCGCTGTGCGAAGCGATAGGTTTGCTCGCTCGCCTCGCCTTTGGTGGCGAGCCTCATCTGCTTGACGCGGCCAAGAGAGTGGCCCGTGAAGACAAAGGGTACGCCGAGAAGCTTGGCAAGCCGCGAGCCGACGTAGCCGGCGTCGGCGTAGTGCCCGTGGATCAGGTCCGGCGTGCGCTCCTGCATGCGCACGTAGCGCGTGAGTTGGTCGAGGAGGCTGTCGAGATGGGGCCAGAGGGTTTCTTTCCGAAGGTAGCGGCGGGGACCAAACGGGATGCGAACGATTTGGGCGCCCCGGCATATCGGCTCGAACGGACGTGAGTAGCTCTCGTCGACCCGCTTGTCTTCAATCAAGCGGGTCACCACGTCGACGCGATCGACGTCCGGGTGCTCGGCAAGCGCCCTCGCTTGGTCGATCACGTACGAGACTTGTCCGCCGGTGTCCGCGTCGCGCCCGAGCTCGATCTCGGTCGCGCGAACCAAGCCGTGGATGGTCAGCGACAGCACGTAGAGATTCTGGGATCCCGGTGCGGTGATCGCGCCTGCGCTGGTGTCCTTGGCCCATTCGCCGAGGTGCCGTTCATAGAGGCCGAAGTCGGTTGTGGTGGCGCCGCGGATGCCGCATAGGTCTGCTGCGAATGCAGCAGCCCGGTCGAGGGTCGTCTGATGGTCCCACTCTTGCAGGAGCCCGAGGCATACGACCGCGCTGAACGCATCGCCTGCGCCGACCGTGTCGACGAGGCTTTTCACCGGGGCCGCGGCGGATTCGAACACCTGCTTCCCGCCGACGATCGAAAGGGCCCCACGCGCTCCACGGGTCACGATCACCCCTTCGATTTCATGGTGTCGCGCGAGCCCGATCGCTGCGTCGCGACACTTCTCGAACGACTCGATCGGCGTCGAGGTCAACATCGCAAGCTCGGCCTCGTTGAGCTTCACCCAGTCGGCGGTCGACAGACACCACTCGACCTTGTCTTTCGTCCACCAGGGCGCGCGGAGATTGATGTCGATGAACGAGGGCGCCTCGGTTTCCTCCCGCAAGCGTTGAAGGGTGCTCCAACTCTCGCCGGAGCGAAGGGCCAGCGTCCCGTGATAGAGCAAGCCAGCGGGCTCCTCGGACGCCGCTTGCAGAGCCGGACCCGCGTGGATAGAGTCCCACGCCTGACCCGGCGCGATCTCGAAGTGGTTTTCTCCGTCGACGACGGTGGCGGTCACCCGGCCCGTGGGGTGTGTCGGGTCGGACTGCACACCGTGGGTCATGAGGTCCCAGCTGGTCATCCGCTCCAGCACTTCGCGGCCCTCGGCATCGTCGCCGACCGCGCTGATCACGAGCGGATTGGAGTTAAACCCCCGCAGGTGCCATGCGACGTTGAACGGTGCTCCGCCCAGAACACGGCTGCCGTCGGGGAAATGGTCGAAAAGCACCTCGCCGAAAATGACAGGTCGTTTGTGGAAACGATGCACGGGCTCTCAGCTGACGCTTTCCTGGGTGCAGGTGGGTTCGGTCCTCGCTAGGCTCACGTGGGCATGAGCATAACACGGTACTTTCTCGCGTCAGATCTGGACGGCACCCTAATACCACTCCGGAAGGACGCGCAACGAATGCGCGAAGTCGCCGAGCTCGTGAGTGCATTCGCCGCAAACAGCCACCTGATGCTCGCCTACGTGACCGGGCGCCATCTGTCCCTGGCGCAGGCGGGGATTGCCGAGTTCGGCCTTCCGGAGCCGGATTGGTTCGTGTGTGACGTTGGAACGAGCGTCTATCGCAAGACGAACGGCGGCTTCGAGCCTGACGAGGCCTATCGTGAGGCGATGAGGACGGCATTCGGGGGCCTGAGTGGGGATGATGTCCGCGCTGCGATCGGCGCAATCGAGGGGCTCGATCTCCAAGAAGCGGAAAAGCAGGCGGAGTTCAAGGTCAGCTATTACACCGAGGGAAGGCCGGAGGCGTTCCTCGAAACCGTTCAATCACGGCTCGACGCTGCGCGTGCGAAGGTGAACCTCGTCGCGAGCTTTGATCCGGTCACCGAGCGCGGGCTCCTCGACGTGCTTCCCGCGGGCGTGGCAAAGGACAGCGCCGTTCGATACCTGCACGACGCGGCAGGGGTCGACGAAGAGCATCTGGTCTACGCCGGCGACTCGGGAAACGACCGCGCGGCGATGCTGGCCGGATATCGAGTGATCGTGGTGGGCAATGCCGATGAAGGGCTCAAGAAGGACTTGGGCATCGAATCAGTCGCCCAAGGGACAGCGGAGCGCATCTACTTCGCAGAGCACCCGTATGCGCGAGGGGTGCTGGAAGGCCTACGGCATTTCGGGTTCGTGAAATAACGAGCGCCCCGGGGCACGACGCCCCGACCCAGCCCAACTGCATCACCGGAGGACGGCTCGCGACGGGCGTGCTCGCAGGTTCACCGGGGCTCGGAAAAAACACGACACGGGGTTCCACCGGACGGCTCAGCTTGCAACGGTGGCCGGAAGGACTCGGAAGCTCGGGCCACGCAAGCTGAGCCTCGGAGCTCGCGCCAATCGGAGCGGGTTGCTGTCTGACCGATTGTCACTCACACGCCGACTCCACCCCATGTCGCGTTTTTTCCGAGCCCCTATGGACGACTCCTCTCACGAAACGGGATCACGTCACTGTGCCCCTCCATATGTCGACATCTACAGAGGAGAACGGCTCGGGATGGGCAGCACAGCGATTGGGCGG
>CP070713.1:3159686-3173917 GCA_020351445.1 Myxococcales bacterium
GTTCTCGCCGCCCGTCACGATGAGATCATCGATCCGGCCCCGGACGAGGAGCTGGCCATCTGGGAGGAAGGAACCGAAGTCTCCGGTGGAAAACCACCCGTCCATTGTCCACGGCGCGTCGCTGCGGTCATCCCCGAGATACCCGTCCATGAGCACGTCACCGCGAACCTGGATTTCATCCCCCGCGATCCGCACTTCGACGCCCGAGAGGGGCGGCCCCGATCCACGCAGTCCAACTTGCTCGGGCGTCTGGGTCGCGATTTGCGAGCACGCTTCGGTGCATCCATAGGTCGCCACGGTGGGAACACTTCGCTTCGCAGCGAGCTCACGCAGCGCATCGGGAAACGGCGCGCCCCCGACCAGAACCGCACGGAGCTCGGGGCCAGGCGTCCATCTCGGCTCTTCCAGGGTCAAGAGCCTGCGAAGCATGGTCGGTACCACGCTCAGGAGCGTCACTCGATGCTGCGCCAGCGTGCGTGCCACCGCCCTCGGGTCGAAGGGGCCAGGGCTCAGCACGACGCAGCGTCTCGCAATCAGGGAGCGGGTCAAGATCGACAGGCCGCCGACGTGCGCAGGTTGCATGCACAACAGCCACCGATCCTCGGAAATCCACCCGAGATTGGCGGCGTGCGCGGCCTCCGATGCCAGGAACGCGCGGCGCGACAGCACGGCTCCGCGCGGCGTACCCCTCGAACCGGACGTGTACGCAATGGCTAGAGTCTCGTCCAACCGAATCGGATCCCGCGTCGAGCCTTGCGCCGGCCCCGCATTCTCCGAGATCCGCTCCGTGATCACGTGCCCCGGCTGCGCCTCCCGGAGGACCACGGCGCGCTCGCGCTCAGTGAGACGGGAGTGGAGCAACACGACGGGACATCCAAGCTCGAATAGCGCGTACAGCCAGACGACCGAGTCGAGATCGAGGTGCGGTGTGAGCGCCACGCGGTCGCCGCGCTCGACACCTCGGGCTCGGAGTGACCCCAGAGCGGCACGGACGCGCCTCGCCACGTCAGCATAAGACCAGGCTCTGTCGTCTGCGATCAAGCAATCGCGGTCGGGGGCTTCGCTTGCAGCCGCAAGCACGCTCAGCTCATCCACCGCCCACCTCTTCGAAATGGAGCCCGAGACCCGGTGCGTCATGGGGCGCGATCTGCCGGTCGCGGATCGCGGCGGTGTGGTGAGCAGGCCAGAGCTCGAGCGCTGGATGCCAACCGAGGCCGGCTGCGAGTTTGGTTTGAAGCGCGAGTGCGAGCTCGGCTGTGACCGCTCTGGCGATCGGACCGTCGAACGTGTGCGAAACCAAATACTCCGCGCCATGCGCTGCGGCGCGCTCAGCGACCTCGAACGAAGCCCGCAACCCGCCGAGGACGGTCGGCTTGATAACGACGGCGCAGACCTTGCCGCTCTCGAGCACCCGGCGCGAAAGGTCGGCGTCGCGCAACGTTTCGTCCAACGCGAAAGGTAGCGGCAAACTCAATGCGGCGGGCCAATCCTCGGGCGCGACGGGCTCTTCGATCAGTTCCAGCTCGAGGGTCTCCAACGATCCAGCGTGCCGGCGGAGCGCCTCGATCGAGATGCGGCGATTCGCATCGAGGCGGAGGGGGACCGTCGGATGAGCCCGGCGAATTTCTCGCAGCGCGGCCACCTCGGCGTCGAGGTCGGATCCGACCTTCAGCTTCAGGTGTGTGGCGCCGTCCGTCAGGAGCGCATCGACACGCGCAGGCCACGCCGCAGGCGCTTGTACGACGAGGTCGGCAATCGGAATCGGTTGCGCTGCGACATCGCCGGCAAGGATCTGGTGCACGGGTTTGCCGCGGCTATGACCCAGCCAATCGAGCATGGCCGTTTCGAGCGCGAAGCGCGAGGAAGGGTGCTTCAGCGGGTGCGCCGCAAAGGTCTGCGCAAGGAGCTCGCGCGGCCCCACGAGCGGATTTGCGCGAACCGGCTCGTCCGCGAGGCGTTGAAGTTCTTCCGACACGTCCGAAATCGAATCGGGCGAGTAGCCGGGGAGCGGAGAAGCTTCTCCGAGTCCGGTCGTGCCGTCGCTTCGCATCAGTCGAAGCACCGCGAACGTTCGTCTGGACAGCCCGGCAGCTCCGCCGACGAGAGATTCGGACAGCTCCCCTTCGATCACGTCGATCTGCGCATGAAGGTCGGTCACAGTGCGATCCCGATGGCGAAGAGAACGCCGAAGACGGAAAGAAGCTTTGCGGTCCCCGCAAGCGTACCGTTTAGGACAAGCCCCCTATCGTTCATGACCGAGCGAAACAAACGAACCCCCCACGGGACGGTCAGCAAGGGGAGGCACACCCAAACGCTCGTCCAGCCGAGAAGAAGCATGATGACGGGGATCGCGTACGCGGCGGTCAGCAGGAGGGCGTATTCCCTCACGCCCCCTTCTCTTCCGAGTTTCACAACGAGTGTCGTCTTGCCGGCGCGGGCATCGCCTTCGAAGTCGCGCACGTTGTTGACGACGAGAATCGCAGTCGCCAGGGCGCCGACGGGGATCGATGCGGCCCACGCGAGATCGGGCACGCGCAACGCTTGTACGAACGCCGTCCCGCACACCGCGACAAATCCAAAGAACACCATCACAAACACGTCCCCGAGGCCGTTGTAGGCGAGCGGAAAAGGCCCGCCGGTATACGCGAGGCCTGCGGCGATCGATGCAAGGCCGATGACGACCACGACGGGTCCCGCAATCCAGGTGAGGTACACGCCGGTCCCCAGCGCGAACGAGAAGCTGAGGATGATGCCCCGGCGGAGCTGCCGCACGGTCAGCAAGCCTGCCTGCGCCGCGCGCGTGGGACCGAGCCGCTCTTTTGTGTCGGCGCCTTTTTCGAAGTCGAACATGTCGTTCGCGAAGTTGGTCCCGATTTGAATGAGAAAGGCACCGAGCAGCGCTGCGAGCGCGGCGTCCCACCGAAAACCGCCAACTCGCCACGCGCAAGCGGTTCCTACAGCGACCGGAGCAAAGGCAGCCGTGAGGGTCGCCGGACGCGCCGCAAGAACCCATGCGCGGGTCGAGCCTGGGGTGACCTCGGCGTTCACCGCACTCCCTCCTCCACGCGATTCAAAGCAGCAGCAACCGCCGCGGGCGCTTCGAGGAGGACGTTGTGGCCAACGCCCTCTACCGTCTCGACGTCGACATGTGCGTTTTGCTTCGCAAGCCGAGCTGCAATTTCGGAGAACTTGGCATCGAGCGAACCCGTCATGAGTGTGATCGGCACCTCGAGCGAGGGTACCGCGCGACGATAGTCCGGCATCTCGGCCAGTCCGAGCACCTCTAGCGCGCGTGCCAGGCCCTCGGCATCGTGTCCAAGGCGGGTATCGCGTTGATCGGCGAGCAGATCCGGGGAGAGGTCGCGTTGGCTCGCGAAAAGCTGCAACTCTTCCCAGGCAGCGACGAATGCTGCGACACCCTTTTGTCGGAGCAAGCGCGCGCGACCTGCATCGACTTCGCGACGCTCCACGCGCGTGGCTTCATCGAGGAGTCCCGGATGGACGCCGATCAAGACCGCCGCATCGAACAGATGCGGTTGGCGGATGAGCAACCCCAGCGCGACTCGCGCGCCCATGGAATAACCACAAAGCAGCCGCGGCCGATCCGCGCTCGACGCGAGCGAGACGAGCCGCGTAACCTCGTTTTCGAAGGACTCGACGTCACTACCCCGCCAATCGCGGCCGTGGCCTGCCAAGAACGGAACGAGCGGGGCTGGTTCGAGCTCGGCACACGCGACCACCCGATTCCAGCTCCGAGGCGACCCCGTAAAGCCGTGCAGAAGGAGCCACATCAAAGGCCCTCGCGTTGTAACGCCTGCTCGACCCGAGAACGAAGCGCCTCGTTCTGCTCGGCCGAGCCATGCGGCGGAACCACAGCCTCGATGACCGTGCAACCATCCTGACCATAGGCCGCTTCGAGGGCCGTGCGCAGATCCGACACGGCGCTCACCGTTCTGAAGGCGCAGCCGTAGATCGAGGCCGCGCCCGCAACGCTCGCCTCATGCGGCGTCGTGAAGTAGGGAAGCCATTCTTCCCGGCCCTGACGCGCTATTGGAAGCTGTTCGAAGATACGGCCGCCGCCGTTGTTTACGACCACGACGACCAGCGGGCCCGAAACCTGCGAGGCGAGCTGCAAACCGTTGATGTCGTGCAGAAAGCTCACGTCGCCGACGAGCACGGCCGTGGCTTCGGACACGCATGACGAGACGCCCGCCGCGCCGGAGACGATGCCATCGATGCCGCTCACTCCACGTTGAGAAAAGATGCGCACCGGTGAACGGGTCGGCGGCACCCAGGTGTCGAAGTTGCGAATCGGAAGGCTATTGCCGAGAACCAATGCGCTGTGTTCCGGAGCGGCTTCGTGAACCGCGCGAGCGACGCCCGCTTCGGTGAGCTGATCGCCGGCTTCGTCGAGCACCTCCGCCGCAGCATCCCACGCGAGCTTCTCGGCCCGCTGGAGGCTGGAGGCAAACTCCGCATCCCGCGCGGCGGTGTTGAAGCTTTCGCGGGCCAACGCTCGAATGAAATCACCGATCGGCGCATGGACGATCAGCTCGGCGCTCGAGGCGGGATCGACCCAATCCCACGGATGCACGACAACCCGGCGAACGCGATGCGCAGTGCAAATATCCTCCCATCCTTTCGATGTTGGATTGGCTCCGAGCTGCAGAACGAAATCCGGCACCAGTTCGGAGCTTCCGCGGTTCGTTCGCCAGATCGTGTCGAAGGCGCCGACCACGACGTCGGCGCCGTCGCCAAACCGAGCCTGACCCGACGCTTCGGACGCGATCACCAGCTTGGCGCGCTCCGCAAACCCTCGAAGCTCAGGAAGGAGGGCAGCCTGTTGGAGCGCAGCGGGCCCGCACAAGACCAACGGGCGAGCAGCGGCGTCGAGTGCTCCGACCACGCGCGTCAACACGCTCTCGTCGATCCCACCGAAAGCAGCCACCGCGGCCATGGGTTCTTCGATGATCGCCTCAACGCGAGCGTGAACCTGCATCTCGTCGCCACGCACGGCCGTGGGTTCCAATGGCTTGCGCGCTTGCGCATTGAGGTGAACGGGGCCTGGGCGAGCTCCTGACGCTTCGAAGACAGCGCGTGTCGCCAATCGCTTCGCAGCCCGTAGGCTCAGCTCGTCGGCGCGCGGCTCGCCGAGCTGCGCAAAGAAGCGAACGTGACGCCCATACAATCCCACTTGGTCGGTCGTTTGATTGGCTCCGCAACGCAGCAGCTCGGGCGGCCGGTCCGCCGAAAGAACCACGAGGGGTACACCTGCCTCATTGGCTTCGATCACCGCGGGGAAGTAGTTAGCGGGCGCACTTCCCGAAGTGCACAGAAGTAATGACGGACGCCCAGTCGCACGTGCTTGCCCGAGCGCATAGTGCGCCGCCGATCGCTCATCGAGGGCGCTGACACACCGCAGACCCTCCTGCTCCAACGCGGCAACCGTAAACGGCGTGGAGCGCGAGCCCGGACTGATGACTGCGTCGCGGACGCCAGCTCGGACGAAGCTATGGACGACGAGGCGCGCCCACTCGCTCTGAAGATCAGCGGCCGTCCCCATGGAGCGCTCCTAGAAGCGCCTGCATCTTGAGCTCGGTTTCCGCATACTCGGCATCGGGATCGGAGTCGGCCATGATTCCGGCGCCAGCGTAGACCCAGGCCTTTCCATCGCGAAGCAAGCCAGAGCGAAGCGCGACGACGAACTCGCCATCCCCCGCGGCGTCCGTCCAGCCCACCGGCGCGCTGTACCAGCCGCGGGCCAGCGCCTCATGCTCGACGATCCATCGAATGGCCTCGTTCGTGGGAACCCCGCCAACCGCAGGCGTCGGATGTAGCGCTTGAACGAGCGCCAGGACGTGCGTCGGCTCACGAAGGTGGCCTTCGATCGGCGTCTGCATGTGCAGCACATTCGGAAGCTCGCGAATGCTCGGTTCCGGGGCGGAGCGAAGCGAATCGCAGAACGGCGCGAGCGCCTGGAGTATCGCTTGGACCACCAACTGATGCTCCTCACGCTCCTTGGAGCTCGCCAACATCCGGGCCGCGTCACCATGCGCGGTCGAGCCAGCCAGTGCCTCGCTCAGGATCGACGGACCGCGGCGCGAGATCAAGAGCTCGGGGCTAGCCCCCAGAAAGGCGGCATCGCCTCGCCAAAGCGCAAAACGCGTGCATCCCGAGAATCGTTCCTCCAGACGCTTGAGCACGTCCAGCGAGCCCGCGCCCGCCTCGAGTTCCACGACGCAGTGCCTAGCGGCAACGACTTTTTCGAAGGCACCGTCTTGAATCTTCTTCCGGATGTCTTCGACTTGGCGCGACCAGGTCCCGCGATCGGCTTCGTCGATGCGACGCACCGAAACGGGGGACGGGATGACCCCGATGGGCCGCTCCAGGCTGTCCCAGATCGCGTCGAAAACGTCGAGCACCTGCTCGGCGGTCGGGCCGTCTGACTCGCACACGGCAAGCGACAACCAAGCGCGCTCATCGACGTGATACGTCCACGTGGGCAACAGCAGGAAGCCATCGCCGAATCGCTCCCACGGCATCTGTGTTGCCGCGCCGGGCGCGAAGGAGGCACCGCCAAACACGCGCGGCTCAGGGCTAGCGGGGTCGGCTACATGATCGGCACGATCGAAGAAATCACCAATGGAGGGGGCATTGGGGGCCAAGGTTTTTGCGACGCCAAGCCCAGAGCAGGCTGCGCTCTGCGGCGGGTCCCACAGAATGCTGGCCTCTTGCGGGAACGCGCGAAGCAACGCATCGGGGGGCGCCACGGGCGCCGGAACCGTCACGATGAGATTACCGGTGTCAGAAGAGCGGCCGCGAAGGGCTTGCTCCAAGAATGCCCGCGAGGTCTCCCTCGTCGGCACCCCTTCGAAGGCGAACGCTGCGCTCTGAGACCTCATGACGCAGCCTCCTGCGGCTCCGCGACGAACAGATTGCACGCGCCAAAGGTCAGCGGCTTCACGTCGAGAACGTTCAAACCGGAAGCCTGCATCTGCTTGGCGAACTCGTCGGACGACGGGAAGTCCGCGATCGACTCCTGCAAGTACCTGTACTCGCGCGACCCCGACAGCATCCCGCCGAGTCGCGGAATCACCTTGCGCACGTGGAAACGCGCAACGGGGCTGAGCCAGCCTACGCTCGGCTCGCCGAGCTCCAATACCGCAACGCGGCCTCCCCGCTTGGTCACCCGCGCCATCTCCGCAAGCGCGGCGCTTCGGTCCGGAACGTTGCGAATGCCAAAAGCAATGCAGCACCCGTCGAACGAGTCGTCTTCGTAAGGAAGGGCTTGGGCGTCTCCCGCCTCGAGCTCCACACGATCACCAAGGCCGCTCCGGGTGACTTTCTCGGTGCCCACCTCGAGCATTCGGTTGGAAGGGTCGCTTCCCACGACGTGCGCGTCGGGATGAAGCCGGGCGATCATGAGGGCGAGGTCGCCTGTGCCGGTTGCAAGGTCGAGAACGCGAGCACCCGCCGGAAGCTCCATCGCGGCCACCGTCTTGCGCCGCCACGACTGGTCGATGCCCATCGACATCAACCGGTTCAGCAGGTCGTAGCGGCCTGCGATCTGGTCGAACATCTCCCCTGAGCCGGGGTTGGGCGACGGGGTCTGGTGGACCGTTTCGCTCACTGACCACCTCGTTCGACTTTCTTCGCCTGAAGCCGGGCGTTCTCCTGCACCTCTTGCTTGCGCGAGTGAAGCCGCATGTGTCCGCGCTGAATCCCCTCGCCTGCAAGCGCGCGAAGAGCCGCAAGATTCGACGCCATGCCGGCGGCGCCCATGACGATGGCAAGCTCTCCGGCATTCTTCACACCCATGAGCTCGAAGCCTGCGCGCACGCCACGATGGACTCGCGTCGAGCCACCTACGATTCCAACCGCCAGCGGCATGTCGAGCTCGCCGTGCACGCCACCCTCGGTGCGGCTCCAGACGACGAGCGGCTTGTAGGTCCCGGTGACGGACGCGAAGGCGTGCGCCCCCGCTTCTATCGATCGCCAGTCCTGCCCCATCGCGAGGGCGACGGCGTCGATACCGTTCATCACGCCCTTGTTGTGGGTGACCGCGCGGAAGGGATCGAGCTCGGCAAAGCGACTGGCCTTGACGATACCGTTCGCGAGATCCGGTCCTCCGAGGGCGTCGACGCTCACGTCGCAACGCACCCGAACCCGGCGGCGCATCGGCAAGTTGCTGAGAATACGCAGCCCAATGGCACCGCCGGTGAGCTCGCGAATTCGTGGCGCCACTGCTTCTGCAACCGCATCGACAACATTGGCACCCATCGCATCACCGACGTCGACGTAGAGGTGCACGACCAGCACCCCATTGTCCTCGTCCAGGATCCTCACGTCGAGGTCCCGACACCCGCCGCCCCGCTTCACCATGCCGGGGATGGCTTCGTCGGCGATCTGGTAAATCAGATCCCGCTCGGCCTCGACGCGAGCCTTCGCCTCTTGCGGGTTCGGGACGTCGTCGAACTGAACCTGCGTAGTCATGATCGGCGCCGTGGCATCACCGAAGAACCCGCCGGTCATCCGCACCTGACGCGCCGCGTTCGACGCGGCGGCAACGACGGAAGGCTCTTCGACGGCCATCGGCACCAATACGTCGTGGTTGTTCACGCGGAAGTTGAGCGCGATCGACAGGGGCAGGCCATGTACTCCGATTACGTTCTCGCTCATGCGGTCGGCGACGTCGAGGGTGAGTCGGCCGCCATCCTGCAAATGCCGAACCGACTCTTCGGAAAGCAGGCCGGTGTCGATCATGGTTCGGAGCCGCTCTTCGACATGCTCGCGGTAGAAGCCCGGGATCCGGCTAGTCACGGCTGGTGGTTGCTTGGACATCAATGCCTCTTTCTTCGTTGCTCCCTAGGACTCCCGGTGAACGGTGGCTCGGGCCACCGTGATCAGTGCATCGCGGGCCCGGCTTTCGGGCAGCCCGCCCAACGCCAAGCAAGCCGCCTCGGCCTTCCGAATCGCGAGCTCGCGGGTCGACCCCAGCGCGCCAGTGTGATTGAGCGACGACAACAAGCGCGACTTCGCCTCCTCGGGAACCTGGTCCGCAGCGCCCGCAACCAACTCGTCGAGAACCGGCCGGAGCGAGGGGTCCCGTTCGAGGGCGACGATCACCGGGTGAGTCATCTTGCCTTCGCGCAGGTCTGCGAGGGGCGACTTCCCAATGGCGGAACCGTCGCCGGCGTAATCGAGGTGGTCATCGATCAACTGAAATGCGACTCCAAGGTGGAGCCCGTACTCTTCGAGCGCCTTGCATGCTTCGGCGTCGAGACCGCCTGCGCGCGCCCCTGCGTACATCGCCCAGCGGAAAAGCGCGGCCGTCTTGCCCTCCACCACTTGCATGTAGGTCCGCATACGTGCATCGATGCGGCCGCGATTCTCGAGCTGAATCGCTTCGGCAAAGATCATCTCGTCGATGATGTCGAGCAACCGAATCAAGACGTCGGGCATTTCGGCCGCGCGCACCCGGCGAAGCGCGTCGACGAGCAGCCAGTCGCCTGCAAAGATCGAAGCAGCGTTGCCGTAGAGTGTACGCGAAGCGGGCACGCCGCGGCGTTGATCGCCCGCGTCGACGACGTCGTCGTGGAGCAGCGTCGCACAATGCACGAGCTCCACCGCAACCCCGAACTCGCGGGTTTTGTCGTCGAGGCCCTTCCCTAGCCGTGATGCCAAGGCCACGCACATCGGTCGGAGCCGCTTTCCCGCAATCTCGAGCAAATGCTGCGCGCTCTTGTGGACCACACTTTCCCCGACGGGGAGGCCCTGAATGCCCTCTTCGAGCGCCACCATGTCCCACTTCACCAAGTCGGCGAGGTCGGCCAGATGGGCGGAAAGGTCTCCGAGGCCCTGCGAGTCACACACGGACTGCAGCCTCGCGAGCACGTCGGATGACGAGTCGGTCCGGACTGCCGCTATCAACGACATCGCAGGCCTCCGCTGAGTGTCCCCTCGTGCATTAGTCTTCTTCTTCCGCGGATTGCAGATCGGCAGGGTTGATCATTCGGCCTGCTATCAACAGCCGAACGAGCCGTTCGCCGGCCCGTGATAGCGCACTCAGACGGGAAAGTCGCTTGCGCATGTGGTCGACGCGCCGCCGCTCGTCGCCCCCCAGCTGGCTCCCGACCGCGTCGAGATGTTCCTGGGCATCGCCGAACGCCTCGATCGCTTCGCGTATGAGATTGAGCTCCCGCCGCTCGTAAACCCGCCGAAGGAGCTTCCAAACGCTGCTTTCCGCTTGGTAAAAGTCCTTTCGCTCTCCGGGGCGCCAGGTCTTTCGGACCGCTCCCCAACGGACCAGCTCTGCGAGAGATAGGCTCACTGCGCTGCTACTCAATCGAAGGGTTTCCGACAGCTCCGCGGTCGTCATCGGCTCCGGGGAGAGGTAGAGAATCGTCCACAGCCGGCCCATGTGGCGCCGAAAGCCCCAGAATTCCATCAGCCGACCCATCGCGTCCGCGGCTCTCAGCTCTGCCTCTCGCCACAAGGGCTGAGAATCATTGAGGTCTTGTTGTTTTGCGGCGGCGGTGGGCACTCGGGCGACTCAGTTTGTTCAAATTTTCTTGAACACTCGTAGGGCCGAGGCCGCAGCTGGTCAACCCAACGGCCATCGTGGCGGAGCCCGGGTTTTCCGAGTGCTAGACTCCGCAGCCCCAATGAGCAGAAAACTCAACAAGTACAGCGGTCGAATTACCCAACCGCCGTCGCAGGGCGCATCCCAGGCGATGTTGCACGCGACCGGTCTCACGCGTGCCGACATGGACAAGCCTCAAGTTGGCATCTCGGCGGTTTGGTACGAGGGCAACAGCTGCAACATGCACCTCAACGACCTCGCCGCCGTCGTAAAGCGTGGGGTCGTCGATGCGGGCCTGGTCGGCATGCGGTTCAACACCATTGGCGTGTCCGACGGGATTTCGATGGGCACGGATGGGATGAGTTACTCCCTTCAGTCGCGCGACCTGATCGCCGACTCGATCGAAACAGTGATGAGCGCGCAGTGGTACGATGCGAACATCTCGATTCCCGGATGCGATAAGAACATGCCGGGCTGCATGATCGCGATGGGCCGGCTCAATCGTCCGGCGCTGATGATCTACGGCGGAACGATTCGCGCCGGTGTCGGAAGCGAGGGTGAGAAGCTAGATATCGTGTCGGCATTCCAATCGTATGGCGAGCTCCTCGCGAAATCGATCGACGAAAACAAGCGCCTCGACATCATCGAGCACGCGTGTCCGGGCGCAGGCGCGTGCGGCGGCATGTACACCGCGAATACGATGGCGTCCGCGATCGAAGCGATGGGCATGTCCCTGCCCTACAGCTCGTCCACCCCAGCGGAAGATCCCGGAAAACAGGAGGAATGCCTCCGTGCCGGCCAAGCGATCAAGCTGCTGCTGGAAAAGGACATCAAGCCACGGGACATCATGACGCGTGAGGCCTTTGAAAACGCCATGGTGACGATCATGGCGCTTGGCGGGTCGACAAATGCGGTGTTGCACCTCGTAGCGATGGCGCGCGCGGTCGACGTTCCCTTGACGATCGACGACTTCCAAACCGTCAGCGACCGCGTACCCTTTCTCGCGGACCTCAAGCCGAGCGGGCAGTACGTGATGGAGGATTTGCACAACGTCGGCGGCACCCCTGCAGTGCTTCGGTATCTCCTGGGCCATGGTGTGCTTCATGGGGACTGCCTCACCGTGACGGGCAAGACGCTTGCCGAGAACCTCGAGGATCTTCCCGACCTCGCCGAGGGACAAGACGTCATTCATTCCTGGGACGCGCCCATCAAGAAGACGGGTCACCTGACGATTCTTCGTGGCAGCCTTGCGCCCGACGGGTCGGTTGCAAAGATCACGGGCAAGGAAGGTCTTCACTTCAGAGGCCCTGCCAAGGTGTTCGACTGCGAAGAGGACATGCTCGCGGCGATGGAGCGTGGCGAGATCGCCAAAGGCAACATCGTCGTCATTCGTTACGAAGGACCCAAAGGCGGACCGGGCATGCCGGAGATGCTCTCACCGACGTCCGTGATCATGGGCGCTGGGCTCGGCCAGGATGTTGCCCTGATCACCGACGGCCGCTTCTCCGGAGGCTCACACGGGTTCATCATCGGGCACATCACCCCGGAGGCACAGGAGGGCGGACCCATCGCCTTGGTGCACGACGGGGACATCATCACGATCGACGCCGAGACACGACGCATCGATCTCGAGGTAAATAAAGCCGAGCTGGCCAAACGGCGCACCGACTGGAAAGCCCCCGAGCTCAAGGCCAAACGCGGCACGCTTTACAAGTACATCAAAAATGTGAAGCCCGCCTCCGAAGGCTGCGTGACGGACGAATAGCCGCCCCGCTCACTGCGAAGCCGGGACCATTCACCTGGACGGGAGCACCGTTCGCCCGGTTTTTCCAGCAATTCCGTACATGGACCCTAGACTGGGCGTGGGCAAGTCAGAGACCCACGCACAGGGGAACGACATGTACATCAACAAACGGGGCCTCCGAGAAATCGGAAATGTCCTTCTCAAGAAGCCGACCGTCGGACGACTGGTCACCACCGCTTGGGTCGCCCCCATCTTCGTCGGTCTTCGCCAGACCACAGCCACCTTTCGTGCGCTCGATGAGGTGCTCTACCCCGAGTACCGCGACCAGAAGGTCGATCGGCCGGTCTTTGTATTCGCCAACCCCCGGAGCGGCACCACCCTCGCCCATCGTCTCATCAGCATGGACGACGAGGTCTTCACCACGGTGAAGCTGTACCAAACGATTTTTCCGGCCATCACCGCCACCAGAACCTTCAAGCGGTTGGTCGAGCTCGCCCAGACCAGCGTGGGCTCGGTGCTCAACCGCGCGTACGATTTCTTCAACGGTCCGCTCGAGAGCCGTTGGCAGGAAGTTCACCACATCAGCCTCGACCAACCCGAGGAGGACGTGTGCACCCTCCTTTGGAGCCTGGAATCACCGACGACCGGTCTGCTCTTCCCGTTCATGGAGGACCTACCGAGCCAGACGTGGATCGACCGTCAACCGCCAGAGGAACGGCGGGCGTACATGGACTCCTACGAGAACACGATCAAACGCCACGTGTTCGAGGCAGGTGGCAAGCGCTTCTTAAACAAGAATGTGTTCTTTTCGACGCGCGTCCGTTCGGTCTACGAAAAGTTCCCGGATGCGGCATTCGTGTATCTCGTGCGCAATCCGCACGACAGCCTCCCGTCGTTCTTGAATATGTTCTACCAGGCGTGGAAGGCGCACTCGCCGAGCATCCGTCCCGATGGCGAGGAGATCCAAGCGCTCAAGCGTCTCGGCTACGAGTACTACCGATACGCGTTGGAGTGCCGCAAGGAGATCCCGGAGGACCAATTCATCGTCATTCGCTACGAAGACCTGGTCCGCGACCCGAAGAAGACGATTCTGAGCCTGTACGGCCGCCTTGGCATGCCGGTCAGCGAGGCGTTCGAGGCCAAGCTCGACGAAGCCGTGGCCGCGCACCGCGAATACGAAAGCCCACGAGACTTCGAGCTCGATTTCTTCGGCATCACCCGCGAAGAGGTCTCCGAGGAGCTCCGCCACGTCTTCGAGGAGTTCGGCTACGACACCCCCGAATACGCCGACTACCTCGAAGCCGCCGAATAAAAAAGACAGAAAAGGGGACAGTCCCCTTTTCAAAAGGGTTAACGCGGCGGTAACGGCGGCGGGGAGCTGTTGTACATTTGAGCACATTGAGGAGGCTCTATGGCGGCGGATGTCGAACCATTTGAATTTCTCGGGAGCGATGGCCAGAAGCTGTCGGCTCGGATTCACTTACCGGCGGTCGACCCGGTCGCGTGGGCGGTCTTTGCGCACTGCTTCACGTGCTCCAAGGACAGCAGAGCAGCAAGATACGTCAGCTCCGCTCTTGCGGAAAAGGGGATCGCAACCCTGCGGTTCGACTTCACGGGGCTCGGCGAGAGCGAGGGCGAATTCGGTGACACCACGTTTGCACACGACGTGGAGGACATTGTCGCGGCCGCAAACGCACTGCGTGAAAGCTATCGCGCACCGGCCTTGCTCATCGGGCATAGCCGGGGAGGTTCTGCGGTCCTCGCCGCTGCCGAGCAGATTCCGGAAACCGTCGGTGTCGCCACCATCGGCGCACCGTTTGATCAGAAGAACTGCAGCGCCGAGCAGATCGGTAGCATGAAGAAGGCCCTAGTGGTGTTTCACTCCCCACAAGACAAGGTCGTTGG
>CP070713.1:3174017-3188394 GCA_020351445.1 Myxococcales bacterium
AAACGCACCCCACAGCGCACCGCTCAGAAATGCGATATTCGGCGGCACCCGTATCCGCTCCGTGCGCGCAGCCAGCTGCGCGTTGATATACGCAGTCAAACTGTCGCGCACCATGCTGAGCGCTCTATCCACGCGTTCCTGTGCTTCACTCACAACATCCCCCCTTTCTCACCTCAGCAAATAACGTGAGGTCGATTGCTCCCCGTCCTCGGGGCCACGCCAATACGGCGCGATTGTCACCTCTCTGCGGTCCGTCCTACCCACGCCCACGCGCACACGCTTACGATGGCCACGCACCAGCTGCCGGATCTCAAGCGGACGCCCGGTGCCCGCGCCTGGGGGACGGGCCTGCACGTCGCGGCCCACCACGATCACCCGTTGCTGGCTTTTGCGGCGGAGCTCGTCTTTGATCCGGTCCCGCTTGCGGCCTTTTCCGTGCTTGCTCAGCCGCTCATGGAGCCGTTGCGCGTCCGGGTCAAGGTAGCGCTGCTCGCGCCGCACTTCGGGGTCTGCCAGGTAGACCAGCAGATTCAGGATCCACTGATTCAGGCCGCAAAAATCTTTGTAGGGCGCCCCCTCGAATTTCCGCTTTCTTGTCGCCCCCAATTCATCGCCGACAATTTCAGCGACTGAATCCCAGCCCCCGCTGATATTGCCAACGTCTGCCCAACGCCAATAGAACAGCCGCTCGTCCATGTAGCACCGGCCGTGATCCTCAATTGGCCATTCCGCCACTGCGAAAAAATGCCAGCACGGTGTGTCGCCCTGGGCATAGGGATCACTTTTGATCGGCGCGCTTTCCGTCACCCACAGCCAGCGGAGCGGCTGTGAAGGCCCATTCGGGTCGGTCACCGCCGGCCCAGCGCCTGGGGGCGGCATGATCAGCGTGGATGGAAACGGCAACGGAATATCGCAGAGCCGCAAGCCCTGGACGCGAAGCGTTTTCAGCCGCTCGCACAAGGTGGCAGTCGGCTCGATTATCTTGGATCCGCTCCTTTTCCACTGCGCACCATGCCAAATGAGATTCAGCTGAGCGTTGAATGCTGGGCCCGGCCCGCCGGTCAGCTGCGCCAGTGCATAGCGCGTGTCCTCATGCGCACACACCGACTCAAAATCGTTCCCATCGGCAGTCAAATAGGCGTAGGCCGCGATATGACTCAGCGCAAACTCGAAATGCGCTTCCGTCGTCATCTTGCCCGCACGGTTGGTGATCAGAGCCTCGAAATTGTCTCGCGCGAGCTCAATCCGTTCACTACGGGACAGCTGCTCCCAATGCTTTCCAACCTGGCCGCGGAAGCGCTGCATGCTCCGCACAGCGTCATCAAAATATGGGTATGACACATCAAAAAACGTCTTAACCCGCCCCATTTCCACGCCCCCCGTTGGCGAATTGTTGCCGGATGAATTTGATCAGCCGGTCCGCTTTTTCCCCCGTCGCTTCGATGCGCAGCACAGGCCACACGTCGCCGTGCACTGAGCAATGGATCTCATCCCGCACCAAACCAAGATCCATCTGTCCACACTGCGCCTTGAGCTCGAGCGCGTGATCCACGCTGTCCGCACGCTGCTGCAGCCAAGCTTCGTATTCGCGCAACGGGCGGATCTTCGACGCGCAGATCACGTATTGCTTGCCGTTGCCTACCGGCTGCACCCGGACCCCCGGCCGCTTGTTGCCCGTCTGCGACGTGTAAGGCTCCGAGCCTATCACCCGCACGGCCTCATACCGCTTGATCCCGTGCATCACGCACAATTCCATGCCCGGCTTGATTTCTGTCAGCCGCATAGCCTCCCCCTTTTTCTGCGTGGCTTGAGTCATCCTATCTGCCCTGGCGCCCCTCGGGCTGCTGCCCTATGGTGGCGCCTGGCTCTCCATATCGCGTGGCGAGTCTCGCCCCGGGGGCAATGGGTAACGCCGTCGCCCCTGGGGCACCTGCAAATTTTCCCTATCCGTTGATCCGCTTGTTGAGCATCGCCTCCGCCAGCTCACCGATCAACGCTTCCACAGTCGAGGGGAGCCGCCCGAGCTCAAATCGGAGTTTTCCGCCGCTGATCGAGCTCGCCAGCGCGCTGATAGACCGGCCGAGCCGATCCCCGCCGTAAATGGCGATGGCCCGGCGGACGATCTCCGTGTCGGAGTAGGCGGTTTCGTCCCCGCCCCCCTCCGCTATCGCGTCGCGCGCACGCTCAATGAGCTCGATCACGTAGGCGGCCTGGCGATCCGCTCGCATCCCCTGGCCCCAGGATACGCTCTGATACGGCTCACCGTCCGGATCCTTTTGGCCGTGGAAACCCTCCGCCCCCAGAGCCGCCCACATGCCCTTGGGCACGTCCAGGCCCCAAAAATGGGCCGTCCCTGATAGATCCATGCTTACCCTCCGTGTTGTGTTGTGGGGGGCTCCCGTAGCCCCCGGACAAAGAGATATTGCCGGCACGCTGGGCACTCAAGCACATCGATCTGCCCTTCGAGCTCGAGCGCCTGCAGCATGCCCGGCACCCCGCATTGCGGGCAGTCCATGTCATGCGTGGACACGCCCAGCACGCGCATTTGAGCACCCGTCTGGGGATGTCTCACCCAGTCCGGCCGGTCTGTGTAGAGAATGGCGGCCCCGCCGAGCTCCGCGGACACGTCCCACACCTTCGGGGCCTGCTCACCCGCCCGCTGTTCACGCCAGATCGTCATCGTTCGCCACCTCCGCTCGGTCGTCCGCTCGCAGCCACCACGCTACCCCAGCCATAACTACGCAAACCAACGCACACAATATCGCTACCCACATGGAATCCCTCTGCGCGGGCTAGACATACCCAAGCAAGAGCAGCCAGCTCGGGTGCCCGTGCTCGCAGATCCCATCAGTCTCGACGGTGCAGCCATCAGTCGACCGCGCAACGCCGTCGACCATCCACTGCGAAAGCTCATAGTATTTCGGTGCGTCAACCGTAGGCTCGGGCCACTGCGCCCGCGGTCGGCTCTTGTCCGAGCTCATATCTCAAGCTCCGCGTTTTCGTCGGGCGTCAACGCGTCCTCGTGACCATGTTGGGACAGCCAAAGGACCGCGGCCTGGTGGCCGATTTCCTCCCAGCTGCTCGAGGACCCCTGCCACTGCGACCACGTGTGCAGGATCCACCGGCCGGACGCCGTGCGATACAATTCCTCATGGTCCCATTGGCTGCCGGTGGCGCACGATATGTGATTGCTGCCGTCCCACCGCGTGCTCTCATCCCAGCGCAATGCCTTGTCACGGTCAAACCACTTGCCACTATCGTTTGTGAGGACTTGCCGATTCATGCTGATACCTCCGTGTGTTGTGTTGTCGCTTGTCACGTCACGTCTGAGCCGCCCGGTGGGACGGCTCAGGATCACGCGACTAGCCCACCTCATACGGCCCCCAGTGTCCGTCACCATGATCAAACAACCCGTCATTGCATCGCTGTATCGCCACGCCGTAGTGATACTCGTATGCGGCTCCTGTCCTCTCGATCCACGCATGGCATCGACTAGGCCGATCTGCTGTGTAGAGCACAGCGCCAGGGCATCCCGGCTCAACGACTCTGACACGATACATGGGATCCCCCTTAGCGCCTGACACTGGGCATGCCCCAGCAACCGATCTCGGTGTGCATCCCGTTGACGTTGACCGCACGCTCCGCGCCGCACCGGCATACCTCGGAGTAGGTGATCCCGCCGTGGCTGCTGGGATTGCAATCGGTATAGGGCTCCTGGGCAGCACACGAGCTAAAGCAGTGCTCTAGCGTCCTGTAGTCCCCCCGGTGGCCTTTGCAGGCCCGGACGGCTCCGCGCTGGGCTGCCTCCCATCGCTGGTGCTCAGCCATCGCCTGAGCCTGGCGATACAGAGACACATACCGGCTGGCCAGGGCATCGTCGGGCTGCGTCGCCGCCTCATAGAGCTCGCCCAGCCGCGTCTGAACGTGCTCCTGATCAACGCGCACCGTCACGTCCTCACCGTCGACCGCCACCACTTTGCAGGAAAGGAAAGATCTCATGTTTTTCGCTCCGTTGTGTTGTGTTGTGTCGTATCAATCCTATTGTGACATACGGATATCCGTATGTCACCCAAAGAAGCGCACCCCCTTCGCTTTTTCCTAAGCAGGCGAAATTATGGCATAAGTAGGCATGACACCTAGGACTTAGGCGCGGAGCTCGCACTATGCTCGGGGCGGTCTACCGGAAGGTATCGGTAGGATCGGTGGGCTCAATCGGATCGTCCTGGTAGTCCCCATAGGCCACGCGCTTGGCCACGTCGATCACGTAGTCCGACAGCTGCTCGGAATCCATGTCCTTCCAGGCACCAGCATGCACCGCGGCCAGGGCCAACCCCCCAGCAAAACTCTGCACACGCTTTGGATGGACAGGGACAGGCCGCAACCCCAGCCCATAGCCCAGGCCCAGATCCACACACACACGGTCCTCTTTCTTGGCATCGGCCTCCGCCGACGCCACCAGGATCCCGCCGATCCCCAGCGCCGCAGTCAACATCACTGCAATTACACCCTTGCTCATGAGTCCCCCTCTGTGAAACGCTGCTCGAGCTCGAGCAATACCGATTCCAGATCCTCCATGGCCAACGCAGCCATGGGGTCGTCTATTTCGGGCAGCGCTTGCAGAGCCTCAACAGCCTCGATATGGGCCCGCTGTGCCCCTTCTATGGCCCATAGCGCGTCCCATCGACCTAAGCTGGCATCTTGGTAGGGCCGCGCGTCCTCAGCGCGTCTGAGCGCCGCGTGGTAAGCCAGAAAGGCGGCTCTCGCCGCCGCGTACTTGTGAGACTCCATCCATGCTAGGATACCCATGCGCGCGAGCTCGCGCACGTCAATCCTCGCCACAACTTTCGGGCGTCGGGTCAAACCCCGGGCAGCGCTCGCGCTTTCGGACAGTCAGCCAATCCGCAACCGCCTTCTGCAACCCGGTGCGCCGGTCATGCGGCCAGAGCCGACAGCGCTTGTCCCCCTCGTAGTGGAGACAAGCCAGACACATCGCCTCACGTGTGTAGGAGTACCGCGACACTTCAGATCCCCAGCGCTCCCCACCATTCCCGCACGGGGTGCGGACACGTGCCCGCGAGCTCGAGCCGATGATCCGAGGTATGCCAATGCTGCTCAAGCTTCACGTAGGCGTTGCAATCCCCCTCCGCGCTGCCAGTGTGCTCGAGGTCGGCGAAATATTGCAGGACGCGGCGCCAGGGCGGCCCAGCTTCCACGTCATGGCTGTAATTCGCATTGCCGTCAATCGTCCCATAGTCGAGCGTCCCACAGGCCTCGTATTCCCAGCGAAGGTAACCCTTGCGCTTGTAGGGGTCCTCGGAGCTCTCACGGCGGATCGTCACACGCACTGTCCCACCGCGGGGGCAGTCCAACGTTTCGATCACCTGCTCGGTGGTCCCGTCCGGTGGAATGAATGCTTCCCGCGGCTCTGCGGAGTCCTCCGCCGGGTCCTCCGCGGGGTCCTCCGCCGGCGTGCTTGCGCCTGGAAGGGCAGCCGCCCCAAGCGCGAGCTCCATTGACTCCTGATCACCGTCCGGCCGCGGGCCAGAATCCCCGCACGCACCCAGTAGCAGCAACGCAGCACAAATCGATCTCATGTGACCCCCCTTTGGCGGGGCAGAATAGGGGGGCGAGCCTAGGGGATCAAGCCCATCATGGCCACTTGCTCAGCGGTCAGAGGCTCGGGATTGACGGGAATCGCAATCACCGAGAGCTCGATCGGGATGACACGCGGGATCCAGTCTCGCAGGTACGCACGCACGGGCCTGCGAATGTCCACACCGTCCGGATAGGTGTGAAGCACGCGGATCTGCAGCACACCGCCGTCCTCATAGCAGAAAACGTGCTGCACCCAATTGAACGCCTGGCCGATGGCCTGCCCACAGCCGGACACGCGCCGCTCGAGCGCTGGCGTCATGCGCCACGCTGTCCCGCCGCGGTTTTCGGATGAAACCGATCCCGCAGCTGCGCCGTCTTTTTCTCGCGCAAGTAGTCCTCGATCCGGTCAATCACAACACGCACGGCCGCCAGATCCCGGGCTTCGAGGTAGGGGGTCAGAGAGTCAGGCAACCGCGGATTTTCGCGGCCCAAGCGCACGCTGTAGAGCCGGCCATGATTCCCTTCCGCTGTCTGCACTTGCCCGATCACACGCCCCTCTTGAAATACCGAATCGGGCTCCCAATTCAATCCACCCTTACGCTGTCTGTCGTTCATGAGATCACCTAAACAAGGTCTTTTTTCTCGGCCAGCCACCGCGGGATCTCGAATGTCCCCGTGCCCGACTTGCTGCACACGTCATATTCCTCGTCACGCATTTGCGACCGCGGGATCCAGACTGTGGAATCCCCCACTTCAAACAGCACGGCCAGCTTGTTTTCATCGTCAAGCACAACGGCATCAAATTCGACTTCTACCCAATAGCCCATAACCGATCCCTGCGCCACTGCGCCCGTATCTCTGCACATACCAAACGCCGACATAGCGGGGACTGAGGAAAAGCCCGCCAAAAAGCCATCAAGCCAAGCCAGTAGAGCTCGCGCACAGCGCCTCAGATTTCCTGATAATAGTGGGGCTCCGCCCATGGCAACGCATTTTCCCCTGTTGTTTTGATCTTCTGCAGCCGGAAAACCCGGTGCCGCACATTCAGATTTTCCGGCGGAGCCTCCCCCGCGTCCAGCATACGCTGACAAATCGCATTTTCCGCGGGCTCATGGATCTTCAATTCCGAAAAGAGCGGAAGCGCCAACGGTAGCCGCCGCATCCACCCATCACGGCGGACAACCCACGTCCAAGCCCATTTTTCCATTCAACGCCCCTCCCCCGTAAGCACATAGGCCTTCGGCCAACCCGCGGGCATGTCTGCATAGCGCACGCGCGCACCGTAGGTTTCCTCGATTGACTTCACAAAAGCGCGATACTGCTCCATTGTCAAATCGGGCTCAATGGGGATTATCTTGCACCGGTCCTCCCCATTCACGCGAGTCAGAAGCACTGCCTTTCCCCCGTCATGCAGATCCACGTCAATCGCCATGACTGCCGACAATTGCTTGCGAAGCCGTTTGACTTCCTCGACGGCGGACACCGCATTGCCAAGGGCCTGTGTCGCCGCGGTCCGCAGCCCCCCGATTTCCTCCGCCCATATCCAATACAGCAGCCGCTTTAGGATCCCTCTGATTGCTCGCGCCATGGTTCCCCCTCTTTCATCGCCCGCGCGAGCTCAGAGGACACCTGGCCTGCGAGCTCCGCGGCCGTGACACGATCCATTTCTAGGAGCAGGATACGCAGGAAGCCCCCTTCACGCCAGCAGAGCTCGAGCCGCACACCCGCGCCTGGGCCAGGTTGGGCCTCCGCCGAAACAAATTCGCCGCAGTCCCCATCAAACCATATCGTCGCCGCCACTGCCTGCCCCTTTCCCGCGCTTGCGCAGCGGCAGCGGACCGGCCGCCACCTGGGCCACCGTCCGGCCATCGCCCATCTTGGCCGGTGGCGTATCCGGCGGCACGTCCGCGGGCCATCGCTCAACATTGCCAAGCACCCGATTGCGCAGAGACTCGGCCACCGGATCCACTTCGGTACGCGGCTCGAATGCGTCGAAAGACGCACAGCCCTTCCACCCGAGGATCTGCATCCGAGCCTGCCCATTGGCCTCGTACCGCATGAATTGCTCACCGGCACCCGGAAGGATGGCCCGCACGCCGCGCTCGTAGTGAAACTCGATCCCATCGAGATCGAAGCGCAGCGGCTCTTGCTCACTCCCCTCGGGGACAATGATCACCTTCACTCGGCGCCATGTGTTACCCTTTCCCGAATCGGCACCAATAGTCATGCCTGCCCCCGATCTCTAGACACGCGGGGCACATGCCCTGCGTCCGCATCAACCAATCCACCCCCCAAGTCGACCACCCGGGCCGCGTCGCCAGCGCTGCAGCCGCCCGCTGCAGCTGCCACACCCGGATCAGGCCATCGCCTTCCCGTTTCCCAGGCCCACCCGCTCCCATAGCCGCTCCACCAACGCCGTGCAGGTCTGAGGACCCGCAATCCCATCCACCGCACACGCTGCCATCCGCTGGAAAATGCGGATTGACTCCTGATCTAGGTCGCCGAGCTCCTGCGACGAAAAATCCCCGTCGCCGTAGCCTGTAACGGCATAGCCGAGCACATACAGCCCCAGCTTCAGCCACCTCGGTTGCGAATGGCTTGGCTGCTCTGCTAGTCTCGACCATGCCGCCCAGGCGCGGGACCACGCCACGTCAACGCTCGGATCTCGGCTGGTTTCCGCCGACGTTGCTTGCTCCCGCACTACTCGCGCAACCGCCAGATCCCGCCATGCCTGGCCGTCCAGCGGATCAGTCTCGTATCGCGTCCACCACTCCTGATCCCGGTAAGGGTCCGCGCTGAAAACCGCAGAGCGCACCCCATGGATCGGGAACGTCGGGCCCGGGTCCCATTTCTCGTGTTGCACCTGCTCATGGCCCAGAATCCACGCGGGCTCGAGCCGTGCAAATTGGGGACCGAAATTCCGTAGGTGCCGCAGCGTCTCAATCGTGGTCCGGATCTGCCCAGGCGTGAACGGCTCCCAGTATTGGCCGCAGAGCTTGACCGGCTCTTTGTAGGAGCTCGCCCACGGCTCCGTCCAGATCCCCGATTGCCTATCCCGTGGTCGCCACGTGCAGAGCGCTCCCTCGGAATTCTTGCGGAGCATTCCCGCGGAAACGAGCTCAATTCCGTAACAGGTATCATTGGCCCACCGGGAATGCCACGCGGAATGCCCAGGGTCCCGGCATTGGATCACGGTCACCGGCAGCGCACGCACCAGGGGCAAGCCCTTCGCGATCTCGTCATGGATCCCCAGCTTCCGATCACAGACCACCAGGTGGGCAGAGACTCGGCTCTCAGGATTGCGAAACCATCGGAGCACCCGCAGTAGATCCTGATCCGCGGTGTAATGCAAGACGGCCCCCCGCCACGTCTGCAACCCCCCGCCGTGGCTTACCTGCAGCGGCTCCCCGAATTCCAACCGTGCAAAACGGTCAGTAAATTGCCACAACTCATGAAAAAACGTCACGGCTCGCGCTGTATCCCCTACCATACTCCCCCCTTTCGGCGCCTACAGGCGCCATGGCCAAATGCACTCCATCACGCCCGCCCATTCCAGACGCAACGGATCATGCTCCTTCGCCACCCCGAGCATAACGGTAGGCGTGTCCACCGCCCGCAGAGCTCGCACCAACAACCGGCCGTCCACATAGATGGCAGCCGGCGCCGCGGGGGATACGGGCCCGTGGCCAAAAACCACCGGCAAGGTGACATCGTACTGGTGCTCCATCGCCTCCCCGGCGCCCCGCCAGCCCAGCAAACCCACAGCCTGCCCCTGGAAAACGAGCGCAACCGCACTCGCCGCGCTGATACTCACTGCCTGGCGCACAGCGTCGAGAAGCCCCTTTGTGGGGACCACGACGCGGTGTCCCTGCGACCGCATTGACTCAAGCACCCCCCGACAATCCGGATAGGTGAGATCCCGACGGACTGCGCCCCAGCGCATTTCTAAACCCCCAGCCCATAACTGGATCTGCTGATCGTCGATTGCAATCGACAAGGGGGCTTCGCGGTCCAGGTGGCCAAAGATCCGAGCAGGCACAAGCACCTGGGCATCCCAACCCCAGCCCGGTGCATGGCCCAGACAAATTGAATCCGTGGCCTCAGCCCCCGATGGCCGCAGACACACGTGCTCGTAGGTGGGCCGCCCACTATTCGCCCCCGCGGCACAATGGACCACGCGCGCCAAATTCGGCCATATGTCCCACTGCGCAACAGCAGCCACACGCGGGGGCATAGGGTAGCCGGTGGGGTCCAGGTGCGGCACCTGAAACACCCCGCCGGCCGAGCTCTGCAGCGCCACGCTGACACCCTGATCGGCCACGCCCACAATGGGCGAGCTCACCGCCTGGGCCAGGCCATCGGTCGGCAGCAACGCAGAGGGGAGCGGATCGTCCACGTGGCAGGCAATGCCCACCAGCCCATCGAAGGCCACTAGCCACGTCCCGGCACTCTGGCCGAGCTCAGGAAATTGAGTCGCTGGCAGCCACCGGACCGATCGGAATTTCGGTTGAGAGTCCGCACCACGTGCGGCAAAGCGCGCGACGCGCTTGATCACCTTGTGAAGCATCCAACGCCCCCCGGATCAGCACACGCTGTCCACCGGGCCCACCACGGCCTGATACGTCGCCGAGGCTTCCTGCACCCCTGAAAACGCCTCCGCTGCATCGGCAGCGTGCGGATAAAGCACGTCCCCAAGCATGACATGGGCCATGCTGAGCACCAGCCAGAGATCCTTCCGTGAGAGCTTGCGCTGCTCGCCATAGGCGATCACGTCCTCAACAAGCGCACCGCTCGCCCTGAGCAATTCCTCCAGATCCATCTTCGATCCCTTCACGGGCATCGCTCAACCGCTCGAGCAGATCATGAGCCGCAGCCCGCTCTGAATATCCCCATTCCTCCCCCGAAAATAGGTACTCGGTTAGAGCCGTCATCAACACATCAATATCAGTCTCGCCCAGATCAAGTTTCACCGTCCACCCCTATTGCTCGAGCAATTTCCGGTAAAACCTCAAAATCGGCGGCAAGGCCCTGGTGCATCCGACTCAAGGCATCGGCGGCCACCTTATCAGCCTGCCCGCCAGTTACAATAGCTCGGGCTTGCTCACGTGGCGAAATTATCAGGCCAAGCCGGCGGCATTTCCGGGCGTACTGCCAATAACACCGGCCGCACAACCCCAAGGCCCGATGCGTCTGCACATCCGTTGTGCAATGCAGGCAACAATACAGCCGAGCTCCCACCGCCCAATAATCATGCCGCAGCCACACCAGGAGCTCGTCCCGCTGTTCCTCCGTGATAATGAAGGGCCCCCGCGGGTGCAACCGCTTCCATTTCTGATTTAGGGCGCGCGCTGCGCGCCGCAATTGGCTGACATCGTATCCGGTGGCCTGCATCAATTGGCGCAGCGCGTAACTACCACGGCCCAGGCTCCCGCGGCCAGTCATCCGATACAGCTGAGCACCGATTGCCGCCCGGGATCGGCCCACCGCCTGGGCCAGCGCTCGGGTGCTTGTGTAGCCGACGCCGCTGATCAAGATCCGTCGCTCGGCAATTGTCCACCGTCGCTTGGGGGCAGCGGCGGCGGCCTCTTTTTCGGACGCGTGATCTCGGCTGCCCGTTCGCCCGCTCGTTCGTGCATTTCCTGATCCTCCGCGCTGTTTTCCCATTTTGCTCGAACCGCTGCCTTCGCCATGGCGCGCTTCTGCGCTGCCGAAAAGCGAGCCGGCGTCTGAAGCGTCGTTTTACGCTCCCCGTCATCCTCCGCCGGCTCTGCTTCGGGCTGGCGTCCCACCAGCAGATCCCGCACGTCACCTCGGATCTTGTCGATAGCATCGCCAAGCCGCAGAAGCGCCATGGTCGCCCCCTCCAAACTTTTGAGGGGCGTCTGCATCATTTCCGCCTCAATTTTTTCCACCAGATCGTTGTGCATCTTTTCGAGCCGCTTTAGCGTCTCGACCCGCCGACGCACGATCTCAGCAGCAATATCCTTCTCGACTTTTCGGCGAACAAGCTCAGTAAAACGTCGGCGCCGTTCCACCCACCGATCTTGGCCTGCCCACTTGGTAACCGTGCTCAGCGGGATATTCCCTAGCTCCGGATTGCCAGCTAGCTGTGTGAACGATATCCCCCGCGGATGGTAGACGTACTCCATGCCCAGCGCCAAGCGGTAAGCGTTTGCCGTCTCGCGCTCAAGCCGCTTGCGGACGCCCCGTTGATCAAGCACAGCCGTAGGCGTGGACACACAATCCGGCGTTTCCCGCGTAGCCGCGGCACGCAATGGCGTCTGGCGCTTCCTAGGGGAAGGCACACCAACACTCACTTGCCCGCGCCAACCCGCGAAGGATGATCTGCCGGGCAACCGCCCATGTACCGCGGAGCTCGTTGGCCGCCTGCTCGCGATCCATTCCCGCCGCTAGGACCATTTCCTCGGATATCGAAAAGCGCGGTTTCAACCGCCCCTCAGAAATATCCACTTCCAAGCCGACTTGTTGCACCGGCGCATTGAAGCGCGCAGCAACGGCAGCCCTGCATATTTGCAGGTAAGGCCCGGTTACGTCGAAATTTGTCAGAGCAAGAATTCCCCCCCGCATAGTCTACCTCATGCTTTCGCCTCTGCGATCCGGCCGGTGCATGCCTCGGACAAAGCCGCCTGATAATCCTCGTCCTCCCCCACTTCTCGAGCCGGCTGCACGCCAAACAACGTAGGGTCAGCCTCGCACACGGTGATCCCCGCCTCAAGGCACATTGACGCTTGCTCCGAGACTTCCAGGTGCTCATCCGTGGGGAAATGGGCATTCTGCATCTTTGTGAGCAGAATCAGGCGTTGATACAGATCCCCGCGCACCCGTATCAGGACGCGCCGCTCAGGCGCATCCACGTCCACCCGGAGATCGGACACCGACGCCACTACGGTTTCCCGCGGCTCCCCCGCCACAACCACCGCCGGCGGCACATCAGCCGTCACAGGCGGCGGGGGAGCGATAGGCGCCTGGGCAGGCTCAGCCGGCTCTGCCGGTGGCGGCGGCGGACGCTTTTTCGCCGACGAGCGCGCCGCGGCCTTGCCGCTCGAGCTCGCAGCAGCAGCCGCCTTTCCGCTTCCCGGCGGCCTGCCCCGTCGCCGCGGGGGAGCAGTTACCGTCTGTTGAGCCTCCGCGGGCTTGTTCTTGCTGCCCGGGGGGCGTCCTCGACGCTTGGGGGCCTCCGCCGGTGTGGCCTCCGCCTTGGGCCTGTTCTTGCTGCCCGGGGGACGGCCCCGACGCTTGGGGGCCTCCGCCGGTGTGGCCTCCGCCTTGGGCCTGTTCTTGCTGCCCGGGGGTCTACCTCTCTTTTTCGCTGCCATGTCTACCTCACAAACCGGCCAGCTGCCGGATCCGTTGCATTTCGTGGTGGGCTACCACGGCATATCCGATGGAATCCGCAAGATGTTCGCGCTTGCTCACAGCCACCGCGTCAATCACAGCCGCTGCACCCGTCACGACTTCGCCCACAGCCTGCTCAATATCCATTTTCGTACCTGATTCCCGCCGCAGAAAATGCCGTCGCAAATCTGCAGGCCGAGCAATCACCGGCTCAATACCATGGGCCCAGCAAAGCGCAACCAAGGCATACGTGACCGCCCCGACTTTCCAAGACCCGTGGCCCTGCTTTCCCGGGATCGGCGAATAGCCTTCAATGGCCACGGCCCGCGGCTGATATTCCGCCAGCCACGCGCGCACTGTAGCCCAGAGCTCCCGCACACGCCGCATGTCATCCGTCGCAACACGGATCTGCTGCAGGTCTTTCTTGCTCGCCTTTTTCGTCTGCAGGATCTGGGCAGAGAGCAGCCGCGGCCTCCCCGATTGCGGCCAGCTCACCGCTGCAATCCCCAGCGCCGCCAGCCCCGGATCCATCGCCATTGTCACCGTCTCGGGGTTTGTCAGCGTTTGGTGAGCTCTCACTGGCCGCTGCTTTTTGACCATCGGTTGTATCCTTTGCGGCCTCCGTGCACATACCGCGCAATTCCTCAAGCCGCTCTGCGGCCTTCTTTGCAACAGCCTCGGCTTTTCGTCGCCCCTCCGCAGTCATCCGCTCGGCTTCACGGGGAGTAATTCGAGCCGCCCGCAGAAAAGCCACGTTGTGCGTTGTCAGCACAACCGGCTTGTCAAAAAGCCGCACAGCGTTGTCTTGGATCCCGGCCAAGGTATCCCGGGGCATATTGGGGGGCACCGAAATGAAAACGTAGTCCCCCAGCTTGTGCTCAGACCCATCCAAGAAATACGCTTCGCCCCTCGGCAAATTCAGAAAACTAGTTTGCGCTTCGCTGAGCCCGGCTCCTGGCCTTAGAAGAGGCTCGAGCCGGTACACGGTTCTTGCGCGGCTTGGTTTTTGGTTCCGGATCAACCGGTGCGCTTTTTTCACCACTGCCCCCATACTCTGCTGTCCACAAGGTGCTACGCGCATTTTCCTTTGTAACCATCCAATGGTGCTCGAAATTGCTTTGGAAAGCTCCATCATGCTCAATCACAAAAATACTGCTGCGCTCTTGCCTAAGCTCCTGCAGCATTTCAACCACCGCTTCCCCTCCCGCCGCGTCCACATGCCGAAATACCTCATCCAATATCAAGAGGTCGTATCTCTTTCTTGCCCGCGCCGCAATGAGCCGCGAAAGCCCAAAATCGATCCCCCACGCAACGCGCCTCTTTTCCCCGCCCGACCACGATCGGAAATTGCGCTCCGTGATTTTCCCGTCCGGATTGAAGCGAAAGACCCGCACCGTTATTTCGTTCGATAGTTTCTTGCTGCTGC
>CP070713.1:3188494-3202848 GCA_020351445.1 Myxococcales bacterium
GCGCTGGCCCGCTGCGTGACGGCCTGTGACACATTAATCAAATTGACCCGGGTTGAGGCAAAGCGTCACGATTACAGATATTTACAAAACTGTGACACAAGCCCCGTTGCGCGTGTATCACGTTGTGTTACATAGGGGGCATGAGCGACGGAGACGACAAGAAGAGCCGTCCGGAAGCCAGAAAGGAGCGGGTTCTGCATACGCGCGTGCCGGCCGTCTTGGAGCAAGAGCTCAAGCGGGTCGCCAATGCCTGGCGCGTTCCGGTTTCCAATGTCGTTCGGGCGCTGCTCGAGGACGCGCTCGATACTCTCGACGTGGTCGGCGCCAAGGCCGAGGGCGAGCTCCGCGGGGTGGCGGAAATGCTCGCTTCCGAGCGCCACCGGATTCGACGGAAGTCCGCCGAGCAGCTGGGAAAGATTCCTGGTGGCCTTGAGGACGAGGCCGAGGACGCGCTCGAGCCAGCAGAGGAGTCGCCCCCACCTACCAATCCCCTCGAGGGCGCGGTTGGTGTGACGCCGATGACGCTGGTGCACGACGCGGTCTGCGGCGTCACCGGAGAAAAGCTCCCCGCCGGGTCCGAGGCCTACATGGTCCTGTTCGACGACCCCGGACGGAAATTGATCACGGGCAGGAATGCCTTGCCCAAAGCATCGACCCCGAACCAGGAGAAAACCGATGACTGAGCAAGAAAAGAAGCAATCCATTGTAGAAGAGAACCTCAGCGCAGCCGTCGATGAGGTCGCCAAGACTGCCGAGAGCGCGGCAACGTTGGGCCGCAAGGTAACCGCATTGTGGCTCGGGGTTACGCGCACCGCGATCGACGCCGCTGCCAACACCCTCAAGAGCACCGCTGAAATGATCAGCGGTGTCGCGAAGTCGATGGGCGAGCTTTCCAAGCGCGTCGACGACTCCGCCAAAAAAGCTTGATCCCAAGCCGACGGGTTGGTGGAAACGGTCTGCTAGTAGCACCGCTGCGCCGGCCTGTCGGCTATGTCCTTTTTTTCGGGTCCATCGGGCCGTGTGGGAGTTGTCGAGCCTCCCGCAGATGACGAAACGCGTTGATGGCCCATCGGGTGATGAAATACGAGGGCAGCGCGACGATCAGGCCGCATACGAAGGCGCCCATCCAAAGCTCGCCGCCCGTGCTTGCCAGCAGCCGGCCCGCGCCAGCCCAGAACTCGCTTTCGAGCAGGCTCTGTACGCCGTTGTCTTTGAGTGCTCGCCCGGTGTTTCCAAGCCAGGTCTTGATCGTGGCCCGCGTGACTTCCTTTTCGGGGTGCAACACGGCTGACCCGACCGACCAGGTCGTGTAGTACAGCGGTACCGCCGTGAACGGGTTGCTGATGAACAAGATCGGAATCCCGGAGATTTTGTTGGCGCGTAGCAGTGCCGCAACCGGCAGGTAGATGATGATCTGAAGCCCGAGTGTCGGCGTGAACGCAATCATCGCGCCGATGAACACACCCCAGGCGATGCGGTGCGGCGTGTCGTCGAGGTGCAGAATGTTGTGGAAGACGATCTGTTGGAGACGGCGCCACAGTTCTTTGGCCTTCATTCGGGATCACCCCATGCGCCGCCTCCCGGCGTTTCGACCCGCAAGACGTCGCCCGGTAACACCTCGACGGTGACGCGATGAGCGAGTTGCTTGCCGTTGAGTAAATTCATGCCCGGAGCCCCTGGACCGCCGCCGCGCATACCATAGGGCGCGACGACACGCCGCTCGGAGAGCACCGAAACCCGCATCGGAGCCAGAAACTCCAGCTCGCGGATCAGGCCGTCGCCCCCGGCGTTGGCCCCCTGCCCCCCCGACCCACGTCGGAGCTCGAAGCGCTTAATCCGGATGGGAAACCGGGTTTCGAGAACCTCCGGGTCGGTGCACCTGGAGTTGGTCATGTGCGTGTGCACGCCCGACGCGCCCTGTCGGCCCGCGGTGGCGCCGGCCCCTCCTCCGAGTGTTTCATAGTATGCGAACCGGTCATCGCCAAAAGTGATGTTGTTCATCGTCCCTTGGCTGGCGGCGGCGAGGCCGAGCGCGCCGAGCAGGACATCCACGATGCGCTGCGAGGTCTCCACGTTGCCCGCAGCGACCGCACGATCGGGATCGGGCGAAAGAAGCGAGCGTTCTGGAATCCGAACCGTCACCGGCCGCAAACAGCCGCTATTGAGTGGGATCGGTTTGCCCACCAGCACGCGGAGCACGTAGAGAACCGCCGCCATCGTGACCGCCCGCGGCGTGTTGAGGTTGTTGTCGAGTGCCGGGTCGGTCCCCTCGAAGTCGATCTCCATAGCGCCGCCGCGGACGGTGATTCGAACGGCAATGCGCGCCCCGTCGTCGAGCCGATCCTCGAACATGTGCACGCCGTCTGGCAAGCCCTCGATCGCGCGAGCCGTCAGATCGGCCGCGTTGTCCTGGATGTGTTGCATGTATGCGGCGACGACGTCGAGCCCATACCGCGTGAGGAGCTCGTCCAGGAGCTGTGTGCCTTTCTCGTTGGCCGCGATCTGAGCTTGAATATCCGCCAAGTTTTCGTCCGGGTTGCGCGCAGGGTACGGGCCGCCGGTCAACACGTCCCGCAGGAGCTGTTCCCGAAAGGTACCGTCCTCGACGATTCGTAGACTGCGTAGCACGACTCCCTCTTCTTCGAGCGAGGTGGAAAACGGTGGCATCGAACCAGGCGTCAACCCGCCGACGTCGGCATGATGCCCACGCGATGCGACGACGAAACGAAGTGTTCCGCCGCGGTCATGCACCGGCGTGACCACGGTGATGTCGGGAAGATGTGAGCCGCCGGCGGCGGGGTCGTTGGTGACGAAGACCTCACCGTGTTTCGTGCTTGGGTGCGCAGCAAGGACAGCGCGCACGGATTCGCCCATCGCGCCGAGATGCACCGGGATGTGCGGAGCATTGGCCACCAGGCCTCCTTCCGCATCGAACACTGCACACGAAAAGTCGAGGCGGTCGCGGATGTTGGTGCTCATCGCCGTGCGCTGCAGCACCACGCCCATCTGTTCCGCGATCGATTTGAACTGATTGTTGAAAACCTCGAGGAGGACGGGGTCGACGCGCGTGTCGGCCGCTTCGCGCTTGATGGTGGTGTCGGTGTCCCGGAGGATCAGGTAGTCACGCGCGTCTCGGATCGCGACGAAGCCTGCATCGACGACGACGCTTCCGGTCGCGTCCAACACCAAGGCGGGCCCTGGGACCTCAGTATCGATCGGAAAGCTCTCGCGTCGGTAAACCGGCGCTTCGACCAGCGCCCCACCCGACCAGAGCATCGCTCTACGCGCGGGTTTGCCGGTCCCTGGCTCCACGGAGGGCAGCTCGGGTTTGGCGCCCCTGAGCTCGACGGAGACCCGCAGCGTGGCCGCCTCCACGGGATGATGGGGCCGCACGTACCCAAACTCGCGCAGGTGCAGCGTCTCGAACGCCGCGCGCATCGCGCTCGCGTCGGCCCAGTCGACGGCCAGCGCGGTTTCAGTACCTCGGTAGCGAAGCGCCACCCGTCGCCGGACATTCCATCGCGCACCGGAGCCGGCGTCTCGCTCGAGCACGGACCGACCCGAAGCTTCGAGCTCCGCGAACGCGCCCTCCCATCCGTCGGGCAACGGGTCGTCCAGGCTCGCGCGCCCTGCGTCCCGCTCTGCGTGCCATTCGAAGTTCGCAACGCCCATTCCGAAGGCCGACAGGGCCCCGGCATACGGATGGAACACCAAGCTTCGAATTCCGAGACGCCGCGCGATGAGGCACGCGTATTGACCGCCCGCGCCACCAAAGACGACCATGCTGTGCGTGCGCACGTCGTGGCCACGGCCAACGGACACCTTTTGGATCGCCGCTGCCATGTTCTCTACCGCGACCCGCAGGAAGCCATCCGCCACGTCCGCGGCGGTCCGTTCAACGTCGAGCGCGCGAAGTGAAGCGGCGATCTGCGCGAGCTTCTTCGCCGGTCTCTCTTTGTTCAGCGCAAATGGAAATCGGTCATCGGCGATGCGTCCCAGGCAAAGCGAGACATCGGTTAGCGTGAGCTCCTCGGCGTAGGGTTTGCCATAGCAAAGCGGTCCGGGATCCGCGCCCGCGCTCTGCGGGCCGACAGTCATTCGTTGTCCTTCGAGCCTACAGATCGACCCGCCTCCTGCCGCGACGGTGTGTAGCTCGATCATCGGCGCACGGATCCGAATCCCACCGATTTGGCTTTCGAACACTCTCGACATCTCGCCGGCGCACCGCGAAACGTCCGTCGACGTACCGCCCATGTCGAAGCCGATCACCTCCGCAAGACCGAGCTCGTCAGCAACCGCTCCGGTCGCCACGACGCCCGCGGCCGGGCCCGAGAGCACGGCGTTGCGCCCGATGAAGCCCGCCGCATCGACCAGCCCGCCGTTGCTTTGCATCATTCGCAGACGCCCGGTTCCAAGCTCCTTCTCGAGCTCCATCATGTAGTGCGTCAGCAGCGGCGTGAGGTACGCGTTGGCGGTCGTGGTATCGGTGCGGCCGAGGAGCCCGAGCTCGTTGGAAATCTCGCCGGACAACGAGATGTGCGTGAAACCGACATCCTTTGCAATTGCCGCGACCTGGCTTTCGAGGGCACCATCGCGGTACGCGTGCATCAACGCGACCGCCACGGATTCCGCGCCACCGTCACGCGCCTCTTGCAGCGCGTGGCGGACGGCGTCCGAATCGAGGGTGCAAAGTACAGACCCGTCTGCGGTCATCCGGGCGCCGATCTCGACGACGGCGTCGGGGAGCGGCTCCGGCTTTTCGATCTCGAGCGCGAACAGGTCCGGTCGCGTCTGATCGCCGATTCGGATCAAGTCTCCGAGCCCCTCGTCCGCCACGAGAACACACCGGCAGCCCCCTCGCTCGAGAAGCGCGTTGGTCGCCAGGGTCGTACCCATCCGGACCTCGCTCGGGGGGATCGGATCGTCCGCCCCGACTCCAAGGAGCGCTCGGATGCCCAGGAGCGGGGCCTCATCCGAAGAGAGCACTTTGGTGACCCGAAGGGCGCCCGTGGTCCCGTCGCGGTGGATGCAATCCGTGAATGTTCCTCCACGGTCGATCCAGAACTGGTGCCGGGGAGCTCGCTGCGGCATCGAGCTTTGCATCGAAGCACGGCCGCCGGTGGGGTCAAGAGATCCACTGCGATCTAGCGGTCGGGGTGCCGAACTCGCCCAAATAGCCTACAAGAACATCGCAAATGACCGGCTCCACCCCAGGCCAGGTGCAATTTTCTGGTTTTCAAATGAGTTTCCTGGACTTATACAGGCCAGCAAGTCAAGGAACCTGAGGACGATGGACACGGAAGAATTTACTGTCTCGTCCGTGATACCTGCGAGCCCAAACCGTATTTATTCCGCCTGGATGGACGAGCGCCATCACTCCGCTTTCACGGGGGCACGGGCTACGGTGGACCCCTGGGTAGGCGGCAGAGTCGTAGCGCACGATGGTTTCATCGATGCGACCCATGTCTATCTGGTAACTGGAAGCCGGATCGCGATGACGTGGCGCACCCGGGATTTTCCCAAAGGCTCCAACGACTCGCAGGTGGATATCACGTTTGAGCCTGTCGCTGGCGGCACCAAGGTCGAGGTGATCCACACGAAGATCCCCCGAGGCCTGGGAAAAGCCTGCGAAAAGCTCTGGAAGACGCTCTACCTAGGGCCGATGACGAAGTATTTCGCCGAGCCGGAGGCGATGCGCGCCGCCTACGCGGCGGCCAAGAAAGCAGGACACCTCCCGCTCTCGGGCATCAAGGCAAGTCGTCCCGCGCCCAGACGCCCTTTCGTGCCCCGTTCCCAGCTTCCCGTCGAGGAGGTGGAGGAAGAAGAGGAAGAGGCGAAGCCCAAGAAGAGCCGCAAGCGGGTGGAGTCCAAGACGATCGACCTCCGAGAGCTTGCACTGGCTCAGGCGGCCGCCCGTAAGGAGGCCGCCCGCAAAAAGGCGGAAGCGAAGAAGAAGGCGGAAGCCGTCCGCCGGCAAGCCGAAGCCGCTCGCAAGAAGGCCGAAGCGAGCAAGAAGGCCGAGCTCCTGAGGCTGCAGAAGGCGGAAGCGAGGCGCAAGGCCGCAGAGAAGAAGAAGGCGGCGCTCGAGAAGAAGAAGGCGGCGGCGAAGAAAAAGGCCGAAGTTGCCCGCAAGAAGGCGGCCGCCAAGAAGAAGGCCGACGCCCTGAAGCGAAAGAAGGCCGCCGCGAAGAAGAAAGCCGACGCGATCAAGCGCAAGAAGGCAGCCGCCAAAAAGGCAGCGGCCAAGAAGAAAGCAGCTGCAAAGAAAAAGGCTGCAGCCAAGAAAAAGGCCGCGGCGAAAAAACGCGGCGCCCCGAAGAAGCGGCGCACGACGGCGAAACGGCGTCCTGCACCGAAGAAACGCGGCGCACCGAGCAAGAAGCGAGCCACGAAGAAAAGAAGCACTCCGAAAAAGCGGCGCGGAGCAGCGAAGAAGCGCGTGACTCAGAAGAAGCGGCGCACGACGAAGAAAAAGGCAGCTCCGAAAAGACGGGGCTCGCCGAAGAGGAAGTCCGCCCCGAAGAAACGCACCAAGGTCACGAAGAAGCGCGCAGCGCCAAAGCGAAAGGCGTCGAAGAAGCGGGGCGCCCCGAAGAAACGGCGGGCAGCACCGAAGAAGCGCGCGCCGAAAAGACGGGGCAAGGCGCCGGCCAAGAGGCCCAAGCGACGCTAGTCGAGCGGCGATTCAGCCTGGCGACGCAGGCCGTCGAAAAGCGAGTCGAGCGCGCGATGCTCTTCGGCGCGTTCGATGATACAGACCTCTTCGAGGTCGCCGTCACGTGGGCTCGCTTCGAGCCAGAGCTGCATGGCCTGCAGCGCAGGCAACAGACCGAGGCTCCGGCCCGGCAACACGAGCGCTGCAGTAGACACTTTGGCCTCGGTCAATGCCTCCGCGATCAGCGCGCACGCCTCGTGCGCGACACGAGTGTCGAACGCGGTGCTCTCACCAAGGCCGACGAGCAGCAGCCCCTCGGATCTGAGCTTCGGCGGCCCGGTCACTAGGGCCTTTTCGCCAAAGCTGCCGTCGAGATACCCGGCCATCAATTTCCTCGTGAGCGCACCGCAGAGGCGCCAATCGATGAGCCCCGCTGCCCCGCGCAGTGGGCGTTCGTCGGAGAAAAACGGCAGGACGATGATTTCGGTTTGGAGCTCGTCGAGGCTCTGGGGTGCAGACGAGACGAAGTCGTACGCGATCACGACTTCCCCAGCTCGGTGGCGATCCGATCCAAGACGCCATTGACGAAGGAGCCGCTGCCCTCCGAGCCGAAACGCTTGGCGAGCTCGACGGCTTCGTTGAGCGTTACACGTTTGGGGATGTCGCCCATCTCGCGAAGCTCGACGATGGCGACCCGTAACACGTTGCGGTCGACGATCGGCATGCGCTCGAGGCGCCAGTGGTGGCTCGCGGAGCGGATGAGCTCGTCGACTTCGCCTTCATGGTCGGCGTAGGCACGCACGAGTTGGTTGGCGAAGTCGACTTCTTCGGCCGGCTCGCCGTGGCCCGCGAGGTGCCCCCAGTACGACTTGATCGCCTGCGTTCCACTCACGTGCGACACATCCATGAAGTACAGGATGCGTAGCGCGGCCTCACGGCCTTTTCGTCGTGATCCCATCGTCCGCAAGTTTCCGGTCGAAGGCAGCCATCTCGATTGCGGTCAGCGCGGCGTCACGGCCTTTGTTCCCGTGTGTGCCGCCGGCGCGATCGAACGCCTGGGCTTCGTCGTCTGTCGTGAGCACGCCGAAGATGACCGGGACACCGGTGTCCAGCGTGACTCGCCCAAGGCCCAGGGCGGTGCCCTCCGAGACGTAGTCGAAATGCGGGGTACCCCCACGAATGACGGCGCCGAGGGCGACTACCGCGTCGAAGCGCTTGCTCTGTGCGAGCTGCTGTGCGGCGTACGGAAGCTCCCACGCACCTGGGACTTCGACGACGTAAACCGAATCGTCCGCCACGCCGTGATCGGCAAAGCACGCCTTTGCGCCTTCGAGCAACTTGCTCACCACGGCGTGGTTGAAGCGAGACCACACGATGGCAAACCGCGCGTCCGCCGGTGCCTCGACGTCGACGAGGGGTTGGTTGCGATCGCCGCTCATTGCGCGTCCCGTGACTGTTGTGGCTCGGCGGGGCTGAGCTCCCCGCCGGGCGAAACCAGAAGCTGTTCGACGACATCGAGTCCGTATGCCTCGAGGCTCGGGATCCGCCGAGGCCGGTTGGTGAGCAGGCGGAGGTGTGCGAGTCCGAGGTCGGACAGCACCTGCGCACCAAAGCCATACTCGCGAAGCACCACGCCCGGCTCTTCGGGGGGACGCTTGATCGGCTCGTTGAGGTAGAACGCAAGATCGGTTTCGGGATCGGGATGTCCGGGCAAGAACAGGATCACGCCATTGCCCTCACGTTCGATCGCGGTAACGCAGTCCGCGATGTGCACGCGGTCGCCCATACGCACCTGAAACGCATCGCCAAGCACGCTGCCGCGATGCACGCGTACCAGCGTCGGCTTCGAGGTCGTTTCGCCCAAGGACAATGCCATGAACTGCTCTTGGCCCCCGACTTGAACCTGGTAGACCGAACCGGTCCAGGTACGTCCCGTCGGCATCTCGACAGGCGTTTGCCGAATCCGCGTGACCAACCGTTCGCGTGCCAGTCGGTACTGGATGAGGTCGGCGATGGAGAGCAGCCGAAGCTCATGCTCCTCGGCGAAGGCGACCAGGTCTGGGTAGCGCGCCATCGTACCGTCGTCCTTCATGATCTCGCAGATGACGCTCGCGGGCATCAAGCCAGCGAGTCTGGAGAGGTCGACGGAGCCCTCGGTATGACCTGTGCGCTGCAGCACGCCGCCAGCCACCGCTTTGAGCGGGAACACGTGGCCGGGGCTCACCAAGTCGGCGGGCCCAGCATCATCGGCCACGGCGGTCAGGATCGTATGCGCGCGGTCCGCGGCGCTAATGCCGGTCGTGACGCCTCTGCGAGCTTCGATCGAGATCGTGAACGCCGTGGAACGCGACGAGCGATTGTCATCGACCATCATTGGAAGGTCGAGCTGACGGATGCGGTCCTCGGTCAGGCTGAGACAGATCAACCCGCGCGCATGCCGTGCCATGAAGTTGATCGTCTCGGGGGTCGCCATTTCGGCGGCCATGCACACGTCGCCTTCGTTTTCGCGGTCCTCGTCGTCAACCAGGATGACCATTCTTCCTTTTCGGATGTCATCCAGCGCCGCGACGACCCGCTCAATTGCGGTCGCCATATGGCCGCCACCATGACGCGAAAGTGCCCGTCATTCCAGCGGACCGCTGCAAATCCTCAGCCCTCGGGGGCGTCCACGCCGGGTTTGCCCATGAGGCTCGCGACGTACTTGGCGAGAATGTCGACCTCGAGGTTGACCCGCGTGCCGTTTGCCATTTCTCCGAACGTTGTCTCGTCGAGGGTGTACGGCACCAGCATGACGTCGAAGCGGGTGCCTGCGACGGTGTTCACCGTCAGGCTTACTCCGTTGACCGTGATCGAGCCCTTGGGCGCCACAAAGGGCGCGAGCCTCTTGGGGGCCTCGAAGCTCGCGCGCACGTAGTCTCCCTCGGGAGCCCTTGCAGCAAGTGTGCCGACGCCATCGACGTGACCGGTGACCAGGTGTCCGCCCAAACGGTCACCGAGCGCAAGCGCCCGCTCGAGGTGAACCCGGTCCCCTTCGCTAAGGTCGGCGAGGTTGGTCTTGTCGAGCGTCTCGAGCGATGCGTCAGCGTCGAAGTGCCCTTCGGAAAACGCCTTCACCGTCAGGCAGGTCCCGTTGACCGCGATCGATTCGCCGAGCTCGTACGGGTGAAGCGCACATGCGATGCGGATCGACAGGCCATCGTCGCGTCGCTCGAGGTGGTCGATCGTTCCCACCTGCTCTATCAATCCAGTGAACATCTACTGTCTCCTCTCGAAGTCGCCGGAGACCAACCAGTCGGATCCCAAAGGTTGGACCCGTGTCCGCACCAAGCGCCAGGCGTGTTCGATCGACTCGACCCCGGAGCCGGCCGCAAAGGAAATCGCATCGGAATCGCCCACGATGCGAGGCGCGATGAAGATGGCCGCACGGTCGGCTAAGCCGAGATCCAAGAACGTGCCGTGCACGTGCGCGCCGCCCTCGACCAAGAGCCGGACCACGTCGCGCTCACCTAGAACCTTCAGAACCTCTTCCACATCGACCCCTCGGGCGTGCCGGGAGACCGGGATCAGCTCGACGCCTGGGCCGCGAAGCGCCTCGCCCCGCGCGCTGTCCGCGTCGTGCGCATGGAAGATCCACGTTCCCGCCCCTGATGCGCCTTGGTCGAGCACAGCCGAGGTCGGGAGGGTTCGTAGGTCGGCGTCGAGCACGACGCGGACTGGGTCTCGCCCCTCGACGTGGCGAACCGTGAGCTTCGGGTCATCCGCGAGCACGGTTCCCACCCCGACCAGAATCGCGTCGCTTTCATCGCGCATTCGGTGGGTTTCGGTTCGCGCTTCCTCGCCGGTAATCCACTTGGAGTCGCCAGTACGGGTCGCGATCTTACCGTCGAGCGTCACGGCGGCTTTCAGCGTGACGAACGGAAGCCCGGTCCGAACGTGCTTGGCGAAGTCGGCGATCAGCGCCGTGCACTCTTGCTCCATCAGCCCGACCTCCACCTCGACGCCGGCGGTCTTCAATCGATCGATGGCGCCCGCGACGTGTGGCGCCGGGTCGCGGCAGCCGATCACCACGCGGGCGATTTGCGCCTCGAGGATTGCCTCGGTGCAGGGACCCGTCCGGCCGTGGTGATTGCACGGCTCCAATGTCACGTACAGCGTTGCGCCTTCGACCGAGCTACCGGCGTTTTGGATCGCGACGACCTCGGCGTGTGCCCTACCGGCTCGCTCGTGATGCCCGACGGAGATGATCTTTGCATCGCGAACGATCACTGCCCCGACGCGCGGGTTCGGGCTCGGCCGCCCGCGCTTGGCTTCCGCGATCGCCCGCTCCATCGCGCCGCGTTCGAAGTCCGACCACATGTCAGCCCTTGAGCCCGTTGAGCTCGTCGAGGAACTCCCCAACGTCCTGGAAGTCACGATAGACACTGGCAAAACGAACATACGCGACCGGATCCAAGCTGCGGAGCTCGTGCAGCACGTGCTCCCCGAGGCGCGAAGAGGGAACCTCCTGCTCTCCGGTGTCCACCAGCCAGCGCTCGATCTGGTGGAGGAAACGCTCGAGGGCTTCCGCTGACACCGGACGCTTCACGCACGCGCGACGAAGGCCGGCAAGCAGCTTGTCGCGGTCATAGGGTTGGCGCCGCCCGTCGTTCTTGATGATGAGGGGCAAGGTCTGCTCCACGCGCTCGTAGGTGGTGTAGCGGCGTCCGCAATGCTCACACTCTCGTCGTCGTCGCGTGACCTCGCCTGCCTGAGACAGACGCGAGTCGATGACGCGGTTTTCCAACGTTCCACAGTAGGGGCAGCGCATATCCGCGCACAAGCTAGCGCCCGCGCCGGGCCTGGGCAACGCAGCGTGATCAAGCCCGAACGAGGCGAACGAGCGACTCCAAATGCGCCGTCTGGGGAAACATGTCGAAGCCGACGATGCGGTCGATGCGGTAGCCTTTCGCGGTGGCGAGGCGGAGGTCGCGCCCGAGCGTCGCGGTGTCGCACGAGACATAGATCAAGCGTTTCGGGCCTGGCAGCAAATTGCTCTCGAAGAGCGTTTTGCTGCCTTGGCGCGGCGGATCGAGCACAACCACGTCGTACTGACCCTTGGGCGGTTGGTTCGCGTCGCCAACCACAACGCGCGCGTGCAGCCCCCTCCCTTTCAAATTCCTTTGGCACGCTTCGACCGCGCGCGGGTCCTGCTCGACCGCGACCAGGGTCTTGGCGCTCGCCGCAAGCCCGACGGTGAAGTTGCCGATCCCGCAGTGCAGCTCGAGCACCCGCAATCCTGCTGGTTCGGAGAGCTCGACGACCGTGCTGACGAGCTTGGCATTGACTTCATCGTTGGCTTGCGAAAATGCCCCGCCCGGCCCATCGAGTGTGCCGTCCCCTCCTCCGGGGATCACGACGCGGGTCTCGCCCCACGTCGCTGGATGTCCCGAGGTGCCGACTCGGAGCGTCACCCCGGCGACGACCGGCCGCGTACTAAGTGCTTCACAGCTTTCAAAAAGCTCCGGCGGCTGGTCCTCATTGGCGTGGAGGTCGACTACGACTCGATCGGCGCCGGTGAGCTGAAGCTGGATCTCGCCTGTCCCCCGCAGCGACGACGCAAGTTGCTCTCGCGCCTCGTCCCAGCCAGCGCGCAGTGGCTTCATCAACACGACGCACTCCCGGATGTCGGTCACGCGCTTCGAATGGAGCTGTCGGTAACCGATCGTTCCGCGATGCCACGCGAGGCGCGCGCGGCGGCGGTACCCGAGCTCCGCGGGTGACGTGACCCACTCGATTTCGCTGCGATCGGCGCCGGGCAGGCCACGGCATGCGTCTCGGACAAAGCCCTCTTTGATGCGGCGCTGGAGGTCAGGGGTGGCGATCATGAGTGGACAACCGCCGCAGCGAGAGGCATCGACGCAAGACGGCTCCCGGCGCTCGGTCGCTGCGCGCAGCACCCGTGTCAGGCGCCCTCGGGCCGCACCCCGCCTCGACGAACCGAGGGCGAGCTCCACGCGCTCCCCAGGCAGAGCTCCGGGCACCAATACGACGCCCTTTGCGGTCTCGACCACGGCGTCACCGCCGCGGCCAACCGCGCGAACGTCGCCTTGCACCAAGCGCTTGTCGGGCATCAGTACTGAAAACACTGAGCTGGCAATCCCCGTTCGAACAGAAACCGGAAGTCGCCATCGGGCACCGCCCGTCGCTCCTCGGGGTCTTTGTTGTCGACCAGCTCGACGTTGGTGAAGACGTTGAGATAGAGGGTCATCTCGGCAGGCGGCGCGAGCCCTCCCCCGAAATTGATCGCGCTGAGCTCACGCGATGAAGCCACCACCGATCACCTCGTCACCACGGTATACCACCGCGGCCTGGCCCGGCGTAATGGCACGCTGCGGCCGGTCGAAGCGCACCTCGAACCCGTCCCCGCACGGTGTGACGCGCGCGAGGGCGCCGCGATGCCGATATCGGATGCGAACCTCGCCCTCGAACTCGTCGGCTGGAGGGCCGGCGACCCAGTGGGCATCGGTCGCGGTGAGCTTCCGATCGTAGAGCTGCGAGTCGTCGCCGACGACGACCTCGGCGCTATCGGGAACGATCCGCAGGACATATCGGGTGCCGCCCCCTCCCAGGCCGAGGCCACGCCGCTGGCCGCGGGTGAAGTTTGCGACGCCCTCATGGTGGCCGAGCACAGTGCCGTTCGGGTCGACGATATCGCCTGGCTTGGTCGGGCTCCCTTGGCGATTGATGAAGTCGCCGACCCGCCCGTCAGGCACGAAACACAACTCCTGCGACTCCGGTTTGTCGGCATTGGGTACGCCCAAGCGCCTGCCGGCTTCGCGGACCTCCGACTTCGTGAGGTTTCCGAGCGGAAAGACAAGCCGTTCGAGCGTCGACTGTGGCAACCCGAAGAGAAAGTAGCTTTGATCCTTGTCGTCGTCGCGGCCGCGCAGCAGACGGAGCTGGCCGTCGGTCGCTCGTTCGAGGCGCGCGTAGTGCCCGGTCGCGATGTGCGTCGCATCGAAGCGGCGAGCTACCTCCGCCAAGTAGGTCAGCTTGACCGTGCGGTTGCAGCTCACGCACGGGATGGGCGTACGCCCAGCTTGGTAGTCCGTCACGAACGGATCGACGACGTGCTTGCGAAATGCGTCTCGCTCGTCGAGGACGTAGTGCGGGATCCCGAGGTGCTCGCAGGTTCGGCGCGCATCGTCGCGGTCTTCGGGCGCGCAGCATCGGCCGACCTGCTGCTCGCCGTCGGCGTCCCACAGGTGGAGCGTTACCCCAATCAAGTCGTGCCCGGCTTCGCGGAGCAACGCAGCGGCGACAGAGGAGTCCACCCCGCCGCTCATCGCTACCAGCACTCGCTTCATCTCGGACATCGGATCTCTATACTGAACAAATCAACCGTGGGGCATTACACTTAATGGAAACTGTTGTGAGGAAAATCTTGCGGATGTTAGTGGGTGTGTTGAAAACTTTGAAAAAGATTAAATAAAAGAGTTGACAAGTTCAACTCTTTTTGATATAATATATGTAGGAGGTGAGGGATATGGACAGATGAGTAAACAAAAAAACAAGGCTCATTCAAACCGCCACCTTTGGCGTGCCGGAGTATGAGATGAAATGGGCGGGGACCTACCGCCCACGAATTTCCTCCGAACACCTGCAACGCCTTTGGCGGTTAAAAGAGCGCACCAAAAAGCCGATTACCAAGCTGGTGGAC
>CP070713.1:3202948-3217553 GCA_020351445.1 Myxococcales bacterium
CGCGCTTGACGCCCGATCAGAACCGTTTGGTGTCGGCGGTGAAGCTCGCGAACCAGCGGATCTTTCAAGCATCGATTCAAAACCGATCGGTTCAAGGTATGGGTACCACCGTCGTCGGCGCTTTGTTCGTCCGCGACGATCGAAAGATCCACATCGTGCACGTCGGCGACAGTCGAGCCTATCGAGTCCGCGACGGAGGCATTACGCAGCTGACGCGCGATCACTCCTTGTTGAACGACTATTTGTTGGTCATGCCGAATCTCACGGATGCGCAAAAAGAGCGACTTCCGACCAACGTGATCACGCGCGCCCTCGGAATGCAGGATGGGGTCGCCGTCGATCTCTATTTCGAAAACGTCGAGCCGGGTGACGTCTACGTGCTCTGCTCAGACGGTCTCAACGGGATGGTAAGCGACGACCGCATTCTCGACATCGTTCACAACACCGACCCAGACGTCGAAACGGCCGCAAAAGCCTTGATCGCTCAAGCCAACAACAACGGCGGCGAGGACAACATCACCGTCGTCGTCGTTCGAATCACCGAATAGACATGCCAAAGAGTCTTGCGATCCGGCAGTTACTGGACTGCTCCGAAAGAGAATTCTGGGAGCGAATCTTCGGTAGCGAAGACTTCAATCACTACTTGTACGAGGGGCTCGGATTCGAATACGAGCTCCAGGAGTGGAACCCGGAAACCGGCTACCGTCGGGCAAAGATTTGGCCCACCCACCAGATGCCGAGAGCCCTGGCAAGGGTTTTCGGGGAGCGGTTCAGCTATGTCGAGGAGGGGACGTTCGACATCGAAGCCGAGCGCTACGAGTTTCGCGTCATTCCGTCCTCGATTCCAGAGCGAATTCGGGCTAAGGGCGCCGTCATGGTCGAGCCGGTTTCACGCCATCAGTGTGAACGACGCGTCACTCTGGAGATCGGCGCAGACGTGCTCGGTTTGGGCCGGCTCATCGAAACGTATTTCGTGGCAACGACGCGCGAGCAGTACGCGAAGAATGCCGCGCTCGTGAACGAGTATCTCGCCACATTTCGCTAGTGACCTGCGGGGCGTCCGCCTTTGCGGGGATCGCTTGCCGCCCGAAGACGGCGCTCCCGGGCGTGCTCGATTTGAATCGCCTGCACGGTAGCTACGTTGTGAATCGGTTTGATCTGGTGGCCCCGGGCGCGAAGTGCGTCTTGAAGCGCCGGGTCCAATGGCGCGACCTTCTCCACGCGAAGCGCGTCGGGAATGCCCTGGTGATGAATGCGTGGGGCCGCCACGGCTTCGCCGGCGTTCATGCCATGCAGCAAGACGTTCATCGCGACTTGCTGTGTCGCGGTCACGATGCGGCTTCCACCCGAAGCACCCACGCACAAGGCGGGCTTGCCCTTTTCGAGCACGATGGTGGGAGACATCGTCGACACCGGACGCTTCCAAGGTCCTGGTAGATTGCGTGCGCCCCCGACCAACCCGAACGCGTTGGCCTTGCCGATGCCGCTCGCGAAGTCGTCCATTTCGTCGTTCATGACGATCCCTCCGCCGGTAAACCGCGCGCCGAAGGGAAGATTCACCGTCGTCGTGACCGAGGCGACGTTCCCTTCCTCGTCGACGATGCAGAAGTGCGAAGTGCCGGCGTTGTCGGGCGTTGCAACAGCGTCCCGCGTCCATTCGACCGGGAAGTCGTACTCGGCGCTCGGGTGGGCTTCGTCGTCGTCCGCGAGCCCGGCGCGCCTGGCGATGCGGGAGTCGTCCATCATCTGCTCGAGGGGTAGGATCACCTGGTCCGGATCCCCGAAGTAGCGCTGACGATCCAGGAACGGCCCCTTCCAGGATTCGGCCATCGCGTGCAGGAGCTGCGCGCCCGAGGCGGGCGTCGGTCCGGCCGCCTGCTCCAGGATCGACAGGCTTTGAATCATCGTGAACCCGCCGGCGCTCGGAGGAGGTGCCGTCACCCACCGATATCCGAACGCGGTCGTGGCCAGCGGTTCGCGCCTTCTCACGCGGTAAGCGTAGAGGTCATCCAATGTCATGATGCCGCCGTGCTTCCGAACGGCAGCCACCATCTCGCGGCCGATGACCCCTCCGTAGATCACCGCGGCTCCTTCTTCCGCAAACGCGCGGAGCACGCGCGCAAGGCTTGGGCGACGCAAGGTCGCGCCAGGCCGCAGGTCCCAGTTGGCCATCACTGGGTCCTTGCGAAGCTGGATTTCAAACGCGCTTCCCATGGCGGCTAGCGCATCGCTCACCGCGAAACCGTCTTCGGCGAGCCGAAGCGCAGGCGCGACGACCTCGTGCAAAGAGAGCTTGCCGAACCCGGTGACCAGCGCCTCGATGCCGGCCGGCTCACCGGGGACGCCCGCTGCGAGGCCTCCCAACTGAGAAGGAGAATTCGCCGGTCCGTCTGGGCGTTCGCCTTCGAGCTCGAACATGGTCCGGGTTGCAGCACGCGGGGCGCGCTCACGGAAGTCGAGGAAGGTGAGGGAGCCGTCTTTGGCACAATAGTAGAGAGCAAACCCGCCGCCGCCGAGGCCGCTGCTCGCTGGATTGACCACACCCAGAGCAAGCATGGTTGCCGCCGCGGCGTCGGCGGCGTTTCCTCCTGCAGCAAGGATCTCGGCGCCCACTTTCGATGCTTCGGGATGATCGGCGGCAACCGCATAGCGCCCAAAGGCTGCTGCATGCTCAGGCTGGGCGGTTGGAGATCCAGCAGCAAGACCCGCGATCAAGAGCGCCGAAACGCACCACAACAGAACCGAAACCAAGCGCTTCATCGCTCCCACCTTGCCTCCAAACCAGCCTGGGTGCTACCGCAGAGTCTGATGCGTTTCGTGTTCGTCATGGACCCTGTATCGACGGTCATCGTCGACGAGGACACCAGCTTCGCTCTGATGCTCGAGGCACAGGCGCGCGGCCATCGTGTCGACCACTGCTTGGCGAGCGATGTCGGGCTGCGTGGCCGGCGGGTCGTTGCTCGGGTACGCCAGGCTGCCATGCAGCTCGACGCCGACGAACCGATCACGCTGGGCGAGCCAGAAGACATCGACTTGGTCGATGTGGACGCCGTCTTCATCCGCAAGGATCCACCTTTCACCGACGCTTACCTGTGGTTGACGCTGGTGCTGGATCACCTCGAAGGGAGCACCCTAGTAGTGAACAACCCGCGTGGCCTACGCGAAGCCAACGAGAAGCTCTACGCACATCATTTCCCGGAGATCGTGCCGCCGACGATCATGACCAGCCACAAGGACGAGATCCTGCGCTTCTTGAGCGACGTGGGCGACAAGGCCGTGATCAAGCCGATCGACGGTCATGGGGGCGAAGGGGTGTTTCTACTCACCCGTGAGGACACCAATCTCAACGCCTTGATCGAAGCGGTCACCCAGCTAGGAAGGCGCAACGCGATCGTACAAGCGCTGATCCCGGAGGTGTACGACGAAGGGGACAAGCGAGTCCTGCTAGTAGACGGCGAGCTTCTCGGGGTCGTCGGGCGAGTCCCCAGCAAGGGTGATCTTCGGAGCAACGTCCATGTCGGAGGTTCGGCCACGCCAGCGGAGGTCACCGATGCGGACCGGAAGATCATCGACACGATCGGCCCGCGCCTGGTGGCCGATCAGCTTTTCTTCGTCGGGCTCGACGTCATCGGCGGAAAGCTCATTGAGGTGAATGTCACCAGCCCCACGCTCATTCAGCAGATGTCGCGGCTCTGCGGTGAAAACCTCTCCAGCAGGGTCATAGCCCGGCTCGAAGAAAAGGTTCGGGCCTACCCGGCATGAGGCGAAGGCTCAGCTCGAGCCGATCCGAACCGCCGCCGAAGCTCCTGCGCCCGCGATCGTTCCGATCCCGAGGGCCACGACGAGGGATACCGCTGGGCCCATGAGGTCCAGCCCGTCGAGGACTAGTCCGGTCATTCCAAAGAAGGACACGAAAAACGTCCAGAACCTTCGCGACCGCACGGTCCTCGCGAAGAAGTCCCCGCCTGCGACACCGTCGAGTTGGCCGAACTGGCTCGGCCTCGTCGTGTCATCGTGCGCCCGCGTTTGGTCGTCGGAGTCGACGCGCTTTTCGCTCAAGAAGATCGAGGCCGCGAGGAGCACGGCTCCGAGCACGAGCGACAGGATGTAGACATTGATCAGCATGTGACGCCTCCTCCCATCAACGGGCCTGCACGCCTGTTGCACCCCACGAGACATCGATAGGATGAAGCCCCTCGCCCTTGCAAGCCACTTCGAAGCGTTTTGCCGAGTTTGGTGCCCTGAAAAAGGCAATTGCGACGTCCCCGCCGCCGGCGCCGCAAGGCTTGGCGCTCCCCGAAAAACGCCTAGCGATCTCAGCTACGCGTCGGAGCTGCGCATCGACGATTGGGGCGCCTGCCGCCTCTCCGAGCGCACGCATCGCATCGGCATACGCGGCAGCCCCCGCAAGGACCTCGGCTCCATCGCCTGCTTCGAAAGCGGATGCGAATCGATCCGATAGGTCCGACAGCCGATCCATGGATTCGCGATATCCGCGGGGGTCGTCACTGTGAAGCGCTCGCACCTTGTCCACGAGCTGGCTGGTTCGGGCCGGACGTCCCGTCCACACCAAGCGAATCAGTAGCCCGCTCGGAGGTTGCAGAGTGCGTGTTTCGACGTTGTCTCCGGCGCGAGCGAATCGAAGAAACCCGCCGAAGGTCGAAGCTGCGACGTCGACGCCACTGCCCTGCGGCGCAATCGACGCGTGCCCGAGGAGCGCACAGGTGAAGACGCGCTGTAGAGTCTTCGGGTCGCCGAGGTCGCGTCCGTGCGTTGCAAAGACAGCGCCGGCGGTCGCCGTAGCCGCAGCGGCGGACGACCCCAACCCGAGCTTGATGCGATCTTGCTCGAGATCGCTCACATCGAGGGTCAACGACCAAGGCACCTGCCCGACTTCGGCCTGCGCGAGCTGGAGCGTGGCCTCGACTTCCGGAGGCACGGTCGTCTGGTCTTCGCGCCAAGCGACCGAGACTCGCCGGCCTACGGCGGCGACCACGGCCGGTGCACCTTCGAGAACCGCATACTCGCCGCACAGGAGCGCTTTTCCAGGTGCGCTCGCACCGACCGGGGTCATCGATGGACCTCGACATCGGGGCCGGGCTTGGCGACCCAGGTTCGGGTGACGCCTGGGGTTCGATCGAGCGCCTGACGAACACGGGTCGCGGCACCGACCTCGCAAAGCACCTTGACGTGCGGCCCAGCGTCCATGGTCGCCCAGGCCGGCACGCCCCGCTCGCGAAGCCCACGAACGGTAGCAAGAGCAGCCAACGTTGCCGGCGCCCAGTAAAGGATCGGCGGATCGGACGTGATCGCGCAGCAGTGAAAGGCAAGCGTGCTTTGCTCCATCGCCGAGCCGAGGGTATCGAGGTCGCGCTCCTTGATCGCGCGCTTGATCTTGCGCGACCACTTCGGCGCTTGGTCCAACCACGCTTGGTAGTAGGGCGAGGTCTTGCGCGAGCGCTCCATCCCCTCGGTAGAGCCGACCTTTTTCTCGCCGAGCTCGGTCAGGGCCACGACCAGTCGAAGGTTCCAGTGCTCGGGGGGCGCTATCTGTCTAGCGGCCAGGTCCACATCACCCCGGCTGCCTGCCGGGAGCTCGACGAATCCACCGTAGATCGAGCGGGCCGCCGAAGCGCTCGACGCGCGAGCCAATGCGCTGAGCCGACGGGCGTTGAACCGAAGCCCCGCCGCCGCACAAGTCGCCGCAGCAAGCGCGGCAAAACCGGACGCACTCGACGCGAGCCCTGCCGCCGTTGGAAAGTGGTTGTGACTCGTGACATGCGCACTCAGGCGCAGCTGCGATTCCCGTCGAACGCGGTCGAGCATGGTGACGACCCGTTCGGCTTCCGCTGCGGTCGCCCGTCTGCCGTCGAGGCGCACCACATCGGATGGGAGCGCCGGATCGAACCGCACACGCGTCTCGGTCACCAGCTGGTCCAGCGTCAGCGAGATGCTCGGAACGGCCGGCACGTTCCGCTTCGCGTCAGCCTTGCCCCAGTACTTGGCCAGCGCGATGTTCGCGCAGGCCCGGGCGCTTGCTTCCGTGACACGATCGTTCATGCGCTCACCTCCGAGACGAATGAGTCTCCTCCGAGCAAGTCGCGCAACCTCAACGCCTGATCATGCTTGGCCGCCAGCGCGAACATGCAGCCGCCTCCACCTGCGCCCGTCATCTTGGCTCCAAGCGCTCCGGCCTTTCGCGCCGCCTGGCACATTTCGTCCAACTTCGTGGTGCACAGCATCAGCGAGCTGAGAATCGTGTGATTCAAGTCGAGCAGTTGCCCGAGCGCGACGTGATCGCCAGCTTCGATGGCAAGCTTTGCGTTGCGCACCAGAGCCTCGATCCCCTGGAACGCCTTGTTCACGCGCTCGGGGTCGCTTTCCAGTTGGCGGCGGACCGACGCGACCATCTCTTTGGTGCTCGAGGACTCGCCGCTATACCCGATCACCAAGTGCAACGGCTTGTTCGAGCGAAGCGGCACGAGCGCGTCACCCTTGCGATAGAGCGCGACGCCCCCGATGGCCGACATGGTGTTGTCGATCCCCGATGGGTTGCCGTGAAAGACCTTTTCCCACGCGAGCGCAGCCTCGGCGAGGTCTGTCCGAGATCGTTCGATGCCGAGGGCCTCGTCGATCGCGTCGAGCACGGCCACGCCAATCGCTGCGGAGCAGCCGAGGCCCGCCCCGGCCGGCAGATCGACCTGGGCGCTCACCTCGAGTGCTGGGCGCTCCGGATAGAGCGCGAGCGCAGCGGCAAACGCGCGCTCGAGAGGCTCGTCCCCTTTTCGATCCGGCTCGAGTGCCAAGCCCCATGGCGATAGCCGCAGCAGGTCGCGACTTGCGGGTTTTGCTTCCGCGGTGACCCCACGTTCGATGCCGACTGCGATCGCCGGGCAACCATGAACGACGGCATGCTCACCGAGCAGGATAACCTTGCCTCTCCCGAAGCCCATCAGGTCCCTCGGTCCGTGAGCCGTCGCGTCACTTCCACCAGCATTTGCTTGGAGTCTTCGTCGAAAGGGCTTGTGGCCAAGGCCCGCCGCGCTTCGTCGGCCAAGAACGCGAGCCGCGCCTCGACCGCCGCCTTGGACGCAGACAGCAACTCGGTGGCAGCTCGGACCTCGTCATCCGTCGCATCGGCATTCCCCCAGACGCCTTCGAGCAAAGCGCGCTCGCTGTCGCTCGGCCCGAGCCTGCGAAACGCTGCGACGACGGCGTTGTGCTTTCCGTGTCGCAAGTCGTCGCCGGGCTTGCCGGTTTCTTGAATGCTTCCAAACGTTCCGAGCAGGTCGTCCCGCAATTGAAACGCGACCCCGAGTGGCGCGGACCAGCCGCGGAGCGATTTCATGCTGGCCTCGTCCGCATCGGCGAGGATGCCTCCAAGCTCCGCAGGCCCGCGGGTGGTGTAGCTTCCGGTCTTCAAGTCGTGCATGCGCTCGACGTCTACATCGGCCATGAGGTCGAGCTGCTGCCCCGCGAATACCTCCTTTTGGATCTCGACGAAGAGCGCCAATCCGTCGTCGCGCCGGCCTGCGGGAAAACGACTTCCGAGCAGGAGCTCCCAACCAAAGGTCGAAGCCAGGTCTCCGGCGAGAATGCCCAGGCTCGCACCGAGATGCTCGTCTCGGTGCCGTGTTTGAAACGCATAGTGGACCGCAGGCCCTCCTCGGCGTTCGTTGTCTTTGTCCATCCAGTCGTCGTGGATCAGCAAGTAGGTCTGCAAGAGCTCCAGGGCGGCGCCGACTTCAAAGGTCGCGCTGACGTCGGTGCCTCCGCTCGCCGCCCGGTATGCTGCCGCGGTGACGATCGGTCGCAGCCGCTTGCCTCCGCGCATCGTCAGGTCGCGGACCTCGGTGACCAGCTCGATGGCCTGTGGCGAAAGCCGGGCTGCTTCGTCGCACTTCGACTCGAAAAACCGCTCGAGGATGGCGTCGACGTGCCGGCGAATCCTCCCCATCCAAGACTCGAGATCCATTTGTCCTTGCGCCACGGTGTGAGTGTCCTTATTCCGAGCTACGTACACGGCAGGAAGCTGCCGAGCAAGCAACGCAATGAGCGCAGATATTGAGCAGAGAAAGGCCGACCATCTAGATCTGTGCGCGACCGACGACGTCGCGTTTCGGGAGCGCACTACCCTTCTCGAATGTGTGCGCCTCGTGCATCAGGCGCTCCCGGAGACCGACTTCGATTCGATCGACACGCGTGTTCGGCTGCTAGGCAAGGAGCTCCGCGCGCCGCTGTTGATCGCGGCGATGACCGGCGGCCATGAACGCGCCGCCGAGATCAATCGAGCTCTCGCTTCCATCGCGAACGACCTCGGGTACGCGTTTGGCTTGGGCAGTCAGCGCGCAATGCAAAAACGCCCAGAGACGAGTTGGACGTATCAGGTGCGGGAGCACGCGCCCGATGCTCTTGTGTTCGGAAACGTCGGCGTGGTTCAGGCGCGCGACCTCCCGACCGAGGCGATCGCGCAGATGCTGAGCGATGTGGGCGCCGACGCACTCTGCGTGCACATGAATCCGGCCATGGAGCTCATTCAACCCGAGGGCGACCGGGACTTCAGCGGGGGCCTCGGGACCTTTAGGCGGCTGTGGTCCGAGCTCGAAGTGCCCGTCATCGCGAAAGAGACCGGGAACGGGATCAGTCGCGAGGTCGCTCTGAAGCTTAGGGCGATCGGCATTCGGCACGCGGACACCTCGGGTGCCGGCGGGACCTCATGGGTCGGTGTCGAGACACTTCGGGCAGACGGCGACGGACAAGTGCTTGGTGAGGCCCTGTGGGATTGGGGCATCCCCACCGCTGCATCGGTTCGGTACTGCGTTGAAGCCGGTATGACCACGATCGCCACCGGCGGTATCCGAAGTGGCATGGACGTGGCCCGGGCGATCGCCCTCGGCGCCAGCTGCGCCGGAATCGCGCGCAACGTCTACCAAGCGTTCCTTGAAGGTGGCGCCGAGGGCGCGCGCTCGTTCTTATCGCAAATCGAGCGCGAGCTTCGGTCGGTGATGTTGCTTTGCGGCGCGAAGACGATCGAAGAGCTTCAACAGGCCCCGCGGGTCCTGACCGGTGAGCTTCGCGACTGGATCGATTGATCAGCCTTTTGCCGGGGCTTCGCTTGGAACCGTCTCCCGCTCCTCGGGCTCTGGCTCGTGTCTCAGCAAGTCCTCGACCCGCTCGAGGAGCTCTCCCTCGAAATGGACCGAAAAGCGCGGCTCGAGGAGCTTGGTTCGCACTCGCCAGACCACCGGATCGGCGGGATCGCGCAATACCACCGGCGTGGCCCCGGCGAGAACCCAGGGTGAGCTGAGGATCGCGTCGGTCAGCGCCAGCCGCACCTTCCCGGCGTCCTCATACCCTTCGAGGCGTACGATGACCTCGTGCTCGGCGTCTGCGCCGGCGTCGTACACCATCGGTGCACCAACCATGGCCCGATTGGGCACGGTCAAGCGGTGTCCTTGCCCGTCGCGCAGCCACGTCGCCCGCAGCGATCGCCCTTCCACGGTGCCCTGAAATCCATCGCCCGAAACCCACATGCCCTTCTTCACACGACGTTCGGCGGCCAAGACCCCACCCGCGACCAGGTCGGCGAAGAGATCACGCACCGACCATCCGACGACGAGCGCGAGGATCACCAACGTCCACAGGATCCAGTCCTGACTCGCGGGGACCAACTGCAGGATGATCCCGAGAAGAAGGCCGGCCCCGACTAGTCGTAAGACGAACACCATCGCACCAAGGACACGCCTCAGGGGAATGTTCGCGGTGATCCAGCCACGCGCACGCTCCGTAATGAAAAGCAAGACCCCCACGCCGAGTAGCGAGAGGAACAGAATCAACAGACGGTTGCGCTCTTCGACCGGTGCCGGCTCTTCGACAGGTTCGGGTAGCGCCTTGGCGATTGCGGGCGGTGGCTTCGGAGGAGGCTCCTCGGGCAGGGTCTCCGGCTCGGGGGGGCTCGCCGGCTTGGGTGGTGCGCGCCGGGGCGCCCGGGTCGGCTCCGGCGGAGGCGCCGGCTCGGCCTGCCCCTCTTGTTCCGCCGGCGGGCGCGGGTTCAAGGGGGGCGGGTCGATCAGCTGCGCCGCACCTGGGGCCGCGATCCACACGCTCAGGAGAAACGACCAGCAGAAGCGGCAATGCGTCGACATCACAACACCCACCCTCGTTCTGCAAACACACGGCCCAAGACGCCTCGCAGGTGCACCGCGATGACGAAGGCGCCCTCGCGCTCCTCGAGCAAACCCAGGTGCGCAAGCCGGCTCAGCTGCGCTTGGGCCGTGTTGAGGTCGAGCCTGAACAGCCTCGCTTGGCCCGCGGGATCGATCCAGCCCTCTCGTGCGATCTGGTAGAGGTTGACCAGAATGTCGTCGGGAAGGCGCCTGACCCGCGCATACGGCGAAGCCGGGATGGGCCCGACGTGCACGATGTCGTCCTGGACAACTCGAATCGAGGCCAGCCAAAGCCGAAGCGCATCACGCACGAGACCGCCGGTCGCTTCCTGAAGCTCGTGGAAATACTGGTCGTACGGCCGGCGAATGCGGGTCGCGCTTCTTGCGAACAGGCCCTCGATCGGCGATCCGTCTCCGCGATCGAACGAGTGCTCGAAACCGCTCAACCGGTGCCTGGCGATGACGGCCGCTTGCAGCTCGTGCTCGCTCAACGGCTCGAGCCGGATGACCTCCGGGAATGCGTCGCGCAGAGGGGCGACCGTGGAGGCGAAGTTCCAAAACAGCACGGCGCCGTGTGCCAACCAGCGGCGGCGTCCCCCTTCGTCGATGATGCCTTTGACGAAGCGGCGAAGTGGATCGAAGCCCCCGGGCGCCATCGAAAGCATCCAGTGGAGGCCGTCTACGACGACGAGCTGACCTTCGGGTGCGTCCTGGAAGATCGCGTCGACGTCCTCGACGTTCACCGGACCGGTGAACACGACCCGCTTCACGTTTTTCCAGCGGCGGCTGCGCACGATCGCGCTCGACACCGCCGCTTTGCCCACACCGTCGACGCCGACCAGCGCGACCGACCGCAATCGTCCTTTGGCCTCACTCGAAAGCACGGATTCGGCGCGGCGGATCTCCTGGTCGCGGCCGGTGAGTACGTCGCCGGCCTCCATCGTGTCGGCGGCGAAGAGGCGTCGGTAAACCAGCGGAAGGTCAGCTGCCACTTCCGGAGCGGCGAAGGACCCGGAAGTGAGCTCTTCGGTCGGCAACGGTCTGGTCAAACCGAGACGCTCGCTCCAACGCTCGAGCCGCTCCTCGCCAAACAGTGCACGAAGCCCCCCACGAAGCTGTGCCTTGAGCCGCTTCATACGGGGTTGGCGCTCCGCCTTCTCGATCATCCGAAGACCACTGGCGGCACGACGCATGGCTTCGAGGCGCGACTTGCTGAACGAGCCCTCGGCGAGTTCGCCGCGAAGCGTTTCCAGGGTGCCGAGCGCCGCGTCACGCATCTCCGTCTCGATGACCGCAGGCCAACCCTTGGCTTCGGCCCGGATTTCTTCGAGTGAGTTGTAGCTCCGCTCGAGCTGACCGTAGACCATGTCGCGCAATAGCGTGTGCATCTCTTCGGGGATCGCCTCGTCGTGGACGATCTCGAGCTCGGCGGTTGCTAGCTCCACATTGAACGCAACCACGCGCTCGAGCTCTTGCAACAGGTTGGCCAAAGGCTGCACCCGTTCGGCGAGATCCCGGCGACTGGCCAGCAGTTTGGGGGCGACGCGGCTGTCGATGTAGGTGAGCACGACCTCTCGGAAGGGCACCTCGACCTCGGGAAGCGCGGTCGGTAGGCGCCACTCGCCCGTCTGACGTTGCCCTACCGTTACACGATAGCGCGGCGTCAGGCCCCGGCAGGCATCGACCAACGTGTCGAGCAGAGGCGCGATTTTCGTATCGTCGCTCAGGTCTTGGTAGAGCTCGGTGGTCACGCGCGCGGCTTCGCCGGTGGCTTTGCTCGTAGCCTCGGTCGTTTGCCTCAGCGCCGCTGCGAGCTCTTCCCCCGAGTAGTCGGTTTCGAGCTCGACATTCAGCTCCGTGAGCGTTTTCTGAAGGGTGTCGCTCACACGCTCGACCTGCGAGGTCGCGCGGCGCTTCACCGTATTGGTCAGTCGCAAGACGTATTCGGCGACGTTGTCCTTGATGCGCGCTTCGAGGCCTAGCAATTCCAGCTCCATCGCCAGCGACGAATACTCGGCCGAGCTCGCCTTTCGGAGGTTGGACACATCCTTGGTGAGCGTGTCCATCGCACGCATGCGGTTCGCGAAGCGGCGGCTCGTACGGCGCTCACTTGTGGGCAGGTCGAGGGTCCCGAACGTCGGGAGATCTTTCTTCATTTCGACGAAGCCGGTCGCGAGCGCACTGGCGGCGCGATGGGTTCCGTCGCTCGTGATGCGAACGATTTCGTCGAGCGCGAGAGCCAGCTCTTCCTCCACGTCGTGCCGCAGTCGAACGAGCTGACGTTCGAGATCTGCGTCCTGATCCGCGGAGAGATCGACGATGTCGTCGTATCCTGCGATCACTCCGTCGAAGAGGCTTCGCGTTCGGGCCGCGAGGTGGCGATCGGCTTCGACGAAGAGCGCGGCCAACCCCTCGAGCCGCGCCGGCGCATCATACGAGAGATGAAAGCGCCCCAAGGCGCGCAGTCGGACATCGCGTGTTGGCGAGTCCTGCCCTGAGGCTTTGCGCCAGCCCCGCCTCAGGCGCAGGAGTTGGCGCCGGAACCTCTTCCACAGCGAATCGGTTTCTTTGGACTCATAGGAGAGGTCCTCATAGGGCGCCGTGACGACCTCCGGCAACTCGTCGACCACCGTATCGACGTTCTCCAGCATGCCCTCCGGGGTCCACGTGAGCTTGGCGAGCGTCACCGATCGTCCGAGCACGATCCCGCGCCAGTGCGCCGCCAGATCGGATTGTGCGGAGCGGAGCATCGTGACGAGCTCATCGCGCTCGGCACCGTCCTCCGCACGGGCCTGCACGGTCAACCTCCGATGGTGCCGCAGGAACTCGCGTCGCAAGTCGCGGAGGTACTTGCCTGCGTCGATTTGGAAATCCCGCAGCGGCCCGGTCGACACGTCGCGGACGAGGCTCTGAAGATCCCCGGCGAGGTCCTGCATGCGGTTGTTGAGCTCGGCGCTCTTGGTCTGTAGCGTGGCGCCCCAGAGGTCTTTCTCGCCGATGTGCTCGGGCCAGGGCTCGAGTTGCCTCAGAGCGCCCTCGGGCCGCAGCGATGGGGGCTTCACCGACAGGTGCCGTGTCGGGGCGAGGGAGGTGCGGGTGGTAACGGCTTCGCCCGCGAGACTCAGCCCCATCTTGAACATCACGGGGCCGATCAGCTCGTTGATCGCGACGGCGCCGATGACCAGTGTTTCGAGTGACCGTCCGATCTCTCCGAACGTATTTCCGATGATCGCGGCAAGCAGGATCGAGACGCCGGCCTGCGACACGAAGCCCATCCACCCGAAGGTTTGGGTCGCTTCGTCGGCCTTGGCGAAGCGGGCGCCCAACTTGGTGCCGGAATACACGGCAAACGCTCGGACACCGACCAAAGCCGCCGCGAAGAGGGCTACGTCTCGTAGCTGGTCGAGATGGAGCTTTGCTCCGGCGAGCGTAAAGAAGACGACGTAAACGGGCAGCGAGAGCCGCTCGACGGTTTCGATGAGCCGGTGCCCCGCCTTCGAGAAGTTCGAAACGCCAAAGCCGGCGGCGAGGAACACCAGCACCGGATCCCAACCCAACCGGTTCGCGATGAAAGCAACCAAGTAGACCATGCCGACCACGAAGATCAGGAGCTCTTGGTTGACGTACCGGATATAGAGTGCCATCAGCCCGCCCACGACCACGGCTCCAAACAGGATCGACAAGACGATGTGCTGCAGGAGGAAGGCCGCGAGCCCGCCCTCGATTGCACTCACGCCGACCTGCTGAGCGACCACTACCTGGGCGACCGCGAACGCCACCACGACGACCACGTCCTTGAGGACCACCACCGACAGGACGTTCCTCGTCATCGGGCCTACAGCCCGCGACTCCATGATGACGGCAATCGTCGCAGCGGGAGACGTCGCCAGCGAGACCGACGCGACCATTGCGCCAACGGCCAGGGCGGTCGCCATCGGCAGCCCTTGTATCCCCGGCAGACCGATGAAGGGCACGGCACCCGAGATCAACCAGAAGAAGGCGGTGACCAGGACCCCGATCGACACGATTTGCGCCGCGAGGATCGAGCTGATCGCGCGAAGCCCCTTTTTGAGCCCCTCGAGCTTGAGCTCGCCGCCGGCGGTGAGCGCGATCAGGGCGACGGCCAACGTGTCGAACAAGCTGAGTTGTTCGATCACGTCGTCATTCAGAATGCCCTTGTCAAATGGCGCCGGGAGGCCGAACGTGGCCAGGGCTTTGGCCAACGAGGGGCCGAACACGAGGCCTGCGATCAAGTAGCCCGTGATGTGGGGCAAGCGGATCTGACCGACGAGCCCACCGATCGTGTAGCTCGCCAGAACGACGAAGCCGAGCGCAAGCATCCCACTCGGGTCAAAAGGGTGTTGGGCAAACTGCTCGAACTGATAGAGCGCAACCATGCCGAACAGGAGCAACACGATCACGGTGATCTGCCGGCGCGC
>CP070713.1:3217653-3261836 GCA_020351445.1 Myxococcales bacterium
CAAGGTTTTGTCGCTGGACGTGGCGATCACGGTCCCGGACCCGAGCGCTGTGCTGGCGAACTACGATCAGATCCAAGTCTACCGCAGCACGTCGGGCAGCGGAGGACCCTACGTCGAGATCACAACGGCAGAAACGCGGCTTGCGCTGCGCACGTGCGAGACGGAATACGTCTACACGGATCCAGTAGGCTCCAACGCCTACTGGTACAAATTCGCCTTTTTCAATTCGTCAACGCTGGCGCAATCGGCGCTGAGCTCCGCTCAACCGGGCGAGCTCCATCCCGCGCTGGATATCATGTCGATTGACGAGCTCAAAGAAGTCTACCTCTTTGGGATCGATCTGACAGACGACGCGGGCAATCCCATGCCGGATACGCTCATGGCGTACTACATCATAAACGCGGTGGACTGGCTGGAAAAGAAGCTGGACATCCCCATCCTGCCCCGCGTTTACGAGGACGAGCGCCACGATTACTACAGGGAGGATTACAATAAATATATTTGGATGAATCTGCTCCGCTCCCCCGTGATCGGTATCGAGGAAGTGCGGCTGGTGCTCCCAGGCGAGCAGGTGGTCCAGGTATTCGAGCGAGACTGGATCCACATTCAGCGGCACGATGGCCAGCTGCAGCTGGTGCCGGGGACGGGGACCGCGGGGACGATTCTGCTGGGCGCCAGCGGCGCGTGGATACCTCTGATCTACGGGTCAAACCGTTTCATCCCGGACGCATTCCGCGTGCGGTATGAGGCGGGTTTTGGCAAGCCCCGCAGCTGTGACGCGGTGACAGTCCGGGATCCGGACTATGACACCGTGCCGCGGATCATCAAAGAGCTTGTGGGGAAAATCGCAAGTTTCGGGCCCTTCAATATCGCGGGTGATCTCATTGTCGGCGCTGGTATCGCCACAACGTCCCTGAGCATTGACGGGCTCAGCCAATCGGTGGGCACCACGTCCAGCGCGACGAATAGCGGCTATGGCGCGCGCCTGGTGCAGTACAGCAAAGAGATCAAGGATCAGATCCCCAGCTTGCGCCGGTACTACAAGGGGATCTCCAACATGGTGGTGGTCTGATGACTGTGAGTTTCAACGCTGGCAGTCTTGGCCTGCCAACGGGGCTCAAAGACAAGCCCCGCGTGGACTTTCGCGTCAACGACTTTGTGCGCGTGATCGAGTCGAAGGGCTATCGCGTCGCGTGGCAGCGCGCCAGCCCGTGCCCGTGTGTGCCGATCAACGCACAGACCGATCAGGTGAATCCAAATTGCACGCTCTGCAGTGGGCAAGGGTGGATCCTTTTCAAACCGTCCTACGCAGTGACGGACGCGCGGACTATTGGCGAGCTCACACCGTTGCAGGCCCAGCTTGCGGCGGACGCCGCGGTGGTCCGAGCGGTCATGTCGGGCCTAACGGCGACAAAGCAACCATACCTCGATATCGGGCCGCGGCTTGAGGGGCAGCTGATGGTCACGATGAGAGCCGAAAACAAACTGGCCTACTATGACCGCATTGTGAACCTGGACGCCGTGGCGGTCTATGCGCAGATCGCCACGCTCGAGTCGGGGGACACCGTGCCCCTGCGATATCCAGCGGTGCACGTCAATCTGCTGCGCTCAGAGTCGGCCGTCTACACGGAGGGGACGGATTTTGACGTGGTGGCGGGGGCGGTGATTTTCCGCACAGGCGTTGCGACGACGGGCCTACGTGTGGCTTGCCACTACCTCACACACCCGAGCTGGCGAATTGTTGAGCACCCGCACAACGTGCGGTTGACGCAGGTGAAAACCAAGCAAACGAGCCTGGCGACGCCAGCGGGCAATCCGTCTGATCTGCCCGTGCAGGCCATCGCCAAGTTGGAGTTTTTGCTGTGATCGTGCCTATCGACCTACGCGCGATTGTCCCCGAGGGGATCCTGGCGGCTGTCAGTGAGGACGCCGTGAATTCCATTATGCGGGACATAGCCGAAGGAGCTCGGCACGAATGGATCCGCCTAGCAGGCAAAAACGTCCGGGCCCAGGCGCCGACGTACCTTCGCGCGATCCAGGCCGTCCGCTTTGGCCGCGGCACGGCGACAATCACGCTGCTGGGGGAGGAAGCAAACCGGATTGAGCAAGGCCATCCGCGGATTGAGCAAAAGCACGGGCTGCTCGGCGAAAAGGTGCCGGTCACAGAGCCCCCAGCGAAAGGCAAGCGCCAGCGCTACAAGCGCGAGCGGCGCGGGGGCAAAACGGTGCTTACCGAGGACGGATTCTATCGCCCTGTGCCCATACGGCACGCTACGCCGCAGACACGCGGGCAGGTGGGGACGCCGATGGGCGACGCGTACCGGGACGCGCTGGGCCCCAAGGCAGCCGCGCGACTGGGCCGGGCTGTGTATGCCGCGGCAAAGGAGCTCGCGCCAACCACGACGGAGCCTTACGGCAGCGGCACAAAGTGGGGCGAGCGCCTGGACACGTCTGAGCTCGTCTATGGGAAAAAGAAGACGCCGATCGATGTGCCTAAGCTCAAAGAATATCACACCGTCGACATTTACGCCGGCATGTATCGGATGGAGAAAACCTACGAGCAGGCCACGCAAGGTTACTACCAGACATTTCGCACGATCTCCGTGGACGGCAGCGGGATGCTTGTTGGCGCGAAGGGAAAACCCAAGCACCCTGACTCTTGGGTGCTACCAGAGAAAAAGGGCGTTCATATCGCAGAGGACGTGCGGAAGTATGTCGCAAAAATCAGCCCTGAGAGTTTTCGGGCTTACATCGAGGCAATGAAATGATCCAGCGTGTGCTCTACAACATTTTGACCGAAGGTATGAGCCTCATTAACGCTCAGCCGGAAATTCTTGAGGACTTATTCCAAGAGAATTATTCCCTGACTCGCAGTGAGGTAGACGAGATCAAGCAATTTTTCCGTGAGCAGACGCCTGGGGTGATCCACGGCTGGGCGCGCTCTGACAGCACATTCCCGCTGTATTCGATTGTGCTGATCAACGAGCAGGAAACGGAATCGGTGCTTGCCGACGACGCGGGGCAAATTGAGGACGAGGACGATCCGGACTTCGCCGCAGAGTGCTACACCGCGATCTGGGAGCACCGTTACGACGTGATGTGCTTCTGTGAGCATTCGGACGCGGTGCAATATATGTATGAGGTCGCCAAGTCTCTGATGTTCGCTGCGGAGGACTACTTTCTGCAGGAAGGGCTTTTCGAGCGCCATTTGTCCGGCTCCGACGTGGCGCCTGATCCGCGTTACGTTCCCGAGCACCTATTTTTGCGGCGGCTGACTTTCTCAGCGCAACGCGAATTCATGCGGACGGACAAGCGGAGCAAGCTCTACAAAGCATTTCAGGTGCGGGGAATTCACGTCGATAGGAGCGGCAGCCCCAGCGACGTGGGCGACGTTGATACTCTGATCACAACCTACGAGGGGGGCCGGTAATGGCAACAAACGGTGAGCCCGAGAAGAAAGAAGCGAAAAGCGACGCGCACAAGGCAGCAACGCAAGCGCCACCTGAGAAGCCCAAGCCCGCGGTGCAAGCGAAAGTATCGCCGCGGGTGAAAGCAGCGGGGCCGCCGCAGGCTGCACCGAAGCCCGCGGTTTTGCCCCAGGCGCCGGAACCGTCAAGGGTCCGATTGGAAGTCTTTTGCCGGCTAACAGGGATCAAGTGGGACCGGCTGGCAGCGTTCAAGTTCTATGCGAGGAAAAAAAGGCTCGGCCCTCTGCCTGTCCGTCACTGGTGGGCGGAGTTTGAAAAATTCCAAAAGCGGCCAGTAGGCTGAGAGGGGCAAAGGATCAATGGCTACGTCAATTTTTTTCAACGGTAGGTTGATCTCGGTTCCCGGAAGCTACAGCGAAGTAGACGCTTCCGGACTCGAGCAAGTTGGACTGGGCGCGGCTGGAATTGTGGCTGTGCTCGGCACTGCGGTAGGCGGCAAACCGGTGACGGCCCTCGAATCGATCGAGGATTTCATCCGGTTCAACAAGCCGGAATCTGCGCGCCGCACGTTCCGCTCCGGGGATCTGCGCGAAGCAAGCGACATGCTTTTCGCGCCGGGCAAGGATCCGGACATTCTGGGCGGAGCCGTCGAAGTGATCGCAATGAAGGTGAATCCCGCCACGCAGAGCGCAGCGAGTTTTGCCAACGTCCAGGGCCCGGCAATGGACGTGGAAAGCGTGGACTATGGCGCTTTCACCGAGCAGATCAACGTCGATATCCAGGACGGCACGGTGCAGGGCAAGCTCCTGACAATCACGTTTGAGGACGTGGTTGAGGCCGTGGACGATCTGGGCGGCGATGAGATTTTCACCATGAACTACGTCGCGCCTATCGCAGACGGCTGGGCCACCATGACGGCCGAAGTCGCTGCGGGCGGTGTGATCAAGGCCAACGGTACGCGCGGCGTGGCGGGCCTGGACGGGGACGTTACGCCCCTACTCGCCCAGGGGCCTGTGCGTATCGTATCGAGCAATTCCGGCGACACCAACGACGTGGTGATCTATGGGCTGGACGCGAGCGGCAATCCGGTCAGTGAGACGTTGACGCTGACCGGTACGGTGGCCGTGGACGGGTCGCAGGTTTTCGGCGTGGGGAAGGTGCTTGGAGCTCGAGCAATCGGGACCACGGCGGGGACCGTGACGATCAGCGATCAGGTGATCCCCACAACGATCATGACGCTCGCCGCCGGTGCGGATCAGAAAAAGGGTCTGCACTACGGCACCGGCATGTGGGTGGGCAATGACGTGGTATCGGCCGTTGCGGACGGGGCCACGACAAAAGACCTGATCCTTGTCGGCACGTCGCCAACGGGCACAGTGATTCTCGAAAAACTGACTCTCACGGGTGCCGTGGCTGTAACCGGCTCCGCGGACTTCGCGTCGCTGACAGCGATTGTCACTGGCGAAGTCGAGGCCGCGCGGACCGTGACGCTCAGCGCGGTGGCAGTGCAGACCACGCCAAGCGTTCACGACACGCTGCAAAAGGCGATCGACTATTTCAACGCGCGCCAGATCGTGCAGACCACGGTGCGCGGCTTTGTTGGCGTGATCGAGACGTTGGATACAGGCATGGCAGTGACGGGCCTGGACGTGAGTGTCAGTGCTCAAAACTGCTTTGGCGCGACGGTCGCCGAGTTTTACGCCGACCTGTGGGCGGTGATCAATTGGATCAACACGAATTCGGAATTGATCACGGCCAGCATGGCCAGCGGCGCGACGGGCGGAGCTCCGAGCAACACCACGAGCCCCGTCTTTCTGCAGGGCGGTGTTGAGGGGACGCCGACAAGCACGCACTGGCAGGATGCGCTGGATTGGCTGAAACGGATCCGCGTCAACACGATTGTCCCGCTGACCGGAGATCCGGCGGTACACGCGGCCGTGGACGCGCACTGCGCCTACATGGGCGGGGTGGGCCGGAACGAGCGAGACGCGGTTGTGGGCGTCCAGAATTCGGGCCTGACCGACGTGCCCACCAAGGCTGAGGCCAAGGCCGCAATCGTGGATCTCAACAGCCGGCACATTCGAGCCGTGGCCCAGGCGATTGAGCGGTTCGGCACAGACGGCACGCGCCAGGAATTCCAGCCGCATTTCCTCGCATGCGTGATTGCGGGTATGCAGGCGGGCAGCGACGTAGGCACGCCCTTGACCTACAAATACACCAACACGCTCGCCTACCGGCAAGACTCGAGCTGGAATCCGGTGGACGACGCAGAGGAACTCGTCCAGGCCGGGCTGTGCTTCCTGGAAAATGTTGAGGGGCAGGGCCGCCGCGTGGTGCGGAATATCACGACGCATCGGAGCTCCAACAACCTGGCTTTCACGGAGGGAAGTGTCAACGAGGCCGTGAACTATGCGGCCTACAATTTCCGCACCAACATGGAATTTGCGGTGGGCCGCAAGGGCTTTTCCGGGACCGTCAACGCCGGCAAGAGCGTAGCGCTCAACACGCTCGGGTTGCTGGTGGATGAGACAATCCTGGTGGCCTATCGGTCGTTGGCGGTGGAATTGATCGTGGATGTGATGGAAGTCGAGTGCGAGATCGCACCCGTGCTGCCTATCAATTTCGTTAAGAACACACTGCACCTTGTGACCGTTCGACAAAGCGCCGCGTAGCGGGCGCCCGCGCAAGTGGGCAGGGGGGCCCGCTGCGCATTGCTGACATTCGCCACAGAAGGGGGGGGATCCCGTGGCTGAAAAAGGACGCATCTTTACGGGTGCCCGAGCGCGCTTTTCCATCGATGGCGTCAAAGTCGGGTATGCTCGGAACGTCAACGTTTCCGAGGAAATCACGATGGAGCCGATCGAAGTCATGGACAACGTGGAAGTCGAGGAGTACGTGCCTACCGGCTACCGCGTGACGTTCACGGCGAGCAAATTCCGTGTGATCGGCGAGACGCTGAAAACGCGAGGATGGTTCCCGGAAAACGGCGCAAACACCGAAGAACACTTGCAAAACATCCTGGCGGCTGGGGAAATGTCCGCCACAATCGAGGATGTGAAAACGGGCAAGCTCTTTGCGACGCTCGAGCAGGTGAAAATCCAATCACATAACTGGGTGATTGACGCTCGGGGCGTGGTTGGTGAGGACGTGACTTTCAACGCTATCCGGCTGAAGGACGAAAGCGAAGTCTAGACGCCTTCCCCGGTTTTCTAAGACGACCTCGGGCTAACTCCGTCCCCGGGGGGGCCGGCTATTGGCTGGCCGGTCCCCCCAACCTACTCGCTGGCTTAGCTCGTGACTTTCACCGGGCGGCTGGGCGAAGGTGGGGGAAACCTACAGGGGACGGAGTGAACCTATGCCAGAGCAGCAACAAGCCAAGAAATTGACGCCCGCGGAGCTCGCCGAGCGGCTGCGCCCTACGCACCTAGAAAGCGTCACGACCGAGGAAATGGCCGAGCAGGTGTCGGCTGAGACTCAGGGCCCTGAGCCCCAGGCGCCCGAGGTGGACGCCGAGAAGGACCCCCGCAGCCACAATCCCTATGCGTTCAATTTTGACTGGGTAGACCCGCGGGGCCACCGGTGGGAGGGGCGTTTTATCACGCACATGCCGACGCCGCGGGATCTGATGCAGGCCGGGGTCATGCAGGCCCGGATGCTTGGCAGCACACCGCGGGAATCGGTGGACGCATTCACAGAGGAAATCGCCTACATCGTTTCTCGGCTTTCGTTTGTCTTGGACGAGCGCCCGTCGTGGTTTGCTGATCCGCTGAGCATGGTCGACGCCGTGCCTCTGCTGCAGCAAATTTACACGGAGGTAGCCTCTTTCGAGGCCTTTTTTCGCCGACACGGAAAGACTGAAGGCGAAGGCAAAGCGCAACCTGGCTGACCATGACGAGCAGATCCGCCGGTGGTGGTGCCGCAAGTACAGCGCGCCACCGACTGACACACGGTTCACGTCGCGGAGCATCGCCGAATGGACGATCGAGCTCATAGAGGACACGATCGAGCGCCAGGCCGAAGTGCGACGACAGATCGAGGACGGGGAGATCAGTTTCAATCACGGGGAGGCGATTCTGCGCCGGCTGTCAGAGGCGCTGGGCGAGGAACCGGAAGGTTACGATCCGCTGGTGGATCAATGGGAACGTGAGCTCGAGCAGGGCCTCATTCCCGATCTAGACGCATGAGGGGGCCATGGCAGAGCTTCGTACCGATCTCATAATCGCAGCCGATACCAAGGGATTTTCCCAGGCCGCCCAGGAAGCGGAGCGGCTGAGCGCCACAGCAAACCGGGCTACCGCGGATCAGGTGAAAGGCTACCAGGCCGCACAAGAAGAAATCGCGGGCATTGGCCAGGCCGCGAAGGCGGCTGTGGGTGAGCAGGGGTCCGCTGTCGCCGACGCACGGAAATCGCTCGAGCAGTACCAGGCGGAGATCCGTCGGCTGCAGGAAGCCCTGGGCGAGCTCAAGAGCTCACAGCTGGCGACCGTGCAGAGCCTCATGCAGGTGCAGAAAGGCAGCGAGGAATACAAGCGCCTGCAGAAACAGCTGGGGGACACGAACGAGACAATGCGGCTCACCGAGACCGCGTTGCGCGGACTGAATGAGGCCGTGCTGGCGGACGACGGTGCGGCGGAGGCCGCGGACAAACTGGTGGCGGGATACAGCAAGGCAAAGACTTCCCAGCGGCAATACCGCCAGGAGATCCAAGCGCTCAAGCGCGAGCTCCAAGGGCTAGCCCAGGAGCAAGCCGCGGTGGCCCAGGCGTTGGGAAAAACAGAGCGCGGGTCCGCAGCGTATCAGGTACTCAGCCGGCGGCTGCAGGACACATCCGAGAAGTCCCGGACCACCGAGACACGGATCCGAGCAATCGAGCGCGCGACTGGGCGGGGCATGCCCCTGACTGAGCGCGACATGGCCAAGGGCGCCTTCTGGCAGGGGCTGATGCAGGGGGCCTTCCCGGGCATGGGGATGATTCAGCGTGGGCCCGGGATGCAGCAGCAAATGATGGGCGCCATGATGGGCCGCGCCGGCCGCGGCGTGGTGGCGGGGGCTTTTGGCGGGGTCCGCGGGCTGCAACAGATGATCGGAGCCGCGCCGGTGCCTGGCGCCGGGGTGCTTGCGGCCCAGGTGGGCACCGGGCTTGGTTTTGCTGGCGGGGGGCTGCAGCAGATGCAGGCCCGCTTGCGGGCCCTGCCCATGATGGGCGGGGTGCAGGAGCTCGGGGAGCGGATAGCGGCTGCTCGAGGACGCGCGGGACGGCGCGCGCGCGAGACCTACGCGCCGACGCCGATGGCCCCCGAGGCAATCGAGGCTGAAGCACGGGCGGCGGCGGAGCGAGTGCGCGGCGAGCGGATGCCCGAGCTCGAAGCCAAAATGCGGCGCGCGGAGGATCAGACGCGGCTCGAGCGCGAGACATCCCGCGGGACGGTCCGGGCGATGAGTCGCCGAGAGTACGAGATCGAAGAAGAAATCGGCCGCATGCAGCGCCACCGTGAGCAGACATTGCGGACAGAGCGAGAGGCCCGGACGCAGGAGCTCCTATCAGGGATCACCGGGGAGCCTACGGCGACGCAGCGCCGGGCGATGGAAATGAAGGCCCGCAAAGAGCAGGAGATCCTAGAGCGGACCCGCAAGCCCGAAGTAGAGCGCCGCATGCGTGAAATCGTCGAGGCAGACGTGCAGCGGAAGTATGAGGGGAGGGAGCGCGATCAGATTGAAGCCGAAGCGGAAGCCGCGGCCACGGCCATGCGGAGGGATCTCGAGCGGCCTGAGCGCCAGCGACGGGCGGCGATGGCAGCTGCAGCCAGGGCAGAGCGCCGGGCCATTTTTCGGCCGGTGCGCCGGGCTGGGGCGGAGCTTGCCGGGCTCCCCGAGCAGCAAGCAATCCAAATGCTGCAGGCGGTGACACAGCGGGGGGGCGGCGGGATCCAAGACCTGCAGCAGCAAGGCATGCTGCGGGCCGCATTTGCCGCCCAGACGGCTTACGGGCTAGGGCCCGAGGTAACAGGCGCATTTCAGATGGGAGGCCGCAGAGGGGCCATGGTGGGCGCCAGGGGGCAAGCTGGGGAGCTTATGGCCCAAACCATCGGCGATGCGCTGGGCATGGGACTCGAAGGGTGGGAGGCCACCGAATACATGCAGCAAATGGCCAGCGGGATCGATGCCTTCAAACAGACGGGCATTCCGATCAATCCGCGGAGCATTGGCAAGCTGGGGCAGGAATTCGCCCAGACCGGTGTGGGGGGACTGCGCGGTGGGATCATGGGCCGGGGGCTTATGCAGGGCTTGCAGCGGATCTCGACAGAGGGGGTCCGCGGCGGCGTGGACTTGCTGGCGGCTCAGGTTTTCGGTGGCTTCGAGGGGGGTGGGCTTGGGAATTGGTGGGAAATGCAGAAGCGCTTGGAGGCCGGCGGCGGGGAGGAAGGTTTCAGCACAGAGCAGATCCGAGAATTCATCCAACGCGCGACAGAGGCCGGCGGCGGAGGCGTGGGCGGCATGATGAGTCTGCGCGAAGTCATGCGACAGATGGGCGTGCAGATGACCGCGGCGGAAACCGAGCAGTTGGCCCGCGGCGCCATGGCCCCAGGTGAAATGACGCAGGAGCAACAGCAACGTTTTGCTGAAGTGCGGCAACAGATGGCCGCGGGAGCTCGAGCAGCCCCCCGCGGTGTAGCGGATCTCGAGCAAGATGCGCGCACCATGATGGATACCTTTGGGAAGGAAATTCGGCGGACGGCCGCCCTGCAAAACAAGCAAAACGACATCGGCGAAAAGCTGGTGCCGGTTTTCAACAACCTGCAATCAAGCGCAGCCAATATCAACAGCATTTTTGCCAACCTGGCGGATGACTCGCTGATCAAATTCTCGAAGGGCGCAGAGGAATTGAGCAAGAAAATGGTTAAACTCGCCGACAGCCTAGACCGGGCTGAGAGCAGCGAAGCGCTTTCGATTCTCGGCAAGCTAGTCACGTTCATGTGAGGGGGCCCACATGCCTACGGGGGGACCTAGCCCGGGTTTTCAGGGCACGGAAACGAGCGGTGCGGAAATCACCGTCTATTCAGTCGGCGACGATCCCATTGTTTTCGGTTCAAGCGGCGCGCTGCCTATCGTGGGCCGCTACCGCCAGGACGCTGACCACGCGCTGGTGGCCTGCAATACGCAGAAAATCATGGGGCAGGCGGGGCAGTTTTCCTTCACGGTGAAACCAGCCCGCGGGGTGACGGATACCCTCTTTGAGCGGATCGTTGACGATGACTGGGTGGACATTGTTTTTCGGAGGCACGGCCGCGTTTGGCATACGATGCGCGGGACCGTGGACAATGTGTCCAGACAGCGGACGGTCGGCGGGGCAGGCGCAACGCAGATCAGTTACACGATCACCGGCCGGGATCACCAGAAGCAATTTGAGCTCACGCCGCTTTGGTTCAACAAATTCACGCACGAAAACCTGGCGGGCAGCGCGTCCTATCGGGTCTATTCGATAGCTCCAACGCTTGGCGGGGATCCGGCGGAAACGGTGCAGGCGTTCCTGATCTCATGGATGCAGGAGCTCGAAGGGATAGGCCGCGCAAATTGGCCTATGCCGGACACGCTGCCAAATACGCTCGGGAATTTCATCGAGGACATACAGCGCGGCTTTGTCCTGGACGGATTCAGCGGCGTACCTTCCCGAGTCTCGATCAATCCCAATTTCATGGAGCCGAACGGGACGCTTTGGAGTTTGGCCCAGGAATGGGGGGACCCTGGTTTCTGCGAGCTCTGGTGCGACCTGGGCAAAAACAGTGCGCAGCTGGGCGCCGGGGAGGAATGCACGCTTGACGAGTCGACCCTGAGCGTCTTCTTTCGAGACCGGCCGTTTCCGCTTTCCCGGGCCGTGGTCGACGAAAACAATCAGACGCCCACGGGCCTTGGCTTGGGCCGGGACAGCGCGTGGTTTTCGCTGCCCCTTCACGTGGTGCCGCGCCAGCAAGTGATTGCCGACACGGTGCAGCGTTCCGGCACGGAACGACTCAACGCGTTTTTCGTTTCACCGCAGCTGACACAGGAGTTTTGCCGCCTGGGCCGCAACGACTTGCTGCAGCCCCTTTGGAGCTCGCGCGACATATACCGCCATGGCTTGCGTCGTTACGATATCATGACGCACTACAAGCACCCCCAGGCGAAGTTGCTCACGATCAGCGCGATCCAACGCCACATGGCGCGGGACTGGTACGCGATCAATCCCTACCTGATGAATGGGACGATCAACCTGGCGGTGGGACGCCCTGAGATCCGCGTGGGTACGCGCGTGCGTATCCCCGGGGACGCGGGCGAGACCACGCTGGACGAGACCTATTACGTCGAGGGGGTGTCCAATGATTGGGTTTTTGGCCAGGGGATCCGGACGGGCCTAAACGTCACGCGTGGGTGGATCGGCGATGACGATAGCCTGATGGATGCAGTGGAAACCTTGGTTGACGAATACGCGCAGCCCGAAAAGATGACGCCGCGGGCCGCGTCAAGTGAGGCGCTAGTATGACACAGCCACGTGTGCCGCAAAGCGGCCTGATCCGCCGCTACCAGCTGCCAGGGCAGGGCTACCGTTCGACGGGCCAGCTGATCCGCGGCGTGGTCCTCGCAACCTACGTGACCGATGATCCTGGGCACCCTGAGACCCCCGAGGGGAGCGAGGATGGCCGGATCCCTACGGCCGTCTACTGCGACGTGCTGTGCTACTCGAGCATGCCGGGAATGCGTTTCGTGGCGTTGCCGCGGGTCATGGTGCTACAGGACGCCGGGGGGATGCACAGTGGGCGGATCTGGAAACCGCGCGCCACCACGTTCGATATCACGGGCGCCGAGCTCGACGTTGACGGCCCGACCGAAGTGGCAAACATGGACGGCGACCATGTGCTGGTGGCGTTCATTGAAGGCAATCCCAACGAGCCGGTGATTGTCGGCGGGGTGCCGCACCCCAGCCGCGACGTGGGCAACGAGGAAAAAGAGACCGGCCGGCGGCTGCGCCTGAAAATCGAGGACGGCGACCCGAACCTTGTGAAGCACCATGGGACTTTCTGGGGCGTCCTCGACAATGGAGACTGGATCCTTGACTCGACGCACGCCAACGATGGGACGCTGCAGGACGGCGACGCCACGCGAGCTCACGAGCAGCCGCCCCCCGACGATGGAAAGGGGGCCCAGCGTTTTCGCCTGGGCCCGAATGCCGAGCACCTGGTGGAGCTCGTGGATCACATCACAGATCCGGACGCGCCTGAGAGTGTGGCCCACGCGAAGCTCACGGCGGCTCTGCGGGAGATCCTGATCAAAGAGGCCGGGGCGATCTGGCGGGTCATTCTCGAGGAAGGGGCCAACACATTGGAGGCCACCGGGAAGGATGACGCCGCAGAGCTCAAAGTGGGGGACGGCGCCGTGGGGGCGATGATCGGTCAGAATTGGGAATCGTTCTTTGACGGGTCGCTGAAAACTTGGCTGACCACGCACACGCATCCCACCGGGGTTGGGCCCAGCGGCCCACCGGCGGAGGCCGGCTCTTTTCCGTCCTACAGCGGCGCGGGGTCTACTTCTACCAAGCTCACGTTTCCGGATGGCTGACCTATGGCGATGAGTGCGGACACATTGGCGAGCGAGCTCGAAGCGCTCGATCCGGTAGCCGATGAGGCGCCGGTGATTGAGAATCTGCGCAATGCCTGGGATCTCTACTTCGCAGAGTCGACGGTCAAGGGTATCAGCCCAATTGTCACGCCCTACGATCCAGGGCCCCCGGAAGTGCCGCGGTCCACGCCCTACGACGTAGCCCTAGACGCCTTCGCTGGGGCCCTCACGGGCATTTCCACGGGCACAACGGCCGTCCAGGGGGCAACCTACCTGGTAAACGCTATGGTCGCATTCTGGGGCGCTCTGGCGCCCCTGGTGCCCACCGTCTGGGTGACGGTCCCGCCGCTGGCAACACTCACGACGATCCCCACTGGTTTGCTTGCGCCACCTACGGTGATCGCTGCGCTGGCGCCAGTGTTTACGGCAAACACGGTGGCTGCGCTGTCGAAGCCGGATTGCATGAGTGCAATTGCGGCCATCCTTCACGCAAACAACACGGGCGCGACAGTGACCGATACCACGGTCCCGACGCCTCTGATTCTGCCGGTGCTCTAGAAGGGGGGAAGCAATGGCAAACGCACTGAAGTTGCTACGCGAGCAGACAAGGCAATCGGCGACGGGGGACAGTCTCTATTACCGCCGGCTGCTCAATTTCTTTGAGCTCCGCGTGCCCCCGGAATCAGCGTTTGGCGTGATCAACGAATTCCTTTTCCCGTTTGTGATCCCGCACGATTCAATGCGCGTCGAGGAACCTTTCACCGTGGAAGTGACGCCGACGCAAGGCGGGGGACTCTACACAGAAGAAAACGGGATCGTGCAGCGGATGATCACAATCCGCGGCAATACGGGCTTCAAACCGCGGCGACTGCAGGGCAACGGGTCATGGGTGCTCGCCACCACGACGCCCGAGAAAAAGAGCTATACGCGCCAGCTGCCGTCTCACGTGACCGACGCAATCACAGGCCATCGGCATTTTGAGTATCTGAACGACGCTGTTTTTCGCACGTATGGGGACTTGAAACGGGACCCTGCGACGGCGGAGGGGACGAAGCTCATTCTGCACGTGCCGAAGGACGAGGAACATTGGGTTGTTGTGCCCCAGCGCTTCACGCTCGAGCGCGCCGCGGGGCGCCCGCACATTTACAACTATGCGATTGACCTGATCGCCGTCGACAAAGCAGACGATGTTGAGGCCACATTCTCGGAGGACAAAGACTGGCTGGATACGCTGCGGGACGGTGTGCGCGTCGTGAAGGCCGCGGTGGATCTCGCGTCGGGCGCAATCCAGGATCTGACTGCAATCGTCGGCGAGCTCGAGAATTTCATCAAAGACGTTGCCAAGATCATTGACGCAGTGGGGACGATACTTGAGGCAGCGCAAGATTTCTTGGACGGGGTAACCGACTTGATACAGGCGCCGCTGGCGCTGATCGATAGCACGCTGGGACTGATAGACACCGCGCAAGACACGTGGGACGCGCTCAAAGAGGCGAATGAGGACATTCGCGACATTGACGATACGATCAAGCACAAGCTTTTCCAGGTGACGCTAGATGCGCTCGAGCTCTTTGGGACGCATCCCGAGCTCTTTGAGACGCCGCAACAGAGGGAAGCCCGGCAACGCAAAGAGCGGAGCATCCTACTGCGGGACATTTCGCCAGCCCGGCGGACTGAAGCGGAGGCGAGCGATCCACCGAGCTCCATTGACGCCTGGGCTGCGCTGGGGACCACGTTGACGCCTGGGGACGTGCTCTCAGCCCAGGGTGAGCTCTTTTCGGCGGTCCGGGTGCCGAACTACAGCAGTGCGCAGCTGGTGCCCATCGGCCAGGGGGACACGCTCCCCAACCTGGCAGCCCGATACCTGGGCGACGCGCGCCGGTGGGATGACATCGCCGATCAAAACAACCTGGAGCCGCCCTTTGTCGACGCACAGGCGTCAACCGACTTGCAGACGACAGACGACAAGGCGTTGTCGCAGGCCCTCGGGACCGGTGACTATCTGCTGATCCCCAATTTCACCAAGAGCGCAGCCAAGCGAGCTCTGACCGCGGTGCTTGGCGTGCGGCCCACAGAGAGCCCGCTGGTGCACCTGCTAGGCCGGGATCTGGCCGTGGTGCGGACTGCAGCTGTCGGCGAAACGCCCGCGTCCTACATCGCCCCCAGGCGCCCGCTATTCGATCTGCCGGTGGACATCGCAGGGGGCTCACAGGACGCGCAGACGGCGGAGGGAATTGACAACCTATCGCAAGGCCTTCTGCTGCGGATCACGACAGAGCGCGGCACCGATATCCTGTATCGCCGTCTAGGGCTGGGGCGCGTCGTGGGGACGAATCAGGCGGGGATTGAGCTTGAAATATCCCGTTTTCGGGTGACCGAATGCCTGGGCGCGGACGCGCGTATTGCGTCTGTGCGGCAAGTCGTTTTCGAGGGGATCGATCCGGGGTCTGCTGTCCCCGCCAACGTGTCCCTAGATACTCTGGTGGTCGACGTTGAGCTTGAAGTGTTGGGCTTTGCAGAGCGCGTCAACGTGAGGCTAGCCGTCTGAGCAAACCACATAGCTTGGCAATCCTGGGGGGGAATCATGCCGAGATTTACACCGCTAACGCAGCCACAGATCCAGCAACGCATGGTGGCGAAGTTGATCACACGCGCGGGGATCTCCGACGTAGGCGATAGCTCGGTTGCCAAGCACATCCTGGCAGCTGCGGCGCGCTCAGACGCGGAGCAATATTACCAAATGGTGCGCCTGCTCAAGCTATTCAGCATTGACACGGCCACCGGGGAGGACTTGGACGAGCGCGCGAAAGACGTGCAGCCGAGCACGATTAACCGCATTCAGAGCGCGAAAGCAAGCGGCTTTGTCGTCTTCTCGCGATCGGGCACAACGGGCACGGTCACGATCCCCGCGGGAACGCGCGTGAAAACATCGGCTGGGGTGGAATTCTCAACCACGGCCGTTGGGACGATCACGCCCACCAGCGCGGAGCGCATAGGCGGCCACGGCGTGGGCCGTGACAGCAACCTGGTTTCCTGCCTGGCCGTCCTCCCAGGCGCAGACGGCAACGTGGCAGCGGATACCGTGATCCGCTTCTCGGCGAAGCCGGCGGGTGTGGATGAGGTAACCAACCTAACCGCATTCAGCAACGGGTTGGACACCGAGACGGATGACTCCTTTCGGAACCGAATCAAGAATTTCATCGCATCGTTGGCCCGGTGCACTGTCGGCTCCATCGAGAGCAATCTGATAGGCCAGCAAGATCCGGACAGCGGCGCCAGCGTGCTGTTTGCCAAGGTGGTTGAGGACTCGATCAATCCGGGGATCATCACGATCTACATTGACGACGGGACGGGGACTGCTGAGACCACTGAGGAAATTGCGATTGCGCTGGCGGTGAATTACACGTGGAACGGGACAACCACCGTGACCATGAGCGACACAAGCGACGTGGCCGCGGGGGACTGGATCCGGCTGGACAGCGATGGGCAATTTTTTGAAGTGCAGAGCGTTGTCCCAAATACGTCGGTTGCCATCGCCAATCCGGGAGCTCTCACCATTCCCACAGGGACGGGCCCGAGCAGCAAGAGCGGCGACCTGGTGACGCTGGGCCTGGCGGGACCCCCGCCAAATACAGCGGTCGGCGGGGAAACGACGCTCAATCTGAACTATGGGGCGATCAAAGACACGCTGCCCCTGACTATTTGGAGCTCAACACGGGGCCCGCTGAGCTCGCCCACAGAATTCTATGTGAACTACGCGACGGGGCAGATCGATTTCCCGGTGGCTTTGTCTACTGGCGAAGCGATTGCGGCGAACTACACGCGGTTTACAGGGCTTCTCGCCTACGTGCAGAAAATCGTGGACGGGGATCCGAATGACCGGATCAATTTCCCGGGCCTTCGCGCCGCGGGGATACTGGCGAGCGTCGCTGTGCCGCAAGTCCTGCTCCAAAACGTGGTGGCTGTCCTGACAATCGAGGAAGGCTACGAGCCGGACGACGTGCGCCTGGGCGTGACGCGGGCCGTCAAAGAGTACATCAATTCCCTGAACATTTCGGGGGACGTGATAGTGGCGGAGCTCATTGCGCGTATCATGGGCGTCGCTGGGGTCTACAACGTGACTGTCACTGAGCCTGCGGCTGACCGCGTGATCCTCGACGATCAGCTGATACGCACACAGGACAGCAATATCACGATCACCTAGCAGGGGGCCGCTATGTCAATCACGCTAGACTCAGTGTCGCCTGATGCGGTGGACGCTTACGGCGGCAAGAAATTGATAATTGACGGGGATTTTTCCGAGCATGTGGGACAGGATTTCGAGGTGGTTTGTACTCCGAGACTCCCTGGCGAATCAGTTTTGGCGCTGACCGGGAAACCGGGATCCCCGAGAGTCATTCAGCCGCTAAATGCGGGGCGGATGATTTGCTACACACCGCGGCTGATTGCATCGGTGCTCAAAACGCTCGAGGACCCTCTGGATAGCGATCTGGGGTATTGGCGTCTAGATACGTCGTATCCAAGCGCAATCAATTTTTCTGGGGGCATTGCCACCGTCCAGGGCGCCGCATATGCGGAGATCTCAGGGTGGTCGGCCATGAAAAACTACGCGGTGATCGTTGACGCGAGGCACACTAGCCCCGCGGTTGGGGATGACGGATGGTTTGGGCCAGGAATTCTTGCCCGAGGGAACTACTTCGCCGCCGATGCTCACGGTTACGCTGCTTTGATCAACACTCTGGATTCCAACGCCTATGCTGTCAAAGCGATAAACGGCGTTTTCTCGATCAACACGTACCCAGTTACGCCGACGCTTGCTCATAACACATGGTATCGCCTGGACTACCGCGCACGTTCACTTGGAGGGACGACGGTAGAGCTTGAGTTCCGCGTTGACGGCAACCTGATATTTTCGGAGCAGCATTCAGACGGCGCGCTGAGCGGCGCTGCGGCGCTAGGGGTATCTGCAACCGGTGCCCAGACGGCTGACTTTGACGATATGTTGATCACGTCCCTAACGGACGTGGGGGCTGGCGAGATCGAGCAGGTGATCGCGTATGACCTAACGGTCCGTCTGATTGAGGATCCAAACGTCTCGGCGACGATAGAGGAAGCATTTAACGCGCTGCCCAGGCAATACAACACTAGTGTTTTTGGCCTGCGAAGCTCTTTGCCACCTACCTACAACACAGGCCCTCGCAATCCGGGGCTATTGGAGCAGATCACATGACAGCTGCCGTGGGCATGCTCGAGGCCCTGACAAGCGCCATAGGCGAGTCGGACGGCGAGATCGGGGGGATACCCTTCACGCGGCTCACAGCGCCTGTCACAGACGGCGTGGCGCTGTCTGCGACCTACACATGGGATGGAACGACAACCATTCTGTGCGGGGACACATCCGAGATCGCAGTGGGGGACTGGATCCGCCTGGACGTGGATGGGCAGTATTTCGAGGTGACGGGCGAGACCCCCGATACCTCGATCACGATTGACAATCCACAGAGCTTGATCATTCCCACCGGGAGCTCTCAGAGCTCCAAGGCCGTGACCACGTTGCCGGTGGAAAGCACGCTGGACTTTTCCGAGGACAGCAAGGTGTCCATTGATGGGGCGGTCTACTACTACACAGGCAAAACGGATCAAAGCTTCACGGGGATCTACCACCTGGTAGGCGGGGTGAGCATTGCGGGTGTGCAACGTTTGCACCGCGTCGAAAGCGTCGTTTACGATCGCAACCGGGACCGCTCCGCAATCGATCTTGTGCGTCGCGCGATGTTGGTGGACTACGCGGAGGGGGAGGACTTGAACGCGCTCGCGCGCAACCTGGGCGTGCTCCGCCTGGCGTTTCTCAGCGACGACGATCAGTTTCGAGAGATCGTGAAGGTGCTCGCCTACAATCCCAAGGGCACGCTGTATGGCTTGCAGCTGGCGCTTGAGGGGCTGGTGGGCGCGGGGAATTTCACGATCTATGAGGACCCGATCAATTTTCCGGCGGAGGTATTCATCACGCTATCCGCTGCGGCGTTTTTGGCGACGGTGCCCCAGGGGTCAGCCTATCTGTCAGGGGGCGAGCTGGTGGACTGGGATAGCCTCACACAGGTTACGGTGGCCTACCCAGCCGCATCCTATGGCGCTGTGCGGCATGTGCGCATGGCGCCGCTGTCCCACGTGACCGATACGACATCGGCGTATCCGTCGACCGATCAATATGAGCGCTATCCAGGCTCGGGCCTGAGCAATTTCTACACAACGACTGGGACGGAAGGGACTACGGTTCAGATCGTCACGACTGATGGGGGCGCGCTCGAGTTTACCAACGGCCCGATGGCTGTCAATTACGCTTACTATGGCCGCCAGCACACATCCACGCGCGGATCGATCAGTATGTGGCTGCGCATGCTGGACAACGGCAGCGGGGTGCCCGAGGCCCAGCCGGCGGCTCGCATCAATTGGGGGGACGGCCAATACATGGTCCGGTTTGTCTGGACGCAAAACGGTACGGGGGGCTCTGCGTCCTGGGATATTGGCTTTGGCGACTGGTCAGGCGCGTTTGGGATAACCCCGCCGAATATCCCGATTGACAACGCCTGGCATGAGCTCCGCCTAGAGCGCAGCGGGGATGGGTATATCAGTTGGTACTGGGATGGAGTGCTCCAACAGAGGTTCGCAACGTCCTATTGGAATCCTCACACGACAGAGGCTATCGGTTTTGGGTACTCGCTGACTCCGACAAGCGCGGCGTCTTGGCGCATGAAGGAATTCCGCATTGACACGGTGCAGCTGCGGGACTTCTATGCTGCGACACTCACTGATGGGGTTGTAGCGGCTGCGTCGAGGACGCTTACCACAAGCGGCTTCACGTTCCTATCAGCCGACGTGGGAAAGGGCTTCTCGACGCTCAATAGTGCCGTTGTGAACGCCTATGGGGGTAACAACAACGGCCGCTGGCTGGTGGAAGCCCAGGGGGGAACGACGGTCACACTGATCGGCGAGACTTGGACGGGAGCTCTGGTGCAGGGGGCCTTCCCAACGCGGATCACGTTGCCCTTGGATCAGCCGCTGCTGAAATATCCGGATGATCAGGGAAAGGAAATCGAGATCCTGGGCAGCGGGCCTAACGCGGGGATCTACGTGATCGATGATCTGCTGGATCCGGTGACCGGTACGCCGATTGACAGTGCAGCCACACCGTTGCCGCAGAAGACGCACCTGTGCACGGTGGTCGGCGCTACGTTCGCGAGCGAGACGGATCTGAGCTTCCGTCTGCGGCCGAATTTCGCGGCTGAATCGGGGCTTGAGTGGATTTTGCAGGAAGCCGGCTCCATGTCGGGCCAGGTGATCACGATGCGCCAGGGCTTTCCCAATATCCCAAACAACGGGAAGGCCGCAGAGGTGATCTACGGTAGCGTACTGAGTGCCCAGCTGCTCCGAAATGCGGACGTGGAAAACGCGCTTGGGGCGAGTGGGTTTGACTACTGGCCGTTTTACCTGGCGGACCCCCTGGGATACGCGCGGACGTATCTATCAGGCGTGACAGCTGCCGGGGTGATACCGAGTTTCGATCTCGACTAGGGGGAAGCCATGAGCACGGATCTTCTGAGAGTAGAGCCTAACCAGCGTGTGGATCACACCGATTTTGACTACATGCTGAATGAGTCAATGACCGCGGCAATGCGGGATCTGGGGGAAAATTTCCTGCTAGATCCAGACGCCCCTGTGGCGGACCGCGTGCGGATCATTGACGGTTTCGCAATGACAAACCCGTCCGGCAAGCAATTGACCGTGACGCTGGGCCGAGCTCTGCTGGCAGAGCGTGTCTCGGGCGTGGTGCAATACGGCGCCCTTGTTGCCAGCGGCGACGCGACGCAGACAATCGACATGGCGCCGCTCGCGTCCAACACATACGGGGTCTATATCCGCTTTGAGTACGTGGACGCTGAGACCGGCAGCCGCGTCTTTTGGAATCCGAGCGGGGCCGGCTCCGAATTCACACAGAGCATACCCACGCGGCGCGTGGCCCGGTGGTCCATGCGAGTTGAGCTCGCGTCCCCAGGCGCCGAATGGCTGCAGATCGGGACGGCGGACAATTCCGGCGGGTCGCTGGTGATTGTGGATCAGCGGGATCTGTATTTCGAGGGGCCCATTGACAATTCCTATCAGAGCGGCTGGAGCTCGGACGGTGGCGGGATCGCCAATGACCGCAACGCGGATCGGAAAACCTATGGTGTGACCGATCTGCAAACCTTCACATCGGCAATGCGCCAGTGTCTCGAGGACATCAAAGGCCGGGGGCTCCGCCGCTGGTGGGATCGGGACATAGGCGGTCTGAACGTCGGTTTTGACGCGGATCCTTCAGAGGACACAGTTGCGATCGGGGATCAGTATTTCAATTTGAATTTCGATGGGACTGACCCGACGATCCAAGTGGATGACGACGATTGGCTTTGGTACGACCGCAGCCAAAATGCTTTCCGCTTCGCAATCGGCACGACAACCGAAGTCAAAATTGACGCGTCGGGCTTGTATGTCGGAAATGGTCTTTACGTCGGCGATACCTCGACGACTCCGACAGACAACGACATTTATGCAGCGGGTGGGATCAATTGCGGCGGGTCCACGGATCCCACGGCTGGGGATGGTATTTTCACGCGCGGCGTTGTCGTGGGCTTCGACGGCGCCCCCGCGGATGACGAGCTCCAAATTACTGACTCGCTTTTCCGGTTGTACGTCTCAACGGACCCGTTTATCTATTTCGATGCCAACGATTTCTTGCAGTATGATAGGTCGGCCAATGATTTTCTGTTCAAAGTCGGCAACAGTACAGAGCTCAAGATCGGCAACACGGGACTGAACGTCAACAACGGGATTTTCGTCGGCGACGTGGCCACGGATCCGACTGACAATGAGCTCCGGACGCAGGGCGATATCCACGTAGGCGGGCTACAGCTGTATTTCGGCCTTGCCTCAGACGATTACATCGAGTTTAGCGACACCACTAACTACTACTCGTTTTGGGTGGATGCCGCTGAGCAAGTCAAAGTCGGCACCCCAGGTGTCCAGATCCTGACCGGGCTACACGTCGGGGATCTTACGACGGCGCCGACTAACGACAGTATCAAAGCGGTAGGGTCAATCACGGGGAATGTGCTGATCGCCGAAACGATAGTTCAAGCTGGTACGATTTTTCAGTTTACCGGTGCAAATGACTATTTCCAAAACGTCGACAACACGCAAATTGACGTTTACGTCAACAACGTGAATGAGGTACGTTTCACAGCCAACGGGTTGAACGTCCTAAACGGGATCTATGTCGGTACGCTCACGGGGACGCCGACTGATAATGACATTTATGCCCAGGGTAGCATCGCATGCGGCACCACGATTGATGCCAGCGGTGATGCGACTTTTGGCAGTATCACGATGACCGGATTTGACGTGGACGCCAGCGGAAACTGTGACGTGGCCACGCTGGATTCTACAGGCGCGATCACCGGCTCGTCTTTGGACGTTTCTGATGGGACGGTCACGTGCGGCCGGCTGCTTTTCCACACCGGGGGGTCAGAGTATATCGACTATGACGCCACCGGCAATTACATGACATTTACTGTCTCGAGCGCTGAGGAAATGCGCCTGGACAGTGACGGGCTGCGCATTCTGAATGGGCTTTACGTCGGGAGTCTCACTGGCACGGCCACCGATAATGACATTCTTGCCGAAGGGGACATTTCGGCTGGTGGCAGTTTCATCTGTGACAATATCACTGATCGCTATTTGACTTTTAACACAATATCGGGAACGGATGACTACTGGTATCTTGTGCTGAATGGCCAAACTACTATGCGGGGCCAATACGGGACCGGGGTTGATAACGGGGTTATCGTTTACCAGGGCTTGGTTGTCGGCGATAGCACACCGCCAGCTGGTTATCCTGACTACCCAAATATTTGGTGCTACGGGGACATCATTGCCAACCAGGACGGAACGGGGGACTTGTACGCCAGCGCGGGAAACATCGGCTATTGGGGCGGCTCCCCTATCGATCCGAGTTACAGCGACTGGATCGTTGAAACGACAATCAGTGTCGGCTGGCAGCACGCTACGCTTGGAACTGATGAAATCCAAATCCGGTTGGACTCCTACAAGAACGTAACGCTCAAACACGATGGTACGGATGGATGGATCTCTTTCGGTGGGTCAACGGCAGCGTCGACCGCGCGAATGATGATGGATAGTTCATGGAGTGAATTTCTTTTTGAGTCGGGGTCAGGTTGGCCTGATCGGGCCATGATCTCTGACCGCTACGGTATCCGCTCGCTTGGGGGCTTCCACAAAGGCGGTGAGCACCTAACCGGGAACATGCTCGGCGAGAGGGACGGGACGGACTGGGTATGGGCCTACAACAATTCGGGCGTGGCGATGGGCAAGGGTGAGGTGGTAATGATCAACGGGAATTCCATTTCCCGGATCAATATCAAGCGCCTGGACGGGGTATCGTCAAGCGTGATTTTCGGCGTAACAATGTCCTCGATTGCCAACAATGACGAGGGGCGCGTGGCGGTCGGGGGCCTGGTGAAAGCGCGCTGGGGCACGGCAGTCTATACGCAGTACGGCTATCGAGTGGACGCGGGCCCAGGCGGAACCACGTACTTGTCCGGCACAGCGTCGTCCCGCGGAACTTTCACCTATGGGATTTACATCGGGGGAGCGGTGGACACTAATTATGGTTGGGTCTACATCAACCATGGGGCATAAAGGGTGCCCATGAATAGGAAATTGCGGCGCTTTGCCGCTAGCAAAAGGGGACGGCAGATGGCAGTCAAGGCAGTCAAAGACGGTGAAGCTATTGAGGGGAAAGCAGCCAAGGCGGCGGCTCTGGCAAACAATCCCCCGCAACGGGGGAATGCTGAGCAGATCGAAAAGGCGGAACGGGCTGAGCGCCTACAGAAAATCGTGGCTGGGCGGATCCCCCCGCCTAATGAGACGGTGGGCTATTTCGTCGGCCAGCTGCGCAAGGTTTTCGCCGAAACGGATCAAGTCAATCGCAACCTACAGCAAGCGCGGGCTGCAGTAGAGCAGGCGGAGGCACGGGCCCGGGAATTGCGCGGCATGCGCTCGAAGTACCTTGAGGACATCGAAAACTGGGACAAACCGATCGAGGAAACCGAAAAGGAAGGTGAGCAATGATCGAGCTCTCAACGCCGCTCAATCCTGGCGACGTGCATCCTGGGGTGGTTTACACGCACGCACGCATGCGCTTCTGCAACATGGATCTGCTGAAGCTCAGGATCCGCGCAGCCGTGAGCTATGTCTATTTGGCGGGGGACGGCACCTGGCAGGAAGGCCTTGCACCAGCCCTAGACGTGTTGATCGACGGGCCGGATTTCCACACGGCAAAAAAGCTCAAAGCGAAAATGCCGAATGGGGACATACTGCGAGAATGGGCGAAAGCGCTCGAGCAATTTCTGGTGGATGAGGGGCTGATCAGCGGCCGGGTTATTGATGACGATCTGTTGAACGATCCGCCGCCATTGCTTGAGGGTCAGACGCCCATGCCGTCGCTGAAAAAGCGAACGGATATGACGCTGGGCTACCACAAGCCGCCAGAGCAGCGCGCGAAAGAAGCCGCGGCTACAAAAGTGGCTGCTCGGGCTGAAAGGCAGGCTGAGCAGGCCGCAAAAGCGGCGGCTGCAGGGCCCCCACCAAAGTCTTCGCGAAAGAAAGCCCCAGCCCCGCAGTAACACGCTGCTTTTCCATTCGCCTAGACACCATACCCCCCGTCCCGCACGTTAGGAGTAGTAGTAACAAGCCCGCGGTTCCGCGGGGGGGAGGTATCCATGCCCACAAGCGAGAAAATCAAGCTCTGGCTGAAGGAATTTCTCTGGCGCTTTTTCGGCGCGCTTTTCATGGAGGAAAAGACGCTGCCCAACGGGGAAAAGACGCGCGCGGCGTCGCTGCACCGCGTTCTAGCGCTGGTAGCCTTTGGGACGTGTTTTGCCTTGTGGGTAAGCCCTGGCGGCCTGCAGACGGCCGATCCGGAAGTCCTGCAGGCACTGGCGGAGGCAGGCGTTGATCTCAGCAAGGTGGCTGAGCAGGCCCAGAGCATACCTGATACGCTGGTGTGGACTCTTTGGAGCCTATTGGGGCTGAACGGGGGCCACAAAATTGCGGCGGTGGTTGCCAACGCAAAGGCGCAGAAGTGAAACGCGCCTGGCGCTGGCTGTGCGACTGGGGCGGCTTGCTCATTGCGGCCATTGCGGCCGTAGTGGGCTGGCTGCTCTATCGCAATCGGGGTGCGTCTGCCCCAGGCGAGAAATTGCGGCTCGAGCTCGCTGCGATTGAGGCCGCCAGGCAAGCGCGAAAAATGCAAGCGGAGCTCGGATATGAGGAAACCCTGAGACACGTGAGGGACCGCTATGCCACAGCCTACCGAGCCGCATTGGCAGACGACGCGCGAAAAATTACTGCGTTGGAACGAAACCCAGATCTACTTGCCAAACGGTTGGCGCGCACCGGGTGTCGTGGTGACGTTCCGCGAAAGCCGCCGCCAGCGGCTCCTACGGGTGGCGACGGGGATCCTGATGATCACGGCAACGGTGGTCGCCTTCCTGATTTACACATGCACCGCGCGCGCGGAGGGATACGGAAAGGCGCTGTGTAGTCCCCAGGATCCGGACAGCTGTGTGTACCTGATTGACCGGGGGGAGCCGGCTCCCTTCACGGGCCACCTGATCACCTACCGGCGGGCGGCTGAGCTCGTGGTGGCCTATGACAATTGCCAGACGGTGGCCGGGCTGAGAGTCGCCGAAGAGCAGGCCATATGCCGCGCAAAATTGGCCAGGAGCGCCGCAGACCGGGAATCCCTGGGGGAAGCCCATCTGCGCCAGCTGGACGTACTACAGAGGCGCCTGGAGGCCATAGAGGGGCCCCAGCCGTGGTGGCAGAAGCCGGGGGCAATCGTCATGGTGGCCGTGGCTGGCATGTTGACAGGGGTGGCCGGCGGGATCTATCTGACCCGCTGACCGCATGGTTGTATGCTCCCCGGAGGGTCCCTTTCACAGGTGGTTCTTTGAACGGTGCGCCCCCGGGGGGCGCCTTCCGCCCGCTTTGTCGACCTGCCACCGGTTTGGGGATGAGTTCAAGAAATGGGGATCACGCCCCCCGTGGGGGGCACAACGAAAGGGAAAGCATGAAAGTAGCGGCGATGATTCTGGGCATGCTGGCTGCGGCGGTGGTCGGCTGCGGTTGCAACGGAGTCACCTACGAAATTGACGGGGTGACCGTGGTACTTGAGAAGGGCGACGGGCCCGAGCGGGAACATATGCTGCTGGCGTCCGAGAAGTATCGGACGGAGGCCGGGCTCCGCTGGGATCTCATGCCGGACGATGAGACCGCTGTGTGGCGAGCTCTGTCAGAGATCCGCTGGACAGCTGAAGGGGTGCCCGATCGGGCGGCCTACGATCCGGCGACGCGCGCGATACGCGCCACGTGGTTGGGCTGTGCGCTGAGCGTGCCCCTATATTCCGAGCTCACTGAGCATTACGTGGCTGTGCTGCAGGAAGGAAGCGGGCCCACCGACGATGATCGCCAATGGGCCCGGGACCTAGAGAGTGCTACTGCCGTCGCGTTGTGTCGACTCGATTTCTAGTCACGTAATGCCCCCCCGTGCAAGGGAGTGCACCCGCTTGCTTCCGGGGGGGCCACCAACAACCGAATGTGTGGCCGATCCTGCAGGTGAGCCAGCGTCATGCCCTGCAGGCCCCATGCTCTCCAATTGCTCCCCGCACAAGTGCGTGAATGAACCTCTAGGGCTTCTACAATTGGCATACTGGCCATGAGCTATGCGGTGTCGAGGTGGCTGCCTGGGCACCGCGGTATCGACCACGGGGCCCGTCCTAGCAGGAGCTCACGAAGGAAGCAAGAGAGGGGGGGCGTCGACATCTACTCACGACAGAAGAAGGAAAGAAGGCACCTGCGAATCCCGCGAATTCCGCAAACCAGAACCAAAGTAACGCCCCCCCTCTGCAACCAGGAGTCTACCACCGTAGCACCGGGGGGCAACGGGCGCCAAGCGTTCCGAAAAAACGCAGGGTGCAAAATTTCGGAATGCTATCCGTCTGAACGAGCTCGGCCGTGACACTGGCCGCGATCCATGTTTTTCGCCAGCTTCTGCTCCATTTCGGATGGAAGATCGATCTGCAGCCGGTGCGCCAGGGCAAACGTCTCTGCCAGGGCGAGCTCGAGACTGATGCGCGTATCCGTTTGGTTGTTGTCGCGCCATTGCTCGGTGGCATTGCACAGCCAGTGCAGAATCGACCACAGCAATACCTCGACGGGGATGAAACAGAGGCCTGCAGGATACTTGGAGGCACGGCGATCATACCATGTGTCACGCCAGAGCGTATGCAGTATGTCGAGCAGGCGGATCGCCACGTCGGCGAATTCTTCTCCAAGGGGATCTACGCCGGTGCCGTCTGTCGCGGCGCGAGCCTCGTCGAGCTCTGTGGTGGCCAGCATGAGCTTGATCGGCAGGTTTTCCCAGCTGGGCGGATCAAAGCCGTTGTCTAGGTTCACGGCGTGGATGCTCTGAGCGAAAGAGCGGATATCCATTTGTCCCCCCTATCGTCGGCGACGGCTCTGGCGATTATTGTTCCGGGACCGGGACTGCGATCTATGCCTAGACTTGTCCCGGGCGGACTGCGCCTGGCGCCGCTCGAATTCTTGCTTGCTGATGAATTTCCCTTTTTTGTCGCGGTATTGCGTGGCGGATTGGGATCCGGAAAAAACCCCAGGGGCCTTTTTTCCGGATTGCTGCGCGGCTTGGACGCGGGCCCGGTGCGCGGCTCGATCGCGCTCGCTCTGAGCTCGGCGCCGATCATACTCCGCTGCGCTGATTGGATTGCCGCGGCGGTCCCGGTAGTTGTGCTCGTCATGGACGTTTGACTCGCGCTGCCACGTGCCCGAGGGATTCTTCTGCTCGAAGTGGCGCTTGCTCAGCATGTAACTCAGCGCGGCGCCCCCCGCGGCTCCTGCCCCAGCCGCAGCGAGAAATTTCCAGGTGTCGTTTGCCTCTTTGCTCTCGGGGTCCTTCCATTGCCATTGCCCGTCCGGGCCCCAGCTGCCGGCGGCCGGGTTGCCCACGTGATTGACGTACTGGCCAGGGGCCACGGGGCCCAGCGGTGGGGCGCCTGGGGGAACCTGGGCGGGGGCTGCTGGGGCGGCCATGGGCGCGGTGATCGTCGGCGACGGTTGCGGGGGGTCATTGCAAGCGATGGCCTGGATGGCCTGTAAAATGAACGGTGCGACCGTTAGATTGACAAAAGGATGGTTTTTCATTGGCTTAGCTCCTTTCAGATAATGGCGGGGAGCATGGGAATTGAACCCACAACGCCACCGCTGCATGGGCGTTACCCCGTGCGGACTCCCCGCGTCAAAGAATGGCCGCGTCGCAGTCTACCGGTTCGAGCTCTGTCAGTCTTCTGCAAATTGGCGGGGGGGTCAGTTTGCAAGATGGAACCCGGATGGAACCCGGATGGAACCCGGGGGGCTCAATCCCCGGAGCCCCTTGCAACCTGTGTGCCAAAGTGTGCGGAAGTGGGGGCGGACTGCGCGGACCGCGCTTCCCCTCGTTTTTGTTGAGTTTTGCTCTGAGCGCTGCTCGAGCTCCCGGGCCCGTGACTCGTTTTTCTCGCTCAGGCGTTAAACCAGGTGAGGACATTCAGTCCGTCCTGACTCAGACAGATCGCGGTGAGTCGTTCGGCGACAAGTGCCGGTTGCATCGGTGAGTCGAGTGCGGCGAGGTTCGAGCCCAGTGATGGGTGTCCTCCATCCAATAGATACGCGCCAGGACAGTCGGCGAGTGACCCGCACGAGTTGCGACACAGCTAAAGGACTTGAATCGCGGTGGATGAACATACCCCGCCCTTGCCCCGGTAGAGCTGCTGGCTCAGTGAGGGGCGGGGGTGTGTAGAGAAACTGAAACGCTTAAATGCTTTTTAGCATTCTTTTTTTATAAAAAAAGAAGGGGTCTCCACTATTACCAAATTACTAGGAGTTGCTGCTTTAGGGGACTCGCTTCGCTCGTCCCCTAAAGCAGTAGGCCGCGCTTCGCGCGGCCTGTGTCTTTTGTTTTTCGACTGGGAAGGAATAAATGGGGAGGGGTCCCAGGCGGATAAAGGGGAAATGAAAATGGGAAGCAAAGAGAGGTTTCTGCGGATCAGTACGCGGGCCCTGGTGTTGGCTGGTGCCTGCATAATTGCAGGCCATCCGATGGATGAGGGCCCGCATGTGTCGCTGCTGCTGTCCTGGCTGTTTCTGGGGCTGGGCTGGGGCTTTGTGCGGCTTCTGTGGCCCGTTGCCCGGGATTGAGCTCGGGCCGGGTGCGTGGTTGACTTCCGCATGCTCGTGAGTGCATCGACGTTGGCTGTCCCCCCGCCATCCGCGGGGGAGCTCTTGCCTGCCTGGGTGGCTGCGCACCGGCAATGCGGCACCGGCTACCGGTGGCAGGCGGACTGTGCCCGGGGTTGTCTCGTCTACCGCTGCCCGCGGTGTGGCGAGACCCTGGATGTGCCCTTTGAGGGTCGCGGCCCAGGCGGCCCCCCGAGGGGCGGATAGGCTAGAGGATTGATGGGAAATACCTCGAGGTTGGTACTGCAGGCGCACAATTCCTGGACGTATGTGCTTGAGGCAGACGAGCTCATGCTGTCGGTGCTCAGCCAGGAGTGTCGATATCCGACTGAGCACGCCGAAATGATGGCCGATGGAACCTACCGGCCGCCGGCTGGCGAGCGTCCCTATGGCGGTTGGGACGGGTGGATCCGGTTGCTCAAACGGCCGCGGAGCGGGCCCCCCGCGTTGCCTACGGGGCTGCTGCCCCTGGCATGTCGCCTGGCTGCCAAGTACCAGCGGCACTCGGTGGTTGAGGACTGCCGGCAGCGGCCGGACGAGGAAATGCCCGAGTTCCCCGCGGTGAGCCTGCGTGACTACCAGGAGCAGGCTGTCCGGGCGGCCATCCACGCGGGGCGGGGGGTCCTCGATCTGCCCCCCAGGGCCGGCAAGACTCGAATTGCTGCGGAGCTCCAACGGCGGCTAGGTTTCCCCACCGTGTGGCTGGCGCCAACCGAGCGGATTGTGGCGCAGACGGCGGACGTGCTGACCGAGCATTTTGGGCGGAACTATGCGCGCGCGCTCGAGTGCGCGGCAGACGCGGACATGATGCGGGACCGGCGGATCGTCGTCATGACTGCGGCGATGGCCGCGCGGCTGCCGGCGGACTGGTATCTGTCGCGGCAGATGATCCTGGTGGACGAGTTCCACCACGCCGCGGCCAAGACTTACAGCCGCGACGTGTGGCCGAAGATCGATCACATCTTCTGGCGCTTTGGGATGACGGGCACGTTTTTCCGCTCGGGCCATGATGCCCTGGCCATGCATGCGCTGCTCAGCCAGACGGTCTACCGGATGACGCCTGGGCAGCTGCTCGAGCAGGGCCACCTGGTGCCGACGCACTGCGTCTTTCTGCCCGTTGACGCGCCGCGGCTGCGGGGGGTGGGCAAGGGCTGGCACCAGGGGATGGGCACGGCCGGTATCCATGAGCACGAAATGCGGGCCAGGATGGCCGCAGACGCCGCTCTGAGCCTCTGCCGGCTCGGACGCAGGGTGCTAGCCCTGGTGGGCACCAAACGCCAGGGATACGCCCTGCAGGGGCTCCTAGAGGGGGGATTGCCCCGTCCTCCCCCAGGCGCTGAATTCCGAAGTGCGGAGTTCCTGAGCACCGATCGAGCTCGGCCAGTGCGCCAGCGTGTGATCGATAGCTTCCTGGCCGGCGGGGAGGTACGGGTGTTGATCGGGACTTCCCTGCTCGGGGAGGGGGTGGATCTTCCTAGCGCGGATGCGCTTGTGTACGCGCGCGGGGAACGTGCTGAGGTGAGCTTGATCCAGAATGCCTATCGCGTCGGGACGGCGCAGCCCGGGAAGCGGGCGGCGATCCTGGTGGACTTCGCCGACAGGCATCACAAGAACCTGCTCGGGCACAGCACAGAGCGGCTCCGCCTGTACTACCGTGAGCCTACGTTCAGTGTCACGGTGCTCGAGCATCCCAGCCAGCTCGAGCCGTGGGTTGCGCAGATCCCTTGACGCGGACTCGCTGACCCGTTTTTCTGCGCCGAGCGTTAACCCAGGTGACAGGGCGACAGCCCACAACGGATAGCCCGACCGTCGCCTTAGCCCCGCGGCGGTCGGGCACATTTGCGAAGGAGCTCATAGGATGACGTTGGAGATCCGAGAAGTGGCGGGCATGGATGACGCGGAGCGTCTGCAGGCACAGGAGCGCGTGGCGATCAAGTCGAGGGAGCAGCTGCTCGCGTTTCTGCATGAGAGTGAACGGGATTGGCTGATCTTCAACACGCGGCACCTGATCGAGGCGATCCCCTTTCCGCAAGGGGTCCTCATGATGCAGCAGATCGTTGCATGGTATCGCAATCACCGGGCCCAGGTGGGCACAGGCCGCAAGGTGCCCGGGAAGCACCCGATCACGGGTGAGCCGATCCACGTCGAGGACATGCACGGCGAAGCCCTTGAAATTTCGGAGGCTGAGCAGGCGATCCGATTCCTTCTGGACATGATCCGGACCCGTGATCCAAGCTGGACGCTGGCTCGGTTGTAGGCGCAAACCAACGGGGGACGGTGTGCGATCGATAGACATTGCAGCGCCGTTCTATTCCCCCTTTTCCACGCGAGGGATCTTTGATGGAAACCACCATGGAGGCCGTACTATGCTCGGATTTCAACCATTGGCGGAATCAGACGTGGCATACACAGCAATTGCGCAAGCAAAAGCCGATCCGAAATGTGTCTTTGAAAAAGGGCCAGCCCATTTTTTCAGCGCTCAATCGCTGGTGCGCCGAAAGGAAAATAGACCCCCGCCGGTGGCTTTATTTTCGGTTTGCGTCTCGTCATTGGAAATACGCCCCGCCCCTAGATCAGCTAGTCCCTGCCCCGCGCAGCGAGAAAAAAGCGTTGATTGCTTATCGGCTGCTGGGTGAGACTCCAGCATTTTCCGATCGAATTTACAGCGAAATACAGTACCAGCGAGACGAAACCGGGGTTTCCTGGGATGTGAATAGGGATATTTCCCACCTGGCCGAAGCAATCAAAAGACGATACCTCGCAACGAATGACTGGCAGCGCTGCATGAGCCGCATGCAGGATCAAACCTACGGTTTCCATCCGAAAAGTCGAGTGTGTGGGCGTTGCCCCGCGGCGAGCTCTTGCGCTGAGCAGCTGCAACGAGGGGTGCCTTTCGATATCGTGGCGCTACGCCGGGGGGATGTGTCTCTGCGTTCATGCTACGTGGCCGCAGAGAGGGGGACACATGGAGCAAGGCGTTGATGTTCACGGCGAGCAGCGATTGCCTTTTGACATTGAATTCCAAGCCGCGCTGATCCGCTTGCTATGCGAGGATGCGGGCTTTGGTGCCGTAGTAGGGAAGCATCTGAAGGGGGAATATTTCGAGGACGAGGGGTTGGCCTGGGCCTGGCGCACGGCCCAGGCGCATGAACAGCGATATGGGGATCTGCCGTCTGTCCCTACGTTGCGCCAGTATGCCATGATGAGTGATCCGCGACTGCGACAGCTGCACTACGCAACGGCCGTGCGTATCGAGCGGACGCCCGTGCGGGATGAGCAATTCATGCGGGATAGTGCGGTGGACTTCTGCAAGCGTAATATTTTCACCGCGACGGTGCGGCAATGCGCGCAGCAGTACAATTCCGGGCGAGTCGAGGATGCATACGAGCAGCTGGCGCGCGCGACAGACGAGCTCGAGAAAGCGACTTGGCGGACGCCCGATGCGACGTATTTTTTCGATGATCTCGCGCGCCGCAATACGTTGCGGCTCTGCGGGGAATCGAGCGGCTATGCGGTGGCGACGGCAATTCATGAGCTCGATCGGTTGCTCGGCGGGGGGCTGAAAAAGGGCGAGCTCGGGACGTGGATTTCCTATCCCAAGGTGGGGAAGTCCACAATGCTGCTCACAATGGGCGTGGCTGCGACCCGCAGTCAAATGCGGCCTACCGCTCATTTCATTTTTGAGGGGGCGAGAAAGCAGGCGGAGGACCGTTACGAGGCAGCGTTTACGCAGGAAGCCTATCAGGAAGTGCGGACGCGTGGCCTAGAATCGTCGGCGTTTCGTGACGCGTGGGAGCAGTATCAGTATTTGCGTGGGCTGCTTTGGCTGCAGGCAATGGTTGAGGAATGGGACTACACCGCGATAGAGATCACTGAGAGCTTGCGTGCCCAGAAGCGTGCGAAAAATTGGACCCCCGATCTGGTGATCGTCGATTATGGCGATCTGCTTTCCGGACGGCACAAGCCCTACCGAAGCGAGCAGCAGAAGCAAAAGGACGCTTTCCGGGATCTTAAAATGCTGGCTTCGCGGGGATATGCTCTGTGGACGGCCAGCCAGGTGCAGCGGCCGAAAGAGGGGGCTGAGGATGACGCACATTGGATTTTCGCGCGCCAGATCGCGGACTGTTACGAGAAGGTGAGGGTCTGCGATTTTATCGGCTCGCTGAATCAAACCAACGCGGAGCGGAAGCACAAAGTCATGAGGATATTTGCGGAGCTCTATCGGGACAACGAAGCGAATTTGCGCTTTCTCGTATCTTGCGATTTTTCTGTGATGCGCATTGCGTCCGGCAAAGACCTATGGTCGCCGAGTATGGCTGATCTGCAATCGGGGACTGGGCTGGGTATGCAGGACAAGGGACGGACGCCCAAGACGGCGGACCGGCCGCAGCAATTGACCGCTCCGCTGACATGAGCGACCTACGCGCGGCCATAGACGCTTTCGATCTTGAGTCGTATGTGCTCGAGCACGGAGCGGACGAGCGCCAGCGTGGGGAATGGACTCTCACGTGCCCGATCTGCGCCGGGGAAAAACTGCTCGTCAACATGCGCAAAAAAACCTGGCATTGCTGGGTGTGTCAGCGCTTTGAGCTCCGCTGGACGGGCAACGCATACAAGCGTGTTGCCACGCGCGGCGCCGGGGGGCTGCTGCAGCTGGTGCAGCTGCTCGAAGGCTGCTCGCGCAATGAGGCAGAGCTCCGCGTGCTACGGGGCCGCGTGCGGCGCCCTGGCAGTCTGCAGCGCGTGGACGTGGCAGAGCTCGAGGGGCCACCGGCTCCGCCGATGCAAGCGCCGGCCATTGCTCCGCCCCCAGGCGTGATCGCCTTTGAGCGGGTGCTGCCCTATCTGCAGAGCCGCGGGATCACGTGGGAGGACGTGCAGGCCTTCGCGCTCAGCTGGTGCCCTTGGGGGCGGTACAAGGATCGCTGTGTCTTTCCGTGCTTCGAGTCTGGCCGGCTGGTGTATTGGCAGGCGCGCGCCATGTGGGAAGGCTCAGGGCGCGATTTTGTGAAGGCGCTGAATCCTCCCCGTGTCCTCGGAGGCGTGACGAGCGCCGAAGTCCTTTTTAACCTAGATCAGGCGGTCCGCGTGGGCCACGGGCACGTCTGTATCTGCGAAGGCCCCATTGATGCCATCCATGCGGGTTATGACGCTGTGTGCACATTCGGTAAGCAGATCAGCGGAGCACAGATCGGCAAAATGCTCCAGAGGGGAGTTGATCGCGTGGATGTCATGTGGGATGCAGATGCGAGCAGGGATGCAGCAGTGGCCGCGCAACGCTTGTCCGCGCTCTTTCGCGTGCGTCTAGTTGTGCTGCCGTCTGGCGACCCTGGGGACTGGCCACGCGATCAATTGTGGCGGATGCGACAGAGCGCGCCATGGGTATGGCGCGAATCGCGTCTTTCGCGACTGTAGGGGGAGCGGTTGCGACGGAAAATATCCATATTTTTGCCGGCAGACACTCTGACACTGATCGATGAGGTGGCCCGTACTAGGCTCGGCGTGGGGCGCAGTGCGTTCCTGGCCGTGGGCGGGATGTGTCTGGCTGCGCGGTTCTTGGCGATCACACCGCGTCCCAAGCGCAAGCAAAGTCTCGCTGCGTTGGAGGCGCTGCTTTCAGAGCTACGCGATAGGGTCGAAAAAGCGCAATAAATTAGCGGAGATACATATGGGGTCCGGGTTTGCCTAGTTTTCAGGGAAATCTGTTGCGTTTTGCTCCAATCTTGCGCTAACGTCCGAAAATCCGTTGTTGTTTAGGGCTGTTACTTGGCCGTGGCCAGAAGGGCCGCGGTGTGCGCCGGGGTTTGCCCGGCTTGGGGCTTCTATGGGGACCGATCCTATCGAGGGATACCTGCCTGCTATCGAGACTGTGGCGCGCTCTGCTGCGCCGGTGGCCAACCGGTTGGACCGGTTGGCCTATGACCGCGAGGACTACCGCCAGGAGCTCGTCTGCGTGGCGCTTCAGGCGCAAGGCTCCTTTCGTCGTCGCGTGGGCTTCTGCGGGCCGCATGAGCGCCGCTATGTGCTGCGGAGTCTCTGGAATCACTTGCGCTCGCGCTTTCGCTCGCGTGTGCGCGTGCTCGGGGAGGGGAAGGCCCGTGCGGTCGTGGGTGACTGGGACGTGATGGATCACGTAGTGGACACCGCCGGTCAGCATGAGGCCCGGGAGTTCCTAGCTGCTGTTGGGGAGGCCTGCGACGGCGCAGAGCTCGAGCTCATTGCCCGCTTGGCCCAGGCGGGGGGTCACGTGCCCAGGGCCCATGACCCTGATCAGGACGGCTCGATCTCTGCTTTTCGTCGCCGTGTCCGCGCGGTCAGGGAACGTGTCAGATCCTTGCGGTAGGTTGCTGACTCGTTTTCTGCGCTCGAGCGTTAGACCGGGAAAGGGCGGAGGTGGTAGGGGGGGACAATCGGAGGTGAAATGGAAGCGTTACCCTATCAGATCACGGGGGGGCGGTGGCTTGTCACTGGGCCCCTACCGAACGACTGCCAGCTGATCGAGCGCAATGGGCAGCAAATTTTCACAGACGCCGCGGGGAATCCACAGCCGGATTGTTTTGGGGTTTTCTGGGAAGCCGTTGGGCCTGAGACGGACACCGAGAATTGCCGTGATTGCGATCTCGAGCCTATCTGTCGCATGGCCACGGTGCATTACCGGATGCCAGCAGCCCTAAAGGGACTTGGCGGGCCGCTCGGGGAGCATACCGCCGCTGCGTTGGCGCCCCAGCTTGAGCTCAATTGTGAGGCTGTGCGTGCCCTGGTGGCGGATTGGCGGGCATTGAATGAGCCCGCACAGGGTGTGCAGCCGAAGCGGCCGAAGCGAGCTCCGCCGGCCGCTGGGGGGGAAAAGGCGGGACCCCCGGAGCCGGGCGGAGGGCCCCCCGAAAACCCTATGTGCGCCCCGTCTGCTCAGATTGTGGCGGGCGGGGCTACGCAGCCGGCGACAAAAATACTCTATGCCCGACTTGCCAAGGTTTGGGATGTCCACCGGCGGATCTGGATCCGCCCGTGGGAGGCTCGCAGCCAATGGCAGAAGGAACGCCAGGCCAACGAATGGATCCGCCGGTTGCTGCCGGGAATGATTCTGCGGCGGTCGTTTGCGGGCCAGTGGTGGACGGTGCAGGTGCACAGCCATGCGTATCAATTCCAGGGCCGGCGGTATCCGACGCTGACCGCAGTAACGGGGGAGGTGTTTTCGCAAGTCCCTGTCCGCCGCCGTACCCAACAGCAAAGGACCATTCATTGCCCGAGTCACGTGGCCAGGTTTTGGTGCCTGCCAAAGCTTCTAGAGGTGGATCGGAGGAAGGTTGCTGGGGTTGCAGAAACGATGCTCGCGCGCTTGCACAACAGGTTTTGGCGCGAATGATCCGCACGTGTGGCTTGACGGAGCCGCGCTGCGATTTTCTGCCGTCTGAATCTGCGACGGCGAGCCGTGGGAGCCTCAAGCGGATCGGCCCGGTATCCTCGTTGCGCATGCTGCGGTTGATGCATTCTGGGTTGTCCTTTTCCGACGCCTTGGACGTGGTGGTCAATTGTCACTACAGCTGAGAGCATTTTACGAGCAGTGCGACGATCCGCAGCGTCGCATTGTCGAGGACGGCGCTACGTTTGAGCGCTTGCTTGCATGGTTGCGGACGCGCCAGGCCGTGGTGGTCGACTATGAAACTAGCGGCCTGGCCTGGTATCACAAGGCTAGGATTTGCGGCGTGGGCTTGGGTGCGTGGGCGGATAGCGGGGAATTTTTCGCTGCGTATGTCCCTATCCGCCATCGCACCGCCCAGCCGCAATTGCCTGAAAAGCACGTCCTCGCTGGTGTAGGGGAGATCCTGGCCGATCCGTCGATCACCAAAATAGGGCATAATCTGAAATTCGAGGACCATATGAGCCGCGTTGATGGAATGCGGATCTGCGGTCCCCGCGTCGACACGATGGTTGCGGCCCACCTATACAATGAAAACCGCCCCGTCCAATTGGAGCAGCGCGCGCGGGATGACTTGGGCGTCCAGGACGCCTACGCAACATCCAAGTTGGTGACAGAGCGCATTGCTCGCCTGGCGCGCGAAAATGGGCTTTCCCGGGAGCGGTATCGTGCGCGCTATGGGTATTCTGAGCTCGATACGCATTTTTGTGGGCGCTACTGCTGCGGTGATCTGATTCACACGGCGGGCTTGGCAAGTCTGTATCTGAATTGGGGTGTGCGGGAGCATTTCCCGCGTCTGTGGGACACGGAAATGCGGTTGACGGAGGTTCTGTGCGACACGGAGTGCGCGGGGCTGAAAGTTGACACGGAATATCTGAGCAAGCTTCGAGACACGGTGCAGGCGACGAAAGCGGCCCTAGGTCAGCATTTGTGGCAGGCCACCGGGGGCTATGAGCTCAATCCAGGCAGCGATCACGACGTGCGGAAATTCCTGGCGGACGTGATGCGCCTTCCGTTGTCCAAGGTGACGGATAAGGGGGAATGGAGCGTTGACGCTGAAGTCCTATCGGAATTCGCTGAGGGCAATCACGTCTGCCGGTTGTTGCTGCAGTGGCGCGAAGCGGATAAGCTGGCGACGACCTACACCGATTCGATTCTGAAGCGGCTAGACGACGCTGATTTTTTGTATGCTGACTTGCAGCAAATGGGTGCGGCGACCGGCCGGCTCAGCTGCAAGGATCCAAATTTCCATAATTTCCCTACTGACAGCAACGATCGGGCCGTTGCTCACAGCGGCAAGAAATTGAAGGAGGGTGGCGTTGATCCATGGTCAATACGTCGCGCTTTTCTTGTGCGCGAGCCTGGCTGGACGCGAATTTTTCTGGACTACAGCCAGATCGAGCTCCGCGTGCTGGCCCATTATTCACGCGATCCAATCATGGTGGATGCTTTTTTGCAGGGCGCCGATGTGCATGAGCGCACTGCGAGCGAAGTGGCAAAAATTCTCGGCTATGAGCCTGAGCGCCGCATAGCAAAAATCGTCAATTTCGGCTTGTCCTACGGGATGAGTGAAATCGGATTGCAGCGGCAAGCGAAAATTCCTTTTGTCGAGGCTGAAGCTTTCTTGCGCGCCTTTTTCCAGAAATACGTGGGCGTGCAGCGCTACCGATATTCGGTGGTCCAGGAAGCGCTCAGCAACGGTTGTCAGTGGCGCAATGTTTTCGGCCGCTGCCGGCGGATCCCGGCTCTCAATTCGCAGCATGCGAACGAGCGCAACGCGGCCATGCGGCAGATGATCGCTTCTGCCATCCAAGGGACTGCTGCCGAGCTCACGAAGGAAAGCATGGTGCGGATCTCGGACTGGCTGCGGGCGGAAAACTCGCCAGCGATGCTCTGCAATACGGTCCATGATGAAATCCAGATCGATGCGCCGGACGAATGCGTGCCGGCGGTGATCGAGCAGTGCAAGAAATTGATGGAGGACTATCCGGAATTTGCCCCGATACCGATCTTGGTGGACGCTGAGACTTCCACTAAATCGTGGGCAGACAAAACAGCATATTCGCCAGGGGGGGAATCATGAGCGAATTGGACATGGACGCCTATGTGTCGCGCCTGCAAAACATGCCCAGCTGGAATATCCACAGTCTGGACAATGAAGGGTCGACCACGTTTCCGTGGTTTCAGGTGCCGCACGATATCTGGCGTGCGCTGGTGATCAACGAATTGAACGCGCAAGCGGAGGCCATGACGATCGGCGCGGAGATCCAGAAGTGGGGGCGGCTGACTGCGCTTGCGCGCCGCATATGGCAAGTCGAGGAACGCGGATATCGGTCGTGGCGGTCGGCGTTCCTGTTGGATGCGATGAATCCGGACGGCAAGCCGGACGGGTGGAAAAAGCCGACAAAGGATCAGGTTGAATCAGCCTATCGGGTGGACCCTGACTACAAGCTCTGGCAGGTGCGGATCGAGCGGGCGGAGGAAGCATACCACGCGACGGAGTGCATGGTTGACGCGCTGCGCGCAAAGAAGGATGCGCTGATCCGTTTTGCTCCGACCTGGCGGGATGCGGGAGCCGCCACGGCCGTCTGACTCGTTTTTCGGTCCCGAGCGTTAAACCAGGTGGACAGACAAAGGAGCTCGAGCGATGACAAGCTATCAATATCCGCCAGCCGGTCAAATGCCGGCCCAGGCGCCCCAGCAGCCCTATCCGCAGTATGCGCAGCAGCAGCCCCAGGGAGCTCCGCCGAGCAATGGCGGGATGCCTGGCTGGCATGAGGCCAACGACGAGCAGGCGCGGCAAGCGTATGCCACGGCAGCGGCAAGCGTGGGGAATTTCGGACCGAATCCCCAATTTCTGAAGATCCCAGGGCCGCGTGGTCAGCTGGTTTGGGACAACAGCGTGCCCCAGGGCTACAGCGCGAATTGCGTGATCCGAGTCATGCCCCCGTGGGCCCAGGGCAAGACAGTTTTCGTTGAGAGCAAGACGATCTTCTACAAGTCCCACAAGTACCCCCGTGGGCGGGTGCTCGGCTACCAGGGGGAGGATAGCCTTTTCATGCAGGCTATCCAGCGGGCCGCGGACAGCGGCGACGAACGGTTGCAGCGGGTCGCCGCCGACTATGGCCGCGTGCGGACGCAGTATCTCTACAACGTGATCGATCTGTCGCATCCGGACAGCCACACGGGGCAGGACGGCGTGATGCGCCCCTATCTGCTCGGCGCTGGCCGCCAGCTGCACCGGGATATCGGCGACTTGGTTGAGGCCCGCGGCGGGATCAATCGGATCGTGTCCCCGGTGGCAGGCCGTCCGGTTCGCTACACGAAAACCAAGACGGGCCCGGAGCCGATGAATGTGGAATATGGGGTGATCGATCTTGAACCCCAGGAGCTCCATTCCTATTTCCATCCCATTTTGCAAAACCTGTGGGATCTCGAGGCCCAGATCCCGGTGCCGACGCAGGATGACGTGCTCGAAGCGATCCGGGAGCTCGGGCTGCCGGATCCACGGCAGACAATGGCCCAGGTTCCGGGGCAGATGGCAGGGGCGCCCCCGCAGTCCTACGGCATGAGCTATCAGCCCGATCCCAATCCGCCGCACGGCAGTCCCTACCAGGCCCAGGCGGCTCCGCCCCAGACATGGGCCCAACAGCCCCCAGGCCCCCCGCAGCAGCCCGCGGGAGCGCCACCGGCTCCTGTGCCCTTCGCCGAGTCACAGATGCAGCAGCAGCCCGCACAGGGGGGCTGGGGGGCACCAGTCAATCCCGCAGCAATGGGTCAGCCCGCGGCTCCGCCGCCAGCCCAGGGAGCTCCGCCGCAGCAGTGGGCAGGGGCCGCGGCTCCGCCGCCACCGGCAATGCCGCCAGCGCAGCAGCAAGCGCAGCAGTGGGGAGGGACTGCGGCTCCGCCGCCAATGCCGACGCAGCAGCCGCCGCCAGTGACCTCGGGGCAGGCTCTACCGGGTGGGTATCAGCCGGCACCGGGGGGGCCACCTAACCCTTTGTGAGTGCTCGGCGGGATGGCCGCCATTTGTGCTTTGGGCGATGGCATGAGGCTGACCTGATGTGTCGGGGATGCCCGTCTGATCTGCTGGTGAAATGCACGCGGGTTGCCGGTTGCTCGCGTGCTTCCGCTCCATCTGCGGAGCAAGCGGCGGAGCTCGCGCGGCTCGAGCGCGCTTTACGGGGGGAAATCTGATGGCCAAGGCACGGTCAAAGAAAAAAGCCCCGAAAAAGGGCCCGAAAAAGTCTCGGAGCCCGGTGTCTAGTAGCAAGACACGGCGCACACCGAAAGTGAAATCTGATCCGGTGGCTGAGTATCGGGCCACGCTGGAAAAGCAGGGTATCGCAAAGGTGGTCCACCTGAGCAATGATGAGGCCCTGCCCAATATCCGTGGGCGAATTTCCACGCAATCGCTGTCCCTTGATTGTGTGCTTCGCGGTGATCAGGATCCACCGGACTGGGCTGGCGGTTTGCCGATGGGCCGGATCACGGAAATTTTCGGGCCGCCGTTTATTGGGAAATCAACATTGCTTGATCACGTTTTTGGCAGCGTGCAGCGTATGGGCGGCATTGCTGTGCTTGCTGACACGGAGGTTTCTCGGGATCGGCATTACACGGAGCGGCTGGGCGTTGATTTGAAGCGTCTGATTTACCTGGAATTTGAGCGCGGTGAAAGCACGATCGAGAATGTGATCCGAGCGGCTTACGTCTCAATTGACTTCTGGGCCAGCCACTATCCGGGTTTGCCGGTGGTCATTGGATGGGATGCGCTTGGTGGGACAGCGACGCAGGACGAATGGAATAAGGGGATCCAGAATGAGGCATCCACCAAGCCCGGGGCTGCTGCGAAAGCGATGCACCAGGCAACGCGCCAGCTAGCCCCGCGGCTTGGTGGGACGCATATCTGCTTTGTCATAGCGAATCATGAATACGAAATGATCAACACCACGCCGGGAAGGTTCGGCAAACGTCGCGAAACTTACGGGGGCAGCGGCGTGCGACATGCAGGGAGTGTGCGGATCCAGCTGCATAGCAATGGGAATCTGATCAAGCGAAGCGATGGGCGTGTGCTGGGGCGTGAGGTGGTGGCCCGAACGGTGAAAAATAGGCTCGGCGAGACTCATATTGAGGCCGTGGTGCCGATAATCACGGGCGCTGGCGTCGACAATACCTATACCCTTTATCAGGATCTGAAAAAGGCCGGTGTGCTGGTGGTCAACGGATCCTGGGCGCAGATCAACCTGGACGGGGAGATCCTTTCTTTTCAGGGATGGATGGGATTGCGCGCGAAATGCTCTGAGGACGGCACCCTTTTCGATCGCCTATGCAGTGTGTGGAGGGAACACTGTGCCCGTCTATACCTATGACTGCGACAATTGTACGCGCGTTGTTGACGTGATCGTGTCCTATGCTGATCGGGATGGGAGGCATTTGTGCTCTGTCTGCAAGGGGGACTTGATTCGCCGCGGTGTGTCCGGTTTCCGGTTGGGGAAACCCCGGTATCAGATGGCCGCGGTTTTGCCAAATGGGGACCACATACCGGGCCATTTCGGAAAGGACGCTAGCCGTAGGCGGAAAAAGTGATGCGCGGGCAATGGCGGGCGTTGCACACGCAATATCGGACGGCGCGTGGAAACCTGGTGCGCTATGACCCGAGGACACATTGTGTGCAGATCACGTTGCCGCAGTATCATGCGGACGCTTCATATGAAATTCCCCTGGCCCGGATTACTACGGCGAGCGACTTCTGCGACTGGGCGGATCATCTGTTGGAAAAGGCCTGGATTGACGCTGAATTGATGGGTGCGATCATCATTTCGATTGATGACGCAATCGGTTTGCGGGGGCTTCAATGATCATTTTTTCGGATCTTCATTTGAGGGAATCATCGGCTGAGACGGTGCTCGGGGAGGTACTGCCCGGGATACTTGCTGCAGCAAAGGAGCACGGTCAAAGCGACGTGGCGTGTCTCGGCGACGTGCTGCATTTCCGCTATCGCGTGGACGCTCGGATCTTGAATGCGCTTCTAGACGAGCTCCAAGCGTGGCGTGCGGCCGGGCTCAGGCTGCACATTCTGCCGGGCAACCATGATCAATACCAGGTGGACGGGCGCAACGCGTTGGAGGTTTTTGACGAGCTCCCGCACGTGTCCGTCTACAGCAAGCCCTACGCGAACGAGTGGGGATACTGGGTGCCTTATCGCAAGGATCTGCAGGCGGTCGCTGCTGCCTTGCGTTTTGAGCCGGATCAGCGTGTGCCGCGGATCCTATTCACGCACCTGCCTATCCAAGGCGCCACGATGAATGATCACAAGGTCGACACTACGGGTGTCCCGTGTGAGCAGGTGGCGAAGTGGGATGTTGTTTTCAGCGGGCATTACCACAAGCGGCAAGCGCTCCGCCGTGCGGTTTGGTACGTCGGCAGCCCGTATCAGACGCGAGCCGATGAAAGCGGCCAGGAAAAGGGCTATGCGATCTGGGAACCGAAAACACAGCGCGTAGGGTGGATCAACACTGACTGGGGCCCGAAATACCACCGGGTGACGGTGCAGGCGGGTCAACCGGTGGACGTGCAGGGGATAGGGCCGCGGGATCAGGTACGCGTCCGCGTGACGGGGTGCGGCTCCGAGGCCCACGCGGAGCGCGTCTACCAGCAATTGAGTCTGGCAGGCATCGGCGGGCCTGTGACCGTGACGCCCGAGCTCGAGCACGCGGAGGCGCGGCTTGACGTGCAAGACGGCGCCGGGATGGCAGACTACGTGCGCGCCTATGTCGACAACCACGCCGGGGAGCTCCCCCAGCCGGGGTTGCTGGATGTGTTCCGAGACATAACGGGGGTGCAGCTGTGAAAGTCCAGGGTGTCACGATCGAGAATTATGGCAGCTATCACGGCCGCCATGTGGTCAAATTGCGGGATCAAGGCCTGGTGCTTGTGCTTGGCGACAATCGGGACGAGCCCCGGATGAGTAGCAACGGAGCCGCCAAGAGCTCTATTTTCGAGGCGCTGGATTGGTGCCTTTTCGGCGTGGTGCCGAAGGGCGATCACGTGGACAGCGTGATCAATGATGAGAGCTCGGCTGTAACCGTTGAGGCATCGTTCCGTGACGAGGATCAGGATCGAACCTTGACGGTTCGGCGAAGTAAGCAGCGCGGAAAGGCCGCTGAGCTCAAGTATGCCTTAGACGCCACCGACTGTACCACCTTGGACACGCGCGAGACGCAGCGGGCCCTTGAGGCTGAGCTTGGCCTTGATCGGGACGTTTTCCACGCGGCGGTGTTCTATGCGCAGTCTGACCGGCTGGGCTTCGCTGAGAGCACCGAAGCGCGCCGCATGGAGCT
>CP070713.1:3261936-3270678 GCA_020351445.1 Myxococcales bacterium
ATCTTGCGCCTTCTGATGTTCTTCTGGGTCTATCTGGCGACCGAGCTGGTCGGCCTGGTCGCAGCGGGGGGGATCTACTTGATCACGCGCGACAACATCCAGCGGCAGCACGACCTTTTCTTCGACCTCGAATGCTGGTGGGGGAGCTCCCTGTTCGGGTGGATCTGCCGTTTTCTTTCGCTCTCGACGTCCATCGAGGGCGATGACCAGATCCTGCCTGGCCCGGTCCTCGTATTCATCCGCCACGCAAGCATCATCGACGTCGCCGTTCCAGTCACCTTTTTCTCGAACACCAAAGGCTTGCGGCTGCGGTACGTGTTCAAGCGGGAGCTGCTCGTCGATCCGTGCATCGACGTCGCCGGCCACGCATCACCCAACTACTTCATCGACCGGGGCGGCCCCGTCCAGGCAGAGCTGGCCGGCGTTCGGAAGCTCGCGGAGAACCTCGGCGACGAGGGCGTGCTGCTCTATCCGGAAGGCACCCGCTTCACCGAGCGCAAGAAGCGAATCGCCATCGAGAGGCTGGCCAAGACCCACCCGGACCTGGTGCCCATTGCCGAGTCGTTCCACCACAGCCTTCCCCCCAAGCCGGGCGGTGCGCTCACCCTCCTCGATGCCGCCCCTCACGCCGACGTCCTGATCGTCGCTCACCGCGGTCTCGAAGGCCTGGCTAATGCGACCGACTTGTTGAGCGGCGAAGTGGTTGGCAAGCAGATCGAAATCCGCATCTGGCGCATCAACGCCGACGACATCCCCAGGGGGGAAGCGCGTCGGCGTTGGTTGTTCGATTGGTGGAAGCGCGTCGACGACTTCGTTCACGCGGGCGGTTGACGTCGATCACGTGGCGGCAGCTGCACCGCAACTTCCGCAGGTGAGAGCCTGATCAGCCTTTCTACGGCTCGGAGCCTGTTGCGTTCGGATGGGTCCACGAGCGACCAGGCAGCGCCGCTCGCTCCGGCTCGACCCGTCCGGCCGATACGATGCACGTAGCTCTCTGGTTCGTGCGGCAACTCATAGTTGAAAACATGGGAGACCGAATCGACGTCGATGCCTCGCGCCGCAATGTCCGTCGCAACGAGAACCCAGGCGTCCCCATTCTTGAAGTTCCGTAGCGCCCGTTGACGAGCATTTTGTGATTTGTTGCCATGAATGGCTTCAGCGCTGATGCCCGCACCTTCGAGCTTTCGAGCGACCTTGTTGGCACCGTGCTTGGTGCGGGTGAACACGATCGCTCGAGAAACCTCGTCGTCAAGCAGCAGGTGCTCGAGCATGCGCTGCTTGTCGCCGTTGCCGACCATGACGACCCGCTGATCGATTTCTTTCACGGTCAACTGCTTCGGCGACACATCCACACGAACCGGATCATCGAGGATCTCGCGAGCGAGCCTCGCGACTTCGTTCGGCATGGTGGCGGAGAACAGAAGCGATTGACGCGTCTTGGGGGTCTGCGCGACGATGCGCCTGACGTCACGGACGAATCCCATATCCAGTAGACGGTCGGCTTCATCGAGAACGAGGACCGATATTTCGGAGAGATCGATGTGCCGTTGGCCTGCCAGGTCCAACAGGCGACCGGGAGTCGCGACGAGTACGTCGAGGCCCTTGGCCAAGCACTTGATCTGAGGATTCTGACTGACGCCGCCGATGATGAAGGCGTGACGCAGTTTGGTATATCGACCGAGGCTGGTTAGCTCCTCGTGAATCTGCAGTGCCAACTCACGCGTTGGCGCGAGTACGAGCGCCCGCGGTCGGCGGGGCTTGGGACGCGAGTTTGCGTCGTCCAGGCGTTGCAGCAAAGGCAACGCGAACGCGGCGGTCTTGCCGGTTCCCGTCTGGGCAATGCCCAGGAGGTCCTTCCCCTGCAACAGCTGGGGTATGGCCTGAGATTGGATAGGTGTGGGCTGTATGTAGCCCTTGTCCCCCAGGGCGCGGCGGAACGTTCCGCCGACCCCGAGGGATTCAAAGTCGTCGCTCACTCGCGCTCTACCAGCGATTGTCGCGACGATCGTTTCTTGGGCGCTCGTTCGCAGTGTCGACTCGGATGGTACGCCCATCGAGGGTGGAACCGTTCAGTTCCTCGACCGCACGGCTTGCGCTCTGCGCGTCCTCGAACGTCACGAAGCCGAAGCCCCGCGACCGACCGGTTTCCCGATCGGTGATCACCTTGGCCTCGGCGACGGTGCCGCAAGCCGCGAAAGCCTGCTGAAGCTCACTGTCGGTCGTGTTCCAGCTCAGGCCACCTACGAATAGTTTCTTGCTCATTGTGTTTCTCTCTCATTTGTCTGCGCAGCATCGCGCCGGGAGCTCTCCCGAACGCCTGCTTCGCGTTTACTTGCCGATGTCTTCTACGAACCCTTGGAACCGTTGTTTCGTGTCACGGTGCGGGTCTGATAGGAACAGGTCGGCAGCGTGCCGGCAGCCCACGGTGAGCTACCGCGCCCCTGATGGGCGATGGCGGCAAGGTAGCAGTTGGCCTGGGGTTGTCCAGGAGCCGCCGTTCGGGGCGATTGATGACCCTTTAGGCGAGCTAACGCCTGGCCACTGCGGCAAATCGGCTTAGGTCTAGTGCGACCCGAGGGCCGCGGCGAATATAACCGGCTGCAGCTCCGTGCTCTGGGCTTGCTCGCTGGGGCCCAAATCCGAGCTCAAACCGACCACTACCAGCAACAAAAGCAAAAGCACGTACCGCATATCCACCCCCTTCGTGGCGCCTGCACGGCTCTGTCAATCAACAGGAGGATCTCACTTTCCCGGCGCTGCGTAAAGGAAGCGTTCCGCCCCCTGAATTGCAGGCCCAAGTCGTGGTAAGGGGGGTGGAATGAGAATCGATACGTTCGACGCGGAGACCAATTGGAAAAAGCTGGCGGAGTCGGGGCGGCGCGCCGAGGGCTTTGGATTCGATGGATTCGCAATTCCGGAAATCACCGGCGATCCCCTGATTCACGCGGCAATGGTGGCAAATGCGACCGAGCGAATTCAGGCAAGGACGGCGATCGCGGTCGCGTTCCCGCGTAGCCCGATGGTGCTCGCGAACCAAGCGTGGTCGATTCAGGTGAACTCCGGTGGACGCTTCGCGCTGGGAATGGGTACGCAGGTCAAGGGGCACAACGAGCGGCGGTTCAGCACGCCTTGGAAAGCACCCCGGAGCCGAATGGTCGAATACGTGAAGTCGCTTCGCGCGATTTGGCGATGCTGGGAGCTCGGGGAGCGCTTGGACTATCAGGGCGAGCACTATCAGTTCACGCTGATGACGCCCGAGTTCACGCCGCCGAAGTCGAACCTGCCGATGGTTCCAATCTACCTAGCGGCGGTTCGGCCGAAGATGATCGAGTCGGCCGCAAGCGTTGCGGATGGGCTTCGGCTGCATGGGTTTTGTACGCGAAAGTATCTCGAGCAGGTGGTAATGCCCGCCATCGACCGTGGGTTGCAAGCCGCGGGACGCGCCCGGAGCTCGCTCGACGTATGCGGAGGTGGGTTCATCATGACGGGTCCGGATGAAGAAACCGTCGCGAAGAATCGCGAGTGGGCGCGGTATCGTGTCGCCTTCTACGGCTCGACCCGGACGTATGAGCCGGTCATGTCCCTACACGGCTGGGATGACCTCGCAGCCAAGCTGCACCGCATGTCGAAGACAGGTCAGTGGAACCAGATGGCCGCCGAAATTCCCGATGAGGTGCTCGACGAGTTCGCCGTCTACGCAACATACGACGACCTTCCGAAAGCGATCGAGGGGCGATTTGGCGGCATCTCGGACACGGTGGAATTCGGGTTCGAGGACGACACCAACCCCGACTTCGCCCAGGATGTCATCAAACGGGTTCAACAAATCGACAGCCCATTCGAAGCTACCCCGAAACACTACGGCTAGTCGCCGCTCCTGCTCAACACGAGAAGCGCGGATTCGGCAGCGAGGTTGGGATCCTCGTCTTCGCCGATGATCCGGTCGTGCGTGTCGTCGTAGTAGCGGGCTTGCTCGACGGTCACGCCCATCTTCTCACAGAGCTCGAGCATGTCGCGGATCGAAGGAAAGCGACGGTTGGGCGTGTTGTACCATTCGTAGGAGTACGGGCCCGGCGCCTTGGGGGCGCGGCCTTCGAGGCCGAACATCTCCCGTAGCGTCCGGTGGGCGAAGTTGGTGAAGCCGACGATGGCGCGGCCGCCGACCCGCAGAGCGTCTTCCAGCAGACGCTCGACGTTCGGAACGGCTTGAAGGGTCGATGACAGCACGACGTAGTCGAAGCGGTTGTCGTCGAACTCCGGAAGACCGACGTTGAGGTCGTAGTCGATCGCCTCGACGCCGTGTTGCATGGTTGCTGCGATCGACGCCGTGCTGACTTCGACGCCGCACAGCAACGGTGCGCCGCGCTCCCTGAGCCTGGCGAGCAAATCGCCCTCGCCGCAGCCGAGGTCGAGCACCGAGCCTCCCGGGGGAATCAGCTCGAGGATGCGGTCATCCTCGGCGCTCTTTCGCGGCGGCTGTGGCACCGGAGCGTCGAGCTTGGCGGCGACCAGCGGACTGAAGGCGTTGATGTCACCGGAGAGCAAGAAGCTATCGTGCCCGCCGTCGGTTTCGATTTCGCAATACGAAACCGGCTGGCCGAGCGTCGTCATGATCGAGACGAGCTCGCGCGACTGGCTCGGCGGAAAGAGCCAGTCGCTCGAAAAAGAAATGACCAGCCAGTCGCATTGAGCTGCGCGAAACGCTTCGAGCCGCTTCTCGCGCGTGTCTCCCAAGTCGAAGTTGTCCATCGCAAGCGTGACGCTGACGTAAGAATTCGCATCGAATCGCCCCACGAACTGCTTGCCCTGATAGGCGAGGTACGAGCCAACCGAAAATCGCTTCTCGAAGTCCGTCACGATGTCGCGCGGCGCATGGCGGTCGAGGTCGAACTTCCGGGTCATCGCTTCCGACGACAGATAAGTGATGTGCCCGAGCATCCGTGCGAGCGCGAGGCCGGTGTGCGGGAACTCGCCCGTGCCGTAGTACTGCCCGCCATGAAAGTGCGGGTCGGTTTGGATCGCGTTACGGCCCACGACGTCAAAGGCGATCGCTTGCGCGGTGAGTCTCGCCGACGCCGCGATCACAACGGCCGTTTCGACGTACTCGGGATAACGGGTCGCCCAGCAGAGCACCTGGTGGCCACCGAGGGACCCGCCGATCACGGCGCGCAAGCGCTTGACGCCGAGCAAGTCGACGAGCCGCTTCTGCACATCGACCATATCCTCAACGGTAACCAGCGGGAAATCGCTGCCATAGAGAATGCCCGTGGCCGGATTGATGGTTGTGGGCCCGGTAGTTCCGCGGCAGCCGCCCAGCACGTTCGAGCAGATCACGAACAAACGATCGGTATCCACTGCCTTGCCGGGACCAACGAGCCCCTCCCACCAGCCCGGGTCGTCGTTTTCGTCATGCCGCGCAGGGTGCGAGTCGCCTGTAATCGCATGACAGATAAGGACCGCATTGCTTCGATCTTCGTTGAGGGTCCCGTATGTCTCGTACGCGACCTCGACACTTGGAAGCGCTCCCCCGAGGCGAAGCTTCATCGGCGTCGGGAAGACGGCAGTTTCCACGTACCGGAGCGGTTTCCCGCTCCGCACCGAATCCGTGCTTTCGAACTCCGCGACCACGAGCGTCGGCTAGCCTACCCCACGGCGGCGGCAAGCGCTTGGTCGATGTCCGCGATGATGTCTTTCACATCTTCGATGCCGACCGAAATTCGTACGTACTCCGGCACGACGCCTGTCTGCTGCTGCTCCTCGGGGCTGAGCTGCTGGTGCGTGGTCGATGCGGGATGAATGACCAGCGTCTTGGCGTCGCCGATGTTCGCGAGGTGCGAGCAAAGCTTCACTGAGTTGATGAACTTCTTGCCCGCTTCCATGCCGCCTTTGATGCCGAAGCCGAGGATCGCGCCCTTGCCGCCGGGGAGGTAGTGGTTGGCGCGCTCGTTGTCCGGGTGGGACGGGAGGCCCGGGTAGTTCACCCATTGCACTGCTTCGTGTTGTTCGAGGTGCTCGGCGACCGCCTGTGCGTTCTCGCAATGCCGCGGCATCCGAAGGTGAAGCGTTTCGAGCCCCTGCAGGAACAAGAACGCGGCAAACGGGCTCATCGCCGCACCCGTGTCACGAAGCCAGTGCGTGCGCGCTTGCACGCAGAATACGATGTTGCCCATCGGAGCAAGCGCGTCCGCAAGGATCGCGCCATGATAGTTCGGCGACGGCCCGCAAAACTCCGGCCACTTCTCGCGGTTCTCGGTCCACTCGAAATTCCCTGAATCGACGATGCAACCGCCGACGTGCGCGCCGTGGCCACCGATGAACTTCGTCGTCGAGTACACGTTGATGTCGATCCCGTAGTCGAATGTCTGGAGCAGGTACGGCGTCATCACGGTGTTGTCGCAAATCACCGGAAGCGCCCCGTGCGGCGCGCTGTGAGCCGCATCCGCAATGGCCTTGAAGTCCGGCACGTCGTTCTTGGGATTGCCCAGGGACTCGATGTACACGAGGCGCGTATTCTCATCGACCAAATCGTGGATCTCCTCCGGATGATTTGGGTCGAAGAACCGAACCTCGACGCCCAAGTTCTTGAACGTATTGGTGAACAGCGTCCACGTTCCACCGTACAAGCTCGTCGCCGAGACGAAGTTCTGGCCCGAGTGGCAGAGCGTGAGAATGGCGGCATTCACAGCAGACTGCCCGGACGCAAAACCAAGCCCCATCACACCGCCGTCGAGCGCAGCGAGCCGCTTCTCGAGGACATCGACGGTGGGATTCATGATGCGGGAGTAGATGTTCCCAAACTCGGCCAGCCCAAAGAGCCTAGCTGCATGGTCGGTGTCGTTGAAGACGTACGACGTCGTCGCATAGATAGGCACCGCGCGTGCGTTCGTCGTCGGGTCGGGTTCCTGCCCGGCATGAAGGGCACGCGTACCAAGGCCGTAGTTCTCTTCAGTCATGTCGATTACCTCATAGGAAAAAGGGGACAGTCCCCTTTTCTGAAGGGTTAACCCTTTGAAAAAAGGGGACTGTCCCCTTTTTGGGTGCTGGGGGCGGCGAGCATACCGCGAGTTGGGCTGGGATACGACACCGTTTTGATTCAGCGCTCGCGGCAGCGGTCGCAGAGGCCGCACTCCGGCGGATCGGCTTCGCCGAAGTAGCGCCGGATGAAGCGGCTCCGGCATTCCTCGGTCTCGGCGTACTCCGCAATTGCAGCGAGACGCCTGGCATCTTGAATGCGGAGCGTTTCGAGCCGGGATGCGAGCTCGTAGGCCCCGGCCCGGATTTTCTTGGGTGCAACGCGGCCAGCGTATTGGCCCCGCTTGACCATCTCTACGAGGCCGAGCTCCTCGAGCTGCGAGGTGAGAGATCGCGCGATGGCCAACGGCACCTGCGCCGACACCGCGAGCTCCTTGGGCTTGACGGGCTTGTCTTCGTCAATCCATGCCACCAGTGCATCGACGACGCGACGGACTTGCACGGCGCTCGGACGGCCCCGCTTTTGCAGATACTCTTGGATCCGAAGGTCATCCGGATCGAACAATAGGATGCACTCCGACCGCTTGCCGTCACGCCCTGCACGACCCGCTTCCTGAACGTACTGCTCGAGCGAGCCAGGCACCTGGTAGTGCACGATGTAGCGAATGTCCGGTTTGTCGATGCCCATCCCAAACGCGCTAGTCGCCACCATCACGATACGGCGGTCCGGCTTCATGAACTTGCGCTGAGCTGAGGCGCGCTCGGCCGTTTTCATCTTGCCGTGGTAGCGGGCCGACGGAATTCGTGCGCGCGACAAGGCCGCGGCCACTTGATCCACGGCTTTGGTCGTCGAGCAATAGAGGATGCCGGGGCGCCGCAGACGCCGAATCAAACGCGCCGCACTGAGGATTTTCTGATCGCCCGGAACGATACGGACCGCAAGATGCAGATTGGGCCGATGCGGGGGCGCAATCACCTCGACCGGACGTTTCATCTCGAGCCGCTCGATGATGTCTTTGCGGACGCGAGGTGTAGCGGTGGCGGTCAGTGCCAGCATTACGGCATCGCCGAGCACGCGGCGCTGCACCCCAAGCCTCAAGTACGATGGACGAAAATCGTGTCCCCACTCCGAGATGCAGTGCGCCTCGTCAATGCACACAAGCGCGGGCTTCACTTCGGCAAACACCTCCGCGAGCGATTCGAGTGTCTCGGGCGTGGTGAGTACGATGAGCGGTCCGCCTTTGGCCACCCGAGCCAAGGTCTGGCGCCGCGTCGCCGCCCGAAGCGTGCTGTCGATGCGGACGACGGGTATGCCTCGGTGGCGCAGCTTCCGCTCTTGATCGCGCATCAGCGAGATGAGCGGCGAAATCACGATCGTGGGCCGATCGAAGAGCAAGGCCGGGACCTGGTAGATCAGCGACTTCCCAAAGCCCGTCGGCAACACCACCAGCGTGTCGCGACCGCAGAGCACGGACTCGATGGCCTGCACCTGCTCGGGGTGGAGCTTACGCACTCCGAAGCGCTCCCGGGCCACGCGGCGAGCTGCTCCGAGGCTGGAGGCGCGGTCACGGGCTCGAGACGATCGTGGCCTGCTCCGCTTTGCCATGACCGAACGATGGCATGTGTGCCGCAATGTGAGTAACGGAGTGTAGGCAACCTCACGCTCTAGATCTTTCCGGATTCCCGCACGTCTTTGAACGCATGAGCAGAAAACTCACGGGCACCCGTCCTCCGGATTTGCCAGAATCTTTGAGGAGGCGGGGACCACAG
>CP070713.1:3270778-3275919 GCA_020351445.1 Myxococcales bacterium
GCCTGTCCACCGATGTAGGGCTGGGCCATCGTGGCCAATATGGCGCCCTTGCGGGGCGAAGCCCCGTGGGCGTTGCCTTTACGGGGCGGAGTCCCGTGGGCGTTGCCTTTACGGGACACGGCGGCCTAGTTGTCGGCAGACGCGTCGGGCGCCGCCTCGGCCTTCTTGCCCTTGCCGCTCTTTCCGTACTTCTTGCGGAAACGCTCGACACGGCCCGCGGTGTCCACCAGCTTCTGCTTGCCCGTGTAGAACGGGTGGCATTCCGAGCAGATGTCGACGTGATCGATCGTCTTGGTCGAACGCGTCTGGAACGACGCGCCGCAAGCGCAGGTCACGGTGACCGTATTGTATTCAGGGTGAATGTCGGGTTTCATGACTGTCGTGCTCCGTCGCTGAGCGAGGCCGCCGTATGTAGCCTAGGAGACCCCCGTCGGCAAATCATCGGGCCGAGCGGCATCGGGCGCAAGGCTGGGCGCCAAATAGCTTTGTGATATCAGTCTGTTAGACGCTTCTTGGAGTGGGGTGTAGCCGGCATAGTTTCGTCGATGCGTTCGCCTTCCGCGACCTGAACCCTGACACGTGGGCCTGGAGCGTTGGCAAGCTCGACAAAGACGTAATGAATCTCGCCTTCGTCGGTCACTCGCATCGACACGCGCACCTCGTCGACGAGGCCATCCAGAAGCGCTTCGGCTTCCGCGCTCATCACGCCCAGCTCCCGGGCTACGTCGACGACGCGCAGCGTGCCTCCGTGTTTGTCCGCAAGCGCAAACAGGCGTTGCTCGGAGATCGTGCTTTCGAGTCGCTGGGCGCGATGACGGAAGCGGCGGCTCTCCCAAAGACCCAATCCGCCCGTCGCGACGCCGGCGCCGGCGATGACCGCCGCCACCATGAGCCCTGCTGCCGAGCCGGTCGCCGCGGCGACGATCCCTCCGACGAGCAGGCCCGAGCCCAACGCCGCAATGCCGGCAATGTAGAAACCCATCGACCAGCCTCGGGCGATGCGAGCTTTCGCGTGGATGCTTCGAAGGGGCCGGCCCATGGTGGATCATAGCTCTAGCGGCGAGCCTTTTGCCACGTTAAGTTGCGCTCGTGACGATCAACTCGACGGGACCCACGCGCTTGGTCCTCGCAGCGGTGCTCGTAGCCGCGACGGTCATGGCGCCCGGATGCGCGACGACCAAACCCCAAGCCGAACCGACGGTAGAAAGGACCTCACCTCCGCCAGAGGCGGCCCCTCTGGCAACGGTCGCTCCGAAGCTGGTGGTGTTGATCGTACTCGACCAGCTCGGTTCGTGGGTGCTCGACCAGCAGCTACCCCTGCTTCCGGCAAGCAGCGTGATTCGGCGCGCCCACGAACGCGGCGCGTCGCACACGGCCGAGTACCCCTTTGCATCGACCCAAACGGCGCCAGGGCACGCGTCGCTGACGACTGGCGTCACCCCAGCTGTGCACGGAATCGTCGGCAACGCAGTCTACGACCCTGTGCATGGATCCCGCCGCACGGTCGACGATGGCAAGCACGCGGTCATCGGCAACGCGGATCGCTACGTCAGTCCGACGCAGCTTCGCGCCGAAACCGTCGCCGACGTGCTGCACCGCGAGAGCAACGCCCAGGCGCGTATCGTCGGGATGTCGATAAAAGGCCGCTCCGCGGTTCTACCCGTGGGCCAGAAAGCCAACATCGCCGTCTTCTACGACGCGGTGGCGCGTGCGATGACGACGTCGACGTACTACCGGCCCAAAGGAAGGCTGCCGGAGTGGCTCCGTGACTTCAGAAAGGCCAACCCGGTCGAGCCGCTGCTGCAAGTGTGGGAGCCTGCCGATCCTGGCTGGCTCGAGCGACAACTCGGCCCCGACGCATCGCCCGGCGAGATGTTTCCCACGTTCCCGCACGACCCACGCGAAGCGCCCGATCCTTGGTACGCGTTTTCTGGAACGCCCGAATCGAGCGAATACTTGATGGCGGCGGCCTACGCAGTGGTGAAGGCGGAACGAATGGGCGTCGACGATGTCCCGGACTTTCTGGTGCTGGGCGTCTCCGGCACCGATATCGTCGGGCACATCTGGGGCCCGCGTTCTTGGGAGTATGCGGACAACCTGCAGCGCATCGACCGGGCCCTCACCCACTTCGTGAAGCTCTTAAGGGCCCGTGGGCCGGTCGCTTTCGTGCTCACCGCAGACCACGGGGTCGCGGAGCTGCCGGAGCGCGCCCGTACAGAAGGCCGAGAAGGAGGCCGCCTGCGCGGTGACGTGCTCGTGGCGACGGCCGAGCGAGCTGCCGATGCAGCGCTGGGCCAAGGAGACTGGATCGCCGGCTACGTCCCGCCTTTGTTTACGTACACGGCCGCCGGTAAGGCGCGCCACAAGGAGCTCACCAAGGTATTGCGCAAAGCGATGCCGGACGTGGAAGGGGTGAAGGCGGTCTACGATGCGCAGAGCCACGCCAAACTGCGCTCGAGCATCAACGACCTCGAACGCCTCGTTGGAGAGAGCCTGCCGGACGACCCGCCGGGCGATCTCTATCTCGTAACCGAGCCGGGTTGGTTCGACGCGCTCTCCGAACGAGGTGGAACCAACCATGGGACGCCGTGGGACTACGACCGGCGTGTTCCGGTCCTGATGTGGGGCACAGCCATCGAGCGCAGAACGAACAAGAAGGTCCACGACGTGCTGCGGGTCGCCACCACGCTCGCGGCGCTGCTGAACGTTCCCGCACCCGCCAACGCCCCGAAGACCCCGTTGCCGGGTGTCATGCGGCTGCCCGATTGAGTATGCTCACGGCATGAAGCTCGCAATCGCGCTCGGGAAAGTCGTCATTGTGGCCGCATGGATGTGGGGCATTCTTTCGTTTCTGGCACCGACCACCGTGCCGGAGCCGTCCATCGGCAAAATGGTGTTGTTGGGCCTGCTGGCCGTGCATGCTGCGGAAGCCTTTGCGTTCGCCAAGGGCCTGGCCGCCGAGGACGGTGGATCGGTGCGCGGTCACGTCGGAAAGCTGCTGGTTTTTGGATACCTCCACGTGATGGGCGTCCGCTACGGTTGAGGTTTGCAGCGCGGAGCCGATGGGCAATAACTGAGCGATGGGCCAGAAACGAATTCACCTCGTCGTGCGCGGCCGCGTGCAGGGCGTGTACTTCCGGGCCACAGCGCAGCGCGAGGCACGGCAGCACGGCTTGAGCGGGTGGGTGAAAAACCGTGCCGACGGTTCGGTCGAGATCGTGGCCGAGGGTGAAGAAGACGACGTGAAAGACTTCCTCTCCTGGGCGCATGCGGGCCCTTCTACGGCTCGAGTCGATGCCGTCGACGTCCGCTGGCGAAGTTACACCGGTGAATATACCGACTTCAGGATCACCCGCTGACCGCTGCTAACGTTCGCTGACATCAAGCGGGGTTGGCGGATCGCCCGCCGAGCGCCGTCGGAGCCGTTGAGGTCGGGGCGACGCTCTTAGGCCGGTAGATGATGCCGTCCGGCACGTCCTCGTAGTCGATCTTGGGGCTACGATAAGTGCCAACCAGGCGGTCCCAGAAGGTGAAGTACTGACCCAGATTGAAGTCGCTGTACCAGTGGTGAAGCGTGTGGTGGTCGGTGTAGTTGAGCCACGGCCATCGGAAGAAACTCACGCGATCGTGGATGCAAACTGCCCATAGGGTCACGAAAAGCACCGAGGTGAGGTAGACGCCGGCGTGAAGCGGGAAGAAGAATGCGGCGATGTGGTGTGGCACCGCCTGCAGAAACGAATCCATCGGATTGAACGACAGCGAAGAGTATGGCGTCGGCACCACGTACTTGTGATGGCGCTCGTGAACGTACTTCCACAGCCAAGGCACTCGGTGAAACGCGTAGTGGGTCCAGTAGATGAGGGTCTCGGTGAAGACCAGCAGCACGATGACCTGCCCGAACATCCAAGCCCAGCCGTGCTCGCTCACATCGTAGTACATCTTGGAGTAGTCCTTCGCGATCAGCATGTGGATTGGAAGCATCAGGGCGCCGTTGCCGACGATGCCGATGATCACCCACGTGATCGCCGACTTCATCTCCTTCCGATCGAGCTCGTAGGTCGGGTGGAAGTGTGCTCGGAACTTCTTGAAGTAGAGGTAGTACGCGATGGATGCGATCAGGAAGAAGTAGAGCATCCCGCCGCCAGCAAACACGAAGAACATCACGCCGGGGGTATCCGGCAGGCCTAACAACTGCGCAATCACAGAGGCGTTAATATCCGCTTCGTCCGCCTTGTAAAGAGATTGGCCGCTGCCCGGGGGGCTCGGATTTCTTTAGAAAACCAGGTGTTTTCGCGAAACGAGCTGCTTCTGAAACCGTTCGCCCCCGCAGGACTACCGTTCACCCCACCCCCATCACCGTTCACTCGGTTTTTCGGTCCACGAGAGGGGATGAGCCTACATTCGCCTACGAGAACGGGGGGGTTTCTACCCCCGCGCAGGAGTGTAGCGTGGTTGAGGAATACCGTTTCCCTGGGATCCCGGTGGGTTGGTACACGGTCGCCACCTCGAAAGAGGTGAAGGCAGGCCAGGTTCTGCCCGTGAAGTACTTCGGCAAGGAGCTGATCCTTTATCGCACCGAGTCCGGTGAGGCGCGGCTCACGGACGCCTATTGCCCGCACATGGGAGCGCACCTCGGCAAGGGCAAAGTCGACGGCGAGAACCTCCAATGTCCGTTCCATGGCTTCCAGTTCGGAGGCGACGGCCGCTGCGTGCACGCTTACGGCAAGTCGGTTCCCCGCAAGGCCAAGCTCGATACCTGGCCCATTCGAGAACACAACGGCTTCATCTTCACCTGGTACCACCCCGAGCGCAGCGAGCCCGAGTGGGAGATCCCGGTGCTGCCGGGCCGCGAGGAAGGTTGGACGGGCTTTCGAACCCGCACTTGGGAAATCGCGAGCCACCCGCAGGAGACCAGCGAGAACAGCGTCGACGTCGGGCATTTCGTCGAGGTCCACGGCTTTGGCGACTCCTGGTACGATGGTGAGCTCGAAGTCGAAGGCCATCTGCTGAAGAACGCTTACGGGATCGACTACTTCGGTGGAAAGCTCAGCCTCATCGCGAATTTCAAGGTCGAGGTGCACGGCCTCGGGTACTCACTCGTTCGGATTCATCTGCCCCGCTACGATGCGCACATCAACGCG
>CP070713.1:3276019-3285737 GCA_020351445.1 Myxococcales bacterium
AGATTCGTCTGCGCGGCGTGCTCGCTGAAAACCTCCATCAAGACGTAGACCGCGATCGAGTAGAGCATGGCTGATCCGTAGAGCAGCGCTGGTAGGCGGATCCAGTTCCGGCGCCGCACGAACGCGTAGACGAGCACCAGGTAGAACGTGCCAAAAACAAACGCGTCGATGCCGAACGTCACCCGAATGCTCAGCAGCCGGTCGAGCAGCAAAGGGTCGAAGGTCTCGGCATACCACAGCCATGCGCGACCGAACGGATCCGTCGCAGCTCTCAGATCCACGCCCCACACGATCCACTGCTCGAAGATCAGCGACGTGAAAGCGAAAATCGAGAACGCAACGATGAACAACCGGTCCAGCGGATGATTCGATCGCACAGACGACATGCCACTACGCTACCACAAGTCATCGCAGGCGCCGGTGCCGGTGCGAGCGAAAAACGGTAGGCCGCGCGGCTCGGATAAGAAACCTTGGCGGGTTGAACCCCTAGCGCAGCAGCGTTCGATAATGTGGAAATTAACCCTTTCAAAAAGGGGACTGTCCCCTTTTTATTCGGCGGCGGCGGGGCGGGAGCTTGTTCTTGGTTGGGGTTGCGGGAGGGTGATTCTGAATGATGTGCGGCCTGGGGCGCTGTTGAACGATATGTTGCCGCCGTGGTCTTCGACGATGGTTTGGACGATGGCTAGGCCCAAGCCTGTGCCGCCTTGTTTGCCGTGGGTGGTGAACGATTCGAACAAGCGTTCGCGGATCTCTTCGGAGACGCCGGGGCCGTCGTCGGAAAATGTCAACACGAGGCTTCCCTCTTCGGAGCGGTCGACCTCCAAGCGGCAGACACCACCGTCGTTGCCAATGGCCTCGGCGGCGTTGCGAGCGAGGTTGTGGAACACGCGCTGCATTTTCTCTTCGTCGAAGTGCGCCACGCCGCGGTCGCGCAACGCGAGCTCCAGACGAATACCGTACTCGGCGAGCTCGGGCTTGAGCTGGTCGGCGAGCTCTTCGAAGAAGGTGTGAAGGTAGACCCGCCGGATGAGGATGCGCCGCTCGCCTTTGGCGAAGGCCAGGGTCTCACCCATCATCGTCTTGAGTAGCTGCACCTGACGACGGATCGACGCGGCTGCCTCCCGGCGCTTGTCCTCATCGCCCTCCTGGACGAGGAGCTGCGTGTAGCCCGAGATGACCGTCAGCGGTGTCTTGAGGTCGTGGAGCATGCTCGACAGGAAGCGCCCGAGGGTCGTGAGCCGCTCCTGACGCTCCTTCTGCTCCCGGGACTGCGCCTGGGCGATGGCGGTCGACAGGTGGCCGGCGATGACCGTCGCCATCTTGAGGTCGTCATCGATGAACGGAGCGCGTCCGCCGGACTTGTTGAGGAGCTGCAGTGCTCCGGCGCCATCGTCCCAGCGCAGTGGAACGCAGAGCACCGACTTCGGGTGATAACCCACCTCGTCCGAGACGTGGCTCGAATGCCTGGGGTCGTCGTCGACGTGATTGACGATCTGCGGGCGGCCATTCTCCGCCACCCATCCGGAGATGCCCTGCCCGGCCTTGATCTTCATCTTCTTGACCCGGTCGGGCTCGCCACCGACCGCCGCGCGAAACGTCAGGTCACCCGTGTACTCGTCCGCGAGAAGGATCGACGCCGCTTCGGCATCGGTCGCGCGCATCGTGCGGGCGAGCACGCCGGCCAAGAGGTCGTCGAGCTCCATCGCACTTGCAGCCACCTGCGTGATCTCAAAGAGGACGTCGAGCTCACGAATCTTCTTTTCGAGCTGCTCTTTCGTCTCGAGCAGCTCGATGTTCTTGCCGACCACGGAGAGGAACAGCTTCGAGTTCTCGATCGAGACCGCCGCGTGGCTCGCCAGCGCCGTCAACAGGGCCTCGTCGGCGACGGTGAAGTGCCCCTCGTGCTTGTTGAGCACCTGCACCACTCCGATCGTCCGGCCATGCTGGTTTTTCATCGGGACGCACAGCGTCGAGCGCGTCCTGTACCCCGTCCTCCGGTCCCATTCAGCATCGAAACGGACGTCTTGGTAGGCATCCTTGATGTTGAGCGGCTTGCCCGTGCTGGCGACCACTCCGGCGAGCCCCTCGCCTGGCTTGAGCCGAATCTCGTAGACCTCCTCGCCCTGGATCACCTTGGACCAGAGCTCGTCGGTCTCCTCGTCGAGGAGGTACAGGGTCGACCGGTCGGCCTCCATGACCTCGGATATCCGGTCGAGGATCATTTCGAGGAGCTCGCCGAGGTCGAGCGTCGAGCCAAGCGCTGAGCTGATGTCCTGCAGCGCCCGCAGCTTGGCCCTCTCGCGGTCTACGACGTCTTGCAGTCGCAGCGCTTCTTGGCTGTCTCGGTCGCCGTCTGAAGCCATATAGGTCGATAGTCCCCCGAACCGGGGCATAGAGGCAACGACCTTCGGCGCGGGGCTATTCCCCCTTGCGCAATTCGGCGCGATCGCCCATCCGAATCGCCCGGGTGGCTTTCTCGAGCAAGATCGCCGTCGTTTGTGGCTGCACGTTCACGGCCCGGCCAATCGCCACTACCTCCCACGGATAGTGCTTCGGCTCTTCCGGGAGCGGTACCGTCGTCTCGATTTCGCGGCCGATCTTCCCCTCGGCGCTCCGTCGCCACTCGTCGCCTGCGCGGACGATATAGAAGCGATTGCCAGGGACGACCCCCTGCGCGGCGCCGACGTCGAGAAACACGATCTGGTTGGTCGAGGGCAGCTTTCGGGGATAGAGGCTTGCGATCACGGTGGCGCGCAGCGAGTGCGCGGCCGGAACCACGTCGACCCCGTAGAACTTGCGCTCCAGCGGGGCGATTCGGAAGCCGCGTTCGATCCCTTCGAGAGAGTTGATCACCGGCGCCCGGCCTATCTGTCGCGCCTCGTCGTAGTCCTGGAGCTGCACCTCACCGATGATGCGCACCAGCGTCCCTTTTTCCGATGGCTCACGCTCGAACTTCTGCATCGTCCGGAAGACCGTGTAGACCCGGCCGATGTCGGGCTTGAACCCTTCGTTGAAACGCACGTACACCATGTCGGTGTCGACCATCATCATGTGCTCTTCGTTCGCGCCGATGATGTATCCAGCGTCCTTCAAGGCATCCTTGTTGAGGAAGCCGTACTCGGCCATGTAGATCGCCTGGTTCCCGGTGGTCCTGGTCTTCGAGTACGAGAAGCCGCGCGGCGCGGTTTTCACCACCTCGTCATCGCCGGGGCGCAGCCGCACTGTGGCGTCGGGGTAGATCCAATGCGGATTGGTGATGTCCGGGTTGTACGACCAGACCTGCGGCCACCTGTAGGGGTCGCCGTAGTACGCCTGCGTGATGTCCCAAAGCGTATCGCCTTCTTTGACCGTGTGCGTTTCGGGCATGTCCGCGGGGACCTCGACCTTTTTCGGCTCGGTCTCTTGGTCATTCACGACCATATCGACCTGTGCGATTGCCGTGCCCGCCATCAGCACGGCTACCATGCTCGTCCATCCCACCAGCTTCATGATGCGTCCTTCCGCAACGCCAAACGCGCCGCCGCGGTATCCGGGAACTGCTCCCTAACCTTGTCGAAGTAAGCCTGAGCACGAGCAGTATCACCGCGTCTCAGATAGATTTGCCCAATGCGGTACAGCGCGTCCGGAGCCTTGTTGCCCCATGGATGCAGCTTCTCGACGCGCACGAAATACCGAAGCGCGCGGTCGTATTCGTGGCGCAGGTAGTGGATCTCGCCACACCAAAACAGCGCGTTGTCCGTGTACGGGTGATTGGGATGCGCAGACGAAAACGCGTCGAGCTCGAGAAGCGCCTCTTGGAACTTCTGCTCCCGGATCAAGCTCAGGCCCCGGCGGTACCCTTCGACGCTGACCTGGTCGCGCTGGGTCGTTTCGGAAGGCTGTGGCTCCACAGCAGACGGGAGGTCCGGCACACTCACCGTGACGGGCAAGCGTTCATCGACGACCTCCCCGTCGATTCGAAGCACCGGCTGCATGTCGAGATCCCCCTGCCCCGCCTTCGCCCAGGGAAGCGAGTCCCCCCCGGAGACCTTCGTCGAAAGCACGGGCTCGACGTGCTCGTCCGCCTTCAGCTCCTGCACCTGCGCGCGCGCCAAGGCGAGCTGGCCCCGCACGGTTCGGAGCTCCTGCTCCTGCTCTTCGAGCTGTACGCGGAGCGTCGTAAGCTCGGCATCCCGCGTGGCCTCGTCGGACGCACTGCGAGCCTGTGAGTGCACTCCCACCGAGCTGCACCCGATCAGTGTCGACACAACGGCCACTGCGAAGAGCGTCTTCACGGCATAACCCCGCATCTGGATCGTAGGTAACCCGCCGGACTCACGTCAAAAAAGGCGTGCCTACCGCCAGGTGCCAAGTGCGCGAAATCGCTGATATCGCTGCGCCACCAGCTCATCTTCGGAAAGGTCGCGCAAAGCCCCCAGGTGGCGGCGCAGAAGCTCCCCGAGGGACCCGGCTGCGGTTTCGGGCTTTCGATGCGCCCCTCCCGCCGGCTCCGGCACGACCTCGTCGACGACCCCCAACCGCTTGGCATCGTGCGCCAACAGCCGTAGCTGCTCGGCGGCCTGTGCGCCGCGAGTCCCATCGCGCCAGAGGATCGACGCGCACCCCTCCGGGGTGATCACGCTGTAGGTGGCGTACTCGAACATGAGCACCCGATTGGCGACGCCGATGGCCAGGGCGCCTCCCGAGCCGCCTTCGCCGAGCACGGTGCTGATGACCGGCACCCGCAGCCCGCTCATCACCTCGATCGACCGCCCGATGGCCTCGGCCTGGCCCCGCTCCTCCGCCCCCAAGCCCGGGTAAGCTCCTGGCGTGTCGATGAACGTGAGAACCGGCCGCCTCGCCTGCTCTGCCAGCTCCATGACCCGAATCGCTTTCCGATAGCCCTCGGGATGCGCCATCCCGAAGTTGCGGCGCGCCTTGTCCTTGGCCGTGCGGCCCTTTTGATGACCGATGACCGCAACGATTTCGCCCTCGAAGCGCGCGAATCCAGAAATGATCGCGGGATCGTCGCTGAAGACCCGGTCCCCGTGGAGCTCGACGAAGCCCTCGAACAGAAGCGGGATGTAGTCCCCCAGGTACGGCCGGTCCGGGTGCCTGCTGAGTTGGACCTTCTTCCAAACGTCGAGGTCGGCGTAGAGCTTGCGCTGTAGGTCCTCGACTTGCGCCTGGAGGGTCTCGATCTCGATATCGATCGCCTCGGCCTCTGGGGTGGCTCCGTCGGTGAGCGCCTTGAGGGCCGCGATTCGCTCCTCGAGCTCGACCAACGGGGCTTCAAAGTCCAGATGGGCCATTTGTCGTCATGCTTGGCATATCTGCCGGGGGCGGCAAGGTCCGGTGGGGCTTAGTCGCGCGCCGCGCGGCCGACCAGCTCGAAGACCCGAATCGGCAGGGCCTTGCCCTTCACCTGCTCTTGGGGGAGCTCCTTGAGCTCGAAGTGGTTGCCTAGTTTGTCGAGCGTCCCCTCGCTGATCAGGGTTTGTCCGGCCTTGGCCAACGTGCACAAGCGGGAGCCGGTGTTCACCGGATCGCCGATGACGGTGTATTCGAGCGCTTGGCTGCTGCCGATGTAGCCCGCGACGACCTCTCCGGTGTTGATGCCGATTCCGATCTCGAACGGGGGCAACCCTCTAGCTTCGTGTCGTTCATTTAGAGATACGAGCGCTTCTTGCATCTCGAGGGCGGCGCGAACCGCACGGATCGGGTCGTCGCGATGTGCCACCGGCGATCCAAAGAGCACCATCATCTCGTCACCGATGAACTTGTCGAGCGTCCCTTCGTAGCGGAACACGATTTCGACCATCCGCTCGAAGTATTCGTTGAGCGCATCCACCACGACCTGCGGTTCACAGGATTCGCTGATGCTGGTGAAGCCGCGAATGTCCGCGAACAGGACCGTCGTCTCGCGAAGCTCTCCGCCCTTCTTCACTTCGAGCTGCCCCGAAAGCACCTGCTCGGCGATGGCAGGCGACAGCAAGCGCCGGAAACGCTCGCGCGTGACCGCTTCCTGTTCGAGCTTCTTGGCGAACAAGGTGTTCTGGACCGCGACGGCCGCCTGACTGGCCACGGTTTCGAACAGCGCCAGATCCTTTTCGGTAAACGCATGCGTAGCGAGCTTCGAATCGAGCATCATGACGCCCAAAACCGCGTCGTTGTGGATCAACGGGACGCACATCGTCGAGCGAATGCCCTGCATGATCACCGATTGGGCGCTTTGAAAACGCGCGTCCGCCGAGGCGTCGTGTGAGAGCACGGCTTCCTTTTCGCGGACTACCGTATCGAGCACGGTTTTCGACACGACGACCTCCTGCTCCGGGTCGACGCCTTCGCCCGTGCGTACGGAGACCGGCTCCAGAATGCTCTGGTCGTTGTGCAAGAGCACGACGCCGCGATCGGCGGGTACGAGACGAAACGCCACCTCGAGGATCTTATTGCAGACCGCGGTGATGCTCTTGCCGATCTCGATTGCGCGCGTCACTTCGTAGCTTGCGCGGAGCTTTTCGTAGTCGCGGCGCAGGGATGCGTCGTCTTGAACGAGCTCTTCGGCGAAGAAGGTCTTTTCGGCGAGGACCGAGACCTTGGCTCGGATCAACGGGCCCGCGTCGGTGTCGCCGATTTTGAACCGTTGAGTGGCTTCGCGCGGCTCTTCATTCAAGAGCGCGTCGAAGGACACGCCACCCCGGCGTTCCTCGGGCTCAAAGACGATGCGCGTCGAGCCGATGGTGATCTCGTCACCCGGCTCTAGTGGGCGTTGGTCTACGCGCTCGCCGTTCACATACGTCCCGTTGAGCGACCCCAGGTCTTTGAGGACGTAGCGGTCATCGATCAGCTCGATGTGGCAATGCTCCTTGGACACCACCCGGTCGAGGACCTGATGGGTGTTCCTTGGATGCCGGCCAAGCGAATTGTGGCGAAAGAGCTGCCGCTCCTGCCGCCCGCTTGGCCCCATGATGCTGATGCGAGCCATGACCCCTCCACAAGGCTACCTGGGGCGTTCTCAGGCTGCAAAGATGGGGCCCGTGCTCAGACAGACCTCAGGCTGACGACTCGTTGGCCTTGGTTTCGACGATGAACTCTTCCACCGCGCCCTTGACCGGGCGGGCGAAGTAGACCTTCTTGTCCGCGATTTCGCGCAACGCGGTCACGATCGGCCGGTTTTTGCTCTGGACCAGCGCTGGGGCGCCTTTGATGATCTGGCGGGTCCGCCGGGCGGCCAAGATGACCAGCGCAAAGCGGTTTTCCTCGTGTTCCAAGCAGTCTTCGACGGTGACGCGTGCCATAGGCGGCGGAGGCTAGCAGGGGTCTCTCGGCGCGGCAAATCCGTCCGGGGCACGGGATGAAAAAGCCGTGCAACATGGCTTGACTCCCCACATTTCAGGATTAGGTTGCCGGCCCATCAGCACTCTCAACCATCGAGTGCTAACAAGGTACCGGGTAGCGCAACTGCCCGAAAACGGAGGGATTAAATGGCCATTCGTCCATTGCATGACCGGATTCTGGTCAAGCGAGTCAAGGAAGAAGAAACAACCAAAGGCGGGATCATCATTCCGGATACCGCGAAGGAAAAGCCGATCGAGGCCAGGGTGGTCGCGGTTGGGACCGGACGCCTCCTCGATAGCGGAGAGGTTCGGCCGCTTGCCGTGAAGAAGGACGACCTCGTCCTGTTCGGCAAGTACGGGGGCACGGAGGTGAAGATCGACGGTGAAGAACACCTGATCCTCCGCGAAGACGACATCCTCGGAATCATCGAATAGGAGACTGAAGAACATGGCTGCGAAAGAAATCATCTACGATACCGCTGCTCGCGACCGCATTCTGAGCGGCGTCAACTCGCTTGCGAATGCTGTGAAGGTCACGCTGGGTCCCAAGGGGCGCAACGTAGTGATCGAAAAGAGCTTTGGCGCACCGACCGTCACCAAGGACGGCGTCACGGTGGCCAAGGAAATCGAGCTTGGCGACAAGTTCGAGAACATGGGCGCCCAGATGGTGCGCGAGGTCGCTTCGAAGACCTCGGACATTGCGGGTGATGGCACCACGACGGCGACTGTGCTTGCGCAGGCGATCTTCCGCGAGGGCAGCAAGATGGTCGCCGCGGGTCACAACCCGATGGAGATCAAGCGAGGCATCGACGCGGGTGTCGTCAAAGTCGTTGAGCAGCTTCAGTCGCTCTCGAAGGACACGAAGGATCCAAAAGAGATCGCGCAGGTCGGCACGATCAGCGCCAACGGTGATCGCACCATCGGTGAGATCATCGCCGAGGCGATGGAGAAGGTCGGCAAGGAAGGCGTCATCACCGTCGAGGAGGCCAAGGGGCTCGAGACGGAGCTCGACGTCGTCGAAGGCATGCAGTTCGACCGCGGCTACCTATCGCCCTACTTCGTGACCGATTCGGAGCGTATGGTGGCCGAGATCGAGGATCCCTACATCCTCATCGTCGAAAAGAAGATCTCGAACATGAAGGACCTTCTGCCGGTTCTCGAGGCGATTGCCCGTCAGCAGAAGCCGCTCATCATCATCGCCGAAGATGTCGAGGGCGAGGCGCTTGCCACGCTCGTCGTCAACAAGCTTCGCGGCACGCTGCAGACCGCTTCGGTCAAGGCACCCGGCTTCGGCGACCGCCGCAAGGCCATGCTTCAGGACATCGCCATCCTCACGGGCGGCACCGTCGTGAGCGAGGACCTCGGCATCAAACTCGAGAACGTGACCCTCAACGACCTCGGTCGTGCCAAGCGAGTGACCATCGACAAGGAAACCACCACCATTGTCGACGGTGCTGGCAAGAAGAAGGACATCACGGGCCGCATCGAGACCATCCGCAAGCAGATCGAGGAGACCAGCAGCGACTACGATCGTGAGAAGCTGCAGGAGCGTCTCGCGAAGCTCGTCGGTGGCGTCGCGGTGATCAAGGTCGGCGCAGCCACCGAGGTCGAAATGAAGGAAAAGAAGGCGCGCGTCGAAGATGCGCTCCACGCCACGCGTGCGGCTGTCGAAGAGGGCATCGTCCCCGGGGGCGGCGTTGCGCTGATTCGTGCGCAGAAGGGGCTCGAGGGGCTCGAGGTGAGCGCCGAGCAGAAGGTCGGCATCGGCATTCTCGTTCGCGCCATCGAAGAGCCGCTTCGTCAGATTGCGGCAAACGCGGGGCTCGAAGGCTCGATCGTCGTGAACGAAGTTCGCGGCGGCAAGGGCGCGTACGGTTTCGACGCGCAAACCGAGGAGTACACCGATCTGGTGAAGGCTGGCGTCATCGACCCGACCAAGGTCGTGCGTAGCGCCCTTCAGAACGCGGGTTCGGTGGCGGGCCTCATGCTCACCACCGAGGCTCTCGTTGCGGAGGTGCCGAAGGAAGAGGCCCCGATGCCGGGCGGCCATGAGCATGGCGGCGGCATGGGCGGCATGGGCTTCTAGGGGAGCTGACCCTCGACACATGAAGAGCCGGAGCATTCTTGCTCCGGCTTTTCTATTTAAGCCTGAGTCATCGGAGAACGGCTCGCGACGGGCGTGCTCGCGATCGGGGCCCGCTCGGCCGTTTCCGTGAGGCGCCACACGTCTCGCCTCCCGCCCAATCGCTGTGCTGCCCATCGCGAGCCGTTCTCCTATGTAGACGTCGATGGACGCAGCAGCGCCAGTGTTGGTGTCGGTGCCAGTGTCGGTGAGCGCGATCAAGAACGCGATGGTGAGCTGACGTAGGCCGCACGGCCGGTGGTTTTCCCTGCGTTTCTGG
>CP070713.1:3285837-3313118 GCA_020351445.1 Myxococcales bacterium
TCCAGTGGGGCGCCACCTGGCAGACCAGCTCGTTCTGCTCATGGCCATCGCCGGAAGCGGGGCATTTGCAACACTGTCGCCATCTTCACACCTGACGACTCAAGTCGAAGTCATTCGTCGGTTTTTAGGAGCACGGGTACGGCTCATTCCTCGTGACAACGGAGCCTGGCTCGTCGAGATCGTTAGTCAGAGCGAAAGTTAAATTACCAAGTTAGATGACCGAGGTTGACGGCCAATCGGCGCACCATGGGGGCCTGGTCGGGCGCGACGTGGGCGCCTAGTTTGCGTTGATAGAAAGCGCTGGACCCGCGCGGGAGCGTGCGCCAACTCTCCGTCACTGACCTCCGGGAGCGGAACGCTGGATTTGGTGGCCCAGTAAACGACCGGGCGCTCCGCGCAGGCCTCCAGGTGCGCGAGCAGCCCCGCCGCGGATTTCTCTGTATAGGTCGTGTCGAGCGCTGCCTCACCCCACTCTCCCAGCTGCTCGCGCGCCCGCGCCCCTGCGAGAGTTGGCTTGCCGTACCCTGCGCCGAGCTGGCTGCCATCCACGACCAGGACCGCGCGGAGTTGCCCGGCACTGGGAAGCAAAGCGCGCGGCACCCCCAGCCGGGCCAATAGCTCGCTGGTGCGCGCAGCCAGCCGGACGATGCGCCAGGTACTCGTCACCGGCCAGGTCGTCACGCGAACCGCGTGCACGATCGGGCAGCGCTCAGCGGGACCCCCGAACAACCCGACGCGGCGCGCCAGGTGCACGCCCACGAGCAAGCCCGCGGTGGTGCACGTGGAACCGACGCCCAGCACGATCCTCTCCAGGGAGTCGACCCCGCGTTCCGCCAGCTGAATGCCGAGCTCGAGCGCGGCGGATACGTAGCCGAGTGCACCCACCGGTGTGGCTCCCCCGGGAACCATCACGAACCGTCTCACTCCGAGTTTTTCTCCAGCACGCCGACACGACAACATGCCGTACGGCATGAGTGACCAATGTGGCAGCGCCATCAGCTCGCCGCGGGCTACCGTGACTCGCAGATTGGCGGCGGCCGTCTCGCTATAGGTTTGCGGGTAGAGGATCGAGCCGGCACGCAGCCCCACACGACCCGCATGCAGCACCGTTGCGGTGGCGTGGTTCGAGCCATAAAATCCGGTCGACCAGATTTCCTCCGCGCCCAGGTGCAGTGCCTCACCGAACAGCGTCTCCAGTGTCCGGATCTTGTTGCCCCCGTACACCTGACTGCAGATATCGTCCCTCTTGACGAACACTCCGTCGGCCCCGGGCGCCGCGGGCGCGAGTCGGGAGAGTGAATCGAGGGGGGAAGGAAACTCTCCGAGCCCGCACCACGGAACCTGGTCCGCGAGGGCTGGCCAGCGCGCCAACAACGGACGTTCCAGTGAATTTTCCATTTTCCCCGGTTGAACGTAGATGCCTGCCAGGGGCGACACAAGGAGCCGGGCTGCGGGCTCGCCACGGCGCGGGTCCGCGGGGCGACCCGGGGGTTTGAGGTCGGCAGGGGGACGTGTACCCTGCGACCACTCGGAGGACCGCCATGCACGTCGCGCATGAAGCGGAGGTGACATGGAGATCGATATAGGCGAGTGGGGACTGTCGCGACGCGATCAGCGCCTGTGGCTCGACGGACACGACCTGACCGGGCTCGCAGAGCGATTTGGCACCCCGGTGCATGTGGTCTCTGCCAGCCGCCTGCGGGCGCGCGCCGACGAGGTGCTCGGCGCCTTCACCAAGTATCCGGGCAGCGCGCACATCCACTTCTCCTACAAAACCAATTCGGTCGCCGGCGTCCTACGCGTGCTGCACGATGCCGGGTTCGGCGCGGAGGTGGTCAATGGTTATGAGTTGCACCTGGCGCGCCGGCTGGGCGTACCGGGCGACCGCATCGTCTTCAATGGCCCAAATAAGACCGACGCGGAGCTGCACGCAGCGATCGACGCAGGCGTGGGGCTGCTGGTCGTCGATCATCTGGAAGAGCTGACGCGGGTTCAGTCCTTGGCGCGACGGAGCGAGCAGCGCGTGCGTATCGGTTTGCGGGTATGCCCCGACATCTCGCCGCGACACATGAACGCTTCATCGCTGACCGGATCCCGGCGCAACCAGTTCGGGCTCGACCTGCCGGGCGATGAATACAGTACGGCGCTAGGACGCGTAGCCAGCTCCGACGAGCTCGAGCTACGCGGCGTCATGGCTCACATCGGCTCGGGCATCCACGATCTGAAGAGCTTCGAACGGACAGTGCAGACGCTTCTCGATCTGCATGTGGCTGCCTTCGACGCAGGGTGCAGCCCTGATCTGATCGACATCGGAGGCGGTCTGGGCACCCGCTTGTCGCGCGAGCTGACCACCTTCGAGCTGCTGGCCTACTTGGGGGTGGCACGTTTGCCAAGGCTGGGTCGGCCAGGCCCCATGGATCTCTGGGCACGCTACGCCGAGGCGGTGTGCTGCGCCATGGTAGACGGCTGTGAGCGGCGCGGCATCGCGTTGCCTGACCTCGTGCTCGAACCCGGACGCGCGATCGTCAGCGACGCGCAAGTGCTCCTGCTGAGCGTCGGCGCGGTCCGCGAGCGGCCGGGTGCCGGCCACTTCGCGCTCACCGACGGCGGCGCGATGACCGTGTCGATGATGTTCCTGTCGGAGGTGCACGCGGTGCTGCTGGCCAATCGCATCGGAAGCGGCAGCCAACGGGTCGACGTGTTCGGCGCCCTGCCGAGCCCGATGGACGTGGTCTACCGAAACCTGGATCTGCCGCCGCTCCGCGTAGGCGATGTGTTGGCGGTCATGGACGCCGGCGCGTACTTCACCGCGACATCGACCAATTTCGGTGGCCCGCGGCCCGGCGTGTTGCTCATCGACGGCGACGAGGTCCGGTGGACGCGCCGTCCGGAGAGCTACGATGACCTGCTCGCGGTCGAGCTAGACGCCTGACGAGGGCGCGCTCTGGCCAAATCGCACCCGCTCGTACAGGCAGGGCGCGACCATACCGCCGAGGTGCGCTCGGCCCAGCCAGCGGGTCTCGGTCGTCCGCCCTCCGAGCATCTCGCATGCCAGCCGATCGACCACACGCGGAACGCGCTCCGGATCGAAGGCGTCGCCGTCGTGCAGCACCCGGTCTGGCGTGAGCTTCAGCGACTCGCCGCTCAGCGGAATCACCCCGTGTCCGCCCGCATCGAGGCGCACCGGACCCGTGAGCTTTCGGGGCGCCGACTCGTCGAGGTGCCACTCGATGCCGACATCCCACTGGTCGCCGCCGACCGTAGTCAGGTGCTCGAACACCACCGTGCGGTCTGGCAGATGGGCGCGGCCCCAAAGCAGCTCGTGCAACCCCAACAGCCGGGTCGGCTTGGTGATGTGCACCCAATCGACGTAGCCGACACCGCTGAGCTCGCCCCCGGGCCAGCGGGCGAGCGCACCTGTGCGGGCCGCCATCACGTGCCAGTGCAAGGCATCCGCGGGCGGTGGACGCGCTGGCTGCCAAGCTCCAAGCGCGGGCTCGAGCTCCAGCCGGAAGACGCCGTTCGGCAGAGAAACCTCGCTCGGAATGTCGGTCAACGCCGCGTTGGTATCGATCAGCGCGGCCGGCTCGGTGGCGTGCATCAGCGTCCGTTGGCCGTCGGGCGTGTATAGCTCGACGCTCGCGCGCCCTGACCAGACGCCCGCGAGGCGCACATAGGTAAGGTAAAGAACGGCGACCCGGCCACTGTCGTCGACAACGTCTGCGTACAGCTTGCGGAACTCGTAGGCCTTGCTCACTCCGGCGGCTCCTCGCCCAAGTGAGCAAACACCGTCTCGACGACGTCGCGTGGCGCGGTCGGCTCGCCGAATAGCGGATTGACGCGTCCCGCGATGCATACCGGCGTCAAGCGACCATTGCGCACAGCTGCGTCGGGGCATTGCCAGCAGATCTGCACTTTGCCGTGTTCCGCGTTCATCCGTGGCGCCTGCTGAATGACGGCGTAGTGGAAGCGGAGCTTGTCGATGCCACCGGCCTGTTGCAGCAGCTCCCCCAGCTCCCGCGCGCGACTCGGCTGCATGAGCAGCTCTGCAACACCACTGGCGAGTAGGCTCGGACCCTTGTGATCGGGATTCATCGTCTCTGCGAAGAACTCGTGCGCGTGGGTACGGCGATAAAGCCATTTCATCGCGCGATTGATCTCCGGCGACAGCGCGAAGGTCTGTTTGGTCTCGGCGTTGATCCAATAGAAGTACATCAGCCAGGTCACCTCGTCGTCGTCGAGGTTCGACGGCAGATAGGCAGCCGGCAGCAGATTCATCTCGTCCTGCAGCGCCCTGGCGACGAGCGCAATGTCGGGTTCCAATCGCCGTTTTTGCTCCGCCACGAAGGCGTGTTCGAAGTCCATCGCCAGTGTGATCAGCACACCGTCGAAATAGCGGTAACTGGCGTACTCGCACAAGATGCGCGGCAGATCCTGCTCCTCTCCTTCGTAGAGCGTGATGCTCATTCCGAACAGGACCTTGCGTGCCTCGAGCAGGCTGGCGAGCTTGTGGCGGGCCTCGTCGATATCGCCGTGTACATGGGTTTGGCCAGTGTCGACGTGGACCAGGATGCGGTCGACGCCCGCCTCAATCAGCCTGTCCAATAGCTCGGTGTCGTGGTGATACAGAAACCGAACGCCGTTGGTCAGCAGCTGGCAGATCAGCCCCTTGCCCTTGATGTACCGGACGATCTCCACGATATCCGCGTGCAGGGTCGGTTCACCTCCGAGCAAGCTGATCGCATCGAGCTCGCGTTTGCTACAGGCGAGGTCGATTTCGGCCTTCACCTCGTCTAGAGTCTTCACGATCGGTTGCTCGATGGCGTAACAGAACTTGCAGCGGATGTTGCAGGTGGTGTTGGGCTCGATCGTGACGTGAGGTGTCTCGCGACCTGACAACTTCTGCGGGCGGAGATGACTGGCGTTGGGCAGCTCGTGAACTTTCATGGATACCTCCGTAACCGAAACACTGCAATTCACGTGCCTCGAGATCGGCCCTGGTTTAAGGCTGGTTGGGACACGGGCAGGCCAAAGCGGCGAAGGACCTGCGCCGCCGCGAATATGTTGCGCGGGAAAACCTGACGGTGAGCTGAATTTGCCAATTCGGGTCTTTGCCATAATCGTGTGGCGCACGAAGGCGGGTTCTAGAAAACCGAGCCAATGAGTCGGGCGTTCCTAACCGGGAGATAGATATGCGATCGAGAATAGGCTTTCTTTGTGTACTCGGGCTTTTGATTGGCTGTAGCAGCGACGACGGCAGCCGGGAGCCCGAGGAGGTTCGAGTCGATACCTTCAATCTGGCGCTCGCAGGTGCGTTCATCCCGTTTGAGCAGGAACGACGCGTCGCACTTCCCGACGCGATTGCCTCAGCGGAGTCCGACATCCTCTGCCTCCAAGAGGTCTGGGCCCAAGAGGACAAGGATCAGATCCGAATTGCGGCAATGGAGAACTTCCCTTACATCGTCAGTTTCGAGAACGACCTCGACGACGAGCTCGACGATGCCACCGATCAAAATGGGAACGTGCCTCCCGCTCCTGAAACCGTGCCCTGTCCGGACGACGTCGAGGTGTCGGGAGGTGGGACCGTGAAGGACCAAATGGATGCCGCCATCGACTGCGTGCGGGACGGTCAAGACGACGAGGGCAATGCATGCTCGACCATTCCCGGCAGCGACGAGGGTCGAACCACGAGCATCGATTGCGCAACCGACGCCTGCTCTACCGAGGTTGCGGGGCTCATTTTCGGGAACGAGCAGCAACAACGCTGCTATGCCTGCGTCGCCACACAGCTCCCGACGGACACGTTTGGTGACATTCGCGCGCGGTGTCCCGCCGACAAGAACCAATTGCTCGCGTTTCAAGGACAAAACGGTCTGATGATTCTCTCGCGCTATCCGTTGAGCAACGAGGCGAATTGGGTGATTCCTGGCACGTGGAATCGTCGCGTGATCACGAGCGCCACGGCCAAGCTGCCTAATGGGGCCGAGCTCGATGTGCACTGCAACCACCTCACCCCGATCTTCAGCGGTCTCGTGTTTCCATATACCGGGCAATACGGTGGCGACGGAACGACTCCCGGGGAACAGTGGGAAGCCGAGCAATTCCTTCAGGCGGAGAAGCTGATCCTTCGCGTGGAGGATGCGAGTGGGAATAGGCCCGCGGTGATTCTCGGCGATCTCAACGCCGGCCGCGACTATCCCGACCAGGAGATCTTCGCCGAAGGAGAGCCCACGCTGGACTTGTTGGAGACCGCTTTTCCACCGGCCTACGCCACGGACTACACACCTGCCTGCACCTTCTGCGAATCCAACCCGATCGCGGGCGTGGAGCGTGAAGAAACGGTCTGGATCGACCACATCCTGATCTACAACCTCGAGGCAGGCGCCGTGACGGCGACCGAACGCACGTTCGACGACAACGGCGCGGTGGACGTCGGCGGCGGCGAGTCGGTGCCCCTGTCGGATCACTACGGCATGCGATCCGTCATTACGGTTCCGTAACACCGTCGGCGACGTAGACCAGCAGCTTGCCGATGTTTTCGCCGGTGAACAGCATGTTGACCGATCGCCAGGCTTCATCGAGGCCCTCGAGGATGGTTTCGTCGACTCGGATCTTTCCCTCTTCCATCCATTTGGCGATGTCGGCAGAGATCTCGGCGTGCTTGCCCCAATGGTCCATGCCGTTGAAGCCTTGCATCTTGCCGCGGACGGTGATCAGGTTCAGGTAGTTGGCCGGTCCTGGTGGCTTCTTCGGTTCGTTGTACACCGAGATGGCACCGCAAAGGGCCACGCGCGCGCCCATGTTCAGCCGTCCGAGCGCCTCGTTCAGAATCCAACCGCCCACGTTGTCGAAGTAGACGTCGATACGATTTGGGCACGCTTTCTTGAGCGCCTCGCGAAAGCCGTCGTCTTTGTAATTGATGCAGGCATCGAAGCCGAGGTTCTCGACGACATGCCGGCACTTCTCGTCGCTGCCTGCGATGCCAACGGCGCGACAGCCCTTGATCTTGGCGATCTGGCCGACGAGAGAGCCCGTCGCCCCGGCCGCGGCCGAAACCAACACCGTCTCCCCCTCCTTGGGCCGGCCCACGTAAAGCAGACCGGCGTATGCTGCGACGCCGGTCGAGCCGAGCGGCCCGAGCGTGTGTCGCGGATTCGTCGAGGCAGGGAAAAGAGTCGCAAATGAATCCTCGGTGCAGACGGAGTACTCCTGCCAGCCGCACAGGTGGGTAACGAGGTCGCCGACCTTGAAGCGCTCGCACTTCGATTCGATCACCCGGCAGACCCCGGCCGACCGCACGACCTCGCCAATCTCGATCGGAGGCAGGTAGCTCTTTGCGGTCGACAGCCAAGTGCGGATGGTCGGATCGATACCGAGGTAGAGGGTCTTCAGAAGCGCTTCGCCTTCCCGAATTTCGGGAATGGGTTGCTCATCGGAGCGGAAGTCTGTTTGAGCAGCGAGGCCCACGGGTCGTTTGGCGAGAAGAATGCGACGATTCATGGTCATGGGAGGCGGCGGGGAAAGCTAGCAAAGGCGCGGGGGTAGATCCATCGTCAGTGCCAGTGCCAGTGCCAGTGCCAGTGCCAGCGTCAGTGATTCGGGGAGGGGCAAGGACAAGGGCAAGTTGGTGGGGGGGCAACTGGTGTGGTCCTTGGTCGATAGTCGAGTGATGCTTGGCGATGTGTCTGCGCGTGCTCGGGTGGTGACCAACGGCTGTGACGACTACCCCACCGCGCTTCGTGACCTCTCCGATGCGCCCAACTCGTTTCGCGTCGTTGGACCGTTGCCGGGTCTAGGGCGTGCGATCGCCATCGTCGGCACTCGCCGGGCTGACGATGAAGCGCTCGACTTTGCGTACGCACTCGCTCGCGAGGCTGTGCTCAACGGGGTGGTCGTCGTGTCGGGTGGGGCGATTGGGGTGGACCGGGCGGCGCATGAAGGGGCGATCGATGGGGGAGGGTCTACCGTGGTCGTGCTTCCGACCGGGCTCGATTCGCCGTATCCGCAGACCAATCAGGACCTGTTCGAGCGGGTGATCCGCGCCGGGTGCTTGCTCACGGAAGCCGAAGATCGAGCGGACGCCCGGCCCGGGCGTTTCCTGAAGAGAAACAGGCTGATCGCCGCGCTCGGGCACTCGACAGTGGTCGTTCAGGCTCCGGCGCGGTCGGGGGCGCTTTCCACCGCCAGGTTCGCCAAACGCCTCGGGCGGACGGTTTTTGCAGTGCCCGCTTCCCCTTGGGATCCGAGGGGATCGGGCAATTTGAGGCTCCTCTCTCGGGGGGCGAGGATTTGCGTGCGTCCCGGCGATGTTCTATCCGAGACCGCGCCGAGGGGGGGCCGCCAGGTGGCCGGGCCTTCCACGAAAAACGAAAATACTTACGATTTCAGCAATTTGACCCAAGTCGAGCAAACGATCCTGCAATCCCTCCGAGGGCGGGCCCGCCATCCCGAGGACCTTTGCGAGCGAACCAGAATTCCGGCGTTCGAGGTTCAGCAGTCTATTCTGCGGCTGCTCGTTCGGGGGCTGATCGAGGAGAAGCCGGGGGGCCGGTACCAAAGTTGCCGAAGTGGCGGCCAGCCTTACTAAAGGAGATCGATGTCCAAAATCCTCCTCATCGTGGAGTCCCCTGCCAAGGCGAAGACGATCAAGAAGTATGTCGGTGGCGACTACGAGGTTCTTGCGTCCAAAGGCCACATCAAGGACCTCCCCAAACGCGGAGGCGTCGATATCGACAAGGGCTTCCAAGAGACCTACGAGCTTCTCGAGGAGAAGGGCAAGCCCGAGGTCGTCAAAGCGATTCGGGCCGCGGCCAAGAAGGCCGACAAGGTCCTACTCGCCACCGACCCCGACCGGGAGGGAGAGGCGATCGCCTATCACCTGATGGAGGTGGCGAAGAAGGCCAACAAGAACGCTGAAATCAAGCGGGTCCTGTTTGAGGAGATCACCAAGCGCGGCGTCGTCGAAGGCCTCGAGCATCCGCGCGATCTGGATTCGAACCTCTACGAGGCGCAGCGCACGCGCCGCGTGCTCGACCGCATCGGCGGCTATCCGCTTTCGAGCCTCCTGTGGAAGAAGCTTGCATTTGGTCTTTCGGCGGGGCGCGTCCAGACCCCAGCGCTTCGCATCATCGTCGACCGCCAGCACGAGCGCGATGCATTCGTCGCGATCGACTACTGGCTCGTCGACGCGCGCCTCAAGGGCGAAAAGCCCCACTCGTTCACGGCGACGCTCCAAAGCGCGGATGGGGAGAAGCTCGACAAGGTCGGTTCGCGTTTGGCAGCCCTCAACGAGAAGGATGCGGCCCGCTACGTCTCCGATCTCAAGGTGGCCGACTATGAGGTCAAAGGGATCACCAAGCGCCAGGCATCTCGCAAAGCCCCGGCGCCCTACACGACCTCGAAGCTGCAACAGGACGCCGCGAACCGATTGAGCATGCCGCCAAAGCGCACCATGCGGATCGCACAACAGCTCTACGAGGGCATCACCCTCGGCCGCGGCAAGAACTCCGAGACGGTCGGTCTCATTACGTACATGCGTACCGACAGCGTACGGCTTTCGCCCGACGCTGTGAATGAGTGCCGGGGTTACATCGGGAAGAAATACGGCAAGGACTCGGTCCCTGAGAAGCCGAACTTCTTCAAGACCAAGAAGCAAAACGTGCAGGACGCTCACGAAGCGATTCGTCCGACGCGCCTCGATCTGCCGCCCGAAGCCGTGAGCAAGTACCTCTCCGATCCGCAACGCAAACTCTACAAGATGATTTGGGATCGCTTTGTCGCGTCGCAAATGACGCCGGCGGTCTTCGACCAAACGGGCGTCGATATCGAAGCGAAGGCGGGCAGCCATACCTACGGACTTCGCGCAAGCGGTAGCGTCCTCAAGGTTCCTGGCTGGCGTGCGGTCTACGGGGCGACCACCGAGCTCGCCGGTGAGGAACCGAGCCCCGCGGACAGGACCGACGATGACGACAGTCTTCCCGAGCTCACCGAGGGGGAGGGGCTTCACCTCGTGATCCCACCGGGCGCACAGATGCACCACAAGCAGACCGAGCCTCCGCCCCTCTTCACGGAAGCGACCCTCGTCAAGAAGCTAGAGGAGGAAGGCATCGGACGTCCGAGCACCTACGCCGAGATTATCAGCAAGGTCGAGCAGCGCGCCTACGTCCAGAAAGAGGGCAACAAGCTCGTGCCCACGCCGCTCGGGACGCTGGTCATCGAAAAGCTCGTCGCCGACAAGTTCGATCTCGCCGACATCGGCTTCACACGGAAGCTCGAGGAGGATCTCGACGCGGTCGGTGAGGCCCGAGCGAAGCGTCTCGACGTGCTCCAGCCATTCCACGAACGACTGCAAGCGCAGATCGCACACGCCGTCGAGCAAAAGGGGAAGTGGTGGCCTGAGCCCGAAGAGATCGGCGAGACCTGTCCGGAGTCGGGCGACCCGCTCGTGAAGCGTTGGGGCCGCAATGGGCCGTTCATCGGTTGCACCAAGTATCCAGACTGCCGCTACACCCTCAACATCGGGCCCGGCGGTGAAATCGAAGAACCGAAGGAGCCGGAGCTCACCGACTACGACTGCCACGAGTGCGGCGCAAAGATGACCAGACGCTGGGGCCGCAATGGCTGGTTCCTCGGATGCTCTCGCTATCCGGAGTGCAAGCACACGCGCGCCGTGCCGCTCGGCTACAAGTGCCCGAAGTGCAAGACGGGGGACATCGTTCCGATCAAACCCAAGGGCCGGGGACGTCCTTTCTACGGCTGCAGCAACTATCGCTCCGAAGAGCCGTGCGACTTCCGGGTGTGGCAAAAGCCTATTGGGAAGAAGTGCCCAACCTGTGGCACCGATTTCCTCGTTGCGATGGGTGGCAAGAAGAATCCAAAGCTCAAGTGCGCCAACGAAACGTGTGATTTCGAGCGCCCCTATGATCCCGCCGAGCTGCTCGAAGAGAGCGAGTCGCAAGAGGCGCCACCTGCGGCAGGCTCTGCAACGGGTTAGGGTTCAGCCGTGGCAGATGTGGTCGTCGTGGGTGCGGGCCTGGCCGGCACCGAGTGCGCGTGGCAGTTGGCCGAACGCGGCGTGTCGGTGCGGCTGATCGAGCAGAAACCATCGTCGCGCACTCCGGCCCAACACTCTGACCATCTTGCGGAGCTCGTGTGCTCCAACTCGTTTCGTGGCGCGGCGCTGCACAACGCCGTTGGGCAGCTCAAAGAAGAGATGCGTCGGATCGGGTCTCTCGTGATGGAGGTCGGGGAGCGTCATCGCGTGCCGGCGGGTGGGGCGTTTGCGGTCGACCGTGAGCAGTTCAGCGCGGAGATCACGCGGCGGGTCGAGCAGCACCCGCTTATTGAAGTGGTTCATGAAGTGGTCGACCGGATTCCCGACGAGCGTCCGGTCGTCCTTGCTACCGGACCGCTCACCTCGGGCGGCCTGGCAGGCGACATCGCTGCAGCGGTCGGAGAGGAGCATTTGGCGTACTACGACGCGATCGCACCGATCGTGTCGGCCCATTCGATCGACTTCGACCGCGCGTTCCGGGCCTCGCGCTACGACAAGGGCGGTGATGCCGCGTACGTGAATTGCCCTTTGAACGAAGAGGAATACGACGCGTTCGTGCAGGCTGTCCTCGAGGCGGAGAAAGTCACTCCGCGGGAGTTCGAGAAGGTGCGCTACTTCGAGGGGTGCCTTCCGATCGAGGTGCTGGCCGCGCGCGGTCACAAGACGTTGGCGTTCGGCTGCATGAAGCCCGTTGGGCTCACCGATCCCCGCACTGGCCGGTGGCCGCATGCGGTGGTGCAACTGCGCCAAGAAGACGAGGCTGGCAGTGCGTTCAACATGGTCGGTTTCCAAACGCGGATGAAGTGGCCAGAGCAGAAGCGCGTGTTCCGGATGATTCCTGGTTTGGAGAACGCCGAGTTCGAGCGACTTGGGGGCGTGCACCGGAACACCTTCGTCAACTCGCCGAAGGTGCTCGATGACGACTTGGCGCTCGCCTCGCGCCCGGGCGTCTACCTTGCCGGCCAGATCAGTGGCGTCGAGGGCTACGTCGAGAGCGCGGCGTGCGGGATGCTTCTCGGCATCAAGCTGGCCCACGAGGTGCGCGGGCTTGCGTTCTCGTTTCCGCCACCGACGACGATGCTCGGCGGGATGGTTGGGCATCTGAGAGCGCCCAACGATGATTTCCAGCCGTCCAATGTGATGTGGAGCATGGTGCCGCCGATCGAAGGGCGACGCCTGAACAAGCGTGCCCGGCGCGACGCACAGTCGGAGCGCGCCCTGCAGGATCTCGGGGCCTGGCTCCATGCCGTGGTAGAGTCGAGCGATGAGCGCGACGGATCCGCTCCACCAGCAGATCGACGCCTTCGCTCAATACCTAGCGGATGAGCGCAGGAGCTCGGCGCGCACCGTCGAGACCTACATTCGCGACCTTCAAAGCTTCCGCGACTACGTGCGCGAGCAAGGGCTGCCGGCAGACGCGCGCAAGCTCGACATCGTTGTGCTCCGAGGCTTTCTGTCGAGCCTGTTTTCCTCGAACCAGGCGAGCACGATGAAGAAGAAGGTGAGCGCGATTCGCTCGTTCTTCAAGTTTCTCTTGAAGCGTCAGATCATCGATCAGAATCCGGCGTCTGGCTTGCGCACGCCAAAGATCGCAAAATCCCTGCCGCGGTTTCTTACCGTCGATCAGGCGTTTCGCGTGATGGACTCGCCCCCCAAAGAGGGCAAGCGCGCGAAGCCACTCAAGGCGCGCGACCTGGCGTTGTTGGAGACCCTCTACGGAACCGGCGTACGCGTGAGCGAGCTCGCTTCGATGAATCTCGGCCATTGTGAGTTGTCGGAGTCGGCCGCCCGGGTTCTCGGCAAAGGAGGCAAGGAACGCATCGTTCCTCTCGGAAGGTCAGCCGTAGAGGCGCTTCAGACCTATCTCCCCGAGCGGCTTGGCTTGCTTGCAAAATCCAAGGCCGCCGATCCCGATGCGCTCTGGCTTTCGCGAAACGGCCGTAGGCTGAGCGTTCGGCAGGTGCAAAACATCGTCCGGCGCCATGGGACGCTCGGGGCAGGGCGCGGCGACCTTCATCCCCACGCCATGCGGCATACCTGCGCCACGCATTTGCTCGACGCTGGCGCCGACCTGCGCTCGATTCAGGAACTGCTCGGCCACTCGAGCCTATCGACCACGCAGCGGTACACCCACGTCAGCGTCGACCGCCTGATGGAGGTCTACGATCGGGCTCACCCGCTTGCGCGGGACAAAGCTGGCGACGGTTGACAGCCCAAAAGGCCGACTTAGGTTGCTTCGACCCAAGATGAACCAGCCCGATCCGCCTGTTTTTCGTTCTACGACCATCGTCGCCGTACGCCGCAATGGCAAAGCGGCCATGGCCGGAGACGGCCAAGTGTCGCTTGGTCAGACGGTCATGAAGGGCCAGGCCAAAAAGGTTCGCCGGATCGCCGAGGGTAAGGTGGTAGCCGGGTTTGCCGGAGCGACCGCCGACGCCTTCACACTTCTCGACCGATTCGAGGCAAAGCTCAAAGAGCACCGGGGCAGCTTGCAGCGCGCCGCAGTGGAGCTCGCCAAGGATTGGCGGACCGATCGGTACCTCCGGAGGCTCGAAGCGATGCTCGTCGTCATGGACGCGCAGTCGACCCTCCTCATCAGTGGGACGGGTGATGTCATCGAACCCGACGAGGGCGTGATCGCGATCGGCTCCGGCGGGTCCTACGCGCTGGCCGCCGCCCGGGCACTCGTGCGCAACAGCGACTTGCCGGCTGCAGACGTCGCGCGCCGGGCGCTCGAAATCGCCGCAGAGATCTGCGTCTTCACAAACCAAGAGATCGTCGTCGAGGAGATGGGCGAATGACGCTGGGGAATTTCACTCCGCGAGAAACGGTTGGGGAGCTCGACCGGTACATCATCGGGCAGCACAAGGCCAAGCGCGCCGTCGCCATTGCGCTCCGAAATCGCTGGCGCCGCCAACAGGTGACGAGCGACCTTCGTGACGAGATCGCGCCGCGCAACATCATCATGATCGGGCCCACCGGCGTCGGTAAGACCGAGATCGCGCGCCGGCTCGCGAAGCTGGCACGAGCGCCCTTCGTGAAGGTCGAGGCGTCGAAGTTCACGGAGGTCGGGTACGTGGGGCGCGATGTCGAGTCGATGATTCGCGACCTGGTCGAGAACGCGATTCAGATTTGCGAGAAGGAAGCCCTCGAAGGGGTGCAGACGCGGGGGCAAGACGCAGCCGAAGAGCGCCTCGCTAGGATGATCTTGGCTGCCCAACGGCCCGCCGCCCAGCCACCATCCGAGCCCAAGCCGCAGACCCATCAGTTCGGGCCGCTGAGCTTCCAAATCACCCCGCAGCAACAGCAGCCGCAGCCGTTTTACTCGGATAGCGAGGTCAATGACGTTCGGCAACAGCTTCGAAATGGCGAGCTCGACGAGGTGGAGGTCGAGCTCGATGTCACCGACACCCAGAACCCGTTCATGACCATCTTCGGCGCGCAGGGCACCGAGGAGGTCAACCTGCAAGACATGATGTCGCAGATGCCGGGCTTCAAGGGGCGCACCAAGCGGCGCCGGCTCAAGGTTCCCGATGCGCTCGAGGTTCTCAAGCAGCAAGAGGCCCAGAAGCTCATCGATCACGACAAGGTCCAGCGCGACGCGGTGCAACGCACCGAGCAGGCGGGCATCGTCTTCTTGGACGAGATCGATAAGGTCAGCTCGGACCGCAGTATCGGTGGCCCGGATGTGTCTAGGGAAGGGGTGCAGCGTGACCTCTTGCCGATCGTCGAGGGCTCGACGGTGAGCACGAAGTACGGCTCGGTAAAGACCGACCACATCTTGTTCATCGCCGCCGGCGCCTTCCACGTGTCGAAGGTCGCAGACCTGATCCCCGAGCTTCAGGGCCGGTTCCCGATCCGGGTCGAGCTCGACTCCCTCGAAAAGGAAGACTTCATCAAGATCCTCACCGAGCCCCAGAACGCGCTCACGAAGCAATACCAGGCTCTGATGGCCACCGAGGGCATTGAGGTCGTCTTCGATCCCGACGCCATCGAGGAGCTCGCCGGCTACGCTGCAGAGGCGAACCGACGAGCGGAGAACATCGGCGCTCGCCGCCTCTACACCATCATGGAAGCCCTCCTCGAAGAGCTCTCCTACGACGCCTCGGAACGCGCGGAGTCGAAGTTCATGGTCAACGTCGACTACGTGAAGTCGACCTTGGATCCGATTCTCGCGGACGAGGATTTGGCGAAGTACATCCTCTGAAGGGCTTCTGTAGGCGCTATCAGCCCCACGCCGGTGGCATGGGAAATTGCGCACCCGCAGTAAGCGCCGCATGCTAAGGGCGTTTGGAACATCGAGACTTAGAGGCTGAGACTGACTTTCAGGTGGCGATCGTAGGTGCCGGGTTCTCCGGCCTTTGTATGGCCATCAAGCTGAAAGAGGCCGGTATCGACTCGTTTGTCATTCTCGAAAAGGCAAGCGAGGTTGGCGGAACATGGCGCGAGAACACCTATCCCGGCTGTGCGTGCGATGTGCAGTCCCACCTCTACTCGTATTCGTTCGAAGGAAACCCCAACTGGTCGCACAAGTTCGCGCCGTGGAACGAGATCCAAGCCTACATCCTCGAGCTCACGGACAAGTACGAGCTCAGGCCGCACATTCGCTTTGATCACAAGGTGCGCGAGGCAGTCTTTGATGGGGATGAGGGGCTATGGCATATCCGCACGGAGAACGGCGACGCCGTTGCCGCAAACGCGTTCGTCCTTGGCACCGGTCCTTTGCACGTGCCGTTAGTCCCCGACATTCCGGGGCTTGATTCCTTCAAAGGCAAGATCTTCCATTCCTCGCAGTGGGCGCACGACTACGACCTCGAGGGTAAGACCGTGGCGTCGATCGGCACGGGCGGGAGCGCCATCCAGTACGTTCCCGAGGTCGCGCCCCTTGCCAAACGTCTGCATGTCTTTCAACGCACGGCGCCGTGGATCTTGCCCAAGCCCGATCGCTCCTATCGAGAGTTCGAAAGGACCTTGTTCCGCCTCTCTCCTTTGCTGCGCAAGCTGCACCGAGGCTGGCTCTACGTGCGGAACGAAGCGCGCGTGTTGCCGATCATGAATCCGCCGCTTGCGAAGCTCTTGGAAAGAGCCGCCATGCTCTATGTACGGCACTGCGTAGACGACCCCGCGCTGATGGAGAAGCTAACGCCGGACTACACCATCGGCTGCAAGCGAGTTTTGCTCTCCAACAACTACTATCAGGTCTTCAATCGACCGAACGTCGAGCTGGTCACCGACGCCCTCACGGAGGTCAAAGAGCACAGCCTCGTCACCAAGGACGGTGTTGAGCGGCCGGTCGATGTGATCATCCTCGGCACGGGGTTTCACGCAGACCCGAGGAATTATCTGGATGAGCTCAGCATCAAGGGTTTGGGCGGACGCGACTTGCTCGAGCACTGGGCCCCGGGCCCGGAGGCTTATCTGGGAATTTCGGTTCCGGGCTTCCCAAACCTGTTCGAACTCGTCGGCCCCAACACGGGCCTCGGCCACAATTCTCTCATCTTCATGATCGAGTCACAGGTCCGTTACATCGTGCAGTGTCTGAAGCTGCTCGAGAAGCGGGAGGCCAAGTATATGGACGTCCGTCGCGATCGGCTCCGGCGCTACAACGAGGAGCTCGAGCACAGGCTCGAGAACACCGTGTGGACCTCCGGGTGCAAGAGTTGGTACACGCAAGAAGACGGCAAGAACATCGCAATCTGGCCGGGCTTTTCGTTCCGCTACCGGGCTCGCACGCGAACGGTGAACCCCGACCACTACGTCTGGACGCCTCGCAACGAAACGGCTACCGTCGACCGGCATGGGCGAGACCGAGATCCAAACACAGATCGACATCGACGCGCCGGCTTCCGTCGTCTGGGACGTGCTCACTGACTTCTCGGGGTTCCACGAGTGGAACCCGATGGTGACTTCAGCCGATGGATCGGCCTCCGAAGGCAGCACCGCGACGCTCCGCTACCGATCGAACGTCGGCGTTCCGCTGCACTTCCGCGTCCGCATTACGCGTTCTCAAGCGGGTCGCGAGCTTCGATGGGTGGGCTCTCGAATGGGCATTTCAGGGGAGCACTACTTCCAATTGAACACCGATGGTGCTGGCACGCATTTCGTCCACGGCGAGGTGTTTCGGGGTCTTCTCGCCAAGGCCCTGGGGTTCCTATTCCGTGACCAGGTGCCGGTGTTCGAGGCATTCAACGAAGCGCTCAGGGACGTATCGGAGCATCGGTTTCGCACGACGGGCGCCCCGTCTACGGGTGGTACAGCGCCAAGCCGACCGTGATCCCGGACGCCACGGTTGCAAAGAGCACGTTGCGCGCCTCCGCAAACTGTCCCGTCCGCATGACGCCTTCGAGCGCGGCAATCGAGCCGGCCGTGTGAACGCGATCGAAGCTTTCATCCACGCGCGCAACCCGATCCGCCGGTATACCCAACGCTTGGATGAACATGTCCGGAAAGCCTGCCGGCGTAGGGCTCGGGATGAGCAGGTCGATGTCCAGCGGTTCGAGCGCGGTGCTCTCCAGAAACGTGCGCGTCGAGGTCACGGCACACTCGGCGGCTCGAGCCGCGTAGCCCTCGCCCTCATGGATGCGAAGGACGTTGTTTCCAGGCTCCAACCCCGGAACCCGGTCGGCCACGGCGCGGGGAATCGGCCCTTCCTGCCACCTCACCTCGGCCTCGAGCAGATGCTTGAACTCGGAATACGTTGCGAACGCAAAACGCGAGAAGCCCTTGCGTTCATCCTCGGTTCGCGACAGCAACACCGCGCCTCCGGCTGGCGCAAACGGGAATCGTGACTGCTCCCGCGACACCCTCCCCGCGGCCCCCACCAGGCCAAAGGGGAAGTCCCAGTGGCTGCCGCGCTCCGGATCGGCATCCGCGGTTACGACGATCCCGAGATCGATTGCGCCGGATGTGAGGAAGCCATCGAGAATCTGCATGCCTGTCAACACACCACAGGGGCCGTTGACGACGTCGAACGAGAATGTCCCGTGGCCTCCCTGCAACGGTGGATCGGGATTGGCTCCGATGTCCTCCTGGATGATCGATGCGACAGCGGGCTCGGCGATGTTGTTGTCCCGGTAAACGCCTGCGTTGATCAGGAAGTCGAGCTCGGCCGCGCTTCGGCCTGCCCGTTCGAGACACGCATGTGCCGCTTCATCGGCGAGCTTGATCGAACCCATCCCTCCCATCCGTAGATGGGGCCGGGATGTGCCGACTGCCTCAATCTTCGTTCCCATATCGATCCAGGATCTCTTCGACGGGGAAGATCAGCACGCCGACCTCGAGCCCCGAAGCAAAGGAGATGAGCATGATGGTGTCGCCCTTCTTGAAACGCTTTTCGCCAAGATACTTGCGAAGAGCGACGAAATGGGTGGTCGAAGACGTGTTTCCGAACTCGTTCACGGTCACCACGACGCGCTTGGCTTGCATACCCAATCGTTCGCCGATCTCCTTGGCGCCTCGCTCGATGGCTCGCGCCGAAGTCTGGTGGGGGATGACGTAGTCGATGTCGCCAAAACCGAGCCCGGCGGCATCGAGCGCCTCCTTGAGCAGCGGGGGTGACTCCGAGATCGCGACCTTGTGAATGGTGCGAGCCTTGGTGAACATCGAGCCCCCCGGGCCCACGGGGCTGGGCGCGCCGAGGCAAAGCCTACTGTGCTCGGAGAGGGTTGCGAACGCGGCTACGGAGATGTGATCGGTGTCGCTGTCGGCCCGCTCGACGATCGCCGCAGTACCGGCATCGCCCAAGGTCAACGAGGCGAGTTGCTTGCTGAGAACCCAGCGGACTTGCTTTGCCGCGTTTTGGCCGAGGCTCGAGATGTATTCGCCGCTCACCACCATGCCACGGCGGATCACGCCACGTCGAATGAAGTCATGCAGGATGAACACGCCTGTCATCATCCCTGCACACGCATTTGAGATATCGAAGCTGATCGCCTTGTTGGCGCCGATCGCATCTTTGATGCTCAGGCTCAGAGGCGGCTCCCATTGGTGGCGAAGCCCATCTTTGTAGCGGCTGATGCTGCAGTTGATCAGCATCTCGATGTCTTCGGGGCCGTGCCGTGAATGGGCGAGGCAATCCCGGGCCGCGCCGACGGCCAGGGTGAAGGAGTCCTCGCCTTCGGAGCAAACGTGCCGCTGGTGAACGCCCGTGAGCCGCTCGAGCTCGATGTGAGGATGATGCCGGGTGCTCTTCATGAGCTCCTGGGTCGTCAGGATGCGCTCGGGGATCTTCGAACCGATGCTCTCTAGGCGGGTCGGGATCGCCGGTCTGCCGTCGGCAAGGGCCCCAACACCCGCCTCGAGGATCATCCCGTGCTCCAACGGCACCAACTGCCGCTCCGCTCCCATATGGAAGAGACTAGCGTCAAACGAGCCTCCGGAGAAGTGGGCACGGCGGCCCTGGGGCGTACGCGAAGCGATTTCTTTCGCGGTGTCGAGGACAGATTCGCGCAGCGAGCGAGGACGCCAGTCGAGTAACGTCGTCGCTTGCTCGTTGGAGAGCTCCACGGCCTTGCTGAGCCAGGGGACGATCAGGGCGGCGGCTTTGACGAACCGGCCCACGACACGGACGGCCCAGTCGGGCACACGCCGCGTCGCGACATTGTAGCCGGCGGCTTTGATGAGCTTGGCCAGCTCGGGATACCAGCATCCGTCGCTGACGAGGATGAAGCGCTTTCCGGCCGCATCGTGTGCCCGCAACGCCGCGACGTGCGCGAGCGCGACATCCCGCACGTCGACGACAGGCAGATAGAGATGCGGAACACCAAGCGCGTAAGGTTGAAGCAACTTGCGAATGAGCTCATTGGATGCGTTGTCGACGCCCAGCAGCGACGGACCGAGCACGAAGCCCGGATTCATCACGACGAGCTCCATGGGCGGGTCTCCCGACAGGCCCTCGATGAATCGCCACGCTGCGCGCTCCGCGATGGTCTTGCTCTTGTCATACGCCGGGAGCGATCGGCTGAGGTCCGACCAGTCGCTCTCATCGAGGGGCTCGCCGCGATCGCTTTTGTGGCAGTGGACGATCGCCGCGATCGACGAAGTCATGACCACGCGTGAGACGCCTGCTGCCTGCGCAGCACGCAACACACGGAGGGTCCCGTCGCGTGCGGGGCGGACAAGGTCGTCCTCGTGCTCGGGGGGCGCCAGCGGCAGAGGCGAGGCCACGTGAAGCACGTACCGGGCGCCATCGACCGCTGCCGGCCATCCGTCGTCCTCGAGAAGGTTGGCAGCGACGAACGACAACCGCGCTGCGGCCTCATCGTCGAGCGCGAGTGCCGAACGAATCGCCGGCTCTTTATCGAGGCTGCGCAGCGTCCCACGGACCCGGTAGCCCTCGCGCAGCAGCTCGCGCACGCAGTGCAGGGCGATGAACCCCGAGGCTCCCGTCACGGTGACAAGCGTTGCGTTCTCCATCATGCGGCCTCGGTTCTTCTTGGAGAGGGTGTCGGAGCCCGAGAGCAACTTCAAATCTTCTTTTGCGGGTTTGGGCCGCCAACGCGCATGGGGACGGGCGAGCGGGCCCCGATCGCGAGCACGGTCGTGCCGAGCCGTCCTCCGGTGCCGCAACTTCGTTCCTCGTCAGCACAGGTGGTTCTTAGTGGCGTTTGCGGGCTAGGAAGAAGTAGCTGGGGGTGAAGATCCCGGCTTCGCCGCCGGCGATGAGGGCCTCGGCGGCTCGGCCGAGCATGAGGCTGACTTCCTTCGAGCCCTTTGGCGCGATGCCAAGGGCTTCGAGGCCGCCAATCGTGCGCCGCGCGATGCGCCGGCCGAGCCGCCCTCGGCGAATCCCCAAGAGGCTAGAGGATTCGCCTATCAACGGGAGGTACCACGGGGTTTCCGGGTCGCTCAGGCCTGCTGCGTCGAAGCTGTGGATCACTTCAAAGCCGGCCGTTTCGAGCGCGTGAATGGTTTCGGGGATGCTTGCGATGTCTGGGAGGCTGTCGCCCGTTTCGATCTCGCTTTTGATCTCTTGGTGGAGAGCATCATTCGGATTGAACTTGTCGGTCATGCACCATTCGTACCCCGCAAATAGCGCGTGCGGCTTGAGAACGCGGTTGATTTCCGCGAAGGCAGCGGTTTTGTCTGGCGCGTGGCAGGTGGCTTCGATCTGATACGCCGCATCGTAGGTGCGGTCGGCAACCGCGAGATTCATGAAGTCACCCTTGAAGCTCGAGCACAGGTCCCCTAAGCCCGCCTTTCGGTTGTGGCTGTGGACCTTCTCGAGCTGATAGTCGTTGTTGTTCACGCCTTCGATGGCGGAGCCAGAGAATCGAGCGATCGACCGCATCGGACCGCCCACGCCGCAGCCCACGTCCAGGACTTTCATGCCGGGATTCAAAGCGAGGCGAAGGGCAAGATAGTGCTCCGCGCGGGCGAGTGAAGCATCGAATGACTCCCCTTTGGCTCGAGTCGCGAAGTGAAAGGACTGCCCCCAGCCGTGCTCGTAGAAATCGGTCACGACGTCGTAGTAGTTGTTGATCATCGTCGCGTATCGCGCTTTGCGCGCTTCGACGCCACCCCCGTTCGCCACGTCGAAGAAACCCATGTACTCGCGAATCGTGTTTCGCACGCGATGGCGTTTCTGGCTGTCTGTATAAAACGTCTTGACCGTTTGCGTTTGAGTCATTGCCCCTGAGCTATCACGAACCCCGTCGACTCCATTCAACTATCGGGCGAGACGTTGGTTGCGTTTGGTGAGCGGTCGTCGGTAGGAGTCGAGTGGCTGATAGGGGTCGGTTACAGGATGTAAAGGGGGGTGCAGTGATGCCCGCCCTCTAACCGCCAAACCGCCAAACCGCCAAACCGCGAGCCGCTAAACCGCACCGCGCAAACCGACGAGGCACGGACCGGATACATAAGTAACAAACAAGCGGAGCTATGGGTAAGACCTGGGGCACTCGCGAGCAGCTGATGTGCGGGGAAGGGACCGAGGTCGTCGAATTGCACATGGTCGGCGGCGAGCGGTTTGCGCAGTGCGGTTCGCGGTCTGCGGTTCGCGGTTTGGCGGTTCGCGGTCAGCGGTTTGGCGGTCAGCGGACTTTGTCCGCAGTGTGCTATACGCCCCCCCGTGGATGACCTGATCGAGAAAGCTGCGATCCTTCAGGAGGCGCTGCCCTACATTCGGCAGTTTCATGGGGATATTTTCGTCATCAAGTACGGCGGTAACGCGATGGTGGATCCGGCGCTCCGCGATAGCTTTGCGCGCGATGTCGTGTTGATGAAGTACGTGGGGCTTCATCCCGTCGTGGTGCACGGGGGAGGGCCGCAGATCGACGATATGCTCAAAGCGCTCGGTGTGGTGTCGGAGCGGCTCGAGGGGCTCCGCGTCACCGACGATCACACGATGGATGTCGTCGAGATGGTTTTGGGGGGCAAGATCAATCAGGAGATCGTGTCGCTCATCGCGAGCCATGGCGGCCGGGCCGTTGGGCTCACTGGCAAAGACGATGCCTTCCTCCGCGCCAAGAAGGTCGACAAGATGAGGACCAAGAGCGGGAAGTGGGTCGATCCCGGTCGCGTCGGGGCTGTGACGCAGGTCAATCCGGACATCGTGCGCCGGATGGTCGAAGATGGCTTCATTCCGGTGATCGCTCCCGTGGCGGTCGACGCCGAAGGAAAGTCGCTCAACGTCAATGCCGACACGGTCGCGGGCAAAGTGGCGGAGGCGCTTCCGGCGCGGAAGTTCGTGCTGCTGACCGACATCGAAGGGGTCCGCGGCAGGGATGGTCAGGTCGCGAGCTCGCTCAGCGCTTCGGAGATCGACGCCCTCAAGATCGATGGGGTCATCGAGGGTGGGATGATCCCAAAGGTTGACTGTGCTCTGGGCGCGTTGGCGGGTGGTGTCCGCAAAGCGCACATCATCGACGGTCGCGTGCGCCATGCTGTGCTTCTCGAGATCTTCACGGACGAGGGTATCGGCACCGAAATCACGCGCTGAGCCTGCTCGGCCAGGGTCGACGGCCTTGGGCAATGGTGGTATGTCGCGGGCTTCCCCAAAGGCACACCATGACCAGGCAGGATGACATGCTTCGCACTGCGAAAGAGGTTCAGCTCGGCAACTACGCGCCGGCGCCCTTCGTTTTGACGCATGGGCGTGGCCGGCGCGTGACCGATGCCGGGGGCCGCGAGTACCTGGATCTGTCCGGTGGGATTTCCGTGCTTTCGGTGGGGCACAGCCACCCGACGCTGGCCGCGGCGATCGGGGAGCAGGCCGCCCGCCTGATGCACGTCTCGAACATCTTCTACAACGACCGCGCCATCGAGCTCGCCGAGGCGATTTGCACGCGAACCCCCTTCGACAAGGTCTATTTCTGCAACAGCGGCTCCGAGGCCAACGAGGCATTGCTCAAGCTCGGGCGCCGCTACCATCACGACCGCGGCGACGAGAAGCGGGTGGAGCTCGTTTCCATGATGAACAGCTTCCACGGCCGGACGATGGGCTCGTTGTCCCTGACGGGACAGCCCAAGTACCACGAGGGGATGGAGCCGTTGGTACAGGGCGTGAGCTTCATCGATTTCAATGACCTCGCGGCCCTCGATGCGGCCGTGACCGACCGGACCGCAGCCGTGATCTTCGAGCCGGTGCAAGCCGAGGGCGGCATCATCGTCGCCACGGACGAGTTCGTGAAAGGCGCCCGTCGCATTTGCGACGAGAGGGGCGCGTTGCTCTTCTTCGACGAGGTCCAAACCGGGTACGGTCGCACCGGTCGCTTCCTGGCGCAAGAATGGTTTGGCGTCGTACCGGACGCTTGCTCGCTCGCGAAAGGGATTGGCGGGGGGTTTCCCCTCGGCGCGATGGCGGTGACCGAGCGTCTCGCGCAAGGCCTTCCTCCGGGGAGTCACGCAAGCACGTTTGGCGGCAACCCGCTCGCCTGTGCGGCGGGCCTCGCCGTGTTGCACATCATCGACGAGGAGGGGCTCATCGAAAACGCGCGGCGCCTCGGAGACTATCTCACTGGCCGGCTGACCGAGCTCGACGGACGCCTCCAAAGCACGGTGGGAACGCGAGGCCTCGGCCTGCTGCAAGGCTTGATCCTCGCGGACGACGTCGATCCGAGAGCGACCGTCGCCGCGGTACATGCGGCGGGGCTTCTGTTGACGCTTGCTGGCGGTTACGTGATCCGGATCTCGCCATCGCTCAACGTGACCGAAGACGAGCTCGACGAGGGCCTTTCGATTCTCGAGACCGTCCTCGCCGGCGCGCCGAGGAAGCCATGACGCGGCACTTCTTGACGGTTTCCGATCTCAGTCGGGAAGAGCTCATCGGCGTGCTCGATCGAGCGGAGGAGCTCAAGGCGCTCCGCGGAACTCCGGCGCATCCACGACCGCTCGAGGGCAAGTCGGTTGCCGTCGTTTTCGAAAAAGCGTCGACCCGAACGCGTCTCTCTTTCGAGGTGGGCATATACGAGCTGGGCGCCCAGCCGGTTACCCTCATTTCCAAGCACACGCAGCTCGATCGGGGCGAGCTGGTCGAAGACACCGCGCGGATGCTGAGTCGCTACGTGCACGGCGCGGTCTACCGCACCTTCGGACACGATCGCCTCGAAGCGCTTGCACGCTACGCAACCATCCCGGTCGTCAACGGGCTCTCGGACAAGTTCCACCCGGTGCAGCTGCTCGCCGACTTGATGACCATCCGACAGAGCTGCGGGCCCTCGCTCGAAGGCGTGCGCGTCGCCTGGATCGGCGACGGCAACAACATGGCGCATTCGTGGATCGTGTCGGCCGCGGTGGCCGGCTTCGATCTCGTGCTCGCATGTCCGCCTGGATACCAGCCAAATGAGCAGGTGTTGGCTGACGCGCGCGAGCGGGGCGCCAGTGTTCGCGTCGTCAAGCGGCCAGACGAAGCGTTGGAAGGTGTCGGCGTTGTGACTACGGACGTCTGGGCGAGCATGGGTCAGGAGGGCGAGGCCACGGAGCGGAAGCGAGCGTTTTCCGGCTTCATCATCGACGATGCCGCTATGAAGCGTGCCGCCCCGGACGCGATTTTCCTTCATTGCCTGCCCGCGCACCGCGGCGAAGAGGTGAGCGCGTCGGTGATCGACGGGCCCCAGTCCCGAGTCTGGGACGAGGCGGAAAACCGTCTGCACACTCAGAAGGCTCTGCTCGAGTGGCTCATCGTCTAGGCTCTCTGAAGTGGCTGATCGAGGAGCAGCCACGTTAGACTGCTTCGATGGGGGGCAGCTAGGCAGTCGATGGCTGAGGAGAAAATCCCGCGCCAGATCGAGGAGGCGGATGTCAGGGGACTCGACATCAGTGCGCAGGAAGCGTTCATCCATTCGTGCATCGATGGGGTCCTGAACGTGAACGACATTGCCGACCTGACCGTGCTCCCAGCCGCAGAGGTCTTCGAGTCGCTCGAGCGGTTGATCTCCATGGAGGTCGTCGAGTGGGTCGTCGACAAGGCCTCCAGCGCGCCCCCCGAGACAAAGCCGGTCGACGACGTGGAGCTCGATGAAGGGCTTCAGGAACGGATTCTCGAGACCTACCATCGTGCGGACAAGCTCAATCACTACGAGCTCCTCGGCGTCGCAATGGATGCGGATCGCGCCGAGATTCGCAAAGCGTACTTCGCGCTGTCCAAGGTCTTCCATCCAGACGCGTACTACGGAAAGCGCCTCGGGTCGTTCCAGGCGAAGATGGAGGTGGTCTTTCGCAAAGTGACCGACGCCTACGAGGCGGTTGGACGCCCGAAGAAGCGCGAGGCCTACGATCGGTACCTCCAGCAAAGTATCGCGGTGTCGGCGGCCGAGCAACAGATGAACCGCATCGAAGAACGCGCCCAGGCGATGTCCAAGGCGCTCACCAAGGCGCCGATAGCCGAGCGTCAAGCGCAGCCCGTCGCTGCGACGGCGACGGCGGAGAGATGGCGCCCCACGGAGGCTCCTGTCAAGGCCGCTCCATCGGTGATGCGGGGCACGCCCGAGTACGACCGCATGGAACGCAAACGGGAGCTTCTAGAGCGGAAGCTTCGAGGCCGAGCCCAGCCACGGAGGGGTCAGCCAGTGCGGTCGATGCCCGCGCCGACGGCGCGGGTCGGCAAAAAGGCGGCGCTTCGGGATCTGACCCGGTCCCTCAAGCAGACCGCGGGGCTCACCGGCGGCGTCGACCGTGCAGACCGCCACATCGAGAACGCCCGCATCGCGGAGGCCCAAGGCGATCTTGCCGCAGCGGCGAACGCGCTGCGAATCGCGATCGCGCTCGATTCGAGCCGCAACGATCTTCAGCATCACTACCAGCGTGTCAATTCGAACTTGCGGGTTCAGCTCCTCGACATCCATCGCGAGCAGGCCAAGTACGAGGAGGACAACAGCATGTGGGCCGCTGCCAGTATCTCGTGGGCAAAAGTGGCCGAAGCCGCTCCGGACGATCCAGTCGCCCCACGTCGGGCCGCAAAAGCGCTCCTAGCAGCCGGCGGCGATCTACGAAAAGCACGCGATTTTGCGTACAGGAGCCTCGAGGTGGCGCCGGATTCGCTCGATACGCGGCTTTTGCTGGCACGCATCTATATAGAGGCCGGCATGGACGCCAGTGCCGCAAAAGAGCTCGATGAGGCTGCAAAGCTGGACCCGGGGCACGAGATGGTGAAAAATCTGAAGGAGCAGCTCAAGGGGTGATGTGAGTTACACATCAGAGCGCGTGGAAGTGGGGCATGGAAAGAGTCATTGGGATTGACCTAGGAACCTTCAACTCGTGCGTTGCCGTCGTCGAAAACGGCACGCCCGTGGTCATCGCAAACCGAGGGGGCTACAAGGTCACCCCGTCGATGGTGGCCGTGACCGAGGGCGGCAAGCGCTTGGTGGGTCACATCGCAAAGCGGCAGGCGGTTACCAATGCCGAGAACACGGTGTTCGCTGCGAAGCGCCTCATCGGCCGGAAGTGGGAAACCCCGCAGGTCAAGAACGCGATCCAGACATGCCCGTTCCACATCGTAGAAGGTCCGCATGGCGACTGCCGGATCAAGATGCGCGACAAGGTCTACAGCATTCCTGAGATCACCGCGATGGTCCTTCAAGAGATGAAGATGGTCGCGGAGGACTACCTCGGCGAAGAGGTGAACAAAGTCGTCGTCACGGTGCCCGCGTACTTCAACGACAACCAGCGGCAGGCCACCAAAGATGCCGGTGCGATCGCGGGTCTCGACGTGATTCGCATCATCAACGAGCCAACCTCGGCGGCGCTCGCGTACGGCTTCGGCAAAAACATCGATCGCACCGTCGCGGTGTTC
>CP070713.1:3313218-3331217 GCA_020351445.1 Myxococcales bacterium
GAAGGGCTTTTCGAATCGATTGTGAGTCCGAAAGATCGGCGGGCACGAAGTCGAAGCCATATCGCTCGGCCTGCTCGCGGAGGCGCTGCGAATTCCGGCCAGAGAGGACAACGTCGACGCCGTCTTCCTTCGCGAACCGCGCGATCAAGTTGCCCGTGTACCCGTAGGACCCGTAGACGAGGATTTGGCTTGGCATTAGCGGCCTACTTTCAAGGCGCGTGCGATGGTGTCTGTGAAGACGTCAAAGGAGCCTAGCTCGCTCTCGATAGCGGCGCGCAGGGCTGTAAGCGCACGCTCTCGCACCAGCAGCTTGGATTCGGCGTGTGCCTTGGCATTGAGCTGAGTCAATGCGTTCGCCATGTTGGTGGCCTCCGTAAGCAACTCGGCGAGCATCGCGAGCGACATGCAGTTCACCTTGCCATCATCCATCGCGATGATAGCGACCGGCCCAGAACGCTCGTAGCGGAGAATCTCGGTCATAGTGCCTCTCTACGATTGCAGCCGCCGCGTGTCCAATGGTTGGGCGCCTTGCGTGTGCTTGCGCCAACCCCATGATCGACTCCGAGAGTCTGCATGAAACGCGGCGCCGAACGAAATCCCGCAAGCGCAGAGGGTGATTGGCTGATCGACAAGCGGTGCATCGACTGCGGGGCTGCGCGCCATGTTGCCCCCGGGCTCATCGTTCGCCGAGGCGAGTACTCGGTCTTCGACCGGCAGCCGAGCACCCCCGAGGAGATGCATCAAGCATGGCTTGCTGCGGAGCTCTGCCCAACACGCTCGATCCGCACCGAGAGCCATTTGCGACCTCCACCCCGGGTCTACCCCCACGAGCTCGCCGAGGGCGTCCACCTCTGCGGTCACAACCATCGCTCTTCGTTTGGCGCGCATTCGTATCTCGTCGTCCGGCCGAGCGGGAATCTGCTCTTCGACTCGCCGCAGTTCACCCGGAAGCTCGTCGCCCCGTTCGAAGAAATGGGCGGCATCGGCAAGATCCTCTTGAGCCACCGGGACGACGTCGCAGACGCCGACAAATGGGCCCGGCATTTCGACGCCGAAGTGCACATTCATCGAGACGACCGCAGCGCCGCCCCCTACGCGACCCATCTCATCGAGGGGAGCTCCCCCGCCGAAGCGACGGACCTAGGCGATGGTGTCCGCGCCATCCCCGTCCCCGGTCACACCAAAGGAAGCGTCGTCTTTCAAGTCGATGAGACATACCTCTTCACAGGCGACTCACTCACCTGGAGCTACGAGCGCAGCGCCATGCGCGCCTTCCGGGAAGCATGCTGGTACTCGTGGTCAGCGCAGAAGCAATCGCTGATCGGCCTGGCCGAATACACGTTTGCACGACTCTTTTCGGGCCATGGCCCGTGGAGCCCCCACCGGGAGCCGCAAGAGATGCGGAAGCTTCTCCTAGAGCTCACAGAACGGATGTGACCTATCCTATCGGTATGAACAGGTTTGTGGGGCTTTTGTGCCCGATCGTCGCGATAGCGCTCGTCTTCAGCACCGCCCGGAGCGCAAGCGCGTACAGGCCGAAGTTTCCCGACGGCCCCTACTACTTTTCGGCCGACAACGACCGATTCTTGGTCGAAGTAGTCCCGGTGGTTCGACTAAGCCCAGATTCAACACGCGTCCTCGTTAGAAAAGCTCAGACCATTGGCTTGTATCGGAGGGGAGACGGTAGGACCTGGAAAGAAGTGAGCATGTTCAGAGTCGGACGCCTGCCTCTCATCAAGGAAGTGCTCGTGTCGAACGATGGCGAAACGATCGTGGTACGAATCGACGAAAACCCGATGGCCCGCAATACCAATCGAGAAGACGGCGTATTCATCTATTCCAAGGACGGCAAGAGGTTGGGCGCACATTCTCATTTCTCGATCTTTGGAAGCCCGGGGAACTTCAGAAACATCGAGGTACGGATCGACAACTCGAGCTCGGAGCTGGTGTTCGTCGGAAAAGATGGCGAGGTCAGAAAGCGGCTTCGGTGAGCGGTTACGACGGGGCGCGGTGATGGATGAATCTCGCCGGCTCGAGCGCGTGTTGTTCATGGGGGCTCTGATCGTCGCCGGAGAAGCGGTCTTCAGCCTACCCTTTCACGTGGCTCGGTTCTTTCGCCCGACGGTCCTGCAGGTATTCGAGCTCAGCAACACGCAGCTAGGCGCGGTGCAGGCCGTGTACGGGGTCGTCGCCATGCTGGCGTACTTTCCCGGTGGCCCGCTTGCCGACCGCTACCCGGCACGACGACTCCTCACGGCATCTCTGTTGTCGACGAGTCTCGGCGGAGTCTACTTCGCCACGTTTCCTCCCTATCGAGGGCTCTGGGTGCTGTTTGGTTTCTGGGGGCTCACCACGATCTTGTTGTTTTGGGCGGCATTGATTCGAGCAACACGCGAGTGGGGCGGCGACGACGCGCAGGGCCGCGCCTACGGCATTCTCGACGGTGGGCGCGGCTTGTTTGCGGCGGTGCTCGCTGCGGCGGCGGTGTTTCTCTTTCAGAGCCTCTTGCCAGACGACCCGACCGCGGCGACCGAGCTCGAACGAGCCCGCGCTCTTCGAGGGATCATCTACGGATACACGGCGGCGACGGCCGGCGCAGCGGTTCTCTGTTGGTTCTTCGTGCCGGAGCGCAACGGCGAAGCTCACGACCACGAGAGCGCTTGGACACACATCGCCATGGTGGTCCGGCTTCCCAGTGTATGGCTTCAAGCCGTCATCGTCGTTTGCGCGTACGTGGGCTACAAGGGCATCGACAACTACTCTCTCTTTGCCGTGCAGGGTTACCGCATGAACGAGGTCGAGGGTGCGCAAGTCTCGGCGATCAGCGCCTGGATCAGACCTTTCGCGGCGATCGGGGCGGGTTGGCTCGGTGACCGCATCCGTTCCTCGCGAGTCTCGGCTTTGTGCTTTGCGCTGCTCGTCGGTTCATACGCGTGGCTGGCTTTCGCGGTTCCAAGACCGTCCGCGCCATGGGTTCTCTACATGAACGTTCTCGTCACCTGCTTGGCGGTGTTTGGACTGCGAGGGGTCTACTTTGCCCTGTTTCAGGAAGCATCGGTTCCGCTCGCAGCCACCGGCACCGCGGTCGGGCTGGTCTCGGTGATCGGCTACACGCCGGACATCTTCGTCAACCTCGTCGCGGGCTGGCTACTCGACCACTCCCCTGGCGTCACCGGCCACCAACACTTCTTCATCTTTCTCGGGATGTTCGCAATCCTGGGTTTGCTTGCGAGCGTCGCCTTCGGCCGTAAGGTTAGCGGGTCATGCGCGAACCGCCTTGGAAGCGACTCGTCGAAGAACTGAAGGACCAAGGATACCAGAGCGTGTATCTAGATCGCCTCAGGGCGACGCTCGATGTGGAACAACAACACGCGATTCTAGAAAAAGAGATCGTACAGGAGATCGCGTTTGCTCTCGGCCAAAGCGCGGCCAAGGTTGACCACGCGCTCCTCGAGCTCGAGCTCATCGAGCGCGAACTGGGGACAGAAGCCGATCCCGGCCGAAGGCGCTTGCTCGCAGCGTCGCACGAGGCGAAGCGGAAGGAAGCCCTTCAGCGCCGCCGCGACCTCCTGATTCACCGCGAGGCGATCGGAATTCGACGCAACGGGTGTCTCGAGAAGATGTACCCAATCCCTGCGAGATTCTGCAGCCATCCCCTGCATCGTTTGGGCCGGGGACTGTGATGCTCTAGCGGCCGCGGCCGGATGGGCCGCTGCTGCCCCTACCGGAACCGCCGGACGACGGCGCGCTCGGGCCTCGGCTGCCTCTGCCCCCCGATGCCCCAGAGCTCGATCCCCTCGATGACCCGGAGCTCGGGCTTCCCAGCGAACCGCCCCCGGAGCGGCCAATCGAGAACCCGCGAGAACGAGTCGAGGGCCGGCGGCGAACAGCGCCCGTGCGCCTGGAGCTTACCGGGGGGCGAGTCACGATGGTGGCACCCGGGCGCGACCGGGGAGTTGTGCTCGTAAGCGTCGGGCCTCTGGTTGCGCGCCCGAGCGTAGTAGCGCGCGTCACTCCTGTAGGAGGCGTATAGGTGACCGTCGTCGGCTGCCTCGGAGCTCGGGTGACGGCAGCGCCGCGGGTTGGCGGGACAGCGACACGGCCGATGCTTCCGCCGCGGCTAGGCGCACGCGAAGCGGGCGTCGGGTGAACGGTCGTAGGCCGGCGCGGAACGGCCCTGTGCACGGGCACCGGGCGATGGCCGGGGTAGTACGGATGATAGTACGGCGCGTACCAGTGCCACGGTCGGTAGTACCCAAACCCGACGTACACGCCGCACGGCCGATAGTAGCCCGGCACGAACCACCAAATGTCCCAATAGTAATCCCATCGGGGATGCACGAAGACGTAGTTCACCCGCTCGACGACGCAGTGACCGTCCACCCAAAGGTACTGGCCATTGCTGTAGTACCAGTAACCGTCGACCCAAATCCCACTTGGGCAAGCCGGAATCTGCTGCTCAACCACGACGACCTTTGGGGGCGGCGGAGCTTGCTGCGTGGCCGCGATCGGCTCGGGCTCTTGGACGACGATCACGGTTTCACCGTCGACCTCCTCCGTCGTGCCTTCCTCAGCTTCGACGACTACATAGGTCGTCGGATCGGGCGCGTCGCTCGGCTGCCCCTCTCGCGCGTAGCCATCGTGGGACACCTCTAGCTCGTACCCGGTGCCCCGGTACCCCCCGGGGGCCTCATCGTCAGCTGCTGCCGGAAGGGCGAGAGCCGTCGCAATATACAGTGCGAAGAAAGCAATAAGTCGAGCGAACCAATCCATGACTCCTACTGCTTCTTTAAGCACGCTCAGCCCTGCCGCCAACCTCGCCGCGGAAGGGGTGCCGCGAATGTTTTGCGCGAGAAGCATCAATCACCGGGCGTGTCGCGAAGGTTCTGCGTCTGAGCACGGTAGTACGAGAGGACGCGCAAAGGATGCGCCGCCGAGCGCGTCATCGCCCGCTGCCCTCAACGGCTCACCCTACACGAGAACTTCTACTCGACCGTCGTTCACTCGGTGCTCGATTGGCGTCAAGTTGAGCGTCTTGATGAACTTGTCTTTGTTGTGGACGTTTGGGCCAACGCACCTTCCTTGGGTGTCGAAGTAGAAGCCGTGGAAGGGGCAGCGCAGACAGTCGTCGTCTAGTCTTCCCCCGTGACCAAGGTGCGCGCCCTGGTGTGGGCAGTACGCATCGAAAACACGAACGTCTCCCGTGGTGTCCGTGCGCGCAATGAGCTCCTCGCCGGCGACGCTGTAGCGGTGTACTTTGCCCGGCTTGATGTTCTTCACGTCATCGAGCGGTTTCCACTGCCGGTCTTCTGGCGCCTTTGATTGAGCCTCCGGCGGCTCGAAGTCCTTGGGATAAAAGGATTCTCCCCACCGAATGACATCGCGCAAGTGCTTCTCAGAAGGAAGAAGGGCCGGGCTCCGAAGGTACTTCCGGTTTGTCCAGATGATCGCGTCGATATCGAACTCATTCTTGATGAAACCAGCCATGAGGCCGGCCAGCACGTCGCACAGAGCGCGCTTGGGAAAGAGTCGCTGAAAGATTCGTTCCGCCCATGGAGGGAAGGTCTCTGGGTCGATGGCCATCGTGACGTAGACCCGCGTCCGATTTGCGCCTTCCGGCGTCAAGCTGACGAGAGCATGCATTCGCGGGGTTCCCGATCCCGTGGCGCCTACGACCGCCAACCCGGGTCCGTGATACACGTAGTCTTGTGTGAGTATCAATTGCGGCAGGATCTTGGACATCAGGCGAATCGTGCGACGCGTGGAGCATGATCCGTAACGGAACTTGGTGTCCTGCTTCAGCGTGATCGTGTCCTTGGATACCTCGTGGTCGTATATCTTGGAGTATTCCCACAAGTGGACCGCTTTGAAATGAAGGTTGTCCGACCCATTTTCGACGAAGTCCATGACGTGGGTGTCCTCGAAGATCGTTGCTGGGCTCGACACGTATTTGGAGGCGTACTTTTCTTCGTACAACGTCGGAAATGGACGGTCGGGATTCGCTAGATCGTCTCCGTACCACACGAAGATGATGCCGATCTCGACGACGACCCGCATCTCGTGCTTGCCCTCGAACAAGACGACGTACGGAGCCTCGCCGCCATCGGGCTGCGGTTCGATTGTGACGAACGAATCCAGGAATAGAACTCGGTCAGGTCTCTTGTCCTCAAACTCCTTTACGGGGATGAGGTTGAACCAGGTGTGGAGTCTTTGCGGGCGAGGGTTCATTGGTTTGTGAGCGGTTATGGTACCGTACGAATCGTTGGAAGCCGTCATGTTTGTTGATTATACGCCGGAGCAACAAACCTTTCGCGACGAGATTCGCGCTTATCTGGACGAATTGATGACCGACGATCTGCGGGCAGAGCTCGACGACAGCGATGGCGGCGGGCCCCTGTACTTCAAAGCGATGGAGAGACTCGGTGCCGACCGATGGCTGGGTGTAGGGTGGCCGAAAGAGCACGGCGGCCAAGAGCGCGGCCCGATCGAGCAGTTCATCTTTTTCGACGAAGTCCGGCGTGCCGGGTTTCCGGTGCCCATCCTCACGCTGAACACGGTCGGGCCTACTCTTCTCGAGTACGGAAGCGAATCACAAAAGAAGAAGTACCTTCCGAGGATCCTGGCCGGGAAGTGCCACTTCTCGATTGGGTACAGCGAGCCGGAGGCCGGGACAGACTTAGCCTCTCTGCGGACGACGGCGATCCGCGACGGTGACGAGTACGTCATCCGCGGGCAGAAGATGTGGACCAGCCTGGCCGGGCACGCCGACTACATCTGGTTGGCGTGTCGTACGGATCCGGACGCAAAAGCCCACAAGGGAATCTCGATCATCATCGTCCCGGCCGACTCGGAAGGCATCGAGATGTCGCGAATCGACGCGATGGGGGACAACAGCACGTACGCCGTGTACTACGATGATGTTCGTGTGCCGGTCGACAACTTGGTCGGTCCCGAAAACGGTGGTTGGCAGCTGATCACGAGCCAGCTCAACCATGAGCGCGTTGCCATCTGCGCCGTCGGGATCATGGAGGAGCTGTTCCTGCACACGGTCGAATGGGCCAAGAAGACGCCGAACGGTGACGGTGGCAAAATCGCCGACCTTCCATGGGTGAAAACCAACCTCGCGCGCGTGTACGCCGGCCTCGAGGTGCTCAAGCTATTCAACTGGCAGCAAGCGTGGAGCATTGCGGAAGGTCGTCTCGGCCCGGCGGAAGCCTCGACGATCAAGGTCTACGGCACCGAGTTCTATGGACAGGCGGCAAGGCTACTGATGGAAGTCCACGGTGCCGGTGGGGTGCTTCACCGCAGCTCGGAAGGCGCCGTCCTGGCCGGCCGTCTCGAGAAGTACTATCGAACGACGCTCGTGCTGACCTTCGGCGGCGGAACCAACGAGGTGCAGCGCGACATCATCTGCCAAGCCGGGCTAGGGATGCCGCGACTTCGCCGCCGCGCGTGAGTTCGCCTTGGCAAGCAAGCCAGCCCCAGACTAGAGTCCCGCCATCATGACCTACCGCGTTGTTCAATGGGGAAGCGGAAACATCGGGTACCACAGTCTGCGTCACGTGATTCAGCATCCCGACTACGAGCTGGTTGGCCTGCATGCCCACAGCCCCGACAAACTCGGCAAGGACGCCGCGGAGATCGCCGGCTTGACGGACGCGACGGGCATCATTGCGACCAACGACATCGACGCGCTGCTCGCGCTCGAGCCCGACTGCGTGCTTTACATGGTCAACGGCGAGATTCGCGCAGCGGACACGGTCGCGGAGCTCGCGCGCACACTCAGCGCGGGCATCGACGTGTTGTCGACCGCGATGGTCTTCCTGATCTATCCACCCGCTGCCGACCCTGCCATTCGTGAACCGCTGGAGCGGGCCTGCGAACAAGGCCGGTCGACGCTTTTCGTCAATGGAATCGATCCGGGATTCTCGGGCGATGTGCTGCCGCTAGCGGCACTGCAGGTGGCCGACCAGGTCGACCAGATCCTGGTGCAGGAGCTGTACGACTACTCGACCTACGAGGATCCCGGCTTGACCGGCATTGCATTTGGCTTCGGCCAGCCCGCCTCGTACGTGGCCCCTCTCGGCATGCCCGGTATGCTAGCCGGCGGTTGGGGCCCGATGGTGCGGATGATTTCGGACCGGCTGGGCATAGAGCTCGATGAGATTCGCGAGACCTTCGAGCGGGAGTACGCCACGGAGGCTTTCGACACGGCGATGATGCACGTGCCGAAGGACACCTGCGCAGCGGTGCACTTTCGCGTAGAGGGGATGGCATACGGGCGTCCAATCGTGGTCACGGAACACGTGAATCGTCTGCGCGCCGACATCGCTCCGCAGTGGCCCAAGCCGCCGGCCGATCGACAAGGCGTTCACCGCTGTACGGTCACGGGCAATCCCACCGTGCAGTTGGAGTGCGCCATGTCGAGCCCGGGCGGCGACCACGTCATGGGCGGGGTGCAGGCCGGAGCGCTGCGGATGGTGAACGCCATCCCGGAGGTGTGTCGTCAAGGACCTGGCTTGGTTAGCACTCTGGATCTCCCTTACACCCCTTCGACGAATGTGAACAAGTAGGATGTCAGACGACACTACCCCCAGCCAAGCTGCATGGAACCGGTTTGCCGATCAGCTCAAGGAAGTGGGCGAGAAAATCGTAGGCCCCATCGGTGCGCGAACCCCGCGCGAGCGAGCGGATGGCTTTCGCTACCTGGCCTCGCTGATCGCAGGAGGGCACGAGCTCGAGATGGAGGCGGACCGCGCCCATCCCGTGCTCGCGCGCGCATTCACCCCCATCCGTAGCTTCGTCGGTGATGGACCCGATACGCTGTACCACGAAGCCAAACTCGACGATTCGCTCTTCTACGAGTTTACGATTCGGCGGGGCGACGACATTTTCTTTTCGATCGTCGTCTATGCGAGCGACGACGATGGCATGCGCTCGATGGTGAGCTTCTTGATCGACAAGGACATAGCGTTCGAGGAAGACGGCGACGTTCAACTGGCAACGATTCACATCAGCGCGGAACGTCCAGAAGGCGCGAAGAACTGGTTGAAGCTCGAGGGCAAGCGGCCCTTCATCATGACGCGACAGTATTTCCCGGAGTGCGTGATCGAAGTCGACAAGGGCAAGTACCGGCCCGCCATCATGAACATCGACTGCGTAAACGACGTGCCGCCTCCGACGCAGTACGCGATCGACGACCTTTCAGCGGGCCTCGACCGCATCGTTGCATTCATGCACGACACCGTCGACGCTGGTTTGGGCGTATCCGCCATCGTGGGCATGAGCATGATCGAGTACGACAGCAACGCGCACTCCACCCCCACGCGCATTGGGGCAGACGGCCAGCTTGCGGTCGAGGAAGACGAGCACGAAGAGTACACACCCGACGAGGTCTTTGAAATGATCGACCCCAAGGTGGTCGCCAACAATCTGCCCGGTCCAGGCATCGGCTACTCGGGCGTTTCGTTCAGGCTGGCCGACGACGAGGCGATCCTCATCGAAGGCAAAGACGTTCCGTGTCGGTACTGGTCGTGCCAGGTCTTCGACCACTACCTTCGAGCGGGCGACTACCGGCATCATCCCGTGGCGATCAACAATCGCCAGACCGTCTACGACGAGGACGGGTCCTTCCGGATCTATGCTAGCAGCGAGAACCCCGGTGTGAAGAACTGGATCAGCACTGAAGGCCGCCGCCGCGGCCAGGTCGTGCTGCGGACTCTGCTTGCCGAGACCGACCTCCTTCCGGAGATGTCGGTGATCAAGGTTGCGGATATTCCGCAAGCCGACCGCGTTTAGGCACGAGATGCCGCGCTTGTCCCTTTCGATTCGAGCGCTCAATCGGGCCGGCGCTGCCTTTGAACGCGCTCGGTCTGGAGCTTCCCCGCAACCGCGAGCGGTTTGATTTGCCTTAGGCGATGCGCTCGACCGCAACCCGGGTCGAGTTCAGCTTGGGCGTGCCCGATAAGGGATCGACCACTCGGTGGTCGACGAGGAGATTCCGGTTTACCCCGTGCACGATGGGGTCGGCGCCGTTGGCAGGGCTGAACACGCGCGAGCCCCAACCGTGTGGGATGCAAACGATGCCGCGACGGATGCGATCGCTCACCTCCGCCGAAAGCTCGATCGCGCCGATTTCCGAGCGCACGCGCACCCGGTCCCCGTTCGCGATGCCAAGCGCGTTGGCATCGTCGGGGTGGATCTCGCAATGGTTTTCCTGTTCGCGCTTCTGCACATTGGGTAGCTCGGTCAGCCAGGAATTCATCAGATGAAGGCTTCGACCGCCGGTCATCAGGAACGGAAACGCCTCACCCCGCCCGGGCGGCTCGGCGAGCTTCTGCTCGAGCGCGCGGCAGAGCTCCTGAGGTGCGATGAGAATCGGGGCGCCTTTTCGAAACTCCGCAAGCTGCCCGAAGCGCTTTTCGCCGTGCGCGACGCCATGCGGGGCTTCTTTGATCGACTTGTATGACGCTCGCTTCGTCACCGTCAGCGAGACGCGTTCCAGAAGGGCCGGTGTGATCGCAATGCCGGGTCGGCCGAGCGCCTTGGCAAGCCAGCGGCTCGTGCGGATAGCGGTGTTGAAGCCTCGCCGCCCGAGCATCGGCACACCCATCGCCAGTGCCACGTCGGTGCAGAACTCCCACTCGGGGCGAACGTCAGACGGGGGCTCGACAGCGCGGTTGGCGTACTGAAGAAAGGACTGGTCCTGTGCATTCGCGAGGTTGAACGGAAGCTCGCTGCGCTCGAGCCAATGCGGCACGGGGATCAGCCAGTGCGCGTGCCGGTGGCTTTCGCGTTGGACGAGATCGATGGCGACCAAACACTCGAGTGACGCAAGCGAGCGATCGAGCGCAGCGCCGTTGGGTCCGGCGACGACCGGATTGCCGGCTTGAAGGATCAGTGCGCGAACCTGTCCCTCGCCAGGCGTGTCGATCTCGTCCGGGAGCTCGCACACGCTGCGGCATCCCATCACTGTCCGTTGCCCGCGCACTCGACTGACGCCGTCCTCGGATAGGCTCCGCGACGCGAAGTCGGTCATGTTCACGAAACCCGAATCCCATCGGCGGCCTCCGGGGCGATCGAAGTGCCCCGTCACGATGTCGAGTACCGTCGAAAGCCACTGCCCGAGGGTGCCCGTGTCGTTCTGACTGACGCCGGTCATGGTAAGGCACATCGCACCTTGGGCCTTGGCATATCCACGGGCCACTTCTTCTACCGCAGCGACGGGGATGCCGGTACGCGACGACAGGGCGTGGAGGTCGACAGCGTTGGTAAGCCCGCGAAGGCGTGCGACGTGATCGGCGGGCAACTCCGCCACGGCCTCCGCGTCTTCCAAGTCCTCTCGAAAGATGACGGTGAGAAGACCGAGCAAGAACGCCCAGTCGGTCCCGGGCTCGATCGCCAGGTGGCGGTCGGCATCTTCGGCGCTTCGCGTGCGGCGCGGATCGACGACGACGATCGTCGCTCCCTCCTTTTGGCGCCCGAGCATTCGGCGCCATCCATCGGTAGCGCTGCCGAGCCAACCAAACCGACTGATCGCCGGGTTCCCACCGACGAGCACGAGATAGTCGCAGCCGTCTACGTCCGGGCAGAAGGGCACGAACGTGTACCCAAAGAGCGCCTCGGAGACCACGTGCTGGTTGTTTTGGTCGAGCGACGACGCGCTGTAACGGTTTCGAGTCCCGATGCCGTCGATGAGACCCAGCGAAAATACAACATCGGAGCCGAACCCAATGGGATTGCCGATGTAAGAGGCAATTGCATCCGGCCCGTGTGCGTCCATGACCCGCCGAAGGTCCGACGCGACGCCCTCGACCGCCTCTTCGTAGCTCACCCGCACATAGCGCTCGCCGACCCGCTTCATCGGCCACCGAAGCCGCCGCGGATGTTCGACTACCTCGTTCGCAGTCAGGCCTTTGTTGCAGATGTCGCGCCACGAGCCGGGGTTTTCTTTGTCGGCTTTGATGCGGAGGACGCGATTGGCCTCCACGTCCACTTCGACAGCAAGCCCACAGCACGACTCGCAGTAACGGCATGTCGTGTAAACGACTCGGTTCTTATCGTGCACCCATTACTCCGGAGGAAGTCCGCGGCCAACCTAGCACACCGCTGCGCGCCGTATCAGTCGGCTTGACAGCATGCGGGGGAGATCTACGCCTGTACAGATGTCGGCTCGGATCACTACAGATCTCGTTTGGAGCGAGATCGAGAAGCGCCTTTTCGGCGTCCTTTCCTACGTAAACCCGAAGGGGCAGGCGCGCTCCGCAGGCATCGTATATGTCGTCAAAGATCGCGTCCTCTACGTCGGCACGGAAAAGGGCTCGTGGAAGGCCAAGCATATCGGCCTCAACCCCAACGTTGCCCTCAACGTGACGATCGCGAAACGCATCCCGTTCATGCCGTGGATCAAGATTCCCGACGCGACCATCGCATTCAATGGCTCCGCGCGTGTGCTGCCGGCGAGCGAGACTGATCCAGAGATCGTCAAGAGCCTTCTGCGGGGGATGGTCGACGACCCGGAGCTCCTCGCCGAGACCTGTGTTCTCGCCATCCAGCCAACGGGACACTTCGTCACATACGGCGTCGGCGTTCCGCTCATGGACATGCGTGATCCAAAGAAAGCAAGGGGTCGCACCCCCGTGAGCTGAGCAGCAGGCCTTTGGCGAAGACTAGTCCTCTCCGAGGACGGGTGCGCGCCGTTCTTTCTTCTCGCTCTGACGACGCTTGTCTTGGAGCCGACGACGCTTTTGGGCCTTCGTGGGCTTGGTCGCGACCCGTCGCTTGGGCGCGACCAGGGACTTGAGGATCAACCGACGAAGGGTTGCGCGCGCTCGATCGAGATTCTGGGTTTGAGAACGCTCCGCCTGAGCGCTGACGAGCAGGCCGCCCTCCGCGTCGAGGCGGCGGCCGGCAAGCTTGCGCAGACGACGCTTCTGGGCCTGAGTCAACGCGTCGGTCCCCTCCAGGTCCAAGCGAAGCGTGACTTTCGTCGCCACTTTGTTCACGTTCTGACCACCAGGACCGGACGAGCGGACGGCTCTCCAAGAGAGGTCTCGAGCAGGGATGGTGAGCCGATCGTTGATGGGGAGCGGTTTCATGGGTTGCGCGTGACGATACGACGTTCACCGAAAGTTCTGCACGCTCCAAACCTTGCCGTCGGCGCTCTTGGCGAATCCGCACGCCACCGCCCGGTATTTCGGGTTGCTCATGTTGATGTAGTGGCCGTGCTTTGAAAACCGTTTACCGGGGCCTTCGTCCCACATCGCCTGCAAGCATCCATCGACGACTTGGTCGGCTGACGGCCAGCCGGGGCATTCGTTTTGCGCGAGACCTTGCGGCGTGCAGATGTGGCGGTTGAACCCGCCATGGATCCCCTTTTTGCCGTCGTACTTGGCGTGCTTGTCGGCGCATCTTTCGCCGCCCTTCCAGCGCGTGAGCGGCGGAAGGCACTGGCACTTGCGACGAAGCTGGTTGATCCGCCGCACGCAGTCTTGATAGGGGTCGCCCGTGCTAGGCAGAGCAGCAGGTGCGCAGCCCGGGCGTGGGTTTCGGAGCGGCCCGTTCGCGCACACCTTCAGGGACTTCGGCGCGCTGCCGGGGACAAACGCATGGGAGTCACGCGGAAGAAGAACACATAGTCCTATCAGCATCGCGACCGTCACTGCTTGCCCCACTCCCCGCCCCATAGCGCCAGACTAACAAGCCACTGCCTGCCGGACGACTTCCCTGGTCATCACCTTACACCCCAGCTGCACGCAATTTGCGCGGCTCCCCGGCCCATTGACGCAAAAGGTTCGGTCCGCGTCTCGAAAAACCCACAAACCCGGCGTGTTTCTGGCTGGCATGCTGAGCGCCGGCCGCTCCTCACTGCTCTATCGGCACTGGTTTCGGCCCCTCGATGGGAACCCCTTCCGGTCCCTCGATCGGCTTACCGCTCGGCCCTTCGATGGGATCAGCCGCAGGGCCCTCGATGGGGACGCCGCTCGGCGCGATCGGTTTCTTCTTGGGGAGCGGTTGAACGACGTCGTCTGGCTGCGGGGGCGGTGGGGCAACGTCGTATGTCTCGACAACGGGCGGCTCGTACTGAATGTCGACGTACGTGAAGACCGGTTTGGACGATTGTCCAGCGAGCGGCTCCAAGGTCACGGCCCCGACCCGATGCTCGAAGCATCGGCGATCATTCGTCGAAAGCCCGCGGCCGGTCGCACTCGGCTCGATGATGATTCCCGTCGGACGAACGACAGCGCTGATGTTCACGCGAATGGTCATTGCGGAGTTCGGTCGATAGTCCTTGAGACAGTCCGCTGGACTTCCCACCGCTTCGCGTAGCTCGGTCGCCAAATTGCGCGCGCGAGTTGCGGGCGCGTCGAGCTCGGACGCTTCAGCCTGGGTTGGTGCCTGAGTCTCCGGTGCTTCGTCGGCGGCGCTGGGCAGGTCCGCAGGATCCACCGCCTCCGTTGGAGGTGCTTCGATTACATCTGCCGGCTCAGCGGGCTCTTGCTGGCCCTTACACCCAGCGGCAATCAGAACTAAACCGCAGGTCAGCACGTAGCGGGTCATGGTTCAATCCTATCTTTTTCTGGGCCGAAAGGCTTGAGCCAGAGAATCAACGCAGGCATCAGGAGGAAGTCCGCCACGAGCGCCGCCGCGATCACGCCGGCCAGCAAGATGCCGAAGCTTTTTTGACCGTCCATGACCGAGAACACGTTCATGAGAAAGCCGACGACCAGGATGGCCGAGGTGATGAAAAGCGCGCGGCCGACGCCGTCCATTGACGCGTAGAGCGCTTTCTTGTAGTCGCCCAGCTTTCCGAACTCGTGATGGTACCGGGTCATCAGGTGGATCGTGTCGTCCACCGCAATGCCTATGGCTACCGGCGCAATGAGCAGTCTGTAGTAGTCGAGAGGCACGCCCATCCAGCCCATGCCGCCAAGCACCACAACCACTGGCGCGATGTTGGGGATCATCGAGACGAGACCGATCTTCACCGAGCGGAATACCACGATCATCATCAGACTGACGACGGTCAGGGCGATCAATGCGCCTTGGATCTGGCTCCACGTGATGTATTCCACGAACTTGAGCCAGAGCGCGCCGATGCCCGTCACGCTGACTGCCGACGCACGCAAAGGTTCCTCATCCAGGTGCGCATCGATGTCTTCGACAATCCCCTGAAGACGGCTGGTCTCCTTCATCTTGCAGCGGAGCTCGAGGGTCGCGCGAGCGTAGTCGATGGACAGGTAGTTTCTGATCTCTTCGCCGCCCGACATTTCATAGACGAGCAGATATTGTGCGACGAGCTCGCGGCTGTCCGGAATCTTGTAGTACGCGGGGTCGCCATTGTGGAAGGTCTGATTGATGTCTTTCATCAGGTCCACAACCGAGTAGGTTTTCGTGACGAGCGGGTGGCGTTCGGCCTCGCGTTGCACGCGCTCTATCTCTCGAAGCACGGCCGGGTCCTTGATTCCGTCAGCTTCGCCGCTGTCGAACACGTAGACCATCGAGTAGGTGCCGGACATGTGATCATCGACGAACTGTGTCGTCCGGCGCACCGGAATCTTTTCCGAGAACTCCATCAGGAAATTCGAATCCACCGTCAGCATCGAGATGCCCCAAGCAGACGAAACGAAGATGACGGCGGATGCGATGAGAATGGGGTTACGGAAACGGATGACGAAACTAGCCACGGAGCGCAGCGCAGCACCGAAGGCTTTGCCTCGATCAGCGCGCCCCTTCTTCTTCTTCGGAGACACATCAGACGAAGGCCGCCGCCCAAAATAGAGAAAGGCGACGAGAATGGTGATCGAAGCGATGAAGGCCGCAAGCACGCCGGCAGCGCTGTAGACCGCGAGGTGCGCCACCGATTTCACGGGCGAAAGCGAAAGGGACAGAAAGCCCGCGGCCGTCGTGAGGCTGGTGAGCAAGCACGGAGGACCTACCAGGTAGAGCGTGCGGCGAATCGCTTCGTGCCGGTTTGCGACCCGCCGTTCGTAGATGTCGAACTCCGACAAGATGTGCACGGAGTCCGCTACACCGACTGTGATCAGGAGGGTCGGCATCAGGCCAAACATGAAGTCGACGTCCCAACCGATCAGTCCAATGGCTCCAACGGAGACCGCTATCGCAAAGGCCACGACCATGAAGGGGCCGATCACGCCAGTCGGCCGTCGAAACACCAGAGCGAGGCTCAAGGCGATGACGAGGAGGCTGAGGACCGTGAGCACCGGCAAGTCTTGCTCGATGAATACGGTGTTGTACGTGGCGTTGATCGCCACGTCGCCGGTGTGGAAGAACTCGATGCCGTCGTACTCGGGGCGCCCGAGGATGGCCTCGATCGCTTCGAAGCTGACTTGAGGATAGAGATTGCCAAGACCATCGCCGCCGTCGGGGTCGAGCCTGATCTCCTCGACCGAATCGACGCTCGAGCGGCTCATCTCCACGATGACGGCGCCGAGCTCAGTATCGGCGCTCACGAGGCCGCCCACATAGATTGGCTTCTTCATCACCTTGTCTCGGATGACGAAGAGCTCTTCTTGGGTTTCGGGGAAATCCGCAAGCAGGTCATAAACGAGGATGTCGTCTGGCGGCGCTCCTTCCATGAACTCGGCGTTCGAAAGGCTCGTTACCTCCTTGACGAAAGGGACCTCGTCTTCGAGCGCTCGGGTGAGCTTCTCGATCTGGCGCATCAGCTCGAGGTCCCATGCGCCGGCTTCCGCCCGGTACACGATGTACCCGATCTCGTCGGACTCGAAGTCCTCGCGGTACTGCAGGTACGCGCCGTAGGTCGGGTCGTCCGTGTCGAAGAAAGCGGCGACGCTGTTATCGACGCGGGCGCCTGTCGCGAGGTAGCCCGCAAGCCCCAGGGCAGCAATGCTGGCCATCAGCACCACCCAGCGGCGCTCGTAAGACCAGCCGCCGATCGCTTCGAAAAGCTTGCCGAGGCCTGACATCGCGTCTTTTTGCATGGGTTTCATCGTTTCGTGCCTCGAGGGCGAGGTCAGTAATGGTACTCGATGTCGAATTTGATGTACGCGTCGTTGCGGAAGAACTGAAGAACGTTGCCGCGTTGCGGAATGTAACCCACGCCCTCGAGCAGGATCTTCCAGTTCTCGCCGAACCGGCGTGCCGCTTCTGCCGAGACCAGAACTGAGCCGTCCTTCGCGTCGACGAACGAGCCAAGCAGAAACTCGGTGCTGCCGACATCGCTGAGCGACAAGCGCATGCCCGTGAAGAAGTCGTTTTCGAAAACGATGAAGGTCTCGTTGTCGCGCCCGTCGTAGCTGTACTCGAGGATGAGTCCGATATCGACGATACTTCCGCTCACCTGGTAGAAGGTATACTCGAAGCCGCCAGTGACGGCACCGAAGGTCGGACCCTGGCCCCCGCGAACGATCGCCTCGGCCTTAAGCAACCAGCCCTCCACCGTGTATTGAGCATCGAGGCCGCCTTGGTGGATGAGCTCGTACACGGGTTGGAGCACGAGGAATCCGGCGCTATTCGTCGTTGGAAACAATTGCGGTTCGCGTGTGGTTCCAAAGAAGTAGCTTAGGCCCCAGTCGAAGCCTGCCATCGAGTGCGACCAACGGAACGACACGTCGATTTGGCCCGCATTGAGTGGTGACTCATAGATCCGAATGTCGTTGTCGACGGGGATCGGTAAGGTGGGGCGCCCAAATGGACCTGGAAACACCAAGGGGCGCGCCCAGCTCATCACATAGAGACTGAAGATGCCGGCCTTGTCATGCGTGTACGAGGTCGTGATCATGGCCTGGCCGAGCTTGATCTGGGTGTCGAAGTCCTCGACCAGGTCGCTTTGGTTGATGATGTCGACGATGTGGCGTGATTCGGTGACGCCCCAGAAGACCTTGTGGATGCCGAACCCGAAAGTCCACTCGTTGAAGAAAAGCTCGAAAAACGCTTCGCGGATGTCGCCGTGGGTGCGGTTGCGGTCGTGCTGGTCGACGCGGCCGAACAGGATGAGCTCGAAGTTCATGTAGTCG
>CP070713.1:3331317-3336344 GCA_020351445.1 Myxococcales bacterium
ACGTTGGCCAACTGAGGCTTGAACTTGAAGCCCCTCGCATCGACAGCATACTGCGAGCACGGCTCGTCGGCTCCAGGCCCCCGCGAAGCACAAGCGCAGGCCAGCACCAGAAGCAGAACCGTGCTGGGATGAACGAGACGTCGGCTGGACGGAAATTCCATGAACGCGTTCTACTCCAAAACAGCCATCAGGGAAAAGGGGTCAGACCCCTTTTGAAAAGGGTCAAAGCTCCGGGCCGTGGGTCACGACGCCAGCAACCGCAACCGAAAGCGCCACACCAATCACCACTCCTAACAAGAATCGTTTGTTCATCGACTTTCTCCTAACTGGTCAGTAAGCGGACCTGGCGCCGCAAGAGGCGCAGGCGTGTCTCCAAGGTTTCTTCTGCGAGGATCGAGTGCTCGCTCATGATGTAGACGGCCAGGAGGTCGCCTCGGGCCCTCGCCTCGGCCGGAGAGAAACCCGCCTCCCGAAAAAGGCTCGTCACGTAGTCGAGCCGCTTGTTGACGACACGCTGCAGCGTTCTCGAGGCTTTCCTGTCGCTCTCGGCCCAGGTGCGCATGGCCGTCTCGTACCGGTTGCGGTCGGACTTGAGGACGTCCTCCCCGACAGCCATCAACCGCTTCTGGGGACTGCCCCGCGTGGAATTCGCATATTCAATCACCGCGTCGGTCATTTGCCGGTCCCACCAGTCGAGCATCGAATTCAGCAGGTCCTGGCGATCCTCGAAATGCCAGTAGAAGCTGCCGCGACTGACGCGTAGTTTTTGCGCAAGCGTGAGCACTCGAACGCCGCCGATGCCGCGCGTTCGGAGGAGCTCCATGGCGGTGCGGAGCCAGTCGTCCTTGGTCAGGGATTTCTTCGGAGGCACGGCAAGGCAGCACCATACACTTGTGTCTTGACCATCACAAGGGATGGTGGGACGCTCGGCGACTCCAGGAGGACTTCATGCGATCACGACGAACCGTAAGCGGCGCCTTGGCACTGGCACTCGGGGCGATGACCATCGGCTACTTCGTAGGGGTGAGCTTTCGGGAGCCGCAGGTGGCCCAAGCTGCGGGTGGCAAAGTGAAGTCCCCGACGGGGACCGCGCCGGACCGCTACGTATACTACCCGGGCTCGGAAGCGCTCGGGAAAGACGAGATCCGCATCATCTCATGTGGCACGGGCATGCCAGCGGCGCGTCGCGGCCAAGCCGCGTCGTGCTGGGTCTTCGAGCTCGGCAACGGCGATAAGTTCCTCTTCGACTTGGGCACCGGGTCCATGGCGAACGTGATGTCCCTGATGATTCCAGCCAACATGCTCAACAAGGTCTTCGTCAGCCACCTGCATACGGACCACGTCGGCGACCTCGCTGCCCTCTGGGCCGGAGGCTGGACTGGAGGCCGCACCGCGCCGCTCGAGATCTGGGGGCCCAGCGGCTCACGAAAAGACATGGGGACTGCCTACTTCGTCGAGCACTTCCTCAAGGCGTACAACTGGGACTACATGACTCGGGCGGTGAAAGTGAACCCGATCCCCGGCAAGATCATCGCGCACGAGTTCGACTTCAAGGGCGAGAATCAGGTCGTCTATCGAAAGAAGGGCGTGACAATTCGCTCGTGGCCGGCGATTCACGCGGGCGATGGGCCGGTGAGCTACGTGCTCGAGTGGAAGGGCTACAAAGTCGTCTTCGGCGGCGACACGTTCCCCAACACCTGGTTCGTCAAATACGCGAAGAACGCCGACATCGTGATCCACGAGGCGATGCTGACCGCCGAGCAGCTCCGCAAGTACTACAACCAGCCGCCCTCCCGCACGATCATGATGAACACAGACATCCACACCTCGGCCCAGGCCTTTGGCAAGGTCATGAGCATGATCAAGCCGAAGCTCGCCATCGCCTATCACTTCTTCAACGAAGAGGGTACGCGCTATGGGATCTACGATGGCATCCGCGAGACGTATGACGGCCCACTCTCCATGGCCACCGACATGATGGTATGGAACCTGACGAAGAAGGGCATCACCGAGCGCATGGCCGTCTCGAGCGATGAGGCTTGGGACGTTCCGGGGACGGAGAAAGGGCTCGAGCCCGACAAAAGCCGCAAACCCGAGATCATCTGGAAGGAGCTCGTCGACCAGCGCCTCGACATGACCGATGTGAACAAGCCATGGCTGGACGACTACAAAAAGAAGTACAACGTCAAGTAGGGGCGCGTGTGGTGATGGCGATGGCGCTGGTCGCCGCCGCCGTGTGTTCGCTAGCGGGCTGCAAGACGGCGTCCAAAACCGAGCTCGACGAGCGACCGAACATTCTGCTCATCGTGGCCGATGATCTCGGTTACTCCGACATCGGCGCATACGGTGGAGAGATCGCGACGCCGGCGCTCGACGAGCTCGCGAAAGAAGGGCTTCAGCTCAGCAACTTCCACGTGCTGCCGACTTGCTCTCCCACGCGCTCGGTCCTTCTCTCTGGGATGGACAACCACCGCGCAGGCCTTGGCACGATGGGGGAGTTCGTCACACCGGAAATGGAGGGAGTGCCGGGATACGCGGGGTACCTCAACTTCGAGGTCGCCGCCCTCCCCGAAGTCCTGAAGGGTGCCGGATACCACACTTACATGGCCGGCAAGTGGCACCTCGGCCTCGACGAGAACACGAGCCCGCATGCGCGAGGCTTTGAAGAAACGTTCGTTCTGCTTCAGGGCGGCGGCAGTCATTGGAGCGATCGCAAGCCGATCAGCCCGCCGGAGGCAATGGTCTACCAAAGGAAGGGCAAGGAAGTCACCTCACTACCGGACGACTTCTATTCGACCCGGTACTACACGGATCGAATCCTCGAATGGATCGAGCAGGGGCGCGCGGATGACCAGCCTTTTTTCGCTTACCTCTCGTACACCGCACCTCATGACCCGTTGCATGCCCCCGAAGAGTACATCGACAAGTACAAGGGCAAGTACGACCAAGGTTGGGACTCGCTTCGGCAGGGGAGGCTTCAGAGCCTAAAGAACCTCGGCATGGTCTCGAATGACGCGGTCCCTTTTCCTCGATTGCCCGATGTCAAAGCTTGGAACGACATGTCGCCAAAGGAGCGTGAGCTCGCCGCTCGCGACATGGAAGTATATGCGGCGATGGTCGATTACATGGACGAGCAGATCCAGCGGGTGTTCGACTACCTCAAAGAGATCGGCGAGTACGACAACACGATGATCCTCTTCATGTCGGACAACGGTGCCAACGGAGCCTTGCCCACAGCGTATCCCGGTCAGACCGAGGAGTATCTGGGTTCCTTTGACAATAGCCTCGACAATCGGGGTCTTCCGGGCTCTTACATCGAAATGGGCCCGGGCTGGGCGCAGGCGAGCATGTCGCCTAGCCGCATGTTCAAGGCGTACCCTACCGAAGGCGGCATCAAGGCGCCGTTCTTGGTCAAGGTCGCAGGGAAGCCCGCGAAGCCTGGCAGCGTGAATCACTCGTTCGTTCACGTTCGAGACATCATGCCGACCCTTCTCGACGTCGCGGGCGCCGCAAAGCCCGAGGTTATCGACGGTCGTGAGGTGCTACCGATGCAAGGCCAGTCCGTGCTGGACCTGTTCACGGGCAAGACCAAAAAGCCATACGCAGGGGCCAGCCGAATCGGATACGAGCTGTTCAGCTTCAAAGCCTTCATCGACGGGAACTGGAAAATCGTCCGGATGCCCAAGCCGCTCGGCACCGGCGAGTGGGAGCTGTTCGACCTGTCGAAGGACCCGGCGGAAATCCAAGACCTCAGCGCCGAGCAGCCCGACAAGCTCGCGGAGATGGTCACCCTCTGGGAGCAGTACAAAGAAGAGAACGGCGTGCTCGACATCGTCCCAGAGCTAGCGAAATGAGCAGAGCCAAGGTGACGATCGCGATCGCGCTGCTCTCCGCCGCCTTCTTGGCAACGCCCAGCGCCGCACGGGCGGAGGAGGAAGAGCCTGTTGAGAACGCAGAAGAGACCGAAGGCGAGGACCCAGTGCTCGTCAATGCTTTCGCCTTCGGCCCCGCGTATTCCTTCCACTTCCTGAATCACCGGGACGATGCCGAAACCGGGGAGCCTTTGGGTACGCGGGAACACCTAGGCGGCTTCTTCATCTCCTATAGTCGGCACCTCATTCCAGAGCATCTCGCGCTGACCATTTCGAAGCCGTTCCTCTTCAACAAGGAGCGCTTCGATACCCCGTTCGACTTCCTTCTGCGAGGACTTTTCCGGAAGGGGTCATGGGAAGGATTCATCGGGCTCCTGCTCACGTGGAACATCCGCGTCTTCGAAAGGGAGCGCGAGGCTAAGGAAGGCGAGAAAAACGTGCTCTCATTTGGGATCGGCGGGGTCGTCGGCGGCGCGTACTTCTTCAACCCCCGCTGGAGTCTCGACGCGGAGGTTAGCTACGCGTACGTCCCCACCGAGGACATCGTCGAGCACGAGCTGAGCGCCGCTCTGAGCGGCGTCTATCACTTCTAGCCGAACGATCCTCCGACGTGGTGTACGATGGCGGCCATGAGAAAGGTCATCACCCTTGCCGTGTTGTTCGCGCTGGCGTTTGTGCCGGGGCTTGCCTTCGCGGACAGCGCTTTCACGGACCCGAGCTCCGAGCTCGATCGGCGACGCGGACCCGACCCCGGCCCCGACCCTGGCCCCGACCCTGGCCCCGACCCAGGTCCCGATCCCGGTCCCGATCCCGGGCCTGATCCCGGCCCCGACCCAGGTCCCGATCCCGGTCCCGGACCCGGACCGCGGTAGAAAAAAAGGGGGACAGTCCCCTTTTTCCAAGGGTTAACCCTTTTGAAAAGGGGACTGTCCCCTTTTTCTGGGCTTGCGGTGTTCTCTACCATTTGGTAGGCATTTGGCGACCAAATGGTAGGCATGGATGTGCGCGCTCAGATTCTGACGCAGGCGACCCGCTTGTTTGCGAAGCTCGGGTACGACGGGACCTCGGTGCAACAGATCGCTGACGCGGTTGGGATTCGGAAGCCGAGCCTGCTCTATCATTTCAAGTCCAAGGACGAGCTGCGCGAGAACGTGC
>CP070713.1:3336444-3360578 GCA_020351445.1 Myxococcales bacterium
TTTGCGAGCGGTATGGCTGCTGTGACGTCGACGATTCTGGCGCTGGTTAAGTCTGGGGCGCACGTGATCTTGTTTGCTGACTGCTATCGCAGGACGCGGCAGTTCGTGACCACCTTTCTCGATCGGTTTGGCGTGTCGAACACATTGATCCCGCCAGCGGACGTGGAGGCCCTCGCAGCGGCGATTCGGCCCGAGACGCGCTTGGTGATCGCGGAGGCTCCTACCAATCCCTACCAGACGGTTCCCGACCTCGAGCAGGTCGCCGAGATCTGCCGCGAGAAGAAGGTCAAGACGCTCATCGACAGCACATTCGCGACCCCCGTGAATTTCAAACCGGCGAGTTACGGGATCGACATCGTCGTGCACAGCGCCACGAAGTATCTGGCAGGTCACAACGACGTCCTCGGCGGCGTGGTGGCCGGGAAGGCCGGCCTCGTCTCGCTGGTTCGCGACCTTCGAAGTGTCTTTGGGGCGTGCCTCGACCCGCACGCGGCCTATCTGATTCACCGCGGCATCAAGACCTTGGCGCTTCGCGTCGAACAGCAAAACGCATCGGCGCAGGCGCTTGCAGAGCGCCTAGAGCACCACCCTCGGGTTCGCCAGGTGTGGTATCCGGGCCTGCCATCTCATCCCAACCACGACACCGCGAAACGGCTGATGAGCGGGTTTGGGGGCGTCGTGACGTTCGAGGTCGACGGGGATCTCCAAGACACCAGTCGCTTCGTCGATGCGTGCCAAATCCCGAGGATCGCGCCGAGTCTCGGCGGTGTTGAATCACTGATCGAGCAGCCCGCGTTGATGAGCTACTTCGAGCTCAGCACCGAGGAGCGCGAGGCGATCGGCATCAAGAACAATCTCGTTCGCTATGCCGTAGGCATCGAAGATACCGGCGAGCTCATCGCCGACCTGCTCAGGGCGCTGGAGAGCACCGGCTGAGTATCGCCCTCGACACTGCGATTCGCCTTACAAAACGTCGCTGGAACTCTTTCTTGGCACTGAGATGGCGTCCAGCCTAGTCTGTTGACAGAGGGTGCAAGTACGCGAAATCGCTGTTGACGCGCCTAGGGGCCTGGATATACTGGGCGCCCAATGGGGAGAGAATCGATGACGAAGTCGGAGCTCATCGACGCTGTAGCCCAGCGGACGAAGATCACCAAAAGCCGAGCTGAACAAGTTGTAAACTGCGTCTTCAACGCGATGACGTCGGCGCTCGAGCAGGGGGAGGGGATCGAAATCCGCGGCTTCGGGAGCTTCACGGTCCGCGAATACAAGTCCTACAGCGGGCGAAACCCGCGGACTGGGAAGCCTGTGCCGGTTCCCGAAAAGCGCCTTCCGTTCTTCAAGGTCGGCAAGGAGCTCAAGGAGCTCGTCAATGGAGGCGTCGCGGAGGGCGGCGCCGCTGAGCCCGGCGAATAGAGGGTAGGGATGAAACCCGAAGCGCAGCTCGCTGAGCTCAAGCGCGGCGCGGTCGATTTGCATGTCGAATCGGAGCTTCTCGAGCGTTTGAGCACGGGGAGGCCTCTCAAGATCAAGGCAGGCTTCGATCCAACGCGGCCAGACCTCCACCTCGGCCATACGGTGCTCCTCAACAAGATGCGTCAGTTCCAAGATCTGGGGCACGACATCGTCTTCATCGTCGGTGATTTCACAGCGCAAATCGGGGATCCCTCCGGGCGGAGCAGCACGCGTCCCGTGCCGACGCGCGACGACATCCTCGAGGGCGCGCGCACGTATGCCGAGCAGGCGTTCAAGATTCTAGACAAAGACCGGACGCAGATCGTCTACAACGGGGAGTGGCTCGGGAAGATGGCGTTCGACGACGTCATTCGGCTGGCGGGCAAATACACGCTCGCACGCATGATGGAGCGCGATGATTTCAAGCGGCGCTGGGCTGAGCACCAGAGCATTTCGCTCCACGAGCTGCTGTATCCCCTCGCCCAGGCGTATGATTCGGTGGTGCTGGAATGCGACGTTGAGCTGGGCGGAACCGACCAGCTTTTCAATCTGCTCGTCGGTCGAGAAATCATGCGAGAGATGGGCCAGCGTCCGCAAATCGTCATGACGACCCCAATCCTCGAAGGGATCAACGCACGTTCCGAAGACGGCAAGATCATCGGCGCGAAGATGAGCAAGTCGCTCGACAACTACGTCGGCGTGGCCGAGGCGCCGAAGGAGCAATTCGGCAAGCTGATGAGCATCTCGGACGACTTGATGTGGCGGTACTACGAGTTGCTCTCCGTGGAGCCGGCGCTGGAGATCGAACGACGAAAGCGTGCATGCGCCACCGGCGACATGAATCCACGAGATGCCAAGATCGCCCTGGCCAAGGAGATCGTCGCCCGCTACCACAATGGCGAGCAGGCAAAGGCCGCCGAAGCCTCCTGGCTCGCCCAGTTCTCGCAGCGCCAGGTCCCCGACGACATGCCCGAGCACGAGGTTGCTCTCGAAGAGGATACGATCTGGGTCCCCAAGCTCCTGAGTGACCTCGGCCTCGTGAAGAGCTCCAGCGACGGCCGCCGCCGCATCCAACAAGGCGGAGTCGAGATCGACGGCGACCGACTCACCGACCCCCAAGCCAAGCTTCCCAAAGGCCACCGCTACATCATCAAGGCCGGCAAACGCAGCTGGGCGGCTGTCACTCTGAAATAGGGACACTCTCCACCCCGCTAACGCCCCGAAATCAGCCCGTTCCCTGGGCAAAGATCGCAGCGATGTATGACTGCGCTTCTCGGGCCAACTAGCGTCGCACTTTGGGCCGCCGCGGAAGGGTCTCCCAAAGTGCCGTTGCGATCTTTCGCGGAGAAGCTGTGTGATTATAGGGGTTTGGGGGAGGGGAGAGTGTCCCCTTGACCGGGTAAATTTTACGGCGTAAATGGGTGGGGTGCCTCGGGCTGCGTTGACTAGGCAAGAGCTGGATGCGTTTCGGTCGCGGGCCGTGGATGCGGCAATGGGACTGTTTGCGGAGCATGGCTATCGGGGGGTGACGCTGCGGTCGTTGGCGAGGGAGCTCGGCGTCAGTCCCATGACTCCATACCGGTACTTCGACAATAAGGAGGAGCTGTTCGCGATGGTGCGGACCGAAGCCTTCCGAAGGTTTGCCGATGCACAGCGCGATGCATCCTCGGGGATCGAAGATCCGGAGGACGCGCTGCGGATGCTGGGTAGGGCGTACGTGAGCTTTGCGCTCGATGAGCCGGACGCCTACCACATCATGTTCGAGCTGCTGCAAGCCCCCGCCGGCACCTATCCCGAGCTCGAGGTGGAGCAGGGGCGAGCGTTTTCTTATCTTCACGCCGCGATAGAGACCCTGATCGAAGCCGGCCTCATGGAGGGAAACGCCCTTCAACGAGCACACTTTCTGTGGGCGCAGGTTCACGGTCTCGTCTCGCTGCACCTTGCCGGAAAGCTCGTGATGGGCTGCTCATTCGAAGAGTTGGTATCGGCGGTTTTCGACAAACCGGAAGCAGCGCAATGAGGCGCGCATAGGAGAGCGACATGCGTATCGGGACATCGTACAAGCAACATCCGGGTCTCGCCGACGAGTGGGACGCCGTCGTCATCGGCTCGGGTATCGGCGGTCTATCCGCCGCGGCCACCCTGGCGAAGCTTGCAAACAAGCGCGTGCTCGTGCTCGAGCGGCACTACACGGCGGGCGGTTTCACACACACGTTTCGTAGGCCGGGCTATGAATGGGACGTCGGCATCCACTACATCGGGGGTGTCTCGCATCCGCGCGGCATGACTCGGCGATTGTTCGACTTCCTCACCGATGGCGAGCTCGAGTGGGCCGACATGGGTGATGTCTACGACCGGATCATCCTCGGTGAGAGCTCGTATGACTTCGTGAAGGGCTTCGAGAACTTCCGCGCGCAAATGCACGAGTACTTCCCAAGCGACAAAGACGCCATCGATCAGTACTTGGAGAAGGTCATCGCCACCGCCAAAAAGGCCCAGGCGTTCTTCGCGGAAAAAGCGGTACCTCCGTTTGTCTCTGCTTTGTTCGGCGGCATGATGCGCCGTCCGATCCTCAAAGAGGCCGCGCGCACCACACGCGAAGTGCTCGAGGAGATCACCCAAAATCAAGAGCTCATCGGCGTGCTCACCGGCCAGTTTGGTGACTATGGTTTGGTTCCCGCCAAGAGCAGTTTCTTCATCCACGCCATGCTCGTGAGCCACTACTTCCGTGGGGCCGGATATCCCGTCGGCGGCGCATCTCGAATCGCCCAAACGATCCTCCCACTGATCGAAAGTGCGGGCGGTGAGGTGGTGACCAACGCCGAGGTGACCGAGATCCTCATCGAGGACGGCCGAGCGGCAGGTGTCAAGCTCCTCGATGGTCGCGAGCTGCGCGCACCGGTCGTGATAAGCAACGCCGGCGTCTTGAACACCTTCGAACGCCTGGTGCCCGCTGAAACCGCCCGGGCGATCGGGTATGCGGCAAAAGCCCGCGAGGTCGGTCACTCGATCGGCCATCTTTCTCTGTACGTGGGATTGAAGGGCACCACGAAGGAGCTCGAGCTCGAAAAGACCAACCTCTGGGTCTACCAGGACCACAGGCACGAGGAGAACTTCGAGCGCTTCGAGGCGGACATCAACGCGCCCCTGCCGGTGGTGTACCTATCGTTTCCATCCGCCAAGGATCCCGATTTCGATCGGCGCTATCCCGGGCACTCAACCATCGAAGCCATCACCCTGGGCACTGGCGATGTCTTCAGGCGTTGGGAGAACACCTCTTGGAAGAAGCGGGGCGCCGAATACGAGGAGCTCAAGGCAAGTCTTTCGGAACGGCTCCTGGACACGCTGTACAAGCATGCCCCGTCGACGCGCGGGAAGGTCGAGATCGCCGAGCTTTCGACACCCCTCACGACGCGCAACTTCGCCGCGCATCCGCACGGTGAAATCTACGGCTTGCAACACACACCGGAGCGCTGGAAGCAGCGTTGGCTTCGGCCCCGGACTCCGCTCAAGGGCTTGTACCTGACCGGCGCGGACGTGGTGTCGGCCGGTCTCATGGGTGCGACGATGGGCGGAATGGTTTGTAGCTCCGCAGTGCTCAATGCCAACGTGCTCGGCCAGGTGCTGAAGCATCAGGCGCAAACATTGCGCGAAAAGACACCGGCACCACCGACTCCTGCGCGCGCTTAGAACCGCATTCACCTCGCAGCATCCGCACGATTCGGTATGCTACACGAGCTATGACTCCACTCGATCTCGAGCATCCGGTTTGGGAGCAGGTCTACATGGTCGCTCCCCTCACCATCGTTGGGACGCGCGAGCCTGACGGGTCGTACGACCTCGCACCGAAGCACTTGGCGATACCCATGAGCTGGGAAGACCACTACGGCTTCGTGTGTACGCCGTCGCACGCCACGTACGTGAACGCGAAACGCGAAGGCAGCTTCACCGTGAGCTTCCCGAGGCCTGATCAGATCCTGCTCACCAGCCTGGCTGCGGCGCCACGGTGCGACGACGATCACAAACACGCCCTCGAAGCGATTCCGACGGTCCCCGCGACGAAGGTGGATGGTGTGCTTGTCGAGCACGCGTACTTGCACTTCGAGTGCGAGCTCGACCGAATCATCGATCGCTTGGGCGTCAATAGCCTGATCATCGGCCGAATCGTGGCGGCATCGGTCGCAGAGGACGCCCTGCGCGACGCGGACCGCGACGCGCAAGAAATGATCGCGCATTCGCCAATGCTCGCGTACCTGCACCCCGGGCGCTTTGCCAAGATCGTTCAGACGAACGCCTTTCCGTACCACGTTGGCTTCAAGCGCTGACCCGCTGACGATGTCTCAGGACCTCCCAAGGCGAATTCTCGAACACCTCGACGGCAATCGCGCAGAGATGGCTGCGCTCCTCGAACGATTGGTGCTCTGCGAGTCTCCCTCCGGAGATCCAGCATCACTGGCACGGGTGCTCGAGCTCTTATCGGATGCGTTTGCGCAACGCCGGTTCCGTCCCCGGATTCTCACCGGTAACGAGAGCGGCGGCATGCTCCTCGCCATGCCGGATAGCCGGCCGCGTCATCGTCCACATCAACTCTTGCTAGGCCACTGCGATACGGTGTGGCCGGTTGGAACGCTCGCGACGATGCCGGTCAAGACCGAAGACGGCACGTTTTGGGGACCTGGCTCCTACGACATGAAAGCGGGGCTCGTGCAGGGGCTGTTTGCGATCGAGGCGCTTGCATCCGCAGGGGTCGATTCGCTGCCTGTGACGCCGGTCTTCCTCATCAACTCCGACGAAGAGGTTGGCAGCCACGACTCCACGAGGGTGATCACCCGGCTCGCACGGAGCGCCGATCGGTGCTTCGTCTTGGAACCGTCCTTGGGCCCGGACGGAGACCTCAAGACAGCGCGAAAAGGGGTGGGCCGTTTCACGATCACGGTCAAGGGCAAGGCCGCGCATGCTGGGCTCGATCCGGGCAAAGGCGCGAGTGCCATTCTCGAGCTCTCGCACATCATCCAGAAGTTGTTCGCACTCAACGACCCCGAAAAGGGGATCACGGTGAACGTCGGCACCATCGATGGCGGCCTCGGTCCCAACGTGATCGCGCCGCAGAGCAAGGCGTCGGTCGACGTCCGGGTTCCGACCCAGGAAGACGCCGAGCGCATCGAGAAGATCATCCACGGGATTCGAGCCGAGACCCCGGGAACGGAGGTCGAGATCGAAGGCGGGGTGCGCCGTCCGCCCATGGAGCGCACGCCTCGCAATCAGCGCCTGTGGCAGCTCGCGCAACGCGGCGCGGAAGAGCTCGGCATCGAGATCGAACAAGCAGCTGCGGGCGGGGGCTCGGACGGCAACACGACGAGTCAGTTTGCCCCCACACTCGATGGTCTTGGCGCAGTCGGTGCCGGGGCGCACGCCGTCAACGAGCACCTCGTGCTCGACAAGATGGTCGAACGCTCCGCGCTCCTCGCGAGGCTGCTGTCGTTTCCGCCGCTCGACGACGCCGTGCCTTCGGGCGACTAGAGCGCGGCCACGCGGATCACGGCGTCGCGCGAGGGAAAGTCGTCGGCAACTTCGGCGAGCAAGACGTCCGCTGGGCACCGCGAAGTCTCGAGGAGCGCACGCAATGGGCGTAGCAAGGCGGTTTCGTCTTCGCCCGCCCGGTCTTGGGCGCCGATTCGCCGGAGTCCCGCCTCGGCCAGCTCCAGTATCTCTCCGGCCCAGTCGGCGGTCTCGCGGTTCATGAACCTCGTCCGAACGCCGTAACGCGCGAGCGCATCCCGTTGACGTTCGACCCCGGGGAACGACCACCGGTCCACTAAGCCTTCGAGAGCCCGAAAGCTGTCCTCGTCGTACAACAGTCCCTTCCAAAGCGCGGGCAGGGCGAACAGCATCTCCGGGCGCTGCACGTCTGCGCCCCGGTATTCGAGTGTGTTCTTGAGCCGCACCTCGGGGAAGAGAGTGCTCAGGTGCTCCACCCAGTCGCCATAGCTCGCCCGGATGCCTTGGAAGCCGTCTTCCATGAACGAACGGAAGGTCTGCCCGGTGTTGTAATAGGCTTTGCCTTTGCGCTTCACGAGGAACATCGGGGCCTGCAACGCCCATTCGACGTAGTCCAAGTAGGACGGGTGGTCTTTCCATGCGAAGGGCAAGAGCCCGGAGCGATCGGGATCCATGTGAAGCCAGGTCAGCGCGCGATACGAGCGATAGCCGCTTCGCCTGCCCTCGTTCCACGGGCTGTTTGCAAACATGGCGGTGACGATCGGCTGCGCGCGCAAGCCCACGCGCAGCTTGCGCATTGCGTCTTCTTCGGACGCGTAGTCGAGGTTCGCCTGCACGGTGCAGGTCTTGGTCATCATGTCGCCGGCCATCGACCCCCGCGTCGGCATGTACTCGCGCATGACGCCGTAACGCATCTTCGGCACCCACCCGAGCTCCTCGACCGACGCGAACGGGTGACAACCGATTGCGAGCCAGACGAGCCCGAGGTCTTCGATGACTGGCTGAAGGTCGGCCCAGTGCGCGTCGGACTCCGACTTGCCATCATGCACCGTCCGGTACGGCGCCCCCGACAGCTCGATTTGCGACCCGGGCTCGAGCGTCACCGAGGAGTCCCCGCGGCGAAGAGCGATGATCGGGCCGCCGTCGGTCTCATGCTCCGGCTCCCAGCCGTGCTCTCGAATCAACTGGTCGAAGATCGCCACGACACTGACAGGACCGTCATACGGCAGGTGCGTGCCGTCGACCTTGCGCACCGCGATCCGCTCCGATTCGGTACCGATCCGCCAACGCTCCCGCGGCTTCTCCGCGTCGTGGAACAGCACGAGCAAGTCATCCATCCCGCGAAGCGGGGCATCGGGTTTTGGCAACGTGTCCTCTGAGTCCGCCCGTGGGGCGCCGGACCCTACCACGAAGGCCACACCGGCGCCCCTGGGGCGCCTCAGTTCACGGTTGCACGAGCGGCCCGGACGTGGTGGAACATCCACGTGGATCGACTGCTCGAGCTTCTCCGTGACCGCGGTTTCCGTCGCGGCCATTTCGTATTGAGCTCCGGAAAAGAGAGCGACTTTTTTATCGACTGTAAGCCGGCAGTGCTCACAGCCGAGGGACACACCCTGGTGGGTCGCGCGCTGCTTCAACGAATTCGAGACGTTGTGGAGCCCGTTTCGGCCGTCGCCGGTGTCGAGCTCGGAGGTTGCCCGCTTGCATCGGCAGTCGCATGCGCGTCGTGGGCTAACGGCGCTCCGATCGACGCGGTGTACATCCGCAAGTCCACCAAAGAGCACGGGACCCGAAAGATGCTCGAGGGCGCCGAGGGTCTAGGCCCCAACGCGCAGCTCGTGATCGTCGAAGACACCGTGACGACCGGCGGCTCGACGCTTCGCGCTGTCCAAGCCGTGCGTGATGCAGGGTTCGAGGTTGTCGGCGTCATCGCCGTGGTCGACCGCCTCGAGGGCGGTGCCGCCGCGATTCGCGATGCGGGCGTGTCTTTTAGCACGCTGTATGACCGAACCGACTTCATGGGGGACGCATGAGGCGGACATGGGACCTTCGAATCGTGCGAGTTCCGCGGGGCCTAGGTCGTTGGCTACGCCCACGGCTACGGCCTCGAGCCCTCGGCTCGCGACGAAACGCTCCAGGCCAGCCTGGCGAGCGGGTTCTGCTGATCGACCCCGAGGGGAACCGAGGCCGTCCCGGTGCTCATGGAGCGTGTGAGGCGTCCCACAGCCCTTCCTGCGCTTCACGGGCGCTCGCGGTCGGGCGGGTTTTGGATGGAACCTTCAGCCCTAAAAAGGGGGTTGAAGAAGTTTTGACAGCCCCGATCTCGGCTCGCTATCATTGGTTGACTGCGTAAGCCTTCGTAACGAATGGGGAAACGGGCCGAGCGGGGAGGTTCAGAAATGATTGTGCGCCATAGGGGGTGGGCGGTTGCGGTTTTGATTGCAGCGCTCGGGTTGGGTTGTCACGCCGCTGAGGACGATCCGGAGGGACAAGCAAGCGAGCTTTCCGATCCGGTTCGGCGAGAAAACGCGATCTTCAACCTCAAAAAGATCTACACCGAAACACTCGCCGCCAACGGCGGTGATCGAAACAACGCCGAGGTGAAAGCCGTCGCCGACGTCATCGTCGATCCGCTCACCCAAACGTATCTCACCAATCAACAGGATCGCATCAACGGGCTTGCGATTTTGGATCTGCTGTACGAAATGCAGGACCCACGGAGCCTTCCGGCGCTGATCGAAGCGTTGAATTGGCGGACGGAGGTATCGGAGGACCACGCCATTCGTGGCGCTCAGACCATTCAGGTCATGGAAGTCCCCGAGGCCGAGCGTTCCAAAGTGATCGAGGCACTCGCGCGTTCGTTGGAGCGCATCACAGACTCTCGCCCAGAGGACAACAAGATGCGCGTGGCGATGATTCGCGCGCTCGGCTCGCTCAAGGATAAGGGAGCAACCGAGATTCTGACGAGCATCGCCACCAAGCAAGACGAGAACCAGAACTTCCTCATCAATCGTTTGGCGGCCCAGCAACTCGGCGAGCTGAGGGACCCGGCGGCGATTCCAGCATTGATCAAATGCTTGTTCCTTTTTGCGCCGAATCATCCTGAGCTTCGAATGAACGATGTTGCCGCCGAGGCCTTGATCCTGATCGGGCGCCCGTCGCTCAAGCCGCTGCTGGCGGTGCTCGCGGGCAAGGATGCGACGGCCAATGCCATCGCGAAGCATTACATCGACACCATCAAAGCCCGTCGGCCGGACCTGGCCAATCGTATGACGGTGCGGCAGGTGACCGGGGGCGAGGCGAGCTTTGCGCTCGGCGCGCTTGGGTTCTCCCAGGCGTTGGAGCCGCTCCTTCAGGAGGCGGCCTCCACAGACACGGTCCGCAAGCTGAACGCGGCCATCGCGCTCGTGCGTATCGACGTGCCGCAGGCACAAAAAGAGCGTGTACGGTCGACGTTGAAGAAGGTCTATGCCGGCTTGCCCAAGGGCTACGAAGGCGTCGCAATGCGCGGGCAACTGCTCGCGGCGATCGCCCACATGTACGACGCGGAGATGATGCCGTTCATCTATGACCAGGTGGTCGACAAGAAGGCCAATCCGGAGGTTAGACTCATCGCCGTGCAGAACTACGCGCTCCTGGCGAACAAGGCAGAGGCCGCGAAGCTCTCGCAGGCTATCGCCAACGAAAAGCCGTCCGAGGCAGGCGGTTACCGGGAGAAGTTCGAAGAGCGCAAGCCGCTACTCGATCTGGCGAACGAGTGTGACACGAGTGTCGATTGCTGGATCTCCAAAGCCAGCAGCGCGGATGCCAACAAAGCGCGAAAAGGCGCATACATGTTGGGACGCTATGGGAGCGGTAATGACGAGGCCATCGATGCGTTGGTCGCTCAGCTCCGCAGCGAGGACCTCGGCGTTCGCCTCTCGGCGCTGATGGCTGTAGATCAAATTGCGGTCAGGGGGAGCTCGACGGCCGTCGCCCAGATCGACGAGCTTCGGACCCGGGAAGAAGGTCAGTCTGTGTGGACTCGGTTTCGCGGCGAGGCACTCCCGATTCAGGCACGCCTTCGCAGTCGGACAGGCGACCCTAGTTAGAAGCCGCGGCGGTTGAGCCGTGCTGCGAATCGTCGTCGCCATCGTGATTGTCGGAGCAGCGCCGCTCGCCGGATGCGAGCGTGAGGCAGGCAAGTCCCGGACCGAGGAGCGAGACACACGCGCCATCTCTGACGTCGTCGCGCGCGTCGGCGGCCGCTCGATTGGCGCTGCAGAGGTCGAAGCCCGCATGGTGGCAGAAGGCCTCAGTGCGAAAGCCGCGCTCGAGCAGCTCATCGACGAAGAGCTCTTGCTTCAAGAAGCCGAGCGCCTGGGATTCACCGAAGACCGGGAGGGCGAGCGCACGATCGAACGTCTGATGGTGCGTGCGATGCTTCACGACATCGAAAAGGAAAACACCCCGGAGTCGATCTCCGAAGAGGAAGTGCGCGAGGACTTCGCCCTTCATGCCGATAAGTTCCAGGTCCTGGAGCGCCGCGACTCATGGCACATTTTGGTGAGGGAACCGAGCGACGAAGGACGCGTGCTCGCCGAATCGATTCTGCGTGAGGTACGGCAGGCCGATGATCCCAAAATCGTCTACCAGCGTTATGCGGAGGGCGCTGCGGACGACCCGGAGCTCCACGTGCAGGCCGAGGAGCTTCCCCCGATTACCATGAAGGCAGGTATCGAAAAGCCTTATAAAGACGCGCTCTTTGGCGCCAAATCCAAGGGGCCCCTCAAGGAAGTGGTGAAGACGTCGTACGGTTGGCACACCATCGTCGTCACCGACATCCTGCCCGGGGAGCGGCGCACCGTCGAAGATGTCGAGGATCAAATCCGCGAGCGGCTGAGCCAGAAGAGGCGATTTGGCATGCTGGTCGAAATCGTCGAGAGCCTCGAGGCGCAAGGCTTGGTTCAGTACGAAGATCAGGCCGTCGAGCGCATGCTCTCGGCCTCTGGATTGCCTGAGCGCGCCGAGTAACCGGGCTGTAGGCGTTACTCCACCGACTGGAGCAATGCCTCTCGGACCTCGTACACGTGCGGAGGATGCGCTGGAGTACGCTCCGGCGAAAACGAATCCACCGACGTCACCGGTGTGACGCCGGAGCCGCTTTTGAGCGCATCGCTGAGCGCCTGACGGGTTTGATTGCCCTGACGAAGTGTGGCCGAAATCAACCGGTATGCATCGTAGCCATACGCGGCAAACGTCTGCGGGGGCTTGCCATATCGTGTTTCGTAGGCGGTTCGGAAATGAGCGTTGAGGGTGGTCTCCGACGCCCCGTAGAACGGAAGGGCGACCAGAGCGCCCTGAAGGTAGCGTTGTGCACGGCCCAAGAGCTTGGATGACCAGCTGGGGCTCGGAAGAAGGAAGTGCACCTGGCGCTCGGCATGCTCGGGCAGGGCGCCTTCGGCGATGCTCCACGCGCCTTCAGCCGCGAAGGTGGGCGCGATCAGCGCCACTTGATCGGCGACATCGGCAAAGAGCACGACGTCGCATGTCGTTTCGAGAACGGTTCGTACGTAGTCGACAAACGACTTCGTGCCTGGTGGGTACGCGACCCCCTCGCAGTAGACCCCGCCGGCTGCGGCCACCTCTTGGTCGAACAACCGTTCCATCGTTCGCCCGTAGCCGTGGTCCGGATACAGGATCACAAAACGTGACAACCCTCGCGCCCGAGCCTTGCCAACCAAGGCGGTAAGCTCGTCCCGCGGGCTATAGAGAAAGCGAAAGACTTCGTCGCCTGCGCTCGTCGCAGCTTCGGACGCGGAGAAGCTCAACAACGGCACGCCTGCGCGCCGGGTCGACTCGGCGGCCGCTTCGGTCGTGCGGCTGCCCACGGGGCCAAGGACCGCGACGACGCGTTGATTTCCAATCAGCGACGCGACTGCCTCAACCGTCTTTGCCGGATCACCGGCGGTGTCCTCGACCGCGAGCTCGGGTCCACCTTCATCGAGGGCCGCGAGCTGCATACCTTGAAGCAGTTGGCGGCCCACTTCGCGTCCTCGCCCGCTAAGGGGAAGCAGCGCCCCCACCACGTAGGGATTGCCGTGAAGGAACTCATCGGCACGCGCCACCAGAATGGTTACCTCCGGGTCATCGATGGAATCACTCGCGCGCAACGCATCCGAAGCCCGCACTACCAGGTCTGTGTCCTGCGTAGCCAGGGCGTGGCCGAGCAGTCTCATCGACACCGCAACGTGAGGCAGGGCGCCTGCGCGAAGCTCGTCGAACAGGGCCAAGGTTTCTTCGATCGTCAGTTTCTGCACCAGCAATTCGATCGCTGCGTTCGCGCGCTGGGGGTCGGGCGGGGCACCACCTCGCTCGACCAGCGTGTCCAGCATCCGCAGGGCAAGGGCCGCGCTCGTGGTTTGCTCGGCCGCGATCACCGCGGTCTCCCACAGCAGCGCTTGCTCCTCGCTGGAGAAGCGCTCGCCTGCGAGGGGCTCGATGGTCTGCAGCGCCCGCTCTGGATCTCCCAAGCGCAACTGGCAACTGCCCAAGCGAAGCGACGCCCGCAGTGCAATCGCGTGGTCTGCGCTGTCTTGTGCCTGCTCGAAGTGCGCAATGGCGCTCTGGCATCGGCCGATGTCGGACTCCAGCACACCCAGCTCGAGGCGGGCTAGATCCGCCTCCGTTGTACCGGGGTGATTGATGATGAACATCTCGTACGCGTTTTGGGCGCCGCGGATGTCCCCACTCGAAGCGAGGTCTCGCGCCTGGGCGATTTCGGCCGGTGGTGCTTTTTCGAGGGGGCTTTCGACTTTCTTGGGTGCGCAGCTGGCCACGAGGATCAGAAGGACCAGCGCCGCGCACGCGGACGCGCTTCTCAACATGCGGGCGCACGATACATGGCGTCCCAGCACCCCGCCAACCGGGCGAACTCGGCGACCGAGAGCGTTTCGCCGCGTCTCTTGGGATCGATGCCTGCCGCGCTCAACGCGCGGGTGCCGCGGTCGGCGCCGTCCAGCGCGCGCAAGGCGTTGCGAAGGGTCTTGCGGCGCATCTGAAACGCCGCGCGAACCACCGTTTGGAAAGCCTCCGTCTCCTCGGCAAGCGGTGTCTTGCGAGGAATGAGCCGCACGACCGCGCTTTCGACTTGGGGCGCCGGGTAGAAGGATCCCGGTCTCAGCCGACAGACCGTCTCGACCTCGAAGCCGGCGCGCGTGAATACGGTCAAGGCTCCGTACTCCTTGGTCGCGGGTTTGGCGACCAGCCGGTCCCGCACCTCTCGCTGCACCATCAACACTGCGCCGGTCAAGGCGGCCCGATGCGCAACGACCTGTCGGAGGATGGCGCCGGTCGCTTGGTAGGGAAGGTTTCCTGTGACGACGAGCTTCGAGCCACAAGCATTTGAATGTGCGGTGAGATCGAGCTCTGCAGCATCGCCCTCGCGGACCTCCAGTCGCGCCTCTCCTGCAAATTCCTCTCGCAGCACGCGAACCATGTCGCGATCGAGCTCGACGGCGAGGACGTTGCAATCGCGCTCGAGCAGGGCGTAGGTCAGCGCACCCAGACCCGGACCGAGCTCGACCACCTCGTGACCCAACGCCACCACTGCGTCCGCGATCTGGGCTATGGCACCTGGCTGGATCAAGAAATTCTGGGAAAACGATCGCTTGGGGAGCAGGTCGTATTTCCTAAGCAGATCCCGCGCATCGGGCGGATCACGCTTCTGGGGTGTCATTGAGCCAACCCGATAGAATCACGAAGTTTTTGGCGCACAGTCGACATGGGCGATCTGGTCATGTCACACCTGTTGTCAGCTTGTAAGGCGTTATTATATTGGTCCCGTGGGTGGATTGACCTACGTTAAAGGTAGAGGAACACATGCTGCCAGGCTTCATCATCGACCAAATCCGTCAGCGTGAAGAAGAAGAGCAGGCCAAGCGCCAAGTTCCTCAGTTAGAGCTTCCAGTTCCGGCTCCGGAAGGCTCCAAACCGCCTGACTGCGACGAGGAGTCAGAACGGGGCGTGATCATCATCGAGCTACTCGCCGAGTGACAATCCGCTAGAATGCGGGTGTGTCAGATCGTGCCTCAGTGGGCCTGGATGAGCTAGCGGACCGGGTGTGGCGCCAGGTCGACCGCGGAGAGCTGGGGCAGGCGTTCCGTTTACTATGGGAAGCCCCGGAGGGCGTCGATCCTGGTCATACGCGCAAATTTACTCGGGCTGAGCTCCAAGCTTACTGCGGCAATGAGGACGCGGCGCTGGCACTGCTCGTCGACATCCAAGACGCCAAGGCGCCATCGGCGATGGTCCGAGCGCGCGTCGCGGCATCAAGGGGAGACTGGGAGTCGGCATTGAGCCACGCATCGAGTGCCGCGGAGGGTCCTCGGGGCGTCGCCCGCGCCCTGCTGCTCGCAGCCCTGGCGAACATCGAGCTCCGCCGGCCGGAGGAGGCGGCACGCCTGCTCGATCGGCTCGCGCGAGACACGGCAGTCGAGGCCCTCAGCGTTGCGGCGCTCCGGGCTCGTCTGGTTGCAGGCGACTCCGTTGGGGCGCTGACTCGCGTCGCGGACCACGCGCGGGAGCAGGGCGCCGCCGGCATCGAGGCTGCCGCTTGGGGTGACCTGAGCACGCTCCACCGTTCCCGCGGCGACGCCACAGAGATGCGCAAGTCGGCGGTACGCGCGGTCGAGCTCTGGGACGACATGGCGACTTCGCTGCCGCCTCCACTTCGCGCGGGCTTCTGGTCCGACGCGAAACGACGAGCGATTCGCAAGACGTCAAAGCGCCAGAAGACGGAGGCGGTGCTGCCCGCGCCGACCGGACTTGCTCCCTTGCTAGCGAATCTCCGACGGCTCGCCAGTGAGCGAGATCTGTCGAGGCTTCTCACCCTGATCACCGACGGCGCGGTGTCCCTCAGCGGCGCAGAACGCGGCTTCGTGCTGCTCGTCGACGAACGAGGCGCGCTCGAGGCGAAAACGATTCGCGGTGCAGAGAACCAACTCGGGGAGCAGACGGCGGCCTTTAGCCGCTCGATCGCCGAGACGGTCTTAATCGACGGCGACCCCGTCATCACGGTCGATGCCGCGCATGACGCGCGCGTCCAGGACTATATGTCGGTCCACCAGTTGATGTTGAAGTCCGTCGCCTGCCTGCCGATCGAGTCACGCGGCCGAACCTGGGGAGTTCTCTACTTGGAGCACCGAAGCTCCAGCGGACGCTTCTCCGGGACCGACTTGTCGCTCCTTCGCGCCTATGCCGATCAAGCGGCCATTGCGATCGAAACCTCGGACCTCTTCGAGCGAATCGAGACGCAAAGGCAGGACTTGGAGCGGGCCAATGTAGCGTTGCGCGAGGCCAACGAGCACCTCGAGCAGCGGCTTCACGGGCAGAGCGAAGTGCTCCAGCGGACTCGGCGAGAGATCGCGCGCCTCCAAGCTTCCACCCCTGAGGGCGACCGATGGGGTCTCGTGGGTGTGAGTGATGGAATGCGGCGTGTGTACGAATTGCTCGATCGCATCGCTGCCAACGAGGTGCCGGTTGTGGTCATCGGCGAGAGCGGGACCGGCAAGGAGCTCGTCGCGCGTGCCATCCATCGAGGCAGCACCCGCGTCGAGGCTCCGTGCGTTTCGCTCAACTGCGGTGCGATTCCCGAAGGCCTCCTCGAGAGCGAGCTGTTCGGCCACGTGGCGGGCGCATTCACGGGGGCTACGCACGCCCGCGACGGGGTGTTCCAGCAGGCCGACGGCGGCACCCTCTTCATGGACGAAATCGCGGACATGCCAGGGCGCATGCAGCTCGATTTACTTCGCGTGTTGCAGGAAGGGCGCATTCGGCCGGTCGGTGCTGCCGATGAGAAGCCCATCGACGTGCGCTTGATCACCGCGTCCAAGCAACCGCTCCGGGAGCTCGTCGCAGAGGGGAAGCTGCGGGAGGACCTCTATTACCGACTAGCGGTGGTCGAGCTCGAGCTGCCCCCTCTTCGTGAACGGCGCTCGGATATTCCGCTTCTATGCGACCATTTCCTCGGGCGTATCGCCGAGGAGCGCGGAGAGGCCAAGAAGCGCTTGAGTCGCGCAGCGCTGCAGCGCTTGTGCGCGCACGACTTTCCCGGCAACGTCAGGGAGCTCGAGCATCTATTGGTCAACGCATCGGTGTTCACCACCAGTGACACGATCGAGGCCACAGAGCTCGCAATCGATGCGGGCCGCACCGCGCCGACGTCGAACGCCGACATCGCGAACTACCGGGACTTCAAGGACGCCGAGCGCGACAGAATTCTGGCGATGCTCAACGCCCAAGGCTGGAACCGAGCAAAGGCTGCCCGTGCGCTCGGGATGGCGCGCCGGACGTTCTATCGTCGGCTCAGGGAACACCACATCGAGCTGCCGAAGGGGAAGGGCTAGAGGCTGGTGGGGGACACCGCGGTCGACGCACCCGCGTCGTATTTCTCGGGGGTTTCCCCCGGAGGCAGGTAGAGCGGAGGCTCGCCGGGCCTCGACCAGTCGACCCAATAGACGGCCTTCGAGCGAACATCGACATGGATGAAGCTGCTTCGTGGATAGTAGCCGACCCCGACTTTCGAAAGCGTCAGGCAGTAATCCCGCAGTACTTCGTTGGGGACGCCCTCGACACGGATGTCGATGGCCTGCCCAGACGCATGTCGGCTCGCGCCGTTGTTGCCGTTCCCCACAGAGCGGTATGCGCTGACGACGATGATCGTGCGGCCGTTGAAATGGTCTGCCACGTACGACAATACGCGCATGAGCCGAACGTGCGGGCGCCTCCCCTCGTCGTTTTCTCGGTCCCGGAGGAAACGCGCGAGGCGCTGACGAGCCTTTGGCTCGGGCTTCCCGGCTTTGTCAAAAAGACGAACGCGAAGAGTCTCCTTGCTCGCAGGACGCTCGAGCGTGACCAATCCGTTCAGGACGGTGTTGCGCGCCTTGCTCGCCTTGGCCTGGGCACTGTAGCCGGGCAGCTGCAGGCGCTGCCCGACTCGAAGGGTTGCCGTGGGTTTGAGACGGTTCGCCCTCGCAAGGGCCTTGACGCTGACCTTGTTGAGCTGTGCAATCCCGGTGAGCGTCTGTCCCGGATAGACGTAGACCACACCCTTGGGTGGGATCCGCAGCACTTGCCCTACGCGAAGGTTCGAAGTCTTCTTCAGGCGATTGGCCGCCGCGAGGTTGGTTACCGAGACGCGGTATCGCTTCGCGATGGCACCCAGCGTTTGGCCCTGCTGGACGGTATGCTTGCGCTGCGCATGTGCAGGCGCATGCAAAAGGAAGACCACGAACAATACAGCGACGGCGCGCCAAACCCTACTCGAGCTCATCACGACCCACGGAGTATTGATGAGTCGGGGGGCAGGGCAAACTTAGCGACGCATATCTCGGTTTTTTTGCCTTCGGCTTCCAGCATTGCGACCATGAATTTCGACACCTTTGCTCGTTGACAATCGGTGGGTTCGCGCGTCGAGCACAAGCAGTGCCTGGCGATCGCGGATGTCTGCGTTCCGTCCGCTAGGTTCACATAATTTATGTATAATTAGCACATAAATTGCTGCTAAATTTTCCTAAGTTGCTTGACCCTAGAGTGGTTCGGTCATAGCCTTTGTTGAGGAACGGCGCGGTGTGTGTTCCTCCTCTAGCGAGCAAAGTCATGACCTACGACCCAGAGGCAAATGAAGCGATGCAAAAGCCTAACACCTTGGGTGCGTCGGCCTCTGAGACGAGCGATCACGAAGGGCCGGCCAAGCCCAGTGCGAGCAAGAAAAGTGGCAACAAGCCCAACAATGTTCGCAAGATCAGGATCGAACGCATGATGTCCAAAGCTGAATTGGCTCGTCGCGCGAACCTATCGGTGTTGACGATTGATCGTGTCGAGAAGGGTTTTGGATGTCGAATGGACACAAAACGAAAGATTCTCGAAGCTTTGGGTCTGAGACTCGCCGACAGGGTACGTGTGTTCGGCGAGGAGGAGTAGCGTGCCTGTATGGCATCCGAGGGGAAGAACTTAATCGGCGTCGACATCGGTTCGAGCTCGATTAAAGTCTGTGAAATCAAAGAGGGGCGCCGGGGGGCACGAACCATCACCAGGTTCGGCTATCACCCTCTTCCCGCTGAAACCATCGTTGATGGGCACATCATCAACTCGGGCGCTGTCGTCGAGGGGTTGGAGAAGCTGTTCGCGGGCAACAAACGCCGCAATGTCGCGCTTCGCGCCAGCGGTCACAGCGTGATCATCAAAAAGATTGCGATGCCGTTGATGACGGCGGCCGAGCTGAATGAGCAGATCAACTGGGAAGCCGAGCAGCACATCCCATTCGACCTCGACGAGGTGCACGTCGACTACGAGGTGCTGCACGAACGGGCCGACCACGGTCAGATGGACGTGCTCCTGGTTGCCGCAAAGAAGGAAGAGATCACCGATCTCACCAACCTGGCGATGGAAGCTCGACTTCGTCCGATGGTTGTCGATCTCGACGCATTCACCGTACAGAACGTGTTTGAAGCAGGGTATGGCGCCGCCGCGCAAGACGCGACCACCGTCCTCGTGCACTGCGGGGCCTCGACGACTACGGTGAACATTCTCGCCGACGGCACTACGGCCTTCACGCGTGACATCGCCAACGGTGGAAACGCGATCACCGAGGAGATTCAGCGGCAGCTCGGCATCGGGCGAGACGAGGCTGAGTCGTACAAGTGCGGCGGAGAAGGGCGCGGTATCGTGCCCCGGGAGGTCCCCGAAATCGTCAACCAGGCGGTCGAACAACTCGCTGGCGAGATCCAGCGTTCGCTCGACTTCTATCTCGCAACGAGTGGAGACCGTGATTTGAGCCGTATCTGCCTCTCGGGCGGGACGGCGAACATCCAATCGCTGCTCGAAACCCTTCAGAGCCGCGCTCAGGTGCCCGTCGAGATACTCGATCCAACCCGAGTGGCGGATGTGGACGAGAGAGCAGTGATGGAGTTACAAGGCCGAGCGTCTCAGGCCGTGGTGAGCATCGGGCTGGCTCTGCGCAAAGAGCGGGAGCGTAACTGATGATTCGCATCAACCTGCTACCAACCGACAAGAAGAAGCGGGCACGGCGCATCGCTCCTTCGCCTCTTCCGGCGGGCGACCTCAGCCTTGGAACCTGGGGCGCGATTTACGGCGGCGCGATCGTCGCGTGGCTTGCTGTCCTCGGCATCCTCTACTTCGTGCAGAGTGGCGACCTCGAAGCCATGGCCCAGGCGAACAAGACGCTCGAGGCGCGCCGGGACGAGCTCCAAGGCAAGACCAAGGGTTTAGCCGACGTCGAAGGGCGCCTCGAAAAGAGCCGGCGCCTCGAAAAGGTCGTGCAGGAGCTCGAGCGTGCCCGACGAGGCCCGACCCGCGCGGTCATGGAGCTTTCCAAGGTTCTGAGCAGCCCCGGCGGTCCGACGATCAACCCCGCGGAGCTCGAGCGCATGCGAGAGGAAAACCCGTTGGCCGGATACAACGAGTCCTGGGACGTGCGTAGGCTATGGCTCAGCCGTTTCGAGGAAGTCGAGCGCGAATGCAAGATGACGGGGATGGGGCGCTCGAATGAGGATGTTGCCGAGTTCTTGCGTCGGCTGACGCTTAGCGAGATCTATGAAAGCGTGACACTGCAACGAACGCGCGCGGCAAACGACCCGGAGACCGGGCTCCAGATGGTCGGCTTCGATATTACCTGCAAGGTGAGATACTGATGGCCAGTCTCGAAGATAGATTCATCGGACTGCCGGTTTGGGGAAAGGGGCTTGCGCTGGTAGTCGTCCTCGCGTTGCTCGGCGGTGCGTACTTCGCGCTCGTACACAGCAGTGTTTCGACCGACCTTCAATCGGCCCAGGACAAGCAGAAGCAACTTCAAGATCAGATTCGCGACGCGGAGAGGCGCGAGAAACAATACCTCGAGCTGACGCAAGAGCTTGCGAACCGAGAGACCGCCGACCGTCAGAACCGTCGAATCCTCCCGGAGGACGCGGAGATTGCGGCATTCCTTCAGGATCTCAACCGCGTTGCCGAGCTCAGCGGTCTCACCATTCGTCTCGTCGAGCCCCGACCAGAGCAGCGTCAAGAGCTCTATTCGAAGATCCCGGTCGTCCTCGCGCTCACCGGCCGATTCCATCAAATGACCAAGTTTTTCTACAACGTGAGCAAGTTGGACAGAGCCATCAGCATGGAGAACATCCGGATGACACAACCGCGGCAATTGCCGTCGGGGGAAGTGGTCATCGACGTCGACGTTCGCGCGACCACATACCGGCGTCCTCGAGGCGAGGGGGAATAGGCAGCCATGAGCTCTGCGTTTCGAATTTTCGCCAGTCTACTACTCGTCGCCTCGATGGGCGTCGTGGGCTGCGGTGGAGATGACGAGGAGTACTCCGGCACGCTCGGCATTGGCATCGGTGAGGGTGACAGCGCCGAGAAAAAGGAGTCGGCACAGGGCGAAGCTCAGCCGGCCGTGCCGTCGGCGGACTCCGGGCCGATCCTCTATAGCGACGACGACTTCGCGGAGCTCGACATCCAGAACCGCGACCCGTTCCGTTCGTACGCAAAGGCCTTCAAGGCGCAGGCTGCCGCCCCGGCACAGCGCCGCGTGCTGCTGCCGAGCACGAGCCTCGATGAGATGAAGCTCATCGCCATCGTCACCGGCATCGCTACTCCGCGCGCGATGCTTACAGACACCGCACAGGTCGGACATGTGATCCGACGCGGTGATTACATCGGTCGTCCCGAAGTGGTACAGACCGGAGGTTCAGAGGGAATGCCAGTCACACTGAACTGGCGTGTGGATCGAATCCGTCCAGGCTCGGTCGTGTTGACCCGCGAGGATCCCACCGCGCCCGACAAGCCGCCGTTGACTCGCGTGATGCCCCTCCACGAAGGCGGCGAAGCACCACAGCTTACGACGCCTTGAAAACCGATCGATAATCGGTCGTTTTCTTGCCCCGGCCCTCGCTGGCGTTCGATGATTAACGGTAGCTGGCAGAGGAGTCAGGAATGCGTATTCATTGGGGTCTCGCAATCGCCGTGGGGGCAACGTTCGCATGGGTCAACATGGCTCAGGCGGTGGGGTCGAAAATCGACAGCGTCCGAATCAACGGCGAGCGTGACGGAGCTCAAATCTCGATCGAAGGTGCGTTTGACAATCCGCAGTATGCGGTTCGCGCAAAAGAAGATGGACGGCTCATCGTCATCGACGTCGATGAAGCGGCTTTGCCGTCGGGTGGGCTACAGACAAGTGGCACCAACGCGCTCGTGGCCCGCACCGTCGCCAGCAATACGGCGCGGGGCGCTCGCATCGAGCTGACACTCACGGACAAGGCGACGTATCACGCGCGAGCAACCGACAACCGAATCACGGTGAAGCTTCAGCGCGGCAACGGGTCCACGGTCAAAGCAAGGGCCAAGAAATCATCGGCTTCCGGTGCTGCAAAGATCAAGACGGTTCATCTGGAGCAAAAGGATGGTCGCGACCGCGTCGTGATCTCGCTCGTTGGCGATGCAGAGTTCCGCGTCTCCACGCGTGCCGGTGCGCCACCTCGGCTGGAGGTCCTCGGCGCGCGAATCGGCTCGAGCGCCAAGCGACGCGTGGAGGCACCGCGCGGATCCTCGATTGGCTCGATCGAGCTCGAGCAGAAGGGTGACCGGGCAGTCGTCGAGGTCCATGGCGCCGAAGGGGGCGCGGGCACGGCGATTCGTTCGGGAGACCGCATCGTGTGGATGTTCTCGCCAGCCGCCGCCGAAACGCGCCCTCACTCGCGGACCATCGCCCGGGAGAAAGACTACGCTGCAGAAGTCGATGGTCCCGAGGTTGCTGGTTTCCTCAGCAAGCTTCCGATGCAGGTGGGTAAGCCCGCTCGGCGCTACTCGGGGCGTCGGATCGACCTGGACTTCAAGGACGCCGATATCCACAACATCTTGCGTCTGCTTTCTGAAGTGGGCGGCGTGAACGTCGTCACGGCGGACAACGTGGGCGGAACGGTTACGATCCGCATGCGGGACGTTCCCTGGGATCAGGCGCTCGATGTCGTTCTACAGGCCAAGTCGCTCGGCATGGTGCGGCAGGGGAACTTGATTCGCGTCGCACCGCTGGCCCAGCTCGAGCAAGAGCGCGAGGCGGCGATTGCGCGTCAGAAGCAGCAGCAGCAGCTCGCGCCGCTCGAGACGCGTCTCATCCCGGTCAGCTACGCCACGGCATCAGACCTCCAGCCTCGCGTCAGCGAGCTTCTGACGGAGCGGGGTTCTGTGTCCGTCGATACACGTACCAACATGCTGATCGTCCGGGACATCGTCGGGCAGCTCGACAACGTCGAGGATCTGGTGCGGAACCTCGACACCCAAACACCGCAGGTGTTGATCGAGTCGCGGATCGTGGAGGCGAGCAGCTCGTACTCGCGTGACATCGGTATTCAGTGGGGCGGCTCTGCCGTCATGAGTAGCGCGACCGGTAACCCGACCGGCCTTCGCTTCCCCTCTGACCTCGGCATCGCCGGTGGTGTGCCGGTCGACCAGGCGCCCACGAACGGTCTTTCTCCGTTCAACGGCACGGTGAGCAATCCGAACTTCGCCGTAAACTTGCCGGCCGTCACGGGTAACGGTGCCGGCGGTGCGCTTGGTCTCACCATGGGCAGCTTGAGCGGCGCGGTGAATCTCAACGTGCGCTTGAGTGCCGCGGAGGCGGCGGGCTCTGTACGCATTATCAGCTCGCCTCGAGTTCTGACATTGGACAACAACGAGGCGTCGATCTCGCAGGGTACCTTGATTCCGTTCTCGCAGGTCAGCGCGCAGGGCGTCAACACGGCCTTCCAGGAGGCGAAGCTCGAGCTGAACGTCACGCCGCACGTGACGAGCGACGGTGCGGTCGCCATGGACGTCAAGATCACGCGCAACGAGCCGGATTTCGGTCGAACCGGCGCGCAGGGTGACCCCACGATTCTCGAACGAGAGGCGCGGACGCAACTGCTCGTCGACGACGGCGACACCGCGGTCATCGGGGGCATCTACACACGGAACACGGGGCGTAACGTCGACCAGGTTCCGTTCTTCGGCGACATCCCGGTTCTCGGCGTCTTCTTCAAGCGCCGCCGCTTCCGCGAGGACCGCAACGAGCTGCTGATCTTCCTCACGCCGAGGATTGTGAACAGGGCATTGGCACTTCCGGAGTAGCTCCCAGCAACTGAGTCCCCGGAGGA
>CP070713.1:3360678-3369577 GCA_020351445.1 Myxococcales bacterium
CCTCCATTTCAGCGGGCGCAACGTTCTTGCCGGCGGCCGTAATGAGAAGGTCCTTCTTGCGGCCGGTGATCGAGATGTACCCGTCCTCGTCGATGGCGCCGAGGTCGCCGGTGTGCATCCATTCGTCGTCATCGTAGAGCTCGGCGGTCTTGTCGGGCAGGCGCAGGTAACCCTTCACCATATTGATGCCCTTGAGCATGATCTCGCCGTCATCGGCGATTTTCGCTTCAACACCCGGCAGGGGCTTGCCGATGGTGCCGAATCTCAGCTTTCCGTACGGCTGCACGGATGCAAAGGCGGTGGTCTCGGTCATCCCGTAGCCCTCATGAATCGGAAGACCGATCGACGCGAAGAACTCCAATGTCGAGACCGAAATCGGCGCTGCACCGCTGAGCGCGACCTGAAGCTGATCCAACCCGAGGGCGTCCTTGATCTTCGAGATCACCAGCTTGTTGGCGAGCTTGCGCGAGAAGCTCGACACGGGGCGGCCGGTCGCACTCTCTTGCTTGAACGCGTCGAGCTCGGTTTGTCGTGCCCAGCTCGCAAGCTTGGCTTTGATGCCAGTGGCCTCGGCCAACTTGCCTCGAAGCGCCGCTTCGAACTTCTCCCAGACACGGGGAACCGCCAGGAAGATCGTCGGGTGCACCTCGACGAGGTAGTCCTTGATCTGCGTGAGATCCCCACAGTAGTAAGTCTCGGCCTGAACCATGAGCCCGGCGAAGTTCGTCATCCCCTGCTCAGCCGCGTGACAGAGCGGAAGATAGCTCACGGCGCGGGTTTTCGTCTCGAGGAGTGAAGGGAACACCTCCGCCACGGCCTTCGCGATGAGGTCGATTCCTCGGTGCGTGAGCATCGCCCCCTTCGGGAGCCCCGTCGTGCCCGACGTGTAGATCAGGAGCGCCACGTCATCCATCTGCACGGCGTCGAGCCGCGCATCGAGCTCGGCGTCGTCCACCGAATCGCCCTTCTCCATCAGCGCCGCAAGAGTGATGACGCGCGGATCGGTCGAGCCGAGGTCGTCCATCGTCACGATGTGCTCGATGGTGCTCTCGCCCTTGGCGATCGAGCGGTACTTGTCGAGCTGAGTTTGGTCATCGCAGATGACGATCTTCGACTGCGCGTTGTCGATGATATAGGCCATCTGCTCCGGCAGGAGCGTCGTGTAGAGCGGCGCCGGAATGCCCTGCGCGGCGTTGATCCCGTGCTGGCAGATCACCCAATCGCGCCGGTTGGCGCCGACGATGGCAACACAGTCCTCGGGCTGCAGCCCAAGGGCCATCAGCCCCTTGCCGACCCGTCGCACATCGGCCCAGTACTCGGCCCAGGTCGTGTTCGCCCAGGTCCCATCCGGATTGCGATCGTGAATGGCATCCTCGTCCCCATTGGACTTGGCCCAACCTTCGATTCGCGCGAGCATCGTTCCTTGCAGCGTCATAGGTCCTCCTGAAGAGGGGCTACGCTACTCGATCCGGGCCGCGGATCCCAGGCGCTGCACGGTCGCGGGCTCGGGCAAGGGCAAGTTTAGGGGCCGGCGACTGGGGCAGAGTTGGCGGAGGAGGAGGGATTCGAACCCCCGGTAGAGTCGCCCCTACAACGGATTTCAAATCCGCCGCCTTCGACCGCTCGGCCACTCCTCCGTGAGGGGCGGGCTTAGCACAAGCTCCACGAACTGGCCCTTTTCAGGAGGGCCAATTTCGGCCTATATTTCGCGGTCCCAGCCGGTGGAGGCTGGCAACCCACGAGGTGAGCTGTGGCTACTGACACGATTCCCAATCGATTACTGCAAAGAGCGGCGAGAACCCCGAATGACGCTGCGTACTACGTCCGCGAAAGCGGGAGCTGGAAGCCGACGAACTGGGGCACGTACTCCGACCAAGTGACGCAGGCGGGGCGCGCGTTGATCGCGCTCGGCTTCGAACCTGGGCAGACTGTTTGCATCCTAGGGTTCAATCGGCCCGAATGGACGATCCTGGACGTCGCCGCCATGGGGGCCGGCGGTGCTCCCGCAGGCATCTACACCACCTGCTCCCCCGTCGAGGTTCGATACATCGTGGCCCACGCCGAGGCGCCCCTCATCCTCGTCGAGAACGAGGAGCAGTGGACAAAGGTCCAGGCGGAGCGGGCCAATATGCCCAACCTCAAGCACGTCGTCACCATGAGGGGTGTCCCAGCAATCGCGGACGACATGGTGATGAGCTGGGACGAGTTCCTGGCCAAGGGCAACGACGTTGGAAAGGAAGCGTATCTGGACCGAGTCGCGGGCCTGGACCCCAACGCACTCGCAACCCTGATCTACACATCGGGCACTACCGGTCCGCCCAAGGGCGTGATGCTGAGCCATGACAACCTCGCTTGGACCGCCAGCGTGGCCGCCGAGATCACCACGCCCACTTCCGCAGACACCTCGCTTTCGTATCTACCCCTGTCGCACATCGCCGAGCAGATGTTCACGCTTCACGTTCCCATCTCTACCGGGTCGCGCGTGTACTTCGCCGAGTCGATCGAAGCGGTGCCGGAAAACCTCAAAGAGGTACAGCCAACGATCTTCTTTGGCGTACCCCGGATCTGGGAGAAGTTCCACGCCGGCATCGCTGCCAAGCTCAAGGAAGCGACCGGTGTGAAGGCCAAGCTCGTCAAGTGGGCGCAGAAAGTTGGCTGGGAAGCCAACAAGACACCCGGCGGCAACAAAGGCCTGCAATATCAGCTCGCCAACAAGCTGATCTTCTCGAAGCTCAAGCCGGCGATCGGGATGGGCAACGCTCGCGTGTGCGTATCTGGCGCCGCACCGATCGCGCGCGAGGTTCTGGAGTTTTTTGCGGGCTTGGACATCGTCGTTCTGGAGGTGTACGGGCAATCCGAAGACACGGGTCCGACGAGCTTCAACACCCCGACCCGGTACCGCTTCGGCAGCGTCGGTCCGGCGATCCCAGGCGTGGAGGTCAAGATCGCCGAGGACGACGAGATCATGGTCAAGGGCCCCAACGTCTTTATGGGCTACTACAAAGACCCCGAGGTAACCAACGACACGCTGTCGGGCGAGTGGTTGCACTCCGGTGACTTGGGCGCTTTCGACGATGAGGGCTTCTTGAACATCACCGGCCGCAAGAAGGACATCATCATCACCGCGGGCGGCAAGAACATCACGCCAAAGAACCTCGAGGCGGCGATCAAGAACCACGAGCTGATCGACGAAGCCGTCGTGATCGGCGACCGACGCAAGTACTTGAGCGCGCTGGTCACGATCGACCCCGAGGCCGGCCCGGCATGGGCCGCTGCCAACGGCGAAGACGCGAGCGCTCTTCACAAGAGCCAGAAGCTCAGAGCGAGCATCCAAGCACACATCGACGAGATGAACACGCACTTTGCTCGGGTCGAGCAGATCAAGAAGTTCACCATCTTGCACCGCAACCTGACGGTCGAAGACGGCGAGCTCACACCGACCTTGAAGGTGAAGCGCGCCAAGGTGAACGATCACTTCGCCGACGACATCGAGGCGATGTACGCGGAAGGCGGCACAGCGCAGGCTCAGGCGCGGGCCTGAACGAAAAGGATCGGTGCGATGGAGCCCCGTGGGGAGTCTAACCGACGACCGTCACGGTGACTCGTCGCCGGTAGCCATGCCGGCGGTGTTCCCAAAGGAAAACGCCCTGCCAGGTGCCCAGGGCGCAACGGCCTCCGGTGACCGGGATGCTCAGCGAAGTCTGGGTGAGCGCGGTTCGGACGTGCGCGGGCATGTCGTCGGGGCCCTCCATCGTATGAACGAAGAGGGGATCGCCGTCGGGAACGAGCCGAGACAGGAACGCATCGAGGTCGCGCTGCACGTCTCGATCGGCGTTTTCGTTGATCACCAGGGAGGCGCTGGTGTGATGAATGAACACCGTGCACAAGCCCTCGGCGATGCCCGACGCTGCGACGGCCGCTTGAACCTCGCTCGTGATCTCGGTGGTGCCCCGTCCCCGCGTTTGTACGGTGAGGATTTTCGATTGCGCGCTCATGACTCGGTGACTTTCATCCACATCGCCGCTTGGTCGCCTTGATAGATCAACGTGTCGCCTTGGGTGAAGCGGAACTCGTATCGTGCGAACACCTGGCTCTCACGCTGGCGGACCTTCGTTGCACGGAGCTCCAGGTCGAGCGGCGGCCCAATCTTCGCGAGGGCCGCGAATCGCGCGGCGTAGATGCGTCCGCCATATCCGATCCAGCCGTCGGCATGACGCAGCCCGAGGACGTAATAGGTGTGCATGAATCCCATCATCCCAGTGAGGTGCACCATGAACCCTCCGCTGACGTGCCGCGGGTGGCGTATGGGATGCGCACGCTGGTCGCGCGTCAACGGAAGGTCGGGATGCGTAGTCATTCGCGCTCGTATGAGGCCTGCCTCTTTGTCGATCTCCACGATCTCGTCGATGCAGATCGCGCCCGGTCCATACGGGCAATCGGCGACGAACTCAGGATCCAATGCCATGCTCATACCCCCTGGGTGTTCGGGCCCCAGATCACCTTGTGCACCTGAATCTGCACTCGAACCGGCAGCTTGTCCTGCAGGACCCATTGCACGAGATCCTGCGGGTCGAGCTCCCCCCAAACGCAACTGAGCAGAACCGCGTTGACGCGGTCGACCAGACCGTGCTCTTCGATGACGCGCTTCGCCCACTCGTAGTCACCACGGTCGGAGAGGACGATCTTGACCTCGTCTCGCCTGGTGAGATGCTCGATGTTCTCCCACCGGTTGCGATGCGACTCGTCGCTCCCCGGCGCCTTGAGGTCCATGATCCGATGCACCCGAGGGTCGACCTGGGAAATGTCCCGCTCGCCGCTGGTTTCGAGGAGGACCGTGCGCCCCGCATCGCAGAGCTCGCGAAGCAGGGGAATCGAGCCAGCCTGGAGCAGGGGCTCGCCGCCGGTGACCTCGACGAGCGGCGTTTCAAACGACAGCGCCTTGTCCAACACCTCGGCCCGCTCCATTTGCGTTCCGCCTTCGAAAGCTTGAGGGGTGTCGCACCACCGGCAACGAAGATTGCACCGCGAAAGCCGGACGAACGTGCAAGGAAGCCCCGCAAAGGTCGACTCGCCTTGGATCGATTCGTAGATCTCGTGAATTCGTATGGGGTCGGCGGCGGCCATCGTCAGCGTGGATTGCGAGTGATCAGGATGAGCATCTGGCCCTCTTGCGCGGCGCGCTCGGGAACCTCGACGAGGAGATCCCACATTCCGGGCAGTGCATCCACCTCAAGCGTTTGATTGCGCCGCCGGACGCAGCGCTCCCCGTCTTCATCGATTCGAACCCAAAAGACGCGGGGCTTGTACCCGGTGAGGTCGAGGGCGGAGACCCGGAGGCGCGTGCGGTCGAAGAGATCGAGGCGGGTTCGGTAGAGGCGGGAGTTGGGTTTGGGGTGGCCGCAGTTTTTGGGGAGGCTGGTGGTGAGAGGGAGGTCGGGTTTGGAGACTAGGGTGGAGATTGGGAGGGGGTCGGGGGCCGAGGCCGGATCCGGGGCCGAGGCCGGGGCCGGGTCAATGCCAGTGTCAGTGCCGGCGCCAGCGCCAGCGTCAGTGCCAGCGGCAGTGGCAGTGCCAGCGGCAGTGGCAGTGGCACTGGCTGCGTCTGCGATCGTGGAGCGCAATGCGTGCAGCATCTGCAACGTCAGCAGGTTTCTCAGGTTGTTGCCGTAGCGGAGGCCCTTCTCCGTCAGTTGGCACGCTGCTCGGACGCCGCCCTGGCCGAGCACGTTGGGATGGACGCCGTCGCGGGCCAAGCCTTTGCGTGGGAGGGCGGTCAGGGCGCCGTGGTAGTCGATGAAGGGGAGCGACCAGTGTTTTGCGACGGCTTCAGTGATCGCGTTGAAGCGGCGGATCCAGCGGTCTTTGTATGTGTTTCTTCTCGGCAGCGCCGAGCCGAGAATCGGAACGACGCCCATTTCTTCGAGCTGCTCGACCAAGTACACCAGACGCCGCAAGTAGATCCGCTCGTTCTCGTTCTGCGCATCGTTGCCCCCGAATAGAACCAACGCCCATCGCGCCTGGGTGGCGTCGAGCTCCTGGCGGAAGTTGGCTGGGCGGCCGCCGAGGACGTAGCGAAGGTTCCAGCTGACGCCGGCCGCTTCGCTCTGTCGATTGAACGAGTTGCGCCTTCCGGTGTTGAAGTATTCGACGGTCCCGGCGAGATCTTGGTGTTCGCCGAGCTCGACATACGACGTCGCGAAGCAATAGAGGAACGCTTTGCTCGCCACGCTGGATCCCCCCATCTTCGAAAAGGCGTCGTCGCGCAGCTCCGGATTGCGCGAGTGGATCTCCCGGACATGCTCGGCCACGGCTTCGCCGAGCTCGAACGATTCGGCTCGACCGCTTCCGGCGACCCCCAACGCCAGAATCAGAGCAACCGTGGCTCGCTTCATCGAATCGCGCTCGCGGGGATGAAGTAGAGTCGACTGGGCTTGTCGACGGAGCCGCGGTACTTGTTGTCGGTGAGGAGGATTGCAGAGCCATCCTTCATCCATACGAGCCCTTCGAAGTTCGGCAGAGGCGAGATGAGCTTCGATAGGTCTGCCGCCACGGTTGGCTCGATCCACTGACCTTCGGGGCCGCGAGCGAGATTGAAACGAAGCAGCCGCGACACTTCAAAGTGCCGCTCAACGGCCAGAGCGACGATCGACCCGTCGACGACTCGGCAGCTCATCGCTGCGAGCTTCCCTGTTTTACTCGTGAGGGCCACACGATGCGCGGTCCAGGTTTGTGTCTTGGGATCGAACATGCCGACGGGTGCCCAGCGGCGCCCCCGCTGCCTTTCCACGAGCTCGGTGGCCAAAATCAACAGGCCATCTACGTGACAAATCCCTTCGAGGCCATCGTTATCTGGGGCCGTGAGCTGCCATCGGGCGTAGTCGAGATGGCCGATCGGGGCGACCATGAACCGACCATCGCCAAGGCGGCCATCCACAACCACGTCACGGAGGCGTCCCTTCTCTTGGGTCTCCGTGCCAAGGACAAAACGCGTCCCGTCGACCCAAGCCATGGCCTCTAGGTCGGTCTTGTCCGGCCCTCCGCCGACGGGGTATCTGGTGACCCCGAAGGTCTTCGGATCGATCCGGACGACGGCGTCGCCGTCTTCACCCGGAGCCCAGAAGGCCCCGTGATCGTCCACGGTGAGCCCCGACAAGCCGCGAACCTCTGTATCCAGAGTAACGACGCGCCCCGGCGCCCGCGGCTCCTTTTTCGTGCACCCGACACAAGCGAACAGCAGCGCCGCCGCAACTGCCCCCCGCCTCCTCACGCTCAGCCAACCGCTTCGAGGACCGCCGCGGCGCCCAGGCCGCCCGCGGCGCAGATTCCAAGGAGCGCCGTCTCTTTGCCGGTACTCGACAGCTCGTTGGCCATCGTCGTCACCATGCGCGCGCCGGTGGCTCCGAACGGGTGTCCGATCGAAAGCGAGCCACCGTGGACGTTGAAGTCGCGATCGTCGATTTCGCCTACGGCCTTGCTCTTGCCGAGCCTCACTTCGGCAAAGCCCTTGCTCGCGAGGGCTTTGGTCACCGACAGCACCTGAGCCGCAAACGCCTCGTGCATGTCGACCAAACTCATGTCCCCGAGCTCCATGCCGGCGCGATCGAGCGCCAAGGGCATTGCGAGAGCAGGTCCGATCAGGAGCTGATCGGTGGGATCGACGCCAACGTACGCCCAACTTCGGAACGCCGCGAGCGGCTTGTAACCGAGAGCACGCGCTTTGCTTTCGCTCATCAGCAAGACCGCGGCCGCGCCGTCGGTCAGCGCGGACGCGTTGCCGGCCGTCACAGTGCCGTCCTTGGCAAACACGGGCCGGAGCTTTGAAAGCTTCTCGAACGTCGTATCGCCACGCACGATGTTGTCGGCGTACACCCAGCCGTCAGGCGCCTCCACCGGAACCACCTCGTCGTCCAAGCGGCCCGATGCGATCGCTTCGGCGGCACGGTGATGCGAGCGCTCCGCGAACCGGTCCTGCGCCTCGCGCGTGATCTCGTTGCGGCGAGCCATGGATTCTGCGGACTCGCCCATGACTTCACCCGTCGTGCGCTCCGCAATTTTTGGCATCTTCGGAAGGATTTCGGTGATCGGCATCATTTGCGACAGCACTCCGAGGTAGTCCCCGGGGGTTGCCGCCTTGCCGAACGCCAGAGGAGCCAAGGCGTGAACCGCCTTCTGAGGCAAGTTGAGCGGCGCGTTGCTCGTGGAGTCCGATCCGCCGGCGATGACCACGTCTGCCTCACCGCGTTCAATCGCGGCCGCCGCAAGCGTGACCGCCTGGAGCCCCGACGCGCATGCACGGGTGCAGGTCATGCCTTCGACGCTTGCCGGGAGGCGCAAGTCGAGAGCGATCTCGCGCGCGATGTTCGGCGCGAGCGAGGGCAGAATGACACCGCCCCAAACGATGCTGTCGATCTCTTGGTGGGGAAGATCGGTGCGCTCGAGGAGCGACTTCACGGCAATGTCCGACAAATCGATGCTGTCGAGCTTGAGGAACTTGCCAAAGGCTTTGACAAACGGAGTACGAACACCGGCGACGACGACCGCACGCTGCTTCTTGCCCCAACCATTTTTCTTCTTGGCCATCTTCATGCTCCTACGAGTGCGCCGCCACAGACTCGAACCGTCTCACCGGTCAGACCCACAGCGCCAGGGGTTGCGAGAAAGGCGATCGCCTGGCCGACGTCTTCGGGCTTTCCGCCCTGCCCCACTGCGCTCATCCGGCGCGCGACCTCGCGGATCGCGACGGGCATAGCATTGGTCAGTCGTGTCTCGATGAAGCCGGGCGCGATCGCATTGACCGTGATGCCCTTCTTCGCGACTTTGGGCGCGAGCGCCTCGACGAACCCAACCACGCCTGCCTTGCCGGCCGAATAGTTGGTTTGCCCGCGATTTCCGGCGATTC
>CP070713.1:3369677-3377279 GCA_020351445.1 Myxococcales bacterium
GCAGCGATGCGGACGTCGCACGCCCCCGCCAGTACCAAGGCGCCGCCCACGCAGTGACCACGAATCCCTGCAACGGTAATCTGCGGCAGCTCGGCGATGGCGTCGGTGGCCCGCCGGCCGAGGTCCGCCACGGCATGCGCGTTGGGTCCCGATAGCTCGGCGAGGAAGGCGGGCAAGTCGGCCCCTGCCGAGAAGAAACCCCCAACGCCTTCGAACACGACCACCTTCGTCGAGTCGTTTTGTTCGAGATCGGCGCAGACCGCGATCAGCCCCTTCAGCAGCTTCGGAGAGAGGGCATTGAGCACCTCGGGTCTGTTGAAAACCACCCGCGCCACCCCGTCGGTCGAAGAGAATTTCAAGTCGCCCATCTTTGCCCTCCGAAGCCCCGTCTTCGTGCCTCGGGGCTACGCGAAGTTCCCCGGCCGCTCGACGCAGTAGATGCCGCCCGGGGCTTCGATCAAAGTCGCGCACTGGTTGCAGTGGTTACAGCCGTTCTTGTAGTTGTCGCGGGCCTGAGCCTGCCTTGGGAAGTCGGGGTCGAAAATTAGAGCCCGACCGAGCTGGATGAAGTCAAATCCGGCGGCCATCACCGTGCGAATGCTGTCATTCGTGCACACGCCTCCAACGTAGCAAACGCCGCACTGCACGCGATCGCGAATCCGTTGAGCAGGCTCGAGGAAGTACATTTCTTCGTAGGGGTAGTCTTTGAACATGAGCGGTGCGGCGAGACGAATGCCGATCTTCATCAGGCGGCTCTTCTCGTGCTTGATCAAGCCGGGAACCATGCTGTCCCCACGGAACAGCAGCATTGGGTTCATGCTGCTCGTGCCGCCGCTGCAGATGATCACGTCGAGGCCGCCGGCTTCGAGCATGGCCGCGATGTGCACCGAGTCGTCATAGGTGACTCCGCCCGGCACGCCGTCGGTCATGCTGATCTTCCCGAGCACGGGATAGTCGTCTCCCACGTTCTTGCGGACTTCTGCCAGGACTTCGAGGGCAAACCTCATCCGGTTTTCGAGGGTGCCGCCATATTCGTCCTTGCGCTTGTTGGTCTTGGGGCTGATGAACTGGCTGATCCCATAGCCGTGGCCAAAGTGGATTTCGATCGCGTCGAACCCGACCGATTTCATGAACCCCGCAGCGCGACCAAAGATCTGGGCGCGTTCGCGGATCTGGGGCTTGGTCATCTCGGCGATCCGGGAGAGGCCGTAGGTGAGCCCGAGCGCGTTGGTTCCCTTCGACGGCCCCAGCGGCCGTTTTCCACTGAACTCCAGGTTCTTGGTGAAACCTCCGCAGTGACCGAGCTGCCCGGAGACCTTGGCGCCGGTGGCCTGCACGGTCCGGATGAAGCGCTCGAGCTCGGGCCGAATCCCGTCGTGCATGTACATCATGTCCTGGTGGATGCGCCCGTCCGACTCCGCTGCGCAGTAGGCAATGGTGGTCATGCCGATGCCGCCTTGGCCGAAGCGCTCGTGAAAGTCGATCAGCGCCTGGCTGGGGACGCCACCGGGCGACTTCCCTTCGAAGGTTGCTGCTTTGATGAGGCGGTTGCGCAGGGTGAGGCTGTTGATCTTCGCTTCCGAAAAGCACTTGTCGAGCGAGTCGGGCATGGGGGGCCGAGCTTAACACGGATGGGGAGAGGAGACAGCGGGCGCGCGAGCGCTGGTGCGGGTGATAGGGTGATAGCCAAACCGTGCGACGGTTGACCTCTCTCGGTGCGGCTCCAGAAACCTCGTCGGAGGTGGAAAATGAAAGCCGTCTACGTGAAGTATCAGGTCGATCCCTCGTTCGCCGACATCAACGCCGACAACATTCGCAAGGTCATGAGTGATCTTCGCGAGAGCGGGAGCGATGGCGTCCGCTATCAATCCTTTCGTCAGTCCGACGGCGTGACGTTCGTGCACTTCGGGATGTACCGAGACGAAGCGTCCTTGGAGAAGTTTACCTCCTCGCCAAGCTTTCAAGCCTTCCAGAGCGCTCTCAAAGCCAGTAAGCCCGTGCAGCCGCCGGCGGCGGAGTGGCTGGACTTGGTGGGGTCAAGCTACGAAATCTTCTGATCAGTCGGGCCTCGCTACCACGACAGGACAGGGCGCAACACGGGCGGTGTGCTCCGCGACGCTTCCGAGAAGCCAACGCCTGAGTTTGGAACGCCCATAGCTGCCGACGACCACGAGGTCATAGTCGCCTTCCTCTAGCTTCTCTATGAGGCCGCGCTCGGGGGAGGCCTGAACCGAATAGAACGAGGCGTTGGGTGTGTCTCGTTGAACGGACTCGAGCAGCTTCCGGCCGCGCGCCTTCACCGAGGTGGCAACGGTGTCGATCACCAGCTCGGAATACTCATCTCCCATGGTGGCTTCGGGAACGCGCCAGAAGTGAACGAGGTCGAACTGTGCATCCGGCGGTGCCAGTGCCACGGCGAGCTGCAAGGCTTTTTCCGCGGGCAAAGAGAAATCCGTCGGGATGAGGACTTGCTTGTAGCCGGAGCTAGGAGTCTCACCCCGAGCAACCATGACGTGCGTCTGTACAGTGCGTAGAACTTTCTGGGCGGTGCTGCCGAGCAAGGCGTGCTTGATCCCGCTCAGCCCGGTACTACCCACGACGACCAAGTCCGCGCCCTCTGTGTCGACGAGCGATTGAAGTCCATCGGCCACGGACGGCGCGTCGACGATCTCTTGTGTAATCTCGATGTCCTCGGCTGCGTACGACTCGATTTGCCTTGCCAGCCGTCCCTGGTCGTGGGCATGCCAATGCGCCACCGCCGACTGTGCCGACTCTAACGCTTCCCCATCTTCAGGCGTCTCCACGACGTGGACGACTCGAAGCCCGGCCCCGGTGGAACGTGCGATGTCTATGGCATGTCGGATTGCTGAGTCGGAGTTCGCCGAGAAATCCGTTGCAACGATGATGCGGTTCAACGTCATGGCTCCAAATCTCCTTTGCTCGGATCTTGTATAACGATCTCGAGCCAGTAGGAAGGCTCAGTGCTTCGGTAGCGCCAGTGCCACTGTTCGTGAGTTAACCCTTTCAAAAAGGGGACTGTCCCCTTTTCAAAAGGGTTAAGTCTGCCAGTGGCGGTGCCAGTGGCAGTGCCGGTGGCGGTACCAGGGCTGGCGTTGGTGTCTAGGGGCGGGTGCCTAGGTAGGCCTGGACCGCTCTTGGGATCGGCCGCCTTCGCAGAGCCTGCTTGAGTGCCCAGCGATCGTCCGCAGGGTCCTCCAAGAAGTGGGTTTCGCTTCCTTCCTTAAAGGCGATCGGGACGCCGTCGCGGAACAGGATGCGGTTCTTTGGCGTTGCCGCGATGCGGTGACCTGGGGTGAGGATACCGACCAAGTTCAGTGGATCGGCGGCGCTGATCGAAACGAGCTCGCCGGTTTTCGGTTGACGGCGCACTTTTCGGAGCGCGGTAACCGCTTCGGGCAAGGCGTACTGCTCTCCGGCAAACCCAGCAATGAAACGGCCACCGCGGATCAGACCTTGCGCCTCCAGTCGACGATACACGCGAAGCAGAGCGTACCACGGTGGCAGGTCGCCTTCGCGATCGAGGACGCGGCGGAAAACGACGCCCCAGCGGCGCAACAGCGTCCACGCGATGCTTTCGGTGTCGTGCTCTTCTGGCGCATCGGGTAGAACCGTCCATCGTCCGGCGGCTTCCATGCTGTAAGCCGCTACCGAGCGCCGTCCTCGCCGTTGTCGTTTCGGATCAGGTGCTAGCAGTGCGCGCAGCCCCGTGAAGCCATCTGCGGTCACCAAGCCGAGCGACACGAGCTCGCCGAGCGCTTCCTGCGCCCGCGTCGGGAGGAGACCGGTGTCGCGAACAATGTCGTCGAAGAAGCACGCCCCTGATCGCCGAAGCATGTCGAGCGCGAGGGTTGCGTCGTTCGAAGTCGGCTCGTCGGACAGCGAGCGAAAACGCCACGTTTGTGCATCCGCTCGGCGCGAAAACGCGATGGGGCTGGTGCGGATGGGGCTCGACGCTCTGCCCGCGGGTGGCGTGCGGCGGCTCCAGGTGATTCGGCCGGAGATGCACAGCTGATCGAGCCAGCTCGGATCGTAGCCTTCCATACGAACTGGCAGGACGTCGGCTTCCCACGCGGCCGCGCCAGCTTCCATGCCTTCCAGCTGCTCGATGATCGCTGCCAGCCCGTCCGGGCCTTCCATCCGGGCGTCGGGCGCGGCGTGTTGCCAACCGAGCACGAAGCGCAGGTAGTCGGCAGCAGTGACCCCCTCGATCTCTTTGCGAAGCCGGTTGAGGGTATAACGGTGAATCCGCGCGAGCAAAGCCCGCTCGCACCATTCCGTGTCGCTCGAGTCCGGCGTGAAGGTTCCTCGCAGGACGAAGCCTTCTCCTTCCAGTGCGCTGAGCCCAGCATCGATGAGGCTCGTGCCCAAGCCAAGGGTCCGCCCAAGCGCATCTGCAGTGGTCGGCCCACAAGCCTGCAAGCGGCCCCGCACGATCTCGCGCGCAGCATCTTCCGGAGCCCAGGTCTGCCGTCGATGCCGTTCCGGCACGGTCACCGCTGTTTCACCGCGACCGGTGGACCAGGCGGCTTCGAGCAGAGGGAGGCGCTCGGCGGCTGTCCAAAGCGTGGCGCGCTCCGTGATGAAGCGGGTTGCGCGCCCGGCCGCCGCAAGCTCCGTCAACCAGCCCTGCCATTCACCCTCTATAGCTTCCCCTTCGGTGACGCAGTGATGGAGCAAGAGCGCGTCGTGCATTTCCTCGGCATCACGGGGTTCGGGCCAAGCCTCGCCGCGCACTCTGTCGATGGCATCGCAGTCCAGGGCCCCCAGGTCGGAGGCTCGCGCGGGATCCAGCCAACGCCGTGACATGACCGCCTGCGTTCGGCGCTCCTCGAGCGGCGCATCATCGAGGAACGCGTATGGCTTCGCGTTGAGGATCTCCTGCGCAAGCGGCGACGGCTCCGTGAGATCTCGGGCCAAGAGCTTCAACTCGCCGCCTTGTAGCCGCCGCAGGATCGCTTCGAGGCCTTCCACGTCCATGGCCTCGTGCAGGCAGTCCTCGATGGTCTGGCGCACGAGAGGGTGGTCGGGGATCTCACGGTCGCCGGCCACGTTCTCGAGACACGCCACTTGGTCGGGGAAGCAGAGCCCTAGCAAGTCGTCCGCCTGCATTCGCTGAAACGGGGGTGGTACCTTCTTGCCTCCGCGAAACCGGACGACGGCAAGCGCCCGGGTCGCATTCCAGCGCCAGCGAGTTTGAAACATCGGCGCATCCAACAGAGCTTGAACCAACACGTCACGGACGTTCTCGGCGCGCAGGAAACGGAAGACGTCTTCGAGGGGAAAGCTATGCGTCGGCCCGAGCGAGAGAACGATCGCATCCTCGGTCGCCGCGGCCTGGAGCTCGACGTTGAAGCTCCGGCAGAATCGCTTCCGTAGGGACAGCCCCCAGGCGCGGTTGATGCGGCTTCCAAACGGGGCGTGCACGACGAGGTGCATCGCTCCAGTTTCGTCGAAAAAGCGTTCGAGCACGACCGTTTCACGCGTTGGCATTGCGCTCAACGCCACTCGCGCGGCCACCAGGTACTCTGCGACCTGTCGCGCCGCCAGCTCACCGACGGTGGTTTCCCCTCGAAGCCAGGTGGTTACCTCTTCGAGGTCCCCGTGCCGCTGTTCGATGCCCTCACGAATGGCGTTCACCGAGGTCGAGAGAAGGTTCGCCCGAGCTGGCGCCTCCCCAAACCAGAAGGGAAGGCTAGGGGGCTTGCCCTTTGCGTCCGCGACGCGCACGACGCCGGGCTCGACCCTGAGAATCTCGTACGACACGTTGCCGAGCTGGAAGATGTCCCCGGCCATGCTTTCGATCGCGAAGTCCTCGTTGAGCGAGCCGACGCGCAGGCCTTCGGGCTCGAGGCGCACTTCGTAGTCGAAGTTGTCGGGAATGGCACCGCCGTTGGTGATCGCGGTGAGGCGAGCGCTTCGGCGGGGGCGAATGTGCCGGTTCACCTCATCGTGATGGAGGTATGCCCCGCGACGGCCCCGACTGGTGGCAAAGCCTTCGGACAGCACGTGCAGGACCTGCCCAAACGTCTCCTCGGAGAGGTTTCGGTAAGGCCATGCCCGCCTCGCCAGGGAGAGCAAGGCGTCCTCGCTCCACTCTTCGGTGGCGGCGGCCGACGCCACGATCTGCTGGGCCAAGATGTCGAGCGGGCCCTCGGGGATTTCGATCCGATCGAGCTCGCGCCGTTGCACACACCGCATGAGCGCGGCGCACTCGACGAGGTCGTCACGGCTCATGGGGAAGAGGCGGCCCTTTGGGGTGCCGCCGTGCCAGTGGCCGGAGCGGCCGATCCGTTGAAGAAAAGTCGCTACCGAGTGCGGTGAGCCAAGCTGGCACACCAAGTCGACGTCGCCAATGTCGATACCGAGCTCGAGCGATGCGGTGGCCACCACTGCCCGAAGCTCTCCCGACTTGAGTCGCCGTTCGGCATCGAGTCGGTGCGTTCGGGCGAGGCTGCCGTGATGCGAGGTGATCGCGTCTTCGCCGATGAGCTCGCTGAGGTGTCGGGTGACCCGCTCGGCCAGGCGCCGGGTGTTGACGAAGATCAACGTCGTGCGGTGTGCCTCGATCAGCGCCGCCAGCCTCACGTAGATCTCCTCCCACACTTCGAGAGACATCACGGTTTCGAGCGGGGAGCCGGGCAGCTCGACGGCCAGGTCCATTTCGCGTTGGTGTCCAACATCGACGATCCGGCATGCAGGCGGAGCATCCTCACCGGCTTTGCCGTTGGGTGTGCCGACCAGGAATCGGGCCACGTCCGCGATCGGGTTCTGGGTCGCCGACAGGCCGATTCGAGTGATCTCACGGCCGACCAATGCTTGGAGACGCTCGAGGGAGAGCGCAACATGGGCGCCCCGCTTGTTGGTCACCACCGCGTGGATCTCATCGACGATGACCGTGCGCACGTTGGAGAGCATGCGCCGGCCCCCTTCGCTGGTGAGCAAGATGTAGAGTGATTCGGGCGTCGTCACAAAGATGTGCGGCGGCTTCTTCACCATCTTCGTCCGCACGTGCGATGGGGTGTCTCCTGTTCGCACCGCAGTCCGGATGTCGACATCGCCGTAGCCGAGCTCTTCCAACGTTCCGCGGATTCCCTCGAGCGGCGCTTGAAGGTTCTTGTCGATGTCGTTGCTGAGCGCTTTGAGGGGAGATACGTAGAGGACGCTGACCCGATCCTCCAGGCCCTCGGCAAGCCCACGCTTCACCAGATCGTCGATCGCGCAGAGGAACGCGGCGAGGGTCTTGCCCGAACCCGTCGGCGACGCGATCAATGTATGCCGCCCTTCACGAATCGCCGGCCACCCCTCGACCTGTGGGGGCGTCGGCTCGCCGAACGTACGCTCGAACCACGTGGCCACCGCGGGGTGAAAGCCGGGGAGGGGCATGGGCCTGATCTAGCACCGAGGGTGACGGATCGACAGGGGCCGTGGCTGGTTCCGTGGCCGTGAGGCCGTGACCGTGACCGTAGGGCTGTGGCCGTGATCCTGTCGGCGTCAGCGTCGGTGCCGGGGAAGGTGTTTGGGTCAGTGCGAGTGTCCGTACGTGGACTTCTACACAGGAGAACGGCTCGCGATGTGCGGCAC
>CP070713.1:3377379-3388576 GCA_020351445.1 Myxococcales bacterium
TGGCGACCAGCCGACGACCAAGGACCTCCAACAAGATGTCGCTCAACGCTGGATGATCGGTGACGAGCCGGTCAAGCAGCAGTTTGCTGATGCGCAGAGCGCGAACACTCGTCCGCGCGGTGACATCCGCTTCGTAGCACACCCGCTCCAGCAGACAGGAGACGCCGACGACGTCGCCTTCGGACAAGACGATTTCATCTTCGTCCGCAGCGCGGATCATTTGAACGCTTCCCTCGATGAGCGCGAAGAGGGCATCGGCCGTCGTGCCCCTTTGGATCAGGTTCTGGCCCGGTTCGAGATCGATCAGACGCGACTCCTTGACCATCCTCGCCAACACCGCCTGGGGCACCTCCGCGAACAGTGGCATCGACGGAAGCTGGGCAAGGTGCTCCGCCGTCGGTCTTTCGCTCAGGCCGTCGACGGTGAGCGGCGGGCGGTCTCGTAGCTCCGCATCGGAGATGTCCAGGTCGAGCGTCCGGTCCTGGGCGGTGGGCGGTCTCGTGAACCTCAGCAGATCCTCCGCTGCGGAGTCGTCAGCAACCAGCGGCAGCGCATCAACCGCGATGCGTTTCGTCTGCGTTACATCGTCTCCGTTGGACCCGCCGCCGGCGTCCGCGGTCACGGCCCCAGACCGCGCGGAGCGGTGGAGCTTTCGCGCGGTGTCCGGGCTTACCCGCTCGAGCACGTCTACGCGCTCCGGCGCAATTCCCATAACGACTTTGGCCATTGCAGCCGCCCGAGCAACGAAGCCCTGCTGCGCATAGAGATCGACCGCTTGCTCATACGCCTTGATCGCGTCTTCTGGTCGTCGTAGCCGCTTGAGCAGGTCGCCCTTGCGATGGGGCCAGCGCGGCTCACGCGGTTCTACGGCCTGAAGGGTCTCGTAGTGGCCGAGCGCTTCCCGCAGGCGCTCCTTGCGGAGCGCGGCGTGCAGCTTCTCTCGGACCTTTCGACTACGACTACCCGACACGACCCTTCTACCTTATACCTTTTGGGCCATCCGCCAAAGCGCTGGGACACCCCCCAATCGCTGCTAGGCTTCCCGACGCCCAATCGCATGAGTCTATTCCTCCGTCTCGTCCGCGCCCAGCTCACCTTTGGCGTCATTCTCGCCAGCTATCTGGTGCAAGTGGGCCTGCTGAAGGTCTTCCGGCGCTGGCGTCCTGACCCCGCCACCGGGCGCGAGGAAGCCGTGGTGCCCGCCTGGCTGAGCCGCCGACAGGCCCGGATCGACGAGAAGAACTCGAAGCGACTGCTCGCCGGAATGCTCAAGCTGCGCGGGGTCTACATCAAGCTCGGGCAGGTGCTGTCGATCATGGGCGGCTTTCTCCCGCCCGTGTACACCAAGAGGCTCGAGACTCTTCAGGATGCCGTGCCCCCGCATCCGATCGATGAGATCGAGCAAGCCTTCGTCGAGAGCCTCGGCGCACGACCCGAGGCATTCTTCCGCAACATCGATCGTGAGCCGGTGGCCGCTGCGTCCTTGGGGCAGGTCCACGTCGCGTACATGGACGACGGCCGCAAAGTCGCCGTCAAGGTGCTGTACCCTGGGATTCGCGACGTCATCCGCGTCGACATGCGCGTCATCAAGCTCATGGTTCGCGTCTACAAATGGTTCGTACCCGTGCAAAACATCGAGGCTGTTCATACGTCGCTAGTCGACCTCCTGCGCCGCGAGACCGACTATCTGCACGAGGCCGAGTGCATGCGCCGCATGTCAGCCAATTTCGCAGACGACGACCACATTCTTTTTCCCGACGTGATCGACGAGGTGACGACCCGAGACGTGCTGACGATGACGTTCATGGAGGGCATCAAGATCACGCACCTCGACGAAATCCGGGAACGCGGGGTCGATTTGCACAAGCTCGCCGAGCGGCTGGTGAAGAGCTTCTACAAGCAGGTCTTCGTCGACCGGTTTTTTCATGCCGACCCCCATCCTGGGAACTTCCTCGTTCAGCCCGTCGAAGGCTCCGACGACGCCAAGCTCGTGGTGCTCGACTTCGGCGCGATCAGCAAGGTCGACGACAAAACGGTCTTTGGGATGGTCGATGTCCTGCGTGGCTTCTTCGAGCAGAACGACGCTCTGGCGCTACAGGGCATCGAAGCGATGGGCTTCGTGGCCGAAGGCGGCGACCGTCATCTACTCGAGCAGACGGTGAAGACATACTTTCAGAAGCTCCTCAAGCTCGAAGCCCGCACCCCCGGGGCGCTCATGAGCGCCAACTCGAAAGAGCTCGAAGCGTTGGCCGACCCGGAGGTCGAGCGCCGCGAGCTGCGCACTCTGATGCGCTCATTCCACTATCCCGACGGCTGGTTCTACGTCGAGCGCGCGGCCGTGATGATGTTCTGGCTGGCCGGGCAGATCGCGCCGGACCTCGATCAGTTCCAGGTGGGCTTCCCTTATGTGTTGCCGTTGTTGAGCCAGCGCCTGGCATCGAGTCCTCCGTCTTCTCCTCCCGACGCTGGTGTGCAGCCCGCAGCGGGTAACTAACATGGGCCGGATCGTCGGGATTGACCCAGGCGAGGCTCGCGTCGGAATCGCGATCTCGGACGAAGCCCGGTCGATCGCCTTTCCACGGGAGACGGTTTCCGCGCGGGGGGGCGCAGCGGAAGCGTCCCGGAGGGTGCGGGAGGCCCTGGCCGGCGATGAGGTCTCCCTGGCCGTGGTTGGACTACCCCTGAGGCTCGACGGAAGCGAAGGCGAGGCTGCGCGGCGCGCCAGAGCATTCGGCGAGATGTTGGGAGCGGCGCTCGAAGTCGAGGTGGTCTATTGGGACGAGCGGCTAACCACGGTAGCGGCGGAGCGTTCGTTGCGGGAGATGGGCCGGAGGGGGCCCAAGCGGCGCGACGTCGTCGATCAATCTGCAGCGACCATCTTGCTACAGGGGTATCTAGACGCCAATAAGGGTGGGACGTGGAAGGACCCGAGCAGCCGATAAAGGTCGAGAGCGATGTGGGGAGGGCGATCGCGCGGGCGTTTAGCCTTGCGACGTTGCTGGCGGTTCTGGGTCTTCTCGGCGCGCTGGGGTGGCTGTTCGTGATCTACCCCGACACCGATGGCCCACCGAGCGAAGTCGAGGAGGTCATCCTCGAAGTCCCTGAAGGGATGACGCTTCGACCACTTGCCAATGAGCTCGAGAGCGAAGGCGTCATCGAAAACGCCAAAGTTTGGTCGCTCTACATGCGCATGCGCGGGCTCGACCGGCATCTTCGGCAGGGCAAGGTCCGGCTCCGGCTTCCGATGACGCCGGAGGAGGTAGCGCGTCATGCGACAACACGCTTGGGCCGCATTCAGATTCGCATCTTGATTCCCGAAGGCTTCTCGCGTTTCGAAATTGCACAGCGACTCGAAGAGTATGGGGTGTGCGAAGCGGATGATTTCCTTGCCGCGACCGAGGATGTGTCGCTCCTCGCGAGCTATGGTGTGGACGCCAACGACGCCGACGGGTACCTGTTCCCGGATACGTACGAGTTCGACGACCAGACCAAGCCCCGACGAGTCGCCGAGCGAATGCTGGCAAACTGGACGCGGAAGTACGAGGAGATCCAGGAGAAATACGGAGATGAGTTCAGCAAATTGAAGGGTTGGTCGACGCACGACATCGTGACGCTCGCCTCTATCGTCGAGAAGGAAGCGGCGGTGCCGTCCGAGCGCGCGAGAATCGCGGGCGTGTTTTGGAATCGCCTGAAGTCGAAGCGCTTCCTTCCGCGGCGGAGGCTGCAGGCGGACCCGACGGTTCAATATGGTTGCGTGGCGGTGCCCGAAGCGGCGCCTTCGTGCGCGGACTACGATGGGCGCATTACGCGGGCGATGCTGGATGACCCGGAAAACCCGTACAATACCTATCGGCATTCGGGGCTCCCGCCGGGCCCGATCAGCAATCCTGGCAAGGCTGCCCTCGTCGCGGTCATCGACCCCGAGGAGCACGACTACTACTACTTCGTTGCGCAAGGCAGTGGGCGCCACCATTTCAGCACGACCCTCCGGCAGCACAACATCGCCATTCGACGCAACAGTCAGAAATGACGCGGTCGCGACGTTGGAAGGGTCCGCTCTTCGAAGAAGAGCAGTCGCAACTGGGGCTCTTCGATCGCCCCGAAGATGCTGGAGATGGGGCTATGGCCGTCCAGCGCGAGCTCGAATCGATTCGCGACAAGCTTCCGGCGAAGCTTCGTTTCGGCACGTCGAGCTGGACGTTCCCCGGGTGGTCGGGGCTCGTCTACCACCGACGCTACCCGAATCAGCGCGCGTTCCTGCGCGAGTCGCTTGGCGAGTACGCACAGCACCCGTTGATGAGAACGGTGGGCGTCGATCGAGGTTACTATACGCCAGTCCCCGAACAAGACCTGGAAGCGTACGCGCGCCAGCTTCCCGACGACTTCCGCGCGGCGATGAAAGTGTGGCAGCGCGTGACGATGCCGCGCTATCCGAGGCATCCGCGATACGGAGCAGATGCTGGGAGACAGAATCCGAATTTCCTGGACGCCGAAGTCTTCGCTCGGGAAGTACACGAGCCGGCGCGCGTGGCGTTCAGCGGGCACATGGGTCCGTGGATCGTCGAGGTGGCGCCCTCTCCGTCGCCGATCGATTCGACGTGGTTCTGCGACAAGCTCGATGCGTTCCTCGAGGCTGCCCCGCGTGACTTCCCCTTCGCGGTCGAGCTGCGCGACCGAAAGTTGCTGACTCCCGAATATGCCCGGACGCTCCGTAAGCACGACGCAGCCCACGTTTTCAACTATTGGTCCCGAATGCCCAGTTTGGCGGAGCAGTTGCGCGTCGAAGGTTTGCTCGAAGGTTCGCTGCTCGTGGTCCGGCTCCTGCTGCCTCCCGGGGCGAGGTACGCTGACCTCAAGGAAGCCTACGCCCCGTTCGATAGGCTCGTCGCGCCCCAACCCGAGATGCGGGAGGACCTCGTCCGACTTGTCCGTGCAGCCCTCGAGCGGGATATGGAGTGCTACGTACTCGTCAACAACAAGGCCGAAGGGTCCTCGCCTTTGACGGTGAAAGCGCTTGCGAAGCAGCTTGCGGTCTAGGTTGCTCCCTTGGAGAGCGGGGCTATGTTCACCGCCATGAGCGCGCCAAAGGCAGAAAACCTCACCTGGCACGTCGGCGAGGTCGACCGGGAGGCTCGCGCCGCAGCGCACGGACACCGTGGCGCCGTGCTTTGGTTCACGGGCCTCTCCGGGTCGGGGAAAAGCACCATTGGGCATCGCGTAGAGCGCATGCTGATCGAGCGTGGCGGATTCGCGTACGTGCTCGATGGCGACAACATCCGCCACGGGCTCAACAGCGATCTCGGATTTTCTCCAGAGGAACGCGTCGAGAACATCCGGCGCATTGGGGAGGTGGCACGACTGTTTGCAGACGCCGGGGCCCTCGTGCTGTCTGCGTTCATCTCGCCGTACCAGAAGGACCGCGACCGGGTGCGAGGACTGATGGGTCCTGGTGAGTTCGTCGAGGTGTTCGTCGACACGCCACTCGAGATCTGCGAGGCCCGTGATCCGAAGGGACTCTACAAAAAGGCGAGGGCCGGAGAGATTTCGAATTTCACCGGCTTGGACGCCCCGTACGAGGCGCCGGAACATCCGGAGGTTCATCTCCGGACCCAGGATCTCACGGTTGACGAGGCGGCGGCCTGCGTGATCAGCTACCTGGAAGAACAGAACATCCTAGGAGAGTCCTAATGCCCACTCGCGAAGAAATGTGGGAGAGAGTCCCCGACGAAGTCGACCTCATCGTCATTGGCGGCGGGATCACGGGCGCCGGAATCGTGCGGGACGCCGCGCGCCGCGGGCTGCGTGTCGTGCTGTTTGAGCAAAACGACATCGCGTACGGCACGAGCTCCCGGTCCAGCAAGCTCATCCACGGAGGGATGCGTTACCTCGAGAGCTACGAGTTCAGCTTGGTGTTCGAGTCCGTAAGCGAGCGGCGAGTCGTGATGGACCTCGCGCCTCACCTCGTCAATCCGCTCGCCTTCCTGTTTCCCGTCTATCAGGGTGCGCGACAGAGCCTCCGGATGATCAACGCGGGCATGTGGCTCTATGACGGTCTCGCCTTATTCCGCTCGCCCAAACGTCACCGGACCTTGAGACCCAGCGAAGTCGCCGAGCAAGAGCCGATTCTCAAGCAGGAGGGCTTGCAAGGCGCTCCCGTGTACTATGACTGCTCCACCGACGACGCCCGGCTCACGCTCGAAACGATCGTGGACGCGATCCGCAACGGCGGCGTCGCGGTCAACTGGGCCCGGGTCGACGCGTTTACCAAAGATGAGCAGGGGCGCGTTTCCGGGGTCGTCGTCAGGAATGCGCGGGACGGAAGCCTTCGGGAAGTCAAAACGCACACCGTGATCAACGCGACTGGGCCTTGGACGGATAAGGTGCTCGCGATGAGCGGCCCGCGAACCGGCAAGATGCTGCGGCCCACCAAGGGCATCCACATCGTCGTCGAAAGAGAAAAGCTCCCGATCGAGCACGCCGTTGTGCTCTTCCACCCAGCCGACCAGCGGTTGCTCTTCGCGCTGCCCTGGGGAGAGCGCACCTACGTCGGCACGACCGATACAGACTACGATGGGTCGCCAGGTGAGGAAGCCGCCACCCTCGAGGACGTTGACTACCTCATCGCTGCGGCAAACGACCACTTCCCGAATAACCCCATCACGCGCGACGATGTGATCTCGACCTGGGCAGGTTTGCGCCCGCTCATCGCACCCGAGCCGGAGGTTGGCGAGATCTCCGAATCGCAAGTGAGCCGAGAGCACCAGATCCTGATCGGCGAGGACGGCCTGATCACCATTGCCGGTGGCAAGCTCACGACGTATCGCAAGATGGCCAAGGAGTGCGTCGACGTAGCGGTCAACCTGCTCAAGCTGACCGGGAACCTTCCCGAGGATATCCAGTCCGGCCAGACATTCAGGTTTCCACTTCCGGGCGCGGTCGGTTGGCCCGAAGACGATGACCACGACAAGGTCGCTGCTGAGCTCAGCGAGGCGTGTGAGTGTGATCTTTCGGACGAAGTGAGCCACCACTTGGTCGACACCTACGGCATGCGCGCGTTGGAGGTGGCGAAGCTTTGTGTCGGCGAGCCCTCTTTGATCCAGCCGATCGTCCCTGGGCGAGTGGAGATCATGGCGCAGGTCGATTTCGGCGTCCGGGAAGAGCTTGCCGCCAGCGTCTGCGACATCATGATTCGGCGGACACAGATCTTCTTTCGAGACTACGATCAGGGCCTCGGCTCGGTCGAAAAGGTCGCGACTCGGATGGCTCACCTCATCGGGTGGTCGGACGAGGAAAAGCACAAGTCGATCGAAGCGTACAAGGCCGAGGTCGCACTGTCACGACGGTGGAAACAAGAGCTCTAGGGCGTCAGCTGAGGGAGCTTGAGCTTGATTGCGAGGGCGCCCGGCTCGACGCGGATCGACTCGAGCTCGAGCACGTCGAAGATCATTGCGGCGCTCTGAGTCGATGCGAATCGCCGCACTGCGGGGACGCTTCGGAGGTCCACCCGCAACCGCCCAGCAGTTTCGCGTTCGACGATGGCGCCGCCGACGTCGAGCGAGTCCGCTGGAGCGATCATCGGCCACGTGGCTTTCGCAATGCAACCTGCAAGAGCGCCGACGATCGATGTGTCATGGGCGTCTGGAGGCTCGACGTCGAACGAAATCTCCTTAGCGCCGCGGGGCGCAAACCGCACGGTGCGAGGCGCCAAGGTGAACTGCACCTCTCTGCCGCTCGTCATGGACGCATCGACGAACATGCGCCCAGAGCGACATGCCACCATTGCGGAATCGACCCCATCGGCGTGGGCCGCCGCCGCGGTCAGCACCTCGTCACTCAGGCGCCAGCGCTGCTGCGTGAGGCGCTCGAGGAGCTGCTTGGTCACCAAGGCCACTCTGGTGCCCCTCACACGGTCGACCGCGCGGTCCGCCGCGGAGCGAAGCAAACTGCGAAGGATGTCGAAGCGGTCGGTCATTCGGCGGCCTGGAGGGAAGGTTTGTCCCGAAGGAGCTCCAACTGCAATGGCGCGACGCGTCCCATCCTCCGATTCGCGAAAAACCCGGACCGAACTACCCGTGGGGCCAGCCCGTCGATGCCTATCAGCGCGTGAAGCACCTCGCCGGGCCGCGGCGTGGTGTTGCCGCCCAGGCGGAGCGTGATGGTGACCGGCAGCAGATTTCCCGCTAGGCCGGCCTGTGCCAGCGCGTCCTCGCCTCGGCCCACCTGAACATCGACCAAGGCGGCCACGATGTCGATGCGCTTCTTCACGCCGCGGATGTCACGATCGAGGTAGAGCTCGCCGGGACGCTTGCTCAAGATCCCCTGCAAGGTTTCTTCATTTGCAATGCCTAGGGCCGCGAGCTCCTGCCTCGACAGGGCCGCGACGTAGTCGGCTTCCTCGATCACTCGATTGAGTGCAGCGTCGTGTGGGCCCAGGACGCGGTAATCGAAGAATTCGATTCCGTCGATCGCAACGTCGTTGAGGCGCTCGCAAAGACTGCTGAGGTCGGGATGCTCAGCCGCCCGAAGCCGAACGTCGACGTGTTCGCACAAGCTGGCCGTCCCAACCGGCAGCGCGGGGCCGAAGGTAAGCCGGGGGAGCGGCCGGAAGCCCTCGCTGTAGTAGAGGGGAAGCCCCACGCGACGCAGCATGCGCGGGAAATTTCGTACGAGATCGAGATGCGAGGTGTACGCGGTTCGGCCGAGCTTCTGGTATCCGATGCGGATGCGCATGGGGGGGCCTTGGTCGACGCCATGAAACGGCCGCCGATCGACCGTCGCGCCTTGCAAGGCTTCATTCGAGGGTGCAGGCGCTCGTCGAGGCTCGAGCGCGTCCATGCTCCGGAGAAACCCGGTTCGCTCCTCCTTCATCTGGGTGAGGTCGCATGCGATGCCGCAGTCGTAGCAAACCAAGCGGCGCTTCTCGGCTTCCGCTTCCTTTACGTTTGTGTGATGCACGAAGCTACCAACCGTCTTGCCGCACGGCGGGCTCAGACGATTGCGAAGCGCTTTTCGATACTCGCGAGCGAGGAAGCCTTGTTCCAGCCCGACGTCGATGTGCGACCAGGGCAGGCGCGCTGACACGGGAATCGTCCCGAGGAACCAAGATGGGTCGATGCCTGCCTCTTCGAGCGAAGCCGTCCAGGCATCGAGGTCGAGTTGCTCATCCCACGAGTCGAAGCGGGCGCCGCGTGTGTACGCGCCTTGGACCACATCGGCCAAGCGTCGGTCGCCGCGCGCCAGCATCCCTTCCAGCCACGATCCAGTCGAGTTGTGCATCCTGAGCTGCACACGGGTAGAGGCGGCCTCGTCGCGAAGGACCGATTGCTTGCGTAGGATTTCGTCGTGCGGGTCCATCGCGCACCACTGAAACGGCGTATGTGGCTTCGGAACGTGGGTCGACACACTGACCGTCACGCGGGCACGCTTGTTGTGCTGAATTCGACGTGCGACCTCGAGTGCTCGGGCTCCCGTTCGCGCGATGTCTCGAACGTCTTCGTCCTCTTCCGTGGGCAGTCCGATCATGAAATAGAGCTTCATCTTGCTCCATCCTCGCGAGAACACGCGCTCGGCGGTTTCCATGAGCTGTTCGTCTGTGACGTTCTTGTTGACGACGTCGCGCATGCGCTGGCTCCCCGCCTCCGGGGCAAACGTGAGCCCGCCTGCGCGCTGTCGTTTCATGTCGTCCAGCACGTTCTCGCTGAGCCCATACGCGCGAAGCGACGAGACGCTGAGAGCCACGTGATGTGGGGCGAGTGCTTCGATCGACTCCCGAACGAGAGGCGCGATCGCGCTGTAGTCGGCGGTCGAGAGCGAGGTCAGAGACGCTTCGTCATAGCCGGCTTCGGAAACCGAACGCACCAATGCATCGATGATCGCCCTGGGCTCTCGCTCGCGGACCGGACGGTAGATCATGCCAGCCTGACAGAAGCGGCAACCCTCGGTGCAGCCGCGAGCGACTTCGATCGATGCGCGGTCGAAGACGGTCTGACAGTTGGCGATCGGGCCGTCGACGGGAAAGGGGTAGTCGTTCAAGTCCTCGACGATCGATCGGCGAACGGGGAAGGGGGCCTCGGGGTGATTCGGCTCCACAACGCGCATCTTCGTTTCGTCCGTCGGCACGCTCTTGTACAGCGAGGGGACGTAGAAGCCCCCGAGCTTGGCGATGCGAAGCAGGCGTTCGGACCGGGCAAGCCCTTTGTCCTTCATGTCGGCCCAAGTCTGCATGAGCTCCGGCACCTTGGCCTCACCGTCACCGATCAGAAACGCGTCGATAAACGGTGACATCGGCTCGGCATGGGTTGCCGTTGGACCCCCGGCAACGATGAGAGGGTCTGCATTGGTCCGCTGATCGGCACGCAGCGGGATCTTCCCGAGGTCCAGAATCTGCAAGATATTGCTGTAGGTCAGCTCGTACTGAAGGGAGAACCCCACGATGTCGAAATCGCGGAGCGGCCGCGCGCTTTCGAGCGAGCAAAGGGCCTGGTCGTGTGAGCGTAGCTCCCGCTCCATGTCGGCCCAAACGGCATAGCCGCGCTCGGCCAGGAGGTCTGGGCGTTGATTGACGATGTCGTAGAGGATCTTGTAGCCGAGATGACTCATCCCGATTTCGTACAGATCGGGGAATGCCAGACAGATGCGGCACCTGACCTCTTCCCACGGTTTGCGTTCTTCGCCCTGCTCGCCGCCCAGATACTGGGCCGGCTTGTGCACGCGGTCGATGAAGGGCGCGTAGGGGTGTTGTCGCATGGTGCGTGGCTCGAGCACGGGCCTAGTTTGACGCGTTCCTGAGGGCTTGCCACGGTCGCATCATGGCCTAGACGCCGCAACCCCACGTTCTAGCGTTACAGGGGTCGGGGCCCTCGTGGCGTGATCACGAAGAGCGAAGCCGAAACTGGATGCGGTGCGCGCTGGACCGCGTCTTCGGCGCGCTTGGAGAGCTCCTCGACTGCTCGTCCACGCGCCAAGAGTAGCAAGTCGCGGTGGGGCGCGGCGGCCACCCAGGCACCTGCGTCTAGCTGCGCGAGGCGGGCGGCCAAGTCCGGAAGAAGAAGGCGTGCGCCGTCCAAGCCGTCCCCCTGCCGGATGCGAACAATTCCCTCGGTAACGCGTTCGAGGCGCAACGAGCGTGACTTCGAGATGAGGTTTTCGATCGCTTGGTGCCGGGCCGCCGCCCGTTCGAGTTCCCATGAGTCGACCT
>CP070713.1:3388676-3400663 GCA_020351445.1 Myxococcales bacterium
TGGGGTTCGCCACATGTTGGTGGGAACGCTCTTTTTCAGCGCCATGAGCGTTTTCGCCAAGCTCGCGGGCGAGCGGCTGCCGACGATGGAGCTCGTGCTCGCGCGCGTGATCGTCACCCTCATCATGAGTTGGTGGGTGATCAGGGGCCTCGGCATCTATCCATGGGGCAACAACAAGAAGCTCCTACTGATGCGTGGGTTCGCCGGCTTCATGGGGTTGAGTTGCTACTTCTATGCGATCGCGCACCTACCGCTGGCCGACGCGACCGTGATCCAGTTCTGCAACCCGATGCTCGCGGCGCTGATCGCGGTCTTCGCGCTCAAAGAGCCGCTACGCATGATCGACGTGATCGCGACGCTCTTCAGCATGATCGGGGTAGTTCTCGTGGCGCAGCCCACCTTCCTGTTTGCAGGAGGCGCGCCCTTGGATCCCATTGCGGTCGTGATCGGCGTCGTCGGCGCGATCTTCTCAGCGATTGCCTATGTCGTCATCCGCCGCCTCGGTTCCACCGAGCACCACATGGTCGTCGTCTTTTACTTCCCCCTCGTGACCGGCCCCGCGGCGTTGCCGATCTTGGCCGTCGAGGGGCTCGTCCTGCCGCAGGGTTTCGAGTGGCTTTTGCTACTCGGCATCGGGGTTGCCGCCCAACTCGGCCAAATCGAGATCACCAAAGGCTTCAAGCTCGAAACAGCGGGCCGCGCATCCGCGGTGACCTACCTCCAGATCGTCCTCGCCTACACCTGGGGGGTCCTACTCTTTGGCGAGTACCCGAATGCTCTGAGCATCGTCGGCGCGCTTCTCGTTGTCCTCGGCGTCTTCAGCGTGACACGACGCGCTCAGTCTTGAAACAGCGGATCGAACAACCCGGGGTCCACGCCGAGCGCATCTAGATTCTCCGCGCCTTCGACATCGGAGATGAAGGTCATCACGCGGCCCCAGCCTTCATGCTGCGTCGCCACCTTCGCGCCGGTGCTGAGCTCGACCCATCCTTCCCAAGTGGTTTCGATGCCGCCGATGGGGATGACCTGTACCCACATGCGCCACGCGGCTGGGAGGCCGTCGGGGCCTGGGATCCACAGAAAGGCGTCGCCCGGGGTGACACCGCCGGACGTGTAGCTGGCCAGGAGCGCATCGCGTCCGTCGTCGAGCTTCACGAGCGACCGCTCAACGCCCGGATCGAACAGCTTTACGACCGGGTTGAGCCAAAACGAGTCATTGATCCAATATGCATACGCGGCGCGTAGCGCCGCTTCGGCGTCCGCGGCGTCTTGCTCGACGCCTTCCTTCCACACACGGCCGGTTTGATCAGCGGTCCGGAAGAGAGCTCTCGAGTCGCCCCACCGAAGCTCGACCAAGCCGCGCTCGCGGTCCCAGACATAGTGATGCCGCTCGAAGAACGACCAGCGAACTGCACCCGTTCGGTCCCAGGCGTCCTTGTGGACCGCGGCCTCCAACGACCTCGCGAGTGCGTCTGCTTCGGGTCCTGGCTGACCTTCAGGCCTCGGGTCGTTCAGCGAATAGCCCACGACGACGAGCGCCAACAGCCCCAGAATGAGAATGGCCGCCAGGATCTTGAACGCGCGCATCATGAGGGAGTCCGGCGAGCCTACACTGTGCAGAGGGGCCGCAAAAGCGCTATGAGTCACCCCATGGGTCATTCGCCAGGACATCAGGGCGGCGCACCAGGCGGTTTGCCAACCATCGACACGCGCGAGCGAGGCGCCCCCAAGGACGGGGAGCCGCAGCTCATGGATCGCCGGCTCTTCATGCAGCTGCTCGTCTTTCAGGTTCCGAGCGGGGTTTCGATCGCCGCCAACCAAGAGGCTTTGATTTCGGCGCTCAAGGAAGCCGACATTCCCTCGGTCGTCTACGCGGATGCCAACGACCCGCGCGGTGTGGCGCTGTTGACCTTCAGCGAGGATCCGGCGCTCTTCGTGGACTCGGTCCGCCCGTTGTTCGAGGCCGAGCCGCTGCGTGCGTGGAGGCTGCGCCCCGAGCTCACGATGATCGGCCGAACCTACAGCAGCGGTTACGAGCAAGACCTCGAGTTCTGGCTGTTGAACCGCCCGAGGCAGACCGTTCTCAATCCCGAGTGGAACTGGGCGGTGTGGTATCCACTTCGGCGTACCGGCGCCTTCGAGCAGCTCGAACCGAGAGAGAAGGGCGGCATTCTGCGTGAGCATGCAACCATCGGACGCGCCTACGGCGAGCAGGACCTCGCACACGACGTGCGCCTCGCCTGCCATGGCCTCGACACGAACGACAACGAGTTCCTGATCGGATTGATTGGCTCGGAGCTGCATCCGCTGTCGCACGTCGTGCAGTCGATGCGAGGAACGGTGCAGACGTCGCAGTACATCCAACAGATGGGACCGTTCTTCGTCGGACGCGCCATCGGCCGGCACCCAGGCCCTCAGAAGTGAGCGCTCATGCCTGGTAGCACGTTCGGCCAAGCCTTCCGCGTGACCACGGCGGGTGAAAGCCACGGCCCGGCCAACGTGGTGATCATCGACGGGTGCCCTCCGGGTCTTCCGCTTTCGGAGGAAGACATCGTCCCCGATCTCGAACGCCGTCGCCCAGGGCAAAGCAAGATCGTCACCCAGCGAAAGGAGCCCGACGCGCCCGAGATTCTATCCGGCGTGTTCGAAGGCGAGACGACTGGCACGCCAATCGCGATCATTGTCCGCAATCGGGACCAACGCTCGCGCGACTATGCCAACATCAAGGACGTATACCGGCCGGGGCATGCGGACTACACCTTTGACGCGAAGTTCGGTCGCCGTGACTACCGCGGGGGCGGCCGAAGCAGCGCGCGGGAAACCGTGGTGCGGGTCGCGGCGGGCGCAGTCGCGAAGAAGCTCCTTTCACATGCGTTCGACGGCGAAGTGCTCGGCTATGTGACGCAGGTCGGGGATATCGAAGCGACGATTCCTCCGGGGGTCACCATGGAGCAGGTCGAAACGCTCCCCGACGGCGAGCCCAACATCGTCCGGTGCCCCGACCCTGCCGCGGCAGCACGAATGGTCGCGCTGATCGAGAGGATGCGAAAAGATCAGGACTCGATCGGAGGCGTGGCCGAAATCATCGCGCGTAATGTGCCGGCGGGCCTTGGAGAGCCAGTGTTCGATAAGCTCAAGGCCGACCTCGGCAAGGCCCTCTTCAGCCTTCCCGCCGTGCTGGGCGTCGAGTATGGCGCGGGCTTCGGGGTGGCGACGGCGCGCGGGAGCGAGAACAACGATGCGTTCGAGGCCGACGCGGAGGGCCATATTCGCACGCGTTCCAACCGCCATGGCGGCATGTTGGGCGGGATCTCGAGCGGCATGCCGATCGTGCTCCGCGCCGCCGTGAAGCCGACGAGCAGCCTTCCGCGGAGCCAAGACACCGTCACTTCGAGCGGCGATCCGACAACGATCCGTACAACAGGGCGTCACGACCCATGCCTCCTTCCGCGGTTCATTCCGATGGGCGAAGCGATGGTTGCGCTCGTGCTTGCCGACCACTGGTTGCGCTGGCGGGCAATCCGCGACTAGCGCGCGAAGTTCCAAGCGATGATCGCGATGGCGGCCGTAACGAGGACGGCGGTCCACAGAAGACTTCCGCCTTTCTTGTCTTTGGAATCCTCGGAGCCGACCGCTTTGCGGAAACCATGCACCATGTTGCCCATGACGCCGGTGGTTTGTCCGCCACCAACCGTGCTGCGGGAAGGGCCGTGACCCTTCTTTCCTCGCTTCTTCGCGCTGGAGCTCTTCTTCTGATACTGCCTCGACATTTCGATCATCTTATCCGGGATCGACGCTCGCGTGAATCGCTTTTCGGGGAGGTGAGAGGATGTAGTGCGGTATCGGTTGTCGGTCCCTGCGGCATCTGTCGTGTTCTTGCTCACACGTTGCCAGAAGTTGCGGCTGCGCGTCCGGTGCCCGGTGGGCTAGCCATCGCTCTCTTGCGCGCGTTGCGTCCGGGCGACCCAAGCCTTGCAGCGCGAGCGCACGGCTTCTCAGCAAGCTCTCGTCTCGCGGAGCGAGGCGGAGGCCAGTGTCCGCTGCGGCCAAGGCGTTCTGATCGTCCGAGAGACTTCCGTACGCCCGCGCGAGGTCTCGCCAAGCGCGCCAGTCGCGGGGCGCGGCTTCGGCCACGCGCTGGTACGAAGCGGCGGCTTTTCGCCACCGCCATACTCGGGCGTACGCGTCGCCTCGCACCCGATCGAGCACCGGGTTTGGCCCGATTAGCGCTTCTGCCCGTCGCGTGAAGGCGACTGCTTCCTGCGGTCGCCCCTGTACCGAAGACAGGCGCGCGCGCAATACCAGAGCCTGTGCCTCCAGGAGAGGCGACGCGGTGTCGCGAGCCAGCCGCAGCGCGCGATCGATGCTCGGCTTGGCCACGTGCACGTGCTCCTGCTTCGAGTGAAGGAGCGCGAGAGCTTGTGTCAGCAGGCGCTCGATGGCCGGGCGTGCAGCGCCTCCCGATGGTTCTCGATCCGATGCCCCACGTCCCATCCACGCGGTGGCAGCGCCTATCTCGGTCACCGGCTGTTCGACGCACGGGTCCAGAGCGACCTTGCGGTGCGTCTCGGCGCCCAAGGCGAAGCCGATGCCTCGATCGGTGCGGCTGGCCGTGCAAGCGAACGCTTGAAACTGCAGGCTGTGCTTGCGGTGAAGCAATCGTGCGTCGACCTGGAGCGGCATCTCGGCTCCGGGCGGGAGCCTCATCGAGTAGCGAATCGCCTGTGCGTCGTGCGCGGGGAGCGTCCGATCGAAGGCTGGCGCCGAGAAGCGGTGCACCTGATGCAGCACCTCCGGTTCGGCTGCGGCGTCGAGGACCGTGGCGCGCAGCATGAACACGTCTTCGTTGTCGTCATCGGTCGGGCGCGACACCGCGAGCAACTTCCCTGCCGCGTCGCGGACCTCGACCTCGACCCATACGTCGTGCATGTCGCGCACGCCACCGGGGAACCTGTGCCCGGTACCGTCGTTTTCCAGCAAGACGTCGAAGACCAAGCGCTCCCCGCCACGAGGCCGAGACTCCTCGGGGAGCACGTAGCGGCGTTGGCCAGCGCGCACCGCACCGATATCGACGATCACGGCGCCTTCGAGCTCCCCGCGCGCTTGCGTGACGTGCTTGGGATCCGGGAGCTGCGTAGTCATCGCCGTATGCGATGCGGCCCAGCGGTGGCTGCTCACGCTGCCGTCATGCGCGCCCGCCATTTCGGCGTTCGATGCGGTTTCGGGACTCATGTGGCAGCCCTGGCAGCCGTTCTCCTCGACGGATGTGAGTCGGTCTTGGACGGCCCCGGCAAACGCCGACGATGTCCAATCGCCGAGGTCGTCGATTCCAGCCAAGTGGTTTTCATTGCCGATCGCGGGACCGGAAAAAGACCGATGGCACGAGCCGCATAGCGAAGCGGTTCGAAGCGGTTGCAGCGTGAGGCGCGCCCTGTGCGCTTCGATCTCTTCGGGTTTCGCCGGATCGGGGAGCAGGACCGGTGCATCGGTCAGGGTGAAGCTCGCGTTGCCGTCTGGGCGCGTCGACTCGACGCTGTGACAGACCAAGCAGGTGATTCCGGCGTACGCCAGCTCGTTGTCGGGCTCGACCTCCCCGTCAATGTCTCCCGACATCAGGAGGAGCGGGTCGTGACAGCCTGCGCAGAACCGACTCTCTTCTTTGCCGCGCTGGGCGCGGAACTGATCGACGCTCGCCCGGTACCAGGGATTGTCGAACGAGGCATACGCATGCGCGCTATGCATCCAGTGCGAGGCCACATCCGAATGGCAGTCGGCGCAGTCGTCGGTCTTCGCGAGCCTAGATACGTCCAGGACCGGGGCGCCCATCAGCGAAGGGCTCAGATCGAGGCCGGTCGAACGGACCGGCTGCGGCGCTCCATACGAGCATCCCGCAACCCATAGAAGCATCCCCATGAAGAGCCGGCGAGTCATGTTGGTCATGTTGTCTGGGACGTTCGACGCCCCCGATCGGATCTGATTCTCTCTAGAGGGTGCCCAGGCTCACGAAAATCTGCGTAAGCAGGGCGTCGGCCATCAAGATGCTGATCGAGACGACCACGACCGATCGGGTCGTCGACCGGCCCACGCCTTCGGTTCCCCCCCGGGTCTGCAAGCCGAAGTAGCATCCGAGAATGGCGATCAAGAAGCCAAAGAACGGCGTCTTGAAGACCCCGCTGGCGAAGTCATTGATCTGAAGAGAGTCGAGTGCCGTGGAGAAAAAGAACTCCATGGGAATTCCGTACGACAGCGCGGCGACCAGCATCGAGCTGATCATCCCCAAGATGAATGCAATGAAGGTGATCAGAGGCATGATGACGATGCAGGCTGTGAGGCGAGGCACGACGAGCTTGCGGATTGGATCGGCGCCCAACGCCCGGATCGCGTCGACTTGCTCCGTTACCGTCATCGAGCCGAGCTCCGCGGCAATGCCCGCAGCGATTCGGCTGCCGACAACCAGGGCGGTCAGAGAAGGGGCAAGCTCACGCGCTTCGGACACCGCGATGACGCGGCCGAGAGTGTCTTTGGCGCCGAAGGCTTCCATGGATACGGCGAATTGAATGGTCATGACGATTCCGACGAAGATCGCCGTTGCCGCCGCGATCGCGGTGCTTCGCACTCCGAGAACTTCGAGCTGATAGATGAACTCGGCGGTGTCGAACCGCGTGGTAAATGTCGTGCGAAAGGTGCGCCCCGCCAGAACCGTCGCACCGCCGACTTCCTCGACGAATGTTCGAAGGCGCCGGATCTGATAGTCGGCCCAAGTAGTGAAGTTGCGAGGCCGTGTGGATGGCGACGCAGAAGTCACGGCCGGCCCGTCGTGAAGCCGGCGAGCATTTGGTCGAAGTCCAGTAGCGCCTCATCGAAGCTCGGGCCGGGCGGGGTGATCAAGCCAAAGTCGTACACGCAGTCGTCCTTTTTGAGGATCTGCAGGAGAATGTCGCGCGGCACTCCGTCGAGCTTGGCGGTGAAGTGGGTGCGGAGGGCCTCGCGGCCGTCCATTGGTACGACCTCTTCTTCGACGACCTCGCGCTCCGTGAAGCCGATCATCAGGTGGCTGCGGAGGGCCGTGAGTGGGATGTCCAGAGCGGGGTCGCAGTCGGAATCGACGTGCATGACGGCGCCCTTGGTCCGGTTGTGCCAAGCGAGATCGTTTTGCCCGCTGACGGTGACGGGTGTCCAGTCCGAGCTGACCGTGCCGATTTGATAGGAGGTCTGCTCGCCGTGGTACACCCCGTTTTGGAGCGTGCCGGTGGTGGCACACCCCGTCGCGGTCAGGCCCAAAAAGAGCCAGGTTCCCAGCCTCCGCCTCACTGCGGAGGACTCTAGCAGGCCCGGCTTTCTTGTCGATTTCGGCTTTTCGGGCGCAAAGAGGGCCGGTCCCGATTTCGTTCGCTAGACTGTAGGGACTGTGAGTCGGGGGGCTTCACAAGAACAGTCGGCACGGACTCGTGGCGTTGCGATCTTGGATCGGCTCGTCGTGGAGGGGAAAGTGTCTCCAAGCCTCTACGATGAGGTGCTCATCCACGCTCAGCGGACGCAGTCGACCGCCGAAGAGGCGATCATACAGCTCGGGCTCATGAGCGAGGCCGAGCTCTTGAAGTACATCGCCGGCGTCTACCGGACGCGGTTCGTCGGCTCTGAGCGGTTGGCCAAGGCGGGTGTCGAGCCGTTGCTGCTAAAAAAGGTGTCGCGCAAGCTCGCCAAGCGGCTTACTGCGTTTCCGATTCTGTACGACAACCGGAGCCGAACGCTGTCGGTGGTCGCCGCGGACGTGACCGACGACGACGTGCGGCAGCAGATGCAGTTTGCGACGGGTGCCCGAGACGTGAAGGTGTACGTGGCCCGCGAGGCCGCCATCCGTGCCGCGATCGCCAAGCACTACGACCAGGACAACCGGCCGTTCGAGATGTTGCTGAGTGGCGCCTCGTCGCGGCAGGTCCAATCGTCCCGCGAATCGGACCCGGTCCCGGGTTGGGGACAGGTGTTCGAGGAGAAGGACGGGCTCTTGGTTCGCCGTCGACGGGCACAGTCGCTCGAGATGGAGCAGGCGGCGAACGATCAGGTATTGGGGCCCGAGTCCGAAGAGCCGCCACCGCAGACGCAGCCCAGAGTTCCGGGAGACCAGACGCTGATCGAGCAACCGTCGGAGCCGTCGCAAGGCGAAGATCTCACCGTTGATCCCGAGGTCTACCTCGAGACACTGAGCGTGCTCGTCACCCTGATCGAGCAACTCAACCAGGACCGCGGCGGGCACTCCATGCGCGTCGCCCGCGTGTGTCAACAGGTTGGTGAGCGGATTCGGCTCACCAAGCCTCAGATCCAGGAAATTCTGATGGCCGCGTACCTTCACGATGTTGGAGTTTCGGCCGACTCGCACGTGACGCCCTTCGACGTAGCGCTACACGAACCAAAGCGCGAGGCCGCGCGGCGAGTCTACACGGCGCCGATCCGGCTTCTCGAGTCGGTGGCTCTGCCACAAACCGCGGTGGACGCGCTTCGCCATCGCTACGAGCGCTACGACGGGAAGGGCTTCCCGGAGCGTTTGAGCGGCAAGGACATTCCGCTCGGCGCGCGTGTGCTTGCGGTGGTCGAGAGCTACATCGACCTGACTCAGAGCAAGGCCAACGCCCTCGGGCGTCGCGTTCCCGCCGAAGAAGCCTGCGACGCACTAGACCCACACAAGGGAACGACCTTTGATCCGGCGGTCGTCGACTGGCTGCGACACATCGTCCTCGATGAAGGGATGAAGACCCAGATTCTGTCCGCCCGCCATCGCGCGCTGCTCGTCGACCCCGACCCGGAAGAAACCGCGGTTCTCGAGGTGCGGTTGGCTGGACAAGGTTACGAGGTCACGATCGAGCGCTCGGTCGAGGGTGCGCTTCGGTGCTTGGACACCGAAAAGTACGATGTCGTGGTGAGTGAAGTGCATTTGTCCGACGGCCAAGGCTACGACCTTCTCCGACGTATGCAGCAAAGCGCGCACGCTCAGGTGCCCTTGATGTTCGTCACGTCCGAGCGCGCGCAGTCCTCGGTCAATCGTGGACTCGAGCTCGGGGCCGCAGATTATGTGGTGAAGCCCGCGTCGGCCGCCGTCGTTGCGGCCAAGGCCAGCCGCATCATCTCGGACAGCCGCAAGAAGAAGCCCGGTGGCCGTGGTGTCTCTGGGTCGCTGCAAGAGATGTCGCTCCCCGACGTGATTCAGATCCTCGCAAACGGAAGAAAGAGTGGGCGTCTCAAGGTGCACAGCGGGACGTTACAGGGCGAGATGATGTTCCAAGACGGTTCGATTCACGACGCGCGCTTTGGCGACCTCGCCGGGGCCGAGGCGGTGTACGGGATCCTTCGTCTGACGGAGGGGGATTTCGCGCTCGAGCCCGACCTGACGCCGGTCGAGGACGCGATCGGGATTCCCACGCACCACCTTTTGCTCGAAGCGATGCGTCGGCTCGACGAAGAGCAGCGGTAGCACCGGCCAGGTGTTCAGCGCTCGCTAGTTTGAGCCCGGCACCGCGTGGGATATGCTGCAGGGGTGCGCTTGTGCCATCAATGCGGCGCGTCGGTAGAGGATGCCGCGCGTTTTTGTTCTGCGTGCGGGGCGCCATCTGACGAGCAGGGAGGAACCGGGGCCGCGGACCCGCTCGTCGGTCGTGTTGTGGGCGGTAGCTATCTTCTGCAGGAGGTCGTCGGCGTCGGGGGTATGGGGCGCGTCTACAAAGCCGAGCAATCGACGCTCGGGCGTACCGTGGCGGTTAAGGTCATCCATCCGCATCTCCTCAGCGACGAGCAGACGGTCGCGCGGTTCTACCAGGAGGCACGGGCTTCGAGCCGTCTGAATCACCCCAACAGCGTGAGCATCATCGACTTCGGCCGGACCGACGACGGGATTCTCTACCTCGCGATGGAGTTCCTGAGCGGCAAGGATTTGGCGCTCGTGATGCATGAGGAGGGGCCGCTGTCGGCGGAGCGGGTGTGCAACATCCTGATCAACACCCTCGATGCGCTAGGCGAGGCCCACGACCTCGGCATCGTGCACCGTGACTTGAAGCCCGAGAACATCATTTTGCGCCCGCTTCGGTCGGGAGACGATCTGGTCAAGGTCGTCGACTTCGGGCTTGCGACCATCGTCGGTAAGGAGAGCTCGATCACGAAGCCGGGGTTGGTGTGCGGTACGCCGGATTATATGTCCCCTGAGCAAGGACGCGGTGACGCAGTGGACGGCCGGGGCGACCTCTATGCGCTCGGTGTCGTTCTGTTCGAGCTCTTGGTTGGGCACCTGCCGTACATCGACGACACGCCCACGCGGGTCGTGCTGAGGCACTTGAACGATCCGATCCCGGATCCTCGCGTGGTGAGCCCGAACCGCAACATCCCCGATCGCCTCGCCGAAGTGACGATGAAGGCGCTCGCGAAGAACGCGAACGACCGATACCAAGTCGCGCGCGACATGCAGGAGGCGCTTCGCAGCGCACTCGAAGACCTGCGCGTTCTTCGAGCGTCGGTCACTCCCTGTCCGAACTGCGGTGCACCCGCAACACTTTCCCAAAACTTCTGCGGCGAGTGTGGTGCGCGGCTTGGCGCGGTCGAGCCGGCTCTCGGCAGCAGTCGCTCACTCCGGCCGTCTTTCTACCCGCCGCTCGGGTCGCAGCGGGAATTCGTGGGACGCGAGGAGGAGCTTCGCCGGCTTCGCGAGAGCCGTCATGCAGCCGCACAGGGCGTGCATTGGGTTCACGTCTTTGGGGAGCCGGGCGTCGGCAAGACGCGGTTCCTCACCGAGATCGCGGAAATAGCCGCGGCTGAGGGAGACCTCGTCATCGGTGCGGGCGCGCACCCGACCGGCGCACCCGTTCCGTACTCGGCGATTCGTACGATCTTGGCTGAGCTCCTCGAAGTCGACGACTCGGAGTTGGCAAGGATGGCCAATCGCGGGGAGGAGCTTGGATCAACGCTGGCCGGGGCGGGTGTCGACGAAGTGATGAACCCCGCGGGTCTATTCGGGGGCGACGGCCGCTCGCGAACGGGGGCCGTGGCCGAAGCACTGGCCTGCGCAGTCCGCCAAGCACGGGGCCGTGCGTCGAGCGGCCGCGCGATGCTGCTCGTCGACGATCTTTCCTATTGCGATGGGCTCACCCAGCGAACGGTCATCGAGCTCGCGCGGGTGTTGGGCAATGAGCCGGTACTCTTGGTGACCGCCGGCGATCACGACCGCGGCGTTCTGGCAAACGAGGTGATTCGTCTCGATGGCCTCGATTCGGAAGAGGCTGAGCGGTTCTTGGCGGGATCTTTCCACCTCCGTTTGGTGTCTGGGCTTCACAAGCTCACCGAATCGGTGGGAGGGGCCGTCTTGCCGCTACACCTCGAGCAGCTGGAGGCCCTGGGGATCTCGCCGGACGAGGGGCCACCGCCACGAATGGCCGATGCGATCGCGCAACGCATCGAGCGTCTCGACGTCGGTGCGCAACGCCTCCTTCAGTCAGCCGGAGTTCTCGGCAGGACATGTGATCTGGACACGCTTCGCGCCGTGTCGGGCAGCGAAGAGCTGGAGGGCCTCGACGAGCTGGCCGGCAATTCGCTCGTGCAGCTCGACGGTTCGAAAGTCAGTATCGTCCATCCTTTCATTGCGGATCTCGTGGCGGCCTCGATTCCCGCCGAGGCGCGCCGTGCGCTTCATCGGCGCACGTACGAGGTCTTGAGCGACCTTCGCGCGCCGCAAGAGGTTCGCGCGGCGCATGCCTTCCGCGGCGTCGATGCAGTGACCAGCCTGGTCGTGCTCGAAAAGGCAGGCGATGCGGCGATGGCCCGGGGCGATCACCTCGGGGCGGTTCTCGAGTATCGCCGCGCACTAGAGCTGGCTAGGCGCGAAACGCTGGAGAGCGGAGACACGGTCTACGACCGCGCCATCGCGACGTTCAGCCGTAAGCTTGGCGAGGCGCTTGCACGCTCAGGTGATCCGTCCGGCGCGGATGGTGTGCTTCGAGAAGCGCTCGACC
>CP070713.1:3400763-3408807 GCA_020351445.1 Myxococcales bacterium
CGGTCAGCCTGCGCCGTCGGGAAGCCATTCTGCTCGACACCCAGGCGGGAATCGAGCACTTCGGCCGCGCTCTGGCCCGAGGCTTCCGCCACGCGGTCGTGGTGACCGATCCAACCTTCAACGGGGTACAGGTCGCCCTGCACGCCGCGCGCCTTGCACGAGAGCTGGGGATTCCTGCCATTCATCTGGTGGTCAACCGAGTGCGCAATGACGGCGACGCTGATCGTGTCTCCCGGATCCTCGAGGACCAAGGCAGCTTCCCGTTTGCCACCAGGCACCTGCTCCCCTACGAGGAGCAGCTTCTGCAGAGTGAGCCCGACGTTGGGCCTTTGCTCACCCGTCCGGATTCTGCGTTCCTGCGCGAAGTCGGCGAGCTGCGCGATGCGTTGCTGCGTGTGGAGCTAGAGCGATGGCGTCACGCATCGTAATCGTTGGCGCCGGCCCCGCCGGCATCACCGTGGCCGAGACGCTGCGTGAGCATGACCGCAACGTCGAGATCACAATGCTCTCGTCCGAGCCCTTTCCGCCCTATGCGCCACCGGCCATGGCCGATCATTTTCTCACCGGGCGCGAGGACACCTTGTTCTGGAAGGGGCGCGACATCTGCGAACGGCTGAACGTGGATTACCGATCCAACGTTCGTGTGAAATCCCTCGCGCCCCAAGCGCATGAGCTAAGCGTGGCGGACGGCTCGGCGCTGAAATACGACCGGCTGGTGATCGCGACCGGCAGCGGGCTGTATGCGCCAGTCGGCGGGCACGACGTGCAAGGGGTGTACAACTTCAAATCGCTCTCGGCGGCTGAGCAGCTGGTAGACGGCGTCCGCGCGGGCCGTATTCGCAGCGCAGCCATCGTCGGGGCCGGTTTCATCGGGGTGGAGCTGGCGCTGCTTCTCCAAGATCTGGGGGTGGCCGTCACCATGGTCGAGATGGAGGATCGTCTGATGTGGCGGATGCTCGAGCCCGAAACCGCCGACATCGTGCTCGAAAACGTGCGCACGCGCGGCGTCGAGGTACGGCTCAACACCCGCGCCGAGGCCTTTGTGGGCGACCGCGAGGCTACCGGCGTGAAGCTGGAAGCGGGTGAAGAGCTCCACGCAGATGCTTACATCGCTGCGACAGGTGTGAAGCCCAACATCGAGTGGCTAGAGGGATCGGGCGTCGAGACGAGCTGGGGCGTCATCGTCGATGATCTTCTGCGCACGAACATCCCCGACATCTATGCCGCAGGCGATGTGGCGGAAACCAAAGACCGGATGACCGGCGAGCGTTTTGTCCATGCCATTTTCCCCAACGCCGTGGCTCAAGCACGAGTTGTGGCCAACGGCCTGCTCGGCTTCGACGTGCCCTACGAGGGCGCCGAATCGATGAACAGCCTCAAGCACCTCGGCGTCGAGGTCATGGCGGTAGGATCACAGAGCGGGCAGGAAGAGCTGCGTTCGCGCCAAAATGGGACGCTACGCAAGGTGTTCTTGAGTGACGGCCGCATCGTGGGCTTCCGCTTGGTTGGAGACATCCGCGGGGCCGGCGTCCTGCGGTCGCTGATGCTGCGCGGGGTGGACGTCCGACCGTTTCGCGATCGCCTGCTGGATGCCCGGCCGGGCGCTGCATGGTTCGGCAGTGCCGTGCCGCTGCACGCAGGCTAGCTTTGAAATCTGCAAAAGCTACGACCGCCCACCTCGGTCGAATCCTTGTTTCGGTGTACGCTTCGCCCCCATGTGGCTGCGCGATTATCTGACGCCTCTCGATGTCGGGGCGGTGCTCGGCCAATTGGCAGGCCTGGCGCGCATGATGGGATGGCTCTTGGTGCTACCGGCAGGGCTTGGGTGGGTGTCGAGCGAGTTCCTCGTAGCAGGGTTGCTCTCCGGGCTCAGCATCGTGGCTTTGGGGCTCGGTTATTGGGGGCGCGCGCTGCTGCCGAAGGACCTACATCTTCGCGAGGCGTTCGTCGTGACTGCACTCGCCTACCCCTTGTTCGCCCTTGCAGGGGCTATCGCATTCCTTCCCGTGGCGCCGTTCATCGACGGGTTCTTCGAGAGCATGTCGGGCTTCACCACGACCGGGCTCACGGTCGTCGATGTGCGGGGCTTGCCCAGGTCGCTGCGTTTCTTTCGAGCTTACATGCAGTGGATCGGAGGTGCGGGCATCGTCATCCTGTCCGTCGCCGTATGGAACGCGACGCGCCCCGCAGGGTTTCGGTTTCGCATCTACAGTTCGGCGATCGAGAGCGAACGTGTCGCCGGAAGCGTGCATGCGAGCGCTCGCCAATTGGTGGCGATTTACGGGGTTCTCACCGGGATCGTGTGCGCGGCTTTTCTGGTCATCGGAATGCCGGTTGAGGACGCCGTGATACACGGGCTTGCCACTATTTCCACCGGTGGTTTTTCGCCGCATGTCGAGAACATCGGGCACTACGCATCCAATCCTGCAGTCCTCACCGTGACCATGGTCGGCATGCTGCTTGGCGCCACCAGTTTCACCAACTATCAGAGGCTCACGCGTCGTTCGCAGGGCGACGAACACCACCGTGATCCGCAAGTGTATGCTCTCGCCGCCGTCATTTTGATCGGCACATCGGCGCTTTTTGCCCTCGAGGGCCGGCCGTGGCACGCCGTGTTTGACACGGTTAGCGCGGTGACGACGACAGGCTTTTCGCTCGACCAGCCGGCCGACTGGTCACCGACTCGGAAGCTCTTCACCACGCTCTGGATGATGATCGGGGGATCGTCGGGCTCGACTGCGGGCGGTTTGAAGCTCATGCGGCTCATCGTGCTTTTCAAGCTCGCGCAGTGGACCTTTCGGCGCTCGCTATTGCCTCCGGAGGCTCAGGTGCCGCTCAAATATGCCGGGACGGTCATCGACACCGAACCACTGCGACACTTGCTTGGTTTCATGGTTGCGTATCTCCTGTTGTTGCTCGCGGGAGGGTCCGCTTTGGTCGTGGCCGGATTCGCGCCCCAGGATGCCCTCTTCGAAAGCGCGTCCGCCATCGGCACGGTGGGCCTTTCGACCGGCATTGCGGATGCGAGCCTCCCGACCTGGATCAAGCTGGTTCTCAGTTTCGAGATGTGGGCCGGGCGACTCGAAGTTCTGCCCGTGCTAGTGCTGATTTATCCGGGAACCTGGAAGCTGCACAGGAGGTCGCGATGAGGGTCATCATCGTGGGTATCGGCGACATCGGCTACGAGCTTGCGAGGGATCTAACCCGGAGCGGGTCACATGAGCTCGTGCTCATCGACAATGACGAAGCGCGCTGCGAAGACCTTAGCCAAGAGTTCGATGCATTTGTACTCGAAGGCGACGGGACCCATCCGGAGCTCCTGCAAAAAGCGTTGATCGAAGAGAGCGACGCGCTGGTCGCGAGCACCAACTCAGACGCACTCAACACTGTGATCGCGATGTTGGCCAAACGCTTTGGCGTCCCAACGATCATCGTGAAGCTCAAAGATCTGGGCCTCCGAGCTGCCTGTCAAGAGATGGGCGTGGCCCGCATCATCGCACCCAGCATCTCAGCAGCCGCCGAGATTTTCGGCGCCCTCCATGGGTTTGGGAGGCCCGATTTGTCGCTGGTCACGCGAGGAGGCCTTCGTTTCGTAGAGCTCGAAGTGCAAGGCATCGACGGAACATCGCTGGCTGAGCTCGACGTCCCACACGGCGTTTTGGTCCTCACCGTCGTTCGCGGCGAGGAGGTGCTGCTCGCGCGGGGCAAGACGCGGCTCCAGCAAGGCGACTTGTTGTTGCTACTCGTTGAAAACGAGCACGCCTTCGCGAGGATGAAGGGGCTTGTGAACCGCGGCTAGGATTTCGCGTTGCGGGGTCTTCCGTGTTCGAATGGTTACGGAGGGGGCAAAGGAATGATCCCCGACGATACGAGCGCCTCTGCGTGATCGCGAGCCGCTCGAATCTTCTTCGTGGCTTCATCGAGGAGTGATTCGCGTGTCCGGCTGCTTTCAGTGAGCGCCTCGTCTTGCGCCGCCAAGGCCGTCGCAGTGGCGATGCGTGGATAGACCTGCCACTCCTCCATGGTCGGTAGAATCGCGTCTTCGCGTAGCCCTCGCTCCCGCGCAAACGCAGCCAGCTCGTGCGCTGCGGCGATCGCCATGCGGTCGTTGATCTTGCGCGCCCGGACATCGAGCGCCCCGCGAAAGATCCCCGGGAATGCAAGCGAATTGTTGACCTGATTGGGCAAGTCGCAACGGCCGCTTGCGACGATGCGCGCCCCCGCTTCCCGCGCCTCGCTTGGCCAGATCTCCGGGACCGGATTGGCGCAGGCAAACACGATTGCGTCGGCCGCCATCTCCTTGACCCACTCCGGACGTACGATACCTGGCCCCGGCGTCGACAACGCGATGCAAACGTCTGCGCCCCGGAGCGCCTCAGCAATCCCGCCCACAACGCCGTCGGCATTGGAGTCGCAGCAGATGCGCCATTTGTCGGTGAGCTCCTCTTTTCGCTGCTCGAGATCCTGGCGACCCCGATGCAACGTGCCGCCCGTGTCACAGGCCACTATGCTGGCGGGATCGATGCCGCAGGAGGTCAAGAGCCGATAGACGGCCACGTTGGCAGCCCCCACGCCGACCAGCGCGATGCGGACCGCATCGAATCGCTTTCCTACGATCCGAAGTGCGTTCGTGAGTGCCGCGAGCAACACGGTTGCCGTTCCTTGCTGATCGTCGTGCCACACCGGAATATTCATTCGTTCGCGCAATGCATCGAGCACCCGAAAGCAGCGCGGTGATGCGATGTCTTCGAGGTTCACGCCGCCAAAGGAGGGCTCGAGGATCTCGACCGTTCGGATGAGCTCGTCTTCATCGCGCACGCGCACACAAAGCGGCGTCGCGTCCACGCCACCGAGCACCTTGAACAAGAGCGACTTGCCCTCCATCACGGGAAGCCCTGCCTCTGGCCCGATATTGCCCAGACCGAGCACGCGGCTTGCGTCGGAGACGATCGCGATCGCATTGCCCCGGTTGGTCTGCTCCCACACACGTTCGGGCTCCGCGACGATAGCGCGGCACGACGACGCCACCCCCGGTGTATACCAAAGCGAGAAGTCGCGCAGATCACGCACCGGACAGCGGGGCGCGATTTGCACCTTTCCTCGATAGTACGCGTGCAGACGTACCGCTTCCTTGGCAAGCGCATCAGCCCCCGATTTCGGATCGCCTCGATTCGTAGCCATCGAACCGACGCTAGCACGGTTTCAGGTCGATGGTTCCGACGCTAAGCCGAGCTACAGGTTGTAGTTGACGCACGTGCAGCTGCAGACGCCGTCCGTGTTGCACTCTGCGAACTGAGCCACTTCTTCCGGGAGGCAGATGCTCAGGCATTCCTCCTCGCAGACGTGAGACGCAGGCTATTTCTTTAGCGCCAGCGCGGAGACGCTTTCCAAAAGGCTCTTGCTGTAGACCCGCCCCACTAGCCGCTGGCGGGTCTCTTTGGCCACCGCGTCCCAAGCAGCTTGGTTGGCCGAGAGATCGATCTCGTCGATCCCCCGCTCGAGCATCGCTCGGTATCCCTTGGCATCATCCCGAACGACGAGCTTGTCGTTGGCTTTCGCCCCGCGTACGGCCGTTTCCTTGAGAATCCTCTGGTCCACGTCGGTCAACTGGCCGTACTTCTTTGCGTCGATGATCGACCCGCCCACCAGGATGTTGAGGTGCTGCTTAGCCACGTACTTGAGCTTCGTGTGCCACTGGAAGGCAATCGCGGTGATAGCGGAGGCGGGCACGATGTCGATCATCCGAGTCTGAAGCCCCGGGTACACCTCCGGCGCGCCGACGCGCACCGGGTTGGCACCGATCGTCGCCAAGTACCCGCTGAAAACCGGATCGTCTTTCCAACCCCACGGACGCATTTTCTTGAGGTCGTCGGGCTTCGCAAAGGGGGCAACCGAGAACAGCCGGTTGTAACCCCCGTCTCCCCATGCGAGGAGCTCGAACCCCGCTTCTCGGAACAGCTTCTCGAACCGTTCACGGAGCAATTCACGGACTCGATAGAGGTCTTCGTATTCGGTCAGTAGCCCGGGTGCCGTCAACACGAGGATCGGACGAACCAGCATGCCTAGGCCGGTGGTTGTGACCCCAGCCGCGTCGAGCTGGCCCGCTCGCACCTTTCGGATGAAGTCACGTTCGTCGCCTTGGCTGCCGCCGGCGTAGAAGCGAATCTCGACCCGCCCCTCGGTCTCCTTTTTGACCGAACGGCCCCACGCCTTGAGGACCTTGCCGAAAGAGGATCCGCCCGGCGCAAGAGAGGCGTAGCGGATCACGATCGGGCCGTCCGCAGTTGCCGTCGATACCGTCGCGCTGCCCGGAAGGAACAGAGCCCCGACCGCGAGCGCGGCCACCAAAGTTTGCTTCCAAGGTGCCACGGGCGATCCTTGTACTACAAACCCAGTGTGGGTACCATCAGCTCTCGAGGCGGAACACCTCGTTTGCGTTCTCGAACAAGAATAGCCTTCGGCCCTCGTCCGAGAGGCCAAGCATGTCGAGCTGGGCCATGCACCTTGCTGGCTGGATCATCGGGAAGTTGCTGCCGAACAGGATCTTGCGCTGGCCGGGTCCCTTCATGAACCGGACGAGCGCCTCGGGATAGCGTTCCGGGGTATAGGCGGATGTGTCGATATAGACGTTCTCATACTTGGTAGCGAGCGAGATCATTTCATCCGTCCAAGGGTAGCCGATGTGCCCACCGACGATGCGTAGCTCGGGAAACTCACTGGCGACTTCGTCCAAGTAGGGGATGGGGCGTCCTGGGTCGCTCGGTCGAAGCGGGCCCGCATGTCCGACCTGAAGACAAAACGGAATTTCGAGCTCCACGCACTCGGCATAGATCGGGTAGTAGCGACGATCGTTCGGAGGCAGCCCCCAAAGCCACGGTAGCTGGCGCATACCGACGAAGCCGAGCTCCTTGACACAACGCCGAAGCTCACGAACCGCATCCATGGGGCGATACAGATCCACGGAGCCCACGCCAGCGAACCGATCAGGATGTGCACTCACGGTCTTGGCGACTTCGTCGTTGGAAAGAAGCGGCCCGTTGGGACCCCACCAGGCCGACGTCAGCGCTTTTGTCACGCCCGCGTCATCCAATGCGGCCAGAGTCAGCTCGATTGGGATTTCGGCGGGTATCACCTCGAGCTTCATCCAACGTCGCAGGGACGCAAACATGTCGTGACCAAGGAACGACCCGGTAGGATGCTGAATCCACGCATCGATGATCTGCTCAGACATGTGGTTGCTTCAGATACTGACGTGGACCTCGTGACCTTCGTAGGCTGCGATGCCTTCATCGACCTTTTTCCCGAGCTCACGAGCCAGCAGCAGCAAAGCGCGCGCCGCGGCGAGCTCGTCGCCGATTTTGGGCAAATCGGGGTCGTCGGGATTACGGCGAGCGATACCACTGGCCACGAACTCTTCCCCATCGATCAGGAGTCGAGCCGTCGCCTTGGTCGTGTGGCCGTCTTCGACGACATCGAGGTCCACCTTGAAGGCCTTTTCAGTTGACATTGAGCACCTCCTCAAGCGAGGGACAGCATAAGAAATCCCGGCCCTTTGGTCTACGCCCTGCTGCCGCGTACGCTAACGGCGAGCCGCGACCACAGTAGATGTGCTTGGGACCTCAACCGAAAAGGAACACCAAATGGACAAGAAGACTCTAGGCATACTGGGATTCGCGGGGGCAGCCCTGGTGGCTGCCACGGTATCGGCGGCAGCCCCCAAGTGGGCGGCAAAGGGCTCCACGATCGAGAAATGCGCTGGCATCGCGGCCAAGGGCAAGAACGATTGTGGCGCGAATGACCACAGCTGCGCGGGTAATGCCAAGCGCGACAACGACCCCAACGAGTGGGTTTACGTTCCTGCAGGCGTTTGCGAGAAGATCGCCAACGGCCGCGTCTGGAAGACCAAGAAGGTCGAGTAGGCAAAGGCATGACCGCCCGCATGGGCATCAGCCTCCGGCAGGAATGGGTCGACCCAATATTGGCGACTCGGCCGCAGCTACCGTGGCTGGAGGTCATCTTCGAGCAGTGGGTTTTCGCTTCGGAG
>CP070713.1:3408907-3414126 GCA_020351445.1 Myxococcales bacterium
GGCCTTTGATATAAAGGCACCGCTTTCACTCCCCTTTGGCCAAACAAGGGAAGAGATGACAAGACTCTTTCCCTGCGATGCCCAAGGCATGGTCCGGCCCACAGGTGTTGTTCGGGGACATTCAGCAGCACAGCGCCCACTCCGATGGGGTGGGCAGCGCCGAGGAGGCGTATCTTCGGGCCCGCTACCGCTACGGCGATGACTTCGCGTCGCTGACCGACCACGAGTCGTTCCTAGGCAAGCGCATCGGTCCGGGCGAGTGGGCGTATCTGCAAGCCGTAACCGAGCGTCACGACGATCCCGGCGAGTTCGCGACCATCGTCGGCTATGAGTGGACGGGCAAGGCATATCCGGGGCCCGGGCACAAATGCATCTACCTGCCGGGACCCGGTCTCCCGATCATCTCCCGGGATGACGTTCCCAGTGGACGAGACATCGTGCAGCAGATCCGCGAGCAAGACGCCTTCACCGGTCCTCATCACATCGGCTGGACGGGTGCAGACGTGCCCGGTCATGACCCGCTGGGACAACCGGTTTGGGAGATCTGCTCTTGCCACGGTTGCTACGAGCACCCCGATCACCCCCTCGGTCATCGCGGAGAACTTCACGACCAGTTCGCCAAGCCTCTGCTCGATAGCGGGCTGCGGTTCGGCTTCATCGCAAACTCCGACAGTCATGGGCTCTTGTGGCACCACGGGGAGTGCAGAAAGCGCGATCCGTTTCGCACCGGGTTGACCGCGGTGATAACCGCGACTCGCACCCGGGAAGCGATCCTCGAAGCGATCCGGGCGCGGCGGTGTTACGCGACGAGCGGCGCCAAGATCCTCCTCGACATCCACGTCGCTGGCTTCCCGATGGGGAGCGAGCTCGACATCGAGGGGCCGGTCGAGGTGCACACGCGCGCGCTCGGAACGACCGACATCGAACGCATCGAGCTCGTCACCCCGGACGGTGTAGCGGTCTCCGATGAGCCGAAGTCTCCCTCCGCGTCGTTCGTCGGCGAGGTCGATGCGCCCTACGTTTACTGCCGAGTCACTCAGGCCGATGGCGAGATGGCGTGGTCGAGCCCCATCTTCTTCAACCGCCCGTAGTGTGCGGATCTTTTCGCTCGCACACTACGAGCGGTTCTTCGATGACCACAGCAGCTAAGGATCGCTCGGTCAGCCCTGAGGGTTACTGGGTTAGGAGGGTGTGGATGCGTTTTGCGGCTTCGGGGCGAGGGATTTCGTCCTGGGTTTGCTTTTGCAGGTCCTTGAGCTGAACGACGCCTCGTTCGACCTCGGACTCGCCGAGGATCATCGCGATGCGCGCGTTGATCTTGTCGGCGCGGCGGAGTTGGCTTTTCAGTGAGCCTCCGCGAAGATCGCTTTCCACTCGAAGCCCGGCGTCGCGGAGCTCGCGGCTCAGCAGGGTGGCCTCCCCGCGAACCCCTGCCTGCGCCGCCACGATGAAGACGTCGACGTGGGAATCCGACTCGCCTTGTGGCATCGCCATCAGCAAACGTTCTAGGCCGATCGCAAAGCCGATGGCCGGGGTGTCCGGTCCGCCGAAGCTCTTCACCATCTCATCGTATCTGCCGCCGCCGAGCAATGCGTTTTGGGCGCCGAGCCCTTCGCCTTTTCCGAGCACCTCGAAGAGGGTCCGGGTGTAGTAATCGAGGCCTCTCATGAGCGATCCGTCGACCCGATACGGTGTGCCGAGCACGGTCAACGTCTCTTGCAACCCGTCGAAGTGGGCCCGATCCTCGTCGGTCAGGTGTTGGAGTATCGACGGAGCATTCGCGGCGATTTCGGTGCATCGTGGCACTTTGCAGTCGAGCACGCGAAGCGGGTTGGCATCCATGCGTCGCTGACAGTCAGGACAAAGCTCGGCGCGGTGGGGCGCGAGATATTCGAGCAACGCCTCGCGGTAGCTCTCTCGCGCTTCGGGTCCCCCGATCGAGTTGATCAATACCTCGACCTCGGTGATGCCCAGGCTTGCGATGAAACCGACCACCATGTCGATGACTTCGGCGTCGACGAAAGGCCCAGGATCGCCAAAGACTTCGATGCCGGCTTGGTAGAACTGGCGGTAGCGCCCTTTTGCGGGCCTCTCGCGGCGATACATCGGCCCGATGTAGTACCACTTGGAGACCGGCTCTCTTGCCTGCACGCTATGTTGCACATACGCGCGCACCGAGGACGCCGTTCCCTCGGGGCGAAGGGTGAGCGACTTATCGCCCCGGTCGGTGAACGTGTACATCTCCTTTTCGACGATGTCTGTCGTTTCTCCGATCGAGCGCACGAACAGAGCCGTCGGCTCGACGATGGGGAAGCGTACCTCGCGGAACCCATACGCCTCCGCGCGCTGACGAAACGCGTTCTCGAGGCGGTGCCACTTCGAGATCTCGTCCGGCAGGATGTCCTTCATCCCTTTGACGGCGCGCATGCTCATGGCGTCCGGTTACTCGATGCGCCCGCAGCAAGCAAGGGCCGAAGGCACAGCCTCGCAATCTTGGGCCGAAGCCCCGTGAGCGATGCGCAGCTCGCTTTTACGGCGGGAACTTGACGAAGACGTAGTTGAAGCCGTCTTTGCCCTTTTTCTGAGTGATGGTTGGCGTGGCGTCTTCACGCATCTCGAAAACCATCACCAGGTCCTTCCGACCTCTGCGCTGCACGGTTGCCCGCGTCACCGGCGTGTCGAAGAACTCGGTTTCGAGGGGAAGGAAGGTGTTCTTGAGATGAACCTGCGTGTTATGCAGCACGAGCTCGAGACGGCCCTCGGACTTCTGAGTTCCGAACTTGACCGGTCGAGACGTCTGGACGAAGAAGAGGGAACCGTCCTCCTGCATCATGAAGCCCGGCCAGGTGAGCATGAGGGCACCTTCGGGGATCTCCTCCGCTTTGGGCGGAAGGTTTTCTGAGTCTTCCGATCCCGGGGTCACCCCGCCGTACGAAGAGTCGTCCGCCGACGCGATCGCCCCCGAGCTACCCAACACGATGACGAGCATCGCGATCGTTGTTCTCTTCCCCACGGTCTCAGGGTAAGCGACCAGCGGGCGCGGGCCCAAATTTCACTCCAGGAGGCCGGATTTTGGGGTCGTCAGTGGCCCTTGCCGCCCTTGAGCAGGTGGCTGACGCCTTCGCCCAGGCCCTCCAGGGTCAGTGGGAACATGTCGAACGTCTGACGCACGTACTCGATCGTGTTGCCGCTCCAGTACCGCTGAGGCTCGGGGTTGAGCCAGATGCTTCGGTGGTAGTGTTGACTGAGCATCATGAGCCACTGCAGGCCCTCGATGCCCCGGTCGTCTCCGAGGTCGAGCGAGCCGCCAGCGGCGAGAAGCTCGTAGGGCGCCATCAGTGCGTCGCCGACCATGATCAACTTGTAGTGAGGGCCCGTCTCGTGAAGGAGGTCGCGCACTTTGACCGGCGTGTCGAAGCGCTCGGTTTCGTAGACGTGGCCGTACACGCAGTTGTGGAAGTAATACGTGCGGAGCTCCTTGAAGTGAGACGACTTCTTGGCGGCCGAGAAGAGCCGTGAGCACAGGTGCGCGAAAGGGTCCATCGAGCCGCCCACATCCATCATCAAGATGATGCGCGTATTGTGCCGGCGGGGAGGGCGGGTGACGACTTCGAGCTCCCCGGCGTTTTGCGCCGTGGCGTCGATGGTGCCTTCGAGGTCGAGCTCTTCTTCACCGCCCTCGCGCGCAAAGGCGCGCAGCTTTCGAAGCGCAACCTGCATCTGACGCACGTCGAGGGTGAGGTCCTGACGGTACGGGCGATAGAGGCGCGCGTCGGCAACCTTCACCGCGCTTCGGCCGCCGCCCGAGCCGCCGATGCGGAAACCCTTGGGCGCACGACCGCCGTGACCGAAGGGCGAAGTGCCACCGGTGCCGATCCACTTGTTGCCGCCGTCGTGTTGCTCGTCCTGCTCGGCGAGGCGTTCTTCGAAGAGCTTGCGAAGCTCGTCGAGGTCGAGGTTTTCGACGAACTCGCGCTGCTCGTCGGTGAGCTCGCCCATGTTCTCTTTGGCCTGCTGCAGCCAGTCCCAAAGCTCGTCCTTGAGCTTTTTGGATTCGATCTCGACGCCCTTGAAGAACGACAGAAACGCTTCATCGAACGAGTCGAGATGCGCCTCGCTGTGGATCATCACCGAGCGGGCGACGTTGTAAAAGCCATCGAGCGAGCTTTCATGGAGCCCCGCTTGAAGCGCTTGGGCAAGCGCAATGACCTCCTGCGTCCCGACTGGGACACCGCGGCCGCGTAGCTCATACATGAAAGGGACTAGGATTTCAGCTTCTCCATTGCCTGCCACCCGAAAGCTGGTCCGCGTAGGCGACGAGGTCTTGTTCCTTCTTGAGCAACGCGCCCAGGAAGGGAAGGTTTTCTTCGAGCTTGACGCTGTCGATGCCGGCGCGCTGCAGGACCGCAATCCAGTCGACGAGCTCGCTCGTGCTCGGGCGCTTTCGCAGACGCCGCATGCTGCGGATCTCGTAGAAGGTCTTGAGCGCTTGGTCGACGAGGTTTTCGTGGACCTTGGGGTGATGGACTCGGACGATGTCGTTCATCAGCTCGGGGGTCGGGAAATCGATGAAATGGAACACGCAACGCCGCAGGAACGCGTCCGGTAGCTCTTTTTCGGCATTGCTGGTGATGATCACGACGGGGCGCTGGTTGGCGACGATGTCCCGTTGCGTCTCGTCGACGTGAAACTGCATCCGGTCGAGCTCGTTCAACAGGTCGTTCGGGAACTCGACGTCGGCCTTGTCGATCTCGTCGATCAGCAGGACCACCCGCTCCTTGGCGTCGAAGGCCTCGCCCATCGGCCCGAGCTTGATGTACTGGCTGATATCATTGACGTCTTTGTCTCCGAATCGGGAGTCGTACAGACGCTGGACGGTGTCGTATACGTAGAGGCCGTCCTGCGCGCGCGTCGTGCTCCGGATGTTCCAGCGGAGTAGAGGCATCCCGAGGGCCTCGGACACAGCGTCGGCCAGCAGAGTCTTGCCGGTTCCGGGCTCGCCCCGGACCAGGAGGGGCCGTTCGAGGACGACCGCGCAGTTGACTGCGGACTCGAGGGCCTCGCTGGTGAGATAGGTGGAGGTTCCTGAAAAACGTCGAAAATCGTCGGCCATGGCGCGCAAACCTATCATGGTCCTGCAAAAAGGCGACCGCGACCCCCCACAGGCAGCCAACTCCTGCAGCCCTGCAGCCCGGTGCTAACTTGCCCTAGCCCTTGCC
>CP070713.1:3414226-3455161 GCA_020351445.1 Myxococcales bacterium
CGCGGATCTTGTTTAGCGCACGAATCGCTCGTTCATCATAGCCTCCGCTCGTGACCTCGAAAACCTCCTCACGCAACAATCGAGGGAAGTTCATGATGCGGTGGCGCCAGGCCCGGATCGTAAAGACACGGTGGCGAAGGAAGTAGAGGGTCGAGCGCCATAGGAACTTGAACACGAAGCGCGGATCCAATACGGCCGACGACCACAGAAACCGACGCAGAGGCTGGATCCGATCGATGTGGCTCCGAATTTCTTTGAGTGGGTTCATCACCTCGAGAATCCACAGGCTACCCCAAGGCAAGGCGAGCACTTCGGTTCCATCTCGGCGCATCCGCGTCATCTGGGCGTAGTCGACGCGATGAACGCGTTCAAACTGGTGCCCGTGGCGGATCTGAATGCCCTCGGGCAGATAGTATGTGTCGGATGACGTCACGAAGTGGACGCGTTCGGAAGCCTCGCCCGGCGCAACGTATCGAAGAAAAAGCTCCTGCACGCCGGAGAACCAAAGCTCGAGATCGTGGTTTCCAGGAAGATAGGTCAAACGGTTCGTCGGCTTCTGTACGAACTCGCGGATTGCGAGCACGAACTTCGGGTGTCCTTCGAGGCACTGCTGTAGCTTCGCAATAGCGATCTCTTCTGTCACCTCCGTGGGCCATTGATCGGCGATCTTCACTTTCAAGAGGTCGAAGATGTCGCCATTCAGGATCAGCTCGATGGTGCCGTGGGGACCGGCGAGCCGATCGTAGTACGCGAGAAGCTCGACGAGACGATCGTCGTGGATGAAATCCTCGAGCGGGTTCAGCTGTCCGCGCCGGGTCCCCGTCCCGAGATGCAGGTCGCTGAGCACGAGCCGAAGCAGAGTCACCGTTCGTACCTCCAATTGAGGTTACGGAAAGCGCAGCGATGGGCCAGCTTCTTACAAGCCGCTCGACTTGAGACTCTGGTTCTGCTCTTCGGTCAGCGGAAGGTGCAGTCCGCACTCCCGTGTTTTGCCGAGGATGCGGCCGTCACGCGGATCCATGTCGGCGGTCGTTGGAATCGTAGAATGGTGGTCACCAATCGAGCGGTACCCTTGCTCGACCATCGGATGATAGGGGAGGTCGTGGCGCTCCATGTAGGCAATCACCTCCTCGGTGGTCCAGTGCAGGATCGGGTGGAGCTTGACACAGCCGTCTTGACGGTCGATGCGGCGCAGCCCCGCGCGATGCTCTGTTTGTTCCGAGCGCAAGCCAGCCATCCAAGCCTGTGCGCCGAGGTCGCGAATCGCCTTTTGCATAGGCTCGATCTTGTTGATCTGGAGGTAGCGCTTCACGCCTTCCTCCCCTTGTTCCCAAAGCTTCCCGTACAGCGCTTCCTGTCGTGCCGGAGACATCTGCGCCGAGTAGAACCGAACGTCCAGCTCTAGGCGCTTGGTCAGCTCTTCCGCGAATTGATAGGTCTCCGGGAAGAAGTAGCCGGTGTCGACGCAGACGATCGGCGTGCGGGGAGCGATCTCGTGCACGAGGTGCAGCATGACCGCGGAGGTTGCGCCGAAGCTGGTCGATGCGATCAGCTTGCCGCCGTAGCGGTCCGAGGCCCATTTGATGAGCTCTTCGGGGGTCGAGGCTCCGAGAGCTCGATTTTCTTGATCGAGGTCGGAATCGACTGACGCTACGCGGGCGGCTTCCATGGCGGTTTGGACTAACTTGACAAGTCTGGTGCGGATTTGCAACGCGTCCAGCCCTAACAGGCCACTCTAGACGGGAAAGCCTATGAAATACAGTCAATTCCGACACCCGCGACTGCATAATTGTTGACAAAAAAAGTAAGGAATCATCGAAGAGTGACGAATTCCTCCGCGGAAGTCGGGTGCACTCCGAGGGTTGCGTCGAACTGGGCCTTGGTGGCCCCTGCCTTCATTGCGACGGCGAGCCCCTGGATGATTTCGGCGGCTCCGTGGCCCGCCATGTGGCAGCCGACCACCCGGTCATCGGACGCGTCCACCACCAGTTTCACGATCGTGTGTTCTTTGCGTTCACTGAGCGTGAGCTTCAGCGGCGTGAAGACCGACTTGTAGACACGAACGTCTTGGCAGCGGTGCCACGCTTCCTCTTCGGTCAGGCCCACGGTGGCGAGCTCCGGTTGGCAGAACACGGCGGTTGGAATGCTCGCGTAGTCGATGCGGTGCTCACCACGGCCGTAGAAGTGATGCGCGAAGTGCATCCCCTCAGCGATCGCGACGGGAGTGAGCTGGATGTGATCGATGACGTCGCCGACGGCATGAACCGAAGGTACCGAGCTCGTGAAATCATCGTCGACGACGATCCCCCCGCGTTGCCCGAGCTCGACTCCAATCTCCTCGAGTCCCAGCCCTTCCGTGTTCGGCTCTCGTCCAATCGCAAATACGGGAAAGTCGGTTTCGAGGACTTCACCGTTGTCGAGCTGCGCTTCGAAGGCCGAGTCGGTTTTGCAGAGCGCTTCCACCTGCGTTTCGAGAACGATCCGCATGCCCTTGGCCTCGAGCTCGTCATGAAGGTGGCATCGTAGATCGCGGTCGAATCCGCGCAGGATCTCTTCGCCTCGATGAATGAGGGTTACTTCGACCCCGAGCGCACACAACACTGAGCCGAGCTCGAGTGCGACATAGCCCGCACCAACCACCATCATTCGCTCAGGCAGCTCCGAGAGCGAAAACACCGCGTTGGAGGTCAGAGCGTGCTCGCTTCCGGGAATGTCGGGCACGATGGCCTTTCCCCCCGTGGCGACCAGGATCCTCTTGGCCGAGCGCCGCGACCCGCCGACGTCGACAGTGTGCGCGTCCAAAAGCTTCGCCGGCCCATTCCACAGCTCTACTCCTGCCTGCTCGAGTAGGCTCCCATAGATGCTATTGAGGCGGGCGATCTCCCGATCCTTGTTGGTTCGGAGCGTAGCCCAGTCGAACGAGGGTTCGGTCGACCATCCGTATCCCCGCGCGTCCTCTAGGTCGTAGGCGAAGTGAGAACCGTACACGAAGAGCTTTTTAGGGATGCACCCGACGTTGACGCACGTTCCACCTAGGCGCTCCATTTCTGCAACCGCCACGCGTGCGCCGAGCTCGCTCGCCACCCGTGCTGCCCTCACGCCGCCCGACCCCGCGCCGACGACGAAAAGGTCGTAATCGTATTCGGCCATTTACCAGCTCGCGAATTCGCGAAGCGCTGCGACCGCCGAAAGCTCCGTGCATCCACCCTGCAGGAGCGTCATCGCGCCGTCCTCGGTCACGCCGACGTAGAGCTCGCGCGACTCGTCCGGAACGAGGGGAATGAGCCTCTCGCTCACCTCGGCTTTGGCCAAGAGCGCGTTGAGGGCGCGGACCAAAGCCCGCACGGCGACGGTACCCTGTTCGGCATCCTCGTCGTCCTCGTCTGTGATGGCGCTAAATTGCTCGCCCGCATGTAGAACCAGCGGCCCGTCGTCGGTGCCGATCCGCTGGAGCTTCACGGGTGCGATTTCCGGATTGAGGTCGGCCAAGGAAGAGACGAGCTGATGTGCATTCACCGAGAAGTAGTCGTTGTGCATAAAGAAGCGGTCGCTGTTGCGGCGCCGCGAAGCGACCGAAGCGTCGTTGTTGCCACGATAGTAGAGCTCAAGGATATCCATTCGGCGGGAGTCGATCCGCGACTCCTCGAGGTTTGACGTAATCGCCGAGAGCTGTCCCGGATCGAGCTCGCACGCGAGGCCTGCAGCGTTGAGAAGCCGCACGAAATCCTCGTCGCGCTTCGAATAGGTTGCGCTCTCTCCCTGAGGATGCAGGTCCTCGGCCGGCGGCTGGACCGACTCTTTCAGCGACGCTGTCATGAACCCCTTTGCAATTCAGTGTTCAACAAATGGCAAAAAAGGTCGACCCTCTGGCAAAATCGGCGGCATCGGGCGGCGAAAGCTCGGTATTTCCGCCGCTCGGCGCCGTCAAACCGCACAGTTGTTCACCGAAAAGGCCTATGATTCGTCGTCACGGCACAGCACGAACCAGGCGGACATAGGCTTGCCGCCCTTCATCGCGCGGCCGATCGTCACGTGCTCCGAGACCCCACGCAGGATGTCCTGTGTCCCATTGTAGACGAACCTCGAGAGACGCGCTGAGTTCGGCAAGATGGCGGGCCAATGCTCGGGTCGTTCCGGCGGCACGCGCAGGTAGTCGACGAGCACCTCTCCATCGACCTCAAACGGATAGGCCACGAAGTAGCCGGGCCCTACGACGGTTTCGATGAAGGTGCCGGTACGATTGTAGCCCCAGAGCTCCGGCCCGCTGCCTGCCGTCGGTCGCATGAACACTTTTGCGAAGCGGTTGAACAGTGGTAGCGAGTTCTTGCCATGGTGAACCACCTCGTGCATGGCGCCGCGATCGCTGCTCACGATGTCGTTCAGGGTAACCGGTTTGTATCCTTTCGCAGCCTCGAACAGTCGCGCCTGCTGCCTGCGTCCTAGCGTTCGGACCTCCGCGACTCGTGCCGTCGAGTCGAGGCTGTCCAGATGCGAAGTCACCGCGGCCATGTCGGGCGTGTTCTCGCTGAGGAGCTCGCGAAGGCGTCCCATGCCGAACGTATGTCCGAAGTGGACCGGAGCGGCAACTAGCGGATCGTCCGGTGCCCGTGGATGCCGACGAGCCTCGTAGTATCCACCCGCAACGACAACAACAGCGTGAACAGTCGCCGCGATGTCTCCAAGTCGAACCCGAAGTCGCGGAGCGCCCGCTTCAACACGCGCCCCGCGCGGTCATGGGTGACCTTCTTCGCCATGTCCAGCGCCTCCATTTGATTGACGCCGTGGGCCTCGGCGATTTGGCGGACGATGTCGACGTACTCGGTGATGTGCTCGGATAGGAGCTCGTGGGGGATGGCGATTGCGCCAAGCTCGCGCCCGTCGTCGGCGCGGAAATCCAGCGTGAATTGCTGCTCTGTGACGCCCACATGAACGGTAGCGACATCTTCGAGGTTGCTTTTGGCCTTGGATAGGAGCTGCCGCACGATCGCCTCCCATTCGACGTGCTGGGCTTCCGAGCCGCGCTGCAACGTACGTTCGTCGATGACCACCGCGCTGAGAGGCATGCGCCGACCATATCAGCTTCGACCCCGTCTGCATCTCCGCCCCGTTGGCTGCTATGGTTCGTCGGTGGCACCGGATCTAAGCCAGCGCAGAGACCAGATCGTTTATCGGTGGGATCTCGACAAGACCTACCTCCGCACGGAGTTCGATACGCTTCGCGACTTGGTGCGCACGGCTTTCGAACCTGCTTCCCGCAAGCGCGCCTACCCGGGCGCAGGGACCCTGCTGCGCGAGATCCGCGACACGGATCCAGCGGCGATTTTCATCTTGTCGGGCAGCCCCGAACAGATGCGGAGCGTCCTCGAAGCCAAGCTGAGGCTCGACGGGATTCGCTGGGACGGCTTCACCCTCAAGCCCAGCCTTCGGAACCTGGCGCGTGGCAAGTTTCGATTCCTGCGGGACCAGCTCAGTTACAAGCTCACCGCGTTACTCCGGTCGCGCACCAACGTCCCGCCAGAGACCGACGAGATCCTCTTCGGCGACGACGCCGAAAGTGATGCGTTCATCTATTCGCTCTACGCCGATATCGCCGCGGGGCGCGTGAGTCAGGAGCTCCTGATGAAGGTGGCCGAGGCGGCGCATGTCTATCCGGAAGACATCCCGGAGATCGTCCGCATCGCCGCTCGGGTCCCGCGGTGTGACACCGTTCGCCGCATTTTCATCCACCTCGAACGCGTCTCCTCGACGGCAGGCTTCAGCGACTTTGGGCGGCGCGTGTGTCCCTTCTACAACTATTTCCAGCCGGCGCTGGTCTTGCTCGAGGACGGCGCGCTGGACGCCCAGGCAGTTCTGCGCGTCGGCGCCGACTTGGTCGTGGCCCACACGTTCAACCCGGAAGTATTGGTGGCGAGCTTCGACGATCTGCGGAGGCGAGGCTATTTCAGCAAAGAGGTGGTCGACCGTATTTCCGAGATCTCCGACACCATCGAGCCTTCCACGTTTGGGCAGGCCTCGGCCCCCCTCCAGGCACTCGTTCGCGCGATGGAGGCGGCGCGCAACGAGCTTCCCGACGAAGCCGAGGTCGACGCAGTGAAAGAGGACTACCTCACGCTTTTCGCAAAAGACCGCGCCAGGGCGAAGGCGGCAAAGCGCAGGGTCCTTTGGACGCGCGAGAGCACCTAGTTGCCGCTAGGGGCGTAGCCCAGGATTTCCAGCGCGTCCTTCGCGAGCTCACCTAGCGTGGTCTTGGTCTCGTCCTCGAAGTCCTCGATAGTGACGATTCGCGAGTCCGCGACGAAGCGCTCGATGTCGGCGACCGCCTCGGGGTCCCGCAGTTGGGCGAGGGCTTCGATGGCTGCTGCGACCACATCCGAGCTCGGATGATCGAGAAACCGACGAACTAAGGACAGGGCGCTTGGCTCGGCAATCTCGGCGAGCACCCACGGGAGCTCCGACATCGCAAGCCCGCTCTCGTTCCTGTCGAGCGCCCGCTCGATGCCGCGCGCGACTTCGGCGTAGCGCTCGTACCCCAAATCTCGCAGCGCCTCGCCCGCCGCAACGCGCACGCGCGGTTCGCCGTCGTTCAAGATCGCGATCAGCGCGTCCGTCATGCGGGGGCCCGGAACCTGCGCACAGAGATCGGCGAGGCGTTCGAGGCGCATCGTACCTTCCTTCCGGTCTTCCATACGGAGCGCATGGTCGGTCTCTCGCTCGAGGAGCGAGATGAGCTCCTCGGAGCCCTTCTTCCGAAGCAACACCGACTCGGCCTTCCGCAGCGCGCGGTCAGCGTCGAATATTCGCTGAAGCTCATCGGTCAGTGACATCGTACGAACCGTCCTTCGAAGCTACTGCGTGTCCGAGCACAGGGGCTCGAGCTCGGCAATGAGAGATCTTACACGATCCACCGCATCGCCGGATTCCTCCTCGCGATAGCGCCGAGTCAGCTTCATGTCAGGCGAAAGGCTCCACCCGGCACCTGGTGTGGCGACGAGCGGCATCAACTTGGCAGGGTCGAGCGGGGTGTCCTCCCGGAGGTGGAGTTTCACACGCCTGGGCTCTGCCTCGCAGCCGAGCGCGCGAAGATCGCGGAGCGGAGGCTTGAGAGACATTACACGGACGAAGGCGCGGGCCGGAGGCGGAGGCGCTCCAAAGCGTTCCTCCATCTCCGTGGCCAGGTCATCGACCGCTTGTTGGTCGGGCGCCGTGGCGAAGCGACGGTACAACGAAAGCCGGAGCCCGATGTCATCGATGTACTCCTCCGGGAGATAATGCTCGACTTCGATCGACAGCTCGGGATCCACTTCCTGTTGGATTTGTTCGCCCCTGAGCTCGGAAACCGCCTCGTTGAGCATCTGCACGAACATGTCGAATCCGACCAGCGACGCGTTGCCGCTTTGCTCCGACCCGAGAAGATTGCCGGCGCCTCGAAGCTCCATGTCGAGTGTTGCAACGCGGAAGCCGGCGCCCAGCCCGGAAAACCGCTCGAGTGCTTCCATGCGAACCCGAGACTCCTCGGACATCTGGTTCGGTGGCGGGGTGATGAGGTAACAGAACGCGCGCTGGTCCGAGCGGCCGACGCGCCCTCGCAACTGATAAAGCTGCGCGAGGCCCAAAGCATCGGCCCGGTCGATTAAGATGGTGTTGGCGCGGGGGATGTCGAGCCCGCTCTCGACAATCGCGGTCGAGCACAAGACATCGTAGGCCCCCTCGACGAAGTCGGTCATCGTCTGATCGAGAAGGGCTGGCTTCATCCGGCCGTGCGCGATCGCGAATTTCGCATTGGGAACGAGGTCTTGGAGGCGTTGCGCGCGCTCGTAGAGCCCCTCGATACGGTTGTAGACGAAGAACACCTGTCCGCCACGGCTCAGCTCCCTCTCGATCGCCTCTTTGATCAAATGATCGTCCCAGCGGCACACGAATGTCCGAACAGCACGCCGGTCTTGGGGCGCGGTCGTGATCAGCGAGAGATTTCGCATGCCTCCGACGGCGAGCTGCAACGTGCGAGGGATGGGCGTTGCACTGAGCGTGACCACGTCCACATTCGTCCGGAGCTTCTTGATGCGTTCTTTGTGGGTGACGCCAAAGCGTTGCTCCTCATCGACCACCAAGAGCCCGAGCTTGGCGAAGTGAACGTCTTTCGAGAGAAGCCGGTGAGTGCCGATGACGACGTCCACGGTGCCCTCCTTGAGAGCGCTCAGTACTGCGGTCTGCTTGGCGCGCGGGACAAACCTCGATAGGACCTCGATGCGCAGCGGATAACCTTCCAAACGTGACGAGAACGTTCGGTAGTGCTGCTGCGCCAACACCGTCGTCGGACACAACACCGCGACCTGCCTCCCGCTCATCGCCACTCGGAACGCGGCGCGAAGAGCGACTTCGGTCTTGCCGAAGCCCACGTCTCCGCAGACCAGGCGATCCATGGGCTGCGGCTCTTCGAGGTCGGCGATCACGTCATCTATTGCCTTTTCTTGGTCTCGAGTCTCCTCGAACGGGAAGGTGGCCTCAAACTCGGCATACGCCGTTCCTGCGGCGTCGATCGGATCGCGACGCGCAGCCGACCGCTCCGCGTAGAGCTTGAGGAGCTCCTCGGCCATCTGTTGGACCGCTTTGCGAACGCGCCCCTTCTTCGTGGCAAACGTCGTGCCGCCGAGGCGGTCGAGCTTTGGCTGATGCCCCTCGCCGCCTTTGAACTTCTGGATGACTCCGAGCCGTGTCACCGGCACGAAGAGCTTGTCCCCTCCAGCGTACTCGACAACCATGACTTCGACGGTCTGTGCGGTGCGGCCGTGGAGCCGGTCCATCGCCGTGAGGCTCAGCGCCTTGTGTCTCAGGCCGAGGTACTTCCCGACACCGTGGTCTGTGTGGACGACGAAGTCGCCGGAGCTCAGCTCGCGCAGGTCCTCGAGGAAGCGCTGTTGTTGGCGGCGCGTCTGGCGTTTTGTGCGGCGCTGTCGGACGCGCGTCCCGAAGATCTCTTCTTCTGTGACGTAAGCGATGCCCTCGCTCCACAACACGAATCCGTCCCGAAGTTCTCCGAGCTTCACGCTGTCCAAGACCTCTGCCGCTACGTCGTAGCTTCGCAGCAAATCGATCAAGCGATCCGCTTGGTGCCGAGTCCGGCTGACCAACGAGATCCGCAAGCCTTGCTCACTCCATTCTTGGAGCCGATCGGCGAGTGGCTGCAGACCTCGGTCTCCGTGTCCCTTCTGTGCGCGGAGCTCGGAGATGAGCGCCCGCTGGTCGGATGCGTCGATGCGAAGCAGCTCGTCCCCCGGTGGTCCAAAAGCGGCCACGAGCGGTCCCTCGTCTTCACCCGGAGCGCCATGAATGGCCAAACGATGCGCCACCAACGGTGGGCGCGCCCGCAGGCGTGCCGTCAGCTCGTCCTCGGTCATGTAGTACGCCGACAGCGCGAAGGTTGGTCGATCCCGGCGCGCGGTGTGCTCGTCCTGCGCATGATGCTGCTCGGTACGAACCGCTTCCGCGATGGCCACCGGGTCTGCCAACAGCAGCCGTGCGTCCCCTGGGATGTAGTCGAAGAGGGTGTCGAGCTCCTCGAAATAAGCGGGCAGCAGCGCATTCGAGATCAAGGCGCCGGAGCCGCGGTCCAGCTCCGCGATGAACTCTCGAGCCTGCAACGTGGGCATGTTCATCTCGTCGCAAAGCTCGCGCACCGCGGCCTTCGCTCGGGTGATGGCAGCGGGCGCGTCGGGGACCTCCCGCGCAGCCGCGAGCTGAACCGCGTCGGTTTCGTCCGCGGTCTTCTGATCGTCCGGATCAAAACGGCGGATCCGCGCGATCAGGTCGTCGTCGAGCTCGATGCGGAGGGGCATTGCAGCGTCGGGTCCGAAGACGTCGATGAGAGCACCACGCGCCGAGAAGGTTCCCCGATCTTCGACCAATGGTACGCGGAGATAGCCTAGCTCCAAGAGTCGCCGCACCAGCTCGTCGCGCTCGATTCGCTCCCCGATCTCGATCGACAACAGCCCTGACTTCACGTGCTCGAGGGGGGGCATCCGACGCAGAAACGCGGGTGCCGGCACGATGAGCACACGCCAGGGTTGCTGCTCGGCGAGCTGCGTAAGCACGGCCATGCGTTGCATCTCGGCTCGCCGGTCTGGTACCACGTCGAGCAGCGGGCTCGTATCCGCCGCGGTGAAGAGCAGGACGGCGCCATCGTCATCCGGAAGGAGGAAACGAAGGTTCGATTCGTGGCGGTACGCTTCGTCGAGATCTGCAGTGACGAGGACGAATCGGCGTTCCGGGCGCGCGCTGGCGGCTTTCGCGATCGCCCAGCCGAGCGCCCCCACCGGGATCGACGCTACGTCGACCCGTTCGTCCGAGCCGAGCGATTCGACCAGGTCACGAATCGATGCGTTCGCGTTCTCGAGTGCCGCCTCAAGCGACATCGGGATGCTTGCGCACGACTTGCCGGATGCGCTGGGCCAGCCATGGAGGCGTCACCACGGTGCTAGCCATCACCATGAGCACGATGGCCGCATACACGCCCGCCGCGATGAGAGGCTTGCCCTCGAACTTGATGCCCGCACCGACGTTGGCGAAGATGAGACCGACCTCGCCGCGAGGAACCATCCCGATGCCGACGGTGAGCTTGTCGGCGGTTCCGCCCCGGACGCCGAAGCCCGACACGAGCTTACCGATGATCGCGACGCCCGTCAGTGCGAGGGCAAGGAGCAGAGGCTCCGTTCCGATACCACCGAGCTGGACCATCATGCCCGTGCGGACGAAGAAAATCGGCGCCATGACGGCGACGATGGGACCAATGATTTCGGTGAGGTCATGCGCGGATTTACGGCCGAACGGCCTGACGTGAACCTCGTCGAGAATGAGCCCTGCAGCAAACGCGCCCACGATCGGCGCGAGCCCCGCTGACCCGGACACGCCCGCAAGCAGCAGACAAAGGCCGATGGCTACCGCAGCTAAGACGTCCTGCGTGCGAAGCTTGGACGCGAAGCGAAAAACGCCCGGCATCACGTATGCTCCGAGAAGGAGCGCGCCGACCAAGAATCCCGCGGCGAGCCCGATGATTCTCGTGAGATCTAGCGCCCCCGGCACCGCGCCGAATTCCGCAATGCTGGCCACCACGGCAAGTACGATCAGACCGAGGACATCGTCGATGACCGCGGCACCGAGGATGACGCGGGTCTCGGGACGGGCCATGGCGTCGAGGTCCTTCAACACGCGTGCGGTGATGCCGACGCTCGTCGCACAGAGAGTTGCACCGATGAAAAGGTGCAGCGAAAAGGGCGCTTCGGGCAGCAGCCCAAGGCTGACGCCATATCCGAGCGCCATCGGCGCGACCACGCCGATGATCGCGACCAGGCCCGACGTTGGCGCGACCGCACGCATCTCGGTGAGCGTCGATTCGAGGCCGACCTCGAAGAGCAGGAGAACCACACCAAGCTCTGCGAGGAACTCGACCGGGACCAACTCCGCGGCGCCATGGAAGGTATCGATGCCGAAGAGATACAGATTGCCCAGCACGATGCCGACGCAAAGCTCGCCTAGTACGGAGGGCTGATTCAACCGCACGGCGATCTCGCCGCCCAGCTTCGCGGCAAGGATCATCGCCGCAAGGATCAACCAGACTTCATAACTGAGTCCGTGTTCTTCGCCGCTGGCCAAGGCCGTGGCGGGAATCGCCGCGAACAAGGCAAGGAGGAGAGAAAAGCGAGCCGGTCGGCGGCGCATCGCGCGGGACCATAGATACGCTGGCGCGCTTGGGCAAGGCACCGTTGGAACGCGAGCTTGCCAGGAACAGGGCGCTCGGGTAAATGAATGGCCATTCAGTCAAGGGAGAGCAATGGAACGAAGCCTATTTTCTCAAGAGCACGAGATCTTTCGAACCAACTTTCGCCAGTTCGTAGAGACGCGGGTGATCCCCCAGCAACCGAAGTGGCGTGAGCAAGGGGTGGTGGACCGCGAGATCTGGCTCGAGGCGGGCGCGTCCGGCTTCCTATGCCCATGGATGGAAGAGGAGTACGGGGGTGCGGGCGGCGACTTCTTGCACTCGGTGGTCGTCATGGAGGAGCTATGCCGGGCGTATGAATCCGGTTGGGCGGCGAGCCTGCATTCCGACATCATCATTCCGTACATCCATTCATTCGGCAGTCCCGAGCAGAAGGCCAAGTGGTTGCCCGGTTGTGCGAGTGGGAAGACGATAGCAGCCCTCGCCATGACCGAGCCGGGGACAGGATCCGATTTGGCAGGCATCGCGACCATGGCGAAGCGCGATGGCGACGAGTATGTGATCAATGGCGCCAAGACGTTCATCTCGAATGGCATGTCTTGCGACCTCGCTGTGGTCGCCGCCCGCACCGAGAACTCTGACGACCCTCATCGGAGCCTGTCGCTTTTCGTCATCGAAGCGAATCGGCCTGGTTTCATTAAGAGCCGCAAGCTCGAGAAGATGGGCATGGATAGTCAGGATACCGCCGAGTTGGCATTCGACGATTGCCGCGTGCCCGCCGAAAATCTGCTCGGCCAAGAGGGTGCTGGGTTCATGATGCTGATGCAGAAGCTTCAACAAGAGCGGCTGTGTGTCGCGATCATGTCGCAGGCGGGCGCGGAGAAAGTGCTCGAAGACGCAATTGCTTACACGCAGGAGCGCAAGGCGTTTGGACGATCGATTTCCAAATTTCAGAATACGCAGTTCACGCTTGCTCAATGTGCCACCGAGATCGAGGTTGGTCGCGCATTCCTCGACAATCTGGTCAAGCAGCACCTCGCAGGGAAGTACCTGGTGAAGGAGTGCTCGATGGCCAAGTTGTGGCAGACCGAAATGCAAGGCCGCGTGGTCGATTCATGTCTACAGCTCTATGGGGGCTACGGCTACATGCTGGAGTATCCGATCAGTCGTGCGTACATGGATGCGCGCGTGCAACGGATCTACGCGGGGACCAACGAGATCATGAAAGTGATCATCGCAAAGCAAATGGGGCTGTGAACCGTTTCCCTTGCCGACCCAAAACTGCCAATCGTTTCGGGTGCGTAGGTGGCTCGCTTGACCGTTCCGGCATCCAGCGGCTAACTTCGCGTCGGTGATGGCTGAGTCTGATCCCAAGGATGCAGAGGATCTGACCGAGGGCGAAGTGCCGACGTCGGACACGGAATCGGACGCTGGGCCGCGAGTGAGCCGGATGCGTGTGGGCGGTGAGGACATCCTCGTATTGAGCGTTCCACTTCCGCAGTTGCGTTATCCCGAGAGCACGACCTCCGCTGAGCGCGAAATCATCGATGCCGTGTTGGAGGGTTACACGGTCAAAGAAATCGCCGAGCAACGCGGCGCCTCTGTGCGAACCGTGACGACGCAGCTCGGAACGATTTTCCGAAAAGCGGGAGTGAACTCGCAGGCCGAGTTGATCGCGATCATGACGGACCACGCTGGCAACGAGTGATCGAAGCGTTGCTCCGCTCGTTCCTCACAAAACGCGCCGCGTAGATAAAAAGCGACGCGGCCGGCCAGCCCGTTTCCGACCGGCCGCGTCGATGCTCAATCAAGGAGATGAGCCAGTGGCTAGCGCACGATTTGGATCTCTTTGCTTAGCCCCTACGAATACTATTAGTTCGTTTGGCCGCATCGATCCATACGTAATTGTTCCCGTGCCGTAAGTAATTGCCAACGGGCTCACGCGAAAAGTGAGGCCTAGTCAGGTTCGACGTTACGCTCGAGCCAAGGCTGTAACGAATGCGGCCAGTCCGGGCCAGGGCATACCCGGGGGCAAGTTGATGATCGGTTGCTCCATGCCGAGCTCCCGGCGGCGTGCAATCTCTCGCCGACAGTAGAGCGGATCGCCAGAGATCGTCAGCGCCTCGATCATGTCGTCGGTCACCGCGTCCGGCGCCATCTTGCGCGTCGCCTTGTCGCGATAGAGTCGTGCGATCTCATTGCACTCGTCCGCGTAACCGAAACCGCTCAGGAGCTCTTTGTAGTATTCGCCCATGCCACCGATATAGAACGAGATGAGTTCACGCGCTTTGGAAGACGCGCCTCGTCCGGGGATCGGAATCACGGTGGTCATTGGCGCGGTGGCGATCTCGCTCGCGTCCCGACCTGCTTTTGCGGCGCCCTCTGCGATCCATTCACGGCCGTCGCCAAGGCGGTTGTAAGGCCAGAACGCCGGCATCCAGCCATCCGCCATCTCGCCAACGCTGGTGATCGACTTCTGTTTCAGGGCAGCGACGTAGATCGGGATCCGTCGGCGCGTGGGCTCGAAGTCCAGTGTGAAGGGGCGGTAGCTGCGGAGCTTGGTGTCGGCTTCGCTGAGCGGACGACCGTCCAGCATTGTTCGCACGACACGGATCACGTCTCGGGTCTGCGTGAGCGGCTTTTCGAAGTCGCGGCCGTGGAGCCCCTCGATGACGTTCTTACCGCTCGTGCCAAGGCCCAGGATCAGGCGCCCTCCGCTGATCTCGTCGAGGGTTGCAGCCTGCATTGCGATGAGCGCCGGCGAGCGGCTGAACACATTGATGATGCCGGTACCGATCTTGATTCGCTTGGTCTTGAGAGCGATCTCGGTCAGGAGCGAAAAGACCTCATACCCCCAAACCTCGGGCAGCCAGAACGAGTCGTAGCCGAGTCGGTCGGCCAAGACCGCTGCTTTGATATACGTTTTGCGATCGTAGTTGCGCCAGAACGCTAGGAGGCCGGTCGGTTTGGTGCTCAGCATAGTTCTGCTCCTCGCAGGTTTTGTAGGTCAGTAGCGGCACCAGCGCCACCTTGCCCGCACCACTTACCGCCTACCGCTTGCCGCCTACCGCAAACCGCAGGCCGCAAACCGCGAGCCTCAGAGCCGCTGTGCGAACCGCGATCCTAAGGCCGTGCCAAGCGTTTTGCCGTGGGCAGTTTGGCGGGAGGTGGCAAGCGGTAGGCGGTAAGCGGTTTGCGGTAGGCGGTTTAGCGGTTTTCGGGTCGAGACCCGGTTCACCTGCCCGTGAACCGGGGTTTTCTCTTTTCTAGGAAGGCCCTGACGCCCTCGGCGAAGTCCTCGCTCTGATAGCACCGCCCGATCGATTCGTTGATCCGAGTCGCGTCTCGTTCCGTTTCGAGCTTGGCGAGCTCCTGCAAACTGATCTTCGCGCTTTGGATGGCGAGGGGAGCGTTGTCGGCGATCCTATGGGCGAGCTGGTCGATGCTTTCGTCCAAGATGTCTTTGGCGAACACTTCGTTGACCAGTCCGATCCGGCACGCTTCTGCGGCAGTGACCCGCCGTGCCGTGAAGAGCAGGTCGGCCGTTTCAGAAAAGCCGACGGTGCGTATCAGAGCCCGAATGCCGGCGGTGTGATAGCCGAGGCCGAGGCGGGCAGGGGGGACCGCAAAGCGGGCGTCGTCGGCGGCGTAGCGGAGATCTGCGGTCAGTGCGATGGCCGCGCCGCCACCGATGCAGAAGCCGTGAATCAATGCGACGAGCGGCTTTTCGAGTCCTTGCAAGGCGGCGAACGCTCTCGCGGTCATGGCGTCGTATTCCCGTCCCGCGTTCCCAGCCCGTGTCTCCTCGAACTCCGAGATATCGGCGCCCGACACGAACGCTTCGGACCCAGCACCACGCATGATGACCACTCGGACGCCGAGATCCTCCTGCAGTGTCTGCACTGCTTCGGGGATCGCCTCCCACATGTCGACCGTGATCGCGTTCCGCCGCTCTTCGTGATCGAACACCAGGCGCGCGACGGGCCCATCCCGCTCGATTCTCACTTCACCGCTCATCGGTGCCCAGCCTAGCAGCAAAAGGCGTCAACTAGAGCATACGGTTGATCACGGCCTTGCGGCGCATTTCCTCGAGGAAGATCTTCTCCTGACGCAGCATCGCGGAGTCCAGCATCTCTCGATAGAGCTCCTGTTTCATCTCTTCGTAGGAAGGGAAGTCCGAGCCGACCTGGCGATCCTGCAAGAAGAAGATGTGAAAGCCGGTGCCGCCTCTCACCGGCCTGCTGATCTCGCCCGGACTGAGCGGTACCAGTGCCCGTTCCAGATCCTCGGGTAGGTCGCCCTGGGTGATCCACCCGAGCTCGCCACCGCCGAGCTGCGCGGCGCGCGCGTTGAAGTTCTCCGGTGTCAGCACGCCGCGGAGCGACTCCGCCTCTTGCCGCTTGGCAGCGACTTGAATTGCCGACGCTCCTTCGGCTACTGGCACGACGAGGTGTGACACGCGAAAACGCACCTCGTTGCCTTCCCCCCGTGCGCGCTGCTCGTAACGCGCCCTGACCTCTTCCTCGGTGACGTTGACCCGGGATCGCACGCGCTCGTTCATCACCTTGAGGCGGATCAACTGTCTTTTGAGATCCTTGCGATACTGGGCATAGGTGAAGCCTTGAGAATCGATGGCCTCCTTGAATTGGTCTTCGGTCATGTTGTTCTGAAGCCGGATGTTCTCGATCGCATTGTCGACGTCCGCGTCCGTTACACGGATCCCGCTGCTCGTCGCGAGTTGGCGGATCAACTGCTCGTCGATCAGTACGGTAAGGAGCTCCTCGTAGAGGTCTTTTAGGCGGGACATCCGCTCGGTTTCCGTCGCCGCGTCGGCAACCTGGGGCAGAAACGGAACAGCGCGCTTTCGAAGGTCGCTGAGGAAGATCGCTTGGTTGTTCACCGTGGCCACCACCCGCTCGACGACGTCGGCGCTGGCAGAGTTGGCCGCGAGAACGAACACGAAAGCGGCGACGATGAGCCGGCTCATCATGGACCTTGTGGGAAGTCCGGAATGTCTACCTCGACGTCCTCGAGGGCCTCATAGTCCACCTCGACATCCACTTCCTTGCGAAGCCGCTCGGTCAGCGCCTCCATGGCGGCGTCTTTCCTCTCGCGGGCGAGCTTGTGGCGAATCGCTCGCTTGGCTTGCTCGTACGTCCGCTTCAGCGCTGCGCGCTTTCCGGTCAGCATGATGATGTGGTAGCCGTCGCCTTCTTCGACGAGATCCGGATAGACCGCGCCCACCTTGTCGAGCGAGAATGCGGCGTCACGAACCGCTGCGGGCGGCGGGCCTTCCGCATCCGCCTCGAAGAACCGAAGGTCGCCACCGTCACTCTTGGTCTTGTCGTCTTCGGATTCCTCGCGAGCCAACTTTCGGAAACCGGCGAGGTCCGCGTTCTTGGCTTTCGCGAGCACCGTTAGGGCGCGGCCGCGGTCCTTGATGAAGATGTGGCTCGCGCGAACCTGAGCCGGGCGATCGAACTCCGTCGGATTCGCTTCGTAGACCGCTTGGATCTCTTCATCGGTGATCTCAACCGCCCCGAGCGGCTCATCGACTTCCTTTTTCACGAGTTGCTGGATCATGCCGTTGCGCCGTGCCCGCGCGATTTCCGGCCTGTCTGCGTAGCCCCGCCGCTTCGCTTCGTAGACGAGCAGCTCGAAGCGAACGAGATTGTCGAGGAACTCCTTGCGTCGCTCTGGGCTTTCGAAGCGGGCGCGCAGATATGGCGACTGCGATGCAAGACGGTCAGCGAACTCGCCAACCGTGATCGTCCGATCCCCAACTTTCGCAAGCACCTCGTTGGCCTGGGCCTCCGTGAGCCCGTGTTTCGGCCACTCCTCCTGAGTGGGAGTGTCCTCAACCTTCTTGGAGCAACCCCCAGAGCCAATAGTGCCGACGACGGCGAGCACGATGAGGGCGGCGCGTTTCCAAGACATTCGTCAGCCGGGTAGCATATACCGCATGCGCGGCAATGAGGCCAAAGTCAGGCGGAGGCCCGGTCTGCGAGGACTTCGCGAACCTTGTCGGCCAAATCATCGAGCTCGAAGGGCTTGTCGAGGAAGCCGTCGGCGCCGTACAGTGGCGACGTCATCTCGTTGAGGCGCTCGCCGATGCCGGTCAGCATGATGACACCCGTGCCGCCCAACGACTCATCCTCGCGGATCGCGCGGCACACTTCCCAGCCGCTCATGCCCGGCATCATAACGTCGAGCACGACGAGGTTGGGCTTTTCACGCCGGGCGAGGCGAAGGGCTTCCTCGCCGTCGGAAGCTTCGACGATTTCAGCCGGCAGCGAGCTCAAGTGCCGCGCCACCAAGGCCAAAATCTCCAAGTCATCGTCGGCGACGAGGATCTTGGTCGACGGGTCGGTCGTCATCGTTTCATCGCTCCTCGGTTCATCGGCTCGGGCCGCATCCTCGTTCTGTTGAGTTGCGTTGTCAATGGACACCGTCGTCCGGATCGATGAGTCCGACCCGGGAGGCCAGCGTCCAGCCCTCGAGCCCGCTAACCACGCGCAATTTCACAAAGTCGCCATCCCGGTCGACGATCTCTCCGCGGTCCCCACCCCGGGCTTCGCCACGAACCTGAGCTCGCGGATCGGGCCCTTCGCGTAGGATGACACGATCGTCGAGCGCCACGGCGCGAGGGCCTTCTCGAAGCAGGCCGGCTTTGACACCAAGCCCAATCGCGCAGAACAGGAGGATGACCCCTGACGTGACCACTAGCGAGTAGAGCCACCGATTCCTTCGGCGCCCGGTCGAGGCCCATGCGAGGCCGACGAAGAAGAACAGGTTAGCCACCAGCAACGCGTAGGCGAGCGCGTCCTCCGACACGCTCCCATAGACCGCGTCGCTGATCGAGCTGCTCCGCTGGATCATCGCCTCACCTTCCGCCTCGGCGCGCTCCTCCTCCAGCGCCTTTTCGGCGTCTCGCAGGTTTTGCGAGGCCTTGTCGTCGTTGGGCCGCAGCGTGAGAGCCCGTTCGTAGTTCAGGATGGCGCGGGCATAGTCGCCGGACTGCGCGAACGAGGTCGCCAGGTTGAAATACACGTCGGGGTCGTGGACGCCCGCTTCCGTGAGCTTGCGATAGTAGGAAATCGCACCTGGGTGATCTCCGCGTGACGCAGATACGTTCGCGGCTTTGAAGATCTCCGCCAACGAAGACCCGCCCGAAGCTCGCGCCGGTTCCTGCGCCGCTGCTCCTGCGGATGCGACCAGGAGCACGAGGGCGAAACCACAGGCTCGTATCACTTGCCCCTCCGCGAACGTTGGATGCGCTCGATGATGGCGGCAGTCCGTTGGAGACATCGGTCCATCTCCTCCTTGCTCACGCCGGACGCAGCGAAGCGCGCGAAGTCGGCCCCTTCGAGCTCGTTGATCACCCGCTGCACCAAATCGTCGTCGAGGCCTTCGGCAACGAGTCGCGTGCGAAGCTCGGTGTGTGGCAGACCACCGACCGGTTCGCCGAGCAGAGAATCCAGGGCATGGGTGACCGATGCGACAATCTGGTCGTAGAAGGATCTCGGGTCATCGGCGTGGAGCGCGTTCTGCGCATCGCGGACCAGCTGGCGCTGGACGGCGCCAGCCGTGGTGCTGCGTCGTTCCCGACGCCGTGCGATGTCGGCCCCTAGCATGACGAGCACGAACAGCACCGGCGGGAATGCGAGCATCCACGCAAACCACCGTCGCTCGCGCACCGGCGATTCGTCCCGGGTCAGTGCGCTGTACACGCGGATCGGCCCGAAGGCTGCAGCCCTCGGCTTGGGTCGAGCGTCGACGGGCTCGATCACCGGTTGCGGGGGTTTGGCCGCACCGCTCGCCGTGAAGGTCAGAGCAGGAGTGCTCACGGAGCCGTAGTTCTCAGCGTCCGGGTCGAAGAAGTGGACCTCCATTGGTGGCACCGTGTGCTCGCCCGGAGCCTCTGCGATCAAGATCCACTCCCAAGACCGGGTCCCGGAGAGCTTGCCCTGCTGGGTCCGTCGTTGATCCCGGATCGCCGGTTGTAGCGTTCGTACGCCGACAATGGGTGGAAGGTCGATGCGTAGATCTTGGACGTTGCCGACGCCCGTCGCATCGATGCGGAGAGTTACCGCGTCTCCCGTATTCGCCTGGGTGCGGTCGAGCCAGGCCCGAATCGTGTACCGACCGACGACTGCGTTGGCTGGGCCGGGTTGCGGGAGCGGCTTGACGTTCACCGTGACCGGCACACCGGTGCGTTGAACGCGTTGGGGGGCATCGAACAGGCTTGCGCCGCCCACGTCAAAGGCGACTTTTGGCGGGCCGATCGTGAGCTCGCCCGAGCGCTGCGGGAATGCGGCGGAACGCTGAATCACATAGGTGCGGTAGTTCGCGCCCATCACGGAAACCGCCTGAGCCTGCAGGCTGGTGATCGGATCGTCGTGCACCCAGAACCCATCCATCGACGGCTTCGTTGGAATCACCGATTGTGGTGAGAGGCGAACTCGCGTGTACAGGTACACGGTGACATTGACTTGCTGACCGATGTAGACCTCGTCCGGCTCGACGACCGTACGGAGGAACGCGCGCTCGTCGTATCGCGCGCCCGAGAGCTCGGAATCGACAGCCGCGTTGGGTGCCGTCGCCGAATCCGGCCCACCTTTCGCACCGCCCGCACCAGGGTGGACGACCAGGGTCAAGGGTGCGCTGCGATAGGTCTTCCCGTCGACTTTGGCCACTGCTGGTTTGAATTCATAGCTGCCAGGGACAGCGGCGCGCAGGATGTAGATGTTGGCGAGGCTCGACTCCATCTGAACCCCCTTCCCAAAGCCAAAGCTGAACTGCATCGGCCGGAGCGTCTGATGCGACACGATCTCCAGCTCTGGGTACTTTTCGAGGTCTCTCAGCTCGAGATTCTGGATGCGCCCTCCACGCGCCCGGACGCGAACCTCGAGCCGTATGGTCTCGCCAACCCTCGCCTCGGAAGGCATCGCGTCCAGGGTTACCGTAACCTCCGGCTCGGCCGAGGCGGTCGCAGCCCAGGGGAGGGCTGCCGTCGCGAGGAGCACGAAGGTGAAGAGCCGCATCACCAGTCCTTCTCCGGCGGCGGCCGCCCCGCGCCCCGGCGCCGCGCCCGCTGCAATGGGAGACTCTCCTCGTTTTGCTCTAGTGCATCGAGAAAGCGCTGGACATCATCGCGAGCCATCGGCTCCGGCTGAGCTTGTGCCTCCCCGCTCTCGTTCTCGTTCCCGCTCTCGTTCCCGGTCTCGCTCTCGTCTTGCTGCTGTTCCTGCTGCTGGTCTTGCTGCTGTTCCTGCTGCTGGTCTTGCTGCTGGTCCTGTTCCTGCTGCTGTTCCTGCTGCTGGTCTTGCTGCTGGTCCTGTTCCTGCCCCTGCTCTTGCTCCTGCCCCTGCTCTTGCTCCTGCTGTTGCTCCTGTTCCCGCTGTTCTTGCTTTTCTTCTTCCTCGCGAATCCGTTTCATCGCGTATTCGAGATTCCACGCGGCGTTGCGATCCCCAGGGCGCACGCGCAGGGATCGCTTGAACGCGTCGGCTGCTTCTCGAAAATGAGCGGACGCCTGTTGGTACTCTTCCTGTTGTGAAATCGACTCCCCCTCTCGGGCGTACGCGATGCCGAGGTCGTAGTAGGCGTCCGCGCGCGTGGTCGGAGACGCCGAAGGATCCGCTGCTGCCAAAAACGCTTCCTTCGCTTGCTCGCTCAGGTCTTGCGCGAGGAGAGCAAGCCCACGGTTGAGCTGCACGCCGCGTGCGTCGGGAAGCTCGCGCGCAGCCTCGTCGTACGCCTCCAGAGCTGGACCGTACTGCTCTTCGGCCATCAACGCGTTGCCTTTGTTCACGTTGGAATTCTCAGCTCGAAGAGGGCTCCAAGCGGACGCGCCCACCGGCAACGCAAGGGTCGCTGTACAGCACAGACACGCAGCGGCGAGTTTCACGCGTCCCTCCTTCGCCGGCGCACGATCCAAGCCTCCGGGAGAATCCCTTCGAGGACGATCAAAAGGAACCCAGGCAAGAGCGCGAGCGCGAAGCGGTTCTCATGGACGGTGACGCGCCGCGCCTTTCGCTCCGATGCCTGGAGCTTTGCGAGCTCCGCCCGGATTTCGGTCACCCCCACCGTGCCTTCTTCAGCCCTCACGTACTCACCTCCAGTGATCGACGCGATTTCCTCGAGGGTGTCTTCGTTCTCGGGGCTGAGCGAGGTCATGACCAGACGGCCGTCCGCATGCTTCATGTGTCCGGTGAGCGTGCCGTCGGCAGTGTAGCTCGGAATGGGCTCGCCGCTTCCGGAGCCGATGCCGACGGCGTAGATTTTGATCCCAGCGGCGCTCAGCTCCTCCGCGGCCGCGACAGGATCGCCTTCGTGGTCTTCGCCGTCGGTGAGCAAGATGACCACCTTGGAGCGACGGTCGATGCGACTTTCGTCGCCGCGCGCCTCGTTGGAGCTTTCGATCAGTCTTTTCGATGCAATGAGCGCTTTGCCAATCGCGGTTCCGCCAACCGGCATGTCCATTGGTCCGAGGTCGCGCAAGAACAAACGCACCGCCGAGTAGTCGACCGTCATCGGGAAAGCCATTGCGTCCCCTGCGAATGCCACGAGCCCGACGCGATCTCCGTCGAGATCGCTCAAAAGCCGTTCGAGCTCGCCCTTGGCGCGCTTGATTCGGCTCGGGTGCACGTCCCGCGCGAGCATGCTTTTCGAGAAGTCGAGTGCAATCACGATGTCGATGCCGCGCTTGCGGAGTACGCGCGTGCGGCTTCCGTACTGGGGTCCGGCGAACGCGACGATCACGAGCGCCGCGCCGACGATCATCAACGTGGCCCGTGTGATGCGCCACCATTGTGCTCGACCGGCGATCAAAGGCTCGACCGTGGCGCTCTTGCCGAACATCTCGGTTGCGCGTTGCCGTCTGGCTGCGTTCCACCATAGCGCGGCGACTGCGATGGGGAGCAACGCGAGGAGCCATAGCATCTGCGGGTCGGCCCAAGTCATGGCCACCTCCTCAGCCACAACAGGAGCAAGAGCTCGATCAGTAGAAAGATCAGCGCGGGGCCCACGAACGCGGGGAAAAGCTCGGTGTACATCCGACCGGCATCTTCGATGTCCGTCTTTTCGAGTTGATCGAGGATCTGATGAAAGCTCTGCTCGAGGGCTGCACGGTCGCTCACCAAGAAGAACTCTCCGCCCGTCTTCTTCGCCATCTCATCGAGCAACTCGGGGTTGACGGGGTAGTTCACAGTTCTGAAAATCGCCCGGCCGAAAAGGCCGGTTCCTTGTTGGGCCGGTGCCGTGTCGGAGACCCCCATCAAAATCGGGAAGATCTTGACGCCCATCGCGCTCGCAAGGTCTGCGGCCTGCGAAGGCGACACGTTGCCGGCGTTGGATTCCCCGTCGGTCAGGAGAATCATCACCTTGCTCTTTGCGCGTGAACGCTTCAGTCGGTTGAGGCTGACGCCCACCGCGTTGCCGATCGCCGTGCCTCGGCCGTCGATTTGATCGAGCTGCAGGCCGCGGAGCGCATTTCGCAGTGCTTCACGATCGGTTGTGAGCGGGAGCAAGGTGTACGCGTCGCGTCCGAATACGACCGCGCCGATCCGGTCATTCGGGCGGCGATTGATGAAGTCGCGCATGACCGCCTTCGTCGCCTTGAATCGCGTTGGCCGGATATCTGCGGCCTCCATCGAGCGTGACATGTCGAGAGTGAGCATGATCTCGATGCCGCTCACCTCCGCGGTGTCCCGAGCGTGAATGCTTTGAGGACCCGCCAGGCCGACAACGAGGAGCGCGAGCGCGATTGTGCGCAATGCGCTCGGCAAGTCTGCAAGGCGACTTCGCCGGCTTCCTTTCGAAGCCGCTAGTGCGCCTGCACGGCTGAACTGGAGCCGGGGTTTAGATAGCCGCTGCACCCAAACGCGCCCGAACCAGACCATCGGCGCCGCAAGCAGCAACAACGCAGCCCAGGGGCGCTCAAAACGCATTTGCTCGTCGGTGATCAAAAGCTGATACCTCGACTCGAGCCACCGTAGGCTGACGACGAGCCCGACGAAGGCGGCGGTCAAGAGCCAGCCCACGGCCCATGTACGACGCTGCGCCGGACTCACGATGGGCCTCCATCCTGCATCACAGCGGCCGGGCGAGTCCGCTCGACCAATGCGAGCGCGTCCTCGATCAGAGTGCGCGATGCTTCGTCGGCCAGCGACGCCTTGGCGAACTTCACCAAGTCGCACTGGCCTAGAAAGCCAACCGCATCCTGCGGCTCGATAGTGAGCGACTTGGCCCGCCCGAGCTCTTCCGCGATTTCGACCGTCGTGCTTTCGAGACCGTGGAAACCAAAGCGGCGTCCAAAGTAGGCGCGGATCGAATCGCTCACCGCGTCGACCCATTGCTCCGTGCTGCCTTCGGCGATCGCAGCACCGCGGTCGCGCTCGAGCTCATGAAGCTCGGCGAGGGCGATTTCCCACGGTGGAGGGGGTGGTGGTGGTGCGGGCTCGGGGCGATCGCGCTTGTGCCACCAGCGCATGAACAGCCATGCCAACAGGGCACCGAGCACGACTGCGAGCAAAGCGCCGAGGGCGATGAGCAATCTGTAGTCGTCCTGTTCTACGACGACTGGATCGGTTGGTGGCTTGAGCTGAGGATCGGGCTCGTTGGCCAGCACCGAGTGAACGTCGATGCTCCTCGTGTCCGATTCGAGCTCGACGAGCTCGCCTCCGGCGCTCGTGATGCGCACACGAACCGGCCCCAGCTCGTGCTGGCCGATCTCGAAGCACAACATCCGAAGCTCGAACGTGAACGTCTTGGACTTGCCGTCGGGCGAGGGCTCGATGCTGAGCTTCTTACCAAGGATCTCGAAAGGTTCGAAGGGCTGCTCCGGCACCGCGGCTTCGTCGGACGCTGCGGTAGTGACCGTCAAGATGACGTCGATCGGGTCACCAAGCGTGGTTTCCAGCGGAGCCTCGAGCGTCACAGCCCGGTCTTGTGCCCACGCGCCCGCAGGCACGAGCAGCGACAACGCGACGATGGTGGCCGAGCCTCTCACCGATAGCCTGTGAGTCGCCGCTGCCGGAGTCGGAAGAGCTCGGTCAGAGGCCGAACGAAATCGCGGTCGGTGCTCACCGTGACGTGGTCCAGTTGCAGTCTGCGAAATAGGTGCTCGCGCGCCGCCCGTTGGCGTTGCGCCTCGCGGGCGTATCCTGCACGGACATCCAAATCGGACGTGTCGACTTCGACGAGCTCCCCGGTCTCCAAATCCTCGACGAGGGCGAGCCCGACGTCTGGAAGCTCGTCCTCTCGTGGGTCGACGATTTGAATCGGGATCAGGTCGTGTTTCGCCGACACGACCTTGAGCGGTTTTTCGTACTGCTCCGCGATGAAGTCGCTGATCAGAAAGGCCACGGTCCGGCGCTTGCCGATGCCGCCGAGTAGGTCGAGCGCCACTCCGAGGTCGGTGCCTTTCCCTTCGGGATCCGCGTTGAGGATCTCCGTCACCACTCGCATCACGTGCGAGCGCCCTTTCTTCGGTGGAACGAAACGCTCGACGCGATCGGTGAAGAGGATCAACCCAACGCGGTCGTTGTTCTTGATCGCGCTGAACGCGAGCAGTGCCGCCACTTCCGCGACGGTTTCGATCTTTGGCTTTTCGACCGAGCCAAACCGCTCGCTTGCGGAGAGATCGACGAGGAGCATTACCGTCATTTCCCGCTCCTCCGTGAAGACTTTCACGTAGGTGTCGTTCATGCGCGCGCTGACGTTCCAATCGATGAATCGAACATCATCGCCTGGCTGGTATTGGCGTACCTCGCTAAACGCCATCCCGCGCCCCTTGAACACCGAGTGGTAACTCCCGGCGAGCTGGTCGTTCGCGAGCCTCGACGTATAGATCTCGATCTTCTTGAGTTTCTTGACGAGCTCGCGAGAGATCACGATTGGCCTCGGTTACGGCACTTCCACGGTTTCGAAAATCCGGCGCACGATCTGGTCGCTCGTGATCTCCTCCGCTTCTGCCTCGTACGAGCGAATGATGCGATGCCGAAGGACATCGGGCCCTATCGCCTTGATGTCTTCCGGGGTGACGTACCCGCGGTGCCGCATGAAAGCATGTGCGCGCGCGGCGAGGTTGAGCGCGATCGACGCGCGCGGGGATGCACCATGGGCGATCATGTCGGTCAGGTCGCCGAGGCCGACGCGTACCGGATGTCGCGTGGCCGTGACGATTTGAACGATGTAGTCCTTGATCTTCGGATCGATGTACACGTGCCCGATCGTCTTGCGGGCCTCGAGCAGCTTCGAGGTCGTCGCGACCTGCTGCACGCCCATGCCCGCGCCCGCATCCTTGCCGAGAAGCAGGTGGTCTGAAATCTGGTCCATGATCTTCCGCTCTTCGTCTTGGCTCGGGTAGTCAACCCGCACGTGCAGCATGAAGCGGTCGACCTGCGCCTCGGCGAGCGGGTAGGTGCCCTCCTGCTCGATCGGGTTTTGAGTCGCCATCACCATGAATGGCTGGTCCAGCTGATGGGTCGTGTCCCCGATCGTGACTTGAAGCTCCTGCATGGCTTCGAGCAATGCGCTCTGCACTTTGGCTGGCGCCCGGTTGATCTCGTCCGCGAGGACGAGGTTGGCGAAGATCGGGCCCTTCTTGGCCGTGAACTCGCCGCTTTGCTGGTTGTAGATGACGGTTCCGATGACATCTGCCGGCAGCAAATCCGGGGTGAACTGAATGCGCTGGAACTTCGCCGAGGCCGTTTTGCAAATCGTGTTGACGGTCAGCGTTTTGGCGAGGCCCGGAACACCCTCGAGCAGGATGTGCCCACCGGTGAGCAACCCAATCAAGATGCGCTCGATCATCACGTCCTGGCCGACCACGACCTTGTGGACTTCGTGAAGAATCGTATCGATGAAAGCGCTCTCGCGCTGAACCATTTCATTGATGACACGAACGTCGTTCGACATGTATTTTCCTCGCGGCGAGGGGCTAGCACGCACCCGTTCCCCCCACCAACACCTGGGCCTGCCTGCTTATTCTGCGCCAGCTCCCGCGAACCGCAGACCGCGAACCGCAAACCGCGGATCCACGGGGGCGGTTTGGCGGTTTGGCGGTGCCCGTGTAATTGTCCCCACATGTCCGACCCCGTCTCCCAAGAGCTCTTCACCCGCGCCTCCAAAGTCATCCCCGGCGGCGTCAATTCTCCGGTCCGTGCCTTCCGCGCCGTGGGTGGGGAGCCGATCTTCATCGAGGAAGCCCATGGTCCCATCATGGTCGGCGCCGACGGGACGGAATACATCGATTACGTCGGCTCTTGGGGCCCGATGATCCTCGGGCACGCCCAGCCGGACGTGGTGGCTGCGATCCAACGGGCTGCCGACAAGGGCTCCAGTTACGGTGCGCCAACCGAGGCCGAGATCACGATGGCAGAGCGGATTCGCGATGCCGTCCCTTCGATGGAAATGTCGCGGCTCGTTTCGAGTGGGACCGAAGCGACCATGGGTGCGCTTCGGGTCGCCCGTGGCTACACCGGGCGCGATCTCATCGTGAAGTGCGTCGGGGGTTATCACGGCGGGGCCGACTATCTGCTGGTTAAAGGGGGCAGCGGTTTGGCGACGCTCGGAGAACCGGACAGCGCTGGAGTTCCCGCTGCCATTGCCGGCACCACGCTGGTCGTTCCCTATAACGATGCCTACGCGCTCGAGAAGATCTTCGGGGACCGGGGCAATGAGATCGCCGCGGTGATCTTCGAGCCGATCGCCGGCAACATGGGCTGCATCCCGCCTGATCCCGTCTGGCTCGCGGCGCTTCGAACCCAAACCCAAAACCACGGCGCCCTCCTGATCTGCGACGAGGTGATGACCGGCTTTCGGGTCGCATGGGGCGGCGCCCAAGCTCTCTACGACATCCGGCCCGATCTGACCTGCCTTGGAAAGGTCATCGGGGGCGGGCTTCCCGTCGGCGCGTACGGCGGAACGCGTGAAATCATGGAGAAAATCGCGCCCATCGGGCCGGTGTATCAAGCAGGCACCCTCAGCGGCAACCCACTCGCCGTCGCTGCCGGCCTCGAGACGATCGAGCACCTTCTCCGCCCCGGCGTCTACGAAGACCTGGAAAACAAGGGCGATCAGGTCCAGGCGCTGCTCGAGCAGCACGCCGGTGCCGCAGGCGTTCCCATCACGGTCCAGCGTGTCGGCTCGATGCTCACCGCCTTCTTCCGCGACAAGCCGGTCCGCAACTGGGACGAAGCCGCCGACACCGATCGCGAAGCCTTTGGGCGATGGCACGCGGCGTTGCTCGAAAACGGTGTGTATTGGCCCTGCAGCCAGTTCGAGGCGGCCTTCGTTTCCCTCGCCCACGATGCGGATTCGCTGCAGAAGACCGGCCGCGCTTTCAAAGCCGCATTCGCCGGGCTCTGAGACAAAAAACAACCAATTTCACGGGGGAAATGGTCTTCGGCCAACCTTGACCCCACATACCCCCGTGCTATACGCCGCCCGCTCTTTGGGCGCGGATCCTTGGAACTGTAGGGAACTGATGTGCTGGCGATGCTCCTCAACCGGGAACAACGGGAGCAGCTCAAGCAACTGGGCAGCTTGTCGACGATTGGCATCGAGCTCGGCCTCTCGATCGCATTGGGCTACCTCGGAGGCCGATGGTTGGACGGCAAGCTCGGTACTGAACCTTGGCTCCAATGGATCGGCCTGGGGTTTGGACTTGCCGCGGGCGCTCGAAGCCTCTACAGGGTCGTCCGCCGCGCGCAGCGGATGATGGAAGAAGAAGACGAATCCCAGTGATCGACCAACTCAAAACGCAAACCCCACGCTACGTCGCAGTCGCGGCGCTCGTGCTCACTGGTCTGGCATTCGTGCTCGGCGGAGTGAGCATCGGGGTCGGCGCCGCCATCGGTGGCACTCTAGCGGTGTTGGATGCGTGGGCGATCACCTGGTTGGCCAGCCGTATCGTCAGCGGCGCCGGCTTCATCGACCGTGGGTTCGCCGCGGGGCTCTTGGGCGCCAAGCTCGTCGTGCTCTTGGCGGTTTGTTGGGCGTTGCTCGCACGTTGGGGTGTTGACCCGATCGGTTTTTCGGTGGGCCTCGGCGCCTTGGTTCTCGGCATGCTCTACAGCGGTGCCGAGCTGTCTATTCGCGAAGCCCAAGCCGCCCGGGAAGCCCAAGCGGCGGGGGAGGGGTGAGGCATGCCGCACGGCGAATCATGGTTCAGCTTCCTGCCGTTTTACGAGTCCCTCCAGCATTGGATGAGCGAGGCGTGGGGCCCGAGCTACATGGAGCACAACCCGCATCTCGGGGTGCAGCACGTCATCGCATACACCGTGATCGTGCTCTTTCTGATCGGCGTGGGTTTCTACATTAGCCGACGCCTCAAGAACACCGAGGACAACATCCTCCCCGAAGGCAAAGTCACCTTTTACGGGTTCATCGAAACGATCGTCGGCGCAACCTACAACATGTCGGCCGATCTGATGGGCCCAAAGCCCGCCAAGTACTTCCTGCCGCTCATCGGCGCCTGCGCGCTGGTGATTTTCTTTTCGAATGCGCTCGGCTTGATTCCGGGTTTCCTGCCGCCGACCGACAACCTCAACACCACGTTCGCGATGGCGATGATCATCTTCGTGGTGACCCACGTGTACGGCGTCAAAGAGCACGGCTTCGTCAAGTACTTCTCCCATTTCTTCGGGCCGAAAGTGCCTTGGTGGATCGCCTGGTTCATCAACCCGTTGATGTTCGTGATCGAGCTCATCAGCCACGTCGTTCGCCCCGTCACCCTTGCGATTCGTCTCATGGCGAACATGACGGCCGACCACCTCGTGCTCGGTATCTTCGTCAGCTTGTTTGCCGGGATGGGGCTGGTGCTCCTGCCCGTGCCCGTCGTCTTCTACCTGATGGGCTGTCTGGTCATCACGGTCCAGACTTTGGTCTTTTGTTTGCTGTCGGTGATTTACATCACCCTCGCGATTCAACACGAAGAAGAACACTAAGTTTCCCTCTCGGAAGAGAGGCTTGAGGAGGCTCCCGAAAATGAAGAAATTGGCTCTTCGACTTGTCAGCTTTGCTGCACCACTCGCTCTCACCGCGACCGCTTTCGCACAGGACGTCGCGGACGCAGAGGGCCAGGCCACCGCGATCGCAGGCCGCGCGCTTGCCGCGGGTCTGGGCATCGGCATCGCAGCATTCGGCTGCGGGATGGGTCAGGGTCGCGCAGCGGCCGCAGCCCTCGAGGGCATTGCTCGTAACCCGAACGCTTCGGGCAAAATCCTCGTCCCGCTGATTCTCGGCCTGGCGCTGATCGAGTCGCTCGCGATTTACGCGCTCGTCATCGCTTTCCAGGTGCAACCGTAAGCGGTAGCTCGCGTCGGGGCGCGCCGGTTTTAGTGCACCCTGGCGGGCGAGGGCTTCCCGCACCATACTGGCGATCATGACGAGCGAGCAGGACGCGGCTTCACCAGCGGAACCGACCCGCAAGCGAGGGCTTCCGGGTGCCGCGAAGGTGGGCCTCGTCTTCATCGTGCTCGTCGGTGCGGCGGCTTGGTTGCTTTCGGGCAGCGACAACCCGTTCGTGTACTCGAAACTGGTGCACGAGGTGATGAGCGCGCCCGACTCCTTCGAGGGGCGCCGCCTGCGCGTCGAAGGTGAGCTCCGACAGGGTTCGATTCAGTTCCGTGAAGAGCCCTGCGAATGGCGGTTCGTCCTCCACAAGGAAGGCAAAGAGATGCCCGTTCGCTTCCCGCAGTGTGTCGTGCCCGACACGTTCCGCGACGGCATGGGCATTCAGGTGACGGTTCAGGGCGAGCTCGGCGGCGATGGCGTGTTCCTCGCCAACCAGGTGATTCCACGCTGCCCGTCGAAGTACGAAATGCAGCAGCGCATGGAAGCCGGCGAGGAAATGCCCTACGACCCGAACGCGCCGCTTCCCGGTCAGAGCTGAAAAGCCCACCTTCTCCCGATACTACTGCTCCTAGCGAGGAGAGACGGGCCTTCGGCGATCGTCGATTCGACGCTCTACTGACCCTTGATCGTCTTGATTCGCTTGTCGTGTCGAGTCTTTTCCCTCTCTTCTGCAGCTGAGATATTTCGCATCTGCTTCTCGTAGAACTCCTTCGCGCGCTTACGCCTTCCTTCGATCTCTTTCATCTGAGCTGCGTGGCGCTTGTCTTCTTGCTTGATCAAGCGCTCCTTGCGAGCTGCCTTGGCGGCCTCGGCTTTGGCCTGCCGCTCCGCCTTGGCCGCTTCTGCTTTCGCCTTTTGAGCTTCCTTGCGGGCCTCGGCCTCTGTCTTGGCTTTGTCTTCGGCCTCCTCGGCCTTGTCTTCGGCCTTCTTCTTGGACGCGTCGGCTTTCTTCTTGGCTTCGCCCTTCACCTCTTCGTGGCTTTCCGCGGCTGCCACGGATGCGATCGTGGCCGAAACGCCAACGGTGAGTGCCAAAGCGATCAATATCGGTGCAACGATTCTCATTCTTTTCCTCCCCTTAGGTGTGGGCATCGACGAAGTCGCCCCCTACCTCATTCATCATGACATTAGGCCCCAAACCCGGTGGACCCAAGCGGTTTGGAGATTCTTGACCGCAGCGACTAAACAACCGTACAGTGCTGTGCATGAGCGCAGTGGGGGGCCACACAGCCCGTAGAAAACAGCCTTTTCGGCGGTTGGACAAGCCTTGGGCGCGGCCCCGGGGTGTAGCCGAGGTCCTCGAGCGCTGGCGCGCCGATGGGACCTGGCGAAACGTCGTGTGGAGTCACTGCCTCGGCGCGCACGAGGCGAGCATCGTGTCGATGCCGCCGACCCTCGCGTCGGGGGTGGCGCGGGCACTTCAGCAGCGTGGCATCTGCGAGCTCTACAGCCATCAGGGGCGCGCGTTCGAACGCGCCTCCAACGGCAAGCACGTGGTCGTCGCCACCCCGACCGCCTCGGGGAAGAGCCTTTGCTACAACCTGCCGATCCTCCAAGCGCTTGCGTCCGATCCGACCGCGACGGCCCTCTACCTCTTTCCCACCAAAGCGCTGTCTCGCGATCAAGAAGAAGCGCTACGCGCCGTGGTCCGCGATGCCGATTTGAAGGTCGGGGCGATCACGTACGATGGCGACACTCCCAACGATGCGCGCCGAGTTGCGCGTCAGCGCGCCGGTGTGCTTCTCACCAACCCCGACATGCTGCATGCCGGCATCATGCCGCACCATACGGGGTGGGCGCGGCTCTTCTCCAATTTGAAGTACGTCGTCGTCGACGAGCTGCACACGTATCGCGGCGTCTTTGGCTCGCACCTCGCCAACGTGATGCGTCGCTTGCTGCGCATCGCGCGTTTCCATGGCTCGTCGCCAACGTTCGTTTTTGCGTCCGCCACCATCGGCAATCCGCGTGAGCATGCTTCCCGCATCTGCGGCGAGCCGGTTGAGCTCATCGAGGAGAACGGCGCGCCAACCGGGTCTCGACAGGTCGTCGTCTACAATCCGCCGGTCGTCAACGCGGAGCTCGGCATTCGGCAGAGCTACATCAAGACGGCCGTGCGGCTGACTCAAGACCTGGTCCGCGCGGGCGTCCCGACCCTGGTTTTTGGCAACTCCCGCAACGGCGTCGAGGTGATGCTCAAATACCTCCGCGACCGACTGGCGCGTGACCAGATCGATCCGTCGGCGATTCATGCATATCGAGGGGGCTATCTGCCTGAGACCCGCCGGCGCATCGAGGCGGCGCTTCGAGCAGGCGAGATCCGCTGCGTCGTGGCAACCAATGCTCTCGAGCTCGGCATCGACATCGGGGCGCTCGATGCGGTCGTGTGTGCCGGGTATCCGGGGACGATGGCCGGGCTCTGGCAGCGGTTTGGCCGGGCAGGGCGGCGGCGTGACCTGTCGTTGGCCGTGCTCGTTTCGTCGAGCAACCCGGTGGATCAGTACATGGCGCGCCATCCGCGCCAGCTGATCTCAGCGCCGATCGAGCACGCGCGCATCGATCCCGACAACATCGAGATTCTCATTCAACACCTCAAGTGCGCGGCCTTCGAGCTGCCGTTCGAGCCCGAAGATGTCTACGGTGATGTTCCGAGTGACGCGCTGGGAGAAGCGCTCGACTACTTGGCGGACAACGGCGTCGTGCACCCCACCTCCACGGCGGCCGGTTCGATCTACCACTGGGCTTCGGATAGCTACCCCGCCAACAATGTCTCGCTGCGAAGCGCGAGCTGGGACAATTTCGTGATCATCGAGCTCGAGGGGAACCGCACCATCGCCGAGATGGATTGGCGCAGCACCCACACGATGCTGCACGAACAGGCGATCTATCAACACGAGGGTGGGCAGTACCAAGTCGAACGGCTCGACTTCGACAATCACAAAGCGTTCGTGCGCCGTGTGAAGCCCGACTACTACACGACCGCAATGACACACAGCAAGGTCACGGTCCTGGAGCAAGATCAGGGCGCCACGATCGATCTCGGCGAGGTGCCACTCGATGCAGGCCTCGGCGAGGTGAGTGTCGTCGAGAAGGTCGTCGGGTACAAGAAGATCAAGTTTCACACGCACGAGAACGTCGGTTACGGCGAGGTGCACCTGCCTGAGATGCAGAAACACACCACCGCATTTTGGCTGACGTTTCCGGAGGATTTCGTGCAAAGCCAACCGGAGCCGCGGGCGGTCGTGGTAGATGCGCTGCGCGGGCTCTCCAAAGCGATGCACGTGGTGGGTGCCGTGGGGCTCATGATCGACCCTCGCGACCTCGGGCGCACGCTCGGCAGTTGCAACGAAGACGAGGCAAGCCCCGTGGCGACGAAGTCGCTTTACGGGGCGCCGCCGAGCAAAGGCAAGGGCCCCGGCTTCGATCCCACGATTTTCCTCTACGACAGTGTCGCTGGCGGGATCGGGCTGGCGTCGCGCCTATTCGAAGAGCGCGAGGAGTTGCTGCGCCGAGCTCGCCATCTGATCGAGAGCTGCGAGTGTGATGAAGGCTGCCCCGGCTGCATCGGTCCGGATGCCTCCGGTGACGACGAGCCCGAGGCCGCACGCAAGCGTTTGGTGCTTGGTTTGTTGGATGCTGTGGGCGTGAGCGCCACCCACTGAGGACCGATGTCGATCAAACGAAACCTCGCGCGACTGGCGAAGACTACCCCCCGGCAGCTGGATGTTGCCAGTGTGCGAGGCGTACTTCCGGGGCTTCGATCCGCGCTGCCGGGGCAGCGAAGGGATACCGAGCATGGTGAGCTCCACCTGATCGACGAGTATCTCGAGCCCCATCATCATCACGGACGGGCGCACATTGCCAAGGCTCTGCGGGTGCCGACCGAGCGCCTAGCGCAGCTCGCCTTGGATCCGTCGCTTGAGAACATCGACATCCAGCGTGCGTTGTTTCTCGACACCGAAACGACTGGGCTGGCGGGTGGAACGGGGACCGTGCCCTTCTTGATCGGCATCGGCTGGTTTGAGGACCAATCCATGCGGATTCAGCAGCTTTTCCTTCCGGAGCTCGGTCGCGAAGCGCCCATGCTGCACTGGCTCCGTGAGCGGGTGAACGAGAGCTCCTTTATCGTGTCTTTCAACGGCAAGACCTTTGACTGGCCACTTTTGCGCACCCGTTTCGTGCTAAACCGCGTTCGCGCGCCAGCCTTGCCGCCGCACCTCGATTTGCTGCATTGCGCTCGTCGCGTCTTACGACCGAGGCTGAAGTCGGTGCGGCTCGTGGAGCTCGAGCGCAAGGTGCTCGGGATGTACCGCGAGGACGACGTGTCCGGTGCGGTGATCCCTCAACTCTACTTCGACTACCTCGATGGCGGGGAGGTATCGCCGATCGCAAAGGTGATCGAGCACAATGCGAACGACTTGATCGCATTGGCGGCGCTCGTCGCCGAGCTCGTCAGCCATTTCGACGAGGTGCATGGCGGCGACGACCCACGTGACCATTTGGCCTACGCCAAGATTGCCGAGCGTACAGGCGATTCAACTCGCGCGCGCTCCTTCGCCCATGCGGCCGCCCGAGGGGGCGGGGAGGCTGCCTGCACGGTCGAGGCTTATCTGCTCCATGCACGCATGGCTCGCCGTGGGGGGGATGTCGACGACGAGGAGCGCGCTCTTCACGAAGCGCTCCGGGCGACCGATGACGACGAGTTGCGCGCCGCCGTCCAGCTTGCGCTTGCGAAGCTCTACGAGCATCGGCGCAAGGACCTCGGCCGTGCGCTTGAGCATGCGGAGGGCACGGCGTTGGCCGAGGGAGAGGACGCGGCCCAACGGCGCGTGGCCCGGTTGGAGCGTCGCTTGCGGGGGACACTCTCCCCCCTCCTAACCAAATGAAAACCCAGCGCTTTTCAGCCAAAGATCGCAGCGGCTGCTCTCGGCTGCTCGGGAAAGTTCCCTTGTTTGCCGTTGCGATCTTCGCGTGAGAATCGGAGTGATTTCAGGGGCTTGCGGGGTAGGAGAGTGTCCCCGTTAGCCGCCGCTTATCGCGTCGGCGTGCAGCGGGGGGGTGTCGTCGGTCAGGCGGTTTTCGAGGAAGCCCTCCGGTAGGGACACCCTTTGGCGGCCCGCGGTTTTGCCGCGGGGGACTCGCATGGCCTGCGGGGGGAAGGGTTCTGATGAGTTGGCGGAGCGGAGCACTTCTTCGAGGTCCGCCAGCGCGGTGACGCGCATGAGGCGGGAGCGCAGCTTGGCGCTGTCGCGGAACCCCTTCGTGTACCAACTGCTGTGACGGCGGAACATGCGCATCGCTGGGGCCTCGCCAGCCCAGTCACTCAGGAGGGTCGCGTGCTCGATTGCGATGTCGGCAACCTCACCGAAGCACGGAGGGTCTTGCGGCTCGCTGCCTTCGAAAACATCGGCCAGGTCCCGGAACAGCCACGGTCTACCGAGACAGCCGCGGCCGATCACCACGCCGTCGCAGCCTGTGGTACGCATCATGCGAAGCGCGTCGTATGCCTCCCAGATATCCCCGTTCCCAAGTACGGGGATCGTTTGGACGCGTTGCTTCAGTCGTGCGATCGCGTCCCAACGCGCTTCGCCATCGTAGAGCTGCGCAGCGGTGCGCGCGTGGAGTGCGACGGCCACGCAGCCTTCCTCTTCCGCGATCCGGCCCGCGTCCTCGTAGGTCAGCAGGTTGTCGTCGATACCCATCCGGAACTTGATGCTCACCGGAATCTCGCCAGCGTTTTGCACCGCCGCCCGCACGATGTTCGCAAGCAACCGAGGCTTTGCAGGAATCGCCGAGCCGCCACCTTTACGTGTGACCTTGGGGACGGGGCAGCCAAAGTTCATGTCGATGTGGTCGACATGCCCCTCGCCGACGAGCCATTTCACCGCTTCGCCGACGTAGTAAGGGTCGACGCCGTAGAGCTGAAGGCTTCGCGGTGATTCGTCCTCGCCGAACTCCGCGAGCATGAGCGTTTTGGCCCGGCCTTCGACGAGCGGTCGCGCTGTGATCATTTCACTGACGTAGAGCCCGGCGCCAAACCGCCGGCAAATCGAACGAAACGGCCAGTTCGTGACCCCTGCCATCGGGGCCAGCACGACGGGTGGCCACACGGAGAACGGACCGATGGCGACGGGTGCAAACTCCGCACGACGCGCCGACGGCACGTCGCGATTCACCTCGCTTTTGTACACCTGATCCATCGATGGATTAACCCTTTTGAAAAGGGGACTGTCCCCTTTTTGCTCAGTTGACTACGGAGAGGTGGCGGTGGCCGCTGGTGCGCAGGAGTTTCATGCGCCAGTCGACGCCGATGAGCTCGCCGGGCTCCAGCGGAAGCCAGATGTTTTCACCCATGATCGTCTCGCTCGAGAAGATGAGGTGGTTGACGTAGCCGGTTTCGGAAGGCCCTTCACACTCCGGCGACAGGCTAGGACAGGTGTCACGATCTGCGCACTTCGTTTTGTACGTCGACCAGTAGAGCTCTTTGCCGCCCTCCGCCGCTACCATCGTCGTTCCGTCGGTGACGATCATCGTGAGCAGCGATGGTTCCTTTTCGGAATCGTTGTCGCAGATCGCGCGCACGTGCTCCAGTGTCGACTGGAGCGCCATCGAGGTCTCTTCGACGCCAATCCGTCCCGACAGTGGACCGTGCTGTGAAAGGTGCGTCAGGAACAAGTAGAACAAGACCTCGCTGTCCGTATCGCCCAGGATGTATCGCCGGAGCATGGGTGCGATACGTTGCACGAGCTCGGACCGGTGCTCGGGAAAGTTCTGGATGTCACCGTTGTGGGCCATCACCCACTTGCCATGCTGGAACGGATGGCAGTTCAGCACCGAAATCTCGCCGTTGGTGGCGCGCCGAACGTGGGCCAGCACCGTCTCGGAGGCAACGATGCCGCTCACGCGATGGAATAGCACATCGTCGAGAGCCGTCGCCGGGCTCCGCGTGATGTGAGGCGCGCCGTCGACATAGAAGGCCACGCCCCAGCCGTCGCGGTGGTCGTTGCTCTGCGTGCCGAGCGCATTGTCGGCATCCATCAAAGACCGGTGCACCTGGCTCTGAATCACACTGCGAAACCCGAACAAGCGGCACATAACCCGCCCATTTTGACACGAAGTGCCGTGCGATGCTCCCTCTGCTGTTCAGAGGGCGGGCGCGGTGTTAAGGTGCGCGCCAGTGAAGCGATTTCGGCGCCTTTTCATCGCGAACCGCGGCGAGGTCGCGGCCCGCATCGCCAGGACCTGCGACACCCTCGGCATCACACCCGTGTTCGGCGTGTCGGACGCCGACCGCGCTGCTCCGTACGTGCGGAACCGCGAATCGGTGGTGCTCGGCCCATCGCGGTCGAGCGAGAGCTACCTCGCGAGAGAGCGGATCGTGCAAGCCGCCGTGCAGACGCAATGCAGTGCGCTTCATCCGGGCTGGGGCTTCCTTGCCGAGGACCCGCTGTTTGCCTCGCTGTGCGAAAGCCATGGCGTGACCTTCATCGGTCCGCCTGCCGCGGTGATGCAGAGGCTCGGCCGCAAGACTCCAGCGAAGGCTGCAATGGCTCGCGCGGGGTTGAAGCTGATCCCCGGGAGCGATGGCGTGTTGCGGGACGTCGCGCATGCGCGTGAGGTAGCCGATGCGACTGGGTTTCCAGTCTTGTTGAAGGCCGAGAGCGGTGGCGGCGGTCGCGGGATGCGTATCGTCCGCGCCGCTGCCGAGGTGAAAGATGCCTACGATTCGGCGCAGGCCGAGGCTCTCGCCAGCTTTTCCGACGACCGTCTCTACCTCGAAAAGCTGATCGAGGGCGGGCGTCATATCGAAATCCAGCTGCTCGCCGACCAGTACGGCCACGTCGTGCACCTCGGAGAGCGCGACTGTTCGGTGCAGCGCAAGCACCAGAAGTTGATCGAGGAGTCGCCGGCGCTGGCATTGAACGACGCAGAGCGCGAGAAGACCCTCGCCGCCGCCGTTCGCGCAACGCGTGCGATCGGCTATGTCGGCGCAGGCACGATGGAGTTTTTGCTCGACGACGGTGGGGAGCTCCGCTTCATGGAAATGAACGCGCGACTGCAGGTGGAGCACCCCGTGACCGAGATGAGGACGGGAGTCGACCTGGTGGAGGCGCAGATTCGCATCGCAGCCGGCGAACCGTTGTGGCTCTCTCAGGAAGACATCGCCCTTCGCGGGCACGCGATCGAGTGCCGTATCAATGCGGAGGACCCGTCGAACGGGTTTTCGCCGAGTCCAGGTGTCATTGGACGATGGCAGGTCCCCGCGTCGGGCGACGATCGCGTTCGCATCGACACACACGTCGAGCCTGGTTACGAAGTGCCGCCTCACTATGACAGCTTGGTCTGCAAGGTGATCGCCTGGGGAGAGGATCGCGACGCAGCGTGCGATCGCTTGACCGCGACCTTGCAGAACATCCGCTGCGAGGGCATCTCGACTACGATTCCAATGCATCTTGCGGTCCTCGGCTCGAAGGAGTTCCGAGGGAATCGGTACGACACAAGCGCCGTGCCGGGGTGGGAGAGCTAATGGCACACGTTCCGGTAGTTCCGATCGGGAGGACCCGTGAGGCGATCGTCGATCAGGCGACCTACGAGCGCGAGGTGGTCGGCCATGAGCCGTCAGTGTCCCGACTCGAAGAGCGTCGCGCCGAGGTTCAGGCTGGCTGGGGCGACAAATACGTCGATCGCGTGCACGAAAAAGGCAAGCTCACCGCACGGGAGCGGCTCGAGCGCCTGAAGGACGGCGGGTCGGACATCTTCGAGGTCGGCACCTTCGTCAACTACGGCGTCGATTTCGATGGGCTCCGCTCTCCAGCCGCCGGCGTCATCACCGCTTTCGTCCAGATCGAAGGCCGATGGTGCATCGTCATCGCCAACGACAACACCGTCGCTTCGGGTGCATGGTGGCCGAAGACACCCGAGAAGATTCAGCGCGCTCAAGAGATGGCTCGCCGGCTGCGTCTGCCGACGCTCTATCTCGTCGATTGCAGCGGGCTCTATCTTCCAGAGCAACGCAAGAGCTTCGCTGGTGCGACCGGCGCCGGACACATCTTCAAGATGAACAGCCTGCTTTCAGCAGAAGGCGTGCCACAGATTGCGGGGGTGTTTGGGGATTGCATAGCAGGCGGCGGGTACATGCCGATCATCAGCGATCGCGTGTACATGACCGAGCAGGCGTACATGGTGATCGCCGGGGCAGCGCTGATCAAAGGCGCCAAGAGCCAACACATCACGTCACTCGACATTGGTGGCCCAGAGGTGCACGTGCATCAGTCGGGGTGCGCCGACGAGCGCGTTCCCGACGACGAAACGCTGATCGACTGCTTACGACGTGAGGTGTCCCGGCTCCCGAGCTCGGGTGCGACCTTTTATCGTGGGGGCGTCGAGCCGATGGAGCCCTTGCATTCTCCTGCCGAGCTCCCGGGCCTGGTGCCGGTCGATCATCGGCAGGCCTATGACGCGACTGAAATCCTGGCGCGCCTGTGTGACCAGAGCCTGTTCTGGGAGGTGTTGCCGTCGGTCGGTCGCGAGATGATCTGCGGTGTGGCTCGTGTCGGGGGCTTGTACGCGGGCTTCATTCTCAACCGGCAGGGATTGATCGACGACCCGGAGGCCAACGACGAGCGACGTCCAGCCGGCATACTCTATCGCCAGGGTATTGCCAAAATCAGCGCGTTTAGTCGTGCCTGCAACAGCGACGGCATTCCACTGATTTGGCTACAGGACATCAGCGGTTTCGACATCGGCGCCGAGGCCGAGCGGCACGGGCTTCTCGCCTATGGGTCGAACCCCATCTACACCAACAGCACCAACGAGACCCCGATGTTCACCGTGCTCCTGCGGAAGGCCTCGGGCGCGGGCTACTACGCCATGGCCGGCCTTCCGTACGACCCGGTCGTTCAGCTCTCGACGCCCATATCGCGGCTCAGCGTCATGGAGGGGCGGACTCTTGCGATTGCGTCGTACAACAGCAAGCTCGACGACAACTTCGAAATCGTTACCACCAACCCTGAGGAACGCGCGAGGATCGAGACGCGCATGTCGGAGGTCGAGGCCCGCATCGAAGCCGATATGGATCCGTACGTCGCCGCTCGGCAGTTGGACACCGACGAGATCGTCCGCCTCGATGAGCTGCGCGACTGGCTGAAAATCTTGGTCGAGATGAGTTACCAGGGGATCGGTTACCGCCGCGTCAAGAACCCGCGTATCTGGTCGATGCACGATCTAGACGTGTTGGTCGGTGGGGGGCGCGTATGACCGATGCCGGCCATGTTCTGCGCGCGCGTGCCGGCGATGAAGGGACGAGCGACCTGCTGGCCCCGAGTGTCGGGATCTTTACGCCCGTGGTCGCTGAGGGAGAGCTCGTTTCGGCTGGGCAGTCGATCGGCACGATCGAAGTGCTCGGTGTTCGACGAGAGCTCACCGTTCCCAATGGGGTCGCAGGCCGCGTCACCAACCGTGTCGGTGGCGGGCGAACCCGTGTTCCCGTTCAGCATGGGGATGCGTTGCTCACGGTTTCGATCGCTGCGATCGGACGGGTCTCCGAGGTAGCTGCCACCGCCGCCGGCGAGACCGAAGGGACGCTCTCGTTCATTGCGCCGATGAGCGGCCGCTTCTATGGCCGGCCGTCCCCGACGGAGCCGCCGTTCGTTGTGGCGGGCGACATCGTTCAACGCGGGCAGACCGTCGGCCTGCTCGAGGTGATGACAACCTTTAACCGCCTCGTGTACCAAGGCGATGCGCTGCCCGAGGGTGCACCGATCGAGCAGGTCGTACCGAGCGATGGCGACGACGTCGTCCGGGGGGATGTGATCTTGGCGCTGCGATCTTCGGCTGAGAGTTGAAGTGGGCGCGCGCATGGTGGA
>CP070713.1:3455261-3461307 GCA_020351445.1 Myxococcales bacterium
CCGGGCGTAGAGCGCTTGGGTGTTCCCCCGTTCGTGATGGCCGACGGTCCACGAGGCGTTGGCCCAGTGGAGGGCGCAACCACATTTCCGGTCGGGATGGCACGGGGGGCCACCTGGGAGCCGGAAGTCGAGCGGCGCGTCGGCGAGGCGATGGGGCGCGAGCTCAGGGCCGCCGGCGGCAATGTCCTTCTTGCGCCGACGATCAATATTTTGCGCCATCCGAGTTGGGGCCGCTCTCAGGAAACATACGGCGAAGACGTGCATCACCTTTCGCGCATGGGCGTCGCGTTCGTCCAAGGTGTTCAGCAGTACGTGCTCGCAAATCCCAAACACTACGCGGGGAACAGCATCGAAGACACGCGCTTCGATGTGGACGTCACGATCGATGAACGGGCGCTGCGCGAGATCTATCTTGCGCACTTCCGGGCCGCGGTCCTCGAGGGCGGTGCTGCGTCTGTCATGAGCGCCTACAACTCGGTCAACGGACAGTTCTGCGGTGAAAACGAGCAGCTCCTCAAGGAGATCCTGAAGGCCGACTGGGGCTTCGACGGCTTCGTCCTGTCCGACTGGATCTTCGGGACGCACTCCACGCTCGGTTCGGCTTTGAATGGTCTCGACCTCGAAATGCCGATCGCGAAGGTGTACGGCGAACTGCTCCTCGAGGCAGTGCGGGATGGACAGGTACCCGAATCCGTCATCGACGACGCGGTCCGGCGAATGGTTCGAAAGAAGCTCCAACATGAGCTCGATCAGCCAAGCGGGCTCGATCGAGGCGTGCTTGGAAGCGAAGAGCACCTGGCTCTCGCCAAGGAAGCGGCCGTCGAGGGATCCGTTCTGCTGAAGAACGAATCCAATGCCCTACCGCTCGATATGGCGTCTCTCGACCGAATTGCGGTCGTCGGCGTCCTCGCTGACACCCCCAATACAGGCGACAACGGAAGCAGCAATACACGACCGGCGTTTGTGGTGACTCCCCTACAAGGCATCCAGGAAGCCGTCGCCGACGAGGTGGCCGTCGACCACGTCGGGAAGGACGTCCTCGGTGCCGAAGATCTCGCGCTGATCGAAGCGGCCGATGCGGTGATCGTCGTGACCGGTCTCACCTTCGAAGACGAGGGCGAAGGCCTGATCGGCGCGGGCGACCGAGTCGACCTCGCCCTCTCAAACGAGCGCGTCAAGCTCATCCAGGATGCCGCCGCCGCCAACGACCGGGCGATTGTAGTCCTCGAAGGGGGTGGCGCGATCACGATGGGGGATTGGCTGCCCAACATCGAAGCGCTGCTGATGGCGTGGTACCCGGGACAGATGGGCGGTCACGCCATCGCGGACCTCTTGTTTGGCGACGCCAACCCATCGGGCAAGTTGCCGATCACGTTCCCCACCGGTCTCGACCAGCTGCCACCGTTCGACAACGTGTCGCTCGAGGTCACCTATGACTACTTCCACGGGTACCGCTATCTCGATCGCAATGGCGCGACGCCCGAGTTTCCCTTCGGCTTTGGGCTGAGCTACACGACGTTTTCGGTCGCGAACCTTCGCTCGAGCCAGTCGCAAGCAACGGCAGACGACGTCGTGCGCTTCAGCGTCGATGTTATGAATACCGGCTCGGTCGCCGGCGCAGAGGTCGTGCAGCTCTACGTGGCCTATCCGCAATCCCAAGTGGAGCGCTCGGACCGGGAGCTCAAAGGCTTTGCCAAAGTGATGCTGGAGCCGGGCGAGACCCAGACGGTCGAAATTGAGCTGCCGGTAAACGGCTTGGCTTATTACAACGTCGCCGAAGCCGCGTGGGCGCTCGAGGGGCTGGAATACGGCATTCAAGTCGGCACGTCGTCGCGTCAGTTGCCCCTGTCCACGACCCTGTTCGTCGAGGCCCAGCAGCCCGTTTCGGTGTACTGAAGTCGCTTTCCACGCTACCTTTTCGTCCATTGTGCGTAGGAGGAGCAGATGCGAAAGCTGAGCTTGGTTCTTGGTGCGGCCGTCATGATGGTGGCCGGGTTGGAGGCCACTTCGGTTGCTGGCGCCGGATTCGAGAGCGTCGACTTCCCAACGGCCGGAGGGATCAAAGCCCGAGCGGACCTGTATGAATCGAAGAGCCCGTCCCCGACGCTGATTCTGCTCTTTCACCAAGCCGGCTCGAGCCGGGGGGAGTACCGGGAGATCGCGCCCAAGCTCGTCGAGCTCGGGTATCGGGTGATGGCGGTCGATCAACGCTCGGGCGGCGTCCTCAACCATGTTCCCAACGAGACCTACCAACGAGCCGCTAAGAAGCGCTTGGCGCGAAGCTATCTCGACGCCTATGCGGACCTCGAAGCGGCGCTCGCGTACGCGCGCAAGGAACTAAAGGCTCAGCGCATCATCGTATGGGGGAGCTCGTACTCGGCGTCGCTGGTATTTCGGTTGACAGCGGAGCATCCCGACGAGGTCACCGCGGTGATGGCGTTCTCTCCGGGCGAGTACTTCGAGAAGGGCAAGGGTGCCGACTACATCGAGGGCTTTGCCAAACGCGTGAAACAACCGGTATTCGTGACATCGGCAAAGAAGGAACGTGAGCAGGTGAAGCCGATCTTCGACGCCTCGCCTGCTGAAAAGAAAATCCTCTTCACGCCTGCGTCCAAGGGACAGCATGGGTCGCGGGCGCTGTGGGCGAAGTGGCCTGACAATGACGTCTATTGGACCGCGGTGAAGGGGTTCCTCCAGAGTTACGCTCCGGGCGCGGCGCCAAACTGAGCCCGCTGGAAACGCTCCGCAGCTGCGCTAAAGGGGCCCCGTGAGCGCGACCCCTGGCGATTCGGTCCCCGACCTCGGACGAGCACGTCTTGCCGGGCGGGAGCTCGGGGCGGACATCGATCTCGCGAGCCAACTGCGGCCTTACGAGGCCCATCGCTGGGGGCTCGATGACCCGGCGCTCCCCATTCTGCACCTCGACGATGTCTCCGCGATTCCCTTTCTCGCCGATATTGCGGGGGTCGAGGAGTACCAGCACCGCGGTCGTCTCCGCGCAGGCGACCACGACGTCTACGTGACCGTGACGCCGGCCGCCGAACGCTACGAAACCTACTGCCGTGACACCCTCCACATGGGGACGCCCGAGCACCTGGTGGCCGATCCAGTCGGCCCGCCGATCGCGGTTGCGCGCGCTTGCACGGCCGGACACGCCCATGCGCGTCTCGCTGAAATCGCAAGAGGCGCCGGCGGCATGACGATTCATCCCTACATGGGCATCGAAGACGTCTGGGAGCTCGCCGCGATGCTCAGCGTGGACAGCCACGCCCCGGTGCGCGTGATCTCGCCGCCACCGCCGGTCACTTGGATCGCAAACGACAAGGCCCTCTTCGGCGAGCTGGTCGCTCGCGTGCTCGGGCGTGAAGCCCTGGTCGAAACGCGCATCTCTCGGGATGCGGCCGCAATCGCAACCAGCCTGCGGATGCTGGCCCAGCATCATGATCGCGTTGGCTTGAAAAGAACGCGGTGTGCATCCGCGATGGGGAATGCAGTGTTCTCATCGCGCGACATTCAATCGGAGCGGGACGCCGCGCGCATGGTGCAGGAGTTCCTGAGCCGCACCGAATGGCCCGAAGGCGAAGAGGTGCTCGCCGTGGCATGGCTCGAGACCGACCTGTCGCCTTCGACGCAGCTCTGGATCCCGCCTCTCGGCTTTGGCGAGCCACATCTCGACGGCATCTACGAACAGATCTTGATGGGCGAAGAGAGGGTCTTCGTCGGCAGCCGGCCCTCAACCTTGCCCGATGCGGTGAATCAGGAGCTCCGGACGGGAGCATTGATGGTGGGAGCTGCGCTTCAGCAACTCGGCTACGTCGGTCGCTGCTCGTTCGACCACCTGGTGACCGGCGACCCCCATGGTGATTTTCGAGTCGTGTTCACCGAGTGCAACGGCCGCTGGGGCGGAACCAGCACACCGATGAGCCTGCTCGACCGGCTGCTGCACGGGCCGCGTCCACCCTACCGCGCGCAAGACGTGGTGTTCCCCGAGCTCATCGGATCGGGGCTGCCCGACCTGCTCGAGCTCGTGGGAGATCTTGCGTTCCAGACCGAAAGCGGCGAAGGGCGCTTCATCTTTTACAATCTGGGCCCGCTCCACGGACACGGGAAGTTCGACGTGATCTCGATCGGTGCCGATCAGGACGATGCCGAACGCGGCGTGGTAGAGATCCTCCCGAAGCGCCTCGGTTTGTGAATCGCACTTGCAGCGGCGAGGGCTCTCTGCCTATGGTCGGCGCATGAGCACGCGCGGCATCTCCGAATCACGGGTCCAGTTGATTCGTTGGGTCTGCTTCTTCTTTGCAGTCTCTTCGTTCGTCCTCGGTGGGTGGATGATGATCGATCCCGCTTCGGCCTGGGGCATGATGGGACTCGATGTGGGACAGGACCCTTTCGTGCAGGCACTGCACGGCGGCGCAATCATGGGCGAGGGTGCGATGTTTGCGCTCGGCGCGATTTGGCCGATCCGCTACCTCGTGTTCTTTCAGTACCTCGTCATTTACAAGACACTGGCCTGTCTTGCGGGGATGACAGTGCTCCTTCGGATGGAGCCTGCCCCGATCGGCGGATGGCTCGTTATCGGTGCATGGGCATCGGCAGGCCTGATTTCGGCGGCCGTGTTCCCTTGGAAGCAGTGGAAGACCGTGGAGAGTTGGTATGGGGCGCAGTGACGGCACTCTGATCACCGACCTTGGCGTGCTCCGGCGAATGCTGCCGTCGCTCATGCCTTCGCGGAACGGTTCGATCGTCTACTACGAACAGCAGCTCGATCTCAGCAGAACCCTCCCCTGGCTCGAAGGACGGCAGCCGCGCATCACGCTCTACGAGCTCGCAATCGCGGGACTCGTGCGCGTCTGGTCCGAGCGACCGCAGATCAATCGATTCACTGCAGGTGGAAGGCTCTACCAGCGCAACGAGATCGCATTTTCGATCTCCGTGAAGAAGTCACTCGATGAAAACGCACCGCTCACCGCGATCAAAGCGGTGTTCGATCCCAACGATTCGATCGACGACACCTGTAAGAAGGTGGAAGCTCTGATCGAAACGGGCAGAGACAAGAAACGTGAAACCGACTCCGAGAAGGAAATGCGCGTGGTGACCAAGCTGCCCGTCTGGCTCATGCGCTGGCTGGTGAGGCTTCAGCGCATCGCCGACTGGTTCGGGTTACTCCCGCGGTTCATGACCCGCAACGACCCGCTCTACGCGAGCGCCTACGTGGTCAACCTCGGAAGCGTGGGTCTCGATGCGGCGTACCACCATCTCTACGAGTACGGAAACATTCCGTTTTTCATCGTGCTCGGCCGCGTGAAGAAGGCCCCAGTCGTCGACGAGAACGGCGAGCTCGTAGTCCACGACGTCGTGCACATCCGCTACAGCTTCGACGAGCGAATTACCGACGGGTTTTACACCTCGACAGCACTCGAGCGCTTTCGCGAGTACATCGAAGATCCCACGTTGCTCGAAGCGCCAAGCGCTCAGTGAAACCGTGACCGCTTGGTGCTAGGCTCGCTCTGCCATGTGGGAATGGTTGCGTGAGATCTACACCGAGCCGATGTTCTGGCTGTTTCCGGTTGCGGGAACCGTCATCGGCATCGTGTCGTTTCTCGCCTTTGCTGTCCCTTTCACCCTGCTCGCCTGGAAGCAGCCGGCGTGGGCGGAGCCGTATCGCATTCAAGCTCGCAAGACCGGCCGCCGCTCCGTCGTCGGGCCGGCGTTTTGGCACGTAGCGCGCAACAACGCGGTGATGGCAGTCGCCACCTTTGCCGCATGGCCCCTGCTGCGTCTATCGAACGTGCATGCGGGACCCCTTCCCGCCTGGTGGGTCATCGTCCTGCAGCTCCTGTTCTTCATCCTGCTCGACGACTTTCTGTTCTACTGGATGCACCGGAGCCTCCACGAGAGCCGCTGGCTCTTCAAGAAGGTGCACTCGACGCACCATCGCATCATGACCCCTTGGGCGATCACTGGGAACTACATGCACCCAGTCGAGTACGTGCTCACGGGCACGGTCGCGCTGATCGGTCCGCTTCTGGTCGGCGCCCACGTA
>CP070713.1:3461407-3468876 GCA_020351445.1 Myxococcales bacterium
CAGGGATGCCACGTGCTGCTTGCGCCCGATGACCAAATGGGCGAGGAGCAGCACTGATAGGCCGGTCGCAAAAATGGCGACAAACCAGGTGCCGAGGCCGGGATTGGCTTCGGTCAGGAAGTTCGCGATCTGCTTCTTACCCCACATGACCGGCATGAATGGGTCCACCGTGATGGGTGCCTTTGGATCGAGGTTGTGCCCGAACGTGTAGAGCTTGTAGTACAGTCGTCCGAACCCAAAAATCCCCGCATAGGTCGTCATTACCAGCAGGTCGATCATGGAGCGGACCTTCCCGATGACCGCCGTTCGCAGCGCGAAAATGATCATGCCGACGAAAAGGAACGGAATCCAGTCGAGATCCGTGAGCGAGGCGCGGTCGAGAGGTGCCATCCCGATGTAGTGGTTTAGGACGTTGATCTCCTGCACGTCATTGCCGTCATTACCGCCATCCACCTTGTACGAGTAGATGTAGAGGTCGAGCCCTTCCGGGTACTGAGGCGCCTTCATGTTGATGTGCCACATCGGTACCATGAAGCTCAGCCCGACGAAGATCGTGAGGAATGCGAGCACGACGCGCGCCCATGGAAAGATTGGCTCGTCCAAGAATCGATAGAATGCGTCCATTGCCTGTCTCATTTCGCCTCCTCTTACGCCTTCGCTTCCTAAACGACGTCACCTCGACGCAACTTCCAAAGCCCGCTCGCCCATGCGAGGGTCCCGAGCAATGTAGGCCACGCAACCCCCAACACGTAGAGGCCGGTGCTACCGATTTGGTTGGCCAGATAGAACCCAACCGGACCGAGCACGCTAAGCTCGGGATCAGCGGAGGACAATAGGGCCATTCGAATGCTCTGGACAGGATTGAGGGCTGCCAGCGCGAACACGACTCTGGGCTCCATGCGCCATTGCAGCATCATCCCAGCGAGGGCGAAGTCCATGAGAGCGATGCCGGCCACCCAAATCAGCAGCAAATACATCGTGGCCCGGGCCGAATTCTGTACGGTGGTCGACACCCACAGGCCGATCCCACAGAACGACCAAACCAGGACGGAGCACAGCACGAGACAGTGCCCGATGAAGCTCCAGGCGATTTGCTGACCAAAAGCAAAGCGGCCGAAGATGCCGACGGCGGCCATCAGCCCCGCCAGGGGCACCAGCAGTACCAGGAAGCGAACGCTCGAAATCGCGCTGAAGAAGGCGCCGCGGGAGATCGGCTGACTGAACAGGATTTCCAACGTGCCGTCGTCGCGGGCTTTGTTGACCACCTGCCCCGTTGCAACGAGCGCCATCAATGGCAGCAGCACGAGCAAGGCATGCACGTACGAAACGAGCACCCTCCCCGTGCCGGTGAATCCGAAAACGGTCGACTCGCGCATGCCGACCAGCAGAAACGCTCCGGCGAGCACGGCATAAACCACCACGCAAAAGAGGAGCCACCGAGAGCGAAGAACCTCGGCGAGATCGAGCTGGGCGACTGCCCAATAGGAACGCACCTGACGACTCATGAGCCTCCCTGCTGCTGATGGGGGCGGTCCATCACGCGGCTTTTAGCCCAGTCGATGCCCTCGGCTTCGGGGGTGTCCTTTGGGACAGCGCGAATTCCGTATCCCATGGGAGAATCTTCGACGGTGAGGAAACCGGCTTCGGACTCGGGCAGCCAGCCGTCCCCGTCATAGTTCCGGAAATAGAGCGCGTGGACTGAGACTTCGTGAGATTGAAGGTAGTCGAAGAGGCAGCCGGGGTCGTCGAAGTTCAGGACATCACCTTCGGTCGTTTGCAGCTGCGCCGCAAAGCGAGGATCGCCGACGTGCATCTTGCAGTGTCCGCAAACCTCTCCATCCCAGACCACGGGAACCGGGCCCTCGGGAAGCTTTACCTGGTTGAAGCGGATGAACGCCACGACGGCCGCGACGAGCGCGACGACCAGCAAGACACCCTTAATCATCTTGGTGGACATCGTCCTCGCCTCCTGGATTGTCGAGTTGCACGGCGTCGGCGTCGCGCACAAGCAGATTGACGATTTGGCCGGCTAGATCGTGGGAGAGTTGGGCCACCAGCTCGAGCTTCTCGGAGCGATTCGCGGTGCGACTCCACCAGCCCGCGACCCCGGGTTGGAATCCCATCGTCGCCAGCGCTTCGTCGTCGACGCCGTTCTTCATTTGGATCTCGATCGTGCTCAGTGTCATTCGGTCCAGATAGTCCTCAGTTGGACCGAAGTACGTGAGCCGGCCTTCTTCGAGAACCATCACCCGATCGACGAGCGTGCGAATCTCTTCGAGGCGATGCGAGCACAGAATCAATGTCGAATCCTTCGTTCGCTCCGAAAGCAGGTGGAAAAGGTGCCTGCGCGACTGTGTGTCGAGACTCGCCGTGGGCTCATCGAGCACGTAGAGAGACGCTTGGCTTGCGAGGGCAAGCGAGAGCAGGGTCTTTTGCTTCGCGCCGCCGGACAGGTTGCAAAATGCCTGGCGTTTGACCGCCTCGAGATCGATTCCGACCTCCTTACCGCAGGCCACGACGGCCTCTGGCGAAATCTCCCGGACGCGGGTGATCGCTTTGATCACCTCGCCAACCGAGGCACCGAACTTAGGCGCGATCTGCGGAACGTATGCGATTCGGTCGGACAGCTCCATACGGCGTTTCTTCTCGCCGTCGAGCAAGAGCTCGCCTTCGTGTTTGAGGAGACGCAGGATGATACGGATCAGGGTCGACTTGCCCGAAGCGTTTGGACCTATCAGGCCAACTTTCTCACCACTGGGAATCGTGAAGTCGACGCCACGAAGCGCGTCGACCCGCCCAAATCGCTTTCGGACCGCCTTGCCTTCAACGCGCATCGAGGGCTTTCCACTCCACAGCGCCCGTTCTAGGTCGCGGATCGATCAAGGTGGTCTCAGGCTCTACCATAGGAAACAAGGAGCTGATCGCATCGAGAAGCGCGAGCGTGATCGCGCCTCGAAAGAACTGCAGCTGCGGGTAGGTGCTCTCGAGCTGGCTGCTGAGCCGTCGGAGCTCGTAGGGGATATCGCCGAAGCCATCGCGATCCATGTCGTAGCCGGCGTAATCGTCGAACGAGTTGCCATTCCAGTCGACCGCAAGAGCATTGCCGCCGCCCTCGACCTGGAGTTGGGAATGGTTGCTCACGAACTGGTTGCCCAGAAACGCGTTTCGCTTCTCGCTCGAATGCATGAGGATCGCGACCTCCGAGTGGAAGAACGCGTTGTCCTCGAACGTGTTGAAGTCGTCGGGCTCGAGTGGTGCGGTGTCCATGTAGACGCCTTTGGTGTTTGCGATGAAGGCGTTATCGGAGACCGTCAAGTTGCCCGACTCTTTGATGCCGAGGCCCATTCCTCCAGGACCCGACGAGCGGGCCAGAAGGTTGTCGCGGAGCGTCAGGTTGCGACTGTACATGATGAAAATGCCGACCACGTTGTCGAGGTATCGGTTCCCCTCGACCTGGTTGTCGTGGCTGTACATGAAGTGCGTGCCGTAACGACTTCGAACAACCGTGTTCCCGACGAGCCTGTTGTTGCCAGAGTACCAGATGACCATGTCCCGGCATCCGATGACCTGGTTACCCCGTACCTCGGAGTCGCGGGTCTCCCAAAGACGAATTCCGTCACCTCGAAGGCCGAGCGGCCCCTCGTCGGGGCCTTGCACGATGTTGTTGAAAATCGTGGCACGATTGGCCTTCTCGATGAGCAGCCCGAACACCGCGTTCTGCACGCGCACGCCCTCTACTCGAACGTCATCGGCCACGACGTGCACGGCAGCATCCAATGTATCGAAGCGGCCGCCGCTTCCATCGACGGTCACGCCGGTGAGCGCAGAGCCGTCCGCCTCGATCTCGATCGTGGTTCCCTCACCCAACGAGCGAATCACAGCGTCGCGCGGGCCCCAGATCTCGACGCTCTTCGTGATGGTCACAGGTCCGTAGTACGACCCAGGCGCGAGACAAAGCACCGTTCCATCATCGGCGCCGTCGACCGCTGCTTGCAGGTCGGCACCCGCGGTAATCGTCACGCAATCGCCGGGCCGGGGTGGCGGTGCGAGCGCCGCCTCCGTAGTGAGAGGCGGCGCACTTTCAGACGCACACGCGGCTACGATGATGAGCCCCAACACGCACACACACGCACGGCCGGGAGCGTTCAGCCCACGGCCGACGCGTGCGGCGCTTCGGCTCAACTGGGTTCCACCAATAGGTAGCCCGCCATCTCGAGATGGAGGGCCGAGCAGAACTCGGTGCAATAGAATGGGAATGTGCCCGCCCTGTCGGCCTTGAACGTGATGTCGACGTGCTTGCCGGGCTCGAGGCTGCTGTGGACGTTGTACGAGCCGATGGTGAAACCATGGGTCGCGTCATGGGCCTGCTCCACGTTGGTGATGTGCAGGTGAACGGTGTCACCCTTCTTCACGCGGATGATGTCCGGCGTGAAGTGACTTCGCACAGACGTCATGTAAACGTGGACGTTCTTGCCGTCGCGCTCGATACGCTCTTCCTTGGCCTTGACGGCGTTCGGGTTCGGCTCGTCGGTCACGACGTCGTAGCCAGCGGGCTTGTACACATCGACCGGGCTGAGCTTGTCGGCCTTGATCATCTGCGCGTAGTGCGGCTCCCCGAGCGGAAGCGGCATGTCGTAGATGAGCTGCATCGGCTCGCTGTTGATGTTGATCAGCTGAAAGTTCTGCGGAAGCAGAGGGCCGACCTTCGAAAAGCGGTCGAGCGCCCACTTGTTCATCGCGATCAGATACGCGCCATCCGGGCTGACCGTGTCACCTTCGGCGGCCACGATGTGACCGACGTTGTAGTGCACCTTGACCTTCTCGGTGACCTTGAGGTCCGCGAGCGACCACTTGGCCACCGTCGACTCGATGAAGACCGAGGTATAGGCGTTGCCCTTGTCGTCGTACTGGGTGTGAAGCGGACCAAGGCCAATCTCGACCTGGCCACGAATGCTGTCCGCGAAGGGAAGGATCGGAACGCCAAACGGGTCCTTGCCGTCGAACTTCTTCGCGTCGATCAGGCCCTTGATCTTTTCGAAGCTGTAGACGGTGGCGTGCGTGTCGAGTTTGCCCGAAACGACCAGCTCCTTGCCGTCGGGCGTGACATCCACACCATGGGGGCTCTTGGGCTCGCCAACGAGATACAACAGACCCTCGGCGTTGCTCGTGTCGAGCGTGATCACATCCATGCCGGCGATCTTCGTGGTCTTGCCGGCCTTGTAAACCGCCTCGGCCTTCTTCAGATTGATGATGTGCATGTAGTCCATGTCGTTCTGCGACGCGCCGGACTCCATGGGCGGGTTGCCTTCCATCGTTCCGCCCCACGCCATCTCGGTATTGAACGAGTTGATGAACACCCAGCCTTCGCTCGCGAGCTTGCCGGAGTCTGCAAGGTCCTGCATGTACGGCGGGAGCTCCATCGCAAAGGAATTCGCCTCGTCGATGCGGCCCTTGTCACGATCGAACTTCCAGAAGATCGCCGCGCCGCGGTACTTTTCTTGGAAATCCTCGATCGGCGCGTAACCACCACCAAGCGGCGCCGGGTACTGGCTCGACTCGACGACATACTCAGTGTTTGGAGTGACGAAGGTCGCACCGTGGTCACTCTGAATGATCTCTGAGGTGACGATCTGCTTCGTGACGAAGTCGTGAAGATCGACGACCGCGATGCGGGCGTTGGCCTTGTCGTTTACGAAGATGAACTTGCCGTCGTACTCACCATCGGTCTCGGTGAGCGCCGGATGGTGCATGTCGCCCCAGGTGATCTCTTTGCCAAAACGGCTGCCAGCTGCCAGGACCTCCCCGGACTGGTCCCCATAACCATAGCCTTGCCAGGGCTCCGGCGTGAAGACGCCGACGTACTTCAGGACGCGCATCGACGGAACACCGATGACGATCATGTTGCCGCCGTGACCGCCCGACGCGAAGGTAATGTAGTCGTCCTTCTTTCCCGTGGGCATGTAGGTCTGAAGCGCCGCACTCACATCGGCTTCGGTCAGCCCGCGTTGCTTCATCAAATCGGCAGTCGAGCTTGCCGGTGCCTGCGACACCTGTGCCGGCTGCTGCGGGACGCATCCAATGCTGACCGTCGCAGCCAATAGAACCGCGATACTCGATGCGCCAAGCACACCAATCCTCGTAAACCTCATCACATCTCCTCACTTCCCTCAGCGAAAGGGAAAACCTCCAGATGCTTCCCTCCGCGAAGAGGGAAGAACTCGTCATTCTTTGTTCGCTTGCCCCAGCGACGGGGAAACGCCGCGCCAAGGTGTACTGCAATAAGTAAGCCAGTTACTTGGCTAGACCACGAACCACCTTCACCAACTCGGCCACCACCTCCGGCTTCGCGTCGAGGTCCGGATTTGCGGGCATTGTCGGTGCCTTACCGACTCCAGCGCCACCGTAGACGATGATCTTCTTGATGTGGTCGTCGGTGACCGAGTCCTGCCATTCGGGCAACGTGAAGTCACGCGGCTTTGGGTCGAGCGCGGCGGAGCCGTCGCCGTCGCCCTTGCCGGTCTCGCCGTGGCAAACGGTGCATCGGTCCTTGAAGATCTGTTGTGCTTCCGCGACCGGATCTACCGCTGGTTCTGCGGCTGGCGCGGGCGCTGGGGCAGGTGCGGGCTCTGCAGCCTTGGGCTCGGCGGGAGCGGCGTCTTTTGAAGTGCATCCCGAGATGCCCGAGATGCCAATGCTCAATCCGATGAGCAACCCAATCCATTTTGCACGCATAGACCCTCCTCGTTGGGGCGGAGTCTAGGCCCACGAGCGGGGGGGGCAAGCGGTTAGCTGGAGAAAAAGCCGCGCCAAAAGTGCGCCTCGCGCAGGATTTGCGCCGAACAGAAAACTCGGTTTTTCGAATTCCTGACCTGAAATTCTGTGTCTATACTCCGCACGCGCTTGGAGGCGCTTCCTATCAGGGGAGGATGTGATGAGAGGTTTTGTGAAAATCACGGTCATCGGAGGGCTTCTTTGTGGGCTCCTCGTCCTTGGATGCAAGAAGCAGGAGGCGGCGCCCGCTGAGCCCGCCCCCGCGGAGGCGGCGCCCGCTGCGGAGGCATCGAACGTCCCTCCGCTGCATGAGAACAACATCGTCAGTATTGCCATCGGCTCGGAAGACCACACGACGTTGGTCGCGGCGCTCAAGGCTGCGGACTATGTCACATCGGTTGCGGCTTCTGGCCCGCTCACGGTTTTCGCTCCGACGAACGCAGCGTTCGACAAGCTGCCGGAGGGCACGGTGGAGAACCTGGTCAAACCGGAGAACGTGGCCACGCTCCGGGAGATCCTGAAGTACCACGTCACTACATCCGCTATTCAACCGGGGTGGTTCAAAGAGGGACAGACCCTCAGTATGGCCAACGGCAAGAAGGCCACGATGCACGTAAACGGCGAGGAGCTTTCGCTCAACGATGCAAAGATCACTGCGCGGATCCCAGCCGAAAACGGAATGCTCTACATCGTCGACA
>CP070713.1:3468976-3479950 GCA_020351445.1 Myxococcales bacterium
GCAGGTGCGCATTCAAAGCGCCGAAGCGGTGGCGTGGCAAATGCGGGCGATTGGGGACGAGCGGCCACGCAGTGACAGCCCAGCGGTGACGAGCAAGAAGGAGCCGTCGGTGTTAATTGTGGACGACGACGTAGACCTCGCCAAGATCCTCACGTTTTACGTCCGGCAGATCGTAGGCTCGTCCGACATTCGAGTGGCCCACGACGGCGAAGAGGCGCTTGCCGAGGTTCAAAAGGAAGAGCCGGACGTGATGCTCCTGGATCTTCACATGCCTCGCATGAATGGCGTGGAGCTGTGCATGCAGCTAAAGGGGGAAGGGCTCGCGCAGAGCTGCTCGATCATCTCGGTGAGCGCGGGTGCGCAAGAGCACGACGTCCAGCTTCTTCACCAGCTCGGAATCCATCACTTCGTCGAAAAGGGATCGAACTTGCGCGAGCGGCTTCGGACGGTATTCGCCGAGGTTTGCGGCGATCAGGTTCTGGCGGACCGCTAATCCCGCGCCTAGAGTTCGGGCATGGTCGACCCGGACCGTTCGGTTTCGAGGCTCAGAAAGTGGGCGGAGCACCTCGTCACGTTGCTAGATGACCGTTTTCGCATCCCGGGAACCGATGTCCGATTTGGCCTGGACCCGGTTATCGGCATCTTGTTTCCTGGCATTGGCGACGCGGTGACCGGAGCGGGGTCGATCGGCCTCTTGGCGCTGGCGCTGCGGCGCGGGGTGCCGCGCGTCATCTTGCTCCGCATGATTCTCAACATCTTGGTCGACGTGTTTGCGGGTGCCCTTCCCATCGTCGGCGATATTTTCGACGTTGCCTACAAATCGAACCGCCGCAACCTTGAGCTCATCCGCGAGCATGAAGCACCAGAGTCCAAGCCCACGGCATTGGATTACGCAATCGTTACCCTTGGCGTCAGTCTCGCGATCCTCAGCATCGTCGTGCCGCTGGTCGCGGTGTTTTACTTCGGTCTCAACTATGGGCCGGAGCTTCTCGAGCATCTTCGGCTTCGGTGAGCCGCTCTTGGGCTTCGCGAAGCTCCCGCTCGAGGTGCCGAATGCGTCGGTGGAGCGCGCGAAGGTCGCGCTGGGTCGCGAGGTTCAACATGCTCGCGATGCGTTGGACACGCTGATCGAAGGCTCCCTCGACGCGGCCGCGGAAACGAAAAGCCTTCATCACCAGTTGCTGGACCTTCGGATCCTGCAGCAGCTTGGCGACCCGCGGGTCCTGCACAAGACGGAAGAGGCGGTCTTTGACTCCAGTCTTCACTTCGGTCGTCATCTTAGGACGGGCTAGCCGATCACGGCCTGCAATTTGGTAGCGAGCAGCGCGTTGCCGGTCACTTTGATCTTGCCCTGCATGAAAAACTGCATCGCGGATCCGGGTCTTTCCGTCATCGCCTTCCAGTCCTCGGTGGTCAGCTCAATCGTGCATTCGGCGTTGCCCGCATCTCCTGCCGTGACGCCCGGCGCATCTTTCATGTTCACGGTCCAAACCCCGCCGTCCTGACCATTGACTTTGAACAAGAAGACGGCGTCGACGGCCTTGGCCTTGTCGAGGTCCTTCTCGATCGAGTGGGGAATGTGTTGGGTGAACGAGGTGTGTGCGTCGGGCATTGGATAATCGTCCGCTCGGACTGTCGCAGAGGGCGAAGAGCTAACAACGGGCTGAAAAGGGTGTCAAGCCGGCTTGTCTCAAGTGCCGGTTTCCAAGTCCTGCGCGAGGTAAGCCAGAATGACCTCGTCGAGCGTCTTTTGGCTCAACACGTCGTGCCCGAATGGAGCCGTGGGCGCTTGCGAGATGCGCCGGCGCGATCCGCTGCTAGCGCGAACTTGCTCGTAGCGCGGCGACCCCTCGACCAGGCGTGCGGCGGCATGCTCGAGGACCTCGGTGGCGACCTCCGCTGGTGGCGTTTCCTGTTTGTCACCGCTGCTGTCGGCCTCGGCCCCTGGGGCGTCCTCGTCGTACACACCGTCCCGAAGCCCGATGAACACGCGCTTGTGCTGGTCCTGCATGAGCTGCTTGACGATGGCGGCGAGGTTGTCCGCCCCGACGTGCTCTTCGTACGAGGTCTTTTCCGAAGCGATGATGCGCCCGCCGTCCGCAAAAAGCTGGGTGATGATGTGCGGCCTTTTCACACCCGAATCTTCGGTTTGAATGTGATACAGGTTTCCCTTATGGCGCACGTTCGTGTTGTATCCCACGAGCGGTGACGGACTCGCTCCCATCCCGAAATCATATCCCAGAAAAAGGGGACAGTCCCCTTTTCCCAGGGGTTAAGGAAACGCGCACTGGTTCATGGCTGGAAACAAAAAGAAAAAGACGAAAGTCCGACCGCTGCTCCCCCGACCGGGTGCGCGGTACACCTGCTTTGGTGACGGCCTGTGCTGTACGGATATCCACGGTATCGGTCCCCTCACCAAGAAGGAAGTCGCCCAGATGCGGCGCATCGACCGCAAGTCAGCGGGGTGGAACGACGATCACGACGACTACATGCTCAACACGGCGGCGGACGGTGGCTGCGTCTTCTTGATGTCCGATCTACGCTGCTCCGTGCACGCGCAGCTCGGTCCGGAGGCCAAGCCGGACGGATGCCGTCGGTTTCCCTTGGGGCTCGTGGCCACGCCGGTGGGCGGTCGGATCACCACCGAGCATCGGTGCCCTTGCCGCACGATGGGCGATCGTCCCGAGATCCGGCCCGAGGACGTCGAGAGCTCGATTTCGGATGGCGGCAGCAGACCGATCGCCGATCGCCGCATCAAGCGGATCCCCTTGAGCGCCAAAAAGGAGATCAAGTTCTCCGAGTGGGAGCCGATCGAGGCGGAATATTTGAATCGGCTTCGTGGCCGCGAGTCACTCCTCGCGATTCTCGATGCCGAGCCGTTCCCGGCGCTTCGAGGCAGCAGCTGGCAAGGCCAAGCCGAGGAGTTCATCGGCGCGCGCGACGGCTCGCAGTTTGGCGTCGCGATGGCTTGGGTCGGCGACACCATTGGCGCCCTTCAAAACGGTCGAAGCCCGAGGCCCCCTGGGCGCCCCTGGGCCACTGCGTTCGATCGGGCTCAGGCTCGCTCACCCAAGGCCGGCACGAGCCGCGAAGTCTTTGGCGATTGGATCGCTGACGAGGTTTGGTCGCTCAAGTGGGCCGAGGACTACAGTTTTGCGTTGGCTCGCGCGGAGCTCGCCACGAGGCTCAAGATCGCCGAGGACATTTGCACGCGCCTCCGGGGCTCGGGGGCGAGGGCGGACCGAGCGGCGGCCGAGGCCGTCATGATGGTCGAGGTCGTCGGTGAGTCCGACTTCTGGACAGAGGTCAAGGACCGCATGCGCGTCTCATGACCATAAGCGAACGCGACAGCGAAGTGCTCGCCCTTCAGATCGGGCGACCTTTGCGCGCGACGTCCACGGTTCTTCGCAGGTGCAATCTCGGCTTGCCTATCGTTGCCGAGGTTCCGCCGATTCTCGATACCGGGGAGCCGTTCCCCACTCGCTATTGGCTCACCTGTCCGCTCGCGCACCGTCGCATCGCCCGTATCGAAGGGGAGGGCGGAGTTCGCGCCGCCCAGGCCAAGATCGCTGCCGACCCCGCGTTTGCCAAAGCGGTCGAGGCCTCGGATGCCCGCTATGCGCGCGACCGCGATGCATCGCTTCCTGCCAGTACGCTCCATCGTCCGAGCGGAGGGGTTGGTGGGTCGTCGGGTGGGGTGAAGTGTCTGCACGCCCATTATGCCGACTTTGCTGCTGGTCATGACAATCCCATCGGTAGAGACGTGGGCGACACGATCGGCGAACCGCGCTGTGACGTGCCGTGCGTGGCGATCGTTGACGGCAGGCTCACGCGTAATCCAGACTGGCGAGAGCCGACCGGCGGCGCGCTCGCCGCAGAGCACTGTGAACCGGCGGCGCGCTCGCCGGAGAGCGCTGAAGATGACGACGATCCTCGATAGCGCACCCCCGGCGCCGCTTTCACAGCGCTTGCTCTGGTGGAGTCTCACGGTGGGTTGCGTGTTGGTGTTGGTAGCTGCCGCGGCGATCGAGCCCGATCCTCGAGGCTACGGGACGCATACTCAGCTCGGTCTTCCTCCCTGCGGCTTTCGGCTGCTGACGGGCTCGCTTTGCCCGGGATGCGGGCTCACGACCGCGTTTGCGTACGGCGTGCGCGGCCATTGGTGGCTCGCCGCGAGCGCGAACCCGTTGGGTCTCGCCCTGTTCCTCGTCGTGTGTTCTTGCATCCCGCTCGGGGTAACAGCCGCGTTGCGCGGCTGGTCGGTCGACGCGGTCATCGAACGCTTCGCCCTCAACCGCTGGGCGCTAGCCTTGGCCGGTTGCGCTGTCGTGGTTTGGGTCGTGCGCCTCGTCTCGGCGCTCTAGTCGTTATCGGCCAGCCCGTGCCGCGTCTGCTTCAAGAGGTCGTCGCCGCTCTTGACACTCGATTCGGGCGTGCTCGTGTGGCTGATCTGAACCACCGGCCTCGGCTTGATGTCCTCGCCCCAAAGCTCGCTGCTCTGCACCTGCCCCTCCAAGCGTCGGAGCACGTAGCCCGCCCCGTGACCGTCGGTTTCGGGCAGCAGGATGCAGAACTCATCGCGGCGCAAGCGAAACAGATGGTCGACCGCTCGGATGCAACCCTTGAGTCCGCTGCCAATTAGGGCCATGGCGCGATCGGCGGTGCCATCCTCGCTCGCCTCGGCGATTTCGATTGCATTGCCCAGCCTCACGACAATGCAGCTCAAAGGGTGCCCGTACCGCTCGGCTCGCGTGTGCTCGTAGTCCAAGCTGATCAGCAGCTGCGATGGAGTCCCTGCGCCCGTGACCGGGTCGCGTTGGTCTGCTGGCGGCCTGCTTTCGGGCATGCTCAGGCGGTCCCGCCGCGTCGCGCGCAACACATTTCGTACACGCTGCTGAATCTCGAAGACGCGGTAGGGGCGGGTCACATAGTCTTCCGCTCCGAGCTCGATCCCACGACGCCGCGCCTCGAGGTCGCCCTCCTCCGTGACGAGCAAGACGGGAATGTTCGCCAGACCGGTGTCTGCTTTGAGGATCCGCAGAATCTCGAAGGCGTCGACTTCGGACATCTTTGCGTCCAGCACGAGCAGATCTGGCGGCCGGCGCGCAACCATCGCGAGCACCTCAGGCCCGTCGGCCGCTGCCACGACGTCGTACCCCGCAGCTTCGCACGCCTCGTGAAGCAAACGGAGGTTGAAGGGATCGGGGTCCGCCACGAGAACCAAAGCGCTCATCGCGTCGTTCCGCTGGCCCTTTCTCGACTGCAGTCGTCCCCCACGACCATGACGGTATCACGCGACTCGCGAGGCCTCCAATCTCCGTGCCTGCGTGAGCGACACGAGTAAGCTTGGCGCTGTGGTAGCCCCCGCCAGACACATTGCGACCCGCGTGCTTCACCGCGTCGCGCGCGATGAGGCATGGGCGGCGCCAACCCTGGATGCCGAGCTCCGCCGTGGCTCGGTCAGCCGCCCCGATGCCGCCCTCGCCACGCAGATCGTGTACGGCACGCTGCGGGTGGCACCCGAGCTCGAGTCGGCGCTCGCCCGGCACGCGCGGCGTTCGATCGACGTCGACGACTGGACACAAGCGGCGCTGCTCGGAGCCGTGTATCAGCTGCTCCACCTCGAGCGCGTCCCTTCCCACGCCGTGGTCAACGACGCCGTCGAGCTCGTGCGGATGAAGCGGGGTAAGAGGCTTGCCGGCTTCGTGAATGCGCTGCTTCGAAAGATTGCTGCCAATCGTCCCGAGTTTCCTCAACCACCGTCCTCGGTTGCGGTTCCTTCTTGGCTGGGCGATGCGTTGCGATCTTCGATCGGATCCGAGCGCACCGAGGATCTTCTCCGGATTGGGCAGGAGCCTCCATCGATCGATCTACGCGTTCGGGCGAACTGCGATCGGGGGGCGATTGCCGAATCGATCGTGGCGGCGCAGCCGGGCGCTTTGGTTTCGCATACCGCTTTGTCACACCAGGGCTTGCGCGTGAGCGGCGCCGGCGACCCGCGCTTGCTGCCAGGCTACCAGGAAGGGGCGTTCGCGGTTCAAGAGGAAGGGGCGCAGTTGATCGGGCAGCTGTTGAACGCTCAGCCGGGCGAACGTGTCCTGGATGCGTGTGCCGGGCGCGGAGGCAAAACCGCACAGTTGGTCGAAGCGGTTGGCGACTCCGGGCGCGTTGTGGCCGCCGATCTACACGAGCACCGTCTGGAGCAGATCGCTCAGGAGCTGACACGCCTGCATCTCGATCCCGGGCGACTGCAAACCGCTTGCGTGGATTGGACCGTTGGCAAGGGCGCGGTGCAAAGCGAGTTCGATCGCGTGCTGGTCGACGCTCCGTGTACGGGCCTCGGCACCTTGCGCCGTAGGCCTGAAATTTTACTGCGCGTCGGCCCAGAAGATGCGGCCCGCATGGGTGAGACGCAGCGGCGAGTGCTTGAGAACGTCGCGCCACTGGTTCGCCCCGGCGGAACCCTCTTGTACGCCGTCTGCTCTCCGCTGGATGACGAGGGTCTCGGGGTCGTCGACAGCGCCGATCTGCCTGGTTTCGAGCTGCAGCTCGGACAGGCTTCGCGTTTGAAATCATTGGACTTTGGATCGGATGGCCGGCTGGACATCGGCCCGTGGTCACCGGGCGCCGGACCCTGGGCAGACGCGTACCAAATCTATATGTGGGTATATGTAGGATAGTTCGTTGACAGTTCTCCACGACAACGCTAGATTCCGCCGAGCTTGAAATACGGGGCGTAGCGCAGCTTGGTAGCGCGCACGGTTCGGGACCGTGAGGTCGGAGGTTCAAATCCTCTCGCCCCGACTAGAATTGAACACTGCAATCACAATTGCGGCGGAGGCAAGATGGCAAAGGCGCTACCACCGGTAAGAGTTCTCGTCGTTGATGATGACCCGGCGATTTTGGAGTTCATGGAAACGTTCCTCACCAAGGACGGTTTCGAGGTCACGACCCTTGCCAATCCCCAGGAGGCGCCTGAGGAGGTCAAAGACGGTGGTTATCACCTGGTCGTGCTCGACCTGATGATGCCGGGGTTGGGCGGTGTGGAGGTTCTCGAGCAGATCCGGAAAGTCGATAGCGATGTGGCCGTCGTGATCTTCACCGGCTACCCATCGCTCGACACCGCGGTTCAGTCGATGAAGCTCGACGCGGTGGATTACCTCAAAAAGCCGTTCAACCCCGACGAGTTCCGTGAGGTTCTCGACCGAGTGATGCGCAAGAAGGGGCTCCTTCGGACTCCCGAAGAAAACCTCCACCGCGTCATCGGCGAAACCATTCGTGGGCTGCGCAAGGATCGTGGCCTGACGCTGAAGCAAATGGCTCGGCGCACCGGGTTGAGCGTCTCCCTGCTTTCGCAGATCGAGCGCGCAGAGTCGAGCGCGTCTATCAGCTCACTCTACAAGATCGCAACCGCACTCGACGTGCGGATTCAAGATCTGTTTGGCGAGTACTGAGCCTCGTTCAATGCGCCGCGTTTGCCGCCGCTTCGAGCAGGCCGACCAGACGTGCGCGGAGCCGCGTGTCGTCGATGACCTCGAGCGCCTGACGGCCCCTCCTTTGCGCGGTCTCGGTCCGATGGTCTGCCTGTAGCAGCTCGACCAGGCGAACCCGGGCATAGAGGTCATCCGGGGCGATTGCGATCCACCGCTCGAGCACAGCGATGGCGTCTCGACGGTGTCCGTGTGACGCCAGTTGCTCGGCCTGAACCCGCGCCCGGAGGTGCGGTTCGTCGCGCGAAACCACCTTCACGGTTGCGTAGTAGGCAGCGGCCTCGTCGAAATGCCCGGCTCGTTCAAAGAGCGCTGCGAGCGTCGCTCTCTCCAAGGGTTGCTTCGGGTCAAACAGTCGTAGGCCCGCGCGCAAGTCGCCTTCTTGAAGATAGAACTCCGCGCGCTTCTTTCTAACTTCGAGCGAGTCATGTGGCGCCAGGCTCAATGTTTCGGTTGCCGCGCCCGGCCGGCCACGGGACATCGAGCACTCGGCGAGGGCGATCCGCGCGGCTTCGAAGCTTGCGGCGCCGAGCGGGACATCCGCAAGAACGATCGCCGCCTCCACGTAGTCGCCGCGGGCTAGGAGCGCCCGCCCCCTCGCGTAGTCGACGCGGGGCGAGGTTTCGGCCGCTTCCATCAACTGGAGGGCCCGGTCGACCTCGCCGATCTCGAGCAGCAGATCGGCATGCTCTACAACGCCTCCAAGGCGCTCGCTGCTCGAAGCCGCAAGAAATGACGCCGCCTTTTGCCGGTTGCCGCTTTCCATCAGCGCCCGCAACCACAGTGCGATGTTCTCGGGCGTGTCCAGCGCTTCGGCAAGGATCCGCGCGGCCAGCGCGGGCTGGCCCGTCTCGAGGGCCAGCTCGCCGGTCGCCAGCGCGCGCGCCGTCGGGGTCGAGCTCGGATCGAGTGCAAGAGCACGCTCCAAGGTTTCCGCGTCTCCCGCTCGACGCGCCAGACCGATCAAAACACGCATTGCGTGCTCGGACCGCGCTCCGAGCGAGCTCTCGAGGTGCTCGAGCAGAATCGCAATTGCCCTGTGCGCATTCCCACCTCGAATCAATGCCTCGGCCATTGCGATGACCGGCTCATCCCATGTCGGAGCGAGCTCTTGGGCGCGGGCAAAGGACGAAAGCGCTTCGCTGTCCTCGTCTCTGTGTTCTTGGATGCGTCCCTGGGCGAGCGCGACCCTCGCTGACGCCGGATGGTAGCGCTGTGCCAATGCCAAGGTGCGGTCTGCGCGACGGGATTCGCCACTGAGCTCGTACTCCTCCGCAAGGCGGCTCATGAGCACGACGTCGTCAGCGGGCGCGGCGGTCGCAGTTTCGAATGCCATCGCGGCTTGGTCGTGTTGGCCCCGGGCGGCCAGCACCTCGCCCTCGATGAACCACTCGTACGCGTACGGAGACACGAACGGGCCGTGCTCGATCCGCCCATCGACGACTCTGGGCACGGTGCGCGGTAGGGAGGGCGCGCACGCAGCGAGCCCCAACAGCAATATCGACCCTACGCGGCCCACCCCACAATCATACCGGAGGGGGCGTTCCGAGGCCCGGTCACTTCGGGCGCGGCGTTTGACTTCGACGCGCTGCACCCCTACACCTTCGCGCGGCGCGAGCCTGCGTTTGCACTGATTCCGCGCACAAAGTCAGGGAGAAAACGATGGGTCCGATTTGGATGACGTTGCTGTTGGCGAGCACGCTCGGATTTTTTTCGTGGTCCGCATTTCGGCGGCTGCGGCAGGTCAAGGTCGGGGTGCCCGACCCGCGTTTTGCCTGGACGGGTGAGCAAGTGGCGGACCGCACGAAGACCCTCCTGGTCTACGCCTTCGGGCAGAAGAAAATGCCCAACTACACGTTGGCCGGGTTCGCGCACATGGGCATTTTCGTCGCCTTCCTCGTGCTCCTTTTCAACAGTCTCATGCTCTGGGGACGCGGGTTCGAAGCCGGATTCGATTTCTGGGGTTTGCTGAGCACCGACCACCTGCTTGGCAAGCTGTACTCCTTCGTCAAAGAGCTCGCCGCGTTCGCTGCGATCATAGGCTCGATCGTGTTCCTCTATCTGCGTTGGGTGAAGCGTGGCGAGGACAGCGGTGATCCGAAGGCCGTCAAAGACAAGCCCAGGATGACGCTCGGCCACCACGCCAACCGCTACGTCTTCACCGAGCCGATCCTGATCCTTTTCATCATCATCACGATGATGGCCGCCGACTTCCTTTACGTGGGGTCGTCGCTCGTGCTCGAGTCGCGGGCTTACGGCGAGCCAATCCACGCCGGGTGGTGGGAGCCGTTCGGCGGTATCGTCGCGCAGATCCTGTCCGGCGTGGACAGCACGCGCTGGGTGACCGCGTTCCAGCACTCGGGTTTCTGGTGGCATTCGGCGTTCGTTCTGATCTTCTTGAACATCCTGCCGTACTCGAAGCACTTCCACGTGCTCACCGTCATTCCGAACGTCTTTGCGTACGAGCGAAGGCCGAACGCACTTCCGAAGGTCGACGACCTCGAAGGCAAGGTGGAGCGTGAGGAGTCGCTCGGGATCAACCAGCTCGGCGATCTCACGTACAAGCACATCATGGACCTGTACACCTGCACGGAATGCGGGCGCTGCAGTGACAACTGCCCAGCTTACATCACGGGCAAGAAGCTTTCGCCCAAGCACCTCACGCTGGCGATCCGAGACCACCTCTACGCCACCGAAAAAGACATGTTCGGCAAAGACGCGTTGGTGGAGGAGCCGAGCGATACGGCGGCGACGCCTCCCAAGCCGAGTGAGGGCGAGGAGCCGATTCACACATTTCCGGCCGCGCCAGACGGCGGCTACTTCGTCGGCGAAACGGTCGTCGACCTCGTTCCCAACATCCTTCATCCGGACGTGATCTGGGGCTGCACTTCGTGCCGCGCGTGTGAGGAGCAGTGCCCCGTCATGATTTCCTACGTCGACAAGATCGTCGGGATGCGACGCGAAGAAGTCATGATGAAGAACGAGTTTCCCGGTGAGCTTCAAGGCGCGTTCAACGGCATCGAGACCAATGGCAATCCGTGGAACATCTCGGCGATGGATCGCGGCGATTGGGCCGACGGTCTCGACATTCCGCTACTGAGCGACAAACCCGATGCCGACGTGTTGTACTGGGTGGGCTGCGCTGCGAGTTACGATGACCGCGCCAAAAAGGTTGCGCGCGCCGTGTCGAAGCTCTTGAAGAAGGCACGCGTGGACTTCGCGATCCTCGGCACAGAAGAGACGTGCACCGGCGACCCCGCGCGCCGCGCCGGCAACGAGTACCTCTTTCAGATGCTCGCCGAGCAGAATATCGAAACGCTCAACGGCTACGAAGCCTCGAAGAAGACGATCATCACCGCCTGCCCGCACTGCTTCAACATCCTCGGCAACGAGTACAGCGACTTTGACGGGAACTACGACGTGGTGCATCACAGCGACTTTCTCAACGGCCTGCTCGTTGCCGGCAAGCTCGTTCCGTCGAAGC
>CP070713.1:3480050-3491580 GCA_020351445.1 Myxococcales bacterium
AACAAGATCGAACGGCTGGTCGAATCGTTCCCCGATACCTTGCACGTCATCGACGAAGCGTACGGTGCGTACTCCGAGCAGTCGTTTGCGACGTTTGCCGAGCGACACCCGCAGTGCGCTTTGATGGGAACGCTGTCGAAGGTCGGCTTTGCGGGCATTCGAGTCGGTTGGGTGCGCATCGATGAGGCCCTCTGTCGGGAGCTCGAAAAGGTGCGGCAACCGTTCAACCTCAACACGGGCTCGCAGGAAATCGCGACGCTCGCGCTGACCGACCTCGCTCTGGTGCTCGAAGAGCACGTCACCGTCATCGTCGCCGAGCGCGAACGACTGGCGGCCGAGCTCGACCGTCACGAGACGCTCCGCTGCTTTCCGAGCGACGCGAACTTCCTGCTGGTGCAGTATGAAGGTGACGTCACGGGGTTGTGCAGTGCTCTATTGGACCGGGAAATCGCAGTGCGCCAATTCTCGAACGTTAACGCCCGGCTCCAGACTTGCATTCGGATCACCATTGGCACACCTGAAGAGAATCAGCGCCTCGTTGAGGCGCTCGGCGATATACTGGGTTGAGCGATGTCGGTAGTGACTACGAAGGAGATGTCGCCGGAGGGCGCGGTCGAGGCCTTGCGATGGGCAGCCGACGTGGCTAGCGACCCGTCATTGCTCGAGCAAAAGCCGGAACGCCCCACCCCCGCGCAGTGGCGCTCGGTCGCGCTGCCGGTGTTCCGAGAGCACATGGACCGCCTGCTGACGTCGAAGCACCCGGAGCCGGGGCTCGACGCGATCCAGTCGGTGGGCTGTCTCGATGCATGGCTGCCGGAAGTCGCCGCCATGGTCGGCTTCGGCGATAACGAGTGGCGCCACAAGGACGTCTGGAAGCACACTAAGCAAGTCGTGAAACAATCGGTCCCGCGTATCGAGGTTCGCTGGGGAGCGCTGCTGCACGACATCGGTAAGCCCAAGACCCGACGTATCGACGACCAGGGAACCGTTACTTTTCACGGTCACAGCGAAGTGGGCGCCGCGATGTTCCGAAAGCGCGTTGCCGACCGGCTAGGTTTCGACGGCGCCCTACGCGAGCGCATCCACTTCCTCATCCTCCACCACCTCCGCGCAGCGCAGTACGACGAGGAATGGACCGACGCCGCCGTCCGCCGCTTCTACAAGCAAATGGGCGACGGCCTCCGCGACCTCCTCGACCTCAGCCGCGCGGACATCACGACGAAGCGCCCGGAAAAGCGCCGCCGTGGCGTGCGTCAGATCAGCTTGCTCGCAAAGAGAATCCGGGACTTACAGGAAGAGGACAACAAGGTCGCGCCGCTACCAAAGGGCTTGGGCACCGAGATCATGAAAGCGTTCGGCGTCCCACCGTCCAAGCGCCTCGGCGATCTGATGAGACAACTCACAGCCGCCGCCGAAGCAGGCGAAGTCGAACCCCAGAAGCCCGCCAAGTACTACATCAAATACCTATCAGCCCACCGCAAGGAATACCGACTGGACGATTAACCCTTCTAAAAAGGGGACAGTCCCCTTTTTGAAAGGGTTAATCGTCACAAGGGCTGCAGCTGGAACTCCGCGACGGCGTCCATCACTTCGTCGAAGTCATCTTCGCGGAAGCCTGCTCCGCTCACCATCCAGTCGGTGTGCGATGAGTCGCGATCGCCGTGGAAGTGGCCGAGCACGTCGAGGTGATCGGCAGTGCCTGCCCACAAGACGTTACCCCAAATCATGCTGGCGGTGGGAACCATGCCGTCGTTGAGGGTGTTGTCGAGCTCGCGCTCGAGCCTTTGCTCTAGGTACTGGCGCACCTCGGGGGCTGGATTTGGAGGCGGATAGACAGTCGAAGTGCGACCCGCGCCAACGTAGAGCGTCGAGAAGACGGCCGCGGAGAGCGCGTTGATCGGCGACCGCAGGTTTTTCAGCAGTCGCACGGGGCCGGGCGGAGGCATTCGAGTAACTACGCATCCATATCGAAGGTCCGGATTGTCTTCGACGCCTGCATTGAAGATGTCCATCGACTCCGGCGTGAGCTGAATGATCGCACCCTGATCGGTTCGAATGCCATCGAACCATTTTTGAACTTCGGTCAGACCCTCATCGCCTAGGAAGCTGAGGAGCAGCTCCGTCGTCTTGTCGAGAATGCGACTCTCCACGCCGAGGGCCTGATCGACCCTTCCCAAGGCGGCGACCACCGGAGTCAGGACCGTGAGGGGCGGTCCGCCAGCGCGGAGCGTCATGTAGGTGAGTAGCGAAAGGGCCTCCAAGAGCCGGGTACCCGCCATCGTCGTGAAGAAGTACGCGAGAGGCGTGCCGTAGTGCGGCGCTGAGATGCTGGTCACCGTTCGGACCCGATTGAACCAATCGGGAAGATCGGGCCAAGCCGTCGGCGACGCGAGAAGCCGAATATCTAACCCGCCGGTGGAATGCCCGACGAGATGAATAGCGCCCGCATCGTCAGCACAACTTTGTTGAATGGCGTCCATGAGCACTTGTGTTCGGTGCACGATCGAGCCCGTCGGCGGTGAGGAGACCAACACGAACTCGCAGTCCGCCCCGCGTTCGAGGAACCGGCTCGCGAGCGCCTCCTCAACGTGCATGAAGTAGTCGAACCCTCCGAGACGCGCGAACCCAAACAGGCCGGGAACGAGGACGATGTGATGCCGGGGACGCCCCATGAACCGTGGACTCTATCACGGTCTCGATCCGGGCGAGAGCCTAGGGCGGCAGCCGCAGATTGGGCTATAGCCGCGGTTCCGTCATGAAAATCTTGCGACTGCAGAATGCACCGCGATCGCGCTTGGTCCCGACTCCGAGGCGATCTCGTTTGAGGTCCTAGCTCCGTAGCCCGACCTCTGCTTAGCGGCGGTAACAGATCTGGAGCACGCCGCCGCCCAGTCGGGCATTCACGCGAAGATTAAGTTTCTCCGCGCGGGGCATCTTGCGTTGATTCAAATCCACGCCGTAGATCGCAAGCTTTTCGACTCGTAGGTAGAGGCTTCGAAGATCTCGAGAGAACGTGAACCCAATCACCTGTGGAGACTTCACGGCGCCGGCGATGACGTGCGGGTTCGTCACGCCAAGCACTGCAGCGGGCGCGGCGAGGGGCGTCGTCTTGATCGCCGCAGGAGGCGTATCCGCCGACGCGCTGTGGGCGCCAAAGAGCGAGGCTACAAAAGCGCATAGGAAGCACAGCACCCCGAGGCACGGGCACCGTCGAGGGGCATTCGACCCCAACTGAACAAACCTCTTCACCTTCGACTCACCCAAAGTGTGCCACAACACTACACTTTACGCCAGAGGGGTGAGAATCGAACGGGATCAACAACCCTCAAGACAGCAAGCTAACCGGTTCGCCCGCAGATGCAAAGCGTTTCGTCCTCAATTTTACGAAACGTTTACCTAACCTCGCGCCGGCCGGCGGGCCGCCTTCGATCGGGCACTCCAAGTCAGAAGCCCGGTCGAGGCCGGGCTTCAAGCTAAGTGTATGAAATCACTGCTAGCTCAGTCGGCGTTTGGTGTGCCGCGACGCAGGTAGGCGGGGATATCGAGGACCGCCTCATCGTGAAGTGCGCTCGCCCCGAAAGCCCGCGTCCCAGCCGTCTGCGGAACCACTGCCGGAACACCCTCTAGCGTCGAGGACAAATCCTCGGATCGTGCCGGTGCCGCTCGCATAGCCCGATTGGCGGAAGCCCCGTTGGAGCCCTGGTTGGCGGCAACTGCGTGATGGAGGCCGAGCGGGATCGGCGCGTGGGCCATCTTCTCGAAGCCAGTCGCGATGACTGTGACCTTCACGGTGTCTGCGAGGTCTGAGTCGGTGACCACGCCGAAGATGATTTCCGCCTCTTCGTGCGCCGCTTGCTGAACCAAGCCGGCGGCTTCGTTGATCTCTCGAAGCTTGATGTCGGGTCCCGCGGTGAAGTTGATCAGGATGCCGGTTGCGCCCTGCACGGATACCTCGTCGAGCAGCGGCGAGTTCACCGCCATCTCCGCGGCCTCGAGCGCGCGGCGGTCGCCCTTGGCAATGCCGGTGCCCATCAGCGCGCGACCGTTGCTGGCCATGATGGTCTTCACGTCGGCGAAGTCGACGTTGATCATGCCGGCGTTGATGATCAGGTCGCTGATGCCTTGCACCGCTTGGAGCAATACATCGTCGGCGCGCGCGAAGGCATCAAGCATCGTGATGTCGTCATCGCCGAGTGCCATGAGCCGCTGGTTCGGAATCGTGATGATGCTGTCGATCGAATCGATCAGCTCCTGCACGCCGCGCTCTGCATTCTTCGAGCGCTTGCGTCCCTCGAAGAGGAAAGGCTTGGTGACGACGCCGACGGTCAGCGCACCCTGGTCTTGCGCGACCTGGGAGATGATCGGGGCAGCGCCGGTTCCTGTGCCACCGCCCATTCCGGCGGTGACGAACACCATGTCCGCGCCTTCCAACGCCTCCGACAAACGCTGGACATCTTCGAGCGCCGCCTTCCGGCCGACGTCGGGATTGCCACCTGCCCCGAGGCCGCGCGTGAGCTGCGGGCCGAGTTGGATCTTCACCGGGGCCAAGCTGCGGTCCAGCGCCTGAGCGTCGGTGTTGGCTGCAATGAACTCGACGCCGTCGAGCCCGTTTTGAATCATCGTGTTGAGCGCGTTGCCGCCGCTGCCGCCTACACCCACGACCTTGATACGTGCCTGAAGCTCTGCGTCGTCCGCGAACTCGATCGAGATAGCCATCGATTCCTCCTAAAAAACTTCTCTAAACCACGCGCCGATCTTGCGACCGAGTCCACGACTCACGGCCACTTCGACTGTACGTTCGGGCGCGGACGTTCCCGTTAGTTGGTCAGCTCCGTGCTTCACCAGCCCAACGCCGGTTGCGTAGGACGGGCTCTTCACGACATCGATCAATCCACCGATGCCCGTGGGTGCACCACGACGGACCGGCAGGCCGAGCACTTCCTCGGCAAGCTCTGGCAAGCCATCGAGGAGCGTCGTCCCACCAGTGACGATCGCTCCAGAAGCCAACATGTCGGTGTAGCCGGTCTCGGCAATTACGTGACGACACGCGGCGAAGATCTCCTCCACGCGGGGCTCGATGATGTCGCAGAGCACGCGGCGGGGTAGCGAGCGCGGGGGCCTACCCCCGACCGAAGGCACGTCGATGGTCTCGTCATCGTCGACCATGCGCGATGCCGCGCACCCGTACTTGATCTTGATGCGTTCGGCCTCGGCCATCGGGGTGCGAAGACCCGTGGCGATGTCGCTCGTGAGGTTGATTCCGCCGATGGGAATCGAGCTCGTGTGCACGACCGCACCGTCGACGTAGATGATGATGTCCGACGTGCCGCCACCGACGTCGATGAGCACACCGCCGATCTCTCGCTCGTCGCCGCTGAGCACGGCATGCGCACTGGCGAGCGGTTGCAGCACGATCTCTTCGACGAACAGCCCGCAGCGCTCGGCACACTTGGTGACGTTCGCAACGCTCGTCGACGCGGCGGTAACCATATGCACGCGCGCTTCGAGGCGCACGCCCGCCATTCCGATCGGCTCCTTGATCCCGTCCTGCTCGTCGACGATGTACTCTTGAGGAAGCACGTGAAGCACTTGGCGATCACCGGGGAGCGGCACGGCCTTGGCCTGCTCGAGAACCCGGGTGACGTCCTCTGTCGCAACCTCACGGTTGGCGATGGCGGCGACCCCGTCTTGGTTCATGCCGCGGACGTGACTCCCAGCGATCCCGGCGTACACGGTGTTGATCTCGACGCCGGCCATCGTCTCGGCTTGTTCGACGGCCGCGCGAATCGCTTGGACGGTCGACTCGATGTTGACGACGACACCTTTCTTCAAACCCTTTGAAGGAACGGAGCCTATCCCAATGATGTCTAGGCCTTCTTCCGACTGCTCGGCCACGATCGCGCAGACCTTCGTCGTTCCCAGATCCAACCCTGCAATGATCTCGTTTTCCGCCATCCCTCGCCTCTCTCTGACCCATACCGAAACGCGATTTGACGGGACAACTTTTGTGCAGAAAAAAAAGGGCTGAAATGCACTTTTTGTTGGGAGAAAATTAACCCTTTTAAAAAGGGGACTGTCCCCTTTTTCGTTAGGGGAGGCGGACGGTGACTCGTTCGGGACTTCGGACGTTGTCGAGGTATACGTAGGAAGGTCGCGTTTTCTCTTTGGCAAGCCGTTGGAGGACTTGGCGGAGGCGGCGCAGCTTCTGGCGATGTTGGCCGTTGCCAAGGCGCACGTTCATGCCGTCGTCACCGACGAAGAGCTCGATGCCGTTCGCGCCTTCGAAATGAATTTCCGATACAGGCTCCCTTTTTGCAAGGCCCGCACCCTCGTAGTCTTGGAGCAGTGCCATCGAACGAAGGAGAACGGCGGTGCGGTAGTCAAAGTCGTCGTAGAAGCGCTCTGACGCGATGCCGGTGATCACCGGCAAGTCGACGGGATCGTCCACGCCGAGGCGTTTGAAGACCGCGCCCTCGTCGTTCACCAAGTACAGCTGATCCAGGGCGACCAGCGCGACGGGCTTGCGCTCCACGATTTCGATTCGAACGCGCCCAGGCAGCTTCCGGACAACACTTGCTTCCTCGATCCAAGGATGCTGAAGCAAGTGATTTCGTGTGCCTTCACTCGAAACCTCGAAAACGTTTGAGCCGATTTGGAGCCGCGCAGCCCGACGGACGTCGATGTCCTCGAGTTGGTGGTTTCCCTCGATGATGATCTCGCGAATCGCGAACGCATCGGCCGTGTGCGCATAGCCTACGGTGCGGTCGCCGAGCCAAAACAAGGCCGACGCCGCGAGTCCAAGCAAGCCGACCTGCCCTCCGCGGCGAAGCCAACCCCGGCGGGCAATGATCCAGCCGCCTAGGCCCCCGCGTACGCTCTGGGCCTTCTCGCGCCAGCTCTTCCTAGGTTCGGTGCGCCGGGGCTGCTTCGGGACCGGCCTTCGTCGATTCTGGCTGCGGTCGGTCGAGGCGCCCTTGCGAGCGACCTTCTTGCGAGACGTTCTCTTCGCGGCGGCCCTTCGGGTCGATTTCTTGGGGGCAGCTTTCTTGGCGGCGACGTTCTTGCGGGCAGGCCGCTTCCGGGCCGGCTTTTTCGCCTGTGGCTTCTTCGCAGCGGCCTTCTTGCGCGCCGGTTTCTTCCGGGCTTTCGATGTGGCCCGTCGGCGATTCATCGGCGGAGCACCTCGAGGAGCTCCTGACCCGTTCGCGTGATGTCCCCCGCCCCGAGCGTGATCACCACATCCCCCGGCTCGGCTCGTGCGCCGATCGCTTCAGCCAAATCCTCTCGGTCTTCCACCAACGTCACGTCCCGGTGCCCGTGCGCGCGAATCGCGTCGGCGAGTCTACGCCCATCGGCCCCCTCGATTGGTTTTTCGCCCGCGGCGTATACCTCGGTCAAGAATAGGACATCGGCCCGATTGAAGGCCCTGGTGAGCTCGTCGAAGAGGTCACGCGTGCGCGTATAGCGATGCGGCTGGAAGGCGACGACGATGCGCGCGCCATAGGCTCTCTGCGCAGCCTCGAGTGTGACTTCAACCTCGGCGGGGTGATGGCCGTAGTCATCGATCACCGTGACCCCGGCCTCTTCGCCCACGACCGAGAAGCGCCGTTGCACGCCTTCGAAGCTTTGCAACGCCGAACGGACCCGATCGTGATCGACGCGGAGCTCGTCGGCGACCGCGATGGTCGCAAGCGCATTGAGCGCGTTGTGCGCACCTGGCATTCGAACCTCGAACTGGCCCAAGCTTTTGCCGTGATACTCGACGTCGAAGCGCACGGAGAGCCCCGAGAACACGGGGTTGCGCGCTCGATAGTCCGCCTGCGCCGAAAAACCGTATGTCACGATGCGCTTGTCGAGCCTCGGCAAGATGTCCTGCACGTTGGGGTGATCGAGACAGGCTATGACTAGGCCGTAGAACGGGACCCGATTGGCGAAACCCACGAAGGCTTCTTTCACTCCGTCGAGGTTCCCGTAGTGGTCGAGGTGCTCCGGATCGATGTTGGTGATCACCGCAATCGCAGGGATCAGATGGATAAAGGAGCCGTCGGACTCGTCGGCCTCTGCGACCAGCAGGTCTCCGGCGCCCATCGCGGCTCCCGACCCGAGAGCGTTGAGCTTGCCTCCAATGACGACCGTCGGGTCCAATCCGGCTGCACGCAGAACGGTCGCTACCAGGGAAGTCGTCGTCGTCTTGCCGTGCGAGCCCGCGATCGCGATGCCGTCCTTGAGCCGCATCAGCTCACCGAGCATCTCCGCTCGAGGAATCACGGGGACCCCCGCCCTGCGCGCCGCAACAAGCTCTGGATTGGTCGCTGGGACTGCCGAAGAGAAGACGACGACATCGGCATCGGTGACTTGCTCGGCTTCGTGGCCGACGTAAATGTTCGCGCCTTTTTCGGCGAGACGGCGCGTGTAGTCATTCTCGCGAAGGTCGGAACCGGTCACGTCGAAGCCCGAGTCGAGAAGGACCTCTGCGATGCCGCTCATCCCGACGCCGCCGACGCCGACGAAATGGATGGACCGAATTCTGCCGCGAAACATGGTCGCTTACTCCCACACGGCTCCATCGACGACAACCGGGCGTCGTGGGCGATGCGATGCGGTCCGCATGGGGACTTCGGAGCAGCCGAGTCGAAGCATGGGCGTCATCGCGAGGCCAGTGTAGCGAACGCCTGGAGGGGGCTCGCTTTGAGGGGCCGCACCGGCTTCGCCCAGGGGTTGCATACCACCGAGCCAACCCATCATGTCATCGACGATGGCAGCCGCGGCATCGGGCCTGCCGTGATCGCGCGCCGCACGCGCCATGGCCTGGCGCTTGGTGGGGTCGTCCAACAACTCTTCGATCAGCGCGCCCAGCGCATCGACCTCCAGCTCCGACTCTCGAATACAAATCGACCCGCCTTGCTCTTCGAGCGCTTTCGCGTTCTTGGCTTGGTGGTCATCGGCAGCAAACGGGAATGGAATCAGTATCGACGGACGGCCGATCGCGCAGAGCTCGGCGAGCGTCGTGGCACCTGCCCGGGCAACGACTAGAGCGGCGTTCGAATAGGCGCGCGCGATTTCATCGATGAATGTCACGACCCTCGCTCGGATGCCGAGCTCCCGATAGGTCTTCTCGACTTCGTCGCGCATCGACTCGCCGGTTTGATGCACGACCTGGAGGTGGCGATCGGCAAGCCCTGCCTGGGCGAGCGCGCGGGGTACGTCTTCATTGAGCTTTCTTGCGCCTTGCGAGCCGCCGAGGACGAGAACGGTGCGCGCGCGCGACTCGAAGCCCTCGGGATCTGCAAGTGCCAGGCGCGCGTGCTCGACGAACTCGTGCCGAACCGGGTTGCCTGTCAGACGCGACTTCTTCTTACCGAAGACCTCTTCGGTCTGCTCGAAGGTGATATAGGCGCGGTCGACGAAGCGAGCGAGAATCCGGTTGGTCAGTCCGACGTGCGCGTTCTGCTCGAGAAGCGCGGTCGGCCTTCCGGAAAGAGACGCTGAGAGCAACACAGGACCGGATGCGTAACCACCAACCCCCAGCACCAAATCCGGCTCGAAGTCGCGCATCAGAGAAGAGGCCTCCCTCATTGCGATCGGAATGCGCGCGAAGCTCTTGAACCGTGCTCCGACCCCTTGGCCTTTGAGCGGGGTCACCTTCAGGAGCTCCAACGACTCGCCGCGGCTCGGAAGAATGCGCGCCTCGATACCCCGGGCCGTGCCGACAAACTTCACCTCGAGCTCGGGAACTCGCCGCCGTAACTCCTCCACGACCGCGAGCCCCGGGAAGAGATGTCCCCCCGTGCCGCCGCCGGCAATCATGATGCGTTGGATCATCGCGCACCTCCCCTAGCCGTCAGCAGCCGAGGCTGGGGTCTCTTGGGTCTCGGCTGTGCCGGAGCCTCCTCGGCTCGTGACATCCCGAAACGCGACGTGTTGAGGATGATGCCGGCGGCGGCGGCGTTCACGAGGAGTGAAGAGCCGCCGTAGCTGACAAAAGGAAGCGCGAGACCTTTTGTGGGCAGGAGCCCCATGGCGACCGCCAAATTCGTGAATGCCTGAAGGCCGATGAACAAGGTCATGCCGGCTGCGAGGTAGCCCGCGTACTCGTCTTGGGCCCGCCACGCTGCACGAAGACCACGAAGGACCACCCATGCGAAGGCTGCACAAAGGAGCGCAACTCCTATGAAACCGAGCTCCTCGCCGATGATCGCGCTGATGAAGTCGGTGTGCGCCTCGGGCAAGAACAACAGCTTTTGACGGCCGTCGCCGAGACCGACGCCGGTCCAGCCGCCGGAACCAAAACTCATCAGCGACTCGGTAATCTGGTAGCCAGCGCCCTGCCTGTGCTCGAACGGCTCGAGGAAAGCCTGGATGCGACGCATTCGATAGGGAGACGATGCAATGGCCGCGTAGCCGACCGGGAGCCCAATCAGTACGCAACCCAAGAGGTAGCCCGCCTTCGCACCGGCCGCAAAGAGCACGACGAAGGTCAGAAGTGCGATCATCACGGCGCTGCCGAAGTCGGGCTGCGCGAGGCATAGGAGCATGAGTAGGCCCGCAACGAGGACGTGCGGCAAGAACCCAATCGAGAAAGTCCGGACCCGATTCGCTTTCTTCGCCAAGGAATGCGCGAGCCACATGATCATCGCAAGCTTGGCGAGCTCGGCGGGCTGCACGTTGACCGGGCCCATGGCGAGCCAGCGGGTTGCGCCGCCCGCGCTCCGCCCGAAACCGAGAGCAACCGCGATCATCAGGACCACGGCGACCAGCAAGAGGGGATAGGTCGAGCGTCGAAGTGCGTTGATGGGGACGTGCGCGAACACGATGAGCACGACGAACGCAAGAGCCGTAAAGACCGTCTGTCGGATCAGAAAGTGATATCCGTTGCCGAACATATTGCTCGCGAAAACCGCGCTCGCGCTGTAAACCATCACCACGCCGAACGCGATCAACCCAACGAGGGTCGCCGCAAGCGAGACGTCCAGGGGTCCGGGTTGCATCGGGGGGACGGATTTCGAGGACCGGGTCATGATTGCTCTCCGAGGGTTTGGACGGCTCGTTGGAAGCGCTCGCCCCGCTCGGCGTACGAGCGGAACATGTCGAAGCTCGAGCAAGCTGGCGCCAGGAGCACGGTGTCCCCGGGATGGGCTAGCGCGGCGGCGTGCGTCACTGCGTCGTTCATGGAGCTCGCACGGCGGAGCTCGAGGTGAGAGCCCGCAAAGGCCCGCTCCAACAAGGAGGCTGCTTCCCCGAGGACTACGACCGCCCTCCCCTCGTCGGTCATGCGCTGCCGGAGCGGCTGGTAGCTGCCACCCTTGTCGACGCCCCCGGCGATCAGAACAATCTTGCCTTCCGACCCGGCGAGCCCGTCGATCGAGGCAGCCGCAGCGCCTACGTTGGTGGCCTTTGAATCGTCGATGTACTGGACCCCGTCAACCGAGCGTATGTACTGCATGCGGTGGGCCAGGCCTTTGAACTCGCGCAGGACCGAGGCAACATCGTCGTCGCGGACGCCGAGCAAGCGCGCGGCAAGCGCAGCGGC
>CP070713.1:3491680-3500915 GCA_020351445.1 Myxococcales bacterium
AGGCGCCCTTCGCGACGCTGACCTCCATGTACACCATCGCTCTGCTGCCCCGTTGCGCCAGCACCTTGGACTTCGTGAAATTGGGCATGAATTGCACGTAGTTGGCGTAGTCACGAACGATGGGGAGCACCTGCTCGATCGGCTTATCCAACACCAGGACCGCCTGACCCCACGCAATGTTCGATCCCTCCTCCGGAATCTGCGCGGTGAAGATGCCAGCGTTTTCATCGTGCTCGTCCGCGGCGGCGACCGGACTGGAGAGCGACCCTGCAAGCAGGGCGACTGCGATGATTCCGATGAGGGTTGTCTTTTTCATGGCTGCGTCTCGCTTTTCGTACTTGGGTACGGAAGGGGCGGGGTGACGTTACGTCACCGGGCTCTCTCCTTGATGGAAAGCCGGCGCGAAACCCAGAAAGATGCACCCTCAGCACATCGCTTGCTAGGTTGTGCCCGAATGCTCCGCGCCCTTCGAGTGCTCGTTTTTGCAGGGTTTTTCCTCGCCGCCGTGAGGCCGGCGGGGGCTTGTGCACAGGACGACGAGGCCGCTCATCCCAAAGCCTCGGCCGAAGCCCCTGCAGTCATGCAGGATGAGGTCCCGAAGCTGCCGGTCTTGGTGATGATGATCGGGGGCGGTGCGCGATCGAGGAACATACGGCTCGACGTGGGCGACGGTACCGGCGGCACCGAACGACGGAGCCTCGACATGGGCGCCTACTTCGACTTTGGATGGCACCTGTTGATCCGGCCGATGGGCCACCGTTCGCCGAGACCAGCGATTCAGGCGATCGTGCTTCAAGTCGACGGCGGTTCTGGCGTCGGATCCAAGGTCGAGCCAGCGGGAACTGGGATCTCGCTGCAAACCAACGCGTGGCGGCTTCTCGGACAGTTCGGTTATCTGTATCCGATCGACCGTTTGCTGGTGGGCGGCCTAGTCGGCGCGGGTGGCGACGTGCTCACCATCGACCTGAACTCGGTGTTGCCGTCCTCGAGGATCGTCTACGTCCGACTAGGGCCGGCAGTGGCCTATGACATCGTGCCCAGCTTCTTCGGCTTCCGCGCCGATTTCGGCCTTCGCATCCCCTTCTTTTTGGGCGACCTCGAAGACGCGTTTGGCAGCGATAGCTCGGGGGTCGGGTTGGATGCGGTCGTCACCCTGGACGGGAGGGTGAAAGCAGGATTCTCCTATGCGTTCCGCTTCATCTGGGAGTACTACCGGTTGCGTTTCGCGGGCTCCACCATGAACGTGCCGGCGATGGGGGACGGCGGAAACGGCAACGACCACGCCCTCACCTTTCAGGTCCTGCTCGGCTGGTCCTTGTAACCATCCGGGGAGGTGTCCTCCGCCGAGCGAGGGGGAGCCGGCGGATCCTCGAGGTCGAAGATCTCTCCCATGACGCAGGAGCCGTCGAACAGGACCCCTTTGTCCATGAAAAGTGCCTGGGTCCGAATGTCGCCCCGTACGTGCGCCGGCGCGTGCAGCTCGACCAGCTCGGTCGCATGGATGTCGCCTTCAACCCTGCCTCCGCGCACGATTAGGGTGTGAACGCGAATCGCACCCCGGATCGTCGCTTCCTCGCCGATGACCAGGAGCCCTTCGCTATAGACCTCGCCCTCGAAGTCGCCATCGATCCGCGCCCTGCCTTCGAAGAAGAGCTTCCCTTCGTACCGGGTTCCGGCGCCGAGAAGTGCATGGATGACTGCGTCCTGGTCCTGCATCGCAGGTGGAGCGTAGAAAGCCGGAACGGGGTGGTCAATTGACCGCTCCCGAGGGCTTGCCGTGCACCGCCCTGACCCTACTTCGTTGTGGCTGGCATCGTTGACCACCATCGGGGGCCGTGCTAGGTCGCGCTCGCTTTTGGGCGGGATGGACCGCCGGCCGACACCCTTCCAGAGAACCGGAAAGAACATGGCAGAGCTTCAGAACGGGCGTGTTACTCAAGTCATTGGTCCAGTCGTGGACGTCACCTTCCCCCAGGGGAACCTCCCGGAGATTCTCACCGCACTTCAGGTGAGCAACCCGGCGATCAGCGAGAAGGATTGGAACCTCACTCTGGAGGTTGCGCAGCACCTCGGTGAGAACACCGTCCGTGCCGTCGCGATGGATTCTACGGATGGCTTGGTACGCGGGATGGCGGTCAAGAACACCGACGGTCCGATCTCGATGCCTGTTGGCAAAGAGTGCCTCGGCCGGATCCTCAACGTGGTCGGCGCGCCGGTCGACGAGCGTGGACCGGTCAACGCGACCAACTTCTCGCCGATTCACAAAGAGGCTCCGCCGTTCGTCGACCAGAGCACCGAGGTCGAGATCTTCGAGACAGGCATCAAGGTCATCGACCTTCTCGCTCCGTACCGAAAGGGCGGCAAGATCGGTCTGTTCGGCGGCGCGGGCGTCGGCAAGACGGTTCTCATCATGGAGCTCATCAACAACGTCGCGAAGGCGCACGGTGGTGTGTCCTGCTTCGCCGGCGTCGGCGAGCGTACCCGTGAAGGCAACGACCTGTTGCTCGAGATGAGCGAGTCGAAGCTCGAGACGGGCGAGACGGTTCTGTCGAAGACGGCGCTCATCTACGGCCAAATGAACGAGCCCCCCGGTGCGCGTGCGCGTGTCGCGCTGAGCGCGTTGACGGTTGCGGAGTACTTCCGTGACGAGGAAGGCCAGGACGTCCTTCTCTTCGTCGACAACATCTTTCGCTTCACGCAGGCAGGCTCCGAGGTATCGGCGCTTCTCGGCCGTATTCCTTCTGCGGTTGGCTATCAGCCGACGCTGGCTACCGAGATGGGTGAGCTTCAGGAGCGGATCACCTCGACGAACAAGGGATCGATCACCTCGGTCCAGGCGATTTACGTTCCGGCCGATGACTTGACCGACCCAGCGCCGGCCACGACCTTCGCTCACTTGGATGCGACGACGGTGTTGTCGCGCTCGATTGCGGAACTCGGGATTTATCCGGCGGTCGACCCGCTCGACTCGAGCTCGACCATGCTCGATCCAGCTGTGATCGGTGACCGTCACTATAACGTCGCCCGCGGCGTTCAGGAGACCTTGCAGCGGTACAAGGACCTTCAGGACATCATCGCGATCCTCGGCATGGACGAGCTGAGCGAAGACGACCGGATGGTCGTCGATCGCGCCCGTAAGATTCAGCGATTCCTTTCGCAGCCATTTTTCGTCGCCGAGCAGTTCACCGGCCTCAAGGGCGCGTACGTGCCGCTCGAGGAGAGCATCGCAGGCTTCGAGGAAATCCTGGACGGGAAGCTCGACCACGTTCCCGAGCAGGACTTTTACCTCAAGGGCAACATCGAAGAGGTCAAGGAAGCCTACGCGAAACGCTCCAAGGACTGATTGGTCTGAACGATGGCTAACTCCGAGCACTTGCAACTCGACGTCGTCACACCAAGCGGCTCCGTGCTTTCCATCCAAGTGGACTCGGTTCAGGCGCCGAGCGTCGAGGGCGAGTTCGGCGTGCTGCCGAACCACCTTCCCCTCTTGGCCGCGCTCAAATGCGGTCTCCTCGTGTGGGAGGTCGAGGGCAAGCGCAATATCGCCGCGATCGGCCCGGGCTTCGTCGAGGGTGGGCCCGACAAAGTGCTCCTGCTGACCGATCTCTTTGCATCGCCCGAAGAAATCAAGCCCGACGCGGTCCGTCAAGAGCTTGCGAAGGCCGAAGAGGCTCTAAAGGCCTTTGACGAGCTCTACGAAGGTCCGGAGTACAACGAGCTTCAGCGCGATGTCGACTGGGCGCACGCTCGGCTCGAAGCATACGCCGCTTCGCGCGCGGTTTAGTTTGGTTAGGGGCTGGGTTTAGTTTCATCCGACCCGCCCACCCCCACCCGTAATCCTCCCTCCGCGGCAGTCGCTTCGCTTTGCCTTGGCGGCGCTCTGCGCCGGGCTCGCCTTTGGCTCGCGCTGCCGCGGATGTCTAGATGGGACTTGCCCGGTTGTTAGCCGGGCTCTCGTTCGCCTTTGCTCCACTCGTCTAGCGCCGCGAGCGCGGCGGCTTGTTCGGCTTCGAGCTTGGAGCGGCCGGTACCTGTGGCAACTTGCTCGTCATGGAGCTCGAGCGCGACTGTGAACTCTCGTTCGTGGTCGGGGCCTTGTGTTCCAACCAATCGGTAACTCGGCGTGCCTCCCAGATGCGCCTGCGCCCATTCCTGTGCGCGTGACTTGGCGTCCCGGTGCCCGGGGGCACTGGTATGCAAGCGGGGCTCGAAGATCCGGCGGGCCGATGCAAAAGCCGCGTCCGCTCCACCGTCGCAGTAAACCGCGCCAACACACGCTTCGAGCGCACTCGCCAACAGCCGGGGCTTGGTGCGGCCTCCCGACTTCTGCTCTCCCTTCCCAAGCCGCATGGCATCGCCGACGCCAATCGCCACGGCTGCTTCGGAAAGCCCTCGCTCGCTGACCAAGTCGGCCCGTCGCCGGGTCAGCTCGCCTTCGTCCGCGTCGGGAAACTGCACGTACAGCAGCGAAGCGACGACGAGCCCGACCACTGCATCTCCCAGGAACTCGAGGCGCTCATTGTCGGTCGAGGCGATGTCGGGACGCTCGTTCTTGAACGACCGGTGGGTGAGCGCGTCGAGCAACAGTCCCGTGTCGGCAAAAGAGTAGCCGAGCTCTTCAGACAGGCGGACCATCGCTTCATCGAGTGGCTCGTCCCGATTGGCCATTGGCCACAACCTATCAGCTCGTTCCCGCTGAATCCATCGGCGAGCAACGTCGTGCTATAGGCGCAAGGTGGAGTTCCCACCCGAACGCCTGGAAACGACGCGGCTCGTGCTGCGGCGCCCGACGATCGAGGACGCGGAAGTTGCATTTGAATCGTACGCGAGCGATCCAAACATCACCCGCTACCTCACGTGGACCGCGCACACGAGTCCCGCCCAGACCCGGGAGTATTTCCAGCAGGCCATCGACGCTTGGGATCTTCGAATGGGCCACCGCATGTGGCTCATCGAGCGCAAGGAAGACGGCGTGATCATGGGCACGATCGGATGCTCGGTGCACTTTCACCGAGTGGAAATCGGGTTCGCCCTCGGCAGTGGGTATTGGGGCGATGGATACATGCCCGAAGCGCTGGCTCGGGTCTGCGAAGCAGCCTTTGGGGATGACCGGATCGCTCGCGTTCAGGCGCTTTGCGACGAAGAGAACACCCAATCGTCCCGGGTCATGCAGAAGGTAGGAATGCAGTATGAGGGACGGCTACGGCGGTACGGACACCATCCCAATCGCTCCGACACACCGCGGGACTGTCTGATGTACGCCGCGGTCCGCAGCGATTGAAACGCAGATCGAAGCGGCTACACTCGGCCCTTCCATGCGCCTACTGACGACCGTAGCCGAACAGACCGACGCCAAAACCCTCGGCGACGCGCTTTACTCCGACGGCGTGGTCACGACCATCAAGGAAACGCGTGACGGCGCCTTTGCGGTTTGGGTGCACGATGAAGACCAGATGGAGCAAGCGCGTGCCTTTTTGGACGGGTTTGATCCGAGCGTGAGCCGCTTCTCCGACATGGCTCGAAAGGCCAGAGCTCAGCGCCGGCAAGAAGCCAAGGCCGACGATCAATTGAGGGCTCGCACGCAAAAGATTCGGCGGCAAATCGAGGCGAAACAGAACATGCGCATCGGCTCCGTGACCGCCGGCCTGATCGTCATCTGCGTCGTCGTGTTCTTTCTAACGGGCATGGGCAAGAACATGGAGGTGGTGCGACTCTTCACCTTCACGCCACTGGTACCGGTGAGGGGGGGCTTGGCGTTCGGCGATGTCAGCGCGATTTGGACGGGGCAGCCTTGGCGTTTGGTCACGCCGATGTTCCTGCACTTCGGCTTCATGCACATCTTCTTCAACATGTGGTGGTTGAAGGATCTCGGCACCGCGATCGAGCGCGTCTTCTCCTCGCGCTACTTGCTCGGCTTCGTCTTGGTGACCGCGGTGTTCTCGCATGTGCTCGAATACGCGATCTCCGGACCGACGACGTTTGGCGGCATGTCGGGCGTGGTCTACGGCCTGTTCGCCTTCGTCTGGATCCGAGGCCGCCTAGACCCGAGCTTTCCATACCGAATGCCCCAGCAACTGGTGACCTTCATGTTGATCTGGCTCGGTTTGGGCTTCACCGGGTGGGTCGGACCCATCGCCAACTGGGTCCACACCGGTGGACTGATGGTGGGCGCGCTCTGGGGCGTGATCTCGTCGGGGTACCTGGGACGGAAGCTGAGACGCTGAGGTAAACCCCAAAACCGCGAACCGCTAACCGCTAGGCCGCCAACCGCAAACCGGGGACGGCGGAACGGGGATCGGGATCGGCGGTTTGGCGGCCAGCGGCCTAGCGGCCTAGCGGTTAGCGGTTGGCGGTTTGGGGGGGGGTTTACAGGAGTGGGAACAGTTTGGCGTACGTCCGCTCTCGGTCGTTCCGGATATCGTCCAGAATGTCCTGAAGCTCCGCTCTTCCCTCGCGCTCGATCATTCGTTCGTTGTGCGCGAGGACCGAGGCGGCCACGGTGCGTGGAGTTTTTTCGGCCTCGAGATCACGGAGATTGAGATCGAAGATGTCGGTGTAGTGTGGGGGGTCTTGCGCTCGGATCTCTTCGAGGCGGCTCCTTCGGACCAGCTGGACGGTGGGGTCGGGGGTTTGGCGCAGGAAATGGATGGAGCCTGCGGAGTCGGGGGCACTCGGGTAGAACGGTGCGCTCAGAAAGACATCGGCCAGCTGCGCGCCGATCGACATCGCCCAGTCCGTAAAGGCATCTGCACCTCCGGCGAAGCGCGGCATGATCACGAATGCGACGTCCACCGCCTCGTTGGCGGCCCACTCGCCTAAAACCGGCATCAGCTCTCGTGGGCTAGACGTCGCGTCGGTGACGACGTGCGCCCGGGTGCGGCCGTCGGCGCGGGCGGGCTTTGCCCAAGGACAAACCGAGAAGCGCTCGATGAGCTCGCGGTGGTAGCGCTCATGAAGCCGAAGGGCCTCGCGTGCGAGCTCCTCACGAGGATTCATCGCGCTCAACCCGCTGCCTGCGCGATCCGCTGTGAAAGGTATTCCTCCAGGTGCGGCACGATCTTCATTCTCAGTGCCTCATCGGGGGTGCGGAACTCGGCCAGCACGACCTCCCGATCATCGATCTGCACCTTCGGGTCCGTATCCACCTCCAGCTCGTAGATGTCGAGGGTGTCCTTGCGGTACTCGAAAAGATGGGTGCCGTGATAAGCGTGCACCAGGCGCTTGGGCTGAACCTGGATGCCGACCTCTTCGCGGAGCTCGCGCGCCGCGGTCGTCCGGCGATCTTCGCGCGGCCTGATGTAGCCCCCGGGCAGCGTGAGCTGTGGCCGATAGGAGTTCTTCACGAGCAAAATGCGGCCGCGGTGCCACACCGCAACCAGTGCCCCGGTCGTCTCTGGCCGGCGAAGGAACCAGAAAAGCCGTAACCCCCAATGCGCGACTCGATACACCGCCCTGATCAAGGCGTTGATCATGCTCCTAGGCTAACAAAAAACCGGGGCTCGGAGAAATCCCTGGGTACGGACCCGCGGGTCAGATGGTCGCGCCAACCCGCGCCCAGCCTCCGTGCCGATGAGCAATGATGCTCAGGCACATGCGGACCGCGAATGAAATCGGCAGAGCGACCCAGATTCCAAAGGCTCCCCACCCTACGACGAAGCCGAGGAACCAGCTGAGGGGGACTTGAACGACGATGGTGCCCACGGTGTTGATCATCAGGCTGGTGTTGGTCGCCCCAGCCCCACGCAGCATCCCCACCAGGGCGATGTTGACGCCGACCGCCGGCATGCCCCAGCCGAGTACCCGCACCCATAGCACCGAGTAGCGCCCAAGCTCCGTCGCTGGGTCTACATCGAAGATCGCGATGATCGGCTCGGCACCGACCACGATCGTCAGCCCTATCGCGGTCATGATGACGGCCGAAAGGATCACGCCGCCGCGCACGACCTCGCGCGCCTCGGGTTCATCGCCTGCGCCGAGCGCGTTTCCAACCATTGCTCCGATTGCCTGAGAGACTCCAAAACCGGGCACAAAGGCCAAAGACTGAATCCGCAGGCCGATCCCGTGCGCGGCGACGGTCACCTGAGCCACGCGCGCGAGCATCCCCACGACCGACAGAAATGCCACGTTCAGGATCACCATATCGAGCGCGGCCGGCGCCCCCACGCGAAACAGGTCACTGGCCAGCTGACGGTCGATAGGCGCCAAGCGCAGACGGGCACGCAGACCCGGCACGACATCGCGTCCGAGGATGACCACCATCAAGAAAACCGCGACGGCTTGTGCGATCACCGTCCCCCAAGCCGCGCCGCGAACGCCCAACTCGGGAAAGCCGAGCCGACCCAAGATGAGCCCGTAGTTCAAGACGATGTTCAGAAGATTGCTGAACAATGCGATCGTGAAAGGCAGCATGGTGTTGCGAACCGCACGGAGCGCTGCGGCGAACAACATGTTTAGGTAGAAGAACACCGTGAACGTCAAGAGCGGCCGTAGATAGCCCAAGCCGAGCGCGCGGACCGTCGCATCGGCGCCGAGCCACTCCATCGCAATGTCAGCGCCGAGATTCCCGACGATCGCCACTCCGAGCGACACCACATACGTGAGAACGATGCTCTGGTGAAGCACGTGATTGACACGCTCGGTTTCGTGGGCGCCGTGGGCGCGCGCAATGAAGGCCACGGTTCCCACCGTCAGCCCGAGCATCACCACCATCAATAAGAAGATCAGTTGGCTGGCGAACCCAAGCGCCGTGAGCGCCTCCTCGGCGTTGACGAGCCGGCCGCACATTGCGGTGTCGACCGCCAACGTGATGACGCTCAGCACATTGAGGCCGACGATCGGCATCGCCAGATCGACGAGGCGCCGGAAGATGGTGCGATCGACGCCCTTGGATGGACCTGACGTTGATTTCATCAGTGGCGCAGCAGCGTGCATCGCAGGGAGTGGGTGCGCCAGTACTTTTACAATGGTGCTAATCTCCCGCTGGATGGCCGGTGAGCCACGAGAGTTTGGTCCTTACCACTTGGTCCGCCGCCTCGGCGTGGGCGGCATGGCGGAGACGTTTGAAGCCACGCGCACGGCGGCGGGCGGATTCGAACATCGAGTTTGTCTGAAGCGGGTGCTTCCCGCATTCAGCGAGGACGACGAATTCGTCTCTCGGTTCCGGCGCGAAGCCAAGCTCGCTGCCCAGCTTCGCCACACCAACATCGTTGGGATCATCGACTTCGGGGAGATCGAT
>CP070713.1:3501015-3513287 GCA_020351445.1 Myxococcales bacterium
ATGGCGGGATTCAAATCACCGGCAGCCACAACCCTCCCGACGAGAACGGCTTCAAGATGATGGTGGGTAAAGGCTCGCTCTACGGTGACGACATCGCCGAGCTCCATGCCGTCATGGACAACGGGAGCTTCCATCGCGCCCCGGGAGGCTTGCTCGAGACGCTGGATCCGACGCCGGCGTATGTGGAGAGGTCGCAGAGCGACATCCAGCTTGGCCGACGCGACATTCGATTCGCACTCGATGCCGGCAATGGGGCGGGCGGTCCACTGGCTCTCGCAACGATGAAGGCGCTGGGGCTAAACCCCGTGGCAATGCTCTGCGAGATGGATGGGACATTCCCGGTGCACCACCCGGACCCGACAGAGCCTGGGACACTCGAGATGCTCAAAGATCGTGTCCTTGGAGACGGGCTCGAGCTCGGATTCGCATACGATGGCGATGCGGACCGCGTCGGGGTGATCGACGCTCGCGGTGACGTCATTTGGGGCGACAAGCTCATGATCATCCTGTCACGCGCACTGCTCGCAAAGCACCCGGGCGCGACGATCATCGGTGAAGTGAAGTGCTCGCAAACGATGTACGACGACATCGAGGCCCACGGGGGGCGAGGGGTGCTTTGGAAGACGGGGCACTCTCTGATCAAGACCAAGATGAAAGAAGAGGACGCGCTGCTCGCGGGCGAGATGAGCGGTCACATCTTCTTTGCCGATCGCTACTACGGTTTCGACGACGCGATCTACGCCACACTTCGCATCCTGGAAATCGTGTCCCACAGCGACGTCCCGCTCCACGAGATGCTGAGCGATGTACCTAAGACGTTTGCAACCCCGGAGATTCGGGTGGAGTGCGATGATGCCCGCAAGTTCGACTTGGTTCAGCAGATGCTCGACCACTATCGGCCCACGCACGACCTGGTCGACATCGACGGAGCGCGCATCCAATTCGACGGAGGCTGGGCACTGGTCCGCGCCTCCAACACGCAACCGGTGCTGGTCCTTCGCTTCGAAGCGGACTCCGAGCAGCGGCTCGAGTCGATTCGCAGCGAGGTCGAATCAGTCCTCGGGCGTTTCCAGGGGGGCTGACCCCGCGAGCGCGGGCAGCTGGACTTCCAAGCTTGCGCCATAGGCGCCTTGGCCTTCGGCCGCTTGCCAGTCGCTTGGCCCGATGACGGCGCGCCTCGTCTCGTGGCCCGGATGGTAGACGAGAAGCTCCTGGCCCTCATGAATCGACGCGACGTGGATCCGTGCGGCCGGCCCTGCACCGACGAAGCGGTACACCTTCGCACCAGGAGGATTCGTGATGACGCGAATCGTGCCTGAGCGGGCAGCATCACCAGAGGCCGGCTCGGCTACAGGAGTGCCCAAGTCGAGAGCGTCGGAGGGAGTCGTTGCGACTTGGGCTTGCACGGCGAGCTCGTAGAGCAAGCCGTCGTCGGTCGCAGTCCATGCGGCGCCTTCGGGCACGCTGGCTCTCGACGGGCGCAGGCCGTGATCGAAGACGATGAACTCGTGCGCGCCATCGATCGAAAGACCCGGTGCAACCGCCGGACCCCGTCCAACGACGACGAAGATCTGGGCGTCAGACGGGGTGACCGTCACGTCGATGACGCCACCGGGTGCGGGCGTGGTCACGGGCGCCGCGGGCTGTAAGAACGCATCCAAGCTCCCCGTCTCGAACAGCGCATACGCGCCAAGGCCCACCGCAGCCGCGAACAGCCAAATCCCCCAAGCGCCACGCCGTTTCGGAGGCTGCGGCACCGGCGCGGAGGGTCGATCGTAGGCTGGCTCCTCGCCCCGTGGAGGTTGCGAAGAAGCCCCTTTTCGGAGGGGCGCGGGCAAGGACTCGGTCCCGGTCACAGACCCGGTCCCGAACACAGCCTCGCTCGCGGTCTCCAACCCGCTCGCGGTCACGCCCTCGGTCAGGCTCTCGGTCTCGGTCTCGCTCTCGGTCTCAGCCTCGGACTCGGGCTCGGACTCGGGCTCGGCCACGGACTCGGAAACAGCCACGGACTCGGAAACAGCCACGGACTCGGACACCGTCACAGACTCGGAAACGGCCACGGTCTCGGACACGGTCTCTGCCGCTGTCTCTGTCGCTGCCACTTGCACTGCCACTGTCTCTGTCTCTGAGTCCTCTGGGGGCTCCAAGCCCCGCGGAGGATGCGAAGCATCCTCTTTACTGGGCCACTTCCGGATCGTTGCCGTGACCGGCTCGGGCCTCGGCTGCGAGGGCTGCTCCCGGATCGCGGGAGCTGCGGCCGCAGGTGTCGGCGCGGGCGGCAGCTCAAGATCGGGAACGGGAACCGACGCGACCTTCCGCGCCGGCTCTGAAGGCGGAACGGGAACGGTCTCGGGTTGAAGATCGAAGTCTGGGACCGGAGGGGGGAAGGAGACGGGGGCGGCGGTGGTGTCAGCGGCAGTGTCAGCGGCAGTGTCAGCGCCGGTGTCAGCGCCGGTGCCAGTGTCAGCGCGAGTGTGAGCGCCAGTGTCGGTGTCTCGGGCTACCGCCCTTGGGATTCGAATCCGCTCCGTGATCGGCTCCTCGTCTTCCTCTTGCAGCGGCAACTTGGTCTGCGCCGGCTCTAGTGTCCTCGATACCGGGTCGCGTAGGAGCTCGTCGAGCTCCGCGTCGAGCTCGTGCGGGTCGATCTGGGGAACCTCAGGCGCTGGTGGCCGGTCGCTTTCGCGGACCAGACGGGCGAGGACGCGACGGGACGCTCCGCGGTTGATCGGAATCAGAGACGCCTCGATGGCATCGTAGAGGCGACGCAGATCTCGAGGACTCTGCCCGGTCGTGGTCTCTTTGACGAGCTGCAAGAGATAGGGGGGAACGCCGGGACCTGCCGCGACGAGCAGGCGCGCCAGAACCGACGCCAGGGAGCGGGCGGCCTCGTCGGGTTCGGCCCGCTCCGCGGACTGGGCCACGACGACCGAGCCTTCCAAAGTCACGCGGACGTCGTCCGGTTCGAGCTTCACCGACTCTTGAAGGAGCCCCTCACAAGCCTCGAGCGCCACGAAGGCACCGATCTCGAACGGGAGGCGATCGCCGCGCTGCTCCAGCTCCTCCACGAGTTGGCCCACGCCAACGTCTCTGCTCATCGCTTCCCCTCAATCCCGCTCTGGCGGGCGCACGCATACCCCTTGGGCCAACAGGTACTCCTTGACCTCGGCCACAGTGTAGTGGCCGTCGTGAAAGATAGAAGCTGCAAGCGCCGCATCCGCCCCTCCCGCTTCGAGACCCTCGTATATGTGCTCGAGGGTCCCCACGCCTCCGGAAGCTACAACCGGAACCGGGATTGCGTCCACAACTGTGCGAGTTAACACCAGATCATAGCCATCCCGGGTTCCGTCGCGGTCCATGCTCGTCAGAAGAATCTCTCCGGCGCCGTGCTCGGCCATCCGTTCGGCCCAGGCGATCGCATCGAGCCCCGTGTCGCGCCTGCCGCCGTGGGTATAGACCGTCCACTTGTCGGTCTGCCCCGGCGCCCGTTTCGCGTCGATGGCCACCACGATGGCCTGCGAGCCGTAGGCCTCAGCCATATCCTTGACGAAGGTCGGATTGGCCACGGCTGCACTGTTGATCGACACCTTGTCCGCCCCGGCGTGCAGAAGCTCGCTCACGTCCCGCCGCTCCCGGACCCCGCCGCCCACGGTCAGGGGGACCGCGATGGTCGAGGCCGTTCGGTCCACGAGGTCGAACAACGTTCGGCGATTCTCGTGCGACGCGGTGATGTCGAGAAAGGTGATCTCGTCTGCCCCACCCGCGCTGTAGCGCTGGGCGGATTCCACCGGATCGCCCGCGTCGCGGAGCCCGACGAAGTTGATGCCCTTGACGACGCGCCCTTCTTTGACGTCGAGACAAGGAATGATTCGCTTAGCCAGCATCAGACCCTTTGTAGCGCCGCGAACGCTTCCGACAACGTGAAGGCACCCGAGTACAGCGCGCGCCCACACACGGCCGCGCGAACTCCTGCGGCCGACAATGCGCGAAGGTCGTCGAGCGTGCCGATTCCGCCAGAGGCGATCACGGTGGTCTCGACATGCGCTTGCAAGCCAGCCGTCCCCTCGACGTCGGGTCCCTCGCGGGTGCCATCTTTGTGGATATTGGTGAAGAGGATTGCCCCGACGTTCCACCCATCGACTTCCTTGGCGAGCTCGATGACGTCTTGCCCGCTCTGCTCTTGCCATCCCTCGACAGCCACCTTCCCGTCACGTGCGTCGAGCGCCATCACGACCGCGCCTGGGTACCGAGCGCAGATCGTGCGGGCGACCTCGGGCGCTTTGACGACCACGGTGCCAAGCACGACGCGAGCTGCGCCGGCATTCATCCATTTCGCCGCGACGTCTTGGTTGCGCACGCCGCCTCCGATCTGCACTTGGAGATCGGTCTCGCGCAGAATGCCTTGGATGATCGGCACGTGGGCGGGCTGGCCGCGGCGCGCGCCTTCGAGATCGACTACGTGAAGCCGCTTGGCCCCCTGGTCCTCGAACCGCTTGGCCATGGCAAGCGGCTCGTCGTCGTAGATGGTGACCTCGTCGTACTTGCCCTGGTGCAACCGCACGACCTTACCGTCGAGCAGATCGATTGCCGGAATCAACTCCACGAAACATCTCCTAGGAAGTGTCCGATCAAACGGGCTCCGGCGTGTTGGCTTTTCTCGGGGTGGAACTGGCATGCCAAGACATTGTCCCGGGCGATGGCCGAGCAGAACGGGCCACCGTAGTCGGTGGTGGCCGCAACGAGGCTCTCATCGTCGGGAACGCAGTAGTAGCTGTGAACGAAGTAGTACCACTCGCCGTCTTCAAATACGGGGTGGGTGCTGTCGATTTGGTTCCATCCGATGTGCGGCACCTTGAGCCGGTGGCCTTCCGCGTCGCGCAGGTCCTTCGCGAAGCGTTTCACGGTCCCGGGGAAGATGCCGAGACCCATTTCGCCCGGTGCCTCTTCGCTGGACTCGAACAGCGCTTGCATTCCGAGACAGATGCCGAGGTACGGACGGCCGCTATCGATCCACGACCGCACCGCCTCGCCGATCTCTCCGGCCAGCGCATGCGCGCACTCCTTGAAGGCCCCCTGCCCGGGCATCACCAAACGGTCCGCTCGAAGCAAGACGTCAGGATCCGTGCTGAGCTCGGGCTTGGCCCCCGCGCGCTCGAATGCCTTGGCCACGCTGTGCAAGTTCCCGAGGCCCAGATCTACGATCGCTACCCGGCCGGTAGTCATTCGGTCAACGTGCCCTTGGTCGAAGGCACGCCCACGACTCGGGGGTCGACTTCGGTCGCTTCCCGAAGCGCACGTGCGAATGCCTTGAAGCTGATTTCGATCACGTGGTGGAGATTGTCTCCGGCGTGTTGGCGCATGTGCAGGTTGCACTGGCTTCCGCGCGCAAAGCCCTCAAAAAACACCTCGGCGAGCTCCGAATCGAAGTCGCCAATCCTGGCCTTCGGCAGCGTCACCGCCCAGACGAAGTAGGGACGACCGGACAAATCGAGCGCGCAGGTCACACAAGCTTCGTCCATGGGCAAGGTCGTCGAACCAAAACGGCGAATCCCAGCTTTGTCGCCCAAGGCTTGGGCGAATGCCTGCCCCAACGCGATCGCCAGGTCTTCGGTCGTGTGGTGCCCATCGATGTGCGTATCGCCGAGCGCGCGCACGTTCAGGTCGAACAGCCCGTGCTTGGCAAGCTGCTCCACCATGTGCGTGAGAAACCCGATCGGGGTCTCCACCTGGTATTGACCGCTGCCATCGAGATCGAGCTCCACCCGGATGTCGGTCTCTTTGGTTCGACGTTCTATCGTCGCTGTTCGTCCCATGACGCCGCTAACATAGCCCGGAAATCTCTCCGGGCTACCTAGGCGATAGTGCGGGGGTGGTGGGGCGGGACAAACTGGGGCCGCAGGCCATCTAACCCGACTTGATCCGTTGGAGAACTTCTTCGAGCTTGGCCTCGAGCTCGACGTTGTCGGGCTCGTTCTGGATCGCCATCTGGAGGTTGAGCTTCGCCTGAGGCCAGTCCTCGGCTTTCATCGCTCGGTGCGCACGCGTGAAGAACACTCGCGCCTTGCTGGAGCGCAACACGACGCCCCCGGGCGGCCTCATCGTTCGACGCGTTTCCTTGGCGCGATCCTCCGAATAGCGGACCACCCCCCTCTCGAGCCCCTCGTCGTACAGCTTGCGCTTGGTGGGATCGAGCAGAACGCGGTACGCCTCACTGGCATGTTGGTAGAGGTCCGTGTGCCGCTCGGCTTCCTCGGGCGAGCCGACGAAGTTGTCTGGATGGTGCTTCCGAGCAAAGCGGTGGAATGCGGAGCGAATCTGATCGGCATTCGCGGTGCGGATGATCCCTAGAAGCTGATAGTAGTCGGGGCTTTCCTTTGCGGACATTGCTCAGATTCCGAGCTTCGCCTGGTGGCGTTTGGTGAGCTCCTCGATCTCATGTTCGGGCAACTGACCAATGAGCTTGATCTCGATTTGCTGTTGTTGACCCGTGCCTACGTCCTGCGCCCTCACCTGAAGAGTGCCATCCGCGTCGATCATGAACCGAACCGCGATCTGGACCTTGCCGCGAGCGGCCGGCCGCAACCCGTCGAGCACGACCTCACCGAGGAGCTGATTACCGGAAATCTGACGATCCTCGCCTTGGCAGATGCGGACGATCACCGCCTCCTGCCGGTCCCGCGCCGTGGTGAACATCTTCGTTTGCCCCGCAGGGATCGCGGAGTTGCGGCGAATGATGTGCTCGCAGTAGCCGTCGACGGTTTCGACGCCGAGCGAGAGCGGTGTCACATCGAGAAGCAGTGGCGCTTGGGGTCCTTCGGCCACCGCAGCCGCAGCGGTCACGGTATCGACGGTCTCGTCGAGCGCAGCCCTGAGCTCCTTTGGCGCCGAGCTCGCGAGGTCGAGCGGGGGCGGCGGCGGAGGGGTGCCGTCGACGGGCACCTCCGACATTTGGCTGAACGCGTCGTCGCCGAGCTCGATCATCAATCCCGACGGTTCCTCTTCGAGCTCTTCGAGCTCATCGGAGTCCTGCCCCCCAATCTGCATCAAGAGACCGGAGGCGTCGGCCATACGCGTAGCCTGGAAGTCGAGGGGGTCGGCTGCTTCCGCAACACGCGTGAGCTCGTGATCCAGCGGCTCCTCACGGGAACGTGTGGGGGTATCGACGAGGCCGTCGTCGACTACCCCATCGCCAGACTTCTTGAGCTGGACCGGGGGCGGAGGTGGAGCCTGCCCGGGCAGCGTGGCTTTGCGCGCCGCCCGCGCGACCGGAGGCGGCGGAAGCGGTGGGCGATCGCCGATGTTGGTCACCTCGTCCTCGAAGCTTTCTTCGTCGACGATGCCGTGACTGCCGGTACCCGGCTGCACCACTTTCTTGAGTGCGACTTTGCCCAGCGCCGCCTTTCGCGCGGGCGCCGTCAGCGTGTGCGCCTGAAGCGCGGCGCCCTGCGCGACCACCAAGTCCGGGTCGATGTTCACCAGTGGCTTTCGCCCGAAGTACTCGGCGACCATCCGTTGAAGCAACGGGATCCGCGTGGAGCCGCCGACCAGGATGACATTGTCGAGCTGGGTCGGGCGAAGGCCCGCGGCTTTCATCGCGTCCTCGCAGACGTCGAAGCTGCGGGCCACGAGCGGCTGGCACATGTGCTCGAGCTGCTGCCGCGTGAGCGCGTAGTCCAAGTTGAGCGCCACGCCGCCATCACCGTAGGCGAGCTCCTCGATACAGAGCTTCACGTCGGGCCTGTCCGACAGCTGGATCTTCGCCCACTCTGCGGCGGCGCGCAGTCGTTCATACGCTTGGCGGTCCTGCCGCGTGTCGTAGCGATTCTGCTCGAGAAATTGTGCGGCCATGTGATCCGCGATGGCCGTGTCGACATCGTCACCGCCGAGGAATGTGTCACCCGCAGTCGCCAGCACCTCGAACACGTCGCCGGCGAGCTGCAGAATCGTGATGTCAAAGGTACCGCCGCCGAGGTCGTACACGGCAACGCGCTCGGTTGAAGTCTTGTTGTAGCCGTAGGCAAGTGCCGCGGCCGTCGGTTCGTTTAGAATGCGCAGCACGTCTAGGCCGGCGACGCGTCCTGCTGCCTTGGTCGCGCTTCGCTGAAGCTCGTTGAAGTTGGCGGGGACCGTCACAACCGCTTGCCTGCACTCCTTGCCAAGCGCTTCCTCGGCGACCTTACGGACATGCCCCAGTACGAACGCACTGATCTCACTCAGCGTGTATGTCTCGCCGCGCGCGGTGACCAGCACGCCTCCGCTCGGACCTTCCGAGAGCTCGAACGCAAACCGCTCTTGGGCCTGCTTGACCTCGTAGCTGGTATAGGGCCGGCCGATCAGCCGCTTGACCGAGTACACGGTGTTCTGCGCATCGAGCAGACGCCGCTCCTTGGCGGGGCCGCCCACCAGGACATCGCCGCTTGGATGAAACGAAACGACGGAAGGAATCAGCTTTACGCCGTCGCTGCCCGCCAGGACCCGGCCTCCGGGCTGGTCGGCAATGGCGACGACGGAATTGGTCGTACCCAAGTCGATCCCAATGACGGGCCCGTTACTCACACTCCCCTACCCCTTAGAAAGACTCCCAAAATGTCCCTCCAAGAATAACGCGTTGTCCACCGGATTACACATTTCCGGGCCCGTAGGCGCTAATTTCCTCGGGGTTCCGGGGATTCCTCGACGTCGATGTCGTCGCCCTCTTCGCCCTCCGCTACGGGCTCGACGTCGACGACCTGCTCGCCCTCGCGAAGGCGAATCACTCGAACGCCTTGGGTGTTGCGGCCCGTCTCGCGAATCTCGTTCACTCGGGTCCGAATGACCTGACCGCCGTTGGTGATCACCATCAGCTGGTCTTCCGCAGAGACGAGGCGGAGCTTGACCAGAGCACCATTGCGTTCAGAAGTGTCCATCGCGATGATGCCCTTCCCGCCCCGGTTTTGCGTGCGCCACTCGACGACTGGGGTGCGTTTGCCATACCCGTTCGCACTCACGGTGAGCACCTGCTGCTCGCCTTCGTCCTCGATGATGTCCATGCCGATGACGAAGTCGCCTTCACGAAGGTCGATACCCTTCACGCCCATGGAGTCACGGCCCATTGCACGCACGTCTGCGATCGGGAAGCGGATGCTCATGCCGTGCGACGTCCCGATCAGCACGTGTTGGCCAGGGGTCACGATCCGGGCGGTCAACAGCCCGTCGCCTTCGCCGATCGCGACGCCGATGATTCCGGTCTGCCGGATGTTCGCGTACGCGCTGAGGTTCGTGCGCTTCACGCGACCTCGCCGGGTGCACGTCAAGAGGTACCCATCTTCGACGAACTCGCGGATCGGGAGAATCGCCGCAACGCGCTCGTCTGGTTCCATGCCGACGAGGTTCACGACCGCCCTGCCTCGCGCCGCGCGGCTCGTCTCCGGAATTTGATAGACCTTCTTCAGGTACGCCTTGCCCTTGTCGCTCAGGAACAAGACATGCGCGTGGGCGTTGACGACGAACACCCAGCTCACGAAGTCTTGGTCACGCGTATCCATGGCCCTGAGGCCCTTTCCGCCGCGGCCCTGCGCCCGATATTCGCTGAGGGGCACGCGTTTCACGTAGCCCGCGTGCGATACCGTCACGACAACTTCTTCATCCGGAACCAGATCCTCGATCGAGATGTCGCCCTCTGCCTCGACGATTTCGGTGCGGCGCGCGTCGCCATAGCGCTCGCGGATCTCGTCGAGCTCTTTGACGATGACCTCATCGAGAAGCTCCTTGCTCGCGAGGATCGCTTCGAGCTCGCCGATCAAGTCACAGAGGTTGCCATATTCGGTCGCCAGCTTCTCGCGCTCGAGACCGGTCAAACGAGACAGGCGCATCTCGAGGATGGCCTTGGCCTGGCGCTCGGAGAGATAGTAGTCGCCCTGTTTCTTGGCCGCTTCGATCTCTGCTTCAGGCCGGCCGGCGCGCTTCACGAACTCCTCGAGACCGGTGAGCGCAAGCTTCATCAACCGCCCGCGCGCCTCGTCGGGATCTTTCGAGGACCGAATTGTGTTCACCACCAAGTCGACGTCGGTGACTGCCATCCCGAGACCTTCGACGAGCTCTCGCTGCGCCTTGGCCTGGCGAAGGTCGTGGCGGGTTCGGCGGACGACGACCTCACGCCGGTGGTCGATGAACCGAAGAAGCGCGGACCGCAGATCGAGCACCTCGGGCCGCTGCCCTACGATGGCCAGGCAGTTGTAGCCAAACGTGCTTTGCAACGCCGTCATTTGGTAGAGCTTGTTCAGCACGATTTCGCCGTGAGCGTCGCGCTTGAGCTCGATGACGACGCGCAAGCCGTCCCGGTCGGACTCGTCACGGATGTCGCTGATGCCCTCGAGGCGCTTGTCGCGGACCAAGTCCGCGATTTTCTTCAGGAGCTCGGCCTTGTTCACCTGATACGGGATCTCGGTGATCACGATCATCTCGCGGTCACCCTTGCCGGGAAGCTGCTCGATGGACGCCCGGGCCCGCATCACGATGCGCCCGCGGCCAGTCCGGTAGCCTAGGTGGATGCCGGCCCTGCCGTAGATGTACCCCGCCGTCGGGAAGTCGGGGCCCTTCACCCCCAGCCGACCCGTTTCGTCGTCGTCCTGCATGAGCTCATCGACGGTCAGCTCGGGCGTCCCCATCAGCCGCACGGTGGCGTCGATGACCTCGCGGAGGTTGTGCGGGGGAATGTTGGTGGCCATGCCGACCGCAATGCCACCGGATCCGTTGATCAGCAGGTTGGGAATCCGGCTCGGCAGGACCAGCGGCTCACTTTCGGAGTCGTCGAAGTTTGGGCCGAAGTCCACGGTTTCTTTTTCGATATCGGCGAGAAGCTCGGACGCGAGCCGATGCATCCGGACCTCGGTGTAACGCATCGCCGCAGGGGGGTCGCCATCGACCGAGCCGAAGTTGCCCTGCCCGTCGACGAGCGGGTACCGCATGGAGAAATCCTGGGCCATGCGAACCAGCGCGTCGTAGACCGCGGTGTCGCCGTGCGGGTGATACTTGCCGAGCACGTCACCGACGATGCGGGCGCTCTTCTTGTACCCGCTGTTCCAATGCACCTTTTGCTCGTGCATCGAATAGAGAATGCGCCGGTGAACCGGTTTGAGGCCGTCCCGCACGTCGGGAATCGCTCGCCCGATGATGACGCTCATCGCGTAATCGAGGTACGAGCGCCTCATCTCGTCTTCGAGCGTGACCGGCTGCTTCTGTGAAGATTCCGCCATGAACTGCTGCTCCCACGCGTCGCTCCCCAGAGCTGCGACGCCCGCGCGAAGCTACCACGTGCACATCCCTGCTGCACGCGCTCTCAGGCCTTCTGAACTGCTGTTTTTTGGCTGGTTCCGAGGAAGTTTCGTAAACCCCAGAGGAGGGCTGGAGCGGAACCGGGAATGGATACTGCAATGCGCGATCTGGAGCGGATCGAAGAGCGATCGTCCGATGAGGGCCGAGGGGTTTTGGTGCTGTCCGGCGTGGGGCTCGTGGCAGCGGTAGCCGTCGTCGTTGCCGCAGTTGCAGCCCTTCCCGACGGTACCGAATCCCAGTCGGAAGACCCGCTTCAGATGCTGGCGGTCGCCGAAGATGTCGACGACGACGACGCCGCTGAACCGCCGGCGGCGGAGCCAGGCATCAACCCCGAAACGCTGAGCTTCCCCACCACTCTGGTCACCGACAGGCGCCCCGAGGTCGCCGCCGCGATGGCTGCCGCCGCTGCCGAGCTCGCGCACCTCGACCCGCTGACCAAGCCTCCACCGCGTTCCGACATCGCCGCTGGTTTGCCCGCCGCCGTCACGGCCGGCCCGGACCGCAAGGTCGTCGAAATGGCTGCCGTGCGCGACCCACTGGTCGCCGCCACCGTGCCCGAAAAGACGACGGTCGCCCCGGCAGGACGCGAAGGCCGGTACACCTTGCAAGTCATCAGTTACCGTGACGCCGAGGAGGCACGCGTGTTTGCCAGCGCCCTACGCAAACGAGGCCACGCAGCATACGTGACAACCGGCACCGTGGAAGACCGTGGCACCCACTGGCGAGTCCGCATCGGCCCGTTCGAAACCCGTCAAGAAGCGCAAAGCTACCGAACGACATTCGAACGAGAAGAAGGCATGAACACCTTCATCGTCCGGAAGAAAGACTAAGGCTCATCAACTGACCCACCGGAGAACGGCTCGCGACGGGCGTGCTCGCAGGATCACCGGGGCTCGGGAAAACACGACACGGGGTTCCGCCGAACGGCTCGGCATGCAAAGGTGGCCGGATTCTCTTGG
>CP070713.1:3513387-3527073 GCA_020351445.1 Myxococcales bacterium
GGGCTGCCGAAAAGGGGCTCGACCCCGATCCCGCATCGCTGGCCCAGAGTGACGAGGTCCAGGCCTTGATCGAAGAAGAGGTCAACAGGTTTTCCGCCGAATTCAAGGGCTACGAGAAGGCCCGGAAGATCTTCATCGGCGACGAGGACTTCACGACGGAAAACGGGATGCTCACACCGACCCTCAAGCTCAAGCGGCGGGTCGTGTTGCAGCACTACAAAGACGCGATCGAGTCGCTTTACGCTTAGTGCCGCTGCGGTTTGGCTCCGCCGATCCGGGCGACCAGCGTCGTCACCATGTAGCCCACACCGACCAACCCGATCGCCATCATCACGTCCTTGAAGGTTGGCGCGTAGAACGCGGTTGGATACTTGTCTGGGGTCAGCTCGGCGAGCCCCTCCGCCGTCAATACCTGCCCTTTGAACATCTCGCCGACCTTCGGCGCCACCCCTTCCTGGAAAGGCCACAGCCCGAACACCGCGCCGACGAGCAGCCCCATGAGCACACCCAACGCCGGTTGCTCGTAGCGCTCGAGCACGATCTTGATCAGGTTGCTGATGACCAACACGCCGACCGCGACGCCGATGCCCACGGGAACCACGACACCGAGGATGGGGTCGGACGCGCTTGCTAGGTCGTTTGCCTTGAGTGCCTCCTTGAGCGCGTCGATCGCGCTCAGGACAGGGACGTACACACCGAGCACCAGCAACAGATAACCACCGCTCACGCCGGGAAGAATCATCGCGCTCGCCCCCGCGACTCCCGCGACGAACATCATCACGACGCCTTCGCGATTCGCTCCGAAGCTCGCGCCGGAGACCTGCATCCATGCCAACGCAGCCATCATCAGAAGCCCGGCCGCTATCCCAACCGAGAATGCGTTGGTTGCCGGTCGGGCCATCTGCCATAGGACAGGGACCCCACCAAGGGTAAGTCCGATGAACAGGCTGTACATCGCCCACCGGTGCTCGACCACCGCGTCCTTGACGGGGCCCGCGCCCAGGAGGATTGCCGCCGCGGCAGCGATGCCCACCAGACCCAAGATGGAAAACGAGCTCTTCCGAAAGCGGAGCGCGCTGAGGTCAGCCAGCGCTTGGATGAACCGCGGATAGACGCCGGCAGCGAGCAACATGGTGCCGCCGCTGATACCGGGCACGAGGTTTGCGAGGCCCATCAGCGCCCCACCCAGTAAGCACCGCACTCCCCACTTCGGGTTCATCGACCCGTCTGCCGGTATGTTCATGCCGCGGGGTTTACGGCAGATGCGCCGCGACGCCAAGCAAAGCGTGCAGCTCCTTTCCCCGCGTGCCGGCTCGATCGTTCAGGGGGTGGGTAGCGTCGACTCGGGATCGGACTTAGGTTCGGCAAGTGGCACGCCTTTTTCTGTTGTTCACCGTCGTTCCGCTCGTCGAGCTGTATTTGCTGATCGCCATCGGGCGAGCGCTCGGGCCCATGCCGACCATCGGATTGGTGCTATTGACCGGCGCGCTTGGCGCCTGGTTTGCGCGGCTCGAAGGCGCGCGGGTGATCCGTCGATGGCAGGAGGCGATGGCGCGTCAACAGCTCCCGAAGGACGGGGTGATCGATGGGTTCCTGATCTTCGTTGGCGGGTTGATGCTGATCACGCCCGGTATTCTGACCGACATCGCCGGCCTTTCGATGGTCGTGCCGCCGACCCGTCGCGTGATTGCCGGGCTCGTTCGTGCCTGGTTTGAGCGCCAGATCGCGGCAGGACGCGTACAAGTGTACGCGCCCGGTTACAATGGCGGGCCCGGCGGACCAGGCGGCGTGATCGACGTCGAGGGCGAAGTCGTAGAAGTGGTCGAGGTTGCAGAAACATCGGAAACCTCGAGGCAGCTAGAGAAGTAGACAGCGCGCGCGCAGTCGGCTACCACGCCCACATGAAAATCATCTGGACCCTTCTCTGTTGCGTGGTGCTCGCCGCCACGTTCACTGCTTGCAAGAGCAGCGCACCCGAGCCTGCCGAAGGTGAAGCCGCTGCCGAAGGCGATGCTCCGGCCGAGGCTGAGGCCGCCGAGGCAGCAGGCGCTGTCGAAAAGGCGCCTGCGCAAGAGGCTGCGCCAGCCGCCATTCCGGCACCTCCCGATGTTGCCGCGCCACCCGAGAACGCTAAGAGCAGCGAATCGGGCCTTGCGTGGACCGTGTTGCAGCCGGGCACCGGCGACAAGCATCCGAGTGAGTGGGACATCGTCACCGTCAACTATACTGGCTGGACGACCGACGGGCGCATGTTCGACAGCTCGACCAAGCGTGGCAAGCCGGCGGAGTTCCCGCTCAACCGCGTGATCAAGGGTTGGACCGAAGGCGTGCAGCTGATGGTCCCGGGCGAGAAGCGCCGTTTCTGGATCCCGGGCAATCTCGCTTACGGTGAGGTGAAGGAAGGCGATCCACACGCGGCGTTCGGGCCTCCCCGAGGCACCCTGGTCTTCGATGTCGAGCTCATCAGCTTCAAGGAAGCCCCGAAGCCGCCCGATGCGCCTAAAGACGTCGCAGCGATTCCCAAGAACGCAAAGAAGACGAAGTCCGGTCTCGGGTCGCGGGTGCTGAAGAAAGGCACTGGCAAGGATCATCCCACCGCCACCAGCGTCGTGACGGTGCACTACTCGGGCTGGACGACCGACGGGAAGATGTTCGACAGCTCCATCGTGCGTGGGACCCCAGCGACGTTCGGCTTGAACCAGGTCATCCCCGGGTGGACCGAGGGCTTGCAGCTCATGGTCGTGGGCGAGAAGCGCCGGCTGTGGATCCCCGAGGACCTCGCTTATGCGGGGCGGCCGGGTCGTCCCCAGGGGATGTTGGTCTTCGACGTCGAGCTCCTCGAGATCAAGCAATAGGGCCGAGCTGGCTGCCATCTCACCGTAATCGGGCGGTTTTCGGCAAATCAGATCCAAATCGCGGCCTCGTGCGTCTACCAGGGCAAGTGAGGAGCAATCTATGAAGCAAGCAATCGCTGTTTTGGGTCTGTGCGTGGCTATGGCTTGGCCGACGACGTCGCGCGCATTTTGTGGGTTCTACGTCAGTGGAGCCGACGCGTCGCTGTACAACAACGCCACCATGGTCGTGATGATGCGCGAGGGCACGCGAACGGTGCTGTCGATGCAGAACAACTACCAGGGGCCGCCGGAAGACTTCGCCATGGTGGTTCCGGTGCCGGTCGTTCTGCAGGAAGACAACGTCAAGACGTTGCCACCGGAGATCTTTTCGCGAGTTGATAAGCTCGCGGCGCCGCGGCTGGTCGAGTACTGGGAGCAGGATCCGTGCCGGCAGATCGTCGCGTACGAAATGGCAGCTGGCGCGCCGTCTGCGCGAAGAGCGAAGTCCATGGCGTCCGACAATGCCGACGAGAAGTACGGCGTGACGATCGAGGCCCAGTTCAAGGTCGCGGAGTACGACATCGTCATCTTGAGCGCGAAAGATTCCGGCGGGCTCGACAAGTGGCTTCGCAAGAACGACTACAACATTCCGAAGGGCGCGAACGAGGTCCTGCGCCCTTACGTCGAGCAGAACACCAAGTTCTTCGTAGCCAAGGTCGACGCGAAGAAGGTGAAGTTCCGTGACGGCAAGGCGGTGCTGTCGCCGCTCCGATTCCACTACGACGCCCCCACGTTCACGCTGCCGGTACGCCTCGGGCTGCTCAACAGCGCAGGGAAGCAGGACTTGATCGTGCACATCCTCGGCAAACGCCAGCGCTACGAGGTGGCCAACTACAAGAACGCATCGATCCCGACCAATATCCGCGTGGAGGACAGCGTTCGTAAGAGCTTTGGCGCGTTCTATGATGCGCTGTTCGAACGGACGATCGACAAGAACCCCGGCGCGGTCGTGACGGAGTACGCCTGGGACGCGACGACGTGTGATCCGTGTCCGGAGCCGCCTTTGAGGCCCGACGAGCTCGCCACGCTTGGTGGCGACGTGATCGTGCCTGCCGAGCAGGACCCATACTCCGATATCCCCGGGGTCGTGCCGCAGCGCAAACGGCGTCCGTCGTGGCAGCCGTACGGCTTCGTGCTGACGCGCCTCCATTATCGGTATGAGAAGGACGGTCTCGACGAGGACCTCGTGTTTCGCGCCGCAGGTCCAATCGTCGGCGGCCGTGGGATGCCCGATCAGAAGGGGCAGCTCGGAGAGCGCCGGGCGCAGGCGTCGAGCATCAACAACTTCCAAGGGCGGTACGTGATCCTGCATCCTTGGGAAGGCGAGATCGCATGCGAGAATCCGCAGCGTGGAGCGTGGGGCGGGCCGCCCGGCGGACCCACACCTAGGCCCTTTGCAGCGGGCAACACGGCGCTCAAAGGCACTACGGGCAAGACGCTGACCAGCCAGCTGCCGGCGTTGATTCAAACCGACATTCCCGAGCTCGACCTCGAGGCGGGCACGGTGGATCTGGCGCCGAAGACTTCTCCGGACGAAGGGCAGGACGGACCGAGCGGTGACACCAGTACCTCCGATGGTTGTAGTGTGAGTGCCGCGAAGAGCGCTTCCCTCGGTTGGATTGCGTTGTGCATCGTTGCTATGTGGCTGACGAGGAGACGCACAGCTCGATAGCTCATGGCAGAGTTCATCTTCACGATGAAGGGGGTCACGAAAGTTCATCCCCCGGACAAGAAGATCATCGAGGACCTCTATCTCTCGTTCTTTCCGAACGCGAAGATAGGGGTCATCGGTGTTAACGGGACCGGTAAGTCGTCGCTGCTGCGTATCATGGCGGGTGAAGACGACAGCTTCACCGGCGAGGCATGGATTCGCCCCGGCGCGAAGGTTGGCTACCTGCCGCAGGAGCCGGATCTCGGGGCCGCCAAGACGGTCTTGGAGGCGGTTGAAGCGGGAGTTGCTCCGGTGCGTGCGATTCTCGACGAGTTCAACGAGCTCAGCATGAAGCTCGGCGAGCCGATGAGCGACGATGAGATGGCCAAGCTGCTCGACAAGCAGGGGGCGCTTCAGGACAGGATCGACGCCGTGGACGGCTGGAACCTCGAGAGCACCCTCGAGATCGCCATGGATGCGCTTCGTTTGCCCCCTCCGGAAGCCGATCCGAAGTCGCTATCCGGTGGTGAAAAACGTCGTGTCGCGCTCTGCCGGTTGTTGCTCGAAAAGCCCGAGCTCTTGTTGCTCGACGAGCCGACCAACCATCTCGACGCCGAGTCGGTCGCTTGGTTGCAGGGTTATCTACAGAAATATCCGGGGTGCGTGATTCTCGTCACCCACGACCGGTACTTCTTGGACGAGATCGTGGAGTGGATCCTCGAGCTCGACCGGGGGGAGGCGCATCCCTTCGAGGGCAACTACTCCCAGTGGCTCGAGGCCAAGGAAGCGCGGCTCGCTCAGGAAGAAAAGAAGGACAGCACGCGGAAGCGCAAGATCGCCCGAGAGCTCGAGTGGGTGCGCTCGTCGCCGAAGGCGAGACAGGCCAAGAGCAAGGCTCGCATCACGGCCTTCGAGAGCCTGGTCGCCAATGCATCGAAGGGTCGTCGTGATCCGAACGAGATTCGTATTCCGCCCGGTCCCCGGCTCGGCACGCAGGTGTTCGAGGTAGAGGGGCTCACAAAGGCCTATGGCGACAAGCTCCTGTTCGAAGACTTGAGCTTCCGGGTGCCGCGCGGGGCGATCGTCGGCATTGTCGGACCCAACGGCGCCGGCAAGACGACGTTGTTTCGGATGCTCGTCGGCGAAGAGAAGCCCGACGCCGGGACGATCGAGGTCGGCGAAACTGTGAAGCTCTCCTACGTCGATCAGAGCCGCGACGCGCTCGGCGGCGACAACAACGTCTTCAAGGAGATCACGGGCGGCGCCGACGAGATCGACGTCGGCGGGGGGACGGTGAAGTCACGCGCGTACGTCGGCTGGTTCAACTTCCGCGGGAGCGATCAGCAGAAGCCGGTCAAGAATCTCTCCGGCGGCGAACGAAACCGGGTGCACCTCGCCAAGCTCCTCAGGAGCGGCGGCAACGTGTTGCTTCTCGACGAGCCCACCAACGACATCGACGTCGAGACTCTGCGCTCGCTCGAAGAGGCCATCCTCGCCTTTCCGGGTTGCGCGCTGATCATCAGCCACGATCGCTGGTACCTCGACCGAATCTGCACCCACATCCTCGCCTTCGAAGGCGACAGCCGCGTCGTCTGGCACGAAGGCTCCTACGCCGATTACGCCGCCGACCGCAAAGCCCGCCTAGGCACCGAAGCCGACATCCCCCACCGCATCAAATACCGAAAGTTCTCCCGCTAACCGGGACACTCTCCACCCCCCCCACCTCCCCAAATCACAGCGTTTCTCAGCGAAAGATCGCAGCGACTCGCGTGCGGCGTCGGAGCATGGCGCTGCGATCTTTGCCTGGGGATCTGAACGGTTTCAGGGGGTTAAGGGGGCGGAGAGTGTCCCCGTGGCGGTGACTAGGTGGGAGGTGATTTGGGGTTCTAGGGCGGAGTGGCCGGATTCGGGGGCGATGATCAGGGTGCTGTTGGGCCAGGCGCGGTGGAGCTGGTAGGCGCTTTCGGCGGGGCAGACGACGTCGTAGCGGCCTTGGACGATGATCGCCGGGATGTGCTGGATGCGATCGATGTGTCGTAGGAGGTGGTCATCTTCTTGGAAGAAGCCGCCGTTGATGAAGTAGTGACACTCGATGCGGGCGAATGCCTCCGCGAAGGTTTCTTCGCCGGTGCGTTCGATCAGCTCCGGGTCCGGGACGAGCCTGCTGGTGCTGCCTTCCCACATACTCCAGGCTCGGGCGGCTTGAATGCGTTGCGCTCTGTCGCTGCTGGTCAGGCGGCGGTAGTACGCGTCCACGAGGTCGCCCTGCTCGTCTTCGGGGATCGGCTCCAGATACTTCTCCCAAGCCTCGGGGAAGATGCGGCTCGCGCCTTCTTGATAGTACCACTGAATCTCGCGGCGCCGGAGGAGGAAGATGCCGCGCAGCACCATCTCAGTCACTCGCTCGGGATGTTGCTGGGCGTAGGCTAGCGAGAGCGTGCTTCCCCAGGATCCGCCAAACAGTTGCCAACGCTCGATGCCGAGGTGCTCGCGGATGCGTTCCAGGTCGGAAACCAAGTCCCAGGTCGTGTTCTTGCGGAGCTCTGCGTGAGGAGTACTGCGGCCGCAGCCTCGCTGATCGAACAGGACGATCCGATATACGGCCGGATCCCAGAATCGTCGGTGCACCACGCTCGACCCGCCCCCGGGCCCTCCATGCACGAAAACAGCCGGCTTTCCCTTGGGATTGCCGCACTGCTCGTAGTAGACCGAATGCAGCTCGTCGACGCGAAGGTGCCCGAAGTTGTAAGGCTCGATCTCTGGAAATAGGCCCGCCATCGACAGCGCGCATCACAGCACGTTCGCGGACTGGCGCAACCGTCGACAATGGCTATGTTGCCGCCCCGGCATGAGCCAAAACGAATTCCAGCGGCGGCGCACGTTCGCGATCATCTCGCATCCAGACGCCGGCAAAACGACTTTGACCGAGAAGCTTTTGCTCTACGGAGGCGCCATTCATGCGGCCGGAGCCGTCAAGTCCCGCAAGGCAAAGCGGTCTGCGGTCAGCGATTGGATGGCGCTCGAAAAGCAGCGTGGCATTTCGGTCACGACATCGGTCTTGCAGTTCGAGTACGACGACATTCGCTGGAACCTGCTCGACACTCCGGGCCACAACGACTTCAGCGAGGACACCTACCGCACGCTCATGGCGGCCGACTGCGCGATCATGATCCTCGACGCCGCCAGGGGCGTCGAACCGCAGACCCGCAAGCTCTTCCACGTCTGCCGCATGCGCAACACGCCCGTCGTCACGTTCATCAACAAGATGGACCGCCCCGCCCGCGACGCGTTCGCGTTGATGAGCGAGGTGGAGGAGGTGCTCGGCGTGAGCACAGTACCCTTCACGTGGCCGATCGGGAGCGGTGATCTGTTCCAGGGGGTCTACGATCGCATCAACAGGCTCGTCATCCGATTCGAGCGCTCGGCGGAAGGGCAAGCCAAGCGAGCGGAGATGCAGGTGACCGGAATCGAAGACCCGGAGCTCGATGCGTTGCTCGGCGAAGAGGCGGTCCAAACCCTTCGCGATGAGGTGGAGCTTCTCGACGGGGCAGGGGAGGAATGGGACGAAGAGCGATTCCTCGCAGGCGAGATCACGCCGGTCTTCTTCGGAAGCGCGCTGACGAACTTCGGCGTCGAGCCCTTCCTGCGCTCGTTCAAGGAGCTGTGTCCTCCTCCTGGTGAGCGTGTGGCGGGGGGCGACGTCACCGTGAGCCCCGACGACGATCGCTTCAGTGCGTTCGTCTTCAAGGTGCAGGCCAACATGGACCCGTCTCACCGGGACCGGATTGCATTCGCACGGATCTGCTCCGGCAAGTTCGAAGGAGGCATGCGTGTGCACCACTTCCGGCTCGGCAAAGCCGTGCGCCTCAACCGCGCCGAGCAGTTCTTCGCCCAGGAACGCGAGAGTGTGATGGAGGCGTACGCGGGTGACATCGTTGGCTTGTACGACCCGGGTCTCTTTCGCATCGGCGACACGCTCTCGACAAACGGCCCGATGAGCTTCGACGCGGTGCCTCGATTTTCTCCGGAGCATTTTGGGCGTCTGCAGCTTCTCGACCCACTCAAGCGCAAGCAGCTTCAAAAAGGAATCCAAGAGCTTTCCGAGGAAGGCACCGTGCAGCTCTTCGCGGAGCCGGGGCGCGAGAAGGATCCGGTATGCGGTGTGGTAGGCCGCTTGCAGTTCGATGTGCTCATGTTTCGGCTCGAGCATGAATACGGCGCGAAAGTGACTTTCGATCTTCTGCCCTACCAGCATGCGCGCTGGGTCGAGGGCGCCGCGAATTGCGACGAGCTGAGGGCCAGGCGGGTTCCGATGGCCGTGCTCGACCGCGACAATCGCCCGGTCGCGCTTTTTCGGGACGAATGGGAGCTGGGCCGCGCGGAGCGAGACAACGAGAATTGGACGTTCCACGAGACCGCGCGGATAGTGGCCGCAGCGTGAATACGGGGGTGTAGCCCCCGTCCAAAAACTGCATACTGAAGGACAGGGGGGAACAAGGGAATGATGAAGAACGCCACCAGAGTCAGTCTGATTTTGGCCGTTTGCATGATGGTTCCGGCATTTGTCAGCGCCGACTCCATGACATTCCGTGTGCCCAACGATGGCAAGAGCCGCGCGACGTTCGTGTCCGATGCGCCGCTCGAGACGATGGTCGGCAAGAGCTCGAAAGTCACCGGCGAACTGACCGTGGACCCCGCGGACATCACCAAGACGAAGGGTTCGTTCAAGGTGCCGGTCGTGTCGTTACGCACGGACAACGACCTCCGCGATGAGCACCTCCAAGGCGACGGCTGGCTCGATGCAAAGAAGAACCCGAACATTCACTTCGAGATCACCGAGGTCCTCCCGGGCAAGAAGGGCTCGAAAGAGCTCAAGCAGAACAAGGACACCAAGGTGCAGGTGAAGGGCAAGTTCACCGCCCATGGGATCACCAAGCCCGTCACGGCGAAGGGTACTGCGAAATGGTCCGGCGATTCGCTTCGCATCAAGGCCGACTTCACGGTCAAGCTCGAGGACCATGAGATTTCGGTACCGTCGATCGTCCGCCTCAAAGTCGCAAACGAGATCGCGGTGTCCGTCGACCTTCGGGCCGTCGCAAAATAGCGCGCCTATAAGAGTCCCGCGCGCTCCAGGAGCGGGTCGAGCTCGGGTCCCCGGCCCATGAAGTCTTGGTAGAGCTTCTCGGCCTCTTCGCTGTTGCCTTTGGATAGGATCGTGGCCCGGAACGCGCGTCCGACTTCAGGATTCGTGATGCCTTCTTTCTTGAAGCGGGTAAAGGCGTCGGCATCCAGCACTTCGGCCCACTTGTAGCTGTAGTAGCCCGACGCATAGCCGACCGGGTGTGCAAAGACGTGGCCGAAGCCGGCGAGCATCGCGTAGTCCCCCGGAAGCTCCGTCGGTGAGTGCGTTTTGAGGATCCCTAAGGCATAGGTCATCACATCGCCGTCGCGATCCGGTTGGTAGTCCCGGTGGAGCGCCAAGTCGGTGGCGGCAAACCCCAACTGCCGCATCTGCGCGTTGGCCGCCCGGTACGTCCGGGCCCGCACCATCTTCTGGTAGAGAGTATCGGGAATCCGCTCGCCCGTTTCGTAGTGTGCCGCAAACAGGTCGAGCCCGGACCGTTCCCAGCACCAGTTCTCCATGATCTGCGAGGGCAACTCGACGAAATCCCATGCGACGTTCGTCCCAGCAAGGCTTCGCACGCTCACACGGCTGAAGCAGTGATGGAGCAGATGCCCAAACTCGTGAAAGAGCGTCTCGACTTCGCGATGCGTCAGCAGGGCCGGCTTCCCGCCCACGGGAGGATTCACGTTCGCGCAAAACAATCCGAGGTGTGGTCGAGGCTGCTCTTCGTCGTAGCCCACGCTGATCAGCGAGTTCATCCATGCACCGCCTCGTTTGTTTTCTCGGGGAAACAGGTCGACGTAAAACGCCGCGATCATCGTGCCGGTTGGATCTTGAATGGCATAGGACTTGACCTCGGGATCCCATGCAGCGGCGTCGCGTTCGACGATTTCGATCTCGTAGAGCGCCTGCGCGGTTGCAAAGAGACCGCTCAGTACCCGGTCGAGCGGAAAGTACGGCCGAAGCTCTTCCTCGTTGAAGTCGTACTTCGCCTGCCGCTGCTTCTCCGAGTAGTAAGCCACGTCCCAAGGCGCGAGCGCCGAAGCTCCGCTGCCTTCGATCTCGGTGCGATACGCCTGAAGCTGCTCGTTTTCCCGGCCAAAGGCCTTCCGAGTTCTTGCCCGGAGATCATCGACGAACGCCTGCGCCCTAGCGCCGTTCTTGGCCATCCGGTCTTCGGTCACCAGGTCCGAAAAATCGTCGTATCCGAGGAGCTCGGCTTTGGCCCGGCGAAGCTCGAGGATGTTCCCTATGATCGGTCGGTTGTCGCGCTCTCCAGAGACGGCCCGCGTGTTGTAGGCACGCCATACGTGCTCGCGGATGCTCGAGTCGTCCAGATAGGTGAGCAACGGAATCATGCTCGGCGCCTGCAGCGTGAAGCGCCAGCCGCCGACGTTTTTTGCCCTCGCGTTTTCCGCCGCCGCCTCCTTGGCGCTATCCGGCAATCCAGCGAGCTTGCTTTCATCGGTGATGATCAGCTCGAAGGCATTGGTCTCGTCCAACACGTGCTGAGAGAACTCCGTCGTCAGCTTGGTGAGCTCGACTTCGATCGCTCGCAACTTGGCCTTGTCCCCGGGGTCGAGCTCCGCACCGTGCCGCCGGAAGTCGTCGAGGGTCTTGTCTAAGAACCGCTTCTCGGTCGGAGGCAGCGCCGCCGCTTCGTCCGTCTCGGACAACGCCCGTACCGCCCGATACAGCCCGTCGTTCATTGCGAGCTCCGACCAAAACGCGCTCACCTTTGGGCGGGTGACGTTATACGCGTCGCGCAGTGCATCGGTCGTCGCGACGCTCTCCAGATGGTCAACCACCGTCATGGCCCGTTCGAGCTGCTCCGTGGCGTCCTCGAGGGCGCCCAACGTATTGGCATAGCTGCGTGGCTCGTCGCTCGCGGCGATCGCATCGATGGCTGCCTGCGACCGAGCCAGCAACTCCTCGACGGCCGGTTCCACGTGCGCGGCCTCGATCTGGTCGAAAGGAATCTCGAATCCAAGTCGGATCAACGGGTTAGGCATGGCCGAAGCCTAGCAGCGGGACCGGGTTTGCGCGGCTCCCTACCAAATGGTAGAGAGCTGGGTCGGGCGGCAGGAACTCCACCGCACCGGCGGGTCGGGAGAATCGATATGGCGGTACCCACGCGTTACATCCTCCACCAGGGGCCGGTTCTCGGCGCGCTCGCCCGCGCGGCTGTCGTCGCCGTGAAAAGCGCTTCCGGGCAGCCCAACAAGGCGCCCGCCCAGATCCCGGGTCCCATCGTTTCGGCGACCATCCCGCCTCGCCCGGCCGACCTCGTCCGCGACTACATTCGTCACGTCGGGGGAGACCCGGCCTGGTATCGGGGGCAGGTCCCTGCTCATTTGTTCCCGCAGTGGGTCTTCCCACTCCAGGCCCGCGGCATCGAGGGCATCCAATACCCCATTCAGCGTGTGCTCAACGGCGGCAGCCGCCTCCAAATGAACGCGCCGCTACCGCTCGGCCAGGCGTACGAGCTCAGGGTCCAGCTCCTCGACATCGACGACAACGGACGCCGTGCGGTGATCCACCAGCGTGCGGTCACGTCGACCTCTGCTCATCCCGAGGCTGTCGTCGCAGACGTGTACGGGATCGTCCCGCTTGGCGGCGGAGACAAATCCGCCAAGCGCAAGGATGACCGGCCGCGCGTCCCGGTCATGGCCAAGGAGCTAGCCCGTTGGGAGTTGGGCCCGCGCGTCGGCTTCGAGTTCGCCAAGCTCACAGGGGACTTCAATCCGATTCATTGGATTCCCCCGGCAGCCCGCGCGAGCGGGTTTCGCAACGTCATCAATCATGGGTTCTCCACGATGGCGCGCGCAGTCGAAGGGTTGAATCGTTCGCTCTTTTCCGGCGACGTCAGCCGGCTCGAGGCGATCGACGTCAAACACGTGAGGCCGCTCGTGCTTCCCGCCAAAGTCGGCCTCTATATCGAAGACGACAGTGTGTTCGTGGGAGACGCGCCCGGCGGCCCCGCCTATCTAGTTGGAACCTATTCAGTGAGGAGCTGAGCTCGAATGACGGATCTTTTGCTCGACAATGAGAACGCCCGAAAACTGATCAAGACCCTAGGCCTGCCGATTCCGGTGCCAGAAAAGCTGGCGCGTGCGAAGGGACCGTACGAAGAGCGGCCACTCGATGCAAAGAAGGTACTCGTCGGCGGAGCTGGCGGCTTGCAGAACGTGCTCGCCCACGTTCTCACGAAAGCCGGCGCAACACCCTGGGTCGTGGGAAAGTCGGACGCCGTTCTCGAGCCGTACGTGGGTCCGGGCGAAGCCTGGGCGAGAGCTCCGCGGCGTGTGGAGCCCGGCGAGGCACCGGAGGGTGAACGAGTCGACGCCATCGTTTTCGACGGGACCGGCCTGGAGTCGCCCGACGATCTTCGCAAGCTCTACGATTTCATGCATCCCTGGGTCCGTCGCCTCAATCGGTCCGGGCGCGTGGTGGTCCTCGGCCGTCCGGCCGCGGACGCCAAGAAGCCAACGCTCGCAGCCACGCGCGCGGGCCTCGAAGGCTTCACGCGCAGTCTCGCCAAAGAGATCGGAGCGAACGGATCGATCGCCAACAGCGTATTTGTCCAAGAGGGCGCGGAGGACCGCCTCGGCTCCGTGCTTCGCTTCCTCTTGTCGCCCCGGTCGGCGTTCATCAGTTGCCAGCCGTTCCATGTCACCAGGGTTGCCAAGGGCGAGGACGCACCTGAGACGCACGTGCTCGGCGGCAAAGTCGCTCTAGTCACCGGTGCCGCTCGAGGCATCGGTGAAGCAACGGCCGAGCTCCTGGCTGCGGAGGGCGCACACGTCGTTTGTTTGGATCGGCCCGCGGAAGATGCCGCGTGTAGCAAAGTGGCGCAGCGGCTCGGTGGTACGGTGCTCCTCGTCGACATCACCGACGAGGACGCACCGGTGCGAATCGCCAACGACCTCAAAGAGCGCTTTGGGGGCGTCGACATCGTCGTGCACAACGCCGGCGTCACCCGCGACAAGACTCTCGGCCGGATGAAACCTGACGCA
>CP070713.1:3527173-3542982 GCA_020351445.1 Myxococcales bacterium
CATCAACACGCCGGCACGGGGAATCGGCAAGACGACCATCACACGCCTCCTCGATTTCGCGGCGCAATACGGTCAAAGCCTGTCGGATCTCCTCGACGACGAGGTGACCTTGAACCAATTCGGCAGCGTGGCCCGCAAACGTCTAGCGGCCTTCCGTCGTCTGATGGTCGATTTGCGCGACGTTGGAGCTTCCGGTGCGCCGCTCGGCGAAATCGGCGCGGAGCTCGTCAATCAGAGCGAATATGGGCAGATGCTCCAGCAGGACGACACGCCGGAGGCGGACGCGCGCTTCCAGAACGTGCAGGAGCTCGTGGCGTCCATGGACGAGTTTCAACGCGAGCGCCCAGATGCCACCCTTGCTGATTTCCTCGAGAATGTGACGCTCCAGACGTCTGCCGACGAGCAGGTCGGCGGGGACCGGATCACGTTGATGACGGTGCATGCCGCCAAGGGGTTGGAGTTCCCGATCGTCATGGTCACCGGGCTTGAAGAGCAGGTGTTTCCATTCAAAGGCATCGACCCGTGGGAAGATCCGGATGAGCTCGAAGAGGAGCGGCGCCTCGCTTACGTGGCGTTTACGCGTGCCGAGCAGCAGCTGGTCCTCAGCTTTGCCGCGGTTCGGAGGATCTTCGGCCAGCAACGCGTTGGCATTCCCTCGCGGTTCTTGACCGAGCTACCTGGCGAGGACATCGAATGGATCGGTGCGAGGTCGAGCTCACCGACGCGCGCCTCGGCCCACGCGCAGGGCGATGGGTCGACCGAGAGCTACGTGGACTACGGCGAAGGTTCCGACCTTTCCGATCTCGAGGGGCTACGGCGCGGCATGCAGGTTCGGCACCCGAAGTTTGGCGTGGGCGAGGTGCGAGAGGTCATGCAGGGCTCCCCGCCGCGCGTTTCGGTGCGCTTCCCCGGCTGGGGCACGCGCAAGATCATCGCGTCGTACTTGGAACCGGCATAGCGACAGCGCCCGTTGCGATGCGGGGGACTGTCCCCTTTTTGCAGTCGGTGGACCTAGCGTGAACGACGGAATTAACCCTTTCAAAAAGGGGACTGTCCCCTTTTCAAAAGGGTTAACTCTGTCGGTGCCAGTGCCACGCCTAGGCGTCGGACTTGCTGCTCGAGGCGGACTTGGGTTTGCTGCTCGAGCTCGAGCTCGAGCTCGACTCGGACTTGGATGAGCTCTCGCTCGACGATGACGCGCTCGAATCCGTGCTTTTGGAGTCGCTCTTCGACCGGTTCGAAGGTCCGGAGTAGAGGTCGGACTCCCAGCCGCCGCCTTTGAGAATGAAGCCGCCACCACCGATCATGCGACGTGCCTCGTCTTTGCCGCACTTCGGGCACTTCTTGAGCGGCTTTTCGGTGATGCGCTGTTGGCGCTCGAACTCGTGGCCGCAGTTGTCGCAAGCGTAGTCGTAGGTAGGCATGGCGAGGATTCGGCCGCCAACTTAAGCGGGGCCGGTCACGTGTCAAGCTCAGCGCTCCCGGCGCTTGAGCTCTTCGAGGGCCTCCTCGAGCTCGGCAAGCTCCTCTTCCTCGTATTGCTCGTCCGGGGCGACGACCCGGGCGCTCACCGGCGGTATCTCCGCTGGAAGCAGCCCCATCTTCCGCTTGAGCGCCTCGAGCTCGAGGTCGGCGCCGGCGGTGGCTTCGAGCTCGGAGAAGCGGTGCTTCAGGATGTCGCCGGTGTGCTCTTCGGCGACCTCGGCGCCCGCTTCGGCCTCGGCTTCCATTTGGTCGATTTGCTCGGCCATTCGATCGAACGTCTCGAACGCGCTTGCATCGGACAGGCCACTCATCGTTTCCTGGATGCTTTTCATTGCCTCGGCGCGGCGCTTGCGCGCGATGAGAACGTTCTTCTTTCGCTGGGCCTCACCGATTTTGTGATTCAGCGCCTTCAGCGCGGTCTTCAGCTGGTCGGTCAGCGCTTTTTGACGTTCCCATTGCTCCTGGTACTGAGCGGCGATGGCGTCGTGCTCTTTGCGACGGAGCAACGCTTCCTTGGCGAGCTCATCGTCTCCGGACCGGACCGCGAGCATAGCCTTGTTTTCCCAGTCCTGTGACTTCTTCACTTCGTTGCCGAACTGCTTGTACAGGCGCTTCTCGTCGGCGATGGCTACCGCGACTTGCTTCTTCGCTTCGACCAACTGTTGATTCATGTCGACGATGACCTGGTTCAGCATCTTCTCCGGATCTTCCGACTTGTTGATGAGGTCGTTGATGTTGCTCTTGATCAGTTGTGCCAGACGGCTGAGGAACCCCATTGGTCGTGTCCTTTACGTGGCGACCCGAAACTTGGTCAGTTTCTCGTAATGATTGGCGAGCGCGAGCGAGAAGTCGTCGAGGACCCCCTGAAGCTCGTTGTAGTCGAGGTTCTCGAGCTGCAGGGTACACGTCAGTACGACCGCATCTTCGGAGAGTCCGTAGGCGCCATGCACGAGGTCCGAGGCGTTGAGGCTCAAGAGCTCTTCGAAGAGCGCGGCTTTGTCCTCGACCTCCCGAAGCTCGAGCACTTTCACTCGAAAGAGGAGTAGGGGGCCCGCCGCGACGATAGCGATGTTCTCGCCCAAAGAGCTGTCGTGGACGAGCCACATCCCGTCTTCGCCGACCTCTTCGTAGGGCACCTCAGCCCGGGCCAAATACGATTCGATGTCATCGCGTGAGCGCATGCGCGTCTCCTTGCTCGTTCAGGAGCCTAACGGCCCCGAATCGACACGGTCAAGGCTCACTCGTATTCATCGCCGAGTGCGCTCAAGAACTTGCAGGTCCACAAAATGGCGTCTTTTCGCCCGCCGTCGCCGTCGAGGATCCCTTGCGCCAAGAGCCCGGTCTTGCGGTACCCGGCAGCGACAAACGCCGTCGAAATCTCGACGTTGTCGTTGGGGGCAAACGCAAACGCGGCCACGATTCCGCGCTCCTGCAGGTCTTCTCCCAGCGCCCGAAGGCCGGCGATCACCGCCAGCGTTTCGTTTTCGGACGCCGGCATCCGCAGCACCTCGACGAGCGCATGTCCGAAACAATCTTGGAACTCGGCCGAGAGGTAGTTCGTCTTGCTGCGACGCACGCTGGCGTCGTAGTAGACGCGCTCGGCGTCGCGTCCGAACATGTCGAACGCGCCGAAGCCTGGGCTCTTGCGCCATGCAGCATCGCGAGCGGAGAGGGCATCCTTTTCGGTCGCAGAACGAACCGACGCGCCCTTGATCTTGACGGGGATGTCTTTGGCGGCCTTCTTGGCCGAGTTGATCGTCCGGTCGGTGAGCTTGGCCGAGGCGTCGGTAACTTCGATGGAGGCGGTCTTGTCGCCGATCACGCATCCACACAGATGACCGTCGCTGCGCTTGTAGAAGCCGGGGATCGTACCCTCGCGAACGAAGCCGACGCGCGTCCACGAGGAGACCTCGTCTTTTTCGACGAGCGTGATGACCTTCTCGACGTTTTCTTGAGTCGCGACGGATTGAATGTAGAGGCGCTTCGCCGGTAGCGCGCCCGCGCGGAAGTCGATCACGCGAATACACCGCGTTCGACGGTTCAACAGCAGGCAGAGATAAGCGCTGTCGCTCCTAAAATAGAGCTCTTCGACGGTGGGCTTTTTCGGAGTTCGTTTGGCGGCAGCAGCTTTCGCTCGAACCATGCGTCAACACCTTGAAAATACTTTAGTTTTCAGAACGAGGCGGAATGTAGTGTGTCGATCCCTTCGTGTCAAAAGGACAGGGGCAGGTCCGGCGTGCGAACCTGCCCCTTCCTCATTGTCCGGCTCGATTACTTGAGCGCTGCGTCGATCGCGGCCTTGAACGCCGGGTAGGGCTGGGCGCCCTGAAGCAGCTTGCCGTTGATGAAGAACGACGGCGTGCCGATTCTCGCGCCAGCCTTGGTCACCGCCGCCATGTCGGCGTCGACCGCAGCCTTGTGCTTGCCCGAGTCGAGCGCTGCCTTGAAGGCCTTCATGTCGATTCCGCCGACCTGCTCGGCGAATTTCTCGAGATTTGCTCTCGAAAGCGCCTTCTGGTTCTGGAAAAGGAGGTCGTGATACGCCCAGAACGCCTTGTCGCCCTTCTGAGCAAACACCTCGCGAGCGGCCTGTGCTGCCGGGTGGGCATCCTTGTGGAACGGCAGCGGGTAGTCGCGCCACACGATCTGCACCTTGTCGCCGTACTCCTTCACCACCTGGGCGACTGTCGGATTGACCCGGCTGCAGAAGGGGCACTGGAAGTCGCTGAACTCCTGGATCACGACCTTAGCCTTGGCCGCGCCCTTGGTCGGGGCCTTCTTGGGAACCGGGATGTCGTAGATCTTGTTAGCATCGGGGGCTGGTGCAGCCGGCTGGGTCTTCGGTCCAGTCTCGCCCTTGGCGATGATCGTCTCGTAGACCTTGTCCTTTGGCGTGCCCTTGGCGACGAGCGCCTTGGCCTTCGCAAGCTCCTCGTCGATCAGAGCGGTGAAGGCAGGTAGCGGCTGAGCGCCCCGAAGGTTTCGGCCGTTGATGAAGAACGCAGGGGTACCACGCGCCCCCAGGCGGCTGGCGAGCGCCTGCTGCTCCTGGATCGTCTTGCCGTACTTGTCATCGGCAAGCGCCTTCTTGAACTTGGACATGTTCAGCCCGAGCTCCTTGGCCCACTTCTCGAGGTTGTCGGTGGTCAGGGCTTTCTGGTTCGCGAACATCTTTTCGTGCATCGCCCAGAAACCCTTGTTGCCCTTCTGTGCGTGCGCCTCGAGTGCCGCATTGGCCGCGCCCTTGGCGTTCTTGTGGAAGGGCAGTGGGTTGTTCATCCAAACGATTCGGACGTCCTTGCCGTACTTGTCCTGGACTTGCTTGAGCGTCGGCTCGACGCGTCCGCAGAACGGGCACTCGAAGTCGCTGATCTCGACGATGGTCACGAGCGCGTCCTTTGAACCCTTCTGCGGCTCGTCGCCCTTGAGTGGGACCTTGTACACGGCCTTGGGATCCGGCTGGCCTGGCCTCGCCGCAGCCGGCTTCGGCTTGGCATCCGCGGCTTTGGTGAGGCCGTCCTTGGTGAGCGTGGCGTACATCTGCTCCGGCTTCACGCCCTGCTTGACGAGGCCTTCGGCCGTCGCGATCTCTTCGTCGATGACCTTCTGGAATGCCGCGAACGGCTGCGCGCCTCGCAAAGTCCGTCCGTTGACGAAGAAGTAGGGCGTGCCACGCGCCCCGACCTGGGCAGCAAGGGTCTGGTCGGCCTGAATCGCCTTCGTGTGCGTTCCTTCGTCGAGCGCCTTCTTGATCTTGGCGGCGTCGAGGCCTGCTTTCTCGGCGTAACCGTCGAGCTGCTCACGCCCTAGTGCTTTCTGGTTTGCGAAAAGCACATCGTGAACTTCCCAGAACTTGTCGTTGCCACCCTGCGCGTAGGCTTCCATCGCGACCGCTGCAGCGGGAGCAGCATCCTTGTGGAACGCCAAGGGGTTGTTGCGCCATACGATGCGAACCTTGTCACCGTACGTATCCATGATCTGCTTAGTCGTCGGCAATACGCGAGCGCAGAACGGGCATTGGAACTCGCTGAACTCGACGATCGTGACCAGCGCGTCCTTGGGGCCCTTCGAGGGCTGGGCGTCGGTGACGGGGATCTTGAACCGCTCGACGTCGTCCGCGATTTGGACGTCTGCGGCCTGTGCCTCTTCAGCGACGTCCGTGCCGGACCTCGAACCGACGACGTGTCCGAGCGCGAACCCGCCGATGGCCATGACGATGGCCAATAATATTGATGAACCTTTACTCATATCTCTATCCTCCCGCCGCGCCTGCGCGACGAGCTTGAAAAAAACTCAACGTTCGAATGAACAAACCAAATGCCGGGACGACCGCCCCAAAAGAGGCGGCCGGCGCTAGCGAGGTGGTCGTTCGACTCGGCGTGAGTGTTCGGCTCGCGCATCTCCGTCGACCCAGACATCCAATCGGGTGCCCGTGCGGGGAGGCGCGTTCCATCGAAGCGGTTTGGCCCAACTCATGGCCACTGGCACGAGCGTGTGAACCGAGGTCCCGTGCGTGCTCGCGGGCATACAGCGGGGGTCGTCCGTCCGTTCGCACCACAAGGGCGGTGCCACGGGCTCGTTGCGCGCCCGCGCGCCCTCATCGCAACCCTCTGCTGAAAGGCGATCGCACATGCAGTCGGCTGCATCGACGGACGCCGCATCGAGCAACAGCAATGTGGCGACGGCCACTACCTGGAGAAGGGTTCTCATGGGGGGCGAAGCCAAAGTCTACCGCTCCGATGAGTGCCCGCAACAAATCTCGACGCGAAGAACACGAACAGGGGGGTGAAACCGGGGGTGCATGATGTCGGATAGTGGGAGAGGAGAGAGTACAGTTTGGTGTCCGGTTTCACCCCCCGTCGCTCCTGGGGTCAACGCGGGGTCTTGCCGATCTATTCCATCGAAGATGCGGGTGGTGAAACCGCGTCCGGAAAGCCGGGAATCATCTCCCTCAAGAGGCGTTCGAGGGCTTCGAAGCCCGGAATCTGTGCGGTCGCGCGTCCGACGTAGACCAGACTTTGTGGGTACCACTGCAAAAAGTCCGGGTTCTTGCGGATTCGATCGATGTAGACGAAGCGACCGGCGTCTTTGAGCTTGCGGTGAAGCGTGACCGTCCAGAACTCCCTGCGCAGGGTGGAGGGGTTGATACGACGCAGTGCAGCATATCGCTCGATCATCGATTCCTGAAGCTCCAAGTCGAGGCAGACGTAGGAGTCACAAAGAAGGGCGACCAGGTCGTACACACGAGGGCCGACCATCGCGTCCTGGAAATCGATGAGGGCGAGTGCGCCAGCTGGCCCGACCATGAGGTTCTTCGATTGATAGTCTCGGTGCACGAAGCCGGACGGCATCGCCTCGATCTCGCGCACGATCATCGAAAATGCACCCGATAGCGTCGCCGTTCGTTCGGTATTGAGCGGAGCAAACAATGCTTCGAGCCCCCACTCCCGAAAATGATCGAGCTCCCAGTCGAGGAGGTCTCGATCGAAGCTGCGTCGCGAGACGATCGAAGTCTCGGGCAGATCGACGCATCGCTCGTGCAGATCGGCCAGGAGCTGGATCGCGTCTCCGTAGAGCTGTTCCCATTGTGCACGCGGTGTACGGCGCAGCTCTTGCTCCAAGGTGATGTCGCCAAGGTCCTCGAGGAGGATGATCCCGCTCGCAAGGTCTTCGACATAGATCGAAGGAACCGGAAGCCCCTTCGACTCGAGGAGCTCGGCGACCTCGAGAAACGGCAGTCGTTGGCTTTCAGGCTGCTTGCCCCCTTCATCGCTGCGGAACGCGTCTTCGGGCAACTGCATGACGATGAGGCTCTTTGGGTGGTCCGCGTCGGCCTCCTCCACGCGCACGCGGAAATAGCTTCGCGTCGAAGCATCCCCCCGTAGCTTGACGACCTCGACCGTCGGCACGGGCTTGCCGTAGAGCTCCTGCAGGGCACGGTCGAGGTTGGGCAGCGTCATGCGCGGGCGCAGCGTACGTCAGTTGGGCGAGTTTGCGAAGCGAGGTATGTTTCTTCGCAGTGACGACGAAGCCCACAGTCATCGGTCTCGGCGCCACGCTCGCCGGCCGTTACGAGCTCGTTCAGGAGGTGGCCCGCGGTGCGATGGGCGATGTGTTCGAAGCCCTCGACCGAGTCGAAGGATCCAAAGTGGCCGTCAAGGTGTTGCGTGCCGAGTACCTTGCCGATGAGTCGATGCGCAGGCGTTTTCGAAGGGAAGGAGCGGTTCTCAAGGCTCTCGACCATCCGGCGATCGTCCGATTGCTCGAGCTCGGGATCGAGGAAGATGGGTTGGTTTTCCTCGTGACCGAGTACGTCGAAGGTGAGACGCTGGCGGAGCGCCTGAAGAAAGGCCCCCTGAGGGTCGAGGAGGCCGATAGGCTGGTGGACGCGCTTTGCGAAGGCTTGGACGCTGCTCATCGTCATGGGGTCCTTCACGGGGACCTGAAACCGGCGAACGTCGTTTGGCCTGCAGAAGGAAGCCCTCGCCTCGTGGACTTCGGCGCCTCGAAGATCCTCGGTCTCGATCGACTGACCGCTACCGGCGAGGTCAGTGGTACCCCAGCCTACATGGCGCCCGAGGTGCTGACCGGAAAGGCCGATGTCGATCAGCGGATCGATGTCTATGGACTCGGTGTCGCTCTCTACGAGGCGCTCAGCGCGAAGCAGCCCTTTTTCGACGGCCACGTCGGCCGCCTCATGATGAAGATCGACGCGGGTGATCATCTTCCGATCGATGCCGTCGCCGATGTCCCCGTCGCGATCGGCCGGGTGGTCGAGCGGGCCATGCATCACGACAAAGAGGATCGATATGCCGACATGCCCGATCTGAAGGCGGCGTGGCACGAGGCTCGGCGCAGATGAGCGGGGTCGACGCGATTCGAGGGGTGTGCGAGGCGGTCGGGACGTCCGAGCCGGCTGGTTGGCGCCCGTACTTCGACATCGTGCAAGCTTGGGACGCCCGAACGGACCTCACGTCTGCCCGCACCGATACCGAGCTTGCCGAGATCTTGTTTCTCGATGCAGCGCAGGTGATTCGAGCAGGATGGACCGAGCCGTCGTCTTCGCTGGTCGATGTCGGCGCGGGGGTCGGCGCCCCGACGATCCCAATCTTGCTTTCGGACGAGACGATGCGCGCGACGCTGGTCGAGCCGAGGCGAATTCGGACTGCCTTTTTGAGGACGGCGGCGGGCGTGCTTGGGATTGCGGCCCGCGCGACGATGCTGGAGCAGAAGATCGATCCGGCAGAACCTGTCGTAGATGGCGCACCGTTCAGCATCGCCGTCTCGCGCGCGACGTTCGCGCCGGAGCAATGGCTGGGGATCGGCGCGAGGTTGGCGGAAGAGGTGTGGGTGCTGACCGCGGGGGTGGAACCCCTAGCCACCGGGGATCTGCGCTTGGTCCGGCAGCTCGATTACGACGTGCCGTCTAGCGGTGCACCGAGATCGATCTTGGCGTATCGGCGGTGATCGCGTACCCGCAGACCGCAGACCGCAGACCGCAGACCGCAGACCGCAGACCGCAGACCGCAGACCGCGATCCGCGGTTTAGCGGTTGGCGGTTTAGCGGTTGGCGGTTTAGCGGTTGGGGGTTCGCGGTTGGCGGTTACCGCCGCCTTCGCGCCGGTATGATCTGAATGCGTCGCCTCGTCCCTTCACCCTGTGACATCGTGCTGACGCCTTCGAACTTGGCGAGGCTCATGTGGATGACGCGACGGTCGCGGGCATTCATCGGCTGGAGAGTGACGACCTTGCCCTCGTTCACGGCCCGATGGGCTTGCCGCTTGGCCATCGAGATGAGGCCGTCGTCGTGGCGCTCGCGGTAGTCCCCGGAATCGACGATGACGTGGCGTCGGGCTTCGGGGAACCGGTTGACCATCTTGTTGATCAGGAACTGAAGGGCGTCGAGGGTGGCGCCCTTTTTGCCGATCACGCGGCCGGAATCTGCACCCGTCGCGTCGAGCTCGATTCGCTCAGCGTCCGAACGGATATCGACCCGGACGTCGAGGTCCATCAGGTTGATGAGCTCCTCTAGAATCTCCGCAGCCTCTTCGGCTTTGCCGTCACCGGCGTATTGGGAGGGATCTTCCTGCGCGGGCTGATCGAGGATCAGCGCTCCGTCACGTGGTTTACCTTTAAGCTCGTCCACGGCGAGTCCTCTTCTTTCTGCGGGGCTTGGCCCGCTTGGGGGCAGCAGCTTTGGTTGGTTCGGCTGCTTGATCATCGTCGTCTTCGGCCTCGCTCGAAAGGGTCGTCAAGGCCGACGTCTCTTGGTCCATCTTCCAGTACATGTATCGCTGCTGCGTGATGCCGATGGCGGAGCTGGTCACCATGTACAGGCACAGGCCGGTCGGGAGCAGCAACATGAAGAAGGTCATCATCAAAGGCATCGCGTACAGCATCACCTTGGCCTGTGTCGCATCCATTTGAATCGGCGTCAGCTTCTGCTGAATGAACATCAGCGCGCCGAGGATGACAGGCAGCACATAGAGCGGGTCAGGGGACGAGAGATCGGTCCACCACCAGATGAAGGGCGCATGGTAGAGCTCGATGCTCGTCGAAAGCGTCTGATACAGGGCGAAGAAGATCGGCATCTGCAAGAGCACCGGGAGGCAACCTCCGAGCGGGTTGACCTTGTGTTTGCGCCAGAGCTCCATCATCGCGGCGCCCTTCTTCTCGCGATCGTCCTTGTAGAGCTCGTTGATCTTGTCGATCTCCGGCTTGAGCGCGCGCTGCTTGGCCATGTTTCGGAACTGTGGAATGACGAACGGCAAAAGCAGCACTCGGACGAGAAGCGTGAGCAGGATGATCGCCACGCCCCAGTTGCCGATGAAGCCGTAGATTGCCCGAAGCAGCCAGCTCATCCCTCGCGCAATGAAGCTGAACCAGCCGAGATCGATGACATTGGAGGCGCCGTGCCCAAATTGCTGAAGCGCATCGAAGTCTTTAGGGCCGGCGTACACGGCCGTCCGGAAGGTCGCAGTTTCTCCGGGGCCGATCTCCTGCGGTGCGTAGGTGAGCTCGGCTTCGAAAAGGCTGCCGTCGGGCTCCTTCACGGTGCCGCCGCGGTCGGTGGTCAGCATGTCGCAGCGCTCGGCGGTCTCGCCTTCGGGGGCTGCGATGATCGCAAAATACACGCTGCTGAGCGCGACGTAGTCGATCCCGGGCCCGTAGCTGTGAGGCTGCATGGGCCGCGCTTCGTCCTCGCTCAGGAGGCCTTCGCGATCTTCGCGAATCGTCTCCTCGCCCTGTTGGCAGATCCCGTGGCTCAACGCCGGAGACGGTCTGCCGAAGAAGCCGCCTTTTTCGTCCTCACGGCGGACGTAATGCGCCGAGGTGATCGCCAATCCGACCGACCTCGTATTTGGATCGTTGTTACGAACCTCGATCGAGGAGCGAAGCTGGTAGGGCGGCTCGGCGAGCTCCCAGGTGCGAGTCACCGAAACACCATCGCCCGCCCACTCGAAGCGGAGCGTCTCTTTCGACGACTCGACGACGCGCCAACGGGCGTCGGGCGGGACCTTCACGCCCGAGAGGGAAGGCGCGAGCGGCAGGTACTGCTCTTTGTCGGTCGTGACCAGCTCGAACGGGTTGCCCTCTTCATCGAGGTAGCGGTCCCCCTTCACCTGCAGGCTCACCATGGCGGTGTTCAAGTCGGTAAACGCCGCGACGATCCGCTCGTCCTCGAGTTGGTATGTCCGTTGCGCCTTCGCCCTAGAGCGCGAATCGGTGGGCGAGAGTTGCGCGGGGGCCGATTCCCCGCTGGGCTCGGCGGCTTCCTTTGGGGCTTGCTCCGTTTGATCTAGGGGGGGCTCCTCGGTCTGGGCTTTGGGGGGCGCGAAATACTGAACGGCCAGCAGCACGCCGAGCGCCACCAGCGGCAGCATCATCAGAGCGATCGGTGGCTGCTTTCGATCATCCATGATGCGCCTCGTGGCGATGATTCTGCTGGTGTTCCACGCGCGGCGGCGGGTCGAAGCCACCCGGGTTCAGCGGGTGGCAGCGCCCGATTCGCTTGATTCCAAGCCATGACCCGCGCAGGGCGCCGAAGCGCTCGATGCAGGTGGCCGTGTAGCTCGAGCAAGATGGCTCGAACCGGCACGACGGGCCGATCAGACGCGACAGCGTCGTTTGGTAGAGGCGGATCAAGAACAGGAGCGCCGCCCGAATCATCGTGCCGTCTCCGGCTGGAGCTTCCTGGCCGCGAGCTCGAGCTCGTTCAACAACGCGCCGTACTCGATGTCGGTCGACCCGCGTTTCGCGATGAACACCAGGTCATGGCCGGCGGGAAACAGGTGGCGATTCCGCCGGAACACCTCGCGTACCACCCGCTTGATGCGGTTTCTCTGGACGGCGGTACCCACTTTCTTCGTCACGGTGATCCCAAGTCGCGTGTTTTGTAGTGCATTTGGTTGGACGACGATGAGAAAGTGGGGAGTGTGGATTCGCCGCCCGCTGAGCTGTGCTTGCCTGAATTCGTAACGCTTCTTCAGCCGATCGGCGCGTCGAAACCGCTGCGGTTTGTCGCTCCGAGCCCCTGTCGTACCCGATGCGCGAGGCATCCTCGCACCGCTACTTCTTGTAGCAGGATACGGTGAGGCGCTTGCGCCCCTTGCGACGGCGGGCGTTGAGGATGTTCCTCCCGCCCTTGGTCTTCATACGCGCGCGGAACCCGTGTGTCCGAAGACGGCGCTTACGATGTGGTTGATAGGTCCGCTTCACAGCAATGCTCCCGGAAAATAAGAGTGCCCGAAGAAAGCACGGGGTCGAGGGGGTGTCAAGCCGCCCAAATCAGCTCCTCAAACAGACCGAAGGCGTTGATTTCACAGCGGTACTTGGCCACAGGCCAGCATCGCGGAGGCTGGTGTATCGCCCGCTACCCACGATCAGGTGATCGAGGATGCGGATGTCGAGCACAGACCCGGCCGCGACCAACCGTTCGGTGAGCTCGAGGTCCTTGGGGCTCGGGGCGGGATCGCCGCTCGGATGGTTGTGTACGAAGATCGCACCAGAGGCCGATTCGGAGACCAGGAGCCTGAAGACTTCGGCCGGATCGACCTGACAGGTCGTGCGTCCGCCGCGGGCGACCTCCCGCTCTGCCCGGACGCGGTTCTTCGCGTCTACGGAGATCACGACGAAGCGTTCGACACGGCTGCTCATGAGCCGCCGGCCGTACCGGACGTACACCATTTCGCTATTCGAGAGAGGGGTGGCCTCGATGTCCGGGGAGACCAATCCGCGCGAGCCTACCTCGAATGCTGCGGCGACGCGCGCCGCCTTGGCCGGCCCGATACCGGGTATGCGACCGAGCTCAGCGATGCTCATTCGCGCCAGCGCCCAGAGGCTGCCGGTTTCTTTGAGGACTTTGGCCGCGAGCGAAACGACGCCCTCACCAGCACGCCCCGTGCCAAGAAGGATGGCGAGAAGCTCGGAGTCCGAGAGAAACGCCGGGCCGAGCCGAGCGAGGCGTTCACGAGGACCGTCCATCCGGCACGGTCGTGCAGACCGCATGCCAGGCGGAAGGACAGGGGTTTCAGGGAGTTGCGGGTCCGGCACCGGCGGAAAGGACGCAGGCGCCAACGCCCGACATCGTCAGCAAGAAGAAAAGGGGACTGTCCCCTTTTTCGGGGTCTATTTCTTGAAGAACTTGCCGAAGATGCCGGGGCGCTTGCTGTCGCCTCGCGGGGGTGGGGCGCTGCTGCGGCCTCTTGACTTGCGCATGTTGCCGATGCGTACCTCGCGGAGTGCTTCGAGGTTCTTCGGGTCGAGCCTGGCGACCTTCTTGAAGTGCTGCAGCGCTTTTTCGTGATCGCCTTGCCTCTTCAAGAAATGCGCCCGCACGAAGTGGCCGTGGACGTGGTCGGGATTGATCCGAAACGTCGTCCGAAGCAGGCTGCGGATCTCGTTGGCGACCTGTTCGCCGTCGGTACCGTCTCGAAGGAGAAGGATCCAAGCCTTCATCGCCGGGTAGTCGGCTTCCTTGCGAACGACAGCCATTGCATGGTCGCAGATCTGCAGGGCTTCGTCGTACTGCCGTCGCTTGACCAACACATCGACCTTCTGGAAGTTGATTGCGGCCTCAACCATCACGTTGAGCTTTCGTTCGGACTCGGGCGTACCACCGCCCTGCATCACGGTCTTCTGATATTCGCCTCGCTTCTTCGAGTCGCTGAGCGTGTCGCTCGCCACGGTATAGAGGTGGAACACCTCGTCGACCCAGGGGCGCAGATCCGACAGTTCCGGAGCCAGTCGGTCGGGATGCCATTTCTTCGCCATCGCCATGTACTTCTTGCGGATTTCGCCGCTGTCCGCCGACTCCTTCACGCCGAGCATCTCGAAGTAGTTCTGGCGGTCCATCATGCCGATAACCCGCGAGACCTCTTCCCACCGCTTCTTGTGGTCCGGGCTCAAGTGACGCGGGGGCTCGGGCGGCAGCTCGCGTGGTGCAACGATTTCGCCTGAAAGCGTTCTGCCCGGTGGCAGGTTACTGATCGAGGTCGGCAAAACCGAATCCCCCCCGGGCGCCGAGTCACGCATCCCGGGCGGAGTCGACGCTCGTCTCTTCGGGGGCAACATGCTCGACGAAGAGCTAACCGACCTGCGCGGCCCCGGCGGAGACGACCTTCGCTGTGTGTTTTGAGAAGAGGGTGAGACCGCCTTGAGCTTCTGCTGTGAGACCGGACGATAAGGTTCCAGGCACTCCGTGATCGCGAGCAGGTAAAGCATGCGCTGTGCGACCTTTGGATCGCCGAACTGCTCGATGAGAACTACCGCGGTGGCGGGCTCCGCGCGCATGAGCTCGACAAACGCCATCTCATTTGACAGCAGTCCGAGCCTCGGCAAGGGCGCTCCCCGTTTGATGCGCTGGCGCTCGACGCCGAGCTTTCGAATTACCCGCGTTATGGCGTCTTTCGGGACACCCCCGCGAAGCGCACTCGCGATCAGGGTGAAGATGTCGACCTGTCCCCGCAACTCTCCTTTGCCCTCGCCGACCAAGTCCGCCTCGTAAAACGCGTACGGGCCCTTGTCCCGATGGAAGATGTTGAGCATGCCGCGCTCCAAGTCGGCTGCGGGGTCGAGGAATCGTCCCACCGCGGGTGCGCCGGCTCGAAAGAGAATGCGGTCTTGTCCCGATCGATCGTCGTCCGGCCAGATCGCGAGAGTGCCGGAGAGCCCCTTCTTCTGGATGGACAGTAGTACGTGGCCGAATGGCGTGGCGCTCAAAGTGCCTTCTGCCAGTGGCTTTGGGACAGACGACGTCAAAACTCGATGCTCCAAGGAAGTATCAGGGTGACACATGGCGCGGGCCAGCGACAGATTTGGGTCGGCCCGAAGCCCAGAAAAAACCGGAATTTCGGGTCACACAGCGCGACGCACCTGATTATCTCATCAGTCCGTGATGGTCCAGCCCGTTCCCTCGGGGCCGTCCAACAATTCCACGCCCTTGGCGGCGAGCTCGTCCCGAATCCGGTCCGCCTCGGCGAAGTCCTTCGACTTTCTGGCTTCGGCGCGGTCCGCGATTCGCGCTTCGATCGCCTCTGCTTTCAAGCCGCGCGCGGTGGCCTTTCGGTCGCGGATCCGCAGAAGGACCGCGTCGGCGGGTTCCGGGCCGAGCCCGAGCTCTGCCTCGAGCGCGCGGAATCCGGCCCGTGCCCGCTCCACCGAGCTCCGGGCCGCCTTGCCCTTCTTCTTCATCGCTTGGTCGCAAAGCTCGTTTACCGCTTTGAGGAAGTCGGCCACCTTCGCGAGCGCCACCGGCATGTTGAGGTCGTCGTCCAGCGACTCGCGAAGCGCTTTGGCGAAGCCCGCGATCTCGGGCGGGGTAGGCGCGTCGTTGTCGACCACGCGCTTCGGCGGAAGCCCTTCGAGCCGCTGCTTGGTTTTGTACAGGTAGGCCACTCGTCGTTCGGCTTCTTCGAACTGCGGAAACCCGGTTACGTTGCCAGCTTCGTCGAGGGTCCAGTCGAGGTTGAGGGGGGCACGGTAGTGCACCGTCATCATGAAGTAGCGGATCGCCTCGGGCTCCACGCGATCGAACAGGTCTCGTGCCGTGAAGAAGTTGCCGAGACTCTTGCTCATCTTTTCCTTGTCGACCTCGACGAAACCATTGTGCATCCAACACCGTGCAAACGGCTTTCCAGTTGCGGCCTCGCTCTGGGCGATTTCGTTTTCGTGGTGCGGAAACACCAGATCCAAGCCGCCTCCATGCAGGTCGAGCGTATCGCCGAGATGCTTCATCGACATCGTCGAGCACTCGATGTGCCAGCCGGGACGCCCGCGGCCCCAGGGGCTTTCCCATCCCCATGCATCCTCTTCGCTCTTTTTCC